>CAWBUG010000001.1:0-788373 GCA_963792005.1 Vulcanimicrobiota bacterium
GATTCGTTCGATTTTATGCGGCTTTTCGACGAGGCGACCTGCCCTTGGTACGTCCAGAATCGCGGGACGCGGTGCAATTTCGGTGCAGCGGTACAATCCTTGCTCCCCTTTCCGAGCCATTCACACCTCGCCTGCGGCGCGCCGGGCTTGGGCCGCGGCAATGGCATCCCCGATCCCCGCAACGGCCTTCTCTTGCGCTCCGGGCACCACATGGGCGTACGTTCGCAACGTCACGGATGCGTCTGCATGCCCCAGTAGCGCCGCAACTGTCCGAACGTCGTTTCCAGCGACGAGAGCCTGGGTTGCACCGAAATGCCGGCACGAATGCAAGCTAATCCCCTTCGCCTTGATCCCGGCCTCGCTGGCGAGGGCCGAAAACGCCTTAGAAACAGCGTCAAGGTCAAGCATTCCGCCGAGCTCATCCGCGAACACGAAGTCGCGGTCCTGGTACACGTCGCGGCGGAACATCTTTTCTTCGGACTGGTTTGCGCGGTGGCGACGTAGAGCCGAAATCGCAAGGGGGTTAAGGGGAACGGTGCGTTCGCGATTTGACTTCGTGCCCTTGATGTAACGATGGCCGGCGCGGTCCTCGCCGACGGCCTGCCGCACGTTGACGACTCCGCGATCGAAGTCAATCGAGTCCCAGGTCAATGCACCGATTTCTCCGCGACGCATGCCGGTCGCAACCGCTAACGCGAGGAACGGATACAGTTGTTTCCGCTCAGCTTGCTTACGTTCCGTCTGTTTACCCTCAGCCGCTGCCAGCAGTACCGCAACTTGATCGGGGCTGAGCGCCTTTGCTGGGGATGGAGCGGCCTTCGGTGCTTCGACCGCATCCGCGACGTTACGAGCTACAAGATCGTGCCGCAAAGCCCAATTGAGCAGCCGATGTACGAACCGATGAATGCGCAAAACCGAGTTCGGACCGAGGGGTCGGCCCAAGCGAACCTTGTCGCACATAGTGCCGTAAGCGTTGTCCACGTTCTTAATGTAGCGGGGCTTTTCAGTACGGAGCCGGACATAAAGGTCGCTCAAATGCGCTGCCTTCAATCTGGTGACAGGAATCTGACCGAGGACTGGCTTCACGTGCTGATGCCAGTGCTCCGCATAGCGCTCGACCGTTATCGCCTCCAAGTCATTGACGACCGTCTTGAAAAAGCGGTCTGCGACTTCCGAAAAAGTTACCTTTCCCTGGGGAAGGTCGATGCCGTTTTCCGCGTCGGTAAGCGCCTTGCGCAGAGCCGATTCGGCTTTCTCTTTTGTGTCGAACACTCCGAGCGTCTTACGGCCGAGCTTTGGTGGTGTCACCGCTCGCCACTTGCAATCAGCGCAGCCCTTACGCCCGCGTCGGTCCTTTCGTCCGGTGCTTGCCTTCCTTGCGCACGATGCGCAAGGTCGGATGAAAATGCTCATGCTTAGTGCTCCTTTTTGGTGTTTATAAGAGGCTCGATAGCTAAAGCGGCGGTCGGGACCGGAATCTTCAGGCCCTCTTCAAAGTACGCTTTCGCTCGCGCGAGAGTAGCTTGCATCGCCGTAGTATCAACATTTCGACCGCGAAGTAACCTAACGATAAAATCGATCACAGCATCTGAATCAGCCGCGGCATCACCCTGGAATAGCCAGCCGAGCGAAATCCACACTCTTACAAGTCGAGAGTCGGCGGCTTCCGCGCAGCATCAAAGAGGTCAACGTCAGGAAGCAGAGCTGCTGCGAACGCTGTGAGCGGCTGTCCAAAGCGTTGCGCGAAGTCGGGACTGTGCAAAGCCACAGGATCAACTAATCTGTGACGCTCGCGCTCCTCCGCCAGGATGACGACGGCCCCGACCGCCCCGCGCTCCACGCCGCCGGCCTTTTGTATCCAAGTTGCAACCCGTTCAACGGTTCCATTCTGGAACTCGTAGGCACGTAGCAATAATGCCCGATAGGCGCGTTGCCAGCCCCCGGATAGAATTGCGTCGTCAAACGGGGGGACCCCAAGGCCCATAAGGTGGGCCTGGGTGACGCCGAGGACGTCGGCATATGCCTCGATGGTGCTCGATCGAGGCTTTACCGACTCTAAAAAGTGGACAGCCACGTTCCGAGTCGTTAACACGGTTCCATCCCGGTCGTTCAGCCGTCGAGCTATCTCGCCCACCGTGAGCCTGGCCGCTAGAGCGACGCAGGCGAATTCGCGCATAATCGGCGAGGGCGCGTTATCAGCATAGTACGGTAGGCCGCCCAGGGCCGGATCTCGGTGCTGGACCGGCCTTACCTTGGCCCTCGTCGATTTTGCCATCGACTATAGATTTCGCTAGGCCATAGTCGGTCACCTGGCTATCATATAAGCCATGAAAAGCTCAGATACGACCCTACAGGCGCCATTGCTGTACTCCATCTCGGACCTGCCAAGGCTAACCGGGCTCGGACTCTCGAGGATTAAGGTTGAAGTCGCGGCTGGCCGCCTTCGAACTATTCAAAGCGGGCGCCGCAGACTTATACCGGCGGCGGCGTTGCACGAATGGATCGCCGCACGCGAAGCCGAGGCAATTAGCCGAGAAGGCTCAACGTAAATGGGCCCCCGCCGTATCATACGGGGGCCCGCCAGTGATTCAGACCAGTACGCGTTTCAGCGCGACCGGGCCTTCTTCGCGGAAAATCCTCGCGTCAGATTGTTCATTCGCCAGTGTACGCCGGCCGAGTTTGACGTAGCCGCACAGACTGCAGGATGCGCCGATAGTTTGCGGCCGTTTGGCGATGCGCTGAAGGTTGCGGTCATCAGGGTTGAGTCTGGAACCCACGTGCGAATTCCGCTCGCAAACCCAGATGCCTTTGAACTCGCACTTGCGATAGCTCGCGAGGCTCTAGGATGACTGCGCCCATGATGCTCAAAGCGACGCTCGCTTATCCAGAGCGGCTAGGCCTTCGTGTTTTTCCATGCTACGAAATACTGCCGGACGGCTCGTGCGCGTGCGGCAATCGGCAATGCTCGAAGCCGGGAAAGCACCCTCGGACGCGGCACGGATGCTCCGACGCCACTTCAGACCGAGCGATCATTACTGATTGGTGGTCTCAATGGCCAAACGCAAACGTAGCAATCGCCTGTGAACCACTCGTCGCTATTGACGCTGACCTCAAGCGTGGCGGCCTGCAGTCATTGCAGAGGCTTCGGGAGCGCCTTGGCGCGTATCGTACCGCGCGTGCGCTTACGGGCGGCGGTGGTACTCACGACCTCTTCCTAGCACCGGCCGGCGCCGCGATCCGATCGCGCTCTAACGCATTCGGGGAACAGTTTCCCGGTATCGACATAAAGGCTCGCGGCGGCTATATCATTGCGCCTCCAAGTTTGCACGCGAGCGGTAGACGCTACGAGTGGGACATATTGCCGACGCCATTCAGTCTCGCCGAGCTCCCAGGCGCCTGGCTACAGGCAATCCTCGCAACAGACCCGGCGCAAAGCCATCGTCCGATCCCGGGCGTTGACGCCAACGCTGCGGCGCGCATTCCGGCAGGTCAACGTCACGACGCGCTGACCCGTTACGCTGGCCGCTTGCGGCGTCTTGGCACCTCTGTTGAAGAAATTGAAGATTGCCTTCGTTCGCTTAACGCGCGACGATGTGACCCACCCTATATCGGCGAAGAGCTCGAACACGAGTTGCGTGGCATTCTCAATGCCGCTACCGGTTGGCCAACGGTCGAAGACATGGCAATATTTGACGGCGTTACCAACAACGCCCGGTGGAATGCCGGTGCCGCGGGCTTCAGGTCCTGGAAAGAGCTTCTCGAAGCGCCCGAAGTCAGCACTGACTGGCTCGTCGATGGCATGCTGCCACGTGGCGGTTCTTCTCTGTGGGTGGCTAAACCCAAAGTTGGCAAGTCAACAAGTGTGCAGAACCTCGCACACGCCACTGCCTGCGATCACGACTTTTTAGGTCATGCGGTCGTCTCAGGGGCGGTGCTGTATCTCGCGCTTGAAGAGAAGGAGTCGGAGGTTCGAAAGCACTTCGAAGCGATGGGAACGCCCGAGGACGCACCCTTGTATTTCTATTTTGCGAGGACGCCGGACGACGGTCTATCGTGGCTTCGTAACGCGATCGAACAATACAAGCCTGTCCTAGTAATCGTCGATACGTTCCAAAAGTTCACCAGAGTCCGCGATATTAAAGACTACGCCATCGTGACGAACAAGATGGACCCAATTATGGCGCTTGCTCGCGAATCCGGCGCTCACGTTGCGTTCACGCACCACGGAACCAAGGCGCAGAGCGCCGATCCCGGGGACGCCGCCCTTGGTTCAACCGCCCTTTTCGGCGGCGTCGATACGCTCGTTTACCTTCACAAGACGCAAAACTATCGCACAATCGGCACCATACAGCGCTACGGTGACGACCTTCCCGAAACCATCCTTTCACTCGATGCCGCGACGTGGACAATTTCGTTGGGCAGTCTAAGGAGAGCCACTGACCGAACCGCGGCAGGCAAGGCAATACTCGATTTTCTGGCTGACTGCCCAGAGCCCATAGATGAACCGACGATTCGTGAGGAGGTTGGCGGTCGGACACAGGACCTTGCGCCCGCGCTCCGTGAGCTTGTGAGGAACGGCGCCGTCATACGCTCGGGAGGCGGTCGGAGGGGCGACCCGTATCTCTACGTCATCACAGGGATCGGTACGGCAACGCCGCGACGTGAAGATTTCTTGTTTTCTAGTTCCTAGACGTATTTGGGAACAAGAAAACGAGATATTCCGCCCGGGCTCTTCTGGGGGCCATCCTAGCGAGCGGTCTGCGGACGAAAAAAGCGGGCGTACCGGATGATTTCCGATTTAGGCTGCCGCGTTAGGCCGCTCCGATGGTAGTTCATCCATTCCTCCTGCGGCGAAAGGGTCGCCCGCGACCTCTCCTTGACTGTCGCTGCCTTCCGCTTCTTCTCCGCTAAGTGGACCTCGTATTCAACGCGGCTGCCGAATTGTCGAATGCCCCTCTCGATCGCGAGCGTACGCCTTTCGGCGCCGCGGACTCGCTCAGCCGGCCGCGGGCGGCCTCTGCGGGTCGCGTCTCGTTCCCAGTGTGCGCGCCGACGGCACTCGATGGAACAGTAGCGTGCCGATTTTCGATGGCTCTTTGCTTCGGTGCCGCACAGTTCACAGAAGAACCGGACGAAGTGTCTTGGCCTGGGTCGCAAACGTCGGCCTTTGTTCGGCGCCTTGCACGACTCGGGCAGCTTCTTCCATTCGTGACCTGGGAGAAACCGGGACAGGTGGTCGCGTCCGCTTAACATTCGAAGCAATATGCCACGCCCCGTTAGGGCATCGGCCTGCACGGAAAGCGTTGCGTAGCCTCACCAGCATTCTGAGAAAACGGAGCCTTACCAATAAACGCATACGTGACCTTCGCATACGCTGCTCGACCGTCGGTGCACCGCTCTTTGCCGGTCACAACGAGTAACATGGGATAACTGTGAAAGTGCCCGTTGGCACAATTCGGTGTGCAGTCGTTCAAACTCCCCGTGCCCATCCCAGCGGCAAACGACCCGCCCCAGCCCGTCCAGTGGATGTTCTTAATCATGAATCCGCCATCCGCGCAAGCCAAGACGACGTCCGTTGGCTCTACGGTAGGACGGCCGAGACAATCTGGCAGCGCCATCCGGGTGCCTGTCGCGGTCGCGTAGCCCTGCGCCGGCGACAGCCACGCGATTAGCAATCCGAGTACGAGTGCTGGACGGCCAAAATCTTTCATGCGTCTTAGTTCTCGCCTCAGCCAAAACTTCCATGGGTCGAGATAGATCGTCCATTGAAGGGCTGACGAGGCCATCGTCACTTTTGGGGCAAGGAGACAAAACCTCGCAAAACGAGCCCCTCCCGTGCTCGGCGCAGGGCGGCTAGTCCGGCTGGAAGTCCGCCCTAAATAGGAATTTGCCCGTAACGGGCTTACAATGAAAAAGCTTGGGTGAGTAAGTAGACTGCTGAGCAGCGTGAATTGCCGATGCATCGATATCGGCATTCCCTGAGCTCTTGTAAATAACCGCGTTTTGAACAGCGCCAGTCGGACCGATTGTAACTTCAACAACAACCGTCACCGCTCCAAGCCCCTTTCCTTGCGCTGACGGAGGATACACCGGCTCGACCGGAGACGTCACGGTCGCATTGACGTTCGGGGCTTGACATGTGAAGTTGCGGCCCACATACGGATCTGCAGGCACGCCAGGCCCAGGGTCTGACACCGCATTTACCACGTATCCAGTTTGTCCTCGATATGGCCCGTCGAGTACCTTAATTTTGTCGACACCGTCTAGCAACTCGCGTTGCGCAGATCCAGCCTCTGACCAGTATGAAGCTGGCCCGGTTTCGTGGAGAGTTGGAGATTGGACATCAGGCGGCTTGACTCCGGCGCTCGAACTCTGCGGGTGAGATGTTGCCGATGCAGTGTGGCGGCGGTGTGGATTATACCAACCCTCGATGAAGTCGAAGACCGCCAGCGCGGCTTCGCGTGGATTCTTGAAACGGTGACGGTCGAGCAACTCGCATTCGAGCGTCGCGTTAAAGCTCTCGCACATCGCGTTGTCGTAGCAATCGCCAACTGATCCCATCGAGGGCCGAATGCCGGCCTCGTTGCAGCGCAGGCCGAAGGCGATCGAAGTGTATTGCACGCCTTGATCGGAATGATGGATGACGTTATTCGGCTGGCGCTGATAGATCGCCATGTCGAGTGCGTCGAGAACCAGCTCGGTACGAAGATGCGTTGCCATCGCCCAACCGACGACGCGCCGGCTGTAATACGTCGAGCACGATCGGCACGAAGAGAAAGCCAGCTCGCGTCGGTACGTAGGTGATGTCGGCAACCCACAGTTTGTCCGGGGCTTCGGCTGCGAACTTGCGGTCGACCAAATCCGGAGCCGGGCGCGCATCAAGATCACGCACGGTGGTCGTAAAGAGCCCTTACGCCGGCGAAGCCCCGATGAATCTTCGTTCGCGCATCATGCGAGCGACACGTTTGTCGCTAGACGAGGATGCCGTCGTCCCGGAGATCTCGTGAATGCGCGGCCGGCCGTAAGTCGACCGCGAGTGTCGATAAATCGCTCCAGCCCGTCTCCGAGAGCGGCGTCGGCTTGTCGGCGCGCCGATGGCGGGCGCTTGAACCACGCGTAGTAGCCGCTGGGCAGAGACCTCGAGCGTGCGGCACAGCGTGGAAATGGTGCAAACGGCTTGGTGCGCTTTCACGAATCCGAAGACTTGGTCGGAATCGCATTGGTCTCCCGAGCGAACCAGGCCGCGGCTTTTGACAGTATGTCGCGCTCGAGTCTTGAGCCGATTATACGCGCTTACGGAGGCGAGTAAGCTCTTCGTGTTCCTCGTGGTCATGCCGTCGCCGCGGCGACCAGCGTCCACATCGGCTTGCTTGAGCCAATTGCTGATTGTTTGCGCAGCAAGTTGAACTCCGGCGCCAGAGTCTGACGCGGCGCCCAGCTCCGGGCGAGCTCGATAATCTTCTGCCGGAATTCCAAAGGGTAGGATCGGGGGCGCTTCCTGGCCATGGGTGGACCCTTCTCCGCCAAAGCGATAGTGTCCACGGAACCGGGTCAACTCCAGTTTTGACTGTTGACGACTCGGACTGCCGCGGCGAGAGTGGTTTGGGGATCATTAGGGGTGGCATAGGTGATGCGCAGATCTTCGAAGCGAAAGCCTCGACCGCTGCCGTGGCCGGAGACTAAAAATACATCAGAAGTAATCGTGCTTTGGAGTATTTCGGCCTTACCGCTAACGCCGCGGATGATTATGCCCTGGTCGTTCCCAGGTATGCCGGCGAACGACAGGTCGATGATACCCGATATCGGATAGGTGCCAGGAGGTATCCGAAGCTCGCCGCCGCCAGCGTTCATCACCGCCGTGATCGCGTTATTCAGAGCCGCAGTGTTGTCTATGGCGGGGTCCATGCCGAAGTCAGCGCCGTTGTACACGGCGTTGTTTCCGCTACCAAACCAGTCCGTCCACGTCGACTCGAACATGCTTGTATCTGGATTATAGTTTGAGTAGTAGTGAATCGAGCCGTCGGGATTCTGAACGGTTGCGTAGGCTTGGGAGACGCCAGTCGTGAGGGTTTTCCACTTGGAGATGTTCGTATCGTACTGCGCATTATAGGTTCGGGCCATGTTCGAGTTCCCGCTGCTATCGGTGAATTCCTGATCCGTGTGCCATACGCTACTCGTTTCCGACGGCTGAAACTCAACCGCAGGATGGTTGCCAGTGACCGGGACGTTTCCGTTTGACATTTAGTTCACACTGCTTTCTTCGGTTTGACCTTTTTGAGGAACAGCAAATCGTTTTTGCTTTTGCATTTCAGGCTTTTGGGAATGAGTGCACCTGACGGGGCGTTTCCCTTAAGTCGTCGCCGGGAACGCTCCCTGGAAAACCAGTCCTTCGAACAGGACGTGGCCCACGGAACTGTCGTCCTGCGCGTCGGTCACTGCGAACAAGTCACTCTCGACTGACTGCACGAGGGTAGCGCTTCCCCCGCCACTGATGCGGACCGTACCCGTAGCGCTTGCCGCCGTGCTGATCTCCACATTGACTGCGCCGGCGACCTCGTACACGCCCGTTGGTATGTAAATCGTTCCGCCACCCGCGTTCCGCATCTCGTCGACCGCGCGCTGCAATGCGATCCGGTTGGTTTCGCCATAGCCGAAGCCCGGCGCCATACCGCAGTCCCGCGCATTGAGAATGCCTGATTCCATTTTTTTTCCTCCGCTAAATCTCGAATAATTGTTTTGATAGTGCGCAGCCACCGTTGTTGCGGTGTCGCGCGTTTCCACGCGACGTTTCGTTTTGTCGTGGGCTGCTAACATAATCTCCTCGCCTGATTTCGTCAAGATAGTTTGCGAAAGAGTCTTTTGAGCAACGAGCTGATCAGAACGGCGTGGTCTGGCACGCAGACACAACAAACACATATGTCGAGTCCGGCACGCATTCAGCGCCGTTCAACAGATGAACCAGACAGCTTGAGTAAAGCGTGCCAGTAACCGCCGTGTGCATCAGCGCATGCTCGCGATATACCGCCGTCAATACTGCGCCGCCTCTCGGCAACGTGGCATTTGGGGACGGTTATTTAAAAGGGGGGTGCGGGGCCGGAAGCGAGCTCGGGATACTCGCATCCGTTGATCATTCCAGGTTTGGGCGCGTTAAGGCTGGCTTAAGCGGACACTATGTCTTCGCTGAGGCTCTCCCGACGGCGCCGATGTGTGAAGGGAGTGAATCGC
Source organism: Vulcanimicrobiota bacterium (assembly GCA_963792005.1). Taxonomy (GTDB): domain Bacteria; phylum Vulcanimicrobiota; class Vulcanimicrobiia; order Vulcanimicrobiales; family Vulcanimicrobiaceae; genus Cybelea. Next base: position 9,226 of record CAWBUG010000001.1, read on the forward strand.
TTAAGCTTTAAGCTGAAATCCGTTAGCTGAAAAAATCTTATGGCAATACCGGCGGGTAATAAGCCAGTCCAGATGGGTAGTAAACGCCCTTGGTAATCTGCTTAGAAGATGGCTTTAGGGAGCGCGGCGGATACTCAAGGATGACGTATGGGGAACTTGCCGAATTGGCCAATTTGCGACGTAAAGCCGACCATTCTTGTTAACAGCGACGTCTGTCGGGTTAACGAGGTCATCCGTTATCGTCCGGTACGGCTTACTTTGACCGGCACGATACTCTTCAACGTCGCCGGGCTGCCCGCTGAGCCCCGCCTGGAAATTAGCCACGTAGAGTGTATCGCGTGAGTCAATGGCCAGCCCCACTGGCCAGGTTACGCCGTCAGTGATCGTCCTTGACGGTGATTTGCTGCCTGGAGCGTACACTTGGACGTTTGACGTGCCGTAGGGCTGGAGATTCCCAACGTACAGATTGTCAGCATGATCGATGGCAATGCCGTCAGGGTAAGTCAACCCATTGGTAATGGTCAAATGGGGTTTCGTCGATCCCTTTAAGTATTCTGCGACGTCATCGAGACCAATGTTCGTCACCCACAGATTGCCTGACGAGTCGATCGCGCAATATGCCGGGGTGTTGATGCCTTCGGTAATCACTCGCAGCGGCTTCGTGTGACCGAGCGCATACTCTGAAACCCATCCTGGGCTTGCCGCGTTCGTTACGTAAAGGGTGCCGTCGCCGTCGATGCACGCGCCTCCCGAGTTGTCGATGTCTTTGCTTATCGTAGCGATCGGCTTGGGGTCGTGGGCGTTCGCTTTGTAAATACGCACTGGCGTGAGAGTCTCGTCAAAGCTAGCCACGTAGAGCAGCGGGCCGGACGCGTCGTATGCCGGCACCGCCGACTCCGCCGCCCGCACCATTTCGCGGGTCGGGGTACTTTTCTGCAAGAGGGTCGGCGTCGCGATCGGCGGCTGCGATCCCTCGCAGCCGGCAAAAAGCGCAGCAGCGCCGATGCAAAGAGCACCGCGAGCTAGGTTACCCATGAGCAATGCCTCCCGGAAACTGAACGGACGGACGGGCATGAACATTCGCGGTCGCTTGGTTCAGTCCTGGCGAGGCGGCGAGCTTCAGCTAGCGCGAATGCGTTCGGCTTGCTCGCCAGCGGCGTTACCGTGCGTTTGGTGATTTCGTGCCAGCCGCGCTCCGTGAAGCCTAGATCGCTTGCAGTTGGTGCTTGCGGAAACCTCACCAAAATGGTCGATATCCTCCGCGAGCCCGTCACGGTCGCATTCAATGGGCGCGATTAGGCTCAGCGTCGCGCGGTCGTCGCCGCCGCGCCGATCGACCTCATGCAACGCTCGATCAAAGACTGCGTCAGTTGGAGGAGTTTTTACAACTTCGCCGTCGTGCCTCTGGTGGAATCAAGCACTCTTAAGGCAAGTCTGATCAATTAGCATGATACCGAAAAAGCGCGGCAAAATCGGACGTTGATTGGACCTTTCTGCGTTTTTCTCGGTCCGCTGGCCCCTTATCGGGCGCCTGCGCGGCTATTTTGCGACTTTTAGGGGACAGCTATCGCGTCGTCAGTCGCTGTAATTTCTTCTTGGACATGAAGAGATTCGAGAGCGCGAAAAGCACGTTGAGGCAGTTCTCGTTCTTCGCAATGCCGCGATAGCGTACTTTCTTGAAGCCGAAATAGCCCTCGACCGTCCCGAAGATGTGCTCGGCACGCGACCGAATCGATGATTTGCGTCGATTGGTTTCGCGATCTTCGTCACTCAGCGGACGATTCCGAAAGGCTCGTTTGTTGATGAAGGCTTTCGCACGCGGGGCCTTCTCTCGAATGGCTCGGCTTTTGCCCGTGTAAGCGGCGTCACCGTAGGCGCGGGTTTCCTTGCCATGAAGGAGTTTGGTCACTACCGCGCGGTCATGGACGTTGGCGGCGGTCGCGACGATCGAATGAACCAGCCTGGTCCGGGTGTCGGGGCCGATATGCGCTTTCATCCCAAAATACCACTGGTTGCCCTTCATCGTCTGGTGCATTTCGGGATCGCGCTCGCCGTCTTGATTCCTCGTCGAGCTGGGAGCATGGATGATGGTCGCGTCGACGATCGTGCCGCCGCTTATGGTGATCCCACACTGGGCGAGATAGCGATTGACCTCGGCGCAAAGCTTCTTCCCGGCGTCGTGCTTCTCAAGTAGATGGCGGAACTTGCAAATCGTCGTTTCGTCCGGTGGTGGCGCCTCACCAAGATCGACCCGAGCAAATGCCCGCATCGAGGGCGAATCGTACAGAGCTTCCTCGACTGCTGGATCGCTTAGAGTAAACCAATGCTGCAAAAAGTAGATGCGCAGCATCCGCTCAAGCTCGATCGGGCGACGGCCGAGGCCTTCTCCTTTATAATAAAACGGCCTGACGACCTTGCGCAGGCGCTTCCAGGGAACGATGCGATCCATCTCCAGCAGAAACTTAGTCCGCCTCGTCATCTTCGGTCGCTCAAAGCCGGCTGCGGCCAAGGATAGTTGCTCTTCCATGCTCATGCGAAAATTGTAGCACATGTCCGCGCTGCGCGCTTGTCTGGCGGTCCTTCGACAAGCTCAGGATGATACGTTGGGACGCGTCGAATAAATCAGACCTGCCTTAACTCTTCTTAAAGGAGCGTAGCGTCATTTGTCCGCTACACTTTCGCTTTACTGTCCCGAACGGGACCTGGGTTCCGAAACGCCGTTATTCTCGCTTCCCTCTAGCGATAGCGTTAAACCACTGATCCAAGATCGGTTATTACAATATTGCCGCAGCGGTGTCGCCTTCAGAACCGACGATGAACATAGCGCTGCCCCCGCTCGCCCGAACCAGCTTGGTTCGCCGGGCGCGCGACGCCACAGGACCTTCGCAGTAAGGTTACTTATCGTTAGGACGCTCGCTAACTAGGCGCAGCTATATCAGCGTCAACGCCTTCTTAGGGCATCCTCGGGCATGAGAGCGAGCCACGGCCGGCAGTGGGCCTGCTTGCGAAAAGGTGCTCTGCGTAGTGCGCGCCGCTGCGAGCTGAGTGCCGCCGGAGGCGGCGCGACCTCGCTCTGCCTAGGGTTGTTGCCGCGGCGCGGTAGGCGCCGTGGGTACAACCACCGGCTTGCGTTTTGAAAATCCCTCAACCGAAGCAGCGCACCGCAACGACTCCTGGCATGGAAAGTATAGCGGCAAACTTGCGTTCGTGATATACTTGGCCTAAGAGAACATACCCGACTTACGCCCGCATAATAATGCGGGTGTAATCATGAGTCCCGATGCGATCGTTCGCGCGGGGCTTTTTCTTTTCCCCGAGGTGACGTCATGATCTCCAAGTCGGTGCCGGCGCGCTCCCGCACCCGCAGCTTCGGAACCGGCATCGACTACATCACCGAGCATGCCCACGAGCGCGCCTGCGTACAGGCGAAGCGTTCGTTCGAAGACGGTATCGGATACGCAAGTGCACCGAAAAAGGCAGCCTGGGTGCAGCTGCGTGGGGTGACGTCGGTCGAGACGGCTGCACTCGAAATGGAGGCAGTCGCGGCACTCTCACGACGGTGCAAGGATCCCGTCTATCACCTCATCGTCGCCTATGCCAAGGGCGAGCGTCCGACGCGCGAGCAGGTCGTTAGCGACGCGGAACGGCTATTGAAATCGATCGGCATGGAGCGCAACCAGTACGTGCTGGCGGCGCACCAGGATACGGACCACTACCACGCCCACGTGATCGCCAATCGCATCGGTCCTCACGGCAAAGCGAATGACCTGTGGCAAGAGCGGATCAAACGCGAGCGGACCTGCGCCGAGATCGCCGCTGAGCGTGGGTGGGAGATCGTCGTCGGCCGGCACAACCGCGATATCGCGCAGCGCGTGTGCCACCTGTATGCGCCGCCGCCAGACCCGGAGCGGCGCTTGAGCGATGGTGCGTATCGGCAGCTGCGCGAGCGCGGTGAGCTGCCGTGGCAGGAGAGTGCGCGGCCCTACGTGCTCGATGCCGTCGACCGCGCCAAGGACTGGAACGACCTGCACGAGTGGCTGGCCGCGCACGGTGTCGTCGCGAAGCTCGTTCGGCGACGCGAACGGATACGGGGCTTAGCATTCGCCGAGGGGCACGGGCGCAGCGCGCCGGGCTGTGCCGCGTCACGCATCGATGCGCGGTGCGCGCTGCCGGCGCTCGAACGGCGCTTTGGGGCATTCATGCCGTCGCGCGAGCTCGCGAAGGAGCCGATCGACGCGATGCGATGGGTGCAAAGGGCGCGAGCAACGATTCTCGCCGCAGTCGACGGTGCGCGATCGTGGGGAGATCTCATACAGCAACTCGACCGCGACGGGATCGTCGTCAAGCTGATTGCGCGCGGAACGCGCGTTCAAGGACTTGCCTTCGCTCAGGGGCGCGATCCTGGCGCACCAGGCTGTGGCGCGTCGCGCATTCATCCGCGTTGTAAGAAAGCCGCACTCGAGCAGCGCTTTGGTCCATGCCCGTACACGCCAGAGCGGCCACCGAAGCATGGACGACGTGAGGTCCGCGATCGGGCCGAGCGCGAGGCAAACACTGATCCACGCTGGGCGCTACGTGACGCGCAAAGGATCGTTGATCATGCCCGGACGCGCTCGGAGTACGCTCAGTATCGCGACCGTTTCTTTGGCGAGCGTCATCGTGCGACAGCGGACCGCAGAGCAGCAGCATGGGAGCGCGAGCGAGTACAGCGCCAGTGCGAGGCCAAGCGCCGCGGCGAAGCGCGCCTGCTCTTGCGCGCAGTGGCGCGGCTGGCCGCGCGCGGCGCGGTGGCTCGGCAACTCGCGTACTGGTCGATCGCTGCGGTCATCAACCGCCGGCGCACGCGCGAGTATGACGTCGGGCGGGTGCGCTGGGAGGCAACGAAGATCGTGCTGGCATCAGAACGGAAGCTGATCCGCGAGGAGAGGCCGATGGACTATCGTTCGTACGTGGCGGAGCGAGCTCGCGCCGGAGATCCGGCGGCGCAGCGAGTCTTGGACGCACTCGAGGCTCCAGCGAATAACCGGCACGAGCGGACCGCGGAGGCCACATCGCAGCCCGTAACCCTCGAGCAGGTGCGGGAGCGTTTGCGCGTCATTCGCGCAGAAGTAGAGGCCCGCTACGAGTACGCTCGCATCGAGCGGCGGGGCTTGACCCGCGTCGAGCGGCCGCCCGCGATCGAGCAGGCGCTCGCGTCGGCGCGAAAAGAGATCCAGGCGCGCGTCGGTGAGGCAACGCAGTTTACGCCGCCCGAACGCTCCCAGCTTGCGCGACTGGCGAAGGAGCAGCAATCCTGGAACCCGTTTGTGCGCAACGCGGTCAAGAAGGAAGCTGCGAAACTGCATACCGGGCAACAGGCTCGCTATGAAGAGGAGCTCACCAAAGCCACTCGCGACTTTGAAAGTGGCGACGTCCAGCGAGTTCAAGAACGCATTCGAGGCGATGAACGCGCCTACCGCGACTACGTCAGCGCGTCGCTCGGTCTCGAAGACCAGATGCGCAAAGCGCGGGCTGTGCTGCGTGAAGACGTACCGAAGATCGAAAAACAGCTGACGGTATTGGAACGCACCGGCGCTGCGCAACTCGAATGCGAGGGTGTGGCGTGGCGCGCAGGGCTCGACAAGCTCGCAGCGGCCGTCGATCGCGCATGCCAGGCGTTGCCGCAGGAACGTCGGCGGGATGTCGAGTTCGCGATCCGCCGAGAACGGCGCGCGCTCAATCGCTCGCGCGAATCGATTTCGATGGACCGTTAGCAGCGCTCAGCTCGATCCGTGCATTCACCAAACCCGAGCTCCGTTGCCGACCGAATCATCGTGCCAGCGATGTGCCCGATGTGCTGCTCCTTGTAGCGTGTCGGCAGTCGACCGCGGCTAGCGTTTTCGTTCGTCTTTCCATCTTCCCGGCACGACATACTAACGGAGCTAGCGCGCGAAGTGCGCCACGATACAGTGGACGTTGCCCTTGTCGAGCAGCATTGCAACGCATATTTGGCAAGTCTTACCGGGGCTGGCTGAGCCCGACCGGAGTCCACGTCACCTCGCCGCCCCTGGCTGGCGTAATGAAAAATGGGCGATCGCAGACTAGCCTCGATGCTGGGGATCGTGTTGCGCGCGATTACCGCTTCGAACGGAAGAGAACCTCCCGTGAGCGCTTCATGCTTTCTCGCGGCACTGCTAACGTTGCGCGTCGAATTTCATGTAGGCGGGGGCGGAGGAGCGGAATCTTCACGGTCGCGCGCAGAGCGTGCTTCGGCAAGAGTGGGCAGGCGGTGCACGGAGTCGCGGTCGCAAGTAGTCGGAGCAGCCGGGTCCAGGGTGTGCCGTAAGGCCGAGCGCAGCTCGCCCTGGACGCGGCTGCTATCATGCGATCGATCCGACTTCGTGCAGCGCCGATGGTGGCTGGAAGCGCGAGGTCGTCTCGGAAAAGCGCTGCGATTGGTAGCGACAGGCTTGCATTTGTGGTACAATTTCGGTGACAGAGTGTAGCAGACTTTCGCCCGCATTATAATGCCGGTGAAACTATGAGTCCCGCAGCGTCAGCAGTTCGCGCGGGACTTTTTCTTTTGCGGAGGTGAGGTCATGATTACGAAGGCGGTGCCGGCGTCGCGCGCATCGATTGCGACGCTGCGATGGGTGCACGGCTCGACGGCCTTGCAGCCACGATCGAGCAGCAGTATCAAGCTCTGCGCAACGAGATTCGGCGAGACGTTGAGTACAGCATTCGCAAAGAACAGCGCGCACGCGACTCGATCACGATCGACCGATAACATTTGGCCCGACCATCGAGCCGTTCCGTTCTCGGCAGCAACTCAAGAGGTGGGTGACCAGACATGACCACACAATCGATCAGTTCGATGCCGCCCGGCGCGCAGAGCGCACGCTTTGCGGACCTGCCGGACATCCTAACCCCACATGACGTCATGGCGTTTCTCCCGATTGGGCGCAACGCGGTCTACGATGCGATCAAGCGGCAAGCGCTCAAGAGCATCCGTGTGGGCCAGAAAATCCTCATCACGAAGGCCGCCCTGCGAGAGTTTCTCGGCGGAAACGTCGTATAATAGCCTCGCCTGGACCGCGGAAAGAATCCATGGCAAAACCAAAACACCTTGGGGTCAAGAAGTACATGATCGTCTACGACGTGCCCCCGCAAAACGGAAAGGCGCGTCAGCAAAAGCGAGAGATCCTCCGCGGCGTGACCAAACACGAAGCGGAGTCATTTCTTGTCAAACGCATCGAAAGCGTCGCGCGGGGCGAGTACACCGCCGACGCGGACATGTCCCTGTCCGACCTCTTCGAGAAGTTTATGACGCACAAGGCAAAGCGCCTCGAAGCGACGACGATCGATCGATACAAGGGCATCATCGCCACCTATCTTCGCCCGACGTTTGGAAAGATGCGTTTGACCGCACTGCGCAAGGCGCATCTTATCGAAGCGTACGAGAGGTGGCAAGCGCAGAAGCAGACGAGGCGTTCCGGTCGGACGATTCGGCACGTGCACGATCTGCTGCGGGCGACGCTCAACTGGGCCGTTAGTCTTGACTACGTCCAAACCAACGTTGCCGGCAAGATCACGTCCGAAGACCTTCCCAAGGTCTTCAAGCCCGAGAGCACGGTACTCAACGAAAACGAGCTACGCCACCTGCTGGCAGAAGCGCAGTCGCCCACCTTCCTAGCAAAACAGCGCGGCACCATCTCGTCGCTTCCCTGGTTCTACCCGGCGTTGGTCTTTGCGGCCTACACCGGGGCCCGGCGCGGCGAAGTCTTGGCTACGCGCTGGACCGATCTCGACTTGGACGGCGGCACGGTTACGATCCGTGAATCGCTCGCCCAGCCGCGCTCGGGGCTTGCGTTCAAGCGCCCGAAGAACGGGCAGGTTCGCACGATTGCGATCACTTCGGAGCTGGTTGCCGTTCTGCGTTCGCACAAAGCGAGGCAGGCGGCAGAGCAGGTCTACCTGGGCGAAAGGTACCACCGGGACGACCTGGTCTTCGCGATGCCCTCTGGCATGCCGGTTTCCCCCGAGGCCTTCGGGGCGGCGTTCAAGCGGCTCGTCGAGCGGGCAAAGGTCGCGCGGATTCGGTTACACGACCTGCGAGACACCCACGCCTCGCTGTTGGCAAAAGCTGGCGTGCCGATCGAGGTGGTCAGCCAGCGACTCGGTCACAGCTGCATCGGCGTGACCGTCGATCGCTACGTGACCGTCTATCGGGAGCGTGATGCGGCGGCCGCCGCAGCATTCGCGCGATTAGTCGCGTGACAAAAACGAAAACCGACGTGACAATTCCGTGACACGTCGGCTTCTCTAGACCGGTAAAAGCGCCGGATTCCCTCGTAGGATATGCGTTTTAGTTTTTAGCGCCAACGGGAATCGAACCCGTCTTTCCGCCTTGAAAGGGCAGTGTCCTAACCGATAGACGATGGCGCCGCGGACCTACACACCCTAGCGGGTGCGGTTCGCGATGTCAAATGCGGGCGCCTTGAGCACGAGCGGCCGGCGTTGACCCTGCTCGCGATCACTTCTTCGCTAGGCTGACGGTAACGCCGACGAGTTCGGTAGCATGGGCGACGGTAAAGGACTGCGTTTTGTTGCCGCCCTTTGTATAGGGCCAGAAACCGACGCTGCGCGCAAGGCGCGGATTGGTGCTCCACGGCATGAGCACTGTGTTGCCGTCGATCCAGAACTGGGCCAACAGCGTGCTCTTGTCGCCTTTGATGTGGACCGTGCCCATGGACGTCCCGCTGCTTCCGCTCAAGCTGAAGCGGTAGATCGTGTGAGAGGCGGCGTCCTGTACGGCCATGTATTTGCCGTCCCACTGAACGCCTCCGGGAAAACCGATCGTCTGATTCAGCGTGACGCTGTTGAGGGTGCTGCTGCCCTTGGCGAGCTCGGCGAACAGGGTATGGTAGCTGCCGGAGTCCGCGCCGTCGACGAAAAGATTGCCCTGATTGTCGTAACTACAGAAAAGATAGGCGTTGAAGGCCGCGTCCTGATACGAGTGCGGCACGCCTTTGCCGCCGTCGAAAACCGAGATGCTGCCCGGACCGCCGACCGATAGCTGGTTCGTGTAGTTCGCTACCGCAACGTTTTTCGTTCCGGGATCGACCGCGCAGCCGAACGGAAAGTGGCCGAAGTCGTTGAGCGTCGCTATGGATTTCTTGCCGCCGTGCCGATACTTGAGCACGCGTAAGTTGTTCTGATCGGTGACGAAAACGTTGCCGTCAGGGTCCGAGCACAAGCCCGCCGGCGACGCAAAGCCCTTCAGCACGCCGACGAGCTTGCCGGCCGGATACGAGAACACGTCGACGACGCCGTCCGAGTCGGAAACGTAGAGCAGATCCTCGCTCGTCGCTTCGGGGGCCATCCACGAGTCGGCGGCATTGGTCTGCCCGAGATGCGTTGCGGTTGAAGGTAAGAGCGGGTTCTGCGCGCTTGCCGTCGAGCCGCCGCCGCTGCCGCCGCCGCAGCCGGCCAACAGCAGTGCGCTACCGATGACGCCGAGCGCGCGATGCGCGATCCTCATTCTCTGCATTTTAAATTGCCTGAATCTTTGCCATCATACCGGCGTCTTCATGATCGAGAATGTGGCAATGGAATATGAACGTGCCTTTAATAATCGGGTCGCGGAAATCGGCGATGATCAACGCGCTCCCCGGCTTGTGGTCCTTTTGGCGGTGCGGAATCACGATGGTATCGGCCCAATACGGGTGCTTCAGCCGCACGCCGTCGAGCGCCTTAACCAGAAAGTGCGCCTGATGCAGATGAAAGTCGTGAATCTCGTCGCTGACGTTGAGGACGCGCCACTCTTCGACGGTCCCAACGTGCACCACGAACATCGGCGGATCGCTCATCCGAAAGGCCCGACCGTTGATGAGAAAGTGCGTCGGCGTTTCGCTGAATACTACGTAACGGCGGTGCGCAACCGGGGGAAGGGGGGTGTCATAGACGTTTTGCGGAAGCGGCGCGCCGACGGTCAGCGGTCCGATGACTGCGTGCGGAGCGCTCTTTCCTTTCGGCTTCTTGATTTCCGCAAGCTTGAGCTCGGGGTCGTGATCTCCGACCGGCCCGCTGTCGTAGCAGAGCGTTTTGAACGTTGCGTGGCCGCTGGGCGGTCCGGTAACGACGAACTCGGCACGGGCGGCGGGCGGAATGACGATATCCTTCACCGTCTTGGTCGGTGGCGTGCCCGGCCAGGTGTCGAGCGCAAAGCCGTCGATGGCGACGATCGTCATATCGCCGCCGTCGGAGAGGTCGAGGGTCTTATGGCCCGTTGCGTTTACGACGCGGAAGAACTGCTTCTCGCCCGGCGCGATCGTGATGACGGGCTGATAGGCGCCGTTGAGCGTCGTCGTCAAGCCGAAGTCCGAACCGCACGGCTCGTTATTGACCACCCCGGGTTTGGCGGTCGCCGATCCCGCCGGCATCGACGACCTTCCGCCGGCCATATCGCTGGACATATCGTCCGACATATCCTCGTCGTCGCGCGGCGGCGCGTTCGCGCCGACGCCGGTCGAGCGCACGATGATCAGGCGCTCCTTCATTTTTCCAAGGCTGGGTATATGCTTCTCCAAGCCGTTGACCACAAGCGCACCCGACATTCCGCCCGATCCAACTTGATAGGTGGTCTTACCGTGCACGTGCGGATGGTACCAGTAGAGTCCGGGCTCTTGATTCTTGGGAACGTGCACGATGTAGTGCAGCGTCTGACCGGGTCTTGCGATCGTCCCCAGAACGTCGTCGCCCGGTGCGCGCGGTGAGGATCCCAGGCCGTGGAAATGGATGTTCATCTCGTACTTGCCGCCGTGCCGGCCGACGAGGTCGTTGGCGACGTCCATTACGATCGTATCGCCCGGATTCACCCGAATCGTCGGCGATATGCCGCCCAAACCTTGGTAGACGAACTGCGGGAAGCCCGTCGCACCGCTCAACGTTACCTGCATCGAAACCTTTGCCACGCCTTTGACCGAGTTCACCACCGGCGGCTCGGGCAGTTCGTTGACGTTGGTGTCATGCGACGGCCCGTGCCCTGGAGCGTTTTGCACGACGTTCTGCGGCATCGGATTGACGGGCACGCTCGACTGACCGCCGCACGCGACGAGCCATGCACCGACAACGACGAGTGCGATATAACGACGGATCATGGAATCTCCTCTCACGGCGCCGCGCCCACGGACGCGCCGTATCCGGGAATCGAAATCTTTTGCATTGCGTTGCCGCCGGCGGGATAGGCCCAGATGCCGACGTCAACGCCGTAATCGGGACCGACGATCCGATCGCCGTCGATCCAAAACTGGCGTACGCTCCTCGTGCCGGCGAGCGTCGTCGCGCCGGTCTTCTTCGCCTCGTGACCGCTAACGGAGAACTGATAGACGACCGACGGGGAAAGGCTCGTGTCGCCGATCGCCACGTACTTCCCGTCCCACTGAACCTGGCCGGGCATCTTGATGGTTTGGTCTTCCGTCAGATCGACCAAGGCCTTGCCCCCGTGCGGCAGCTCCGCGAGACGAAAGCCGCCGGTGCTGCTTTTGCCGTCGAGGTAGAGATTGCCCTCAGCGTCGTAGCCGCAGAAATAGCCGGTCCGCATCGTCTTGTCGGTGAATAGCCTCGCGTCGCGCCAGTGGTGATGCACGTTGCTAAAGACCGACAGTACGATGCCATTCGGGCCGCCGGCTACGGCGAGATCGCCGTTCACCGGACTCACCGAACATCCCGACGGGATCCCTTGCGTGCTCAGCGCCGCGATCGGCTTCGTGTGGCCCGGCTCGAACTTGTCGAGCTGCAGCGCTTCGACGTCGGCGATCCAGACGTTGCCCGATCGATCGACGCACTCGCTGCGCGGCTTTCCAAGACCGGTCAGCTTCCCGACGGCTTTGTCGCCGGGGTAGCCGTAGATGGCCACCGTGTTGGTCTTCACGTCTGAGAGATACAGTAAGTCTTTGCTCGCCGTGCCACGCCCACTTGCATTCGGCGACGTGGCGAATGGGGTCTCGGCGCGCGGCGAAAAACCGCCGCAGCCAATTAGCACAAGCACCGCCGCGGATGCCGCGATCGTGCGAACATTTAAACGCGCACTCCTCATGGGGGAGTCCCTTTCTTCGTCAGGCTCGTCGACGCACTCCTGGCTGTATAACGACGGCGCCAGCCGGTTCGTTCGATCTCTTCGCTTCGGGAGCCGCTAGCTCGCTTAGCAAAATAGCGCGGACGGTTATCCGGCACTAGCGAACGGTTACCGGCAGCTTCAGCTGCTCTCCGCGACCGTTGGTAAAGGTCGCCGTGCAGTGTCCGACCTTCATCGGTATCACGACGGCGATCAGCGTACCGTGATGGACGCCGTCCCCGCCCACTTCGGCAACGCCCTTGCTGATGCAGTTTTCCGCAATCGACCCGCGCTTGCTGAAGCCGTGGACGTATTCGTATTTCAAATGTCCGGAGGGAGAATCGAAAACGATCCGCTTCGGATGGAGCGAGAAATTATCAGGCCGGACCGCGCGTGGTTGCGAAATAAGGGCCGGCGCGCCGTTCGGTCCGGCACCGATCGGCCCCGAACACGCGCCAAGGAAGACGCCGACGGAAAGCATGAGTGCAAATCGCATGGCCTCGGGCATTCGCGCCGGCTCGGCTCGTGGGCCTGGTAGGATTCGAACCTACGCGCAACCAGTTATGAGCCGGCCGCTCTACCGCTGAGCTACAGGCCCCCGGGCGCGGCGGTATTCGCGACGCGGGCGATGCCAGCCCGCATCGTGCTTGCGCTCTCCGGATTTGGAGTATATAATCTCCTAAAAGGGATTCGCAGCATCATGAACATTCTCGCCTACCCCGCGACCCGCTATACCCCCGAGCCGGTCGACATCACCTCACCGCAGGAGCGTAAGCGGCTAGGGCCTTCGGCGTTGAAGGCCTTCTTCAACATCGTGGCCTGCTGGCATCTGCGCGACGAGGATGCGATGCGGCTTCTCGGCGGGATGGCCAGCAGCACGTACTATGCGATGAAAAAGTCGCCGCGGCGGACGCTCGACGCCGATACGATGCTGCGCATTTCGTATCTCATCGGCATCTTCAAGGCGCTCAATATCTTACACGGTAAGACGCTCGCCGACCGATGGATCACGCTGCCCAATGCCAATCCGATCTTCCACGGCGCGACCGCGCTTGACTATATGATCCGCGGCGGCATTCCGGCCATTCAATTGGTGCGCCGACTCCTCGACGCGCGCCGTGGCGGCATCTAGACAACTTCCGCCGGCTTCGCTCGTTCGCCGCAACGAGACGCACCGCTTCATCGCGTCGAAACACGGCGAGAGCGTGCTCGCGCGCATCGCGGATTCGAACCGTCATCTCGACGACATCTTCAAGCTCGACATCGCGACCAACGAACGCACCCTCGTGGAGAACGGCATTCCCGGCGGTATCGACGTCCACGAGCTGGTCTTCGGTCTACCCTACTCGCAGGTCGTTAACGCCGCCTTCACGCATCCGCATCCGCTCGGCAGCCGCTTCAACGGACCGGATCGCGGCGCGTGGTACTGCGGATTTGAAATTGAAACGTCGATGGCCGAGATCGCCTTTCACAAAACGATCGACCTGCTCGAAATCGGCGTCTTGGATGACGACGTCACCTACGACGACTACACCGCCGACTTCAGCGCCGAGTTTCACGATCTGCGCGGCGGCGTGAGGCGCTTTGCCAAGTTCTTGAATCCCGACAGTTACGTCGCCTCGCAGCAGCTCGCCGAAGACCTGCTCGCAAAAGGCTCGCTCGGCGTCGTCTACCCGAGCGTACGAAACCGCGGCGGCACCTGCATCGCCTGCTTTCGCCCCGCGTTGGTAACCAACGTGCGGCGCGAGTCGACCTATCGCTTCATTTGGAGCGGCGAGCCCGCACCGGAAATCGTGCCACTCTGATGCAGCTTTCGCGAGACGATTTCGAGCGCGTCGTCGAAGATGCGCTGGAATCGCTGCCCAAACGATTCGCGGATCTCGTCGAGAACGTTGCGATCTCCGTCGAGGAGGAACCGACGGCCGAAGACTTGGGAAGCATCGAAGACGCCGGCGTTCGCGAGGAACTGTTGGGCATCTACCGCGGCGTCGCGCTGACCGACCGGACGCACGACATGCCGTTACTGCCCGACGAGATCGCGGTTTTTCGCGGACCGATCAACCGGGTGACGCACACCCGGCAAGAGGCCGTCGAAGAGATCCGCGAGACCGTCATCCACGAACTCGGCCATTACTTCGGTTTGAGCGACGAAGAGATGCCGCACTAGCTCCTAGGCGTGCTGCAAGCGAACGGTTCGCGCGCCGATCGCCAGCGCGAAAAGGACGAGCGATGCCAGCATGAATCCGGGTGCGTAGGAGCCTTGCGTGAAGTCGAAGCTCGTTCGGTTCATCGGACCGATATACCAGAGTACGAGATAGGCGATCTCGAAGAGGCGCGTCGTTCCGGAGAGCGCTCCGCACGCAAGCGCGAGCGTCGGAACGAAGAGCGCGCCGGCGAGCACGCCTTCGATCCCAACGAGGTTTCCGGCAATCGTGTAATGGACGAGCGATCCCGCGGCCGTAACGAGCGCGAGCAGTATTCCGGCACACCACTGGGCCACGAACTGGCGGCGAATCGGATGGAGCGTCGGGTAAACGAACTGTTCCGTCGCGTAGACCGATTCGCGGGTGCCCAGCTGCGACCACTGGAGCATCGGCCAGATCCACGCAAGACCGATTGCTAAGCTTTGGCCCTTCGGGTCGGCAAAGAGTTGAAAGACGCAAAAACCCACCGCAACGGCGTACCACCAGACACTCAAGCCGCGCACCAGCAGGCGAAGCTCGGCGAGCACGATCGCACCAAAGTCGCTGCCGAAGAGCAGGTCGAGAACCGGCGTGCCGCAGCGTTCGCAGAGCGACTGCCAGCGCTGGGTTAACGCGCTGCTTCGGCGCCGTTGCGCGCCTCGAGCCGGCTTGGCGAACCGGTCGAAGAAGAGCGCCGCCACGGCAACGACGGCAAGGGCAACCGCAAACCAGGCAAGACGCCCGGCGACGTCGCCGGCACTCCAGTGAACGCCGGAAAACGTAAAGAAATGACGTACGGTCGCGCCGGCCTCGGCGCCGATTTCGATCGAATTCGGGCGCGCTCGCGGATCGACTTTCAGGAGTCCCTGCCAGGCCTGGCGCATCACGAGATTGCCGCCGAGCATGTCGCGCCACCACGGTATCGCTCGGACTTCCGCCTGGACGCTCCAGACTAGATAGGCGGTCCAGCCGAAGAAGTATGCGACGTTGCCCAGACCGCCGCGAAGCCACGGTACCATTTCGAAGCAGACGGCAATCGCCGCAACCATCGCCATGAGGGGAAGGACGACGAGCGCAAAGGGCGCGACGATTTGTCCGACATGAAGTGCGTAACTCTCGCCGCGCACGAACTGCATGGCGATTGCCGTGAGGCAGAGAATCGCCGTCATCGAGCCAAGTACGAAGAAGTTGCTGAGTGCCTTGCCGAGCGCGTAATCGATCCTTCCGATCGGCGTCGCCGCAATCACTTCGCCCACCCGCGTCGTGCGATCGCGCTCCACCGCGCTCTTGATGTTATAGAAGCCGAAGAGCGAGAGGAGCATCGCTGCGAGCAACGCGTATGATGCGCCGATCCAGGCCGAGTTGTAGATGCCGCGATAGCCGTCGATGAGAAATGTCTCGTACCAGGCATTGCGCGGGGGAACCAAGAGCGTGCCGATCAGCAGCGTCACGACGATCGTCGCCAGATATTGATACCGCCGCGTCCGTTCGAGAACGTCCGCACGGACGAAGGCGTAGAGCGGCCGCAGGCGGCTCATGCCGCCGCTCTCGACGCGCCGATCGCGTTCAGATAGGCCTCTTCAAGCGAAACACCCGCGCGCAAAAGATTGCGCGGCAGGTCGTCCGTCAACAGCACGCCCCTATTGACGATCGCGATGCGGCCGGCAATGCTCTCGACGTCGGAGCAGATGTGCGTTGAAAAGATGATGATGCGGTCGCCGGACATTTCGTGCAGCAGCGCCCGCAGGCGAACGCGCTCCTCGGGATCGAGTCCTGCGGTCGGTTCGTCGACGATCAAGACGCGCGGATCGTTCAGCAGAGCCTGCGCGATGCCGACGCGTTGACGCATGCCACCGGAGAATCCGCCCAAAGGGCGCGAGCCGACGTGCGAAAGATTGAGGAGGTCGAGCAGTTCGGCGATCCGGCCGCGAAGCTCGCGTCGCCGCACTCCTTTGAGCGCGCCGATATACTCGAGAAACTCGCTCGCCGACAGATGCGGATAGACCCCGAAATCCTGGGGCAGATACCCCATCGTCCGGCGCAGCGCGTCGGGAGCCGCGACGACGTCGGCGCCGTCGAAGCGGATGCTGCCGCTGCTGGGCTTGGTGACCGTCGCGAGCATCCGCATGATCGTCGATTTACCGGCGCCGTTGGGCCCGAGCAGCCCGAGTATCCCCGGCTGCAGCCGCAGCGTGAAGTCGCGGATGGCGTGCACCGCGCCGTAGCGCTTATCGAGCGAATCGATTTGGATTTCCACGCCGCATATACGGCGCCGGAGCCGATTTGTTGCGCTAGGCCGAAAGGGGTGCGTCGGGTATCGCCCTTCGCAGCCAACCCGGTAGAATCACCCGTCTCACCACGAAGGCCGCGATGCCCGAGGCGATGGCGAGGTAGCCGATCGAGAAGCGGTGCACGGGCAGGGTCGCGTAGGTACCGGCGAAGACGAAGAACAGCACCGCGATGACGATGCTCGAGAGCTGCCCGATCGCCCAGCGTATGTCGGCCGGCGGGAGCGCGGTAAAGCGCAGGCACAATCCGGCGATCATCATCGTACCGAGCAGCGCGTAGACGATCGCGAACGAAAACGCGAACCAATTGAAGTATACGATTGCCGTCGGGTCGGAGGACGGAACGTGAACGACGCTCTCGAAGAAATAGAGCGTGACGATGAGCCCGCAAAGCATCGCGAAGTTCGTCACGATCATCGGCGTGTTGAGAACGAAGTAGGTGCTGAACGTGCGGTGATGGAGCCACCAGAGGAGCGCGACGAAGGAAAATGCCGTAACGAAGAGCAGCACGCTCGGCCAGACGTCGGCCGCCGCGGTGAACTTATTCGGTAAGACGAGATTGAGGCCGAGCTGGGCGAGACAGAAGCCCATGACGACGTCGGAGAAAGCCTCGAGCCGGTGAACCGTATGTTGGTCTCTATCGTCGAGATTCTGCACGCGCGTAAGTCGTCGCGCCCGCGTAGCGCGCGGATTGGCCGAGCTGTTCTTCGATGGCCGTCAGCCGGTTATATTTGGCCGTGCGGTCGCTGCGAGAGAGCGAGCCCGTCTTGATCTGACCCGCGCCGGTTGCGACGGCAAGATCGGCGATCGTCGTGTCCTCGGTCTCTCCGGAACGATGCGAGATAACGGTGCCGTAACCCGACTTTTGGGCCATCGCAATACAGTCGAGCGTCTCGGTGAGCGTGCCGATCTGATTGACCTTGATCAGAATCGCGTTGGCGGCGTGCTCCTCGATTCCGCGCTCGAGGAACTGCACGTTCGTAACGAAGAGATCGTCGCCGACGAGCTGAACGCGCGAGCCGAGCGACTTCGTCAGCTTCTGCCATCCGCTCCAGTCGCTCTCCGCAAGGCCGTCCTCGATCGAAACGATCGGATAGCGATCGCAGAGTTCCGTATACAAGGCGATCATTTCGTCGGCCGTTGCGGCCCGGTCGGGCGAGAGCGGATAGTAGGTTCCGTCGCGATAGAACTCGCTCGACGCGGGATCGAGCGCGATGGCGACGTCGCGCCCGGGCTCGTACCCGGCACGTGTAATCGCGGAGACGATCAGATCGAGCGCTTCCTGCGGCGTCTGCAGCGGCGGCGCGTACCCGCCTTCGTCGCCGACCAGCGTCGAGAGCCCGCGTTCGTGCAGGATCGCGCCGATCGCATGAAAGACCTCAGAACCATAGCGCACGGCTTCGGCTTCGTTCGGCGCACCGAGCGGAACGATCATGCACTCTTGAAACTCGAGCGCACCCTCGGCGTGTTTGCCGCCGTTGATGACGTTCATCATCGGCACCGGGAGCGTTGCGGCCGACGGACCCCCGAGATAACGAAAGAGCGGCATCGAAAGGCTGACGGCGGCGGCGCGAGCGACGGCGAGCGAAACGCCGAGAATCGCATTGGCACCGAGACTCGACTTGTTCGACGTTGCGTCGAGCTCGATGAGTCGCGCGTCGATCTCGCGTTGCGCGGTCGCATCCAGGCCTTCGATTGCGGGACCGAGCACTTCGTTGACGGCCCGCACCGCCTTGAGTACGCCCTTTCCGTCGTAGCGGGCGCGATCGCCGTCGCGCAGTTCGACCGCCTCGTTCGCACCGGTCGAGGCGCCCGACGGAACCATTGCCTCTTCGACCGCACCGAAGCTCGTGGCAATGGTGACGGCGACGGTGGGATTTCCGCGCGAGTCGAGCACTTCGCGCGCGTGGACCCCTTCGATGAGCGGATTTCCGCCGCCGCGCAACGACTCGAGCGACACCCTTACTCTTTGATCCAGCGTTCGAGGTCGTGGCGGCGCGATACGAAGTCGCTGTCCTCGAAGAAGAGCTTCAGCTCGCGTTGCGCACTGGAAGCGCTGTCGCTGCCGTGCACGAGATTGCGGCCGATGGTTTGCGCGAGCTCGCCGCGGATCGAACCGGGCGCCGCGTCCAGCGGATTGGTCGCGCCGATGAGCTGCCGGCAGCCGTCAATGGCGCCTTCGCCTTCCACCGCGATCGCCACCAGCGGACCGCTCGTAATGAAATCGACGAGGCCGTCGAAAAACGCTTTCCCCTTGTGCTCGCCGTAATGCTCGCGCGCGCGTTCGCCGTCGAGCTGCATCAGTTTCATCGCGGTGATCACGTAACCGCGCCGTTCGATGCGCGCGGTGATGTCGCCGACGAGGCCGCGCGAGACGGCATCGGGTTTACAGAGGACGAGCGTACGTTCAAGTGCCATGCAAACGTCTTTGGGTAGGGTGCCGAGTCATCCTTCGAAAAACACCGGTTGACGATGCTGGAGGCTGGACCGTACGAGGAGGTCGCGCAGCGGCTCGCGGGCGGCCCGTTCGCTTCGATCGCGTACGTGGAGGAGACGGCCAGCACGAACGCCGATGCGGCGGCGCTGCTCTCCGACGAGCGATTCGGGGGGCATACGATCGTCGCAGAGTATCAGAGCCGCGGCGCGGCGCGTAAGGGCCGCCTGTGGATCGCTCCCGCCGGAACGGCACTGCTCTGTACGACGATTCTGCCGCGCGAAATCGACGTGCGGCGCCTCTGGGTCGTTCCCTACTGGGCTGCCCTCTCGGTGCGCAGCGCACTGATGCGGCTCGCTGTCGCGACCACGCTGCAATGGCCCAACGATCTGCTCTTGGGCAAACGCAAGCTTGCGGGCTTACTCTGTCAGTCGAGCGTGAGCGGAACGTCGGCGCGGGCGGCCTGCGGCGTCGGAATCAACGTGCGCCGGCCTGGGACCGATTTGGGAATCGATCCGCCTCCCGCGTACTGCGACGACGTCGCAACGCTCCGGCGCGCCGACCTGCTCTACGCGATCCTTTGCGAATACGAGCGCACGCTCCCGATGCTCGATCAGCCGGGCCGCGTCTGCCACAAGTGGCACGAAGCTGCGGGATTGCCGGGGAAGCCGTACCGCATTCTCCTCGACGGCGCCGCGAAAGCGTTCGACGCGATCGCAGAGGGCTTGGTAGAGGGCGGAGGCTTACGCGTTCTGCGCGATGACGGCCGACGCGAGACGGTCTCGCTCGCGGATGCGCGCGTGCTGCGCTAGGAGCCTCGGGTTTTACGGCCGCTCGTTGCGGGCGCGGGTGAGGCGCCGATCGCAGATCTCGCAAAAGTGCGGCATTTTGTTGTCGGTCTCGAAGATCGAGTTGGAATAGTACATCGCACAACGGGCGTTGTAGCAGTGTTTGAGGCCGAAAGCGTGGCCAAGCTCGTGGGTCGACTCCTTGAGCGTCCGTTGGAAGAGCAGATTTGCGTCGGCAGGCTCGCCGTAGAACTCGGAACGCAACCGATGAATCGAAACGACCGCCAGGCCTTGACTCTCGTCGGCGTCGCCGAAGACGAAGCGATGCGAGGTCTTGTACAGGTCGAAGTCGGTGACCGCCAGCAGCACCGAATCGCCGTCGTGATGGGCGCGCTGCACCTTCGCATTGAGCGTGGCGACGAAGAGCTGTCCGCGCGTGGAGTTGAGCGTGCTGCGCGGTACGACCAGCGACCGTTCGACGCGTGCGCTCGCAAGGAATCGTTCTTCCAGGCAGGTGGCGAGACGATCCAAAAAGGCCCCATCCACGGTATTGATCGGCACGATGCCAATTCGCGCATCCATCTCGCTGGGGTTGCTTCGCGGCGGACGCGTTGAAAACTTGCCGCCCTGCGACCATAAGGTACGTTAAGATGACAAGCAAGCTATACGTAGAACGTCGTGCGCGTGATCGTAGGAGTCGGCATCGACATAGCGGACGTGGCGCGCTATCGCTTCGACGAGCGCAAGCTGGCGTGGTTCGCGCGCAAGATCTACACGGAAGGCGAAATGGCCTACGCAATGCGTAAGCGCAACTGGGCGGAGCGGCTCGCGGGCTTCTTTGCCGCAAAGGAGGCAACGCGGAAGGCCTTCGGTCACGCGATTCCCTGGCGCTGGGTCGGCGTCGCGCACGAGCGCAGCGGTAAGCCGACGATCGAGCTGCGGGATCGCGCCGCGACGCTGATGCACGGTCGAGGCGTGCGGGCGATTCACCTCAGCATAACGCACACGACGACGACGGCCGCTGCAGTCGTGATCTTAGAATCGTGATCTACGTTCTGACGCCGGCGGCGATGCGCGACGCGGACGCGCAGGCCATCGCACAAAGCGGCGAAGACACATTAATGCATCATGCCGGCCGGCGCATCGCCGAACGCATCCGGGCGCTGACGACGCCCGAGCGGCCCATCGTAGCATTTGCCGGGCCCGGAAATAATGGCGGCGATGCGTTCGCGGCGCTCGCCGAGCTCGCGCCGGCGTACGAGTGCACCGTCGCGGCCGATCCTGCGGGGGCTCGATCGCCGGCGCGTGCCGCAGCGCAGGCGCGTGCGGCGGCGGCCGGCGTGCGCGTCGTGAACTTGCCGTCCGACGCGTCGGGCGCGCGCGACTTGCTCGCAGGTGCGATCGCGGTCGACGGCCTCTTTGGAACGGGCGCGCGTCTTCCACTGCCGCAGCCGTACCGGCATCTCGCTCGCGCGCTCGACGCGCGAGAACGGACGGTCGTTGCGATCGACATTCCGAGCGGCGTCGACGCATTGCGCGGCGCTGTCGGCGAGGACGCGGTTCGAGCGAGCGTGACCGTGACGCTTGCCGCCCTGAAGCCGGGCCTCTTGCTCGAGCCGGCGCGCGAATACGCCGGTGAGCTCTGGTGCGCGCGCATCGGCATCGACGACGCGATTCTTGCCGCAGGTGCGCGCGAGTTCGCCGCGCTCGACGACGCCGAGTTTCTGCGCTTGCTGCCCCGGCGCAAATCGGACACGGAGAAGCGGTCTGCCGGGGCGCCGCTGCTCGTCGCGGGATCGGCTCAGTTTCCCGGCGCGGCGGTGCTCTGCGCGCTCGGCGCCGCTCGAGCCGGCGCCGGGTACGTGACCGTGGCAACGCCCGCTGCGGCGGCGCCGGCGCTTCGCGCGCATCTCGTCGAGCAGGTCGTCGTCGAACTCTCGGGTGATGCGCACCCGGACGCCGTCGTCGAGGAGCTGCTCGAGATCTCCAAACGCAACGGCGCCGTGGCGATCGGTCCGGGCCTCGGACTCGACGATCGAACCGGCGAGATCTTCGCGCGCTTCGTCGCCGCGAACGAGCTGCCGATCGTCATCGATGCGAGCGGCCTATTTCATTTGAGTAAACGGCTCGACGTGTTGCGCGACAAGCCCTGCGTCGTAACGCCGCACGCCGGCGAGTTTGCGCGCCTCTCCGGCCGGGGCAGCATCGCTGCCGGTACGCGCGTCGAGCGCATTCGTGAGTTCGTCGAGCGAACCGGTGTCACGACGCTCCTCAAAGGCTCCGATACGCTCGTCTACGACGGCCACGGTCCGGTGCATGTCAATCCGACCGGAACCAACGCGCTCGCGACGGCGGGCACCGGCGACGTGCTCACCGGCATCATCGCGACGCTGCTGTCGCAGGGCCTTTCACCGGTCGACGCGGCGCGCGCCGGAGCCTACTGGCACGGACTTGCCGGACGTCACGCCGCCATCGCGCGGCGCGCCGGAGTGATCGCCGGCGACGTGGCCGACTCGCTCGGAGAAGCGCTGCCGAAACCGCCGCGGGAAGCAGCACAGAGCATCCGCATCTGTTAGCACCCTGCGATTAACGGCACGACGAACTCGCTCGCGGCGCGCTCTGCCGACGATCACGCCGGGCGGCTCGCTCGTGAGGCGTGGAAGGGCGAGGAGCACCGGATATAGCTACGTAAAAAGTAGCAGCGGCGCGCAATCCCCAGCGCGCCGCCGTACATACCCTATAACGTCTGACCGGCGGGTTTGGTTCTCCGAAGTCGCCGAAGTAACCGCTCGCGTCGGCTTGCTTCACGCTTCGCGTACCGCCCGGACGAAGGCTCGCATCTTTTCGGGGTCTTTGCGATCGCCGGTTTCGATGCCGGAGCGCACGTCGACACCGAACGGGCGGATCCGTTCGACGCACTCCGCCACATTCTCGGGCGTCAAGCCGCCGGCGACGACGACGCGGCGCTCGCCCGCGATCGCAACGGCGTGCTCCCACGGAAAGCTCGTACCGGTCCCGCCGGCGAGACCGTCCTGCCGCGAATCGAAGAGCAGCGTCGCCTCGGGGAAAGCCGCGGCACGCTGCGCGACGTGCGTTCCTAACGCATCGACGTGGATCGCCTTAATCGCTCGATCGCCGTAGCGCGCGACGAACCCGGGCGTCTCGTCGCCGGAAAACTGCAGCCTCGCGCGCGGAAAGAGTGCGGTGATTTCGTCGACGAACGAGGGCTCCGGATTCACGAAAACCGCAACGGGCTCGGTCGGCGCGGTAAGGCGGCGCGCGATGTCGGCCGCTTCGCTCATTTCGATTCGTCGCGGCGACGGCGCGAAGATCATGCCGAAGGCGCTCGCTCCGGCCTCGATCGCCAGCTCGACGTCCTTCCAGCCGGTGCAGCCGCAGAACTTGATCCAGGCATCAGCCACCCCGCGCAAACTCCCGTGCGCATTCGAAGACCGGCCAGACGGCGTGGTCGCGCAGGAGGCGCGCGCGCTCGAATGCTAAGGGCAACTTGCTTTCGACGCTCTCAACGCTTTCGAGCAGACACGAAGCCTGCGGCTGCGCGAGCGCCGCATACGCGGCGATCGGCGTCAGCACGTCGGCCGGCACGACGCGCACCGACGCCTCGGTCGTCATAACAGCTCTCGAAGGCCGGCTTCGTCGAGCACGGCGATGCCGAGCCGCTCCGCCTTGGCAAGCTTGCTGCCGGGTTCGTCGCCGGCGACGACGTAATCGGTCTTCTTACTTACCGATCCCGTCACTTTTCCGCCCGCGGCGACGATCAGCTCGCTCGCCTCGTCGCGGCTGAGATTCGGCAGCGTGCCGGTGAGGACGAACGTCTTTCCGGCAAGCGCACCGCCGGCGTCGCGAACGCGCTTGGGCGCGGTGGTATCGATGCCGGCGCGCAGCAGGCGCGCGATCATATCGCGGTTCGCCTTTTGCCTGAAGAAGAGCGCGACGCTCCCCGCCACCTCGGGGCCGATTCCTTCGCTGCGCTGCAGCTCGTCCTCCGTCGCAGCGGCGATCGCGTCGATCGCACCGAAGTCGCCGGCGAGGATCTGCGCCGTCTGCGTGCCGACAAAACGAATGCCGAGCCCGTAGAGCAACGGCGCAAGGCCGCGCCACTTCGAGCGCTCGATATTTCGCAGAAGGTTCTCGACGCTCTTGGGACCGGTGCGGGGTACGCGCCCGAGCGATTGGGCATCGAGTTTGTAGACGTCGGCGATGTCGCGCACCAACCCGAGTTCGGTAAGCTGCTGCGCCATCACGTCGCCGAGCCCTTCGATATCCATCGCTCCGCGCGACGCGAAATGGCGAACGCGCTCGTAGACTTGGGCGGGGCACGCCGCATTCGTGCAGCGCGACATGGCCTCCCCGGGCGGGTGATCGACGTCGGAACCGCAGACCGGACATCGATCGGGCATCTTGAAGCGGCGTTCCTTGCCGGTGCGCTCGACGAGCACCGGACCGACGACGCGTGGAATCACGTCGCCCGCACGGGTGACCAGAACGGTATCGCCGATGCGGATATCGTTGCTTTCGATGTAATCGATGTTGTGCAGCGTGGCGCTCTTTACCGTCACGCCGCCGATCTGGACGGGCTCGAGCACCGCGTTCGGGTTGAGCGTACCGGTGCGGCCGACGCTCACGGCAATGTCGAGCAGCTTCGTCCGCGCCTCCCGCGGCTTGAACTTAAAAGCCAGCGCCCATCGCGGATCGCGGGCGACGACGCCGAGCCGCTCCTGCAGCGCGAAGTCGTCGACCTTGATCACGAC
This sequence comes from Vulcanimicrobiota bacterium, assembly GCA_963792005.1. Taxonomy (GTDB): domain Bacteria; phylum Vulcanimicrobiota; class Vulcanimicrobiia; order Vulcanimicrobiales; family Vulcanimicrobiaceae; genus Cybelea. The sequence goes on from CAWBUG010000001.1 coordinate 33,785, forward strand.
GCCGTCGATTTCGTAGTCGAGCTCGTCGCGCTGCTCCTCCCATCGGCGGCAAAACTCAAAGACTTCGTCCACGTCGCTTGCGCGCGCGATGTTCGGATTCACCGGAAAACCGAGCGCGCCCAAGAGCTGCAGCGCCTCCCACTGCGATTGCGGGCCGTCGAACGAGACGAGCTGATACGCGAAGAACGACAACCGGCGGGCTGCGGTCAGCGCTGGATCGAGCTGTCGCACGCCGCCGGACGCCGCATTGCGCGGATTGGCGAAGACCGGCAATCCTTCGCGCTCGCGGGCCTTGTTGAGCCGCTCGAAATCGCTCTTGCGCAAATAAACCTCGCCACGCGCTTCGACAAACTCCGGCACGTCATGGGTCATCCCAAGCCTTTCGAAGGGGGAAGGGCGCAGGCGCAAAGGAATCGTGCGGATCGTGCGCAGATTCGGCGTGACGTCTTCGCCGATGCGGCCATCGCCGCGGGTGCCGCCGCGCGAGAGCGATCCGTTCCGATAGTCGAGCGCGATCGCGAGACCGTCGATCTTCAGCTCGCAGACGTACGCGATGCTCGCCGATCCCGCCGCCTTACGCGCGCGCTCGTCGAACGCACGCAGCTCTTCGGTGGCGACCGCGTTGGCCAAGCTGAGCATCGGCCGCGCGTGTTCGAACGGCGCAAAGCGTTGCGAAGCGACGGCGCCGATCCGCTGCGTGGGTGAATCCGGAGTGCGCAGCTCGGGATGCGCCTTCTCCAACTCGACTAGTTCGCGTAACAGCACGTCGAACTCCGCGTCGGTTATCTGCGGGTCGTCGAGCACGTAATATCGGTAGTTCGCCTCTTCGATCTGCTCGCGAAGCGACTCGGCTCGTACCTTACTCACGGTCATCCTGAGCCTGTCGAAGGGCATCGTTTTTTGAGCGTCGCAACCTGGAGCGGGTAACCGTCCGGATCGCCCACGATCGCGATCCGCCCGAACGGTTCGTCGTAAGGGTCCTGAAAGACGGGAACGCCCCGCGCGGCGCAACCGGCAACGAAGTCGTCGACGTTCGCGACGATAAAGCCGAGCTGCAACGAACCTGGACGCACCGCGAGGACGCCGCTCTTGCGGTGCAAGCTGAGTACGGCGCCGTCGCCGAGGGCAAACCGCACCGGGCGCTTCGGGAGATCCTGAAGGACGGTCAACTCGAGCACGTCGCGATAGAAATCGCGCGATCGCGTCAGGTCGGCGCAGACGAGCATGACCACCGAGAACTTCGCCATCAGGCCTCTACGGGGACTCTTCCACCTTCGCTGAGATCGTGGAGTGCGAAGAGGTTCTCGCGCTCCAGGCGCTCGAGCTCGGCGTCGTCGGGACGATGATGTCCGACCGCCCGCTGATCTCGCAAGACCGGAACGAGATAGGCGCCGGTGTAGGAACGCTCGTTGCGCGAAACCTCTTCGGGCGTTCCGGTCGCGATCACGGTTCCGCCGCGATCGCCGCCCTCCGGCCCGAGGTCGATCAGGTAATCGGCCGTCTTGATGACGTCCAGATTGTGCTCGATCGTCAGCACCGTGTTGCCGAGCTTGACGAGACGCTCGAGCACCTCGAGCAGTTTGTGTATGTCGGCGAAATGCAGACCCGTCGTCGGCTCGTCGAGGACGTAGAACGTGCGGCCGGTCGAACGGCGTGAGAGCTCGGTGGCTAGCTTGACGCGCTGCGCTTCACCGCCCGACAGCGTCGTCGCCGGCTGGCCCATTTTGATGTAGCCGAGGCCGACGTCACAAATCGTGCGCAGCTTCGTGCGGATCCGTGGAATCGCATCGAAGAACGCGGCCGCCTCGTCGACGCGCATCTCGAGCACTTCCGAGATCGTCTTGCCGCGATACTTTACCTCGAGCGTCTGCGCGTTGTACCGCTTCCCTTTGCAGACCTCGCACGGCACGTAGACGTCGGGCAAGAAGTGCATCTCGATCTTGATGATTCCATCGCCCTGACAGGCTTCGCACCGGCCGCCTTTGACGTTGAACGAAAAACGCCCCGGCGTATAGCCGCGCATGCGCGCGTCGGGCACGAGCGAGAAGAGCTCGCGAATGTGATCGAACGTCCCGGTATAGGTTGCGGGATTGCTGCGCGGGGTCCGGCCGATCGGCGACTGATCGATGACGACCAGCTTGTCGAGCTGCGCCGCGCCTTTGACCGTTCCGTAGGTGCCGCCGGGGGGCTGGCGATGCAGGTGCTGATTGAGGGCGCGAACGAGCACCTCGTTTACGAGCGTCGATTTTCCACTTCCGCTCACGCCGGTTACGGCGCCGAGCACGCCGATCGGCACGCGCACGTCCACGCCACGCAAGTTGTTCGCTCTGGCATTACGAATCTCGAGCCAGCCGCGCGGCTCGCGCCGTCGGCGCGGGATCGGAATGAACTTTCGACCCGAGAGATATGCGCCCGTCTCCGAGTTCGGATTGGCCATGACGTCGTCGAGCGTCCCGGCGGTGAGAATCTCGCCGCCTTCGGCGCCGGCGCCCGGTCCGATGTCCACGACGACGTCGGCGGTACGCATCGTGTCTTCATCGTGCTCGATCACGATCAAGGTATTGCCGAGATCGCGCAGAGTCTTGAGCGTTGCCAACAGCCGGTCGTTGTCGCGCTGGTGCAGACCGATCGACGGCTCGTCCAAAATGTACAGAACGCCGACGAGCGCGCTGCCGATCTGCGTCGCGAGACGGATTCGCTGCGATTCTCCGCCGGCCAGCGTCGTCGCCGAACGCGAGAGCGTCAAGTAGTTGAGGCCGACGTTGGTCAAGAAGCCCAGGCGCGCGCGAATCTCCTTGACGATCTGGTGCGCGATCTGCTCCTGACGCTGCGTCAGCGTCAGGTCGCGAAAGAAGAGCTCGAGCCGCTCGATCGACATGCGCGTCAGTTCGTCGACGTTACGCCCGTCAATCGTCACGGCGAGCGCCTCCGGCTTCAGGCGTGCGCCGCGGCAGGCCGGACACGTCGAGGCAGACATGAACTTTTCGATCTCTTCTTTCACGTACTCGCTCGACGTCTCGGCATAGCGCCGCTGCAAATTGTTGACGACACCTTCGAACGAGGCGCGGTACTCCCAGGTCTTCCCGCCGCGCGACGTATACTCGAACGTCTGCTCGCGGTCGGTTCCGTACAGGATAACGTCGAGCACTTCGTCCGAGAGCTGCTCGACCGGCGTGGTCGTCTTCGCGCGATAGCGGCGCAGCACGCGCTCGAGCTGCTGCATGTAGTACGGATTCATCGACGGATAGCGCCCGCTGCCCAAGTTGCGGCTCCACGGCGCAACGGCGCCTTCGGCGATGGACTTGCTGCGATCGGGAATGACCTTCCACGGATCGATCTCGATCTTCTCGCCCAGGCCGCTGCAGGCCGGACACGCGCCGTAGGGCGAGTTAAAGGAAAAGAGTCGCGGTGCCAGCTCTTCGAACGAGAGTCCGCAGTAGACGCACGCGAAGGCCTCGCTGAAGGTCAGTTCCCTTTCCTTCTCTTTTCGCTCCCCCGTAACGAGCACCGTGACGATTCCGGTCGACAGTCGCAGCGTCGTCTCGACGGAGTCGGCAAGCCGGCTGCGAATCTCCGGCTTCATCACGAGGCGATCGACGACGACCTCGATCGTATGCTTGCGTTTCTTGTCGAGAACGATCTTCTCTCGTAACTCTTTGATCTCGCCGTCCACCCGAACGCGCGTGAATCCCTCTTTCGCAATCTCCTCGAAGAGCTTTGCGTACTCTCCCTTGCGCCCGCGCACCAAAGGCGCGAGCAGCACGATGCGCGTTCCCTCCGGAAGCTCCGCAATCGAATCGACGATCTGCTCGGAGGATTGCGTGCTGATCTCGCGTCCGCAGTTATAACAGTGCGGCGTGCCGACGCGGGCAAAAAGCAGCCGTAAGTAGTCGTATACTTCGGTCACGGTACCGACCGTCGAGCGAGGATTGCGCGAGGTCGATTTCTGATCGATCGAGATTGCGGGCGAAAGCCCCTCGATGTAATCGACGTCCGGCTTCTCCATCTGTCCCAAGAACTGACGCGCGTAGGACGAAAGCGACTCGACGTATCGGCGCTGTCCCTCGGCGTAGATCGTGTCGAAGGCGAGCGAGGACTTGCCGGAGCCCGAGAGGCCGGTTACGACGATGAGCCGATTGCGCGGCAGAACGAGATCGACGTTCTTGAGGTTATGCTCGCGCGCGCCCTTGATGACGATCGAGTCGAGTGTCATGGCTTACGAGTTTAAGATACACCCGCGGGCTCGAGAAGTATGCGGGAGACCTCGGCAATCGAGCTGCAGGTCGCGTCGGGGGGCGCGACGCCGGGCGGCAGCTCTTCGTCGCGGACCTTGAGCCAGATCGTAAAGAGACCGGCCGCCAGCGCGCCGCGAATGTCGCGGTCGTACCGGTCGCCGACCATGGCGGCGTGTGCGGGCGCCTCGCCGAGGCGCCGGCAGGCATGGGCGAAGAGCAACGGGTCCGGCTTGACCATACCGACCTCGTCGGAGAGGAATATGGCGTCGAAATACTCGCCGATCTGCAGCAGTGCGATCTTCTCGCGGTGCGTTTCGGAGAGTCCGTTGGTGACGATGCCGAGCTTGACCCCGCGCCCGCTCAGCGTTCGCAAGAGATCCACCGCGCCGGGGAAGAGCGTGAAGTACTTCACCCGGTAAGCGTTGTAGCGCTCGGCACTGCGCTGCGCGAGCTCCGGGACGGCGCCGATTCCGACGCTGTCGAGGGCGCTCTGCCACATGCTCGCGCGCAGGCTCGAGAGCCGTACCTTCAGATCGTCGGGCGAAAGCCGATGCCAGAAGCCCTCGGCTTGCGCGATGTAGGCCGTCTTCAGCGCGAGCGCGTCGACGCCGTGCTCGGCGGCGACTTCGCGCGCGACCTCCTCGGCGGCACTGTGATACGCGTAGGTATCGTCGTGGAGCGTGTCGTCCAAATCGAACAACACCGCGCGCAGCTCTCTGCGCGGACTAATGCGGCGTCCCCAAACCGAGGCTGGTAACCTTTCCCGAGCTGTCCACGGCGAAGAGAAAGTCGACCTTCTTTCCGTTTTCAAAGGTCACGAGATAGATTCCGTAGGTAATGTTGCCTTGCGATCCGGAACGCTGCGCCACGAAGCTCACCGGCTTTCCGAGGGCTCCGATCATCTTCTGGGCGTTGGCGATGGTCGCGTCGTTCATATTGCTGCTCGCGTTCGTAGCGAGTTGCGAACGGTCGATTCTGCCCGACGCAAGCGCGGAGAACCAGTTCTTGGCCCGAGCCAGCATCTTTTTATCCGGCACCGAGGTCGCGGACGAGCCCGGCTCGAGCGGCTGCCCGTAGGGATTGGTCTGCTCGGGCGCTCCCTCCGGAGGCGGCGGCATCTGCTGCGCGAGCGCCGGCAGCGCCGCGCCGGCGAAGAGTGCGAGGACGATCGAGACGATGAAGCTGCGAACCATTGTAACCTCTATTTGATATCCGGGAGTCGTTGTTGCAGATATGCCCAGCCTTCTGCCGAGATTCTCACCGATCCCGAAAACGGCGTCGAGAACTCGTTGATGACGACGAAGAGCATGCCGATCAGGCCGACCAGGATTGCGGTCATTACGAGCTGGGCCAGACGGTTCTCGACGCCGAAGATATAGCAGAACGCCACCATTGAAAGCGCGCCAACGATCAGGGCGAACCACAGAACGGAGGGAACCGCCGGAACCGATTCGATGAGCCGCGATCGCCGCGCATCCAGCAGCCGCGTCTCGCCGGCAATCGCAGCCTGTTGAGCCGCGAACTCTTTGAAGTTGCTCGAGGAGAACGTATCGACGCGATAGGCGACGTCCTCCAGCTGCCTCGAACCGAGCTCCGGTACGGTTTCGTTACGATTCATCGCGGGCCACTCGACGAGCGCGACGGTCTCGGCGTAATGGCGCAGCCCGTTGCGGATCTGCTCGCGCTGCTGCGGCGGAAAGGCGTCGACGACGTGATAGAGATTCGCCACGGCATCGACCTCGCTCTCGACGTTGGCGACGGCGTTGTCGTACTTCTGCCAAACGACGACCACGACGAAGCCGAGCACGACCGCATAGAGCACGCCGACCGCCGAGAAGAGAAAGCCGGCGACGTCGTTGTGCTTGCGTAATACCTCGCTCTTGAGTCGGCGCTGCAGAATGGCGTGCAGCACGACGAAACATGCCACGATCAGCACGACGACCGCCATCTCCGCGACGAGATCGGGGACGCTCAGAATAGTACGAGAAAATATGCTCCGAGCGCCGGTCAAGACTCCCACGAAGGGCTAGGATTCGACGGCCCGGCGTCCTTCGACTGCTCGCTGCGCCGGCACTAAGATGACAGTTCGACTAAGTCGGCCAGCGCTTTATCGAAGATCTTCGGCGCCTTCCCGCCAAAGAGGATCGACTCGTTACCGCCGATCTGCTTTCGAAGCTCGATCAGCTCGTCGCGCAGCGCCGCGGCCTTCTCGAACTCCAGGCCGGCCGCCGCATCGCGCATCTTGCGCTCGAGATCGCGCGCCATCTTCGTCGCGACGTCGCGCGGAACGCGCTCGAGCCGCAGTTTTGCCGTGTTCTGCTCGGTCGCTCCGACCATGCTTAAAATATCGTGAATTTGCTTGCGGATGGACTTGGGTTCGATGCCGTGCTCGCGGTTGTACTCCAGCTGCATCTCGCGGCGCCGGCGCGTCTCGCCGATCGCTCGCGCCATCGATTCGGTCACGACGTCGGCGTACATGATCACCTTGCCTTCGACGTTGCGCGAAGCACGCCCGATCGTCTGGATCAGCGACGTGCCGCTGCGCAGGTATCCCTCCTTGTCGGCGTCGAGGATGCCGACGAGCGAAACCTCGGGCAGGTCCAGACCCTCACGCAGAAGATTGATGCCGACCAAGACGTCGAATACTCCGGCGCGCAGATCGCGCAGAATCGCAACGCGCTCCAGCGTGTCAACCTCGCTGTGCAGGTAGCGGACGCGAAAACCGTTCTCCAGGAGAAAATCGGTGAGATCCTCGGCCATCTTCTTCGTGAGCGTCGTTACGAGAACGCGTTCCTTGCGCGCGGCGCGCACCGCGATCTCCTCCATCAGGTCGTCGACCTGATTGCGCGTCGGCCGCACCTCGACTCCCGGATCGACGAGTCCGGTCGGCCGAATGATCATCTCCACGACCTGCGCGCTGCGCTTCGTTTCGTACGCGCCCGGCGTTGCGGAGACGTAGATCACCTGATTGACGTGTTCGTCGAACTCGTCGTAGGTCAGCGGACGGTTGTCGAGAGCGCTCGGCAGCCGGAAGCCGTGCTCGACGAGAATCTCCTTGCGCGAACGGTCGCCCGCGTACATTCCGTGCACCTGCGGAAGCGTCACGTGTGACTCGTCTACGAAGAGCAGCCAATCCTTCGGAAAGAAATCGATCAAACACCAGGGCGTCGAGCCCGGCTCGCGTCCGGTGAGATGGCGCGAATAGTTCTCGATGCCGTTGCAGTAACCGACCTCGCGCAGCATGTCGAGATCGTAGCGCGTTCGCATCTCCAGGCGCTGGGCCTCCAACAGCTTTCCGTGACGTCTGAAGTAGGCGAGCCGCTCTTCGAGCTCGGCCTCGATCGAGACGATGGCACGGCGCAGCTTCTCTTCGGGCGTGATGAAGTGCTTCGCGGGAAAGATGAGCAGTTCGCGCTTCTCCTCGACGTACTCGCCCGTAAGCAAGTTGACGACGTTGATCGCTTCGATTTCGTCGCCGAAGAACTCGATGCGATGGACGAGCTCTTCCTCGACACCCACGAACTCGAGGGTATCTCCGCGCACGCGGAACGTTCCGCGCACGAGGTTGAGGTCGTTGCGGCGATACTGCATGTCGACGAGCTTGCGCAACAGCAGATCGCGATCGATGGCATCGCCGACTCGCACGCGCGCCGACATCTCCATGTAATCGGAGGGCGAGCCCAAGCCGAAGATGCAGGAGACCGACGCGACGATCAGCGTGTCGGGGCGCGTCAACAGCGATTGCGTCGCCGAATGCCGGAGGCGTTCGATCTCGTCGTTGATCGAACTATCCTTCTCGATGTAGGTGTCGGTCGAGGGGACGTACGCCTCGGGCTGATAGTAATCGAAGTACGAGACGAAATACTCGACGGCATTATGCGGAAAGAACTCTCGGAACTCGGCGCAGAGCTGGGCGGCGAGCGTCTTATTGTGGCAGAGAACGAGCGTCGGCTTCCGGACGAGCTCGACCGTCCTCGCCATCGCCATGGTCTTCCCGCTTCCGGTGACGCCGAGCAACGTTTGGGCGCGATCTCCCCGCAGCACGCCGCGAGCGAGCGCGTCGGTTGCCTTGGGCTGATCGCCGGCCAGCGCGAAGGGCGATACCAGGGTGAACTCTTGAGCCACGTCCCTCTCTCAAACCACCCCCGGGGGGTTGTGGGGTTGCAGTCTCCTAGGTCGGAATGATTCAGCCAGCGAAGGTCGCGCCATGAGCTCGAGCCCCCTGCTCTTCTGCGGAAATTCCAACCCGCAGCTAGCGGAAGAAATTGCCAAGCGCCTCCGGCTCCACGTCGGGAAAGCGCTCGTTTCCGAGTTCAAAAACGAAGAGACGCGAGTCGAAATCGGCGAGAACGTCCGCGGCTCGGAGGTCTTCGTCGTCCAGTCGATCTGTCGCGCGCCCAACGGCAAGGGCGTCAACGACGCGGTGATGGAGCTGCTCTTGATGATCGACGCGCTGCGCCGCGCGTCGGCTGCGCGCATTACCGCCGTCATTCCGTACTACGGTTACGCCAAACAAGATAAGAAGACGAAAGGCCGGGAGCCGATCTCCGCTAAGGTGATCGCAAACGTCCTGAAAGTTGCGGGCGCCCGGCGCATCGTGACGATGGATCTCCACGCGGCCCAGATTCAGGGCTTCTTCGACATTCCCGTCGACAACTTGATGGCGATGCCCGTGCTCTGTAACTACCTCAAGAAGGAAGGGCTCTGCGACGACAAGATCGTCGTCGTCTCGCCGGACGCCGGCGGCGTGCACCGGGCCGAGCTTTTCGCCAAGCGCCTCAACAGTTCGCTTGCCATCGTCTTCAAGCGCCGCCCGGTTCCCGACGTCGCGGAAGTAACCGACATCGTCGGGGACGTGGACGGCAAGGTCGCCGTCGTCGTCGACGATATGATTTCGACCGGCGGCACGCTCGCAAAGGCGGCCGAAGCGATCAAAGCACGCGGCGCTACCCGCGTCTACACCGTCGCGTCGCACGGGATCTTCGCCGGCGACGCCGTTGACGTGCTCGAGAACTCCGAGATCGAACGGGTGCTGATCACCAATACCATTCCCTTCGCCTATGGAGGGAGCCACCCGAAGTTCGTTCAGCTCTCGATCGCGCAGATTTTCGCCGACGCGATCAACCGCATTACGACCAACCGCTCGGTCTCCGAGCTCTTCGGCGACGAGGAACCTCCCGGGAGCCCTTTTAGCCTCCCGGCCGAGCCGCTCACGTCGGAAACGGTTGCGGCGGTCTAGCCTCCTCGTTTATAAAGGAAGCCGTGGCTAACAAAGAGTTCAAGCTCGCCGTCGAGCAGCGCGCTAAGCTCGGCACGACCGGCGCCCAGGCCCTGCGCGCGGCCGGCAAGTTTCCGGCGGTTCTCTACGGGCACGGCGTCGTTCCCGAGCATCTCGCGCTCGACGCGCACGCCTTCAACGAACTGATCCATCACGCCGGGCGTAATGCGATCATCACGCTGACCGGCGATAGCAAGCGTCAGACGGCGCTCATCCGGGAGATTCAGCGCCATCCCGTTTCCCGGCGAGTCGTCCATGCCGACCTGCAGCGCGTCTCCGCCGACGAAACGATCGACACTCGCCTCGCGGTGGTTACCGTGGGGATCGCCGAAGGCGTTCGTAACGCCGGCGCCGTGATGGACGTCATCACGCACGAGCTCGAAATCGCCGGACCGGCGAGCCGGATTCCCGAGCACCTGGAGGTCGACGTAACGGCGCTCGGCATTCACGAGCACTTGACGGCGGGCGACGTGCCGCTCCCTGCGGGATTCAAGATGCTGACGCCGCCCGAGACGGTCATCGTTACGATCGAGCCATCGCGTACCGCACACGAGCTCGAAGAGGCGGCGACGCCGACCGAGGCTGCCGAACCCGAAGTCATCGGCGCAACGACTCCGTCCACCGCACCCGAATCGCAATAGCCGACACCTTCAGGTGTCATCTCGCGTCGAGAGGCGGCTTGTGGTTGGGTTAGGCAATCCCGGCCCGGAGTACGCCGCGACGCGCCACAACGCCGGTTTCATGGTCGTCGACGAAGTCGTCCGCCGCTACGGCGTGACGGCGTGGAAAAAGAAAGACGGCGCGCAACAGGCGGTGGACGCCGCGCATAACGTCGTTTTCGTCAAGCCGGTCGCATTCATGAATCTCTCCGGCACGCCCGTCCGCTTGATCTCGTCGTGGTACCGCACGCCGCCCGAGGGAGTGCTGGTCGTCTCAGACGACATGGATCTGCCGTTCGGCAAGCTGCGTATGCGCCCGTTCGGCGGGCACGGCGGACACAACGGGTTGCGATCCGTGATCGCAACCATCGGCGAAGGATTCCCGCGGATTCGAATCGGTCTGGGACGTCCGCAGTTTGACGGCGTCGATCACGTCTTGAGCGCGTTTGACGAAGAAGAACGCAAAACGCTTCCGCTCGTCGTCGTCGCCGCCGCCGACGGCGTGCAGCTTTGGCTCGAAAAGGGCATCGACGCGGCGATGCAGTTCGCGAACACGTGGGAGCCGGCGTCGCCCGCTTAGCGCTAAACTACCGCCAACGGTCGCCCGGCGCGACGACGTAGCTCTTCGACTCCTACCTACGAGATGGGGCGCCGCCGTGTTTCGACGAGCGCCGATCAGGGGCAGCCGCTGGGGACGTGATTGATCGCCTCAACCCGTGCGCCAACGCCGGGAGCGGTATAGAGAAAGAGCATCGCGCTCCACTCCGGACAGACCTCTTCCATTCGATGATCGCTATCCCGAACGATCGCCCGTATGGCGGCGCCGGGATCGTGCGTCGACGCGACGGCATAACTGTCGGCTCCGAAGTCGTAGTAGCGCCACGCCGCGTTGCGCACCGGAACGGCGACGAGGTAGACGAGTGCGAGCAACGCCCCGACGATCGCAAGCCGCGAGAGCGGATCGTCGTCGCGGCGAAAGTGGATGCGATCGGCGAGGCCGACGGCGATCGCCGCGAAGACGATGATGATACCGCCCTCGATGAGCGCAATCGAAAGCTGGTCGTTATGGTCGATGTGGCCGCGCGCGAAGGCGCTTGCGTAGCGCAACTCCGCCGGCGTATCGCCCGAGACCGTATGGAAGCGCAACGGCGTCGCGTACGACCAGGCCACACTGGCCGCCAGAATGCCCACGATGCAATACGCATACCACTGATGGGTCTTCGAGGCGAGCCAGAGCACGATCGCGGCGATCGTCCCCGCGACGAGCATTGCGAGAATGGTGTGAAAGATCCAGAAGAGCGCCCAGTATCGCGTGAGCTGGAACGTCAGATCGAGCGTGCGGTCGACGCGATAGAGATAGAATGCCGGAACGAACGCGGCCAGCCGTGCGACCAGCGCGAGCGCGGCGCCAAAGAGAAACCGCACCGACCACTCGCCGTGCAATCGCCGTCGCAACGCGTCGCGCAACGCGGCGGCGCCGCCCGAGCTCCAGAGATAAAAGAGCGCCAACGCTTCGAAGATCTGCGCGAACATGAATCCGGTGACGGTCCAATGTGCCCGGCGAATCGCTGCAGCTTGCCGCGCGGGGTCGACCAAATGCGTCGCCGGTTCGCTCGTGAGCGCGCTCGTCGTCAGCGCGTCGATGCGAAGGTCGAGCGAGTTCGGCCGTTCCACGGCGAGCGCAACTGCGACGGTGATCAGCAGCCCGAGCGCGACCCCGAGCAGAATCCTCATTGCTTTCGCAACGGGCGGGCCGGGTTGCCGGCGACGCGTTCGCCTTCGGCGACGTCCTTGGTCACCACCGAGCCGGCTCCCGTCAATGCTCCGTCACCCACCGTAACCGGAGCGACGAGCGAGGTGTTCGATCCGATCGACACACCCCGGCCGACGATTGTCTGGTTCTTCTTCGTACCGTCGAAGTTGCACGTGATCGTCCCCGCGCCGACGTTCGTCTCCTCGCCGATCACCGCATCGCCGAGATAGGAGAGATGGCTCACCTTGACGCCGGATGCCAGTTGCGACTTCTTGATTTCGACGAAGTTGCCGACGTGCACGCGGTCGGCAAGCCTCGACTCTCCGCGCAGGTGCGCGAAGGGCCCGACGGATACGTCGCTACCGAGCGTCGAGTTCACGATGACGCTTTCGCGCACCGTCACGCGCTCGCCGAGCGCGGCGTTCGAGAGGCGCGAATTCGGTCCGATCGCGCACCCTTCGCCAAGCACCGAGAGACGGGCGATCGTCGTATTCGGATAGAGCACCGTATCGGCCCCGATCTCGAGCTCCGGCTCGAGGTACGTCGTTTCGGGATCGACGATCGTCACACCGTCGCGCATGTGCTGCGCGCAGAGGCGCGCGTTCATCTCTCTGCGCGCCTGCGCCAGCTCGACTCGGTCGTTGATTCCGAGAACGTGCAGGTGGTCTGTGGCGGCAACCGGCTTCACCGGCTTGCCCTTGCCGACGAAGTACGCCACCGTATCGGTCAAGTAGTACTCCGCTTGTGCGTTGTCGTCGCGCAAATGGGCGATGGCCTCGCGCAACGCCGCTTCGTCGAACGCGTAGACGCCGGCATTCATCTCGTCGATTGCCAGCTCGTCGGGGGTGGCGTCGCGCGCCTCGACGATCCGTTCCACCGACGATCCTCGCCGGACGATCCGCCCGAAACTGGAAGGAAGCGGCATCTTGGCAGTGACCAACGACATCACCGCACCCTCGCGCGGCTCCGTATCCAGCGCTCCGACGACGCCGCGAAAAATCTCGTGCGTAACCAACGGCATGTCGCCGCAGGCGACGACGACGCGAGCGCCCGGCTGCGGCGCCAATCGCTCCAGTGCAATGCGAACCGCATGGCCCGTGCCGAGCTGCTCGGCTTGAAGTACGCTCTCGACGCCGAAGCGGACGATCTCTTCCTGCAGCTCGTCGTTGACGACGACGAGGATATCGTCGATGCCCGCCGAGCGCAACGCGCGAATGACGTACCAGAGCATCGGGCGGCCGCAGAGCTCGTGCAGAACCTTCGAGCGCTCGCTCTTCATGCGCGTGCCCTTCCCGGCGGCGAGAACGATCGCGCGAATCATGCCGTCGCCGGTTCGCGCGGCAGCAGCTCGAGGGCGTTTCGCAAGCGCTCCCGCACGACGTCGCGGCCGAGAAGCTCCATCGAATCGTAGAGCGGAATCGAGGTAGCGCTTCCGGTAATCGCCACGTAGAACGGGCGTGCTACGTCGCGCGGTTTCTTCTCCAGCTCCTCGGCGATCCGCTTGACCGCCGTTTCGATCGCAAGGGCGTTCCACGCCGGCAGCGCGTCGAACTCGGAGAGCCCGAGCGCGAGCGCCTGCCGTGTCTCCGCGGCGCCCAGCTTCTTGCTCGGCAGATCTTCGGCGCGCACGCGCAGGCGCCCGGAGAAGAGAAAGGCTAAGAGCGGGCCCAGATCGCTCAGACGTTCGACGCGCGGCGCGGCCAGCTGTGCGATTCGGGTAAGACGTTCGGGCGAGATCGCCCACTCGGCGACGCGCTCTGCGAACGAGCCGGCGTCGAGGCGTTCGCGGATGTATCGCGCGTTGAGCCAATCGAGCTTCGGTACGTCGAAGACCGGGCCGCCGATGGGCACGTGCGCCGGCTCGAAGCGGCGCACGATGGCGGCGAGATCCATCAGCTCGTCCTCGCCCTCGCGCGCGGCGTTGGCGAGCAGCGCCAAAAAGTTGATCAGCGCCTCGGGCAGGTAGCCCATCGCACGATAGAAGAGAATGCCGGTCGGATTCTTGCGTTTGCTCAGCTTGCTCTTGTCGGGATTGCGCAGCAGCGGAAGGTGCATCAGCGCCGGCGGCTCCCAACCGAAGTACCGGTAGAGCAACAGATGTTTCGGCGCGCTCGAAACCCACTCTTCGCCGCGAAAGGCGTGCGTGATCTTCATCAAATGATCGTCGACGACGTTCGCGAGGTGATAGGTCGGCAGACCGTCCGATTTTACGAGCACCTGCATGTCGACGCTCTTGTAATCGAACTCGATCGGTCCGCGCCGCAGGTCCTCGACGACGCACGTTCCTTCATTCGGAACGACCATGCGCACCACGTACGTCTCGCCGGCGGCTTCCCGCCGCGCGACCTCTTCGGGGGAATACGAGCGGCAGAGCCCGTCGTACCGTGACGGCTGACCGGCCGCGCGCTGCGCGACGCGCATCTCCTCGAGCCGCTGGGGCGTGCAAAAGCACTTGAAGGCGTGGCCGGCGTCGAGCAGCTTCTTCGCGTACTCGCGGTAGATCTCGGAGCGCTCGCTCTGGCGATAGGGACCGTGCGGACCGCCGACGTCGGGACCTTCGTCCCAGTCGAGACCGCACCACCGTAACGCCTGCAAGATGGTCCGCTCGCTCTCGGCGGTGCTGCGCGCCTGATCGGTGTCCTCGATGCGCAGCACGAACTCGCCGCCGTGCTTGCGCGCGAAGCAGTAGTTCACCAGTGCAACGTATGCCGTCCCAACGTGCGGATCGCCGGTTGGTGACGGCGCCACGCGGGTTCGAACGGTCAACCTACCAGCGCTCGCCGCTTACCGCATTCGCGTTCGACGAAGTCGATGATCTCCTGCAGCGGTGCGCCCGGCGTAAAGATCTCGCGCACGCCGAGCTCCTTGAGCCGTTTGGCATCCTCTGCCGGAATCGTTCCGCCTCCGAAAAAGACGATGTCGCCCGCGTCGTGCGCGCGCAACTGCTCGACGACGAGCGGAAAGAGCGTCATATGGGCGCCGGAGAGAATCGAGAGACCGATTCCGTCGGCATCCTCTTGAATCGCCGTCTGCACGATCTGCTCGGGAGCCTGGAAGAGCCCGGTGTAAATGACTTCCATGCCGGCATCGCGCAGAGCGCGCGCGATGACCTTCGCGCCGCGGTCGTGGCCGTCGAGACCGGCTTTAGCGATGACGATGCGCAGCGGTCGTTCGCTCATCGGTGATTCCCAGTGCGGTGCGGCGGCGGCTCAACTGCAGCGCCTCCTCGAGTTTGCGGACGACCCGTTTGAGCGTGCGGCGCATGCGATAGAGCTCGAGATCGCTTCGGCAGCGAACGCCGTGCCGGTGGCGCATCAGAGTACGGCCCGCTCCGTATACCGTCCATAGACCGCTGCCATCGCTTCGACGATCTCACCCTCGGTGCAGTACGCATTCACGCAGTCGATGAGGTGCGGCATCAGGTTATCCTTCGGATCGCGGCACGCCGCCTGCAGACGCTCGAGCGACCGCGAAACGGACGCCTCATCCCGACCGGCGCGAAGCCGCTCCACCGCGCCGGCCTGCTCGCGTTCGGTCGCCTCGGTGATCTTGAGCAGGTCGACATGCGCCTCTTCGTCACGAGTGAAGGCGTTGACGCCGACGATGATCCGTTCGCGCGTCTCGATCGAGCGCTGGTAGCGATAGCTCGCTTCGGCGATTTCCCGCTGGAAGAAGCCCGCTTCGATCGCTTCGATGACGCCGCCGTGCTCTTCGATCTGAGAGAAATAGGACTCGGCCTGGCGTTCCATTTCGTCGGTGAGGGCCTCGACGAAGTACGATCCGCCGAGCGGATCGACGACGTTGGTGACGTTCGTCTCGTACGCCAAGACCTGTTGGGTGCGTAGGGCGATCTCGACCGATTTCTCGGTTGGGAGCGCGAGCACTTCGTCCATCGAGTTGGTGTGCAGCGACTGCGTGCCGCCGAGCGCCGCCGCCATCGCCTCGTACGCGACGCGGACGATGTTATTCTCCGGCTGCTGCGCGGTCGCGCTGCAGCCGGCGGTCTGGGTGTGAAAACGCAGCTGCCACGAGCGCGGATTGCGCGCGCCGTACCGCTCGCGCAGGCGACGGGCCCAGATCCGCCGCGCCGCGCGAAACTTTGCGATCTCTTCGAAGAAATCGATGTGAGAGTTGAAGAAAAAGGAGAGGCGCGGCGCGAATTCGTCGACGTCCATCCCCGCCGCCATGCAGGCCTCCACGTAGGCGAAGCCGTCGGCGAGCGTGAAGGCGAGCTCTTGTGCCGCCGTCGAGCCCGCTTCGCGAATGTGATATCCGGAGATCGAGATCGTATTCCACTTTGGCATCTCGCGCGTGCAAAACTCGATCATGTCGACGATGATCCGCATGTGCGGACGCGGCGGAAAGATCCACTCTTTCTGCGCGATGTATTCTTTGAGGATGTCGGCCTGGATCGTTCCACCCAGCTTCGCGCGCGGAATGCCCTTCTTTTCGGCGGCCGCGACGTACTGTGCGAGCGCGATGCAGGCGGGACCGTTGATCGTCATCGACGTCGTGATCTCGCCCATGTCGATGCCCGCAAAGAGCAGCTCCATGTCCGCGAGCGAATCGATCGCCACGCCGCATTTGCCGACTTCACCGCGTGCCTGCGGCGCGTCGGAGTCGTAGCCCATCAGCGTCGGCATGTCGAAGGCGACCGAGAGCCCGTGCTGCCCCTGCTCGAGCAGAAAATGATAGCGCTCGTTCGTTTGCGCGGCGGTGCCGAAGCCGGCGAACTGGCGCATCGTCCAGAGACGATCGCGATAGCCGTTGCGATGGATGCCGCGAGTATACGGATAGTCGCCCGGCGGCGGAAGATCCAGATTGGCGGTGTCGTCCGGACCGTAGACGGTCTTGAGCGGAACGTCCGAGATCGTACGGTCGATCGCACCCGAGCCCGGGCCTCTGCGTGCCCAGCGCTCGGGGGGTCGCTCGACCCTTCGACTTCCTTCGGTCGTCTTAATCATAGGGGCCGAGCTTTTCGACGCGGACGGGGGAAACTCCCCAAAGATGCTCCTACGGGCTCTTCGAGAGACCAAGGTCGGAGAGAACGCGATCGGCCGCTTCATATGGGTCGAGCTCGTCGCGCGGTTGCGCTTTGAGTGCGCGATCGAGTCGCGCGGCCAGCCGGCCGAGCGCAAGTTGACGGACTTGATGCGTGAACGCGTCGCGCCGCCGCCGTTCGATCTCACCGGTCTCGTTCAGGTAGGCTTCGTGCCGCTCGATGGCGGCGACGAGCTCGTCGATTCCCTTGCCTTCGAGCGCTTGAGTAGCGACCAGTTCGGGCACCCAGCCCGGCCATTGCTGCATCTCCATCATCGAGCGGATCTCGCGGCGAAGCTGGTTGGCCATCGGGTGATCGGCCTTGTTGACGACGAAGATGTCGGCAATCTCCATGATTCCGGCTTTGAGCACCTGAATCGAATCGCCGCTCCCGGGCTGCAATGCCACGATCGTGGTCTGTGCGAGCTCGGCGATTGCAACTTCACTCTGACCGACTCCGACCGTTTCGATCAGCACCAGATCGAAACCAAAGGCGTCCATCAGCAGCACCGCATCGGCGGTAGCACCGGCGAGCCCGCCGAGATGTCCGCGGCTCGCCATCGAACGAATGAAGACCGATTCGTCGGTAAAGTGTTCGGCGAGACGAATCCGGTCGCCGAGCAAGGCGCCGTGCGAGAAGGGCGAGCTCGGATCGACGGAGACGACGCCGACGCTCTTGCCGCGCGAGCGCGCATTGCGAACGAGACCCGACGCCAGCGTCGATTTGCCGACGCCGGGCGGCCCGGTGAGACCGACGGTGGTCGCGCGCCCGGTCTGCGCGTAGAGTTCGCGTACGAGGTCGCCGCCGCGCCCGGACTCCGCGAGCGAGATCGCGCGCGCGAGCGCACGCGGATCTCGCCGTTGGAATCCGCGCAGAAGTTCCATGCCGCTAACTGCGGCCCGCAACGAAAGCGGACCTTCCCGATTCGCGGTTACGCGGGACTCGCGCTGGCGCTGATCTTAGCGCTTCTCTGTGCCGCGCCGGTCGCGGGAGAGACGCTCGTCGTGCCGCTGACGGGCAAGCGCGTTCGCGACATTCAAACCGACAAGCTCTTTCATACGCTTTTCCACGACTTCTTTCTCGAAGACGACGCGACGACGTACGTTCAAAGCGGCGACATTCCGGCAATGTGGCTGCGCGATTCGTCGGCACAAACCATTCCATACATCCGCTTTCAAACGATCTATCCGATTCTGCGAGCCCGCTTTGCCGGCGTCATCGAACGCAATGCTCGCAATATCCTCGCCGATCCGTACGCCAACGCCCTGGAACCCGACTACCGCGTTTGGGAGCGTAAATGGGAGATCGACTCCCTCGCTTGGCCCGTCGTGCTCGCATCGGTCTACTGGCGTTCGACGCAGGATCGCACGGTCTTCACGCGCGACTTGCATCGCGCCCTGCAGACGATCGTGCGCACCTATCGCTGCGAAGAACAGCACCGCACCTGCAGCCATTACTCATTCGCGGGCCGCGTCTACACCAACGACGCGTATAACGCCGGAACCGGAATGATTTGGGGCGCGTTCCGTCCGTCGGACGATGCGGTCGAATACCGGTTCAACATCCCGCAGAACGCGTTCGCGGTCGTCGCGCTGCGCGACATCGAACAGCTTGCCGTCGACGGATATGCCGACCGCAATCTGGCGCGGCAGGCGCAAGCCCTCGGCGAGCGCGTGCAAGCCGGAATCGAACGGTACGGCCGCGCGTATAATCCCACGCTGCACCGGTGGATGTATGCCTACGAAACGGACGGCTTCGGAAGGTACAACCTCATGGACGATGCCAACATTCCCAACCTCACCACGCTGCCCTATATCGACTGGTGCTCGTCGTTCGACCAAACCTATCTCGCGACGCGCGCCTTTGCGCTCAGCATGGATAACCCGTTCTTCTTTTCGGGCCGGTACGCGCAGGGGCTCGGCAGCCCGCACACGCCGTACGGATTCGTGTGGCCGCTCGGCATTATCGGCCGCGCGCTCACGGCGACCTCTTCGATCGAAGTCGCAACCGCGATCACGACGCTCGCCGAGACGGACGGCGAGGCGGGACTGATTCACGAAAGCTTCTATCCCGACGGGTACTGGCGCTACACGCGCGACGAGTTCGGCTGGGCCAACGCGCTCGGCGCCGAGCTCTTCTTTCGCAGCTTGGCAGGGATGGCGGCCACGCAGTTCGCGTGGAAGGGCCCAATTCTGCCCTTCGAGCAACGATCTCGAACGCCGACGCTGGTACCATTCTTCACGCAGATTGAGAACGAAGCGGAGATTGCCGGCACGCTGGGGCGGCTGTTGCACGTTACGGGCGGCGCGATGCCGCCGGTAATTCGCGGCTATGACGCGGGGACCGCTCAATCGGGGAGCTAAGCTTTGCAGGGCATGAATGATGGATATTACCGCTATCCGGCGATAGCAGGCGACCGCATTGTCTTCGTCTGCGAAGACGATCTCTTCAGCGTACCGGCTGCCGGCGGTGACGCGACCCGGCTGACCGTCAGCTTTGGAACCTGCTCGTTCCCGCGACTCTCGCCCGATGGAGCGTGGATCGCCTTCATTTCGACCGACGAGGGGAATCCGGAGCTCTACGTGATGCCGGCTCGGGGCGGCGAACCGCGACGGCTCACCTTCCTCGGTGCCTCGCTTGCTTCGACGATCGGCTGGAGCGCCGACAGCGCAGAGATCTACTTCGTCGCGAATCCGACGACGTGGTACGAGGGTGAGACGCGCCCGTTCGCGATCGCCCGCGACGGTGGAACTCCACGCGAGCTCAACCTCGGACACGCACGCTCGTTCTCGTTCGGATCGCACGAACGGCTGGTTATCGGGCGTAATGCCGCCGATCCGGCGCGATGGAAACGTTATCGCGGGGGCACCTCGGGTGAGATCTGGGTCGACGCGCAAGGCAGCGGGACGTTCGCGAAGCTGCCCTTGCCCGACGGTAATCCCTGCTGGCCGATGTGGATCGGCGACCGGATCTACTTCTTGGCCGATCACGAAGGAATCGGCAACCTCTACTCTTGTGCGCTCGACGGCAGCGGCGTAACGCGCCACACGCACGAGAGCGAATATTACGTCCGCTTTCCCTCCACCGACGGCGAGCGTATCGTCTACACGGCCGGAGCCGAGATCGGCTGCTACGACGTCGCGAGCGATACGGCTCGCCGCATTGCCGTCGAAGCGCACTCGCCGATGCCGCAGACCGCGCGCCGTTTCGAGAAGGCGTCCGAGTCGCTCGAGCATTTCGTTCCCAATCCCGACGGGACGCAGATCGCGTTCGTCTCGCGAGGACAGGAGTTTACGATGCCGCTCTTCGAGGGAGCGGCGATTCGACACGGTACCGGCGGCCGCGCGCGTACGCGGTTAACCCAATGGCTCTGCGACGGAGAGCGGCTCGTATCGGTTACCGATGCCGGCGGATACGAGCAAATCGCGGTTCGGCCCGCCGATGCGTCGACCGATGCGAAACTCGTTACCAGCGGAGATATCGGGCGCGTCACCGACCTCGTTGCCTCTCCGTCGGCCAACCTCGTCGCGTTTGCAAACCACCGCCACGATCTTTGCCTGCTCGACGTGGACGACGGCAAGGTGCGCGTCGTCGATAGCTGCCCGTCACATCGCATTACGGATCTGGCGTTCTCACCCGACGGACGTTACCTCGCGTACGTCTGGTGGCCGGCGCACGGCACGTCCATTATCCGCATGGCGAAAGTCCGCTCCGGCAAGACGCACGACGTGACCACTGCGGTTCGGATGGACAAGTCGCCGGTCTGGGACCCCGAGGGCAAGTATCTCTACTTCATTTCCACGCGCGATTTCAATCCGGTGTACGACGCGCTGCAATTCGACCTGAGCTTTCCGCAGGCGAGTCGCCCGTTCGTCGTGACGCTGCGCAACGACGTACCGTCGCCGTTCGTGCCCAAACCGAAACCGATCCATCAAGATCACCACGAGCGAGAGCATTCGCATAACGGAAAGCCGCCCAAGCCGGTCGACGTGGAGATCGACTTTGACGGCATTACCGGCCGCGTGCTCGGCTTTCCGGTCGACGAGGGGGATTACGATCAGATCGTCGCCGTCCGCGAACGCGTGCTCTTTACGCGCTTTCCGGTGAAGGGCATCAAACCGACGCGCCGCGAGGATCTCGATCGCGACGATCGCGGCACCTTGCTGGCGTACGATTTCGAGCAGCAGCGCCTCGCAACGGTTGCCGCGGAGTGCGACGAGATCCAGCTCGGCCGCGACGGACGAACGCTGATCTACCGCTCGCAAGACCGGCTGCGCGCCATCGACGCACTCAACGACCTGCCGGAAGAAGGCGACGAACAGAAGCCTTCGAGCGAGCCCGGGCGCAAGAGCGGATGGATCGACCTCGATCGTGCAAGCGTCGAAATCGTGCCGCGCGACGAGTGGGCACAGATGTATCGTGAAGCGTGGCGCTTGCAAGCGGAACACTTTTGGGTCGAAGATATGAGCGACATCGACTGGGATCGTGTCTACGACCGCTATCAGCTGCTCTTGCCGCGAGTGCGTACCCGCACGGATCTCTCCGATTTGATTTGGGAGATGCAGGGCGAGCTCGGCACCTCCCACGCGTACGAATGGGGCGGCGACTACCGGGAGCCGCCGCAGTATCAGCGCGGGTTTCTCGGCGCCGATCTGCGCTGGGACGAAGATCGCGGCGGATACTGCATCGAGCGAATTTACCGTGGGGATTCCTGGAACCGCGAGCACGATTCGCCGCTCGCCGAACCGGGTCTCGACGTACGGGAAGGCGACTGCATCGTCGCAATCGGTGGAAAGCGCGTATCGCGCGAGGTTCCCCCCGATCAACTGCTCGTCAACGCGTCGGACAAGAACGTGTCGGTGACGCTGCGCGAAAAACGCGGCGGCGAACGAACCGTGTTGGTGAAGGCACTCGCAAGCGAGGCCGCGTTGCGCTACCGCGCGTGGGTCGAGGAGAATCGCCGTATCGTCCACGAGCGAACGGGGGAACGGGTCGGATATCTGCACATTCCCGACATGGGGCCGTGGGGCTTTTCGGAGTTTCACCGCGGATACTTGAGCGAGTTCGATCGCAAGGGTCTGATCGTCGACGTGCGTTACAACCGCGGCGGTCACGTGTCGCCGCTGCTGCTCGAGAAGCTCGCGCGAAAGCGTATCGGGTACGACGCACCGCGCTACGGCGCTCCGGTTCCCTATCCGCCGGAGTCGGTCGGCGGCCCGATGGTGGCGCTAACGAATCAATTCGCGGGCTCGGACGGCGACATCTTCAGCCACTCCTTTAAGCTCTATAAGCTCGGCCCGCTCGTCGGGAAGCGTACGTGGGGCGGCGTCATCGGAATCGATCCGTACCACCATCTCGTTGACGGCACGCTCACGACGCAGCCCGAGTTCTCTTTCTGGTTCGTCGACGTCGGTTGGGGCGTCGAGAACCACGGCACGAATCCGGATCACGACGTGGATATCGCTCCGCACGAGTATCGCGACGGTAAGGATCCGCAGCTCGAGCTCGCACTCGAGCTCATGGATCGGGCGCTCTCGACGTACGTCGAGCTGCGCCCCGACCTCTCGACGCGTCCGTCATTGCCGCTGCCCACTCTGGCGTGAGGGCGGCGCGGCTCGTCGCAGCGCTGGCGGCCTTCGCCGTCCCGGCGGCGGTCTATATTGCCTGCGCATCCGTCGAGCCCGGAGCTTGGGATACCGCCGAACTGCAGGGCGTGCCGTACATTCTCGGCATCACCCACCCCACGGGATTTCCATTCTACGTTCTGGCCGGCTATGCGTGGTCGCACGTCGTTGCGATCGGTACGATCGCTTGGCGTATGAACGCCATGAGCGGCGTCGCGATGGGCGGCGTCTGCCTCGCGGCATACTTCGCGGCGCTCGAGTTCGGAGCGAGCCTCCTCGTGGCGCTCGCCGCAACCTTGGCTTTTGCCTTTACTCCCGATATTTGGTCGCACGCTTCACGCGCCGAGGCGCAGGATCTCTCGGTCGCGTGCGGCGCGTTTGCGATCGTCGCGTTTCTCCGCTGGCTACGCAACGGCGCAGGGAGCTGGTTCGCCGCCGCATTCGCTCTTTGCGGTCTCGCCATGGCGGCGCATCCCAACGCGCTCTGGATTCTTCCGGCATTCGTCGTCGGCGCGTCGATCGCGCGCCGGCGTCCGCCGCTGCGCCTCGTGGCGCTCTCCGCAGCGTTGACGGTTGGCGCGCTCGCACTCTACCTCTACCTTCCGCTGCGGTCGCAATGGGTGACGAGCCACGGGCTCGATCCAACCGCCATGCTGCCGGGCGCGGCTGGCGGAATATTTTGGAACTACAACGACCCGCGAACCGCACACGGCCTCGCGCTCGAGTTAACGGGCAGCGAGTTCGGAACGCCGCACTATCTGCTCGCCTCGTTCAATCCGCTGCACGTCGAAGGCGCGCTCTGGGCGTTCATGCGGGGACTCAACGAACAGTACGGCACGATCGCGACGATTCTCATCGGCATCGGATTCCTTGCCGCTTTGCGTCGCGATTGGCGCGCAGCGCTCGTTGTCGTCATCGCATGCACGGCAGGCTTGGTCTTTTCGGTCGTCTATCCGAACGAAAGCGACGTGGGACGCTATCGAATGCTCGCATCCTGGGTTGCCGTTCCACTGCTCGGCGCCCTCACGCCGCGTTCCAGGCGTTGGCCGGCAATCGTCGCGCAAACCGCACTCGTCGCGCTGCTCGCGTTCATCGCGTTTTCGAGCGTGGAGCGCCAGCGAAGTTTCTTTCATCGCACACCGGGTGAAGGCGGGCGTTGGGTGATCCGCGCGGTACGACCCTACGTTCCGCCGGGGAGCGTGATCGTCACGAGCTGGCTCGATGCCACCTCCCTCGCCTACGGCGCGTACGTCGACGAATCGCTTCCCGGACGGATCGTCGTCTCCGACGACCGGCTCGACGTTCCGCTCTACCGGCGTTGGACGAAGGGACGCCGCGTCTTCGTTCTCGTTAATCCGCACGACGAGAACGCCCTCACCGGCGCGACCGATTACGCGCGCCTCGACGATTATCACGAACTCTACGAAGTCACCCCGTAAGCGGCGCCGCTGCGAAGGGCGCTGTTGCGCTCTCCCCCTTGACACGAGTTTCGCCCATAGCGTATATCGGGTAAATAACTTATCGGTCCAACAATAAATACTAAACCATCCAATATTTGCCAAGCGACAATCCAGACCGATCCAAGTTCTACTCGGCCGTATCCGGAGGAGCGAGATTTGAGCACGAACGGGCATTCCCCGAGCATAGAAGAGCGCTGGAAGCACGACAGCCGCTGGGCCGGCGTCGAGCGGCGCTACGGCGCGCAGGACGTCCAACGCCTTCGCGGGAGTTTCGTCGCGGAACAGAGTCTGGCGCGGATGGGTGCGCAGCGGCTCTGGAGCGATCTGCAGAGCGACTCGCCCGTTACGGCACTTGGGACGATGACCGGGAATCAGGCCGTCCAAGCCGCGCGTGCGGGTCTGCGCGCGCTCTACTGCAGCGGCTGGCAGGTGGCGGCGGACGCGAACGCCGCCGGCGAGATGTACCCCGATCAGAGTCTCTATCCGGTCAACAGCGTCCCCGCGCTCGTCGAACGGCTCAACAACGCCCTGGCGCGGCTCGATCAGATCGAATCGCTCGAGGGACGCGGCGGAACGCACTGGTATCTGCCGGTCGTCGCCGACGCGGAGGCCGGTTTTGGCGGCGCACTCAACGTTTTCGAACTCATGAAGGCCATGATCCGCGCCGGAGCGGCCGGAGTTCACTTCGAAGATCAGCTCAGCTCGGAGAAAAAGTGCGGCCATCTCGGCGGCAAGGTGCTGATACCGACGCAACAGGCGGTTCGCCATCTGCTGGCGGCGCGGCTGGCGGCCGACGTGCTCGACGTTCCGACGATTCTCATCGCGCGAACCGACGCCAACGCCGCAAAACTCGTGACCAGCGACATCGATCCGGCCGATCGCCCCTTCCTGCGCGGCGAGCGTACACCCGAAGGTTTCTTCGTCACCACGCCCGGCATTGAGGCCTGTATCGCGCGCGGATTATCCTACGCCCCGTACGCCGATCTGCTCTGGATGGAAACCTCCGAGCCCTCCCTGGAGGAAGCGCAGCGATTCGCCGACGCGATTCACGCGCGTTATCCCCGCAAACTCCTGGCATACAACTGTTCGCCCTCGTTCAACTGGAAGAAGAAGCTCGACGCGGCGACGATCGCCGCGTTCCAGGAGCGTCTCGGCGCGATGGGTTACAAGTTCCAATTCGTCACGCTCGCCGGCTTTCACGCGCTCAACCACAGCTTCTTCACGCTCGCCCACGACTTCAAAGCGCGGGGCATGACGGCGTACGCGGAGTTTCAGGCAAACGAGTTCGCAAGCGAGTCCCTCGGCTATACGGCAACACGCCATCAGCGTGAAGTCGGTACCGGCTACTTCGACGAGGTCGCGAGCATCGTCGGCGAAGGGAACGTCTCGACCACGGCGCTCGCAGGTTCCACCGAGGCCGAACAGTTCTACGAGACCGCGGCACGCGTAACGGCATAAGCGTTCGATGAACGTCGCTCCGGCGGGCTTTTCCATCGAGCGCGACCTGCCCGCCGGATTTTCCTCATTCTATTTGCCGCTCCACCGGCGATTCACGCCGCTGCAGCAGTCGCTTTTAAAAGCGCGTAAGGAACGGCTCGCGCGCGCGCACTCCGGCCATCTTCCCACCTATCTCGGGTCGTCCGAAGCCACGCGCTCGGCGTGGCAGATCGAGCTTCCACCGTGGTGTACCGACCAGCGGAACCAGATGACGGGGCCGGCCGACGATGCCGAACTCTGCGTAAAGATGCTCAACTCCGGTGCGCCCGGCGTGATGCTCGATCTCGAAGATTCGATGGCCAATACGTGGGAACACCTGATGCTCGGCCATCGCAACATCGTCGCGGCGCTCTACGGCGAGCTCACCTACGAGGACGCGAAACGCGGCGCGACGGTTTCGACCGGGCCTAGCACGACCGTCGTTTGGAACCGGGTCCGCGGCCTGCATCTCGCACAAGCGGGCGTCATTACGCAGGCGCTGACCAGCGCGTCGCTCTTCGATTGCGCGTTGCTCGTCTACACGCTCGACTACGAGCGTCTGCGCCATCCGCTCTGCATCTACATTCCAAAATCGGAGTCGGCCGACGAAGCGCGGTGGTGGAAAGACCTCTTCGACGCGCTGCTCGAAGCAAAAGGCTGGACGCAGGATTCGCTTCGGGCAATGGCACTGGTCGAGTCGCATCCGCTCGCGTACGAGATGGAAGAGTTCCTTTATAATTTACGCGAGTACCTCGCCGGCCTCAATCTCGGCCGGTGGGATTACATGGCGAGCCTGATCCACTACAACTTCGAGGATCCGCAGTGGCTCTTGCCGGACCGCAACACGATACCGTTCGACGTTCCGTTCTTTCAAGAAGTGCGCACGCTCTTACCCGAGCTCACGCACAAGCACGGAGCGTTGGCCATCGGCGGAATGACCGCGCTCTATCCCAACCGCGAAGATCCCAAACTCAACGCTCGCGCGCTCGCCGTACTCGAACGCGACAAGGCGAACGAAGCGGCCTGCCTCATGGACGGTGCGTGGACCGGTCACCCCGATCAGAACGCGATCGCCGTCGCGCAGTTTCCCGATCCGAATCAGCTCGCGAAGCGTCCCTCGCTCGCAACCACTCATCCCGATTTGCGGCCGTCGCCGGCGGGCATCGGCGCAACGACGCTCGAGGGAACGCGCGCGGCCGTTCGCACCGTCATTCGCTATCGCAACGGCGTGTTGGAAGGCCGCGGTGCGAGCCTGCTCGACGGGTACA
Source organism: Vulcanimicrobiota bacterium (assembly GCA_963792005.1). Taxonomy (GTDB): domain Bacteria; phylum Vulcanimicrobiota; class Vulcanimicrobiia; order Vulcanimicrobiales; family Vulcanimicrobiaceae; genus Cybelea. Next base: position 60,579 of record CAWBUG010000001.1, read on the forward strand.
TGGAAGACCTCGCCACCGACCGAATCTACCGTCTGATGATCGCCCAGCGTCTCCGCCACCCCGGAGCCTACACGCCGGCCTCCCTTGGTGCGATGTTCGACGAAGAGCTCGAGCGCATTATCGGCGAGTTGCCTCCGGGAACGGACGAAGCAGCGCGCACTCGGTATCGCCGCGCTCGAGAGATCTCCGAAGAGATGATTCGCGGCGGCATCTTCGACCCGACCTAGTGCGCACGCGCATAGCTGCCGTCGCAGCGCTCGTCACGCTCGCGATTCACCTCGCCGCGAATCCGCACTACGGCTTCTTCCGCGACGAACTCTACTTCATTATCTGCGGATTTCACCCGGCGTGGGGATACGTCGACCAGCCGCCGGTCGTTCCGCTTCTCGCCGCCGGCTCGCAGCTCTTCGGACATTCGCTCTTTGCGTTGCGCGCATTACCGGCCATCTTTGCCGCCGCCGGAGCGTACGTTACGTGTCTGCTCGCCTTCGAGCTGGGCGGCGGAGTATTCGCCGCGACGCTCGCGACGCTGGCCTATCTCGCGGCCGGCGTCCTCGAGAGCTTCGGGGCAAAGGTCGGGCCCGATATGGTGGGTCTGTGCCTGTGGCCGCTTACCGCGCTCTACGCGCTGCGCATCGTCAAAGGTGCCGACCCGCGCTGGTGGATTGGAGCCGGCATAGCGGCCGGCATCGCGCTGGAAAGCAAGTACAGCGTGCTCTTCTTCGCGGTTGCGCTCGTGCTCGGATTACTGCTGACGCCGCAGCGCCGCGTACTCGCTTCACGTTGGTTTGGCGCGGGCATCGGGATCGCGGTGCTGATCGCGCTGCCGAACTTCCTCTGGCAGGCGTTCCACGGCTTTCCGATGTGGGAGCTGCTGCGCAACGGCGCGAGCGGAAAGAACGTCGTTGCCGGTCCGGGACTCTTCCTGTTCCAGCAGTTGCTGTTGACCAATCTCTTCGCCTCGCCGGTCTGGATCGTCGGATTGATATGGCTCTTTGCAAACTCCACGGCGCGCTTTCTCGGATATACCTACGTGCTGTTGATCGCGATGATGATCGCGTTGCACGCAAAGCATTACTATCCGGCCGACGTCTATCCGATCCTCATGGCTGCGGGCGGCGTCGCGATCGAAGGATGGACGGCACGGCTCTATCTCGTGCGCGGAGCGATCGCCGCCGCGATGATTGCCGCCTGGCTCTTTTTCGCGCCGTTCTCGCTGCCGGTGCTCCCCGAACCCGCGATGGTACGCTACTCGGCATTCGTCGGGCGCGTGCTACACATCAGCCGTTCCGCCATGGCGACGGAAAAGATGCGCACCTCGCTCCTGCCCGAGGATTGGGCCGACATGCACGGCTGGCCCGAACTCGTTGCGGAAGTCGCGAGGATCTACTATGCGTTGCCGGCCGAGCAGCGCGATCAGGCGGCCATCGTCGCGAGCAACTACGGCGAAGCCGCGGCAATTGATTTCTTCGGCCCGCGATACGGGCTGCCGCCGGCACTCTCCGGACATAACAATTATTGGCTTTGGGGAACGCACGGATACAGCGGAAACGTCGTCATCGACGTCAACGGCGATTGCGCGCGGCACGACGATCCGTCGCTCTTTCGCAGCGCGCGGCTCGTTACGCGCTTCACCGCCCCGTGGGTCATCTCGTACGAACGCGACATTCCGATCTCGCTCTGCGTCGGGATCACCAAGCCGCTGGCGGAGATTTGGCCGAAGCTGCGTATCTACATTTGAAGCCGCGTCATGCGGTGATACTAATCCCCAGCGCCTGCAGAAGTTTCGGATATACGAGGCTCGTAGCCGCCTTGGGCTGCGCGGGATCGACGATGTCGTGACGGCGCGGGAGTCCGGTCAGTTCGAGGTACTCGACTCTCCCGGGATTCCACGCCGACCACAGACCGGCAACTCGTTTCGATACCGCGTTGTTCACCGCGGGATCGCGAGGATTGACGACCGTGACGATGCGTTGCGCGAGCGGCGCCCGGCGGCGCGCCTCGTCGTAGACCGCATCCCCTATGCGCAAACTTTGCATCAAGGCGTGCGTCGAGAACCGCGGATAGGCCGTGACCGGCGGTTCGCCCGCGCGTATGCGGGGGGCCCACCAGTAAAACCTATTCGGCAGCGCTAAAGCGACGCGCTCGACGAATCTGCTGACGACGTACGGCAGGTGTAAGAGTGCAAAGCTCGGAGCGACCGGCACCGACCGCGCGATCGGGGCAAACTGTGCGAAGTAGGCCGCGAGAAGGCCGCCCATCGAGATGCCTAAGACGGCGAGGCGTTCGCCGAGTCCGCTGCCGATCTCGACGCTAACCGTTGCCGCGCGCAGCAAAATCTCCGCGGTGATCGTTGCGATGCTTGCGGTCAACCGGTCGCGGTCGCCGTGCGCCGGCAGGCGCGGCACGAAAACGTTGATACCGCGTGCGTGCAGCAATGGCGCAAACTCGACGTACTGCGCCGGACTGTTCGTGAGACCGTGAAAGAGCACGACGGCCAGCGGAGTTCGATCGTCGTGCACGAGCAGCTTCGACCGCGCTTGCGGTAGAACGCTTTCGCCGTCGTGCGCGAGATATTCGCGCGCCCGTTCGAGCGCTTCGGCATAGGATTGCGGCGCGCCGCTAACGAGCGACCCTCCGCCAAGCGCACCTCAAGAGATGATCGTTGACCATTCCGGAGGCCTGCATGAATGCGTAACAGATCGTCGGACCGACGAAGCGAAAGCCGCGCCGATAGAGGTCGGCGCTCATCGCTTCGGACTCCTTAGACGACGACGGGATCTCGCCGGGCTGCCGGCGCCGGTTCACCAACGGGCGGCCTCCGACGAAGCGCCATAGGTATGAATCGAAGCTTTCGAACTCGTCGCGGACTCGCAGCAATGCGCGCGCATTGCCGAGCGCCGATTCGATCTTGGCACGGTTGCGAATGATCCCGGACTCTTTCATCAGCCGGTCGACGGTCGACGTCCTCATGCGTGCGACGACGAGCGGATCGAAGCCGGCAAAGAGCTCGCGATAGCGAGATCGTTTTCGAAGAACCGTCTCCCAGCTCAACCCGGCTTGGGCCCCTTCGAGCACGAGCAGCTCGAAAAGGGAAGTATCGCTGTGGAGGGGCACACCCCATTCCGCGTCATGGTACTCGATCAAGACCGGCGTACTCGCCCAGGAACAGCGCTGCACCGCCGCGCGATCCCGATTGCTGCCGCGCTCGTGACGTTGATCGTCCATCTCATCTCCAATCCGCACTACGGCTTCTTTCGCGACGAGCTCTATTTCGTAATCTGCGGATTCCGGCCGGCCTGGGGTTACGTCGATCAACCGCCGATCGTTCCGCTCCTGGCCGCCGGATCGCAACTCTTCGGCCACTCCCTCTTCCTACTACGCGCCGTTCCCGCGCTCTTTGCCGCGGCGGGCGTTTACACGACGTGTCTGCTCGTCGTGGAACTCGGCGGCGGCGCGTTCGCGGAGTTCTTCGCCGCGCTCGTCGCCGCCGTTACCCCGGTGCTGATGCACTTCGGCACGACTATCACTACCGACATCGTCGGGCTCTGGCTATGGCCGCTCGCGGCCCTCTTCGTGCTGCGCACCGTCAAGGGTGGCGATCCGCGCTGGTGGCTTGCGGCCGGCGCCGTCGTCGGTCTCGCGTTGGAGAGCAAATATAGCGTCATCTTCTTTGCCGCGGCCATGCTCGTCGCGCTTGCGGCGCTGCCGCAGCGGCGCGTACTCGCGACGCCCTGGTTTCTTGCCGGCGCGGGCATCGCCGTGGCAATCGCGCTGCCGAACTTCATCTGGCAAGCCCAACATGGGTATCCGATGTTGACGCTGCTGCGCGATGCGGGCGAATCGAAGAACGCGCCGCTGACGCCGATCGAATACCTCGCGACGCAACTGATGATCGTTCACCCGCTGCTCGCGCCGGTTTCGCTGATCGGCCTGATAACGCTGCTGCGCCGTCCGGAGGCGCGCTTTCTCGGTGTCGCCTACATCCTGCTGATCGCGCAAATGACCGCCCTGCACGGCAAGGATTACTATCCGGGCGACGTTTACGCCATTCTCATCGCCGCCGGTGCGGTGACGATCGAAGGCTGGACGAATCGCGCGGTGGTTTGGCGCACCGCAATTGCCGTCTACACGATCGCCGTGGGAATCGTCCTGGTGCCGCTCTTGATGCCCGTGCTGCCCGAGCGCACCATGTCGGCGTACGATCGCGTCGCGCTTTCGATGCTCGCTCGCGAAGTCACGCTGGCAAAATCGGAACGCACGCAGATCGGCAATCTTCCGCCGGATTGGGGCGACATGCACGGCTGGCGCGAACTCGCCGCACTGGTGGCACGGATCTACGACTCCATGCCGCCTTCGGAGCGCGCCCAGGCGGCAATTTTTGCGAGCAACTACGGTGAAGCCTCGGCGATTGACTTTTTCGGCGCGCAGTACGGTCTGCCGCCCGTGCTCTCGGGACACAATCAATACTGGCTCTGGGGTCCGCGCGGCTATTCGGGCAACGTCGTCATCGACGTGCACGGCCGGTGCGATCGCTACGCGCACCTCTTTCGCGTTCGACGCGTCGTGGCACGATTCTCGAATCCGTGGGGACGGCCGTTCGAGAACGGCTTCCCCATTTCGATCTGCGAAGGAATCACGACGCCGCTTGCAGCCGTCTGGCCGAAGCTGCGCAGCTACAACTAAGCCGTCTGCAGCGGAGCCTCGACCGGATCGATCGCATTGAGCAGATGCGGATGCGCGCGATCGGCGAGACCCGACGGGCGAAGCGGCGAGACGATGTCGTGCGAGAGCGGAAGACCGGTGATCACCGCAAGGTCGACCGATTCGGGACGCAGATGACGCCAGTGCTCGTAGAGCCGGCGAATCGCGTAGTTATTCACGGCGACTTCGGCGGCATTAGTGACGATCGTGACGTGACCGGCGGCGGGTTGGCTCGAGCGGGCCTCCTCCAGCAACGCGCGCGCCATGCGATAGGAATGTGCGAGGGCGTGGGTAGCATAGCGCGGATAACCGTTCGTTGCCAGGAACTGGCGCTCGCGAAGAATCGGATTCCACCAATAGAAGCGGTTCGGCACGCGCAGGAGCCGATCGGCAACCTGGCCCATCAGCCGGTTTGGAATCCACGAAACCCCAAAGAACGGCGCGATGGGAACCGCGCGATCCACCCGATAATGCTGCGCCGTCCAGGCAGTCAGGAGCCCTCCGAGTGAAAAGCCCGCAACGGTCACGTGCTCGCCGAGCTCCCGCGCGATCGCAACGTACTCGCCCGCCGCTTCGTACAGATCTTCGGGGCGCAACCGCTCGAGCGCGTCGGAGAGCGGATCGGCGTGGCCGTGTCGCGGCAACCGCGGAACGAGAACGTTGTAACCGCGATCGTACAGATCGCGCGCGACGCGGTCGAACTGCGTCGGGCTCGCGCTCATGCCGTGGATCAGCACGGCGGCTCGTTCGCGGCGCGCCCCGTGAACGCGCACGATCGTTCGCCCGGTCGAGGCGACGCCAGGATGATCGCGAGCGATAAGCCGCTCGAGACGGCCGAAAAGGGTAGCCAAGTAAAAGTCCTTAAGAGCGATGGGGTGTATCTCCTCTCGGACCGGGCCCGCGACCTCATCGCCGAAGAAGAGCGCTACGGCGCGCGCAACTATGCGCCGCTCGATCTCGTGGTCGAGCGCGCCGACGGCGTTTGGCTCTGGGACGTCTCCGGCAAGCGCTATCTGGACTGTATCAGCGCGTACTCCGCACTCAACGTCGGCCACTGCCACCCTCGCGTCTATGCCGCGCTCGTCGAGCAAGGGCGGCGCGTGACCTTGACGTCGCGCGCGTTACGTAACGATCGGATGCCGGGCTTCCTCGAGCGCCTGACCCGGATCTGCGGTTTCGAGAAGGCGATCCCGATGAATACCGGCGTGGAGGCGGTCGAGACCGCAATAAAGCTTGCGCGGCGCTGGGGTTATCGCGTCAAGGGCATCCCCGAGGACCGCGCCGAGATCGTGGTCTTCGATAACAACTTCCACGGCCGGACGATGTCCGCGGTGAGCGCGAGCACGACCGCCGAGTACCGGGCCGATTTCGGGCCGTTCCTTCCGGGCTTCGTCGCCGCGACATTCGGCGATGCGGCAGCGCTCGAGCGCGCGATCACGCCGAACACCTGCGCGGTGCTCCTGGAACCGATTCAAGGAGAGGGCGGCGTCAACGTCCCGCCCGAGGGATACCTTGCGCGCGTGCGCCGTCTCTGCGACGAACGCCGGGTGCTGCTGATCGCCGATGAGGTTCAGACCGGTTTTGGCCGTACCGGCGACATGTTCGCCTGCGATTACGAGGGCGTGAAGCCCGACGTGCTGGTCGTCGGGAAGGCGCTGGGCGGAGGGTACTATCCCGTTTCGGCGGCGCTGGCAAACGACGAGATCATGGGGCTCTTCGCGCCCGGCGACCACGGAAGCACCTTCGGGGGAAATCCTCTGGCGTCGGCGGTCGCCGAGGCGGCACTCGACGTCATCGTTTCCGAGGACCTTGCCGCGCGGGCGCGCCGCGCCGGCGCGGCGATCGTGCGGGGTCTGCGGGCAATCGGATCTTCTTCGATGCTCGAGGTGCGAGGGCGCGGCCTACTGATCGGCGTCGTGCTGACCTATCCCGCCCACGAGCTGGCCGAGGCCCTACTGGAGCTTGGCGTCGCGGCGAAGGACACGCGTCGTGAGGTGCTGCGTATCGCTCCGCCACTCATCATCGACGACGACGCGGTCGCTCACTTGCTGGATCGCTTCGCGACGGCGATGAAGGCGGTCGATTCGCGCCCCGTTCCTTGACACTCCCCCGGCCCGGCGTGATAACGTTGGTGGGCCGAAGCAGCGGCTCGCGCCGCTCACCGGATGCCTGCGGGCGATCCGGTCTTCACTGAAAGGGACTCTCGGCTGAGTTCCAGGGTGGGGCGCTCCGGCAGCGCCTTTTTTGATTTGGAGGTCAGCACATAGCAAAACTTCTGCGCGTCAACGATCAAATTCGCATCCGGTCGGTGCGAGTTATCGACGAAAACGGAAATCAACTCGGTATCCTGCAAACCGAAGACGCGCTGATGCGCGCTCGAGCCTCCGGTCTCGATCTGGTCGAAGTTTCGCCCAACGCTCAGCCGCCGGTCTGCAAGATCGCCGACTACGGACGGCTGAAGTACGAGCAGTCGAAGAAAGACAAGGACGCTCGCAAGAAACAGCGCCACTTCGAACTCAAGGAAGTGAAGCTGCGGCCGAAGATCGAGACGCACGACTACGAGACGAAGGCGCGCATGGCCGAGCGCCTCCTGCTCGACGGAAGCAAGATCAAAGTGACGATCATGTTCCGGGGCCGCGAGATAACCTATACCTCGTTCGGCCGCAAGCTGCTCGACCGCATGGCGGAGGATATGTCGCCGCTGGCGACGGTCGAGCGTGAAGCGCGGCTCGAGGGCAAAAACATGTTTATGATTTTGGCGCCGCGCGCGACGCCGACCGGACCGCCGAAGTTTACCGTACCGACGAAGGAGCGAACCAGTGCCGAAGATACGAACGCATCGAGGAACAGCCAAACGAGTGAAGGTCAGCGCGACGGGCAAAGTGATGCACCGTCACCAGTTTGACGGATGCGGGCACATCCTCAGCAAGAAGTCGCGCAAACGCAAGCGCAAGTTCCGTAAGGACCAGCCGACGTTTAAGGGCGACCTCAAGCGTCTCGCACCAACGATTCCCTATCTGGTATAAGGGGACGTAGGCAATGGCACGGATCAAACGAGGCGTCGGCGGCCTCAAGCACCGCCGAAAGGTCATGAAGCTCGTCAAGGGCTTTCGCGCCGCGCGTCGCCGCAACTATCGCGTGGCCAACGAAGCATTGCTCAAGTCTTTGGCCTATGCGTTCCGCGACCGGCGCGTCCGCAAGCGCGACTTTCGCTCGCTCTGGATCAGCCGCATCAACGCCGCGGTACGGCGTGAAGGGCTCTCGTACTCGGTCTTCATGTACGGCCTCAAGAAATCGGGCGTGACCCTCAACCGCAAGGCTCTCGCGGATCTGGCCGTCACCGACCAGAAGGCCTTTGGTGCGCTGCTGAGTCTGGCCAAGCAAGCGTCCCAGAAGTAGCTCGTCGACAAACGGCCTAGCCGCCGACGCCGTTCCGGTATATAATTACCATTGTCATGAGACGCTTGGGCGCCGTCCTTCGGACGGCTCTAATCGTCGGTATCGTGGCACAGGCGCAACCTTTGGCGGCCCCCGGCCAGACGATGCCTCCTGCACTGCCGGCGCCGGTTTCCAGTCGTATCGATCGCATAGCCCTCGACGAGCTTCATGCTGGGCGGACGCCCGGCATTGCCATCGGGGTCGTCGAGGACGGTCGCCTGGTCTACGCCCGAGGGTTCGGGTTTGCCACCCTCTCGCCGCATGCGCCCATGACCCCCGATACGGAGTTCTACGCCGGCGGTCTGACCATGCAGTTTACGGCGGCCGCGATACTGCTGCTCGAGCAGGACGGTAAGCTCAAACTCGACGACCCGGTTTCGAAATACGTCCCGGAACTCAAGATCGCGTCCGGCGTAACGATCGCTCAGCTTCTCACCCAGACCTCCGGTCTACCCAGCTACCTCGGCACCCCCGGTATGACCAACGTTACCCGCTCGGTCAAGCTGGCCGACCTGCTCGCCGCAGTCGACAAGATGAAGCCCGCCGCGCCGCCGGGGACGCTCTATGCGAATAATCCTCTGAACTATCTTCTCGCCGGATTGATCGTGCAGCGCGCGAGCGGCGTCACGCTCTCGGATTTCCTCGAGCAGCGGATCTTCATTCCGCTCGTGATGGACCATACGTTTCTGGCGGGGGATAACGGCATCTCGTCGGGTCACGCGACGGGTTACACTCGCGCTCCGGGCGGCTTCGTCACCGCGCCGTCGTGGGACCCGGCATGGCTCGGCGGGGACGCCGGTTTGGTAACCACCATCGACGATCTCGCAAAATGGGATATCGAAATGCCGGTGCTGTTGCGCGTCGACGCCGTTCGAACGATGTACACGCCGGGCGGAGGTACGGGACCGACCCACTACGGCATGGGGTGGGTCATCGATAGCCGCGGCGGCAAGGAGTTCGTTTGGTCGAACGGCCAGATCTCGGGGTATCGAGCAATGAACGCTCAGCTCCCGAGCCGGCACCTCGGTGTTATCGTCTTTTCAAACTCCGATTCGCTTCACGGAAGCGTCACGGTCCCGGAGGCGATCGGCGTGCGCGTTCTCGACGTGCTCGTACCGCCCTCTTACACCCGGCTGGATAATACGGTCGTCACTCGCGCGAAGGAATGGCTTATCCGGCTGGCTTCGAAGCAGCTCGACCGATCCGAGCTCACCGCGTCGTTCAGTGCGTACCTTACCGACGATCTCGTTGCGCGCGAAAACTTTGCCGCGTTGGGGCGGCTGCAAATGATGGTGCCGATCGCGAGTTCGACCGAATCGAATGGCGATACGCTGTACGAATTCTTAGTCCGCTATCCGCGCGCGCAGTATCATTACGACTTCGAAGTGGCGCCCGACGGCAAGATCGACGGAATAGCGCTGGTCTCTTAGTCGTCGCCGTCGGCCAGCCGCCGGCCCGTCGCTTCGACGACTTTCCCGAGCATCGTTATCGCTTCGGCTCGGGTCGCGTTACTAAACATGTAGCGCAGATGTTCGTCGGCATCTTCGACGATCAAGACGGAACGGCGTCCGGCACGGACCGAAGCGATCAGCGTGTTCAAGTAGGTTTCGTCTTCGGGTGCGAGCACCGATTGTTCTCCGCCGTCGCGGCTGCGCTCCAGCATTCGTTTCAGTACGGCATCAATGTCGCTAGGTATTTCCACCATAACCTCCAAGACCAATGTCCGCCACGTCGGTAGCAACGGCGACGGCAAGTTACCTACAGTAACTATCGACCAAAACCACTTCCAATTTTATCTTCGCCGCCCTGCAGCCAAAACAGGGCAAGCACGGTTTTTGCGTCGGCGGCGCCGTCAGCGACCAACCGCCACGCCGCCGCGATCGAGAAGAGCCCGACCTCGATGCGCTCGTCGTCATCGAAGGCCGTCTCCCCCGCTACCAGTTCCTCGGCGTGAAAGAAATGCATGAGCTCGGAGCAGAAGCCCGGCGACGTCCAGACGGAGCCGATACGGCGAATTCGACCGGCAGAGTAACCGGTCTCTTCGCGCAGTTCGCGCCGCGCGCCGTCGACCGGGTTCTCGTCGCGCTCGGCGCTGCCGGCGGGCACTTCCCAAAGCATCGACCCGGCCGGGTGGCGATACTGCCGAACGAGGACGATTTCGCTCGGTGAGGGCGTCGCGACGATTGCCAGGGATGCGCCGTGTTCGACGACGTCGAGCCGATGCTCGGCCCCGTCCGCGTACGCCACTTCGTCGACGCGCACGCTGAAAACGCGACCGTCGAAGCACCGGCGTGAGCTCAGGATTCGCGGCAGATCGTCCATCGAGCAGCAAGTTTGGCGGAACGCTTCTGCCCCGCCTCGTAAGCAGCGTCGATGCCGCAACCGGCGCCCCGCTCTTCCATCGCTGCCGAGCTCGCATGGCTGGCGTACTTTCTGCTGGTCTTCGTCGCTGCGGTCTACCTGCTCGTTCGATCGCTGGTGCCCCATCATTTCAACGACAAGATCGCGATCGTGCTCGCGGGGATGCTCGCCGGGCTGATCATGATTGCGACCCGCGCATGGATGACGCGCCGATGGCGACGCCGCTAGGCAACCGGGCCGAGCGTCTGTCGGCCGTACGCGCTCTGCGGACGGTGAAGGGTCGCCGCGAGCAACGCCGCTTTGCCTTCGAAGGCGCAACGATGCTGGGCGAGGCCGTAACGGCGGACTTTCCCATTATCGAGCTTTACGTGACCCAGGAAGCCTACGATACGCTCCCGCTGGTGCGCGAGCTGGATGCGTCCGGAACGCCCGCATTCGTGCTCGCTCCAGCGGCGGCTAAGGCCATCTCGGACGTCGTAACGCCCACCGGAATCGTCGCCGTGGGGCCGGTCCGCCTCGTCGATCCCACCGCGCTCTTCGCGCGTGGAAGTCCGGTGCTCGTCTTGGCGGACCTCGGCGATCCTGGCAACGCGGGAACGCTGCTGCGCTCCGCCGATGCCTTCGGCTGCGCCGGGGTGCTCTTTGGCACGCTGGGCGTGGATCCGTACCACCCCAAGGTGGTCAGAGGCTCGATGGGTGCGATTTTCCGGCTTCCGTTGGCCCTAGCGGGGCCGGCAGAATCCGCGGCGGCCGCGCTCGCTGCCGGCGTGCGCGTCCTCGGCCTCGCCGCGGAGGGTGCAAGGCTGGACAGCGAGGATTGGCCTGCTCGGCTCGCTCTCGTCGTGGGTAACGAACGTCACGGCTTGGGGGCGTGGGAGGCTTATTGTGAACGTACCATCGCGATACCGATGAGCGGCGCGTCAGAGAGCCTCAGTGCAGGCGTCGCCGGCTCGATTGCACTCTACGAAGCGCGCAAGAATGCCGGCTGAAGCAAGCGCTGTCAAGAGAGTGTTTTCAGCTCGAAAAGTCAAGACTACCCGTGTTAAAAGCTGCGTGGTATACTCAGGCGACGTCAAGCGGGCCGCGCCGGAGCCGACGGCTCAAAAGGAGACTGCAAGCGCATGGCAACGTCCAATCTCTTCTGGAGGCTTTTCGCCCAAACGGGATCGATCGACGCCTACCTCGCGTATCGAAGGCTGCACGCGGCGCCCTCAGCTTCTTAACTGCAAAGGCCGCATAGCAAAAGACAACAATCGGTTTTGAAGGCGCCCGGTAACGTAGAACGAACCGGGCGCTTTGCTTTGGAAGAGCGATGACGGAATTAACGGACGAGCTCCGCCGTTTGGAGGAGCGCTTCGATGCTGCCGCCGCTGTGGCAAGCGACGAACCGGCACTCGAGAACGTGCGCGTTACCTATCTCGGACGGAACGGCGAAGTTACCAAAGTTCGCCGAACCATCGGCACGCTCGCACCGCAGGAACGCCCCGGCGCCGGCAAGGCGATCAACGACGCGGTCGCGGCGATGGAGGCGCGCCTGGCGCAACGACGGAGCGAGCTCGCGTCGCGCGCCTTTGACGACGAGCTGGCATCCTCGATCGACGTCACGTTTCCCGCAATCCCGGCCGATCTGGGCTCGACTCATCCCGTCCGGCGAATCGTGGCACAGAGCTGCGCGTACTTCGCGCGCCACGGCTTCGCCGTCGTCGTCGGTCCGGAAGCCGAGCCGGATTACTATAATTTCGATGCGCTCAACATTCCCAGCGAACATCCCGCGCGCGAGGCTTTCGATTCGTTTTGGTTGACCGGCACGCTGCTGCTGCGGCCGCATACCTCGCCGATGCAGGTTCGTACGATGCAGCAGCACGCGCCGCCGATTGCCGTCGTCGCGCCGGGAAAGTGCTACCGGCGTGACGCCGTCGACGCCCGTCACCTCTTTCAGTTTCATCAGGTGGAGGGGCTGCTGGTGGCCGAGGGCATCCACTTCGGCCATCTCAAGGGCATGCTCACCGGGCTCTGCCGGGAGCTCTTTGGCCCAAACCAAAGCGTCCGCTTTCGACCCTCGTACTTTCCGTTCACCGAACCGAGCGCCGAAGTTGACACGACCTGTCCGAAGTGCCGCGGCAAGGCCCCGGCGTGCAACATGTGCGGCGGCTCGGGATGGATCGAACTCGGCGGAGCGGGAATGGTGCATCCCAACGTGCTGCGTGAAGTTCGCTACGATCCCGAGCGCTATTCCGGCTGGGCCTTCGGCTTCGGTGTGGAGCGGCTGGGATTGGCCCGGTACGAGGTCGACGACATCCGGCGATTCCTCACGAGCGATCCGGATTTTCTCCGGCAGCTGAGTTGATCGTCCGACGGTGCGCGTCCCGATAAGCTGGCTGCGCGAGTACGTCGCGCTGCCCGAGGAGACCGACGCGATCGCGGACCGTTTGGCAATGCTCGGATTTCCCGTGGCGGGGATCGAGCGGCGCCCGCCAATTTCCGGAGTCGTGACCGGCCGCATCGCGAGCATCGAGAAACATCCCAATGCGGATCGGCTTGCGGTGGCGAGGGTCGACGTCGCGCGTGAGAGCCCGCTCACGATCGCCACGGCGGCAACGAACGTCGCCGCCGGCCAAACGATCGCGGTGGCGACAATCGGAGCGAAGCTGCCGCAGTTAACGATCGAAGCTCGCACGATGCGAGGGGTCGCATCGCAGGGCATGATGATCTCGGCCGAGGAGCTCGCGCTGCCGGGCGCTTGGTTCGAAGACGGAATCATGCAGCTCGATGCCGCGATCGAGCCGGGCCTCGACGCCGTCGAACTCTTCGGATTGCAAACCGACGTGCTCGACGTCGAGATTACGGCGAACCGTCCCGACTCGATGTCGGTGATCGGCTTGGCGCGCGAGCTCGCCGCATCGTACGGCACGCCGTTGCGTTTGCCGTCGTTCGAGAATCCGGGAATAAGTGAAGAGCCGCCGGGTGAGGCGCCGGCGGTCGCGATCGAATCGCCCGACTGCTACCGCTTCGTCGCGCAGCGCTTCGCCGGGATCGCCGTGAAGGCCGCGCCGGCGTGGATGCGCGTTCGTCTGGCGCTGGCGGGGCAGCGCCCGATCAATAACCTCGTCGACGTTTCTAACTATGTCATGCTCGAAACCGGACAACCGCTTCATTTTTACGACGCCGCGATGGTTGCGGGCGCGCGCTTGGTGGTGCGCGGCGCGACGGATGGCGAACGGCTGGTCACGCTCGACGGCAGCGAACGAACGCTCGATCCGCAAGCGCTCGTCGTTGCCGACGAAAAGCGCGCGCTCGGCCTGGCGGGCCTGATGGGCGGCGCGCCGAGCGAAGTCACCGCCACGACCACCACGATTGTGCTCGAAGCGGCAAACTTCAACGGAACGCGCGTTCGCCGTATGAGCGCGGCGCTCGGACTGCGCAGCGAGGCATCGTCGCGCCACGAGAAATCCCTTGCACCATATTTGACCGATGTCGGTGCGGCACGCGCGGCGCAGTTGCTCTGCGAGCTCGGGGCGACCGCATATCGTCCACACGCCTTTGGCGCGGAGATCGCCGCGCCCGCCGCGATTTCGCTGCAAGCCGGCGAGGTGGAACGATTGCTCGGATTGCCGCTCGAAGCGCAGCGCGTCGCGGCCCACCTCACGGCGCTCGGCTGCGGCGTGCGTTCCGAGCAAGAGGGCCGGCTCGCCGTTACCCCGCCGCTTTGGCGGCGCGACTTGACCATCGCCGCCGATCTCGTCGAAGAGGTTGCGCGGATCGAGGGATACGAGCGGATTCCGGCCGTCGTACCTTCGGTGCCCGCACACGAGATTTCGAGCGCGGCATTCGATTTGGAGAACCGGATCGCGCAAACGCTCGCAGCCCTCGGCTATCGTGAAATCGTGACGCACTCGCTGCGCGCGACGGGCAACACCGAGGCCGTCGAAGTTCAAAACCCGATCTCGGAGGATCATCGATTCCTTCGCGACTCGCTCGCTCCCGGAATAATGGAGTACCTCGCCCGTGCGGCAACCCCCGCGCGAGTATTCGAAATCGGCCAGATCTTTCGCCGCGACGATGCGAGCATCGACGAGCGAACGGCGATCGGTTTCGGATTCTCTGCGCCGCGTCGTCCCGAGCCGGCATGGCACGACTCGGATTTTCTGCGATTGAAGGGCGATTGCGAAGCGTTGCTGCGCGAGGTGACGGGGCGCGCGGCGGAGATCGTGCCGGGCGCGCGGAGTTCGTTTCATCCCGGCAAGACCGCAATCGTTCGTCTCGACGGCATCGAACTCGGCGCGCTCGGCTGCATCGATCCGCGCGTGGCCAAAGCCTGCGACCTGCCGGGAAACGCCTATCTCTGCCTGCTCGAGATGGGCGCGATTCCGCCGTACCGGACGCCGCAGTACCGGCCACCCTCGCGCTTTCCATCCACCTACCGCGACGTTGCGCTCGTCGTCGCGATTCCGGTAACCGCGGGAGAGCTCGAAGCCACCGTTTCCGAGGTGCTGGGCGCGCTCTGCACCGGCGTCGCCGTTTTCGACGAATACCGCGGCCCGCAGGTTGGAGAAGGGCGAAAGAGCCTCGCCGTGCGCATCACGTTGCAGCGTTTCGACACGACGATCACCGACGAAGAGGCCGATGCGGCGATCGAACGCGTCCTCGACGCGATGCGCGAGCGATTTGGAGCGACGATTCGAGCGTGATCTTCGGGGCGGCCCCGTGGGTGGACGTCATCATCGTGATCGTGCTGGTCATCGCTACGTACAAGGGCTTCTCGCACGGTTTCGTATCGGAGCTCGGCGGCGCGGTTGCCGCGACGGCCGCGCTGGTTACTCCATGGTTCTATAACGGCGCCTTCGATCCGCAGATCGGGCGAATGCTCAATCTCGGCCCGGGATCCGCGCACGTCGTCGGAATGTTTGCGACGGGTCTGGCTACGTACGTCGCGATCCTACTCGTCGCGCGGATGCTCGGCACGATCGCGAAGCTCCCGTTGCTGGGCTTCAGCAACTCGATCGGCGGAGCGATCGTCGGATTTGCGAAGGGCGCGATCCTGCTGTGGCTGGTGCTCTTCGTCGCGCTCTTCTTTCCGCTCTCGCGCGATATTCGCGACGGTCTTCATCAGTCGCGGCTCGCGCCGTACTTAGTGACCTACGACGCACCGGTCGACGATGCGATTCTCTCGACCATCCCGTGGTTCGCGCGGCCTTTCGTCATGCCGTACTTCCGGCGACACCACTTGTAACGGGCAGTTCCGCTTCGATCGCTTCGATCGCACCGCGAACGTCGGATTCGCTGACGTCGCCCATCACACCGAAACGCACGATCTTCCCGGCGAGCTCTCCTTGACCGCCGGCGAGCACGACGCCGTGCTTTTGGCGTAGGCTGCGCAGGAGTGCCTTCGCGTCGATGCCGGACGGCGGATATGCGGCCACGACGGCCGGCGAGTGCGCGCCCGGCTGCGAGACGAGCGAGAAACCCATGCGTACGAGCGCCGATCGAACGAGCTCCGCAAAGCGCGCGTGGCGTGAGAAGACGGCGTCCATTCCCTCATCGTGGTAGCGCTGCAGCGCGACGTCGAGCGCGTAGAGCATCGAAATCGGCGGAGTCCACGGCGTCTCACCGGCGTGCGCGAAGTCGCGGGCGCGATGCAGATCGAAATAATAGCGCGGCGTTCCGGCGCCGGCGCTTCGCTTCCAAGCGCGTTCGCTCAGAGCGACCATGGCGACGCCGGGCGGTGCGGCAAAACCTTTCTGCGATGCGGTGACGACGCCGTCGTAGCCCCATTCGTCCATGCGAAACTCCGCCGCCCCGATACCGCTCACCGAGTCGACGAGCGAAACGGCACCGTGTTCGCGCAGAACTTCACCGATCGCCGCCATGTCGCAGGCAACGCCGGTCGAGGTTTCGTTGTGCGTCAGCAGGACGCCGGCAATCTCGCGCTCCGGGTCGCGGGCCAGACGGGCGCGCAGCGCCGCCGGGTCGAGTGCCGCGCCGAGCGGCGTTTCGAGAGTGTCGACCACGCAGCCGTAGGCTGCCGCGATTTCGGCGAAGCGCTTGCCGAACGCACCGACGGGGCACGAGAGCAACCGTTCACCGGGTGAGAAGACGTTGGTGACGACGGCTTCCAGCGCACCCGTTCCGGAGCTGCCGAGCAACACGACCTCTTGCTTCGTGCCGAAGGCCGGCGGCAGCGCGCCGGTGACGCGAGCGAGCAGCTCCGCAAACTCTTCCCCGCGATGATTGATGAGCGGACGCGCTGCGGCTTGCAAAACCGGCTCGGCAACGGTAACCGGACCGGGAAGGAATAAGAGTTGCCTTGGCATCGAAGCCACTTTCGATGCGCGTTGCGGGCATCCGCCCGGGCGGGCATTAGCGCTTGATGGGTTTGCGCAGCGAGCGGCGTTTGACGACGCCGTTGCGGCGCTTCGCCGGTCCCGGTCGCAACCGCAGCGGCACGACGTTGCTCACTCTCGTTTGATCGCCGAGCGGTACCGGCGAGATGACCCGTTTTCCCAGCGCTTGATGAAAGACTTCGGAGAGCTCGTCCACCGGAACGAAGCTCATGCTCTCGCGAATTTCCTTGGGAATGTCGTCGAGGTCGATCTCGTTGCGGCGCGGGAAGAGAATCTTGCCGATTCCCGCGCGCTTGGCGCCGAGCACTTTCTCCTTCAGCCCGCCGATCGGCAACACTTGGCCCGTCAACGTGATCTCGCCGGTCATCGCGAGACTGGGATCGACCTTGATGCCGGTCAGCATCGAGGCGATCGACGTCGCGAGGGCGATTCCCGCCGAGGGTCCGTCCTTCGGCGTGGCGCCGGCCGGAACGTGAATGTGAATGTCGTGCTTGGAGAAATAATCGTCGGGCAAGCCGAGCTCGCTCGAACGCGAACGCAGGAACGAGACGGCGGCTTGAGCGCTCTCCTTCATGACGTCGCCGAGCTGCCCGGTGAGCACCAGTTTCCCCGTACCCGGCATCCCTTGCGTCTCGATGAAGAGAATGTCGCCGCCGACCGGCGTGTAGGCCATGCCGGTCGCGACGCCGACCGACGCCACGCGCTTGCGCACTTCGCTGAAGAACCGCGGCTTGCTCAAATAATCGGCGAGGTTCTCCGGTTTCACCCGCGCTTTGAACCGCGCATTCTCGGCGATCTTGCGCGCGATCTTGCGGAAGACCGTCCCGATCTCGCGCTCGAGGTTGCGCACGCCCGCCTCGCGCGTGTAGTCGTTGATGATCGAGCGGAGGGCCGCGTCGCCGATCTGAGCCTGCGATTCCCGTAACCCGTTATTCTCGCGTTGCTTCTTGACGAGATACCGCTTGGCGATTTGCAGCTTCTCGAGCTCGGTATAGCCCGAGAGCGTGATGATCTCCATGCGATCGCGCAACGGCGGCGAGATGGTATCGAGCGTGTTTGCCGTGCAAATAAAGAGTACTTGCGAGAGATCGAACGGCAGGTCGAGGTAGTGGTCGCGGAAGTGCACGTTCTGTTCTGGGTCGAGCACTTCGAGCAGCGCCGACTGCGGGTCGCCGCGGAAATCGGCGCCGACCTTGTCGATCTCGTCGATCATCATGACGGGATTGCGCGTTCCAGCGTCGCGGATCGCTCGTACGATCGAGCCCGGCATCGCGCCGATATAGGTGCGGCGGTGGCCGCGGATCTCAGCCTCGTCGTGCACCCCGCCGACCGATAGCCGCACGAACTTTCGACCCATCGCGCGGGCGATCGACTGACCGAGCGACGTTTTGCCGACGCCCGGCGGACCGACGAAGCAGAGAATCGGTCCCGTCAATTTTTTCTTGAGTTTGCCGACCGCCAAATACTCGATAATGCGATCCTTGATCTTGTCGAGGTCGTAGTGGTCCTCGTCGAGGATCGTCCGCGCCGCTTTGATGTCGATGTGGTCGGCCGTCGCGGAGTTCCACGGCAACGTCACCAGCCAATCGAGGTAGGTGCGAATGACGCCGTATTCCGGACTCGCCTGGGGCACGCGCGCGAGCCGCTCGAGCTCGCGATCCGCGGCCTTCTTCACCTCTTCAGGCATCGCGGCCGCGTCGATCTTCGAACGCAGCTCGTTCGTCTCGGCCTGCTGCGGGTCGACCTCGCCCAATTCTTCCTGGATTGCACGCAGCTGCTGACGGAGATAGAACTCGCGCTGATTCTTCTCCATTTCGCGTTGAATGTCGCTTTGAATCTTATGGCCGAGCTCGACGACTTCGAGCTCTTTGGTGAGCAGCAGCGTGAGCTTGCGCATTCGCTTGGCGGTGTCGCGCTCTTCGAGAAGGGCCTGACGATCGGCCGTCTCCAGCCGCATCGTCGAAGCGACGAAGTAGGTCAGAACGACGGGGTCGGTGATGTTGGCGACCTCCATCTCCATCTCGCGGGGCGCTTGCGGCAGATAGGAGAGGAGCTTCTGGAAGAGGCCGGCGAGGTTGCGCTGCATCGCCACGAGCTCTTCGTTCTCGACCGTCGTATCGGGCAGCTCCGTGTAGGCCGCAACCATATAGGGCGTCGTCTGCGTAAACTGCTCGATTCTAAAGACCTGCTGCCCCGCGACGATGCAACGCAGCGTGCCGTCGGGAACCTTGAGCATCTTCTGAATGACGCCGATCGTTCCGACGCGTTGCACGTCGTCGGGACCGGGATCCTCGATCTCGCGGTCGCGAAGCACGACCAGTCCGATCGGTTTTCCCTCGCGCAGCGCCTCTTCGACGAGCTGGATGCCCGGCTTCTTGACGACTGCGAGCGGAATGACGGTATGCGGGAAGAGTACCGCTTCCTGGAGCGGCAGGATGCCGATCAGGTTCGCAGGCACGATCGCGCTCTCGGTTTTCTGGGTTTTTTCGGGCATCGCTTTAGGAATGAGTCCTCTTTACCATCACGTGCAGTTCGGTACGCGCCGTCGCCATATACGCGGTTGCTGCGAGCGGTGCGAGAACGACGAGCATGCCGTCTTCGTAGCTTGCGGCGACGCCTTCATATTCAATGGCGACCGGCAACGGAATTCGCTTGACGAAATCGCCGGTGACGATTTCTTTTTGAGTGAAGGATCCGCGCCGCGCGCGAGCCGATCGGAAGCGGCGCCCCGCAACGACGAGGTAACGCTCGTCGATCCCGACGCGCAAGCTCTCCGGATCGGCTCCGGCGACCTCGACGACGACGACTACGCGCTCTCCCTCCTCGTCGAGGAACACGTCAGCGTTGGGTTGGAACGTTCCGACGCGGGTTCGCAATACGAACTCCATTGGCCCTAAGAACCCCCAGGATTAGCAGTCGGATGCGGCGGTTGCTACATCGTAGGATCGGGCAGCGTCCGGTCCGGCGGCCACAGGACGCACGGAGCGACCGCGACGCGCAGGGGCGCCAAAGCGTTCGGGGGGATCTGCACGCGGAAGAGCTGCGGATGCTTGGTCGGAACGCCGTACACCGTCGTCGGCGGGAACCCGTTCACGCTGTATCCCGGCACGTGGGTCGCTGCCAGCACCCGGTTGATTGCCGTCGCGTCGGCAGCGGATTGATAATCCTTCGTTCGCTGGCCGAGCCAGGTCGAGCCGTCCTCCAACGTATACAGGAAACCGATGATTTCATTCGGAGTCATCGTCGCGGTCGAGAGAACCTGGTCGATCCGCACGATCTGCATTCCCCGAGAGATCGGCGGCTGGAGGACCTTGGGAACGGGACGCAGCGAATCGAGACACGGACCTGCCTGGAGCGGCTGTTGTGCAGCCGGCGGCACCGCGGCGGGCATACTCTGCGGAAGCGGTTGCGCCGGCCCCGCAGGCGGCGGCTGTTGCGCGACGGCAGAGCTTAAAGCGGCGAGAACGAACGTAGCTATAGCAAGCATGCTCGCACTCTTCGCACCGTGGGTCCCTTCATCATTCGCAGTCGACCGCGGCGCGACGAGCAGACCGCAGCTTTTCATTGACGCCTAAACTTTTGCGCCGCCTGGGCGCACGCGATGCTGCCCTCATCGTCATGGGCGGCATCGTTGGTTCCGGGATCTTCATGAATCCGTCGGTGGTCGCGCGCTTCGTCCACAGCGGCTCTCTCGTGATGACCGTCTGGGCGCTCGGCGGTCTGGTGGCGCTGCTCGGCGCGGGAATCTTTGCCGAGCTGGCGGCGCGCCGGCCGCAGGACGGCGGCCTCTACGCATACTTGCGCGACGCGTTTCATCCCGCGCTCGCGTTTATCTTCGGCTGGTGCCTGCTGCTCGTATCGCAGAGCGGCGGAATGGCCGCTGCGGCGGTAACATTCGCAAACTACTTCGGGCAATTCACCGGCCTGTCGCTGCCGCTTCGGCTCAGCGCCGCAGGGGCCATCGCGGTCTTCACGGCTATCAACGCATTGGGCGTTCGTACCGGAGCGACGACGCAGAACGCATTCATGATCTTGAAGGTCGCCGCGATCGCCGCGTTCGCCGCGATCGGCCTCTTTGCGGTGCACGGCGCCGCACACGCTCCGGAGGCCGTTCCCGCCGGCGGGACGCTCGCGACGATCGGGCTCGCGATGGTTCCGGTGCTCTTTGCCTACAGCGGCTGGCAGACGGCGAGCTTCATGAGCGCCGAGCTGCGCGATCCGCAGGCGACGCTGCCACGCGGCTTACTCGCCGGCGTCGTGCTCGTCGTGCTGCTCTATCTCGCGGTCAACGCTACGTGCCTGCACGTACTCGGCATCCACGCGCTCGCACTCACGAACACCCCCGCATCGGACGTCGCCGAGATCGCCTTCGGCTCGGCCGGCAGAGTGGCGATCGCGATCGTCATCGCAATTTCGACGCTGGGGTTCTTGAGCAACCAGATCCTTACGTCGCCGCGCGTCTATTTTCAGATGGCGGCGGACGGTACGTTCTTCAAACCGCTCGCGAGCGTCAACGCGCAAACGCACGCGCCGGTCCTGGCAATCGTCGCGCAGGGCGCGGTCGCCGTCGTCATCACGCTGTTTCTTAACTACGGCCAGATTTTGAACTACGTTACCTCGAACGATTACATCTTCTTCGGACTCTCGGCGATTGCACTCATCGTTTTCCGCAACCGAGACGCGCGCGACCCGGCTGCGCCGCGGCCGACGTTTCGCATGCCCGGCCATCCGGTCACCACGGTGATTTTTCTTGCCGCGGCCTGGTACATCGTCGGAAACACGATTTGGAACTCGCCGAACGATACACTCATCGGCATCGCGATTCTACTCTCGGGGTTACCGGTCTATTGGCTATTTACGCGACGGCAACGGTCATCATAATGTATCGGCCCGACACTTTGCGTCTCGCGGTTGAGCCGGCCGCGAGCGACAACAGAATCACGATGCGGGGCCAATTCACTCATTGAGCTTTCAAGACTCATACGACTAAGATGCAACGAGCTTTTCGACAATTTCTGAGAGAAGCTCCGCTGCGGTGCCACGCAGTATGCAGTCGACGCCCTCGCTGATCGGCGTCGCCTCGGGATTGATTTCGGCGACGAAGGCGCGGTCGTTATACCGCGTCGCCAGCGCCGCGGCGGGATAGACGACGGCGCTGGTTCCGACGACGAGGATCACATCGGCTCGCGCCGCGGCGCGATCGGCTTCGCGCCAAACTGGCGCCGGGAGCGACTCGCCGAACCAAACGATATCCGGGCGAAAACGGCCCCCGCAGGCGTGATCGATCTCGTGCAGCGGCATCCCGGTCGCCTCGAAGGGACGCCGCGCGCCGCAGTGCGAGCAGCGCGCCTCGCGCAAGTTTCCATGAAGTTCGAGCACGTTACGCGAGCCGGCGCGCAGATGCAGCGAATCGACGTTCTGCGTCGCCAGCGTGAAGTCGGCGATGCGCTCTTCGAGGCGCACCAGCGCGGCGTGTCCGGCGTTCGGCTCGGCCCGAGCGTGCGCGGCTTTTCGCTCGTTATACCACGTCCACACGAGTTGGGGATCGCGCGCAAAGCCGTCGGGCGAAGCGAGTTCTTCGACGCGATGCGTTCGCCAGAGCCCGCCCACGCCGCGAAAGGTCGGCAGACCGCTCTCGGCCGAGATGCCCGAACCGGTGAGAACGAAGACGGAACCCGCGCGTTGCAGCGCAGTGATGAGCGCTTCCATCGCTATGCTTTGACCGCGACGCGATGGTGCAGCTTTCCGAACGGAACGTAGTGACGCAGCGGAATCTCCGCCGCCGCATGACGAAGCCCCACGAGCGCCGCGGTAATCATGCAGACCCCAACGGCGATGGACGTCCAGAACGAGGCGTGCAGGCCGCCGGCGAGCGCGCTTTGCGCCGCGACGCCCGAGCGCATAAGCGCGTTGCTCTCGAGCTCCTGCGCTGCGGCCCCGAGAGCGACCCCAAATCCGATTCCCAGCTGCAACGCAAAGCTCATCACCGCCGATGCGCTTCCCTCGTCGGCGTCCTCGACGTGCGCGAGTCCGCCGATCATTCCGGCCTGATAGGCGAGCATACCGCCGAAGCCGCCGATGCACGTCGCCGGGAAAACGGCCGTCCAATACGAGGAATGCGGCTCCATGAAGAGCAGGATCGCTTCGCCCGCAATCATGACGATGCCCATCGCGATGCACATCGTGCGCACGCCGATCGCACGCGCGATCGGCATGGTCAGCGGCGCGGCAACGAACGAGATGATGAACGACGATGGGAGGAATGCAAGCCCTGCCTCGAGCGGCGTGTAGCCCGAGACTTGCTGCACGTAGACCGAGGCGAAGACCATGATCCCCGCATACGACATCGGTTGAAGCATCACGATCGATGCGCCCGAGAGCAAGTCGGGATAGCGAAAAAGACGCCGCGGAAGGATCGGTTCTTCGGCACGCCGCTGAACGAATAGGAAGAAAACGAGCAGTACCGCGGTGATGACGACGCCGGCAATCGTTCGCACCGAGCCGGCACCGCTGGTTGGAATCGACTCGATGGTGTAGACGAACGTGACCAGCATTGCGGTAAGCAAAACGGCTCCCGGCACGTCGAGCTTCGCTCGGCCCGCCACGCCGCTGTCGCGCGGAAGATGCGACGCGGCGAGCGCAAGCACGACGACGGCGAAAGGCACGTTCACGTAAAGAACCGACCGCCATCCCAGATACTGCACGAGCACGCCGCCGAAGAGCATTCCGGCGGCGACGCCGGTGCTGCCGATCGTGCCCCAGAGCGCGATCGCCCGCGAGCGCGCAGCGCCCGGCGCGAACATCGAGAGCACGATCGCCAGCGCGGCCGGATTGACCAGCGCGGCACCCAAACCTTGAAGGCCGCGCATGGCGATCAAGAAGATGCCGTTGGGCGCCATTCCCCCGAGAAACGACGCAGCGGTGAAAACGATCAGTCCGGTAACGAAGAAGCGATAGCGCCCGTAGATGTCGGCGCAGCGCCCGGTCAGCATGAGGAAGCCGGCGAGAAATATCGCGTACGTACTGACGATCCATTGACCCGAGGACGCGCTCATGTGAAGGTCGCGCTCCATCGACGGCAGGGCGATGCTGACGATCGAGAAGTCGACGAGCAGCATGAAAAAGGTCGCGCTCAACAAGGTGAACGCGACCCCGATTCGCCGGCCGTCGGCGACGCTCACGGCTGCATCAGCCGCTGCCAATCGTCCGGCGCGATGCGCAGAGCCTCTTCGTCGAGCTGGGCGAGCGGCGCTCGCGTGAGGTGCTCGCGTTCGCAGAGGTCCTCTTCTTTGGTGTCGACGTGCAGTAGCCCGGTCACGAACTCGCCCTTCGCTCGGGACTCGTGAATCGTACGCAGCGCGGCGATTGCGTCGGTAGGGTCGTAGTCGACGTCCAGTTTGCGAAGCAGGACGTGCGAGCCATCTTCGAGCTCGACGTCACGGACGGTTCCGGGCTCGTAGTCGACCGTTATCTCGCGACCGCCGGCGATGTAATCGGCCGTGTGCAGCACGATATCGTGTTCTTTGACGTAGGCGTAACTCTTGGTCGAGCCTTCGTGGTCGTTGAAGGTCACGCACGGGCTGATCACGTCGAGAATGGCGGTCCCGCGATGCGAGAACGCGGCTTGAAGCAACGGAACCAGCTGCTTTCCGTCGCCCGAGAAGGAGCGCGCGACGAAGGTCGCGCCGAGCTCGATTGCGAGTCCGCAAATGTCGATCGTCGCGTACTCGTTGACTTTGCCGCCCTTCTGTGTCGATCCGACGTCGGCCGTCGCCGAGAACTGGCCCTTGGTCAAACCGTAACATCCGTTGTTTTCCACGATGTACGTGCAGTCGAGATTGCGCCGAATCATGTGGCAGTACTGCCCGAGCCCGATGCTCGCGGTATCGCCGTCGCCGCTGATGCCCAGAACGAGCAGGTCGCGATTGGCGAGTTTTGCCCCGGTTGCGGCCGACGGCATGCGGCCGTGCAATCCGTTGAAGCCGTGCGCCTGCTCCACGAAATAGGCCGGCGTCTTTGACGAGCAGCCGATGCCGCTCATCTTCGCGAGCTTATGCGGCTCGACGCCGTACTCGTAGAGCGCTTTGATCAAGTGGTTCGTGATCGAGTTGTGACCGCATCCGGCGCAGAGGGTCGTCGGAAGTCCTTTGTAGACTTCGCGCGTGAGCCCGATAATGTTGAGGTTTGCTGTCATTTTGTATCTTTGTCATCCTGAGTTTGTCGAAGGATTGTCGAAGGTCACTCCGCCACGACCGCCGGCGCCCGCTCCTCCTCGAGGAGCGGATCGATGATCGCGTGAGCGTCGATGGGCACGCCGTTGTAGTGGCGAATCGATTCCAGCCGGCCGAGCAGGTGCGTCGGAAGCTCGGTGCGCAAGATTCCGTAGAGCTGCCCGTCGCGATTCTGCTCGACGACGTAGACGCGGTCGTGACGCTTCACGAAGGTTGCCACCTCCGGCGAGAGCGGCAGCCCGCGCACGCGCATGTAGTTGAACTCGATTCCGGCATCGCGCAGAAAATCGCGCGCCTCGACGACGGCGTGGTGGGTCGTACCGTATGCCAGGATCGCGAGCTTCGTACCTTGCTTCTCTTCGACGACGGGCGCCGGTATCGACGTCCGCGCCGTATCGTGCTTGCGGGTGAGACGGTCGAGGTTGCGTTGCCAAACGTCCGGCATCTCAGAGTAGCGCGCGTCCTCGTCGTGTCCCGTGCCGCGGGTAAAGAAGCCCGCGTTGGGATGCTGCGTCCCCGGCAGCGTGCGGTACGGAATCCCGTCCTTATCCACGTCGCGATAGCGTCCCCACGACTTCATCGAGGCGAGGTCGTCGGCACCGAGCACCTTGCCGCGATCGAACGGCTTCTCCGGGTAGCGAAGCGGCGGCGTCAGCCATGCGTTCATGCCCAGGTCGAGATCGCTCAGCACGAAGACCGGCGTTTGGAAGCGCTCGGCGAGATCGAACGACTCCATGGCGAACTCGTACGCTTCGGAAACCGTAGCCGGCAAGAGTACGATGTGCTTCGTATCGCCGTGCGAAAGCGTGTAGGCAAACGCGACGTCACCCTGCATCGTCCGCGTCGGCAATCCGGTCGACGGCCCGGCGCGCTGGACGTCGAAAATTACGCCCGGTATCTCGGCAAAATAGCCGTATCCGGCGTATTCCGCCATTAACGAGATTCCCGGACCGGAGGTCGACGTCATCGCGCGCGCCCCGCCCCAACCGGCACCGAAAACGATGCCGGCGGCGGCGAGCTCGTCCTCCGCCTGAACGATCGCGACGTTGCGCCGTCCCGTCTCTTTGTCGACGCGATGCCGGTCGCAATATTGAATGAAGTATTCGCAGAGCGACGACGAGGGCGTGATCGGATACCACGCGGCGACGGTGCATCCGCCCATCACGCAGCCCAGCGCGGCCGCGCGATTGCCTTCCATAAACATCAGGCCTTCGGTCTTCCCGGTCATCCGCACGAAGCGGAAGGGATCGTGCTTCTCGAGGTGCGCCCGCGCGTACTCGAGGCCGACGTTGATTGCGGTGAGGTTGAGCTCGACCGCCGACGCCTTGTTCCGGAACTGCGCCCGCAGACTCTCCTCGATCGTTGCGATCGGAATCTCGAAAAGGTGCGCGAGAACCCCGACGTAGATCATGTTCATGAGGTATTTGCGAAGGTCGCCCTTGTCGGCAAAGTGCTCCTTCGCGAGCGCCGTGAACGGTACGGGATAGTAGGTGAGATCCTCGCGCAGCGTGTCGCCTTTGCAGGGGAAACTCTCTTCGTGCACGACCGCTCCTCCCGGCTTGACGCCGGCGACGTCCTGAGCCCAGGTTGCGGCATTGAGTGAGACGAGCACGTCGAAATCGCGGGCGCGGCACTGATATCCGAGCGCGGAGACGCGTACGTCGAACCACGTCGGCAGACCCTCGATATTCGAGGGGAAGACATTTTTCGGAGCGACCGGAATTCCGAGGCGTGCGACGGCGTTGGTCAGCACCAGGTTGGAAGACTGGCTCCCCGATCCGTTCACCGTCGCCACGCGAATGGTGAAATCGTTAACGTTGCGCGCGGGCATATATGGTTGGTTTACGCGCCGCACGCCAGAGGCCTGCGCGAACGGCCGACAGAAGGACGCCCCGCATGCTGGCGCTTTCGCACGTTATCCTGCACGTCGGGTTTTGCGGCGCGATCGCTCGGATGCCGTCCGGTACGAGCGTGGCGCTACGCGTGCATCTCGCCGACCGTGCCGGCCGCACGCAGATCGACCGGGTCTACCGCATCGAACGCGGCGACGAGCCCGAAGCAATCGTGGAGTTCGACAGCGCGTTCGGCACCTATCGGCTCGACCTCGTCGCACCGAAGTACCGCTGCTCGGCGACGGACTACCTGTTCTTCATTTCCGGACACGATCGCAGCTTGAGCGAGAAGCTCGCCGAGGTATCGGCACCGCCGGCGCCCGCGCCGGTACTTCTCTCCGGCACCGCGCCGCAATCATTCCTATACGTCCAGCCCACCTTCGTGCTCTTCGACAAGAGCCAGAGCACCTGCGGTAAGCCGATACCACCGGCAATGACGACGAACGTCGCCGTTGAGAACGATCAAGATG
This sequence comes from Vulcanimicrobiota bacterium, assembly GCA_963792005.1. Taxonomy (GTDB): domain Bacteria; phylum Vulcanimicrobiota; class Vulcanimicrobiia; order Vulcanimicrobiales; family Vulcanimicrobiaceae; genus Cybelea. Next base: position 88,016 of record CAWBUG010000001.1, read on the forward strand.
GCTACTACGCGTCGCTCTATGCCGATCCGTCGGCCGCACCCGGCTCGCAGCAACTGGCGCTGCGACTGCGCACGCCGACGCATCAGTATCACTACGTCCGCGTTCCGATCGCTTTTCCGATGCCCCCGAGCGGTTGGCCGACGAGCGTCACCCTCGACGTGACGGAGGACATGATCGACGGACTCGCCGGCGATCCGGTCAACACGCTGCTCTGCCCGAAGATGTGGCGCACCTCCGCCGGATAGCATCGAGTCCGCCCTTCGACTCCGCCGCTTCGCGGCTACGCTCACGATGTCACAATAAAAAAGGGCGCGTCGTTTGACGCGCCCTTCGATGTTTTCACCGAGCCTCATGGTTCGACTGGCTCACCATGACGCGGCGAGGTTACATCATGTCGTAGCCGCCCATGCCGCCGCCGGGTGCGCCGACGGATTCCTTCTTTGGCTCGGGCTTGTCGGCAACGAGCGTTTCGGTCGTCAGGATCAGCGCACCGATCGATGCCGCGTTTTGAAGCGCCGCTCGCGTTACCTTGAGCGGGTCGATGATGCCGGCTTCGAACATGTCGACGATCTCGCCCGTCATCGCGTTGAAGCCGAACGGAGCGGTCTTCGTGCGCACGTTGTTGACTTGGACGGAGCCTTCGAAGCCCGCGTTCTCGGCGATCTGCCGCAGCGGCTCCTCGAGCGCCTTGCGCACGATGTTGATGCCGATCTTTTCGTCGGCCCAGGTGGCACCGTGTCCGTTGGCCTTGGGCGGCTCGTATTTGTCGATCGCCTTGACCGCGTGCACCAGCGAAGCGCCGCCGCCCGGGATCATGCCCTCTTGAACGGCCGCGCGCGTTGCCGAGAGCGCGTCCTCGATCCGGTGCTTCTTCTCTTTGAGCTCCGTTTCGGTCGCCGCACCGACTTGGATCACCGCGACTCCGCCGGAGAGCTTAGCCAGACGTTCTTGCAGCTTTTCGCGATCGAAGTCCGAGTCGGTCTCCTCGATCTGCTTTTTGATCATCTCGATGCGGCCTTTGATCGCATCCTGCTTGCCGCCGCCGTCGACGATGGTCGTCTCGTCCTTATCGACGGTGACGCGCTTGGCGCGGCCGAGGAGATCGATCGTGGCTTTGTCGAGTTTGAGTCCCAGCTCTTCGGAGATGACCGTCGCGCCGGTGAGCGTGGCGATGTCTTTGAGCATCTCCTTGCGGCGGTCGCCGAAACCCGGCGCCTTGACCGCAACCGACGTGAACGTACCACGCAGCTTGTTGACGACGAGCGTCGCGAGCGCCTCGCCCTCGACGTCTTCGGCGATGATGAGCAGCGGCTTCTGCATCTGCACGACCTTTTCGAGAATCGGCAGAATGTCGGCGATCGCCGAGATTTTACGCTCGGTTACGAGAATGTAGGGATCGTCGAGCGCGGCTTCCATCCGCTCCGAGTCGGTCACCATGTACGGCGAGATGTAGCCCTTGTCGAACTGCATACCGTCCTTGGTCTCGACCTCGGTCTTGAGCGTCCGCGATTCCTCGACGGTGATCACACCGTCTTTGCCGACCTTCTCCATCGCGTCGGAGATCAGCTCGCCGATCTCGGTATCGTTGGCCGAGATCGATGCGACCTGCGCGATCTTCTCTTTGGTGTCGACGTTCTTCTTGAACGACTCCATCTCGTTGACGGCGATCTCGACGGCCTTCTCGATGCCGTGCTTGATCTGAAGCGGATCGCTGCCGGCGGTCACGTTGCGCAGACCTTCGCGAATGATCGCTTGCGCGAGCACCGTTGCGGTCGTAGTGCCGTCGCCCGCGACGTCGTTGGTCTTCGAGGCGACTTCCTTGACGAGCTGCGCTCCCATGTTATCAAACGCGTCGGAGAGCTCGATTTCCTTGGCGATCGTCACGCCGTCGTTGGTGATCGTCGGCGAGCCGAACTTTTTGTCGAGCACGACGTTGCGGCCCTTCGGGCCGAGCGTCACTTTAACGGCGTCGGCCAGGACGTTCGCACCGCGCTCGAGCGCGCGACGCGCGCTTTCATCGAATACGAGTTGCTTTGCAGCCATAATTAAATCTGAACTCCTTAGACGCCGGCCGGCACTTTGTCGACGATGGCGAGAATGTCTTTTTCGGGGATGATGAGATACTCGGTGCCGTCGATCTTGACTTCGCTTCCCGAGTACTTGCGATAGAGCACGCGATCGCCAACTTTGACGTGCATGTCGACCACGGTGCCCTTATCGGTCACCCGGCCGGTTCCGACGGCGCGGATGATGCCCTCTTGGGGCTTCTCCTTGGCCGTATCCGGAAGAAAGACGCCGCCGCTGGTCTTGTCGTCTTGCTCTACATGCTCGACAACCACGTTGTCGAACAAGGGCTTGAGATTCACGCTAAAACCTCCAGTGAAAAATCGGTAAATATGGTGAGTAACACAATTTAGCACTCTTCGCGCTAGAGCGCTAGCTTTGCCATATTAGCAGACTAACGCTGAGAGTGCAAGGACCTTTCCGCGGCACCGCGGTCGCTCATAAGCAAGCGACCGATATCTCGGATCCTAGGGTTCGACGATAGCCGGCTCGGTCTACGAGGCGGACCCTGCGGGCCCGCGAATGGCCCAGGCGATGATCGGCCGGCTGGACATTTCCCTGGGTGCGCTGCGGCACAACGCGGCGCTGCTGCGCGACCTTGCCGGCGCGCAGCGCGCCGCCTTCGTCGTCAAGGGCAATGCCTACGGCCACGGATTGGTCCCGGTGGCCCGCGCGATCGAACCCTTCGCCGAACGCCTCTGCGTGTACACGATCGAGGAAGCGGTGGCGTTGCGAAGCGGCGGAATCAAATCGCCGCTACTGATCTTAGGGCCGATTCCGCCGGGGGCCCTCGACGATGCGCTCGCGGCGAATGCCGAGGTCGTGCTCTGGGACGCCCGCAAGTTCGCACGCCGACTCGGCGCGAGCGCGCGCAAGCGCGAAAAAATCGCCGCCGTGCACGTCAAGGTCAACACCGATCTGAATCGCCTCGGCGTCGAGCCGCATCAGCTCGCCGACACGCTCGACGAGCTTTCGCAAATGCCGGAGATCGAAGTTGCGGGCATCTTTTCGCATCTCGCGTCGGCCGAAGAACTCGACTCGCCTTACACGATGTTCCAGCTCGGCGCGTTCGAGCGCGCGCTAACGCAAGCGAAACCGGTCATCGAGCGTAGCGCGCGGCCGCCCCTGCGCCACATCGCCGCCTCCGCCGCCGCCATGCTTTGGCCCCAGACGCGCCTTGACTTAGTTCGCTTCGGCATTGCGCTCTACGGTTTGATGCCCTCAGCGCAGACGCGTGAAGCGCTCGGAACATTCGCGCCCGAACTGCGGCCCGCACTCTCGTATCGTTCGCAGATCGTCGTGACGCGCACTATCCCGGCCGGCGCTTCGGTTGGATACGGACGGACGTTTCACGCACCGCGCGAGATGCGCATCGGAGTCGTTCCCGCGGGCTATGCCGACGGCGTTCCGCGCGCGCTCTCGAATCGCGGCAGCTTCATCGTGGACGGCGCGCTCTGCCCAATCGTCGGACGCGTTGCGATGAACATGACCGAGGTCGATCTCACGGATGCGCCCAACGCGCACGCCGGTTCGCCCGTGACGCTGCTCGGACGCGACGGCAATACGGCGGTTCGCGCCGATGATTGGGCTGCGTGGGCCGATACGATCAACTACGAGATCGTGACGCGCTTACCGAGCGAACTGCGACGAAAATACGTCGAGGAAGCGCCCAGCTAGGCGACGGCGGCGATCGCTTCCTTGAGATCGATCGTCCCGTCATAGAGCGCGCTTCCGACGATGCACGAGTCGACCGTAACGGGAACGCCTCGCTTGAGTTCGAGCAGATCCTCAACGTTGCGCGCACCGCCGCTCGCGGTCACGCGCACTTCGGCGGCGTTGGCAACCGCATTGAGTGCGTCGAGGTCGTAGCCCTCGCCCATGCCGTCGCGGCGGATCTCGGTAAAGATAATCCGCGAAACTCCCCACTGCGCGACCCGGCGAACGAGCGCGTCGCGATCGACCGGCGTACGCTCTTGCCAGCCGCGCGTCGCGACTTGCGTCCCCCGCGCGTCGATTCCCGCGATCACCTTCCCCATAAAGCGGCTGATGATATGGCGCGCGAGCCGCTCGTCCTCGACCAGCAGCGTGCCGAGGATGATCTCCGACGCGCCCGCGGCAAACGCGTCTTCCGCGTGTTTGACCGCACGGACGCCGCCGCCGGTCTGCACCGGCACCGCGACGGCCTCACAGATGCGCGCGGCCGCCGCAAGATTCTCACCCGAGCCGAATGCGGCGTCGAGATCGATCACGTGCAGCCGCCGCGCACCCGCGTCGACGAAGGCTTTCGCACGCTCGACCGGATCGCCGTCGTACGCGATCTCGGTCGTCGGATCGCCCTGCTTCATACGCACGCATTTGCCGCCGCGCAAGTCGATCGCCGGGACGACGAGCATCGAGTGCTCGGTTATCCGCGCGCGCCGTTCGTCGAGCGCTGCTCGATCGGAACGTACGGACCGGTCGCCGGGCCCTCGTAGGTCGCCTGCGGCCGAATGAGCCGGTTGTCGGCGAGCTGCTCGAGAATATGGCCCGTCCACCCGGCGATTCGGCCGCACGCGAAGAGACAGGTGAACTCGTCGCCGGGAACTCCGAGATCCGCGAGCACGGGCGCCGTGTAGAAATCGACGTTGGCGTAAATCGTGTTGCCGGGCTTCTTCTCTTGCAGCACCTTGCGGCTCGCCTCTTCGATCGCATGAGCGGTCTCGTACCAGCGATCGCCGCCGACGTGTTGCGCGAGTTTCTTTGCCATCGCCTCGAGATGACGGGCACGCGGATCGCGCACCTTATATTCCCGATGGCCCATTCCCATGATCCGCTTTCCGCGATCGAGCAGATCGCGAACGTACGGTTCGGCGTTCTCGGGCGAGGCTACCTCGGTGACGGTGCGAAACGCCGCGGTCGCGGCGCCGCCGTGGAGATCGCCTTGCAGGGTCGCTAGTGCGGCCGTGACCGAGGCGTAGATATCCGCACGAGTCGAGGCCGCGACGCGCGCGGCGAAAGTCGAAGCGTTGAACGAGTGATCGGCGAGGAGCACGAAGTACGTGTCGAGCGCGTCCTGTTCGATTGCGTGCGGCACCTTGCCGGTGCGCATGTACAGAAAATTCCCCGCCTGCGAGAGGTCCGAGCGCGGAGCGACCGGCTCGAGCTCGCGGCGAATGCGATCCCAGGCGGCAACGATCGTCGGCATCTTCGCGATCAGTTCGATAGCCGTGTGCACGTCAGAGCGGTGTTCGCCTTGAGCATTGACCGGAGAGAAGAGTCCGAGCCCGCTGACGATCGTGCGCAGCACGTCCATCGGCCAGGCCGTCTTTGGGACGTTTTGCATGGCATTGACGAGCGGCTCGGGAAGGGCGCGGCACGAGGCCAACTCGCGCTTGAGAACTTCGAGCTGGTGGCGATTCGGCAGACTGCCGTAGAGCAGCAGGTGGACGATCTCTTCGAACGTCGCGTTCGGAGCGAGATCGTCGATGTCGTAGCCTCGGTAGGTAAGGCGGCCGATCGTCCCTTCGACGTTACTGAGCGCGGTGGTCCCAACGACGACCCCTTCGAGACCACGATCGACAACGGTAGGCAAGGATTTCCTCCATAAACGGTAAGGTATAATGGTCGGGGTTTTCCCCGGCCGCAAAGCTTCGACTCCTCCGGGAGTCGGCCTGTGACGGAGGCCTGCACCGCCCGACTGGTTGAACTGCCACTCCGTGGACCCGCTCGACCTGACGAAGCGACCCCCGCGTAGCCCGCGCGTGCTTCTTCCCGGGCTCGACCTGTTGATGGCCGCCCGAACCGTGGATAAGATTCGGGCAACGCTGCCCGGCGGCAATATCGGCGAGTATCAGATCACCGGCTTCAGTTCGAGCCTGCTCAACGCGCTCGGGATCGTTGAAGGCTCCTTGCGCGCCGCCATCGCGCGCGCCGAATCCGACGCGGAGATTGCCGCGTGGATTCGCGAGCACAGCGATCCAAGCCGTTACGCGGAGATCAATGCCAAGCAGGAAGGTAGAACGATCGGCGAGCGCTTGGGCGACCCTACCTTCTTAGAGCGTTATCCACTCGCTCGCACTCTTGCTCCGGAGGCCTCTCGGCTCGATCTGCTGATCGCCGACGATGCACAGGCGTTTACGCCGGGCTAACCGCCGTCGGTGAGAACCTCTTCGGCGGAGACCGTCGACCGCCAGCAGATCTGCCAACGATCTCCCTCGCGCCGGAAGACGTACGTATCGAAGCCGCGCTCGGTACTACTGCGTCCGCCGAACTCGTAGCGCATGCGCCACGGCATCGTCGCGATCGCGACGTCGTCGTACGTATCGACGTCGGGCTCGTCGATGCTTACCTCGAGCAGCGTTGCGGTGCGAATGAAATCGCCGTAGCTGGCCGCAACCTCGGCTCGACCGCGCGCGACTCGGGCGAGGCTCGGCGCCACGACGACCGCGTCGTGCGTGAAGTGCGGGGCGACGAGTTCGGCGATCGCTTGCGGCTCCGCCTCGCGCCAAATGCGGTTAACCTCGGCGAGAACGCCGCTGGGATCAAGCGACGGCATCGCGGAGATCGGCGCGCGAGCGCGCGTAGCCGACGAGGCGGTCGATAAGCGATTCAAATGAGATCCCGACTGCGGCGCAGGCATCGGGCACGAGACTCACCGGCGTCAATCCGGGGAGTGAATTAATTTCGAGAAGGTGCGGCCGCTGCTCGGCCGTCACGATGAAGTCGCTTCGCGAATAGTCGCGCAGACCGAGCAGCCGATGGGCCGAAAGCGCGAGCATCTGCAGCCGCGCGGCCAGATCTTCGTCAATGGGTGCCGGAACGACGTGCGTGCTGCCGCCGGGCTCGTATTTCGCATCGTAACTGTAGAAGCCGTCGCGATTCGCGACGATCTCGACGATCGGCAGCGCCTCTTCGCCGAGCACCGCGCACGTAAACTCGCGGCCTTCCAGATACTCTTCGGCAAGGATCTGCGAGTAGGATTTCGAGACCTCGAGCATCGCGCTCGTCCACTCTTCATGCGTGCGAACGATCGCGACGCCGGCAGAGGAACCCTCGAAGCGAGGTTTGACGACGAGCGGAAGATCGAGCGAACCGGGAAGCAGCGGCAGCGTGCCGCCGCTGAGATCGAAGAGATCCCAGACCGGTGTCGGCAAGCCTTCCGCCGCCAGCAGCTTTTTGGTGAGATGCTTGTCCATGGAGAGCGCCGCCGCTTCGAGCCCGCTGCCGGTATACGGTATCGACAGGTACTCGAGCAGTGCTTGGACGTGTCCGTCTTCTCCACCCGGCCCGTGCAACGCGATGAAGACGAGGTCGGGTTTGAGCTGACGAACGGCGTCGAGAAAACGCTCGTCGTAATCGAGCGATTGCGCGTCGTACCCCAGCGAGTTGAGCGCGCGCACGACCTCGGAGCCGGTACGAATCGAGATATCCCGCTCCGCACTCGCACCGCCCATCACGACGGCGACGCGCTCTTTGCCTCGGGTATTACGTTGCATCGATAAAGACTCCAACCAAGTGCACCTCGAGCTGTAGTTCGACCTTCGAGCGGTCGCGTACGGCTCGTCGTACGCGCGCGAGCAGCGTCGCGACGTCCCGTGCCGTCGCTCCGCCGAGATTGTTGATGAAGTTGGCGTGCAGCTTCGAAACTTCAGCGCCGCCTTCGCGCCATCCCTTGGCCCCGGCATCTTCGATCAACCGCGCCGCCGCCGCGCCCGACGGGTTGCGGAAGCAGGAGCCGGCGTTGGGGAGCGCGATCGGCTGCGTCTTCTTGCGGCGGACCAGACGAGTCCGCATCTCGCTGCGAACGTCCGTAGCGCTCGATCTGGAGAAGTCCAGCACGACGCGCGCGACGACGACGTCGCGGTCGAGCGTCGACTGCCGGTACAGGTATTGCACGCTGGTGGGGTGCGGCTCGGGCCGGCTCGGCGACTGCACCCAAACCCCCCGTACGAACTCTCCGATCTCGCGATCGGTACCGGCGTTCATGCGCAGCGATCCGCCGATCGTCCCCGGAATTCCGGCAAGGGAGCCGATACCCGCAGCGCCGGCCGAAGCCGCCTTCGCGGTCATCAGCGCCATGTCGGCCGACCCGCCCGCCACGACGACGACGCGTTCGCCCTCGGCGCGGACCTCGACCGCGGCAAAATCTCCACCGAGCCGCATCACGATGCCGCGAACGCCTCCGTCTCCGACGAGCACGTTGCTTCCCGCGCCGACGATCCACCACGGCATTCGGCGCCGCAGACAAAAGCGCATGAGTTGCGCCAGCTCCGTCTCGTTCGAAACGCTCGCAAAGGCATCGGCCGGACCGCCGATCTTCCACGACGTGTAGGGCGCGAGCGGTTCGTCGAAGCGAACCCGCGTTGCGAATATCTCGCGCAGCGATTCTCGGTCGGACTCGTCGAGCAGCGAGCGCAGCGCCCGCGCGGTCGTAACGCTCACGCAGGCAGCGACGTAGCCGGCGCTTCCACCGGAGCGCCGAAGCGTTGCGCCAGTCGCGACGCGACGTCGGTAACGTCGCCGGCGCCGAGCACCAGCAGCATCGCACCGGCGGGAACCTCCTCGTAGAGTCTTCGCTCCAGCTCGGCGATGGAGGCGGCGTACTCGACAGGCGTACCGAGCGCCTCGAGCGGTTCTCCGATCGAGCGCTCGCTCACGCCGGGAATAGCGGGTTCCGACGCGGCGTAGACCGGCGCGAGGTAGACGCGATCGGCACCGTGCAGCGCCGCAGCGAACTCGCGCGCCAGAAACGCCGTGCGCGTAAAGCGATGCGGCTGGAAGGCGACGATCAGATCGCCGCAATGCGCTGCGCGCGCTGCGGCGATCGTGGCCTCGACCGCCGTCGGGTGGTGCGCGTAATCGTCGACGATGGTGATACGGCGATTCGAAAGCAGAACGTCGAAGCGGCGCCGCACCCCACGAAACTCGCGCAGTGCGGCGGCGATCGCGTCGAACGGCACGCCGAGTTCGAGGCCGATCGCGATCGCGGCCAACGCGTTCTGCGCGTTCATCGCGCCCGGAACGCGCAACTCGACCCGTCCCAGCAGACGATCCTGCGCGCACACGTCAAACGCGGAGCCAAAGCCGATGAAATTTTGATTTACCGCGCGCAGCGACGCGGAGGCATCGAGTCCGAAGGTGACGATCCTCGCGCGCAGATCGTGCGTGGTGAGCGACGCGCAGAGCGCGTTATCGACGCCGATTACCGCCAGTCCGTGCTCGGGAAGCTTGGCGAGGAACTCTGCAAAGGCACGCGCCATCGCCGGCAGCTCGTCGTCACTTGCGAGATGGTCGTTCTCGAGATTCGTGACGATTGCCATTGCCGGTTCGAGCAGCGCAAAGGACCCATCGGATTCGTCGGCCTCGGTAACGAACCACCGCGCGGTTCCATCGTGCGCGTTGCTTCCAAATGAGGAGTCGATGCCGCCGAGAACGAGACCCGCGTCGATTCCGCCGCCGCGCAGAACTGCGTGCGTCATCGCCGTCGTGGTCGTCTTGCCATGGGTCCCGCAGACGGCGATCCCATCTCTTCCCGCGAGGAGTCGCGCGAGCATCTCGCCGCGATGCAGAATCGGAACGCCAAGGCGTGCCGCCGTCGCACATTCGGGGTTGCGGCGATCGATCGCGGAGCTGACGATCACGACGTCCGCGCCGCGGACGTTGCGCGCGTGGTGGCCGATGGCGACCCGCGCGCCCTCTTCGCGCAGCCGCTGCACGAGCGGGGTCTCGTTGAGATCGGAGCCGGAGACCGCTTCGCCGCGGGCAAGCAGAATGCGCGCGATCGCACTCATCCCGATGCCGCCGATGCCGACGAAATGGTAGCTCTTCACGCGTTCTCTCTTCGCGAAGTCAACAGATCGATCCGGGCAAGAATCGTGGCGAGCGGGTCGTCTCCTCCCAACCGTGCGGCTCCCTCGGCGAGTTCGTGGAGCCGGGCCGGTTCGACCGTCTCCGCCAGAAGATCCGGCAGGGAGCCGGACCGCAATCCCGCGTCGGTGAGCAGGGCGGCGGCGTTCGCGGATGCAAAGCGCGCCGCGTTCTCGTCTTGATGACCTTCCGCCGCATGGGGGTACGGCACGAGGATCGCCGGCTTGCCGAGCGCCGCCAGCTCGCCAAGCGTCGATGCGCCGGCCCGAGCGAGAACCAAGTCGGCGACGGCATACGCGTCGGCCATATCGTCGAGATAGGCTCGAGCGTTGGGCAACGACGATGCAACTCGCTCGTAGTCGCTCTGGCCGGTCAACGCGAAGAGTTGCCAGCCTGACGGTAATCCCTGCCGCTGCAGCATTTCAATCAAGGCGTCGTTGATCGAGCGCGCACCTTGACTTCCGCCCATTGCAACGAGCGTGTGCATGGACGGATCGAGCCCGAGACGCGCGATCGCGTCTTCGCGCGGCGGCAACGTTCGCAGCGTGGAGCGGACCGGAACTCCGGTGGGGTGATACTTCGCGGTCGGCCGCGCCGCGTATCGCGGAACCCAGACTTCGTCCACGATCGGCGCGAGCAGCCGGTTCGTCAGCCCGGGCGCGGCATTGGGCTCCAGCAGGACGAGCCGCGCGCGAGAGAGGCGCAGCAGCCTGCGGATTCGCGCGGCGAGCGCGACCGGAAAGCAGACGTAGCCGCCGGTGGCAATTACGAGATCGGGGCGTTGCGCTCCGAGAAGTCGCAGACTCTGGAACGTTCCTTTGACGTTCGACGCGATCGTTCGAAGGAGCTCGAACGACGGCGCGCGCGGCAACGATCGGCTCGAAATCGTTTGCAGCGGATAGCCGGCGGTCGGGACGATCGTCGCTTCGAGGCGATCGGCGGTGCCGATAAAAGCAATCGTGGCGCGGCGCTCGCGTAAGGCGTCGGCGATTGCGATCGCCGGATAGAGATGCCCTCCGGTTCCGCCGCCAGCAAAGACGACCGTCACGCAGGCGGCGTCCGGCGCGCGAGGCGCGACGGACAACTTCGGCCGACGTTGGCGATGAGCGCGACGGCGATGCAGTTGACGACCAGCGAACTGCCGCCGAACGAGATAAAGGGTAACGGTACGCCGGTCACCGGCCACGACGATGAGACGACGCCGATATTGATGAACGCTTGAATGGTAATCATCGCCGCGCAGCCGATCGCGAGGAAGAAGCCGAAGCGATCGGGCGCCGCAAGCGCGATGCGGATGGAACGGTACGCGAGCGTAACGAAGAGGACGATCACGGCCAGCGTGCCGATCAAACCCAGCTCCTCGCCGAGTACCGAAAAGATAAAGTCCGTGTACTGCTCGGGCAGGTAGAAGAATTTGGCGCGCGACGCACCGAGGCCGACGCCGAAGAGCCCGCCGCTTCCCAATGCGAGCAGCGATTGAACGATGTGGAAACCGGTGTTGAGCGGATCCTTCCACGGATCGACGAAGGCAAAGACTCGCGCCCGCCGGTACGGACTCGCCAGCACGCTGAGCGCGGCAAAAGGCACCACCGCGAATACGATCGCCGCGAGATGGATCAGGCGTGCGCCCGCAGCGAAGAAGAGCGCGAGTGCGATGAAGAGCAAGAGGCTCGCGGTTCCCATGTCGGGTTCCTTGAGCACTAAGACCGCCATGAGCGCAACCGGAACGCAGAGCGGAACGAGTCCGCGCGCGAGCGACGTGATGCGCTCGCCGCGCGTCGAGAGCACGGCGGAGAGATAGATAACCAGCGCGAGTTTGGCAAACTCCGACGGCTCGATGCTCAATCCCGCCGCGCCGATCCACCGGCGCCCGCCGTTGACGCCGAGACCGACGTGCGGAACGAAGACGAGCACGAGGCCGAAAAATGCCGCAACGAGCAGGTACGGAGCGATATTGCGCAATCGGTGATAATCGATCCGGTAACAAAAGTACGCCGCGCCTAAGCCGACGGCGAGCCAAATCAGCTGGCGCTTGAGGTAATAGGCAATGTCGCCGTGCTCGGCGTAGGCAATCGCGCTCGAGGCCGAAAAGACCATTACCAAGCCGATTGCGATCAGCGCGGCTACCGCGGTAAAGAGCGCGGTGTCGAGCGGTGCGCGCGCTGCTGCGCGCGCCGGTTCGCGCAACGTTGCAGCGCTATGCACCTGCCGGCTCCCGCAGCGCCTCGACGGCCGCAGCGAATTGGTCGCCGCGGTCTTCGGCCGAGTCGAACATGTCGAACGACGCGCATCCGGGGGAGAGTAAGACGACGCCTCCGGGACCGGCGAACTCTCGCGCTCGTCCAACGGCCTCTTCCATCGATCGCGCGTGTGCCACCGCAATCCCCGAAGCGGCGCGAGCGATCTCGTCCGCCGCTTCGCCGATCGTTACCAGCGCTCGCGTTCGCGCCCTGATTGCCGCCCCCATCGCATCGAAGGCGGTTCCCTTCGCCCGTCCGCCGGCAATGAGGACGACCGGCGCATCGTAGGTATGGAGCGCCGCAACGACCGCGGCGGGATTCGTTGCCTTGGAATCGTCCACGTAGCGAATGCCGTCGATCTCGGCGATCGTCTTGAGACGGTGCGGCATCGGTTCGAAGCTCTTGATCGACTCGCGCAAGGCCGGCACGGGGCATCCGATCGCGAGTGCCGCGAGAAGCGCGGCCATCGCGTTGCGCACGTTGTGCTCGCCGGGGAGCGGAATCTCCTCACGAGCAACGATGCAGACCGGCCGGGGGTCGCCGGCGACCGGTGCGTACATCACCAGACCGTCGCGCAAATACATCGTCGCGCGATCGCTGCGTTCGAGCGAGAACCAGAGCTGGCGCGCCTGCGCCCGCGCATTGCCGTCGCGCCAATCGAGGACGCGCACGCGCGGATCGTCGAGGTTCCCGACGAACCAATCGTTCATCGCCTGATTCGCGCAGATTCGGTACTTCGCTTCGGCGTACTCCTCCATCGAATGGTACCGGTCGAGATGGTCCGGGGCGATGTTGAGCAGAATCGCGACGCGCGGCTTGAACGCGCGAATCGTTTCGAGCTGAAACGAAGAGACCTCGGCGACGACCCAGTCGCCCTCGCCGGCGCCGCGGACCTCCTTGATCAATGGGTTGCCGATATTGCCGCCGACCCGTACGCGCAGGCCGCAGCCGCGCAGCAAATGTCCGATCAGGGCCGTCGTGGTCGATTTTCCTTTCGTTCCGGTCACCGCGACGATCGGCGCGCGGCAGAGGCGATAGGCAAGCTCGATCTCGCCGAGCACCGGAACGTCGGCTTCGTGCATGCGCCGCACCACCGGAGAGGTCGGCGGGACGCCGGGAGAGAGCACGGCGCAGGCGAGATCGCGCGCAATCGCGCCGACGGATGCGGGCTCGACGAACTGCGCACCGTGCGCCCGCGCGAAGGCGATCGCGTCGCCTAGCTCGGAGACCGGCTTTTCGTCCGTCGCATAGAGTGTGACGTTCTGCTCGCTGAGGATCTCGATGCTCGATCGACCGCTGCGGCCGAGGCCGATGATCAGGATCTTCTCGCCGGCACTAAACTGAAAAGTCTCGCTCATCGCACGATGGCCCATCCTATCAGCGAACAGAGCACCGACGCAAGCCAGAAGCGCGACGTTACTTTCGTCTCAGGCCACCCGACCAGTTCGAAGTGATGGTGCAGCGGACTCATGCGAAGTATGCGCTTGCCGCCGGTCGCTTTAAAATACGAGACCTGCAGTATCACCGAGAGCGCCTCGGCGACGAAGACGCCGCCGACGACGACGAGCAGGAGCATCTCGCCGGCGAGAATCGCGCAGCCGGCGAGCAAGCCGCCGAGCGCGAGCGAGCCGGTGTCGCCCATGAAGATGCGCGCCGGATGCATATTGAAGAGCAGAAAACCGGCGCAGGCGCCGATGCCGGCAGCGGCAGCGATCGCTACGCCGGGTAATGCGGCGCGCGCGGCGATCGCGGCAAGCACCACGAGCGGCGCAATCATCGTCCCGGCCGCCAAACCGTCGAGACCGTCGGTGAGATTGACCGCATGCGTCGTCCCGGTAATCGCGAGGATCCCCAACACGAGCCAGAGCCAGTGCGGAGCGATCAGCGCGAACGTTCCGGCGTGAAAGATCACGTCGGGAGGGAAGAGGCTCGGAGAGGCGGCCGCCAACCGCAGGAAGATCGCTCCGGCCAGCGCACTCGCCAAAAACTTCGTGCGCGCGCGCAATCCGCGATTCTTGCCGCCGCGAATCGCGAGCGCATCGTCGACCGCGCCGATTCCGGCGCAGAGCACGACCAGGAGCACGAGTTCCGGGAGAAGCGGCAGACGCGTGCTCGCAAGCGCGGCCAACAGCACGACGACGAAGACGATTCCGCCCATCGTTGGCGTTCCGGTCTTGATTTGGTGGCTCTGCGGGGCGTCTTCATAGGCACGTTGACGCACCTCGAGCCGCCCGAGAATTGCAAGCAGAGCCGCCGTACCGAGCGCCGCGACGAGAAATCCGGCCAGAACCCAGAACGCGAGCGTCGCCCACGATGGATCGTTCACGATTCCAACGCCTGCAAGAGGGGGCTGGCTCCGCTCCCGCGCCACTTCAGGACGACGACCGGCGTCTGTTCGTCGCTGTTCCCGTGCGGATTGTCGAGCAGCGCCGCTTCAACGATTGCCGCGCGAACGCCACGCGAGCAGCCGAGGACTTTCGCGCGTCCGAGATCGTTGGCGTCGACGACGGCGCAAGCGATCTTCGTCCGCCGCTCGACCGAACTCGCGAATCCGGAGGGATCGCGCGGCGCAAAGACGATCGCCCGCTCGTACGGCGGCATCGTTCCCGTGTAGCCGTCAACGGCCGCGATCGCTTCACCCATGATCTCGTAGAACGTGCCGCGCCGTCCGACGAGCCGGCCGGCGAGCTGCGCGAGCGTCGCGTAGACGACCCTCCAGACGCCCACCCGATCGATGACGAGCTGGACCGATTCGGGCTGACTGATCGTCGCCATCGGATCGGCGCGCCGCGAGAGCGCGAACGCCAATTTCGACGGGCGTACGAACTCCGCGCCGAGCAGTTCACCTTGGGCGATCGCTACGGCCGTCTCCGAAACGGTAATGACGTCACCGGTTCGCGCGATGCCGTCGACGGCGTGTGCGATCGCGTTGACGAGGTCGTCGCCGGGACGAACGAGCGGCGTCCGCAGCGGGATCGCGGTCAGCCCGGCCGGCACTTCCGGACGGGTTACGAGCAGACCGCGCGTTGCGAGACTCACCGTTGCAACTCTTCGACGATCTCTTCCAATTTGTATTTGCGCGAGCCCTTCAAGAGGACGATATCGTCGGCTCGGACGTGCTCGCGCAGCCAACGCGCAGCCTCCGCATTCGTCGCGACCGCAACGATCTGCCGTTCGCTCAGGCCGCCGCGCCGCGCACCGCGCTCGAGGTCGGCCGCATTATCGCCGCTGACCAAGAGCAGGTCGACGCGCGCGGCCGCGTGGGCACCGACGCGCTCGTGCAGCGTCCTCGAATCTTCGCCCAACTCGGCCATCGACGCGAGCACCGCGATATGGCGAACGGCCCGTTCGCCGGCAAAGGCGTCGAGCGCGGCAATCATGCCGTTGGCGTTGGCGTTGTATGCATCGTAGACGATGCGAATGCCGTGCAGTGTGAGGCGATCGTAGCGTCCTGCGGGCATCTGCACCTGCGGGACGAGCGCGACGATCTCTCCCAGCGGCACGCCCAGCTCGGTCGCGCCGGCGATCGCCGCCGCGAGATTCGTCCGGTTATGCAACCCCGGCACGCGCACGTCGACGTCGAACTGGGCGCTCTGCGCACCATCGCGATGGACGAGCCGCCGGCTGCCGAGCACGGTGCAGACCGACGAACCGGACGGCGGTGCGTCGTCGATCGCCGCTTCGTTAGCGGAGAACCAATGCGGCGGGCGATCGAGCGTGACGGCGCGACGGCGCGAGACCTCGTCGCCTGCGTTGAGCACCGCTCGCGCGCCGAGCGCGAAGAGTCCCCACTTCGTCTGCTCGAGACGCTCGCGCGATCCCATGATTTCGAGGTGCGCGTCGCCGACGTTGGTAAGGATGCCGATCTCGGGGCGAGCGATCTCGACGAGCGCTTCCACGTCGCCGTAATGACGGGCGCCCATCTCGACGACGAGCACCTCGTGGAGCTCGTTCGATGCGCTCAGCAGCAGCTTGCTGACGCCGATTTCGTTATTCTCGTTCTCGGGCGTGGCGAGGACGCGATCGCCGAACTTCGCGGCGAGCAGCTGCGTCAGAAAGGCTTTCGTCGTCGTCTTGCCGGTACTGCCGGTAATCGCGATGACGCG
Source organism: Vulcanimicrobiota bacterium (assembly GCA_963792005.1). Classification (GTDB taxonomy): domain Bacteria; phylum Vulcanimicrobiota; class Vulcanimicrobiia; order Vulcanimicrobiales; family Vulcanimicrobiaceae; genus Cybelea. The sequence continues at coordinate 104,271 of CAWBUG010000001.1, forward strand.
AGAGCGCAGCAGCGCGCGCGCCGCACCGGCAAGCGCCATATACGCGGTCTTCGTGTCGCCGACGAGCATCGCCGCAGTGCCGGAAACGCGCGCTTGCGGGCGATCGACGATCAGCATCGCAGCGCCTCGCCGAGCTGCATCGGCGACGAACTCGTGGCCGTCGAACCGCTCGCCGCGCAGTGCCAGGAAGGTATCCCCCGGCGTAATGCTGCGCGTATCGGTGCTCACGCGGAGCGTTGCCGGCGCGGTTTCACCGTCGAGGAGCCTGCCCGAGACTGCCGCGAGTGCCAGGTCGAGCGGCAGGTTCATCGCTGAGCTCCACGCGCGGCGAGTGCTTCGCGCACGATCGCCGAGTCGTCAAACGGAAGCACCGCATCGCCGACGATTTGATAGGTTTCGTGACCCTTTCCCGCGACCAGCACCACGTCGCCCGCGCGAGCCTCGGCGATAGCGCGTTCGATCGCCCGCCTTCGATCGAGCTCGACGACGTAGCTCCGATTGCCGATTCCGGCGGCAATCTCGTCGACGATGGTTTGTGGTGCCTCCGAACGCGGATTGTCGTTGGTGAGGAAGATGCGGTCGGAGAGCCGCGACGCGACCTCTCCCATCTCGGGTCGCTTACCGCGATCGCGATCTCCTCCGCATCCGAAGACGACGGCAAGCGCGCCGCTCGCCGTTTCGCGCAGCGATTGCAGCGCCGACGCCAGTGCGTCGGGCGTATGCGCGTAGTCGACGACGACCGTGATATCGCCGCCGGCGTACCGCTCCATTCGGCCGGGGACGCGCTGCATCTGCCCGAGCGCCTCCGCACTGGTGGCATCGCTCACACCGAAGCATCGCGCGATACCGATCGCCGCCAGAGCGTTCCAGATGTTGAAACGTCCGGCAAGCGGGAGTTCGTAGCGCTGCCCCTCGACGACGAAACGGCTCGCGGAGGCCTCCGTGACGATCTCTCTCGGAACGAGCGTCGCATCGCGCTCCAAACCGTACGTGATCGCGTGGTGTCCGTCGCGCCGGAGCTCGGCGGCCCATTGCCGCCCGTACCGATCGTCCGCATTGAGCACGCCGCGCTGCGAAAGTTCGAAGAGGCGGCGTTTCGCCGCGGCGTAGGCTTCGAGGGTCTCGTGAAAGTCGAGATGGTCGCGCGCGACGTTGGTAAGAGCCGCCGCAAAGAAACGTACGTCGTCGATCCGGTCGAGGGCAAGCGCGTGCGAGCTCACTTCCATCGCAACGGTTTTTGCTCCCGAATCGCGCATCTGCGCGAGTAATCCGTGGAGCTCGGGAGGCAGCGGCGTGGTATTCTGAAGCTGCCACTTTTGGCCGGCGAACTCGGCGCCGACGGTTCCCACGATTCCGCACGGCATTGCCGCGGCTCCGAGAATTGCGGCGATCATGTGCGTCACCGTCGTCTTTCCGTTCGTACCCGTAACGCCGACGACGGCGAGATCGTGGGACGGATCGCCGTAAAAGGCGGCCGCGAGCGCCGAGAGTGCGCGCCGCGCGTCGCGAACGCGTACGATTGCGACGTCCGATGCAGGACGTATCTCGTCGGCCGCCTCGACGACGACCGCACGCGCTCCGCGTTCGACCGCTTCCGCAACGTACCGATGCCCGTCGGCCCGGCTGCCGCGAAGCGCGACGAAGAGGGCGCCGGGTTCGACTTCGCGCGAATCGATTGCGATCTGCGTAACGGTCACGTCCCGCTCGCCGCCGATATCCGTCCAGGCAACCCGGCCGAGCAGCGTCGTCAGCGCGACGCTGCGATCAGCGCCCACGCAGCGCGACGGAAGAACTCGGCAGAACCCCGGCGTGCAGCATCGCATCGCGGGCGATCTCGGCGAAGGCGGGCGCGGCGACGATGCTTCCGTAGTACGCGCCGATCGGCCGCTCCACTTTTACGTAAATGACGTAGCGCGCGCGTGGATAAGGCACCATTCCGATGAACGACGCGGCGTAGTATCCGGCGCGGTACTGGCCGTCAACCACCATCTGCGCCGTTCCCGTCTTCCCGGCGGTCGCATAGCCGGGTATCTGCGCGCTCGGATCGCCGGTGCCGTGCAGAACGACGGCTCGAAGAAACGAGCGCAGCTCGTTTGCGGTGCGTTGGGAGAACACGCGGCGAACGACCTCCGGCGAGTAACGCCGTAGCAGCGTGCCGTGCGGATCGTAGACGGCGCGGACGATCTGCGGCTGCATCAGCAGACCGCCGTTGGCGATGGCGGCGTAGTAGCGCGTCATTGCCAGCGGCGTAACGGAAACGCCCTGACCGAACGACATCGTCGCCAGCGAGGAACCACTCCACTGCGCGGGGGGCGGCACGATTCCGGGGTTCTCGCCGGGCAAGCCGACGCCGCTGGGCGACCCGAATCCCGCTCGCCGCTCCATGTCGTAGAGCGTCTTACCGCCGATCGCTAGGCCAACTTCCGCGGCGCCGACGTTGTGTGAAAGCGCGATGATCTGTTCGAGCGTCTCGCTGCCTCCGGCTCCCATGAGACCGTCTTCCGCGTTGTGAATCGTCTGACCGCCTACTTCGATCTGGTTGCGAGCGGGAAACCGGGTGGCGAGCGTGACTTTATGCGATTCGAGCGCCGCAGCCGCCGTGACGAGCTTGTACGTCGAACCCGGCTCGTAAGCGTCCATGACCGCGCGGTCGCGCCGCTGCGCGTCGTTAAACTTCCAGAATCGGTTCGGATCGAAGTTCGGCACGTTGGCCATGGCGAGGATTTCGCCGCTCCACGGATCTATCACGATCGCGGTTCCGTCGAGCGCGTGATAGGCACTCACCTGCTTCGCAAGCGCCCGCTCGGCAACGAATTGAAGGTACGGATCGACCGTCAGCTCGATGTCCGAACCAGGCTGCGCCGGCTGCGATAATGCGTTCGCGACCGAACGGGATGGGTCGCCCGAACTCATCGGCCTCGAGCGTCACTCGCCCGGACCGTCCCCGCAGGAGGCCGTCGTACGCGTACTCGACGCCGTCGAGCCCGTTCTCATCGGTGCCGACGAAGCCGATAACCGTCGAGGCGAGCCGCCCGGCGGTATCGACGCGCGAGCCGGTCTGCTCTTCTTTGAGATCCACGCCGATCAAGCCGAGGCTGCGAACGCGTGCCGCCTCGTCGTGTGGAACCTTGCGCGCGATCCAGACAAACCAGAGATGCCGATCGTGCAGCGCGGCGACCGTCGCGGGGTCGAGTCTCCCCACAATTCGTTCCAGCTTCGCAACCATTACATTGGGATCGACGATCTCTCGCGGCACCGCGTAGATGCTCTCCGAGGGCAGCGAGCGAACGAGCACGTTTCCGTTGCGGTCGAGAATGCTGCCGCGATGCGCAAAGATTTCTACGGTGTCGGAGCGTTGCGCCAGCGCCTCTCGCGCGTACAGCGCACCTTTAAGCGCTTGAACGTCGTAGAGCCGCCACGCGAGGAAGAGCGCGACCACGAAGCACGCATAGAAGGATAGGCGGGCGCGCATCGGAGCAACGCGCGCGAAGGTTCGCTGATGCATCCGGTCGATCGTGCTAGCGCCGCGCTGCGCTCACTGCGAGCGCGTAACTACCGGAACGAAGAATCCGGCAAGCGACGAGAAGACCGGGAACCCCGGCCGGACGCGGGCAATTCGCGGCGGTTGGATTCTGACCACGGCAAGCGTCTGCGGTTCCCGCATGCCCAGCCGCGCCGCGATCGCCGCAAGACGGTCGTCGGAGCGAAGTGCCGCAATGCGATCGTCGAGGCGCATCGTCTCTTCCTGCAGCGCTTCGCGGTCGGCGCGCGCGGTCGCGACCGCGTAGCTCAGCCCGGTGAGACTCGACGTCAGCAAGACGTAGGACATCAGTAAGAAGAGGATGCCCGTGAGCGCGATGAAAACGCGGCCGACGCCGGCGTAACGCGCTCGGGATTTGCGGACGATGCGCCGCTGCGTCGCGGCGCGCACCGTGCGCGGATTGCGGATTCGGGGCGAGCGCTCGACGAGACGCGGTGCGACCATCAGCTTGCCTTCCGCTGCGCCGCGCGCAGCTTCGCGCTGCGCGCGCGCCGGTTCTTCGCGATCTCCTCGGACTCCGGCTGGACGGGCCGCTTCGTCAGCACGTCGAGACGATCGTCGTCTCGAAGACTCTGCTTGACGATGCGGTCCTCGAGCGAATGGAAGCTGATCGCAACGATGCGCCCAGCGCCGCGCAGACGGCCCACGGCGCCGTGCAAACCATCGCGCAACGCTTCGAGCTCGTCGTTGACGGCGATACGCAAGGCCTGAAAAACTCGCGTCGCCGGGTGAATGCGCTCGCGCCGTCCGCGGCGATGCACGACCCCGGCGACGAGCTGCGCGAACTCGGCGGTCGTGTTCGGAAGGTTGCCGCTCGCACGGCGCCCGACGATCGCCCGCGCGATGCGCCGCGCGGAACGCTCCTCGCCATAGTGAAAGAAGATGTCCGCGAGCTCGCCTTCGCTCGCCGTCGAGAGGATCTCATAGGCACTGCGTCCGGCGCCGGGATCCATCCGCATGTCGAGCGCCGCCGGCTTTCCGAGCGAGAAGCCCCGCTCGGGATCGTCAAGTTGCATCGACGAGACTCCCAAATCGAAGAGAACGCCGTCGACCAAGTCGATCGCGAGCTGGTCGAGGACGCGGGTGATTTGCCGAAAGTTTGCCCGAACGAACGTCAAACGCGAGTCGGCGATCGCGGCCGCACGCTCCGCCGCCTGTGGATCGGCATCGATCGCAACGACGCGTCCACGCTCGAGACGCTCCAGAATAACGCGCGTATGTCCGCCGGCGCCGAAGGTCGCGTCGACGTAAACGCCACCGGGACGTATCGCGAGATACTCCATGGCGGCCTCGAGCAGCACCGGTACGTGGGTCACGCCGCCACATCACAGACCAAGCTCGGCCATGAAGCCGGGGATCTCGCCTTCGGGCGGCGTCTGGAAATCGTAGCGCTCCTTCGCCCAGATTTCGATCCGCGTCAGCAATCCGACCGAGACCACCTGACGTTCGATGCCGGCGTACTCGCGCAGCCGCGCGGGCACGACCACGCGTCCCTGCGCATCGCACGCGACCTCTTCGCTATGCGCGAAGAGATAACGGATGGACCGCCGATAGCGATCGTCTTTGGTTGGAATTGCTTCGAGCCGCCCACAAAACTCCACCCAGGTGGCGGCCGGATAGAGCGCCAGACACGGGTCGGGAGGGGCGATGGTTAGGACAAACTGCGGTCCCAAACGCTCGCGAAAGCGGGCCGGAACGATAAGGCGCCCCTTATGGTCAAGGGCATGCTGCTCCGAACCCGCAAAGCGCGGCAGTTCCGCGTGCACAAAGTCCTCCGGAAGACACCACTAGGCACTACTTCACACCACTATACGCCCCAGCTTACCTTAAGGCAAGGTAAACGGTTGTGATTTTGTGATTTTTAGAAGTCGTTGCTGCTTTATAGAAGTGCGACTCACATTACAGAAGTCAGTGCAAACGCCGTCACCCGGCGCGGTCAAAAGATACTGCTAGGCGGGCCGCGCGATTTCGATCACGGCCGCGATCATTGAATGACCGCAATCGTACGTATGTTCGCATTGCCATTCTTGTAAAGACCTTGTATTACAACGTGATTGATCCGGGACGTGGCCCGTGATATTCTAGGTCCGGGAGGATCTGATTTGGCGAGCGATCGGGCGAAGGGAAAGGACGACGGAGCAGTTTTGAACGTGCGAATCTCCGGAGCCAAAATGGCGACCTTGAAGCACTTGTCGGGCAAGTACGATGTGTCGGTCTCGAGCATCGTCTCGAGCTTGTTGGCGTGGGCGGAGACCGAGCCGGAGCAGCGTCAAGATTGGTTTGCCGACGTTGAAACGCTGCGTCATCTGATCAGAGAGCACGGTTGCGAGCGACAGTTGATCGTCGAAGAGCTCACCCGCGACGTATGGCCGGAACGGAAAGAGTTCTGCGATCGGCTCCTAGCCATCGGGTATATCGAATCGTACCGTCCGGTACTCAGCAGGCGGGATCCCTCCCACATGATCTGCTCTTACAAGTTGTCAACGAGCGGATGGATCATTGCCAAGGCGCTCTCGCTTGAGCCGCCGATCGCGACCGATGCCGATTCGGGCAGCGAGCAATTGATGTTATCGACGGCTTCGGAGGTCGACTTTGACGAGGAGGAAGATTTAGCCGAAACTGCATGATCGATTTCCGGCGACAGAGCCGGAGCGGGGAAACCGAGCCCCGCCGTATGTCCTTAATGGAAAGCGGCCGGTCGTCTTGTGGTGGGACGCGGCCGCTTTGAAACCACAAGGCACGCGAAAGTCCCGTGAGGGGATCGCCGCAAGTGGTATGTGTAACGTACCACATCTTGGACGAATCTCCTCACGGCCTCGGTCGCAACGCCCCCGCGACGAGGGGCTGCCCATCAAAGGAGTTCGCCCAAAATGAGCACTCGTAAGAAACCCATGACCCCTGGGACGCCGTCTCCGATCTCGGGAGAGGTTCGTCCCGTCTATCCCAACGGCAAGGTTGGTGCTGAGGTGACCGTCGTTCGCGGCAAGCCACTTCCTCCAACGCGCGTGCCAGGTACCATCTACAAAACCTCGCGGCCCGCTCGCAACAAAAGCGGACATCCGAAAGGGTAGGCCGGCGATGGAGATTCGCCTTACGGGACGCCACATGGCGCCCTATTATGATCGACCGACGCTGTTGCATATTCAGCGACTCAGAGGCCATGACGGTTCTCAAAACTACGATGATACTCGTGAGATCTAGCATGACGCGGTGAAGGCCGGCCCGGGCGTTCGTCTTGGATAGTACTGGAAACAAGGCCTACCTGGAAGCTCGCATCAGCTCATCGGGCCATAAATACGTCGAGACGCGCCCAGGCGGTACCAAGACCGACAATCTACTTCGTTTACCGACATACTAGGATCGGTGGGGGCGGCATCGTATCGCCCCCATTATAGCGATGGGTCTTCCGTAGACAGGGAGTGTAGCGGTGAAGCAAATCGTTGCCGTGAGAATGGCCGGCGGCGAACGGCACGAGCATATTGCCGGCGTTGCCTACGTTGATTCGTCAACGCGCCCGGTCGCTACGGGAACGTTGACGATCTCTGGGCTGCTCAAGCGACTCGACGCCGGCGAAGACGTCGTGGTCATCGACTGTGACGGTCATAGCGTAAAAGTGATCCGTGTGAAGAACTCAAAAGGTGAGCGCTACGTCCGGACTCGCGAAGACGGGGTTCTGACAGACAATCTGTTGTCGCTTCCTCGATATGAGCTTGAGTAGTGGGCGTAGATCGCACAATTTGGAAAGGCGGCTTTAGCAATGGACCATTACGTGCACATCGTCGGTTTTGAGCACCCAGTCAAGGTCACGGACGATCAGGAAAGGGAATTCGAAACATAGTCATTGGCACCGACGTGATGAAAAGCTTCATATCGATCGCCACCGAAACTCGGACAATACTCGTCCGCACCGGCAGCATTACCGCGCTGGAATCCAGACCCAAGGGGTCTGGATTTACCTTTGCTAAGGTGAGCAACAGATAATCGCACCGTCGTACGAGATCTGGACTAAAAAGGGGCTTTATGAGGCGCTGGGCGACGCCACTTGCAAAGATCACATCGCAACCACAATCATCCGCGACAGCGGTTATTGGCGTTGACCTGGAAGTCTCCGACGGCTGAAGAGTCAAGGCAGTGCCCGATATAAAACGATTTCTTCACTCTTGAGGTTAGTTGCATGGAAGAACAATACAAGGAGCTCGAGCGGATGGCGGAAGCGCGTGTCATGGGATTTCGCGTTGTTGACGACGTGACTGGTCGCGATCGGACGAATCTGCCTGGCGCGCTCAAAGGTGCGACGTTGGTATTTAACCTCGCATCGCCGGTCGCGGTTTTTGTTCGAGTCGAGGCGTGCTTGGATGCCGAGCATCAGTGGCGCGCGGTGGAAGAGTTTCCTGCAGGCATCTATGGCCCCGGAGCCCATCAGGTTCAGGTGCCACTGCACATTGACCAGGACGGTCCCGGAAAGCACAATGGACCGGCGAAACACAGTGTCGAGTTATCGGTGCATATACTCGATCCTCACACAGCGGCGCGCGATCGCGGCGCGGACGGGATTGAATTATACCGACGCCACTTTTCCGTCGAGAAATAGCCTGAGTTCGGTTGAATGACCTACGATGAGATCATTTCCAGCGGCCGTTTGGCTGGTCAAACCTTGGCTCTGTGGCAACGAATGGCGGACTATAGCTTGGACGGCATCCGCCTTGGATCCGTCGAGCTCGAAACTAAGAGCGGGTCCGCCAACGATGTCTTCCTTGCCAAGAAAATCGGCGAAATCCACGAGACTAGCCTAGTGCTTGCGCGAGCCGGCCTGGAGAAGCTGGCTTTCACCTCGCTCGATGCAATGGGCAAATGCCTGGAGCGTCCAGATCTTGATGTTAGGCTGCTCGACGGCACCCACATCGGGCTGGAGGTCGCGCACGTGGTCGCTACAGCCGACGCAAAGCATGACGCCGAGATGAGCGGCATAGAAAGGAGCGTGCACGACGCGCTCGATTCAGATTCAAGCTTTGCGAAGGCGTTTGGAGACTACTATCTCGATGTTACACTTAGTGACATCGATACATATCCTCGGTCGCAAATAGCCAGTAAGCAGGAAGCCGCGTTGATAAAGAGCGAGATCATGGCTTTCATCCTCGACGGCGAACATCAGCGGGCTTTGAAAAACGATCTCTTCGGGGGGCACTTCAAAACCGCACGCCCGTGGGCAGTTCAAAACCGCACGCCTCAGGCTAAGTGATGTTTGTCGGAATCCTTGGCTACGCGCTCGCCTTCGCCTTCCGGTGGCGGGCTGCCATGCTGTGCTCGTGTAGCCGATAGCTCTTGCCGCGAATCTCGATCAGGTGCGAATGGTGCATCAGGCGATCGAGAAAGGCCGCAACGGCGGGCGTATCGCCGAATAACTTCGGCCAATCGTCGAGCGGTCGATTCGAAGTCAGGATCGTCGAGCCGCGTTCGTAGCGCCGCATCACAATCTCGAGCAAATCTTCGGCGGCATTGGCTGGTAGCTTTCGCATCCCGAGGTCGTCGATGATAAGCAGCGGGATTTCGCTGAACGTCGCGATCGCGGCGCCTCGTTCGCTGGTCGCGCTGGCGAGGAGCAACTCTTCGAAGAGCACATGGGCCTCGCGGTAGAGTACGCGAAAGCCTGCGTGGATGGCGGCCATGCCGATTGCCTGCGCCAAATGGCTTTTACCAACGCCAGCATTACCGAGCAGCAAAACGTCTTCGTGCTGTTCGATAAACCGTCCGTTGGCCAAGTCGAAGATGAGCGCCCGGTCGAGCGTATTAAACTTCCAATCGAACGTGTCGAGCGATCGCTGATCGCGAAAGCCCGCAGCTTTAACGCGCCGTTCGATGAGTCGGTCGCGGCGTCGCTGCAGTTCGTCGTGAACGAGCAGGCTGATGAAATCGATTGGCCCAAGGTTCTCGGCTCGGGCCTGCTGCGTGCGAATCGGAACAGCATCGGCCATGCCGCTCATGCGTAGTTGTCGCAGCGCGCGATCGAGCTCGTCGTTGGTCATGGGATTGCTCCTTGCGTAACGGTGGCAAAGTGGGTGGTGTAGGTTGCGATCTCGGGAATGATGCGGTGCTCGGTCTTGAGCTTGAGCGGCGTTGCATGATGCTGGAGGTACGTCCGGACGAACCGAAGGCTCGAGATCGTCGATCGTACGGCAAAGGCGCAAGCTTGGTCGACGTCGGCGGCGTCGAAGCGGCGCAGCAGATCGAGCATGCCGTAGAGCGCGCGCAAGGCGATCGCGCCGCGAATGTCGATCAGCTTCTGGGCGAAATCGGCGCAGCCAGGGCCAGCGCCGGCGATTTTGGCGGCCAGCTTCTCAACCTTAATCGGCGTCTGCTGCGGCCGATCGGCGTCGTGCGTGCGCCGCTGCCCTTTCTGCAAAGCGATCGTGTGCTCGCGCAGGCACTGCTGGGTCGTGCGGTCGAGAATGCGAAGCCAGAGCCGGCCGACGTGTACGACAACCTTGCTGCCAACGTAGCGCGGCGGCGCCGAGTAGTACGCGCTATCGACTTCGATGTACCCGTCGAAGTGCACCGTGCGCTCGCAAATGCGGTAGTACTCGAAACGCGTCGCCGGCAACGGCTGCAGGTGTGGCTTCTCTTCTTCGAACATCGCTCGTACTTGACGCTTGGTCGTGCCGTGGATGCGCGTCGCGGCGCAGTTCTCGTTCCACTGAAACAGATGTGCGTTCTCGTCCTCGATGCTCTCGAACCGCTTTCCCTTCAGTGCCGTTCCTTGCGTGTAACCAACGGCCGATTCAACTTTGCCTTTGAGGTCGGGAGCGTACGGTCGGCATGGCAACGGAACAACGCCGTAGTGGTCGAGCAGCTTGGCGTAGAGCGGATTGAGCTGCGGGTCCCAGATGTCGGGCTTGAGAACGCCTTCTTTGAGATTGTCGAGGCGAATGGTGTGCGTTGCGCCGCCGAAGTACGCAAACGCCTCCTCGTGCAGCCGGCACCAAATCTCGGTCGACGATTTCCAAACCACTTTGCGAAACGCGTGGCGGCTGTTGCCGAGCGTCATCACAAACAGCCGCGGCTTGCGGTACTTGCCGGTGCGCGGATCGCGTGCGAGTGCGCCTTCGCCGTAATCGACTTGCGCTTCTTGGCCGGGTTCGGTTTCGAAACGGCAGCTGATCTTGGGTTCGCGCTTTCGCATCGTGCGCGCCAGGCGCTTCACCGCGTCGTAGGAGCCGTCGTAACCGCGGTGCAGAACCAGGTCCTGGTAGATCGCTTTGGCGTTGCGGCTCTTGCTGCAGCTCGGCCTCGATGAACTCCCGAAACGGCTCGGCGCTGCTGCGCGTCGACCCGGTGGGCACTTCGATATCGGTGTGCGGTTTTGCTCCGACCCGGTGGGCACTTGCGGCCCGGTGTGCGGTTTTGGGTCGGTGGGCACTTCGGCCGGGGTGGTGCATTTTGCCGGCCCGCGGCGTAGGATGCCGGCTTCGATCCCGTAACGGCGGATCGTTTCGTGCCGGTGTGTGGTTTCGCGCGCGACGGCTCGGATGCTCCAGCCCTTGCGCAGCAGGTTCAAGAATGCGGGTTCGATCGGCCACGTCCAGTACGTTCATGGCGGCGCTCTTCGCGCTGCCACCCTTGACGGGCCTGAGGCTCTACATCAGGTGTGCGATTTTGAACTGCCCACCGGGTGGTGTGCGGTTTTGAAGTGCCCCCTGGTGTGCGATTTTAACTGCCCGCCGAGGCGTTTCCCTTCAGCATACCCAACCTTGTTCGAGCGCCGAGCACGTTATTACCTTGAAGCTCGCGATGATGGCCCCTATTTTACGTTTAGCGATGGCGCTGGTCCGATCGATCCTGCATTCCGTCCTGCCGAGGTCTTGCGAGTTCTTGATCGCCACCGCAGTGCGGCGTCGGGTTATCGGACTATCGACACTTGGATCATTCTGCTATTGACGGATCCTTTCGAATTCTTTCGCGATACGATCTCGGAAATCGCTCGTTTGGATCCAGCGATCCACCCATTTGCGAAGGCGTATTTTGCGGATGCCGCGGGCCGGCTTCTTGAGCTTCCTGCCCGCTGATACTTGACTGGTACCTCTCGACCGTCAGCAAGTTAACAGTAGAGTGCCACCTTCGATATCGGCATTGCGAGCCTGGAGGCACCGCTCAATGTAGATACCGCGGCGCGCAAGGAGACATGCAACTCATGAGCATGCGCACTTACTCCCTGCGAACAAATTTTTGCGTACATAAACTCGGGCGCGGAGAGTGATGCGCATCTTATGGTTTCGGGAGTCGCTGAAACCATTCGCATTGAGGTTTGGAGCCGGCGCCGTAGACGATGTCGTCGTGGGGCTTACCCTGATCGATCAGACCGCACGGCGCAAGAATGTCTATCGCGACCTTCGGAACGGCAGCTGCAATGGCGCTAGCAACTTGACCATCGGCTTCATTGCCTTGGAAGAGGTTAGGAGCATTACTTCCGTTAACCTGCGTCAATGCCGCGAGGCCCGCTGCTGCTAGCGCACCTGTTTCATTGCTTGGAACTCCTATCGAGTAGCCGGTTGGGTATGATTGCCCTGGCGGGAGGGATGGCTGCGGCGAGGTAAAGACGTAGCTGGTTGTTCGTGTTGGATTGAAGGCTTGAACGCCTGCCATAGCGCCCAGCGCCCAAGTCAATGACATGCTGAAGCTATTTGCTCTTCCGGATTCTATGCGAGTGACCCACCGGATATAAGCTGCATTATCTATGTATGCGTTGTTTGTGGGCTCACAACTGATAACGACCGTTTGCCATGCCAGAACTGTCCACGTATTCATCAGCACGAAATTAAAGGTGTTGCCCTGCTGACTGGGTTGTAATGCGACGATCGCTCCGGCCGTTGCTGGATCTGAGAAGCACTGGTTCTGCAGATTCACCAGCGTCCAAGCAGGCGCTGCGACTAGCTTAAAGTCATCCTTTACGTCCAGATACGGGTCTTCCTCGTCAGCCTTTAGTGAGGCTTTATCCAGCAATGCCGATTTCAAGCGATACGATATTTGTGCTGATGTTGGAGCGTCCGATGCTAACGCCATGACATAGATGTTTTTGTACCAATGATTTTGCTTCGCGTCTTCATGGTTGGATGGAGGGACAAGTTCACCAGAAATAGGTGCCGGCGTAGCCGTCGCCGATGTCGAGACGTAGTTCTTGATGTATGCGACGCAGCTTTGGAGTACGGCATATTCGTAGTTAGGCTCCTCAACCGAGCTTGGTTTGCAGGGCGAAGCGGGCGCAGCAGGGGCGTCCGGAAGCGTCATCTTCGTGATGATCACCTTAGGTGGAGGCACTGCGAGTTGCCAAGCTTTAATGATTGCGGCGCACACGTAGATTCGGGCCTTGAGAAACGCCACTGCGTGTCGCGATGCCCCGTAAAACAGCGATGTCTTTCCACCGATGAGGCCGGACATGACGTCAGACGCATCGCAAATGCCGCTTGTGTATGCCCTAGGCGGCGCCATCGTGCCTTTGTCGGATGACTTCGCTGCACTAATACCTTGGGGCGCCAACGCAAGACTTAGCGTTGAAAAAAACAGTAGGATCGAAACGCGCCTGATCACTTCGGTCCTCCTGGCATAGCCAAGCGAGTCAGTCTCAAAGATCTTACCAGAGGCTCACTTGGTTCGCAAGAATAGCCAAGCAGAATATACAAGAGTAGCCAAGCGTAACATATGGTTTGATATGGAAAGGAGGTACGGAACGGCATCGGGACGACGAGATGGGGACCGATACCTCCGGCTCGATGGCTTCCTCCGACGTCGTGCTGCTCAAACTTGAGTGCATCTGGGAAACGCGTTTCGACACGTACGCACAGGCCAAGGCCGCGATCACCAGCTGGGTGAAGCACTACAACGAGACTCGGCCGCATTCACGGCTGGGATATCTAACGCCGGTCGAATGGCGCCGCCGGCAAGCTGGGATAAGCGCCTAACTTGTCCAGAAACCGTGGGGTCACTTCACTAACAACACCGTCGCGCGACATACTTAAGGGCGCGGCTTGAAGAAAAGATTCGCGTTCATTCACGCAAAGCCGTCCGCCGGCAAACAGCAAAATTCCGACGCGCTACTTCAGAGCTTCCCTACATACAATCCGCGGCTTTTTGATGGAACTGCTTTGCGTGAAAAACACGATGCTTTTGATGCCAAGCCTGACTTCTAGGCTAGCCAGCGACACTTCACATGAGCGGAAGCTGCCGATCGTCTGATCTACGCAAGCATGCTGTGTGGTTCGATGATGACGCACGCCCTGCTGGCGAAAGCCGGCAAGGGGCGGTGCTACTCCACGCCACCCCTGCCGGCTGTTTGCCGACGCTGTAGCTTGTCGATTCTACAATCTGAGTAGAACGATCTTCGCAGGCCAGTCGTCACACCCGTCGACAGCGACTGCGATCAGGATTCGCCGATTCCAGGCATTGAGAATCACATCTTCGAGGTGCGGCTCGTGGCCGCGGAAGAATCGCTCCTCGCCGCACTCGGTGCGCAATAGAAAGCCTTCGAAGTCGCCGAAACGATCGTAGGCGATCGTCTCGACCTTCCCGACGAACCTGTGGTCTTTCTCGCACGGGTGGGTCGTGTGGCTGGGAAGATACTTCTGACCGATCGGCTGATTTGCCGTGCCGAATTGCGAGGGCTGAATGCGGCCAGGATCCTGACCCATGCCGCGGATTCGTCCTTCGACGTACATGACGTAACGTTGAAGAATCGGGTACCAACGGCTAGTCTTAGCGAGAACAATCAGGCGCCATTTGAGGATCGCGAGTAGATTTTCGTCTTGTGGGAGGATCTCTTCATCCCTTTCCACGGGGACGGTCATCGCGAACGACCCCACGACGTACCGCCAATTGAACTCACCTTTTGTAGTGCTCCCCGCTTATGGAACACTCAGTTCAGCTTGCGCGGGTTGGCTCTTAGCGGCCTGATGATACATTCTCTCGAACTCGGCCGGAGACCGCTTTCCGAGCGAGCTATGTGACCGATTCTCGTTGTAGTCGTGGATAAACGCACCGATCGATTTGCAAGCGTCCTCGAAGTCGACATAGGCGCGAACCCAGATTTCTTCGCGTTTAAGCGTTCCGATGAAACGCTCGCACACCGGATTATCGGTTGGTGTGCCCGGCCGACTCCAGCTCTGCTTCAGCTCTCGCTCAAGCAATGCGTCTTGGTAGCCGGAACTTCCGTACTGGCTTCCGCGATCGGAATGGTGAACCAGCGTCGCTTTGGGTCGACGGGAGACAATCGACATCTGCAACGCCTCGAGCGTCAACTCAGTGCTAATCCTTGTTCCGAGCGCCCAACCGACGCATCTCCGACTAAATGCGTCGACCATGACGGCCAAGTAGATCCAGTACGACCGCAATCGCACGAAGGTAATGTCAGTGACCCACAGCTGATCGGGGGCCGTTGGGTTAAAGCGCGAAAGATTGGCAAGCTCGCCGGCTGCGTGTCCGCCCCGCCACTTAGGGCGCCTCAACGGCTTATGTTGCAAGTCGTGCGAACGCATAAGCCGCAGCGTCCTTTTGATGTTGATAACAATGCGCTTTCGGCGAAGGCGATTCGTGACTTGGCGATAGCCGTATCGCGGATGCTTGATCAGAATATCCTTGATAGCGGCGACGACCCGCAGATCGCCTTTGCGCAGCGGCGGCTGCGCCGGGCGATAGAAGGCCGATCGAGGAATGTTGAACGCCCGCGAAAAGATCGTGATCGTCAAGCGCACCATACCGTATGGCGTTGGAACCACCGTGCCGGTGAGCTCCTTGGCCAGCGCGAGGCAGGCTATGCGCCTTTGTCGCGGGCTAAGTCCTTGATGCGCTGCAAGGCTTTTTTTAGCACCAGGTTTTCGGCGGCCATCTGGCCGAGCTGGCGTTCCAACTCACCGACCTTGGCATTGTCGGTGTAGGCTTTGCCACGGCCGGCGAACGCATCCTTTTGATACGTCTTGAAGTCGCGCACCCATTTGCGCACGACCTCGGGGTGCAGATCGTTGGCTTTGGCGACCTGACTGGCGACGGCACCTTTCAAGATGGACTCGACGATCTGCATCTTGAACTCGCGGCTGAAGCGGCGGTAGGATCGCGGCATGACTTCCCTCCAAGTGGGGCAGGCAAGCCATTCTTTCTGTGTCAGCCACGGGGAGCACTACATTTCGCTTCCTCTCGCGTCGTGGCACCGATCGTAGGCTGCTGAGTCGCCAGTTGCCGTGACGTGATACGCCGGACGATAACTTGGAACTGTTCGCCGATGCGAACGCTGGACGGGAGATCGAGGGTGAAGAGGCCCGCAAAGTTCTCTCCCGTCCCGGTGGGAATCGGCAGGTACGTAACCCCGCCGCGCACTTTGACCTGAATGGTGTGGCTGTCCGCCTTGGTAATCGTTTGGGCGGAGTGGTATTGCGTTGCAAGCTGGATCAGTACGTCGGCATCGAGCTGCGGCCAATAGATTGAGGCGGTGCTGCCGGTTGGAACGTTTCCCCAGTCGATCATGAGCTCGTCGGGAAGATTCGTCAGATAGCCGGCGGACTCGGGGGTGACGTTTGGGCTCGGACGCAGATCGAACGTCTGCGGAATACGGTGAGCCAACGGGAAGCCGGGATTGCTGGAGGGAGTAATCTGCAAGTTGCGCTGGGCCAGCTTATCGCAGTTTTCCGGACTCTCGATCACCCCGAACTCGTTCTCGATAGGCGCGCCATCGTACGCGATCTGCGCGGCGATGCAATGGTGCGTGCCCCCGGCCAGCCACTGCTGCGCGGTCTGACCACCGTACGTGACGGTATCATCATAGAGATTGAGGTAACAACCGAAGTAGGTCCAGATAGAGTCGCTGCCCATGGGGATAATGATGTTGCGGTTGTTGACGCCAAAGGGCGGATTGGGATTGGCCATGGTGGCCGGTTGAAGATCCAGTTGGTTGGCGTCTGCGAAGAAGGGCAGCGTACAGCCGTTGATCGTACCCGAGGCGTCGGTTCCCGGCAGAGGCGCGGAGGGATTGTTCGGATCGGCGGCCGGAGTGTTCGGATAGGTGATGAAGGGGTCGTTGAGCGAGACTGCGCTTGCGGTGTTTACATAATCGGTGTCGTTGGTTTGCGTGCCGAAAATGCGGAAAAACACCTTCACGTTGTCCGCTTCGTTGGCCGATCCAGATGGGCCGCGCAGCCGGACTCGAGCCAGCGCGAAGTTGTAGTTCAAGAAGGGATCAGTGGGATGGCCCGGGTTCGGGCTAGCCGGCGTCACTGAGGAGTCGCCGGAATAGGCGCTTGAATCGTCCGGCAGCACGGTGCTGCTGGGTGAGAACGGGTCGGTCGAGCCGTCGCTAAACGTACCATTGAAGTAGCCCACGAGGCCCTGAATGTAGTTGAATGCTGCAGCCGAATCGCGTTGCGTGGGGCTGCCCGTGGTGAACGTAAAGGGCACGCTGCCGATGGGCGTCTGGTTGTCGGCCGTGGGAGTGATGGTAAAGACGCGAAGATCCTGACTCAGCCAGAACGCATTATTCTGGCTTGGATCGATGTTGGCGAAATATGGATTGGCGCCGGCCACGAGTTCGAAGACCGTTTGCGCGGTGAGCGGAGTCGCGTTGCCGGGCACGGTGATTGACGCGCCGAGCTCGTAGAACGTGGGTGGGCTCCCCGTGCTGGGAAACGGCACGGCGGTTGGGAAGTTGATATTGAACGGGTAACGGATGCGCTGCACGTTGTCGTAGCTGCCGGGTAACTCGAGAACGGGCGGTCCAGACTGCGTGATATTCGAAACACCAAGCAGTGAGAGAAACGCACCCGAAAGCGTTGGGGAAACCGTGCCGCTCGGGTCCGCGGCGGAGATGCCCAGCACGTTTGGAGTGAGTCCTTCGAGCACGAGCCAAAAAGCATTGGCGTACGACGGCGAGTCTTGAACCTGATCGGCTCCAAACGTGCTGTATTCCACCCAGAATTGCATGTCCTGCGCTGCAAGTCGCTGCGCGAGCCCGTTAAGTAGTTTGATTCCGTTGGGACTGCCCCACCCCGTGCAGGCGTCCCATCCCGGTCCCGCCGGGTATCCCGGAGAGCCGCTGTTGGCGTTGTTCGCAGGGCCTGCGCCCGGCACGATGTCACGGAAATAGCTTGACCCGAGTGCATAAAACACCGGGTTGACAAAGCCGACACTGAACCCGAGCGCGGCATTGATGACCGCGATTAAGCCGGCCCATTGCGGTGCCGAGGCACTCGTGCCGTTGCCGGGAAATGGAGCCGTGCCGCTTTGGGGCCACGCGGCGGTTTGGCCGCCGAGGACGATTCCCCAATAGCCGCTGACAAGGTTGGCGTTACCCGCAACATCGGGAACGCCGCGTCCGGGGTTGTGAGGAGGATTCAGCGAGACGGGCACTCCCGCACTCAATTGGTACGAGGGAAGAGCAAAGATCGCACTGACGCCGCCGCCGGTCGTGCCCCAGTTGTTATGGAAAGGATCGGCATTCGGATCGTTCCAGACGTATTCGTCGAACGACGAACCGCTGACGTTGCCAATGGTCGTTCCTCCAACGGCCAGCACCCACGGATCGCTTGCGGGATATTGCACGTGGCACTCCCCATCGCCGACGCCGGAGTCGGTTCCGCGGTCGCCGCTCGCAATACAGACCGTGACGCCTTGGATGGCGGCGTCCTGAAAGGCTGCGCTTACCGCATTGACAAGAGCCACCGTCACGCCGTTAGCAGCCAGTCCCGCCGGATCGTCGCCGTCGGCGATATACCAGCTGCTCGAAAGAACCGAAGGCGCGGACTCCCCCGGATTAGGATTTGCGACGCGGCTAATTGCCTGAACCCATCCGCCCTGATCGCCCGTGGTGATATAGACGCTGATCGCGCAACCCGGGGCAAACGACGACGCGATGTCGATGTCCTGGGTAGTTTCCCCGTAGGGATCGTAGCCCGGGTTCGTCGCTCCGTTTATAAGGATATCGGTGATGCTCGGCACTGCGTAACCGGCGCCGGGGAACTGAGCGTTCAAGTTGGTGTAGTAACCGGCGATATCGCTGCTCGCATACCCGGACAGCGAGAAGATCCCGATTGTCTGACCGGCCGCCGAGTTCGTGGGATAGTCGTAGAGCGTGGAAACGGGTGGAACCCAGAGCGGGTGCGTGTTCGGCGGTTCCGCGGCGTTCGTCTGACCAACGCGGCGATTGTCCAGGCCGAAGGCGCCGACGACGATACCGTCGAGGGAGCTCGGCACGGAGACGACGCCGTCCCGACCGCGATACATCTCGGTTTCCGGCCGCCGCGCGCGTCCTTGCAGGACTTCGTGCTCGTATTGATCGAGGCGGACGCCGAAGGCCGCGCTCATCTGCGCCACCGTCCCGCGGACAATGACCGTCCGGCGCGCCGCGCTGGTTTCCACGACCGTCAAGCCATGGCTTTGCGCAAAGGCGATGACTTTGTCAATGTCTTCCTGAGACGCACCGAACTTGCCGGCGAATTCCTCCGCGGACATCCGTTGGCGCTGCGCCGGCGGTGTGGATAGAAAATAGTCGTGATCAGGGAGATCGGGGCCTCCAGGGCGGCGCCTGAGAACGATGGTAACGTCGAGGACCTCGTTCGGGTCCGTCGGACCGACGAGCCTCGCGGTTTTGGAGGGCCGTCGTTCGCTGCCTGGTATGGCGACGTAATCGTGGGGAACCTGTGAAATAGAAGGATCGCTGGGCGTCTTCGCCATTGTCTTTTCCTTTCGAAAAGAGAGCGCGTCTCTTCGCGCTGCGAGCGCTAGAGCGGCGGTAATGCATCCAGCGTATGCTCAGTCGCGCGTGTAAACCACACACGTTCACACAGATAGGTCGCACGATCTGAGCCCGTCAGCGCACAAGAACCGCAGAACGGAATCGGATCGGCTGCGTCTTTCCTATTTCTTGCCTATTGCGCTGTGTCTTCAAGGGGCGCGGTTTTTCACAGCGGCCGAGCTTTTGAGTGAATTGCGGTAATTCGCCAGATCGCATGGAAATGCGGGTCGAGCTAAACTGAAAAAGATGAACCCTGCTAGGCTAAAGCGCGAGCGCTGCGACCGTCGCGATGCGGACGGGAAAGTGTTGAAAGGATGTTCTCATTTGCTCGGTTAGTCCTGGTTACGCTTTTGAGGTCCGGAGGAGGAAAGAGAGCGTCCCGTCCGAGTCGCCACACTTAGACGATTCAACGGGCACCCGGCGCCCGAGCGATACAGATTACATTTGAACCCCTTTAGAATAGTTGCACTTACAGGATCCGCTGCCATAAAGGCGTCCGCGGTTTCCTCTTTCGTCGGAAACTGACTTGCTGATCTGTAGTCGGGGATCCAGTCGAAGTATCAGGTGTCGAGGCGTCACGAGCCCGGGGAATCGGAGCCCTACGACGTGCCTGCACGAACGCTAGGCTTGACGCTCCAATGAGTCCGCAGCGTTGCGCTTTAAGGCGATCGCCGGTCGCTAACCCGCGGGATAATCGACTCGACCCTCGCGCACACCTGTGTCCATGGCACGATTTGATCCAGAACTCGCAAACGTTGGTGACTCCCTGCTTTACTCCTAAACTTCGCAGGCTACGCTGTCTTTTTAGAGATTTACTAGTTGCTTGAGTCAGGAAAACCGGAAGAAGGTCCGTGAAGTGGTGTGGTTGCTATTTTCCAATTACGATTAGGTGGATGGCGAGTGTCGCCGGCGACCATGTCACCACAGCATTCTCGCCTGGCGCAAGGTAAAAGCTCCCGGCGAACAGTTGCGTGTTATGGCCATCCACTAAGATTTGTGTTATGGTTGCTGTATTGTTGCTTGCGTAAAACTCAAGTGGCCCGAAATAATGATTGAAGTTGCCCGGCTTTCGTGGATAGTTTGAGATTGGAAAGTCATGCGGCGGTTTCCCGCTCGAAGACTGCCGGCGATCGGTAGCCGAGTGCGGAATGCCGGCGGTGAAGGTTGTACCATCCTTCAATGAAGTCGAAGATCGCCAGCTCTGCCTCCTTATGTGTGCGAAACCGGCGCCGGGCGAGTAGCTCGCACTCCAGCGTGGCGTTGAAGCTCTCGCACATCGCGTTATCGTAACAATCCCCAACGGATCCCATTGACGGGCGAATGTCAGCTTCTCGGCAGCGTGAGCCGAACGCGATTGACGTATACTGCGTTCCTTGGTCTGAGTGGTGAACGACGTCGATTGGCCGGCGCCGATGGATTGCCATATTGAGCGCGTCGAGGACCAACTGCGTTTTCATGTTCGAGCTCGTCGCCCAGCCGACGATACGCCGACTAAACGCGTCAAGAACGACGGCTAAGAACAAGAAGCCCGCGTAGGTCGGAACGTAGGTGATATCCGCTACCCAAAGTTTGTTCGGCGCATCGGCGACGAACTTGCGGTCGACGAGGTCAGGAGCCGGTCGTGCATCGCGATCGCGCACCGTTGTGCGAATGCCCTTGCGACGGCTAGCGCCTTGGAGCTGACGTTCATTCATCAATCGCGCCAGCCGATCGTTGCTGATCGATATTCCGTCGTCTTTGAGCTCGGCCTTGATCCGGGGGCGCCCGTACGTGTTGCGCGACCGCCTGTGAATCGCTTCGATGTGGTCGCCGAGTTGAACGTCGCGCTGCTTTCTCGGCGAGGGCCTGCGAAGGAGCCACGCATAGTACCCGCTGGTGGAGACCCCAAGCGTACGGCACATCGTGGAAATACGGTACTTGGCCTGATTGCTCTTCACGAGTCGGAAGATCTCTTCGGCAGTGTCTCGGTCTCCCGAGCGAACCAGGCCGCCGCTTTTGACAAAATCTCGCGCTCGATCGTGAGCTGCTTCACTTTCTTACGCAACGCGAAGAGCTCCGCTCGCTCTTCGCTCGTCAGGCCGTCTGTTCGCTTCCCGGCGTCGAGATCGGCCTGCCTGATCCAGTTGCGGATCGTTTGATTGGAGAGTTCAAACTCGGCTGCGAGATCTTCCGGTCGACGGCCCGCGCGAGCCAGCTCGACGATCTTAGCCCGGAACTCCAAGGGGTAGGCACGAGGATGTTTCTTGGCCATTGGTGGACCCTTCTCCACAAAGTGGAAAGTGTCCACGGAACCCGGGCAGCTTCAAGACGGTACCGCCACTCACATTTGGCTGGATAAGAACAGAATGACTCCAGGATTGACAACTAATGTTACTAAAAAATCCATGAATTAAATTCGGCGTCGTTCCTCCGTGTATATAGATTCCGGTGTCAAAGTCCGAGATGTGATCATTGGAGACAAAGCACGTCGACACCGTGCCAATTTCGATACCTACGCAACCGGTCGGACCGCCCTTGTGCTGCGTCTTTTGCCTAATTGTCGTTTGATCAACAAAATCTTGCGAGCCGGTCATAAAGACCATGGTTGCATTTTCCGTAATGTCGCTCTGATCGACGTCATAGTCGATCGTGCAACACGTCAAGCCGTTCTGCAGTCCCCCCATATACATTGCCGGGCAGTCTCCAAAATAGCAATCTCTACATACGACGCTTGCCGCTTCGGAGTGGACAGCGTAAACCTGCGGGGTCACGCTCACATCAACGCTTGCATACTTGAGTCGGAGCCTTTGAATCAACACCCCACTTTGACCGTTATCCCCATAAGTTGGCACTATTGAAAATATTGGAACGCTCGGATCTTGTTGCGCTAACTCTGTGCCAGCGTCAGCTCCGGAAATAACGAAACCAACTCCCTTCGAGCCCATCGCAGGTGGCCAAACGGTTGGAACATTGACTTGTCCGTTAAGAAGGTAAACACCGTCCGAGATATAGACAACGCCGCCGCCGGCTGCAGCTGCGGCGTTTACCGCTGCTTGCAGCGCAGCCGTATTTGGGGTCCCGACCATGTCGCTTGTACTTAAGCCGTAATCAGCAGCATAAAATATCGTTATGTTAGTTGTACCGAGCCACTTATTGGTCGGCCAAGGACTCGTCGGCGGATTCGTGAGATGGCCGATCGTATTGTCTGGGTTTTGCGTTATTGCATAGGCGCTTGCTCCAGGATCTACCAACGACCACATAGAGCCATCAAATGTTGCATTGATAGCCCGATACATGATTCCATCTACTTCTCGGTCCTCGCGATATACACCATCAGTCGAGTCGAATTCAACGCCAGGATATGCGTTCGGTCCGGTCCCGCCGGCACTAACGATAAAATCAGTCGACATTTTATCCTCCGATGGACTTCAGTCAAACGATGAACGCGGATCTCAAGTTCGGGAATGAAGCGGACTACTCGCAGGTTAAAGCCCTGCGGAAAGGACGGACTTTGCCTAAAAGCCTGCAGTTATCTGCTATACTTGCTATTTATGTTAGGGGCTGGCGGGACTGATAGTGATTCCGAGTGCAATGCCCGGGCCGAATTCGGTGTTTTTTGGCACTTTGATAACATTTGTTGCGGCACCCCCGGACGGATACTTCCAGATGCCAATTTTTCTCGCCCCGAATCCCTTGCCGCTTTTTGGTGTTATGATCTTGTTTCCCTGAATGAAGAAATATTTTCGATAACCAACCGAACCCTGAAGTTTTGTGGTGCCAACGACCGTGCCGCTCGAACCTGAAACTTGTATCCGGGATACTATCACAGCCTTACCTTGCTTCGCGTTAGTGACAGCTACATACTTGCCGTCCCAACTCAGAAAGTTATTTCCTCGAAAGTCGCCAGCCACGGTAATGTTCGTGAAGTTCGAGGTCCCGTGAGGAAGCTCCGCAATGAAAAACGGCGCGCCACTATTGTAAGCGGAAATGTATAGGTTGCCCTGGTCATCGTAACTGCAAGTTTGGCCAAATTCCGCCCCTGGGTCGGCATACTTTGTTGGAGAACCCGAGGCATTCTTGAATATCGAAACGTTTGTAGTGCTGCCGTAATCGGTGTTAACGGTGGCTAGATCGCCCGTTATCGGATCCACGCTACAGGCGCGAGGCTCGGCGTTGGGTAGAAGCGTCGCGATTGGACTGCTTCCCCCATGAGCATACTCAAAGACCTTTTCGCCTCCGAAGTCGGTGACGAATACATCGCCGGATTGATCGGAGCATATTCCCCCTGAGGCGTCAGCGCCAAAACTTGCCACCGGAGTGCCGTTCGGATACGTGAACGTATAAACGTAACCGGTCGAATCTGCTATGTAAAGTAGATCAGTGCCTTTGGTTCGATGACCATTACGACCCGATACTGGCTGGCCACGATTTTCCGAAACGTGGCTCGGAAACAGCGCAATGGATGTACTCGAGTTTGGCATTGCGGAGCTACAACCGCTTAGCGCGACGAGGACACAAGTCAAGAATGAGCGGTGCTTAGCATCCAAAAGTTCCACGATTGAATTCCTCCCAGTCAAATCGACCAAGCAGCGACTTCTCGCGGAACGAGAAATTCCCTGGCCAGATGGGCCAGAACTTCATCTTCGTCAGCAAGCCTTTGGAGTACGCCCTTACACCGAGGAACATCCTACCGTGAAGGGTGCGATTTGCTATTACTGTCTGGTCTACTGATGGAAGTAACAGCGAATAGGCACTAGCGGAAGGACGCCGAAATCGCTCCTCAAGGTTACCTTAAGAGGCTTGCCTTTGCTGGACTTGTGCTCTACGTCGTGCGCCGAGATGCCTGCACGCTTCACCACCTGCACATATTTCGCCGAAGGTCTCGTTTTGTTTGCAAGGGTTCCTATCAAAGAATTTCGCATAGCTTCCTTACTATTGCTTCGCGCAGTCGCTGAGCGCGTTCTTTAGCATTCTTCCCGATATGCCACGACCCGGTAACCGACCATCCAGGCATTATTTTTGTTAGAGCGTTTCCTGATCCGGTCATAACCCCACGTTGTCGTACAATGAAATCGAGCATTATCTCGATATCCGGACCTGAAATCGACCGCTTGGGCGGTGCAAATACTGCGGTTTGGAAAAACTCGGAATGCTGTTCCGAGGACCTTCGCTCAATTTCGACGATGGCGAAAGCGCTGCTTCGATAAGTGATGATCGCCACCGACGCGCGCCTAAGATTGATTCGTTTCAGTCCGTCCAGATACGACCAACTCCACGCGCCGGGATGTTTGACATTCCGGGGATATGGTGGCAACACGTAGTGGTCGAGATGCGACACCTTGACATCTCGGTCGACCGCGCAAAGGGCGTGAATCGTCTTTCGAAACTGTACGAGTTGGTCGGATAGCGTTCGCGCTTGCTCGGCAGTGAGGACCATCGCTCTCGCGTTTGCTTCACGTGCTGCGACGCCACTCGCATAGACCTCTCCATAGGTCTCTTGGCAGTAGAGCTGATGAGAGACGCGGCGTTGCCTGATGGGTCCTCGTTCGACTTCAGCCTCGGTGAACGTCCCGCCGTAGCGCTCTGGCTGTAACATGCCGCCCGCTTCAAAGGGTGCATCACGTGAGCGAGGATCGGACCGTTGCGTGTACGGCGGAGTCTCGGCGCCGGAAGGTTGTGGCGCAGCGCGAGCGCCACCTTTCCGAATTATAACACTCGCGCTGACCGGCCGATCGCGCGTACTCGCGTTAGCTCGCGCATAAGTGAGATGTTTGAAGGGCATTGGACCGGTACACTGCTCGATCGTCAAAGCTAGAAAGCTCCGCGGAGCAAATGTCTGTAAGTTGACACCTCTAACCGTTAGCTTTGTGGATCCCTCGAAGGGAAAGCCAATGGTTAGTCCGGAGCTCGCATATCTAGTCGCCATTCTCGGGATTAGCATTTCGACGTTTCGCCGCGCGATCTCCGCAAACGTCGCCCGAGCTATTTCTACTCGATCGACGTTATCGACCGATCGTCCCAGTCTGACGTGCGCATTCCCATTGCGATCCGGCCAACTGCACCGTGGCTCATCTACGGTTTCATAGCGACGGATGATGTGAGAACCGTCTATAAGAGCCGTACCGAACTTACCTGAGACCCCAAAGTAGTAGAAACGAAAGATTTCAAAACACGGGATGATGAGGCGCTCATATTTGCCCTTCGATTGAAGCACCAAGAAGGAACCTTGCGATACATCGTTCCAGATTCGATAGCGCGTTCGCGGTATATAACGCCAGCCTTCATTGCTCTTGTCATAACCTCGCCGAATCTGTGCTTCACAGTTCGCAATCTCTAGGTCGAAGATGTTCTCTTCATAATCTGGATAATCTTCGGGCCGGCCGTCCGTCCAAAGGGAACCGAGACGAAACCAACTGATGTCCGATACCGCCGCCTTTATAATATGGCCCGACTCGTCATCGATGCTGGTTTGCGACACGAGCGTCGTTCTCGTTCGATTCCGAGGTTCGAATGGTGCGAAGCGCAACGTTACGCACGGAGTCCTCCGCTCGACGACTTTCACAATAGGCCCGGCATACGTTAGGCGCCAAGTTGATCCATCAGATGGCAAAAGCTCTGCCAGTACCGCTGGAGACATCATCGTAGGTAGACAAATCCGCAGTCAAGTTATTCGCAGCTCGCTTGGATAGTGCCTACCTCAAGCGCAAGTCGCGCCTTATACGGACTTTTGAACTTCGCATCGTCCTACCAAGATCGATTGCGACCAGAAAGCCTAGCGCCGTGATCGGTCGGCGAAATCCCGACTTGCGCCTTAGTCGCCTTCCTTGAAGAACGCCCACTTCATATGAAGGAGTTTCCTAGCAACTATCATTACGCCGAGATTCGTCGAGGATACCGTTCCTCGCTACGTAACGCGAAGTGCGGTCAGCGATGGATTTGGGGCAACGATATTGAGTTGTTGTTTGCAGCTGTCGAGGCCTTTTTCCCAATTGTCGATGTCTGCCATACAATCTGTGAGACCGTTCGTCGTGGCGGCATCTCTTAATGGGGCCTGTAAATTTCCGATAATAAAGTAGAGCAAATCATTGGTATCGCTAACTTGATAGTCGACCTCTTGAAGCTCCGCCGTTTGTAGAACTAAATTATTCAACAAAGCGAACGGCAGCCTCGGGGGGCACCCAAAAGCGGCCAGTCGCGGGCACTTGAAAACCGGCCAAAGTCGGTGGGCACTTTCAAAATAGGCCACCCCGGCTAGCCGCCGTCGGCTCGGCGTTCCCGGCGCGAAAGCGCCGCCATGAACGAACTGAGCATGACGGAACGAGAAACGATCATCGGCCTGCTGCGCCTACGCTGGACGCAGCGAAGGATCGAGCGCGAAACCGGGCATCGCCGCGAAACGATCGCGCGGATCGGCCGCGAGGTTGGCCTGCTGCCACCAAAACCGGCCAAAGTGCCCACCGACCTCGGCGAGGCGGTCGACGGGCCGGAGACTCAATCCCGAAGTGGCTGCGAGCCCTACCGCGAGCTCATCGCGGCGGAAGTCGCCAAGGGCTGCAATAGCAGAGTCATCTATCAGGGCCTGGTCGAGCATCACGGCTACGAAGGCGCATACGACGCGGTAAAACGCTTCGTGCGCAAGCTGCGCCCACCGGCGGATCCAAAGTTCAGTTGTCGTTTCGAAACGCCCCCGGCTGAGGAGTCCCAAGTTGATTACGGCGAGGGCGCGCCAACGCGAGATCCCAGAACGGGTAAGTATCGCCGGCCACGATTGTATGTGATGACACTTGGGATGAGCCGAGCGATGTTCCCGAAAGTCGTTTGGAAATCGTCGAGGCAAGTCTGGTGCGAGCTGCACGAAGAATCGTTCACCTACTTCGGCGGCGCAACTCGGATCGTTCGCTTGGACAACCTCAAAGAAGGCGTACGCGACCCGGACATCTACGATCCGGAGATCAATCAACTCTATGCCGCCGTTCTCGCGCATTACGGAACAATCGCGGTGCCGTGCCGTCCGTACGCTCCCGATTTGAAAGGGAAAGTCGAATCTTCGATCGGCTACGTCCAGGGCGCGCTCAAGGGCAAGCGCTTTGAAAGCATCGAGGAGCACAACGCGCACTTGCTGCATTGGAACGAGCACTGGGCGATGACGCGCATTCACGCGCACCAGGAAGCGTCAGGTACGAGCGATGTTCGAGGAGGAGCGCCCGCTCTTATTGCCCTTGCCGACCACGCGCTTTGAATACTATCAGGTCGGCGAGCGCACCGTGCACTTCGACGGTTCTATCGAAGTCAACGGAGCCTACTATCACGTTCCCCCGCACTACGTCGGCACCAGGGTCGCCGTGCACATCGGCCGGCTCTGGGTTCGCATCATCGATCCGAGAACGCAGCAGCTCATTCGCGAGCACGCCGTCACCGGCAAAGGACAGCGCCGAATCGTCGAGGCCGATCGCCCAAGGCAAACGCCGATCAAGGTACTCGATCTCGTAGCTCGCATCGGCCATTTCGGACCTTTTTCTGCGATCTTTGCGCGAGCGGTCGAGAACGAGCGCGGCGCCCTAGCCGCGCGCACGCTCTTTGGCGTACTCGATTTAGCGGGTCGATACGGTCCAGAAGCGCTCGAGCGCGCCTGTACCTTTGCCGTCACCGCGCAGACCTGGCGTCTACGATTCTTACGCACGTATCTCGCCCAGCACCCCACCGCGCCGTTGACGACGCATCACAAGATTATTCCGGAGATCGACAGATACTCACAGCACTTCGCTTTTCTGACTCAAGGAGAACCGTATGACAACTGATGAGCTCGATCGAGCACTGCGCCAACTCCGGCTTGGCGGTATGGCCGATACGGTGCACGTTCGCGCGCAGCAAGCGCGAGCAGATACACTTGGGCCACTCGATTTTCTCGGCCTTCTGGTTCACGACGAGCTCAATCGCCGCAGAGATCGGCTTGTTGAGCGGCGACTCAAGCTCGCCGCCTTCCGTGATCGTAAGACGCTCGATACATTCGACTGGAAGTTCAACACGTCGATCGATCGAGCACTCGTCTACGAGTTAGCAACGGGGCGATTTATCGAGCAGCACCAGGACTGCCTCATTTTAGGAAATCCCGGGTGCGGGAAGAGCCACATCGCGCAGGGCATCGGCATGGCGGCAATCCATGCCGGCTTTCAAGTGATCTACCGCGAGGCACACGTTCTCTTTGAGGAACTCGTACTTGCCGCCGCAACCGGCGAACGACCGCGAGCGATCGCGACGTACAGCGAAATCCCGTTACTTATCGTCGACGACGTCGGCATGCGCAAGCTACCAGCAGCTGCAGCCGAGGATTTGCTCGAGATCGTGATGCGACGCTACGAGCGCGCATCAACGATCATCACGTCGAATCGGCCGCTCGACGATTGGCCGAAGTTATTCGGTGACACGCCCGCCGTCGCCGCATTCCTCGACCGCCTGATGCACCACAGCAACCTCATCGAGATTCGCGGCAAGAGCTATCGGCTCCACGAATCGAGCCTCGCCGCTCGCCGCCGCAAGGTTCCAAGCCCGGCATAATCCAAACCCCGCCCTACGAACCACTCCGTCCGGGCATGACGGTGGCCACTGGCCTATTTTGAACCGCCCATGGGTGGCCGGTTTTCAAGTGCCCGCCGAGGCGTTGGACGAGTCTTAGGTTCGCTCCGACGTCTCGGTGCGGGCAGAAGATTCCGGCGTCCGTGTTGTTGACCACGAGCCTGAGCTTGGCGTAGGTTATGGCAATGACGACCTTGCCGGATCAGGACCATGGTGCAATAGCTTCCTCTCTCGTTACCGAACTAACAGTCGCAGTCCCGAGATCGATAGTGCGCTTCAATTCTGCGCCTTTCATCAAAACTTTAAGGCCTTTCGAATCCCTTGCGAATGATGTCATCAGCGTTCTTCTGCCGATCGCATCATCTTTGGGCCAGACGATCACGCGCAAATTCGCAAACATTGTCGAAATGGGCGCTGCGGCAAATTCAATTGCCAGTCGCTATCGCTGGTGTCTATCGACGAGCTGGCCTCTGGACGTGGACTTGCTTTGATGTGGCCGTCCCTCATCGCCAATAGTTCCAGTGACGAGCCCCGTGGACACCCAGCCTAAATGCACGTCGAGATTATTGGTCCAACGATTTCCGAAGACTGAAGGTGTCGAGTCATCGTCATTTTGCCAATCATGTTGCGATTCTGAGTTATAAATGCGTGTAAAGTTTAAACCTAATTCCCCTCCTGGAATCGCCACGTCGCTTTCCGCTAGCAAGAAATTTAAGTTGGTTACATTTGCCATCGCGACACCGAGTCCGGGAATCAAACGTGACGCGTAAGGCCACCAGGGCAGAACGCCCGTCGCCGAAGTCGTCAGCGACGGCGATGCTACTCGCTTATCAAATTGCGCAGCAGCCCTTAGCGCGTTGTTAACCGTGCTCTGAGACGCTTTGTTCGTGTGGGCACGAATTGTTTTACTATTTACGCGTTGGAGTTTTGTCAGATCTACCGGATGGATTGCCGCCCATTTGCGCACGAAACCATCTGGCTTCGGAATCAGTTTGGAATAGCGCAGTGGACTTGAATAGTCCGGAAAGGGACGGCGTGGGACTGGCGTATGGTTAATTTTGGGCTGCACGAACTGCTTTCGACGGTGTGACACGCTCCGCTTAGGTCCAGAAGCCGCGGCAACGATCTCCGGGCCAAGGCCTTGAGGGTCGCTCCTCGCTACAGCTGATCCGCTACCTTGTACTGCCAAAACGAGCGCTAGAGTCGCTGAGATGTGCCACCGCATGCCACGTCCTCCGCAAAATCTGGCTTCTGGTGCAGGGCCCTATTCCAACCGCGGGCTGGTTTGCTGGTCGCTTCTACACGGTGCTTTGGCCAACCTCGCTAGCCCATTAGCTAGCAGTCGTACCTCCACCAGTTCGACGCGAGCTTTCGTGCCACAACCTTTAGGACGGCTCACGGAATGGTCATTTGTTCCGGCTTATATAGACTTATATAACGGAAGCGTCCCAAGCGTTTAGAAGTCGTCTGATTTTCCTGATGTCTGCTGCGTTAAGTCGGTGAACTAACCAGCACATCCCAACGAGAGCTTCGGCTAACGGAGGGTTCGCGCTCGCCGCGAGGGTGGAATGTACTCACAAATGTCTAGCATCTGCGAATCGATCCTTTCCGTGCCGGAGTCAATGGCGTGGCAAGCTGCGGAAACCAATAGCCTGGCTAGCTCCCCAATCGTGCCTTCACTCAGCGCCAAGATTTTTTGCGCCAGCTTGCCGTCCGCGAGATTCGATGACTTTCTAAGATCCAGCGCCGCTTCAAAGCTGACGAGAAGACGCTGGAAATCAGGACCCATCGTCCATTTCGGGACGAGCGCAAGGTCGAAGCGATTTTCGAGTTGCTTGTCCACCTGGATCGCAAAGAACGCTTCGCTAGTGCCCACGCCCACGATCGGTATCTGCAGTTCATTGCCCAAGTATTTGAGCGCGTTGCGAAATTGCTGCTGCTTCGCCATCGTGCCGGCCAGAATGTTGTGGATCTCGTCGATCACCAGGATCTTGACACCGATCGTATCGAGTATCTGGATCACCTGCGTTTGACGGACGTCAACGCGGGATGAGGATCGGAATGGGATGTATGCCTGCGATAGAATGGAGTTGTAGAGGCGGCCTTCGTCTGGCACGTTGGGCGCTTGCACGACCAAGACCGGAAACTCGGATGGTTGTCCCGCGAGATGTACCTTTGGCTCGTGAAGTCGCAGAAATCGATTGATGATCATCGATTTGCCGTTGTTGGTCTCGCCGACAATGAGCAGGTTCGGCATCCGATGGACCTTGGGGAACCGCATCAGGTCCTCTAACTGGCTGACGATTTTGTCGGCAATGGGATAGTTGATGAAGCGCGTGCCGCGAAGCTTGACCAGAGCTTCCTTTCTGGCGGCATTCGCTTCAAACATCAAATATTTCGAACGGCTTCAGCGCCTTCGGGTCAATCAGCGGTGCTTCAATGTCGGGTGGCGTCAGTGAAACGCGTTCCCGTCGTGCGTGCGCCTTTGAGCGCTCGCGATGGCGGCGCACCTGCTTGGTGATTTTTTTCGATTCCTCTTGCTGAGTGCGCAGGCGCCGCTGAGCTTCGAAAATGCCCTCCTCGTCGATGTGAGCGCGGCCTTCCGCCACGAGGCGCTTGATCAGAGCGCGCAACTCCCAAAGGCTGATGGGCGGATTGCCGGGGTTCCGATAGGGCACCTCGGCGTACTGCCGGAGATCTGGGTGCCAAAAATAGATGACGCTGACGTCGCGAGGGTCTCGCCGAAAGATGAACTTGCGCGGACCGTTGCGAGGCGGTCGCGCCAGATACTCTCTCAAGACGTCGCTGTAATAAAACACGTGATCGACCTCGATCCCATACGGCTGAATCGTTCGCTCGACCAGCGGCATGAAATCGAGTCGGATGCGGTCTTCGTCATCGGGTCTCGCGGGCACGCCGAGCGGCGCATGATCCTTGTTGCCGAGGATGGCATCTCGCCAGCGCTGGATCGGTGAGCTCCTGATGCCGCTGTGATATTGTTGATGGTAGACGCCGGTGATGTATTCCGCGAACCAGCACTCGAACTCGGTGATCGTCATGGTTGCGCGCCCTTCGGAGTCGTATTCGCCGCGCTCGGCCGGCGAGGAGAACGTGGCTCCGTCGAGCGGTCTCAGAATCGTCGACAGGGTGCCCATCAGTCGTTCGATGTGGCCGCCGTAACGCGGTCGCT
The DNA here is from genome assembly GCA_963792005.1 of Vulcanimicrobiota bacterium. Classification (GTDB taxonomy): domain Bacteria; phylum Vulcanimicrobiota; class Vulcanimicrobiia; order Vulcanimicrobiales; family Vulcanimicrobiaceae; genus Cybelea. Next base: position 136,314 of record CAWBUG010000001.1, read on the forward strand.
CCAAAGGCCTGAAGTTCAGAGCGATTCCGTATTGCTCGCAAGCCCGCCGCACCATCTCGCCGCGAAACTCTTTTGCGTTGTCGAGATGCAACGCGCCGGGAAAGCCCCAGCATGGCCAGGGGTTGGCGATGTTGCGTTTGGCCAGCCACGCCTCTTTCGGCAAGATCGCATGCGTCAGACAGAGACCGGTGCTGCTTGAGCCGGGTGAGTCGAGTGAGACGACGAAACCGAGCACCATTCGGCTGTAGACGTCAAGGGCAATCGTGAGCCACGGCCGCCCGATTGACTGACGATATTGTTCGTCGACCAGCATGATGTTGAGCTCGGTGTGGTCGATCTGCACCATCGAGAGCGGTTTGACGCCGGCATCGTACTCGCCCGGCCGCGGCTCCATTAGATCATTGGCTTGTTTGCGATGGGCGCGGCGACTCAACCGCTGCTTCAGCGTGAGCTGGTTCACTCGAGCTCGGACGGTGTTGCGATGAGGTACGTGCGCTTTCGCCTCGCGGCACAGGCGCACGACTTCCGTATAGGTCGCTTCGAGCGATGGCTGCTGCTTGGTCAGATAAAAATGCTCGATCACGTGCTTGACGATCTCTTCGGTTTGCGCCGGCAGGCGAGGCTTGCCCTGACCGCCTTTGGAGCGATTCGGCAAAAGCGAGGTGAGCGTTCCGGTTGCGCGATAGTGCCGCATCCACCGATAGAGAGTCGAGCCTTCAATTCCAAACTGTTCGGCCGCCGCGTAGATCTCCGCAGACGGGTTGCGCGAACGGTTCAGAAACGGTTCAATGAGCTTCAGACGCCTGCGCGCGGTGTCCCAATCCCGCTCGTCGACGGCTGAAAGTTCAGGCGCAGCGGCCGGTTTTTCGTCGGCTTGCTCATAGGGGCGCAGATCGGCGATCGGCAGACGCTCGATCCGACCCGTGTCCATGTCCTGGGCCATGACGGCGTCGAGGTCGAGCACATGGGTGATGACGTAACGCCGCCCGTGGGCTCTGACATCGCGGCCGCGTTCTATCGCGATCCCGAGTCCGCCGATCACGCGGACGCCGGATTCCAAATGACGCTGTTGAGGCCGACCGGCTGATCGAAGTCGATTCCGATGCCGCGCTGTCCCACCAGACACCACAGCGTCGGGATGAGCACGGCTCGGTTCCATTCGTCTTGACAGCAGGCCACGAGCAGCCCCTGAACGGTCGTCGTCTCGAGCTGGGCCAGCATTTTGATCAGGATTTCCGTGTGGACCGGATCGGCCGCGCAGCGCGCGAAGGGCAACAGAAACCGGGCGTTCTCCAAGAATGTGCCGCGGATCTCCACCTCGGTCTTCAGGCAGTAGTCCCAGCCCTGATCTCGAGCGAAGAGGCGGGCCGCTTTGAGCCGGGGTTTCAAGGCCTTCCAGCGTGCGAAAAGCTCCGAGCGGTATTTGATGTCGCAGAGCAGCGGCGGCCCGCCTCCTGGCCGGAATTTGACCAGGAAATCGGGGTATCCGGACGTCCGGCGCCCCGATGACGCGCGATAGTCAACGCGAACCGGCTGCGTCTCATAGGATTCGACGTCCGCGCTGAACTCGAGCACCGTCGCAAAGTCCCGCTCGAGCGCCGACTCGAAGGGAATCATTCTGCCGGTCTTCCGACTGGGAAGGAGCCCAGTGATGCTCCGCCGGCTCGCCGGAATCGCGCGGGCGCTCACTAGCTGCTCGCCCGGAAGCGGCCAGCACGGCCTCCTGGAATTCTTAGGACTCCAGCATTGCCTTCTATCAAGATTGGCATCAGCTTCTGTTTTTCTAAGCGGCACGGAGGGTTCCTAGCAGCATCGCCTATATGGAACCGACAACGGCGCAAGCTTTTGCGGGCGCGGCACCATCGAACGCACGTTCGGAAAACTGGCTGGTCCGTCGTGTATCGAACGAACGCCCGTTTCCGAGCCAAGCATGGGCGATCGCCATAGCTGCGTGCGACGTTCCGGCGCAATCGGCATTCAAGTCGATTGCGGGCGAACGCTCTTAGTCACTCTTCAGCATGGAGTCGATATCCGACGAGGCGGTCGGGTAGGCGAAGAGCGTGCTCTCGAGCACGCCCGCCGGTATCCCGGCGCGGATTGCCAGCGAAAAGATGTTGATCAGCTCCTCGGTATGCTCTCCGAGAACGTGCGCGCCGAGAATCCGTTCCGTTCCCTCTTCGACGAGCAGCAGATAGCGCGAACGGCGGCTGCGAATGCGCCGCGAGGAGTACCACGCTGTGGAATCTGCCTCGCGTACGTGAAAACGTGTGCCGCGCTCCTGCGCGGCTTTTCGCGAAAGCCCGGTCATGCCGAGCGAAGGAATCGTGTAGACGATGCTCGCCAGACCGAGGGCGTCGAACGCGCGGCGATTGCCGTGCACGATGTTTTCGGCAACGACCTCGCCCTGCGCCGACGCCGTCGGGGTTAATGGAAGGCCACCGTCGTCCACGCAATCCCCGACGGCGTAGACGGCCGGGTTCGAATGGCTCTGCAGAAACTCGTTGACGGCAACGCCGCGGTTCGTCCGGTCCACTCCGCCGGCGTCGAGCGCGAGATCGTCGAGATCGGGTACGCGTCCGGCGGCATGGACCGCAAGGTCGCAATCGATCGTAAAGCTTGCCTCGTCAGCCGTGCCGCTGATGCGAAATCCTTTTTCGCCGGCTTCGACCTTTTTCACGTTGACGTTGAGCCGCAGGTCGATGCCGACTTCTTTACCGACGTCGACGATCTCGTCCACTAATGTGGGCTCGAAGCCTACGAGAATGCGGGAGCCTCGCTGAAGGATGACCGGCTCCGAACCGGCACGCGCCGCGAGATGCGCGAATTCGCACGCGATATATCCGCCGCCAATGAAGACGATGCGTTTGGGCAGGCGATCCAAATCGAGAAAGTCCGTGCTCGTTGCGAGCAGCGCTTCGCCTTCGAAAGGCAGCGGCGCTGGACGCGCGCCGGTTGCGATGACGATATTGCGGCTCGAGAGATGCTCGCTCTCGACGGCGACCGTCGTGGGACCCACGAATCGCGCCGCGCCGTGATAGGTCGCGATCCCCGATTCGCGCAGCGCCGACTCGCGCTGCGCCGGAAACGGATCGGTAAAGGAACGCTTGAAGCGCATCAGCTCGTTCCAATCGATCGCGGCCGTTCCGGCGATGCCGCTCCCGTGCATGCGCTGCGACCAGTCGACGAGCTCGGCAGCTCCGACGAGAATCTTCTTCGGGTCGCAGCCGCGCAGCGCGCACGTTCCGCCATATGGGAGGCGGTCCACGATCGCAACGCGACGGCCGCGCGCCGCGCACGCCTGCGCAACGCCCGTTCCCGACGCGCCCGTGCCGATGACGACGACGTCGAAATCGGTCACCGTGCCGAGCTCGCTTTGGCGATGCGTTCGGCGTCGATCAGTCCGCGTTTGCGCGCAACGCCCCATCGGTAGCCGCCCAGCTCTCCGGATCCGCGAATCACGCGATGGCATGGTATGAGCACGGCGGTGGGGTTCTGCGCGCAGGCCTGCGCGACCGCTCGCGCCGCGTTCGGCCGGTCGATTGCCGAGGCAACTTCTGCATACGACTGTACGTGGCCCGAAGGAATCGTTTGCAGATACCTCCAGACGCGCATTTGAAACGCCGTGGCGCGAATATCGAGCGGTAAGTCGGGCGACGGTCCCTCGCCGGCAAGATGACGCGCAATGGCGTCTACCCAAACTCGAAAATGCGGGTGACCGGGCTCGCGCATCGCCTCGATTTGCGCCAGGGGATACTCGGCGCGCAGTGTTTCGAGCAACGCATCCTGCGCATCGCCGAATCCGACGAAACAGATGCCGCGATCGGTCGCTCCGATCGTCATCAGCCCGAGCGGCGTCGGCAGCGACGCGTACGAGATCGTCACGCCATCGCCACCGCGGCGATACTGTCGCGGGGTCATTCCGAGATTCGACGGCGCATTCTCGTAGATGCGGCTCGTCGAACCGTAGCCCGCGTCGAGCGCAGCCACGTCGATCGGCTTCGCGCGCCCGAGGTTCTCTTTCAGTCGGCGCAACCGAACCGTGGCCAGATACTGCTTGGGCGTGATCCCGACCACGGCCTTAAACGTGCGGGCGAAATGGTAACGGCTCATCGAGGCTCGCGCGGCAAGCTCAGCGAGCGTCAAGACTTCTTCGCTATGATCCTCGACGTACCGGCAGACGTCGCGTATACGGTCGGCGTTGAGACTCGTTTTCATGACTACAACTCTAACGATGCTCGAGGGTCAAAACCATCGGAAAGTTGCCAAGTAGCCGTGGCCTGCCTGCCAGGCCCCGCCGCGGGCGGGGAAGAAAGGCGCCCCTGCGATGAGTCGATTCCTTGGAATCTGCGGTTTGGTGGGCCTGCTCTGCGCCTGCAGCGGGGGTTATTTACCCTATGCTTCCCGCTCGCTCGATCCAGGGGCAATCGATACGCTGGTGAGCGGAGCTTCCCAGGCAAACGGCGTCCCGGCCGGACTGATTCGCGCAGTCATGATGGCCGAGTCGGGCGGCAACCCTTCGGCGATCAGCGTGGCCGGCGCGCAAGGACTCATGCAGCTGATGCCGGGGACGGCGGCGGGATGCGGCATCGCCAATCCCTTCGATCCGACCGAGAACGTGCAGTGCGGCACCGGCTACCTTCACTCCCTGCTTCATCACTATCACAACAACGTGACCCTGGCCGTCGCGGCCTACAACGCCGGACCGGGCGCGGTCGACCGCTATCACGGCGTACCCCCGTATCCGGAGACGCGCGCGTACGTCGTGCGCGTGCTCAACGCGTACCACAACTACTAAAGCGCGGCCGCTGATGGCGACGCTGACGTATCAACAGCCGATTCCCCGCGTCCGTTCGTCGCTGCTGCGTCTGCCGATTCTCGACAGTTATCTGCTGCGCGAGATGGCGGTGCCGTTCTTCTTTGCGTTCGGCGCGTTTCTGCTCTTCTGGGCGCTGAACATCTTTTTTCTCGCGGCCGACTACATCATCAACCAGCACGCGCCGGTCTTTTTGGTTCTGCGATTCGTCATCTTCCGCATCCCGCAAGCGATTCCGATGGCGTTTCCCTTTGGTTGCCTCTTCGCCGCGCTGCTGGCCATGGGCCGGGTGATGGGCGACAACGAGGTGACCGCCATGCGTACCGCCGGGATCCCGGTGCTGCGAATCGTGGTCGCGCCGCTGCTCTTCGGCGTAGGAATGTTCGCCATTGCCTACTGCATGAACGAGTGGGTCGCGCCCGCCTCGGTCGATCTCTCGACGCGGACCTTCTACCAGATCATCTATCATACCGACGCGCTGCCCGTCGAACCGCAGTTTTTCCGAAAGGATCCCGACACCGGAAACACGTTCTACGTCGGACAGGTCGCGCCGGATAACCGGACGATGCTCGACGTCCAGATCTTCAAGCCGGCAAAGTTCGGACCTTGGAACGAGACGCTGCAAGCCAAGACGGCGTCGGTGCAAGGAAGCGCGCTCGCGCTGCACGACGTCATCGACACCCGCTACAACGACGACGGCTTCGTTACGAATCAGCAGCACGTCAAGAGCGTCACGATCGGGTTGCCGCTCGGCGAGACCGCGTCGCAGTTCGTCAGTCAAGTCAATAACGACCCCTGGACGATGAGCAGCAAATCGCTTCGCACGCAAGTGAACGCGCTGCAAGCGCAGGGAATCGGCGGCACGGCCATGGGGAATCTGCAGATCAATCTCGCCGATAAGCTTGCGTGGCCGTTCTCGTGCATCATCGGCGTTCTCGTGGCCGTCCCGCTCGCGCTGCGCTTCGGCAAGCGCGGGCGCATGCTCGGCATCGCGCTCTCGATCATTGCGTTCTTCGCCTATTATCTCTTGGTTTCGGCCGCGTCCGCTTTCGGAAGAAACGGTGCAATGAACCCGTTTCTCGCCGCCTGGCTGCCGAACATCATGATCGGGACCGCGGGCGTGATTCTCCTCTGGTTGGAAGAGCGCTGAGGCGTGCCCTTCGGCGGTCGAGTCCGTTGCGGCGTCGCCGCGATCTCCGCGCTCGTTGCCTGTGCCGGTGCCGCCTTCCCGGCGATCGCTCCGGCCACCGAACAAAATCAGCAGCAGCTCGCGCTTTCCCTCTTTAATACGCAGAGCTGCGCGCAGCATTATCGCGACGACGCGCAAACGGTCGCGCAAGCGACCGCGGCGCCGAGCGAGTCCCCGGCGCCGATCACGACGCCCAGTTTACCGAACGCGCCGAACGGCGTCGGCAACGGCACCTATACGGTCAACCGGCCTCCCCCCGCGCGACCGGGCGAGACCCCGGGCGTAACGCCTCCGCCGATTCCAACCGCCACGCCTGCGGCAACACCGACGCTGGAGCCGATCTTTTTGGTACGCGGCGGCGAAACGCCGCCGCCTATTCCGCCGGCCGGCGAAGCAACCCCGGCACCCTCACCGGAGCCGAGCGGCGTTCCGACGCTCTCTCCAGGCTACATCGCCGTAATCTCCGACAAGTGGACGGGGAACCGCACGCGCGGGCAGCCGAGCGATGCCATCGGCAACGTGCACATCTATTACGCCGACGAAGAGATCGTCGGAGATCACGCGCACTTCGACGGCGCCCGCACGATCACGATCACCGGACATCCATTCTTGGTCAATCACGAGCATAACTCGGTTCTCAATGCCGACGTCATCATCTTCGATACCGTCGCGCAGACGGCGAAGCTCGAGAACGGCAAAGGCGCGAGCGACGAGGGCGTGCAGCGGGGCTTGATTCACTTCTCGGCAACCGACCTCCACACCGATCCCGACGGCGTCGCCCACGGCTCCGCTCCGTACATTACGACCTGCGAGAACCCTCGCGGCGGGTACCATATCACCGGCAAAGACATGGAAGTCGTTCCGGGCGACAAGATCGTCGTGCACAAGGCCGTGCTCTGGCTCGGCGCGGCCGCGGTTTTCTATCTTCCGCTGCTCGTCATTCCGCTGCGCAGCCTCGAAAACCAGCGAACGAAGCCGCACTGGTTTCCCGAAGTGGGATACAATTCGTATGAAGGCGCCTGGATCAAGATTCAGATCCCCTTCGGCAAAGATCAGTATTACTACGGATACTACATCGTCAACTACTATACGCTGGAGGGCTTGGGTCTCGGCTACGTCGCCTTCTACACGAGCAAGAAAGGGCGCCGAAGCGCCAGCATCAACATCTACACGATCAACAACCGCGAAGCCGGTGGGCGGCAGACGAACGCCGCGCTGGCCGAACAGGAAAATTTTTCCGACCACTTACGCAGCAACTTTCAATTCTCGTATCAATCCAACTACGGACCGCTCATCACCGTTCCGCCGAACGAGTCGCTCAGCGAAGCGATCGTTCACCAAACGGCGCAAACGTCGCAGAACTACAGCTATTCCCACAGCTCCGTCGGAGGCCAATCGAGCAGCGACAGCTTCACCTTTACCGACACGCGCCAGTTCAACGAAAACTTGAACGAAACTATTACGTACAACATTAGCGACAGCAGCGCGAGCTTCGGCGCCGAAAGCCAGTTCAGCAATCAATCCGAGTTCGATTATCTGCTGCAGTACACGACCTCGGGCGCCGATTATCAGATGGAGTGGGACAAAATCTACGCGCAGGAGGCAACCGGCATCAACAAGATTCCGGAGTTCGAAGTGCGCCCGACGAACTTTTTCCAGCATTTCATCATTCCGCTCTCGGCCGACCTGACGGTCGGCGAATACAGCAACCCGGCCGGCGAAGGACAGCCACTGGCGCTGGCAACGTGGCGCGGCGACGCAAACGTCGAAGCCGGACCCATCGAAGCCAAGGTTTTTGGAAGCGATTTTCAAGGTACCGTGACCGTCGACCAATACGCTTACGGCACCGGCGACCTCAAGGCGTCGGTCGAGCAAGATCTGAGCCTGACGACGCCGATCGGCAAACACGTCGTCAATACCATCACCTATAACGAAGCGAACTATAACGGTCCCGCGCTGGTTCCGTTTCAGTATCTCGATCAGCAGCCGACGATGAACACCAAAAACGCTCAGGACCTCATTCGGCTCTTCAACGACGACATCTACGCGTTTTCCGTGGGATGGAACACGAATTTCGACGGAGTGGCGCAGCCCTTGAGCTATCAGCTCTCCGCGCGGCCTTCGGCCAGGTCCGTGGTCTTACTCAGCGGATCGTTCATTCCCGGACCGGGCCAGGGGTTCGAAACCACGAACCTTCAGCTATCGACTCCTTTTGGCCGGGACTCCTCGCTGCAATTCGTCACCAACGTCAATTGGCGCCCATCGTCGGGCCTCAACGAGTTCTTCTCCGATAAAATTATCTATTTCACCCACACGATCGGCAACTGCTATCAACTGCTCGTGCTCTATAACGAAGCGCAACAGGCAGTCAACGTCGGACTAAATCTGCTCGCCTTCCCGTCTCAAACCGCGGTCTTCAACATCGGCCAACCGCAACAAGTCGTTCCGACAACCTTCAACTTCTAAGTTTTCGCTCGCGCCGGACGCAAGGAGCTCTCCCGCTCGGCGCTCGGCGCTCCACATCCATGTTCCGCTCCTGCTGCGCCACTTTTTCGGGAGAGCACGCTTTGAAGATCACCTCCTGTGATGCCCGAAAAAGTTGGAGCCCTCGCTTGGAGAACTCCCTTACGCCGGCGCTACGGCAAGTACGCCGTTGAAGCTTCTCTTCACTCGCGACGCAGCGAGGGGCGAAGGCAAGTGATGTGTTGCGGCGGGGACTCCGACGCGAGGCCATTCACAGGATGTGAAAAACTTTTCCTTAGCAGGTGGCGCGAGCGCGGTGCAGCAGGAGCGGGGCATGGATGCGGAGCGACGAGCGGCCCGACGCAACACAGCACGAGCCGAAGCTCAGGTGCTAGGGCGTATCACACTCCGGGTGCCCGCACGCGCAGGTTTCGCCCTCGATGCCCTGCTCGTCGGCGTTACGGCAGAAGTCGCCGCAGTAGACTTCGGCGCCGTCGACCGGTCCGGTCACGGAACAGTTGCAAATGTCGTGGGAGCATTCGAGGGGAGATTCGTGCATGGCGATCTACGACCCGGTCGACCCGGACGTGCACGGCGATGCAGCCGGATTGTTCGCAATTTCGATGCTGGCGATCTGCGCGGCCGGATCGCCGATCGTCTGGTTGAGCGCATAGTACGTGTTATCGAAGCACGTCAGCATATTCAGACGCGGCGAAACGTACTGCGGATCGACTGGGCCGCCGGCTCCCATCGAATCGACGAATCGCCACACGCCCGAGCCGCTCGCAGCCGTTACGAACGCGTTGTAAGTCCAGACGTTGGAGGGCGTGGAGCTGGGCGAGGGGCCGGGCGACGGAGTAGCGTTGAAGATCGACTTTTGCGCCAGGATCGAAAACTCGGTGCCGAGGCCGCCGGCGTTGAGGTTATACGAAAACTGCTGCGGCGTGGTGCCAAGCGGGAGCCACCCCGGAGGAACGTGCGGGTTCTTATTGCTGCGAACGAACTGCACGACTTGCGCGTTGGAAGAAACGCCGTTTCCCCGTGCGACGATCGCCCACGAGTACCCGTCCCAGTTCGTCTGAATCGTATCGGTCGAGGGCGTATGGCCGTCGCCGGTCGTGTTCAAGACGATCAAATACTGGTAGTTGCTGAAGTTGAAAGGTGCCGAAACGTTGAAGAAGACGGCCATGTACCCCGGAGGCGCGCCGCCGGGCCCTAAGCCCGCGGGATTCGGCGTGACCTGACGACCGCACGCCGCAACGATGAACGCCGTTATTAGAACGACTACGAAACCTAAACTTAACCTGCGAATCATGGCCTCCTCGGAACCGCTGCGCGACGCGGGCATCGCCGCCGGTGCGGCTATTGCTTTGGCGGCGGCATTTCCAAAGATCGGCGCGGCGTGGCTCGTGCCGATCGGGATTGCAGCGCTGTTCTGGATTTGGCAAGGAGCCTCCTGGAAACGCGCGGCACTCCTCGGTTGGTTTGCAGGCCTAGTTTTTTTTGCGCTCGACTTCGCTTGGGTCGGACATACTGTCGGAAGATACATCGGGATCTTCGGCCCCTTTATCGCCCTCGGACCGGCCATGATAGAGGCGCCCTTTTTCGCGCTTGCCGGTGCGCTTTCGGCCGTCGCCTACGCGCACATGCGACCGAACGTCGCGCCGCTTGGTGCTGCCGCGGCATTTACGTTATGCGAATGGCTGCGTTCCATCGGGGTTCTCGCCGCACCGTTCGATCAACTCGGTTACACGCAGGCAGACTCGCCGTTGCGCGCGATTGCGGCCTATGCCGGCACTTACGGCATCACGCTCCTGCTCTGCGCGATCGGCGCGTATGCGGCGGACGCACTTCACCGGCGAACGTGGCGGCCGATCGCGATCGCGGCAGGCGCATTTGCGCTGCTGACGTTCGCGGCATGGAATGCATGGCCGGCGCGGCACGCGCCGACACCGACGATTCGCGTCGCGGCGATTCAAGGCAACATCGCTCAATCGTTCAAATGGAATCGCCGTGCGCTCAACGTTGCCGTACGGCGCTATACGGCGATGACGCAACGCGCGCGCGCAGGCCGGCCGCGCTTGATCGTGTGGCCCGAGACGGTCATCACCACGGAACTCGACGCCAATTTCGATCTCGTAAACCGTTTCGACGCTCTGGCAAACGCCTCTCGAGCGACGATCGTCGCCGGGAGTCTCGCCGCGGGGCCGGACGCGCTCTATAACGCGCTGTACGTCTTTTCCCCGCATCGCGGCTACGCGGTCTACGACAAGCGGCAACTCGTCCCGTTCGCCGAGTGGTTTCCGGGGCGCGCGTTTCTCTCGTGGCTTCCGTATATCGGCACGCTCAACGGCGGCTTGACGCCCGGAAGAATCGACGGCGTCTACCAAACAACAGCACTTCCGATCGCTCCGCTCATCTGTTGGGAGTCGGCCTTTGCGGATCTGGCCTACGCGCAGGTGCGGCAAGGAGCGCAGCTTCTCGTGATCAGTACCGACGACGCTTGGTTCGGTAAGACCTCCGGCCCCTACATGCACGCGCAGATCGCACAGTTGCGCGCAGTCGAGACGGGAGCGTACGTCGTACGCGCCGCGGCGACCGGAATCAGCGGGATCATCGCACCCGATGGAACCTGGCAGACGCGAAGTGCCGTCGGCGTTCGAACGATCGTCGCGGGTCGCGTCGGTCCACGCCTCCCAACCGTGTTCTCGCGCATCGGACCGACGACCGTCGGGCTGCTCGTCGGTGTGCTCTATCTTGCGCTGTTGATTCCCATAACGGCGACGCTGCCGCCTCATCGCGCGGAGTGGCCCGATGCGCATTAAGCCGCTATGGTGGAAACGGCTCGCCGTCGGTGCCGGTGTCGCCTTAGGGATCTACGTCGTCGTGGAAGTGGTCCTCGCGGGCGGCGGCACACCGCCGCCTCCGCCGAACCAGGCGCCGATCGACCTGCGGGGCGGTCACGTCATGAACAATCACATCGCGACGCGCTCTTGGACGTTCGATTACGACCACGCTCGTCTCTCTGCCGACGGCCTCAGCGGCAGCGTCGACGGCGTGCGCAACGGCATCGTCTTCCGCAAAGGAAAGCCCTATCTCCGCGTCTCCGCCAAACACGTCCAGCTGAACGTCCAGACGCTCGATTTTACCGCGATCGGAAAGGTTCACATCGAGCGCATCGACGATCCCGAACATCGTTCGTTCGATACGGATCTCGTCACCTGGACCAATGACGCCAAGATGATGCGGATGCCGCACCCCGCGTACGTGCACTCGGGAAGCCAGACGCTGAAGATCGACGGCATTACCGTCAACTTCGACGACAACACCGTTCACCTCGGAAAGGTCAACGGCGGCGTGGAAATCGCTCACTGACGAATCGATGCAGCGCTCGGAGCCGACGGCCGACGGTTACTACGGCAAGAAAGCGCAGGGAAAACTCCCGATTCGAATGCAGCTCTGGGAGCCGACGGCCGACGTTTACTACGGTAAACGAGGCTTAGGCGACAACGAGATGCGCCGAATCAGGAGTTTTCGAGTTTTTTCTTGGCCTCGGCAATCAGCTTCTTAACCTTCTGACCGCCTTTGTGTCCGATCTCTTCGTAAAAATCCGAACCGTACTTTTCCTTGACGACCTTGCCGCCTTTTTGGCCGATGGACTCGTAGAACTCCACGCCGTGACGATCGCGGGTCGCCTTTCCGCCTTTACGACCGATGTCTTCATAGAACGTCGAGCCGTAGCGATCGCGTACGGTATCACCGCCTTTTTTGCCGGCTTCGCGCACCGACATTTCGCGTTTTGACGCTGGGTCGTGCTTGTCAGCCATCGGTTTCCTATCGTGAATAAAGCGGAGGAGAGGAGATTACGAGGCTGCCGCCTTTCGCTTGGGCCGCTGGCCGCCTTTTTGACCGATTACTTCATAAAATGACGGGCCGTACTTGCTCTTTGTGGCTTCCCCGCCTTTTCGGCCGATCTCTTCGTAAAATTCCGAGCCGTATTTCGCCTTCACGCGCTCGCCGCCGCGGCGGCCTGCCTCGCGAACGCTCATACCTCCAGCGTTACCGGTCTCTTGTGCCATTAGATGTTCCTCTCTGGTTCAAAGTTCCGAGTTATCCTATTCCCATACAAGCGCTCGGTAAACTCAGGATTCCCTGAGAAATTTCGGCCCGTCTCTTAAAACGCGGTTGGGCCCGCCCCCGTGAGGGCCTCGTAGACTGCTCGAGCGCGATCTCGGAGGCGGTCGAAGTCGCCGTCGTTCTCAATAACGTAGTCCGCCGCTGCGCGGGCCCGCTCCGGTTCGATCTGCGCGGCCACGCGCGCCCGCACTCGATTTTCGTCGAGCCTATCCCGCTGCACGACCCGGGCGATGCGCTCCTCGAGCGGGGCGGCGACGAGAACGGTACGATCCATGAGACGGTCGTACCCCGTCTCGAAGAGGAGGGGCACCACGTGGACGATGATTTGGCCCTTCTTCGCCAGGGCCTCACGCTCCAGCGCGAGGCGCCGGATATGCGGGTGGAGCAGGGCATTGAGACGCTCGCGGGCGGCCGGATCGGCGAAAACCACGTCGGCGAGAGCCGCGCGATCCAGCAGGCCGTTTCGGACGGTCTGCGGCCAGACCCGCGCGATCTCAATTAGGCCGTCGCTGTTGGGCGCGACGACTTCCCGAGCGATCGCGTCGGTGTCCACGACGAACGCCCCGAGGCCGGCGAAGACGTCCGCGACGACGCTCTTGCCCGCACCGATGCCGCCGGTGAGCCCAACCCGCACGGCAAGCCCTACTCGGCTTGGATCGGCTCCGTCGCTACCGGCGGCGTCTCCGCATTGATCCCGATCTCCTCAGCGGCGGCGTACTGCTCGATCTCCTCGGGTGGAACGTCGGCCACGTGCTGGATCGACGCGGTGATCCTACGGGTTGCGTGATTGATTGTGAGCAGCGTCACTTCGACCTCCTGGCCCGCGCCGAACTGCGCGGAGGCATCGAACTCGCCCTTCGGGACCATCGCGAGGATGCCGGGAATCACTTCGACGAGGAGATAGTTCGGCGTGACTTTGACGATCTGCGCGGTCAGCTTGTTCGTCTCGTACAGGCGATCGGCGTACTGATCCCACGGATCGGGAAGCGCGTGCTTGAGCGAGAGGCTGACTTTCTTCGCCTCCGGATCGAACTTCATGATCTCTACTTGAACCACGTCGCCGATCTTGACGACTTCGGACGGATGCTTGATCCGTGCGTAGGCAAGCTCGCTGTTGTGGATCAAACCGTCGATGCCGCCGAGATCGACGAATGCGCCGAAATCTGCCAAGCGCACGACGACGCCTTCGCGAATCTGTCCGACTTCGAGCGTGTCGAGCAGCTCCTGTTTCTTTGCCTGCAGCTCTTCTTCGAGAACGAGGCGCTGTGAGAGCACCACTCGGTGACGCTTATGATCGAGATCGATCACCTTCAAGCGCAGGTGCTGACCGACGAGCTCGTCGAGATTTCCGACCGGCTGCCGGCGAATCTGCGATGCCGGAACGAAGCCGCGCATGCCGAGATCGACGAGCACTCCGCCCTTGACCACCTGCGTCACGGTCGCTTCGATCACCTCGTCGCGGTTGTGCGCCTCGATCACCTTCTCCCAGGTCTTGAGAGCGCGCGCCCGGCGTTCGGAGAGAAAGAGCGTTCCGTCAAGCTCGTCGATGCGATGGACCATCACCTCGAGCTTGTCGCCGACGCGCAGCAACTTTGGATCTACCGCAAGCGACAACTCGCGGAAGGGAAGGACGCCTTCGGATTTCCCGCCGACGTCGACGAGCACTTCGTCCTTATCTTTTTGAACGATCGTGCCCGTGAGCACCTGTCCTTCGTCGAGAACCTTGAGCGACTCTTCGTAGAGACGCTGCTCGAGTGCTAGTTGATCTTCTTCTTCGTATTGAACCGGAGCGACTTCAGTTGTAGAGATTTGACTTTCCCACTTTCGTAATTTTTTATTATCGTTGACATCGTCGACACCACCACGTTCCGCGCGCTGCGAGTACGGTCCGAACGATGCGCGCGCCGCAACGCAGGCAGGGCCGGCCGTCTCTGCCGTAGACCGAGAGGTTGTTTTGGAAACGACCCTGCAGTCCGTCGGCGTCTACGTAGTCGTTGACGCTGGTTCCGCGCAGATCAACGGCGCGTTGCAGTATGTCGACGATGGCACGACGTAAGCGGTAAATCGCCGGTTTCCTCAAGCTCCCGGAGGGACGGCTCGGTCGAATCCGAGCTTCCCAGAGCGCTTCGCATGCATAGATGTTCCCGATGCCTGCGATGCGCCGTTGATCGAGGAGCAATGCCTTGACCGGCGTCGTCCGCCCCGACAGCATACCGATAAAGGCTTCTTGTGTAAAGCCTGAGGAGAGCGGTTCCACGCCGAGTTCGCGGTCCCACGCTTCGCCCAGCGCGACGAGGCGCATTCTGCCGAAGGTCCGGACATCCGAAAAGCGCAGGCGGCCGCCCCCCGCAAAGTGGAGAACGAGGTGCGTTCCCGGCAACTCGGGCTCACGCCCGATAGCCACGACGAGCCGGCCCGTCATTCGCAGGCTGGTAACGAGCAACCGCCCCGAGGCCAGCTCCAGAACCGCGTACTTGCCGCGGCGCCGCACTCCCGAGATCCGCTCTCCGGCAACGGCACGCGCAAAGGCCACCTTGGAGGGCGCGACGGCAATCTTCGCAAGACGGATCTCTGCGCGCTCGATCGTCCTGCCGACGATCTTACCCGCAAGTCCGCGTACGATCGTCTCGACTTCGGGAAGCTCGGGCATTTGCCGCGTGCCTACATAGAGGGAGAGACGCCGTGAAGATCGAGCCTGACGCCCGCCGCGATGCCGTCTTGTGCGGCTTCGCCCGCGTGCAGCTCGATCACGTACTTGGCGGTGCCGGCTTCGCGCGGTATCGCGTCGTCGGCGACGCCGGCACGCGGAATCGGAACGTCCGAATAGACGCGCCGTACGGTCCCGTCAGCCGCAACGAAGATCATATCGAGGGGTACGAGAGTGTCTTTCATCCAGAAATCGACCGGCTCGTCGGTATCGAAAACGAAAATCATGCCGGTATGCTCGGGTACCGTTTTGCGGTCCATCAAACCGTGCGCGCGCTGCGCGTCGGTGCGAGCCACCTCCAGCGTTAGGTCGGCGCGCGGCGCGTGCACGACGACCGTCGGCAGGGCCGCTGCGAGCACGGCAACGCTCAGCCTAAACACGTTCGAGAACCTCGGCCGGGATCGGCTCGACGTCGTACCAGCTGCGACCCGACTTCAGCGTCACTTCGAGCGGAACCGATAACTCGATGGCATTCTCCATATGCTCGCGCACCAGGCTTGACGCTCGCACCAGCTCGCTCTCGCGCACCTCAAAGATCAGCTCGTCGTGAATCTGCAAGAGCATGGTGGCGTCGAGACCGGAGGCTTCGAGCGCGCGGTCGATCCGCACCATCGCCAGCTTCATCAAATCGGCGGCGCTGCCTTGCAGCGGTGCGTTCGTCGCCTCGCGTTCGGCTGCGGCACGCAGCATGTAGTTTCCGGAGATGAGCCCCGGCATGTATCGCCGGCGTCCGAGTATCGTGGAGACGTATCCCGTGCGGCGTCCTTCGTCGATCGTCCGCGCAATAAAGGCGCGTACTTCGGGAAAACGCGCGAAATATGCCGTCGTGATCTCTTTGGCCTCGGCACGGCTGATCTCCAAGCGCTGCGCCAGCCCGAAATCGGACATTCCGTAAAAGAGTCCGAAGTTGACGCTCTTGGCCATGCGCCGCTGATTCGGGTCGACCCGCTCGTTCGGCGGTACGTTGAAGATCTGGCGCGCCGTGAAGTCGTGGATATCTTGCCGCTCGTCGAAGGCGTTGCGCAACGCGCGATCGCCCGAAAGGTGCGCCATCAATCGTAGTTCGATTTGGCTATAATCGGCGGCCAGCAGCACGTACTCGTCGCTGCGTGCGACGAAGGCCCGGCGAATGCGCCGGCCGAGTTCGCCGCGTACGGGAATGTTCTGCAGGTTTGGATTCGTCGACGAAAGGCGGCCGGTAGCGGTTGCGGTTTGGTTGAACACGGTGCGCAGCCGGCCGTCGCGCGGATCGACGAGCTGCGGGATGACGTCGACGTAGGTGTTCTTCAGCTTGGTGACTTCGCGCCATTCCAGAACGAGCGCACAGATCGGATACTCGCGCGCCAAGCCTTGCAGAATTTCGACGCCGGTCGCCCAGCCGGTCTTCGTTTTTTTGCTTCCGGGAATCTGCAGTTTTCCGAAGAGGACCTTGCCGAGCTGCTGCGGCGAACCGATGTTAAACTCTTCGCCCGCGAAATCGTAGATCTGCTTCTGCAAGCGCGCGGCGTCCGCGTCGACCTCACGGCCGACCGCCTCGAGCTCGCGCGAGTCGATCGTGACGCCGGCCGCCTCCATCTTCGCCAACACCGGCGCCAGGGGAACTTCCAACTCGTCATAGAGCCGAAGCTGATCGCGCGCTTCGAGTTCCGCGCGGGCCTTGCCGATGATCTGCAGCGTCGCGTCGGCATACGCTGCCGCCTCGTCGGGCAGCTCCGCGCCGAGCAACTGCGCCGATGCATCTTCGATGTCGGCGTAACCGCGCGAAGGATCGAGCAGATGCGCGGCGATCATCGCATCGTCGCTGAAACGTGCGTGCTCGATGCCGGCCTCGCGCATGACGTGCAGGAGCCGCTTGGCATCGTAGGCGCCGGCGTGCGTACCGCCGACGAGGCGAGCGAGCGCGTCTCGTACGCCGCGGTGCTCGAGCGCGCCGCGCGCGAAGCTCAAGCCCTCACCCGCGCGCGCCGAAGCGCCGACCTCGTCGCCGCGCATTGCAAGGGCGACGTTCCCGTCGCTTGCGAGTACGGCCAACTCGTCGGCCAGACGCGCAAACTCGGGAGGATCGACCGAGTGAACGTAGCTGCGGTACGTACCGCCAAGCTTCTTACTCGTGTCGAAGAGCGGAAGGTCCGAAGGCGGCTGCAGCTTTGCCAGCAGCGTTTTGAACTCGAGCTCCGAGTAGAGGTGGTAGAGATCGCGCTCCGGCGGCACGTCGTAACGGCTGCTCTCCCAATCGATCGAGAGCGGAAGGTCGCGGCGAACCACAGAGACCGCCCGGCAAAGACAGGCCTGCTGGCCGTACCGCTCGACTAACGCTTGGAGCTTCGGATTACCGGCAAGAGACGGATCGGCGACGAGCGCGTCGAGCGATCCCGCCGCTTGCAGCAGTTTGCTCGCCGTCTTTTCGCCGACGCCCGGGATCCCGGGAAGATTGTCCGACGGATCGCCTTTGAGCCCCCGATAATCCGGAAGCTGCGCCGGCTCGAGCCCAAAGCGCTCGCGAACGGCCGCGGGATCGTAACGGCCGAGCTCGGTGATGCCGCGTCGCGTCGTCAACACCGTCGTGCGTTCGTCCACGATCTGCAACAGGTCGAGGTCGCCGGTTACCACGGTCGTCTGTTCGCCCGACTCTTCGGCTTGCCGCGCGAGCGTTGCGATAATGTCGTCGGCTTCCTGGCCTTCAATCTCGACGATCGGAATGCGATAGGTCTCCAGCACGCGCCGCACCAGCGCGAACTGGCTGCGCAGTTCGTCGGGCATGACGCGCCGCTGCGCCTTGTACTCGGCGAAGAGCGCGAGGCGATCGGCCGGCATACCCTTATCGAATGCAGCCAGGATGTGCGTCGGCCTCTCGTCGGCGATGAGCTTGTTCAGCATCATCGTAAAGCCGTAGACGGCGTTGATGGGAGTGCCTTTGCTGGTCGTCAGTCCGGGAAGCGCGAAGAAGGCACGGTAGACGAGCCCGTAGGTATCGAGCAGCATCAGCGCCATCGTTCTAGCCTCGTGCCTTCATCGCACGACGACCGTCGACGATCCGGCCGTGACGCTTCCGTCGTCGGAGATTCCCAGCACGGAGACGTCGTAACGGCCGCGCTGCGCAGGAAGGTCGATCGCGATCGCACCGCGTGCCGCGCGGGTAACGTCCCACGCGACCGCCTCGCTCTCGGCTTGCGCGAGCGATAACTCCGGCGGTGGTTGCGTGCGGCGCACGAACCCGAGTGCCTGCGCGCGATCGCCGGTGGAGCGAACCCACGGATGCCACGTCACCGTGCCGGACGCACTGGTCTGCGTCGTGCTCACGCCGATCGCGAGCAGCGACGGGGCCGAGCGAAAGAGCGCGCTCCCCGACGGAGCGCCGCGGCTAATTCGCACGACGAACGTCTGCGGACCGCTCGGCGCGCCGTCGAAGGAAACCTTGGCCGATTCGCCCGGAGCGAACGCGCCGCTTTGCAGCGAGAGCGTCGCGGAGCGTGGCCGGCCCGGTGCCGCGAGTACGACCGGCATCGTGTTCCACTCAACGGCGCCGTCTCGCACGAACGCTGCGCCAACGCTCAGTTCGCCGGCAGCGTCGATCGCCGGTAAGCGCGCTGCCGCGCGTCCCTGCGCCACGCGCACCACCTGCAGCTCGATGCCGCGCGCACTCTCAAAGGTGATCAAGGCCTCCCCTTGCGCTCCGGGAGCGTCGGCGTCGACGGCGATCTCATCGCCGGGACGATAGACGTCGCGATCGAGACGAACGTGCACGTCGGGGCTGCCGCCTTCGGCAGGCGACGCGGCCTGCGGATCGATGCGCACTTGCGCCGCGTCGATCGCGCGTCCGCCGCGATCGATCCAAGCAAGAAGAAGGTTCGTTCCGAGATCGGGGGCGCTGAACGAACCCCGCGCGTGACCGCGCGAATCGAGCGTAAGATTCTGCTGCGCGCGCGAAACGCCGTGCGCGAGGGCGACGCTGACCGTCGCACCGGCGAGCGGCTTTCCATCGAGCGTGTCGGCGTAGACGTCGAAGCCGAGCGGCGTGCCGATGCCCTGCTCGCCACGATCGACCTGCACGCGTATCGCGGCATCGGCGGTGGGCACGACTACGCGCGTTGCGGCGGTCGCGCCGCCCGATTCCACGCGAACGCCGTAGGTGGAACCAAACTCGTCGCTCGGATGCGGAATCGGCAGGGTCGCATTGCCATTTTCGTCGGTCGTCACGGAGGCGTCGAACCAGCGGCTCGTCGCCCAGGGAGCATTCTCCGGTACGTCGCCCGCGTACACGTGCGGCGATCGCACGACGGTCACGCGAACCGTAACGCCGCCGCGCGACGAATGGACGAGCAGCGGAACGTCGCGCGCAGGATCGCACGCGCCGTTACAGGCGGCGCTAACCTCCAGCGAAAGGCCGCCCGCGTTGGCCTCGACGTCTAACGTAGCGCCGCCTATACCGCCGGCAGCCTGCGCCAGCACCGTGTACTCGCCGGCCGCGGCACTCGCGGGTACGACGAACGACGTCGTGAACGCACCTGCGGCATCGAGCGGCACGCGCTGCTCCGCGATCATCGTCGGCCCCTCACGCAGCGACACGACGGCACTCCCGGTGCTGGCGCGAAGAATGCCGCGCGCGCGAGTTCGCGCGAAGCCCGCGATGCGCAGGCTCTCACCGGCATGCACTACTGCGGAATCGGTTCGAACGCCGACGATGGTGTCGGGGAGCGGCGGCTGCGGAAGCAGGCTTAAGAATGCGTAACTGCTCCCCCATTGCGCGAGCGCGAAGACCGGCCGCGGCGATCGATTCCAACGCACGATCCCCTCGCGGTCCGTCATCGCCGTCACGAAGCGACGATCGACGACGAAGAGGACGCGCATGCGCGCCAGCGGCATTCCGGTTCCAAGATCGCTTGCGTAGAGGAGCAAGCCTCCCGGCGTCTCCTTTGAGATGAGCCCCACGCGCGATCGATTGATCCAAACCTGCTCGCCGACGTCGCCGCGGCGAGCTTCGACCACGAAGAAACCTTCGCGCGTGCCGAGCGGCAGATTCACCGCATTCGATTGGAACTGGTAACCGCCGGGCGGAGTAAACGTAAACGAGACGGTTGGACGGCGGCCGGCGGTGACGATCGCGCGCGGACTGAAGTTGGACCCGGCGGTCAAGACGTCGGCCGGGTCGACTTGATAAACGGATAGCGCGACCGGTGCGCCCGAGTAGGTGTCCAAGCGAACCGTAGTCGGCTTCCACGGTACGCTCGAGTCTGCGGCAAAGAGTTGGAAGTTCGCATCCAGCCGGTGAAGGTCGACGATTTGGCGCTCGGCGCGAACGGGCGCCGCTCCGACTGCGACGGCGATCAAACCGGCGAGTAGTAAACGAGCAGGCTGCATGCGTCTGCGCTGCTTTCGGCAGGTCGAAGTGCGAGGCCCGCGTAAAGCGCAGGGCGTGGACGAACAGGCGGCGGGAGAACGCCCCACCTCAACGCGATGCCGCTTCTGCGGCTTCGAAGAGGGCGCCGACGATGCGAAAACCGTACGGGAAAAGGCGCACTTTCAGGTCGTCGTTGCCTGCGGATCCTGCGGCCATCCCTTCGCCGTCCTCGCGCGTAATTAACGGCGTGAAGTACTTCCCGATTACGCTAGCGGTACTCGCCGCGCTCCTTGGAGCGAGCGCATCCCCGAGCATCGCGGCGCCGACGCCGGCCCCGAAGCCGAAACCAACGCACGTCGTGATCCATCTTCCGAACGTTCCCTTGCACTCGGAAGTCGACGTCGAAGTCAACAAGAAGGGACAAGTCGTTCGCGTCAAATCGACGAAGCCGTCGAAGCTCGCGACGTTCAATCTGCAAACCTACGGCAACGCGCTGCAGATGTGGATTCGCCGCCCGGACGGCACCGCGCAGGTCGGGCTCTATCGCGTGACCTACGATTACGATCCGAAGACCAAAAACGTCACTCGCCGCATCGCGCTGATCTCCGCCGGCGGAAGCTGGGCGAACGACGAGGGCGCCGCCAACGTCATGGTTCAGATGGAACGCAAACAGGCCGCGGCCGCCGCGGAGACGCAGCGCAAAGAGCAAGAAGAGTTCAATAAGAAGTTGCCGTCGCTCAACGAGATTCGCGGCATACCGACCCCAAAGCCGAGTCCGAAGCCGACACGCGCGGCGACGTTACCGCCTGATTGAAGTTCGTCACCTTCCGGTCGGCGGGCGGGCGAACGCGGCCGGGCGTGCTCGAAGGCGCGATGGTTCGCACGATCGCGTCGGCCACGATGCTCGATTACATCGCGCTCGCACCGCACGAACGAATCGCCTGGCACACGCCCGATGACCTGATTCCGCTCGAGGAGGTCGCTCTCGACGCACCGGTCCGGCCGGTACGGAACGTTTTTTGCGTCGGGCGGAACTATCTCGAGCATGCGGCCGAGGGGGCACGCGCGGCCGGACGCGAGCTGAACTTGCCGGAGGTGCCGACCTTCTTTACCAAGGCCGCTACGGCGATCGCCGCGCCCGGCGCCACGCTCGAACTGAGTGCGTCGATTTCGCGCGAATACGATTTCGAAGCCGAGCTTGCCGTCGTCATCGGCGCGCGATGCAAGGACGTGCCCGAATCCGAAGCGCTTCACGTGGTCTTCGGCTACACGGCGTTCAACGACGTGACGGCTCGCGACTTGCAGCGCGCCCACCGTCAGTGGTTCAAAGGAAAGAGCCTCGACGACACTGCGCCGATCGGCCCCTGGATCGTTACCCCCGACGAGATCGCCGATCCGCACGCGCTCGAGCTGCGCCTGCGCCGAAACGGGATCGAGAAACAGCACGGCAACACCGGTAAGATGATCTTCCGCATACCGCGGCTCATCGCGGAGCTGAGCAAGGGAATGACGCTCTTTCCTGGCGACGTCATCGCGACCGGCACGCCCGAAGGCGTCGGCTTCGCGCGTCAGCCGCCCGAGTTTTTGGCCGACGGCGACGTCCTCGAGGTCGAGATCGAGCGGATCGGTATTCTGCGCAACGCAGTGCACGTCGCATAGCGGCGCGGCCGCTTCCCGGGCGAACGAAGGGCGCGGTCGCATCGGAGCCGTATGACAAGCCCCCGAGTATGATTATTGCTGTTCCACGCGAGGCTGCGGTAAAGGAGCGCAGGGTGGCGCTCGTGCCCGAAACCGTTGCGCGATTCGTCAAGGCCGGCGCCGGCGTGCGCGTCGAGCGCGGTGCCGGGAGCGCGGCCGCCTTTCCCGACGCGCTCTACGATGCTGCGGGCGCAAGTTTTGCCGACGATCTACGGTCGCTCGCCGAAGGCGCCGACGTGGTCGTTACCGTCGGGCGTCCGAACGACGAGCTGCTCGCCGCGCTTCCCCCGGGACGCGTCGTCGTCGGTTTCTTCAATCCGCTCGGGGACCGCAGCTACGTCGAGCGGCTCGCCGCGGCACGAGTAACGGCGCTGGCGATGGAGATGATCCCACGCATCACTCGGGCGCAGTCGATGGATGCACTCTCGTCGCAGAGCAACATTGCCGGGTACAAGGCGGTCTTGCTCGCCGCATCGGCGCTGCCGAAATTCTTCCCGATGCTGACCACTGCCGCGGGTACGATTGCGCCGGCGAAGGTCTTGGTGCTCGGCGCGGGCGTCGCCGGACTGCAAGCAATCGCGACGGCGCGCCGCCTCGGAGCGGTCGTCAGCGGATACGACGTGCGCGCGGTCGTGAAGGAGCAAGTGCTGTCGCTCGGCGCGAGTTTCCTCGAGTTCGACCTCGGCGGCGATGCCGAAGGCACGGGCGGTTACGCCAAAGAGCTGACGCCCGAGCAACAGGAGCGCCAGCGCGCGTGGATGGTCGAGCAGATCGGCGCGAACGACGTCGTGATTACGACCGCCCTCGTACCGGGGCGCAAAGCTCCCGTGCTGATAAGCGAAGCCGCCGTGGCGGCAATGAAGCCCGGAAGCGTCGTCGTCGACTTAGCCGCCGAGGCGGGCGGAAACTGCGCGCTGACCGTCGCCGACGAGATCGTCACTTCGCCCAACGGCGTCACCATTATCGGTACGACGAATCTACCCGGCACGATGCCCGCCGATGCCAGCCGCCTCTACTCGCGCAACGTCTTCGCGTTGCTCTCTCCGTGGATCAAGGACGGCGCCCTGGCGATCGATTTCGCCGACGACGTGGCGAAGGGAGCCGTGATTACCCGCGACGGTAACGTACTGCTCGGAGGAGGATCGTGATGGGCGCAGCTCACTACATCGAGTTGCTCACCGTTCTCGTGCTCGCCGTTTTCGTCGGTTTCGAGGTGATCTCGAAAGTGCCGACGACACTGCATACGCCGCTCATGTCGGCGACGAACGCGATTCACGGCATCGTTCTGGCGGGTGCGATCGTCATCGTCGCCCGTCTCTTCAGCGGAAGCGCGGACGCGGGATTGACGATCCTGGCAATCGCCGCCGTAACGCTCGGCGCGATCAACGTTTTTGGCGGATTTGCCGTGACCGAGCGAATGCTGCAAATGTTCAAACGCAAGGAGCCGGGCAAGTGACGACGGTCACGATCGGAACCTCGCTTGCGGATCTCGTCGCGATCGCGCTCTTCATCTACGGCCTTCACGAGCTGAACTCGCCGGCGACGGCGCGGCGCGGCAACCGTTACGCGATGGTCGGCATGGTCATCGCGCTCGTCTCCATCCTCGTGCAGACCGGCGCGGTCGGATGGTGGGCCGTTGCGATCGGCGTCGCGCTCGGCGGCGTCGTGGGGATATATGCGGCCCTCAAAGTGAAGATGACGGCGATGCCGCAGATGGTCGCGCTCTATAACGGAGCCGGCGGCGGCGCCGCGGCGCTGATATCGACCGTTCAGTTCTTCATCGCGCGCGGTACCGGCAGTCCGGACACAGTCGTCGCGATCTCGCTCGTGCTTTCGGCGATCATCGGTGCG
The DNA here is from genome assembly GCA_963792005.1 of Vulcanimicrobiota bacterium. Classification (GTDB taxonomy): domain Bacteria; phylum Vulcanimicrobiota; class Vulcanimicrobiia; order Vulcanimicrobiales; family Vulcanimicrobiaceae; genus Cybelea. Next base: position 160,510 of record CAWBUG010000001.1, read on the forward strand.
ATCAGCCTCGCCGGTTCGATCGTCGCGTTCCTCAAGCTGCAAGAGCTCATGACGGGTAGGCCCGTCACCTATCCCGGCCAGCAGGTCGTCAATGGAATCGTCCTGCTCGGAATTCTTGCCTTGGCGATCTGGTTCGTCATGACGCTCGGGATACTTCCGGCGTGGGCGTTCGTCGCGCTCTTGCTCGCCGCGCTGCTGCTCGGCGTGCTCTTCGTATTGCCGATCGGCGGAGCCGACATGCCGGTCGTCATCTCGCTGTTGAACTCGTTTACCGGCGTCGCGGTCGCGATAACCGGATTCGAGATCGATTCACCGCTGCTCATCATCTGCGGCGCCTTGGTCGGCGCGAGCGGAACGATTCTCACCGTCGCGATGAGCCGCGCGATGAACCGGCCGCTGACCAACGTTCTCTTCGGCGCCTTCGGAGCGGCCGGCGGAATGGAGGTCGCGACGGCCAGCGGTGCGCCGCAGCAGGTTCGCAGCACGAGCGCCGACGACGTCGGCGTCATGCTCGCGTACGCGTCGAAGGTGATCTTCGTTCCCGGCTACGGCATGGCGGTCGCGCAAGCGCAGCATAGCGTGAAATCGCTTGCGGACCAGCTCGAAAAGCACGGCGTCAAGGTGCTTTACGCCATCCATCCCGTCGCCGGACGGATGCCCGGCCATATGAACGTGCTCCTCGCCGAGGCGAACGTTCCTTACAATCAACTGCTCGACATGGACGATGCGAATCCCGAGTTTCCTACCGCCGACGTGGCGCTCGTCATCGGCGCGAACGACGTTACGAACCCCGCGGCGAGAAACGTCGCGAGCTCGCCGATCTACGGCATGCCGATTCTGGACGTCGACAAGGCCGCCAACGTCGTCGTGCTCAAGCGCTCCATGCGCTCGGGTTTCGCGGGCATCGAAAATCCGCTCTACGAAATGCCCAACTGTTCGATGCTCTTCGGCGATGCGAAAGCATCGGTCGACGCGCTGACCGCCGCCGTTAAAGCGTTGTAGCCGACGCCCCGCCTTCGGGTAACGGTGGAGGAGCCATCGGCGGCGGCGGAAGATCTTCGGGTTTCGGCGGACCGGTCTTACGTTTCTTGCGCTCGGTGAGCTCGATCACCACGATATAGAGCACGGGCACGATCGCGAGGTTCATCACGGTCGAGACGAGCATGCCGCCGAGAACGGCGGTCCCGAGCGAGATGCGCGATTGCGCGCCGTCGCCGTGTGCGAACGCGAGCGGGATTATTCCGAGGATGAACGCGATCGAGGTCATGAGAATCGGGCGCAGCCGGGTTGCCGCGGCGTGGGCGACCGCCTCGACGGCCTCCATGCCTTCCCCCCGAAGTTGATTCGCGAACTCGACGATCAAAATCGCGTTCTTCGCGGCGAGGCCGATGAGCATAACGTACCCGATCTGCGCGTAGATGTCCGACGAGGTAATCGGTATCGGCACGATGTGTCCGGCCATGATCGAGTGAACGGCTTGACTTGCCAGCTCGGCCAAGCTGCGCAGATAGATGGCGCCGATCGCCCCCAACAGCGCGATCGGGACCGCAAGCATGATCACGAACGGCGTCGAGAGACTCTCGTATTGCGCGACCAAGACCAGGAAGACGAAGAGCAGCCCCATGGCAAAGACGGCAATCGTCTGCGGACCGCTCTGCACTTGCTGGCGGGCTATGCCGCTCCACTCATAGCCCATGCCCTTGGGCAGATTCGCCTGAACGTGTCGCTGAATCGCATCGAGCGCCTGTCCCGAGCTCGCTCCGAAACCGGGGTTTCCGTCGATCTCGAGTGCGTTGTACTCGTTGAAGCGCATGATCGCGACGTTATTGGTCGTCAGCTTCGTCGTGAGGAACTGGCTCACGGGCATCATGTTCCCCGCCGAGTTCCCCACGTAGATCCGCGAGAGGTCTTGCGGTACCGTACGCTGCGACGCCTTGGCCTGAAGCACGACTTGATACGAGCGCGTTCCGTAATCGAAGAAGTTCACGAATGTCGAGCCCGTCGTTCCGTTGAGCGTATCGAAGAACGCGCTCGGCGTCACGCCAAACGCCAGCGCCTTGGCACGGTCGAACTCGGTGGTCAAATACGTGCCGGTAAAGATCGTCGGTAAGCGGACCTGCGACAGCGTCGGATCCTTCTGCGCCTGCGCGAGAATCGTATTTCCGACCTTATTCAAGGTCGGCAAGCCCAGGTTGTTGATATCTTCGACTTCGATCGCGAATCCGCCGGTCGAACCCAAGCCGGGAATCGCCGGCGGGTTGGCCGGGATCGCCTTGAGGTTCGGTATCTTCAAGAACTGCTGGTAAAGATCGTACTGCACGGCCAGCGACGAGTTCTGTACGCCGTGCCGTTCCGAGAGCGGCTTGAGCTGCAAGAAGATCGTCGCTTGGTTCGAGCTGTTATTGGCGAATCCGAATCCGACGCCCGAGGTCGCGGCCTCGACCTGCGGCATCTTGAGCATGATGCCTTCGAGCCGTCTGACCATCGCATTGGTCTGGTCCATGGACGCCTGAATCGGCAGCGTCACCAAGACGTAGAGAAGACTCTGATCCTCGTTGGGAAGAAAGCCGGTCGGCGTGATTTTGAACATCACCCCCAAGAACGCGATCGCCGCCACGAAGATGGCGACCATGATCTTTTGGTGGCGGATCAATACCGGAACCTTGCGCTGATACCACGCGGTCATCGCGTGAAGCCGATCGTTGAACCAACGCAAGAACCGGTTCTTCGTCGGTTCCGCGCCGTGCACGAGCTCGTAGGTGAGTACCGGCGCGAGCGTCATTGCCGTAAAGAGCGAGATTCCGATCGAAGCAGCCATCGTCAACGCGAACTGCTGGAAGAGCAGGCCCGTGGTGCCCGGCAGGAAGGCGACCGGAATGAAGACGGACATGAGTACGAGCGAGGTCGCCACGACGGCGCCGCCGATCTCCTTCATCGCGCGCACGGTCGCCGCAAACGTGTTCGTTTTGTCGTCGACGATATGACGGACGATGTTCTCGAGCACGACGATGGCGTCGTCGACGACCAGTCCCGTCGCCAGCGTCAAACCGAAGAGCGTCAAGGTGTTGATCGAGAATCCGAGGATCTTCATCGCCGCAAACGTTCCGACCAGCGAGACCGGAATCGTGATCGACGGTATCAGCGTGCTATGCCAGCTTTGCAGGAAGATGAAGATCACCAAGACGACGAGCAGGATCGCGATCAACAGCGTTACGACGACTTCCTTGATCGAGGCGCGGACGAAGTCGGAGGTGTCGAAGGCAATCTTGTATGCATAGCCCGTCGGCATCGTTTGCGCGATTTGCGCCATCGTCGCCCGAACGTTCTTGGAGATTTGCAGCGAGTTGGCCGTGGGTTCGCCCTCGATCGCCAGCACGACCGCGGTCTGGCCGTCGTAGCGCGCCGACGTGATGTAGTTTTGCGCTCCGAGTTCGACCTGCGCTACGTCGCCGAGGCGTAAGTACCCGCCGTTGGGCTGCGCCGCCACGACGATCTGCTTGAACTCTTCGGGAGTCTGCAGCCGTCCGTTGATCGAGATGGGTATCTGAAAGGGCTGCTTGCCGGTCGTCGGCGGCTGGCCGATCGATCCGGGAGCGACGTCGGCGTTGTTCTGTTTGATGACGTTGAGGAGGGTGTCGACCGAGATATTGTTCGACTCGAGCTTGTGCGGATCGACCCAGATGCGCATGCCGTAGGTGCGGTCGCCGAGCACCTCGACCTGACCGACGCCCGGCACGCGCTTGAGGTTCTCGATGACGTTGAGGTCGGCGTAGTTGCTGACGTCGACGTCCGAGACGGCCGAGCTCGTCGAGAGCATCGCGACTGCGATGGTGATGTTCCCCGAGCTCTTCTCGACGCTGATCCCCTGATTCTGTACGGCCTGCGGAAGCTGCGCGAGCGTCAAATCGACGCCGTGCTGTACGTTGGTTTGGTCGGTCGTCGGATCGGTTCCGAGCGCAAAGGTGCAGGTAATCACGCTGGTGCCGTTCGCGCTGGAATACGATTGCATGTACTGCAGACCGTCGGCGCCGTTGATATTGATTTCGAGCGGCGTCGTCACCGAGCGCATGACCATCTCGGCGGTCGCGCCGGGATATTGCGAGGTAACGGTCACCGTCGGCGGCGAGATCTGCGGGTATTGCGCGATCGGCAGCGTCGGAATCGTGATGAGGCCCGCGAGCAGCACGATGAAGCTCAGGACGGCCGCAAAATGCGGGCGCCGCAGAAAAAACTCGATCACGAGTCAGCTTCCGGCGAGAGAGCGCTCATTCTCAAAACGAGCGTTCGGACGCTACCAGGTCTAATTCCTTGCTGTGACGCTCGGTCGCCCGCTCGCAGAACGTGCGTGCAGTCGCCATGCGAACGCATTCCAGGTCGGCACGAAGGCGTTGGGTTCGAAACCGCTCAAACGAATGCGATACGCATAGATGTAATCCGCGTTGAAAAGGTAGAGCACCGGAACCTGCTGCGCGACGATGCGTCCGATCTCTGCGTAGAGGCGTTTTCGCCGGCGTTGCTCCGTCGCGGCGAGTGCCGCATGCTCGAGCCGCTCGACGCGCGGATCGCACCAACGCATGTAGTTCGACGGCGCGCCGCATTCCAGCACGGCGGAATCGTCGGGATCCGCGCCCATCGTCCACGGCACGTAGGCGACGTCGAAGTTCCCTCGCGCGAGCATCCCCGTGCGCGGGAGGAAGAGCTGTGCGTTGCTGACCGACTTGATCGTAACGTCGACACCGCGCTCGTGCAGCGCCGCCGCAACGGCGGCGGCGATGCGGACGCCGGTGGCCGTCTCCGGGAACTGCAGGTAGGTGAGATGGAGCGCAAGCCCGCCGCGCCGGCGCATTCCGTCGGCCCCTCGCCGCCAACCGGCCCGGTCGAAGAGCCGGTCGGCTGCGGCCGGATCGTATCCGGGCTCGCGCACGTCCGGAGCGAAGGCCCAGGAGAAACGCGGCTGGATGACGTTGGTGACCGGATAGAAGCCGAGCGTAATTTTCCGCGAGATCGCGTCGCGATCGATCGACATCGCCAGCGCTCGCCTGACGCGCACGTCGTCGAGCGGCGACCGCGACGTATTGAAAGCGAGCCCCGCCACGACCGCCGTCGGTACCGTGCGAATGCGAATCGCGGGATCGCCGCGGATCACGGCGAGCTGCGCCGGAGCGAGCAGATTCCAATCGATCGCTCCCGACCGCAGCAGGAGCAGATTCGTGGAAGGGTCGGGAATCGTTCGCACGTCGAGCCGCGCTATCGGCGGCGCTCCGCGCCAATATCGAGCGTTGGCCGCGTAACGCAGCGACTCGCCGCGCCGCCAGGCAACGAAACGGTAGGGACCGTCGCCGACGCTCGGCGCCGCATTGAACGCCGCGCGCGTAAGCGGAATTTGCGAATCCAGGACGTGCTCGGGCAGCACGAACTGCGGCGAAAAGCCGTCGGAAAAATACGTCAGCACGGCCGGCGCCCACGCCCGCTTGAGATGAAAAATTACCGTGAGCGGATCGGCGGCTCGCGCGCGGTCGATGAGATCGTAGCCTTCGTGCGAGCGAACGGGATTGCGCGGGTCGAGGATGGCCTGCAGGGTGAAAAGGACGTCGCGGGCGGTCACCGGCACGCCGTCGCTCCACCGGACGCCGGCCCGGAGCCGATAGCGAATCGTTCTTCCGTCGGCCGAGACGCCGCCGTTCGTGCGCGTCGGGATCTCGCGTAGGAGCACCGGGACGGGGCGCCCCCGGGCGTCGAGATCGATGAAGGGCTCGAAAACCAGCCGGGCGGCCTGCTGCTCCACCGATGCGGCGTCAGGGCTCAGGAAGAGCGGGTTGAGGTTACGGGGATCGGCCGCAAGGTCGAAACGCAGCGTCCCCGGCGGCGCGCTGCCGCCTCGAACGCACCCCGCGAGAACGGATAAGCAAGCAAACGACAAAAGAATCCGTCGCCGGCGACTTGCGCCGAACGGATTTATGGTGTTATTCTTGGCAAGCCGAATAATCTTCGGCAAATCTTCTCCTATGTCGAATATGGTGCTGATCAACCACGAGCTCGACGAGCTCGACCTTCAACTCCTCGACGCGTTGCAGCGCAACGCGCGCTCCACCTTTACCGAGCTCGGCTCCGTCGTCGGTCTCAAGGCGCCGGCGGTCCACGACCGGGTGAAGCGGCTCGAGCAGCGCGGCTACATCCGCGGCTACTCGGCGCACCTCGATTCCGAGCGTCTCGGGCTTCACTTGACCGCCTTCGTGAGCTGCTACACCTCGCCGGAGTGTAAGTACGACGACTTCACCCGGCGGTTGAGCGAGATGCCGGAGATATGCGAAGTGCATTCGGTCGCGGGCGAAGAGACGTTCCTCTGCAAAGTCGTGACGCGTTCGACGCAACACCTCGACGAGTTGCTTGCGCGGCTGAAGGCGACTCCCGGAATGGCGCGGACGCGTACGACGATCGTGCTGAGCATGCCGTTCGAACGCGGCGGCGTTACGGTTCGATCGTGATGCAGATCTCGCCGCGCACCGGCGCCCATCCGCTGGGGGCGCATCGCGTGCTCGATCCGTCCGGCGCCATGCCGCAGGACGCATGGCGCATCGATAATACGCCGGTTGCGGGACCGAACGAACTGCTCTGCGAGGTCGAGGCGCTCAATATCGATTCGGCATCGTTCAAGCAAATCGCCGAGGCCTGCGGTTTCGACGCGCAGCGGATCGGCGAGCACGTCGCCGCGAACGTTCGCGAGCGCGGTAAGCAGCACAATCCGGTCACCGGCAGCGGCGGGATGTTCGTTGGACGAGTGAACCAAATCGGCGACGCCCTGCGCGAACGGGTAAGCCTCGCGCCGGGCGATCGGATCGCGTCGCTCGTCTCGCTGACGTTGACGCCGCTGCAGATCGAGAGCATCGAACGTGTCGACGTAGCGACCGGACGAATTTGGATTCGCGGGAAGGCGATTCTTTTCGAGAGCGGTCTTTGGGCGCGGCTCCCCGACGACATGGACGAAGGGGTTGCGCTGGCGGTGCTGGACGTCGCCGGCGCGCCGGCTCAAGTGCTCAAGCTCTGTTCGCCCAACGAAACGGTCGTGATCGTCGGTGCCGACGGAAAGAGCGGCTTGCTCTCCTGCGCGAGAGCGAAAGAGCGCGTCGGCGTGCGCGGCCGCGTCCTCGGCGTCGTGCCGAACGGCTCGACGCCGGGCGCACAGTTGCTGGCGCGTGAAGGACTCGTCGACGAGTTGATTGTGGCCGACGCGCGCAACGCGTTGGAAACGAGCGAACGCGTCGCCGCGATCCTTCCCGGACTCGCCGATCTCGTCGTCAACTGCGTGAACGTTCCGGGGACCGAGCTCGCTTCGATCCTCTGCGCTCGCGAAAGCGGCACGGTCTACTTCTTTTCGATGTCGACCTCGTTTACGGCCGCGGCCCTTGGCGCCGAAGGCGCGGGCCGTGACGTGAACATGATGATCGGCAACGGCTACACGAAGGGCCACGCCGACGTCGCGCTGCAGACGCTGCGCGACCATCGTGCGCTGCACGAGTATTTCCACGCCGCCTACGGCACGGCGTCCCGCTCCGGCCAAATCGAGGAATGAAACGAGGATAATCTATGAGCACGACATCGGTCAGCACGCATATCAAGCCGCCGGCGCCGCCGGAACAGTTCGATTACAAGCGCCTCAAACAGGGTGAGTTCTGGCGACATATTCCGGCCTACGCCGAAGTCGACGAAGCGACGTTCCTCGATCACTTGTGGCAGCAGCGTCAATCGGTCAAGACTGCCGACGAACTCCTCCATACGATCCGCGAGGTCTGTTCGCCGGAGTTCTATCGCGACGCGCAAGCCGGGTTTCGGAACGCTCCGATGGCCGTACGCGTCTCGCCCTACGCCATCGCACTGATCGATTGGAACGATCCGGTCGCCGATCCGATTCGGAGGCAGTTTATTCCGCTGGCGTCGACCTCGCTGCCCGACCATCCGCGCCTTACCCTCGATTCGCTCCACGAGCAGCAGGACTCGCCGGTCCCCGGTCTCGTCCATCGGTACGTCGATAAGGCGCTCTTCCTACCGCTCAACGTCTGTCCGGTCTACTGCCGGTTCTGCACGCGCAGCTACGCCATCGGTCCCGATACGGAGAACGTCGATAAGGTTGCCCTCGCGAAGACGCCCAAGCAGTGGCACGACGCCTTCCAATACATTTCCGAGCGTCCCGAACTGGAAGACATCGTCATCTCCGGCGGCGACGTCTATCAACTGCCGCCCAAGAACATCGAGCTCATCGGCAATGCCTTGCTCGACATTCCGCACGTGCGCCGGATGCGTTTTGCGACCAAAGGGCCGGCGATTATGCCCATGAAGCTGCTCACGCACACCGAGTGGGTCGACGCCATCACCGCAATCGTCGAGCGCGGACGCACCCTCGGCAAGGAAGTGGTGCTGCACACGCACTTCAACGCGCCTGAAGAGATCACGTGGATCACGCAAAAGGCGATGCGCGTGCTCTTCGAGCGCGGCATCTTCACTCGTAACCAGTCCGTGCTCATCCGCGGTGTCAACGATACCCGCGAGCGCATGCAGCTGCTGGTGAAGCGGCTCGGTCACGTGAACGTCCATCCCTACTACGTCTATATGCACGACATGGTCAAGGGGGTCGAGGAACTGCGGACGACCATCGCGACCGCGGTCGACACGGAGAAGTTCGTCCGCGGCAGCACCGCCGGATTCAACACGCCCACCTTCGTCTGCGACGCGCCGGGCGGCGGCGGCAAGCGCGACGTGCACTCCTACGAGTACTACGACCGCACCAACGGAATCGCCGTCTATGCGGCGCCGAGCGTCAAGCCGGGCAAGGCCTTCGTCTACTTCGACCCGATCGACCAGCTCAAACCGGAAGTGCAGGCCCAGTGGGCCGTGCGTGAAATCGCCGATCAGATGATCCGCGAGGCGATCGGCCAGGCGGGCATCGGCGAAAAGCAGCTCGTCCTGGCCTAAAGACGCACGCGAAAGGAGCTCTCCGCGATGTCGGTCTCTCGAATTCTCACGATCTTGCCGGCGCTGGTCGCCGTCGCTGCCTTCGGCGCTCCGCCGGCGGCCCGAGCCGATCTGCCGGCGCTGATTCCGCGCGCGGTGCTCTTCGGGAATCCCGAGAAGGCGTCGCCGCAGATTTCGGCCGACGGGACCATGCTCGCATACCTCGCGCCGTACAAGGGCGTGCTCTCCATTTGGGTGCGCACGGTCGGCAAGAGCGACGATCGCGTGGTCGCGACCGATCCCACCCGTCCCATTCGTAACGTCGTGTGGCAGCCCGACGGCAAACACGTCCTCTACGAACAAGACAAGGGCGGCAACGAGAACTTTCACGTCTATCAGACCGACGTCGCGACGAGCTCGACGCACGATCTCACGCCGTTCGGCGACAAAGTCCGCTCCGACATCGAGAACGTCGATCCTCGTTATCCGAACCAAATGCTCGTGACGTCGAATAAGCGCGACCCCAAGGTCTTTGACGTCTACCGCATCAACCTGCGTACGGACGCGGCCGTGCTGGATACGCGCAATCCGGGAACCATCGGCGGCTGGGCGGAGGATAACAAGCTCGTCGTTCGTGCAGCGGTGCAGAACGACGCCGACGGATCGACCGAGATTCTCGTTCGGCCGAACTCGAGCGCGCCTTGGCACGCGCTGCTGAAGGCATCGCCCGACGACACGATCGCTCCGGTCGCTTTCAGCTCCGATAACCGGTCGCTTTACGTTTCTTCCAGCGTCGGCGCCAACGCGTCGCGTTTGCTGCTCTACAATCTGAGCAGCGGCGACTACTCGATGATCGTGTCCGACCCGACCTATGACGTCGGAGCTCCGTTGATCGACGAGAAAAGCCGCAAACTCGCCGCGATCTCCTTCCAGCGCGACCGGACCGAATGGCAAGTCCTGGATCGCTCCTATCGAAGCGATTTCGCAGCGCTCGCGAAGCTGCATGACGGCGACGTCAGCTTTCTCGGCAGCACGGCAAACGGACGTCGTTTGATCGTCGCCTACCTCGTCGATAACGGACCGATCTCGTATTACTCCTACGACCGGACGACGAAGCACGGTACCTTCCTCTTCGTCTCCCGGCCGGCTTTGCTGAAGTATCAGCTCGCAACGATGCAGCCGATCTCGTATACGGCAAAGGACGGGCTGACGATTCACGGGTATCTCACGCTTCCGGTCGGCGTGGCTGCGAAAAATCTGCCGATGGTATTGTTCGTTCACGGCGGACCCTGGGCGCGCGACACGTGGGGCTACAGCGGCTACGTACAGTGGTTGGCGAACCGCGGGTACGCGGTGCTGCAAGTAAACTTTCGCGGCTCGACCGGCTACGGCAAGAACTTTCTCAACGCCGGAAACCGGCAATGGGCCGGTACGATGCACCAAGATCTCGTCGATGCGAAGAACTGGGCCGTCGCTCAAGGATACGCCGATCCCGCCAAAGTGGCGATCATGGGCGGAAGTTACGGCGGCTATGCCGTGCTCGCGGGCGTCACGTTTTCGCCCGACGTCTTTGCCGCGGGCGTCGACATCGTGGGTCCGTCGAACTTAAACACGCTGCTGCAATCGATTCCACCGTATTGGTCGACCGCGCGCGCGACGTTCGCTCTGCGGATGGGCGATTCGTCCGATTTCTTGAACTCGCAATCGCCGCTCTTCATGGCCGATCGAATAAAGGTCCCGCTGCTCATCGGCCAAGGCGCCAACGACCCGCGCGTCAACCGGCGAGAGAGCGATCAAATCGTCGCCGCGATGCGTAAGAATAACCAGCCCGTCGAGTACATCGTCTTTCCCGACGAAGGACACGGCTTCGCGCGTCCCGAGAACAACAAGCGCTTCGACGCCGCCGTCGAAGCCTTTCTCGGCAAATATTTGGGCGGGCGCGTCGAGCCGGCGGGACCGGACGAGAGCGTCGCGGCGTTCGAACACTAACCGCGCGACACCGCGAGCAGGCACCGAGCCCATAGCTTGAGAAGCGCTCGGGTGCAAAGCACGCCTGCACTGGAGGTATCGGTGGCGACACGGCTTTATACGTTTCTCTTCTTGCTCGCGCTGTCGCTCGCGCAGAGCGCGCTACCCGCTCGCGCGCTCGAATGTTATCCGCTCATTCCGGCGGAGATGCTTTCGAGCGTGAACTCGGGTAACGGCTTTTCGGGCCAAGTCTTTCAGTTCAAAACGTCGGCGACGGTCTCGAGCAACGGCACGGTCTTTCCGGCTGGGACCGCGGGTTACGGCGTCGTACTCACGGCGATTCCGGCGAGCAACCGCTCGCGCAACGGCATCATCGTCTTGGAGCCGCGCTTTCTCGTTCTCGACGGCCAGCAAATTCAAGTTGCCGGCGATCCGGCCGACGCATCGATTCTGACGCACGATCCTTCGGCCGTCGCGCTCGGTGCGCGTTCGCTTCCCTTCGGCGCGGGCATCGTCGCAGACGAAGCCCTCAATGGAACGAACATTACCGTGGGACCGGGGTACGCGTTCCACATCGTTCCGTTGGGAAATCTGCAAGAGCGCGGTCCCTGCGTGCAATCCCCGGCGAGTTGAGCGCGGGCTACGAGCCGGCCCGATTCGATACCGCCAGCATCACGGGACCCGAGGGACGCAGCGTAACGAGCGGCGCGATGCCTACCGCGGGACCCGGTGCGAGCGCAAAGCGATAGCGGACGAGCAGCGTCTGCAGGACGATCGACGCTTCACGCATCGCAAACTCCTCGCCGATGCACCGGCGGGCACCGCCCCCAAATGGGACGTAGGCAAAGGGCGGAGGATCCGGACCGAGCCAGCGTTGCGGATCGAACGCATCCGGGTTCGCAAAGTAGTCCGGCCGGCGATGCAGGATGAGCGGAGCGAAAAAAATCGTCGTCGTTGCGGGTATGAACGAACCGTCGCTGAGCGTTACGTCTCGGATCGCTTCCCTTCCGACGATCCACGCCGGCGGATAGAGCCGTAAGACTTCTTTGAGCACGCGCTCGAGCTCGGCGCGCTCTTCGCCGGCCGCGGCGACGGCGGCACGCCGATCGACCGCTTCGTGCCGCGCCAGGAGATAGAGCGTCCAGGTCAAGAGATTCGCCGTCGTTTCGTGCCCGGCCATGAAGAGCGTCATGATCTCGTCGCGGATCTGTTCGTCCGACGGACGGTAGCCCGTTTCGCCGTCACACGCGGCCAGCAGCAGCGAGAGGGCATCGTGCCGTTCGCAGCCGTCGCGCCGCCGTCGCGCGATGAGCGCGTAGATAATCGCGTCGAGCATGCGTCGTGCGCGCCAGAATCGCCGAGTGTTGCGCAGCGGCAGGCGCTGACGCAACGCACCCAGCGGCGTCAGCATTGCCGGAAACTCGTTCATCATCAGTCGCAACGCGTCGGCCACCGCGTCCGCGGACTCGCTCTCGTCGCTTCCGAAGAGCGTCTCGGTTGCGATGCGCAGCGTCAACTCCGTCATCGCCCGATGCGCGTCGAACGGGCGATCGGGTCGAAGGCGCTCCGCAAACTCCGACGCATCGCGCTCCATGATCGCAGCGTACTCGCCGATGCGTTCCCGATGGAATGCCGGTTGCACGATCCGTCGCATCTGCCGGTGCAGCGGATCCTCGCTCGTAAGCAGCCCATCACCGAGCAGCAGCCGCAGAACCCGCGTGCCGAGCGACTTCGAGAAGGCGTGCTGCTGCGTCACTAGGATATCTTTGACGAGAGCCGGCTCGTTGACGAAGACGTACGAGCGCCAAGGCAGCGCGAATGCGGTCACGTTGCCGTAGCGCCGCGTCGTCTCGCGCAAGAACTCGGGAAAGCGTTTGAACGGCACCGGAAGGAGTCCGCGCAGCGTCTCCCAGCGACTCGGTCCCGGAATTTTACTTGCCATCGATCGCCCGATAGGTCATGACGTCGCCATAACGGCAGACGAGCTTATACTCTCCACGCGCGACCGCGGCCTCGAGCGCAGGCCGCACCCGCGTTCGATAGGTGACGTTGGGATAGTCGGCGGCATAGACCAGATACTCGACGCCGCCGACGCGATCGATCGTCGCACGCGGCCGCCGCGCCGCGATCGCGGAGAACCACTCGTCGTGGGTCGCAAGCGGCGCGTTCTCCGGTACGCACCGGATGGCGCGACGAGCGTCGCCGAGATCGCCGTAATACGAGTGCAGGTAATGCAGCGGATGCGCGGGGTCGAAGGCGATCAAAAAAACCGCGCACAGAATGCCGGCGGCTGCCGCCCAACGGCCGGCGACGCGCGGCGTTCGGGCACGCGCGAGCGATGCGACTCCCATCACCGTTCCGACGAGCAGCCAGGGGATCCAAAGCGCGGCGTAATGATCGCCCATCCGCCAAACGTAGCCCGAGTTTGCCAGCACGACAATCGCTCCGCCGGGAAGCGCGAGGAGCGACCACCACGAACGCAGCGGCAGGAAGGCCAGCGGCACGAGGGCTTCGAGGACGTACGTCAACCGGCCGAAGGTAAAGATCGCGCGCGTAAACTCCAGCGGGTGCGTGAACGGCGCGACGACGAGCGCGAGCGGACCGTTCGCGAACGGATAGACGTAAAAGTGGCTCGGAACCCACCCGCCAAACCGCGGCGTGATGAGTCCGTAATAGACGCCGAGCGCGGACGCCGCGCCGACTGCGAGCGCGCCGCCGGCAACGCCCAGTTCGCGCGGGGCGACGGCGAAGCCGTCGAGCAGACCTTGACCTTGCGACCGCCCTCGTCGCGCGACTCCGACCAAAACGAGACCGAAAACCACGAGCGTCAAGGCGGCATCCTCGCGGAGCCCCGCGGCGAGCGCTGCGCAGAGTGCAAAGCCCGGCCATCGCCGGCGATCGGCGCAGAGCACGAGTGCGAGTACGAGCGGCGCGAAGAGTCCGAGCTCGTGGAACTCGTCGAAACCCAGCGCCAGCAGCGGCGGATAGAGCAGCGTCACGAACCCTAATGCTTGGGCGAGTCGTCTCCCGGTATAAGGGACCGCAAGTACGGCAACGAGCGGAGCGCAACATACCGTCGCCGCCGCTTGCACGAGCTGGAGCGGCAGCGCGCTGCGCGCCGCCGCAACGAGCGGCCAAAGCACGGCGAGCGACGGAGACCAATGGTAGCGAAAGTGCGAGCCGGCTTCGACCCCGTTGCGCATTCCGCCGAACGCATCGTGGACGATCTGCGCGAAGGTTCCGGTATCAGAACCGTACGTCCAGAGCACGGAACGCGCGACGGCAAGACCGGCGAGAACGGCGAACTCGACGACGGCCCAGATCCATACCCTCACGGGCAGGCACCGCCCGGCGAGTTGACCAAGCGCGTCATGCGATGAAACGCATCTGTGTCTTTTGCGGATCTCACGCCGGAAACGATCCGGCCTACGCGAGCGTTGCCCGCAAAGCGGCCCGGAAAATCGTCGCCGCGGGATACGGCATCGTCTACGGCGGCGGGGGAATCGGCTTGATGAACGTCGTCGCCGACGCAGGGCTGGAAGCGGGCGGCGAAGTCATCGGCGTTATTCCTCATGCGCTCGCGCGATCCGAGATGGCGCACGAGGGATTGACGCAGCTTCACGTCGTTACGACGATGCACGAACGCAAAGCGCTGATGGACGAGTTGAGCGACGCGTTCATCGCGCTGCCCGGCGGTTTCGGAACGATGGACGAGTTCTGCGAAGCGCTCACCTGGCGCGAGCTTCGCATCCACGATAAACCGATCGGACTGCTCAACGTGCTCGGCTACTACGACGCATTGCTCGCGTTCTTCGACTCGATGGTCGCTCGCGGCTTCGTCGGTCCGCACACGCGCGGCCTCTTCGTCGATGCGGCGACGATCGGCGAACTGCTCGAGGGAATGTTCGCCGAGAAAAATCTTCCCTGAGCTCCTCGCATCGGCGCTCGACGTAACGCCTCAGAGCCGCTCGTTGCGCCGCCATCCCGGCGGCGCCCCTGCTGCTCCGCCTCCTCGCTCCCACTCTCCATGGTTACGCTCGTCGGTCGGAAGCCTCTTCGGCATTACGTCGAGCGCCGAAGCAAGTTTACTCAGAGAGCGCGGTGGAGACGATGCGTTCTTGCTCGACGGCGTGCTGCCCGGCGTAGCCTTCGCTCGGACTCGCGCGGTAGCCGCGCCCGATATACTCGATGTCGAAGCCGTCGCGCTTGCCTTCGAGGAGGCGGCGGCGCACGAAGGCGCGAGCACCCATATTCTTCGGCTCTTCCTGAACCCAGAGAATTTTTTTGAGCCGCGGATAGCCGGCGATCAGCCGATTGATCTCGGTCACCGGTAACGGTGCCAACAACTCGATGCGCGCGAGCGCCGTACGCCGCAACGACGCGTATGCCGCATGCGTCACCAGATCGTGATAAATTTTGCCGCTGCAGAGAATGAGCCGTTCGATCTTTTCACGGTCGATCGGGCGCGGATCGTCTATCACCGGGGCGAAGGCTCCGCCGACCATATCGTCGATGCTTCCCGCCGCGCTCTCGGCACGCAAGAGCGATTTCGGCGTCATGACGACGAGCGGCACGGCGATGGGCGAACGGGCCTGCAGCCGCAGCAGATGGTAATAGTTATCGGCAACCGACGGCGCAGCGACCCGCAGGTTTCCCTCGGCGACGAGCTGCAAGAACCGCTCGAGACGCGCGCTCGAGTGTTCGGGACCCCCGCCTTCGTAACCGTGAGGAAGCAGTAGCGTCAACCGCGACGTCTGCCCCCACTTCGCCTGTCCGGCAGCGACGAACTGGTCGATGATGATTTCGGCGCCGTTGACGAAGTCGCCGTACTGTGCCTCCCATAACACCAGCGCCTCCGGCTGCTGCGTCGAGTAACCGTACTCGAAGCCGACGCAAGCGTATTCGGAGAGCGGGCTGTTACGAATCTCAAACGAGGCTTGCCGTTCGCTCAGGTGCTGCAACGGTATCCAAACGTCGTCGCGGCCGCCGCCGGTTAATGTCGACGCGTGATATACGCCGTGGCGGTGGCTGAACGTTCCGCGCTCGGTGTCCTGACCGGTGAGGCGGATGGGCGTGCCGGTCGTCAGGAGCGAGGCAAAGGCGAGCGCTTCGGCGGTTCCCCAATCGACGCTCCCCTTCTCCGCAATTGCGGTCGCTCGCCGCTCGAACTGCGCGCGCAGTTTACGATTGAGGGTAAAGTCCGGCGGTATACTCGTCAACGCTTCGCTCCACGCGACGAGTTCTGCACGCGAGACGGGCGCTAAGACGCTGCCGTCAAAGGTGTTGCCGCCGGAGAGCTTACGGCCGGTGATGTGCGAGGCCAAGGCGCCCTTGACCGCGCGTCGCGCCTGCTGCAAACGCTCCGTCGCCGCGTCGACCAACTCGCGCGCACGTTCGGCGGTAATCACGCCTTGGTTCGCCAGCTTGTTGGCAAAGAGCTCGCGAACCGTTGGATGATTCTTGATGCGCTCCGCCATCTGCGGCTGGGTGTATGCCGGTTCGTCCTGTTCGTTGTGACCGAATCTGCGGTAGCCGATCAAGTCGATCAGAACGTCGCGGGCAAAGGTTCGGCGGAAGTCGATTGCCAGGTGAACCGCCGCAATGCAGGCGTCGACGTCGTCGGCATTCACGTGCACGATCGGCACGTCGAAGCCCTTGGCCAGGTCGGAGGCGTAGCGCGTCGAGCGAGCGTCGACGGGATCGGTCGTGAACCCGATCTGGTTATTTGCGATGAGATGGATGGTACCACCGGTCTCATAGCCGGGCAACGACTGCATGTTGAAGACTTCGGCAACGATGCCCTGGCCGGTAAAGGCGGCATCGCCGTGAATTAGAATCGGCACGGCCCGTTTGCGGTCGAGCGCGGGAGCGCCGTGCGCCGAATCGGTCTGCAAAGCGCGCGCGCTTCCCTCGACGACCGGGTCCACGGCCTCGAGATGACTGGGATTGTGCGCGAGCGTCACCTCGATCGTCTTGCCTTTAGCGGTCGTAAACGTACCGGTCGCGCCGTGATGATATTTGACGTCGCCCATAACGTCGTCGTCCCCGAGATTACCGCGGTACTGCGCCGCCTCGAACTCGGTCATCACCTCTTCGTACGGAAGATTCACGACGTGCGCGATCACGTTGAGACGCCCGCGATGAGCCATACCGACCACGGCGTGCGCGATGCCGTCGTCGGCGAGCATGTCGAGCATCTCTTCGAGCATCGGCACCATGACGTCGAGCCCTTCGCCCGAGAAGGTCTTTTGGCCGAGGAACGTCTTGCGAACGTAACGGTCGAAGGCTTCGACCTGAGTGAGCCGCTCGAGAAAATCGATCTGCCGCTGGGGCGAGTGCTTGACCTTGTTGCGCGCCGACTCGATGTAATCGCGCAGCCAAACGCGCTGATTCGCGTTGGAGATGTGCTCGATCTCGTAGGCGATCGTCGAGCTGTACGTCTCGCGCAGACGAGGCAAGACCTCCGCAAGCGTGTTGCCCGGCACTTTGACGCGCAGGACGCTTGCGGGAATCGCGCTCTGCAGCGCCGGGGTGAGACCGTAGGTTTGCGGTTCGAGCGATTCATCTCCGACCGGTTCGGCGCCGAGCGGATCGAGATTCGCAGCGAGATGACCGTGGCGGCGGTAGGCGGAGACGATGGCCATTCCGGCTGCGACGGCGCGCAGCATCTCGTCCGAGGGCTTTGCGGCCGGCGTGCCGACCATCGAAACGGCGACCTGCGGCTGCGGTGCCGCCTGCAATCCGAGCGACGCAAAGATCCCTTCGTAGAACGCGTCTCTGCCCGCAAGCAGCTCGTCGACGCGGCGCAGATACTCGCCGGATTGCGCGCCTTGAATCACGCGGTGATCGTAGGTGCTCGTAATCTGCATCACGCGAGCGACGCCGAGCAGCCGCAGCGACTGTTCGTTTGCGGTCGCGAACCCGGAGGGATAACCGATCGCTCCCGTCGCGAGAATCGCACCCTGACCCGCCATCAAACGCGGCACCGATGCGATCGTTCCGATTCCTCCGGGGTTGGTCAGCGTGAACGATGCGCCTTGCAGATCGTCCGCACCGAGCTTGTTCTCCCGCGCCCTTGCGACGAGCTCTTCGTACTGCGCGCGAAATGCCGCGAAGTCGAGTGCGTCGGCGTTGCGAATGACCGGAACGACGAGCGAACGCGAGCCGTCCTTGCGCTCGGTATCGACGGCAAGGCCGAGATGCACGCCCGGCTCGATGCGCGCGGGTGCTCCCGATTCGTCGCGGCGGAACGAGTGGGTGATGAACGGCATTTCGTGCGCCGCGCGTGCCAGCGCGTAGGCGATGACGTGCGTGAACGAGATTCGTTCCGAGCGACCCGCGGCGCGAATGGCGCCGTTGAGCTCTTTGCGGCGCGCATCGAGCACGTCGACCGGCACGCTGCGAAAACTCGTCGCGGTCGGAATGGTGAGACTCTGTTCCATGTAGCCGGCGAGCGCCGCCGCGGGACCGCGGAGCGGGCGAACGGTCGCGCCCGCCGGAATGGGCGGCAGCGCCGGCCCTTCGACTCCGCTCGAGGCAGGCTTCATGCTTGCCGGGCGGCGCGCACGTTCGCTCTGCGCGAGTACGTCGGTGCGCAGAATCAACCCGTTCGGCCCGGAGCCGCGAACGAGTGCGAGATCGACGCCGAGACGCTGCGCGATTCGGCGCGCCGGTGCGTCGGCGATCGCTTCGCCGCGTGCCGGTGAAGGCGTACGCGCGGGCGGCGGCGCTTCCGCGGGCGCACCGTTGCCTCGCGCCGGCGGCTTGGCGGGTTTTCCGTCGGATTTCGAGGCGTCGATCTCCGCCAAGACCGAACCCACGGCGACGTTCTCGCCCTCGCGCGCCAAGATTCGTGCAACGACGCCCGAAACGGTCGCGGGAACCTCAACGTCGACCTTATCGGTCGTTATTTCGACGAGGGGATCGCCTTCGGCGACGAAGTCGCCGACCTTCTTGCGCCACTCGACGATCGAGCCTTCGGTAACCGATTCGCCCAGCTCGGGCAGCGTCACGCTCACGAGCGTCTGATCCAAAGCAGACCCATCTTATCTTTTGGCGACCCGGGGGCCTACGACTTGAAGGGGGTGCGGCTAGAAGTACTTCGCCGCAAGCGCCGGGACGACGACTGCGGCGTTCCGTTCAAAATGCGGACGGCGATGCGTCAGAACGAACGCGGCAACGTCGTACGCTTGCTCCAGCGAGAGCGACCCCGGCGCGTCGTGCGGCATATTGTAGCGAATGAAGCCGGTCATCCGATCGAGATGCGCCATTCCGGCGCCGTCGTTGAACGAGCGCGAACCCCACAGCGGAGGATAGACGCCGCGAAGGCCCCGGCCGTCCGCTCCGTGGCAGTGCGTGCACTTGTCGGCAAAGATCGCCGCGCCGCGCAAAAGATCGGGCGGATGCGACGGCAGCGGCTCGATGTAGCGATCGGCCGCCGGCTGCTTTGCTCCGACCGCCGTGCCGCGCGAAAGCCAGGCGATGTACGCGACGATGGCGATCATCGGCTTGCTGTCGTAGGCCGGCGGGCGCCCGTTCATGCTGTAGAGGAAGCACTCGGCGATTCGGTCCTACAGCGCGATGACGCGGTGCGCGCGCCGATTCCATTGCGGAAAGCGTCCGTAGAGTCCGACAAAACTGCCGCCGCGCGGCTGAGTCCCCGCGGCGATGTGACAGTCCGCGCATTCCAGATCCGCACGAACGTATCGCCGCATCAGACGATGCGTCTGCACGACGAGCGTATCCGTACGCAATCGATTCGCCGACGGGGCCGCTCGGGAGGGCGCGCGGATCGTAGAGGGCGCGCGCTCGTTGCGATCCGCCGGCCGAGCACGCGGCGATTGCGCAGGCAGCCAATGCGATGCAAGCGTACCGGATCACAAGGGTGTCAAATACGTGTAGCGATAGGTACTCTGCAGCACGGCGATCGTCGCAACCATCGACGGGACGACGAGAGCACCCGGAATAATGGATGCGTCTTGGTAGGTGCCGTGTTCGTCGGGATCCGCTGCCGGATCGTACGGCGCCCGCGCCTGCAGGTAGACGTTGGTCGAGATCGGCCGGCCATCGTCGTCTTTGAGTTTGAAGAACTCGCCGACCCGGTACTTGCTCCGAACGTAATCGCCGTAACCGTAGACCGCAGACGGACCGTGTCCGGCCAACGCGATGAGCGGCGCTCGACCCGGTGCGCTCCGCCCGGTACCGGCGCGCCGGAAGCCCCCGGCGCCGCGGCCAGCGTTGCCGAGCTTACGAGGAATCCCCTGCGATTCAATTGACTCAAGTCTCCTTTTGCTTGTTTGGGCGACGTATGTTCCCAGGCGTAAAGACTCGCTCCCGTCACCGTCGCCAAACAAACGTTCGAGGAATCGGCTCACGGGTGAGTCGAAGGTCATGCCGGCATGGTCGCACCGGAAATCGACCCAATCGCAGCGCCGGCGGCGAACCTCAACCGGCGCGTCTTCGTCGGCATCTCCACGGCGGCAGCCCTCGTCCGCTCGTCTCCGGCCGGCGCGCAGGAGAGCCTCGGTAAGCCGCATCCCCCGCTGACCGCTGAAAGCGACCGGGGGATCGTGGTCCAGGAAGTCGAGCTCCAGCGGCCCGATGCCGCGCTTCCCGCCTACGCCGCGTGGCCGGTTTCGGCAGGCGCGGGCACGCCATCGGTCGTGGTCGTCATGCACGTTTGGGGCGTCGATACCTCGATCCGCGACGTCGTACGCCGCTATGCAAAGGCCGGATTTGCGGCAATCGCGCCGGATCTCTACGCACGTTTTGGCGCACCAACCGGCGATGGCGCCACGGACTACACCGTCTTCGCTCCGTACGCAAAGCGTCTCGATCGCAGCGTTTGGTTGGGCGACGTGCGCGCTGCCACAGAATGGCTCGCAACGAAGTTTCCCGGCACGAAGATCGCGCTGACCGGTTTCTGCATGGGCGGAAAGCTCGCGTTGACCGCGGCGATCGAAGAAGGAGCGCTTTTTGCCGTCGTCGCGCCGTTCTACGGCGCCGTCGCCGGCCTCGATCCGGCAAGCCTCCACATTCCGGTCTGCGGCAGCTACGGAGGACGCGATACGGGGATCCCGGCCGGCGAGGTGCGCGCGTTCGCTGCCGAGTTGACCGTTCCCAACGACGTCAAGATTTACGATGAAGCGGGGCACGCGTTTTTCGACGATCAGCGGGCGTCGTACGTCGCGTCCGCCGCGGCCGACGCTTGGACGCGAACGCTCGCGTGCTTTTCAAAGTACCTTGAGGCGTCGAAGCCGTGAACGCCGTCGAAGCGCTCGTCTTTTTTCTTTTCGGCGCCGTGCTGGGCGCGGTCGTCGTTTGGCTCGTCTCGCGTTCGGAGAAGGCCGCGTTGCGCGCGTCGCTCGAGCAGGCCGAACGCGCCGGCGAGAAGACGATCGAGTCGCTGTTGGAACGCGCCAAGAACGACCTGCGCGAGACGACCGCGATGCGCGCGAGCGAGCGCGTGGGCGAGCTGGTGTCACCAGTCGCACAGAAGCTCGGCGAGTTCGACCGGCTTCTCGGGGAGCTCTTGGGGCGCACCAATCAGCTCGAGAGCGCGACGCTCAATCTGTCGACGCAGACTTCGACGCTCGTGACCGCGCTGCGCAATCCGGCCTCGCGGGGAAAATGGGGCGAGATGCAGCTGCGCAACGTCGTCGAGAAGGCGGGAATGCTGCCCTATTGCGACTTTCTCGAACAGCAGACCGTTGCGCTCGAAGAGGCGCGCGTCCGCCCCGACATGACGGTGAACTTGCCGGGAGAACGTTGCGTCTTCGTCGACGCGAAAGCGCCGCTCGACGCGATGCAGGCCGCACTGGAAGAGAGCGACGATGCGGCCCGCAAGCGGCTCGTCAAACAGCACGCCCGCGCGTTGCGCGAGCACGTCGACTTGCTCGCGCGGCGGGGCTATCAAACCGCGTCCGGCTCCGCCGACTTCGTCGTGATGTTCGTCCCGGGCGAAGCCTTTCTCGGCTCGGCCTGCAACGAAGATCCGGCGCTGATCGATTACGCGCTCGACAAAGGCGTGCTCGTCAGCGGTCCGCTCGCTTTGATTAGTCTCCTTCGAAGCTTCGCAATGGGCTGGCAAACCGTACGTCAGGAAGAAAACGCGAAGCGCATCGCGACGATCGGCAAGGTGCTCTACGAACGCGCGCTCAAATTCTCCGAACACCTCATCGAGCTCCGCAAACACCTCGAACGCTCGGTCAACTCCTTCAACGTCGCGATCGGCTCGTACGAGTCGAAGCTGCTGCCCCAAGGGCGCAAGCTCAAGGACGAAGCCTCGCTGGCCGGAGACGAGCTCTCAGAGATTCCGCCGATCGACGTCGTGCCGCGCACGATCACGGCGATCGACGCCGGCGGAAATTCGAAGCGCCTGCCGCGATCGCAGCAACTCTTCCCGCAAGACGACGCCGTCTAGGGGCTGGCCGCCGGCGTTACGTTGTCCGCCTTCCACGCCTTGAGCGCCGTCAACGTGTTCTGCACGTGCTGCGACGGATCCAGGCTCGTATACGTGTAAACGATCGTGCCGTCCGGCGCGATCACGTAGGAGGTGCGGTTCGCGTACTGGGGATGCGAAGGAAGCACCGCATCGTACTCCTTCATGACCGTTTGATTCGTATCGGCTGCGACGGCAAACTTGCTGCGGCACTCGCTCACCGAAAACTTTTGCAGTTTGTCGAGCGGATCGTGCGAGACGCCGATCACCGTCGCGCCGAGCGCCGTATACTGATCGATCGCGTCGGCGAACTCGTGCGCTTCGATCGTGCAGCCCTCCGTGAAGGCGGCGGGGTAGAAATAGAGCACGACCGGGCCCTTCTTGAGAGCGGCGGCAAGACCGAAGGTAAAAACGTTACCCCCTTGGGTCGCTTGAAGCGTAAACGCGGGCGCCTTGCTTCCGGTGGAGAGGGCGGCCGGCACCGGCGCGCTCAGCGCTCCAATGAGAACGAGGGCGGTCAATCCCGCGCGTATCGAACGGTTCATCATATCCATTCCTTTCCTAAACTTTGAATTCGATTCCGGAAAACTGTTTCGAATCGTAGTTGACGTCGCGAGGCCGCGGCGTCTCCTTCCACCAGGTACTATACATTGCGAGCCACTCGAAGTTCTCGAAGAGATATTCGTTCTCGCGCACGCGCCGGAGCCGCTCGACGAACGGTCGAATCGTATTCCAACGCGAACGGAGCATGAACCCGACGGCATCGACCAGGAGCGACGCGTCGAGCACCCGGCGTCGCGCGAGGCAGGCGACCGTCTCGACGTACTGCGCCACGAGCATGAGCGCTCGGTCGTCCGGCGATCCGTCGAAGTCGCCGCGCAACGTCTCGTCGTCGGCGTACCGTTGCGAGATCCCGTCGAGTTGCGCGAACGCCGCGACGATCTCCGGATCCGTGAGCCGTCCGATCGCATCGAGGATTGCTAAAGCGTTGCGTTCGTGTTCGAGCTGCTTGTTCTGACGCGTGAGCAAGACCGTCGAGAGCCCCAGCGCGATGAGGGACACGACGATCGAAACGGCGGCGAAGGCTTGCTCGCCCACGACTCGCTCTACGAACCCTAGAGTCCCATCAACCGTGCCAAGACGAGCCGCTGCACCTCGTTGGTGCCCTCACCGATCTCGTTGATTTTTTGATCGCGGTACATCCGCGAGATCGGGTACTCGTCCATGAAGCCGTACCCTCCGTGAATCTGCAGCGCCTCGTTGACCACGCGATGAGAGAGCTCGCCGGCAAAGAGCTTCGCGAAGCTGGCGGCTCGCACGTAATCGCGCCCCCGGTCCTTCTCCCACGCTGCGCGCAGCATCATCAGCTTCGCATGCTCGATCTCGGTAAGCATATCGACGAGCTTGAACGAGATCGCCTGAAACTTGCTGATCGGCTTGCCGAAGGCGTGGCGTTCGCGTGCGTAAGCCAATGCCTCGTCGTACGCGCCCATCGCCAGACCGATCGAGAGCGCCGCGACCGAGATTCGGCCACCGTCCAGGATCGAAAGAAACTGGCGGTAGCCCTCGCCTCGCCTCCCGAGCAAGTTTTCCTCGGGCACTTTGGCATCGGCAAAAGAGAGCTCGCGGGTATCCGATGCGCGCCAACCCATTTTGGCGTACTTCCGGCTGCGCGTGAATCCCGGCGTCTCCTGCGGGACGATGATGTTCGAAATCTCCCGAGATCCGTCCGGCCTGCGACCCGTCACGGCGGTGATCGTCGTACCACCGGTAATATCGGTGCCGGAGTTGGTGATGAAGGCCTTCGTACCGTTGACGATCCAGTGGCCGTCGCGCAAATCCGCCTTGGTCTGCACGTTACCGGCGTCGCTTCCGGCGCTCGGCTCGGTGAGGCCGAACCCCCAAAGCATTTCGCCGCGCGCGAGCGGCACGAGATACTTTTGCTTCTGCGCTTCGGTGCCGAAGAGGTAGAACGGCGTCGCGCCGAGCGAGACGTGCGCCGCCATCGTTATCGCCGTGGATGCGTCGGCACGCGCGATCTCCATGACGGCGAGCGCATAGCTCACCGTGTCTGCGCCCGCACCGCCATACTCTTCCGGAAAGGGCAGCCCCATGAAGCCAAGCTCGGCCAACTTCGCGACCAACTCGTACGGGAATCGCTCGTTGCGATCCATCTCTTCGGCGCGCGGGCGAACCTCGTCTCGCGCAAACTCGCGCGCCAGCCCCTGGATGGCCTTTTGCTCGTCGGTTAAATCGAAGTCCATGGCAAAGGTATAGCCCCCGTCTCCTGCTAAACCTCCTACCTCAGCGATGATCTCCCTCCGCGGCGTTTCGCTCGTCTATCCGAACGGAGTACGCGCCCTCGACAACGTTACTCTGGAGATCGCGAAGGGCGATTTCGTCTTCCTCGTCGGCGATTCCGGAACCGGCAAGTCGAGTCTGCTGCGTCTTCTCTATCGCGAGGCGCAATCGACGACGGGCGAGATCGTCGTCGACGGAATCCGCGTCGACCGCCTCCGCCGCAGTCGAGTTCCGGCGTTGCGGCGCCATCTGGGCGTCGTCTTCCAAGATTTCAAACTGCTCGTCGACAAGACGGTTTGGGAGAACGTCGCCTTCGCAATGCAAGTGACCGGAGCGCATACGCGCGACGTGATGCGCCAGGTACCCCGCGTGCTCGACTTGGTCGGGCTCTCGCACAAGAGCCGCATGTACCCGGGCGAGCTCTCGGGCGGCGAACAACAGCGCACGGCGATCGCACGCGCCCTGGTCAACAATCCGAAGATTTTGTTATGCGACGAACCGACCGGGAATCTCGACCCGGCGAACACGACCGAAATCACCGCGCTCCTTCTGCGAATCAATCTCAAAGGTACGACGGTGGTGGTTGCGACGCATAACCAGGCCGTCGTCGATCGGATGCGCCGCCGGGTCGTCCGCTTGGAAGACGGACGCATCGCCGCCGACGAGGAGCGAGGTTACTACTATCTTGGACTCAGGGAAAGTCAAGTTCTTTCTGGCTGAGGTGCTGCGCAATTTCTCGCGCAACACCGGAATGCAAGTGACGGCGATCGGCACGGTCGCAATCACCATCGTGCTGCTCGGTCTCTTTCTTTTCGTGCGCGCCGCGGTCGCCGATGCGGGCCGTCAGCTTCTCGACGAGATCTCGGTCTCGGCGTACCTTCGTTCCGACGTCACGCCGCAGCAAGTCAACGCGATCTCGCATTTTCTCGCGCTCGATCCGCGCATCGCTTCGGCGCGATACGTTCCGAAGAAGCAGGGCCTCGCGGAGTTGCGCGCGCGCACGAGAGGAACCATCGACACGGCGCTGTTAACCGAAAATCCGCTACCCGACAAGTTCCGCATCAAAGCGCGCGACGCCGACGACGTTCCCGCGATCGCGGCGAGCGTACGCCGTCTCACCGGCGTGGATAACGTCGTTTACGGTCAAAAGATCGTTGCGCGCCTGCTTCAGCTCGGGGCGGTGCTTCGCCGCGTCAGCATTGCCGTCATCCTGGTCTTTTTTGCCGTTGCCGGCATCATTATCTCCAACACGATTCGTTTAACCGTCTTCGCGCGGCGCCGCGAGATTTCGATCATGCAGCTCGTCGGCGCGACGAACACGTATATCCGTCTGCCCTTTATCTGCGAAGGGCTCCTCGACGGTTTAGTCGGCGCGCTCGTCGCGATAGCCCTGCTTGCCATCGCCCGCGGCACGCTCTGGCCGCGTCTGCTCGAAGCGCTCCCGTGGGCGCAACTAACGCTCGTTCCGGTCGACGGCCGCCTCTTAGCGGCGGAACTGCTTGGGGTCGGCGCGGCGATCGGCGTCGTCGCATCGTGGGCCTCCGTCGGCCGTCATCTGCGGACGTAGCTCGCTCTTGCAGAGTCGTTTCGCGCTTTTCGCTATCGCACTCGCGCTCGTTCCCGCGCTCGCCGCAGGATCGACGCTCGAGCAGCGCATCAGCGCGCAGCGCGCCAAGGCGCAGCAAATGCAAGCGCGACTGCACGTCAAGCGCGCGGAGCTGCATGCCGTAACGCTGCACTACAACGATCTGTCCCGCCAGCTCGGCGAAACGACGGCGGCGATCGGCGTGGTTAACGATCGACTCGAGTCGCTCGCCGCGCAGCAGGAGTCGACGCAGCGGCACATCGATTGGAACGGCATTCAGCTAGCGGCGGCAGAGCGCTCGCTGCGCCTGCACGACGAGTTGCTTAAGCGAAGGCTCGTGGATATCTACGAGAACGGCGATCTCACCTACCTCAACACGCTGGTCGCCTCGCGCTCTTTCAGCGATTTCGTCGAGCGGTGGGAGGATTTGCGGCTGCTGATCGCCGCCAACGAGCGAACGGTCCGGTCCCGCAAGGTGGCCGAACGGCGCGTGGCTGCGATCGAGGCCGAGCTCGAACGCACGCGCATGGAACTGCAGCAAGAAGAGACGGCGCAGGATGAAGCGCGCAGCCAGCTCAACTCGCTGGCGGACGAGCGCCGAAATTTGGTCCAGCTCGCATCGGTGCAGCGGCGAAGCGTCGCATCGCAGGTTGCGGAGATCGAAAGCCTTTCGGCTTCCGAGGAAGCGTCGCTCGAGAGCTTGATCCTCGAGCGGGAGCGTGAGATGGCCGCCGAGCACCGCGCTGCGGGAATCGCCGGCGGCGTCGAAACTCAGGGAGGGCTCGGCAGCTTTTCGTGGCCGGTAACGGGGACCATTACGTCGCCTTTCGGGTGGCGTTCGAACCCGTTCGGCGGCGCACCCGAGTTCCATCAAGGTCTCGACATTGCGGCTCCGAGCGGTACGACCGTAACCTCGGCCGCCTCCGGAACCGTTATTATGGCGCAGTGGTACGGCGGCTACGGCAACTACATCCTGATCGATCACGGCGGCGGTTACTCCACGGGGTACGGGCATCTCTCCGCCATCTACGTCTCCGTCGGGCAGTCGGTTCAGCGGGGTCAGGCAATTGGGGCCGTCGGTTCGACCGGGCAATCGACCGGGCCGCACCTCCACTTCGAGGTCCGGATCGCCGGCAAACCGGTCGATCCGGCGCCCCGCCTCCATTAAGACTTCGCGGGTACGCTACCGAAGAGAAACTATAAAGGCCGCCGCGGCGGGTACTGACTAAAAGGAATCCATGATTCGTTTTCCACGCCTTCTCCTCACGGTGTTACTCCTCGTCGCCCTTGCGGTCGTCGGGACGCTCGCGGTCGGGCTCCAGACGGGCTTTCTGGCTCGTCAATCGGTGCTCGAAGTCGCCACGACGGGAGACCTGCACGATCTTTTTGCGCCGCAGACGGCCGAAGGCTCGATCGTCGTCAAGCTGGCGCTGCAAAAGCTGGAGAGCAGCTACTACAAGCCCATCGATCCGCAGACGCCGCTCGCCGGCGAAACCGCCGCACTGCGCTCGTATTTGGGCGGCAAAAAGATCGGCAACGCGTCGCTGCCTGCCGAGATCGCGACCGGAAACCCCGGTCAAGACGGAGCACGCGCCGCCGAAGTGCTGTCGTACGCACAAGAGCACTACGCCGCCGGCGCCGGCCCGAGCGGACGCGAAGATCTGACCGACGCGGCGCTGCGCGGAATGATGGGTTCGGTGCGCGATCCGTATACCGTCTATCTTTCGCCGCGCGAGATTCAAGGATTGCAAGAGTCCCTATCGGGCGGTAACTTCGGTGGGATCGGCGTCTACATTTATCAGCTCAAGGACGGGCGAATCATCATCCAACCGATCGAAGCGATGCCCGCCGCGCGCGCCGGCCTCAAGCCCGGCGACGTCGTCGACACCGTCGACGGCAAGAGCGTGCGGGGACTCAATATCGACCGCGTGGAGGAGATGATCCGCGGCGAAGCCGGCACCACCGTTCGCTTACGGGTTCATGCAATAAACTCGCCCTCGATGCAGCGTTCTTACGTGGTCGTGCGCGATATCATCCACGTCCCGACGGTGCGGGCAAAGATGGAAAACGGGATCGATTACATCCGTCTTTCCGATTTCGGCACCACTTCGGCCGACGAAATTCGTAAGGCGCTGCTCGATGGACGCGCGCATGGAGCGCGGGGTTACATTCTGGACCTGCGCGACAACGGCGGCGGCTTACTCGACGCTGCGGTGGAGATCTCGAGCTTCTTTATTCCCCAGGGAACGATCGTCTCGACGATTCGCCGCGACGGTCAGCGCACGAGTCAAGAGGCGCTGGGCGACGCCATCGGCGGCCTGCACCCGCTCGTCGTGCTCGTAAACAAGTACACTGCCAGCGCTTCGGAGATCACCGCCGGCGCGCTTCAAGATTACAAGCTCGCGACGCTCGTCGGTACGCGCACCTTCGGCAAAGGCGTCGTGCAGAGCATCTATCCGCTTCCCGGCGACGGTGCGCTCAAGATTACGACTGCCCGCTACGTCACGCCGGCCGGACGCGATATTCAGCACCACGGGATCGAGCCCGACCTCCTCGTCAATCAGAGCGCGAACCCGGCCGTGATCGATACCCCGGCCGACAAGCAGCTCGCGGCGGCAAAGGCACGATTCCTCACCCAAAACCGTTAATGTGGAGACCATGAAACGCTTTCTTTCGATTCTCGCGACGGCCGCCCTGAGCGCGAGCCTCATCCAGCTCACCATCGCTGCGGCCGCCCAGGGGCCGCATCTCTCCTCGATGGATGCCGGGGAGATCGCGACCAGCTACGGCTACCTGACCGACAACTTCTATAAAAAGGTCGACCCGCAGACGGTACTCAACACCGTTCGCGCAGAGCTGCTCGCGGCGATGCGAACCGCCGGAATCAAACATGCCGAGCTTGCCGTCATGCACGCGAGCGAGACGGCGTCGAACAACGTTCACGAGATCGATCGCGAGGTCGAAAGCGCCGAAGCGGAATCGAAAGCAAAGTTCACCCTGCACGACCTCACGTACGTCGCACTCGACGGAATGATGAAGTCGGTGAACGATCGTTACACCGTCTTCCTCACGCCGAAGGAGTTCGCCGGACTCAATCAAGGCCTCGACGGCGGAGATTTCGGCGGCACGGGCATCGTCATTCAGATCGACGACAAGACGAAGTACATCGCGGTCGAGAACGTCGTTCCGGATGGACCCGCCGATAAGGCCGGCATCCAGCAGGACGATCTGATCACCGCCATCGACGGCGCGTCGACGAAAGGATTGACCCTCAATCAGGCCAGCGCAAAGCTGCGCGGTAAGGAGGGTACGAAGGTGACGTTGACGATCGAGCGCGACAGCAACGCGCTGCCCGCGCCGGTGAGCATCACGCGCGCGAAGATCCATCAGATGAGCGTCTACGAAAAGATCCTTCCGGGCAAAATTGGCTACGTGGCATTGACGGTCTTCGGACGGGACACCGGCGACGAGCTCAACGCCGCACTCGGTCGCCTTCAAAAAGAGGGCGCGCGTGCGCTCGTTCTCGATCTGCGGGACAACGGCGGCGGCTATCTCGAAGCGGCCGTCGCGGTAAGCTCGAAGTTCATCCCCAGCGGACCGATCGTCTCGGTAGAATCGCGTGCGTCGAATATCACGACGCTCGACGCCGACGATACGGCCATCAATCCGTTACCGCTCGTCGTCCTGGTCAACGGTTATACGGCGTCTGCTTCCGAGATCACCTCCGGCGCGATTCAAGACAGCAGCGTCGGCACGATCATCGGCACGAAAACGTTCGGTAAGGGCGTCGTGCAAACAATCGTTCCGCTTCCCGACAAGAGTGCGATCAAGATCACGACTGCGCGATACCTGACGCCGAGAAACCGCGACATCAACCATCTCGGCATCACGCCCGATATCGTCGTGAGCGAGAACAAGCACGCGCAGTTCGGCCAGCCGTCAAAGGACGAGCAGCTGGCCCGCGCGGTTCAGTATCTCAACGATAAGCTCGCGCACATGAACGAAGAGAACGGCGGCTAAGCGCTAGGAACTCTTCTTCTTGCGAGAGGCCGTCGCTGCGGTCTTTCGTTTGCGGGGCGCTTTGGGCTTCGCTTCGGTTACAACGGCGCCGGGCTCGCTTGCGGGCTCGGCCTTCTTTCGCGTCCGGCGCGGTTTTGGCGCCGGCAGGGCGAGCGCGCCGGCCGCTGCTTCGAGCTCTCCGGCGGCCTCTGCGCGCGGGGCGCGCCGGCGGCGTGCCGGCGTGGCTCGCTTCGGCTCTTCCTCGGGCGCGGTGAGACTCGGCGGCGGCGCCTCGACCGCAGGCGGAGTTTGAGCGCGCTTTGCGATCGCCCGCGAGGGTTGCGGCGGTGCGGTCGTCCCGGTCGGATGTGCCGCGCCGTCGGCCGAGACCTCAAAGATGTGACGCTCGGGCATCGGCGTCGCGACGCCTCCGCCACGTCCCCGGCGTCCACGCCGCCGGCGACGGCGCCGACGGTGCTGTCCCGCGCCGTCCCCCGACAGGCTCTCAGCCGGTGACGGCGGCGCCGGACTCTCCTCGACGACCGGCGCGGCCGCCGCTTCGTCCCGGCCTCGCCCTCGCCGGCGGCGGCGGCGCTTTCGGCGTCCGTCGCTCGATATCTGGACCGATCCCTCGGCGATGATGATTGCGTCGGGCTGCGCCTCGCCCTTGCGTTCGGCGCGCAGCGCCTTGTCTTGCGCTTCCTCTTCCTCGGTAATCGCCGATATGCCGATCGGCGGACGCGAGGCCGACTGCCGCGCCGCATCTTCGGCGAGCTCGCGCAGTTGCCGGGTCTGTTCGGCTGCAGAGACCTCGGCGCCCCGCGGGCGCCGCTTCCGTCGCGGCTTTGCCCCGGCCGTTATCAGCTCGGCGAGAACGTAATCGTCCGCGTCCTCGACGTCGATGATCCGAACGCGCACCGAGTTACCGGCATTGTTCGCGGCGTTCTCGACCTCAGCCACGTGTCCGTCGATGATGGCCGCCGCGGAGGTTGGATTCGGCAGGCGTCCCGGCAGCAGTTCGACCTCGTGCTCGTCGCCGACGCGAACGATTCGGCCTTTCTGTTCTTTCGATCCGGTCGCGACCTCGATGCGCGCCTTTTCGGGATGGATCGTCGCATCGACCCGCACGTGGATCGGCCGCCC
Organism: Vulcanimicrobiota bacterium; assembly: GCA_963792005.1. GTDB lineage: Bacteria > Vulcanimicrobiota > Vulcanimicrobiia > Vulcanimicrobiales > Vulcanimicrobiaceae > Cybelea. The sequence continues at coordinate 191,892 of CAWBUG010000001.1, forward strand.
GATCGACCGGGCGAGCTCCGCTCGCTCTTCTTCGTACCAATAATCCATCTGTACGGCGACCGTCGGCGCCACGTACGCGACGACGTCACCAGCAGCTCCGTCCTTCACCTCGCTGCGAATGCGCCGGAAGGTATCGATTGCGACCGATTGCGCCGACATGACGCTGCCCATGCCCGAACAGGTGGGGCAGGTGCCGCGCAACTGACTCGCCAGATCCTTACCGATGCGTTTGCGCGTGAACTCGAGCAGACCGAGATTCGAAAAGGATTGAATGGTCGCGCGCGTGCGGTCGCGGCGAAGGTGCTCTTCCATCGTCTTGACGACTCGATCACGCGACGCTTCCGAGGCCATATCGATGAAGTCGACGACGACGATACCGCCGATGTCGCGAAGTCGGACTTGCCGTGCGATCTCCTCCGCGGCTTCGATGTTCGTCTTCAGGATCGTATCTTCGAGATTCCGTCCGCCGGTGAACTTGCCCGAGTTCACGTCGATCACCGTCAGCGCTTCGGTCGACTCGATGACGATCGAGGCGCCGGAGGGCAGATTGATCTTTGGCCGCATGAGTTTCTGCAGCTCGTCCTCGACGTTGTAGTCGTCGAAGAGCGATCGGCCGGAGTTGTAGTACTCGAGGCGCCCGATGTACTGCGGTCCAAGGAGCTGCAGCAGATCGCGGATCTTGCGATACTCCTGCTCGTCGTCGATCAAAACGCGATCGACGTCGGCGGTGATGAAGTCGCGCGCCGCCTTATAGATGAGATTCATGTCCTTGTGAAGCAGCGACGGCGATGCCGCACGCTTGTACGTCTCCAGAATCCCGTGCCACATCCGAATGAGCACGCCGAGATCGGCGATCAACTCGGCTTCGCTCGCACCGGCGGCCGCGGTTCGTACGACCGTGGCCATCCCTTCCGGCCGAATGCGCTTCATCACCCCTTTGAGCCGGTTGCGCTCGTCTGCCGATTCGATCTTGCGCGAAACGCCGGAATACTTGCCGGTCGGCATCAAGATCAGATATCGGCCGGGCAGGGAGATGTTCGTCGAGATCCGCGCGCCTTTGAGGCCTCGCGGTTCTTTGACGATCTGCACGAGCACGTCGTCGCCGCGCTTGACCTTCTCGCTGATCGTAAAGCCGCTGTGACCTTGGGTGATCTCGACGTCGCCGATGTTCAGGGGCTGTTTGTTGATGTCGTCGACGTACAGAAACGCGTTCCGGCCCAGGCCGATGTCGACGAAGGCCGCTCCCATGCCGGGGAGCACGTTCTGCACTTTGCCCTTGTAGATCGAGCCGATGACTTTCTCTTCGCGCTCGATGTAGAGTTCGGCTAACCCGCCGTTTTCAAGTATGGCGACCCGGTTTTCCCACGGATCGCTCGAGATCAATATCTCGTTCGACAAATTGTCCTCAAATCGTTGCGAGCCGGCCGGTCGCCGCGCATCCTCTCCGGGGCGCTGGCGAGGCGGCGCTTTCGCGCCGCGACGGCGAGCTCTGGAAAAAATTTTATTTAAACCTCTGCCGGCGGCCCTTCGTCACGCGACGAGGCCGTCCGGAGCAGCTACTCTTTTCCTTCCCGCCCAGGGCAGAGCGGCCCTGCGCGCGGCGCCGCACCCGGCGTGCGCCCGGCATTTCACGCGTTGCCCAGCACGTCCCGGTCCCGCTGCGAGTAGATGTTGAGCAGAATTCCGACCGCCCCGAAGTCGGTCAGCATGGCAGATCCGCCGTACGACATGAAGGGAAGCGGAATTCCGGTGATCGGCATGACTCCAATCGTCATGCCGAGATTCACCAGAATGTGAAAGAAGAGCATACCGACGAGGCCGGCAGCCAGCAGCAAACCGAAACGGTCGCGCGCGCAGAGCATCGTACGAATACCGCCGTATAATAGCGCCGCATAGAGCGTCAGGAGCAGCGTGGCGCCGGCAAATCCCCACTCTTCGGCCAAGACCGTGAAGATGAAATCGCGCGAATGTTCCGGTACGAAGTTAAGCTGGGTTTGGGTGCCGTGGTAGAGCCCGCGCCCAAACCACTCGCCGTTACCCACCGCAATCTTCGATTGGTTGAGATTGTAACCGGCGCCTTGCGGATCGGCCTTCGGATTGAGGAACACGAAGAGTCGCGCGCGCTGGAATGGCTTGAGGACGGCGTTGGTACCGAGCGCCGCGGCAGCGACGACCAACACGCCGAGTACGTAGATACCAAAGTCTCCGAGTTTGGGGAGTGCGAAGAAGAGCTCGACGGTCATGATCGCGAGTAAGACGAGCGACGTACCGAGATCGGGCTGCTTCAAAATGAGCAGGGCCGGGATCGCGACGGTCAAGAGCGGTTTATAGATCTCTTGCAGGCTTTCATAGGTACCGCGGCAGAGCACGGCGGCGAGCGCGATGGCGATGACGAGCTTTGCCGGTTCAGAGGGCTGGAAGGTGCCGAGCGGTCCGAGCGAGATCCAGCGCTGCGCACCCATCGCGCTGTGACCGCCGCGCAGAATGAACAGCAGCAAGAGCAGATTGACGACGTAGAGTCCCGGCGCCCAGCGCTGCCACGTTCGATAGTCGACGCGTGAAACGACGAACATCGCCGCGATACCAAGGAGCAGATAGAGAATCTGCTTTTGAAACTCTCCCGTCGCGTCCGACGCATGCACACCCGCCGAGCGGATGCAGACGATGCCGAGGAACGCGACGACCACGGCGGCGACAGCGAGCAACCAATTGAAGTTGCGCACGTAGCGCGCAGTGTCGGCTCGAAGCAGGCCCGTTGCCATAGTGACTACACCTTATGCATACGAGGGCTTGAGGCTCCTCGTCTGCGCGGCTATTGGGCGCCGGCGGGAGCGGGGGCCGCGGCGGCGCTTTGAGATTTCTTGCGCTTTCGCCGCTTGCGCACCGGCGGTTTCGGGGGTACGCCTGCTTCCGCTTGCGTTGGTGCCGGCGCCGGCGGAGCGTCGGCAGGTTTGACGGCGCCGTTCCCGTTGGCACTGGGCCGGTTGACGGAGAGAATCGGGATGTTTGCAAGCATCGCGAGCGTGCGGTCCTGCCGCTCGAAGCTCACGTCGATCTTTTCCCGGTCGACCTCGACGTAGCGCGAGATGACGTCGACGAGGTCGCGCTTCATCGTCTCGATCATCTCCGGCGCGAGTTCGAGGTGATCGGTCATGAGCACCAGGCGCAAGCGCTCTTTCGCCGTCGTGCTCGAGCCCTGCTGACCGAAGAGCCGCTTCAAAAACTCGATCATCGACGCTTCCCTCCGAACGCGGATCCGATACGCTCGAAGAGCGAGGCTTTCGCTGCCGGCGGCATCGGCGGGGCCACGTCATCGCCCGCGAGGCGCGCCGCGATCGCATGGTATGCGGCGCCCGTCGGCGTCGACGAGTGCAGCGCGAGCGGCTCCCCGCGATTGGCCGTGACGATGATCTCCGGCTCGTCGGCGATGACGCCGAGCAGCGGCAAGCGCAAGATCGCGTTGACGTCTTCAACGGAGAGCATCTTGCCTTTTCGTACGAGCTGCGGGCGCAGGCGATTGATCACCAATTGTGGACGGAAGCGATTTCCGAGCAATCCGACGACGCGATCGACGTCACGCACTGCGGCAACTTCGGGCGTGCAAATGACGATTGCCTCGTCCGCACCGGCTACGGCATTCTTGAAGCCGAGCTCGATTCCGGCCGGACTATCGATCAGAACGTAATCGAACCGCTCGCGAAGTCTCGTCACGAGGGCCTGCATCTTCTCGGTTTCAACTTCGTCTTTCTCGCGAGCTTGCGCCGCGGCAAGCAGAAAGAGCGTCTCGCTGTGCTTGTCCGGGACGAGAGCGTCGTCCACGTCGACGCATTCGTCGAGCACGTCGAGCAGATGATGTTTGACGCGGCTCTCCAAGCCGAGCACGATGTCGAGATTGCGTAGGCCGATGTCGGCATCGACCAGCACGACGCGTGCGCCGCGCCTCGCCAGCGCCGTTCCGAGATTCGCCGTCGTCGTCGTCTTGCCGACGCCGCCTTTGCCCGACGTCAGGACGATCGCCCGTCCCCGTTTCGCCTGCGCTTGGTCGCGCATCTCGGAAGCAGTCTCCGGAATCCCCGCGTCGGGTTGCAGTTGGTGCAATGCCTTACCCTGCTTTCAGCGCGCCGATAAGACGCCCGAAGAACGTTTGATTGTCGAAACTGGTGAAGGGGACGAGCTCGCCTTCGAGGCGGCGCGCGATTTTTTCGTAGATTGCGCGCAATCGATTCGTTTCGTTCAAGACGATCGGTTCACCGCGGTTGGTGGTATCGATGACTTCTTCGTCGTCGGGCACGACGCCGAGCAGCTCCACCGAGAGTACGTCGCAGACGTCCTCGACGGAGAGCATGTCGCCGGTGCGCACCATCTCGGGCCGCAGCCGGTTGACGATCAGGCGAATCGGCTTGCCGGCCTCCGAGATCTTTCCGACGACGCGGTCGGCGTCCCGAATCGCGCTGACCTCCGGCGTCGTGACCACGATCGCCTCGGTCGCACCCGCGACCGCATTGCGAAAGCCCGTCTCGATGCCCGCCGGGCAGTCGATGAGCACGTAGTCCGCGGCCTCGGCGGCGCGCTCGACGATGCCGGCAAACTGCTGCGCGGTGATCGCGTCCTTTTCGCGCGTCTGCGCGGCCGGCAGAATCGAGAGGGAATCGAAGCGCTTATCTTTGATCAATGCCTGGCGGAGCTGGCAGCGGCCTTCGGCGACTTCCACGAGATCGAAAACGATGCGTTTCTCCAAGCCGAGCACCAGATCGAGATTGCGAAGACCGATGTCCGCATCGATGAGGATGACGCGCTTGCCGCGCTTGGCCAGCGTGGCACCGAGATTCGCCGTGGTCGTCGTCTTACCGACGCCGCCTTTGCCCGAGGTAACGACGATCTTGCGGGCGCTCATGCGAACGACGCTCCCGGAGCCTCGAGATCGACGAGGCGATCGAGCGCGACGACGGCAATTTTACCGTCACGCACGATGGCGGCCTCCGGTGTAGAAGCGCCGCGCCGCTCGACGTTCTCTTCGGCTGCGATGAACGTTGCGATCCGCAGCTGCGTCGCGGAGAGATCGAGCGCATAGATGCGCGCCTGCGCATTCCCCTGGGCGCCTGCGTGCGCGATTCCCGCGAGCCGCCCGAAGACCAGAATGTCGCCGGTCGCAACCAGCTCCGCGCCGGGATTGACGTCGCCGACGACCACGATGTTGCCGGTGTGGTGAAGCGTCTGACCGCCGCGCAGCGTCGCCGCATGATAGAGGGTCGTGGGCGCCGCGTCGACGAGCCGCAGCTCGACCGGGCGGGTGGCCTGTGCCGGCTCGGAGCGCACGCGCCGCACGCTGGCTTCGCCGCGCTTTCGCCGTTGCGCGATATCGTCGCGCGCGCCGGCAAAATCGGCGACCAGCGAGCGCGCCGACTCGGAGAGGCGCGACGCGGGCTGCTCGTATTGCAGCGATTGTGCGCGGGCGAGCGCCTCGAGGCCGGCGGCCGTGCCGGAGAGCCCCCGAAACTCGATACCGGCGGCCTCTAATAGGGCGCGCAGACGGGTCACGTCGGCCTCCGACGGTGCGTTATCGCCGAAGTTCGCGACGGCGGAGGCTCCTCGATAAAAGCTCGGCTGCTCGGCCAAGCGAGCTTCCAGCTCGACGAGGGCCGCCTCGAGGTCGAGGCCGGAGAGCGCGACTTCGAGGCCGTCCAACCTCCCTCGTAAGAGTGTCACGCCGCGCTCTGCGAGAAGAATCCGCTGCATCCCCCTCGCCATCCACAAACGATTCGCAACTTCTTGGCGTTCTCCACATATAATACACAGAGAAGGAAGTCCACAGGTATGCTCCGTCGCACGATTCCCATTTTAGCGATAATCTCGCTGCTCGCGGGTGCTTCCCCCGCGCCGGCTCTCGCCATGTCCACGCAGGCCGAGATTGCCGCGGGACAGGCCGAGGACCAGCAGATCGTCGCAAGCAGCGTCATCGAGACCGATCCGCTTCTCAACGCCTACGTTTCGGGCATAGCGGGCAACCTTTGGAATCAAGTCGCACGCAAAGACGTTCCTTACTCGATCAAGATTATCAAAGATAGTCAAATCAACTCCTTTGCGACGATGGGCGGCTTCGTCTACGTCAACGAGGGCCTCGTCGACTTCGTCCAATCGGACGACGAGCTTGCGAGCGTCGTCGGTCACGAAACCGGTCACATCGAGCGCCGCCACGTCATCACGACGAACTCGAAGGCCGAGATTCTGAACCTGCTCTTTGGAATAGCGTCGATTTTCTCGCCGATCATTTACGAGTTCGGCGGACTCGCGGAAGCCGGGCTGATGGCAAAGATCGAGCGCGGCGACGAGCTCCAGGCCGACCGGTACGGCTTGCAGCTCATGTCGCGCGCCGGCTACGATCCCGAGTCGATGGTCACCATGATGGCGCATCTGGGCGTCTTGCAGGACGAACACAGCGACGCGGTCAGTAAGTATTTGGAGGACCACCCCGATCCGACAGCACGCGTCGCTCACTTGATGGGCTATCCGGAGTTGGATCCGGCGGTCGTGACGCCGGCGCAACAACTCGTCCAAGCATCCAGCGACGAAGAGCGCGCGCGTTACGATTTCGCGCGCTTGCGCCTCGATCAGGTCTTGGCAAGAGACCCGCAGAGTTCCGAAGCCCTCCTAGAACTCGGGCAATCGGAGCTCGCGCTCGGTCTGCCGAACAAGAGCGAACAGACGCTCGCGGAAGCCGCGCAGCTCGGTTCGTCCGCGACGCGCGCCACCGCGAACGAGCGCATTGCGGCACTACGCCGCATGGAAGTCCAGGAAGTCAAGCTGACCAAGAGCGATCCACCCACGAACCTGCAGGCCACGGTCGAAACCGCGCAGACGACCCATGCCCAGAACGCGGTCGAGATTCAGGCGCGCGAAGCCGAAGGAAAAGATCAGTTCAAATCGGTGCAGAGCCGGATCGACACGCTGCAGTACGAGATTCCCGATCTGAGCCGAGTCAATATCCGCCGCGGCTCCCGCGTCGAAGCGATTGTCAAGAACTTGACCTCGATGGCTCGTTCGCTCAACAGCGCACTCCAAGACGCCGGGGGCGGTACGAGTCCGATCGGCGGCGTCGGGACGCTGGAGAAGAATAAGGAGAGCGGAGCGCTCAAGGAGAGCGCCGACATTTACGACGAGATGCTCGCGCCGTTCGCCATGAAGCCCATTCCCACGGAATCGGTGGCGTTGCTGCCCTCCTATTCGCAGATGCTCAACGATCTTTCGCGCGCCGACAGCGAGATGCTTCGCTCGGTCGACGCGGCACGTGCATCGCTGACGCAGGTGGATCAGTCGCTCGGCGATCTCGACGAGTTCCTCAAGGAACTCGACCACGCGTCGATGACCTTTAGCGGGGATATCAGCCCCAACGAGTATGCCGCGCTGCTGCCGTCGATGAAGAAGTGCGTCGACGAATTCGACGCCGCCGCAACGGCCGCATCGCAAGGATCGCAGCTCTTTAACCTCGCGCGCTCGCGTCAGCTCTCCGCGCGCATCACGCTGCTCGGCCTCGGGACCTCGCCGCAGCTCTATTCGACGTTGCGGTACGCGCTGCAGCAGCGCTTCGGTTCGAGCGGCATCGACTATCGCACGATGCTTCACGACGGTTTGACGCCCGGCGACGTCGCCGCGGCCACCATCGTGGCGGCCGATATCAAGAGCACGCCCGAGGACGTGATCGCGGAGGCGAAGGCGGGAGGCGAGACGGTCACGGACGTGGCGAACGCGCATAAGATGCACGCGTGGCCGCTGGAAATATTCATGGGCCTGGTCTACCTCGACTATACCGACGACCCCACCAAAGAACTTCGCAAGGCCGACGGTTCGCTCGCCGTCGATCTCAACAAGCTCGGGCTCTAAGGCAGCACGACCATGGCAGCCGCCGCCGACGCGCGCAATCTCTTCTCGCTCGTTCGCAAAAGCATCGACGCTCGTGCCGTACACCATCACGTCCGTAAGCCGTTTCGCTTTCTGCTTTGCGGCGATCCGGCGCTCGTCGCCGAGCTACGCTCCCTGCTCCTGGACGGAAACGACGTAAACCTTCTGCCCGACGCCGCGGCCTGCCTAGAGACCGTGCGCTCCGGCGCACCGCTGGTAACCAATCCCAGCGAAGTGCGCGCCGTCATTTTTCTCGGACGCCCCGGCGACGCTGCAGCGGCCGACTTCGAACCCCTGCGAGTTCTGCGCGTGCCGATTCTCGCTTTGACCGTCGATCCCAAGGCAAGCGCTCCCAGCCCTTCGTCCCCGCCCGCCGCGGGCGCGTGGAGCGAATACGTCGTACCGGCGATCGCGCGCGAACCGCTTCGCGGCCGCTTCTTCACGCATTTGGTCGAATGTTCGCACGGCGTCGAAATCGCCGTCGGACGCAACCTTCCCGTGCTGCGCGAAACGGTCGCCGCTAAACTGACCCGCGACGCCGCCAACAGCGCCCTCAAGGTCGCGCTGGCGAGCGCCGTCGTAGACCACATTCCGCTCGTCGGCATCGTGCTCGGAGCCTTTGCTTCGGCCGGCGATATGGTCGCTATCACGGGCATTCAGGTGATGTTGATGCTGCACATCGAGGCGGCATACGGCCAAGATCCGGACATGCAGCGCACCTGGCAGCTCCTACCGGTGATCGGCGGCGGCTTCGGCTGGCGTGCGCTGGCGCGCGAGCTCGCCGGCTTCGTTCCGGTCGCGGGTATCGGCATCAAAGGCGCAATCGCCTATGCCGGTACGATCGTCGTCGGTGAAGGGGTTACGTTCTTCCACGAGCACGGCGCGCACATGACGAAGGGCCAAGCGTCGCTGCTCTACGAGCGCGCAAAGAACGACGCGCTGAGATTCGCGCGCGAGCTCGCAGCGAAAATCTTCCGCCGCTAGAAAGCCTTAGCCGAGGCGCTCGAGCAGTGCCTCGTCGTCGAGACGCTGCAGCTCCGAGGGTACGCGCTGGCGCGCCGGGAGCGCGAGCCCCGCGGCGATGACGCGCCGGCGCTGCGGCGCGATGGCATCCCGCCGTTCCAGGAAACGCTTCACCAGCGCGCGTTCTTCTCCCGAGAGATAGGCCGTCGGCGCATACGCGGGCTCGTCCGTACCCGGAGCGAGCTCCGCTCCCGGCACGACGGCCTGCGGGCCGTGCCGCTGGCGTACGTCGAAATAGTAGACCGCCAGGACGAGCGCCAAAAAGGGCGTTACGAACGTGCGGACGGCCGCGTCGACGCCGACGTACGCCGCGGGCCAGCGCGAGAACTCGAGGAAGCCAAGCATATCGGCCAGTGCGATGGAGACGGTTCCGATCGCGCCGACCGCGAGGCCGCAGAGCAGCGCGCGTCCCAGCTCGCGCCGCGTCAGAACGCGTCCGACGCTCAATCGCAACGACGCGCCCGCATCGCAATCCTCGACCACCACCCCGTAGAGCGCACAGGCAATCGTAACGATAAGCCCGAGCAGCACGACTACGATGCCGACTAGCACGATGCTCAGCGCGAGCGGCGCGATGTAGGGCAGCAGCGCAGCGGCAAATGCCGCCGCCGCAAACACCGGTATCGCGGCCACGACGATCGACGCGCAGTATGCCGCGACGATAACGAGGACCGCAACGGAGACCAGCGCCAGAATCGAGGACCAATGCGCGACGACGACGGAATAGCAGGCGCGGAACGCGACCCGCTCGCCACGATAGAGCCGCGCGACGCCTACGCCGACGGCGCTCACCGAAAAAGCCAGCAGTGCGTAGCCCACCAGCACCGAGAGCAGCGCCAACCCGAGCGATGTGGGCGAGAGCGCGGGCAGGTGTTCGGTTCGCAGCCGCTCGGGATGCCGGAGAATCGCAAGCGATGCATCGAGCGCAGGCTGCTCGAAGAGATCCACGGCGTACTGCATCGCGGCGAACGGGACGATCGTCACGACGGTGAGCGCGACGAAGGCAAAGAAGTAACGAACGTACAGCGCGATCGCCCGGTTGAATATTCCGCCGAAATCGAGCGGTCGCAGATCCATCTCGCGCGCGCCTTCGGGCCAGGCAATCGAAACACCCCCGATGAAGCGGACGACCAATGCTTCTGGGAACGATCGATGCGCTGCGCCGCTATCCCGTTAAAGCCTTGCGTGGCGAAGCTCTCGATTCTGTCGACGTCGGTTCCTCCGGAATTACCGGCGACCGCGCCCAGGCGCTATTCGTACGCGAAGGTCACGCTCGGACGGGAAAGACGTACCGCGGCAAGGAGCACGATCGTCTGCATTTGCTCTCGGATGCCGGTGCGGCCGGCTCCGCGGCGCTCGATCGCGGCGTCGAGGTCGAACTGCGCTCCGGCGAGCACTTCTTCGATGCCGCGCCGATCTCGATCGTCGTCGACCGTTGGCTCGACGAACTGAGCGCACATATGGGTTATGCCGTCGAGTGGGAGCGTTTTCGTCCGAACTTCTTCGTGCGCGCCGCCGTAGGATTCGCCGCAAGGGAGGGCGATCTGGTTGACGCGGAGCTGCGCGTGGGAACGGCCCGATTGCGCGTGCGTTCGCCGATCGAACGTTGCGTCACCGTCACGTACCATCCGCAGGGCGAGCGCAGCGATCCGCGCATCCTTCGTTTTCTCAGCGAGCGGTGCGCCGCCCAGTTCGGTATTTACTGCGACGTCATCGAACCGGGAAGAGTCTGCCTCGGAGATTCGTTCGTGCGAGAGGCGCCGCTGCACTCATAGCGGCGCCCCTCTCCCCCACACCCGGGTGCGTACACGATACCGCGGTGCGACGCAGCCGGCCCTAATCGACAATTATTAGACCGATCGGCACTGCCGATTGGAACTTCCAACCGAAAAGAGCGCCTAGAGTGCCCGGCGCCCCTCCAAGGCCTTGGTGATGGTCATCTCGTCGGCGTAGTCGAGATCGCCGCCGATCGGCAGCCCGTAAGCTAAACGCGTCACCGCGACGCCGAGCGGCTGGAGCAGGCGCGAGAGATAGAGTGCGGTTGCCTCGCCCTCGGCATTTGGATTGGTGGCAAGAATGATTTCCCGCGGCTCTTCGCGGCCGACGCGCTCGACGAGTTCCTTGACGTGAAGCTGACCCGGTCCGATTCCGTCCATGGGAGAGATGAGGCCGCCGAGAACGTGGTAGCGTCCCTTGAACGCACCCGTGCGCTCGATCGCATAGACGTCCTTCGCCTCCGCGACGACGCAAATCGTCGCGCCGTCGCGCCGATCGTCCGTGCAAAACTCGCACGGATCCGATTCGGCGAGCGAATAGCAGACGGAGCAGAAACGAACGTTATCTTTGACCGCGAGAATCGCTTCGGCAAGGCTCTGCGCTTCGTGGCGCGGACGGTTGAGCAAGTGGAAGACCAAACGCGCCGCCGTCTTGGGCCCAATCGTCGGCAGTTTGCTCAGCTCGTTGATCAGTCTGGCAACCGGATTCGGGGCCTGTCCGACCTGCGTCACATCAATCCCGGAACGCGTATGCCCCCGGTCGCCGACGCCATCCGTTTCTGCGATACTTCATTCGCTTTGCTCAGCGCGTCGTTCATCGCGACGGTAATGAGATCTTCCAGGGTCTCCACGTCCTCCGGATCGAGGGCCTCCTTGGCGATCTTGACGCGCACGACGCGTTGATCGCAGCTGAGCTCGACCGTTACCGCGCCGGCGGCGGCGCTCCCGCTGACGACGGTCTCTGCAAGCTCTTCTTGAGCCTTCTGCATCTCGGCTTGCATCTTTTTAAACTGAGCCAATAAATGCGCCTGATTCATGATTGCCGTATCCGTTCGTTTGCGTAGTCGAAGAGCGCGTCGGGACTCTCGTCCGAACCAACCGCCGCGCGCGCTGCGTTACCGTCGACGCGCAGCCGCACCTGCATGGAAGCGCCGAGGACGTCGGCGATCGCCGCTTCGATGAGTGCGGAGTGGTCGCGCAGCGCGTCGGCACTCCAAGCGTTGGGCAGCTTGAGCACGATTGCGTTTCCCTCGACCGCATCGATCGCCGCGCGCGACAGCGGCGCGCTGAGCGACTGGCGCCGGCTCTCGATCTTACCGCGGATGCTCTGCCACGCCGCGCGCACCTTCTGCACGGAAATCGCCCCGGCGGGCTTCGGCGGAGTTGCCGCCTTCACACCGGGGTCGCTTTTCGGTTGAGCGACCGGCTCCGGCGGCGTTGCGGCCGGACGTTCTTCGAGCGCAGTGACGCGAGCGGCCAGCGCTTCGAGGGTTGGGTCCTCGCTGGTGAGTATGTAGCGCAGCAGTGCCGTCTCGAGCTCGAGGCGTGCGTTGCCGCCGGAACGGGCGAGCGAGAGCGCGTCTCCGAAGGTCCGGATTCCGCGCAGCACCATCGCTTGCGAAACCCCTTGCGCCGCGGCCGCGACGCGTTCGGCATCGTCCGCTGCGAGGTCGCGGGCGAGCAACAAAGGATCGATACGCGCTACCAAAAGGTTGCGAAAGGCCCCGATCAGCGATCGGATGAGCAGCTGTAGGTCGCTGCCGGCATCGCTCGCCTCTTCGACCACCGCGAGAGCCGCGCTTGCGTCTCGCGCCAGCGTCGCATCCAGCAGGGCCTGCGTGAAGGTTCGGCTCGTCGACCCGAAAGCGAGATCGAGCGTTTCGGACGTCGCCGGCTCTCCGCCGGAGAATGCGGCGAGTTGTTCGAGCATCGTGAGCGCGTCCCGCAGACCGCCGTCGGCACGGTAGGCGATCGCGGCCAATGCCGCGTCGTCAACCGCGATCTTCTCAGCGGCGGCGATTTCCTTCATCTTTTCGATCATTACCGGAACGGCGATTCGGCGAAAAGCGTAGCGCTGGCAACGCGAGAGAATCGTTACCGGAAGCCGCTCGGGCTCGGTCGTCGCCAGTATGAAAACGGCGTGCGCCGGCGGCTCCTCGAGCGTTTTGAGAAAGGCGTTTGCGCCTTCCTTCGTGAGCATATGCGCCTCATCGATGATGTAGATCTTCATCCGCATCGTCGCCGGCGCGAACTTCACCGCCTCACGCAACGTGCGAATCTCGTCGATTCCGCGATTGCTGGCCGCGTCGATCTCGAGAACGTCCAGCGCGGTCCCAGCCAGCATCGCCCGACAATTCTCGCAGGTATTGTCCGGAACGGCCGTAGGTCCGTTCGCGCAGTTGATGCAGCGTGCTAGAATCTTAGCAGCCGAGGTCTTTCCGGAGCCTCTGGGTCCAGAGAAAAGGTAGGCATGGGCGAGTTTTCCGCTTTCGATCGCAGCGGTCAACGTGCGCACGACCGCATCTTGGCCAACTAAATCGGCAAACGTTCGGGGGCGCCAGGTGCGGTAGAGGGACACGGCGCTCACACTTTAGCAGGCCGTTTCGGGGCGCCTGCCGGAGGGTATGGTTGCAACGAGTCCTGCCGGCGAGCGGTTATGAGAGTTGCTTCCCAGGCGGCGGCGCTTGGTCATTTGTGGGATAGATAGACGATACCCGTGGATTTGCGCAAAGCGCTTCAAGAAAAGTTTGGATTCGCCGGCTTTTACCCAGGCCAGGAAGAGGTCGTTTACCGCGTCCTCCGGGGCCAGGATACCTTGGCCATTCTCGCTACCGGAGCCGGCAAGAGCCTGACCTATCAGCTACCCGCGCTCTTGCTCGAAGGAACGACCGTCGTCGTCAGCCCGTTGATCGCGCTGATGAAAGATCAGCTCGACATGTTGCGCGATCGCGGGATCACCGACGTCGTCGCCCTCAACTCAACCCTCTCCGAGGAGCAGGAGGCGCGCGCGCGCGAGCGCATCGCCTCGGGTACGCTTCGCATCGTCTATACGACGCCGGAAAAGCTGGAAGACGAGGGGTTCCTCCAGCTGCTCCAGTCGATTCGCGTACCGCTGTTCGTCGTCGACGAGGCGCACTGCATCAGCCAGTGGGGTCACGATTTTCGCCCGGCCTACCTCGCCCTCGGCGCGGTCATTGCCAAGCTCGGCCACCCGACGGTTCTCGCACTCACCGCGACCGCGACGCCGTCCGTGCGCGAAGATATTCTCCACCAGCTCGGCATCGATCAAGTCAAGCCGATCGTACGCGGCTTCGATCGTCCGAACCTGATTTACGAAGCGCGTAAAGCCGATAAGGAATCCGACAAATTCAAGATCCTTACCGGGCTCTTCGCCGGACACGAGGCCCTAGCGGGTACGGGGATCATCTACACCGCGACGATCAAGAACGCGCTCGAGGTACAGCAGTTCCTGACCGAAGAGCTCGGCGTTCCCGCAGCGGTCTATCATTCGAAACTCCATAAAGAAGACCGCACCCTGGTTCACAATTTGTTCATGGACGAGTCGATTCGGGCGGTCGTCGCTACGAACGCATTCGGCCTGGGCATCGACAAGCCGAACATCCGGTTCGTCGTCCACTACGATCTCCCGGGATCGCTTGAGGCCTACACGCAGGAGGCGGGGCGCGCCGGACGCGACGGACTTCCCTCACGATGCATCCTCATCTACCGAATGAGCGATACGCGCGTCCAGAATTACTTCTTGACCGGCAAGTATCCCGACGTCGAAGAAGTGCAGCGCGTATTTGGAACGATCGAGGTCTTTGGCGACCAGACCGCCGGCGTGTCGATGATCGACTTGCGCAAGATCCTTCAGCTTCCGCTGACGAAGCTCAAAGTGATTCTCGCGCTACTCAAAAAATCGGGATACATCGAGCACGTCGCAAAGTCCGCGTACGGCCTAACCGAAGCGGTCCGCAAGCACCGCGACCTGATGTTGAATCTCGCCAACTACGAGACGAAGAAGTCGTACGATCAGAGCAAACTGGCGATGATGCTGCAGTACGCCGAGACGACTGCGTGCCGGCGCCGTTTTATTCTGAACTACTTCGGCGAGGATTTCGAGGTCGTCAACTGCGGCGCGTGCGATAACTGCTTGCGCGCGTTGCGCCGCGGCGTGGACGCGCACGCCGCCACCGGCGGTTTCAAGATTGCCGACGTCGTCCACCATCCGAAGTTCGGCGTCGGAACGGTCGAGCGCGCCGAACGCGACCTCGTCACCGTCCTCTTCCCGAGCGTTGGCTATAAGACGCTGCTGGCCTCGGCCGTCAGGCATTCCGAAGCGCAAATTGCGTAGGAGCCTGTCGGCTCCGAGGGCGGCGCTCCTCATTTCGGCGCTTGTCGCGCTCGGAGCGACGGCTCGCGCGCAAGTTCCCGCGCCAAGCCCCTCGCCGTCATCATTGCCTGGGTCGCCGGCGCCGGGCATCGCGCCGGCAACGACCACCTCCCCATCGCCGTCGCCCGCGGCGACGCAGCCGCCAATCGTCGTGACGCCGGACAACGCTTTGGTCCCGGTTGGCCATCCCTTCGATCTTGCGGTCGGGTCGGCGATTAGTCCGCTGACCGTGAGCGTTGCCGATCCGGCCGTTGCCGGCGTCTACGTCGATCAGACGACGCAGCACGTGACGGTCGTCGGAAAATCGCCCGGGACCACGACCGTTACGATCGCCGACGTACGCGGGATGCGTCGCGACGTCGCCGTCCGAGTTGCGTTTTATGCGGGGTCCGTCGCCGACCGCATCTCGCTCCGCTTGACCGGCGACCCGGCCTCGGCGGATTTCGTCCGCCAACAGATCGCATACGCCGTCAAGCAGGCCGCGCAAGCTCGCCCCGACGCGCAAGTCATCGTCACCACCGACGACGTTCCGGTCCATCGTCCCCTCGAGCAGGACGACGTCGCCTCATTCGACGTTCCGGTGCTCATCCAAGGAGCCGGCGATCTCGAGGTCGACGGCTCGACGCACGTCGACGTGCAGAACGTGGCCGTTCCACGCATTTCCCCCGACTCGCTCATGGTCAGCGACTATCCCGAGCGGCTGACCGAGGACGGGACGCTTTTCACCGCCGACCTGCGCTACGAGCAGCCCTCGCGTTTTCTCTACTTTCACTACAACCCGCCGGGTCAGCCGAACCGGCGCATCGTTTTACACGCCGAGAATCTTTCGCACGAACCGTCGATCGTGCAGTTCATCAGCGGGCGCGGCGGGCCGTCTCCGAACGAGATGGAGGTCGGCCATAACGCCACGAAGCGTTTCCTCGTCAACGTGGTGCAGAACCAAGGGCAGCTTCTGACGCTCGCGGCCAATAGCACCACGGACATCGTCAGCCAAGATCTTCCGTCCGGAAACGTCGTCTGCAACCTGCTGCAGCTGCGCGTCTTGTCGGGGGGAAACGTGCATCTGACGCTGGTGGCGCAGAATGCCGACGCGAGAGCAGATGCGACGGCCGGCGGGGAGTTACTCGAAAGCACCCACAAGCACGCGCGCGGCATCTATCCGATCGCCGAGTTTCATTTTGCGACGCGCTGGAAAGTCGACGAGGAGTACCTTGAGCTTCCGGTCGGTCAGCTTCCATTGCCGAACCATCTGCAAGGTCAAGCGCTCGCCGGAGATTACGGCGTGCTCCAATCGTTTGTGGTCAACGTTGAGAACCCGCTGGGAAGTCCGCAAGCGATTGCGATTTATGAAAACCCTCGGGGCGGGCGGGCGACCGGAACCTATTTAATCGACGGCGTCTTGGTGCAGTCGCATCAGGTGCCGCCGTACTCGCGTTATAAAGTGCGCCAGTACATCGTACCGGCGCACGGCTTCGTTCGGATTACGATCGTCACGATGCCCGAAGCCGGCTCGAGCCTTCCCTTGCGTCTCGTCTTTGCCCCCGACGACGGAAGCGTCGCGCCGGGCGCTCCGGGTTCACCGATCTATTGACGCGTAGACGCGTTCGGCACCGATCGCGCTGCTCTCCCAGGAGAAGCGGCCGACGGCCGACGCCCGCGCGTCGGCGGAGCGGCGGTCCGCTTCACCGTTGAGCGCGCCGCTCAGCGTACGAACCCATGCATCGACGTCGTCGCTATCGACGACGTCGGCATCGTCGCGCACGATCTCCGGTAAGGAGCTGCTCCGAGCGACGACGCAGGGGACGCCCGCGCAGAGCGCCTGCGCGGCGGCATATCCGAACCCTTCGTACTTCGACGGAACCGCCGCGACCGCGGCGCTCGCATAGAGTTCCAAGAGCCGCTCGCGCGGTACGTATCCCGGCATCTCGAGCCGGCCGTCGACCCCCAGGCGTTGCGCGAGCGCCGCGCATTGCCTCGCGTACGGCGTCTGCGGACCGATCGCGACGAGCCGCGCGCCGGCGAGCCGAGGGAGCGCGCGAACGAGCACCTCGAGGTTTTTGCGCCGTTCCACCGTTCCCACCGCGAGAATCGTTCGTCCGCCGCGGGGCACGCGCACCAGCCGGCAGAAATCGGCGGCGACGCCGGGATAGACGACGATGACGCGCTCGGGCTCGAGACGCGATTCGTAGCGGAGCAGCTCGTCACGCGTAAAGTGCGAGTCGACGAGCACGCGTTCCGCGGTACGGTATCGCCGCAGTGAAAACGCACCGAAATAGTAGCGAGCGTAGACCGGCGCGTGCGACTGAGCGGCCTGCCATGCGAGGTCGTGAACCGTCACGACGATCGGAATGCCGGCCTTGCGCGGCATCGTGCCGGCGGCGCAGTGCAGCAGCGTCGCACCGCACGCGCGCGCGCGCCGCGGCAGTAGGATCTGATCCCACAGGACGCGGCGATCGAAGCGCCACGGGTCGAGCGCCGGATCGCGCAACTCGGCAATATCGAGGCCGCGCGAACGCAGCGCATCCGCTAAACCCCGGACGTACTCGCCGATCCCCGTCGCCGTGCCGACGGTCAGTTGCGCGTCGAGCGCAACCTTCACCGCAGATCCCGTTCGAGCGCGCGTACCATCAACGCGTTCGGATCGAGCGCGCGCGCGCGTCCCAAGTACGCGGCAGCACCGCGGCGGTCGCCCTCTTCCCACGCGATCACGCCGAGGCCGGCAACCGCGTCGGCGCTTCGGGGGTCGACGTCGGCTGCATCGGCGAAGAGGGCTTTCGCGCGGCCGCGATCGCCAACCAAGTTTTCCTGATTCGCCGCCTCGATCAGGTAGCGCTCGGAGAGCGGCGCGCGCCCGGCGGCTGCGGTGAAGTCGTGCAGCGCAATCGACAACCAGCGGCGCTGCCGAGCGCTTCCGGAGACCTCGCGCCAGGCTTGCCGATTCGCGAGGCGTCCCATCTCCCAGTACGCCTCGGCGACCGCATCGGGATGCGTACCGGCACGTTCGAGGCGGATTTGCAGCAGATGCTCTAAAGCGTAGCCCGCCGCCGGAGAGCGCACGGCAAGCGCCTGAGCATACGCGTTCACTGCCGCGGGATCGGGCGCCGCAAGAAAATACTCGCCGGCAAGAACGCTCTGACCTCGTGCCAGTGAGACCTTCGCCAAGAGCTCGTCGCGAACCGGCGACGCCGGAAGCCGTACCGCATATCGCTGCGCTGCGTCGGCGTCACCGCTCGCGAGCGCCGCACGCGCGAGGCTCGTCTCGACGTATGGCGCCGGCGCGATTCGATCGAGCGCGCGATAAACGGAGAGGCCGAAGGCAACCGGTACTGCGCGCGGGAGCGTTCGCGGCGCTGCGGCGCTCGAATCGAGCGCGTCCGATGCAAGCTGAACGGCGGCCAAAGCAACGGCGACCGCGCCGAGAACTGCGCCGATGACGATGCCCATGGACGCGTAACGGCGGCGCGGCGCTCGGAGACTAGAACTTGACGGTAAAGTTTACGTCCTCGCGCGTCTGACTGTTGCCGTTGAGCGACAAGTTATCTTGGAACCGGTCTTGGTAGGCACCGATGGAGAGCGAGCTCGAGATCTGCGGAATATTGAAGGTAAGCTTTCCGCCGTACGTGTTGTTGATCGTGTCGAGATTCACGAGACCCGGCAGCCCGTATCCGCCGTAGAGATGCTGCGCATCATAGTTAAGGTTCAAGGTCAACCCGCGCAGTACGGGGACCGAGAGACCTGCGCCGAGCGATAGGCGGTTCAAGTTTGCGTAGCTGGGAACGACGAGCGGTGCGCCGCCGGCACCCGGCAACTGCCACGACGAAGACGAGTCGAGCGGCGAAACCGTGAAGCCCGACGTATCGTTACGCCCGACGTGCTCGTATTCGCTCGAGAGATTGACGCCGAGGCTGCGCTTACCGGCGCGGACGTTGAAGTTTGCGCCCGCGTCGGCCGACGTATCGCCGAGCGACAGCTGCGGCGTTTGCGTCGTCGTGCCCTCACCCTCGAACTGTACCGAACCGACCTGCGCCGAGACGGCCGGGAGGCCGGAGAGGCTCAATTGGGGCGTACCAAAAGCCAGCGTGCCAGGGTCGGGCGATACCGCCGGGTCGGTCGGCGCCTGATACGCCGCGGTGAAGTGCGTGATTGTGGCGGCGGAGTCGCCGGCGGACTGGGGCAATGCCGGTGCCGAGAACCGCACGATGCTCGTGCTTGTCGCGAAGGCGGCGGCCGCGGCCACGTCCGAGATTTCGGCCGGTGAGAGATCGGAGACCGCGAGGTGGTCTTCCCCGAATGCGACGGTGACGGCACCGCCAAGACCCGGCTTCGTACCGGCCGGGCGCACGCGTAAGGCGAGCTCCCGCAACGGCGATTCGCTGCTGAGGTCGCCATGGGCGGCAGCAAACGACGCGCTCGAATCGGTGGTCTCGCCGAAGAGCTGGAGCATCAGCTGCGACGCGAAGTCGGCGTGGCCGCTCGCGGGCGCGAGCTCGCTACCGGCCGCAATGGCAGAACACAGCGTCACTCCTAACGCTGCCGTCGCCACAACGCCGATGACCCGACGCACTTGCCCTCCGCTCAATGACGTATCCGCGAAATAGTGATGCCGAGAAGAACGCGCTCGCGGGACTAGTTATCTTGGAGGTCGAGCCGCTGCTCCCCTTGCGAGAAAGCGCCGGGCGATCAGGACCGCGGCATAATCGTCGATCGGCCGGCCCGGAAGCTGCAGCCCGACCGGCACGAGGCGTCGCCATCCCTGCGGCGGATGGTCGGCAAAATAAAGGTCCCGGGCCTCGCGGCTCGTCTCGTACTCGTCGACCAAGTGAATCGGAAGGCCGAGTCCCTCGAGAGAGGCCCTAACGGGGCGAACGTTGGTCCCGCGGCCCAGCGCGATAGCCTGGATGCTCCTGCCGGAGACGAGCTCACGAAGACGCGCCGGCAGGCGGTCGAGCGGCTCGATTCCCGCCTTCAGAACGCCGCCGGAGCCATCGAGCAGCGCGTACCCGGCCTTGCTCCGGCCGGGATCGACGCCGATCACCGCCGGCGACTCGCTCACGGCTGCTGGGTTAGAACGATGACGATGGGTATCCCGCCGACGTGCGGGTAGTAGTCCTCGCCCGCAAAGGCGGTCAGGAGATAGGTACCGGGGCGCGAGATGCGCTCTTGCATCTGGCGCAGATCGGGAATCAGCTGCATCGGCTGAAAGATGTCGGACAAGAACGGGGGCAAGTGAAGCCGCCGCGCATTGATCGATACGTAGTTCTGCAGTTGACTGAGCGCGATGTTGATGCTCGCTCCGCTCTTTCCGGGGATCGCGAGCTGGGCGACGACCTGGCCCTTTTCGAAGTACCGGATGTCGGGCGTGACGTTGATCGCGAAGTGAATTTGATCGTTTTCAAAGAGATTCTGGTCTGAAGTGACGGTCAGCATGACGTTCGCTTGGGAGAGGGAGGCGGCGGTCGTCAAGTCGTTCGCGAGACCGCGGAGCCTCTTATCCGCGTCGGGCGGTATCGCATAGGGCTTCAGCCCGAGGCGTGGATACGTCGCATTCACATATTTCACCGCGAAGAAATAGTAGTCGCGGATAGTGGAGAGCCGCTGCGACACCGACGCCGATTGCGGAATGATGCGATAGAAGGGCACCATCAGGTTATCGACCGGAAGGACGAGCCGTCCATTGTTGACCTTCGCCTCCAGGTCGCGCTGGCGTGCCTGCAACTCCGTGATCTGCTGGTTGATCGAGTTCAGCTTGAAGAACGCGGTCTTGACCTGCTGCGACGCGAAGATCGCGGCAAGCGAAACGACCAGCGCGATGATCATGCCGGTTGCAATTGCGACGATCGTCGACGTGTATCGCGGCCGAATGCCGAAGAGCGTCAAGCGGCGGCGACCGACCTGATGACCGACCCGATCGCCGACGTAGGCGACCGCACCGGCAAGCACCATGACCGCGGCGATGTTCCCGACGCCGCGGATGATCTCGACGAAGTTCATACCGCGGCGGCCCGGCGCAGCCGGCTCAGCCCGATCGCCGTGAAGAGAATGTTCGGAACCCACGCCCATAGTGCGGCGAGCGCGAGCGTCGCCTCGGCGGCGAACGAACAGGCCGTCATGACGACGTAGTAAACGAAGACGATCGCCAACGAGACGCCAAATCCCACGCTCGTGCTCCCGCTCGACCGAATCGAGCGTAAGCCGAACGGGATCGCAATCAGCATGAATACGAAGCACGCAAACGGCCGCGCGAGTTTTTCTTGGTAGGTGGTCACGTACTTACGCTGCTCGGTCTCCGTCAGCTGCCCGGAACGCACGACGTCTGCGATCTGGGACCGGCTCATGTTCTCCGGATCGTCGTTGCTCATGCGCTTGGCTAAGTCCGTTGGCCTCTCGCCGATTTCGACCTCCTGCTGCGGTACGCCGGGTTCGGAGAGCGTCGTTCCGTCGGGATTGAAACGATAGACGCTCGAGTTCTCCAGCGTCCACTTGTCGACCGAGAATTCCGCGCGATCGGCGAAGATGATCTGCCGCGGATCGTTGTGATTATCGTATTGAATCAGCGTAACGTGGAGCAGCGCGCGGGAGTTCGGCTCGTAAGCCGTCGCGATAGTCACCTGCCTTCCGCCTCCCGGAAGCGGCGCGGAAACGGTGAGATCGCGATTGAAGGCGCTGACGTGATTGATAACCGTGTTCTCGATTTCGATCAGCTGATCGTTCGCGTACGGCACGACGCGCTCTTGAAGCACGTAAGTCACGAACGACATAACGATGCCCACCGCAAGCAGCGGCGCGACGATCCGCGCGAACGTCACGCCGGCGGCCTTGAGCGCCGTGATCTCGTTCTCACCCGATAATCGCTGCACCGCCAGGAGCGTCCCGAGCAGCAGCGCCATCGGAATTACCAGTACGACGTCGGCCGGAAGCGACCAGCAAAAGACCAGCAGCGCCGCCCAGAGCGGCGCGTGCTCGCTGCTGACGAGCTTGCCGATGTTGAGGATCTCGGTCGCAGCGAAGATCAGCATAAACGCCGCGACGCCGAAGAGAAACGGCCCCGCGAGCTCCGTGAGCATATACCGATCGAGAATCGTGAATCTCATGGGACCTTAGCCGCTCGAAAGCAAGCCGCACCGCACGTGCGCCGTCGGACCGCTCGTCGCTTCGCATCCATGCTTCGCTCCTGCTGCGCCGCGCTCGCGCCACCTGCTACGGAAAATTTTGACCTCCTGTCAATGGCGCTCGCGTCGGAGCTCCTCCTTTGCACGTGCGGTACGGCTTGCTTTCGAGCGGGTAGCGCGTTTATAGTCGGAAACCCTCGCCGAGGTAGAACTGACGTGCAATCGGCGAGTCGAGCACCTCTTGCGCGGAGCCGGAGACTTCGATGCGGCCGTTATTGAGAATGTAGGCGCGGTCGACGATGGCGAGCGTCTCGCGGACTTGGTGGTCGGTGATGAGAATTCCGAGCCCGCGATCGCGCAACTGGCGAATCATTGCCTGAATGTCGGCGACGGCGATCGGGTCGATTCCCGTGAACGGCTCGTCGAGCAGGAGAAATGCCGGTTGAATTGCGAGGGCGCGGGCGATCTCTACGCGCCGGCGTTCGCCGCCGGAGAGACTGTCGCCGCGCGCGTCGACGAAGGCGCGAAGACCGAACTCCTCGAGGAGTACCGGGAGACGGCGCTCGCGCTCTTCGTGTGAGACGCCGTTCTGCTCCCAAATCAGGCGAATGTTGTCGCCCACCGAGAGCTTGCGAAAGATCGAGTTCTCTTGCGAAAGATAGCCGATGCCGTTACGGGCGCGTGCGTACATGGGTGCCGCGGTGAGGTCGGTCTCGCTCTCGCCGTTCACTAGCGCGACCGTGCCGCCGTCGGGTTTGATCAACCCGACCACCATGTAAAACGTCGTCGTCTTTCCGGCACCGTTTGGGCCGAGCAAACCGACGACTTCGCCGGTTTGAACCTCGGCGGTTACGCCGTTAACCACGACTCGTTCGCCGTAGCGCTTCACGAGACCGCGAAGCTTAATCGCTGATGTACTGCTCATTGCATCCGCATGTGAGTGAGGGTGATATCGGAGTCAAAGCTCGAACCCGTCGCTCGGAATCCCTTCGGATCGGTCACCACGACGTCGCCGGTGCCGTGCAGCATTCCACTGGCTCGGTCGTAAACGAGCTGCGTGCACTCCAGCGTTATTCCCGACGACGTGCGAGCGTGCACGCCGTCGCGCAGCGTAACGGTCTTCGCCGCCTGGTCGACGACCGCCTGAGGCGCGGTCGCCGCGATGGTCGAACCGGTTCGATGGAACGTCACGCGGGCGTCTTGGAAGACCGCGAGCGCGCCGCCCTGAGGGCCCTTGCTCTCGTAAGAGCTTGCAAGCAGATCGTAATCGACGCGGTTGTGGACTTGCTGAATGAGGTGAACCGGCCGGTGAGACGTGCCCCGGCCCCTGATTTCCAGCACGAGTGGGGTGGCGCTGGGGCGCGCATGGGGCGGGGTCGACGGCGACGGCGTCGCCTTGGGTGCTTGGGGATTGCAGCCCGCCGCTGCCAACAGGAGGATCCCCGCAAAGAGGCGGTACCGCACTAGCGCTCGATCGTCGGGCTGGGCTCGCCGCCGCGCGCGGCGGCGAGCGCAAGACTCATGATCGGCATCCACAATCCGAAAATTACCACGCTCACCGTATCGATAAGCCCTTGCACGGCGACGCCGACGAGTCCCGCCGTAACGCTCAGGGCTAAGAACGCCTCCACCGGCGCCGCCGACGCGATGCGACGGCGCAACTCCACGACGAATCGCCAGAGCGTCCAGGCCACCGTCGAAAGTCCGACGACGCCGAACTCGACAAAGAACGTCAGGTAGAGGCTGTGCGCGTGGAAGGCGGTCGGATCGCCGTCTGGAGCGCGCGCGAGCGCGTAGAGGCGCGAGAAATTAAACGGACCGACTCCCGTGAGCGGAAAGCGGTTCGCAATTTGCAGCGCCGCTTGCCAGATCGATAACCGGGTGTAATCTTCGCTTGGATCGTGATGCGCGTTAAAGAGCAGCAAAACGGCGACGACACCGGCAGCGGCGACGATGGCGGCCGCCCCCATCGCCCTGCGGCGCGCGGCAAGCAGAAAAGCCACAGCGGCGGCAAAACCCATCCAACCGGCACGCGAATAGGTGAGCGCGAGCGCGACGAGGCCGAGTGCGAGCACGATCCAACCGAGCGTGCGCAGAGCGCGGCTCGCGCCGGCAGCGCCGAGCGCATACGCGATCGGCAATAGCACGATCAAATACCCCGCCAACTCCCCCGGCAGAACGAAAGTGCCGGTGGCGCGGCCGTGCGCGATAGCGTACTGGGCCGCGGGAAGTCTCGTCGCAACCATGGCAACTGCCGCCGCGGCTGCGAGGCCGCCCGAGATGAGAAACGACCAGTAGATGGTCAGGGCGGCATATCGATCGGAATAAAAGCGCATCACCGACGCGTGCCAGACGATACCGAGTCCGCCGATTCCCGTAAAGAGCGTTCCGGCAACCGGATCGAAACCGACGATTCCCGCTAAGACGCCCGCCGCAAAGATGCTGACGAACGGCAGGAGCAGCGGCTGCGCTCCGCGCTGCGGATATCGCACCAGCATCGCGATCGCGTAGACGGCAAGCAGCGCGCAGAACGCCAGCACCGCGAACGTTGCGAAACGCGGAAGCAGCGAAATGCCGGGAAAGCCGATGCCGGTTAGAGCGATGAAGCTCGGAAAGAGCGGTACGATGGCAAAGATCGCTCCGAGCGCCGCAGGCATGAAGCGCCGCATCATGACGGCCCGAGAAGCTGCGCGACGCGCTGCGCGATGCGGCGCGCCGCGCCCGGCGATCCCATCCGCGAGCGCCCGGCCGCACCCATTCGTTCTCGCCGCTCGGGATCGTCTAAGATTTCATTGACGCCTCGGACCGCATCGCTCAATCGTCCCGGGAGGACGGCAAGCGACTCGCCGAGCAGGCCGCGTTGCCTGCGGCGATACCAGCTCGACCGTCGATCCGCCTCGCGCTCGAACGCGACGACGGGGAGCGCCGCGGCTGCGGCCGCTTCGTTCGCGGTCCCGGCCTGTCCGAGAACCAGCACGACGCGCGCGAGCAGCGGACCGAGAGAACCCTCCCACGCCCGCACGATCTCGCGACCGGCGCGGGAGAGCGCAAACGGGACGCATGGGTGCGGCGCCGGCGTTACGTCCCACCCGGCCTCGTTCGCGCTGGTTGCAAAGCGCGCGGCGTCGAGACCCGGTGCGACGGAGAGCACTGCGCCGAGCCCCTCGCGGGAGGCGGCGAGCTCTCGGACCACGTCGAGGAGAAAGCCCGCGTCGTCGTACGCGCTCTCCCGGCTGCCGGGAAAGAGCGCGAGCGCCGGTGCGAATCCGGCGATGGCGGCCTCGACGCGCAGATCGTCGGGCGAGGCGAAAAGATCGACGATTGCATTCGCCGCGTCGCTTTCGATGCCGTGCCGGCGCAATGCCGACGCGGTCGCTTCGTCGCGGACGTAGCGGAGCTTCGCACCTGCCAACACGCGTTCTTCGAAGGGACCGTAAGGAGCGACGTCCACGCTCTTCGCGCTCCCGACGAAGACCGCCGGCACGCGTGCCAGCAGGGTCATGCCCAACGCGTAGACGTCACCGACGGCGACGGCGACGTCGTACGCTCGTCGCGCCCCGCGCAGAAACCTCGCTTGGGCCCAGGTCAATCGCAGCAAACCCGCGCGCAGATCGCGCGTAAGGTTGCGCGTGTTGCCCATCGCGACGAGACCGCCGCTCGGCATCGCTCGCCGCGGCCCGACCTCCCGCATCGTGCTGCCGAACCGGTCGCCGACGAGCGGCAGATGATCGAGTTGCGCGTCGGGCAGAAGAGCGTGAAGCTCGACCCCGATGCGTTGGGCGATCGCAGCCTCTCCGTGACCGTTGGTAACGAAGAGCACCCGTTTCACGCCGCGGTTCGTTCCAGCAGCGGAACGAGAGCGAAATCTGCGAGCGTAAAGCGGCGACGCTGCGGATCGTATTCCAGTTCGCTGCGCGAGACGAATCGTCCGTAGGGGCCCGCGTGGACGATCGGAACGCCTTGCGCGTACTCCGGCTGGGCGAGCGTATCGTGGCTATGGCCGCCCAGGATGAGATCGATGCGCGGAACGCTCGCCGCGAGCCGCCGGTCGAGCGCGAGGCCGATGTGCGAGAGCACGATTAAAAGATCGCCTTCGGGAACGTTGCTAGCGTACGGCGCAACCGCGCTCGCCGGCTCGAGAAAGCGCCAACCGAAGAGGCGTTCCCAGTTGCTTCCGGTCGGGTACTGCATGATCAGCAAGCCCAGCACGTGCACGCGCACGCGTTCCCCGCGCTGGCCGGTCACGTCGAACCGGAGCGACGGCAGAAAGGGCAGCGCGCGTCCCTTCGTGTCCTCCAGATTCGTGCAGACGAGCGGGTGGCCCATCCGCGCGGCGCGCGCGCGCAGCAACGAGAACAGGTAATGGAACTCGCGATTTCCGATCGCCTGCGCATCGTAACCGGCCGCATCCATCTCCACGATAATCGGCTCGTCGCGATAGTACAGACTTTGACTTCCGCGCAGCGAATCGCCGCAGTCAAAGAGCAGACCCGGCCGTTGCGCCCGCAGATGCTGCAGCGGCTCGGCGATGCCGCGCCGGTCGTGCAGATCCGAGGTGTGATAGATGCGGATCATGCGGCGCGGCGCGCGAGCTCGACGGCGTAGCGCGCGCAGCGATCGAGCGCGTCGGCGGGTCCGAGTGCCGCGCGCAGTGCGACGAACTCCTCGTACTGCCGTGACGGATCGGCCATCAACGATTCGATCGTATCCGCAAGCGCGCCGGGCGTCGCCCGTTCCTGCAGCAGTTCGGGAACCACCTCACGCCCGAGAACGAGATTCGGCAGCGTAATAAAACGATGGCGGATCATCCGTTGCCCGTATCGGATCAGAATCGGTGGAACGACGTAGATGGCGACCGCCGGCACGCCGAGCAGCGCCGTCTCCAAGACGGCCGTCCCCGAAGCGACGATTGCGGCATCGGCATCGCTTAGCGCGACGCCGGCTCCGCGCACGACGGTTGCATCGTTCAACTTCTGGTCGTCGATCGAGCGCCGGATCGTCCGCTCGGCGCGGTCGTCCGCCGCTCCGAAAATGCCGCGGAGGAGCGGCCGGCGGGATTGCAGCTCGTGCAACGTCGCCGCCATGACCGGCAGATGACGTCGCAACTCGCCCGCACGGCTTCCCGGCAACATTGCGACGCAGCCGCCATCGGATGGCGGCGATTGCCGCAGCGGGCGCATCGTATACCGGCTCGCAAGCGGGTGCCCAAAATAGGAGATTTCGCAGCCGAGACTTCGATAGAAGTTATATTGATGTTCGAATGCCGTTACCGGCGAAGCAACCGCACTGACGTTGCGCGCCTTTTCCGCATTGTCCAGCCAGGTGCCCGGCGGAAACAGATCCATAATTGGGCCCGCGTAACGGAGGCGCCGCCGGAGCGTGTTTGCCAGGCGGAGATTGAAGACGCCGAAGTCCACCAGCACGACCAAATCCGGCTTCGACGCCGCAACGTGCAAGGCCGTGCGCAGCATCGCCGCGAGCAGCTTCGGTATTCGGGGAATCGCCGCGAGCGGTCCCATGCTCGCCCAACCGCGATGATTCATCCAAAGCCAAAAGCCCGCTTCGCGCATCCGCGGCCCCCCAATTCCCTCGAACTGCGCATCGGGATCGATTCTCCGAATCGCCTCCGCAAGCAGAACCGCCACCGATTCGCCACTCGGCTCTCCCGTAGAAAAGAAATAGCGCACGACGCCCCAGAGTCTCTTTTCGTCGCTACGTGCCGGCGCGGGGTCTCCGACGCGAGCGCCATTGACAGGAAGTCATAATTTCCTCAACAGGTGGCGCGAGTGCGGCGGAGCAGGAGGCCGCTGGAGGCGGCCGACGAGCGACCCCAAGACGGTACGTAGCGACTGATGAAACGCAAGGCTAAGCGCGCTATTTCAAGACGCCGCGTTCGGACGGCGCTTCCAGGAAGGCGATGATCTCGCGGCCGGGATCGGTCGTCACTTGCTGTTTCATCGCCTCGGTCGCTTGCGAGACGTTGAGCTTCGGATCGTAGAGCAGTTTGTAGAAGTGCTTGATCTCCTTGCGCTCTTCGGCCGAAAAGGCGGCGCGGCGGAGTCCGACGCTGTTGAGGCCGTAGGGCCGGCACGGATTGCCTTCGACGAGGAAGAACGGCGGCACGTCCTTGATGCACTTGCTCATGCCGCCGACCATCGCGTTGCGCCCAATGCGCGTGAACTGATGAACGCCGGTCTGGCCGCCGATCGTTACGTAATCGCCGACGTGCACGTGTCCCGCGAGCTGCGCGAGGTTGCTCATCGTTACGCCGTCGCCGAGAACGCAGTTGTGCGCGATGTGCACGTATGCAAGGAGCAGGCAGTCGTCGCCGACCGCGGTTACTTGATCGTGGCCCGTGGCGCGCTGGATGCTGACGTATTCGCGCAGCGTCGTTCGGCTTCCGACGCGCGTGTAGGCCCGCTCGCCGGCATACTTGCGATCTTGCGAGGCCGCTCCAACGGTTGAAAACGGATACAGAATGCAGTCGTCGCCGATCTCCGTCCATCCGTTGACGACGACGTGCGCCTGCAGCACCGTGCGAGCGCCGATGCGGACGTGTTCGCCGACGATGCAGTAGGGACCGATCTCCGCGTTCTTCCCGATCTCGGCCTGCGGATGAACGATCGCCGTAGGATGCAGCATTACGAGAGGCTGCGCGACTCAGACATGCAGCACGCTCGAATCGGCGCCGAACATCCGCGGATCCGAAGCGATCGAGAACATCAGCTCCGCCGAGCAGGCAAACTGCCCGTCGACGGTCGCTTCGCCGAAGACCCAGCCGATGTTCCGCTTGTGGCGCAGCATCTTCACCTCCATGTCGAGCCGGTCGCCCGGAACTACCGGACGGCGAAACTTCGCCTTATCGATGCCCGCGAGATAGGGGGTCTTGCGCGAGAACTCGCCGGGCTCGAGGATCATCGCCCCTCCCAGTTGTGCCAGCGCTTCGACTATATAGACGCCCGGCAGAATCGGATTCCCCGGGAAATGTCCCGCGAAGATCTGCTCGTTGTACGTGATGTTCTTGTAACCCCGGACGCGCACCATCGGCTCGAACTCGAGGATTCTGTCGACGAGCAGCATCGGGTAGCGGTGCGGTAATATTTCGAAGATCGCGCGAATATCGAGCTCGGCCAAGCTCACCTCCTAGGCAGATGCAATGCGTACGTGCGCGCGTAAGGTGCGGGTCATCGACGCATGAAGTTCGTGACCGCTCTTGATCGCGACGACCTCACAACGCGGCCACGATCCGAGCAGCGCGAAGTCGCCGATGAGATCGAGCACTTTATGGCGCACCGCTTCATCGGGCCATCGCAGCGGCTGCATCGGTCCGTCGGGCCCGAAGACGAGCGCGTTATCGAGGCTGCCGCCGCGTCCGAGGCCTCGCGCCCAGAGCGCTTCGATCTCGTGCAGATACGCGAAGGTCCGTGCGCCGGCGATCTCCTTCTGAAAACAATCCGGATCGATCTGGCCGTTGAAATACTGCGTGCCGATTGGTGGGGGAAAGTCGGCGACGAAGCGCACCCGAAAGACCTCCGATGGGAAGGCTGCGATCATTCGGTCGCCCGCGCGCAGCCATACCGGCTCGTCGATCTCTAAGATACGTCGGGGCCGCGGCTGCTCGACCAAACCACATCGCGCGATCGCCGCGACGAACTCGGCGGCGCTGCCGTCGCGAGCCGGAACTTCCGGTCCCTCGACGTGAATCTCGGCATTCGTCACGCCCATCGCGAAGAGCGCGGAGAGGAGATGCTCCGTCGTCGAGACGCTCGCGCCGTCGCGCCCGAGAACGGTCGCTCTCGAGGTGTCGACGATGTTTTCGGCCAGTGCCGGTACGCGCGTGGCTCCGAGCACGAAGTTGATTCCGTCGTCAGCGTCGGCGGGACGAATCTCCACCGCCGCGGAGACGCCGGTGTGAAGACCGATTCCTTCGAAGCGGAGCGGATTGCGAAGCGTTGCTTGCGTCACGCGGCGTCACTCGGCCGAGCGCGAACGCTCGAGAGCCCTAACACGATCGAACAGCTTTGGCAGCTTGCGAATCATGACCTCTTGACGCAGATCCTCGCGATGATCGCGCGCAGGGTTTCCGGAGACCGTCGCGCCTTCTGCAACGTCGCCCCAGACGCCGGATCGGCCGGCAATCGTCACGTGCGACCCGACCGTCATGTGTCCCTTGAAACCCACCTGACCGGCAACCTTGACGTAATCGCCGATCACCGTCGAGCCGGCGAGTCCGGTAAGCGACGCAATCACGCAGTGCTTGCCGATTCGGCAGTTGTGGCCGATTTGAACGAGGTTGTCGATCTTGGTACCCGCGCCTATTCGCGTACTGCCAGTCTGCGCGCGATCGACACACGTGTTCGCACCGACTTCAACGTCGTCTTCGAGCACCACGTTGCCAACCTGTGGAATCCGTTGCGCGCGCCCGTCAACGAACGCCCAACCGAAGCCCTCGCTGCCGATCACGCATCCGGCATGGAGGACGACTCGATCGCCGATTTGCGTTCCGGCCATCACGCAGACGCGTGGATGAATCCAGACCGCGCTTCCGATCTCGGCGCCGTCGCCGATATACGCGCCCGCCTCGACGACGCTGCCGTCGCCGATGACGACGCCTTCGCCGATATAGGCGTGCGCGCCGACGTAGACCTCGATGCCGAATCGCGCGCCGGCGGCTATGGCGGCAGTCGGATCGCGAAAAGGCCCGCGCGGCCTCGCGGGACGGAACGCTTCCAACAACTGCGCTAGTGCGTGACGGACGTTATCGACGACGATCAGCGGCTTTGCCGCGCTTGTCGGCGCAAGCGACGACTCGACGACGACCGCGGCGGCTTTGCCGCCGAGCGCCGCTTCCAAATACTTCTCGCTGATCGCGAAGGTTAGGGAGTCGTCGGCGGCCTCGTCCACGCTGCTGATGCGAGCGATCCGAAGGCTTCCGTCGCCGGCAACACGCCCTCCGATCCGCGCGGCGAGTTCATCGAGCGTACCGAGCATGCTCTCCAGGCCGCTACGTGCCCGGCGTGGGCGTCGCCTTCTCCGTGATGTTCAGCGCCTTCTCGATGTCGCCGGTAATATCGACGCCCCCGTAACCGATCCCCTCACGCGTCAAGACCAGCTTGAGCTGCCGTTGCGAGGCGATTCGACCCGCCGCGTCGCGGATCTGCTGCGAGAGCGCGTTGGTCACCCGTTCGTACTTGCGCTCCAAAAGAAACGCCTCGCGCTGCTTGCGAGCCGCACTCTCGCGCCGCGTTTGAATCGATCGTTCGTCGGCGTAAAGCTGGTTCTGGTAGCCTTGATACTCCGGCCAGTTCGAGACGATCCGCTGTACGTCGACCAGACCGATCGGACTACGTGCCGCACAGCCGGCGATCGCCGCCGACGCGCAGAAAAGAAGAATATAGCCGTACCGTTTCACTCGTGTTGACCTTTTACGTCGCTAATTACTTGATTGGTTAAGTCGTAGCCGCCCGCGGCCGCCCAAATATCTGAGAAGACGATGCTGAACCCCTTTTCTTTGGCAATGCGTCGGGCGTCGCTCTCCACCTGCGCCACGATCTGCGCGTAGAGTTCCCCGCGGCGCTTCTGAAGCGCATCGAGCTCCTTCGCCGCCGCACCGGTCGCTCCGACGTCAGCGCCGTGGAGCGCCGCAAATTGGCGGTCGAGATCGCTCTTGGTTGCGTTGTAGTCTTGAACCGTCTTGGCCGCGTCGGCCTGGAACTCCCCGACGTACTGCTGGTGGATCTTCGCGATGCGATTCTGTACGTCGGGCGGAAGGTTCGCCGGCATCGGCGGCGGCCCGACGCTGCGCAGCTGCGAGCCGACTTCGTTGCGCCGTTCCTCGAGCTTCGCCCGGGTTTGGTCGTGAATCGCGCCCACTTGATTGCGAATGGTATCGCCCGTCTGGCGGTCGAGCTCCGCTCGATAGGCGCGAAGCGTCGCCGCGTCGGCGTTGCGCTGGGATTCGAGCGCCGACGCTTCTTTCGCGCTGATCGCCGCGAGCTGATCTTGCGCCTGTTTGCGCGCGGCCGGGTCGAGCGCGAGGTTTGAGAGCCGCATTTTAATCGCCAGCCGGGCAGTGGCGTCGCTCTGAGTCAGGCGCAGCGAGAGATCGGTTTCGTTCTGTTGAAGCTGCTCGGCTTTAGCGCGATACTTCTGCGCCGCCTGCGTCTGCAGCTGCCGCGCGATCGAGGAAGTGGCAGCGCTGTCTTGCGCGATAACGCTCTGTTGATAGGACATCAGGTCTTCGTTGGCGGCCCGGGCGGCCTGCTGTACCTGCGCCGCCGATGCGCCGCTCATCTGCGCGGCGGCACTCGCTCCGGAGCCGTGAATGCCCGCAGCGGCGAGTGCTGCCGCAACCGCCTGATTCTCGCGATTGGCATAGTCGCGCTGCTTCTGCGCAAGAATCTTGTTTGCGCGCACCTGAGCGTCACGTAGCTCGCGATTGAGCTCTCGCGTCTGCGCGGCGATCTGCGCCGCACCGAGAGGCACCTGCCGCGGCGTCGATTGCAGGGCGATCGCCGCGATGGCGTCGTCGAGCTGCGAGAGCTGCGGGTAGAGCGGATGCTGTTTGACGGCGTCGGAGACCCGCACGTACCCCGTTCCGCGAATCGCGGGCGAGTGGACGTTCGGAGCGCAAGCGGCGGCCGCAAGGAGCGCGGCGCACGCGAGGCTACTTCGTAAGCTCATTTTGGACATCCGTCGTGATGTCCGTCCCGCCGTAGATGACGTCCGCCTTGTCGATGACGAGCAGTAAGCTCTTCTTGCGAGCGACGTCGGCCGTCGCAGCTCGAGTCTGATCGACGAGCGGTTTGAGCAGCTGCTCTTGCTTATCCGAGATCGTCTTGTTGTATTGCTGCAGGATCTGCTGCTTGTCGTTCGCGTTGCGCGCCGTGGCAATCTTTGCCGAGAAGAGCGACCGCTGCGTACTCTCGAACTGGTTCATCGCGTTGTTGGCCGATTGCACCTTCGGCACGCCGTCGAGCACGGTTTGATCGACGTAACCGATCTCCGACGGAGGCGGCGTCGCAGCCGGCGGCTGGATGGCCTGCGGGCTGGCGAAGATGGTCTCGACGTCTTTGGTGATGTCTTGGCCGCCGTAGATCACGACACGTTTGTCGACGACGACCGTGACGTTTCGGGTAGCGCTCACGGCGGCGATGGCGAGCTGCGCGCGCTGGAAGAGCGGCCCGACGATCTCGCGCTGCTTGTCGCTGAGCTGCTGCTGGAACTGCATCGCTACCTGCTGTTTGTCGGCGTCGGTCCGCGCGTGTTTGACCAGTGCGTTGAACCGCGCGTCGAGCTGCGCCTTGTAGCTCGCGAGTTGCCGGTTTGCGACGATGAAGACCGGCAAATTTGCGAGCTGCGCCTGGTCGATGTACCCGACGTCGTTGAGATCCGCCGCGATCGCGCCGCGCGCGCTCCACATAGCGAGCGCGACGGCGCCGGCGAAGAGTATCGCTGACCTAATCTTCATGCGCGTTCTATTGCTCCCCCGAGCGGCGTGGCCTGCCGCTAGCGCCCGCTAGAAGCTCTGGCCGATCCCAAAGCTCGTGTGCGTTCCGTTTATTCCCTTGGCGAAGTCGATGCGGACCGTACGCAGCCCGAGTTGCGGCACGTCGAAACGGATGCCGAACCCGGCGTCCCCGTAGAGCGCCCAGTCGGCCGGATACCCGGTAATCCGGTTGGTATACGGGTCGAGCAACGGGTAGGCGCCTCTGATGTGGTAGTCGAGCTCGTCGACGAAGACCGCCAGCGTGATTCGCCGATCGAGCGCCACGGGCTGGCGTAACTCGATCTGCCCGAGATACGCGTTGGTTGCGTAAAATACTTGGTTGTAACCGCGCATCTGTTGGTCGGAGAACGTAAAGAGCGAGCTCGGCGGAATGACGCCCGTCGAGTTGTCCGCGACGCCGTGAATGCCGAGCGTGGCATCCTTGAGCACGGGGAAGAACTTTGCGATGTCGAGCGTCGTCTGCGTAAAGGTGAAGTTCGAACCGAGCGCCGGCGCCGAAATGGTCGCGTTCAATAACCCGTGGATTCCCTCGCGCGGATTGAACGGGTCGTCGAGCGTGATCGTCTGTAAGCTGATGCCCGGCTGAACGAGATTGTACGGCGCGCCCGTATTGACGTTGGCAATCGACGATGCGGCGATACCGAACGAGCCGCCGTAACTGTTCTGTGACGAGCTGATCGGACTCGGCGTCGGGCCGACGAAAATGTTGGGCTGGTTTCCTTGAAAGTAGTACGGAGCGGGGACGGTCGTGTCGTACCGGATCCGCTGCGCTTGGAGCGAGAGCGAGAGGAGCGTGTAATCGCTCAAACGACGTCCGACGTTACCGGTGACGCCGTTGGCGCTGGAAGCGCTCGTCGCGTTGACGCCCGAGACCAGCGAGGCGTTCGTACTCGAATAGAGCGTGACCGGGATCGGAACCGACGAGTTGCTCTTGACCGCCACTCCGGAACCCGATATCGCGTAGACGGGATAGTAGTAGGTCTCGTGATTCGAGAAGATCGAGCCGCCGGCCGTATACTTTTGGCCCTGCGGCGTGTTGCTCAGGTACGGGATCGAAGCAGTGAGCTGAGCGATTCCCGCTCGAGCGCCTTCTTGAAGCTGCACGCCCGCCGAGTTTCCGGTGCCCTGCAGGTTGTTATCGGTGAGGCCGAGCGTCGCGTAGAGTCCGAGGCCCGTTAGACCGCCGGAATAACCAAAGCCGACCGACGCCGTCGCCGTGCGTTGTTCGGTGACGTGCCAGACCAGCGTGACGTCCTGGGGCTTCTTCGGGTCGGGGCCGGGCTTGATATCGGGCTCGACCTTGGAGAAGAAGTTGAGCGCGTTGAGGCGCTGGTAATCGTGCTTGATCGCGTCGGTGTTGAGCACCATGCCCGGACGCTCGCGCAGTTCCCGCCGGATGACTTGATCCTTCGTGCGCGTATTGCCGGTGATCTCGACGACCGCGATGCGCGCCACGTAGATGTCGTACTTTACGTCTGCGGTCCCGGCCTGGAGATTGATCGACGAGGGGACGATGCCGCCTTCGAAGTTCCCGACTTCGAGATGAAACGTGTTCTCGTAGAGTTTCTGCAGTGCTTTGTAGTCGGCGTCTCTCACCGCATCGGAATAGATGCCTCCGGGCTTGAGCGTGAGATGCGGCAGAATGTACGGCGGAGGCAGCAAGGGATCGCCCCCGATGATAATCTGTTTGACGACGAGTCCTTCTTGTATCGTGAGCGTCAGCACGCCGGTCTGCGAATCGAGATTGATGTCCTTGACGTGCGTCGGCACCTGTCCGCCGTAGCCGATGCGTTCGTAGTAGTTATTGATCTTGAGTACGTCTTGCCGGAACGTGTTCGTGTTGAAGACCTGGCCGACCGAAAGATCCATCAACGCCCCAAGCGTGTCGCTCGGGACTTTCTGGTTTCCGGTAAAGACGATCTTGGTAAGGACGGGATTCTCGACGACGCGGTAGGTGATGGCGATCCCGTTTGGACGCTGGCGTATCAACGGCGGCGCGATGTCCGCGAAGTACCCGAGCGCGTTGATCCGCGCCAGATCTTGCTGGACGACCTTCGGATCGTACGGCTGGCCGGGACGCGCGGCGATCACGGACATGATCGTCTGCGTCGGTACGTGGAGGTTGCCCGTTATATCGACCGAGACGATCTTCGGCGCGGCGGCTGCAACTGAAACGTCAGGGCTCAGGCACAGGCCCGTCATCGCGAGGAGCGCGAGCACCGCCACGTAGCGTTGTAATCGCCCCAGGCGCCGCCGGGGATCAAAGGTCATGTGAAAAAAGCAGTCCTCAAATGTACCAGAAGGTCCTCTGACGGCCTCAGCAGCTGCCGGCGCGAACGATCGCATCGCGTTCGACCCGGCACGCCCTGTTCCGCCCCCCTTTCCCGGGGTCCTTGCGCGTCCCCAAAGCCTGAACGAGCGTCTAATCAAAGGACCATTTACCAGAAATGACGCTGTACGGTGAGACTGAAGCCGCTATTTCCAATCAGCGGCTCGGTTGCGAGATAACCTGCGCCGTATCCCACCGGGGAGCTCGGCGTTTCAAAAAGCTTCGTCGGACCGTTCTGCACGAAGAAGCTCAGCGTCGCCGACGTCTCGGGGTTCGGCGCCACCATGAGTCCGAACGACTGCGTCTGTGGAATCCCGAAGGTCACCGCATAGACCGCGCTCACGGCCTTGCTCAACAGCCGGCTCGCCGTAAATCCGACGTTCCCGTAGTATCCGAGCGTGAGGTTGATGCTCGAGAGCCCCAGGCCTTGACCGAGCGTATTTTCGAGCGGCGATAACAAGCCGGCGGTAAACTGCGCGTTGAGCAGATTGAACGCTTCCTGCCCGACCGTAATCGTGCTGCGCTGCTGCACGGCGACGTTCGGTATGGGAGAGACCGCACCCAGCGGCGTTATTCCGCTGGGCTGCTGCGGCGCCAACATGGCTTGGCGGCTGAAACCGATGCCGCTGACGAACCCGCCGAACGGCGCGATGAGCCCGAGTATCTCTTCGCGCGTGTATCCCGGCGGATTCGAGCTCAGCGCGATTTTTAAATCGGCAACCGGCCCGTCGACGCGTATCGTGACCTCCGCGCTGCCGTAGGGATTACGCGCGCGGTCGGGATCGGGATTCACCACCGACGTGATCGCGACGGCATGAAGGGTGGGCAAGACGCCGTCCGCGGCATTGAACTGCACGCTTCCCTGCTGCACGCGAAACGCGCGGTCGAAGTACGTCAGCGAACCGCCGGTAGAGTTGAACGCACCGGCCAACGTCGGCGCGGCGAGCGATCCGCCCAGCTTCGCCGAGCCGTCCACGCCGATATCGAGCCCGGCTCCGTAGCCGCTCCCGCGAACGCGGACGTTCTTTCCTGCGGTTGCTTGGAGGTCGAAGTCGAGCGGGATCGGCGGACCGGTCAGCGACCCCGAGCTCTGCGCGGCCTTCACGAACGCAGCGAAGGGCAGCGTTGCGTTGCTCAGCGTAACGTTGCCGGATAAGAGCGCGTTCGCGCTCGGGCGTTTGGCAAGCACGATGGCTGCGTCGAGCGTTCCGGTTCCGTATGAAGGAAGATCCAGCTGTGCGCCTCGCGTCGCTGCGCGCAACGAGATGGACGCGCCGCTGCGCGCGAACCCTTTCGGAAAGTCGATGCTGCCCGAGCCGGTAATCGTCCCATTTCCCAGGCGCGCGGACGCGTGCGAAATCGTCGTACTCGTGCGGTTGAACGCAAGCGCGGCGGCGATCTGCTGAATCGGAATGCGTTCCAAATCGCTCACGTACGATCCGTTGCTCAACGAGAGTTGTCCGACGATCGCCGGCTCTCGTACGGTGCCCGATAGGCCGAGATGACCGTCGATCAGACCGCCGAGCTTCGTATTCTGACCGAATACGGCGTTGAGTATTGCCGGATCGAGACCGACGACGTCGAGATCGAAACTGATCGGTTGATCGGGCGCGGCGAGCCGTAGCGGCGCGAGCCCAAGCGGAAGCGAGCCCGCGAGCGTCGCTTCGCCGCGCGCGAACGTCGCGCCGGCATCGGAGAGGACGAGCGCGTGGCGTTCCACTCGCGCCTCACCGTAGAGCGAGGAGA
The DNA here is from genome assembly GCA_963792005.1 of Vulcanimicrobiota bacterium. Lineage (GTDB taxonomy): Bacteria > Vulcanimicrobiota > Vulcanimicrobiia > Vulcanimicrobiales > Vulcanimicrobiaceae > Cybelea. The sequence goes on from CAWBUG010000001.1 coordinate 229,672, forward strand.
TCGGAATGCCGTACGCAACGACGTCGTTTGCATCGAAACCCGCCACCAACGAAGGCGCTTTGAATGTGCCGCCGACCTTGAGCGTCGACTCGAACGAACCGCGTACGGGCACCTTGACTCGTGAAAGATCGTAGACCAGCTGCGCGAGGCGATCGGTCGTCGCGTGCACCTGAAGGTCCATCGGCTCGTCGATCCCTAATCCGAGCGTTCCCGCCGCCGAGGCGGAGAGCGCCGACGTAACCATCTCGGCTCGATCCACGACGATGCGCTTCCCGGCCGAATGCAGCGCCACGTCGGCACGGTCGAGCGAGAGCGGCCCGAGCGTTCCGGCAGCGAGGCTCGCACTTCCGCGCAGGTCGAGAGCCGGATACCGCCCGTGCACCGATGCAACCCCCGAAACGCGGCCAGTCACCGGAATGCTCTGCATTCCGAGCGCCGGCAACCACAGCGAGAGGTCGAGGTTGTCGACGCTCGCATTGAGATCGAATCGCGAACGCAAGAGCGTCGACTGCCAGCCGGCCGCCTGCATCAAGCCGATCGAACCGCTCGCCCGGAGCATCCCTTCGCGTCCGCCGACCGCGAGCGTTCCACGTACGACGTTACGCGCGCTCGACCAGACGGCTTTGGTATCACCGATCGGCAAGTTTCGATAGCGAAAGCCGCGTACGTCGATGTTGCCGCTCGACGTGATCAGCGAACCGTGCGACGAAGCCGCAAGCGTAACGCCGCCGTTTCCGTCGAGCGTGTCGCCGGTATCGAAGAAGTTATTGAAGTCGGAGAGGTCGGCGTGCGGCGCGCTCAGGTCGATCGCCGTCTCGTGCGAACGCGACAGGGCCGTGAAACGACTCGCCGTGGTTCCGACCAGCACCGAACCATCGCGAATGGCGACCCCGTGCGGATCGGCGGCGAGCGTCGCGTTTCCGTCGATAAACGGAAGACCGTTCACGTCACCACCGGGAACGCCGACTCGACCGGCGACCATCGGCGCGAGACTTCGCCCTTCGATGCGCAGCCGGGCGTTGAACGTGCCGTCGGTCATGTAGTTCGGGAGTCCGAAGCTATGGAGCGCCGGCGCGATTTGGGCTGCCGGAACGACCGCATCGAGTGCGTATGCCGGCGAACCCGAGGAGAGCTCGGAGATGCTGCCGTCGACCTTGGCATACGTGCCGCCCAACGCGCCGAGAACGTGGCCTAATGCCACCGTATCTCCGGCGACACGAACGTCGCCGTTACCGGTAATCGGAAAGTGCGCGATGCGGCCGCGATCGATGACCACTCCGCCGTCGAACGTCGGTATCGGCGTTCCCGCCGCGAGCGTTCCGCTCGCGGAGAGCGTTCCGGCGTCGAGCGGCAGCCCGATGCCGCGCAACTGCGCGGCGTTCAAGCGCTTCGCGATCAGGTCGATACCCGGCGAACTCCTAGCGGCCGAAGGGGCGAGAGCAAACGTTCCAGCGGCGACGACGTCGCCGCCGGCCGCGTGCGCCAGACCCGAATAGACGCGCAGGCTATCTCCGGCGATTGCCAGCGTTATGCTCGCGCGGTCGACGGGAATTTCATGCAGCGTCGCGCCGGGCATCGCAAGATCCGATCCCTGCACGAGGATTCGTCGAGAATCGATACCGATGCCGACGGTTCCCGAAACCGGTCCGTGGCCGTCGATGGCGTTTCCGATCAACGGGTGCAGGCCGTCAAACGTTCCGCGGTACCGCCCGTACGCGACGAAGCCTTGCGACGAAAAGCCGCCGTGCCCGGCAAAGGTGCCCCACGGACCCGAGGCGCGCAGCCGATTGATCCCCGCGTTCTGCAGCGTTCCGCCGAAGCCGGCCTCGACGCGGTCGAAGCTCACGCCCGCGATACGCGCATCGTCGGCGCGCACGATGCCGGCGAGAACGATGTTCTTTCCAGCGCCGCCGCCGGCGAGTGAGACCGAGACCGAGCGGCCATCGATCGGCGGCATCTCCGGCAGCGAGATGCCCGGGAACGCCTTGTAACTCGGCGCGTGCATTCGCAAACCGCCGGCGATCATCCAGAAGAAACTGGTTGAGGAGGGTCGATCGAGGACGTATCCGCCGTCGAAGTTTCCGCGCTCGGTATGAAACCAGAACGGCGCGACCGCGGCCGTCCCGTTGGGGTTCGTATCGACGAGCGCCGCGACGCGCGAAACGCCTCGCGCCGATGCGGCGCTCCCGGTTACGTGAAAGAGCAAATCGTCGCCTTTGGCGGCGGCGTCGATCACGATCGGTTCGTCGCCGAGCATCTCGTCGAGGTAGGGAAGACGGCTCGCCGGCCCTTCGACGTGAAGTGCGAAGAGCGAGCCGAGGTGACGTGCCACGTTCATCGTACCGTCGATGCGAAGCGCGATCCCGCTGTAATCGACTCGCAACGGCGCGAGTGCGATCACGTTGTGGTGATAGACGACTCCGGCCGTGAGCGCGCTAAACGGAAGCGCGCGATAGAAAGCCGTCGGCGCGTCTACCTTTGCAACGATGACGGGGTCGTCCATCGGCCCGTGGACCAGCACGCCGAGACGAGCCTTTCCGGCGATCGGCTGATCGCGCGCAAACGCGAACGCTCGGCGCAGCGCCGAAAGATCGCCCTCTCCCCAGACGCCCAGCCGTAGTTGCGCACGCCCGGTAAGGACGCCCGTCAGGTCGTAGGCGCCGCCTTCGATGTGCAGCGGAATTCCGGCGAGATCCGCCGTTGCGCCACGGACGAAGAATGCGTTGTCGATCACCTGCAGCCGCGCCGCAAGATTCCGTACCGGCGCGGCGAGTACCGGCATCGCGAGGCGTACACCGTCGACGTCGAGCTGCACCGAGACGTGATAGTGCGGTGAGACGTCCGGCTCGACGTCGAGGGCGTAGATGCGAGCGTCGAGGTTTCGACCCTCACCACCAAGGATCCGCACCACCGCCGTGTTCGCAAAATAGTTCGCCAACGCGCGTGCCGGGAAGTTCGCCGCGCGCGCGCGATGCATCGCATAACCCACGCGAGTGTCGACGCGTCCGGCGATCGTAAACGGCTCGCGTCGCTGCTTATCGAAAGCGCCGCTCGCGCGGTACACGGTCAGCCCGGCGGTATCGACCGTCGCGTCGACCGTTATGCCGCCTACCCGCACGTCCGTTGCACTCGAATCGTAGGCAGCCGGTTCGCGTAACTCGATCTGCGCATTGCGAACGCGCAGACCGAAGCGAATCGGAACGCGGTTCACGCGCGCCGGTGCCGCCGGGGCCCGCGCGCCCGAAGGAAGGTTGATGTTGAAGCTTCCGTCCTTGAACCGGATGAGCGTCAGCTTGGCGCCGTCGATCTCGGCATCGACGAGTCCGAAGCGACGGCGGCTTCCGGGCAACAGGTCGCGCAACGAATATCGCACGGCGATTCGGGCGACGTCGAGCAGAGGCTCGTCACCGCGCTCGGCGCGAACGCCGGTGAACTCCGCTCCATCCCAGCCCACGTGAAAATCGGCGAAGCGCAGCGTGTAGCCGGCAAGGCCGGCCCCTGCCTGAAATGCAAAGCGCAGCAGGTCGTGGCGCTTTGCGGCCACGAGCGAAAGAACGAGGATTGCGGCCACCAGGCCGATCGCAAAGCGTTTGCGCACGAAAACTTAGAGGATGTAATACCTCCTGCTCGCGCTTCAGCCCCGCCGGGTTAAGCAGGTTCTAAAAGAAAGGCCGCTCCGCCGCTCGTTAAAGATCCAAATTCTTCACGCTTTTTGCGTAGTCGAAGATGTACTGTTTACGCGGTTCGACTTTATCGCCCATAAGATCCGTGAAAATCTGCTCCGCTTCGACCGCGTCTTCGACGGTGATCCGCTTGAGCCGGCGATTGCCGACTTCCATCGTCGTCTCGGCGAGCTGCTCGGCGTCCATCTCTCCGAGCCCCTTGTACTGCTGGATAACGAACTCTTTGCCGTCCTCGCCAACGATCGACTTGAGCTCCGGCTCGCTAAAGGCCCACCATTGCCTCTTGCCCTTGCGAATGCCGTAGAGCGGCGGCTGCGCGATATACACGTGACCGTCCTCGACGAGCGGCTTCATTTGCCGGTAAAAGAAGGTCAAAAGCAGCGTCCGGATGTGCGAGCCGTCGACGTCCGCGTCGGTCATGATGATGATTTTATGGTACCGCAACTTCTCGACGTTGAACTCGTCGCCGAAGCCGGTGCCGAGCGCCGTGATCATCGTACGGATCTCTTCGTTGGCTAAAACCTTATCGAGGCGCGCCTTCTCCACGTTGAGAATCTTGCCGCGCAGCGGAAGTATCGCTTGCGTATTGGGGTCGCGCCCGCCCTTCGCGGTACCGCCGGCCGAATCGCCCTCGACCAAGAAGAGCTCGCTTTCGGCGGGGTTCCCGTTCTTGCAGTCGACGAGCTTGCCCGGAAGGCCGGAGCCTTCGAGTGCGTTCTTGCGGCGCGAAAGGTCGCGAGCTTTCTTCGCGGCGTCGCGGGCGCGCTGCGCCTGCATGCACTTTTCGACGATGGTCCGGGCAAACTTCGGATTCTCCTCGAGGAAGAAGTCCAACCGCTCCGAGACGAGTCCGGCGACGATGCTTCGGACCCTCGCGTTGCCGAGCTTCGTCTTCGTTTGTCCTTCGAACTGGGGATCCTGAAGTTTTACCGAGACCACCGCCGTCAATCCCTCGACGACGTCGTCGGTCGAGAGGGATCCGTCGGACTCCTTGAGCATGCCGCGTTTGCGCGCGTACGTGTTGACCGCGTTGGTAACCGCCTGACGGAATCCTTGCAAGTGCATTCCGCCTTCGATGGTCCCGATGTTGTTTGCGTAGGAGAATATCTGATCGGCGTAGGCTCCCGTATACTGCATCGCTACTTCGACGTCGACCCCATCGCGTTCGGCGTGCGTCGAAATGATTGGATGGAGCGGGTCTTTCTTCTCGTTGAGCCATTCGACGAAGGAGACGATGCCGCCGTCAAAGGTGTACGTGCGTTCGCGTACCGCTTCGCCGCGCTCGTCGCGCAGCGTTATCGAGAGGCCTCGATTCAGGAAGGCGAGTTCGCGCAGTCGCTTCTGCAGGATGTCCCAGTGAAACTCGGTTACTTCGAACATTTCGGAATCCGGTTTGAACCACTGCAGCGTTCCGGTACCCTCGGTTTTGCCGATCTTCTTGAGCTTCTGAACGGTAATGCCGCGTTCGAACTTCATCTCCCAAACGAATCCGTCGCGTTTGACTCGCGTGTTCATCGACTCTGAAAGCGCGTTGACCACCGAAATACCGACGCCGTGCAGACCGCCGGAAACCTTGTAGCCGCCCTTTCCGAACTTCGCCCCGGCGTGAAGAATCGTCATCACCACTTCGACCGCCGGTAGACGCTCTTCCGCGTGAATGTCGATCGGTATGCCGCGGCCGTCGTCCTCGACCGAGCACGATCCGTCCTTATGCAGCACGACTCGTACGTTTTGCGCGTATCCCGCGAGTGCTTCGTCGACCGCGTTGTCCACCGCTTCGTAGACGAGCTGATGGAGACCGCGCTCGGCAGTGTTCCCGATATACATTCCTGGGCGCTTGCGCACCGCTTCGAGTCCTCGTAAGACCTCTATTTGCTCGCCGGTATAGTTCGTTGACATTACACTCTTCGTTTTTGACGTTCGACGGCGTCGCCTTCGCAGGCGGGATCGCCGTAGAGAAGCTCGTGCAGTTCGTCGCCCAAAATGCTGCGTACCGTCGCCGGCACGATCTCTTCGGGCGCAAGATTGCTACGTAAAAGTACGTACGAGCTCGCAATGAGCCGCTCGCGGCCATCCCGCGATAGTTGTTTGGCGGCTCTAGCCCGCGCAAGCGTCCCCCACCAGTGTGTAAGCATCTGGCGGCGCAGCCGCTGGTACTCCCTTTCTTCTAACCCATTAACGAGCGCGGCCGTTCCAGCGTAGCCGAGCCAGGGCGCTTCGAAGAGCAGGCGGGCCGTCGCGGTCCCGATCGACTGCGCGCGGGCGGCGATGCAGGTCTGGCAGAGGCCCTCGGCCGGAGGTTCCAACAGCGCGCTGCAAGCCCGGCACTCTTTCCAGCCTTCCGCGCGGCGGGCTCCCCGGCGCCGTTCGACGTCGCTGCGGAAACGCTCCAGTGCTTCGGCACTCGAAGCCGGTGCCGGACGTGCGCCCCGCGGGGCAGCGGCCCGGTCGACCCGGCGCGGCGGGAGCGCGCTGCGCCGTTGCGGCAGCCTTCCGACGCGGAAGCGCAGACGCACGATGGGCGTACCCGCCAGCCGTGCGGAGACGGCACGCACGATGTGATCGGAGAGGAAGCTGAGCTGATGGCTCCAGGCGCTGGAGCGCGTGACGATCGTAAGCGCGTCGCCGGCAATACGGGCCGGATGCGAGTTTCGTGCGACCTCGGGTCCGACGATCTCCGGCCAGCCGGCTTCGAGCAAGGCGATCGGATCGGTGGGCGCGCGCTCGTCCGCCGGTCTCCACGCTCCGAGCGCCTCCGAGATTCTCAACATGCCGCAACGCTCGCGACGCGGGCATCGGCAACGCGCGCACGGTGCGCGCCCGCAGGAAGCCCAACGGGAAGATGCGTCGCCGTGATAAAGGCTTGCTCGTACTCGCCGATTTCGGCCAGAAATGCGGCGGCGCGCTCTTCGTCGAGCTCGGAGAGGACGTCGTCGAGCAGCAAGAGCGGCGCCTCATTCGAGCGTTCCCGCAGCACCGCGTACTCTGCAACCTTCAAGGAGAGTATCGCGGTGCGTTGCTGGCCTTGCGACCCGTAGGCGGCGAGCGAGACCCCATCGAGCGTCAGGCTCAGATCGTCGCGATGCGGACCGGCAATGGCGGCCTTGCGCGCGCGTTCGGCCTCCCGGCATTGCGTGAAGCGCGCCTGGAGCGCGGCGGCAACCGTCGCGCCATCGGCTACCTCGAATGCGACGTTCGGTTCGTAGCTCAACTGCAGTTCCTCGTTCGGCGCGAAACGCGCGTGTGCCGTGCCCGCACTCGTTGCCAGTGCCCCGATGAGCTCGTCGCGCGCCAGCACGATCGCGGTGCCGGCCTCGATCAGCGTTCGATCGTAGGTGGCGAGAAGCTCCGCGTCGGGCTCGATCGCGCCGCGCAGGAGCGCGTTCTTTTGCTGCAATGCCTTCCGGTACCGAGCCAACTCGTAATAATAGCGCGGCTCGCTCTGCGAGAGCGCAACGTTCAAAAAGGCGCGCCGGGCGCTGGGCGTTCCGCTCGCCAGGTGCAGATCGGCCGGAACGAACGTCACCACGCGCATCCTTCCGAGGTACCCGGCGTACCGTACGCTATGGCCGTTGACCGTGTAGTTTTTGCGCGTCCCGCGGCTCGAACGCTCGATCGTACACGCAAGCTCGACGCGCCCCGAACGCAGCGTCGCCTCTCCGTAGAGCACGGCGCGATCGCAGCCTTGACGCACGGTGTCGGCCTCACGCGACGTGCGAAACGATTTGCCCGTACCGAGCATCGCGATACCTTCCAACAAATTGCTCTTCCCTTGAGCGTTGGCGCCGACGAACACGTTGAGCCCTGCCGCCGGCTCGAGCTCCAACTCCCGGTAGTTTCTGAAGTCCGACAGCCTCAAGCGCAGCAAAAGCACAACCTCTCGCTCAGGCGTCTAACACTGCGGCGAGCCCCGCGAATGCGAGCGTCGTTCTTACTGCCGCAACGGCATCAGCACGTAGAGCTGCTGCCCCGTTTCGAGCGGTTCGAGCGGACGAATCGCCGCCGGCGAGAGCGGTCCTAAGAACTCAATCGCCGTCTTCTCGCTCTTAATGTGGTTGAGAATCTCGACGAGATAGCGCGCGTTAAATGCAATGGTGAGATCCTCGCCGGTCTGCTCGATCTCGAGCTCTTCGTAGGCGTTACCGGAAACGTCGGAGCTCGCGGTAACGATAAGCGTCTGGTTCGCGACCGCCAGTTTCACCATACTGGCGCGATCACCGGCGACGAGCTCGGCGCGGCGCAGGCTGCCGATGAGCTGGGCGGTGCTGACCGTAATCGAGCGGTCGAACTTCGCCGGGATCACCTGCTGATAGTTGGGATACTGCCCGTCGACGAGCCGCACGGTGATCGAAACGTCGCCGCTGCTCATCTGCAGCTGATTGCTCTGCGCGCCCAAGGCGTTGACGGAGATCTCCTCGCCGGAGCCGAGGTTCCGCGCGGCCTCCGCGAGCGCGCGCGAAGGCACGATGAACTTTTCGGTGCCGCTGCCGCCTTCGAGCGTCGTAGCGAACTTGGCGAGGCGATACCCGTCCGTCGCGACCATCGTCAGGGCGTTGCCGTCGACTTCGAGCAACGTCCCCATGAGGACGGCGCCCCGCGCCTCCTCACTCGACGCCGCAAAAATGGTCGCATCGATCCCGTCGCGGAAGCGCTTGGCCGCGATCGAGAACTGCGCGCCTCGTGCCGCCGCGGGCAACGGCGGATACTCGTCGGAAGGCAGCGCGTGAAAGTCGTAGTTGCTGCGCTCGCATTTGACGCTCGCTCGGGTGGGAGTGCCCGTAAGCTCGAGCGTTCCGGGAGACAAGTTGCCGAGGTAGCTGGCAAAGAGTTTGGCTGGAACGGTGACCGAGCCGCCTTCGGCTACCTGCGCCGGGAAAGCATGTTCCAGCGTCAACTCGAGGTCCGTGGCGCGGACCGAGATCTTTCCCCCGTCGGCTTGGAGCAGCACGTTGGAGAGGATCGGGACCGTCGTGTGCGCGTTGACCACTTTGCTGGCGGCTCCGACCGCCGTTGCGATGTCTTTCGTAGCGCAGGTGAATCTCATCGTTTCCACCGTTGGTCGTAGGCGCGGGTTTTCCTAGTATATAAGAACGAAAGCCGCAGCAGTAGCAGTAGGGCGGTGCATTCTGCGAACAACTCCGGTTTTTCTCGTTGTGGCCGAATCTTTTCCCTTGGGATAACGTTGTGGAAACGAACCCCGCCCGATACACACTTCCACAAGCGCGCCGCGTCGCCAGATATATTCGTACCGGGAGGGTTTGTTGTACTCAGGGTATTCAGGGGTTCTGACACAGGGCGATGAGCTGACGAATCTTATTGCGGTAGGCTTCGTCTCGTTGCATCTGCTCCTTAATCTTGTCGCGCGCGTACATCACCGTCGTGTGGTCCTTCTTCCCGAACTCGCGGGCGATTTGCGGTAGCGAGTAGGTAGTGAGTTCGGTCGCGATATACATCGCGATCTGCCGCGGCGCGGCGAGCCGCTGGTCCCGGCGGCCGTTGTCCATCTCCTTGACCGTGAGGCCGTGCGCGCCGGAGACGGTCTCCTTGATTTTATTGATCGTGATTCGGTAGAGCGGCGCTTGAGCGACTGCGCTCTTGAGAACGTCCGCCGCGAGATCTGTCGTGATCGGGGCTTTCGTGAGCGAAGCATACGCGATCACGCGGATCAAGGCGCCTTCCAGCTCGCGGATGTTCGACGGAATCACTTTGGCGATAAACGACGTCACCTCGTCGGGCACGGGAATGTTCTCGCTTCCGGCCTTCTTGCGGAGAATCGCTTCACGCGTCTCCAGGTCGGGTGCTTGGATGTCGGTGAGCAGTCCCCACTCGAATCGCGAGCGCAGGCGCGCTTCGAGCGTTTGAATCTCTTTGGGCGGGCGGTCCGAGGAAATGATCAGCTGCCGTCCCGATTCGTGCAGCGCGTTGAACGTGTGGAAGAACTCTTCTTGCGTGGTCTCCTTGCCGGCGAGGAACTGAATGTCGTCGATGAGGAGAACGTCGACTTGCCGGTAGCGATTGCGAAACTCGGGCGTTCGATTGTTTTGCAGCGCGATAATGAACTCGTTGGTGAACTTCTCGCAGGTGACGTAGACCACATTGGCCGCCACGTTATCTTGAATGACGCGGTGGCCGATCGCGTGCATGAGGTGCGTCTTGCCGAGCCCGACGCCGCCATACAGGAAGAGGGGGTTGTACGCGTGTGCCGGCGCGCCCGCGACGGCCTGCGCGGCCGCGTGCGCGAACCGGTTTGAGTTCCCGACGACGAACTCCTCGAAGGTATAACGTGCATTAAGGTTTGCAGTGCGGAAATCGTCAAGCGGGCGCGTCTGAACGCCTGCGCTGGTGCGCACGCTTTCGTTCGGCTCGGCAACCGAGAGCCGCAGCTCGACGCTGGTCCCGAAGAGCTCGCTCAGAACGCCGATCATCTGCGCCCGGAGTTTGCTGCCGACCCAATCCTGCGCAAACTTGCTATGAACGGCCAAGTGGAGCTCGTTGCCGTGAAAGGATATAAACCGAATGGGCTTGATCCACATCTCGAATACCGGCTTCGAGAAGGTTCGCTCCAAGGTGTCGAGCGCCGAATGCCAGAGCTCGTTCGAGATCTCGGAGTTGATCGCAAGCGCCATCCTATGCGTCCTCTTAACAACAGCGTTTAGAAACACCACGCAGCGGAATCTTCCGGAGAAGAATCGGCCCGCGCCACCCCCGTGAGGGCGCAACCACTTGGCTTAATGAAGCCTTGCTCCTGCGAATTCTATGCACGACTTTATACACTTATACACAGGTCGGCCGGCACGCTATTTCGCGGATTTTTCCGATTTATGAACGGCTATGACGGGAACCCGCAGAGAGGGCGAAATTACCGGCAGCATAACGCTGCTTGATGCCCTCGGAAGGGCCGGAATGGCCAGTTTTCCACAAGCTTGTCCACAGGTGTGGAGAGACGGCGGGCGGAGAGGCGGATAAGCGAGCGAACCGGCCGCTGCTTAGTGGGTTTACAGAGGGAGCGCGGCCGGCCCGCCCGATACTCCATACCCTCTTTGGCTCTGGGCAGGCCGAGGATGATGAGCGAGAGAGGGTACGGTTGCCGGATGCCGTTGCTTTTTTGCCGCCCTTTGCTACAATGGGCCGGCTATGTTCGACTTTGACCTTCAGCTTTTTGCCTCAAAAAAGGGCGCCGGCTCGACCCGTAACGGCCGCGACTCGAACGCCCAGCGGCTGGGCGTGAAACGGTTCGGCGGAGAACGCGTCATCGCCGGAAACATCCTCGTCCGTCAGCGCGGTACGCGCTTCTATCCGGGGTCGAACGTCGGCATCGGCCGCGATCACACCCTCTTCGCCCTCGCGGACGGAGTCGTGAAGTTCAGCGACCACAGCGAGCGTAAGCGCGTCTCGGTCGTACCGGCTGCGTAAGTTCGGCCGGCTGTCGAAACCGGGGCCGTTAGGCCCCTTTTTGTTGCGCGGCGAAGCGTAGCGACCGTGCAGTTCATCGACGAAGCGACGATCACGGTCGCCGCGGGCGACGGCGGAAACGGTCTCGTCGCGTGGCGCCGCGAGAAGTACGTGCCGAAGGGCGGTCCCGCGGGCGGTGACGGCGGGCACGGCGGCAACGTCTACATCGAAGCGACGCCCGAACTCTCGACGCTCGTCGAGTTTCGATTTCGCCGGAACTTTTCGGCCGAATCCGGGAAGCACGGCGGGACGTCGAACAAGTCGGGCCGCAGCGGTGAGGATCTGGCGATTGCCGTTCCGGTCGGAACGCTCGTTTTCAAGAAACGCGCCGACGAGGGTGAGGATTTCGTCGGCGACCTCAATCGAGCCGGCGCGCGCGTCGTAGCGGCCAAAGGCGGCCGCGGTGGTCTCGGCAACCAGCACTTTGCAACGAGCGTTCGTCAAGCGCCGCGTTTTGCCGAAAACGGCGAGCCGGGCGAGCGCTTCACGCTTCGGCTCGAACTGCGTTTGCTCGCCGATTGCGGAATCATCGGCGTTCCCAACGCCGGAAAGTCGACGCTGCTTTCGGTTGTCTCCGCCGCGCACCCGAAGATCGCCGACTATCCGTTTACGACGCTCGAACCGCAGCTCGGGGTCGTTCGCGTCTCGGACGAGGACTCGTTCGTGATGGTCGACGTGCCGGGCTTGGTTCAAGGCGCGCATGAAGGCGTGGGACTCGGCGATCAGTTTCTCAAGCACGTGGAACGCACGCGCGCGCTCGTTCATTTGCTCGACGGAGCAAAATCGCTCGACGAAATTCTTGACGAGAAGACGACGATCGAGAGCGAGCTTGCGGCGTGGAATCCTCGCTTGGCCGAAAAACCGACGCTCCTGGTTATCAATAAGCTCGATCTTCCGCAAGCCCGCGATTCCTTCGCAGAGCTGCAGGTTCGCTTCCCGGAGATTCGCGGAATCAGCGCCGCGACCGGGGAGGGCGTTCGGGATCTGATTCATTCGGTCGCGCGTACGATCGAGCGGGCGCCGATGCCGGAGGTCGCATCGCCGGCGCCGGCGCGTATCGAGCTCGCTGCGGCCGACGCCTTCCGAATCGAACGCGACTCCGACGGCGCGTTCGTCATCTCGGGCGATCGCATCGAGCGGCTCGCGGCGATGACGAACTTCGAATCGGATGAAGCTCTGGCGCGCTTCGAGCGCGCACTGGAACGGATGGGCGTCGAGAAGCGGCTTTCCGAGATGGGAGCGGCCGAAGGGGATACCGTTCGCATCGGGCCGTACGAGTTTACCTATTCATGAGAGTCGGCGTCTTCGGCGGCACGTTCGATCCGATTCACAACGCGCATTGCTTCGTTGCAGAGTCGGCGCGTTTGCTCGAACGGCTCGACCGAGTCCTCTTCGTTCCGACGGGCAGCCATCACTATCGCAACAAGGCGCAAGCGGATGCGGCGCACCGCTGCGCGATGATTCTCGGCGCGATCGAAAACAACGACGCCTTCGAGCTCGACGATACGGATTTGCGTGAGAACGCGAGCGGATACACCGCCGATCTCCTGCCCCTGCTGCATGCAAAGTATCCCGGATCCAGCTTCACCTTTATCATCGGCGCCGATTCGCTCGTCAATGCGAACTGGGTCCGGCTCGATGAAGTCATCGAATCGCTCGAACGATTCGTGATTGCGCCGCGGGCCGGCGTGCGATCCGATGCGTTGGCCCGCGTTCTCGACGCGATCGTGCCGGCGTTGCGCGAACGAGTCTCGACGCTCAACCTTCCGGAGATCCCCGAATCCGCCAGCCTGATACGCAATTTGCTCTCGCAAGGACGCAGCGTGCGATATCTCGTCCCCGAGCCGGTCTGGCGATATATCGTCGCACACCATCTGTACGGCTACGATGGCGATGGCGTCAGCTAGCGCGCGGATCGCCGTCGTCGTGGCGGCATTCGGGATCGCGGCGTGCTCGGCGACGCAGCCGCCGAACGACCGCGCGGTCTGCGACGCCTACTCCGCGGGGCGCTCGCACGTGGAAGTCGTCGCCGACGGCACGGTGACGCGGATTCTCGGCGTCGCGCAGGGGCGCGTCAGTCCGCACGAAGGTTTTCTCTTTCGGCTGGCCTCGGGCTGCAGCGTCATCGTTCGCGTCGAGGCGAATACCGACTTTACCGGTTCCATTCCGATGGCGCCGGGCGATCGCGTAACCGTGAAGGGCGAGTACGAATACTATCCGCTCGGCGGAGTGATTCACTGGACGCATCGCGATCCGCGCGGCCGCCACGAAGGCGGCTACATCGAGACGGGCGGCAAGCTCTATTTCTAGCGTGCCGCTCGCGCGGATCGTTCTCGCCAGTGCGTCGCCTCGGCGTTACGAGCTCTTGCGCTCGCTCGGTCTCACCGTCGAGGTAGCGGCCAGCGGTTATGAGGAATCGCCGGTGCCGCTGCCGCCCGCCGAACTCGCAAGGTATCATGCGGCGGAGAAGCTTCGCGCGGCGATGCAATGCCGGGAGGCGCTCGCCGATCCAATGCTCGCTGCCGACACGGTCGTCGATCTCGACGGCGTGGCGCTCGGAAAGCCGCGCGATTCCGCGGAGGCTTCGTCCATGCTCGCCAGCCTATCGGGACGCCGGCATCTCGTCCACACGGCGTTTGCCCTCGCGATTCCCGGCACGAGTGCCGTGACGCAGGAGCGTGCGACCACGCGCGTCCGTTTCTACCCCCTCGAGCGCGAAGAGATCGCGGAGTACGTAGCGAGCGGCGAGCCGTTCGACAAGGCGGGGGCGTACGGGATTCAAGGGCGCGCCGCCGCCTTGGTCGAGTCGATCGAGGGCGACTTTTATACCGTGATGGGCTTGCCGCTTGGCCGAGTCGTTCGCGCGCTGCGACGGTTAGGATTCGCGCTGCCGGCACCGAATCAAGCGCGCCTGGCATAGAGCTTCCACCGCACGCCTCCGGGGTCGAACATTTTTACGTATCGAGACGAACGCCGAATCTTCGCGCTCATTGCGGTCATCATCGTCGCTGCGCTCTTGGCGCTGCTGCAGATCGGCGCGCAGCGCTCGGGTTCGGTCAGTCCGATCGCTACGGTCGCCGCTTCGCTCTTCGGCGTCGCCGAAACGGCGGTGATTACCGGGGTGCGCGCGGCGCGCAACGTCGGAACGGCGCTGCTCGCGCTGCCGGGGCTCGAGTCGGAGAACGCAACGCTGCGCGCTCACAATCGGCATTTGACCCAGGAGAACGCTCGGCTCCACGAACTGGCGGCGGCCTACGCGGCCGAGAGCGCGGTGCGGCCGCTCGTCGATCTCTACCACGGGGTCGAAGCTCGCGTCATCGGCTTTCCGCCCGAGAATGAATCGCGTTCGGTAACGATCGACAAGGGATCGCGAGAAGGCGTACGCCGCGACGAGGGCGTGCTCGCAGCCGACGGCGTCGTGGGGCGCGTTTCGACCGTCGGGCCCTTCACGAGTACGGTCCTGCTCGCGACCGATTACACGAGCCGGCTGCCGGCGATCGTGCGGCGAGGACGCTGGTGGGGCATCGCGCGCGGCAACCTGACCAGCATCGTCGTCGAGTATATTCCGCAGGACGCCCCGCTTCGGGTCGGCGACGTCGTCGTAACCGGAGAGGGAAGATCCTTTCATTCCGGCGTTCCGATCGGTACCGTGACGTCGATCGAGCGCGGCGACGCGACGCTCTATCAAACCGCCGTTTTGAAGACGCTCGTCGATTTCGGTGCGGTCGATCGCGTTGTCGTCGTTCCGCACTAAGCCGCACGAAGCACCGTTCGTCGGGCCTCCCTGGTACGTTGCCGGGGCGTGGCTCGTCGCCGCGGTCATCGCTCAGGCGACCGTCGTGCACTATCTGGCGGTGCGTGGGGTCGTCCCGAGCTTGGTCTTAGCCGTGGTGGTGTGGTATGCGATTCGCGTCGACGCGCGCCGCGCCGCCCTCTACGGATTGATTGCCGGGTTCTGCGAAGATGCGCTCGCATCGCAGACCGGTGCGGCGTGGGCGATCTCGACCTGCACCAGCGCCGCGCTTGCCGCGATTCTCTCGCGAGGATTTTTCGCCGATTCGATTCCGCTGGCAACGGGCATCACCATCGTCGCGACGCTCGTTCGCGCGCTGCTCTTTTGGGTCGTCATGGCGCTGAGCGGATATCCGTCGGGGCTAGGTACGATGCACTTCCACGAGGCGATGCTCCAAGCGATCTTCAACGCGGTGCTGATTGTTGCGGCGATGCTCGTCGTGCGCCGCTTCGACGTATCGCGCGCGTGAGCACACCGCGCCCGCCGCGACCGAAGCCCTGGCACGTTCCGGGCTGGCGTCTCGCCGGATTCTGTGCGCTGGTCGCAATCGCGCTGCTGGCACTGCTCGCGCGGCTGGTAGAAGTGCAGCTGCTCGACGGCGCGCGCTACCGCGCGGCCGCACAGGAGAACCAGGTCCGGCTCATTCCCGTCGCGGCTCCGCGCGGCATGATCTTCGACCGTCACGGCGCGGTCATCGCACGAAGCCGTCCGTCGTTCGTCGTCGGTTTGATTCCCTCTGAAGTAACCGACGCGCATCGCGAGCTGGAAACGCTGGCGAGCATCTTAGGCGTCAGCACGCAGCCGCTCTGGTACCGGCTGCTGCATCATCGCGGCATTACCTATTCGAGCTTCGACGAGGTCGTCGCGAACGAGCCGTACGGTCCGGTGATTCTCGCAACGAACCTACCGGTCGCTGCGGTCGCGCGGCTCTCCGAAGTGCTCAACGATCTGCCCGGCGTCGACCTGGAAGCGCAGCCGGTGCGCGATTATCCGCACGGTTCGGCGGCTTCGCATCTCGTGGGTTACGTCGGCGCGATTAACCAAGAGGAGTACGAACGCCTGAAGTACGCCGGGTATTCGCCCAACGACGTGATCGGCAAGGACGGATTGGAGTTTACGTACGATAAGTTCTTGCGCGGCACGCCCGGCGGCCAACGCGTCGTCGTCGACGCGACGGGCGCGGTCGTTCCGAACATCAAACTCGCGTCGAGAGCCGCGGTGCCCGGCGATACGCTCGTTACGAACATCGATTGGCGCTTGCAACAGATCGTCGAGACGGCGCTCGCTCGGGGAATCCGCGGCCTCAACCATTCGCTCTCGGGCGCCGTCGTTGCCGAAGATCCGTGGACGGGCGGTATCCTCGCACTCGCCAGCTATCCGAACTACAATCCCAACGATTTCGCGGGCGACCGCTGGAAGCGTGTGGCCCGGGATCTCACCGATCCGCGGCAGCCGCTCTTCGACCGGGCGATCGCCGCAGCGACGCCGACCGGTTCGACGTTCAAGATGGTTACCGGCTCCGCCGCTCTGACCGAGGGGGTCGTGAAAGTCGATCAGGTAATCGACGACACCGGCGGCTGGGATTGCGGCGGATACTACGCGCGCGATATCGCGGCGGGCGGCCTCGGCAACACGACGTTCGTGCCGGCCTTGGCGGCATCGAGCGACGGCTACTTCTTCCGCCTCGCGTGGTGGCTTGGGAATGCGCGCCTGCGAAAATACGCGCTCGCGTTCGGTCTCGACGCGAAAACCGGCATCGATCTGCCGGGCGAAAATGAAGGAAACTGGCCGACCAACGCCTGGGAGATGCGCGTATTCGGCGTGCCGATGGAGCCGAGCGACGCCTGTTTTTTAGGCATCGGCCAAGGCGCGATGCAAGCGACGCCGCTGCAGATCGCCAACGTCGCTTCGGCCGTGATTAACGGCGGCGTGCTCTATCGCCCGAGAGTGGTGCGCGAAATTCGCAGCCCGAACGGAGACGTGATCGCGCAGTATCCGCCGCAGATCATTCGCCGCGTTCCGGTGACGGCGTCGGCGCTGGCCGCGGTCCGATTGGGGATGGCGCGCGTCACCGATCCCGGCGGCACGGCCTACGGCTTGGCCATCGACGGGCTGCCGTTCTCGGGAAAGACCGGCACGGTAGAGACGGATAATGGGAACGGACCCAACACGACGTGGTTCGTCGCCTGGGCGCCGACCGCGCGTCCGCGTCTCGCGCTCGCCGTCTTCGTCGATCGCAGCGGCGGTTATGGAGCGACGGTCGCCGCGCCGATCGCGCGCGACATTCTGGTCAAGTACTTCAACAAGAAATCGTAGCCGCCGCGCGGTCTACGCAAAGAGTTCGAGGGCGTTCGCGACGCGCCGCGTCCGTTCACCCGGATGCGCGTTGAAGTAGCGCTCGAGCGCGCCGTTGCGGCCGAGCTTTGCGAGCGCGCGCGCGGCCGCGAGACAAACGGCTTCCGACGGGTCGCCGAGCGCCCGTTCGAGAATCGTTCGCGATGGTTCGTCGTCGACGGCGGCGAGCGCAAATACCAGATCGCACCGCTCTGCTTCGGTGAGCGCGGCAAACTCCGCACCGGCGGCCTCTGCCCACGGCTGCGTCGCGGCCGCGTTCGGACGTTCCTGATTTCGCCGGGAAAAAACGAGCGCAAGCACGACGCCGAGCAGCGCGAGCAGGGAAAGGGCCAGAATCGCGACCGTCGTCGTCGTCGAACCTTTAGGCGGTCGCGTGAAGCGAGGCGCACATTGCGTCGAGCGCTGCATCCAGGGCGCCATCCGCGCGATGCGCGAGCGCGTCGATAAACTCGTCGGGCTCACCGCCGGTCAGCGCATCGAGGGTTTCGACTAGACGCGCCCGATAGGCGGCGTAGGGCGGTTCGCCGTCGGGAAGCAAGCGCGCCAGCGCGGCCCACGGGAGCGCGCCGGCAAGTTCGCTCGACTCGAGGCGCTCGGCGAGATCGCCGAGCTCGTCCTGACGTGCGCTGCCGGGAAGCTCAAGCGCAGCCGCCGGCGAGCCGGCGGGGACGCCGTGCGCCGCCGCTGCTTCGCGAAGAAGACGTTCGATCGTCGAGCGTAGCGACGGCGTTTCGATATCGCGCTGGGCGATCGCGTATCGCGGCAGCCGCAGCTTGATGAAGAGCCGGTCGAGTTCTTCGTGCAGTCGTTCGCGCAGCGGCGCGAGCGCCGCGCAGTGCCCGTCGCCGATTGCCTTCGGGAGGAAGGCGCGTATGGCGAAGAGATGCGAGACCAGTCCTTCAAAGCGCGCCTCACGCAGAAACCGAAGCGTTCGCGTCAACTCGCTCGCGCTGAAGCCCGTCGTCGTCGCGACGCGTCCGGCGCCCTCGGGTCGAGGCGCTACCGCCGCGGTGATCTGCGGCTGATACGGCGCGCCGTTCCCTTCGCCGACCGGCGTCGCCGGCGGAAGCTCTAAGAAGCGCTCGACCGCAATGGCGCGCTGCTCGCCGGTGAGCGACGGCCCGAGAACGCCGTCGAGTCCGAACGGCAATCCCGGAATCGAGTTGGCAAAGAGCGGTGCGGCGCGGACGTTGAGCTCCGTGGAAGCGATCGCGTCCTCGCGATCGCCGTCGTAGTGGACGCGCGCGGTGCACGCAATTGCCGTTCCGGTGGGTGAGCCGTTATGCACGACGGTTCTCCAAGCGATCGTCGCTTCGACGCCCGGATCGACGTCGTTGAGGACGATGCCTTGTGCGGCCGCGAAGGGCGCAAGCGCACCGGCGTCACGTACCGGCACGTCGTTAACCGTCGTCGAGTTCGGAACGTAGATGAGCGAATCGGGTTGATCGATTGCAACCCGCACGCGATGCGCCACGCCGTCGCCGCCGTTGCGCAAGTGCAGCACCCACTGCACCGCCTCCCCGACGTCGACGATCTCGGAGGGCTCGCTCTGAAGCGCGCCGATGGAAAAATCCGGCTCCGCCAGCGTTGCAATCGTGAGACGCGCCAGCGGTACCGGCAGCAGCGCGTCGGCGGTGAGCACGGCGTCGACCGTGACCGGATGTTCCTTTGCCAAGCTGCGCAACAGACGCAGACCGAGCCTCGCCCGTGCGCGCGCGCCGGGCGCAATCTCGCCGAAGAACAGCGAGGAGCGCTCGCGAGTGGCGCCCTCGACGCTCTCCAAGCGCGCTTCCGGTGAAATATAGAGCCGAAGGGCGACGTTTTGAGCCACGTCGGTTCCCGCGTTTGTCACCAATACGTCGATCGGCGCGAGCTGATTGGGACGAAGCGCCGACTCATCGGCGAGTTCCAGGCGAGAGCTCTCCTCGCGGAAGGCCGGATGTGAGTCCGCGCGCCAAAAGGCGTCGCTCAGCGACATCTCGCCGAGTTCGCGCGTGTGCAGGCTCGCCCCGATGCGTATCTCGGTTCGGTCGGAACACGGCACCGGCGCGCGAGCACGTATGGCGAGCCGGCGATTCGATTGCGCGTCGACGGTTCCGAGGTCGATGGTGTCGTGCTCGAGAGCCAAGCGCGTGTTGCCGTCAAGGACCGCAACTTCGTGCAAGGCCGGCTCCATGCGAAGATGCAGAACGCCGTCGTGCGCGGCCGCAGTACCATCGTTCGCTACGAGAATTATTGCTTCGATCGGGTCGCCGGGGCGAACGATCGCGCTGCCTCGCCGTTCGATTGCGTTGCGGCGTGGTGCGAAGGCCGGCTTGGAACGCACGGCGATGCTGCATTCGAGCCGGCGAGCCGCCTCGGGCGGCGCCGGCTCCCACTCGAGCACGGCGCTTACGGTAAGCGCGGTGGCGTCGGCAAGCGGCGATGCCACGATCGCTTCAACGCGCAGCGTTACGGTTTCGGCGGCGTTGATTCTCCCAAGCAGGAAGCGCAGCGGCTCCTTTCTTCGCTCGCGTGCGGGTTGACCGTCGATGCTCGACGCACCGCGCACCCAGACGAGCGTTTCGGGAAGATCGAGGCTTGCGTACACGCGCTCCGCGTCGGCGGTGCCGCTGTTGTATGCGGTCAAAACGAGCGCGACGCGCTCGCCGGGACGTACGTCTGCGGCGGGTTCGGCGCGCAACGCCGTGGCATCGTCGCCGAAGTCCGGCGCGGCCACGACCGTGAGCGACGCGGGCTCGACGGCGAAGGCCGGCGTCTCTTGCGAGGCGATCTGCGCGCGAGCGACGATCTGCGATTCGTTGGCCAGCGGTTTGTCGACGCGAATACGGTAAACGAGTGAGGCCGAGGCGGCGGCGGGGAGCACCCGTGCGACAACCGGTGCGTACGTGCGGTCGAACGAGGAGCCGAGCTCGCGCTCGAACTCCCGGCCGTTGACGCGCACCGAGCCGCTAACGTAGGCCGAATGCTCGGGAATCGGCAAGACCGCGACGACGTCGTGCGCGCTCGACTGGCCCGAGTTATGGACGCGAAGCGTCACCAGCGCCTCCGAGCCCGGGACGGGCTCGTAATGCGGCTCGATCGCGATCTGCGTTAGCGCGTTGCGGAGCTGCGGGCGACTGCGAACCACCAAGCGCACCACGTTCGAACCAACCGGTGCGAGCTCGAACGAAGCGAGCGCCGCCTGCAGCTCGACGATCGTTCCGTTCTCGATCGCGCCGGCGACGCTGTAGGCGATCTCCACGTGGCGCTCCTCGCCCGCAAGCACGTCGCCGACGTTGGCGCCGGTGCGTGCGAGCAGCGGCGAGTTGCCGACGTCATCGTCGAGATCGTTGCCGTCGAGCCGTCCGCTTCCGACGAGGTAGACCAGTCCGTCGGGAACGTTGAAACGCAGGCGCACTCCGGTAGCGGGCGCGCCGCCTTGATTGCGAAACGCGAACGTCGCGCGCACCGTCATTCCAGGTTCCAACTCGCGGTCGGGCGAAACGACGAGCGTTCTGAGGCGCTCGGGCAACGTCGGTGCTCCTGGCGCGAAGACTTCCGACAGAGGGCGCATGACGCGGGGACGTTTCGCCGCCGCGCAGGCGTGTCCCGCGACAGAGAGGATGGTTGAATGCTCGCAGTACACGAAGATCGGCTTGCCGCCGCGGTCGAACGGCTCGGCTCGGAGAATGCGTTCGAAATTCTTGCGCGAGCACGCCAACTGGAGGCGGAGGGGCGGCGCGTCGTGCACATGGAGATCGGCGAGCCCGACTTCGATACGCCGGAGCATATCAAGAAGGCGGCCGTCGACGCGCTCTACGAGAACCACACGCACTACACGCCTTCGGCCGGCCTGCCGTCACTCCGCGCGGCCATCGCCGAGTACGCAAGCCGGTTCCGGCAAATTACGCCGGAATGGACCGGCGAGAACGTCGTCATCGCGCCGGGCGCCAAGCCCGTGATTTGGAATACCCTCAGCGCGCTGCTCGACCCCGGCGACGAGTTCGTCTATTTCGATCCCGCCTATCCGGCCTACGCATCGTGCGCGAGCTACCACCAGGCGACGATCCACGCGATACCGCTGCTGGAGTCGCGCAACTGGCGCATGGATCTCGACGAGCTCGCCCGGCGCGTTTCCGCGAAGACGAAAGTCGTCGTCATCAACTCGCCGCACAATCCCACCGGCGGCGTGCTCACCACGAGCGATCTCGAGTTCATCGCCGAGCTCGCCCAGCGCCACGATTTCCTCGTCCTCGCGGACGAGATCTACAGCCGGAACTTCTATCTCGACGCCGAGTACGTCTCGATCGCATCGCTTCCCGGCATGCGCGAGCGCACGATCGTCGTCGACGGCTTTTCCAAAGCCTATGCGATGACCGGCTGGCGTCTCGGATATGCGCTGATGCCCGAACGCCTGGCCAAAACGGCGACGCTCTTCAACAACAACACGTTCAGCTGCGTCGCAACCTTCGTGCAGATGGCGGGCATCGCCGCGCTGACCGGAACCGACGAGCCCGTGCTGCGGATGAACGAGATCTTTCGGACGCGCCGCGACCGGCTCGTCAACGGCCTCAACGAAATTCCGGGCATCTCGTGCCTGCTGCCCGAAGGCGCGTTTTATGCCTTCCCCAACGTCTCGTCGATCACGCAGGACGACCGCGCGCTGGCCAAGTTTCTGCTCGAAGAGGGCGGCGTCGCGTGCGGCGGCGGTTCCTCGTTCGGTGCGGCCGGCAAAGGCTATCTGCGCTTCTCGTACGCGGCGTCGCTCGAGGATATCGCCTGGGCGCTCCAATCGATTCGAGAAACGCTCCCGAAATTTAAAGGCTGAGTCTTTTTACGCTAACTTCATCGCCCGTTTCACGTCGGCAAGTACGCCCGACGCGATTTCTCTCGCGCGAAGAGTGCCGTCGGCGATGATGCGCCGCACGAGCCCGGGATCGGTGCGGAAGGCCTGATAGCGCTCGCGCACCGGCCTCAGATAAACGTTGAGCTGTTCCGCGAAGTCCGTCTTGTCGGCGACGCATCCTAAGGCGCCGGAGCGGCACTCGGCGGCGATGCCGTCGAGCTTGAGCGGATTGACGAACCGCCAGAGCGCAAAGACCGGGCAGATCTCCGGCCGGCCGGGATCGCCGCGCCGGACTTTGAGCGGATCGGTGATCATCGCGCGAACCTTTTTCGTCGTCGTCTCCTCGTCGTCGGCGATGAAGATCGCGTTGTCGTACGACTTGCTCATCTTGCGGCCGTCGGTGCCGGGGACTTCCGGGAACTCCGAGAGCGTCGGCTGCGGTTCGACCAAGATCGTGGCGCCGTCGCCGTACAGATGGTTGAAGCGCCGGACGATCTCACGTCCGAGCT
Source organism: Vulcanimicrobiota bacterium (assembly GCA_963792005.1). GTDB lineage: Bacteria > Vulcanimicrobiota > Vulcanimicrobiia > Vulcanimicrobiales > Vulcanimicrobiaceae > Cybelea. Next base: position 252,292 of record CAWBUG010000001.1, read on the forward strand.
CGAGGTGCGCAACCTGATCGCGCCCGACCGGCACGTACTCACCGCGAAAGATCGCGATATCGCAGAGCTGCAGCAGCGGGTAGCCGAGAAATCCGTAAGTGGCGATCTTCTGTCCGAGCGCGTCGATTTGGCCCTTATAGGTCGGAACGCGCTCGAGCCACGAGACCGGCGTGATCATCGCCAGCAGCGCCTGCAGTTCCGCGATCTCGGGCACGCCGGACTGCAGAAAGATCGTGGATTTCTCAGGGTCAACGCCCGCGGCAAGCCAGGCCGCAACCACCTCCTCGCGCACGCTGCGAATCTTGCCCGGGTCGTCGAAGTCGGTCGTATATGCGTGCAGGTCGGCGATTTCGAAGAACGCGTCTGACGTCTCACAGAAGTTCGCCCACTGCGTCAGCACGCCGACCAAATGACCGAGATGGAGCGGGCCGGTCGGACGCATGCCCGACATCACGCGCGGTTTGCGGGATCGCGAGGTCACCGGTTCTCCTCGAACCAGGCTCGCGCGCCCGGATAGTCGACGACCATCACGAACCGGTGCAGCGCGTTGCCGCCGATGGAGCCCTCAACGCGGCGATCCATCATGCCGGACATAAACACGTGATAGTTGGCATCGGGGCGCCAGGTGAACCAAACGGGGCCCGTGTGATAACCGGCAACGGTAACGTCCGGCACGCGAATCATTGCCGCGTGCGTTCCAAGTTGAGCGTCCTCGATCACCGGCCAGTTCTCATGCTTCCGGCGCCAACTACTGAAGATGGATGCCGAAATCATGCTGGTCGCGCGCATGCGCGGTGCTCCGTCGCCGAGCTCGCCTGCCGCTCGCGCAGAGAGATACGTCTCCGCGCCGGTATCGAGCAACATCGAGATCGGCGCTCCGTCGATGCGTACGACGATTCGCGGAAAGTTCGTCTCGCGCACGCCCCGCGACGCTTTGAATCCGAGCGGTACGGCGTGCGCGCCCGACGGCGGCTGCCAATCCTTTTGTGCCATGGAGAAGACGCGATGCGGATAATCCCATATCCAGATGCGTCCGGCGAACCATGACGCGCCGAGCGTACCGTCACCTTGTGGCGGCCACCCCGGCGGCAGCACCTGCGCGTTGGCAAATACCGCCATCTGAAGGTTCTGCGGAGGCGGCACGCTGCGATCGCGTTTGAGTCTTGGCCAAGCGACCACGGTGGCCCCGGCGCCGAGTTCGGCAGCCAGAGCCGGGCTCGGCCTTTGAGCGCGTAATCCCAGACGATCTGCGGCGCTCTTGGTCAGGAATAGGCCGCCGCCGGTGTCGGTATAGAGCTTCAAGGTGATGCCGTTCGCACTCTCGGGCGTAACGAAGACGCGGTCGCTCTCGAAGCGTGCCGGTAAGGGTTGCGCGGCACCGGCCGCAAGCAAAGCGACCACCGCAAACCATCGCAGCGGATTCAATGGCGCGCCAGTTGCGCACGTACGTACGCGCGGGCGGCGCGCACCGCGTGAACGATCGGCGTCGCGGCTGCGAGCTCGCACGCCAGTGCCATGGCGAGCGTGCAACCCGTACCGTGCATCGAGCCGGCGATTCGCGCTTCGCTGAAGATCTCGACGCCGTCGTGGGTCGCAAGCGCATCGGCGGGATCGCCGTCTAGATGGCCGCCCTTGAGCAAGACTGCGGCTGCGCCCCGCGCCCGCAGCGCGACGGCAGCATCGCCGATCGAATCGCGGTCGACCGGCGGCGTTCCAAGTAAGAACGCCGCTTCATCGAGATTCGGCGTGAGAACGACGTTGCTTAAGCGCGCAAGTTCGTCACGAATCGCGTAGCGCGCGGCGATGTCGCAAAGCTCTCCGCCGCGGCTGGCCGTGAAGACGGGATCGACGACCGCGAGAAGCGACGGACGCAGCCGCAAGGGCTCGGCGACCGCGCGAACCGCGCAAAGCGTCGGCAGCGCGCCGATCCGAACCGCTCCGACGGCGTCCCAGGGCAGCGCAGCGATTTGCGCGGCGAGCACCTCTGCGGGTACCGGATGAAGCGCCGTGACGCCGCGTCCGTCTTGCGCGCTGACCGCGGCGACCGCGGTGAAGACTCGTACGCCATACTCCGCACCGACGACGAGATCGCGTCCCACCCCGGCGACGTTCCAGGGATGCGTCGTGCCGATCGAAATGACGATAGCGCTCACGACGTCGCGAGACTCCAGGCGGCTACCAGCGCGCCGGCAGCCGAAGACGGGTCGGGTGATTGAGCGACCGCCGAGATAACCGCGGCCATCGCGACGCCGGTCTTGCGAACCTCGGCGATGCGCTCCGCGGTAATTCCGCCGATTGCCGCGACGGGATATCGGCTCGCTGCTGCCAGCGCTCGCAATCCCAGGGTCCCGATTGGGCTGCCGGCATCCGCTTTGGATTTCGTTGCATAGACCGAGCCGATACCGAGATAATCGGCGTCGCTCGCATTTGCGGCGCGCACTTCGCCGATCGTGCCGCAGGAGAGTCCGACGAGACGATGGCCGAGCGCCTCGCGAACCGGCGCAACGCACTCGAACCCGGCGTCGCCGGGACCGAGATGAACGCCGTCGCAGTCGTACGCAAGCGCCGCTTGCCAATCGTCGTTGACGATCAGCAGAGCGTCGTAATCGCGTGTCAGCGCCCGAAGCGCTCGAGCGCGGTCGCCGAGTATTCCGCTTTTGGCACGGTATTGGAGCACGCGTACGCGAGCTTCTAGGGCGGCACGCGCAATCTCAACCGCGCGCGGTGCCTCGTTAACGATGACGTAGATCCCGTAAAGCAGCTCGGCGCGCTGCAAACGGGTTAGCCGCCCCTGCGCGTGCGCTGCCACAGCATAACGTTCGCGACGAGGTAGGCAAAGTAGACGATCACCACGACATAAGCGACCCAAACGTGATGGCTTGCGATCGACATCGGTACGAGCAGCACGAAACAGAGCACCGCCGCCATCAGCAGCGCGATGATTCGCGAAAACGGCATCATGTTACAGCTCGCCCAGAAGCAGATCGCCGAGGCGCGTCAGCTCGTCATCGTTTTCGAAGCGAACCTCAATGCGCCCGCCGCGTCCGTACCGGACGACCGAGACGTGCGTTCCGAGCCGTTCTTGCAGGCGGGTCTCGAAATCGCGTTCCTCGGGCGAGAGCGCGCGCAATGAGGACGGGGTTCGCGACCGCGTCGCTTCCGCCGAGACAGTCAGGCGCTCCAGCGCGCGGACGCTCAAGCCTTCGGCAATCGCTCGCTGCGCGAGCGCGACTCTGTTCGACTCCGGTGCGGCGAGCAGCGCGCGCGCGTGTCCCGCCGAGAGGCGTCCATCCACGAGCATCGCCTTGATCGCATCGGAAAGGGCAAGGAGGCGCAGTGTATTCGCCACGGTCGGACGGCTCTTGCCGAGCCGGCGCGCGAGTTCTTCCTGGGTCAGCCCATACTCGTCGACGAGATATTGGAATCCGGCCGCTTCCTCGAGCGGATTGAGATTCTCACGCTGCAGGTTCTCGACGATCGCAAATTCGAGCGTCTGCCGGTCGTCGCTCGCGCGCACAATCGCGGGAATCGTGGCCCGCATCAGCGCGGCGCAGGCGCGCCAACGGCGCTCGCCGGCGATGAGCTCGTAACCGTTGTCGCGTCGGCGCACGATGATCGGCACGAGGACGCCATACTCCGCAATCGACGTCTTGAGCTCGCCGAGCGTCGCGGCGTCGAAGCTCTTGCGCGGCTGAAACGGATTCGGCGTGATTTCCGCGACGGGGATCTCGCGAACGACTTCCTGCGAAGCGGCGACCGGCACCGTGGCGTCGCCGAGCAGCGCGCCCAGGCCGCGGCCTAAGCCGCGCTTCGGTTCGCTCATGCGGGCTGCCTGACCGGCTCGAGCATCTCTCGCGCGAGCGCGATGTATGCCTGTGCGCCGCGGCTCTTCGGGTCGAAGAGAATCGCCGGTTTGCCGTAGGAGGGCGCCTCCGAGAGACGGACGTTTCGCGGAATCTGCGTCTTGAAAATCTGCTGCGGAAAGTACTTCTCGAGTTCGCGGATGACTTCCACCGCCAGCCGCGTCCGTCCATCGAACATCGTGACGAGCACGCCGCTGACGTGCAGCTGGGGATTGAGCGCGTCGCGGACGCGCCAGATCACGCCGGTAAGCTGAGCGAGTCCTTCGAGCGCGTAAAACTCCGCTTGCACCGGGATGATGCACTCGTCGGCGGCGGTTAAGGCATTGATCGTCAAGAGCCCGAGCGACGGCGGCGAATCGAGCAGGACGAAATCGTAGTCGTCGCGCACCGGCGCGAGCGCCTGGCGCAGCCGCGTCTCGCGGCTGAGCGCCGCGACGAGCTCTACGTCGGCGCCGGCGAGATTGATCGTTGCAGGAGCGAGCGATAAATTCTCGATTTCGGTCGGCAGTATGATCCGTTCGAGCGCGACCTCTTGCATCAAGACGTGATAGATGTCGTGCGTCAGTCGCGTTTTGTCGACGCCGAAACCCGTCGTCGTGTTTCCTTGCGGATCGGTGTCGATGACGAGCACGCGTTTTCCGCTCACGGCGAGTGCGGCGCCGAGATTGACGGCGGTCGTGCTTTTACCGACTCCGCCTTTTTGATTCACGAGCGCGATGATGCGGCTCAGGTTCTTTCTCCTGCGCGTTCGAATTCGGCGGTGTCGAGATACTGCTCGAGGAGCTTCAGCAGCAAGGACCGCTCGTTACGTTCGGGTTCATCGGTGACCTTCTCGAAAAGCCACCGCAGCGCGGCACCGACGCGCGTGTCGCCTTTGAAATCCGGCGCCGCTTGACGCCGCGCGACGAGCGCCGCGACAACGTCGTTGCCGCTTACCGCAAGCTCGCGAACCGAAAAAGCCGGCTTTCGCGCGAGTTCCTCGCGGACGCGCGCCTCAAAGGCTTCGTTTGACCCGTCGCGCTTCGGCAAACCGCTCCCCGCGATGTCGGCATGGCGAATATCGAACAAACGTTCGATGTTTTCGGGCCGGACCCGTCGTATAAAGCGACGGAGCGCTGCGTCGCTTACTCCGGGATCAGCCGAATACATATGCTGGCGGACTAGGTGCTCGGTCGTTTTGATGATCTCATTCGAGAAGCGGAAGCGCTCGAGCATCTCCCGGGTCATTTCGGACCCCAGAATCTCGTGGCGGTAGAAATGCGGCCCCTCTTTGGTGCGCGGCTTCCCAACGTCGTGCAGCAGCGCAGCGAGCCTGAGGACCAGATCGCCAGGTGCCGTGGCATCGAGCGTCGCGAGGCTGTGCCGCCACACGTCGTAGGCATGCCACTCGTTCTGCTCGACCCCCACGCCTTCGACGAGTTCCGGCCAGAGATGGGCGAGCACCCCGGTCTCCTCGAGCAGCAGCAAGCCGACCGACGGTTTTTTGGCTTGGAAAAGCTTGACCAGCTCGTCGTGCACGCGCTCGGCCGAGACCGTCGTAACCAGCGGCGCCGCCTCGCTCATCGCCTCGCGGAGTCCCGGCGTGACCGCGTAGCCGAAGCGGGCGGCAAACTGTGCGGCCCGCATCATTCGCAGCGGATCCTCGCGGAAGGCTGCCGGCGTCAGAATGTCGATCCGCCGTGCCATGATATCCGCCTTGCCGCCGTGGGGATCGACGAGCTGGCCCGACGGAATCGCGCGCGCCAGCATGTTCATGCGGAAATCCCGGCGGCCGAGATCTTCTTCCAAGGTCACCTCCGGACCGCTCTCGACGACGAAATCCCGGTGGCCGGTGCCGACCGAGCGTTCACGGCGGGGCACTGCCACGTCGACGGTCTGGCCGTCGACCGTTACTTTCAGGACCGAGAACGACGCCCCGACGGCGTCGACGCGCCCAAAGGGCCGCAAACGGTTGATGAGGTCCTGCAGCGGCAGACCCACGACAAGATAGTCGCTATCGGCACCGGGCGGCCACGGCGTTCCTTCAAACTCGGCCCGAACCTCGTCGCGGACGCGACCGCCCACGGCATAGAGGCTTCCCGGAGGGAGAGCCGAGCCCAGAACTCGGTCGAGGCTCTTAGGTTTCACGGCGAACTTTGCGGTGAAACAATTTCGTCTCGGATTCCATACCGCTCGAGCATTTGCATGAATCGGCCATAGGAGTGATCGTCGATCTCCTCCCATTGTGTCGAGTATAGAAGCGGACCGAGTTCGAGACGCAGCGCGGGTCCACGAAACATTAGCTGCAGGTAATGCCTGCCGGCATGATGGTAAGGCCCGAACATTCGCGACCAACGAATGCGATCGTTGACCCACATGAGCAGACGCTCATGTCGGACATGCATCTTTAGCGTAACCTGCGGCTGCTTGCCATCTCCGCCAAAATGGCCCTCACCGATAAGCAATCCCAGGATAACGCCTCGTTCGAAGTCAGACAGGCCCTCGCTCATTACTCCTCCCGTTGTTTCACCGGAAGGTTCACCGTGAAACGGAAGCGCCCTTGAGGTTTTGTGGAATCCCCTAGAGGCAGAGCGGGCGCTTTGCCGGGACGCCGGTCCGCCGCGGGAATCGGTGCGGTGTCGGCGCCGTTTTCCGCAGAAGGAGGATCCGGCAGTTCTCTTCGACGGGAATCTGCGTCTCGAGCCGTCCGCCCAGCATGAGCGAGGCGTCTTCCAGCGCGGCCTTTTCCTCGGCGGTGAGGGTGCCTCGCTGGACGACGGCGGCTCCACCGATCTCCAGAAACGGGAGCAATAGCTCCGCCACGGTCGGAGCCGACCCGACGGCTCGGGCCGTCCCGCTGGCGTAGCGTTCGCGCAGGCCGGGCCGATGCGCCGCGGTTTCCGCCCGCTCGACGATCACTCGCCCCGCGATCTGGAGCTCCTCGAGGAGGCTTTCCAGAAAGCGCGCCTTTTTCGCCGTCGCCTCGACGAGGACGACGGAAATTCCGCGTGCGATGGCGATCGGAATGGCCGGAAATCCCGCCCCCGACCCGACGTCGACGTACGGCTCCCGGATGTAGGGAGCGACGGTGAGGCTATCGAGCAGATGCTCGGCGAGCTCTTCGGCCGTCGTCGCTCCGGTCAGGTTAAAGCGGCGGTTCGCCGCGAGAACGAGGCCGCCGTATCGCGCGAGGGCCCGGCGCGTCCTCGACGCGACGGCGGCTCCTTCGAGCAGCTCCTCGAGTCTCGATTCCTCGGGCGTCAAAGCTCAACTGCCGGAAGCGGCTTCGCGCTTATTCTTGTGGACGTACAGGGCGACGATCGCGACGTCGGAGGGCGTGATGCCGGAGATGCGCGAGGCCATGCCCAACGTCCGCGGACGCCGGCTCGCGAACTTTTCGCGTGCCTCGCGCGAGAGCGCCCGAATCGATTCATAGTCGAACTCTTCCGGGATCTCCACGCGTTCGGTTCGCGCCGCCTTTTCGATTGCAAGCTCCTCGCGACGGACGTACCCCTCGCACTTAATCTCGATCGCCAGCCGTTCGCCGATCTCGGGCGAGAGCGGGGGATCAAAGTGTCCGGCCAGACGAACGTAGTCCAGGCGCGGCCGCCGTAAAGCGTCGGTGAGCGTGCTGCCCGGCTCGAACCGCTCCGAGTCGATGCCGGAGACAGAGAGGCGGGTGCGATCGGCGTGCGCACGCGCCGCGCGCAAGGCGGCGCGCCGCTCCTCGAAGGCGTCCCAGTGCGCATCGTCGACCAGCCCGATCGAGCGGCCGACCGGCGTAAGCCGAAGATCGGCGTTGTCGTGACGCAGGACCACGCGGTGCTCGGCGCGGGAGGTCAGCATCCGGTATGGCTCGTCGACGCCCTTGGTGACGAGATCGTCGACGAGCACGCCGATATACGCTTGCGAGCGCCCGAGCCGCAGCGGCTCGTCTCCCCGCGCGGCGCGAGCCGCGTTGATTCCCGCGAGCAAACCTTGAGCGGCTGCCTCTTCGTATCCCGAAGTTCCGTTGAGCTGACCGCAGTGATAGAGACCCTCGATCCGGTGCGTCTCGAGCGTATCGCGCAGCTCCGTCGGCGGGACCATATCGTACTCAACGGCGTATCCGGGGCGCAGCATGGCAGAGCGTTCGAGCCCCGGCAGCGTCCGCAGCATCTCCAGCTGTACCTCCGCCGGCAGCGAGGTCGAAAAGCCGCCGACGTAAAGCGTCGGCTCGTCCCAGCCCTCGGGTTCGATGAAGATCTGGTGCGTCGGATTATGCGCGAACTTGATCACCTTGTCTTCGATCGACGGGCAGTAGCGCGGGCCGATGCCGCGTATCAAATCGAGTCCGTAGAGCGGCGAGCGATGGAGATTCAAGCGCACGAGCGCGTGCGTTGCGTCGTTCGTCTCCGTAAGGTAACAGGCCAGCTGAGGACCGGCGAAGCGCGCCGGGCTCGAGTAGGAGAAGAGCAGCGGCTGCGAGCTTGGCGGCTGCACCGTCATCACATCGTAGTCGACGCTCGCCTTGTCGATGCGCGGCGGCGTGCCCGTCTTGAGACGCGCGGTCGGGAAGCCCAAGCAGCGTAAGGCCGCCGACAGACCGATAGCGGGCACTTCACCGTAACGCCCTTCGGCGCGCACGATGTCACCTTGGAAGGACTTTCCTCCAAGAAACGTCCCGGTCGCAAGGACCACCCTTTTTGCGCGAAAAGACGCGCCGTCCGCGCAGCGGACGCCCCGTATGGAGTCTCCCGAGACGACGAGAGCTTCGACGAGTCCCTGGACGATGGTCAGATTCGGCTGCGCTCGCAGCGTTGCGAGCGCCTCTCGCGCGTAGGCGGGTTTGTCCATCTGCTGGCGCAGCGCCCGCACTGCCGGTCCTTTGCTCTCGTTTAGGAAGCGCGCGTGAAGGCTGCAACGATCGGCGATTGCGGCCATCGCGCCGCCGAGTGCGTCGATTTCGCGAACGAGCTGTCCCTTTGCGCTCCCGCCGATCGACGGATTGCACGGCAACGTGCAGATTTTCTCCGGGTCGCCGGTAACGAGCAGCGTCGACACGCCTAAGCGCGCCGATGCAAGCGCCGCTTCGACACCGGCATGACCGCCGCCGACGACGATCGTGCCGGCGTCGTCGCTCATGCTAGGTCTTCACCGGTGCCTGCGCGTGCGAGCGCAAACGCAGCGCGAAGCCGATCATAATGAAGCCGAAGACGATTGCGTAGGCCGCGATGAGCCAGATGACTGCGAGCATGCCGGCGAGCGGAAACCACACCATCAGCACGCCGAACGCAATCGATGCAAGACCGCCGAGAATCAGCCAAATCTCGTTCGATATGTGTTTGCGTAACTGTATCGCCGCGACGATCTCGAGAATTCCGGTGATGAACGCCCAGGCCGCGATCGTGAAGTAGAGCGCCAGCAGCGTAATCCGCACGTCGTACCAAGTAATCGCCGCGATTAAGAGCCCGACGATTCCTTCTACCAAGAACGGCCACCAACGCTCGTGCGTTTCCGCCGCGCGAATCGTCGCGTAGATCGCGAAGATGCCGTCGACGAAGGCATATGCGCCGAAGAGGATTGCGATCGTCACCCAGGTCGCAGCCGGCCAGATCCAGGCCAAGACGCCGAAGATGATCGCGGCGATCCCACGGATGAGCCACATCCACCAGTTCCGGGTCAGGGTCGCGACCATCGGGTGCATCGCCGCGCTACTGGAGAACATTGCCGTTCTCCAAGTAGACGCGTTGGACCGAGCAACGCTTGGGCGTCGGCCCTTCCCACGGCTGCCCCGTGAGCGCATTGGTTAGGTTATGATTGATCTGCGACCCGCGCGTAAACGTGCCTTTGTCGATGAGAATGTATTTCTGTTTGCCGTAGTTGACCAGGAAGTCCACTTCGGTTGCGGGCGAATCGTGGGTATTGTAGTAGACGACGTTGATACCGTTGGTGGTGTTTCCGTTCGAGTTGACGACGCAGCTGACGATCGTGACGCCGAACTTCGATCCGACGTTCTTCGCCGAAACGGGTGCAGCGGCCGCGCAGAGCGCGGCGCAGAACAAGAGTGCACGTTTCACGGTTAGGCAGCCTCCCTATTTACCGATGCAGAAGCGCGAAAAAATTCCGTCGATCACCTCTTCGGCGGCAACCTGCTCGCTTACATGCCCGAGCGCCGAAAAAGCGCGCTGCGCTTCGGTTGTAACGAAGTCGAGCGGCTCGTGCGAGCGCAGGATCGCGCAAGCGCGTTCGAGCGCTTCGATCGCCGCATTGACCGCATCGAACTCGTGCAGCGCGGTGAGGTGCGGGCGCGTAGCGTCGACCGCTTCGCCGCCCCACCCGATTCGCGCGATCGCGCGGCGCAGTTCTTCCAGCGTCGCCGCCTCCCTCACGCTGCCGACGATTGCGCCCGGTTCGGCGCGGCTCGCGCCGCGCGTGCCGAGGTCGGCCTTGTTGTAGAAGACGATTCGCTCCCGGTCGCGCGTTCGTTCGAGCAGAGCGGCAGCGTCGGCTCCAAGCGGTTCCGAGCCGTCGATGACCAGAAGCGCGACGCGGGCCGCCGCGAGCGCGCGGTCCGTACGCTCGATGCCGCGCGCTTCGAGGCGGTCGGCATGAGCTCGAATCCCGGCCGTGTCGATGAGGCGCACCGGCACCCCCTCGACGACGATGCTCTCCTCGATGGTGTCGCGGGTCGTTCCCGGCATCTCGGAGACGATCGCACGCTCCATCCCCAGCAGGGCGTTGAGGAGCGAGGACTTACCGGCGTTGGGCGGCCCGACGATCGCGACGGGGAGCCCTTCGCGCACGAGCCGGCCAGTCTCACCGTCGCGGCGCAGCCTCTCGAGCGCTTCCAAAACGGGAGAGAGCCGCTCCTCGACGGCAGCGCGATCCGGCTCGGGGACCTCGTCGGGAAAGTCGATCGTTCCGCCGAGCTCTTCCAGCAGCTCCGCGAGTGCCGCACGCAGCGAGCGCACGCTGTTCGCAAGCGCGCCGTCGAGGTTTGCCAGCGCCGCCCGGGCTGCGGCTTGAGTCTCGGCGTCAATCACGTCGGCGACTGCCGCTGCGGCGTGCAGATCCATCTTGCCGTTGAGGAACGCGTGGCGAGTGAACTCGCCGGGTTGAGCCAGCCGCGCGCCGCAGGCCAAGATCGCGCGCACGGCGTCGCGGGCGACGACCGGCGAACCGTGGAGGTGCAGCTCGAGCATCTCCTCTCCGGTATAGCTCTGCGGCGCCGGAAAAAGGATCGCGAGGCCCGTATCGAGCGCCTCGCCGCGCTCGTCGACAATGACTGCGCGCGTCGCGACGCGCGGGCGCAGCGGAAATTTCGTTCGAACTAACCGCCGCGCGATTTCGGGCACCGCGGGCCCGCTCGCGCGCACGATGGAGATTGCGCCCTTCCCCGGCGGCGTCGCGATCGCCGCAATCGTATCCGTTGCGAACGAACCCGAGTTCACGAGCGGACGCTCGTCGAGTGCCGGCTCAGCGCGGATGCACGACGACTCGCCGCTCGGGCTCCTCTCCTTCGGATTCGGTGCGTACGAGTTCGGAGTTTGCGAGCGCCAAATGGACGATCTTCCGCTCGGACGGGAGCATCGGCTCCAGCGTTTGCGCTTTGCGCTCGCGCACGCAGCGTTCGAGCGTGCCGAGGGCGAGATTCTTCAGCTGATCGGCCCGGTGCGCGCGGTATCCTTCGGCGTCGATCGTGTAGTATCGGCGGTTGTTGCGAACGCCCGCATTGAACGAGTTGTTGAAGATCAGGTTGAGCGCTTCGAGTGTATTGCCGTGGCGGCCGATGAGCATGCCCAAATGCGGACCGGTGACTTCCAAGTATTCGCCTTCGGTCCGGCTGACGTAACCGATTTCGACCGGACCGACGCCCATACGCATCAAGATTTCGCGCAGGAGGTCGCGCGCCGGCTTCGCCTCTTCGGGAATTTCACCGACGTCGCGCACTTCCGAATTTCCGCGGCGATGCTCGCGCCGGCGCCGCATCCCGCCTCCGCGGCCGCCGCCGGGCCTGCCCCCGATCGTACGATCCCGCACGTCGGCCGGCTGTTCTTCAAACTCAAAATCATCTTCGTAAAGCATTGCGTAAACCTCTATTTAACGCTTATTTCGGCGCTTCGAGCGGCCGGATTGCGGCTTCGTTTTCGCCACGCCGTTGGCGCTTGGCGAGGGCTTCGTCAGCGCTTTTTGCGAGCCGCCGGAGGCCGTCTCGGTAAGAACGTGCTCGCTGTCGATGAGTGCGAGCGGCTGGTGATAGCGGCGCAGCAGATAGAACTGCTGGGCCATCGTAAAGATATTGTAGGCGAACCAGTACAGCACCATCGCCGAAGGCCAGCCGTAACGCCATCCGAGAAAGCCGAGCATGACCGGTGAAATCACGGCCATCATGCGTTGCGTCTGTGCCTGCTGCGGATCGGTCGCCGGCATGCTGACGTAACGAACGCTCAGATACATCGAGAGCGCGTAGAAGAGAATCAGAATCAAGTCGGGCATCGCGAGGCTTGCGGCGAGCAGCGGCTTGCCGAAGACCATGGGCACCGAGGCCGATCGCGAGATGGCGCTGCCGATCCAGAACCAGCTCTGATTGGCGAAGAGCGACTTATGGTTGAGGACGACGTAGTAGACGCTAATGATCACCGGATACTGAACCAGCATCGGCCAGCATCCCGCGAACGGGTTGACGTTGTGCTGCTTGTAGAGCGTCATCTGCTCTGCCTGAAGACGCTGCCGATCGTCCTTGTATCGCTCCTGCAGCTTCTTGAGCTGCGGCGCGACCTTTTGCATCGCTAGGAAAGACTTGAACTGCAGGGTGTTCAGCGGCCAGAAAAGCAGCCGGATGAGCGCCGCCAGTATGATCAGGCTCCAGCCGAGATTGTGAATCGGCTTGTCGATCGCCAGAACGACCCCCGAGAGGAAATCGACGATCGGCTGCAGCCACGAGGCGGCGAGAATCAGATGCAAGAGTGGGTTCCTTTAGGGGATGAGTCCCGGGGCGCGGGGACGAGATCGACGCCGCCGGGGTTCCACGGGTGGCAGCGCGCCAGGCGCACCATGGCGAGCCAGACTCCCCGAACGGGGCCGTGATCGGCAATGGCGACGAGCGCGTATTGCGAGCAGGTTGGATAGAAGCGGCAAGAGGGTGGCAAGAGGGGCGAGATGAGGAGCTGGTAGAGCCGGATCAGGGCCACGAGCAGCAAGCGCATCGCGAGCCTAGGTTCGGTGGAAAGCCGAGCCGAGCTCGGCTCGAAGATCGGCAAATCCGGCTTCGGAGGCCCCGGGGCGCGCGACGACGAGCAAACGCATCGGCATCTGCTGCCCGAGCGCTTCATCGACGATTGCCGCCAGCTGGCGGCGCAGTTTATTGCGGATCACGGCCTTTCCGATCGACTTGCTTACCGTAATGCCGACCAGCGAAGTCGAGTCGCTGGGAAGCGGATCACTTCGAAAAATGAGGAGGCTCTTGGTCGATACGCGCTTCCCTCGCCGGCGCAAGCGGGCAAAGTCCGCCTGGCGGGTCAAGCTCGCGAAGCGGCGCATCAGACGGTCAGACGATGACGTCCCTTCTTGCGGCGGCGCGCGAGGACCTTACGTCCTGCCTTCGTTTGCATACGTTCGAGAAAGCCGTGCACGCGTTTGCGGCGTCGATTGTGCGGCTGATACGTCCGCTTCATAACGTCCCTTTAGACAAAAGAGTAAATGCGCCACGCCCCCGTGGCAGACAGCCCCTGATTATAGCCAGCGAGTCGTCGGGGGCGCAAGCACCCACCGCGGAAGGGCCCGGAATAGGAAGGCGGGGATGCGCCCGAAGGCCGCCGTAACTTCCTGAAGTTTTGAGCGTTTCGAGTATGCAGCCGCCTGGCCGCCGACGCGTCGTCGTCACGGGGCTCGGGGCCGTGACCCCGGTCGGCAACACCCGCGATGACTTTTGGAGGCGCCTGATTGCCGGTGAATCGGGCGTCGCGCCCATTACGGCCTTTGACGCGAGCCTTTTTGACGCGCGAATCGCCGCCGAGGTAAAGGATTTTAAACCCGAGGAACTGATCGGCCGCAAAGAGGCGCGGAGGATGGACCGCTTCACGCAGTTCGCCTTCGTCGCCGCGCGTGAGGCAATTGCCGATGCCAATCTCCCCCAGGACGAGGAGTTCAAGGCGCGCGTCGGGGGCGTGATCGGAACGGGAATCGGCGGCATCATCACCTTCTGGCTCAACTCGGACAAGGCGAACGAAAACGGAACCTGGTCGAAAGTGACGCCGTTCTTCATTCCGATGCTGATGGCCAACGCCGCGCCGGCGCACATTTCCCTGGCCTACGGATACCACGGGCCGTTCTTTGCCGCAGCGAGTGCCTGCGCGAGCGCCAACGATGCTATTTGTACTGCGTACAACGCGATCGTTTACGGCGACGCGATTGCGATGATCACCGGCGGAAGCGAAGCGACGGTCTCGCCGCTGGCGATCGGCGGCTTCAGCTCGATGCGCGCGCTCTCGACGCGCAACGACGACCCGACGCACGCAAGCCGTCCCTTCGATCGCGAGCGCGACGGGTTCGTACTCGGCGAAGGTGCCGGTATTCTCGTGCTCGAGGAGTACGAGCACGCGCGCGCGCGCGGCGCGTCGATCTACTGCGAGGTACTGGGTTACGGGCAATCGGCCGACGCCTACGATTTAGTCGCACCCGATCCCGACGGAAACGGCGTATTGCTCGCCTTTTCGCGCGCGTTTGCAAGCGCCGGAATCGCGCCGAGTGACGTCGACTACATCAACGCACACGGAACCTCGACACCGATGGGCGATCCCGCCGAGTCGAAGGCAATCGAGAAGACGTTCGGCGAGCACGCATTTGAGATCGGCGTCAGCTCGACGAAATCGATGCACGGACACGCGCTCGGTGCGGCCGGAGGAATCGAAGGCGTAGCAACCGCTCTCGCGGTCTTAAACGATACGATGCCGCCAACCACGAACTATGAATTTCCCGATCCGGAATGCCGGCTCGACTACGTCCCGAACGTCGCGCGCCACGCGCCGATTCGAGTTGCGCTCTCGAACTCGTTCGGTTTCGGCGGTCACAACAGCGTGATCGTCTTCGGCAAAGTCCGACAGGAGTGAGCTCTCAGGGCGGCGCGTGAGCGGAGAGAACAACCGGCGTCGTCTGCGCGCTCTCCTTCGCCTTGCGGGCGTCGCGCGCATCGACGATACGGGCATCTTCGAGCGTGCGTTCGTCCACGAGAGCTACGCGAAGGAGCATGGGGGCGTTTCGAACGAGCGCATGGAGTTTCTGGGCGACTCGGTTCTCGGCTGCATCACCGCGGCGTGGCTCTTCGAGCGTTTTCCCGACGAGCCGGAGGGTTTGTTGACGCTGCGCAAGGCCGCGATCGTCAACGACGGACAACTCGCGCAGACCGCGCGGCGGCTCGCCTTCGGCGAGCTGGTGCGGCTCGGCGCCGGTATGCGCGCTGCCGGCGGGAAGGAGAATACCTCGGTGCTCGCCGATGCATTCGAAGCGTTTGTCGGCGCGCTCTACCTGCGATTCAGTCTGGAGAAAGCGCAAAAGTTCGTGCTTTCGCAGCACGTCGAACACCTCGATCACTCCTCCGATGCGCTGCTCGATGCCAAGACGCGCTTGCAGCATTACGCGCAGGAACATCTCGCCGCGACGCCCGTATACCGCGAGACGAGCCGAGGAACGCCGCAGCATCCCGCCTTCAAATCGCGCGTGAGCGTAAAGGGCAAGATCCTGGGTAAGGGCGAGGGGGGTTCGAAGAAGGCCGCACAACAAGCGGCTGCCGAGGCGGCGCTGCTTTCGATTGCGGGCGTCCTCGAGACCGATGGCGTGATGCGGCAATGAAACTGCGGCGCATTCGGTCGTTCGGCTTCAAGACGTTTGCCGAGCCGACGGCGCTCGAGTTTGGCGACGGTGTGACGTCGATCGTCGGTCCCAACGGCTCGGGCAAATCGAATCTCGTCGATGCGTTCCGCTGGGTCTTGGGCGAGATGTCGACTCGGAGTCTGCGCGCGAGGGCGCTCGAAGACGTGATCTTCTCCGGCAACGATTCGCGCAAACCGCTGGGAATGGCGGAGGTCTCGCTGCTCTTCGACAACTCAGATCGTAAACTGCCGATCGATTTCGCCGAAGTCGAAATTACGCGACGGGCCTATCGGGTCGGCGATAGCGAGTATTTCATCAATCGCACCCAAGTTCGATTGCGCGACATCGTCGATCTCTTGATGGGCACCGGTCTCGGTCCCGGCTCGTACGCAATCGTCTCGCAGGGCCAGATCGATGCCATTCTCACGAGTAAGCCGGTCGAGCGGCGCGCGCTCTTCGAGGAGACCGCCGGCATCGGAAAGTTTCTGTCGCGCAAGAACGAGTCGCTGCGTCGTCTCGAGCGAACCGAGCAGAACGCGATTCGAATCAGCGATCTGCTCGCCGAGCTCGAGCGGCGGATGCCCGAGCTGGAGACGCAGATGCGTCGCGCACGGCGGTACCGCCGCGTCAGCACGCGCGTCCGCGATCTCGAAATCTTGGCGTATCTGCGCGCGAGCGCGACGCGCCGCGCGGAGTCCGTCGCGCTGCGCGAGCAGATCGGCAAAAACGAAGAGCTGCGCGCCCGCAACGCCACGGAAGCCGAACGGGCCGCCGGAGAGCTGGCACGGGTTCGTACGCAGCTCTATCGCGGCGAGCTGGAGCTCGAGGAGCTGCGCACCCAGGCGCAGGCACGACGCGCCGAGCTGGCGCAGCTCGAGGCGCAGTACGCCGCCGCACTGGCGCGCCGCGAGGCGCTCGAGCGTCAGTCGACGCAGACGAGTCAGGACGCCGCGCGCGTTACCGCGGAGCGCTCGTTGCTGGTGACGTCAATTGCCGCCTTGGAAGAGCGCATCGCTCCGCTCGGGCGCGACATCGAAGCGTCGCGCGAGCGCGAACTCGCAGCCGCCGCGGCGCTGGCGCAAGCGCGTGGAAACCTCGAGGCGATCTTTACGCGCCTGCGCGAGGTCGAGGCGGGCGCCGCCGAGTTCGCCGCGCACAAAGCGGAACGGCGCGTGCAGGCCGAGACGCTGCGCGCCGAAGCGGAGCGTCTCGAAACCGAAGAACGCGCCGCGCGGGAGCGTGCCGAACAGCTCGAGATCGCTGCCGGCGGCGTGCTTCACCGCGAAAGCGAACGCCGGCGGCAACTGGCCATCGCAGAAGAAGAGCTGCTCGAGGCGCGGGGTCGCGCCGAGGATTCGGATCGCGCCGCGTCGCTCGCGCAGGAAGACGTAGCGCGGGCGCTCGCCGCGCATCGCGACCATTCGGGTGAGGTGAGGGCAGCGGAGTCCCGGCTTCACACGATCGAAGAGCTCGAAAACTCGCTCGAAGGACACGTGCCGGGGACGCGCGCGATCGTCGAGGCCTGGCAGCGCGGCGACCTGCGCGGCATCGAGGGGATCGTTTCCAATCTGATCACGACCGACGAGCGGTACGCTCGCGCAATGGACGTTGCGTTCGGTGCGCGGCTCTCGAACGTCGTCACGGCCACCTCGGAGGATGCGGAGCGCTGCGTCGAGTTTCTCAATCGTAAGGAAGCGGGACGAGCGACGTTCCTTCCTCTCGACACGCTTTCGAAGCGCGAAGGACGCACGCTCGACGATCGTTTGGCCGGCCTTCCCGGGGTCTTGGGATACGCTCATACGCTCGTGCACACCGCACCCAAGTTCGCCGGAATCGTCAATTTTTTGGTCGGTAACGTGCTGATCGTAACGACGCTCGAGGTTGGAATCGAGCTCGTTCGCGGCCGCGGGCTGCGCGACACGATCGTCACCTTGAACGGCGAGCAGATCACCGGCGGAGGCGCCATCACGGGCGGGCGGTTTGCGCGCGAGCGGTCGATTCTCTCGCGGCGTTTTGCGGCGGCGAGCCTGCGCGAAGCACTCGTTGGAATGCGCGAGAAACTCGAAGAGGCCGAACGCGTGCTGCGCGCCGCACACCTGCGCGCCGATACGTCGATCGGCGAGCGCGACTCCGCCCGCGATCGCCAAAGCCGGGTCGAAGCGCAGCTCGTCGGCCTGCGTGCGGAAACCGCCGCGCTCGCGGCGGAAGCGCAGCGAGCGAACGACGATCTCAAAGCGGCACGCACGTCGTTTCACGAGTTGCGTACTCGCGCCGCGCGAGCTCGCGAGCTCGAACGCGAGCGAGAGCGCGAAGAGCCCAAGGGCGAGCGCGGCGAGAAAGAGCGCGCGGAACTCGAAGCGGAGCTCGCGCGCGTGCGCGAGGAGATCGCCGCGGCCGAAGCATCGCAGAGCGCGACGAACGCGCGCGGTGCCGAGTTGCGCGAACGAGCGGCGGCGCTGAGCGCCGAACGCGACGCGGAGCAGGCGCGCCTGGGGATGCTCGACCAGGATAGCGAGCGCGGCGGCCTGGCGCGTGAAGAGATGCTCGCGCAGATTGCCGCCCTGGTCGAAGAGACCCGCTCCGTTCACGCGCGCGTCGAAGGCCTTCGCCGCGGTATCGGCGAGCTCGACGCTTCGCTCGACGCCGCGCGGCGCCAGCGGGAAGATCTTGCCGCGCGGCAAGCGCAGCTCGAAAGCGAAGCGCGCGCCGCCGAGCAAGCAGAGCGCGACACGGCGGCCGGCGGCGAGCGCCACCGAACGCGTCTCGCGCAGATAGAGGCGGAGCTTGGAATGCTGGTTTCGCAGTTCGCCCAGAATCCGGCGACGAACGACGAATGCGCGGACGTCGATACGCGTTACCGGGAAGAGCCCGACGCGATCGTCGACGAGCTGCCCCGCTTGCGTGACGAGCTCGCGCGTCTGCAAGCAAACGTCAACCTCAATGCCGAATCCGAGCGGACCGAGGTTGCCGAACGCGACGCGTTCTTACGCGGTCAAATGGAGGATATCGCGAAGGCGCGAGAGACGCTCCTCGAATCCATTCGTGAGATCGAACGCGAAACGCAGACGCAGTTCAACGAAACCTTCGAACGCGTCTCCGAAGCATTTTCGGCGATGTACGGCCGTCTCTTCGCCGGCGGCGAAGCGAAGATGTGGCAGACGCAACCCGAGAATCTCTCGGAGACGGGCATCGAGATTGCGGTCCGGCCGCCCGGCAAGAAAGCAATGCCTCTTGCGGCGCTCTCCGGCGGCGAGCGCGCGATGACCGCGGCCGCACTGATCTTTGCGCTGATCGCGACGAAGCCGGCGCCGTTCTATCTGCTCGACGAGGTGGACGCGGCGCTCGACGACGCCAACATCGAGCGCTTCTGCGCGATGGTCCGCGAGTTTGCAGCCGATTCGCAGATGCTGATCGTAACGCACAACAAACAGACGATGGAAATGGCCGATCGAATTTACGGCGTCACGATGCGCGAGGCCGGCGTGAGCACGATCGTCTCTGCGGAGCTGGCGCGCGAAGCCGAGGCGATGCTTGCCTGAAGGCGCGCCGCCGCGCCAACGCGCGGCGCTCTTCTCGCTCTCGGATAAGAACGGCGCCGACGAACTCGCCCGCGCCCTGACGCAACGCGGAATCGAAATCTATGCGACTGGTGGTACGCAGGCGTTCCTGCTCGATCGGGGCGTGCCGGCTCGCGACGTCGAGGCACTCACCGGATTTCCGGCGCTCTTCGGCGGTCGCGTTAAGACCCTGCACCCCAAGGTCTTCGGGGCGATCCTCTTCGACCGCCGTGACCGCGGACACGAAGCGCAGGCGCAGAAATATGCGATTCCGGAGATCGTGGTCGTCGCCGTGAACCTCTATCCGTTCGAGGCGACGGTCGCACGCGGGGGCGCGACGCTCGAGGAGGCGATCGAACAGATCGACATCGGCGGCGTCGCACTCGTGCGGGCCGCGGCAAAGAACTTCGAGCACGTCGCGGTGCTGACGCATCCGGCTCAGTACGCGGAGTTCGGCGCGGCGGTGGAAGCAGACGACGTTTCGGCGGCGCTGCGCCGCAAGCTCGCGGTCGCCGCGTTCGAACGAACGGCGGAGTACGACGTTGCCATTTCGCACTACCTTGCCACGTCGGGTGAAGTCTTACCGAGCGACCTTCCGGGCGCGCTCGCCTTGACGCTGCCGCTCGCGAAGCGCTTACGCTACGGCACCAATCCTCAAGCGCGCGCGGCCTTTTATCTCGACCGCGTCGAACGTCTGCCCAAACAGCTGCACGGCAAGGCGCTCTCCTATAACAATCTGCTCGACCTCGATGCAACGTTGCGTCTGCTTTCGCGCGCTCCGCTCGGCGCGCAGTTCGGCAGCGAACGTGGGCGCTTCTCGCGCGCCGCGGTGGTAAAGCACGCGGTTCCGTGCGGCGTCGCGCAACGGTCGAGCGCCGCCCTGGCAGTGCGCGAGGCGCTCGAGGCCGATCCGGTATCGTCCTACGGCGGAATCGTGGCCGCCGATGCGCCGATCGACCGCGACGCGGCGACGGCGCTGCGCGAGTTCTTCTTGGAGATCGTTGCGGCGCCCGACTTCGACGACGAAGCGCTTGCAATGCTCAAGAGGAAGAAAGACCTTCGGATCATGCAGTTCGCGCGCACGCTTCCCGATGAGTTGGCGCAGGAACTGCGGCTTCGCAGCGCCTTGGGTGGCGTGCTCGCCGAAGACGACGATCCCAGTGCGCCGGCCGAAGAATGGCGGGTCGTCAGCCGGCGCCATCCGGACCCGCAAGAGTGGCACGACCTCGCCTTCGCCTGGGACGTCGTCCGGCACGTGAAGAGCAACGGCATCGTGATCGTCAAGGGCGGCACGACGCGCGGCATCTGCGCCGGTCAGACCAATCGCGTGAGCGCCGTTGCGATTGCGGCGGCGCGTGCCGGCGAGCGCGCGCACGGCGCGGCCTGCGCGAGCGACGGGTTCTTTCCCTTCGCCGACGGGTTGGAGGCCGCGGTTGCGGGCGGCTGCACCGCGATCATCGCGCCGGGCGGATCGATTCGCGACGACGAGGTGATCGCGGCGGCCGACCGCCACCGCGCCGCGCTCGTCTTCTCGAGTTATCGGTATTTCTTGCATTGAACGATGATCGATAGAGTTCCTGAGGAGCTGCAGCGGGTTTTTGCCGCATCTTCGCGTAGAGTACCGGCGTGCCGCGCTTCTTGCATACCTCGATTTTCGTCAACGATATGAACGAATCGATCGAGTTCTACACCGATAAGTTGGGGTTGAAGCTGCTCGACGGCCCCCATCACTATCCGGGAAACGCCGATATGGCCTTCGTCGGCAACGATTGGGGCGCGTACATCGAGCTGGTCTATGACCTCGAAGCGCATCCGCCGCACGAGCTCGGAAGCCGCTACGAACACCTCGCAATCGAGGCCGACGGCGGTCTCGACGAGTACGTAGCGGCGCTCAAGCGTAAAGGCGTCCGTGTTCTCAAGGACGTGTACAAATCGCCGAGCGGCACGCGCGCCATCGCATTTGTGGAGGACCCCAACGGGATCCCCGTCGAGCTTCTCGAGCCGCGTAAGAAACCGAATCTCTCGTAAAGGCCCTCATCGATAGAGAAACGGATCGGTTGGCGCGGGAACGCGCTCAACGCGCTCGGCGATGAGGCGAAGCTCGCCCGCGACACCGGTAATTCGTCCGTCGACGCGCAGCCACGTGCCGTTCGGATAGCGCGGCGCGCGTTCGAGGCGCACCGCTACGGGAGCGGCGTCGGCACGGCAGCAGGTAATGGCATAACGGACGACTGCGCTCGCGTTGCCGTCACGCGCAAGCGCTCCGGTAAAGGTGAGATGCTCGCCCGCGAAGAGATCGGTCAGCGTCGTTTCCGTAGCGCGATACTGCGGCGGCGCGGCGCCCAGAAGCGATCCGGCGAGCATCAGTGCGGGCGCGATTCGGGCGCGGGCGCATCGCGACCGGCGATACGCGCAGGCGCATGCAAACGCGAAGACGGCGCAGCATGCAAGCGGAGCCGTGAAGACGGGATGGACGAGCGCATCGCCGCTGCGCCAGGCCACGATTCCGAGGGTGAGGGCAAGCAAGGCATAGGCGAATGCGTCGTTTCCAAGTTCCGCATGGCGTGGTCGCGTAACCGCACGGATGTCGACGATTCCGGCGATGCAAAGAAAGGCGGCAGCTGCGGCTGGAGCGTGCGCGCGCAAGGCACCCGCGAGCGCAACCGCTCCGAGCCCGCACGGTGCGGCGACGAAGCCCAAGGCGGCGCCGAGCAAGATGCTTCCTCCACGAGAGAGCCGCATCGCGACGTAGGCAAACTGGATCGCGATGCCGGCGATCAGAGCGGCCGGGACGACCGCGTCGAGTTCGTGCAATGGATGTGCGTTCTCGCTGCTCGCATCCGGCGCGGTGAAAACGCGTCGCTGCAGAATCCGCGCGGCGAGCTGCGCCGCGAGATAACGCGCGATCGCGACGCCCGGACCGAAGACGAGCCACGTGGCTGCCGTCGCCGGGAGCGAACGTGCCGCCGGTCCGCCGACGCAGCCGCAGCCGAGATGCTCGAACAGCGTGTTGCGGCGGCGAAGGAAATGCGAAAGGATCGTTCCCGCAACGATAAACGGCGTCGCTTCGATAAGTACGCTTGCCGCTGCGGCCAACCCGCCGCGCACCGACTCGGGCGAGACGAGCGTTACCAGCGCAAGCGCGGCCGCTCCGTAGAGGACGTTTCGCACGCAACCCAATCACGCATCCACGGGCAATGGCTAGCGTGCAACCGCAGCGAAGGGGAGCGTGAACTATGTCTGAGAGACTGAGCGCCGCGCGCGGCACCGCCGACGTATATCCGCCCGAGTCCGCACGGTGGAACGAGCTCGAGACGCGCATCCGTTCGCTGAGCGCGCGGTACGGCTACGGCGAGATTCGCACCCCGCTTTTCGAGTCGACCGCACTCTTCGAGCGAGGCGTCGGCGAAACGACCGACATCGTCGAAAAAGAGATGTATACGTTCGACGATCGAGGAGGACGTTCGCTCACGCTGCGCCCCGAGTGGACCGCCCCGGTCGTGCGAGCGGCGCTCGAACACCATCTCTTCGAAGCCGGTCCGTTGCGCCTCTACTATATCGGACCGATCTTTCGGTACGAGCGTCCGCAGAAGGGGCGGTATCGCCAATCGCATCAGTTTGGCGTCGAGTGCTTCGGCTTCGCCGGTCCGGAGGCCGACGTCGAGGTGATTTCGCTCGCGTGGGAGCTCGTTGCAAGTTACGGCATCGTCGACGCGACGCTCAATCTCAACTCGCTCGGCGACGAGCGTTGCCGTCCCCGCTATCGCGCGGCGCTGCTCGAGCACTTCGAGCCGCACCTTGCGAAGATGAGCTGGGACGCGCGGGAGCGCGCGACGCGCAATCCGTTGCGTCTGCTCGACAGCAAGGATCCGGCCGATGCGCCCTATATCGCAGAGGCGCCGTCGCTCGAGCAGTTTCTCTGCAAGGAGTGCCGCGAGCACTTCGACGCGGTACGGTCCTATTTGGATTTGGCGGCAGTTCCGTACGTCCTCAATCCCAAAATCGTGCGCGGTCTCGACTATTACGGGAGAACCGTCTTCGAAATCAGCTCGAGTCTGCTGGGCGCGCAGAGCAGTCTCTGTGGCGGCGGCCGCTACGACGGCCTGGTGCGCTCGCTGGGCGGACCGGACGTTCCGGCGGTCGGCTTTGCGCTCGGCCTCGAACGGTTTCTCATGACGCTGCAGGCTCGCGCAGAGGGCCAAGAGCCGGCGCGTCGCGGCGTACAGGCGATCGCGCTCGGTGCGCAGGCAAGAACGGTCGTGACGCCGATCGTCGCGGAACTGCGCCGGCGTCTCGATTCCCCGACCTTCGTAGACTATGAGGAACGCAAGCTGCTCGCGCACTTGAAGATCGCCGATCGCAATCGGGCGCGCTTCGCACTCATCGTCGGAAGCGACGAACTTGCCTCCGGCGAGCTCGTGCTGCGCGATCTCGAAGAGCGAAGCGACCGCCGCCTGGCGCTTGCGGAGCCAAGAGTCGTTGCCGAGCTTCTCGTAGAAGCGGGCCTTTGATGGACGACGGAAGGCCACTCGACGAACGGTTCGCAGGGGAGACGCAGACGTTGCGCGAGCTGCTCGCCATTATGCACGAGCACGATCTGGACGCGATCAAGGTCAAGCTGGGCGAAACCATCTACGAGCTATCGCGGCATCAGACCGCACCGGTTGCTCAGAGCGGAGCGGCACACCCACCGCCGTCTGCACTGCCGGTAGCCGCCGATGCGTTTCCTGCCGGCGATGAAAACGTGACGAAGGTTCTCGCACCCCTGACCGGCGTCTTCTATCGTTCGCCGTCACCCGACGCGGCGGCGTACGTCGAAGTCGGCGACCGCGTCGAGCCGGGCGACGTGCTCTGCGTGCTCGAAGCGATGAAGCTCTTCAACGAAATTCAGAGCGACGATTCCGGAAAGATCGTACGCATCGTTCCGGACAACGGCGAACTGGTCTCACAGGGTGAGGAGCTCTTTTGGATCGAGCCGTGAACTACCACGGGCGGCGCGATTTCGCCGAGCTGCTCGCCGACCGGCGCGGACTGCTCGAGGCGCCGCACTATCGCGCCGAAGTCGAGAGCATCGCGAACGCGCTGGTGACGGCGCTGCGAAGCGGCAAAAAGATTCTGTGGTGCGGTAACGGCGGAAGCGCCGCCGAGGCGCAGCACATGGCCGCCGAGCTCTCGGGACGGTTTTTACGCGAGCGTCCCGGACTGCACAGCGAGGCGCTCTCGGTGAACTCGTCGACCCTCACTTGCGTCGGTAACGACTACGGATACGATCGGGTATTTTCGCGTCAAGTCGAAGCCTTCGCGCATCCCGGCGATGTCGTTATCGGCATGACGACGAGCGGAAGTTCTCGCAACGTCGTGCTCGCGCTGGAAGCGGCGAAGCGCCGCGGCGCCGTTGCGGTCGCATTTACCGGAAACGGCGGCGGACGCGTGGCCGAAGTCGCGGACCTTTCTTTGATCGGTCCCGACGGCTACGCGGCGATCGTTCAGGAAGTACATCAGGTGATGGCTCATATCGTCTGCGATCTCGTCGAGCAGGAGCTTATTTTCGAGGGCGGCATCCGGTGACTGCGGCACTCCTGGTTCCCGACGCACGGACGCTCTTCGAGCGCGCCGCCGGCCGGCGAATCCTCGTCGTGGGCGATCTGATGATCGACGAGTGGATTTGGGGCGGCGTCACGCGCATCTCGCCGGAGGCGCCCGTTCCAGTCGTCGCGGTTACCGACCACTCGTTCACGCTTGGCGGCGCGGGAAACGTCGCAAACAATTTGCGGGCGCTCAACGCCGACGTCGTATTCGCGGGAACGGTCGGGGACGATTCCTTTGCCGGTCAGGTGCGAGCGATGTTGCGCGACGAGCAGGTTGACGACTCGGGGGTCTTTACGCTCTCCGATCGGCCGACAACGCGCAAGACGCGAATCGTCGCGCATAGCCAGCAGGTCGTCCGTGCCGATTGGGAATCGACCACCCCGCTGCACGACCGAGAGCGCCACCGTTTGAGCGAGTTCGTGCGCGCGCAGGCGGCTGCGTGCGATGCGGTGATTTTAAGCGATTACGCCAAAGGGTTGCTGTGCCGCGAGATCGTGGAAGCGGCCGCCGCCTGTCCGTTGGTGCTCGCCGATCCCAAGCCGCAGAATATCGAGTTCTTTTCCGGCGTCACTTGCATCGCGCCCAATGCCGCGGAGGCCGCCCAAATCACGGGCGTCCCGATCGTCGACGATGCGAGCTTGGTCCGTGCCGGAGTGCGCCTGATCGAACTCCTCGATTGCCGCTATGCGATCGTGACTCGCGGCGAACACGGGATGGCGCTCTTCGGACGCGGCGGCGAGCGCCTGCAAATTCCGTCGGTCGCGCGCACGGTTTACGACGTCAGCGGTGCGGGCGACACCGTCATTGCGGTGCTGGGATTGGCGCTCGCGGCCGGCGCGTCGATCGAACAAGCGATGCAGTTGGCGAACTTCGCGGCCGGTGCCGTCGTCGGAAAGCTCGGCACGGCGACCGCCTCACCGCAAGAGATCCTCGCCTTGCTCGATCCCGCATCGTGAGCGAAACGTTCTTCGGCCGGCTGCTCGGCGTCGAAGAAGCGGCGGCGTGGCGCGAGC
Source organism: Vulcanimicrobiota bacterium (assembly GCA_963792005.1). Lineage (GTDB taxonomy): Bacteria > Vulcanimicrobiota > Vulcanimicrobiia > Vulcanimicrobiales > Vulcanimicrobiaceae > Cybelea. The sequence continues at coordinate 278,143 of CAWBUG010000001.1, forward strand.
AGCTGCGCGCAGAGAACCGCAGCGTCGTCTTCACGAACGGATGCTTCGATCTGCTCCACGCGGGACACGTGGAGTATTTGGCCTGGGCGCGCCGCCAAGGCGACGCGCTGATCGTCGGCTTGAACGAGGACGAATCGGTTCGCCGGATCAAAGGCGCCTCGCGGCCGATCGTGCCGTTCAAAGAGCGGGCAGCCGTCTTGCTCGCGCTGCGCAGCGTCGACATCGTCGTCGGATTCGGCGAACGCACGCCCGAACTGCTGCTCGATCGGATTCGGCCCGACGTGCACGTGAAGAGCGATCAATATCGTGAAGACGAGCTGCCCGAACGCAGCGTGGTGCTGCGGCATGGAGGGCGCATCGCACTCGCGCCGCATCTCGCGCGGACGAGCACCACGGATCTGATCGCGCGCATCCTCGATGCGTATAGCCTTCACCGCTAACGGTCCGGGCGAAGTTGCCGGGTGGCTGCGTCCGTTGCTGCGGGCACTCTACCAGCGCCGGCCCGATCTGCTCGCCACCATTTTCTTAGTGCCCGACGACTACGCGACCGGTTTTGAAGCGCAGATGGTACGCGAGACGTTTCCGCAGGCAACGATCGTCGAACCGAAGCGCTACGTCAAGTTCGCGCTCGGGGGACGCATCGACGAGGTGCCGCCGGAGGTCGACGTCGTGCAGTATATCGGCGGCGATCTGCTCCACGCCGCACGGCTTCACGCGCGACTGAAGGGCCGAGTCTCGACGTATAAGTTTTCGCGCCCGCGCTACCGCGCGCTCTTCGACCGCGCCTTCGCCGTCGACCGGCGCAACGCAGAGCAGCTTGCGGCTTGGGGCACGCCGCTCGACCGAATCGAGCAAGTGGGAAACTTGGCGATCGACGGCGCGTTCTTCGAGGCCGGGCTGCCCGCCGACGGTGCGCCGGCGCCGGACGGAATCTTGATCATGCCCGGTTCGCGTTCGTACGAAATCGAGAATCTAGTGCCGTTCTACTTCGCGGTGGCATTACGGATGCTGCACGAACGGCCCGGTCTTCCGATTGCTTTCGCCATCTCGCCCTTTACGCCGAGCGATCAGGTGCGCCGCGCGATCGAGGGTGGCGGGCATCCGCGTATGTACGGGCGCAGCGGCCGCTTCGCGAGCGAGGGCGGAGGCGATTACCTCACGACGCCGGCCGGAGACGTCCGCATTCCGGTCGTGCGCAACGCGCTCGCCGCCGCGCTGCGCGCTCGCCTCATTTTGACGATTCCCGGAACGAAGACGATCGAGCTGGCTGCGCTCGGGAGGCCGGTCGTTACGATTACGCCCCTCAACGCGCCCGAAGTGGTTACGATCAACGGTCCGCTCACGTATCTGAACCGCATTCCCCTGATCGGGACTCCGCTCAAGCGCGCCGTCGCGGTCGGCCTGTCGCGGCGCTTCGTGCATCATACCCAGCCGAACATGGATGCCGGCGCGCCGCTCGTCCGCGAAGTGCACGGGACCGTTACGCCGGGCCGCATCGCGCGCGTCGCGCTCGACTCCTACGAGGACGCAGCCTGGCTTCAATCGGCCGGTCACGCGCTTGCCGCGCTCTATCGCGATCACGCCGGTGCTTCGGATAGAATGGCCGCGTCGCTGCTCCAACTCGCCGCGTAGAAGATGGAGATCTCCGTGGTGATCGCGACCAAAGATCGTGCGTCGTTTCTGGAACGCGCGCTCGAATCGCTGGCGGGGCAAACCGGTGCGCCGGATTTCGAAGTCATCGTCGTCGACAACGGATCGAGCGACGCGACCGCGGCGGTCGCAGAAGCGGCCGCTCGCGGGAATGCGGCGGTTCGCTATCTGTACGCCCCCGAACCAAATCGCGCCAAGGCGCGCAACTGCGGCGCCGAACTCGCACGCGGGCGCCACCTGCTCTTCTGCGACGACGACGTGCAGCTTCCGCCGGGCTGGATCGCCGCGCATGCCGCGGGCCACGTGCCGGGTGAGGAGCGCGTCGTCAACGGTCCGATCCTGAACGTTGCGTCCTACGAGACGCGTCCGAAGCCGAGTCCGGCGAACTATTCGCGCGCCTTTCTCTGCACCTGCAACGCTTCGCTCTCGAAAACGGCCTTCGTCGCGGTCGGCGGCTTCGACGACACCTTCGATCTTTACGGGTGGGAGGACACGGAACTCGGCGTCCGGCTGCGCAGGGCCGGCGTGCGCTGGAGTTTCGCGTGGGACGCTTATCTCTGGCACGTCAAACCGCCCCGAGAGAATACGCTCGAGGTCGAAAGCCGGAAAGCGATCGAGAAGGCGCGCATGGCCCGGCGATTTCTCTCCAAGCATCCGTCCCGGCGTGCCCGGATGGCCACCGGCGCGTACGCGCTCAACTTGCTGCGTGCTCGGTACTTGCTGCCGGATCGTTTGCTACCGCTCTGCGCCGGCCTCGCGTCGAGCGGACGCGTTCCGCGTTGGATGCGCGCGCTGGCGCGAGCGCAGTTCCTCGATGCCTTGTACGCGCGCGAGCTCGTTCGAACGCTCGATGCGGACGATGGCCGATAGCCGCGCCTTACTCTACTGCGCCGGCGGCGGGATCGGCGATTCGCTGGTCGCAACGCTCGTCGCTCGCGCGTTGCGCGCGCGCTTTGCGCACGTCGACGCGCTGACCTTGGCCGCCCATCGGGCGGTCCTCCAGCGCGTCCCCGACGTCGACGCGGTCTTCGTCGACGACGGCGGCGAGGAAGGTCTGCTTGCCGGCGAACTGCGTGCACGAAATTACGGGGCGTGCGTCGTGACGTGGGCAACGCCGCGAACGGCGCGCGTTCCTTCGCTTGCGGGGATTCCCGTGCGAGTTGGCCAGGCCCGGCGCATCTACTCGTTCCGGTTCACCAAGCGCGTCGTGGTGCGCAGCGAAGACGGCGACGTCACGTCGCACTGGTCTCAGATTCTGCTCGATTACGCGCGCGCGATCGGCTGCGATACCGAAGATCGCTTCTATCGGTTCGTACCGACTCACGGCGACCAACGCGAAGCCGAGCAGATCGCCATCGCCAACGGCCGCTTTCTGATCCTCAATCCCTGTAACGCGGTCGCCTCGCGGCGCGGAGTTTGGCCGTTGAACGGCTGGGCAGAGCTCGCTCGCGCGTTGCGCCGGGAGCAGGGGTCGCGAATCGTCATCACCGGATCGCCTGCCGACGCGCCGGCGGCCGAGGGGATCGCGCGGCTCTGCGGCGACGATGACGTCGTGTCGATTGCGGGACGGACGAGCGTGGGCGCCTTCGGAGCGCTCGCGCAGAGGGCGCAGGCGTTCGTCGGCATCACGACGGGGTCGATGCACGTCGCGGCCGCCGTCGGTTGTCCGACCGTCGGCATCTTTCCGTTTCAATCCGACTTTCCCGAGCGCTGGTCGCCCCTCGGGGCGCGCACCGCTGTCGTGCGCGCCTCATATCCCTGCCACAAAGGCGATACGAAAGAGAACTGCCCGGACTACGCGTGTGTCGCCAACCTCGATGCTTCGCGAATTCTTCCCGCAGTGGCCTCGCTGGTCTCATGATCCCGGCGACGATTCAGCTTTGCACCTACAATCGCGCCGAATTGCTCGCGCGCGTGCTCGAGGCGTGCTTCGACCAGACGGTCGGCGACGACGCTTACGAGATCGTGCTCGTCGACGACGGGTCGACCGACGCGACGCCGCACACGATCGAAACGGCTCGCCGGCGGGCGACGTGTTCGTTTACCGTCGTTACTCAGCCCAACGGCGGTCTCGCGCGTGCCCGCAATGCCGGCATCGCGAGCTCCCGCGGAGAACGCATCATCTTCATCGACGACGACGTTCTGCCGCTTCCGAACTTCGTCGCGGAGCATCTCGCCGCCGCAGCGCGTCATCCCGGCGCGATCGTACGCGGCGGCGCAATCGAAGTCGAGAGCTGCGACGACCTGCCGCCGCCGATTTGGAGCATCAAGAACTACAGCGGCAACTACTTTTGGACCACGAACGTCTCGGTGCCGCTCGCGACCATCCGTGACATCGGAGCCTTCGATGAGTCGTTTGCCGAGTACGGCTGGGAAGACATCGACGTCGGACTGCGTCTCCGCGAGGCCGGGGTGCGCGCGGTCTTTCATCCGGGTGCGCTCGTCTATCACGTGAAGCCGCGTCCCCGGGCGGCGGCTGTCGGCAAGATGATCGCGCAGGCGCAAGCGCAGGCGCGCACTGCGGTGCGGCTCGTCCGCCGTCACCCGAACTGGCGCGCTCACCTCGCCACCGGGATCAATCCGCTCCAGCGGAGCTTTCACCGCGCGCTGCGCGTGCTGCGATACGACGAGCGCTTTCGCCGCCGCCTCGCGGACCTCGAACCCGGCGTGGAGCTGCGCGGCGCGGCCTTACGCGCGGCCCGCGTCCTCGCCAACGAGGCATACTTCCGCGAGCTCGAGCGTGCGATGCAATCGTGAGGATTCTGCTCTCGCGCACCGACCGGATCGGCGATTTGGTCCTCTCCACGCCGGCGATCGCGACGGTGCGCGCCTCCTATCCGCATGCGCACGTGGCCATCGTCACCAGCGACTACAATAGCGTCGTGATGGAGCGCAATGACGACGTCGACGAACTGATCGTCTTGGGAAAGGACGAGCGCCCGCATTCGCTCGGCGCGCGCCTGCGCGGCTACGACTTGGCGATCGCGCTCGCCCCACGTGCAGTCGACCTGCAGCTCATCGGCAGAACGCGCGCGCCGCTGCGGGTCGGATACACGTACGAGCGCCGATGGTTCGCGCGACTCACTGCGCGCCTTTACGTCAATCGCATTATGATCTCGGAGGCCGATCCGGCGCTCTGCGATCGCGATCCGCATCGCCTCGTACGGCACGAGGTCGTGCAGCTGCTCGATCTCGTCGCCCTGGCCGGTGCGCGGCGGCGAATCACGAGCCTCCGTTTGGACGTTACCGAAGAAGACCGGGCGATTGCGCGCACGCTTCCCGCGGGCCCGGTCGTCCTGCACCTGGGACGGCGCTGGTTCTCCGATGGAAGCACTCTCGAGGGAACGCTGGCGATCGTCAAGCGCCTCGCCGCGCTCGCACCGGTCGTCATCACCTGTGCCCGCGATTGCGAGGACGTTGCGGCGCCGTTTGAGACGAGTCCCGCGGTCGCCAGGTTCCTTCGCGGATTGCCGTTCCACGAGTGGGCCGCCGTGCTCGAACGCGGACGAGCGGTCGTCACGGTCGATACCGGCGCGACGCACGTCGCGAGTGCGGTCGGGAGGCCGACGGTCGTTGCCTTCGAACACCGTTACTTCCGCTTGAATTCGCAAGAATGGTCGCCATACGGCGTGCCGCACGTACTGGTTCGAAAGCCGGCGCGCGAGGACGCCGTCTCGATCGCGCATTTCGGCGATGAGGTCGTCGGCGCCGTCACTCGACTACTGCATGGCTGAACTGCCCGAGATTTCGGTCGTGATCCCGACGTATAATCGCCGCGAAATCCTCGCAGCGGTGTTACCGACGCTGTTGGCACAGGATCTCGAGCCTGAGCGATACGAGCTGCTCGTCTGCGACTCCAACTCATCCGACGGCACCGCGCAGTACGTGGGGGAGTTGCACGAGCGCCATCCGCGCGTCCGTTACCTGCCTGGCGCCTACGGCGGCCGTGCCGCGGCGCGCAATGCCGGCATTGCTGCGGCGCGCGGAGCGATCGTGTTCTTCAACGACGCCGACATCCTCGCATCCCCGGACCTGCTCTCAGTGCACCGAGCGCGCCATCGCGAGCGTTCGCGCATTGCGGTCGTCGGTCTCGAGGTTCAAGTGAAAGACCTCGCAGAATATGCGTTGAAGCGAGATCATCCGGAGAGACGCGGGCATCTGCATCCACCGTCCCGAAAAAAGCTTTCGTGGCTCTATTTTCTCACCGGCAACGCCTCCGTCCGGCGTGACGACTTGTTGAAGGTGGGTTGCTTCGACGAAAGCTTCACCGGCTACGGCCACGAAGATTTGGAGCTCGGTTACCGGTTACAGCGCGACGGCATCGAGATTCTCTACGAGCCGCGCGCGGTGAACTATCACTGTCAAGCCGTGGGATACGAGGATCAAAAGGAAAAGATGCGGCTCGCCGGGCGCTCGACCGCGCGCTTCTATCAAAAGCATCCGGATTTCGAAGTCATGCTCAAGCTGGGGATGACGCCCGTCTCGCTGGGCGCTCATACGCTGCTTTCGCACGCTCCGCATCTGCTCGGATTCATCGATCGCAGCGCCGGAAGGTCGCGGCTCGCCCGAGAGCTGCTGCTGCAGTATTACTACGTTTCCGGCATCAAAGAGGCGAGCGATGCCCGATAGAGTGTCGTGCGGCGCGCTCCGCGCCTTCGACGAAGGCTCGGCCGTCGAACTCAACGGGTGGGTGAATCGCCGGCGCGATCACGGCGGATTGATCTTCGTGGACCTTCGAGATCACGAAGGGATTACGCAGATCGTCTTCGACCCGCAGCATTCCAGTTTCGCAGAGGCCGAGCATCTGCGCCACGAGGACGTTTTGCGCGTGCAAGGGAGCGTGCGGCGCCGCCCGCCCGGAACGGAGAACGCGCGCCTCGCGACGGGCGAGGTGGAAGTCGCGATCGGCATGTTGGAGGTGCTGAACCGCTCGCAGGTTCCGCCCTTCCAAGTCAACTCGGACGAAGCGGTCGATGAAAACCTTCGGCTCGAGTACCGCTATCTCGACCTGCGCCGCCCGCGCATGCAGCATAACCTTCGCTTGCGCCATCGCATCATCAAGGCCATGCGCGATTTCTTCGACTCGCGCGACTTTCTCGAGATCGAGACGCCGATGATGATTAAATCCACTCCCGAGGGAGCGCGCGACTATCTCGTGCCGAGCCGCCTCTATCCCGGGACGTTTTACGCATTGCCGCAGTCGCCGCAGCTCCTCAAGCAGATCCTCATGATCGGCGGTTTTGGCAAGTACATGCAGATCGCGCGCTGCATGCGCGACGAGGATCCGCGCGCCGATCGTCTCGTCGAGTTCGTGCAGCTCGACGTCGAGCTCTCGTTCTGCACGCAAGACGAAGTGCTCGAGGTGATGGAATCGTGCATGCACTACGTGTGGAAAACGGTGCTCGGCTTCGAGTTGCCGCCTTTTCCGCGGTTGAGTCATCAGGAAGCGATTGCAAAGTACGGCCTCGATAAACCCGACCTTCGCTTCGGACTCGAGCTCGCGGACGTATCCGAGGCGTTCGCCGGCACCGAATTCGGCGTCTTTCGTTCGGCAATAGAAGCCGGCGGCGCCGTCGTTGCGCTGCGCTATCCCGGCGGCGCGGCCCTATCCCGCCGTGACTTCGACGCGTTGACTGAGGTCGCGAAACTCTGCGGTGCGAAAGGAATGGTCTGGATCGCGCTCGGCGGCGACGGCGTGAAGTCTTCCGCGGCGCGTTTTCTGACGGACGTACAGATCGAGCGCGTACGCGCCGCGCTCGGCGCCGAGACCGGCGACGCGCTCTTGCTCTTCGCCGACGCGCGCGTTGCCGCGTACGGCGCTGCCGGGAAGATGCGAAACGAAGTCGGCGAGCGCTGCGGGCTGCGCGATCCAAATGCCTACGCATTTGCGTGGGTCATCGGATTTCCGTACCTCGAACTCGACGAGGATACCGGGCGTCCGGTCCCGGCGCACCATCCGTTCACCGCGCCGGCACCGGGCGATTGGGAACTCATCGATCGGGAGCCGATGCAGATGCGCGCGCAGCACTACGATATGGTGCTCAACGGCTACGAACTCGGATCGGGATCGATCCGAATTCACAAGGCGCAGGAGCAGCGCAAGATCTTCGAGATGCTCGGTCTCACGAACGAACAAATCGAAGACCGTTTTGGGTTCTTCGTGCGCGCTCTCGATTACGGCGCACCGCCGCACGGCGGCATGGCGCTGGGAATCGATCGCATCGTCATGATTGCTTGCGGCGAAGAGAACCTTCGCGAAGTCACCGCCTTCCCGAAGAATCAGGTGTCGCGCGACGTCATGATGGACGCGCCGAGTCCCGTCCCACCCGAGCTGCTGCGCGATCTGCGGCTTCGCCTGGAGGCTCGTCCCGAGGCGCGCTGAGCGTCTCGTTACAGAAAGGGCAGTTCGGCCATCCGGACAAGGCCGTAGATCAGCGCCGCGATGCCGACGCCGACGACGATCGCATGGCGGGGATAGGTCATCTTCGTACTCATTCCGGCGAGAAACGAGACCGCAGCGAAGACGACCGTCAGCAACAGGAAAGCGTCCGCGTGCCGATTCGCGGCCAGCGCGCCTGCGAAGCTATTGGCTGCGGACCGCTCTAACCGGCGTGCCTCTGCCGTCGCCGGGAGCGCGTATTGCGGCATCGCGAAAGGCGACGCAGGAGCGTGCCGATTTTTCAACGGCTTGGTGGCGAGCCACGCAGCCATCGCCGCTCGCATCACCGGACCGAAGCGGTCGTAGATGAACTGCGCGCGCGCGTGCTCGCCGGTGCTCATCGCATCGACGTAGTTCAAGAAGAGGTTGACGTTGATGGCGTTGTCGCCGACCGCCCGATCCGCCGCCTGAGCAGAGTCGATCCGGTTGGCGTTGGCGACGTTGTAGAGTCTCGTTTGCTCGCCGCCCCATCGACCGGACTGATAGCCGCAAAGCGCCGTAAGAACGGCTGCGACCGAAATCAACACGACCGAGAGAACGTCGACCGCCCGATCGATTACCTGAGGCTTAGCCTCGAGCATCCTGGGCCTGGGAGTGACAGGCAAGCTTGCATACTGCGAGATTATATCGTCTTTATGGACGAGCCGGCCTGCCGAATGCTACACTGATACACCCGAACAAGCCTCCGAGGCTTCGCCTACTCTGTAAGGAGCGCATCTGCCGGTGAACTGGGAGCGGCTTATTGCGGCAATCATGCTCGTCTCGCTGACCTTCGGCTCCGGCCTTGAGGTGAATCGCGATCACCTCAAGTCGGTGCTTCACGATGCCGGACTGCTCGGACGCGCGCTGCTCGCAAACTTTATCGTGGTACCGATTCTCGCCGTGCTCTTAGCGCAGGCGTTTCGTTTGCCGCCGCCGGTGGAGACGGGCTTTCTTTTGATGGCGATCGCCCCGGGCGTACCGTTCGTTCTCGCCTCGGTGCGAAAACGAGGCGGAAGCCTCGGTCTGGCGGTTGCCCTTGCGTTCTTGCTGCCCTTGATTTCAATCGTTACCGTCCCCGTAACCGCCGCGCTCGTGCTGCCGACGGCGGCGAAAGCGCATCTGCCGTTGCTGCGGTTCGTGCTCACGCTGCTGCTCTTTCAGCTATTGCCGCTTTTGGCGGGTATCTCGATCGGCGCACTCGCTCCCGGCGCCGCCGAAAAACTCGGACGCCCGCTTCGTATCGTCTTCCTCGCGTCCGCGGTCGCCCTCGTCGTGGTCCTCGCACCGACGCTGGCACGCGACGTCGCGTCGGTCTACGGCTCCAACGGTATGTGGGCGATGCTCTGCCTCGTGCTGCTTTCGCTCGCCACCGGCTGGCTTTTGGGAGCGCCCAGTCGAGAGAATCGCCGCGTGCTCGCAATCGGCACCGCGCTGCGCAACATCGGCCTCTGCGCGCTGATCGCGACGGCGAGCTTCGGCGGTGCCGAAGTGGTGGCGACGGTCCTGACGTACTTCTTGATTCAGTTCGTCGTCACGACGCTCGTCGGCGTCTACTTTGCGCGGACGGCGCGGCTTGCAACGGTATGACGCCGCTCATCTTTTCGGACTTCGGATTCTTCAAGCTCAACGTCGTCGACTACATCTCGTTGATCGCGGCGACGACGAATGCCTTCAACGGGGCACTGCTCGCGCGCCGTCCCGATCATTACAAGCACTTCACCATGGTTGGCGTTATCATCCTCGCCTATGCCGGCGGAATAGGCGGCGGAATCATCCGCGATATTCTCGTCAACAAGATTCCGTCGCCGCTCATCAATCCGTGGTATTTAATATTGTGTTTCAGCGCCGCAGTGCTGGCGCTCGTTGTCGATTACGCAAGCGTGCAGCGTTTCAAGGACGGTCTATTTCAGTTCATGACCGCTTTTTCGCTGCCCTGGTATGCGATCGTCGGCGCGCAAGCGGCGCTCGCCGCGCACTTCGGCTACATCGCGGCGGTCCTCCTCGGAATCATCGCGACCACGGCGGGACGGTGGATCATCGACGTGGCCTGCAACGTGGTGCCTAAGCAACTCGTCCGCGGCGAGTTTTTCGTTACGGCGGCGGCGCTCACCGGGATCGCGTACGTGACCTGCAGTCAGACGTTCGGAATGTCCGTCATCCCGTCGACGATCGTCGCCTTCTTCGTCGGATTCGGATTCCGCCTGCTCTCGCAATTCCTGGGCTGGGAGGAGTGGGAACCGTGGGAGCCCGAGCCGCTGACGCAGGGCGAGAAAGCGCGAAAGACGTTGGGCGAGGGCTTGCGCGCCGAGTTCGACAGCAACGAATGAAAGGATAGCGTAGTAATGGCAAAGGTTGCCGAGAAGGAACGGCCGAGGTCGCTGGTGACCCATCGCGAGTTCAAGATGCTCTTGAAGCCGGAGAAGTTTCCCAACCGGCGCGCGCTTCTTGCGTTCAACGAAGTGCTGGAGCGCAGCGCGAAGCAGCTCGGAGTCCATTACGAACCGGTCGAGTCGATCGATTCACAGCTGCGTATAGTGCAGTTCTACGACACGAAGAATGAGGACTTGCGTAAAAACAAGCTGATCTTTCGCATCCGGCAGATTCGCCAAGGCGGTTGGCCCGACGAGAGCTGGGAACTCACCTTCAAGTGCCGCGCGCCGGAATACGACAAGGCGGCGGGTTTCGACACCGATACGACGATGACGACGCTCCAGCGCAAGAAGTTCAAAGAGGAGTTGATTCGCGGCGAGGCGCCGGGAACGATGCAGAGCATCTTCTCCAACAACGTGATCGTCGAATACCCGGAGATCGACCTCGAGTTCCCTCTTTCCCGGCTGGCCGAGGCATTGCCGCACCTCAAGACGCTCGAACTGGATATGAACGAGCGGCTTTCGATCGTCGCGGGAGCGAAGGTATTCGAGCTGCAGTCGACGTTGGGCAATCTCTTCTTCGGACACGGTGTCACGGCGCACGCGACGCTCGCGCTTTGGGCGCGGCCGGTGCCGGACCGCTTCGAGCCGTTAGTGACGGAGTTCGGATTTTCGACGCACGTCCGCGAGGGCGACGAAAAGGAAGAGAAGGGTCAGAAAGCCGCGGACGATTTCTTCAAAGCACTGCAGGGGCCGCTCAAAGATTACCTCTCGGATGGAACGACCAAAACCGCCCTGATCTATGGAGACAGCGGCTCGTAGCATAACTTCGCAACAAGGAGTAGCAATGCCCAATCAAGTTACGCCGAATATCGTGGCGATCATGGCCGACGATATCGGCTGGTTCAACGTCGGCGCCTATCATCAGGGAATCATGGCGAGCCGCACGCCGAATCTCGACCGCCTTGCCGCCGAGGGAATGCGGTTCACCGATTATTACGCGGAAGCGAGCTGCACGGCCGGCCGCGCGAACTTCATCACCGGCCAGTTGCCGATTCGGACGGGCTTAACGACCGTGGGACAGGCCGGCGCAAAGGTCGGAATGCCCGACGAAGCGCCGACCATAGCGACGGCGCTCAAATCCATGGGGTACGCCACCGGGCAGTTCGGAAAGAATCACCTCGGCGATCTGAATCAATACCTGCCGACGCTGCACGGCTTCGACGAGTTCTTCGGCTACCTCTATCACTTGGACGCGATGGAAGACCCCGCGCATCCGAACTATCCCGAAGCGCTCAAAGACAAGATCGGCCCTCGCAACATGGTGCATTGCTGGGCGACCGACACGGAAGATACGACGGTCGATCCGCGTTGGGGGAAGGTCGGCAAACAGCGCATCGAGGATGCCGGTCCGCTCTATCCGGAACGGATGAAGACCGTCGACGATGAGATCCTCGACAACGCGTTACGGTTCATCGACAAGGCGAAGGCGGCCAACAAACCCTTCTTCGTTTGGCTCAATCCGACTCGCATGCACGTCGTGACGCACCTTTCCGATAAATATCAGAAGATGCGTACGCCCGAAAACGGCTGGTCTGAATCCGAAGCCGGCATGGCGCAGCTCGACGACATCGTCGGCGGCGTGATGAAGAAGCTCAACGACGACGGCCTTGCCGATAACACGATCGTTATGTTTACCACCGATAACGGTGCCGAGAACTTTACCTGGCCCGACGGCGGTCAGACGCCGTTCGCCGGCGGTAAGGGTACGGTGCTCGAGGGCGGCTTCCGCGTGCCGTGCATCGTGCGCTGGCCCGGAAAAGTGCCCGCGGGGAAGGTGGAAAACGGAATCTTTTCCGGCATGGATTGGTTCCCGACGTTCGTCGCCGCCGGTGGAAACCCGAATATCGTCGACGAGTTGAAGACGGGCAAACAGCTCGGCGACCGCACCTATAAGGTGCATCTCGACGGTTACAACCAACTCGATCTGATCACCGGCAAAGGAGCGTCGAATCGGCACGAGATCTTCTACTTCGCGGAAGGCACGCTGGGTGCCGTGCGTGTCAACGATTATAAGTACCGGTTCATCGATCAGCCCAGCGGCTGGCTTGGCGGCACGGTAAAAGTCGATTGGCCTCTGCTCACGAACATCCGGCTCGATCCCTTCGAGCGAACCGGCATGACCGGATCGCTGAACTACTATCACTTCTTCGTCTATCAGTTCTGGCGGTTCGTGCTGGTACAAGAGGTCGTCGCGAAGCTCGCCGAAACGGCGGTCGACTTCCCGCCTATGCAAAAGGGCGCCTCTTTCAATCTCGAAGAGGTGAAGGCTCGAATCCAAAAGGCGATGGCCGCGCACGCCGGCGCGTAGCTGGGCAAAAGCGCGAGCCCCTGACCCCGAGAGCGAGCGTCCGTCACGGGCGCTCGCTCGTCGCAGACGTATCGAAAACTATTTGATCCCAGCGCCATAGCCGGCGGAAGAAGTCCGCAGCGGCGCCGCGCTCGTGAGTCTCATCGCAGATCTGCGAGATGGAACGCGTTCCATCGATCGCCGCAAGCAGTCGTTCTTCACTCGAGTCGATCGGAAGATAGAGATCGTTATATGAGTGATTGCGGTTGATCAGCACTGCCGCCGCTCCCGGCGGCAAGCGCTCGCGCACGGCGATCGTGTCGGGTAAGGCAATGGGAACGTAAGCATAGGACGCATCGGAATCGAAGCTGACGGCATTACTCTGGGTCGCGTCCGAGCGGTAACAGGTGAAGGCGTGCCGGACCATCGTCCCGCGAAAGAGCTCGAGCGCTGCGTACTGCTTCCGGGTGGGAAGCGTTGAAATCAAGGCGGCGTGCGGCGTTGCGGCGATCGCACCGCAATCCGGAAGGTAGGCTGCCTGGCGTATCCATCGCCCGAAAATCAGTCCCGTCGTTTCGACGAGTTGCAGCAGCTGCGGAACGCAGTAGGCGCGATCCCGCGGATGGAGCAGCGCGTCGGCGACGCCGGCGGTCGTCGCAAAGTCCGGCGAGTTCCGCAGGAGCGGCACGAGGGGATGATCGGCGGGCAACGCTTTCAGGGTTGCAACGAGATCGCATATTTCCGCAGCGCTGCGCCCGACGCCGATCCGCCGGCAGTATTCTTGGAGCATGTAAATGCCCGCGCGGCCGTACGGTGCGTAGAGCATGAGGTGCATCGCGCCGGAGGGCCGGAGCACCTCGCGAAGCGCACGCAGGCCGGCCTCCGGGTCGGCTAGGTGATGGAGGACGCCGGTGCAGACGACGTGATCGAAGGACTCGTTGAGTTCGCCGGCGCGTTCGATTGGCAGTTGTCTCAGCTCGAGGTGCGCTAGGCCATGTCTTCGTCGCAGCTCGAGCGAGTATGCAATGCTCGCAGCGCTAACGTCTATCCCGACGACGCGGGCACGCGGCCAGCGCGCGGCGTAATGCGCAGCCTGCATCGTGCCGCAGCCGGCGACCAAGATGCTGCGGTCGTCGCGGAACGGTTCGTTCGGCCAGAAGAGATGGGAATCGGCGTATCGGCGGGCGTCGGTCCACGCCCGCCGGTACGCATCGAGATCGTCTACCGGCGCTGGGTAGGGGTGACGTTCGTAAAAGTCACCGAGCTCGTCAGCCGTGAGGAGTCGCCACCTGCTCCATCACGGAGTCGAGGTTGAACGAAGCGGGCTTCTGACGTGGAGGGAACTTTTCGAAGTCCGCGATTTGCCCTGCGATTACGGCTTGCATTAGGTACATCTGCGGCACGTGATTCACACACCAGTCCCAGTACGTGTTCGAGTTGAAATCGGCTCGCTCGAACGGGTCCCGCCGCAGATTGACGATGTGCGGGACGCGCAGCTTGACGAACGGCTCGGCCCACTGCTGCATTTGATTCGCGCGCTGCAGGGAAAGGTTGAACTTATAATCCCCAACCCGCACGGCGATGACGTCTCCATCGTCACTGAAGTAGACGATCGCCTGGCGAGGGCTCGCCTTCGATTCGCCGCTGAAATACGGAATCATGTTGTAACCGTCGAGGTGGACGTTGAACTTCTTGCCATCCACTTTGCAGCCGTCGAGCAGCTGCTGCGTGACGTCGGGATTGCCGGCCGCCGCCAACAGCGTCGGGAACATGTCGATGTGTGAGACGATGTCATTGTAGACCGATCCGGGCCTGATGGTGCCCGGCCAGCGTATAAAGCACGGAACGCGCCAACCGCCCTCCCAGTTCGAGTCTTTTTGCCCGCGGAACGGCGTGGAGGCACCGTCGGGCCAGGTATCGTTCTCCGGACCGTTGTCGGTGGAGTACATGACGATGGTGTTGTCGGCGATTCCCAGCTCGTCGAGCTTGTCGAGCATCATGCCGATCTGCTCGTCGTGCACGACCATCCGGTCGCTGTACGGATCCTGGCCGCTCTTGCCGAGATTCTTCTCCGCGACGTGCGTGCGGAAATGCATCGCCGTGGCGTTATACCAAAGGAAGAACGGCTGACCGGTCTTGGCCTGCTTCTCCATCCAGTCGAGTGCCGCTGCAGTAATCTCTTCGTCGACGGTCTCCATGCGCTTTTTCGTCAGCGGTCCGGTGTCGACGATGCTCTGCTTCCCCACGCGTCCCCAACGCGGGTCGACGGTCGCGTCGTCCTTGTCGGTCGCTTTGCAATGCAGCACGCCGCGCGGTCCAAACATTTCCTTGAACTTGGGATCCTTGGGGTAATCGGGCAGTTCGGGTTCTTCTTCGGCGTTGAGGTGATACAAATTACCGAAGAACTCATCGAAGCCGTGAACGGTCGGCAAGAACTCGTTGCGGTCGCCCAAATGATTCTTTCCAAACTGGCCCGTTGCGTAACCGAGCGGCTTCAATAGTTCGGCAATCGTCGGATCCTCCGGCTGAAGGCCGACGGTCGCGCCGGGCATACCGACCTTCGTGAGGCCGGTGCGGATCGGATTCTGGCCGGTGATAAAGCATGCTCGGCCAGCCGTACAGCTCTGCTGCGAATAGTAATCGGTGAAAAGCCCACCCTCGTTTGCGACGCGGTCGATGTTCGGCGTCCGGTATCCCATCATGCCGTTGCTGAATTTGCTGACGTTCCAGATGCCGATGTCGTCGCCCCAAAGGATGAGGATATTCGGTTTTTTCGATGGCATTTTTTCGTGCATTCTCCCGATCTAAAAGCGTTCTCCGTCTCTACGGAGCGGAGGGCGAGTTAGCGGCATTCCAACCACGCGACAAATCACCTGGGCAAAATCGCTCGGCACACATTAAGCCGAGTTAACATGAGTTTCTTGCGCCCAGCCGCAACAGGGCTTAGGATATTCGGACATGACCGCTATTACGCGCGACGCGCTGGTTTCGATCGATGGTGGAGCTTTTCGAATGGGCTCCAACCGCTTCTATCCCGAGGAGGCTCCGGTGCGGGAAGTCCGGGTCGAGAGCTTCCATATAGCGCCGTACACCGTCACCAACGCGGAATTTTCAAAGTTCGTGCGCCAGACCGGCTACGTAACGGTCGCGGAGCGTCCCCTCAACCCCGAGGAGTTTCCGGGCGCGCCTTCCGAGAATCTCGTTCCCGGTTCGCTGGTCTTCCATATGACGGGCGGACCGGTCGATCTGCGCGATTATTCACAGTGGTGGTCGTGGGTGCCGGGTGCGTGCTGGAAGCATCCCTACGGTGCCGGCAGCTCGATCGATTCGAAACCCGATCATCCCGTCGTCCACGTCGCCTTTGAAGATGCGCAATCGTACGCGCGCTGGGCCGGATTGCGTCTTCCAACCGAAGCCGAGTGGGAATACGCGGCACGCGGGGGTCTCGATGGCAAAGACTTCGTCTGGGGAGACGAGATGGAACCAGGCGGCAGGCCCGCGGCCAATACCTGGCAGGGTGACTTTCCGTGGAGGAGTTCGGCGAAGCACGGTCCGGGCACGCTGCCGGTCGGGAAATTCGCGCCCAATGGTTTCGGACTCTACGATATGGCCGGCAACGTCTGGGAATGGACCTCGGATTGGTTCGTTCGCGATCGCGGCGAGGTTGAATCTCCATGCTGTTCGGTCGACGTGCGCGAGCGCAGCTACGACCCATGTCAACCCGGCGTACGCATTCCGCGCAAGGTGCTCAAAGGCGGTTCGTTCCTCTGCTCGCCAGAATATTGTCTGCGCTTTCGCCCCGCGGCGCGTTCGCCGCAGATGATCGACACGGGCATGTCGCACATCGGCTTTCGATGTGCTAGAGGTTGAACGTATAGCCCAGCAGCGGTCCGCTCAGATCGAAGCGCTGAACGCTCGAGCCTGGAGGAAACGCGTTGTAGTCGAGCGAGCGCCAGAGCGCGATGATCGTCTGGCCGTGCGGAAAGGCGTAGCCGCCTCCGCCATAGGCTTCCCACGTCTGATTCGTCATGCCGGTACCCCAGTCGCCGTAATATGCGAGATAGAAACGGTCGCTTAAAAACGCTCTTCCCCGCAGACCCCAAATTACGTCGTCCGTGTGATCAGAACTCGTGACGGTTCCCGTCGGCGTGATGATGTTGCGCTTGGATATCGTCGCGTAGTAGCTGGCTGTGAGGTCGATCGGAAAATCCCGAACGCCGACGAACGCGTTGAGGTCGGCGTTATGGCCGTGGGCGAGCGCGTACCCGGCCGCCAGCTCCCAAATTGCGGTCGCGACGCGCGCCGATGCGTTGAAAGTGACCGGTATTTGAACGTGGCCCTTCGGGCCGGATACTGAAGTAACGATCGTTGCGTTCGTTGAGGCGTTGATGTAGATCCCGTCGCCAAAAAGGTCGATGTTGCCTTTGCGAACGTCGAACGCCAGCATTCCCGCGGTGTTCAGTTTTGGGAGATAATCGCTCGGCCCGACTTGGACGTTGCCGAAGATCGGCCCGTGCCCCTTACCGCCGTGCGGCAGCGTCGGGACGGAGAATTGATAGTTCGCCTTGATCGTCGGCGCCCAGATATACGGTGCCAGCATCACGTGCGTTTGGCCGTCGTACTGCCGGTCCATGAAGCTCGGCTGCGACGTTACGGTAGGCGCGGGCGACGTGGGCGGCGTTTCTTGCGCTCGCGCGAGTAGAGGTGCGAAGGTTAGCGCAGCGATCGTAGCAGTGCAGACGAGCGCGCGGATCGACGAGTGCATGGTGTTAGGGAATCTCCTCAAGCGTACGGCGTTTCGAGCGTCTACTTGCTCGCGCCGCAAAAATCCCGCGTGGCGTCATAAGTCGCAGGCAGCGGAGCGCCCCTTCACGTTAAGCCGGGTTAACTCCGAAGCATATGTTGGAAAGAACCGGCATGCCCGAACTGTATACCTGCACCGTCTGCCAAAGGCCGTTCATGGCCGAAGATGCCGCGCTGATCGACCGTCGCAACGGCTATTGCCGGGACTGCACGAAGGAGGATTTTCTCAAGAGCATCGGGCTCTCGGGTGTTTTCTTGACGCAGTCGTTCGAGCCGTAGGCAGGTCATTCGCTGCGTTCGAGAAGCTCGTTCGCTCGGCGAAAGATCGCATCGAACATCGCCGTCGTCAGCTTGCCGGTATTCGTGTTCTGGCGACTCGGATGATACGAGGCGATCACGGCGACCCGCCGCCCGCCGTTCGTTGCAAGGCTCTCCCCGCCGTGCGAGAAGATCTTTCCGGCCGGCTCGACGACGAAGTCGCGCTCGCGTAACAGCTTGAGCACGGAAGCGAAGGCCACGGCACCCAGGGCCACGATGACTCGAAGCCGCGGCAGAGCGTCGAACTCTTCGATGAGATAGGGAAAGCAATTACGCAGCTCGCCGGGCGTAGGTTTGTTCTGCGGCGGCGCGCAGCGCACGGCCGCGGTGATGATGCAATCGCGCAACCGCAAACCGTCGTAACGATCGACGGCGTTCGGCTGCGATGCGAAACCCGCGCGATGGAGTGCCGGATAGAGAAAGTTGCCCGAGGCATCGCCGGTAAAGGGTCGGCCGGTCCGATTGCTGCCATGGGCGCCGGGCGCGAGGCCGACGAGCAGCAGCCGTGCCTGGGGATCGCCGAACGCGGGAACGGGTTTTCCCCAATACTCACAATCGCGGTGTGCGCGCTTACGTTCTCGTGCGATCTTGGCGGTGTAGGCGCGCAGCTCGGGGCAGCGTTTGCAGCGGATGACCGCGGCTTCGATTCGCGTTAGATCCATTGCAGAACGTCGGCATACTCGATGCCGACCGGAGCCACGACATACGCGACGCCTTCGTTGCGCTGCCAGATTCGCTCGATCGCCGAACGGGGATAGACGACGCGGACGTTCGGGGCCGCCGGATCGTTGATCGCGCAATCTCCGTCGCGCGTAAAGCCGCATAGAACCACGAGATGGCCGTCGGAGTGCGCGAGAGGCGCCCCCGGAAGCTCGCCCTCGCTCCACGAGTACGAGATTGCCAGCGGCAGATTTCGTTCGATCAGCCGTTGCGCGTGATCGAGGTTGCACAGGTGCGCGACGACGGCGCGAAGTCCGAGCCTGCCGCTATAGGCGACGTTGAATGCCCAGTTCCCGGTGCCGTTATACGCGCGATCGAAAACGCTGCGTGCCGTTTCGGCGATGGAATGGTCGATGCCGTGAAACGCATGGATCATTGAAAGACTCGCGGGACTGCACCAGCCGCGTTCGTCGCCCGCGCCCTGGTATTGGGAGCGAGCCGGCACGTCCAGAATGAGCGCCTCGCGGGGATAGGGCAGCGACGTCCGCGCACGAACCGGCGAAGAGAACGCGACGAGCTCGAACTCGACGTCGCGCGCGCGCACCTCGATACCGTCGAAGGGTGCGGCGGCATGAATCACGTCCACGTCAACGCGCACTCCCTCGTGCTCCGGGCTGAACGATTTTGCGCCGCCGGGTCGCCACTCGGAGTGCGCAAGCCAGTCGCCGGCAGGCTGATGCGCGCGCAGCAGCCGGAATGCGATGGAGCCGCTCTCCGCATGCGTATTCCAGCTCAGGACCCCGCCGCGGGCCGGCTCGAAGAAGAGCGAGGCGCTTTCGCGCGCGCGCAGTACCTGCGCGAAGGCGCTTAGATCTCCCACTGCCACGCGTTCCAGCTGTCGCCGATGAAGGCGGCAGGAACGTAGTTCTTGACGTCGTCGTTGATCGCCGTGTAGTTGTTTCGCCAACTGAAGAAGACCGCCGGCACGAGCTCGCGGATGCGTTCCTCTTCGCGCTGATAGAGTTGCTTGCGCCGGGCGATGTCGAACGTACTTGCCGCGGCCGAGCTCGTAGCGTTGACGATCGGATCGTTCAACCACGACGTGTTTGCGCCGTTCGGCGGAATGAATGCGGCGTTCCAACTGCCGGAATTATCGGGATCGGGACCGTTCGTCTCGATCGACCACTCCAAATCGTACTTGCCCGTATAGAGCGGACCGGTCATCGCGAAGAGGTAACTGCCGGGATAGTTGCGCACGGTGACGTCGATCCCGACGGCGCGGAGCATCGCCTGAATCATCACCTGCGACTCGGTGTTCTCTTGATGGCCGGTCGTCGCATAAATGGCCAGATGCATCGCGACCGGACCTTTGTGAAGTATCGCGTCGGCACCGGGAATCCAGCCCGCTTGCGCGAGCAGGCGCCTCGCGCCGCTTGGATCGTACGTATAGGGCGGAAGGACCGGCGCCGCCCACGATTCGGGAAAGATATCGGAGACGGCGAGGCGATCGACGCCGTGAAAGACCGTATCCTCGATGCGTTTCCAATCGATTGCTTCGGAGATTGCGCGACGGACGCGTACGTCGCCAAGCTGCGGACGGCTCATATTGATTCCGAGGTGACGCCAGCTGGCGATCAATCTCCGGTCGACCCGAATGCCGGAGATTCCCGCCAACCGCGCAATCGCATTCGGTGCGACGTTCGGATAAACGTCGACTTCGTGCGCGGAGAGCTCGTTGAGCAGCGTGTTGACGTCGGGTATGACCTTCCAGATCACCTCTTTGAGCTTGGGCGCGCCGCGAAAATATCGCGGGTTGGGAACGAAGACGAGCGAGGAGCCGCGGTTCCACGCTTTGAGCAAGTACGGGCCGCTCGAGAGCGGCCGTCCGTTGAACTCGGCGGCATTGAGGTTGGGAAGTCTTGCAAGCAAATGCGCGGGCATCGGCGGATATCCCGCACCGCCCATCGCGAGGTTGCCGAGCACCGCGACGTTTGGGCGTCTGAGCCTGATAACGATGGTATAGGGGTCGGGTGCGCTTGCCGAAGCGATCGCGTCCCAACCGTAGCGCGTCTTGACGTTGTTCGCGGGATTCATCACCGCGCGGTAGGTAAAGAGCCAATCGGCCGACGTCAGCGGTGCGCCGTCGGCCCAGACGGCGCCGTGACGAAGGTGCACCGTGATTCGCGTGCCATCCGGGCTGATGCCGCCATTCTGAATGGTCGGTACCTGCGTCGCAAGGTCGGGCACGTAATTGCCGCGGGCATCGTACCGCAGAATGAACGAGAAGAGCAGACCGCTGATCGTGTCGGCGGCGGCGGTGTGCGCAAACATCAAGTTCAGGCTATCAGGCTCTTCGTCTTCGCCCAACCGCAGCACGCCGGGAATCGTCCAGGCGTTGCGTTCGCCGTTGGCGTGCGTCGCGGCGGTTCGCGCGCAGCCCGCTACTGCGAGGAGCAGTGCCAGACTCGCCGCAATCCGGTGCGGCCGGTTCAAGTAGCGTCCACGCCGAGTGCAGGACGCTTGACGATATGCGGCGCGATTTCGGCGTAAAAGTCGTCGGGTCCAAAACGCACCAGGTCGGTCGCCGGAAGCCCGGTCTCATCGCGGGCTCGCGCGATTTCGTCGCGCGCATCCCCCTCGCTCAGACCCTTCGTGTTGAGCGCGACGCCGATGACGCTTGCGGGTTTTACGGTGGCGAGCAAGGCTTCGTGGATCGCGATGCAATCGCGATACGACAGGGTGGGCGTCGGATAGGTCTCGATACGCTTGCGGGACGGATCGCAGACGAGCACGAGCGCATCGGGGGCCGCGCCGGTCATGAGTGCGAGCGTCACCGGGGCGTAGGCCGGATGGTTGATCGCGCCTTGTCCCTCAACGACGATGAGATCGGCACCCTCGCGCGCCGCGTAGAGAACGAGCTGCTCGGCGGCGCCGGCGGCGAAGTCGGCGATCACGCGATCGACCGAAATGCCCCAGCCGGCGATCAAGACGCCGGTCTGACCGGTCGGAACGAAGCGCGCGTTTCTTCCGGCGGCATTTGCCGCGCGGACGAGCTCGAGCGAGACCGTCATCTTTCCGACGGCGCAATCGTTCCCGACGGTCAGCACGATGGGTGCGGCCACGCCGTAGACGTCGCCCGAGAAGAGCGGCACCTCCGGAGGCTCGCGAACGTCCCAGATAGTCGTTCCCGCGGCGCGCGCCGCGCGGCGAAAATCGCGATCTGTATCGAGCTGCTCGTGCAGTCCGCTGACGATCTCCAGCTTCGCCGCAATCGCGTCGAGTACGGCACCACGCCACGCCGGCGGCAATCCGCCGCCCTTGGGCGCAGTTCCGATCAAGAGCGCGGTCGGCGAGAATTGCAGCGCCTCGGCGACGCTGCCGACGATGGGCGCATCGCTTTCCAGATAGGGAAGCAGGTCGCGCACGCGCCGTCCTGCCGAAGACGGATCGATTACCGCCACCACGTCGTCGGCGCCGTAGCGAATTACGCCGTGCGCGGTCTTCGCGTCGGTTGTAAAGAGGTCGAGGGCGAGTATCGCGTAACGGCGCTTCATGCCGGCGCCGCTTCGCGCACGCCCAGTCCGGGCGCGTCCGGCAACAGCAGTTTCGCGCGGTCGTAGCCGACGCCGGCAAACGGATCGCGCGCAATCAACAGCGGTCCGTCGATGTCGGCCCAGTCGACGAGCGGTGAGAGGTGTGCGGCGGCCGTTGCGGCGATCGCGCTCTCAACCATGCAGCCGAGCATCACCTTCATGCTCAGCGCGCGCGCCGTGTGAATCATTGCGAGCGCGCCGCGAATGCCGCCGGTCTTCGCAAGCTTGACGTTGACACCGTCGACGCATCCCGCGAGCGCCGGAAGATCGCCCGCAACGTGTGCGTCTTCGTCGGCGACGATGGGAATTCTCACGCGCTCCCGAACGGCGCGCAGTTCGTGCGGGCGTCCGGCCGGAATCGGCTGTTCGCAGAACTCGATCTCGAACCGCTCGAGGTCCCGCAGAATCGCGATCGCGCTCTCGACGTCCCAGCCTTCGTTTGCGTCGATGCGAAGCGTGCCGCCGTAGCGTTTGCGAATCGCGGCGATCGTCTCGATCTGCTCTGCCGGCGTGCCGCGTCCAAGTTTAATTTTGAGAATCGGGAAATCGCGCGCTTCCTCGAGCTTTTTCAGCGTCGCGTCGGGGTCGGCGATTCCGATCGTGAACGAGGTGGTCGCGCTCGCCGCCGGATCGAGACCGAGCAGCGCGTAGAGCGGCTTCCCGAGTTCTTTGCCGATGAGATCGTGAAGCGCAAGGTCGAGCCCCGCGCGGGCGGCAGGTGGAATGCCCGGGTGAAGCAGCGCTTCCAGGCGGTAGGGATCGTCCGAGGCGAGTGCGTGCGATTCGAGGTAGGCAACGACGCTCTGCACCGACTCGCCGTAGCGCTCGATCGGCGTCGCTTCGCCCAGCCCTTCGCGGTCGCGCCCGCGTACGCGCACGATGGCCGTCTCGGCAACGAGTTCTTCGCCGCGCGCAATCGTAAACGGATGATGGAGTGGCAGCTCGATCGGCGTAACGGAGACGGCAAGCACGGTGCTCGCTCTTCAACCGCGTCGCGCCGCTTCCCCGGCGAGCCCGGCTGCTGCTTGACTGGCGGTGGTACGGTAGAGGGGCTCGACTGCGCATAGCGCGCAGCGTGCGCAGGTACCGAACCGACTTATTTGACCTAGGGAGCATCAGCTCCGGTAACGACGAACCGGCTTGGGCGAATGCCTGCCGGCTCGGCGCCCGGGCCGCACCCACCTGCGAGAACGCAGGTTCGATCCTCGCGCGCAAGACGCTATATGCGGTTGAGTATTCCCTTTCGCAGGCGTTCCATCGCGACCGTAAGGCCGCTTACCGTTGCGGCGCCGGACGATTCGTCGAGCGCGAGATGACCGCGGAAGCCCGCGAATACCGTCAAGAGACCGGCGATGGCCGCATCGCTCTCGCCGAGATCGCTCCAGAGCAAGACCGTGTTGGGCGCGAGCAGATGCGAATCGCTCGCCGCGTCGAGCCGCGCGGGTTGGGGACCGAAGCGCAGCCACGCCGAGTCCGTCTCTTTCACCGTGCGCTTGCAGTCGTGCGTCGTCGCGGCGAACGTTCCGGGCGCGTTGCGCAGGGCCAGAGTCACGTTGCGCTTCTTTGCCAGCGACGTTGCGGTGCCGAGACGGGCCAGCTGCTCGCTCCAGGATGCATCGACTTCACGAGCGAGCGGTGCCGCGACGAGCGGTGCGCCGAGCGTGTCGGCCCGCGCCAGGATTTCGTCCATCCGCTCCGGTGCTGCCGAAAAGAATGCCGCGTCGGCAAGCGCAGCAATGGTGAGTCCGCGGTCCGCGGCCATCTTCTTGACTTGGGCGAGGTAGTCGTCGTCCGTGCGCGGAAAATGACGCACGTCTAAGACGATGCCGTCGCAAGCGAGCTCGCCAGCGCACAGGTCCAAAAACTCGAGTTGCGTGAGTTCGCCGCGTTCGATATCGCGGTGAAGCGAACTGCTCGCGCAAGCAAGCTTCATCGAAGCCGATCTTCGACCGCACGACGCCACCCACCCGTAGGATGTTGAGAACATGAGAATCGCCCTCGGCGCAGATCACGCCGGATTCGAATACAAAGACCGTATCGGAACGGTGCTCCGGGCGCGGGGTCACGAGATCCGCGACTTCGGAACGCACGATGCAACGCCGGTCGACTATCCGCAATACGGTTACGCGGTCGGTGAGGCCGTCGCCACCGGCCAGGCGGAGCGCGGCATCGTCGTGTGCGGGTCGAGCCTCGGCATCGCGATGGCCGCAAATAAAGTTCCCGGGGTGCGATGCGCCCCGGTTGCGGAACCGTACTCGACCGAGCTGGCTCGACGCCACAACGACGCAAACGTGATTGCGTTCTCCGAACGGCTCACGGGATGGGAGATGATCGAGCGAATGCTCGATATCTATCTCGACACACCCTTCGATGGCGGCCGTCACGCCTACCGCACCGAACAGCTCTTTGAGTTCGGCGACGCGCAGCGCGCGCGCACGCTCAAGGATGTGGAGCGCGGCGAAGTCACCGGCGCGCAGACGCCGAAAGACCTTGTCGGCAAGCCGTAGCAAAGGATACGCAATGGATATTCTCGCGCGCAGCGCACTCGAAGCGCAAGACCCGCAGATCTTCGCCGCTGTCGCCGGCGAGGAGCTGCGTCAACGGGAGAACCTCGAGTTGATCGCTTCGGAGAACTACGCGAGCCGGGCGGTCCGCGAAGCGATGGGTTGCGTGATGACCAATAAGTACGCGGAAGGCTATCCGGGAAAACGTTACTATGGCGGCTGCGAGTGGGTCGACGTCGCCGAGAACTTGGCAATCGATCGTTGCAAGCAGCTCTTCTCGGCCGAGCACGCGAACGTCCAACCGCACTCCGGTGCGCAAGCGAACATGGCGGTCTTCATGGCCGTTCTGCAACCGGGAGAGACGGCGCTGGGCATGTCGCTCGCGCACGGCGGCCACCTTACCCACGGAACCAAGGTGAGCTTCTCCGGCAAACTCTACAACGCCGTGGCGTACGGCGTGAGAGAAGATACCGAGTTGATCGACTTCGACGACGTCCGCGCGAAGGCGCTCGAATACCGCCCGAAGCTCATCGTCGCCGGCGCCAGCGCCTATCCGCGCATCATGGAATACGGCCCGTTCCGCGAGATCGCCGACGAGATCGGCGCGGCGCTCTTAGTCGATTTCGCGCACGTTGCCGGTCTGGCCGCAACGGGGTTGCATCCGTCGCCGGTGCCGCTTGCGGACTTCGTCACATCGACGACGCACAAGACCCTGCGCGGTCCCCGCGGCGGATTCATTCTCTGCACGCAGCGGTGGGCGGCGCCCGTCGACAAGAGCGTCTTTCCCGGCATTCAAGGGGGGCCGCTCATGCATACCATCGCGGCGAAAGCGGTAGCCTTCAACGAGGCGCTTGCGCCCGAGTTTGCGGCCTACCAACGCCAAGTCGTCGAGAATGCGCGCGCGATGGCCGAAGAGTTCGTCAAGGCCGGCTTGCGGCTCGTCGCCGGCGGCACCGATACGCATTTGATGCTCGTCGACGTCTCCGTGAAGGGGCTCACCGGAAAAGCCGTCGAGGCCTATCTCGACGAGATCGGAATTACCGTCAACAAGAACGCGATTCCGTTCGACAAGCAGAAACCGTTTGTGGCCAGCGGTATACGCATCGGTACTCCCGCGATCACCTCGCGCGGTCTGCGCGCGCAGGAGTGCCGCGAGGTCGCCCGCATCGTCTGCGACGGCTTGGGAGACATCGAGTCGCGACGCGAGATCGAACGGTTGCGCGGGCGCGTTCGAGAACTGACATCGCGATTCGACGTGCCGTAGCCCGGCCGGACGTGATGCGCCCGGGCTGGGACGAATACTTCATGCAGATCGCGCGAACCGTGGGGACGCGAGCCACCTGCCCGCGTGCCGCGGTCGGCTGCGTGCTCGTCCGCGATCATGGAATCCTGACGACGGGGTATAACGGCGCTCCTCGCGGGGTCGCGCACTGTACCGAGGTGGGCTGCACGCTGGTCAACGAACATTGCTTGCGTGCGACGCACGCCGAGGCGAATGCCGTGGTTCAAGGCGCGCTGCACGGCGTTAGCCTGCAGCGGGCGACGGCATATTGCACCCATCAGCCGTGCGTCAACTGCTCGAAGCTGCTCATCAGCGCCGGCGTGAGCAAGATCGTGTACGACCAGGCCTATCCCGATGCGATCGCGAGTCAGCTGCTCGCCGAAGCCGGCGTTGCGCTCCTGGCCTATGCGACGCTCGAAGGGGCGCGCGGATGAGCCTGCATCACGTGAGTCCCGGCCTCGTTTATTTGGCAGCCTTCGCGATCGCCGCCGCCGTGAGCGGCTTGGCGACGCCGCTGATCGTTCGGCTGGCGAACCGTCTTGGAATCGTCGACAACATCGGCGAGGATCGCCGGATGCACGATTCGCCAAAGCCCCGCGTCGGCGGCATCGCCGTCTTCTTCGGCTTTGCGTTCGCGCTCTTTACCGTGCTCGGCGTGACGCTTGAGTCCGCGTTCGGATTCCTGCCTGCGGCGGATCAGTTCGACGCGGCTCACCGGCTCGTCGGCCTCCTATTCGGCAGTCTGCTCATTCTCGGCGTCGGGATCTGGGACGACGTCATGCAGATGCGGCCGCGTAACAAGCTGGTCGCGCAGATCGTCGTCGCCTTGATCTCCATGCTCTATGGCTTCGTGATACCTGGAATAAACAATCCGTTCGATCACAATCCCGGAACGAACTGGATCGACTTTCCGATGTGGGTCTCCGTCCCGGTGACCCTTCTTTGGTACGTCGGGATGATGAACGCGATCAACTTTCTCGACGGCCTCGACGGACTGCTTGCGGGGGTTGCCGCGATCTCCAGCCTCTTCCTTTTTGTGATCTCCGTGCTACATGGCAATCCCGTGGTCGCGCTCGTCGTCGTCGCGCTCGCCGGTTCGGCGCTCGGTTTTCTGCCGTACAACTTCAATCCGGCACGAATCATTCTCGGCGACGCCGGCTCGCTCTTCATCGGCTATGTCTTCGCGACCGTTTCGATCATCGGCGCGAGCAAGACGGCAATTGCGATCAGCGTCGTCGTACCGCTGCTCGTCCTGGCGTTGCCCGTACTCGATACGGCGGCGGCGATCGTGCGCCGCGCGAGCAGCGGCAAGCGCATTACCGAGGCCGACCGCGGACACTTTCACCATCAGCTCATCTTTCGCTTCGGACTCAACGTGCGTCAGGCGGTCTTACTGCTCTACGCCGTCTGCTTCGTGCTCGGGGCGGTCGCGCTGGCCTTCTCGGGCGAGTTCACGCACGTTTTTCGCCACGCAACGTAGCGGAGTGTCATGGGCGGGTTGAAGGTCATGAGCGTCTTCGGGACGCGCCCCGATACCATCAAGATGGCGCCCGTCGTTCGGGCGCTTCGTCTGCATCCCGACATCGACGACCTCGTCTGCGTTACGGCGCAACACCGCCAGATGCTCGACGATCTGCTCGCGCTCTTCGGCATCGTGCCGCAATACGATCTCGACGTGATGACCGAGGATCAGACGCTCACCGAGGTAACGACCCGCGTGCTGATCGGAATGGAACGCGTCTTGACCGAAGCCCGGCCCGACGTCGTGCTCGTGCACGGCGACACGACGACGAGCACGGCGGCCGCGCTCGCGGCATTTTACCAGCAGATTCCCGTCGGCCACGTCGAAGCGGGTTTGCGGACGCAGAATCGTTGGCTGCCGTATCCCGAAGAGATGAACCGGCGGCTCACCGGCGTCATTGCGTCGTACCACTTTGCGCCGACGGCGCTCGCGCGCGAGCACCTGCTGCAGGAGCACGTCTGCGCGGACGACGTCGTCGTTACCGGCAACACGGTCATCGACGCATTTGCAGAGACCGCCGCGCGCACCGACCTCCCGTTGCCGCCGCGATGGAACGAGATCGATCCGCAGCGTCCGGCGATCGTCGTGACCGCGCACCGGCGCGAAAACCATCCCTTCATGCAGAGCATCAGCGAAGCGCTGCGCGAGATTTCGCAGCTGCCGGAGCGCCCGCAAATTTACTGGCCGGTACATCCGTCGCCGCGCGTCGCCCCGGTCGCGCACGCCGTGCTCGACGGCGTTGCGGGCGTGGTCTTGGTCGACCCAATCGACTACGCGGCGATGGTCGCGGCGGTAAAAGGCTCGACGTTCGTCCTGACCGACTCGGGCGGACTCCAAGAGGAGGCGCCCTGCCTCGGCAAGCCCGTGCTCGTGATGCGCGAGGAGACCGAGCGTCCCGAGGGGCTGGCCGCCGGTACGCTCGAGCTCGTCGGCCACCGGCGCGAACGAATCGTTGCCGCGGCGCGTCGCCTTCTGAGCGACCCGGTCGCGTACGCGGAAATGGCGCAGGCGGCGAACCCGTACGGCGACGGCCTCGCTGCGGCCCGTATCGCCGCATGGCTCGCCGCGCGCTTGCGCGGCGGACCCTATCCCGAGCCTTTCGCGGGGTGAAGCCGATCGTTCCGGTCCTGGCGGCCGGCGGCACGTTCGCGCTCACGACCGTAGCGGGACTCTTTGTAGGAGCCTGGCTGGCCGAGCGGCTTCGGACTCCGATCCTGGTCGCCGCCGGCCTCTTCGTCGGGCTGGCGCTGGGCGGCTACTCCGCCTACCGCCTGCTGCTGCGGTCCATGTAATCTCCGATGCAGGAGGAAAAGCGCCGCAGGCGTAGCTACAGCGACGCCGACGCGGCGGCCGATCTCGCTGCTTACTTTGCGCTCAAACGGGCAGTCTCGATCTGGTCTCTGGCGAGCATCGCCGTGGTGGCGCTCCTGGTGGTCCGCTGGCTTCCGTTCCCGGCACTGGCACTCGCAACCGGTGGAATCTGCGGGGTAATAAACGCCCAGCTGACCGGGAGTAGCGGCGAACTACTCTTGAAGAACCGGACCGTAGGGCTCTTCGTCTTAAGTAGTTTCCTGCGAATCGGGGTCTTCGGTATAGTCCCCGTGGCGTTCGCCGTACACGGGCCCTGGTGGTCGATGGCCTGGTACTTCGCCGGTTTTTTCCTCCCCTTAGCGTTGTTTGCAGTTGGCGCGCTGCGCGCATTCGAGCGAAAGTAAAACGAGAACACCTTCGTGCAAGAGAACCTGGGCGAGCACATACTGTGGCACGTGCCCGTGTTGGGGCCCGTGCATGCCGACACGATCGTGACGACGTGGATCGTCATGGCGCTGGCCCTGGCATTTTTTGCGTGGGTCGGTGCGAGTTATCGCCGGCCGACTCAGACCAAACGCCAAGTCGTGGTCGAGGGCGTGGTCAACTACGTCGCCGATCTCGCGACCAGCACGTTGGGCAAGCGCGGCGAACCCTTCGTGCCGTTTTTCATCGCCCTGTTCGTCTTCATCTTCTTGCTCAATCAGTTCGGGATGCTGCCGTTCAAGGCACTGGGGCTTCCGGTCGGCGGCTCTCCGACCGCCGATCTCAACACGACCGTTCCGTTAGCCCTCACCGTTTGGCTTGCGACCTGGGTGCTGTTTCCGAAGACGCACGCCAAGCACCTGATTCAGCCGTTTGCGTGGCTGCTCCCGATCAATCTCATCGAGGAGTTTTCGCGACCGCTGACGCTCGCGGCCCGGCTCTTCTTCAATATCTTCGTCGGCGAGTTGCTCTTCCTGATCGTCGCGTCGGTCATCGAGTCGCACATCATGATCGGTGCGCTCAATCTCTCGCTGGCGGTAACGATAGTCCCGTTCTTCATTCAGTTCTTTAACTTTTTCGTCGGCACCGTCCAAGCGTTCGTGTTTACCCTTCTGGCGATCGTCTACTTCTCGCTGGCGATCGGCGAAAGTCATTAAGAAAGGTTACGTCCTTGAGTCCTGAAGCGTTAGTAGCAGCATTTACCCTGCTGGCGTTCGGCATCATCGTCGCCGGCGTCGCGTTCGGTTCGGCCATCGGTGACGGCATCGTCGCAAGCAAAGCGGTCGAAGCGATTGCCCGTCAACCGGAAGCGCGTCCGAACATCATGACGTTTATGTTCCTCGGCGTCGGCGTGCTGGAAGCATTCCCGATCATCGCGCTGGGCCTCGCGTTCTATATGATCTTCGGCTTGGCGCCGCTCGCGACGCTGATGGCGAAGGTTACGGGCCACTAAAGGCGCGATGTTTCTATCCCTCGACGGTACGCTCTTCGTTCAGTTGATCAACTTTGCGATCTTTTTCGCACTGCTGAACGTCGTCTTTCTGCGGCCCGTCGGGCGCGCGATCGCTAAGCGGCGCGATTACATCAACAGTTTGGTCTCGGATTACGACCGGTATCAGGAGGAAGCGCGCAATCTGCGCGAAGAGGCCGAGGGCATCCGTTCCGCCGCTCGCCGCGGGGCAGAGCATCACGTTGCCGCGGCGCGCGCGGCTGCATCGAACGAAGCGGCCGAAATGTCGACCCGGTACGCGCGGCAGGCGAAGAGCATGATCGAGGAGGCGCAGCGGACGGCCGAAACGGAGCTCGAAACGGCTCGCGCCGGCGAGGGAGAGGCCGTCCGAAGGCTCGCCAACGTGATGCTCGACCGGGTCGTTCCCGAGGCGGCCCGATGAACGACCTGCAGCTGTACATCAAAATCGCGCTGTGGAGCCAGATCGTCGCGTCGGTTATTTTCATCGCCGTGCTGGTCTGGATGTGGTTCCGCTGGATCGTTCCGGTCGTCATGGCGGCACAGGAGCGCAGCAATCGCCAAATCGCCGAAGCCGAGGCGCATCGCGACGAGGTGAAAGCCGCGCTCGAGGCATTGCGCGCCGAGATCGAGACGGCGCGTCACGACGCCGCGTTGATCGAACGCCGCGCGGGCGCTCGCGCCGAGCACGAACACCAAGCGTTACTGCAAGAAGCGACGGAGTCCGGCGAGCGGTCGTTGTCCGATGCCGGGCGCGAACTCCAGCGGGCGCGCACCGCTGCCCGCCAACGGCTGCGCGACGAACTGATCGAACGCGCGCTGCAGACTGCGCGCGAGGAAGCCTCGCGACGCGTCGGGCCGGAGCTCGATTCGCGCTTCATCGCCGGCTTTGCCGGCTCGTTGGAGGGCGCGCCGCGTGGTTAACCGCACGCTGGCACGCCGCTACGCCGTCGCGATCGCGACGCTTGCGCGCGAGCAGAACGCCGTCGACCAGGTCACGGCCGGCTTGAACGCACTCGCGGCCGCAATCGGCGGGACGGTTCGAGTTCGCGAGTTCTACGAGTCCCCGGTGGTCGATCGCCCGTCGAAAGAACGCCTGCTCGCGCAAGCCTTCGAAGGAAAGATTCATCCGATCGCGCTGCACGCGCTGTTGCTGCTCGTCCGAAAGCGGCGAGAAGTCTTGCTGCGGGCGATCGTCGACGAATACCTCGCGCTGGAGCGGGCCGCGCGCGGCGTCGAGCCGTTGACCCTCGAGTCGGCTCGTACGCTCGACCGCGCCGAGTACGCGCGTTTGATTGCGCAGCTCGAGGACCATTACAAGAAGAAGTTCGAGGTGACCGAGGTCGTCGATCCGCAGCTGATCGGCGGCCTGCGCATCATGATGGGCGACCGGCGCATCGATGCGTCTGTCTCGGGCCGTCTTTCGGCCCTCGCACGAGAACTATCGCAGGCAAGCTAAACCCACGATGAAAGTTGACGAATGATAAACGCAGACGAAATCGCCGGAATCCTCAAACAGCAGATCGAGCAGTTCAAGACCGGAATTCAAGAAGACGAAGTCGGTACCGTTATCGAGGTCGGCGCGAATCTCGCGCGCGTCTACGGCCTACGCGGCGTACGCTCTTCGGAACTCGTCGAGTTCGCAAACGGTCTCCAAGGGGTCGCGCTGAATCTCGAAGAGGATAACGTCGGCGTCGTGATCATGGGCCCCGATGTCGAGATCAGAGAAGGCGACACCGTGCGGCGCACCGGTCGCATCGCCTCGGTTCCGGTCGGCGAAGCACTGCTCGGGCGCGTCGTCAACCCGCTCGGTCAAGCGATCGACGGAAAGGGCGATATCGAAACGAGACGTTACCGCACGATCGAGAACGTCGCGCCGACGGTCGTGCAGCGACAGCCGGTCAAGCAGCCGCTCCAGACCGGCATCCGCGCGATCGACGCACTCATTCCCATCGGTAAGGGACAGCGCGAGCTGATCATCGGCGACCGTTCGACCGGCAAGACGGCTATGGCGGTCGATACGATCATCAATCAGCGCGGGCGCAACGTCTTCTGCGTCTACGTCGCGATCGGCCAAAAGAATTCGACCGTCGCCGCTCTCGCCGAGATCCTCGAGCAGAAGGGCGCGATGCCCTACACGACGATCGTCGCGGTCAGCCCTTCCGAAGCCGCCGCGCTGCGTTGGCTGGCGCCCTTTGCCGGATGCGCGATGGCCGAAGAGCTCATGTATGAAGGTAAGGACGTGCTGATTGTTTACGACGATCTCACCAAGCACGCGCAATCGTATCGCGAGATGTCGCTCTTGCTGCGCCGGCCGCCGGGCCGCGAAGCCTATCCCGGCGACGTCTTCTACCTGCATTCGCGGCTCTTGGAACGTGCCGCCAAGCTCTCCGACGAAATGGGCGGCGGTTCGTTGACGGCGCTGCCGGTGATCGAGACGCAGGCCGGCGACTTCTCGGCGTACATTCCGACCAACGTCATCTCGATCACCGACGGCCAGATCTATCTGACGCCGCAACTCTTCTTTCAAGGCATTCGGCCGGCCGTCGACGTTGGGCTCTCCGTCTCGCGTGTCGGCGGAGCCGCGCAGACCAAGGCCATGAAAGCGGTCGCGGGACAGCTCAAGCTCGAGCTCGCCCAATACCGCGATCTCGCCGCTTTCGCCAAGCTCGCGAGCGACCTCGACAAAGCGACGCAGAACCAGCTGATGCGCGGGGAGAAGCTCACCGAACTGCTCAAGCAGCCGCAGTATCGACCGCAGGCGACCGAAGATCAGGTCGCAATTCTCTACGGGGCGACCCGGGGTTTCGTCAACGACATTCCAACCGCGCGCCTGCAGAACTGGGCCTCCGCGCTGATCGACTTCTTGCACGACAAGCATCCCGAAGTCCTCAAGGCGATTGCCGACAGCGGCCAGCTCTCCGACGAAACGAGCAAACAGCTCGACGCCGCCCTCACCGCCTTCAACAAAAGCTTTTGATGATTAGCGCAGCCCGGAGGGCGTAGTCGAAGGATGGCAACGGTTCGAGACTTGCGCGACCGGATCCGGTCGCTCAAGAATACGCAGCAGATCACGAAGGCGATGAAGCAGGTGGCCGCAGCGAAGATTCGCCGTGCGGAAGCCGCGCGGAAGCGCGCGCGCCCCTATGCCGACGCGCTCGCGCAGATGCTCGCCGATCTCATCGCCGCCGTGACCACGGTCGACCATCCGTTCATGAAGTCCGGAAAGCAGGGAGCGCCGGCGGGCATCGTCCTGATGACGGCCGACAAAGGACTCGCGGGCGCGT
Organism: Vulcanimicrobiota bacterium; assembly: GCA_963792005.1. Taxonomy (GTDB): domain Bacteria; phylum Vulcanimicrobiota; class Vulcanimicrobiia; order Vulcanimicrobiales; family Vulcanimicrobiaceae; genus Cybelea. The sequence goes on from CAWBUG010000001.1 coordinate 311,663, forward strand.
TCAACTCCAACGCGATCGCCGCCGCCGAGGGCTTCGCGCGCAAGCAGAGCGCGGTGCGCTGGTACACGGTCGGAATCAAAGCGCGTAACGCGGTTCGCCGCATAGGCATCACCGACCAACAGGCTTGGCCGCTGGGAGGAGATTCGAAGCTCGATACCGCCCGCGAGGTCGCTCGCGCGGTCACCGACGACTTCAATCGCGGCGTCATTTCGGAGATCGTGCTCGTCTCGCAACGGCTGGTGACGATGATGTCGCAGCGACCGCAGACGCGCAAACTCGTGCCCTTCGAACCTTCCGAATCGGCAAGCGAGCGTAGCGAGCGCAGTCCTGAGCGAGGCGGAGCCGAGTCGAAGGGGACGATCGAGTTTTCTCCGTCGCCCGAATTCGTGCTCTCGCGGTTACTCCCGAAGTACCTCGAGTTCGCGCTCTACTCGGCGATGCTCGAAACCGACGCCGCCTTCTTCGCCGCCCAGCTCGTCGCGATGACCAATGCCACCGACAACGCGTCGAAGCTCATCGACGAACTCACGATTCAAATGAACAACGCCCGCCAGGCCGCGATCACCAAGGAGCTTTTGGAGATCGTCGGCGGCGCGGAGGCGCTGGGAGTTGAGTAACGTGCGTGAGCGGCGTTCCGCTAAGGAGCGTCTCGATTTTCGGACAACACAGGATGTGTTCTTCAAAGCTCGCTCTTACGAAAATCGAGCCGAGCGAGGAGGACAGGACGTCCGGAGCGAGCGTCTCCGAAGCGGATGCCGCTCACGCAAGTTACTCTACGCTTAAAGCAAACCAGACATAAGGAAACGAGATCCAAAATGCCCACAGCCACAACTGCCACTGGCAAAGTCGTTCAAGTGCTCGGGAACGTCGTCGACGTCGAGTTTACGCCCGAGACGCTGCCGAGGATCAACGACGCGCTGCTCGTCGGCGTGAACGAAGGCGCGAAATCGTCGAACGGTTCCTCCGGGGGAGTCGAACTCGGCGGCACCGCGATGCAGGCGCGCGAGCTGACGCTCGAAGTGCAGGACGAGCTCGGCGACAATCAGGTGCGTTGCCTCGCGCTCGGCTCGACCGACGGACTCGTTCGCGGTGCGGGGGTGCGAAACAGCGGCGGTCCGATCGAGGTTCCCGTCGGCGAAGGCACGCTCGGGCGTATCTTCAACGTCTTGGGTGAAGCGATCGACAGCGACGCGCCGGTGAAAGCGGCGGCGCGCTGGCCGATCCACCGGCCGGCTCCGGAGCTGAAGTATCAGGAGCCGACGGCGCGCGTCTTCGAGACCGGCATCAAAGTCGTGGATTTGATGGCGCCGTATACGCGCGGCGGAAAGGTCGGACTCTTCGGCGGCGCCGGCGTCGGCAAGACGGTGCTCATTCAAGAGCTGATTCGCAACATCGCGTACGTGCATAAGGGTTTCTCGGTCTTCACCGGCGTCGGCGAGCGCACGCGTGAAGGCAACGATCTCTGGCTGGAGATGAAAGAGTCGGGCGTGCTCGCGCAGACGACGCTCGTCTTTGGGCAGATGGACGAGCCGCCGGGCGTACGTTTCCGCGTCGCGCAGACCGGCGTCACGATGGCGGAGTATTTCCGCGACGAGCTCGGCGCCGACGTACTGCTCTTCATCGACAACATCTTCCGCTACATGCAGGCCGGTTCGGAGGTCTCGGCGCTGATGGGCCGCATGCCGTCGGCCGTCGGGTATCAGCCGACCCTGGCCACCGACATGGGCGTGCTCGAAGAGCGCATAACCTCGACGCGCAAAGGATCGATCACCTCGGTGCAAGCGGTCTACGTTCCGGCCGACGACTACACCGATCCGGCCGTTGCGACGACATTCGCGCATCTGGATGCCACGACGGCGCTTTCGCGGCCGATCTCCGAACTGGGCATCTATCCGGCCGTCGATCCCCTCGCGTCGACCTCACGCATTCTCGATCCGCAGATCATCGGTGAAGAACATTACGAGGTCGCCCGCGGCGTCCAAGAAGTGCTCCAGCGGTATAAAGATCTGCAGGATATCATCGCGATTCTCGGCGTCGAAGAGCTCTCGGAAGACGACAAGGTCGCCGTCGCCCGAGCGCGGCGCATTCAGCGCTTCTTCTCACAGCCGTTCTTCGTCGCAGAACAGTTCACGGGCCGGGCGGGTAAATACGTCAAGCTTCCCGAGACGATCGCGTCGTTCAAGGAAATCCTCGAAGGTAAGGTAGACGACTTGCCGGAGGGCGCGTTCTTCTATGCGGGCACGATCGACGAGGTCCGCGAAAACGCCGAACGGATGTCGCGTGGCTAGTTCCGTTCCGTTCAAGCTCGTTACGCCGTCGCAAGTCGTCTTCGATGGCGACGCCGAGCTCGTTATCGCCGTGACGACCGAGGGCGAGGAAGGCATACTTCCCCACCACGCGCCGTTTCTCGCCGCTCTGCGGCCCGGCGTTCTGCGGGCGAACGTGCGGCAAAACGGTAGCGAAAGCGGGCCGGTTTCGCGACTCGAGCTGGCAACGGGCGAGGGCTTTATGCAGGCGCTTCCCGAGGGCGTGACGGTGCTTGTGGACGCAGCGGTTCGTTTTGAAGACGTGCTCGTTTCGGAGGCGCGTCAAGAGCTCAGCGAGGCGACGGAGCGGCAGAAGGCGGCGGGTGCGGACCGGGAGCTCTTTGCGCGCGAGCAGGTCAAAATCGAGTTTGCCGAAGCGAAGCTGCGCCTCACCGGACATAAGTGAGGCCTCGGCTCGCCGGTAGGCGAGCGGAGCGTCTACGCGAACGGTAAGCGGAGTATATGCTCGACCGGCTTGAGACGACATTGCGAATACGCGGCGGCGTGCGCTTGGAGGGTTCCGTAACGACGCACGGCGCCAAGAACGCCGCGCTTCCGATCATGGCGGCGTCCGTATTGGCCAAGGGCACCGTGACGCTCCATCGCGTTCCGCGCATCACCGACGTCTCGGTGATGTCGTCGCTGCTCGAGGCGCTCGGCGCCCGCATTCGTTACGAAGGCGATAACACGCTGACGATCGACGCGAGCAACGTCGCCTCCTATCGCGCACCCTACGCGCTGGTTCGTAAGCTCGCCGCGTCGTTCGATGTGGTCGGAGCGCTCTTGGGACGGTTCGGGCGAGCCGAGGTGCCCTTGCCGGGTGGCTGCGTGCTCGGAACGCGGGCGACCGACATGCACGAGCAAGCTTTCGTAGCGCTCGGCTGTGACGTACACAACGCGCACGGATATTTGATCGCACAATCGCACGGCCCGCAGCTGCGCGGTGCCGAGATCGATTTTCGGATGCCCAGCGTCGGCGCGACGAAGAATGCGATGCTGGCCGCAGTCCTCGCCGAAGGTACGACCAAGTTGAATAACGTCGCGATGGAACCGGAGGTCGTCGATCTGGCGAACTTCCTCGTCGCGATGGGCGCAAGAATCTTCGGCCCGGGAACCGACACGATCGTCATCGAGGGCGTTCCCGAGCTGCACGGCGTCGAGTACGAGATCATTCCCGATCGCATCGTTACCGGAACCCTCCTGCTCGCCGGCGCAGTGACGCGCGGCGACGTAACGGTCAAAGCGTGCCGGCCGGACCACCTCACCGCGTTGACCGACAAGCTGGTTGAGTGCGGCGTCGCGACGATGACCGGCGACGATTGGATTCGCGTGAAGGCCGATGGAATCACCGGCGGCACCGATATCCTCACGGCCCCATACCCGGGCTTCGCGACCGACTTGCAGCCGCAAGTTGTCGGTTTTCTCTGCACGTGTCCCGGCACCAGCGTGGTTGAGGAATCGATTTTCAACGCGCGTTTTTCATACGTGAACGAACTGGCGCGCATGGGTGCGGACGTCAAAGTGACGATGGAGAGCAATGCGGCCGTCATCAAAGGCCCTAAGCAGCTCTCGGGAGCTCCCGTCGAGGCGCCCGACATTCGCGCGGGCGCCGGACTGGTCGTCGCGGGGCTCGCCGCTGTGGGCGAGACCGAAATCATCGGCCTCGAATACATCGATCGCGGTTACGAGCGTCTCGAAGAACTGCTCTCCGAGCTCGGCGGTCAGGTGCAGCGCAGCAGCGGCGTCACCCCACTGGTCGAGCCGACGGGATTATTCGAGACGAGCGAGTACCCTCGCGTCTCCGCAACTGGATAGCTTTTCAACTCCGGAGTGAAGGAACCGTAACTTGGATATCGGGATCGATCTCGGCACGGCAAACGTGCTCGTGCACGTTAAAGGCAAAGGAATCGTTTTGCGCGAGCCGTCGGTCGTCGCCAAAGACGTCAACACGGGCCGAGTGCTGGCCGTGGGGGAAGAGGCGCGTCAAATGCTCGGGCGAACGCCGTCGCACATTCAAGCGATTCGTCCGCTGCGCGACGGGGTGATTGCCGACTTTGAAGTGACCGAGGCGATGCTTTCGTACTTCATCAAAAAGGTCATGAAAGACCGCTCGTGGTGGTCGTCGATCCTCAAACCAAAACCGCACGTCACGATTTGCGTACCCGCCGAGATTACCAGCGTCGAAGAGCGGGCAGTCAAAGATGCGGCCAAACTCGCCGGCGCACGCGACGTCGGCATCATCGAAGAGCCGATGGCGGCGGCAATCGGCGCGGGTTTGCCGATCGGCGGACCCTCCGGGAGCATGGTCGTCGATATTGGCGGCGGCACGACCGACGTCGCGGTGATCTCGCTCGGCGGCATCGTCGTTTCGCAGTCGCTGCGCGTCGCGGGAAATAAAATGGACGAGGCCATCGTACGGTACATTCGCCGCGTCTACAATCTCATGATCGGCGAGCGGACGGCCGAAGAAATTAAAATCAAAATCGGCTCGGCCTATAAGCTCGAACAGGAACTCGCGATGGAGATTCGCGGGCGCGACCTCATCAACGGTCTGCCCAAGACGGTGAAAATTACGAGCGAAGAGATACGCGAAGCCCTGTCGGAGCCGGTGGGGGCGATCGTCGAAGCGGTGAAGGCCGTGCTCGAAAAAACTCCGCCGGAGTTAGCGGCGGACATCATCGATCGCGGCATCATCCTCACGGGTGGCGGAGCGCTCTTACGCGGTTTCGAGAAGCTGCTCTCGGAGGTCACCGGCGTGCCGGCAATCGTTGCCGACGATCCGCTCTCTTGCGTTGCGATCGGTACCGGCGCCAGGCTTCGAATCTGAAGCGTGATTCCGTAGCGGATGCCGCCTGAGCGATTTGGTCGCATCGTCGACGCGCAGAACGTCGAAGTCGACGCGATCTCCGAAGAGGTAGCGCGCACCATCTTTGCCGGCGGAACGGTCATCCTACCGAACGATACGAGCTATCTTATCGGCTGCGATCCCTACCATTCCGAAGCGATCGACGGCGTCTACGCCGCAATGGGCCGGCCCGATAACCGGCCGCTCACGATGCACGTCGCGACGGCTCAAGAGTTCCTGGAGTACGCGCCCGACAATCCACTGGCAATTCATGCGGCCAAACGGCTGCTCCCGGCTCCGGTAATCGTACTCGTTCGAAAACCCGCATTCATCAGCGACGAACTTGCGGCGGGACTTCAGACGCTCGCATTCCGCGTTCCCGACGATGCGTTCGCGCGCGGACTTCTCGAACGATGCGGTCCGATCGCCGGCACCGCCGCGAGTCCACGAGGCGGTCCACGCTACCTGGGCGGCGAGGATCGCTCGATGCTGCCGGGCGCCGATCTCCTGGTAGAGCACGGACCGACGCGCTATAATAGCGAATCGTCAATCCTCGATCTTTCCGGCAGCCGCCCTCGTTTGCTGCGAGAGGGTGCCGTTTCGGAGCAGCGCCTGACCGAGCTATTCGGACCGATCGAACGACCGACGGTGAAGGTACGCTCCTACGTCCTTCGACAGGCTCAGGACGATAGCTCAGGATGACATGTCAGAATACCGCCCTAGAATGATTCGCTTACTCTTCGCGCTCACCGGCGTTATCGCGCTGGCGACGCCGTTCGCAAATGCCGCTTCGCCCAGCCCCCCGCCGCGCCCGGGCGCCCCACCGGCACAGCCGGCACGCTCCGCACCGCCGCGTCCGGCACCGGCGAGCTCCACGGAAGCGCCGGGGCCGCCGAGCGCCGCGCCTGCGTCGTTCGATCTCGGCGTCTGGACCGTGCACGCAAGTTCGCTCGATGCGAACTTCAAGAACGGCGACTTCAGCACGCCGAACAGAGTCGTGATGACGCGCACGGGCGGCGACGTCACTGCCGACAAAGCAAACGGCAACTACAAGAAGAAGTTGCTCTTTCTCAACGGCCACGTCGTCATGCACGACTCGCAGGGCAACGCGCAAGCTTTTGCGGGCGGCGGCGCGCCGCGCTCTCCGAGCCCCTCCACATTGACCGCCGATAAAGCGCAGATCGACGGAGCGGCAAAACTGTACAAAGCGGACGGCAACGTTCATTACGTCCAAGCCGATACGGTCGTCGATGCGAATACGGGTACGCTGAACGACGCAGACCATACGCTGCTGCTTGAAGGCTCGGTGCACATAAGCCAAGGCACGCGCAGCATGACCGCAAAAAGGGTGCTCTACAACACGGCGACCGGAACCGCGCATGCCGAGGGTGACGTGACGATGCAGTTCCCCGGCGAGATCCATCGGAAGCTGGCGACGCCGCGGCCGATCAAGGTGCCGAAGAACGGACTAACGGAGCCGGTACCGAGTTCGGCGCCCTAGGCAGCGTGACGATGCTCGGCTTCGCTCGGAACGAGATGCCGCTGGCGGCGCGGATGCGGCCGCGCACGCTCGACGAGTTCGTCGGACAGGAGGCGCTGCTCGGCTCGGGCCGAGCTTTGCGCGCCGCGATCGAGCGCGACGCGGTGCCGTCGATGGTTCTCTGGGGACCGCCCGGCAGCGGCAAGACCACCCTCGCGCAGATCGTGGCGCGCACGACGGGCGCGCACTTCGAGGGAATGTCGGCGGTGAGCGCGGGGGTCGCGGACTTGCGGCGCGTCGCCGCCGAGGCGAAAGCGCGTCAGCGCGTCGGCAAGCGCACGGTGCTCTTCATCGACGAGATTCACCGGTTCAATAAAGCGCAGCAGGACGCGGTGCTTCCGCACGTCGAGGACGGCACCGTCACGTTCATTGGGGCAACGACGGAGAATCCGTCATTCGAGGTCAACTCGGCGCTGCTCTCGCGTGCGCGCGTCTTCGTGCTTCAACCGCTATCGGACGAGGACGTTGGACGAATCGTCGATCGCGCGCTCGCCGACGGCGAGAACGGCCTCGGCGCCCTCGCGATCGGCCTCGACGACGACGCCCGGCGCCTCCTGATTTCGCTCGCCAACGGCGACGCGCGCGCCGCCCTCAACGCACTTGAGTTCGCCGCGGCGACCGCAAGCGCCGGCAATCGCACGACCATCGACGCGCAACTCGTATACGAAGCAATGCAACGGCGTGCCTCGCAGTACGACAAGGCCGGCGAAATGCACTACGATATCGTTAGCGCGTTCATCAAATCCGTTCGGGCAAGCGATCCCGATGCGTCGCTCTATTGGCTCGCGCGCATGGTCGACGGCGGAGAAGATCCGCTCTTCATCGCACGGCGGCTGGTGATTCTCGCCTCGGAAGACGTCGGTCTTGCCGATTCACGAGGCTTGCAAGTGGCGGTCGCCGCGCAGCAGGCCGTGCACTTCGTCGGAATGCCCGAGGGATTCTATCCGCTCGCGCACGCGGCGCTCTACCTCGCGACGGCGCCCAAGAGCAACGAGGTCGGGCGTGCCTACGGTTCGGCGATGGAAGACGTATTGAAGACGCGCAACGATCCCGTTCCCATGCACCTGCGCAACGCGCCTACCGGACTCATGCGAGAGTTAGGATACGGTGAGGGCTACCACTACGCTCACGACGATTACAGCGTAACTCAACTCAACGTGCCGCCGGGATTGAGCGGCCGCCGGTATTATAAAAAGCGGCGGTCCGAGTGATTCTCGGACCGCCAGTTTTCCCGTTGCTACTTCTCGGAGTGTGCGTTGGAGCTTCGCACAACCAGATAATAGAACGGCAGACTGTGAGCGACCTGTGAACTCCGAGCGAATTTCATCTCGACAATGCGGCAACGACGGCGCTCCGCCCGGAGTCGGCGGCCGCGATGCGTGAAGCCGAGGCGCAGTATAACCCCAGTTCGCTTCATGCCGAAGGCCGGCGGGCGCGCGCCGCCCTCGACGCGGCGCGGCAGCGGATTGCGACCTTGCTCGGAGCCGCCCGAAGCGAGATCCTGTTCACGTCGAGCGGGACGGAATCGAATAACCTGGCGCTTCTCGGCGTCGCACGCGCGACTGCCGCCGGCTCGCATTTCGTTTGCGCCGCAACCGAGCATCGTTCGGTGCTGGCCGCCCTCGACCGCTTGTGCGAAGAAGGCTGTGAGATCACGCTGCTGAGGGTCGATTCAGGGGGGCAGGTCGACCCCGCCGAGTTCGAGGCGGCGCTGCAGCCGAATACGGTACTGGCCTCCGTGGCGTACGCGAACAACGAGACGGGGACGATCCAGCCGATCGCCCGGCTGGCAGCTATAGCCCACAAACGAGGGGTCTTTATTCATACCGACGCCGTCCAGGCGGCGCGCTGGCTCCCGCTGGTAGTTGACGAGCTCGGCGTAGACCTGCTCTCGCTCTCCGCGCACAAGGCCGGCGGGCCGCATGGCGCCGGCGTCCTCTACGTCCGCTCCGGCGTACCGCTGGCTCCGATTCTGTATGGGGGCGGGCAAGAGTTCGGACGGCGTTCCGGCACCCAGAACCTCTCGGGGATCGCCGGGATGGCTCGCGCGCTGGAGTTGGCGGCCGGCGAGCGCGAGCGCGACGGCGTCCGAGTCGAGAAGCTGCGGGACCGTCTCGAGGCGGGCATCCACGCCGGAGTCCCCGACGTTCGCACCAACGGGGCCGCGCCGCGCTTGCCCAACTATCTAAACCTCAGCTTCGCCGGAGTCGAGTCGGCGGCGCTGCTGATCGCGCTCGATCTGGCCGGCGTCGCTGCCTCGGCGGGAAGCGCCTGCACCTCGGGAAGCCTGGAACGCAGTCACGTTCTTGCGGCGATGGGCCTCGAGGAACGCTGGCAAAGCGGCGCAATCCGATTTACGCTGGGAGTTGAGAACTCGTCCGCCGAGATCGACCGGGTGGTGAGGCTCCTTCCGGAGGTCGTGGCCGAGCTTCGCAGCCCGGTAGCGGCGCTGCGGCGGGATGGGTAGACTCAAAAAACGAACCGCGCGCCGCTGGAGGCAGAGGCTTGAGTAATACTGAGTGGGGCCCTTTAGTTCTCGACGTGCTTGCGGGCGTCGGTGCGCTCTTAGTCGGCATCGGCGTACTGGTCGCGGCCATGGCACTCGCGAAGACGCTCGCGCGCGCGCGTATAACCCTCGACGGCGTCGACCGGCAGCTGGAGAACATCGGCACGCCGGCGACGAGTACGCTCGCTCACATCGACGAGGTTACGCGATCGCTCGAGGAGACGGCCGGCACGCTGGCGCAGACTGCCGACTTGACGAAGAGTGCGGTCGTACCTGCGATCGTCAACGTCGGCGCGACACTCGGCGGTGTAACCGCCGGTTTACGTCGCTTGGTTACTGGAAAAGACCGAAAGACCAAGGAGTAGTTAACGATGGGTAAAGGCGATGGCGGAGGCGGATTCTTCGCCGGTTTTCTCATCGGCGCAGTAATTGGCGGTGCTGCGGCGGTGCTTCTGACTCAGGAAGAGACGAGGGACAGGCTCGCCGGAAAGGCACGCGACGCCGGGAACTTTGCCATGGGTGCGACGGGCGATCTTCGCGGCAAGGTCAACGACGTCACCTCGCAGTGGCAGTCGAGCGTCTCGGAACTATACGAACGCGGTCGTCAAGTCGTCGAAAGCGCGCGCGCGAATATCGATGCAGCCGTTGCGGAGGGTCGTGCGGCCGCAGACGAGACCGCCGACGAGCTCCAGCGGAAAGCCGACGGGTAGCCGCTTGGACATTAAAGTAAACGTCCGCGAAGCGCCCGGCGACTGTTACGTCGTCGAGCTCGCCGGCGAGATCGACGTCTACACGTCGCCCAAAGTCAAAGAGGCGATCGGTACGCTGATCGATCGAGGCGTCTATCACTTGGTCATTAACCTCGAAAAGGTGCGCTATATCGACTCGACCGGACTGGGCGTGTTGATCGGCGGACTCAAGCGCGTGCGGGAGCACGGCGGCTCCGTCAACCTCGTCTGTACGAACTTGCAGATCAAGAAGATCTTCGACATCACCGGCCTGGTAAAAATCTTCGGCATCTTCGATAGCGAGGACGCAGCGATGAAAGCGCTGGTATGAATCAGGCGGTCGAGCATTCCGCGCCCGAACTCGTCGAGTTGCGCATCCCGGCGCGCGCCGAATGGGTCGCCTTGGCTCGGCTCGCGGGAGCGACCGTGGCAAACCGCTTGCATTTTTCGATCGAAGAGATCGAAGACGTCAAGTTGGCCGTTGCGGAAGCGTGCGCTGCGATCATTCAGCACGAGGGACGCGGCGAATTTCTGTTCCTCACCTGTGAGGTGTCGCCCCAGGCGCTGCGCATTCGCGTCCGCGATACCGGCGGTCATGCGGCCCACCCGCCGGATCGCCAGAGCATTAACTTCGAAGAGGCTCGAATCGCCGGACTCGGAATTTTTCTAATTCGTACCCTCATGGACGAGGTGAGCTATGACGTCCATCCACAGCACGGCATCGACATCTCGATGGTCAAGCGCCTCGGTCGTCTGGCGCAACCAGCCCCGTGATTCACACCAGAAAAACTTAGTGCATTCACGCGAGGAAACGCGCCCGGACCGCGAGCGGACGCGCGAACTATTTGCGCGCTTTATCGGCGCGCGCCGGCGCCACGAAGAGGACCCCAAACGCAGCGATCGAGAGTATGAGCTCCTGCGTGACGAACTCATCGTCGTTCATCTGAACCTCGTGCGCTTTCTTGCGGTGCGCTTTGCAAACCGGGGCGAGCCGCTCGACGACCTCGTTCAGGTCGGCACGGTCGGATTGCTCAAGGCCATCGATCGCTTCGATACCGAACGCGGCGTCGAGTTCACAACCTATGCGACGCCGACGATCGTCGGCGAGATCAAGCGGTACTTTCGCGACAAAGGTTGGGCCGTGAAGGTTCCGCGGCGTCTTCAAGAGCTCAACCTCGCGGTCAATCGGGCCAGCGACAAGCTCGCAATCGAATTGGGACGCAGTCCCACCGTTGCGGAACTCGCGAGCCATCTTAACGCCGGCGAGGAAGAGATTCTGGAAGCGCAGGAACTCGGTCAGGCCTATAACCTCCTCTCGCTCGACAGCGAAGTCTCCGGCGAGAACGACAAAAAGTCGCAGACCCTCGCCGATACGGTCGGCGTCTCCGACGCCGGCTTGGAGCTCCTCGAAGATCGCGCGAATCTCGAGCGCGCCTTCGAGGTGCTCAGCGGACGCGAGCGCGTCATCATCTATCTGCGCTTCTATGAATCCATCTCGCAGACCGAAATTGCCAAGCGCCTCAACGTCTCGCAAATGCACGTCTCTCGCCTGCAAGCCAAAGCGCTTGAAAAACTGCGGTCCGTCCTAGCGGAGTAGGTGTGCGCGCTGCCGTAAATGTCGTAGCGCACGACACGCCGCCTCGGAACCGCTCGTCGCTCCGCCCTCCGGGCTACGCTCCTGCTGCACGGCCTCCTCGCTCTCGCCCTCCGTGGCTGCGCTCGTCGGTCCGAGCTTCCTCGGCAGCGCGTCGCGCGCATCGACGTTTTCCGGCAGCGCGGTTATAGTAGAAAGCGATGAAGAGTCAGGAGTTGAGGCAGGCGTGGATCGATTTCTTCGCCGGCAAGCAGCACAAGCTGCTTCCGCCGGCGAGTCTGATTCCGCACGAGATGTCGACGACGCTCTTCACAATCGCGGGAATGGAGCAGTTCGTCCCCGTCTTTCTCGGCGAGCAGCCCGCGCCCGCGCCGCGCGTGGTGACGGTGCAGCGCTGCCTGCGCGTCGCCGGCGCGAAGAGCGACATCGAAAGCGTGGGACGGACCGGTCGACACGGCACCTTCCTCGAGATGCTCGGAAACTTCAGCTTCGGTGATTATTACAAGCGCGAAGCGATCGCGTGGGCCTGGGAGTTTCTCACGCAAACGCTCAAGCTGGATCCAGCCCTGTTGTACGTGACCGTGCATACCGGCGATGACGAAGCGGAGCGGATCTGGATCGGCGAAGTTGGACTCGATCCCGGGCGCATAACGCGGTTCGACGAAGAGAACTTCTGGACCATGGGCGCGACGGGGCCGTGCGGCCCGTGCACGGAGATCTTCTACGATACCGGCGCCGCACACGCCAGCGGCCCCGACGATACCGGCCCGAACGTTGGAAACCGGTACGTCGAGATTTGGAACGTCGTCTTTCAGCAGTACAATCGAACCGCGGACGGCAAGCTCGAAGAGCTTCCGCGCAAGGCGATCGATACCGGCGCCGGCTTCGAACGCATGCTCGCGGTCTGCAACGGCGTCGCGTCGATGTATCAGACCGACCTCTTCACCGACCTCGTCGCCGCTCAACCGCCGATCGGCCGCACGTCGCTCTCGTTAGAAGAGCAACGAGCCCGGCAGAACATTATCGCCGACCATATGCGGGCTGCGACCTTTCTCATCAACGACGGAATTTATCCGTCGAACACGGAGCGCGGCTTCGTTCTGCGCTTTCTGATTCGCCGTGCGATTCGCAACGGGAAGCTGCTCGGCTATCCGGACGGTTTTCTCGCCGGACTCGTTCCCGCCGTCGTGCGTTCGCTCGAACCGGGATATCCGGAGCTTCGCGAGAGCGAAGGGCGCATCGTCACCGCGCTGCGGCAAGAAGAACAGACCTTCGATCGCACGCTCGAACGCGGCATGGCGATGCTCGATCGCGTGATCGACGAAGCCATTGCCCGTCACGGCCGCGTGATCGGTGGCGAAGCCGCCTTTACGCTGCACGATACGTACGGTTTTCCCGTCGAGCTCACCCGCGAGATCGCGGCGGAGCACGGCGCGGTCGTCGACACGGTCGGCTTCGACCAGTTGATGGAGGAGCAGCGCGAGCGCGCACGTCGCGACGCTGCGGCAAAGCGCGAGGTCGTCGCGCTTGCCGATCTACCGGCCGTGCGCAGCGAGTTCACGGGCTACGATGAGGGCCTCGAAACGGAAGGACGAGTCGTCGCCATTCTGCGCGACGGCGCGCCGGTGGCTTCGCTGAAGTCAGGCGAGGAAGGTGTGCTCGTACTCGACCGCACCTCGTTCTATGCCGAGCGCGGGGGACAAATCGGCGATCGCGGTACCATCGTCGTCGTCTCGACAGGTTCGGGGCAGCCTCGCTTCGAGGTCAGAGACACGCAATATATGGGCGAAGCGATCGCACACCAGGGCAGCGTCGTCGCCGGGGAGATTGCGGTCGGCGATCCCGTTCGCACGAGCGTCTTAGAGCGTTGGCGGCGTGAGATTCGCCGCCATCACACCTCGGCGCACCTGCTGCAGCGCGCGCTCAAAGACGTCCTCGGCGACGAAGTCAATCAAGCCGGATCGTGGGTCGGTATCGATCGCATGCGCTTCGATTTCCGCTGGCCCGGCGGCGCGCTGACGCCGGAGCAGAAGCGCGCCGTTTCGCATCGCGTCAACGAGATGATTCGCGATGACGCGCATCTCGTGACTCGCGTCTTGCCGCTGGAAGCGGCGAAGAAGACCGGCGCGATCTGGATGGCGGGCGAAAACTACGGCGAGCAGATTCGCGTGGTGCAGGCGGGACCCTCGATCGAGTTTTGTGGAGGAACGCACTCGCACTCTACCGGGGAGCTTGGGATGTTCGTGTTGCTCTCCGAGTTCTCGATCGGCAGCGGCATTCGGCGAATCGAATCCTGCGTCTCCCAGGCGGCCGAAGAGTACGTCGGAAAGCAGAGCGATCTCATTGGAACGCTTTCGTCGGCGTTGGCAACGTCGCCCGAGGAGCTGCGCGAGCGGGTCGAGCGAATGCAGCGCGACGTGAAAGATTTGCAGACGGCTCTCGGACAGCTTCGGGCCCGGCTCGCCGCGAGTGAGGCCGAATCGTACGTCGAACGGGCGGAGCGAAACGGCGATCGGGCCTTCGTCGGTGCCGTCGTCCGCGAAGCGAACGCCGAGGCGCTGCGCCATCTCAGCACGGCGATTCGAAACCGCTTTAAGAGCGGCGTCGTTGCCCTGGCCGGTATCGACAACGGCACGGTGAGCCTCTTGGTAAGCGCGAGCGACGATCTCGTCAGCGCCGGGATGCATGCGGGAAACTTGGTCAAGCTGGCGGCACCGCTCGTCGCGGGGAAAGGCGGCGGACAAGCGGCTCAAGCGCAGGGCGGAGGAAGCGACGCTTCGGGAGCGGAGGCCGCGGTGCGCGCCATTCGCGACGCAGTCTTGGCATGATTGCACGGTCGGCGGCTTGCGCGCTGGCTTGCATCGCGTTGACCGGCGCCTCTCCGGTGACGCTCGACTCGCAGTACGTCTTGCAGCGCTACGCTCTCGCACTCGCCACCTTGAGCATTCCCAAAGTCGTCATCTATACCTATACCGTCGCGCAGATCGGTCCCAACGATATCGAGCAGCGTCACGAGATCTACCGTAGCGGCTTCAACGTTCGCGACGAGACGCTTGCGGTAAACGGCATTGCGCTTACCCGCAAGCGCGTGCGCTTTTCGCGCCACGCGGAGCGCTATACCGTCGACCGTTTCGCACCGCGTAGCGACGCGTACGAGCTGCTCTTCTTGGGAACGGCAAAAGACGGGCACCATCTGGATTACATTTACGAGGCGACGCCGCTCAGCCGGCCCTCGGGCGCGTGGGTCGACCGGATCGCTATCGACGGCCTGAAATTTCTTCCGCGGGCCGTGCATTTTCATAGCAGCGGTCTCAACGCTTCGGGAAGCGGCGACATCGAGTTCGCGGGCTTCGGAAAGTACTGGATGCCGGTGCTTGCCTCGGCCGAAGCTCGGGTGAGAGGCACGCCGGCACGCGAGCGAATCGTCTGGAGCGATTACCGTTTTCCCGAGAGCCTTCCGCCGTCGACGTTCCCCGCAGCCGAGCCGTCGCCGGAGACGACGCCGTCGCCGTAGAGTCGCGCTCGGCGTCGCCGGCGCTCAAGCCGGCCTATACCGCAGCGCTCGTCGCATTTCTCGTTACCGCGCTCGTCTCGCACGTGCGAGCGACGCCGTATAACAACTATGTCTTGCTCGCCCAAGCCTTCTTGCACGGGCACGCGTGGATCGACTGGCCGGGAAACTATATCGACGCGCTGCAATACGGCGGCCGCTACTACGTCATCGAGGGACCGCTGCCGGCGATTCTGCTCGTGCCGCTCGTCGCGCTCTTCGGTGCACAGGCGAATCAGACGTTGCTCGCCGTTATCCTCGCCGCCGTGGCCATTGGCGCTGCCTGGGAACTGGGCGAGCGGTTTGGTTTGAGCCGTGCGGCCAACCTCTGGATTTGCGCCTTTCTCCTTGCCGGAACCGATCTGCTCTGGTGCGCGATGCTCGGCGACGTCTGGTTCCTCGCGCACGTTTCGGTGGTCTGCTTCACCATGCTCGCGCTGGTCGAGCTTGCCGGTAAGCGGCGTGGCTGGCTCGTCGCGCTCTTCGCGGCCTGTGCGGTGGAGTCGCGCTTTTCGATGATCGCCGCCGTCCCCGTCTACGCCTATTTACTGTGGCAGCCTCGCGACGAGAACGCCACGAAGCGCATCGCGTCGTTTGCGGCGGTTCTCGCCGGCGTTGCCGTGCTCTGGCTGCTCTACAACTTTGCGCGATGGGGAACGTGGAACGACGTCGGCTATACGACGTGGTATCATCGCGATCCGGCTGGAATGCCGGCTGGGTCGCCGTTTCGGCTCGACTATCTGCCGTTCGAGCTCTGGTCGTTCTTCGTTCAGCTCCCGGCTACGCTTCCGGCGTTCCCGTGGCTGCGCCCGGATTTTTCGGGCATCGCGCTGACGTGGAGTTCGCCCGCGCTCCTACTGGCATTTTTTGCACGCACGCCCGCGCGGTGGGTCGCCGCCCTCTGGGTTGCCACGCTGCTTACGGCGATTCCAAACCTGCTCTATTACGTCAACGGCTACGCGCAGTTCGGCATGCGCCACGCGCTCGATTTCGAGCCGTTTCTCGTCGCCTTGATGATGCTTGCAGCGCGCAGACGGTTGCCGGTCTGGGGCGGCGTGCTCATCGCCTACTCGACCGTCGTCGGCGCATGGGGCTGCTGGTATTGGTTGACCTACGTCCGGACGTAGGCAGCAACGAAACAATCCAACCCCCCGGTTGGTAGGTGCGGCATGTCCTCCCCACGTCTCGTTGCGAGGCTTGCGGGCGTCGCATATCTCGTCACCACGTTGGCCGGCCTCTTTGCCGAGGTCGGAGTCCGCGGAAAGCTCATCGACTATGCCGATCCGGCCGGAACCGCGCATGGCATCCTGGCGTCGGAGACGCTCTATCGGATGGGCTTCGCCGCCGATATCCTCGGCGGTGCTGCCTACCTCGTCGTGACCCTGCTGCTCTACGAACTGCTCAAGCCGGTGAGTCCGATGCTGTCACTGCTGGCGGCATTTTTCAGCCTCGTCGGAATTGCCGTCGGCGCGGTGGCGGCGCTCGGACATCTCGCGCCGCTCCTCATTTTGAAAGATGCGTACATGGCGCCCTTTAACGCCGCGCAAACGCAAGCAATAGCCATGCTCGCGCTCAAGCTGCACGCTCGCGGCTATTGGATCGCGCTGGTCTTCTTCGGATTCTACGAAATAGTGCTCGGCTATCTCATTTTCACATCGAGCTTCATGCCGCGCCTCCTCGGCATTCTCGTCGCACTCGCGGGGGCGGCATTTCTGACGAATAGTTTTGCGCTCTTTCTTTCCCCGGAAATCGGCGGTGCGCTCAACTCATTCATGCTCGCACTCGACGGCATCGGTGAAATTTCGCTGACGCTCTGGCTCCTCGCCGCCGGCGTGGACGCAGCGAAGTGGCGAGCTCGCGCCGCGTTATCTTGAGCCTTTCGTCAGAAGGGCGTCGTAGGCATCGCGAAGTTCGGCCGGATCGCGAACGGGTGCGCCGCAGGTTCCGGCAATGCAGAGGTACGCAGCCCGCTCCGGCGGCATGCCGAGTTCCGCGGCATCCTCGGGCGAAAGCGTACGTACGCCGGCGAACGGTGTGGGAAGGCGCAGCGCGGCCTCCCGAAACGCGTCGCTTTTAGCCGGATCGCCGACGATCCGGACGCTGCGCTCGGGCGAGAGAAAGCGGCGGAGTGCGCGGGCATAGGTGGCCCCCAACGAGCCGGCGGCGCGAACGCTTGGCGCGTAGAGGTGAAGCACCGATTCCGCGCGTTCGCGGTAGCTCGTCTCGCCGGTCAATGCGGCGAGCCGGAGCAGCGAGTCGGCCATCACGCCGTTCTCCGCAATCGGCCGGTCGGGCAGCGACAGACGCCCGAACGCCTCTTCCTGCACGAGGCGATCGTAGAATCCGCCGCCGGCGGCCTCGAAATGCTTCGCCGTGACTTCGGCTACGCGGCGGGCGCGTTGTAAGAAGCGGGCTTCGCCGCAAATCTCGTGTGCGTCGAGAAGCGCTCGTAAATACGAGGCGTGATCCGCGAGTAAACCGCGCACTTCCGGAACGCCTTCGGGCACGAACACGTGATAGAGCAGGCCGTCTTCGCGGACCAGCCGTGCCGCGACGTTGTCGAGCGTCTCCATGGCTTCGCGCAAGAGCGCGTCGTCGTCGAGCGCGCGTGCGACGAAGAACTGCGCACCGGCGAGCGCGCACGTCCAATTCGTGTACGACGTGCGATCGACGTAGGGCTGCGCGCGCGCCTGCCGGTCTTCGCGCGAAAGCGCGTAGTATGCTTCATCGGCATCTTGACTGCCGGCGAAGAAGCCGCTCTGCGGATCCCGCAGCACGCGCCGAACGTATCCGATCGCCGAGGTCAGCGTCGCGTGGAACTCATCGGTCGGAGCGAAGATTGCCAGCGTTGCAAGCACGCGCAGGAGCCCGGCGTGATCCTCGGCCATCTTTTCAAAGTGGGGAACGCTCCAATCGCGCGTGGTCGAGTAGCGGAAGAATCCGCCCTCGGCGTGATCGTACGTTCCGCCGCGCGACATCGAAAGTATGGTCCGCGCGACCATCTCGTACAGACGCCGTTCCCCAAAAAGGCGCCATTCCGCGAGCAGAAACTCGTGTACGTCGGGTTGGGGGAACTTCGGCGCGTCGCCGAAGCCGCCGAACTCCTCGTCGAACGAACGCTCGAGCTGATCGACCAGCTCGCGAATCGGCGATTCGTCGAGATCGCCGCGCGGCTGCACGGTATGCTCCGTGAAATGTGCCTGCATCTCGGCCGCGCGCTCGGCGATCTCCCCTTTGCGCTCGGAGTAAAAGCGGGCGATCTCTTCGAGGGCCCGGCGCATTTGCGGAGCCGGGAGGTACGTTGCCCCGGCGAGCGTCGTGCCGTCGGGCGCGAGAAAAGCGGTGGTCGGCCAGCCGCCCATGTTGTAGCGTGCGTTGACGTCCGGACGACGGTCGTTATCGACGCGGATCGGTACGAAATCGCGATTGATGCTCTCGATAACGCGGGAGTCGGAGTATGACGTTTCGTCCATGACGTGACACCAGTGGCACCATACCGCGGAGATCGCGAGGAAAATCGGCTTATCTTCGGATCGTGCACGATTGAAGGCTTCCGCACCCCAGGCCATCCAGCCGATCTCCGCGGCGCGATTTGGCCGCGGAGAGAAACGAAACTCACTCATCGGAGGCTCCTCGCAGAAATGACGCCCCATAGAAGACGGCAAGCAACGCATACAGCGCGAGTCCCATAATGCCTGCGGATCCGTAGCGAAGGGCAAGCGTTGTTGCGAAATAGAGCGCAAAGAGTAGGCTGACGGCGGCATAACGCCGGTGCGACGATGCGGACATGCCGTAGGTCTCGCGATCGTGGAAGCCGCCGTGGGAACGACTGCATCGCAACGCAATCGCACCGACGACGAGCGCCAGCGTCAGTCCGGCGAAGCTCCATTCCATGCGCTCTAAGGGTACCTCGGCGAAGCGTCGAAAGCCAGCGCGATGGCGCCACGTACCACGGCGACGCGTCCCGGCTCGCTCGCAACGTATCAAAAGAAGCGGGATTTCGGTCGCACACCCGAGCCCAGCGGCCGCAAGGAAAAGGCCGCTCGATCGCGGGGCAAGGCGATGCGGTTCGTCGTGCAAATGCACCGCGCGACGCGCCTTCACTACGATTTCCGTCTCGAAGCCGACGGCGTTCTCGCGTCGTGGGCGGTTCCGAAGGGACCGACGCTCGCTCCGGGCGACCGGCGCTTGGCGATGCACGTCGAAGATCATCCGCTCGACTATCGCGACTTCGAGGGCAACATTCCCGAAGGGCAGTACGGCGCGGGCAGTGTGATCGTCTGGGACAAAGGCACGTACGCGCTCGCCGAAGGCGACGACCCGGCCGACGAAATCGCGCACGGAAAGATCAAGTTCGTCCTGCGCGGCAAGAAGCTGCACGGCGTCTTTGCGCTCGTCAAAATCAAGCCGCGAGAGAAGGAGAGCGGCGATCCGTGGCTGCTCATCAAAGACCACGACGAATACGCCGATCCGAAATACGATCCGGCGGACCATCCCGAATCGGTCAAGAGCGGCAAGACGCTCGCCGACATCGCGCGCGATCCGCGAGCGAAAACCTGGCAGTCGAAGCCGAGCGCGCGCAGTTCCGGCGTTTCGCGCCGGCGCGCCGGCGTCAAGCGCGATCCCGTGCCGCATCCGAAATCGTTGATGCTCGCGACGCTGGTCGCGCACCCGTTCGACGATCCCGATTGGCTCTTCGAGATCAAGTGGGACGGCTACCGCGCGCTCTGCACGATCGACGAAAATTCGTTCTCGCTCGTCTCGCGCAACGGTCTCGATATGTTACGGCGCTTCCCCGAACTCAAGGAACTCGCGACCGCATTTGCCAGCCTTCCCGTCGTCGTCGACGGCGAGATCGTTAGTCTCGACGCAAATGGGCGCTCGGCATTTCAGCGCCTACAGGAGTCGCAGAAGAAGCCCGCGGGTTTGACCTATGCCGCCTTCGACCTGCTCTACGCCGACGGTGCCGATCTACGTTCGACTCCGCTCGAAGAGCGCAAGGCGCTCCTGGAGCGGTTGATTCGCGACGACGACCTCGTGCTCTACTCCAAGCATATCGTCGAAAAGGGTACGGCGCTCTACGAGGTCGCGAAGAAACAGCGTCTCGAAGGCATCATCGCCAAGAAACGCGACTCGACCTATCAAGAACGCCGCAGCCGCGATTGGCTGAAGATCAAAACGACGCAGGAACAAGAGTTCGTCGTCGGCGGTTGGACGGAGCCAAAAGGGAGCCGAAAGGGCTTCGGAGCGTTGCTGCTGGGCGTCTATCAAAAAAATGCGCTGCGCTACGTGGGCTCCGTCGGGACCGGCTTCAGCGCCAAGCTATTGGCAGATCTCTACAAGCGGCTGCGTGCGATCGAACGAAAGACGTCGCCGTTCGTCAATACCGTCGACGCCAACGCACCGAAGCATTGGGTTTCGCCCGAGCTCGTCGTCGAGGTGCGTTTCTCCGAGTGGACGCGCGACGGTTATCTGCGCCAGCCCGCTTACTTAGGGCTTCGTCCCGATAAGGCCGCGAAGGAAGTGATTGCCGAACTCCCGGTGGAGGGCTGATGGCCGAGCAGCGCGTGTCGGTGCGGGTTGGTTCGCGCACGCTTTCGCTTTCCAATCTCGATAAGGTCCTCTGGCCGCGCGACGGGTACACCAAAGGCGATCTCATCGACTATTATCAAAGCGTCGCGTCGTACGCGGTCGCTCATCTCAAGGGCCGGCCGCTGACGCTTCAGCGTTATCCGAACGGAATAGACGGCCAGACCTTCTTCGAAAAGCAGATGCCGCGCGGAACCCCGGATTGGATCGAGCGCGTCACCCTCCCGACGCCGGGCGGCTCGCGCAGCCACGTGACGTTCGTGGTCTGCAACGATACGCCGACGTTGACGTATCTCGCGAATCTGGCGACGATCGTCCTGCATATTTGGACCTCTCGGTTACCGGCGATCGACGAGCCGGATTTCGTGGTCTTCGATCTCGATCCGGGAGAGAAATGCACGTTGAACACGCTCTCGACGGTGGCGCTGGCCGTGCGCGACTTGCTCGGAGAGATCGGCTTAACGCCCCTCGTCAAGACGACCGGCGGCTACGGCGTGCATGTGATCGTTCCGCTGGCCGCCGGATACTCGTACGACACCGCAAAAGTTTTCGCCGAGATCGTCGCGCGCCGGGCGGCCGGCGAACTCGGCGAGCGCGCCACGCTGCAGCGCACCATCGCAAAGCGCCCGTCGAATGCCGTCTATATCGACTACGTGCAGGTGGGTCACGGCAAGACGATCGTCTCGCCGTACTCGGTCCGCGCGCGCGATGGAGCGCCGGTCTCCACGCCGCTCCATTGGGCAGAGGTCGAGGCCTTCGCCCGCCGCCGCGCGACCGCGGCTCCGGCCGATGAGTTCGCCAAGTTTACCATGGCGACGACGCCAAAGCGGCTCGACCGCGAGGGCGACCTTTGGGGCCGAAAATATTGGAAAAAGCAGCGGCTCGAGCCGGCAATCGGCCGGGCACGGCGCTTGTGGTAGGGCTACGCCTTGGGTAGAATAAGCGGGCTATGGCGCATGCAATCTGGTCTGGATCCATCAACTTCGGGCTCGTAACGATCCCCGTCAAGCTCTTTACGGCGGTAAAGACGGACGAGCTTTCCTTTAACCTGCTCCACGCGAAGGACGAGGGGCGCATCAAGTACGAGCGCATCTGCTCGGTCGACGGCAAACCCGTTCCTTGGGACGAGATCGTCAAGGGTTACGAATACGAAAAGGGCGAGTACGTCCTGCTGAGCGACGACGATTTCAAAAAAGTCAATCCCGAGGCGACCCAGTCGGTCGATATTCTGGAGTTCGTCGAGCTCGAGAAGATCAATCCGATGTACTTCGACAAGCCGTACTATCTGGAACCGACCAAACAAGGCCGTCACGCCTACGCCCTGTTGCGTGAGACGCTGACGCAATCAAACCGGGTAGCAATTGCGCGCGTCGTCGTGCGGACCAAAGAGTACATCGCCGCCGTCAAGCCGATCGGCGACGCGCTCGTGCTCGAGCTGATGCACTGGGCGAGCGAGATCGTCGCAACGGATACGCTCGACATTCCGGATCGCGCGAAGCTTCCCGAAAAAGAGATGAAGATGGCGCGCATGCTTGTCGACACGATGAGCGTCGAAGAGTTCGAGCCGGAGAAGTTCACGAACAAATATCACGACGAGCTGCTAACGATGATCGAAGCACGCGCCGCGGGCAAGGAGCTTCCTGCGCCGAAGAAGGCGCCGGCCCGAGCGAAGGTCGTCAACCTCATGGACGTTCTCGCGCAGAGTCTGGAGGAGAGCAAGAAACGCCGCACCGGGACGAACGGAAAAGCGACGACGAGACGCCGCAAGAAGTCCGCGGCGTAGCATCGTTGCGGTGACGCAAAACGTGCCGGCGATCGAATCGGCGCGCTTGACTCTCCGCGGGTGGCGTGACGACGACGTCGAGGCCTACGTGCAAATGAACGCCGACGCCCGCGTCGCGCAATTCTTGCGCGGTCCGTACACGCGCGAGCGTTCGGAAGCGACGGCGGCGCAGATTCGCCGCGAGCTCGAGCAAAACGGGTACGGCTGGTGGGTCGTCGAGATTCGGGGCGGTACGGCGTTCGCCGGCCTCATCGCGCTGGAACAGGTTCCGTTTGTGGCGCCGTTCGCCCCGGCCTATGAAATCGGCTGGCGTCTCCCGTTCGTCAGTTGGGGCCACGGTTACGCGACCGAAGGCGCAAACGCCGCTTTACGTTACGCATTCGATACGCTGCGCTGGCGCGAAGTCGTCGCATTCACCGCGCAGGGCAATCTGCGTTCGCGCCGGGTCATGGAACGGCTGAAGATGACTCGCGATCCCGCCGACGATTTCGATCATCCCAAGCTGGACCCGGGCGATCCGCTGCGCCGCCACGTGCTCTATCGAATCAAGCCGAGCTAGCGCAACAACTAACCGTCGGCAATCTTCACCGCCTCAACCTCCATTGCGAGGGCGCTCTCGCGATCGCGATCGTCGGTGCGCTCGCTTCGCGCGCTGCGCAGCCCCATGACGAACGCGATTGCGGCAAGGGCGATCGACTCGATTCCCGCGAAACGGGGGCCGTAGGCGGCGAGCAGACCGGTCGAGACCGGCGGCGCGAGGATTCCGGAGAGGGAGTCGAGCGAAGAGCTCGTCCCGAGCACCGTCCCTTGTTCGCGATCGGACGCGGCGTTGCTGATCAATGCGGTAATTCCGGTATTCGTCAGCGCCATTCCGAACGAGAACAGGATCATCGTGACGGCGAGTAGCGCGATCGAGTGCACGAAGGGAATCAACGCGAATCCGCCGATCAGGGAGACGAGTCCGACGTTGGACATCAAGCGATCTCCGAGCCGCGCCGACACCCGCCCGACGACGCCGGCGTTGACGAATACGTTGAACACGGCAAAGATCGAGAAGAAATAATCCGTCTGCGTCAGCGTAAATCCCAATTGTCGTTGAAAATAGAGCGCGAAGACGGCGAACCAGCCGTAGAGCGCGAGCGCTATCGCCAGCTTTTGCCAGAGAATGCGCGCGAGCCGCGGCTTGCGGAAGCTTGCCACCACCGCGTCGAGGCCGAGCCGCTCTTCATCCTTTCGCCGGGCGCGCGACTCGGGAAGCATGACGATCGTGAGCGCAAGCGTGACGAGCTGCAAGCCCGCGGCGACGAGAAATGGCGCCGCGAAACCGAAACGCGCGTAGAGAATGCCGCCGCCGAACGGGCCGAAGACCATGCCGGCCGCGAACATCGCGCCGATCAAGCCGAACGCACGCGCGCGCTCGTTGGGCGCCACGAGGTCGGTAACGTAGGCTTGGGTGATGCTGATGTTCCCGCCCGAGACGCCTTCGACGACGCGTGCGGCAAAGACGACGCCGATCGGCGCAACCGCAAGCGCCGTTGCGATGTTCGGCGCAAAACCGAGCATCGCCCAACCGATCGTCGCGCCGATCTGGCTGATAATGAGCACCATCTTTCGGCCGACTCGGTCGGAGACGTTACCCCAGATCGGCGCCGAAACGAGCTGACAGAACGAAAAGGTTGCGGCGAGGAATCCGACCACCGCCGCCGAGACGCCGAAATGCGTCACGAAGTACGGCAGCATCGGGATCAGCATGCTGAAACCGACGATGTCGATGAACGTGATGCCGAGAATCGGCAGAAGCTTGCGGATCATGCTCGAGCCTGCATTCGAGGCTCGTTAGCGAGAGGACTCTACCGGCAGAACGACTCGCGAGAATCGCTCGCTCTTGCGCACCAAGTCGACTTTGTACGAGCGACTGAGATCGATGCTCGTTAAAACCTTGTGCAGCGCGTCGACGCTGCGCAGTCGGCGGCCTTCGAAGGCCAGCAGCACGTCGCCCGCTTGCAGCCGCGCGGTATCGGCCGGACTGCCGGGCTCGACCGAGTCGATGATGATCGCGCGGCGGTCGTCGAGACCGAGCCGGCGAGCAGCCGCCGGCGGGAGGACGACGTCCTGCGCCGCGACGCCGAGGTAACCGCGGCGAACTCGCCCATCGCGAATCAGCAAACCGGCGATGTGTTTGGCGGTGTCGATGGCGATCGCGAAGCAGAGTCCCTGACCCGGAAACACCGCGGTGTTTACGCCGATCACTTCACCGCCGGCGGTGACGAGCGGACCGCCGGAGTTTCCCGGATTGAGCGCGGCGTCGGTTTGGACGATGTTCTCCATCAAACGTCCCGACTGCGAGCGTAACGACCGGCCGAGCGCGCTCACGACGCCCGCCGTCACGGTATACGCAAGGCCAAACGGATTGCCTACGGCGATGACGAGTTGTCCGGGACGCAGCGCCGAGGAATCGCCGAGCGCGGCCGCTGTGAGGTCGGGCGCATCGACGCGCAACACGGCGAGATCGGAGTCGGGATCGTCGCCGACCAGCGTGGCCGGTAACTCGCGACCGTCGAGCAGCGCGACGCCGATGCGCTTTGCGTCGTGCACGACGTGGCTGTTGGTGACCACAAAGCCGTCGGGCGTAAAGACGAATCCGCTGCCGTTTCCGCCGCGACGGCCGTCGTGCGCTTCGATGCTGACGACGGCGGGACTAACGCGCTCCGCGGCTGCGGTTACCGCTTGCGAATAGGGATCGAGCGATGCCGCGCGTTCGAGGGGCGAGACGAGAGGAAGTACCATAGAGGCTCCTCCCAACCGCGAGACGGCTCGACGGGGTTTCGCCGAGAGGCGGCGAGTCCGCCGCCCCGAATCGTGGTCAGTTCCGCGCCCAGATGGCGGAATTGGTAGACGCGCTGGTTTCAGGTACCAGTGGTGGCAACACCGTGGGGGTTCGAGTCCCTTTCTGGGCAGTTGTGTTTCGCACGGTGTTGCCACCACAGCGAAGCGCGCAGCGCGAAGCGGTTTTACAAGCATTGGGGTCCCCAGCCGCTCTAGCGGCTGGGGAGTGTGCAACACCGTGGGGGTTCGAGTCCCTTTCTGGGCAGTTGTGTTTCGCACGGTGTTGCCACCACAGCGAAGCGCGCAGCGCGAAGCGGTTTTACAAGCATTGGGGTCCCCAGCCGCTCTAGCGGCTGGGGAGTGTGCAACACCGTGGGGGTTCGAGTCCCTTTCTGGGCAGTTGTGTTTCGCACGGTGTTGCCACCACAGCGAAGCGCGCAGCGCGAAGCGGTTTTACAAGCATTGGGGTCCCCAGCCGCTCTAGCGGCTGGGGAGTGTGCAACACCGTGGGGGTTCGAGTCCCTTTCTGGGCAGTTGCGTTTTGCACGGTGTTGCCACCACAGCGAAGCGCGCAGCGCGAAGCGGTTTTACAAGCATTGGGGTCCCCAGCCGCTCTAGCGGCTGGGGAGTGTGCAACACCGTGGGGGTTCGAGTCCCTTTCTGGGCAGTTGCGTTTTGCACGGTGTTGCCACCACAGCGAAGCGCGCAGCGCGAAGCGGTTTTACAAGCATTGGGGTCCCCAGCCGCTCTAGCGGCTGGGGAGTGTGCAACACCGTGGGGGTTCGAGTCCCTTTCTGGGCAGTTGTGTTTCGCACGGTGTTGCCACCACAGCGTGGAAAACTCTAGCCGATATCGGAGGCGGAGAAGAGTAAGCCGGTTACAGTTCGAGCGCGACGGCGGCGGCGGCTTCCTCGTTCCACAGCGCACCGAGCGCCATGATCTCGTCGAGTCGCTCGCCGAGCGCGTTTCGAAGCAACTCCAGAACGCGTTCGCACTCTTGCCGTTCGGTGTAATCCCGGAGAGCGCCAAGCGACGTAAGCCGTGCTTCAACAAACCCAAGCAGCATCGCCGCGCGTTCCATTCTTTTCGTAGCGGAGCCATCGTCGGCGCCGCGCTGCAATGCCGCGATCGCGGCGACGTGCTGGATCGCGTAGGCGGTCAACACCGTGGCGCGCACGTCGCGCGCTGCCTCCAATGCTTGCAACGCGTAGGCGCGCGCGTCGTCAAAACAATCGAGGGCCACCAGATAGGCCGCCATGTTCGTCAAATCGACGGCCTCCGAGCGACGATTCTGCGTGGCCGCGTGACCGGCACGAGCTTCTTCCGCTCGCTGTAGGGCGGCGGCGGCGTCGCCGGCCGCAAACTCGACTTCGGCAAGATGACCGGCGATCGACGCGGCCGGCCTCTCGAGGCCGAGCGAAACGTAACGCGCGAGTGCCGCGGCATAGAAACGACGAGCGCCGTCGATGTCGCCGCCGCGCGAGCGAGCAGTCCCGAGATCTCCCAATACCAATGCCTGCAGCCGGCGGTTCCCAAGGTGCTCGGCGGCCGTCAGTGCACTTTGCAAGAACACTTCGCCCTCCGAAAGCTTTCCGGTTGCTGCGAGCGCGCTTCCGGCCGCATGTTCTGCGCGCGCCACCTGCAACTCGTCGAGCACGGAGCGTAACCGTAACGCTTGTTCCGCAGCTGCAAACGACGCGGCCGACTCGCCAAGGGCTCCGGAGAGTTCCGCCTCGGCGATATAGAGCTGCGCAAGTTCGTCGGCCTGCGTGTTCGCGGTAACGGCATTGGTCGCGAGACGAACCCAGCGGCGTCCCTCGACGGGAGAGACCGAGTACCATACGCGCGCAAGCGCTCCGGCGAGAAGGCATCCCGAACGCAGGTCGTAGCCCTCTCCGAGCGACCACCCCAACGCGGCGCGAAAATTATCGAGTTCCGCCTCGGCTTCGCGGAACCACGAACGCTCGGAAGCAGCGTACCAATCTCCATCGAGTCTGGAGGCGACGTCAAGAAGCGCGAGTGCGTGCCGGCGGCCGAGCGCCTCTCGTTCCCCGCGACGCTCGAGCTTTTCCAAAGCGTATTGTCGTGTCGCTTCGAGCAGATGATAGCGTGCGGTGCCGTCGGGGAACTCCACCACGACCAGCGATTGGGCGATGAGCGACGAGAGCAGCTCGAGCAGCGCTTGCGGCGGAACGCTTTCATCGGCGCAGACCGTTTGCGCCATATCGAGGGTAAACCCGCCGGCAAAGACGGCGAGACGCTCGAAGAGGAGCTGCGCCTGCGTCGAGAGGAGCGCGTAACTCCAGTCGATCACGGCTCGCATCGTTTGGTGACGCGGAACCGAAGCACGCCCGTCGCCGTTGAGTACGTCGAAGGCGCGATCGAGGCGCTCGCAAATCTCTCGCGTCGACAATACGCTCGCGCGTGCGGCCGCGAGCTCGAGGGCGAGTGGTAAACCGTCGAGCCGGCGGCAGATCTCGACGACCGGCTCGACGTTCTCTTGCGTCACCTCAAAGCGGGAATCCGCGGCGCGAACGCGGTCGGCGAAGAGCGCGACGGCGCCGTAGGTGGCGGCCTCTTCGGGGGGCATGCTGCGTGGAGGGACGGCCAGCGAGGGCAACCGATAGGTCAGCTCTCCCATAACGTTCAATGCCTCGCGACTCGTCGTCAGCAGCGCGACGCTCGGGCATTCGCGCAGCAGCGCTCCGGCAAGTGCGCGTGCTTGCGAAATAACGTGTTCGCAATTGTCGAGAATGATGAGCGCGCGCCTCTGCGCGAAGTAGGTGAACAGCGTTTCGAGCAGCGGACGCATGGGAGACTCTTGGATACGCAACGACCCCGCGAGCGCGTTCGCCACGAGCGCCGGGTCGTTGAGCGGTGCGAGCTCGACGAACCACACGCCGTGAGGAAAGCGCTCCAGCGACTGCATTCCGACCTCAATAGCGGTGCGCGTCTTTCCTGCGCCGCCGGTTCCGACGATGCTGACGAGCGGTGCGCTCTCCATGAGATCCACGATCTTTCGAACGTCGTCCTCGCGCCCGAGAAACGACGTCAGTTGCCGTGGAAGATTGTGCCGCGGCGACGCATCTTGCTCGCCGCCGCGCGCTCCGCGCGATCGGCGGGCGGAACGCTCGAGCGCTTGCCGGGCCTCTGGTGCGAGGGCGAGGGCGTCGGCGATTCGCTCTAGCGTCGCGCGGTATGGTGCCCGTCGATAGCCCCGCTCCAGCGCGCTGATCGCTTGCATGCTGATAAGCGCCCGGTCCGCAAGGGTTTGCTGCGAGAGACCGGCTTGGACGCGAAGCTTCTTGAGTAGGACGGCTAGTTCGGCGGTCCCCTCTCGATTTCGCGGAGACGATCGCGTGCGCTCCACCGCCGTCGGCCTTCGCGCCGAGGCCGGTCACTCCATGCGCCGGTGCTTCAGCCTCCCGGTGCGGGTGCAATCCCGCTCGGCGGATCCGTCGGGCCGCCGAGTACTTGCAGCGTGTACTCGATCGAGCCGGCCGCATCGAGCGCATCGATATAGCCTGCGGCGTCGGAAACCCACAGATTCGGCGGACTGCTGTTGTCGAAATTGATATTTGTCGGCATCACCAAGCAGCCGGGACAACCGACACCCGTGACGAGCGTGCACTGCGAGAGTCCGGTACATTTGTAGATGCCGGCGAGTTGATCGACGTAATAGAGGTTTTCGTTCTGATCGAAGGCAAGGCCGCCGGCCTTCAAGATTCCCGTTACGATCGGCATTCCGGCGCCTTTGCAGTTCGTAAACTCGACGACCGATCCGGTCAACGTCGTGGGATCGTTGAAACTCCAGTAACAGTTGCCGCTTGTATCGACGGCGATGCCCGCGCCTTGAAGCGGATCGCTACCGTAGGTCAGCGAGCGCGATAGTTTATTCCGGCGATGCAGATAGACGCTGACGCTGCCCGCGCCGCTGCCGCTCGTCGCGCCGTTCGACACGGCGACGAGGCCTCGATCGGGAGTAACGGCTACGTCGACCGGCACCTCTCCGTCGTCGTTGAGCGTCGTCACCGGGCCTTGCGGCCCTTTACGCGTCGTGCGATAGACCAGTACGTTGGAATCGCCGGAGTTCGCGACGTACAGACGCGCGCCGGGCGTCGCGACCATTCCCATTGGAGCCGATAATCCCGACGTGAGCGTCTCAAACGTCTGCAGCGTTGGGCTCCGTCGTTTGCGCTTGTAGACGACGACTTCGTTGCCCGAAGGCCGCGACGAGTACATAAAATCGTTGCCGTAGAGATGGGCCGCGGGCTCGGCCGGCGTTGGCGGCGCGGCGAAGTATGGATGCGGCGGCGAAGCAATCGAGCCATTCGCACACCCGCTCAATGCGACGGCAAACGTCAGCGAACGTATAAACGGTCGAGCCCCAAAGCTAAACTCTTTCATGATCATTCCTCGTGCCGCCGCAGGGCGTAACAGTCTCGAGTAAGGGTTCTACGAAGCTTGCGGCGCTGCCCTTTTGGTGTGAGATGAGGAGGCGGCCCCTGCGCACCGCCTCCTCTTTGTCCCCTCACCTAGCTTCTTTACGTGGCGCCGGAAGTCTCAGTGCGACCTCGGCGCGGAGTTTTAGTGACCCGAGAAGATCGACTTCTTGATGTCCGCCAGCATGACGGCGTAATCGATCGAACCCAAGCCGGTAGGCTCGTCCCATCCCGGTGCTGCCGAGCTTGGAATTCCGTTGGATCCGTAGAGGATATCGTGGAATCCACCGATCGGTGCCGTCGTGTCCGGCGGGGTTGCGGACGTGTCGTCGCCGGGCTCACCCGAGGGTACGCAAGCCGTGGAACCCATCGGGCAGGGTTCGTAGTAGCCGTAGACGCCGTAGTAGACCGGCGACGCAAACCCGAGGTTGTTGTGGAAGTGCGTCTCCAAACGCGCCCAAATTCCCATGGACATGGGCGAAGAGAGACTCGTTCCGCCAACGCCCTCTTGCGCGCCGCTCACGAAGACGTCCATCGGACAACCGTTGTTGTCGGCACACATCGAAATGTCGGCGATCGCCCTGACGCCGGCGGACGTGCAGGCAGCGCAGATCCCGTTCGACTGCCAGTACGGCGCTGTCTCGAAGGCGCTGTAGCCGCCGCCGGTGCCGACCCAGACGTGCTCTCCGTAGTAGGTGCCTGGTTCGCTTCCGACCGCGTTCGTATCGAGCGTGGTACCGCCCACGGCGACGACGTACGGCGACGACGCGGGATAACAGACCTCCGGCGCGCCGCTATTGGGTGCGCCGCTGGCGAGAAGTACCGGACAACCGGTGCCGTTGTCACCAGTCGACGCGAACATCGTCATGCCCTGAGCTGCCGCCTGATTGAGCTCTTGGTCGTCGAGGGTCATCGATCCATCGGTGTATGCAAAGCTTTCGGGTTCGCCGAAGGATGAGTTGCCGGCAACGCTGAGATCGTCGTTAACCCATTTGCTGTACTCAAGCGTGATATCGGAATCGCTGAGCGATGTGGTGTCATAAACGTAGAGCTGAGTCAGCCGTTCCGCCATGCCGCTGGAGATCTGCGTGTCTAAGTCCCATTCATCGAGCCCGGACGTATCGGAGCTCGGTTCGCCGACGCTTACGGTCGAATACGGCACCCTCGGAAGACCCCAGAATTTTTCGGCCGCCCGAAGGTCCTTGACGACCTGCGTTACATCGCCTTCCGCCATGACCGCAATGGACGTTTTGGCGCCCGTGTGCTGTTTGGCCGGCATATCGTAGGCAACTTGGTACTGCGGCGGACCGTATTCGCCGCCGATGCAAACGCCGTTCACGACTTCGAGACACGGCGGCGGCGTGCCGGCGGTCATCGGCCGTACGTAGCGTGACTTCATCAGGTGGACGTGCATCTGATAGGCGTTCGAAAGACCGAGCACTGCGGCCACGAGTCCGTGGAACTTCGCCGGTACGAATGCCGGTTTGACGTTACCGTACATCAGCTTACCGTTTGACGTCGTCCCGCGGATCGACGTATGGAAGGCCGCCTCCACGCGAGCGACGGGAGCCGTGCCGCTCACGATCAAATGATTCGGCTCGATCTTGACTTTCGTAAAGCCTTGCTGACGGAGATATGACGCGACCGAATCGGCTTGGCTATACGTTGGATTGAACATCGAAGTGAACTCGGCCGGCGTCAACCACCGGTGATATGACGCACGACCTGGAGTATATTGGCTCGCAACGAGCTGTTGTGCACCCGCCCGGTCCCGCATGGAGAGACCGACGACGACGCGCAAAGTCTTGAGATTCGGCAGGCTGTCGGCCTTGGCCGATCCTGCGCTGACGAGGCTCTTAACGCGGATGGCATGGGTCGCGGTCGCGGCCCAGCCCGGCGGGGCGTGTTCCGTTGAGGCGGGTGAACCCGGCGCCGATAGGCCGGGCGGCAACGGTGAGTTTGCGGTTCCGCTACACGCCGCAGTCAAGATTCCGACCGCGACGCCGGCGCAGAGTAGGGACTTCTTCATGTACGCTCCTTATCGATGAATGGGGCATGCCCATAGTGTGAACATGCATCCGGGCCAGCGTACCAGCACCGGGCCGACAAGGCTCCATACAGTCGCTACTGTGTCAAAAAAGTGTGTGAATTACGTTCATCGTGCGGCAAGCGACGACGCATTGCATACGACGAGCGCTCGCCCGTCCCCGCGGACGGCGTCTTCACGCGTGGCCACGATGCGAAACAGCTCGGTCATGGAGGCGATTCCGAGCAGTTTCAAAACGCTCGCATTGTTCAGGATGAGCGTCGCACGGTCGTATCCCCGAGCGCTGCGCGCCTGATGCATTCGAGCCATCTCACAGAGCACGGTCGAATCGATATACGTGACGCTGCTGAAGTCGAGGATCGCCTGCCGGCAGACGGCGAGAAGATCGAAGGCGGATCGCAACTGGGCTTTCGCGGCCAGGTCGTACTCGCCGTCAAAGACCATCATTACGGTCTCGCTCTCGGCCACTAGCATCCTCGCACGAGGCGCCTATTCATACTACTCATAATAGATGAGGTGCAACCGCATACAAGCGGGGATTGGCGTGACGAATCGGCGTGGTTTTGCAGCCGTGATTGGGGGGCAGTTAAGCTCGTTCGCGTGCGGCGAAGGCCCGTGCTGCCAGCATGAGCGGCGTCTGAACGTGCTCCAAGTCGCCGTCGCGAAGCATCACGACCGGAACCCGGTCGTCGGTGTGCGGGTTCGAGCCGTGAAACCAGGCCCTGGCCAGATCGCGGCTTGTGTGGTCGCAAATCATCAAAGCCAACTGCAGCGCAAATCGTAGCGCGTGCGCGCGCTGCGGTTCGCGTTCTCCGTCGCTCCATTGCTGTACCGCGCGAGTCTCTTTAACGCCGCCGATCGTGGCGACCGTGGTCGCGCCGAGCAGATCCGTCAACTCAGCGACGACGCGATCGATCGGCAGTGCCATCGCCTCGCTATGGGCATCGGATGCGTTTCGCACCCCAACGCTATACTCGCTCGACAAACTCATTTCGCTCGTCCCAGGTGATACTACGGAATGAATCACACCTCATCCTTTCCGCAAGACCCCAGGGTAAAACCCAACGTCATGTCGGCATTTGCAGGCCGGCGCTTGCTATCTTGCGCGCGGTCTTGCTTTGCAGCTAAGCGGTGGGGTTGGCCCAGCCTCCCGGCGGGCAGACCGCCGAATCGACTTGCGCCGGGCCCCAGCTCCCCGGTTCGTATGGATAGACCGGCGTCGACGCCTTGAGAATCGGATCGACGATTCGCCAGGCCTCCTCGACGTAATCTTGACGCGCAAAAAGCGTCGAATCTCCCTGCATCGCGTCGTAGAGCAGGCGTTCGTAGGCGCTCTCCTCGTCGAGCGAGCTCGGATGGCGGCTCACGGTCAGCTCGGTTGCCTGCGCTGCATTCTCGCTCTTCGGAGACATGATGGTGAGCCCGACGGCGAGGGCGATATCCGGACTCAGCTCGATCCGAACGTGGTTGGGCGTGACGGGATCGATCGGGTATATTCGGGGCGGCTTGCGAAGCCGAACGACGCATTGCAGTCCCGTGACCGGCAGATTTTTGCCGGCGCGAATGTAGAACGGAACGCCCTTCCAGCGCCACGAGTTCACCCACAGCCGCACGGCGGCAAACGTTTCGGTCTTCGAGTTCGGCGCGACGCCCTTCTCGTTAAGATAGCCGGCAAACTGACCGCGAACGACGTCGGAGATTTCGATTGCCGGCACCGCCTCGACCACTTTCACCTTTTCGTTGCGAATAGGCTCGCTGTCGGAACGGGCCGGCGGATCCATCGCGAGGTTGGAAAGAACCTGAAACATGTGGTTCTCTATGACGTCGCGAATCGCGCCCGTCGCGTCGTAGAAAACTCCGCGTCCTTCGACGCCGAAGTTTTCGGCCATCGTAATTTGGACGCTCTCGACGAACTCGTGATTCCAAAACGATTCGAGCAGCGGATTCGAAAACCGAAAGAAGAGCAGATTGTGGACGGGACGCTTTCCAAGGTAGTGATCGATCCGGAATATCGCCGTCTCGTCGAAGATGGAATGAAGTATCCGGTTGAGCTCTTGCGCCGACGCGAGATCGTGTCCGAACGGTTTCTCCACGATCACCCGCGCGCCGGTCGCGCAACCCGATTGACCGAGTTGCTCGACGACCTTCTCGAAGAGCGCGGGCGGAATCGCGAGGTAATGTGCCGGATGCTTCGCGTTGCCCAACGTCTTGCGTAACGCGGCGAACGTCGCGGGGTCGTCGTAATCGCCGTCAACGTACGCAAGCAGCGCCATGAGCTTGCCGAAAGCCGCGGCGTCGATGCCGCCGTGTTCGGTGATGCTCTCTTTCGCGCGCGCTTTGAGCCGATCTAAATTCCAACCGGCCTTGGCAACGCCGATGACGGGCGCGTCGAGTTTGCCGTGCTTGATCATCGCCTGCAAAGCCGGAAAGATTTTCTTATACGCGAGGTCGCCGGTCGCTCCAAAGAAGACCAGCGAGTCGGATTCGCCTGCGGCCATCTAATGCTGCTCCAAATGGCCGCCGAACTCGTAACGCATTGCCGACAGGATCTTGTCGGCGAACTCGGCATCGCCGCGCGAACTGAATCGTTCGTACAACGCCGTGGTCAAGACCGGGGCGGGAACCGCCTCGTCGATCGCCGCTTTGATCGTCCAGCGTCCCTCGCCCGAATCGGAGACCCGTCCTTCAAACTTCGAGAGCTGCGGGTCTTCCATAAATGCTGCCGCAGTGAGGTCGAGCAGCCACGATGCGATGACGCTTCCGCGCCGCCACACCTCGGTGATATCGGGGAGATTGAGATCGTATTGATAGTTCTCCGGATCGCGCAGGGGCGTTGCCTCGGCGCTCGCGATCTGTTTTTGTTTACCGACGTTGGCCGAGCGCAAGATGTTCAGCCCTTCCGCGTACGAGGCCATGATGCCGTATTCGATGCCGTTATGGACCATCTTCACGAAGTGACCGGCGCCGCTCGGTCCGCAATGCAGATATCCCAGCTCGGCGGTGCCGCCGGCCTTCTCGCGGCCCGGCGTGCGCTCAATGTCGCCGCGGCCCGGCGCCAGCGCCAGGAAGATCGGGTCCAGCCGCGCGACCGCCTCGTCCGGTCCTCCGATCATCATGCAGTAGCCGCGCTCCAATCCCCAGACCCCGCCGCTCGTGCCGACGTCGACGAAGTGAATGCCGGCAGGCTTGAGCATCGCCGCGTGACGCAAGTCGTCGATATAGTACGAGTTGCCGCCGTCGACGATGGCATCGCCTCGCTCGAGCAGCGGCGCGAGCTCGCCGATGCTCGCATCGACGACCGCGGCTGGCACCATGAGCCAAATCGAACGCGGTTTTTCGAGTCTCTGCACGAACTCCGCCGGCGACGACGCTCCGGTGGCGCCTTCGGCGGCCAGCGCCTTTACCGCGTCGGCATTGCGGTCGTAAACGACGCAGGTGTGCCCGGCGCGCATCAGCCGGCGGACCATGTTTGCTCCCATTCGGCCGAGGCCGATCATCCCGAGCTGCACTGCTTCTAGCCCTCCATCTCAAAAAGAAATTGTACCGCCTTTGGCCGCGGGCTAGTAGTATTATCACGATTCGCGATCAAATCCTAGAAAGGCACTCGCGCATCGCACGGCGTGAGAAGGCCATGGAATTCTTGGGAAAGAAGCTCAAAACCCAAGCGTCATCAAGCCATTTGGAGAGAGTAGTGCACAAGTTTTCCATCTTCGCCGTCGTTGCACTCGCATTGACGAGCTGCGCCGGAGGGACAAAGAGCACCGCGCAAAACACCACTCCCAATACGTACCGCGTTCTGCTCGATACGAGTGAAGGGCCGGTCGTAATCGAAGTGGATCGTAGTCTCGCTCCAAACGGGGCGCAGCGCTTCTACGACCTGGTCAAGGCCAAATATTATGACGGCGCGCGATTCTATCGCGTCGTGCCGGGCTTCGTCGTGCAATGGGGTGCGGCCGCGAATCCCGCGGTCAGCAAAAAGTGGGACGTCACGATTCCCGACGATCCGGTGAAGACCTCGAACGTGCGTGGAACCGTGGCGTTCGCCGCTACCGGACAGCCGAACAGCCGCACAACGCACGTCTTCATCAATTTGGGCGACAACGGAAGGCTCGACGGGATGGGGTTCGCGCCGATCGGACGCGTTGCGAGCGGAATGTCTGCGGTGGATAGAATTTACCCCGGCTACGGAGAGGCGCCGAATCAGAATGCGATCGCCGACGACGGCAACGCGTATCTGCGCAAGTCGTTTCCGAAACTCGACTACATCAAGACCGCGCGCATCGTTTCCGGATCGCATTAGCCGCAAACCAAGTTTTCGCCGGGCGGAGGATGGGTACGTTACCGGCGACGAGGAGGTAAAGATCGTGAGCAAAGATACGCTCGACAAAGCGGCCGATACCATCAAGCGAGCCACGGACGACGTTAAGGAGACGATTCACGAAGAAGCGCATCGCACCACGGCGCAGGCCGAGCGGGCTCAGCGCGAAAGTATGGGCGACGAGATGACCGCAGGTGAGAAAGCCAAGTCGGTCTTGAACGAGGCGAAGCATCGCACGCAAGCCGAGATCGACGCGGCGAAGCGAAACGTTCGCGACCACACCTGAACGCCTCGCTGATTCAAAGCAGAAGGCGCGCCCACCGGCGCGCCTTCGTTATTATAGCGACCCTAATTATAGCGATCCTAGGGTGCGAAGTTGGCCCGGAAGAGGTACGTGCCTGTCGTCGGCACGCAGTTGACGAGCTTCGGCGAATATGTCGAGTGCATGGCTGCCACGGCCACGGCGCGGTCCACGTTGGGGTATCCGCTCGAGCGGTAGATCAGTACGCTCGTCGGCTTTCCGTTTGCGGCGACGGTCACGGTCATGATCGCGGAAACCTTGCGTGGCGGTACCTCCGACTTCGGCAGGTCGGGCATCGCCGGATTGAGTGCTTGTGGTTCGGCGTTCGGGTTCTTGCACGCCGCCGCGAGGGTTACCCCGGCGTTTGCGCTGAGCCCCGTAGCTTGGGCGGGCGTGGGAACGATCGTCTGCAAGACGAGTGTGAGAACGGCAACGAGCATCGAGATACCTCCAATGGCGATATAGTTGAGTTTGCTTTCATTCGGAGCGCGATCGGCCATGAGCCGCTCGATGCGCGTGACGAGCGAGTGCCGCGAGCCGAGTGCGCTCGGCGTCAAGAGCGGCGCGGCGGAAGCTCGGAGGCGACGCCCGAGTTGCGCGAGGCAGCTCGCGTACGCGTTCGGCTCGCCGAGCCGATGCACGGCCCAGTCATCGCACGCGGCTTCGCGCTCGGCGGCGAGCCGGCGTCCCACGAAATGCATCCAGGGATTCCAGAAGAAGGCGGCCTCGAGCAGCCGTTCCACGAGGTTCGTCGCGACGTCTCCGCGCCGAACGTGCGCGAGCTCGTGCTCGATAGTACACTCAAGATCGGCGGCAGTAAGCGTTTCGAAAAGTTCGCGAGGAATTAGAATCGCGGGCGCGAGGATGCCGGCAGCGATCGGAATCGACAAGTCGCTCGAAGCGAATACCGGAATGCCGGCGACCTCCGACACGACCGCAGCCGTGCGCCGGAGCCGTGCGATGCGCGCGTAGCTGACGGCGAGACGAACGAGAGCGAACGCGGTGCCCGCGATCCACACGACGCCGATCGTCCAACCGGCGCTCGTCCTTGGCGCCTCGAGCGGTCCCAATGACGTGAGCGAGAACCTTGGGCGGCCGAAGGCGGTGGCGTGCGCGATCGCATTGACGATCGGCAGATGCCAGTGCACGAGGGTCGAGCACAGCGGCACGGCTACCAACGAGAGCGCCGTCACGAACCACGCGGCGTACCGCGTGGTAGCATTGCGGAGCGGAACGAAGCGCAAAATCAGCGCCGTCACGCCGACGACGAGCGCGCCTTGCCAGAGTGCGTTGATGACGATGGAGACGATCATCGCGACGCCTTTCGTTTGCGAGAGAGGGCCCTTTGGATGCGCGCGAGATCGTCGTCGCCAAGCTTCTTGTCGTCGATCAGCCGCAGCGCGAGCTGCCCCGGAGAGTTGCCGAAGAACCGGGTCAAAAGGTGGCGCATTGCGGAATCGGCCGCCTGCCGCTGCGCGACGAGCGGACGATAGATGAAGGCCCGGCCATCCTCCTCGTGCGCGACGTAGCCTTTCTGCTCGAGGGTCCGCAGCGTCGTCAGCACCGTGTTGTAGGCGAGCGCCGGCGTGCCGACTCGCTCGGTAACCTCGGCGACGCTCGCGCTTCCGGCTTGCCAGAGCACGTCCATGAGTCGCAGTTCGTGATCGGTGAGTACCGGAGAACGT
The DNA here is from genome assembly GCA_963792005.1 of Vulcanimicrobiota bacterium. GTDB lineage: Bacteria > Vulcanimicrobiota > Vulcanimicrobiia > Vulcanimicrobiales > Vulcanimicrobiaceae > Cybelea. Next base: position 349,723 of record CAWBUG010000001.1, read on the forward strand.
TTACGCGACATCGAGCTCCTCTTGCAACAACTAGATTAGTAGGTGTAAACACTACACCCCGTCTCTGCTTCTGTCAACTAGATTACTAGTAGTTTCTTTCCAGCGCCGCGCGGTCCCAGCCTGCGCGATCGGCGACCGCTTCGTACGTGGTTCGAAAAAACTCGAGCACGCAGCGATCGGGATCGCCGGCCGTGCGAACCGCTTCGTACGGCAGCAAGAACTCCCGCAGCCGTTCGTTCCAGCCCGCGGTCTCGGGACGAATCCGGGCCTGCGCGAGCCTCGGCGGGATGGGATAGACGTAGGCATAGAGCATCGCTTCGAGTCCGAAGCCCCCGGGCCAGAACCCGACGCTGAAGACCTCGTGCGAGTATGCTTCGCGCGTCACCGAGTCGGGAAGGTTCGGAAAACCGCCGGGATGCGGCGGAGCCGGCCTTCCCGAGAAGAACGACTGGGCGAGATCGAAGCTTCCCCAAAAAAAGTGCGCGGGGCTGGCCTTTCCCAGGAACCCGGCGCGAAAGATTTCGCTCAGCCGCGATATTTCCAAGAGCGCGCGCCAGAACCGTTGCGCGTACTCGGGGTCGTACGAGTGATGAACGGTATCGTCGTCCAGCGGTATTGCCTCCGCGACTTCGTTCGGCTTGGTGTTGATCGCGATCGAGATGCCGAGCTCGGCGAGGCTCGCCATAACGCGCGCGTAAAACTCCGCTACGGATATCGGCTCGAGCGGAAATGCCGCACGGCCTCCCAGTGAGTCCACGATCCGCAGTTCGTGGTCGAGAAAGTCGAAGAGGATCTCAAAGCTGCGTGACTCGTACGGCATCGCCGACGTGGTAAGGCCCCGCGCCGAAGGATAGAGGGTGACGTTCCACCAGTGATTCACGAGTGGTTCTTGTTTGAGGCGGATCTTGCCGGCGATCTGCGTCCAAAGCTGCAGCGTCGCGACCGTATCCTTCCAATCGTCGTAGTGCAGTTCGGGCCAGCGTTCCACTTAGAGCCTCCGTTCGACGCGTCGCAGGTTCGCGATGAATGCGGCGCTCGCGAGCAGCGCCGGGATGATGCCGAGCGCGCAAACCGCGGCCAATCCGCGCCACGCGGTGACGAATCCGTGCGCTTCGGCGACCGCGCCGAAGATCGGCGGCGTCAATACCGCGGCGAGCAGCGTCCAGGTTAGGCCGACACCGAGCGCGCTTCCCGAATGCTCCTCGCCCCCGATCTCCGCGAAACCGATGACGCTTACGCCCAGCCAGCCTTCGGCCGTGAAGCCGAGCACGACCGCGAGCGCCGCGGCAAGCCAGAGCGGCGTGGTCGGCCCGACGTTCGCGACGCCGAGTGCGACGAAGGCAACGAGCAGGCAGACGACGGCGAGCGGCAGCGTACGGCTCCCGCCAAAAACGTGATCGCTGATCCAGCCCCATGCGAGTCGCCCGGCAATTGCGGCGATCTGCGAAACCGTAAAGAGCGCCACCGCCAACGAGACGCCGTAACCGCAAACGTGCACGAAGGTGAGCGTCAGGAAGCCCATCAGCGCGAACTGCGCGCAAATCAAGACCATCGAAGTGAGCGTGAGCAGGATGAGGCGTCCTTCGCGGGCGATCGATACCATCTCCGCCAGCATCGCGCGGACGGAAACGCGCTCGCCCTGCAGCTCGACCGGCTCGCGATAGAGTGCCGAGGCCATCCAGCACGCGCCGAGGGTGATCAGGCCTGCGGCGACGAGCGCCGCACGGTAATCGAAACGCAGTGCGATCGCCGGCAGCAGCACCGAGCCGAGCGCACCGGCGATAGGAACGCCGCACTGCCGCACGCCCATCGCCAGACCGCGATCGGCCTTCTTGAAGAAAAAGATGATCGCGTGACTGCCTGCGGGCGTAACCGCGGCGTATCCGATTCCGTACATCAGCAGCCAAAAGAGGAGCCATTCGTAGCTCTGCACGAGCGACGCGACGATCAGCGAGAGTCCCATCACGACGCCGCTCCACAAGACGACCGCCTTGTCGCCGAAACGATCGGTGAGCAGGCCCGCCACCGACGTCATCGCCACCGATCCGAGCATTTGGATGGAGAGGATGAGACCGAGCTGCGTCTGTCCGAGATGGAGAACCGCGCTAAAGAACGTCATCAGCGAGCCGGTGCCCACGATGAAGATCGAGGCACCCACCATGGCGCCGGTGAAGAGCGCGAGTACTTCGTAGGGCGACTCGGGGATCGGATTATGCGGACGAGGACGCCGTGTCTGGAGCTGCATCGCCTTGAGGGTTTCTTCGCCCGACGGCGGCGAAGCTGCAAGCGTGAACGGCCGCGAGGAGCGTACCCGCTATCTCACCCTCTTCTTGATCGCGGCGCCGAGCGCCGCCGTCGTCTGGTACCTCTTCCACACGGTCTACGAAAACCTCAATGCATCGGTGAAAGCCGTCGGCTACGTCGACTCCATGACGCAAGTCGGGATTGGTCTGGGCTACGTTGCGATGGTCGGCGGAACGCTCGTGCTCGCCGCGATAGCGGCGTGGGCGGGCGTGAAGTATATCGTGCTCTCACGCCGCGGCCGCTAAGCGTGCGCGTACGCCTAGTCGTCAACCCTGCCGCGCGACGCGGAGCGCGACTTGGAGCGGACGTGGCCGCGCAGTTGCGGCGGCTCGGGATCGACGTGATCGAGGAAGACGCCAGCTCCGCCGGTCTCGATGCGATCGTGGTCGCCGGCGGCGACGGCACCTTAGCGGGGCAGATCTCTCGTGCGCTCGCGACGGGACTGCCGATCGGACTGGTCCCCTTGGGAACGTTCAACGACATCGCTCGCACGCTCGATATACCGCTCGACCTCGAGGCGGCGTGCGCGGTTATCGCCGCGGGGCGGACACGTCCCATCGACGTCGCTCGCGTCAACGATACGTACTACGCGACCGAAGCGAGCGTCGGAATATCGAGCCGGCTTGCGCGGCTGCAACGATCGGAGGATAAGCAACGATTCGGTTTTTTGGCGGTCGTCGCCAGCATCTTCGCGGTTGCGCGCTACGCTCGTCCCTTCCACGTCGAAATTGCGCACGACGGAAGGCGCGAGCGCTTGCGCGCCGTTCAGGTGACCGTCGCAAATAGCCAGCACTTCGCCGGGGTCATCACCGTCGGCGACGCGGCGATCGACGACGGCTGGCTCGATTGCTACTGCGTCGAAGTCGAGAACGTACTGGAGTTCCTTTCGGTCGCTCGAGCCATCGTCACGCGAAGTCGTCACTCCGTTCCCGGGCTGCGGACTTTTCGCGCGCAAACCTTCGACGTGCGGACGCGGCACGCGCATCGCGTCACCGCCGACGGCGAACCGGCCGGTACGACGCCGGCCCGCTTCGAGATATTGCCCCGCGCCCTGCGTCTCTTCGTTCCGGAGCGGCCGTAAGCAACCGAGCACCCGAGGGTGAAAACTTTTCTCGCGTACGCGCGTATAACGTTCAAACGGGGCATGAAAATCGACTATGGGAGTGCGGTATGAGCCTTTACGAATTCGGCCCATTTCAGCTCGATTCGGCACGCTTGCTTTTACTCGAGCACGGCACGCCGACACCGGTTGGTCCGAAGGTCGTGGAAACGCTCTTAGCCTTGGTAGAACATCCGGGCGAGCTCTTTCCGAAGGCCGAGCTCCTCGCCCGAATTTGGCCCGAAGGGTACGTCGAAGAAGCAAATCTTGCGCAGAACATCTACGTGCTGCGTAAAACGCTTCGCCGCAGTTGTGGCCTCCAAGCGATCGAGACGATCCCGCGCCGAGGCTACCGCTTCACCGCGCCCGTCCATCGCCGCGAGGATCAGCCGCGCCGCGAGCCTGCGCCGGCGCCCCCGGCCGCTCCGTCGTTCCGGCGCGCCGCCGTGCTGGCCGCAGCCTTTGCCCTCGCCCTCTTGGGCGGCTCCGCGCCGAGCGTCTATCGTGCCGCGATGGCGCGGCCGGCACCGGACCTCACGCTCCGGGACACCCGGCTCTACGCCATGGGCCGCTACTACTGGAATCTGCGCACGCGCGACGGCGTTGCCAAGAGCATCGAATATTTCAAGCGCATCGTCGCCAACGATCCTCGCGATGCGCGCGGCTTCGCCGGTCTCGCCTTGGCAAACGCCATCATCGCCGATTACGGTTACGGGCCCGCGTCGCCCCAGCTCTACATCGCGCGCGCCCGCACGTATGCGCGCACGGCGCTCGTTCGCGACGCACGTAACGCGGAAGCCTATGCCGTACTGGGCCTCATCTCGTCGGGGGCGATGAAGGACGGACGAAGCGACCTTTCGGAGGGACTGGCCGACTTGCGGCGCGCGATCTTGCTCGATCCCTCGAACGGAACCGCGCACGAGTGGTACGGCACCGCGCTCTTGCGCCAGGGCCGGGTTGCCGATGCTTATGCGGAGCTCTCGAAGGCCGCGCAGCTCGACCCGCTCTCCGTCGCGACCGTCGCGTGGCTGGGGACAACCGCCTACTATGAGGGCCACTATCGCGACGCGATCGCCTTCTCGCGGGAGACACTCGATCTCTCACCTCGGCGGGCCGACGCATACGAGACGCTCGGACTCTCGTATCAGGCGCTCGGCGACCGAGCCGAGGCGGCCGAGAACTTCCGCCGCCTGGCCGAGGTCTGCGCGAGCTGCCAAGCCGAGTCTGCCGCGCTGCTCAGCGCTCTCGACGCCCGCAGCAACCGTATGGCGCAGGCCCGGGCCGAGCTGGCCATAGCCCGCGCAAATCTCAACGAGGTCGAGCCCCAGAACCTTGCCGTAGCCTTCGAAGCCGTGGGCGAACGGGGGGCCGCCCTCGCCTGGCTTCGCCGGGCGCGGACGGCGAGCAGCTACGCCGCCGCCGAGATCGCAACGGACCCACGCTTCGCTACGCTGCGGCGAGCCTCAACAAACGGCTAAACTCGGGGGTTGACAGTCCTGTACTAATGAGCTATCGTACTAGTGTACTAGTACGATAGCTTGATGTACTAGGCTTTGAAAGGACTTTCGAGATGATTCACACGACGCATATGCCCCAGGATTCGATTCGCGAGACGCGCACGCCGGTTCGTCTTCCCGATCGCCGGGCGACCGAGCTCTTTCCCGGCTGGGGCCCCAAGTTCTAAGATAGCCCGCACAGGCGAATAGGGGTCCGTACGATGCCGGCGGTTTTAACGGTCGATCCACGCAGCGGCGTGCCGATCTACCTGCAGATCATCGAGCAGATCAAACGATCGATCGCGCTGGGAATCTTGCAGGGCGGCGAGCAGCTCCCGACGGTTAAGCAGCTTGCAGTCGACCTCACCGTCAATCCGAACACCGTCGCGCGCGCCTACCGCGATTTGGAGCGCGACCAAGTGATCGAGACGGCCCCCGGGCGAGGATCGTTCGTTCGCGCCGACGGCATGACGGAGTCGCCGAAGGTGGCAGCAGAGATTGGAGGCGACGCACTCGACGTCGCGCTGCGTGAAGCGAAGTCGGTCGGACTCTCGCGCGCAGAGGTCTGCGAGATCTTCGAAGCCGCGGTGGAACGCTGGTACGGCAACCTTGAGAAGTGAGTAGCATGAGTATCACGATTACCAACCTGCGCAAACTCTACGGCCGAGCGGCGGCCGTCGACGGCCTCACGCTGGAGATTCCCGGCGCGAGCGTCTTCGGTTTGCTCGGTCCCAACGGCGCCGGCAAGACGACGACGTTTAAGTGCATGCTCGACATGGCGCGCCAAACGAGCGGCGAGATTCTCTACGACGGAAAGCCGCTGGAGCCCGCGACGTTCGAGCTCATCGCATACGTTCCCGAGCGCAGCGTGCTCTACGACTGGTTGACGGTCGAGGAGCACGTCGAGATGAACCGGCGCGCGTTCGCCAAGTTCGATCCGGCTCGGGCCTTCGAGTTGCTGGCAACCTTCAACATCGACCGCCGCAAGCGCGCGCGAACGCTCTCCAAAGGCATGAAAACCGCCGTCATGGTAGCGAACGCCTTCGCGCGCAACGCCGACATTCTCGTGCTCGACGAGCCGACTGGCGGCCTCGATCCGGTCAACCAGCGCCACGTGCTCAGCCTGATGATCAACGAGGCGGCAAAGGGCAACTCGGTAATCTTCTCGTCGCATCAAATCGGCCAAGTCGAGCGCGCAGCCGAGCACATCGCGATCGTCGACCGAGGACGGCTCGTGCTCCAGGGACTCGTCGACGATTTGAAGGCCGATCGCAAGATCGTAGAAGGCATTTTCCCGGACGTTACCTTCACGCTCGACGGGATCGCAAACGACCCCCACGTCGCGCGCGCCGACCGCACCGAGCGTATCGTACGGCTGCTGGTTACCAGCGACGCCGACGGGATCGCATCGCGTCTCTCGGCCGCCGGCGCGATGGGCGTCCGCGTCATCGACCTCAACCTTGAAGACATCTTCTTATACGCGGTTTCGCCGGTAACGGCCACTGCAGACATCGTTGCAAAAGAGAGCTCGTCATGAACTACGTTGAATGGCTGCGCGTCAGGAACTTGCTGAGAATCGTCGCGATCATCTTAGTGATATTGGTCGCGCTCGCGGTGATTCTGCGAATCTCCGTCTCTCGTTATATGTCGCCCGATGCTTGGGTGCAGCACATCACGACGGATCCCGGAACGAAGGTGAGCCATACGGTCCTTCCCGATGGCACGCGGCGTACGATCATCGAAGATCCCAGCGACCAGACGCACGTGGTCATCGACGACTACGGTTACGCCGGAAAGCATATCGTCGTCAGCGAGCCGTCGTCCCGAGCCCACTCGGATCATTCAAAGATGAACGTCGGCAGCATCCGGGTGACCGAGTCACAGCACGGCAGCATGACCACCACCGTGATCGATACCAACGGCGCGGTTCCGATGATGTACTACATGGCGATCGCCGACGTGGTCGCGCTGATCGTCGCGACGATCTTGGCGGCGCCGCTGGCGCGCGAGATCGACGGCCACCTCGAAGTTGCGCTCACTCGACCAATTTCGCGTATACGCTTCGCGCTTGGGGCACTCGGCGCCGACGTCGCAGGCATCATCGCCGCCTCGGTCATGACGGTCATCGCGTTCTACGCCTGTCAGCTGCTCTTCGAATCCGCGCGGCTCGACTTTAGCGGGGTTAACATGCGTGCCATCGCGATGGGCGTCGCGATGCCGCTCGCGTGGTACGCCATGCTCTGTGCGGCGACGACGTGGCTGAGCCGTTCGTACGGCGCGGTGCTCGGTTTCGCGTGGCCCGTCGCGATTCTCGTCGGCGTTCTCACGCTCGTCCACCCGAGCAACATATTGGCGCTCTTCATCCACGACGTCGCCTGGGTGCTCTCGCGGCTCGACCCGCTCAGCTACGTCTCCTTCTCATCGCCGAACGATAACGGCACAATGGATTACGCCGGCTCGAACTTTGGGCCGCGGTTTCTGGTAGAGATCCTCTTCTTCGTCGTCTATGGCGCACTCGCCATCATCAAATGGCAGCGCGTGGAGGCCTGATCGTGGAAATCATTGGAACGAACTTCACCCTCACGCTCGGCGCGTGGCGCCTGCGCTTCATGCTGGCGATCGAAGACCAGGACGAACGCCCGAAAGAAAAAGTCCGCCCGCCCCACAAGCTGCGCGTCGTCCCTGCCGACGAGTACGTTCGCTAGTAAACGAACCCCGTGCGAACTGCGGGGCGAGCGAACTTAAATCCGTCGGAGTCGACGGTGTAGAGGTAGATGTTCGGAATCAGCGGATCGCCGCTGATGTTGAAGGCGAACTGGCCGACGAGCGTCGTGAAGGTGCCGCCTCGCTGCAGCGTGCTCAAGAGCGTTTGACGCGAGGTTGCGTTTCCTCGCTGCGAGGCGGCGATGATTAACTGTGCGGCGGCATAACCGAAGGCGGATTGCGTGGTGATCTGGCTCACCTCGCGCTCGAAATCGGTAACGAGCTGGACGGCCGTGGGAATCCGGTCGATCGGAGGCATCGGCGAGGCGACGTAGGCGCCCTTGAGCGTCTTGGCATAGGTCGCGATCGTCTCGGAGTTGTAGAATCCGTCGGCCGCTCCGAAGTCGCCCGAATAGCCGAGCTTTCGCATCGCGTCGGCGACCGGTCCGAGTTCGGCGCTCTTCCCCGCGAGAAAGACGTATCCCGGAGAGCGGTCGAGAACGGTGCGCGCGGCTTGGGTTGGGTCCGTCTTGGCCAGCGGAAAGAGCACGACTTCCGCGGGATGCTTGTCGGACGTTGCCTGCGCGACGAATCCGTTCGCGACGTCGTAACCGTAGTCGCCGTCGAAGGCGACGGCGATTGCGCTCAGACCGCGTTTGCCTTCGAGTGCGGCGCCCGCGAAGAGGCGTCCCGAGGCGCTGTCGCGGGCCGGAAGACGGTAAATGTTGTGATAGCCGCGCTTCGTTATGGAATCGGCGGTGACGGTCGGACAGATCACCGCAAAGCCGACGTTGGCATAACGGGAAAGCGCGGCCAGCGTCATCGGCGCGGTGAGATTGCCGACGACGCCGATACAGTTGAAGTCGGCGGCGGCGACGCTGGCGTTCGACGAGGCGACGCCGGGATCGTTGCGGTCGTCGTACGAGCGAATTCCCCAAACGTTCGAAAGGATGGCGTTGAAGCGGTTCTGCTCGTCGATCGCGGCCTGCACGCCCTTAACCACCTCCTCACCGTACTTCTGCAAGGGTCCCGAAAGCGTAACGTTGACCGCGATATTGATCTGCGGCAAGTATCGCTGGGTCTGAACCGGCGGGCCCGGCGCAATCTGCGCGCGTGCGGGCGCGGCAATGCCGCTCGCCGTGGCGGCCGCGGCAGCCGCGATGAAACCGCCCCGTTTCACACGTATCCGCCGACGGTGGTAATCAAAAAGAAGACCGAAAAGGTCATGTTCGAGATGAAGATTCGCTCGTTGATAACGAAGAGATTGGCCCCGCTTCGGAAGAGATACTCTTCATAGATGATGAGAACTGCGACTGAGAGCACGCCCAGAAAGTAGGGGCGTCCGGCTCCGGCGAGCATGCCTGCGGCCCCCAGGAGCAAGAGCATGGCGCCGTGCAGTACGATCGGTAGAATGCGCCCGCTCGCTTCGCCGAAGCGTACGGGCAGCGAGTAAATTCCCTGCGCGCGGTCGACGCCGAGGTCCATCAGCGCGTAGATGATGTCGAACCCCGCCACCCAAATCGTCACGGCGAAAAAGAGCAGAATCGCCGGTACCGTGACCTTTCCCGCGACGCCGATGTAGGCGCCGAGCGGCGCGAGCGCGTCCACGGCGCCGAGAACGAAGTGCGTCGCCCAGGTGAAGCGCTTGCAGAGCGGATAGACCACGACCAGCAGCGCCGCAATCGGCATCAGCTTGACGCAGAGCGGATTGAGCATCCATGCGGACACCAAGAGCAGCACGAGACCGGCGCCGCTCGCCCAGAGCATCGTCGCCGGCGCGAGCGTACCGCTCGCGAGTGCGCGGCGCGCGGTTCGCGGATTGCGTGCGTCGATCTCCCGGTCGAGAAAGCGATTGGCCGCCATCGCGGCCGTGCGGGCCCCGAGCACCGCCAGCGTGATCCAAATCAGCGCCGCCGGCGATGGGATGCCCCGTGCGGCCAGGATCGCGCCGACGTACGCAAAGGGCAATGCAAAGAGCGTATGCTCGATGCGGATCTCGCGTAAAAAAAGAGCGACGAGCCTCACGATCCGGACTCGTCGCGCGGGCGCACGAGGCGATCGTACGCCGGCATTCCCTGACCCGACCAATCGTCGGGCTGCAGCGACGCCATCATTTTCTCTAGGCCGTACGCGCTCCAGCGTTCGCTCACCAGAGTGCGGGTCGCGGCGTCCATAAGCATCTCCGGCGGCCACTCCCGCGTGTAACCCTCCGACGCGTCCTTGCGCGTCGCGTCGATTCCGATCTTCGTGCCGTACGCGACGTTGTACGAGCCGTGATCGAGATCGTCGACGGGTCCGGGCATCATGACGACGTCGCGCTCGGGCGCGAGATTGTTGAGAACGAACCATGCGACGGCGCGCGGGTCCCCGACGTCCACGTCGGCGTCGACGATCACTAGGACTCGCGTGAGCATCATCATGTGGCCGAGTCCCCACAGCGCGTTCATGACTTTCTTCGCTTGGCCGGGATAGGATTTTCGAATCGAGACGATTGCCAAGTTATGGAAGCCGCCTTCGACCGGAAGATTCATGTCGACGACTTCGGGAAGCATTGCCTGCAGGATCGGAAGAAAGATCCGCTCGGTGGCCTTCCCGAGCCATGCGTCTTCCATGGGAGGCTTTCCGACGACGGTCGCCGCGTAGATCGGGTTGCGCCGATGCGTCACGCAAGTGACGTGAAAAGTCGGATAGCGATCGGCCAAACTGTAGACGCCGGTATGATCGCCGAACGGCCCTTCGAGCCGAAGATCCTCGTTGTCGACGTAACCTTCCAGCACGAACTCCGCGTGCGCCGGTACGAGGAGGTCGACGCTCTTCGCGCGCGCGAGTTCGACCGGTTTTCCGCGCAGCAGACCGGCAAAGGCAAACTCGTCGAGCATCGGCGGCAGCGGCGCGGTCGCGGCGTAGGTGAGCGCCGGGTCGGTGCCAATGGCAACGGCCACGGGTATCCGTGCACCCGCGGCTTGCGCGTGCGCTCGTCCGTGCTTGTGACGCTGCCAGTGCATTGCCGTCTCGGTCGCGTTGAAGACCTGCATTCGGTACATGCCGACGTTGAAGCGCTTCGTCTTTGGATCTTTCGTGATGACGAGCGGAAGGGTGACGAACGGTCCCGCGTCGAGCGGCCAGGTCGTCAGCACCGGAAGTTTGGTGAGGTCGACCGGCGTCATGACCATCTCTTGAGCGCTTGCATCGCGAACGATCTTCGGAATCGCGTTGGCAAACGGCGCGAGCCGCAGCACGCCGCGCAGTTTTCCGGCGAAGGACCCGCCCGGCGGCGCGATGTCGATGAGTCTGCGGATTCGTTCGCCGACCTCGTCGAGGCGCTGCGCATCGAGCGCCATCGCCATGCGCCGATGCGTTCCGAACTGGTTGGTCAGCACGGGAAAACTCGAGCCCTTAACGTTGGAGAAGAGCAAGGCGGGGCCGCCCGCTTTGACCACTCGATCGGTGATTGCACTGATCTCCAGACGCGGGTCGACGCTCGTGTCGACGACGTGAAGTTCGCCGGCGCGCCGCAGTGCGGCGACGAACTCACTCAAAGACGCAAAGGGCATGGCGTCCTGACTTACGCGCCGGGACGCGATTACTCTTTGTGGGCGGGAATTGCGGCGATGAAGCGCGCGCCGCCTAACGGACCCTCGCCGGCGGAGACCGTGCCGTCGTGCGCGCGTGCGATCCAACTCACGATCGCCAGCCCAAGACCGGTACCGGCGCCGTCCTCCGAGCGCCGGTAGAAGCGTTCGAAGATGCGGTCGCGCTCCTGCACGGGAACGCCCTCACCGTCGTCGTCGACGATGATTTCGCAGAGGCCGCCGTTGCGGCGTGAGGCAATTGCGACGCTCGCACGTGCGTGACGGATCGCATTGTCGAGCAGATTTCGGGCAAGCTCGCGAAGGCGCCGTTCGTCGCCGTCGACGATCGCACTCGCGGGCGCACTCTCGATGCGTACCCCTCGCGCAAGCGCGATTGGCTGCGTCTCGCTCGAGGAGTCGGCGACGACCGCTCCGAGGTCGACCGGCTCGCATTGCAGGGAGCGGCGCGCGGGATCGCGCGCAAGGGTGAGCAGATCCGTAACGACTGCCGACGCTTCGAAGGCGCTGCGCGCGATCGATTCGAACGCGCCTCGCGCCTCCTCCGGCGGACGCGTTCGGGCCGCCTGCGCGATGGCCGCAATCGCGGCGAGCGGCGAGCGCAGCTCGTGTGCCGCATCGGCCGCAAAGATGCGTTCGCGTTCGCGCGCGGCTTCGAGCGGCGCGATCGTCGCGCGCGCCAGCACGTATGAAGCGAAACCAACGACGATGACGATCGGAACGTCGAGCGCGGCGAGGGTTACGGCGACGCGACGCATCGCGGCGGCCAGCGCCTGCGAGCCTTCGGGCGTGCCGAGCGCGGGCGCGAGCATCGATGCGTACTCGCGCGCCATAAACGCATACGCCGCCGTATTAAGCGCCAGCAGCACGCACACGAAAACGACGAGATAGAGCGCCGCTGCCCGAAGAATCAACCGGTTTTTAGGCGGTATCCGACACCCCAAACCGTTTCGATGACACCGCTCGCTCCCAGCGTCTTGAGCTTACGTCGGAGCTGGCTGACGTAGACGTCGACGATGTTGCTCGAACCCTCGAAATCGTAGTCCCAGATGCGCTCGACGATCTGCACGCGCGAGAGCGCGATGCCGGCATTGCGCGCGAGAAACTCCAGAAGCCGGAACTCGGTCGCCCCGAGCGCTACCGGCCGTCCGTCGTAGGCCACGTTGCGCGCGCCGAGGTCGATGCGGAGTCCTGCGGCCTCGACGATGCCGAGCATCGGCCGGTCACCCCGGCGAAGAATCGCTCCGATTCGCGCGACGAGCTCCTCCTCCACGAACGGCTTCACGAGGTAATCGTCTGCACCGCACTCGAGACCGGCGACGCGATCTTCGACGGCGTCCCGGGCGGTAAGCATCAAAATCGGCGTCTGCACGCCCTTGGCGCGGGCGCCGCGCGCGAGCGCGAAGCCGTCCATGCCGGGAAGGCCGACGTCGATCACGGCCGCATCGTAGCAGCGGCGCAGCAGATGATCGAGTCCCGAGACGCCGTCCGTGACGACGTTCGCGGCGTACTTGCGCGCTTCGAGCATCGTGCGGATCGATTCGGCTACGGGAACGTTGTCTTCGACGACCAGAACTCTCATATCGAGTGCGCTAGTACTTCAACGGCCCGGGGAAAGCTACTGTCAGCGCGGCGCTGAAGTACGGATGCTGGGCCGGCTGCTGCACCTCTTGTGCCAAAATCCGGAACGGCGCGATCTGCACCGCCGCGTAGTAGACGAAGTCGCGATTGATAAATGGATTCGCGTACGCGTCGTAGCGCACTCCGAAGTACGCATGCGGTATCGGATAGTACTTCAGCCGCACGTATCCGCCCGTCGAGTGCTGGTTGGTCAAAAAGCCGTCCGCGTCGTGATCGTCGCCGTACCACTGCTCGGCTTGCAGGTCGAGGTCGCCGTAGGCCGCATGGGCGAGCAGGCCGTAGCGTTCGTAGAGATCGGCGAACGGGAGCCGTCCGGTGGGAAGGACGCCGAGCGTGCCGCCCAGCGCCGTCGCGCCCAGATCGAGCTCGGTGTTGCGCTTTTGATAGAGCGTATCGCGAAGCCAGATACTCATCTCCGGGCTCTTCAGCCATGTGCTCTCGCCCGTCGGAACCGGTTTGCCGCCGTAGGCGGAGCCTGCATAGAAGCCCATATCGACGACGCCGTCGACCCGGAAGTTTCCGAACGTTCGTTCCGCCATCAAGCCCCAGCGCGGGGACGAGAGCGGAAGATTATTGAGTCCGACGTGCGCGCCGTAGTAGCCGTACTGCTGCAGATCGTCGAGGCGCTGGCCGGGCGATTGTGCGAGCGGCAACTCGAAGAGGCCGCCGCGATAGAGCGTCTGAGTGTGTTCGTTATATCCGGCCGCGAAGAGCAAATACGTCGCTGCCGGTCCGCCGCCCGAACCGAAGTTGTAATGCAGGTAGGCGGTAATCGGACCGATGTTGCCGCTGCCCAGCAGAATGCCGCCTTGCGAGTAGCGCGGACTATCGGGCGCCGGCTGCTTGTCGTACTCCAGTTGATAGCGAATCGCAAAGATCGTGGTGCCGTGTTCGGGTAAGGGCAGACGATAGCCGTGCGAGCGGAAGTAGTTTCCGAAGGCGTTGAGCTCCGGAAGAACGCTGTGGCATTGGCCGCAACGAAAATGGTAGCGCTGCGCGAAGATGGGAATGGCCTGCGCGGGCGCGCTTGCCAGCGCCACGAAGAGCAGCGCGAGCGCGGCGGGTGCGAACTTACTGCGCAACGATCGCCGCTCGCATCGGTGCGCCGTAGTGGAAGAAGCAGCCGAAGAGATAGGTGCCCGGCGCATCGGCCGTAACCGTCTGCGACGATGCGTTCGGCTGCAGAGCGCCGCTGCTGAATCCGCCCGAGAGCGTCGAGCCGTGCTGCTGCAGCGCGCCCGAATCGAACGGCGAGCCGCTCGGAAACGAGCTTGCGCCCGGAATCAGCGTCGCCGTGTGCGCGAAGGTGTCGACATTGACGAAGTGGATTTGCGCGCCGACCGAGACGGTGGTTACCGGCGGCGAAAAGCCGCCGCTCTGGCCGTACGGCGTCTGCGAAGGCGCGAACTGCGTTAAGCTGACGTCGATGGTAACGCCGCCGCTTCCCCCGGACGACGACGGAATTCCGCCGGCCGTGCATGCCGCGAGCGCGAGCGCGACGGCGACGGTGAAACGGCGCATCATCGTTAGATACCGAGGTGTGGATCGTGCAGGGCATCCACGATCGAATCGCTCAAGGCACTCGACGCGAGCATCGTTTTGGCCAGGCCGCCGTCACGATTCATGACGTAGACGAAGGTGGTGTGCTCGTCACGGTAGCCGCGCTTGCCCTCGACCGAGAGAACCCCGAACTCGCGCATGACGTCGTCGACGTTGCCGACCGACCCGCCGGCAAGCAGCCAGTAGCGCGGGTCGGCATCGAAGCGTCCCGCGAGTTCGCGCATGGTTCGCGGTGAGTCGTGCTCGGGATCGAGGGTGATCGTGAGCAGCCGCGCCTTGAGATGCGCGCGTTCGATCCGGCGCGCCGCGTCGGCAAACTGACCGTCGATGAGGGGACACGCATCGGTGCAATGTGCCGATATAAAGGTAACTACCAGCGGCTCGCCGCGAAGCGAGGCGATCGTAAACGATCGGCCGCGTTGGTCGATGAGGGCCGGCTGTCGCGGGATTGCGGCCGCCTTCGCCGCAAGCCGGCGACGCACCGCGTAGCCGCCGGGGCCGGGACTCGCGGTGGGACCGGGCGTCGCTCCGGCGGCGACCTCGATCACGTCGCGCATCGCATTCGAAATGTAGTGAATGGCGCAGCCGATGAGATAGGTTCCCGGCTGGGAGAGGGTCACCGTTACCGTTGCGCCGGGAGTGAGCAGTCCGCTGGCATAGCCGGGGCCGAACTCGCCGCTACCGCTCGGAGATGACGGAAGACTGGGACTGGTGGGCCAGTGCGGCGGCGGACCCTTCGTCTGTTCGATCACGTTGAGCGTGTGGAGATCGGTCTTGGAAAGATTCACGATCGTGACGTTTGCACCGGGAGCAAAGGCAAGTACTTGCGACGTCTGCTCCTGCGTGTATCCGCCGACCGATCCCCAGACCGGATCGTTCACGACGCCGATCTTTTGGCTCGGTATTGCGACGCCGATCACTAAGCCGGTGGGCGACGGCGACGGCGAAGGCGAGCCTCCGCCGCTGCCGCCAATGCTGCCCAAGCCGCCGCCGTTCGTGCATGCCGTAACGGCGGCGACTGCAAGTGCGCCAAGCCAAAATGCCGGGCTGCGAAGGTTCATCGAGCCGGCGGGGTTGCCTGCGGTCCGGGCGTCGCGCCTTTGCCGATGACGATGACGTCTTGCATCCCGGAGTGGTAGTGAAACGCGCAGCCGAACAAGTAGATGCCGGCCTTTTTCGCTACGACGGTAACCGAAGATCCGGCATTGATCACGCCGCTTGCGTAACCTTTCTTCAGCGGCCCTCCGGACGGATTCTGCGAAAGGGAAGGGTTACTGGGAAACTGCGCCGGCGGTCCGCTGATCTTTGCCACGACGTTGAACGTGTGGTGAATGCTCTTCGAGATGTTCTTGATCGTGAGCTTCGTTTTCACCGGAAATCCGAGTGCTTGTGAGAACTGTTGCTGCGTGTAACCGCCGAGCGTTGCCTGCCAGTGCGAATCCTTGATCGTTCCGAGGCCTTCGCCCGGCAGTTCCTCCATGATCGTGCCTGTTTTTCCGTCGGGTAGCGTCGCGGTGATCTGCAGCGCAGGCGCACCAGGTAACGCGCTCGAGCCGTTGGCACCGCTGCCTGATTGTCCCGCGCACGCCGCGAGCGCTGCGGCGGCGAGTGCGACCGCTGCGGCCGCAAGTTTTTTAGACATACAACCTCCAGAGAATGTAGGGAATGTGCCTTAGGCTAGCGAGTGGTGATGAAAAAAGTCTAAAGCACTACGGGGGTTTGATCGAGTCGCGCATCGCCGCTGCGATATTCTGCAACGCCGGATCGCCCGCAGCGTCGATCGTCGCTCGAGCGAATTCATTGCGGGCGGCCGCATGGTCTCCCTCTCGCAGAAGGACCGCGCCGAGCGCAAATCGCGCACGCGCGTAGGCGGGTGCGAGCGAGAGCGCAATCCGCAGCTCGCTCTCCGCTGCCGGATAGCGACCCAAGCGTTCTTCGGCGAGCGCGAGGTCGTAATGCGCGACGGCGTACGAGGGATTCGCGTGGAGCAGCTTACCGAAGTCCTCGCGAGCCGTCGCAGCATCGCCCCCTTGCAGCGCGACGATTCCACGCGAATAGAGCGCGCGCGCCGATTCGGGCGCGATGCGGACGTAGCGGTCGGCCATGCGGCGCGCCTCGGTAATATCGCCGCGCGCGAGGTCGACGGAGATGAGATTGGCCATTGCGGCCAGGAAGCCCGGATCCAGCGCGAGCGCGCTGCGCAGCTCGCGCGCCGCATCGTCGTAGCGCTTCAGGTTTGCATAGGCAATCGCGAGGTCGTACTGCGCCGTCGAGCCTTGCGGCTCGGCGGGGTGCAACGCGATAATTCGTTCGAACTCAAGGCTCGCGCCGCTCCAGTCTCCGCGCGTCTGCGCGTCGATGCCGAGCGTGAAGCGTTCTTCAATCTCGCGCCGCACTGCCAGCGCGCGCAGCTGCGGCACGGAGGTGGTTCGCGGCGCGGGACTCTGCGCAGGGTACGTCTGCGCCTCGACTTGGAGCAGAAGGGCGGCGAGCAGCAGAACCCGCATCGTTCACCGCGTGCCGTCGGAAGGCAGTTCGGCGTCGTGCCAAGAGCCGGCCGCGGCCGCGCGCTCGGGTTTGCACTCCCATCCGACCCGCCCGGCGGCGGTGATCGGTCCGAGGAGTGCCGGCGCGGCCGAGGGGGCGAGTGCCCCCGTGAGCAGGTCCTCCACTGAAGAGGCGCTCGCCACGGCAAAACGGCCGCAGAGAAGCGCGACGGCGAGAAGGCCGGCCGCGAGCAGGCGCAGGAGATGGGTTCTTAACACTTCCTCTCATCATAGTCGAAAGTTTAAAGAATCCGTGAAACGCGGGCTGGGGGCCGGGCTGCTTCTCTCGTTCGGGCTCCTTGCGGCGCCGGCGCGTGCTCAGACCCCCTTGGTCGTCGGGTCGGTACGCGATCAGCACGGGGCGCCGGTAGCCGGCGCCACGGTCGTGGGCCGGACGCCCAGCGGCGCCGGGCCGGCTGCGACGACGGACGCCGCGGGCACCTTTGCCCTCCACGGGTCCGGCATCACCTCGATCTCCATCAACTGCCGGTACTGCCTTGGCTCGCAGCTAGCCGTCGAGCCGGACGAGCCGGTGGTCGCGATCGTCAGACGGTACGATGCACTCGCGAGCGACTCGCCCTCGCCGGCCGACCTAGCGAACTTGCCCTATGCCCACGTCGAGTCGTCGCTCGCGCTGCGCCCCTTCACGCTCCTGTCTCAGACGACCGCGCCATATCCCGGCTCGATGCTCAGCGATCGCGGGCTCTCGAGCAGCGGATCGCTGCTCGTCGACAACGGCGCCCCCAACTACGACATCGTCTCCGGCGAATCGCCATACGGTCTGATTCCCGCCTATTACCAACAGCGTGCCGTCCTGCACGACGCGACCAACGCCTATGCGTACGGAGACCAGGCGGCCGGCGGCGTGGCAGCGCTCGACCCGTTCGTCGCCGGCTCGAGCGCGCAGGCGGCAACCATCGGAAGCGAAGCGATCGCTCGGGCCGAGGTCGGCTCGGACTCGTCGGCGATCGCGTTGGGGACGTTCAGCGACGATCGAGAGTCGCGCCAGCGCGGCGATCTCATCGCGAGCTGGCCGTTGGGCGCGGAACAATCGTTTACGCTTGCGGGCGGCAGCGAACAAGGCCGCGATTACGGATCGGCGGCATCTTCGTTCGCCGGAAGCTTTTCATTTGCGGACGCCGGCTTCAGCGATCCGCGGGCGCTCAATCTGGCGCTCTCCGCCGTGATGGATCGCGGTAACTACGCTGCGAGAACGTATCAATGGCCCACCTCGACGGGTTGGTCCGACGCGGATTTCGACGCCGGAGTTCACTCCAACGGTCCCGTCGTTGCGTTTGCCGACGCCGCGATCCGCACGTCGAGCGGCTTTTACGACGCGCAATCGTTCGGACTCGAGCGCGTCGGTGCGATGCTCGACCAAACGCGCGTCGACGCGGGTCTGGTCGCGAGCGGAAACGATTATGCGATTAGCGCCGGCTTCGGCGCTTTCTGGTTCGATTATGCCGGCGGAACGTACGGAGTTTCGCAACCGGCGCGGACGGCGCTGGCGGTGCCGTCGCTCGAAGTGCAGCTCTTCCCAAACGGCAAGTGGAGCCTAAACCTCCAGGGGAGCGGGTCGTTCACGCTGCCGACCTTTACCGAGCAGTATCTCTACGCCGAGGCAATGCCGACGCCGGTGGAAATTTCTCGCAACGCCCTGCAGGCGGCGATTCTCAGCTATACCGACGGCGCGCGCGTGCGCTTTGAGTTTGAAGGAGCGACGGAGAACGTCAGCGGCAGTGCGAGCGGCGCAATCGCGTCGGTCGGAGTCTCGGCGGTCTGGCAGGTCGCACCGGCGATCTCGGTGCGCACGTGGACGATGCACGTCACCGACTCGGCACCGCTCTACGGGGCGGTGCTCCCGTATGGTCCCACGCCGACCGTAAACGCGATTTGGTTCACCTACGATACGGGGAACGCGATACGCGCGGACGTGCTCTATCGCCGCGATTTGCTCGACGCTCTGCCGTTCTACCACTTCGACGGGGCGATCTCCGGTCCGATCGGCGATCGCCTGCGATGGTACGCAGGCGCGGAGGACCGGCTGCACCGCACCTTCGTCGACGCGGGCATCCGGTTCTCCGCGCGCTAGCGCGTTACTCCTCTTCGCGCCGGCCCTGTGGACGGCGTCGCCGCCGCGTCGGCGGCGCGCCGGGGCCTCCGGCCGTAAGCGCCGTCGAGTCGCGCGGCTCGCGGGAAGGGCGAGGAGCGCGAGTGTAATCGCCGTTGCCCGAAGCGCCGCCCAAGAGCGCCTTTCGCGAGAGATTGATGCGCCCTTGACTGTCGATCTCGAGAACCTTGACCATGACCTCGTCGCCGAGTTTGACGACGTCTTCAACCTTTTCAACCCGAGTCGGTGCGAGCTGGCTGATATGCACCAGCCCTTCCTTGCCGGGAAGAATCTGCACGAACGCGCCGATGTTGATGATCCGGGTAACGGTTCCGAGATACGTGTCTCCGACGGCGACGGTGCGCGTCAGGTTCTCGACGATCTCCTTTGCTTTATCTCCGGAAGCACCGTCGAGCGAGGTGATGAAGACGCTGCCGTCGTCCTCGATGTCGATCTTCTCGACGCCGGTGTCGGCGATGATCTTATTGATCACCTTTCCGCCGGGTCCGATGACGTCTTTGATCTTTGCCGGATCGATCTTGACCACGATCATCCGCGGAGCAAACTCCGAAAGCTGCTCGCGCGGCGCTGCGATGGTTTCGACGAGTTTGTCGATGATCGCGTGACGCGACTTGCGCGCCTGCTCCATCGCTTCGCGCATGATCGCAACCGTGACCCCCTGAACCTTGATGTCCATTTGGATCGCGGTGATGCCTTTCTTGGTGCCTGCCACCTTGAAGTCCATCTCGCCGAGCGCGTCTTCGAGCCCCTGGATATCGGTCAGGACAGCGTACTTGCTGCCCTTGAGGATCAGCCCCATCGCCACGCCGGCAACGTGTTCGCGAATCGGAACGCCGGCATCCATCAGCGCGAGCGTCGAGCCGCAGACCGACGCCATCGACGACGATCCGTTCGATTCGAGCACTTCGCTCATGAGACGAAGCGTATACGGAAACTCTTCCTTCGGCGGTAGAACGGGCACGAGGGCGCGTTCGGCAAGATGGCCATGGCCGATTTCGCGCCGTCCGGGACCGCGCATCGGCCTGGTCTCGCCGACCGAGTACGGCGGGAAGTTGTAGAAGTGCATGTAGCGTTTGTCTTCGAGAGCGACGATGCCGTCGAGCCGCTGTGCGTCGCTGGTCGAGCCGAGCGTTGCAGCGGTAAAGACCTGCGTCTGACCGCGGGTGAAGACGCCCGAACCGTGCACGCGGGGAACGTAGTGCACCTTGCACCAGATCGGACGAACTTCGTCGGGTTTGCGGCCGTCCGGCCGGATCTTTTCGTCAACGACCATTGTGCGGAGCTCGTCCTCTTCCATGGCCTTGACGATCTTGCCGAACTCTTTTGCAGTAGCCGGAGTCTCGAGTAACGCCTTGACGTTCTCGTCCTTCTTACCGCAGCGTGCCAGCGCTTCGTCTACAGAAAGCGCGCCGAACGCGGTTTCGCGTTTCTGCTTATCGACGGTGCGCATGGCTTTGGCGACGTCTTTCGCGAACGTCTTGCGTACCCAGCGGTCGAGATCGGCATCGACGGCGTTCACCGGATACTCGCGCTTGGATTTGCCGGCTTTCTTCGCCAGCTGTTCGATCGCTTTGACGATCTTGCGAATTTCCGCGTGTGCGAACTCGACCGCGCCGAGGAAATCCTCTTCGGTGATCTCGTTTCCGCCGCCCTCGACCATCATGACCGCATCGGCGGTGCCGGCGATCACGATATCCATTCCGCCGCTCGCGCTTTGCGGCAGCGTCGGGTTGCAGACGTATTCGCCGTTTTCGTCGCGGCCGACGCGTACGGCCGCCACGGTCTTGTCGAACGGAATGTCGCTGAGCGCGAGCGCCGCACCGGCGGCGCAGACGCCGAGGACGTCGGCATCGAGCTCCGGATCGACCGAGAGCACGGTGGCGACGATTTGCACGTCGTTGCGAAAACCGTCGGGGAAGAGCGGACGAATGGGACGGTCGATTTGACGCGAGCTGATGATCGCGTGCTCGGGCGGGCGTCCTTCGCGTTTGATGTAGCCTCCTGGAATTTTTCCGGCGGCGTACATCTTCTCTTCGAAATCGCAGGTGAGGGGGAAGAAGTCGATGCCTTCACGAGGTTTCTCGGAGGCAGTGACGGCGCAGAGCACGACATTTTGATCGCCGTAACGAACCAAAGCGGAGCCGTTTGCTTGCTTCGCGAGTTCGCCGGTTTCGATGGTCATCGTGCGCCCGCCGACCGTTAAACTTACGGATTCGGGCACATTTTCTCCTAAATTCGAACTATTTTATTCTTTTGATTTGCCTCGCCAGCATTCGGCAGGGCCGAGCACCGACCTGCCAAAAACGCCCCTTCCATGCCATCGCTTACTCCCGCAGGCTTGACCGAGCTCAAGCTCAAGGCCAACGACGTGCGCCAGGGCATCATTCGCTCGTTGCTCGCGGCCGGTTCGGGACATTCGGCGGGTCCGCTCGATATGTCCGACGTTTTTACCGCGCTGTACGGGCACGTGATGCGCCACGATCCCGCCGATCCCGAGTGGCCGGAGCGCGATCGGCTGCTGCTCTCGTGCGGTCACATCGCACCCGTGCGCTACTCGGCGATGGCGAACTTCGGATACTTTCCGCTCGACGAGTTGTTGACGCTGCGAAAGTTCGGAACGCGGCTTCAGGGCCACCCGGAACGCGTGCGTCTGCCGGGGACCGAGACGACCTCGGGTCCGCTCGGGGAGGGACTCGCGCAGGGCGTCGGCATGGCCTACGGCGCGAAGCTGGACGGCAAGACCTTTCGCGTTTGGGTGGTGACGTCGGACGCCGAGCACCAGTGCGGACTGCACTGGGAGGCGGTGATGACCGGCGGGAAGTTCGGGCTCGACAATCTCACGGCGATCGTCGATCGCAACTTCATTCAAATCGACGGCAGCACGGAAGAGGTGATGCCGCTCGAACCGCTCGCCGATAAATATCGCGCTTTCAACTGGGAAGTGCTCGAATGCGACGGCAACGACATCGCCGCGTTCGTCGAAACGGCGGAACGCGCGACGCGGTGCAGCGGGAAACCGCAAGTAATCATCGCTCACACCGTGCCCGGCAAGGGCGTCTCCTTCATGGAAGGCGACTACACGTGGCACGGTAAGCCGCCCAACGCGCAACAGGCGGAGCAGGCGCTGCGCGAGCTGGCGGCCGAACGCGAAGGAGTTGCGGCCGGTGCGTAGCGGTACGAAGATTGCCGACGGCGCGGCCGCGGCGATGCACTTGGTGGATTATCGTGCGGGCGAGCTCAAGCAGGTCCCGACTCGCAACGGTTTCGGCGAAGGCTTGATCGAGGCCGGGACGCGCGACCGCAACGTGCTCGGCATCTGCGCGGACCTATCGGAGTCGACGCGGTTCGAAGGTTTCAAGAAAGCGCATCCGGATCAGTACGTCGAGATCGGCGTCGCGGAACAGATGCTCGTCGCGATGGCCGGCGGACTCGCGGCGGTCGGAAAGACTCCCTGGATCGCGAGCTACGCGATGTTCAACCCGGGACGATCCTGGGAGCAAGTGCGCACGATCATGGCGCTCAACGAGACGAACGTGAAGATTGCCGGCGCGCATGCGGGCGTCTCGGTCGGGCCCGACGGCGCGACGCATCAGGCGATCGAAGACATCGCGATCATGCGCGTCATTCCGCACATGACCGTCGTCGTGCCCTGCGATTCGGTGCAGACGAAAAAGGCGATGCTCGCGCTTTCGGCCATGTGGGGACCGGTATATTTGCGCTTCGGACGCGAGAAGTCGGCGGTGATTACCACCGACGAAACGCCGTTCGAAATTGGCAAGGCGCAGATCTTCCGAGAGGGCGACGACGTCGCAATCGTTGCCTGCGGAATTCTCGTCTACAACGCGCTTCTCGCGGCCGACCGGCTCTCGCGCGACGGCATCGAGTGCCGCGTCGTGAACAACCACACCGTCAAGCCGATGGACGAAGCGGCGATCGTGGACGCGGCGCAGTCGTGCGGCACCGTCGTTACCGTCGAAGAGCATCAAAAGCACGCCGGCATGGGCTCGCGCGTCGCCGAGATTCTGGCGCAGAGACATCCGGTGCCGATCGAGTTCGTCGGCGTCGAGGATACCTTCGGCCAATCCGGCGATCCGGTCGAGCTCATCGAGTATTACGGCATGGGCGTCGACGCGATCGTCGCCGCCGCAAAGCGCGCTCACGCTAGGAAAGTCTAAGCTCTACCAAGCTCGGCATATTCATTCGGCTCGGATACATTCGTCGCGCGACGTCCTGTCGCGCTCCTATCGACTGCCTCGCGCCTCTCGCAATCCTGCTGCGGCGCTCGGTCAGACGATCCTCGCCAAACGAATATGCCGAGCTTGTAGAGCTTTAGCGGCGCAATCCGAGCGAGGCGATGAGCGAGCGATAGCGCTCGACGTCTTTGGCGTGCAAGTAGTTCAGCAGCCGGCGCCGTTGGCCGACCTGCAGCAAAAGGCCGCGGCGGCTATGATGGTCCTTCTTGTGAATCTTCAGGTGCTCGGTGAGCTGGTTGATCGAGGCGGTCAGCATCGCGACCTGCACCTCGGCCGAACCGGTATCGTTCGATCCGCGGCCGTACTTGCCGGCGAGCTCGGACTTCTGTTCTTTGGTGAGCGGCACGATTGAAACTCCTTGAGCAGGATGGTCTCGCTCGGGTACAGAGTCTCCACCGTCCCGGCGACCGGCATAGGATAGCAAAGCGGGCCGGTCTGCGCAAGGTCTGTGCCCGCCGCTGCAAAATCGGGCGCTTGCTATGGATTTTGGAATACGTGGACGGGTCGCTCTGGTTACCGGAGGCAGCGGGGGAATCGGAGAGGCGGTCGCGCTTGCGCTCGCCGCCGAGGGAGTACGACTCGCCGTCGCCGCGCGCAACGTGGAACGCTGTGAGGCCGTCGCCGCCGAGGCGAAGCGCCAAGGCGCGCAGGACGCGCGCGGCTTCGCGCTCGATCTGAACGACGGTGCATCGATCGCGGCGATGCTCGAGCGCGTTCGCGAAGCGTTCGGCGAGGTCGACATCGCCGTGCTCAACGGGGGCGGTCCAAAGGCGGGCCGGTTCAGCGAAACGGTCGCGGCGGACTGGGACGCCGCCTACCGGCTGGTCATGCGCAGCATGCTGGTGCTAACCGAAGCGCTCGCTCCCGCCATGCGTTCGCGGCGTTGGGGGCGCATCGTCGCCTTGACCTCGACCTCGGTGAAGCAGCCCATCGATAATCTCGTGCTGTCGAACGCGTTTCGAACGGGACTCGTCGCGGCGCTGCGTACGCTTGCGGGCGAAGCGGCGCGAGACGGCGTCACCGTCAACTGCATCGCAACCGGTCGAATCGAGACGGATCGCTTGCGCAGCCTGTACGGCAACGACGATCGGCGGCTGCGCGAAGCGGCGAGCGAAGTGCCGATCGGACGCATCGCGACGCGGACCGAGTACGCACCGATGGTTGCGTTTCTCTGCAGCGAGCAGGCGCGTTACGTTACCGGACAGACGATCTCCGTCGACGGCGGACTCGTTCGCGGCCTCTTCGGTTAAGGACCGGAGCGAGATGACGGCGCGGCAAGGTGGGCTGGAGGGGGCGGCGCGAATGACCGGGCCGATATGCAGGGAGTAGAAGGGAAGCGCGTTGCCGCTCTTATCGGCGACGGATTTGAGGAAATCGAGCTGGCGGAGCCCCGCCGGGCCCTCGAAGAAGCCGGCGCCGTCGTAACCGTCGTTGGGCTCGACGAGCGGTCGCGTCAGCGCATCCGCGGAAAACGCGGGCTCGACGACGGGCAGAGCCAACGGGCCGAAGAGTTAGTCGCCGATTGTACGGCCGAAGATTTCGACGCGCTCCTGATTCCGGGCGGAGCCTCGCCCGATCGGATTCGCACCGATCGGGAAGTACAGCGATTCGTGCGCGAGTTCGATACCGTTAAAAAGCCGATGTTCTCCATCGGTCACGGCGCGCAAGTCTTGATCTCCTCACAGATCGTGCGCGGCCGCCAGGTGACCGGCGTGCATTCGATCGCCGACGACATTCGTAACGCCGGCGGGCTCTACCGCGACCAGCCGACGGTGACCGATTCCAACTGGGTCTCCTCACGCGGCAGCGACGACCTGCTCCAGTTCAATCGTGCGATGTTGGAGAAGTTGGCTACTGCAACGCCCGTTCAGATCGGGTCGTAGCGCGCCAGCGCTTCGCCGTATTGGCGCAGCGCGAGAAAAGCGATAACCGCACAAAAGGCAAGTTCGCCCGGAATGCTGCGCGCGGCGGCGGCGAGCGCGTAGGCGGCCCCGCTCGTGGCGGCTGCCAGCGCGACGTAGAGCACGCGGGCGGCGCCGCGGCGGATCGTCGCCGAGAGCGCCGTGAGCGTTCCCGCGCCGACGGCCGCGATCGCGACCAACAGTGTCGGCGGGACGGCCGGCGCATCGCGCAGCGCCTGCGCCAAGGCGTATGCGAGCGCGGCGAGAGCCGCGGCCGCGCAGGGTACGCAGGCTTTCGCGCGGGCGAGTTCGCGGCCAAAGAGCGGCGCGCTCTCTTCGCAGCGGTCGAGGTGCGGATAGAGCCCGGGACTTTGGGCGAGCGCCATTGCGATTCCGAGCAAGGAAAGCAGAAAGAGCGGTGCGGCGAGACCCGCCGGCTGGAAGAGACCGGCGACGAATGCCGCGGCGCACGAATAGAGCACGATGCGCCGCTGCGCGTAGAGGCGCGCGCGCAGAACGCCGAGCAGCGTCCGCATTCTCACGCGTGCGTTGCTCGTCCGAAGACCGCCGGAGCGAAAGCTCGAGCGGCGGCGGGATCGGCGTGAAGGGTCAGCATCCCTCGCCGCCCGATCGCCGCGATAATTTCCGTCGCGTAGGCGGGCTCCGGACGATCGAGTACGACGAGCTGGGGCATTCCGACAAGCGCTCCGATCAACGGATAGGCCAGCGCTTCGTGCATGCCGGCGAGACGCTTACGCAAGAGGGCTGCGTGTATGCGCGCGCGTTGCGGCTCGAGGTTCCACAGCGCGGCGCGATAGTCGATATAGCGCTCGAACTCGTTTTCGTCGAGCGAGAACGGCTCGTGCGGGACGAGGGCGGCGATTCGTTTACATGCCACCGATTGGAAGCGCGGGTCGTAGTCGCCGATCAGTACGCAGCCGCTCGAAGCCTTGACGATACCGGTCGCAAGCAGCGCGACGATCGCGGCCTCCTGCGGCGACGGATAGCTGAGCGCAACGCGCTCGCCTCGCGCGAGATCGAGCGTTATCGGTCCGGCGCGGAGGGCGCCGCGCGAAAAGGCGGCATTCCGCATGCGCAGTAGGGGCATTGCAGGAAGTACATTCGGCGGTGCGGAGCCAAAACCACCATCCGCACACGATGTTGAATAATAGCGAAGTCGCAGCGAAGCTTCTGGAGATCCGCACGCTCATGGAGATGGCGGGCGACTCGTTCTACAAATACATGGCCTACGAGAAGGCCGCTGCCTCGGTCGAGAACGCGCCGCCGCTGGCCGACCTGGTCGCTGCCGGCGAGCACCTCAAGCTTCCCGGGGTCGGAAAGTCGATCGGCGGCGTCATCGCGCAGCTCGTGCATACCGGACGAGCCGACCCGCTCGATCAACTCCACGAGAAGTTTCCGCCGTCGCTGCTCGAGGTGCTCGGCGTCAGCGGTATCGGCACGAAAACCGCGGCGATGCTCTTCGCGGAGTACGGAATCGCTTCGCTTGCCGATCTCGAGGCGGCGATCGGCGCCGGCACGCTTGCCGGCGTGCCGCGCCTCGGCAACAAGACGATCGAGAATTGGCGTCGCGGAATACTCGCCTATCGCGGACGCCAGCGCCGCACGCCGCTGCCGCAGGCGCTCGTTATCGCGCGCGAAGCGATGGATTACGTGCGTGAAGGACCGCCGCTCGAGCGGCTCTGCGATGCCGGAAGCCTACGGCGCTGCGAGGTCACCGTCGGCGACATCGACTTGGTCTGCACCTCGCCGCACGCCGCCGAGGTCGTCGCGCATTTCACGGCGTGGAGACGCGCGCAGGCCGTGCTCGCGGAGGGCCCGACGAAGGCCAGCATCTGGCTTCCCGGCGGCCTGCAAATCGACTTGCGCGTGCTGCCCGACCACCTTTATGGGAACTTGCTGCAGCATTTTACCGGTTCGCGCGAACACAACATCAAGCTGCGCGAACAGGCGGTGCGCGCGAGCCTGCGCGTCAGTGAAAACGGCATCCTCAATCTCGAAACCGGCGACGTGATCACCTGTTCCGACGAAACCGGCGTTTACGAGGCGCTGGGAATGCAGTATATTCCGCCGGAACTGCGCAGCGGGCTCGACGAGATCGATCTTGCGCGCGCCCGCGCGATTCCCGAGCTCGTCGAGCTGACCGATCTTTGCGGCGATTTTCACATGCATACCACCTGGAGCGACGGCGACGATTCGCTCGAAGAGATGATCGCGGCTGCGGCCGCTCGCGGCTACGCCTACCACGCGATCAGCGACCATTCGCAGGGACGCGGCTTCGGTCTCGCTCCCGAACGTCTGCTCGAACAGCGCGCGGAAATCGAGCGACTCGGCAAGCGCTACGGAATCAGCACGCTCTGCGCCAGCGAGGTCGACATTCTGCCGGACGGATCGCTCGATTTCGACGATGCGGTGCTCGCGCGGCTCGACGTCGTGATCGGTTCCGTCCATTCGGCGGTGAGGCAGTCGCGCGAAGAGATGACGGCGCGGCTGATTCGCGCGTGCGAGAATCCCTACGTCACCGTCATCGGACATCCGACCGGCCGGCGTTTTGACGGCTTTCCTGGTTACGAATTCGATTACGACGCCGTCTTTGCGGCGGCGGCGCGTACCGGAACTGCGCTCGAGATCGACGGGCAAGCGGCGCGGCTCGATCTTCCCGCACCGCTCGCGCGCAAAGCCAAGCAATCCGGGGTTACCTTTGCGCTGGACAGCGACGCGCACCGAACGGGCGATTTGGCGGCGATCGAGTTTGCCGTCGGACAGGCACGCCGCGCCGGCTTGACCAAAGACGACGTGCTCAACGCGCGGCCGCTCGATGCGGTTCGTGCGTTCGTTGCGCGCAAACGAGAAGCGGCATGATCGCGGGAGCGCGTCTCGCGGGCTCGGGGCTGCGCATCGGCGGCAACATGCCGGTGCTCTTCGTGCACGGCGTCGGTTCGACGGCGGCGATCTGGGATTATCAGCTGCGCGAATTCGGTGACGAGCGGCTCTGCGCCGCCATCGAGCTGCGCGGCAACGGTGCGAGTAAACCCGATCCGGATCAGGCGACGATTACCCGCGAGGCGTTCGCGCACGACGTGCTTGCGGTCGCCGATGCGCTGGGCGCGCAGCGTTTTACGCTCGTCGGCTGCAGTCTGGGCGGGGTCGTCGCCTTCGAGCTGTGGCGCCGCGCGCCGGAGCGCGTCGCGGCGATGCTCGTGCTTGGAAGTTTTGCGCGTTATCCGGACGGCGCGCAGGTCGCGCGACGAATTGCGGGCGAAGCGCGTGGCGCCGGTTCGATGCGCGCGTACGGCGAGCTGCGAGCGGCAAAGCTCGGTCTGCCGCCCGATCGGCTCTACGAAACGGTCGAACAGTTCGCGTGCAAAACGGTCGACTGTTTCGTTGCGTCGACGCACGCGACGTGGACCGGGGATTACCTCGATCTATTGCCGAGCATCGACGTTCCGGTACTCGTGGCGTACGGGGAGCGCGACGTCGTAGCGCCCCGTGCCTTAGCCGAAGAGATCGCCTCGGGAGTTCCACGTTCCGAACTCGCGCCGGTGCCCGCCGCCGGCCACGTCGCCAACGCCGACAATCCGGCCGCCTTCAATGCGCTCCTGCGTGCGTTTGTCGAAAGGTCCGGCCGACCGTCGCGGAAGTAGGCGGTCATGAGACGCGTATCGTTTCTCGTCGTGACGGGCGGCGCCGCTGTGGCCGCAGCCCGTCCGCGGATCGCCGTCGCCATGGAATCTGAGTACCGCCTGGAGACGGCGACGGGAACGATCGACGGATCGCTCGAGATCGGCGCCGCGTCTCCCGAGCCGGTCGTCCTCATCGTTGCCGGCTCGGGCCCGACCGACCGCAACGGAAACTCGCCGCTGTACGGACTCACGGCCGATACGTACAAACTGCTCGCCGCCGGCTTGGAGCGCGTGAACGTCGCTTCGCTCCGATACGACAAGCGCGGTATCGGTGCGAGCGCGGCGGCAATCACGTCGGAAGAAAACTTGACCTTCGATACGTACGTCGACGACGCCGCGGCATGGCTGCGCCGGCTTCGAGCCGATGGCCGATTCTCGAAGATCGTCATCGCGGGCCATAGCGAAGGATCGCTGGTCGCGATGGTTGCCGCGCAGCGAGCTCCGGCCGATGCCTTCGTCAGCTTCGAGGGCGCCGGCCGTCCGATTGCGACCGTGCTGCGCGAACAGCTCGAGCCGAAGCTCTCGGCGCAGCTGTACGCGCAGGCCGACGCGATCGTCTCGTCGCTGCAAAAAGGGCAACGAGTCGCCGACGTGCCCGCAGAACTCATGGCGGTTTTCCGCCCGTCCGTGCAGCCGTATCTCATTTCGTGGTTCAAGTACGATCCGGCGCAGGAGATCGCGAAGCTGCGCATACCGGTCACCATCGTACAGGGCACGGCCGACGTGCAGGTAACGATGGCCGACGCGCAGGCGCTCCACGCGGCGGCCCCGTCGTCTCGCTTCATCGTCGTGCAAGGGATGAATCACGTCCTCAAATATGCGCCCGACGTGTCGTCGCAGAGCGCAATCTTGAAAGGCTATACGGATTCGTCGCTGCCCATCGCTCCGCAAGTCGTCGAGGCGGTCGTCGCGGCGTCACGTTAGGGCGGGCGAAAGCGATATCGGGGGCGTAAGAGAGGAAGCATGGCCAAGGTGACGATCGAGAACGATGTTTTGAACATCAACCTTTCGCTTCTGGACAGGCTCCTGGCATTTCACGGTTCGTTCCACATTCCGTTATCGCATATCACGAACGCGTTCGTGAGCGATCTCGAAGACCTCGAGCTTCAGTACGACCTCAAGGGCACCAACTGGGGGCTGATCAAATCGGCCGGTGTCTTTGCCAATCCGCAGGGGCTGATCTTCGTCGACGTTGGTGAGGGCGATTGCCTCGTCGTCGAAACTCGCGGCGAGCGCTTTCCGCGAATCGCGGTGCAGCTCTCCGAGGGGGATCCCAATGCGCTGGCCCATCAAATCACGAGCGCGATCCCCGACAGCGGACCCGTCGACTAACGGATCACCCGGAGACGATCCGCTCCGGAACGGAATAGACGTTGGCGCGCTCGTCGCGCACGAATCCGGCCAGGGTCACGTTGAACTCGCTGGCCAGCTCTACGGCGAGGCTGCTCGGCGCCGAGACCGAGGCGACGATCGGCACGCCGGCCATGACCGCTTTTTGGAGAATCTCGTAGCTCGCGCGCCCGCTCACGACGAGCACGCATCCTCGCGCCGGCAACCGGTCGTTGAGCAGCGCCCAGCCGGCGAGCTTATCGACGGCGTTATGACGACCAACGTCTTCGCGGGCTGCGAGAATTTTGCCCTCGGCGGTACAGAGCGCGGCGGCGTGCAAACCGCCCGTCGCCGCAAAGACGCGCTGCGCCTCGCGCATGCGGTTCGGCAACGCGTAGAGCACGCGATGCGCGAGCCGCACGTCGTCTCGAATCGGGACGGCACCGAGCGAGCGCAGCGAGTCGAGCTGCGCGCGTCCGCAGACGCCGCAGGCGCTGCTCATGGTAAAGTGGCGCTCGAAACGATCGAGATCGAGCTTGCGCGCGGCGGTACGCAGCTCGATGGTGACCACGTTGTAGCGTTGATCGGGATCGAGCGCCGGATCGAGGCAATAGGTGATCTCCCCGATCTCGTCTCGGTCGCGCACGATGCCTTCGCCGTAGACGAATCCGGCAGCGAGTTCGAAGTCGTTTCCGGGCGTGCGCATCGTCACGGCCAGCGTGCGCGACTCGCCCCCTACGCTCAGGCGAAGCTCGAGGGGCTCCTCGCCGGCGACCTCGTCGTGACGCCGCGTCCGAGCGTCGCCGTCGAGCGCGACGACCTCGGTTTCGACGGTGCGACCCGTCCTAGCCGCTTCCATCGTCGTCCGCCGGGCGGTTTTGCACGTACTGATAACCGAAGCGGCCTTTCACGCAGAGGTGTCCGCTCGTCGTGCCGTTCTCGATCGGCGAGGTGACCTTCACGATCTCGTTATTCTGCACGTGCAGCGTGAGCGTGCAGCCGACGCCGCAGTACGAACAGATCGTGTCGGTAACGTGTTGCTCGGCCTCTTTCCACTCGCCCCGCTCGCGCAGTTCGTATTCGGAGGAGAACATGAGCGCGCCGGTCGGACAGACGCCGATGCAGTTTCCGCAGTAGACGCAGGCCGAGTCGGGCAGCGGAACGTCGAACTCCGTCGAGATGTGCGCGTCGAAGCCGCGTCCCGCGACGGCGATCGCGAAGGTATTCTGCGCGTCGGTTCCGCAGGCTTCGACGCACTTGTAGCAGAGAATGCATTTGGCGTAGTCGCGCACGTAGAGCGCGTTGTCGATCTTGACCGGCTGCGTCACGCTCTGCGGCGCGTCGCCGTAACGACTCGGATCGGCGCCGTACTGCGCGACGTAGCGTTGCGCGTCGGGCGCGGTCGAAAGATCGACCGACGAGGCGAGAAACTCGAGAACCATCTTCCGGCTCTGGCGAACGCGCTCCGAATCGGTATGCACGATCATGCTCGGCTCGGCGCGCCGGGCGCAGGCGGGAACCAGCACCCGCGAGCCTTCGAGCTCGACGACGCAGACGCGGCAGGCATTGACCGGCGTGAGCGATTCGAGAAAGCAGAGCGTCGGCGTCTCGACACCCGCGGCCGTGCAGGCGTCGAGAATCGTCGCGCCTTCCGTGACGCTCACCGGTCTGCCGTCGATCGTGAGACTTACCATAAGTTCAGCCGGCGTGCCGACTCGATGGCATTGGCAGCGGTCTGACCGAGGCCGCAGATCGATGCGTCGCGCATTACCTGGCCGATCTCGCCGAGCAAGGCGAAGTCGCGGCGTTCCATCGCTTCGGCTTGCCGTACGGTTCCGACGCGGCAGGGCACGCACTGCCCGCACGACTCGTCGCGGAAGAACTGCGCGATGCGGCCCACGATGCCGATCATATCGACGCCCTCGGCGAAGACCATCACGACGCCGGAGCCGAGCGTTGCGCCGGCGGCGCGCGCATCCTCGAACGTCAACGGCATTGCGAGCGCCTCTGGTGCGACGAACGTTCCCGCCGCGCCTCCGAGCAGAATAGCCTGCAAGCGCCGTTCTTCGGCGACGCCGCCGGCTAACTCGATGAGCGCGCCGAGCGTCGTTCCGTGCGGCACTTCGTAGAGCCCGGGATGCTCGATCGCGCCCGAAAGGCAGAAGAGCCGCGTGCCGGTCGATTGCGGCGTTCCGATGCGCGCGTAGGCGGCGCCCCCGTCGAGCAGAATCGGCAGCAGATTCGCGAGCGTCTCCACGTTGTTGACGAGTGTCGGCTTGCCGAAGAGGCCCGCTTCGACCGGAAACGGCGGCTTGCTGCGCGGTTCGCCGCGCTTGCCTTCGATCGAGTTGAAGAGCGCCGTCTCTTCCCCGCAGATATACGCGCCGGCGCCGCGTCGAATCTCGACGTCGAAGCGCACGCCGCGCCCCATCACGTCGTCGCCGAGCAAACCATGCTTGCGCGCCTGCGCGATCGCGTTGGCGATACGTTGCGCCGCAAGCGGATACTCGCCGCGAACGTAGATGTACCCGTGCTCGCAGCCGGCGGCATAGCCCGCAATCGTCATCCCTTCGAGGATTGCAAAGGGGTCGTACTCCATCAAAATGCGATCTTTGAACGTGCCCGGTTCGGATTCGTCGGCGTTGCAGATGAGATAGTGCGGCCGCACTGGCGCCTGCGCGACGGCCTGCATTTTGCGGCCGGCCGGAAAGGCCGCGCCGCCGCGCCCCAGCAGGTTCGACGCCTGCACCTCGGCAACGACGCGTTCCGGTCCCAGCTCGAGTGCTTGACGCAGCGCGCGATAGCCATCGTGCGCGCGATACTCGTCGAGGCTTTCGGGATCGACCTTGTCGATTCGGCGAAGGAGCCGAAGCTCGGTGCCGTCGACGTGCGGTGTCGGCGGTTCGCCGGCGTGCGCGTCGCCGCTCATCAGGTTCGTCAAGCGATGCGCGTTGACGGGTGCGAGCGCGCGGGCCGACGGAGTTTCGCCGGCCTCGGTCATAAGCGCGGCGGGCGCGCGATCGCAGAGACCGAGGCACGGCGACCGCAGCCACGTCGTGCGATTGTCGGCGTTGCTTGCACCGGCCGCACCGAACGCCGACTCCAGCGTCGCGCAGAGCGACTCGGCGCCGGCAGACTGGCAGGCGATGTCATCGCAGACGTGGACGACGCGCGGCGCTCTCGGCGTTGTCGACAAGAGTGCGTAGAACGACCCGACGCCGTATGCCTCGGCCGGCGCGACGTCGAGCCGCTCGCCGGCATAGTTGAGCGCCCCCGGACTGATCCAGCCGATGCGATCTTGCAGCGCGTGCAGAACGGGAAGCAGCAGATGGCGGCGGCCCCGTATCGGAGCGCTGCCGTCGCCCATGTTGGCGAGCGCGTCGTCGACGGCGGCGCGTTCGGCCTCGCTCGGTGAGTCGGCGGTAAAATGCAGATCCATTACCGCGCTGCCGTTAAGGGCAAGGGGTCGATGCGTACGGCGCAGGCTTTGAACTCGGCGGTTCCCGACTTCGGGTCGGTTGCGTCGATCGTCAGCAGATTCGTCGCGACGCTGTCGTTGAAGTGAAACGTCGTAAAGACGAGGCCCGCGCGCAACCCCGGATCGATGCGGACGGGGACGACGATCGAGCCGCGGCGTGAGGCGACGCGGACGCTATCGCCGTCCGCAACCCCGTAACGTCCGGCATCCTCAGCCGAAATGTCGAGCGTCTCGCCGCGTCGCATCGGCGACGCGTAGCCGCCGCTCTGCACGCCGGTATTGAACGAGTCGAGACGGCGGCCCGTCGTCAAGCGCACCGGATACTCACTGTCGAGCGCCTCCACCGGCGGGTCGTGTTCGACGGCCGCGAACGGTGCGCGCTCGCCATCGATCGGATCCTGCCAGAGGCGTCCGTGGAGGAAGAGCTCACCCGGATGATTCTCGTCGTAGCACGGCCACGAAAGCCCGGCACGCTCCTCGAGGCGGCGATAGCTCATGCCGGTATGCCAGGGCGAGAGTGCGCGGCACTCGTCCCAAGCCTGCTCGGGCGTATAGTCGGGCCAATCGTGACCGAGCCGACGCGCGAGCTCGCAGATGATCGCGATATCGTCGCGCGCCTCGCCCGGCGGATCGAGCGCCTTGCGGCAGCGCTGCACGCGGCGTTCGCTGCTCGTCACGGTCCCTTCCGATTCGCACCAGCTCGCGGTCGCGGGGAAGACGACCTCGGCGAGCTCGCCGGTTTTGGTGAGGAAAATATCTTGCACGATCAGATGTTTGAGCGAACGCAGGAGCGCCATCGCGTGCTCCTGGTCGGCTTCAGATTGCGCCGGGTTCTCGCCGATGATGTAGAGCGTGTCGAGCTCCTTGCGTTCGACGGCGTGGAACATATCGGTGAGATTCCAACCGCGCCCGCGCGGCAGCGTTGCGTTCCAAGCCTGCTCGAACTTGGCGACGCTCGCCGGATCTTCGACGTCTTGGCCGCCCGGAAATTTGTTCGGAATGGCGCCCATGTCGCCGCCGCCCTGCACGTTGTTCTGCCCGCGTAACGGATTGAGGCCGGAACCGTACCGTCCCACGTGGCCGCAGAGCAGCGCGAGATTGATGAGCGCGCGCACGTTGTCGACGGCGTTATGGTGCTCGGTGATGCCCAGCGTCCAGCAGAGCTCGGCGCGCTCGGCGAGCGCGTAGGCGTGCGCGAACTCGCGGATCAGTTTCGCCGGCACGCCGGTCGTTTTCTCCGCGTACTCGAGCGTGTAATCGTCGACGGTCTCGCGGTACTCTTCAAATCCGTTCGTCGCACGGGCGATAAAGTCGCGATTCTCCAAGCCCGCCGCAAGAATTTCTCGGCCGACCGCATTGGCGAGCGCAATGTCCGAGCCGACGTCGAGTCCGAGCCATCCGTCGGCCCAGCGCGCGCTCGAGGTGCGGCGCGGATCGACGACGTAGAGCTTCGCGCCGCGCCGCAGCCCACGCAGGACGTGGTGGAAGAAGATCGGATGCGTCTCGCGCGCGTTCGATCCCCACAGCACGATCAGGTCGGTCCGCTCCATCTCCTCGTAAGAGCTCGTGCCGCCGCCCGCCCCGAAGACCGCCGTCAGACCGACGACGCTCGGGGCGTGTCAAGTACGGTTGCAGCTATCGATGTTGTTGCTCGCCAGCACCGACCGAGCGAACTTTTGCGCGATGTAGTTCATCTCGTTCGTCGCTTTCGAGCAGCTGAACATCCCAAACGACCGCGATCCGCCGCGTTCGCGCGCCTCTCGCAAGCCCGTGGCGGCGCGATCGAGTGCTTCGTCCCAAGATGCGCGGCGCAGGCGCTCTCCCTCACGCACGAGCGGATGCGTCAACCGAAGATACGATTTGCTCACAACCCGGTAATTCGAGCGCCCCTCGGGGGCTCCCCACTGCGCCGGCGCTAAATGGGTATGTTTCGAATGGCCGAGCGGCGCTCGACCGGCGGCCAAAGGAGCCGAGTAACGGCGAAGGCAAGACCCCGGGCCTAACGAGATTCGGGCCGAACAAGGAGAGAAGCGTGGATCTTTCGTCGATCACGGTCTACACCGGGAATGGCTTCCAGCGGTACGACGATGCCAAGGTCGGTCTCCTGACCCACGGACTCCAATACGGCACCGGCTGCTTTGAAGGAATTCGTGGCTACTGGGTGCCGGAAGAGCGCGAGCTCTTCTTGGTGCTGCTGCGCGATCATTACGAGCGGCTGGCGACGTCGGCAAAGATCCTGACGATGCAGCTCCCCAAGACTCCCGACGAGCTGGCCGAGATCACGGTCGAGCTCTGTTTGCGCAACCGGTTCGAAGGTAACGTCTACATCCGTCCGTTCGCGTACAAAGCCGCCGAGGACGTTGGCGTGCGGCTTCACAACGTGCCCGATGCATTCGCAATCGTCCCGATTCCCTTCGTGTCGTACATCGACGGAGATCGTCCGCTCGACGTCTGCGTCAGCTCGTGGCGCCGCGCCGACGATACCATGGCGCCCCCGCGCGCAAAAATCACCGGGCTGTACGTTAACTCGGCGCTGGCGAAGAGCGAAGCGATAGAGAACGGCTACGACGAGGCGATTCTGCTATCGCACGACGGACACGTCGCCGAAGGTTCGGCCGAAAACATCTTTCTGGTTCGCCGCGGCGTACTCTATACGCCCGATCCGTCGCAGAACGTGCTCGAAGGCGTTACCCGCCGCGCGATCATGGAGATCGCCCGCGACGAACTCGGTGTGACGACGATCGAACGCTCGATCGATCGCGGCGAGCTCTACTGCGCCGACGAAATCTTCTTTACCGGAACGGCCGTGGGAATCTGTCCGGTTGCGTCGGTCGATCGCCGGCAAGTCGGCGGCGGTGCGATCGGGCCGATCACGCGGCGTCTCCACACGCTCTACGACCGCATCGTAACGGGACACGACAGCCGTTACGAAGGCTGGCTGACGCGAACGTACGCGTCGGCGAAGATCAACGCGTAGCGCGGATTAAGGCGGCGGCGCCGGCGCGTCGTTAGAGGCGCCGCTCTCCCAGTAACTGGCGTCGGGCGAGAGACCGCCGGCGCGCGACGGCTCGCCGGCGCCGAACGTTTCGCCGGAGGCTTGCCGCCAGCGCGCGAGACGCAGCTCCTCGGAATATGCAAGGCGCGAAACGGAGTGGATGAAGATGCGCCCGAGTTCCTTCGAACGCAGTCCGGTCGTCATCACCGCGATCGCGTAGGGCGCGTCGTTGGCAAAGACGATGCCGGCGTCGTTGAGTGTGTCGTTGAGCGATCCGGTTTTGTGCGCGATTTCGACGTCGGGAGGCAGGGGTTCGGGGAGAAGCGTGTTGATTTCGTCGGCTTTGAGTATGCCGATCATCTCGTTCGACGACCACTGATCGACCAGCTCGCCGCGCGCCATCAGCGCGAGCAGGTGCACGAGATCGGCGGGCGAGGTGCGCAGCGTCTGCCGAATCGCCCAGCCGCTCGTTCGAACGTCACCCGCAAGGTGGGTACGCCGCAACCCGAGCTCGTTCATCTGCCGGTTGATATTGTGCCGCCCGACGAGCCGGATCAGCATGTTGGTCGCGGTATTGTCGCTGATGTCGATCATCTTGGCGAGCAGTTCGGAGACCGGATAGGTGGTGTCGACGGGCGCGTCGCAGAGCTCGCCGGAGCCGTAATCCTTATCCGAGGCCTCGAGCATCACGCGCCGTTGCAGATCGAAGCGGCCCGCTTCGAGCTGAGCGAAGACTTCGACCATCACCGGAACCTTGATGGTCGAGGCTGCCGGCATGCTGCGGGCGGCATTGAAGCCGGCATTGTAGCCGGTATTGATGTCGATCACGTCCAACGCGATTGAGGCCGGAAGCCGCCGCGCTAGGCTGCGGAACTCGTGGTTGAGACCGGCGAGCGGCGGGGGAAGATACGCCAATGCGGTTGCCGGCGAAATGATGCCAACCAGGAGAGCAAACGCCGCGAGTGGCGTTGCGCGTCGCACCATGGCCGCCGATTTGCTTACCGTGCTCCGCGGCTCCTGCCGGCGTTGACCTCCCGACGAGGCATGCTTGCCTGCACGGTGAAGGGCGGCGCATGAGAGGCACGCGGCGCAACCCGTGGCGCTGGATGACCGAGGCGCGCGTCACGTACGCGCTCAAGGTGCTCATGCTGCTGGTGCTGGCCTTCTTCGCGGGTCAGTTCATCCTCGAGATACTCGCGCGAATTCGCGCCGTCGTCTACATCGTCATCGCGTCGGTCTTTCTCGCCTACATCATCTATCCGGCCATCGCGCGGCTGCGCCGTCGTATGCCGCTCGTGCTTGCGATCCTCGTGGTTTATGCCGGTATCGGTCTCGGACTCTTCGTCATCGCGTTATTTATCGTGCCGCACATTATGGACGACGTGCAGATGCTCGTTGCTCGATATCCGGAACTGGTCGCGAAGTTCAACTCGCTCGTCTACAATCCCAACGATCGTTTGGCGGCGAGCCTGCCGCCGTGGATGCGCTCCGAGATCGCGAAGGCTCCCTCGCAGATCGCGCAATGGGTTCAGCTGCGGGGACTGCAAGCCGTCGGTCACGTCGTCGTCGTTCTCGCGGGAACGGTGGCGATCGTCGCCGTCTTCATCGTGGTGCCGGTCGTAACGGCATATCTCTTGCTCGACCTGGAGCACCTGAAGGCGGCGCTCGCGGCGGTCGTGCCGGCGGAGCGGTGGCGTGCCACCATGAGCCTGCTCTCCGAGATCGACGGCGTCATCGGCGGCTTCGTTCGCGGGCAGCTGCTCGTGGCGCTCTTCGTCGGCGTTGCGATTACGTTTGCACTGATGCTGCTGCGCGTACCCTATCCCTATCTCTTCGGCGTGCTCGCATTCTTCGGCGACTTGATTCCGTACGTCGGCGCGGTCGCCGCGTTCCTACCGGCCTTCTTTTCGGCAGTCTTGACGAACGGCTGGATCAACGCGCTGCTCGTTACCGTCGCATTCGTCGTAATTTTCGAAGCCGAGGGTCATTTTATCGCGCCGATCGTCGTGAGCCGCCAGGTCAAGCTCAGCGCGTTCGTCGTCATCATCTCGCTGCTCATCGGCGGCGAGGTTGCCGGCCTCTTCGGCATGCTGATCGCCGTTCCGGTGGCGGGGGTGCTGCGGGTCCTTCTAACGCGGGTGGTCGAGGTGGCGAAATCGAAAGCCCCGCCGTCGTGAGCAGTACGTTATCTCCGGCGCGCCGCGTCGATATCGTCGGCGTTCCCATGGATCTCGGCGCGAGCCGCCGCGGCGTCGACATGGGCCCGTCGGCGGTGCGCTACGCGAAGCTCCACGAGGCGCTTGGAAGGCTCGGGATCGGTACGATCATCGATCACGGCAATCTGCACGTGCCGATTCGCGAGTCGGCCGACGCGCAGGATGCCGCGGCAAAGTATCTCGACGTGATCAGCGAGGTCTGCGACGAGCTTGCGGCGGTGGTCGAGGGTGCGGTGCGCGGCGGCGGCCTGCCGATCGTCCTCGGCGGCGACCACTCAATCGCCGTCGGGACGCTCGACGGCCTAACCAGCGCGCGTGGGGCGCCGCCGGGGCTCGTCTGGCTCGATGCCCACGCCGACATCAACAGCCCGGAAAGCTCGCGAACCGGAAACGTTCACGGCATGCCGCTCTACTTTGCGCTCAACAAAGGCTTCGCGCGCGCGGAGCAGACCGTGCAGATCGGCTTGCGCGACGTCGACCCCTTAGAGAAAGAGTTGCTGCGAGAGCTCGGCGTCAAAACGTTTACGATGAGCGACGTCGACAAGTTGGGCATGATGCACGTGATGGAGGAGACGCGGGCAATCGCCGGCGCACAAGGCCGGCCGATTCACGTGTCGTTCGATATGGATGCCATCGATCCGAGCGAGGCGCCCGGGACCGGTACGCCGGTGAGGGGCGGGCTCAGCTATCGGGAGGCACATTTGGTCATGGAGATGCTGTACGAGAGCGGTCAGCTTGGCTCGATCGAGATGGTCGAGATCAATCCGATTCTCGATCATCGCAATCAAACCGCGGCGCTCGCCGTCGGCCTCATCTGCTCGGCACTAGGGAAATCGATTTTATAGCCCCAGCGGTGTCATGCCACGTGTCACCCTGAGCTTGTCGAAGGGGGCGATGGACCGTCGCGATGTGTCACCCTGAGCCTGTCGAAGGGTGACTCGCGCCGTACCGTGCCACTCCGGGCTTTTCGAACGGCGCGCGGTCAGGGATGGGCTGGGGTAGTGCAGCGAACTATGCCGCAATGGCCGTGACGACAAGCGCTATGACGTGGAGAGACGCGGTGCGGGCCGTCGTACAGACCTTACCGCGGGAGTTCTCGCTCAATCAGGCGCTGGCGCATCGCGAGGAGCTCCAGCGGCTCTTTCCAAACAACCGTTTTGTCGACGCCAAGATACGGCAAAGCCTCCAGATACTGCGAGACCAAGGAATACTGCAGTTCCTCGAGCGCGGACGTTACC
Organism: Vulcanimicrobiota bacterium; assembly: GCA_963792005.1. Classification (GTDB taxonomy): domain Bacteria; phylum Vulcanimicrobiota; class Vulcanimicrobiia; order Vulcanimicrobiales; family Vulcanimicrobiaceae; genus Cybelea. Next base: position 389,904 of record CAWBUG010000001.1, read on the forward strand.
GCCGCCTGGACGCCACGCCAACGTTCAGCCCGCTCATCGACTTTACCGTCGCCACGCGCTTTGCCAGCTCGGCCCAAGCCGCTCGTGTGGCGCTCGAAACGTGGGCCGCGTTCAATCTCTATTGTCTGAATTGCGAAAGCGATGCGTTGGATCGCCTTCGAGACAACACACCCGTCGCCGACTTTGAGTGCTTCGTGTGCAAGCGCAAATATCAACTAAAGGGTAAGAACGGACGTTTTGGGCCTCGAATACCCGGCGCCGCCTATACGCCGACGCTCCACGCCATTCGATCGGGGGTCATGCCGGACCACATTTTCGTCGAATACGATTCGCGGTTCGGGACTGTCGTCTTTGTCGACGGCGTACCGGGCCACTCCATCACCGAAGACCGAGTCATGCCGCGTAAGCGTCTGTCGGCAACGGCGCGGCGCGCGGGGTGGCAAGGCTGTAACATCGTGATAACCGACCTCCCCTACGTGCGCATCGTTTCGCCGGCGGGGCTGGACCGGCAGCTCGTACGCGACCGCTGGAAAATGTTGTGACGAGGGGTGACGCGATCGACTTACGAGTAGGCGACGTCGCAACGCTCATGCGCCATGCCCCCAAGTCGGCCAGCTACAAGCCTGCGCTGCTTAAGGCGCTGGTGCGCTGCTGTCAGCAATCGTCAGAGCTTTCGGTAACGCTTGACTCGATCGGTCGCGAGTTCACGAAGCTGTACTGGAACCAGACGGTGGTGTATCACCTACGGCAGGCGGCATCTCTGACGAAGGAGGCCAGCGCCGTCAAACTGATCCGTAAAACGTCGGAAGAATACAAGACGCGGGACCTGTCTGCACTTCCGGTGCACGCGCGGCAGGCGCTCGATGCGAGAATGTCTCGGTTGCTGGCCGTTAACGTGTTGGCCGCATTTCACACCAGCAAACCGTCTCCGATGCCGCCGCTCTATGACTGGAAGCCCGGCTGGGATCACATCGCCCTTACGCCGGCTGCGCGTGACTTTCTGCGACAGCACGCCCAGGAACTGGAGCTGATCGCGAACTTCTACTGGGCCGAATTCTTGGAAAACTGCAACCGGCTGGCGCCGCGGATCGTGCAAAAGGTTTCACGAGACGGCCGGCGCCGGCGAGGCCTCGGCAAATATCTGAAAATCCTCATGGGCGACGGCTCCGGGTGCTGCTTTTACTGCGGAACCGCTTTCGGCGGCAGTGCAAAACCGACCGTCGACCACGTAATCCCCTGGAGCTTCCTGCTTGAAGAGGATCTCTGGGATCTCGTCCTTGCGTGCGGGAAATGCAATTCAGCAAAAAGCGACTCGCTGCCGCCGCGGCAATTCATCGAGAAGCTCATGCACCGCAATAAGCAGTTGTTCAATGCCGGAATTTCGCTGGCGATTAATGAGTCTGAAATTACCCGGTTGTACGAAGCCGCGATCTCAGTCGAGTGGCCGCAATTTTGGGGGAGATGAAAGAATACAACAAGCTCGTGCGCGATCGGATACCTGAGATAATCGAACGGGCGGGTAAGATCGCGAGGTGGCGGCAGCTCAACGATGATGAATTCCGAGAGGCGTTACGAGCCAAGGTCGTCGAGGAAGCGATAGAGCTGCTTGAAGCGGATGACAATGGAATCCGTACCGAGCTCGCGGATCTTGCAGAAGTCTTCGATGCGGTGCTCCACGCCTACGGCGTATCCGAAGCCGAGCTAAGTGTGATCCGCGCCAAGCGAAATGCCGAGCGCGGCGCCTTTAAGACTCGAACGTTTCTGGAATCGGTGAGCGACTAAACCACACGACGGCGCCCTGAACCAGGTCGATCACGAGAGGATCGCCAACGCGGCTGCGCGTTCATTGAGCGGAACGAGTCGCTCTCGGTCGCGCGCAATGAAAGCGATACCGTTCTCTTGGAGGATCGTCGTAATCCAACCGCTGGCGCGATCAGGTGGCGCTCCGAAGGCCAAGACAGGTTCGGCGCCGGCCACCTCAGCTTTATAGCGAACACGGTAATCGAATAGCTGCCCCATGCCGTAGCGCATCCGATCGACGGATTGCCGTGCGTCGTTCAAGCTCTTCGCTTCAACCAAGAGCGCTTGATCACCACAGCGCACGAAGAGATCGATGTTGTTGTTGAACCAACAGCGCCCGCCGAGCCGCTCCGCATTTCGGCGAATCAGCTCGAGCGTCGCGTTATGATCCTTGCGCGCTCGTTCTTGCAGTGCCGCGGATTCGTAGACGCTTGGCAGCGTTTTGCCCGACGGTACGTATCCGGTGCCTTCCGGAATGGTTAGCGCCTCGCGAAACGCGTCTCGCGGCGCCTCGGCGATGAGAGCAGAGTATCCCGTAGACAACACGGAATCCGTCGTGACCGGTGGCGCGAACTCGCGACCCGCCGAAACCCCGCCCAGCATCAAGATTCGGTAATACGCCGTTTCGCGAATTGGTCGCGCCGCGCTCTGGAACTGGGGCGATGTCGGACTCTCCGTCTCGACGAAGACGTCGTTCTGACGTAACGGCACAGGGCGTTGAAACGGCTCGTACCACGCGATGTCGACGAAGTAATGGCCAGCTTTTGCCCAGTCCACGATCGACATGCCGAGGACGCCGTGACCGATGTACCTCGATCGCTCCTGGTCGGCTGCTCCCTGCGCTGGGCGATAATAAATGAAGCGGTCGAAATCATTGATCCGGCCGCGATACTGCCGAGGGTAATGATAGATCACGCCCTCGCGATCGAGATATTTTGGATCGTCATGCCAAGTGCGTTGGCTCAGAACGACCGCCATGGCGGCTTGCTTAGCTGTTAATGCGCGGACTCCATCCTTGTACTACCTAGCGCCGCCATAACTATCTCCAAGAATTCTGAAATGCGCTGGACCTGACGATGGGGGTGTTACTACGAACCGCAAGCCCCCGCGATCAAGAATTTGCTTCGCCCGGCAGGAGCCGTCACGGCGATGCTTCCAGCTCCGCGACAACCAGGGTGGAGTTCGGCGGCGGCAGCGATCTACGTTTGGGCAGCGCGCAATCGAGTCGAAGGCCTGGCGGTCACTGGCCACAGATGAACTCCCTTCTCGCTTAAGAGCTCGCCGCATTGCGGACTTTAGGCCTGAGATTTTGGAAAGCTTCGCGGGAGATACCTGGAAACGACCCGTAAGAGTTCAGGCAAATATGAAAACCTTTGCCCAGCTCGAAGAAGAGCTGCAGACGCTGGAACAAGAGCATTTTAAGCGCCTCCGAGCGGACTTCCGCTGGACCTCAGAGCTGCGAGAATGCATTAGCGGGACAGTGCAGTTTTTCGCTCTGGATAACGCGGACCGTAGCGTCGCTCCTTTGCCAGTGGTTTGCGCAGTTGGCATCAACTACACGCAGGGGCCGAAAACCAACGCTGAGCAGCTGCTGCATTATGGCGGCAAGACAGATCCGTTCGTTACTCGCCCGACCGGGACTCGGCGGCAGCCACGGCTCGTGATAGCGGCCTACAACCGTAACCGAACCACGTGGGCATCAGCGGCCGCGCTCGATCCACCAAGCCCGCTTCACGTATACGGAGCACCGGACGCCCTGAGTCGGTTAGGCGTGACCGCAACCGATCCCGGCGCGATCGAACCCTGCCATCTCATCATGACGAACGTTAGCCCGTTCATCACCCTAAACCAGTGGCGGGACCAAACGCGCCGGACGCCTCGAGCCTGTATGGACCTTATCAATGGATATTCCGTCCAACATCTGGATGGGCTGTTCGAACGCTTGGGAGACACGATCGATCTGTGGATGGGGCACAGCGCGATCGATGGAACGCGATGGGTATGGCCGGCCTTCGCTGATTTCGTCAAGCGCTATAACATTAGCACTTGGTTGCTGTGCGGTAACCTCAACCCGCAGGCCCATCTCTGGCACGACCGGGCGTTCCGCAAACCGTCGCACCGCCTCTACGAATGGTACAAGTAAGTCGCCGTAAGCCCCAGAGCCGTGGCTTCATTCGGCCATAGTCTGAAGGTTTTCCAGGGCAAGATCCTCAGGTCGCAGCGTGTAAATGGCTGCTGTTTTGTGTTCTATGCCAATCCGGTGCTCAAGTAATAACTCTGCCAATCTTGTTCCGTCAACGCAGGCGATAGCGGCCTTACCCGGGTCGTTAGCGTCTTCCAATGCGTTTTCTGCAAACCGACCCGACGTAATGACTAACCCCGTTTGATGTGCGTGGAGAGAACCGCGCAGCGCCTTTATCACGGGCCTACCAACTGCCTTCGTGCGTTTCTCCTGAATCGCCGTTTGGATATTCGCGATGCCGCCGGCGACAAGAGTGGCGGTGACATCGATTCCACCGTCTCCACTTTGTTTTGTTACCATGACATTTGTGTAGCCTAGCCGTATCAACAGCGCCCTAATAAGCCACTCAAATGCGGTTGGATCCATGTCGGCAACCTGCTGCATAAGTGCATGGATTGTCTCTTTCTTTGCGCGCTTGATCGCGTTGTCAAGTTCCCTTTGGTGGTCTAGGTCAGCCGCGTTAGCAGTTGGTGCTTTGGCGATGGGCCTCAGGCGTGGCTGGATCGCTTCGTCGAGCGCCCTAACTACGTTGGAATCGGAAATCGGGATATTCGTGCCCATTGCCCATGTAAAAGGCCGAAAAGTCCCCAACACGTCATCCTGTTGGACCTCGAGTCGGGTCAACGGCGGTTCTACAGCGAACTCATAGACTACCGAAACGCCGTAGCGCCCGAACTCTCGTTCTTCCCAGTCGAATATCGGCGACGTTATTCGCCCGACGGCTCTTAGGCATGCATCGGGCCCGGTTTGCTAAAAGAAAACTCTGTCGCCCGGCGAGGCGAGGTTTCGGTGCTGGTTCATGGCCCAGTTCTCGTCGGCTTTGCGCTCGATGGCACTCTTCAAGTCGTAGCGCTTCGGGTTGCACTGAAACAGCCAATTCATGGAACTACAGTAGAATTCCGGGATAGTTTTGCCCTTCCGGACGTGGGAGTTCCGACGGCCCGGAAGAGTACGCAAGGGCGCGAATCGTTAGCGCCTAAGAACCGACCCGATGATCTCCTCTGCCGTGCCACCGAGGCCGGACCGCTTTTACGTAGGCGTCACCGATCGGCAGTGGTTTCAGTTTCTCCGCCGCGAGCCTGTTCTCGATGAGGTAAACTTCTGGAGTCCGGGCGGCCGAATCATCAACGCCGGCCGGGGCGTGCCGTTCCTTTTCAAGCTCAAGGCACCGGATAACGCTATCGGTGGAGGCGGTTTCATCTCATTCATCGAGCGTATGCCTATCCGCGATGCGTGGGAGTTCTTCGGCAGAGAAAATGGCGCATCATCGCTCGAGGAACTGCGGCGTAGAATCGAGGCAAATCGCCACGGCGCAACGTCGGTCAACCATATCATCGGATGCTTTGTGCTCTCGAACCCGTTTTTCTTCGACAGCCCAATTCCGCAGCCAGAAGATTGGGCCCCGTCACTCCAAGGTGGTCGATACTACGACATGGCAGACGCCATCGCGCAGCAGGTCTGGCGCGACGTTACGGTAGCGCTGTCCAGTGGCGACGCCCGTATCCCGGCCGCGCCAGCGAGCCCATTTGGAGGTTATGCGCTACCCGGACTACAGCCGCGTCGACTCGGCCAGGGCGCTTTCCGGAAGTTGGTTCTCGATGCCTACGGTCGCCGCTGCGCCGTAACGGGTGAGCATGCCGTTCCGGTCCTTCAAGCAAGTCACATCAAGCCGTTCGCAGACGTAGAGCGTCACGAGATAACGAACGGGTTAGCGCTGCGCTCGGACATCCATATACTTTTCGATCAAGGTTACGTCGGCGTAACGCCCGAGTATCAATTTATTGTGAGCCCGCGCCTGCGCGAGGACTTTGACAACGGGCAAGTCTATTACGAATGCGCGGAACAACGGCCGCAAATATTCCTCCCACACGAGCAAGCTCTGCGCCCGGATCGAGAGCACCTGGAGTGGCACCTGTCTAAAATATTCAAGAAGTAGCGCACTTCATGGACCCGATATTACAGGCCGTCGTCCGACGATCATCAAGGTCAATCAATCGAGATCGTGCGCGATATTCTGATCCCTTATATGTGAAGCAGGTGCTCTATCAGTACGCAAAAATAGGAAACTGCGCTGTCGTGGGTATGAATGGGTCTCTCTGAGATTGCTTTAGCCCTTACAGCTTAATCGTTGCGCGGCCTTCACACGCTACGCCGCCGCCGCAGACTGAGGGATCCCAACTCGCATCGGCGAGCAGCGAGCGGATCCGGCTTTCGAGTTGCGGATCGAGCGGCGGCTGGAAGAGTATGTTTTCCGTGCGGCCGTCTTCGCCGACGGTGACGACGAGCGTCACGTGCGTGCCGAGCGAGTCGAGCTGCTTGCGTATGCTGAGGTCGAGCACCGGGTCGGGCTGCTCCGCGCCGAACGGCAGATACCCGCCGGTCTGGTGAGTCCCCACGCTCGCGACCGCGCGAGCGGCGGGAGAAGGCGTCGCGTCAGCGGCGGGGTCGTTCGACGTCCCCGTTCCGTTGCGCGCTTCGGCCCCCACGGCAGGAGCGGCCGGCGCGTTCGTTGCGACGTGCGGCGCCGGCGACGCATCGCGATGCGGCACCTCGGCGACGAGCCGAACGTGGTCGGCAAACGAGATGGCCGGCTTGAAACTGTGATGCTGCGCCACGGCGCGCGGGGGCGGGTGCGGCGCGTGCGGCGGCGGGATCACCACGAGGTGCAGGATGTGCGAAAAGCTCACGGTTTCGACCGGGGTTTCGGTGGAAGCGGTCCAAGCGAGCGCCGGGATCGCCAATGCCACGAGGACGTGCAGGCTTACCGAGGCGAGCGTTGCTCTCCCCATTCGTGTCCGTGCGCTTGCGATTGCACCCATCGTCGTGCCCTCTTCGATTTCAGCGCGCGGCCGACCCCGCCCGTGACGCCCGCAAGCTCGGCGCCCCACGCATCCCAGCCGCGAGCGGCTTCGCGGGCGAAGAGCTCGATGCGCGGCCGGCGGCCGCAGAGCTCCTCGATCTGTTTTCTAAAGATCGCCGGTTTGCGGCTGTGCTCGGCGCGCGGCGCGAAAAGCACCTGCGCCTGCCCCAGGTCGAGGATGGGAAACGGCCTTCCGGTCGGCATCGTCGTTGCGGCGAGCACGAACTCCGTCGTCGGCTTGGTGAACGTCGGCGGCACCCCTTGGCCCCTGATCGGCTCTCCCTTGGCATTGATTTTGACCCACACGTAGGCGACGCCGCGATAATGCAGTCCCCACTTCTCGATTAGATCGATGGCAAAGTCGAGACGCGGACCGGTGCACCAGAGAAAGAGCGCCGCGCGTTTGTTCATGATCGATCGAACCGGAAGCGCCGCGAGTTCGCTCTGGCTCATGAGCGGATAGTGCTTCGCGGCGGCCGCGTCTTTGATTTTGCTGCCGTAATAAAACCACGGCGGGTCGGCGTAGACGATGTCGTACGTTTTCGTGGGAAACGGCGGAAGGTGTTCGTGGTGATCGGCGGCGCTGCGGCGCGCGAGCCTCGCGAGATGCTCGCGATTCTTCGGCGAGTAGCCGTCGGGACGTTTGCGATTCGCTGCCATGCTGCGGTGACGATATCGTGAAGAGCCGCTACAGCCCTGCGGCGAGCGATGCCACGACGGCGCCGAACAGCGTCGCCGCGACGTTGACGCCGTCGTTTTCGAGCCAGCTCGCACCGCGTCGCAGCGTCGTCGTCGCGCCGCATTCGTGTCGAAGCGTCTCGCACTCGCGGGCGCACGCGGAGCACCAGCGCACGGCCTGAACGCTCGCGCCGAGAATCGAGTCGAGCACCGCGCCGGCGAACCCGCCTGCGGCGACGCTCCAAAACGGTGCGACGCTCGCGAGTGCGGCGATCGCCGCAACGCATAGCGCTCCGCCGGCGGACGCCGCGATGCCGAGGGCCGTCACCCCGCCCGAACGGCCCGGCGCCAGCGGCCGAAACGTCAGAATGGAGACCGGGGGCGTGCGCGAGAGCAGGCCGATTTCCGTACCCCACGTGTCGGCCGATGCGGCCGCGAACGCCCCGGCGAACGCGGCGGCGAGCGGCGCTCCCGCGTGCACTCCCCCAATCGCGCATAACGCGGCGACGCCGCCGTTGGCTAGCACTTGCCACGCGCTGCGCGGGCCGCCGTCTTCGCCGGAGAGCGCGCGCTTGCGCGCCGCGCCTACGCGCGAGAGCAGACTCGATGGAATAAAGAAGGCGAAGAGCACGGCGGCCGCCGGCCAGCCCCCGCGCCCGAAAATCAGTGCGCCGATGACGAAGGCCGCGATCGCACCGCCGATCGAAAGCGCGCGCGCGCGAAAGGCGAGCACGGCGACCGCCGCCGCCAATCCGACCGCGACCTCAGCGTGCGTCACGGCCGTTGCGCGAAGTGGCGGTCGAGCGCTTCGAGCAGGCCGGCCGTGGTGTATCGCTGCGCGACGACGTCGACGCTTAATCCGGCATCGGCCGCGGCGCGCGCCGTGATCGGGCCGATGCAGGCGATGCGTTTTCCGCGCGCCGCCTGCGCCGCGGCCGGCTCGCCGCCGAGCAGCGCGACGTAGCCGCGCACCGTGCTCGCGCTTGTGAACGTCAGCACGTCGGCCCGCGCGATTTTCTCGGCGAAACCCGGATCGCTCGGAACGACCGTTTTGTACGCTGCGGCGACGGTGACGCTACGGCCGGCCTCTTCGAGCATCGTGGGCAGCACGTCGCGCGCCTCCTGCGCGCGATAGACGAGCACGCGGTCTCCCACGGACGATCGGTCGATCACCGCGCGCGCGACCGACTCGGCCACGAAGGTTTCCGGAACCGTGTCGGCATCGATGCCGTGAGTGCGCAATCGCTCCGCGGTGCGCTCCCCGATCGCCGCGACGCGCGCAGTACCGAGCGCGCGCGCGTCGGCGCCGCGCGCGGCGAGCCGCGCAAAGAATGCATCGACGCCGTTCCGCGAGGTAAAGACGACCCACGCGAACGAGGCAAGGACGTCGATCGCCGCGCCGGCCGGCGCCGTATCGTCGGGCGGAACGATGGCGATGGTCGAAGCGTACACGGGCTCTGCGCCGCGTTCGAGGAGCGCGCGCGCGAAGCTCTCGGATTGCTCGCCCGTCCGCGTAATGGCAACGCGCTTGCCGAAGAGCGGCGCCGTGTCGAACCAGCGAAGCCGTTCGCGCAGCGCAGCGACCTCGCCGACGACGATCACCGCCGGGGCTCCGACGCTAGCGCGCTTCACGTCGTCTGCGACGGAGGCGAGCGTTCCGAGCACCGTGCGCTGCGTGGGGCGCGTTCCCTCGGAAATGACGGCGACCGGCGTCGTCGCGGCAAGTCCGTGAGAAACGAGCCGCTCGGCGATCTCGGCGAGGTTGGCCGTGCCCATGAGAATCACCAGCGTGCGCTTCGGATCGGCGAGCTTTTCCCAGTCGAGCGTCGAGGCGGGTTTCGCGGGGTCTTCGTGGCCGGTCAGCACGGTGAAGGACGCGGCATGCTCGCGATGCGTCACCGGAATCCCGGCGTACGCGGGTGCTGCGAGCGCCGAACTGATGCCGGGCACGATCTCGAACGGGATGCCCGCGGCGAACAGCGATTCGGCCTCCTCCGCGCCGCGCCCAAAGACGAACGGATCGCCGCCTTTGAGCCGCACGACGAAATGTCCGGCGCGTGCCTTGGCGATTGCGAGTGCTTCGATCTCCGCTTGCGGCATCGCGTGCTCGCCGGCGCGTTTGCCGACGTAGATTCGCTCGCAGTCCGGCGGCGCGAGCGCGACAATCGGGTCACTCGCCAGTGCGTCGTAGAGCAACACCTCGGCGGCGCGGAGCACTTCCGCCGCCCGTAACGTCAACAGGCCCGGATCGCCCGGGCCCGCACCGACGAGGTACACTTTACCGCTCATGGTTTGTTCGAGTCGCCCTCGCCCTTCGACTCCGGCGCTGCGCGCCTTCGCTCAGGATGACAGCGCTTACGACGGCACCGGACCATCGGCTGTGTCGAGATCGAATAAATCGTCGAGCACCCGCGCGCTGGAAAGCGCCTCCGCGTGATCGAGCGTCGCCTTCTCGCGAATCTTGAGGATCGCCGAGTGGAGCAGTTTCGAGACGATCGTCATCGTCATTCCGGTCACCAGCATGCGCTCGCGTTCGCCGAGGCCGGGGCAGCGGGCGAAGAGCCGTTCGAGTTCGGCGGTGCGGATCGCTTCGGCTTTTTGCGTCAACCGCGCGATCACCGGAAGGGCGACGCGCGAGCGATACCAGTTCTCGAAGCGCTCGACGTACTCGGCGATGATCTCTTCGGCCGCGGGAATCGCTTCGCGCCGAAGGTCGAGCCGTTCGTCGACGACGGATTTGAGTCCGTCGATGTCGACCAGCGCGACGTTGGGAAGCTCGGCAACGGCAGGATCGACGTCGCGCGGTACGGCGATGTCGACGATGAAGAGCGGACGCTCCGGCCGCCGCTCCATCGCGCGCCGAACCGACTCCGCATCGAGCACGAAATCGGACGAGCCCGTCGACGCAACGACGACGTCGGCTTCGGCGATCGCGCCGGCAAGCTCCGGCATCTCGACCGCTTCGCCGAAACCGGCTTCGTCGACGAGGTCGCGGGAACGCGAAAGCGTGCGGTTCACGACGATGACGCGTCGCGCGCCTTCTTGGCGCAGGCGCTTCACCGCGGCGCGCCCCATCTTCCCGGCGCCGACGACGAGAATCGAGGTGCCTTCGAGCGATTGCAGCCGCGCGCGCGCGGCTTCGAGCGCAGCGGTTGCAAACGAAACCGATTCACCGCCGATACGCGTCTGCGCTCGCGCCGTCTTGCCCGCGGCGATCGCGTCGCGAAAGAGCCGGTGCAGCGTGCGTCCGAGCGATTTTGCACGCATTCCCGCCACGTAGGCGTCCTTTACTTGTCCGAGGATCTCCGCTTCGCCGATCAGCATCGAATCGAGCCCGGTGCAGACGCGGAAGAGATGCTCCACCGCCTGATGCCCGAGCAGCGTGTAGAGGTACGACTCGATATCGTAATCGATCGTGCCGTGGCGGAAGTTCGCGAGAAACGATTTGATCTGCCCGACGCCGTCCTCGTAGTCGTCGAGCGCGGCATAGATCTCCAAACGCCCGCACGTCTGCAGCATGACGGCCTCGCGAACCGCTTCGTAGTCGCGCAGCGCGACGAGCGCTTCGGCCATGCGCGAGGCCGGAAAGGCGTGGCGTTCGCGTACTTCGACCGGTGCCGTACGATGCGAGAGACCGATGCAGACCAGCGGCATCGCCGTTACTCCAAGCTCAGCCGGTGGGTGAGGATGGCCATCTCGCCGGCGAGGTCGATGTTTCGCACGATGACCGGTCCGCGCAAATGGAGCGGCATCGGTGCAAAGTTGAGGATCGCACGAACGCCGAGGTCGGCGACGCGCTGCGCGCTCTCTTGCGCGGCTTCGGCGGGTACGGAGATCACGGCGATGTTGCAGCCCGCCTCGCCCAGCGTACGCTCCATTTCGTCGGCGCTGCGGACGACGATGCCGTTCCAGCGTTGACCGATGACGTCGGGCGCCCGGTCGTAGATCGCGGCAACGTTGAAGCGCTGCTCGCGGGCCGTGATAAATGCGGCAAAGGCTCGGCCGAGGTATCCGAAGCCCACGATCGCGATTCGCCAGTCATGTTCCAATCCTAAGACCCAGGCGAGCTGCTCGACAAGTGGATCGATCGCATAGCCCTGCCCCCGGCGGCCGAAGGGGCCCAGCGCCGAGAGATCCTTGCGAATCTGCGTGCTGGCGATCGTGTGGCCGAGCAGCGCGGCGAGGCCGTGCGACGTGACCGTCCGTTTGCCGCTCGCCTGCGCTTGGCGAAGCGCTCGATGGTAGGCGTAGAGGCGCGGAATCGAGACTTCAACGAGCGGCTCAGCGAGTGACTCCAGTCGGCTCGCCTCGAGCTTCGGATCGATCATGCGGTCGCCACGAGCGCGGCGAGCGAGGCGTCGGCAGCAGCGATTGTGTGCTCGACGTCAGCTTTAGTATGTGCGGTCGAGAGAAAGTTCGCTTCGAAGGGGGAGGGCGCAAGATAGACGCCGAGATCGAGCATCGCGCCGAAATACTTCGCAAAAAGTGCTCGGTCGGACTTTTGGGCGCTCTCTAAATCGCGTACCGGCTCGTGCGCAAAGAAGACCGAGAACATTCCGCCGGCGCGCGCGCAATGATGGGAAACTCCGTGGCGCCGCGTCGCTGCGGTGAGCCCGTCGCAGAGCGCGGCGGAAGTTGCTTCCAATCGTTCGTAGAGCGTCGTATCGGCCGCGATGGCATTGAGCACCGCAAGTCCGGCCGCCATCGCGAGCGGGTTGCCCGAGAGCGTTCCCGCTTGATAGACGGGTCCTTCGGGTGAGAGATAGGCCATGACGTCGGCGCGGCCGCCGAAAGCGCCGACCGGCAAACCTCCGCCGATGATCTTGCCCAGCGTGGTCAAGTCGGGCACGATGCCTTCGCGAGCCTGTGCGCCGCCGCGGCCGACGCGAAAACCGGTCATCACCTCGTCGAAGATCAGCAGCGCACCCGATGCCGTGCAGAGCTCGCGCAGCTTTTGGAGATACCCGGACTCAGGAAGAACGAGCCCCATGTTGCCGGGATATGGTTCCACGATAACGGCGGCAATCGAATCGCCGGCGGTCTCAAAGGCTCTCTCCGCGGCGGCGGCATCGTTGAACGGAAGGACGATCGTGTCGCGCGCAACGCCCTCGGTTATGCCCGGCGAGTTCGGAACGCCGTGCGTCAACGCTCCCGAACCGGCGGCGATCAGGAACGAATCGCCGTGTCCGTGATAGCAGCCGGCGAACTTCACGATCTTCGCACGACGCGTGAAACCGCGGGCGAGGCGAATCGCCGAAAAGGTGGCTTCGGTGCCGCTGGAAACGAAGCGCAGCCGTTCGATCGAGGGCATCATCGAAATCAGCACTTCGGCCAGCTCGCTTTCGATTTCGGTCGGCGTCCCGAACGACGTCCCGCGTGCGGCGGCGTTCGTAACGGCGCGCGTCACCGCCGGATGGGCGTGGCCGAGGAGCAACGCTCCCCAAGACATCACGTAGTCGATGTACTCGTGACCGTCGAGGTCGTACAGCATCGCGCCCGAGCCGCTCTTCATGAAGACCGGCGATAATCCGACCGCGCCCAGGGCGCGCACGGGCGAGTTTACGCCGCCGGCGATAACGCGCCGCGCTCGGGCGAAGGCGGCGATCGAGCGTTCGAGCCTCACGGCGAAGCGGCTTTCATGGCAGGTCCTCGATTTCGTTCACGTTATGAAAACGCTGCGCGTCGCAAGAGACGAAGCGTACGGCGAGACGTTCGATGAGGTCGCGCATCGCGTCCTTGCCTCGCCCGCGCAGCTCGAAGCCTTCCCGCAGGGCCGCGACGCGCGAATAGAGCGCGGCCAGCGGTTCGATCCCGCCGGGGTGCTCGGGCACGACCGCTTCGTCTTGCGGTTGCCAGGCGGAGGCAATGCGCTCGAGGAGTGCCGCGTCGAGATTCGGCTGGTCGGCCGCGACGGCGAAGACGCGCGCGGCTTCGATCGCCGAACAAGCATCGAGGAACGCGGCGAGCGGACCGCGACCGGGGCGGCGATCGACGAGGATCGGCGCGTCGATCCGCGCGTCGACGGCGGGTGGAAACGAGCCCTTTGCGGCGACGTAAACCGGCCATCGGGTTTCGCGCACGTGCCGGTAGCAACGGATCAGCATCGGCTCGCCGTCGATCGCGTGCGTCAGCTTACCGGGAAAGCGACGTGCGTTTCCGCCGGCGAGCAGGAGGATCGCGACGTCATCCATGACGCTGCGCGTACTCGCGGGCGAAGTAGGTGATCACGATGTCGGCACCGGCCCGAACGAACGAAGTCAAGAGTTCGTCGACGGCGCGCGGTTCGTCGAGCCAGCCGCGAGCCGCCGCGGCTTTGAGCATCGCATATTCGCCGCTCACGTTGAAGACCGCAAGCGGAACGTCGAAACGTTCGCGTGCGGCGCGCAGAACGTCGAGATACGGTAGACCCGGCTTGACCATGACGATATCGGCGCCTTCGGCGACGTCGAGCGCGATCTCGCGCAGCGCCTCGCGCGCGTTCGGAGGATCCATCTGATAGCCCCTGCGGTCGCCGAACTGCGGCGCCGATCCGGCCGCCTCGCGAAACGGGCCGTAGAATGCCGAGGCGTACTTCGCGCTGTACGACATGATCGCGACCTCTTTTGCGCCGTCGCGGTCGAGGGCGGAGCGGATTGCCGCGACGCGGCCGTCCATCATGTCCGACGGCGCGATGACGTCGGCGCCGGCCGCGGCGTACGTGCTCGCGATCCGGCAGAGCAACTCGACCGTCGCGTCGTTATCGACCTCGCCGCCGGCGTTGAGAATGCCGCAATGGCCGTGCGCGGTGTACTCGCAGCAGCAGAGGTCGGCGATTACGACCATCTCCGGCACGTCGCTCTTGATCGCGCGAATCGCCTGCTGAACGATCCCGTGCGGATCGTAACTGCTCGACGCCGCATCGTCCTTGGCAGATGGAATGCCGAAGAGCAGCACGCTCTTGATGCCGAGCGCAAAGAGCTCGCGCGCCGTCGCTGCGGTTTCGGCGAGACGCAAACGCGCCACGCCGGGCATCGATTCGATCGCTCCCGCGTCCCCGGCGCGTTCGGCGACGAAGAGCGGCTGCACGAGCTGCTCGACGTGAACGCGGTGTTCGCGTACCAGCGCGCGCACGACCTCGCTGCGGCGCAGACGCCTCGGGCGAACGACGATCAGTTTCCCACCCCCGAAATGACGATGGAGGCCCTCAGACGCTCGGCGATCTCGATGCCGATCGCGCGCGCCTGCTCGAGCGTTTCTGCCTGTTGCGCGAGCTCGACGCGCACGAGCGCGCCGCGCTCGGGGGCGTAGGCAGCATGCACGACCATCGTTCCCGCACTCAGTTCGGCATGAATGCCCAGCGGCGCGCTGCATCCGGCGCGCATCGCGCGCAGCGCTTCCCGTTCGCAGACGATGCAAAGTTCGCTCTGCGCATCGTTGATCGTGTCGTAGAGCAGCGCGGCGAGGCGTTCGTCTTGCGCGCGCGTCTCCACCGCGAGTGCGCCCTGTCCCACGGCCGGAACCACGGCGTCGACGGGAAACGGCACGACGTACGCGGCGCTCGCGCCCAAACGGTTCAATCCCGCCATGGCCAGAACGACGGCATCGTACTGGCCGTCTGCGAGCTTGCGCAGACGCGTGTCGACGTTGCCGCGCAGCGGCTCGTAGCGCAAATCGGGCCGCAACGCCTCGAGCTGGACGCGCCGGCGGGGGCTCGACGTTCCGACCACCGCGCCCGCGGGAAGCGAAGCGAGATCCGGGTACCGATCGCTGCAGAATGCGTCGCGCGCGTCGGCTCGCTGCGAAATCGCCGCGATGCGTACGTCGTCGGGTAGTTGACCCGGCAGATCTTTGCACGAGTGCACGGCGTAGTCGGCGCGGCGCTCCCGCAGCGCGTGTTCCAGTTCCTTCACGAAGACGTTGGCGGTCCCCATCTGCTCGATCGGGGTCTGCCGGTCGCGATCGCCGGCCGTCGTTACTCCCAGCAGTCTCGTCACGATGCAGCGTTGAGCGAGCAGTGCCGCGACGCTGCGGCTCTGCGTCATCGCAAGCGCGCTCTCGCGCGTCGCGCAGACCAAAGGCTCAAGTTGCTGGGAAAGCTCCTCGATCGGACGCTCTGCCAGGCCGCGCAGGATCGCAGCGCGTTCGGGCGGCGGAAACGTTTCTTTGACGTACGTTCGCATCTTCGCGAGACGTTCCAGCGCTTGCCCGTAGGAAGGGCCCAACGCGACGGCGAGATCGCGCGCGACGCGGCGAGCGAAGGCCGGCGCCTTTGCGCCCGAGTCGACGGCGATCGTCAACGCCCCAATACGCTGCGACGCCGGCATCGTAAAATCGCCGCGGTCGGGACTTGCGGCGTCGCAGACGAGCGCATGCGCCGCGCGCGCATCCGCGACGATGCGTGCGTTGAGCTCGAGATCGTCCGTCGCGGCAACGACGATCGCTGCTTCGTGCACGTCGCCGGACTCGTACGCGCGCTGCGCGAGCGGGCAGTTCCGATGCTCCAGGAGCGAACGCAAACGATCTCCGATTCGTTCGGCGACGACGAAGATCGAAAACCCGGCGGCTGCGATGGATTCGGCTTTACGTGCCGCGACGTCGCCGCCGCCGACGATAACGGCTCGGCGACCGTTTGGCCGGAGCGAGATGGGAAGCATACGAAGGCACAAAGAGTTCCGCGTCCGGCCGGTAAAAACCGCCTGGGTGACGAGCCGCGATCGGTGACGGGTACCCGGGAAGGAGCCGCCCGCGCAGCTTGGGTTGGTGCGCTCGTCGCTGCGCTCATCACGCTGCCCGGCCTCTGGGTCGGCACGCTCTGGGATAACAGCGAAACCGCATACGGTGAGGTCGCGCGTGAGATTTTGCTGACGCACGACTGGGTCGTCATGCATCTCAACGGCGTCCCGTACTTCGTTCAGCCACCGCTCTACTTCTGGCTCGGCGCGGCATTGGCGTTCCTTTTCGGCCCGAGCGCCTTTGCGTTGCGCTTGCCGTCCGCGCTTGCGACGATTGCGCTGGGCGCCTTCACCGGTTACACGGTCGCGCGGCGAGCTGGAACGCGCACCGGCATCTACGCGGCGGTCATTCTCTCAACGACCCTGATGCAAGCGGTCATCGGCCGGCTGGCGATCATGGACGCGCTGCTCGACTTGACCGTAGCTATGGCGATTCTTTGGTGGTTCGAGTCGCTCGAGACGGGCCGCGCTCGCTACGCGATCTACGGCTGGATTGCCGCCGCCGCGGGATTTTTAGCCAAAGGTCTGGTCGCGCCGGTGATCGCGCTCTTGACCATCGTGCCGTTCTATCTGTGGAATCGCCGGTTCGAACCGACGGCGAAGCCGCCGTTGCGGGGATGGATCGGCGGAGCGCTCCTCTTCATCGCGCTGATCGTTCCGTGGCCGCTCGCGCTGGTTCTTCACTACCATCTCTTTCCGATCGAGAAGCTGATCGGCGAGTATACGATCGGACGATATACCGGCGTTATCGAGAACCAATCTGGTCCGTTTTGGTATTACCTGCCGGTCATTCTCTTGGGCTTCTTTCCCTGGATCGCGTTTCTGCCGATGGCGGTCGTTTACGCCGTGCGTCAACTGCGCGACGACTCCGCGGAGCACCAGTCTACGCCGCTCGTCCGCCTCGCAATCGTCTGGATGATGGTGCCGCTGCTCTTCTTCAGTTTCGCCCGCACGAAGCTTCCCAACTACGTCGCGCTCGAGTTTCCGGCGCTCGCCGTCATTACCGCGCTCTACTTCGAGACCGTCGCGCGCAAGGGCGGAAGACGTTCGGCGATCGTCTCTGCGGCAATCGTGCCGGTTACGATCGGTGCGCTCGCGCTGGCGATCGCGGTATTTACGCGCAACAATCGGCTCACGGTCGAAGTCGCCGACGCCGTGCCGCCGCTGCTGGCGATGGCGGCGGCGATTTTTGCCGGGTCTTTGCTCACCGCACTGCTCGTCGTGCGCGAGCAGACCGCGCGTCTGGCGCCATACGTACTCGCCGCCGCCGCAATCGTCGCCGCCGACGTCTTGGCCGTCGGCGTTCTTCCCCGCACCGAGGCGTTCAAGCCCATTCCACGATTGGCCGCGCGCATCGAACGCCAACGCCGGGACGGCGACGTCGTCGGAATCCAGAACGTCTCCGGAGGAAACGCGCTGCTCTTCTATACGCAACCGGTCGTCTACGTTCTCGCCGCTTCCGGAAACGCCGATCCGCAGAGCGACGGCGTCAATCCGCGCTCGTTTATCTGCGAGGCGCCGCGCGCGTGGGTGATCGTTCCGGCCGAGCGTTCCGCATTCGGCGATTCCTATGGGAGGCACCGCCGCGTGATCGCCATAGATCACAAAGCTGCCCTCGTCCTCTACGACGGTCCCCCATGCAGCTGAGCTAAATCGGCGCTTGCTGCAAAACTAGGGTTTGTATCCGGCGACTTGCGATTCGGTAACCGCTGAGGCCTTATTGTTGCCGAGCGAACCGCGAATGTACGTGATGACGTCGGCGATCTGCTTGTTGGTCAGGGTGCCCTTCCACGCGGGCATCATGCCGTTATACGTTTGACCGTTCGCCGAGATCGAACCGTGCAAGCCGTTCAAAACGATGCCGATGACGTTGTTTGGATCGCCCGTTACGGCCGGGTTATTGGCAAGCGGCGGGAACGTGCCCGGAACCCCGGCGCCTTGCGCGCCGTGGCAACTCGAGCAGTTCTGCGAGAAGACGGGTGCGCCCGGACTAGCCTGCTCGGAGGTTGGATTGGAGACACCGGCCGACGACGCCGAAATCGCGCCGGGTGCTCCGGCCGCCGCTGCCGGCGGTGCCGCGGCGAGCACGACCGACTCGGGCGGCGACGCGGGTGCCGCGGCTTGTTTGGCCATCGTCGTGAGCTGTCCGAATGCCGTGAGTGCCACGATTCCGCCGATGACGATCGCCGTGATCCATAGGAGCCCGCCGCGACCGGAGAAACTGCGGCTGCGACTACGATCGAGCCACGGCAGCAAGAGCACCACGACCAGGAAGAGCGTCGGCCCGACGATCGTCGCGATGAGCTCCGTTCCGATCGTGAGCGGGCCCAGATGAATCTCCGGCGGCACCAGCGCGAGCAGACCGAAGAGCGATAAGAAATACCAGGCCGGATACGGGACGAAGAACTTCGTCGGATTCGCCTTCTCGTCGAGATACGGCGGCGCCGCGAACGACAGGAAGACGATGATGATGAAGACGATGAGCGAGAATGCACCGTCCATAAAGAACTGATCCGGCCAAAAGCGTCCCGGCTTGAGCGTGCGCGGGTCTTCCACGACCGGACCGGCCGAGCCGTTGTGGCGGAAGATCGCCAGATGCGCGCCGACGAGCGCGACCAAGACGGCCGGCATCAGCCAGACGTGCAGGCCGAAGAAACGATTGATCGTTGCCGTGCCCATGCTGCCGCCGCCCTGCGCGATGTGCTGCAGCAACGGCCCCGCGATCGGCGCCAAGCCGACGATGTTCAGCGAAACCTGGGAGGCAAAGTAGGCATCCATGTCCCACGGCAAAAGGTAGCCGGTGAGACCGAGGACGAGCGTTACGAGCAGCAAGAGCACGCCGACGACCCACTGCAGCTCGCGCGGCGCCTTGTACGCACCAAAAATCAGCACTTGCAAAAGGTGCAGGAAGACCAGAGCGATCATCGCCGACGCGCCCCAGTAGTGCACCGAGATGAGGAAATGCGTCCACGGGTTGAGATACATCGCGCGGGTCGACTCCCACGCCGTCGCTGCCGACGGAGCGTAGAAGAACGTCAGGAAAATTCCCGTGACGATCTGCACGATCATCGCGAAGAGGGTCGCGCTGCCGAAGACGTACCAGTAGCTCGCTCCTCCGGGAACGTCCTCCGTGAGGAACTCCTGCGTCATCGAGATGAAGCCGGTGCGCTTTTCGATCCAATTCAACATCAGCTCTTACCTATGCCTGATACGAGACGACGATGCGCGAGGGCGTGTTCGACTGATAGACGATCCACATGACGTCGGCCTTGCCGCTTTGATTGCGCATAGGCAGCGGATCGAGACCGCGCGGCGCCGGCCCCGCGATGTGGGTGCCGTCGAAGTTATATTGCGATCCGTGACACGGGCACATAAACCGATTCTGCGCGTCGTTCCAGCTGTAATAACAGCCCAGGTGCGGGCAGATCGGACTGAAGATGACGAAGTTCATGTTGACGACGTCGTACGGAACGTCGGGCTTGCCGCCGGGCTGGTTGAAGAGGTCGGGGCGCGCGGCTACGAACTTCGCATTGTTGTCGACGCGAATTCCCCAACAGTACTCTTCCGCGGACTGTTCGGGAAGATACGCGTCGACGAACTTGAGCGTAAACGTCATCTTGACAGGCTTGGCCGTCGCCTTCTGAAGCGCATCGAGCTCCTGTGCGTCCAGCGGCGACCAGCTGCCCGCCGACGAGCTCTTTGGCGGAAGCAGCGAGCCGACGATCGGCACGGCGAGGGTGAGACCGACGATGCCGCCGATGGCGAGCGTGGCATTTGCCATGAAGGTGCGGCGCGTGATCTCGTCCTCGGTTTGAGGAAGATCGTAGGCGCTCGTTATTTTACGCGCGGCGCTTTGCGAAGCGTCGCCATGCGAATCGGACAAGGTCGTTTCTCCAGCGAAGGAAGCGTGCTGACGGGTTGGCCCTCCATTTGCCGGTATTGTAAGCCCGCCCCTCCCGAGCCGCCAGGACGAATCTCGGATGCGAAGCCGGGGTGGGTTTGGGGCGTCGAGGGCCGGCGGGCAGGCCGGGTCACATCTTGTAGCTATGCAGTCCCGAGATCCAAATATTCACGCCTAAGTAACAGAAGATAATCGAAAGGAAGCCGATCGCGCTCACCCAGCTGGTGCGCAGACCGCGCCATGCGTGACGCGTGTGCAGGTGCATGTATGCGAGATAAATGATCCACGAAAAGAGCGCTGCCGTCTCTTTCGGGTCCCACTGCCAATAGGCGCCCCAGGCCTCCTTCGCCCACATCGCCCCGGTAATGATGCCGACGGAGATCAGCGGGAGGCCGATCGCGACGGCTCGATAGGTGATGACGTCGAGCTGTGCGAGCGATGGCAGCGCAAGGAGCCAGCGGGCAACGGGATTGCCCGTCGACGCGGCTGCGGTAATGGCCGGCGTGTCTCGCGGAAATCCTTGCCCGAAGTCGATCCCTTCGGCGCCGGTAATCGCTCCCGTCATTGGATTGAGGCCGACATCGCCGGCGCCGATCGGGGAGCCGCCGTCCGCAGCCGCCGCGGCAAGCACGCGTCCTCCCCTGAAGCTTTGCTCGGCGTAATACTTCAGCAGGTAGAGGCCCGAGAAGACAAACGAGACGAGAAATGCTGCATACGAGGAGACGACGATCGGTACGTGGATCTTCGCCCAATACGATTGCAACGATGGAACCGGCGGCATCGTGCCCTCGTACCAGGTAACGCCGTAGGCCAAAAATATTGCGGCGAGTGCGAGAACGAATCCGCCTGCGAACCAGAGGCGATAGCGAAACGCAAATCCGATGTAGATCGCGACCGACATCGCGGCGAACAGGGAGAGCGAGCCGTAAAGATTGAGGAGCGGCCAAACGTGCGTCGATTCCCAGCGTACGACGAGCTGCACGAACTGCGCCGCGCAGCCGAGAATGGCGAGCGTAGCGCCGGCGTTCCGGGCCCAGGAATCGCGCGAGAAGAAATACAGCAAGAGCGCGAGCGCGCCTACGATGTAGGCCCCCAGAGCTATGGCGATCAGCAGTTCGTCGAGCGGCATTGTTCGCGACCTCGCTATCCCCGGCCCAAACCGGGCTCGATTTCTCTTCCTAAGGCTATCATAAGCCGCCGGAACTCGTTGGCGAAAACGTCATATCCCTTGACCGTGGTTGCGGCTGCGCCGACGCGCGAGCGACTCGGCCCCGCCTCGTCTACTCGGACGTAGAGCCGAGCCGGCAGAAAATAGAAGGAAATCATCAGTCCCGCCAAGAGCACGAACGCACCGATTCCGACGAGCGGAACGCCGGGATCGTAGCGATATTGAAAACCGCTGTACAAGACGTATCGCTTCGGCGTAACTCGCCAGCCCCCGCCGGCGTCGACGGACGACCCCAGCGCAACGAGCGCTTCTCCCAGTGAGTTTCCGCCGTCCGAAGCACCGAGGACGACGGCCGGATCGTTGACGCGCGGGTCGGCCGTCGGCATTCCGCTCTGCTTGTCCACCGTCGGCGCAAATCGTTCGTAGACGAGCGTGCGCTGCGTTCCGGGAAGTTCGAGCGAATCGCCCTCGAGCAGCGTGCGGTTCGAAAGCGTCGCGTTGCGCTCTCCTTGGCGCGAGACGAGGAACTGCATGCCGAAGCCGTAGCTCGCTTGATAGTAGAGCGTACCGTCCACGTCGATCGGATGGTTGACGCGGACCGTCAAATGCTTGGGAACGCCGTCCTTTCCGACTACGGTGACGTGCGATACGTAATCGATCGGTTGATAGACCATTCCGCTTTTCGTCATGATCGGGGCGATCTTGTAGGCGAAGCTGTCGAGGCGAATCACGGCATGCGTCTGAGGAATTTCCGCCGTGTGTCCGGTCAGCAGCGCTGTCTCCCCCGAAAAGCCGCGCGCCCAATACAGCGTCGTACCGGCCGCGATGATGACGAAGCCGGCGTGCGCGACCAGGACGCCGCGACGCGCCCAGTTATGCCGATCGGCAAAGGTCCACTCGACGCCGCCGAACGCGCGCTCGCGCATCTGCCAACCGCGCGCCGCGAGGAACTCGCCGAGCCGTTGCCGCACGTCGGGCGCGTCGCCGTCGGCTTCGAAAACGGCGTGAAGCGGGATCTTGTCCACGCTCACGGGACGCAACGGCGGAAGCCGAGCCGGAATAACGCGCTTGAACGTGCAGACCGCAAGCGAGAGCAAGATCAGCGCGATGATTCCGACGTACCACGGTGAGTGGTAGATGTTATCGAAGTTGAGGCGGAGAATCGCGCGGGCGATCGGCGCGGCATAGGCCTGGAAGTAGAGGCTCGGATCTTCGCCCTGTTCGACCACGACGCCGATCAGCGTCAGCAGACCCCAGACCACGAAGAGCGAGACGGCAAAGAGCACGTTGCCGAACGTGCGCACGAACTCCGCATAGAAGGCGCGCGCCGCGAGCGTCATGCCGGCGACCGCACCACGGACCAGCGCCGTTCGAGCGGCATGATGATCCAGATCGAGATTTCGTAGAGCGCGTACATCGGCAGCGCGAGCAACGCCATCGTCATCGGATTGCCGTCGGGCGCGGCCAAACCTCCCGCTATGAAGAAGGCAAAGATTGCGTGCCGCCGGTAATGCTTGAGCGACGCGGCGTTGACGATACCGAGCCGAGCCAAACCGACGAGCACGACCGGCGTTTGAAAGATAATCGCGAAGAGCGCGAGCAGAATCAAGACGAAGTTCAGCGTTGACGCCACTCCGAACGTCGGCGTTGCGACGGCGTCGGTAATGTGCAGCAAGGCGGTGACGACGCGCGGGATGACCACGAAGTGCGCGAACGCCAATCCGAGCGCCGCGAGCAGCAGCGACGGGAGAATGAACGAGTAGACCATCCGCCGCGTCCGCGGGTGAATCGCCGGCACGACGA
Source organism: Vulcanimicrobiota bacterium (assembly GCA_963792005.1). Lineage (GTDB taxonomy): Bacteria > Vulcanimicrobiota > Vulcanimicrobiia > Vulcanimicrobiales > Vulcanimicrobiaceae > Cybelea. The sequence continues at coordinate 413,067 of CAWBUG010000001.1, forward strand.
AGAGCCAGAGTTGCGCGAGCAGCACCGGTAATCCGATGACGATTCCGCCGATGACGGAGAACTTGAACTCGGTGAAGATGACGTCGGCGGGGCCGAACGCGTGAAGCTCGATCCCGTGGAAGTACTCGTTCATCATCCAGCGGATGACGAACTGCGACGGCCAGAAGAGGACGACGGCAATCGCACCGACGGTCGCAATGGAGATCAGAAGACGGTTACGGAGCTCCCGCAGGTGCTCCGTAAAGGGCATCTCCTTTTGATCCCACTCCGCGTCACTCAAGAGGACACCAGCAGTGGAGATTAGGAGCTTTGGGTTCCGTGGCCCGGCGTGGGCGGCGGCACGGCTTCGCCGGCCATCGATCCGGCCTCGACGTTATTCATGATATCCGAATGCTGCGCCGCGGCACGCTGACGCGCTTCCTCACGCGCTCTCTCGGCGGCTTCGTCCGCCTCGGCCTGCCCCACGAGGAACTCTTTCTTTGCCTGGCCGGCGCTGCGCGCGAGTTTCGGCAGTTTGTCCGCCCCGAAGAGCAGCGCACCGACGACGAGAATGCCGATGATGATCGGCGCGTCGATGATTGCGAGAAGCGGATGAATGGTCATGATTGGAGGGCCTCCGTGAGTTTCAGTAGTTCGGCTTTCGCCGTGCCCGCCGAAATCGGCTGCAAAGCGCTCTTGGCTCGCTCGACGAAGCGGCCGATCTGCACGCGGGTTGCAGACAGGCCGCCTTGGCGCTCGATTCCCTGGACGATCGCGGGAATCGCCTCGTTCGGTCCGCCGTCGTAGAAGCGGCGAACCTCTGCACGAAAGCTGCCGTTCCCCGACGCGAGTGCGGCGATCAGCGGAATGGTCATCTTCCGCTCGGTAAGGTCGTTACCGGCGGGTTTGCCGAGCGAGCGTTCGTCGGCCGTCATGTCGAGCAGATCGTCCTTCATCTGAAACGCGATCCCGAACGATTCGCCGAACTCGCGCAGAGCCGCGATCTCTGAGGGAGAGCCGCCACCCATGATGGCGCCGCACTGCGCCGACGCCGCGAAAAGCGATGCGGTTTTCTTGCGCGCGATTTCGACATAGCTCTCGAGCGGCAAGTCCAGGTTGCCGAGAGCCTGGAGCTGCAGCACTTCGCCGTCACAGATATCGGCCAGCGTCGCGGAGAGCACGTTCGGAATGGGGTGCGGGTAGTTCATCGTGACGTTCTTGAAGATCCATGCGAAGAGATAGTCGCCGGCCAGCACGCTGACCCGGTTTCCGTAATCGACTGCCGTCGCATTGACCCCTCGGCGCGTACCGGCATTGTCGACCACGTCGTCGTGAACCAGCGTCGCCACGTGAATGAGCTCCATGTAGGCGGCGAGATGAAGGTGCTCGACGGCATTTCCGCCGCACGCCTCGGCGGCAAGCAGCGTGATGCGCGGCCGCAAACGCTTTCCGCCTGCCGCCAGCATTCGCTTGATGGCCTCGGTGATGACTGGATTATCGGTGGTGAAGGTCGCCGCAAAGAACTGCTCGACGAGCGCGTGCAGATCGTTGCCCGCCGTGCGCGCGGGGTTCGTCGTGCTCATGCTCCGCTTTTCGTTCCGTAGTGGATCGCGATGGCTCCGCCCATGAGCGGCACGTATCCCGCCCGTTCGAAGCCGGCCCGCGCGAAACGGTCGCGCAGCTCCGGGGCGTTGGGATGGTGCGTCAGTGAGTTCGGCAGGTAGCGGTACGCGCTGCGCGAGCCGCCGACGATTCCTCCAACCAACGGAACGATTCCATAAAAGTACAGGTCGAAGAAACGTTTATACGCACGATTCGGCGCCTTCGTCACGTCCAGACTGACGAATCGCATGCCCGGCCGCAGCACGCGCAGAATTTCGCGCAGCGTCGCGTCCACGTCGACGACGTTGCGCAACGAGAAGCCCATGGTCGCGCCGTCGAAGGTGTTATCCTCGAAGGGCATCGTCATGACGTCGCCTTCGACGAAGCGGGCGGTGCGCCGCGGGCCGCGCTCGGCGCGTTCGCGGGCCCGATCGAGCATCGGGCGGCAAAAGTCGATACCGGTCACCTCGAGTGTCGGATCGCTGCGAAGAAGGCCGAAGACGAGATCGCCGGTCCCGCAGCAGCAGTCGACGATTCGTCCTTCGCGCGGCGGAGCGAGCAGACGGATCGCGCGGCGCCGCCAGCGCTCGTCGAGTCCCATTGTGAGCAGGCGGTTGGCCAGGTCGTAGCGCGGGGCGATTCTCCCGAACATCTCGCGCACGAATGCGCCTCGCTCGCCGCCGGCGCGGCCGGGCATGGGGGCCGAAGTCATGGTGCTCGCCTGGCTTCCAACTCGCTGGCCGCATTCCCCCGAAAGCGCACCTAGCCGTCGCCCGCCTCGTCGTGATGGAACAAGGTGCGGTTGCGGCAGTGTAAAGCTCGGTCCGATCGGCGTCCGCTCTAACGGACAGTGATACCTTGCAGGTTACGCAGGTCCGTATCCTTACCCCTTATGACCCTCATGGGTCTAACATCTCCGTTAGCTCCCGCAGCGTAGGTATTCATCCTCGAAGGTTCGCTGTCGGCGACATAGGTCGAGCCACTTGCATCCACGGCGATGCCGTACGGAGAGTATACTTTTGTCTTTCCACCTTCAATGGTGCGAATCGGAGCAACGTTGCCGTTTGATCCTGCGGCGTAAACGGTGATGCTAACGAACAGATCCGTTGCATAGATGTTCCCGTCGGAATCCAACGCGAGCTGCAGCGGGTCATTGAGTGCCGTTTGAGGTCCGGCTATCGTCTGCGTGGGCGCTACGTTACCCGTGGCGCCGGCGGCGTAGACGGTGATCGACGACTCGCTACCCGACGAGTTCGGAACATAGAGATTTCCGCTTGCGTCCAACACGAGGCGTCGGGGTCCTTGTAGTCCGGTCTTCCTACCTCTGATGATGCCGATTGGCGCCACATTACCCGTCGAACCCGGAGCGTAGATCGTCACGCTATTGGTCGCGTTACTAACATAAATGTCTCCGTTCACCGGATTCAATGCGATGCCGGAAGGGCCGGATAGGCGTGTCTTTGAGCCGCTGATGGTCTGGATCGGAGGCGCGTTGCCCGTGGCCCCTGCGGCGTAAACGGTGACGGAGTTGCCTCCCGAGTTCGCTACGTACATAGTACCATCGGCATCTACTGCAATATCCGCTGGAAGACTCAATCCCGTGTTGGAACCCTCGATGTCTTCCAGCGGCATCGCGTCGCCGTTGGAATTCGACGGGTAGACGGTCACGTGGGCGTCGTACTTACGCTTTTTGTTGAAATACGTGTTCGTAACGTACAGACATGGACATGGCTGCTCGTGCTTCGCACTTTGTGTCAGCGCAGGGGAGGGCGGATCTGCCGATAGACCGCCGCAGCCGGCTATAAGCGCAGCTGCGCCGATGCTCAGCGCTTCTCGAGCCAAGATTGTCATGTGCAAATGCCTCCTGGTGGCGGAACGGACAAGCGGCTACCAACGTTCGGCGCAAGCTGCACGGAGCCCCCAACGCAGTACGAGGGCGCGTCGTACGTGTGCTTAAACGCAAGTCGCATTCCCCGGAAGCGCTCTAGCCGTCGCCCGACTCGTCGTGATGGCACACGGCATGCTTACGCTGACGTCCACCGATGCGATGATCGCGAGCTTCGTCGGCGCGGAGAGCGTCGCCGTCGAGGCGTACACGCTTCGCGGACCGCTCGTGAGCGCGCTCGAGACGGCCGCGCGTTCCGGTGCGCACGTGAGCGTTCGCCTCGAGCAAACCCCGTATCGCGACCGCAACGGCTCACTGCACGACTATAACGTCAAACTCGTCTCCGAGCTGCGCGGAGCGGGCGCCGTGGCAGGGCTTGAAGACGGCATTCACGCCAAGGCGATTACCGTCGACCGCACGCTCTACTTGGACGAGAAGAACTGGAACCGCGACGACCTCGTGCTCCGTGACGACGACCCCGCCGATTGGTCCGCGATACCGCAGACAAAAGATGCGGCCCTGGCGCAGGAGGCACGGCTGCTCTCGCGTGCGCGCGTGGGCGACGGCGTGATCGTCGAGAGCGAATCATTCGGGACGGGCAACGCCGTCTACGCCGCGCTGAAGGCGCTTGGAGCCGACGGGGCGATGCCGCGGCTGCTCGTCGCGCAACGCGATCTGCGCGGTTCTCCGCGCGAGCGCGCCGCTCTGGAGCGGCTCGCGTCCAGCGGCGTGCGCGTGCGGGTCTGCGCCGACTCGACGAAAGCCGCAATCGCCGGCAATAACGTTTGGCTCGGATCGGCAAACGCGACGTACGGCGGCGGTCGCTGGAATATGGCCGACTGGGGCCTCTGCACGCAAGATGGTGCGATCGCGCAAACCGTTCGCGCGCGGCTCGAATCGGAATGGCGCACGGCAAGACCGCTTAAAGCGCAAAGAGTCTAGCGGCGTTCGCGTCGGTCGTCGCGACGAGCTCGCTCATGTCGATACCGAGCACCTCGCTCAGTTTTGCCGCAGTGTGCGACACGAACGCCGGTTCGTTACGCTTGCCGCGCATCGGTACGGGGGCAAGGTACGGACAATCGGTTTCGAGGACGAGGTGCGCTGCGCCCACCGCGGCGACCGCTTCCCGCAACGCGTGCGCGTTGGGAAACGTGAGCACGCCGCCGATTCCGAGAAAGAGGCCGAACTCGTCGACGAAGGTTCGTGCTTCGGTTACCGTGCCGGTAAAGCAGTGGACGACGCCGCGCATCCCGGCGGTCCATTCTTCGCGCAAGATCGCGCTGAAATCGCCGACCGCATCGCGTTGGTGAAAGACGACGGGCATTCCCGTGTCGCGCGCGAGCCGGATTTGCGCGCGCAACACCTCCGCTTGCCGTTCGCGGGGGCTGTTGTCGTAGTAATAATCGAGGCCCGTCTCGCCGATGGCGACGACACCCGGCAGATCGAGCAGCGGGCGCAGCTCGCCGGCGACGTCGCCGGATGCATTCTTTGCTTCGTGCGGATGGATGCCGACCGCAGCGGCGAGTCCGTAGCGCTGGGCGACGACGATCGCTTCCCGGCTATCCTCGGCGTTTTCGCCGACCGTCACCATCGCGGAGACGCCGGCGGCACGAGCACGTGCGACGACCTCGTCTCGGTCCGCATCGAACTTTGGATCGTGAACGTGGCAGTGCGTGTCGATCACGGCGCGGAGAGGTCGAGCTCGATCTTCGGAAAGAGCGGTGCGGCGAGCTGCGTCTGAGTGATCGGCGGGAGTCCGCCCCAGGCATGCAGCGACCGCGACCAAGCCTCGTCGATGCGACCGGGAGCACCCAGCTGCTGCCACATTTCGCTCGTTCGTTCGGGCATCACCGGATGCAGCAGGATCGCCAGCCAACGCAGTCCCTCGCAGAGATCGTAGAGCACCGCGTTGAGCTCGTCGGTTCGGCCGGCTTTGTGCAGCTCCCACGGCTTGCGTTCGTCGATCGTTCGGTTGAGCGCGGTGACGAGCTCCCAGATCGCCTCGAGCGCGTCGCGGAATCGGAGATCGAGAATGCGCTCGCGGACGATCACCGGCAGCGGGGCGAAACGGTCCGCGAACTCGCTCTGCGTGCTGCGAGCCTCCGGAACGATGCCGTCACGATAACGCTGCAGCATCGAGAGCGTGCGCTGCAGGAGATTGCCCAGGTCGTTGGCCAGGTCGCTGTTGCGGCGCTGCACGATCTTCTCTTCCGAATACGAAAAGTCGCTGCCGAACGGCGCTTCGCGCAAGAGAAAATAACGAACGGCATCGGGGCCGTATCGCTGCGCGAGTGCGAACGCATCGGTCGCATTGCCGAGGCTCTTGCCCATCTTCTGTCCGTCCACGGTGATCCAGCCGTGCGCGAAGACCAGCTCCGGCGGCTCTTCGCCGAGCGCCCAGAGAATGGCCGGCCAGATGATCGTGTGGAAGCGCGCGATCTCCTTTCCGACGAGCTGCGTCTGCGCCGGCCAGTACGTGCGAAAACGGGCTTCGTCTTCGCTCCAGCCGATCGCCGTGATGTAGTTGAGCAGCGCGTCGAGCCAAACGTAAATGACGCCGCCGTCGGGAATTGGAACTCCCCAATCGAAGCTCGTGCGGGAGACCGAGAGATCCTCGAGGCCTTCGCGCAGGATCGACATCATCTCGTTGTAGACGCTGCGCGGCTGCACCCACTCGGGGTGGCGCTCGAAGCGTTCGATCAAACGGTCGCGGTAAGCCGAGAGCCGGAAGAACCAATCCTCTTCCGAGATCCATTGCACTTCGCGGCCGCAGGTGGGGCAGCGTCCGTCGACGAGCTTGGACTCGAGCCAGAAGGTCTCGTCGTTGACGCAATACCACCCCTCGTATTTGCCGCGATAGACGTCGCCGCGTTCGCGCAGCCGCTCGAAGACCCGCTGCACTTTTTCGACGTGACGCCGCTGCGTCGTGCGAATGAAATCGTCGTACTGCACGTGGTACGCGGCAAAGAGCGCCTTCCAGCGGGGGACGAGCTCGTCGCACCACTCTTGCGGCGTCTTGCCGGCGGCCGCCGCGGCGTTGGCGACCTTTTGCCCGTGCTCGTCCGTTCCGGTCAAAAAGAAGGTCGGACGAAACGTCCGCGCGGTGCGCGCGAGCACGTCGGCGACGATCGTCGTATAGGCGTGGCCGATGTGCGGATTACCGCTGATGTAGTAGATCGGCGTCGTTACGTAATAGGCGCGCTCCATGGCTTACCGTTCTTTAATCGGCGTTTTCCGGCGCGCCTTCCGCGCGGTCGCGCGCGCGTAGAGTTCTTGGCGCTCGCCGAACCCGCGCGCGGCCAGTATTTTCGCGATCTCGCCGACCCGCTGCCCATCCGCGAGCAGCGCGTCGATGGCGGCGGTCGCCGCGCCGGCGGTCGCAGGTGGGGTTGCGGCCGCGTAGGGCGCAACGGCAAAAGCGACCTCGCCGCGCACCTGGTCCGCAAGCCGGTCGATCACCTGCTGCGGCGTTCCGGACAACTGCTGCTCGTGGCGTTTCGTATACTCGCGCACGAGGAAGACCGCAGAGTCCGGCGCGACCGAAGCGAGATCGGTCAAGGCCGCTCGAATGCGTTGTGGCGATTCGTACCAAATCGTGGTAGTTTCGCCTCGCATCGCTTCGGTGAAGCGTTGGCGGCGCGCCGCTTGCGTTCGCGGCGGAAAGCCTTCGAACGCGAATCGCCGCAGCGGGAACCCCGAGAGGAGCGCGACGCCGATTGCCGCGCTCGGTCCCGGCAGAACCTCGACGGCGACGCCGGCGGCGCGCGCGGCGGCGATCAACTCGCTTCCCGGGTCGGAAATTCCCGGCATCCCGGCGTCGCTCGTTACGGCGACGAGCGCATCGCCGGCGCGCGCGAGGATCGCGGGCGTTACGCGGCGGGAGTTCGCTTCACGGTAGCTCCAGATCTCCCGTGCGGCGATCCCGAGGCCGGCGAGCAATCGTCGCGCGACGCGCGTATCTTCGGCAACGATCAGTTCGGCGTCGCGGAGCGTATCGAGGGCGCGGAGGGTAACGTCGCGCAGGTTGCCCAGCGGCGTGGGTACGAAGACCAGCGGCATGGCACGCAGCTTCGACGTCGAGCATCCGCCTCCGGGGGCAAAGCTCGAGCTCTACATCTCACCGAGCTGTCCCTACTGCCAACGCGCGATGGCCTATTACGACGCGCAGGGTACCGCATATACGCGGTACGACGCTCAAAACGATCGCACGGCGCGCGAGCGAATGTTCGCCTATAGCGGCGGCGATCCGACCGTTCCGGCGATCGTCATCGACGGCGCGTACGTTCAATCGGGATGGGGTTCGCCGCCGCGCGGTTGAACGGTTCACTGACGCGCCGGTCGGCGCGACGAAGTGAACCACGGCGGAACGGCGAAGAAGCGAGGAGGCTTTTCGTTGCTTCACCCGGAGGCATGCACTAGATGGATAGTAACAACTCCGCGATCGTCGGCTTCCTCGCGACCTTCTACCTATTCTTTGCCATCGTGATGATCGGGCTCATGGTCTTCATGGTCTGGCTCTACTGGCGAGTATTCACCAAGGCCGGATTCAATGGAGCGCTGTCGTTGCTCAATCTCGTTCCCGTCGGCAGCCTTATCTGCATGATCATCCTGGCCTTCGGACGCTGGCCGATCGAAGATCAGATGGCGGCAATGCAAAACCGTGCGGTTCCGCCGCCTCCGGTGCCGCCGCCGGCGCCTCCGGGCACCTCGGTTATGACGACGTAGAACGACCTCCGAGCGTTATCGCTTCCAGACGTCGGCGATCCAGGCTTCGACCTCGCCGGCTTCCGAGGGAAGGCTCGCCGAGAGATTCTCCGGGCCTTCGCTCGTAACGGCGACGTCGTCTTCGATGCGCACGCCGATGCCGCGAAAGTTTTCGGGCACGGTCGCGTCGTCCGGCTGGAAGTAGCACCCGGGCTCGACGGTGAGTACCATCCCTTCGCGCAGTTTTCCGTAGCGGTACTCTTGCGTGCGAGCGTGGGCGCAATCGTGCACGTCGAGGCCGAGCATGTGGCTGACGCCGTGCAGCGTGTAGCGGCGATGCAGCAGCCGGTCGGGATCGATCGCTTCGTCGAGCGACGTCTTGAGAATCCCCAGACCGATGAGGCCTTCGGCGAGAACGCGCGTCGCGCGCCGGTGGGGCTCGAGGAAATCGTTACCGGCGACGGCGGCCTCGATGCCGGCCCGTTGCGCCTCCCAAACGAGTTCGTAGACCGTGCGCTGCTCGGAAGAGAACCGGCCCGACATCGGCAGCGTTCGCGTGATGTCCGCGGTGTAGAGCGAATCGCACTCGACGCCGGCATCGAGCAGTAAGAGCTCGCCGGAGCGCAGCGCTCCGTGGTTCTGCGTCCAGTGCAGCGTGCACGCGTGTTCGCCCGCGGCCGCGATGGTGAGATAGCCGACGTCGTTGGCATCGGTACGCGCGCGGCCCCAGAAGGCCGCCTCGATCGCGCGCTCGCTCTTGCCGTCGCGCATCGCGCGAATGGCGTCTTCGAAAGCGAGCTTCGAAATAGAGCAGGCCTTGCGAAGCTCGTCGAGCTCGTACTCGTCCTTGACGAGGCGCATCTCGGAGAGGTGCTCCGCAAGTTCGGCGTCGTCGTCGCTCTTTTGGAAGCCGCCGTCGACTTCGTCGTCGTGTTCGCGTAAGACGCGGACCGGATACTTTGCGTCGCGCAGTTCCTGCAGATACCCCGCAACCTCCTGAATCGACCGGCACTCGTCGACGCCGTAATACTCGAGGCTCTCTTCAACGCCGCGATGGCGGCCGACCCAGAGTTCGCCGTACACGCGGTCGGTGAAAAACTCGGGCGTCCCGCGGTTATGCGCGGTGACGAAGAGCAGCGCCCGATGACCCGTTCCCTCGGGTTCGAGTACGAGCACGGAGCCGGGCTCGCCCACGCCCGCCAAATATCCGAAATCGCTCGACGGACGGAACCGGAAGAACGTATCGTTTGCACGCACCCGCTCCCGGCCGGCCGGGATGACGAGGTAGATTCCCGGATAGGCCTTGCTCAGTTGCGCGCGCCGCTGCGCGAATCGCTCGGCTTCGGGATGCCTCCCCCTCGAGGCCGGACGATCGAGCCAGTCGCGCGACATGAACTCGACGAGCGCCTTGGGCGGCTCGAAATCGTAGCTGGTCTTCGCGGGATCTTGCGGTACCGGGGCGTTTCGTTCTGCAGACATGGTTTGCGCAAGATTCGCTGAACCGACGACGGGTCATGCCGGAGAACCCGCTTCGCGCCGCCGACACGCTCGCCAACGAACGGACCTACCTCGCGTACATCCGGACAGCGCTTGCTTTTATCGCGTTCGGGTTCGTCATCGCGCGCTTCTCGCTCTTCGCGCGCGAGTTCTCCGTGCTCATCCACAGCCCGAACCCCGAACCGGGCCTTTCCGTCACGTTTGGAACCGCAATGGCGCTCTTCGGCATCGTCGTCGCATTGCTGGGAGCGTGGCGCTACGCGCGGACCGACCGAAAGCTGCGCGAAGGCGAAATCGCGACGCTGCCCGGCGTCGCCGGCTACATCATCTCGCTCTTCGTCGTCGCGGTCGGCGCGGTCGTCGCATTCGCACTCGTCTCGTATCGATAGTTTCAGATTGATGCAGGCGTTACGTCACGCCAACGTCAATCTGCGAGCATCTCGAGGCTGAAATCGAGCGCGGGGGCGCTGTGCGTGATCGAGCCGACGCTGATGACGTCGACGCCGGTGCGCGCGATCTCGGCGACGTTGGCCTGCGTTACGCCGCCGCTCGCTTCGGTCAGCACGCGCCCGTCGACGATGCGGACCGCTTCGGCGAGCTGCTCGGGCGTCATGTTGTCGAGGAGCACCGCATCGATCGGCTGGGCGAGCGCTTCGCGCAGCTGGTTGAAGTTCTCGACCTCGACTTCGATCTTGATCGTGTGGCCGACGCGCGCGCGCGTGCCGTCGATCGCGGCGCGCACCGAGCCCGCGATGACGAGGTGGTTGTCTTTGATGAGCACGGCATCGTCGAGGCCGAAGCGGTGATTGCTTCCGCCGCCGCAAGCGACCGCGTAGCGCTCGAGCGCGCGCAGTCCCGGCGTCGTCTTGCGCGTGTCGACGATCTTTGCGTGCGTTCCGGCGACGAGGTCGACCAGCGTGCGCGTCGCCGTCGCGATGCCGGAGAGGCGGCAGAGCAGGTTGAGCGCCGTCCGTTCGCCGGTGAGAATTGCGCGAGCGCGCGCTTCGATCTCCGCGACGACGCCGCCGGGCTCGACGCGCTCCCCTTCCGCGATTAACGCTTTGACCTCAGTTCGTTCGTCGAGCAATCGAAAGGCGGTCAGCGCGAAGGGCAATCCGGCGACGATCCCGGATTGACGCGCGACGATTCGGGCCGTCGCTTGCCGCTGCGGATCGACGATCGCGTCGGTCGTCAGATCGCCGCCGTGGCCGATGTCTTCGAGCAGCGCGGCTCGAACGACCGATTCGGCGACGAGCTCAGGCGACGCTGCGTAGCCGCGTGAAGGAACGTTTCGCGAAGGCTTCATCGCTGTTCGGGTAATCGCTGCGGTAATGGCTGCCTCGGCTCTCCCGCCGCGCGAGCGCGGCGTCGGAGATCAAGCGGCCGACGACGAGCAGATTGCGCAGCTCCGGATGCTCGCCGAACTCCTCGGACAGATTATCGATGCGCACGAGCGCCTCGCGCAGCGACGATTCGCTGCGAACGAGACCGACGTTGGAATACATGACGTTGCGTACGTCGCTGAGCGCCTGTGCCGGCGTGGTGCTCGCGGTTCCCGACCAGGCTCGCGGCGGCCCGCTCACCGAACCGTTGACGTCCCCCGACGGCCGCGCCTTGGCGATGTCGCTGGCGACGCGCGAACCGTAGACGAGCGCCTCGAGCAACGAGTTACTCGCGAGCCGGTTGGCGCCGTGCACGCCCGACGCGCTCGTTTCGCCGCAGGCCCAGAGTCCTTCGAGCGTGGTTCGCCCCCACTCGTTGACCGCAATTCCGCCCATAAGATAATGCGCGGCGGGAGCGACCGGAATATTCTGTACGCGCGGATCGATGCCGGCGGCCATGCAGAATCCGAAAACGGTCGGAAACGCCGTAGGAAACTTCGCGCCGATTGTGCTGCGTGCGTCGAGGCCGACCGTGCGGCCGCGCTGGAGTTGTTCGAAGATGGCGCGGGCGACGACGTCGCGCGGCGCGAGCTCCGCGTCGGGATGCAGCGCGAGCATGAATCGCTCGCCGAGATCGTTGACCAGCGTCGCGCCTTCGCCGCGTACCGCCTCGGTGACCAGCGGCATCGGATCGCGTCCGATTGCGAGTGCGGTGGGATGAAACTGCACGAACTCCATGTCGGCGAGCAGCGCGCCGGCGCGGGCCGCCATCGCGATGCCGTCGCCCGTTGCCTCCATCGGATTGGTCGTATAACGGTAGAGCCTGCCGATGCCGCCGGTCGCAAGCACGACGGCGCCGGCGTGAAAGGCCCACGCTGCATTCGTCGCGTTGTCGCGTGCGTAGACTCCGCCGGCGCTCTGCCCGTCGGCGATCAAATCCGTTGCGGTGACCTCTTCGACGATCTCGATCGAGGGATGAACGCGCACCGCTTCGATCAGCGTCTTGAGGATCTCGTGTCCGGTCGCGTCGCCGCCGGCCTTGACGATGCGTCGCCGCTGATGCGCGGCCTCCCGTCCCAGCGCGAGCTCGCCCGCCTCCGTGCGGTCGAAGGCCGCGCCGAGTTCGAGCAGCTCTTCGACGCGAGCCGGTGCGTCGCGCGTGAGAATCTCGACGATCTTGCGATCGCTGATGCCGGCACCGGCGCGCTGGGTGTCGATCGCATGCAATCGCGGCGAATCGTCCTTACCGATCGCCGCGGCGATTCCGCCCTGCGCCCAATCCGTTGCCGCCCCTTTACCCAGACGCGTTTTGCAGAGCACCGTCACCTTCGCGGGAGCGAGTTTGAGCGCGGCGATCAATCCCGCGATTCCGGCGCCGATGACGAGTGCGTCGCTGCGGTGCGTCTCCATCGGCCGCGCTAGTCTCGGGGCCGGATGCTGTACGCGAGCATACGATCGACCGCGCGCCGAGCGCGAGCGGCAATCTCCGGTGCGATGGTCACCTCGTACTCCATCGCCTCGAGCGAATGCAGGATCTTCGGCAGAGTGTTTCGCTTCATATGCGGGCAGAGATTGCAGGGACGCACGAAATCGACGTTTGGATATCGTCCCGAAACGTTATCGGCCATCGAACATTCGGTCATCAGCAGCACGCGCGCCCGTGGCCGCTCCGCAATGGTGCCCACGTACTCGGTCATGCCTTGGGTCGAGCCGACGTAGTCGGCCTCCGCAAGGACGTCGGGCGGGCACTCGGGGTGCGCGAGCACGACGAGCGACTGATCGCCTTCCCGAAAGCGCCGAACGTCTTTGCCGGTAAAGCGCTCGTGCACTTCGCAGTGTCCCTTCCACGCGACGATCTCGACCCGCGTCTTGGACGCGACGTACTTGGCCAGATATTCGTCGGGCAGAAAGATCACGCGCGGCACGCCGAGTGCCTCGACGATCTGCACCGCGTTGCCGCTGGTGACGCAAACGTCGGACTCGGCTTTGACCTCCGCCGACGTGTTGACGTACGTGACGACCGGCGTCGCCGGATACCGCTCGCGAAGCAGCCGGACGTCGGCGGCGGTGATCGATTCGGCAAGCGAACACCCGGCTCGCAGGTCGGGGACCAAAACGGTTTTGGAGGGATTGACGAGTTTTGCCGTCTCCGCCATGAAGTGCACGCCGCAGAGGACGATGACGTCGGCATCGGTCTTCGCCGCCTCCGTCGCCAAAGCGAGCGAGTCCCCGACGATATCGGCGACGGTATAAAAAATTTCGGGTACCTGGTAGTTATGCGCCAGAATGACCGCATTTCGCTCGCGTTTGAGCCGGTTGATCGCCGCGACGTACGGAGCGTGCACGGGCCACTCGACCCGTGGAATCACGTGCGCGACCCGGTCGAAGATCGGGCCGGTCTCAGCCGCGACGCTCTCGGTATAGGGTAGGTCGATGACGCTCATGTGCCTGCGGGGTGATTGCGGGCCCTGGCGCCGCTTCTCCCCTATTCTAATACCCCTTACGCTCGCGCTCGTTTGCGGCGCAGCCGCGCCGGCGCGCGCCCAAAGCTTCCCCGGATTGCCGCTTCCGACCGCCTCGAGCGCCGCCTTGCCGGCTGGAGTGAGTCAGCAAGGCCCATATCTCACCGCTCCGATTTGGCTCGACGGCGAATCGCTCTTTCGCATCGCGACGCCGGCGAATGCCAACGGCGATCAGATGTCGGTCGAAGCGCGAGCCGAGTTCATCGAAGCGGCACTCGGCCAGCTTTTGGCCTACCGCGGAAACGAGAAGACGTCCGGCACCGTCTACGATCCGAAAACGCTGCATGTGAACGTCGAGCCGGACGGACGGCAGGCGATCCTCGTGGCCGGCGACGCCAAGCATGCCAAGGTGCCGATTCTTACCGTCACGGCCGCCGATGCAGAGCACGCGGGCCAACCGGTTCCTGCGCTGGCGCAAGCGTGGCGCTCGACGCTTGCGCAAGCGCTCGTCAAGGCGCTGGAGAAGCGTCAGCCGGCCGTCGTGGCGCGCGCGGTTGGAAGTCTGTGGCGAGTCGCTTCGGCGCTGGTGATCGTGACGGTACTCGCGGCGCTGCTCCTCGCCGGCGTGCGACGTCGCATCGCGGCATTGGCAGAGCGCGTTGCTGCCGACGGACGCGCGATCGATCGAGCTCAATCGAAAGAGGCTGGGGAACAACCCGAGAAAGCCCACCGGCGCCGGCGTTTTTTGGGCTTGGCGATTCGCGCAGCGGACCCGGCGCTGGCCCTTTCGACGCTGCGAGCGTTGCGCGGCATCTTGATTTGGTTCTTGCTCTTGCTCTGGTTCGGCGCAGCGGTGTGGGGCCTCTCGCTCTTTCCGCAGACGACGCCGCTGGGATCGATGATCTACCACCGGGCATCGCGCATCGCGTTCACCTGGATCGGCGCCGCGCTGCTCGTGCGTATCGTCGCCGTCACGGTCTCGCGCCTGGCGCGCGTCTACGGCGCGCGCGGAGCGAGAGCGCGGGACGAGCGCGCGCGGCGCATTCTGCGCGTCCCGACGATCGCGAACACGACTATTGCGATCGCGGCCTTCGTCATCTATTTCGTTGCTATTCTCGCGACGCTGGGATGGCTTGGCATCTCGACGGGATCGGTATTGACGCTGGGCGGCCTCGTCGCGCTTGCGATCTCGCTCGCCGCACAGAATCTCGTGCGCGACTTCCTGAACGGATTCTTGGTTCTGGTCGAAGATCAGTACGTGGTCGGTGATTACGTGACGATCGGCGATCGCAGCGGGCTCGTCGAGCGCATGACGCTGCGGGTGGTGCAGCTGCGCGACGCCGCGGGAAACCTCGTGACGATTCCTCACAGCGCCGCCTCAGAGGTGGTCAACTCGTCGCGCAACTGGTCCCGCGTCGATTTTCGCATCGCGATCGATGCCGGGGCCGACGCGAAACGAGCGACGGAAGTCCTGCGACGGGTAGCGACGGAGCTCGCCAGCGACGCGCACTGGCGCGGTGCGATCGTCGAGCCGGTCGAATGGGCCGGCGTCGACGCCGTTTCGACCGCCGGGATCGTGCTGCGAGCCTCGGTAAAAACTGCCCCGCTGCGCCAGTTTGAGGTCAAGCGGGAGCTCAACGCGCGGATGGTGGAGGCGCTGCGCCGCGCCGGAATAGCGCTGGGCAGCAAGGATGCCTACGCTGCGTAGCACAACGAGGGGAGAAGCCTGCGTTAGAGGCGGCAATCGTGCGGGTACGGAGCCGCTACAAGCAGATACCGCCAGAGTACCACCAAAAGAAGGAGCCTATCTCATGAATCGATGGTTTATCGGCCTCGTTCTCGCCGGAGCTTGCGTGGCCGGCGCGGGCACCGCCCTCGCCGCCAACGCGCAGCCGGTCATGTCGCCCTCTCCGATGATGTCGCCCATGACGTCGCCGTCACCGACGCCTGCCGACACGATGCGGCCATAAGATTTCGCACGGCTTGCGGCACGGCGTGTCGATAAGTCTGTGGGTAACCAAAATTTCTTGTGGAGTCATTGTGGACTCACGGTTAAGCGTATTGAAAACCGAACACCGGTTTTGTTAGCATGCAAACACTTCGCCCAATGACGGAGTGCGGAAAGTATCGAACCGCGGACGGCAGCACGTAGACGATCCGTCGCCACAAGCGACAATCCGAGTGAGGTCGTTACAACCGGATCGAAACGTCGGTGGGAGGCTTCAACGGCTTCAAACAGGCGAGAATGACCGGCGGTACAGCAAAGCCCGCAGCGTAGGTGCTGCGGGCTTTGTATGTAATTGGCGCTTCATGGAGAACCGGGCGGAGCTTACCCTTCGCGGCTTTGTGCTAGGCGCCGCGATCACGCTCGTCTTTACCGCCGCGAACGTCTACCTAGGGCTCAAAGTGGGGCTGACGTTCGCGTCGTCGATTCCGGCGGCCGTTATCTCCATGGCGGCGCTTCGAGCCTTTCGCAACGCGACGATCTACGAAAACAACATCGTTCAGACCATCGCGTCCGCGGCGGGAACGCTCTCCGCGATCATCTTCGTTCTGCCGGGGCTCGTCATGATCGGCTGGTGGAGCGGATTTCCGTTCCTCGAGTCGTTTGCAATCTGCGCTATCGGCGGAACGCTGGGCGTGATGTACAGCGTCCCGCTGCGGCGTGCGCTCGTTACCGGATCCGATCTCCCCTACCCGGAGGGAGTGGCCGCGGCCGAGGTTCTTAAGGTCGGAACCGGCGGCGGGTCCTCGGCGGAGCGCAATCGCGCGGGCCTCCTCGCGCTGCTGGCCGGAACGATCGCCTCAGCCGCGTTTGCGGCAATCGTGGCGACGCGCGTTTTCGCCGGCGAGCTGGCCGGCTATTTTCGTGCCGGTGCGGCTTCGACGGGTGCCGGCTTCTCGCTCTCGCTCGCGCTCGTCGGCGCCGGCCAGCTCATCGGGATTACCGTCGGCGCGGCAATCTTCGTCGGTCTCTTCATCGCGTGGGGAATCGCGACGCCGGTTCTCACCGCACTTCATCCGATGGCCGGCGATGCCGCCGGTGTGGCGACTGCGGTCTGGTCGCACCAGGTGCGATTCATCGGGGCCGGGGCGATCGGCGTCGCCGCGCTGTGGTCGCTCGGACGGCTCGTGCGTCCCGTGGTCGGGGGCGTCGCTTCCGCGCTTGCCGCTTCGCGCCGGCGTCGTGCGGTCGTGGCCGAACTGCCGCGCAGCGAAGCCGATCTTCCGATCGGCATCGTCGCGCTCATCAGCGTTGCCTGCCTCGTTCCGCTCGCGATCCTCTTCTGGTCGTTTCTCTCAGGCAGCCGCCTCGCGCCGCTGGCCGGCGCGATGACCCTCGCCGGCGTCGCGTACGTCGTCGTCGCCGGATTCTTCGTAGCGGCCGCATGCGGGTACATGGCCGGGTTAATCGGCTCGTCAAACAGTCCCGTTTCGGGTCTGGCCATTCTCTCCGTCATCGGTGCCGCGCTCATGGTCCTTGCGATCGGCAGCGGATCGGTGCACGTTGCAGCGCTCCCAATGATCGCCTATGCGCTCGTCGTTACCGCCGTACTGCTCTGCGTCGCGACCATCTCCAACGACAACCTCCAAGACCTCAAGACCGGACAGCTCGTCGATGCCACGCCGTGGCGACAACAGGTCGCGCTCGTTGCGGGCGTTGCCGTCGGCGCGCTGGTCATCCCGCCGATTCTCGATCTACTCAACCGTGCGTACGGCTTCGCAGGATCGGTCGCCGCGCACGGTGCGGTCGCGCAGCCGCTCCCGGCGCCGCAAGCGACGTTGATTTCCGCGCTCGCCAAAGGCGTGATCGGCGGTGAGCTGGACTGGCGTCTCATCGGGACGGGAGCGATCGTCGGCGCAATCATCGTCGCAATCGACGAACTGCTGCGCACGCGAAAGCGTGCGCTGCCGCCGCTCGCCGTTGGCCTGGGGATCTACCTTCCGGTCTCGACGACGGCGCCGGTCGTGCTCGGGGCGATCCTCGGCTGGTGGTACAACCGCTGGGCGGCGCGTCAACCGGACGCGGCGAGTGCGAAGCAGCTCGGGGTGCTCGTCGCATCGGGGCTGATCGTCGGCGAGAGCCTCTTCGGCGTGCTGCTTGCCGCATTGATCGTCTTCAGCGGAAAGGCCGAACCGCTCGGCATCGTCGGCGACGCGTTCGCGCCCACGGCGACGGCGCTCGGCGCGCTCGCGTTCGTCATCGCGATCGGCGTGCTCTTTCAAACGGCGCGTGGACTGCTTCGCAAGCCTTAGCCGCTCGGCGGCGTTCGTGGCGACTGGTATCCGACGAACGACGCTTTCACCAAGGCCATTCCCACGTAAGACCGGCCTCGCTTCCGGTGCAGCCGGACAGCGCGAAGAGTACGAGCGCGCCGCTCCCGACTGCAAAGAGAACTATCGTGCAGGCGCCGATGAAGGCGAGCTCTTTGCGCCGGGCGTTCGGCACCTTCAGGCGCACGAGCACGGGCAGAAGCAGTGCGACGGCGATGAATACGGCCGCGAGAACTGCCAGTCGCGTCAAGAAGAGTCGCGTATCGACCGGGCAGTAGCGAGACGACAAGTCCTTCGTAACGGCCGCCGACAAACCGTCTAGAACAAGCGCTGCGATTGGCACCACGACACACCGAAAAGCATGAGCCCGCCGTCGGCGACCGCAAAGAGCACCGCTGCGGCGGAGCCGGCAAACGATACGGCTCGGCGTACCGCGCTCTTCTGAAAAACGCCGAGAGCGATCAGCCCAGTCGCGGCAACGAACGCTGCGACGATCAGAATCCAGCCATTGGTTATCTCGACGATATGGGTGCTTAAGCAGATCATCGCGTCGATACCGTGCGGCGCATCCGGCGGCACCAATCCCAGCGAAGGCGCCGCCGAGAGATAACACCAGCGAAAAACCGTTACCGCAAATCCCACGGTCAACACGACAAGACACGCGAGCACGCCGGTTCCAAGCATCGCGATACGCCGGTGCGTTCGATCGCCGGTCTCGCGCCGCAGCGCGGTCATGCCTGCTCCCAGCGCGATCACGAGTGCCCAAAGCTCGACGAACGCCCGCGCGTCCTGGCGTACGCAATACCGGGCGGCCAACCCGTGAATTAGGTCCACCGCGCCACCTTACCACACCCGGCGTGCGCCGCTGATCGTCCCCGCGCCGTCACAGGCCCGGGCGAGGGAGCGTTCCGCTTGCGTGAAGACCGCGTCGTGGGGGCGCATCGTCTTTGGGTCGTCGGCGGCGCTGTTCGGCGTCATCGCGCTGATGTGGCACGATCCGGACACATGGCAAAGCGTCAGCCGGATCTGGCGCCTTCCGCTCGGCGCGATCGCCGGTGAATGCCTTATGCTCGCGCTCGTCGCCGGCGGAATCGGAATCGTGTTCCCGCGCGCGGCGCGCTGGGCTTCGATCGTTTTGATCGTCGTCTATGCGATTTTTTCTTTGACCTGCATTCCGGGGATCGTCGCCGCTCCGGCAACCTACGTGCAGTACGGCAGCTTCTTTGAGATGTTCTCGCTTTTGTGCGGCGCGGTTGCCGTGTATGCGGCGAGCGAATCGAGCGCGGCCCGGTCGGCGGCGCTTGGGCGGGCGGCGCGCATCGGCCTGGGACTCTGCGCGATCTCATTTACGCTGGCGCAGATGTTCTATCTGCACTTCACGGCGACGCTCGTTCCAACGTGGATTCCGCCGAGTCAAACCTTTTGGGCGATCCTCACCACCATCGCCTTCGCCCTCGCGGCGGTGGCTATTCTGGCGAATATTCGAGCGCGACTGGCGCTGCGCTTGATGACGCTGATGCTCGGGCTCTTCGGCCTGCTGGTTTGGGTGCCGCTCGTGATCGCGCACCCCGAGTCGCATTCGAATTGGTCGGAGTTTGCTCTCAACTTCCTGATCGCGGGAGCGACGTGGATGGTGGCCGAGCTACGGTCCTTCTGACTTAATAAACGAGGTGCAGCGACGCGGGTGCGTCGCGTTCGCTAATCTCGAGCAGCGTGACCGGCGTGCCTTTGTATTGCGTGTGCGTGAGGTGCGCGACGAAAGCGACGTTCGTTCCGGCAATACGAAAACGGGCCCAGCGAAGTGCGTCGCATGGCCGCGTGACCACATCCTCCTTGACGATCGCCGGCGAATACTTTGCCGCGTGGCCGATTTGGAAGAGGCAGGTGCCGGGGCGCCCGCCGGGCCCATCGTACATCAAGACGCTGCGCATCCCGGACTCGGTGTCGCCGTCGGGAAACTTGATTGTCGACGTCATCCGCACGATGGCCGTTTCCGGCCCGACGATGGTGGTTATGCTCCCGTCGGGATTGCCGAGCGCGACCGCTTTTTGAAAGTCCTGCGCCGTGTGCGTCTTACCCGTGGCGCACCCGGTTAGCGCAAGCGTGACGGCGATACCGAGGAGCAAACGCATTGAATGGAACTCTTGGCTACGGCGCCGCGACGCTCATTGCCGCCTGAATCGCATAGTAGCGGACGGCGACCTCCTTGAGTGCGATGCCTCCTTGCGGATACCGATAGACGAATAGGTCGTTGTAACCCGAAGGGCAGATGACGACCGTTTTCCAGATCAGATAACCTTGGCAGACGTCGGCACCCAGCAGCTCGGTCGTGCTCTCGATCCGTCCGGAATCGCTCATCCGGAAGATGAGCGCGGTTTCGCCGCTGCCGTGCGCGGTCGTCGTGAGCGTTCCGTTCGCGTACTGAACGCCGCCCGGGGCGGAGGTAATCGTTGCGCCGCGTACCGAGATTCGAGAGAACGATCCGCCCTTGAAACGGCCCATCGCGAAATCGTTTCCGAGCGTGCCGTCGAAGAAGAGCCGCGAGCGCGGACCGTAACCCAGGTACAGTATCTCGGCGATCCTTCGATCGTGGTAGAGCGTCGGCGTGCCCGTTTCGTGAGCGTAGACGGCGATGCTCGACTCGCCGCTGGCAATAGGAAAGTCTGAGACCGCAAGACTCCCGCTTTTGGGATCGACCGAACAACTAATGGGGTACTGGTTCGGATCGTCGAGCGTGGCGATGGGTGTCGTTCCGCCGTGCGCGTATTCGACGAGCTCGCTGGCGGAGTCGTTCGCAACCCACACGTTGCCCTGCGCGTCGCTGCATAAACCCGTGCTCTCCGAGAAACCGGCGATCGTTCCGACGAGCTTGAATCCCGGATAGGTCAGGACGTCGACTTGGGTACCGCCGTCCACGACGTAGAGCAAGTCCCGATGCTTCCCTTCCGGCAGCATCCACGACCCGCTGCGATCCGAAGGAGCGGTGAGTGCGGCATCGAGCGGCATCGCGCCGGGAGCGGTGCCGCACCCTGCAAGCAACGCGGCTGCGGCGCCGATGATAAGGGCGCGGCGGCAGACGACTCTTGGTTTCTTCACGTGCAACGACCCCCATACGAGAGTACGACGCGATTCGTGCCGGCGCCTACGATTAGTACATACTCGCCACCGCCGTATTGCGCCCGTCCGAAACGACGGTAATAGCGGCGTTTTCGTCGGTCCGGTAGATCGTCGCGCCGAAACGCTCGAGCGTAGCGATGGTCGATGGAGCCGGATGGCCGAACATATTATGCCGCCCGACCGAGACGATCGCGTAACGCGGATGCACCGCGGCGACGAAGGCGGCCGTCGACGAGTACGAGGAACCGTGATGGCCGACCTTGAGCACCGTGCAGCGCAGGTCGACGCCCTCGGCTAAGAATCGCCGCTCCGCTGCGGCGCCGGCATCGCCGGTGAAGAGCATGCAGAACGCGCCGTATCGCAGCGTAAAGGCGACCGAGTTTTCGTTGATGTCGTTGCGTGAGTTGCTGATGAACGGCATCGCCGGTCCGAGAAAGCGCAGCACGAGGCCGTCGTCGGTCCGCCAGCTCGCTCCCGCGCGCGGATAAACGATGGGAACCGCTTCGCGTTGCGCGGTTGCGAGCGCATCTCGATAGGCGTGTCCGGCATATCGCTGCCCGCCGTCGGCGAACCCGGCGACGTGCAAGCGGCGCAGCACCGGCGCGACGCCGCCGGCGTGGTCGCCGTGCGGGTGCGAGAGAACTATCGCATCGAGTGAGTGGATGCCGTGCCGAAGCAGAAACGGAACCACGACGCGTTCGCCGACGGCTTCGGCGACGGAGCCGCCCGCCTGCGTATTGCGCTCGAGCCGGCCGCCGGCGTCGACGAGCAGTGCGTGGCCCCGCGGCGTCTGCACGACGATCGCATCGGCTTGGCCGACGTCGAGCACGGTTATCCGAAGCCGAGCGTCGTACGGCCGCGGCGGCGCGAGCACGAAGCCGGTCGCAATCGCGAGTCCGGCAATCGCCAGCGTCGATGCGCCGCGCCGCCAAAGCAGCGGCGCCGCAAGCACCGCCGCGTCGTATACCGCGATAGACCACGCCGGCGCCGGCGTCATCGGAATGGCCGCACCGGGAAGTGCGCTGACGGTGCGGACGACGGCGAGCATCCAAGCGAGAAGCCACGAGTTCAGATTTGCAAGGCCTGCAGCGATCGCCGGACATGCAGCGAACAGCAGTTGCGCGGCGGCGAGCGCCATCGTTGCGGCGACGCAGGGCACCACGGCGAAGTTCGCGGCGACCGAATACGGCGTAAACTGCAGAAAGACTGCAGCCCCCAACGGCCAAACGCCGATCTGCGTCGCGACCGATAAGACGAAGGCTTCGCGAATGGGATCGGGCAGCGCGGCGTGCGCTTCGACCCATCGTTCGATGGGCGCCGCGCAGGCAAAGATCGCCCCGACGCATGAGAACGAGAGCGCGAACGACGCCGTCGCGACGCTTGCCGGACGGGCAAAACAGAGAACGAGCGCCGCCAGCGAGAGCGCGTTCCAGGAAAGCGTTGCGCGACCGCAGGCGCGCGCGGCGAGCGCGGCCGTCGCCATCGTCGCGGCGCGCACCGCCGGCAACTGTCCGCCGCTCCACCAGACGAAGATCCAAACCAGTGCGATCGTGCTGAGACAGGTGGTCCAACGCGGCAGCGCGAGCATCGTCAGCAACGCGGTGCAGAGCGCCGCGACGGCACCGAGATGCAGGCCGGCAGTCACCAGTACGTGCACCGTTCCCGTCTCTTGAAACTCCGCGCGCAGATCGGGCGGAAGCGCGGAGCGTTCTCCCCAAAGCGCTCCCGCGACGACCGACGCCGACGGCTCTCCGAGCCGATCGCGAAGTTGCGCGTGCGCCCAGGCGTGCGCGCGAGCGAGAGCAATGCGGGGATCCCATACCGTCGTATCGCCGGCGCGCAGAATACTCGCCGCATCGAGCCGCCCGTCGAGCCCGCGCTCGCGTTCGATCTCGCGTTCGCTCGGCTCGCCGGGATTACGAGCCTCGTCGAACGGCTCGAGCCGGCCCCGCACGACGACGCGCGTTCCCGCACGCGGTATGTCGCCGTGCAGCCGGACGAGTACTCGCAGGCCGTTGTCGAGAGCGACGGTCAGCGTCGCGGATCCGTCTTGCGCGCTCGACGCGTCGAGCGCCGTTCCGGCGTACCGCGTGGTGCGCGCCTCGACGACGTTGCGGCCGTAACGTTCCCGCACTGCCGCACTCGCCGCTCCCGCAAGCAGAACGATCGCCGCGAGCGCGGCAAGCCTCGAAGGTAAGCGTCCGGAGAGCGCTGCAGCGCAGATCGCACCGATCGCCAGGACGACGACGAGCCGTAGATCGGGTCCGAGCGGCGCAACGGCGAGCGTTCCGAGTACTGCCGCAGCCGCGCAGAGAATGAGCGTAAATGGTGGCATTGCCGTACTCCTGCGACGAGACGGCACGCCGTCCAGAGCCGACCTGATCGGAAAGGATTGCCGTGCGCATTATCGTCACCGGCGGTGCCGGGTTCATCGGATCGCACGTAGCCGACGCCTACGCTGCGGCGGGCCACGAGCTACTCGTGATCGATTCGCTCTGGGAGCACGGCGGCGGCCGCCGCGCGAACGTGCCGAGCGGCGTCTCGCTGGTTCACATGGATATCCGCGACGAGGCGATCGGCCGGATCTTCGCCGATTTCAAGCCCGAGATCGTCAGCCATCATGCAGCGCAGCACTCCGTGGCGATCTCTGCGCGCGACCCGATCTACGACGCGCAAGTCAACGTGGTAGGATTGCTCAACGTCCTCGAGCACGCGAGCCGCAACGGCGCGCGAAAAATCATTTTCGCCTCGAGCGGAGCCACGTACGGCACGCCCGAGCGGTTCCCGATCGACGAGACGACGCCCCAGCGTCCGAGCTCGCCGTACGGCATCACCAAAATGGTCGCGGAGCACTACTTGCGCTTCTACCGCGAGAATCGCGATCTCGACTTTACGGCGTTGCGTTACGGGAACGTCTACGGGCCGCGCCAGGACCCCAACGGCGAAGCGGGCGTCATCGCGATTTTTATCGGCAAGTTTCTCGCGCGCGAACCGGTTCGCATCGACTGGGACGGCGAGCAGACGCGCGATTACGTGTACGTCGGCGACGTCGCGAGCGTCAACGTCGCCGCTCTCGAACGTGGGTCGGGCCAGGCGTACGTCATCGGCACCGGCATCAAGACCAGCGTCAACGAAATCTATCGGACGTTAGCAGCGATCGCCGGATACGAGGTGCCGGTCGAACGCGCGCCGCGGCGGCCCGGCGACGCACGCGAGGCGCAGTTCGATTCGGCGCTGGCAAAGGCCGAGCTCGGCTGGACGCCGGCAGTGCCGCTGGCCGACGGCGTTGGGGCAACGTACGAGTATTTCGCGCGGCTTCAGCCGGGACTTTGATCGCCCGCGATGGATCGCTTTGCGGCAACGGCGCAGCGCATCGCGTCGCACTCGGCCAAGCTCGAAAAAATCGCGTCGCTCGCCGAATATCTGCGGACGCTCGACGACGCCGATCTCGTCGCGGCAACGCGGTTTTTCACCGGAACGCCTTTTGCGGCGCGCGATCGCCGCTCGCTTTCGGTCGGCGGCCGCACGATCGTCGAGGTCGCGCGCCGTGTCTGGGGATTCGACGACGAGACGCTGGGCGCAAGCTATCGCGTGACCGGCGATCTCGGCGCCGCACTCGGGCCGCTCGCGCGCCCGCCGCGCGACGCGATGCTCTTTTCCGACCATCTGACCCCGGCGTCGCTCGACGTACTCTTCGGCGAGATTGCGGAGGCCTCGGGCAAACGCGCAAGTAAGCGCCGCGAAGCGACGCTGGAGCGCATATTGCGCGCCTGCAACGATCCGCTCGTCGCCACGTACGTGGTGAAGATCGTCACCGGTGATTTGCGCGTCGGATTGCGCGAAGGGCTCGTGCTCGACGCAATCGCCCGCGCGTTCGAGGTGGATTCGGCGGCGGTTCGGCGCGGCGTCATGGCCGCGGGTGACGTCGGTGCGGTCGCGCTCGCCGCCAAGCACGGGTCGCTCGACGAGCTTCGCGTCGACTACGGAACGCCGATCGGCTTTATGCTGGCGACGCCGGTTGCCTACGGCGATGCGTACAAAGAGCTCGCGGGCGCGAAATGGCACTTCGAGGACAAATACGACGGCATCCGCGCCCAGGCGCACCTGCGCGACGCAGCGGCGCGGCTCTTCTCGCGACGGCTCAACGACGTCACGAACTCGTATCCCGAGATACGCGACGCACTCGCATCGCTTGGGGCGAACGCAATTCTCGATGGCGAGATCGTGGCGATGCGCGATGGCCGCGTGCAGCCGTTTCGGCTGCTTCAGGCGCGTCTTCAGCGTAAGGTGCTCGACGAGTCGCTGCTGCGCGAGGTCCCAATCGCGTACGTCGTCTTCGACGTCCTCGCGGTGGGCGACGAATTGCTGCTCGACGAACCGCTGGCAGCGCGGCGCGAGCGGCTCGCGGAACTCATCGCGCCGAGCGATCGAATCGTGCTCGCTCCGTTCGAGACCGAAGCCGAGTCGGCTGCCGCGGACGTCAACGCGCGATTCGAGGCGGCGCGAGCGCGAGGCAACGAAGGCTTAATGCTTAAACGTGCCGATTCGCCGTACGCACCCGGGCGCCGCGGAAAATGGTGGCTGAAACTCAAACGCGAGCTTTCGACGCTCGACGCCGTGGTCGTTGCGGTCGAGTGGGGCCACGGCAAGCGCGCGAACGTGCTCTCCGATTACACGTTCGCCGTGCGCGGCGAGAACGGCCGCCTCGAGACGATCGGAAAGGCCTATTCGGGTTTAACCGACGTGGAGATCGCGCAACTGACGCCGTGGTTCCTGGAACATCGCCTTTCGCCGGAACATCGACGAGAGAAGGCGCGCGCTTGGGAGATTCCCGTCGAGCCGAAGATCGTTCTGGAAATCGCGTTCGACGTCATTGCGGAGAGCGATCTGCACGAGAGCGGCTTCTCGTTGCGCTTTCCGCGCATCGTTCGCGTTCGCGACGACAAGCCGTCCGAAGAGATCGACACGATCGACCGCGTGCGCGAAATCTACCGTGAGATGTTGGCGCGCGAAAGCGGTTGAGCGGAATTCGCGAAGGCGTCCGGGGTGCGAACGTGCTCGGGGCGGACGCCCATGCCGATGATTCGCGCGGGAAGGCGCCGCAGCCGCGGGAACTCGTCGAGCAGCCGCAGCGCCAACGGCGGCGCGGTGACTTGCGCGCCCTGCAAGACCGGCTCGATGACCTTTTCTTGAATGAATACCTGGAACGCTTGCGTGACCTTGGTCGGAAACATCCGCCGGTCTACGACGCGCTGCAAGTCGGAGTCGCTGGGCGTCTTGTCGTCACGCAGCGGTTCGGCCAAAATATTCGCCGCGGCGACGGCGTCTTGGATCGCGAGATTGATGCCGATGCCGCCGATCGGCGACATGGCGTGCGCGGAGTCGCCGATGCAGAGCAGGGCGGGGCGGTGCCAGCGTTCGAGCCGGTCGACACAAACTTCCAGCATTGAGACCTTCGACCAATCGTCGAGCAGCGGCACGCGGTCGGCAAGCGACGGAATCATCTCCACGAGCGCGCGCTGCAAGGCGCCGATTCCCGCCGCCTTGAGTTCGTCGAAGCCGCCTTTGCGGATGATGTACGCGCACTGCCAGTAGTCGCCGCGGTCGAGCATGACCAGCAGATGACCGGTGGCCACCGTGCCCAACTGGCGAACCGGGTCGTCCGCGTGTTTGGGCAGACGCAACCAAAGCACGTCCATCGGGGCGCCGAGGTCGTCGACGGTAAATCCCGCCAGCGTTCGGATGGTGGAGTGTCGCCCGTCGGCGCCCACCACGAGCTTCGCGCCGATCGCGATATTGCCGCCGGGCGTCTTCGCGCGCACGCCGGTAACGCGTCCCGCACTCTCGATCAAGCCGTCCCCTTCGGCTTGCATCATCAGATGAAACGTCGGATAACCGCGGCCGCGCTCGGCGAGGAAGTTCAAGAAGTCCCACTGCGGCATGAGCGCAACGAACTTGCAATGCGTGGGAAGATGGCTCAGATCGGCAATCTGAACGCTCTCGCCGGCGACGTTCGCGCTGACTTGGCGGATCTCGTTATGCGGGATGGCGAGAAAGCCGTCGAGCCAGCCGAGCTCGTAGAGCAGCTGCAGCGTCGATGGATGGACCGTGTCGCCGCGGAAATCGCGAAAAAAATCCTTATGCTTCTCGAGAACCGTTACGTCGACGCCGGCCCGCGCCAGCAAGACGCCGAGCATTACGCCGCACGGTCCGCCGCCCACGATGCAGACGTCGGTGGTTGCGTTCGGCGGCGCGCTCATGCGGCCACCACGTTGAGCAGTCTATCGGCCACGTAGATCCGCTTTCGAATCTCCTTGCCGTCGAGGTGGGCTCGCACGTTGGAATCGGCCATCGCCAGCTCCATCGCCGCCTCTTCGCCGATGCCCGCCGGCGCCGCGATGCGCGCCCGCACTTTTCCGTTGATCTGCACCACCAGCGTTATCGCCTCGACGCAGAGCGCGCGTTCGTCGGGCTCGAGATAGCGCTCGAGATGCACCGACGTTTCGTGGCCGTAGCGTTCCCACAGTTCCTCGGCGATATGCGGAGCAAACGGAGCGATAAGGATCGGCAAGACGCCGGCGGCATAGAGCAGCGCCGGCGAGGGGGGCGCCGTCGCCGCGGCAGTCATCAGATTGACGAGCTCGTCGAGCTTGGCAATCGTCGTGTTGTAATGGAAGCGTCGGGAGAGCGTCTCGTCGGTCGCCGATTTTGCGACGACGTGGACCGCCCGCAGCAGCGCTTTCTCTTCGGGTCCTTCGACTGCGCTCACTGCGTTCGCTCCGCTCAGGATGACACTTGCGTTATCGCGTTCGTCCTTGATGACACGCGCCAGTGGTTCGCAGGCGCGCCAGATGCGATTGAGCAAACGTACGCGACCGCTGATTCCGTCGTCGGTCCAGTTGCTCGTCTCTTCGGGCGGCGTCACGTAGAGCAGGAAGAGACGCATCGCGTCGACGCCGTTGCGCTGCGCGGTTTCGTCGATGCCGACGACGTTGCCGCGCGACTTCGACATCTTCTCACCGTCGCGCAGGAGCAGCCCTTGATGGAAGAGCCGCTCGAACGGCTCTTCGGGTCCGCTGACCCAGCCTTCGTCGTGAAAGAACTTGTAGAAGAAGCGTGAGTAGAGCAGGTGCAGCACGGCGTGCTCCGCGCCGCCGATGTACTGGTCGACGTTCATCCAGTGGGCGGCGCGTTGCGGATTCCACGGCGCCGAATCGTTGTGCGGATCGAGGTAGCGCAAGTAGTACCACGAAGATTCGAAAAACGTGTCCATGGTATCGGTCTCGCGCCGCGCGCCGCCGCCGCACTTCGGACACGTCGTCTCGACGAACTCCGGAATCGCGGCGAGCGTCGAACTCTTGCCGGCGAGGTGCTCGCGCGGCGGCAGCAAGATCGGAAGCTGCTCTTCGGGGACGGCGACCTCACCGCATTGCGCGCAGTGCACGATGGGAATGGGCGTGCCCCAATAGCGCTGCCGCGAGATGAGCCAGTCGCGCAGCTTGTAGCTGATGCTTTTCGCGCCGGTGCCGAGAGCGGCGAGCCGATCGGCAATCGCGTCGCGCGCTCGCCCGCTCGACATTTCGCTGTACTCGTCGCTGGCGATCAAGCGCCCGTCCTCGACGTACGCAGCGGAAAGCGGCTCGGCGACTGCCTCGTCGTGCGGAACGATCACTTGCACGATCGGGAGTCCGTGGCGCTTCGCGAAGTCGAAGTCGCGTTCGTCGTGGGCCGGAACGCCCATAACGGCGCCGCCCCCGTACTCGGCAAGCACGTAGTTCGTTAACCAAATCGGGACGCGTTCGCGCGTCAGCGGATGGACCGCCCATGCGCCGGTGAAGATGCCGGTCTTCTCCATCAGGCTCGTGCGTTCGAGTTCGGACTTCGACTTCAGGCTCGCGGTGAAGGCCTCGATGGCGGCCGTGTGCTCCGGCGAGACGATCCGTTTGATCGAGTCGACGACTCGGTGCTCGGGTGCGACGGCGAGAAACGTGACGCCGTAAAGCGTATCGAGGCGCGTCGTAAAGACCTCGATCGACGCGTCGAGCCCTTCCACCGAAAACGCGACGTTCGCGCCCTCGCTGCGCCCGATCCAGTTTCGCTGCATCGTTCGCGTGCGCTCCGGCCAGCCGCCGAGTTTTTCGAGATCTTCCAGCAGACGCTGCGCGTAGGCGGTGATGCGCAGGAACCATTGCGAGAGGTTGCGCCGTTCGACCAGGTGCGCGCAGCGCCAGCAGCGGCCGTCGACGACCTGCTCGTTGGCGAGAACCGTCCGGTCGTGCGGGCACCAGTTGACCGGTGCCTCGCGCTTGTACGCCAGTCCGCGGCGGAAGAGTTGGAGAAAGAGCCACTGGTTCCAGCGGTAGTACTCCGGTTCGCACGTCGCGACTTCGCGCGACCAATCGTATCCGGTGCCCATCAGCCGAATCTGCCGGCGCATATTGAGGATGTTTTCGGTGGTCCAAGCGGCCGGATCGATTCCGCGATCGATCGCGGCGTTCTCGGCGGGCAGGCCGAACGCGTCCCAGCCCATTGGGTGCAGAACGTTGTAGCCGAGCATTCGCATCATCCGCGCGACCGCGTCGCCGAGCGTGTAGTTCTTTGCGTGGCCGACGTGCAGATCGCCCGACGGATACGGCAACATCTCCATGGAGTAGTACTTCGGCTTGTCGCTCTCGTCGGGGGCGCGATAGAGCCGCGCGCTCTCCCAGCGGCGCTGCCATTTCTGCTCGATCGCGGCGAACTCGTACATGACGAGCATCGTACACGGTCCTTCTTCCGGCCGCTACCCTTTCGCCCGCAGATGCTGGGCGTGATAGAAGGCCATGCTCGGAAAATATGCGCTCGTTGCGGCGGCGGTTGGGCTCGCTGCCGTGCTTCTCTGGCATCCCGCGAGCCGTCCGATCGTGGAGCAGGCCGCCGCGGTTTCGTCGTCGCTCCCGACGTTCGCGGATGCGATTGCGGCGCGCGGGCGCCGCCATCACTCTCGGGAGTACGGGGCCTCAAGCGATCTCGTGGTGTACGTGGCCGGCGCCGTCAAGCGACCCGGACTCTATCACCTCCACGCCGGCGATCGGAACGAACGCGCCGTCACGCTCGCCGGCGGCCTCGGCGCTGCCGCCGATACGGGGGCGGTCAATCTCGCGCAGCGTGCCGCGGACGGCGACGAGATCTACGTTCCGACGATCGGCGAGGCGTCCCGACCTCACTCGACCGTTCGGCGAGCGCGCCGCCACTCGGCACGTCCGCCGCCGAGCGGGGCCGTCGACGTCAACCGATCCGATGCCCAAACGCTCGCCGCAGTTCCGGGAATCGGACGGTCGATTGCCCAGCGAATCGTCGAACTGCGCGAGCGCGAAGGCAGCTTTACATCGCTCGACGAGCTCCTCGACGTCGCCGGCATGACGCAGACGAGGCTCGAACGCGCTCGCCCATACCTCCATCAGCCGTAACGACGCGACAGGTGAGCACTATGCTCGGAGCGCATTGGCTATGCCTGTGCATTCAACGGCGCTTCCGGCGAAGGAGACGCTGCCGAGCCTTATTCGGCGGGCGCTCGCGGAGCCGCGCGATGAAGTGCTTCGCGAACGCGTACGCAAAACGTGGACGCCGATTTCGAGCGAGCGATTGCTCGAGCGCGTCGAGAACGTCGCTTGCGCCATTCGCGCTGCGGGCCTCAATGCCGGAGACCGGGTCGCCCTCATCGCCCATAACTCTGCGGACTGGATCGTTTGCGATTTTGCGACGTTCTTTGCGGGCTGCGTCGTCGTTCCGATCTACCCGACGCAAGCGCTCGACCACACCAAATACATCCTCGAACATTCCGGCGCGCGGTTGCTCTTCGTCGACTCAACTGCAACCGAGGCACGCGCGCGCGAGTCGGGTGCGGCACTTCCGCGCATCGTCGTCTTCGAATCGGCCGGTGGCGATGGGCTAGCCGCCTTCGAAACGCGCGGCGCGGAAATTCGGGCCGCGCACCCGGAACTGCCCGGCGCCTACGAGGCGACGCTCGTTCCGGACGATCTCGCCGTACTCATTTACACCTCCGGGACGACGGGATCGCCCAAGGGCGTGATGCTCTCACACGACAATCTCGGCTTCGACGCGCAGGTCTCCCTGACGTGCGGGTTCGAGGGAATCGAATCGGGCCGCGACGTGCTCTCCGTGCTTCCCTATTCGCACATCTACGAGCACACCACCATTTACATCTACCTCTGCGCTCGCGTCCGGTACTGTATCTGCCACGATCCCGGCGAGTTGCTCGACGACTTGCGCGACGTCCGCCCCACCGAGATGACGTCGGTGCCGCGTATCTTCGACCGCGTTCTGACTGGTATTCGGGGACAAGCCCAGGCGGCGGGCGGTCTGCAAGCGCGCCTCGTGCCCTGGGCGCTTGGCATCGCGCGAGCGTACGCGGCGGCGAAGACCGCCGGCGGCGACGTCCCCGCATGGCTGCGCATACGCCACCGAATTGCCGATGTCGTGGTGTTTTCGAAGATCCGGCAGAGGCTCGGCCTCGATCGCGTGCGCTTCCTCACCAGCGGCAGCGCGCCGCTCCACATCGATACCGCCATGACGTTCCTCGGCCTCGGAGTGCCGATCATGCAAGGATACGGTCTCACGGAGACGTCGCCGGTCGTTTCGGTGAGCCGCCTTTCGCAGAATCGGTACGGTGCGGTCGGTCGTCCGATCGACGGCGTTGACGTGCGCATTGCCGAAGACGGCGAGGTTTTGGTTCGCGGGCGCAACGTCATGCAAGGATACTATCGCGACCCGCAAGCCACGGCTGCGGCAATCGTGGACGGCTGGCTGCATACCGGTGACGTCGGCGAGATCGACGCGGCGGGCTTTCTCTGGATTACCGATCGAAAGAACGAGATCTTCAAGACCGGTACCGGCAAATGGGTCTCGCCGGCGCGCATCGAGGCGAATCTCAAACGCTCGATGTTCGTGACCAACGCGATGGTGATCGGCAGCGGCCGTCCCTTCCCGATTGCGTTGATCTCACCGAACTGGCCGCTCGTGCGTCTCGAGCTGCCGGCGCTGCCGAAAGAGGCGCCCCCAGACCAACTGGCGAGCCGCGAGGACGTTCGGGCGTTCCTGGTGGCCGAGATTCACCGCCAGACGCATGGGCTCGCGAGCTACGAACAGATCCGGCGCATCATCGTCCTTCCCGCCGACTTTACCGTCGACCGCGGAGAGCTCTCGCCGTCGATGAAGGTCAAGCGCCGCGTGGTCGAAGCGCGGTACGCCGATCGAATCGAAGAAGCGTACGGAGGCGAAGCACCGGTGCACGCTGCCCGGTAGATCCCGATGGTACATCGCATCGACGAGTTCGTCCGCGGGCCGGTTAAGAGCAAGACGCTCTTCCCGGCCTTGATCCTCCACTTCATCAGCCGTCATCCCGATCACGGTTATGGACTGATGCAGCGTATACAAGAAGTCTGCGGCGACCTCGTGGCGGTTAACACGAACAAGATCTATCCGCTGCTGCGCCGGCTGGAGGAGCGCGGTTTCCTCACCGCGAGTTGGGATCATCCCAGCAAGCGTTCGCGACGCGTCTACGCCATCACCGAGCAAGGGCGCGACCGTCTCGAACGGATCAAGGGACTCATGCTTCCGTATCTCGACTCCATCGGCGCCGCGCTCGAGCGACTCAAGTCGGAGCTGTATGGGCCGGTTTGACCAAACTTTGATACCGCCCGCGCGAGGGGAGAGCAGGACCGACGGCGCCGGGCCGCAATAATCGCGTTCGCGTCGGAGGTTTTTCTATTGCCGTCAAAAGCGTTGCGCCTTCTGCTGGCCGCCGTGCTCGCGCTGGGAGTTCCCAATCGGGCCGTTGCGAAGGCGCCGGCAATTCCGGCGCTCACCCCCGATGCGGTCACCCATCATACGATCGTTCTGGGCGGCCGAAGCCTGGCGTACGCGGCGCGCGCCGGAACGATCACGCTGCGTAACGGTCAAGATCAGCCGACGGCGAGAGTATTCTATACGGCCTATACGCTCGACGGGGCCGATCCCTCGAAGCGCCCGGTCACGTTCCTCTATAACGGCGGCCCCGGAAGCTCGACGATGTGGCTGCGCATGGGTTCGTTCGGCCCGGTACGCGTGGTTACGAAAGACGGCGGGATCACCGGTCCGCCGCCCTATCGGCTCGCCTCGAACCAGTACTCGCTACTCGATCGCACCGACCTCGTCTTCATCGACATGCCCGGCAGCGGCTACGGCCGAATCATCGGCGCCGGAACGCGCAAAGACTTTTGGGGCGTCGATCAGGACGTCGCAGCGTTCGGGCAGTTCATCCAGCGGTATCTCACCAACTTCAACCGCTGGAACTCGCCGCGCTTTCTCTTCGGCGAGTCGTACGGGACGATGCGCTCGTCGGTGCTGGCAAACTACCTTCAAAACGAGGGCATCTCGCTCAACGGCGTCGTGCTGCTCTCGTCTTTTTTGAACGCAAACATCGATTACAACGACGGCGCGCCGATTGGCGGCGGGGACTGGGCCTACGTGCTCTACCTGCCGACGGAGGCCGCGGTTGCGTGGTACCATGGAGCGCTGCGAGGCGGCCCGCCGCTCTCGACGCTGTTGCCCGAGGTCGAGAACTTCGCGCTCAACGAATATCTCGATGCCCTCGGTCAAGGCGCGCAGCTCGCGCCCGATCGCTACAACGACGTCGTCGCGAAGCTGCACCGCTACACCGGTCTCTCCGACCGGTATATCCGCAACTCGAATCTGCGCATTCCCTACGACCGGTTCGAGAACGAGCTCCTGCGCCGACGGGGATTGACCGTCGGCCGCATCGACGCGCGCTTTCAGACATACGTGCTCGATCGCCCGGAAATCTCGCCCGACTGGGACGCCACCGATGCCGCGATCGACTCGGCCTTCGTCTCGACCTCGAACTACTATCTGCGACAAGTGCTCAAGTACAACACGCCGCTGCTCTATCGCGGTGAAATCTACGATCTGATCTATGCCGACGGCGAGTCGTGGGATTTCAAGCACGGGGCGAACTCGCAGATCCTCAACGTAACGCCCGATCTCGCGCAGGCGATGACCTACAATCCGCGTCTCAAGATCTTCTCGGCCGGCGGATACTTCGATTTCGCGACGCCGTTCTTCGCGACGGTCTACGCGCTCGATCATCTCTACTTGGCGCCTTCACTGCAGCGAAACATCACGTGGGGACTCTATCAATCAGGACACATGGTCTATCTCCGTCCGGCGGCGCTGGCCCAGTTCCACGCCGATCTGGAGCGCTGGTACGCACGGGTGCTCTCCAATGCGTAATCTGATCTGGGCGTTCGCCGCCGCCATGCTCATTGGTGCGGCGCCGCCGCCCGCAGCCGCGCCGAAAGAGCCGCCCGGTCCGATCGCGCACGACGCGGTTACTCAGCACACGATTACCCTCGGCGGCAAAGTCTATCCCTACACGGCGCGCGCCGGCACGATCGCGCTCGAAGACGAGAAGGGCGAGACGACCTGCCGGATGTTTTATACGGCCTTCACCGTCGACGGCGCCGATCCGCGCACGCGCCCGGTGACCTTCTTCTATAACGGCGGCCCCGGCAGTTCGACGATTTGGCTGCGCATGGGATCCTTCGCGCCGATGCGCGTGCTCGTCGGCGACGCGACGCCGACCGCGAACGCGCCGTTCAATCTGGTCGAGAACCAATACTCCTTGCTCGACCGCAGCGACCTCGTCTTTATCGATGCGCCCGACACGGGCTTCAGCCGGATCGTGCCGCCGGGAAAGCCGAGCGATTTCTTCGGTGCCGACCCCGACGTGCGCGCCTTCGGGCAGTTCGTCCAGCGCTACCTCACGACGTTCGGCCGTTGGAACTCACCGAAGTTCCTCTTCGGCGAATCGTACGGCACGCCGCGCTCCGCAATGCTCGTCAACTATCTGCAGCGCCAGGGCGTCGGGATCAACGGCGTCGTGCTGCTCTCGTCGATTCTCGACTTTTCGCTCGATTGGGACATCAACTTCACGCCGACGGCGATCGGCGGCGGCGATTGGGCGTTTCCGCTCTATCTGCCGACCGAAGCCGCCTCCGCGTGGTACCATCATGCCTTGCCCGGACCGCCGACGACGCTCGACGCGCTGTTGCCGCAGGTCGAGAACTTCGCGATGCACGAGTATCTCAACGCGCTCGCTCAAGGTGCGAAACTTTCGCCGAGCACCTACAACGACGTCGTCGCGAAGCTGCACCAGTATACCGGTCTCTCCGAGAACTATATCCGGCTTTCGAACCTGCGCATTCCGTACGGGCGATACACCACCGAGCTATTTCGCGATAGCGGCGTGATGCTGGGACGTTACGACGCACGGTACACGTCGTATAATCTCGATCGCATCAACGACCGCGGCGATTTCGACCCGGTCGACTCGGCGATCGACGCCGCCTTCGTCGGAAGCGGAAACTTCTACCTGCGTCAGGTGCTCGGATATCAGACGACGCTGATCTACCGGCCGATCGTCAACGTCTTTCTCCAGTGGGATTGGAAGCACAACGGCGGCCTCCCAACCAACACGGCGCAGGATCTCGCCGCGGCGATGGCCTTCAACCCGAATCTCAAGATCTTCTCCGGGAACGGATATTACGATTTTGCGACGCCGTTCTACGCGACGGTCTACACGCTCAACCACCTCACCGTCCCGCAGCAGCTGCAGCAGAACATCACCTACGGCTTCTACGAGTCGGGCCACATGGTCTATCTGCACACGCCGGCGCTCGCCCAGTTCCACGACGATCTCGAGCGCTGGTACGCGCAGACGCTCGGCGAACACTGAAGTTACTTCGAGAGCGTCGCGGACCGCTCGAGCGTATGCCGATAGATCGCCGAGAGCTTCGCGTAGGCCGTGAGCATCGTCGGCGTCGGCGCGGCATCGGCGCTCTCGACCGCCGTCTCCAAATTGTCGAGTGAGCCTTCGAGGAAGAGCAAGCTGCTAACGTCCTGCGAGTACGCGCCCATCGAATCGTCCGGGTTCTCCGGCATCACTTCGCCGATCACTTCACGTCGATAGGCCGCGGCGCGCTGGCCGGTTAGCCGCTTCACGGTGGCCTGCGCCTTGTCCCGTGCGGCGGCGACCTCGGCGCGCAATGCGACGACGCGACGCGCGAGAGCGTATTGTGCGCGCAAATCCGCATCGGTTGCAGCGATGCGCGGATCGCGCAGCACGAGCGCCCGACGCGTATACGCATGCCCGTTGACGCTCAGCCGAACCATGTACGCCCCCGGCGGGAGCAGCGGTCCGTCGGCGCTGGTCTGGCGAAAGTCCCAAACGAATCGGTGCGCGCCTGCTTCGGCGCTAGGGACGGGGTGCTGCTCGACCCAGTGCGTCGTATAGGTAATCGATCTGGGATTAACCGGCTTGGCCGGATTCGCGCTCGACCAATGGCGCACCGGGGTTCCGTCGCCCGCAAGCACGTCGAGCACGACGGGCGTGCGCGGTACGTCGCCGAGATAGTAGTCGACGTAGAGCCCGACGGGCGAATTATCGACCTGCGGCTCGTCGAGCGGAAGGGGCGTGCCTTCCTGATTGGTCGGCCGAACGCGATAGGCCGTTGCTGGTGCGAAGAGATAAGTGCCGCTCGCGGCCATCGCCTCGCGCATCTGCCGGAGCGGCGCGACGTCATCCATCACCCAAAACGCTCGACCGTGGGTCGCGATGACGATGTCGTTACCGTGAACTGCGATGTCGCGAACGGATGTAGTCGGAAGATTGAGCTGCAGCGATTGCCAACGGTCGCCGTCGTCGAAAGAGACGTAGATGCCGCGCTCGGTCCCGGCGTAGAGAAGACCGCGGCGCTGCGGATCTTCGCGCACGACGTTGACGAACGATCCGTCGGGAATGCCCGAAGCGATGGCGGTCCACGTCGCCCCGTTATCGTGCGTGCGATAGACGTACGGCCGGTAGTCGTCGAGCCGATGGCGATCGATCGCGGCGTAGGCCGTCGCCGCGTCGAAGTGCGAAGCCTCAATCGTTTCGACCTTGCTCCACGGCGTCAGCTGCCGCGGCGTCACGTTATGCCAGGTGCGCGCTCCATCGCGGGTGATCCAAACGTAGCCGTCGTCGGTTCCCGCCCAGACGACGCTTGCGCGCAGCGGCGACGGTGCGATCGCATAGACGACGCCGTGGCGGTGCAGACCATTCGTATCTGCCAGCGTTGTCGGATCGAGATTCGAGGGCGTGCCTTCGTCGGCGCGCGAGAGATCGGGACTGACGATCGTCCAGTTCAGACCGCCGTCGCGCGACCGGAAGATCCGTTGGTGACCGAAATAGAGCGTCGTGCGATCGGCGGGCGAGAAGGCCATCGGCAGCGTCCACGTGTTGCGCCAGACCGTTTGCGGAAAGGCCAGCGTCGGATCGATGTTCTGTTCCCAACCGGTTGCCGGCAGTTCGCGCGAGCCGCCGGGGCCGCCCTCGCTCGCGGCGTCTCCGTAGACCATGGAAGGATGGCGCGGGTCGGGTCCGGCCATGCCGTTCTCGCCGCCCACGTCGAGCGGCCGGAACTCTTGATTCGAAATCGTTCCGTAGCGGCCTTGGCTCGGCGCCATCACCGCGCCGGAATCTTGCTGAGCACCGTAGGCGTTAAACGGAAACGCGTTATCCGTCGCGAGGTGATAGATCTGCGCCGTCGGCTGATTGTACCAAGAGCTCCAGGTTTTGCCACCGTTGACGGTTACGATCGTGCCTTGATCGCTGCCCAGAATCATGCGGCCGGAATCGTTCGGGTCGATCCAAAGTGTATGATAGTCGTCGCCGGTCGGGTCACCGAGAACCGCCTCGAATGTCTTGCCGCCATCCGTCGATTTATACGTGGAGGTGTTCATCACGTACACGACGTCGGGATTGCGCGGGTCCGCGGTGATGCCGGCGAAGTACCAGCCGCGCTGCCAAATACGTTCCTCGGCGTCGGTGTGCACCCACGTTGCGCCCGCGTCGTCGGAACGATAGACGCCGCCGAGTCCGGGTGCGCTGTCGACCTGTGCGTAGATGCGATTCGGAGCGGCGTTCGAAATCGAAAGGCCGATGCGTCCGACGTGCGCCGGCAAGCCGTTCGTGAGCTGCGTCCAGGTCGCGCCGCCGTCGGTGGTCTTGTACAGCCCGCTGCCCGGTCCGTTCGAGGGCGGATAGACGTTCCACGGCGGCCGCCGCGTCTGCCAGAGTGCCGCGTAGACGACGTTTGGATCGCTGGGATTCATCGCGAGCGCGGTTGCGCCCGCGTCGGAATTCTTATACAGAACCTTCGCCCACGTTCTGCCGCCGTCGGTCGTCTTGAAGACGCCGCGCTCGGCGTTCGGGCCGTACGGGTGGCCGAGCGCCGCAACGTAGACGACGCCGGCGTCGTGCGGATCGACCACGATCGCCCCGATCTGCTTCGTGTCGTTTAAGCCGATATGCGTCCAGCTTTTGCCGCCGTCGCTCGACTTGTACATGCCGTCGCCGTAGGCGATATCCGAACGCATATCCGCTTCGCCGGTGCCGACGTAGATGGTGCGCGGGTCGCTCGGCGCGACGGCGATCGACCCGATCGAACCGATGTCTTCATCGTCGAAGATCGGATGCCACGTCCGTCCCGCGTCCAGGCTCTCCCAGACGCCGCCGTCGACGGCGCCGAAGTAAAAGTGGTTAGGCTCTCCGGGGACGCCCGTAACCGCGAGCGCGCGGCCGCCGCGAAACGGGCCGATCAGCCGCCAGTGAAGCGAGCTGAAGTACGAAGCGGGAACCGCGGCGCCCGAGCTCGCCGCGAACGTCGAAACGGGCGCGAGAAAAACGAAGACGATGAACAGGGTGAAGAGGCGTCGCATAGACGCCTACCATCCGCCGCCGCTGTCGCCTCCTCCCCCACCGAAGTCTCCACCACCGCCGCCGTCGCCAAAACCGCCGCCGCTCCAATCGCCGCCGCTGGCTCCGCCGGCGTCGGCTTGACCGGCGTCGCTCTGCCAGCCGCCCGAATCCGCCGATCCTCCCCAGCCGCCGCCCGTGTCGGATGGAATCTGTCCGGCCTGCGTCGGTGCGATTCCGCCGCCGCCGCGAAAGAGCTCGTTACCGAGCCACGCGCCGCCGAGTCCGCCAAGCAATCCGCTCCAGAAACTTCCGCCGCCGCCGTAGCCGTAACCATACCCGGGTCCGTAACCCGGCCCGTATCCGCCGCCGGGAGCGCCGGGCTGCGGTGGCGGTGCGCCGGGCGCGCCGCCGTAGTAGCGCGGTGCCGCAAGCGCCCGCAAAATCGAGCGAATCAACAGAAAGGCGACGACCGCGATAATGACCCACAAAAACATCGGGATGTGAAAACCTCCGGAGGATGGTCGCGTTGCCGGCAGCGTGCCGCCGGCCGGTGCCCGCTGCGGTACGCTGCCGAGATGCGCGCGATAAATGTTGAGTATTCCATCGACCGCGCCGGTTATGCCGGCGTCGTAGTTCTCGCTGCGAAACTGGCTCTCCATCGAGGTACGAATCGAGCGAAGCACGTCGGGCGTGAACCAGCCGGACTGCGTCCCCGCGCGGTCGGGCACGATGATGTCTCGCCGGTCGTCGCGGGCGATGAAGATCAGGACGCCGTTGACGTTCTGTTGCGAGAACGCCGAGGCCGCCGCATTCTGCAGCGTCGCTGCGCCGAGCGACGGCGTCGTGAGCACCACGATCTCCTTGCCGGTCTGCGCGTTGAAATTGCCGATGCGCGCGTCGAGCTGCGCGACCGTGGCCGTTGAGAACATACCGGCTTGGTCTTGCACGAAGTCGCGCGCTGCGGCCGGGAGGGCCGCCGCACCGAGCAGCGCCGCGAGGGCTCCTGCGAAGGTCGCCGCTCGCACGGAAATAGCGTCCATGCCGGGTCCTACCATAGCACGAGGGCGAAGTTTCGGCCGATGAAGGCGGGATCGTTGAGCTTTATCGAGGTCCTGGCGACCTCGGTTGCGTTGATCGGGCCGAGCATGACGCCGATTCTGATCGCGCCGTACATGTATGCGCTCGCCGGTAACGGCACGTGGCTGGCCTACGTGTTCGGCAGCATCATGCTGATCTTCGTCGCGTTCTGCATCAACCAGTTCGCGCGGCGCTCGAGCGCTGCCGGTTCGATGTACGGCTACGTTGCCGACCATCTCGGGCCGGTGGCGGGTGCCGTTGGAGGCTGGACGCTGCTGTGGGCCTACGGGTTCGTCGCTACCGCGGTGCTGGGAGCGATGGCGCTCTTCGTGCAGGGGCTGCTCGCGGATGCGGGACTGCACGCACCGGCGCTGCTCGTCGTCGTCGTTCTCGCGGCGATCGCGTGGCAGGCGGCCTACCGCGGCGTGCAGGTCTCGGCGATCGTGATGCTGGTGCTCGAGCTGGTATCGGTGAGCGTTATCTGCGTTTTGACCGCCATCGTGCTGCACGCGCACGGCCCCTCGCTCGACCAAAATCAGCTTCACGTCAAAGGCGGATTTCCCGGCGGCGTCGGTTTTGCGATCGCGTTCGCCGTTTTCAGCTTCGTCGGCTTCGAGAGCGCGACGGCCTTCGGCGCCGAAGCGAAGCGTCCGCTCGTGACGATTCCCCGCGCGGTGATCGGCAGCGTCATCTTCGCCGCCGCGTTCTTCGTCATCGCCACCTACGCGGAGATCGTCGGGCTGTCGCATCTCGCCAAGCCGCTCGATAAGGAGCAGTTTCCCCTGCAGACGCTGGTGCAGGGCTACGGCCTCGGCTATCTCGCGATTCCGATCACGATCGGCGCGATTTGCAGTGCCTTCTCCGTCTGCCTCGCCTGCATCACCACCGCGGGACGCATCGTGTACGCGATGGCCGGCGCCGGACTCTTCCCCGCCTCCTTCGCGCGGATCGAACCCAAGCACGATACGCCGAACGTCGCCGTCACCGTGGTGACCGCGACGGCGCTAGCGGTTGCGTTCGGCGCGCTCGCCTTCGGCGTTGCACCGATCGACGTGTTCGACTACTGCGGCACGTTGAGCACGTTTGGCTTTTTGCTCATCTATCTGCTGATCGCGATCGGCGTCGTCGCGTTCTGCAAGCAGCTCGGCGAGCTGCGCCCTATCGACGTCGCGATCTCGAGCATTGCGGCACTGCTGCTCGTCCTTGCGGCCGTCACGCTCTACTATCCGGTACCGGCCCCGCCGCAACGCTGGTTCGGCTATATCTTCGCGTTCTTTATCGTCGCGGGCTGGGGCTGGTTCCGTTTTAGGAGGGCCAGCGCGTGATCACGACGCGCTGCTGGGTGTAGAACGCGACGGCATCTTTGCCGTGGCAGCGCAGGTCGCCGAAGATCGAGTCCTTCACGCCGCCGAACGGAAAGAACGCCATCGGGGCGGCGATGCCGACGTTGATTCCGACCATTCCGACTTCGATGCGCGAGGCGAACGTTCGCGCGCTGCCGCCGTCGTGCGTAAAGACCGACGACGCGTTCCCGTAGCGGGAACGATTCGCGACCCCGATCGCTTCGTCGAGCGAAGCAACGCGGACGATCGCCAGAACCGGACCGAAAATCTCGTCGCGCGCAAGTTCGTTATTGGGGTCGACGTTATCGAAGATGACGGGAGATGAAAACGCGCCGTCGCCAGGCACCCGGCGCGCATCGAGCAGCACTTCGGCGCCCGACTCTCGCGCGCGCTGCACGTAACCGTCGATCCGCGCCAGCGCTTCATCGCTCACGACCGGGCCCATCTCGACGCCTTCTTCGGCGCCGCGTCCGAGACGAAGATTCGACGCCGCCTCGACGAGCATCGGCGCCAGCCCGTCGCCCGCCTCGCCGACCGCGACGACGACCGAACCGGCGAGACAGCGTTGCCCGGCCCCTCCGAACGCGGCACCGATGACCGCATCGCAGGTAAAGGCGTCGACCGCATCCGGCATGACGACGATATAGTTCTTTGCTCCGCCCAGGGCTTGAACGCGTTTGTGATGGGCGACGGCGCGCGATTGGACGAGCCGCGCCGCCTGCGAGGATCCCACGAACGAAACGGCGGCAACGTCGGGATGGTCGATCAACGCTTCGGCCGTCTCGTTGGCGCCGTGCACGACGCGTAAGACGCCGTCGGGAAACTTGCACTCCCGAGCGATTTCCCCGAGCAGCTCGGAGGTCAGCGGCGTCTGCGGCGAGGGTTTGAGCACGAACGTGTTGCCGGCCGCGATAGCGATCGGAAACATCCAGAGCGGGATCATCGCGGGGAAGTTAAACGGCGTGATTCCGACGCAGACGCCGAGCGGGTAGCGTACCGAGGACGAGTCGATTCCGCGCGCGATATCCGCAAGCGAATCGCCCATCATCAGCGAGGGCATCCCGCAGGCAAACTCGACTGCTTCGATTCCGCGCCGCACCTCGGCGCGTGCGTCGGAGAGGATCTTACCGTTTTCGCGCGTTACGGAGAGCGCCAGGTCTTCGCGCCGCCGCTCGAGTGCGTCGGCGTAACGGAAGAGCAAGCGTGCGCGTTCGACGACCGGAA
Source organism: Vulcanimicrobiota bacterium (assembly GCA_963792005.1). Classification (GTDB taxonomy): domain Bacteria; phylum Vulcanimicrobiota; class Vulcanimicrobiia; order Vulcanimicrobiales; family Vulcanimicrobiaceae; genus Cybelea. Next base: position 455,411 of record CAWBUG010000001.1, read on the forward strand.
CCTCGCGCCACGCCGTAAAGGCGTGGCGCGCATCGGCGACGGCGCGAGTTAGTTCCTCGCGGTTCGCGATCGAAAGCTCGCCGAGGAGTTCGCGCGTCGCTTTGTCGCGGACTTGCAGCTGCATCAGCGCTCGCTCTCGAGGCGCCCGAGCGCGGCATCGAGGATCTCGAAGGCGTCGTCGAGTTCGGCCGGCGCGATGACGAGCGGCGGAGCGACGATTGCGACGTTGTAGCGCCCGAGGACGTAGAGCCCGTGCGCCAGCAAATCGTTGAAGAACGGCTGCAGCGACGTCGCTCCCTGCCAGGGGACCAGCGGTTCGCGCGTCTCACGATCGGCCACGAGTTCCAGGCCGAAGAAGGCGCCGACGCCGCGCGTCTCTCCGACGACTCGATGGCGGCGCTGCAGCTCGTCGAAGCGTTCGGCTAACCACCCCTGGATCTCGTTCGCGCGTTCGAAAAGACCCTCGTCGCGATAGGCTCGCAGCGCCGCGACTCCGGCCGCCATTGCGAGCGGATGACCGCTGAACGTGTGGCCGCTCGGCAGCGGGTGCTCGTCGAAATGCGCGGCGAGGGACTCGCATACGGCGACGCCTCCGAGCGGAACGTATGCCGAAGTGACGCCCTTGGCAAAGGTGATGATGTCGGGCGTAACGCCGAAGCGCTGCGCGGCGAACGCCGCCCCGGTTCGGCCGAATCCGGTCATGACCTCGTCGAAGATCAGCAGAATTCCGTGACGGTCGCAGAGCTCGCGAACGCGCTGCAGATACTCGGGGGGATAGAGGATGACGCCGTTGCTGCCGACGACCGGTTCGATGAGCAGCGCCGCGACGTTCGCGCCCCCCTCATAGTCGACGATCGTTTCGAGATGGTCGATGGCGCGCGTAACTTCTTCGTGCAAATCGCGTGTATGAAACGGGCTCCGGTACGGAAACGGCGCAAAGAAGCGCACGATGCCGGGAATGCCCGGCTCGTTCGGCCACCGGCGCATTTCACCGGTCAACGTTCCGGCCCCGGGGGCGGAGCCGTGGAACGAGCGATATGCCGTAAGGACTTTGTGCCTGCCGCGCAGCGCTCGCGCGAACTTGATCGCGTCCTCGTTCGCCTCGCCGCCGCCCGTCGTGAAAAAGACTCGTCCGCCCTCGGCCCACGGAGCGATCGCGACGATCTCCGCCGCCAGCTCGGCGCGCCGATCGTTCGCGAAGGTCGGGGCGGCGTAGGCAAGGCGTCGCGCCTGTTCGGCGATTGCCGAGGCGACGGCGGGGTGTCCGTGCCCGAGATTGACGGCGACGAGCCCCGCCGAAAAGTCGAGATAGCGCTTGCCGGTCTCGTCGTAGAGATACGAACCTTCGCCGCGGACGATGACGGGCGGGTTGCGGTTGCCTTGGCTCACCCATGGCGTGAGAACGTAGCGGGAATGCGTCGCGCCGGTCGCGTGCTCGAGGCTCTTCGTGGTGCTCATCGGCTCACAGTTTTCCGAAGACCACGATTAAACCGCCTGCCACGCTCAGCGCGAAAAAGACGATGAAAATCCAGACGCCCAGCCGCTTCCAAAACTCGCGCCGCGCTCGCGATGACTTCGTTTGATGCGACGGTCGCCGCTTCACGATCCCTGTCCGCTCCGCGCAGCCTCGAACGGAGACCAGAGCCGTTCCAGGTTGTAGAAGGCGCGCTGCTCCGGCGTAAAGACGTGGACGATGACGTTTCCGAGATCGATCAAAATCCACGATCCGTCGGCATACCCCTCGACGCGCAGGGGCGTGTAACCGTTCTTGCGGACGGACTCGACGATGGCGTCGGCGATCGCGCGAGTCTGAACCTTCGAACGTCCGGTGACGATCGCAAACGTATCGGCAAGAATGGTTTTGCCGCTGACGTCGAGCGCGGTGAACGCTTCGCCCTTCTTGTCGAGCGCGCTCTCGCGCACGACCTCGATCAGCTCGCCGATGCTCGTGCCTCCGCCGCTTGACGCTTACGCGCGTAGTGCTCGGCCGAGTGACGCATCGTTTCGCGGGTCGCGGCGCCGAGATCGCGCAGCGCGAGTTCCCAAAGCTCGCCGCGCTCGGCGAAGCTGCGATTGGGCTCGAGCGAATCGGCAAGGTAGACGACGCAGTCGAGCGGCGACATCGCCGCCGCGCCGGAGGTATGTTTTTCGATCGCGGAGAGCACGTCGCGGTCCTCGATCGCGAACTCCTCGCGTGCGAGTGCCGCACCGAGCCGCGCGTGCAACAGCATGGGGTGCTCCCGTTCGGCCGCATCGATCGCGAATCCGCGCGCCTCACATTCGGCAATTAGCTGTTGCGGCGAGTAGAGCCTCGCGAGATCGTGGAGCATCCCGGCGAGGCGGGCTTTGCCGGCATCGACGCCGTGACGGCGGGCGAGCAGTTCGGCACAGCGCGCCACGCGGACGCAATGGCGGTACCGGTGCTGCTGCCCGATGTGTTCGCGAACGCGGCGGCGCAGTTCCGTAAACGTCACTCGCGAGCCGAGCCGCCTTCGATTCTCGAACGCAAGACGCGAAGACGGTTGCGATAGAGCTCGCTGCGCAAGCTTCCCGCCCACATGATGAGCGCGCTCTCGTTGTCGTCGCTGTAATACCCCGTTCGCATCGTCACGGTGGTAAAACCGTACTTGCGATAGAGCCGTTGCGCCACCGCGTTGCTCTCGCGCACTTCGAGCGTCATCCATGCGGCCCCGCGCTCGATCGCTTCGTCGATCAGTGCCAGCAGCAGCACTTCGCCGAAACCGCGTCCGCGAAATGCCGGATCGACCGCGACCGTCGTTACGTGCGAGTCTTCGAGAATCACCCAGATCCCGCCGTAGCCCACGATCTGGCCATCGAGCGTTCCAACGAAATAGTGTGCGAGCTTGTTCGTGTTGAGCTCGTTGTAGAACGCGTCGGAGGGCCAGACGGTCGAAAAGGAGGCGCGCTCGATCCGCGTTACCACCGGTATGTCGGACGTCCCCATCGGACGAATCGAGAGCCGGCTGGGACGTCGCGCCGGCCGGTCGAGTTCCATCTTCATGCGCGAACGTTACCGTCTCGGCGGTTTGGCAGCGGGAAGTTCACCGTAATCGGCACGTACCTCGTGCGGGCTCTTCGGCGGCGTACGCGAGACCGCGGCCAGCGCGGCTGCGGCGGCGGCGGGCGTGACGAGCGGGGCGACGGAGCGCACGATTATGCCGCGTTCGGCGAGTGCGTCCAGCACGTCCTTCGGCGCCCCAACGACGTCAAGCGCGTGCCTCCCCGCGCGGCCCACGAGAGCGTGGAGCACGTCGGCGATGCGTCCGGAGGCACGATGAGGCGCCGACTCGCCGCGATACCGCGCCGAGATGACGCCCGGACGGCCGACGACGACCGTGAGCACGCGCTCGAACGTTCGGCCAAACTCCAGCAGATCGAAGGAATCGAGCGGAGCCAGCGGCCGTTTCCAGGCTGCCGCGAGCGACTTCGCGTAGGCGACCGCAATGCGCAAGCCGGTGAATCCGCCCGGCCCCGTGCCGACCGCCAAGCGATCGATTTGCCGCGGTTCGACGCGTGCGTCGGCGAGCACGTCCGAAATCAACGTGAGGCCGCGTTCCAGCGCAACCGCGCCGGTTTCGCTGCGCGATGCCGCGAGTTGCCCGTCGCTTGCGACGGCCGCCGAGAACGCCCCGAGTGCCCCGTCCAGGGCAAGAACGATCATCGCGGTTGTCGAACGTACAGCGTACGTGGTTCGTCTCCGGCGCCTTCGATTTCGATTTCGTACCGCCGAGGCGGAATAGCCTCCGGCGCGTTGCGCCACCACTCGATCAGCGCGATCGACCCTTCGGCGAGGGCCTCCTCGAGGCCGAGCTCGGTCAATTCGCGCGGATCGTCGATTCGGTAGAAGTCGATGTGCTCGATCGGCGGATCGCCCTCGTAGCGATGCCAAAACGTGAAGCTGGGGCTAGAGCCTTGATCGATGCCGTGAAGCGCACGCACGACCGCCCGGACGAATGCGGTCTTGCCGGCGCCGAGCGGCCCGGAGAACGCGACGACGTCTCCAGGGCGGAGACGCCGCGCGAAGTCAGCCGCGAATTTACCGAGGTCTTCTTCGGTGGGACAGTAGAGTCGAAGAGCGTCCTCCATGAGTGCAGGTGATTATTGAACAACGATATCATATCGCAGGTCAACGTCGAAGATGAAATGCGGGAGAGCTACCTCTCCTATGCAATGTCGGTTATCGCCTCCCGGGCGCTGCCCGACGTTCGCGACGGCCTCAAACCGGTGCAACGGCGAATTCTCTACGCGATGCGCGAGATGGGGATGGACCCCAGCAAGCAGCATCGCAAGTGCGCCGGTATCATCGGCGAAGTGCTCAAGAGCTACCATCCTCACGGCGACAGCTCGGTCTACGACGCGCTCGTGCGCATGGCGCAAGACTTTACCTTACGCTATCCGCTCGTCGACGGTCACGGCAACTTCGGCTCGATCGATCCCGATCCGCCGGCGGCCTACCGGTACACCGAGGCTCGGCTCGCGCGCACCGCGCTCGACGTTCTGGCCGACATCGATAAAGAGACGGTTCCGTTCGTCACGAACTTCGACAACCAGGGAATCGAGCCGAGCGTGCTTCCCGGGCGGCTTCCGCAACTGCTCGTCAACGGATCGAGCGGTATCGCCGTCGGTATGGCGACCAACATTCCACCGCATAACCTCAACGAAATCGCCGATGCGATCGTCGCCTTGATCGACGATCCCAAAACCGACGACGACGCACTCTGCGACATCGTCCACGGTCCCGATTTTCCGACCGGCGGAACGATTTTGGGCCACGAAGCGATTCGCGAAGCCTATAAGACCGGACGCGGCTCGATCGCGATCCGCGGCAAGGCCGAGATCGTCGAGGAGCGCGGCAAGCACAAGATCGTCATCAGCGAAATTCCATATCAGGTTTACAAAGGCCGGATCGTCGAGGCGATCTCCGAGGCCTATGCGGAGAAGCGAATCGTGGGCATCGCGCGCATGGACGACGAGTCGAACCGCAAGGGCATGCGCGTCGTCATCGAGCTGCAGAGGAACGCGACGCCGAAAATCGTGCTCAATCAGCTCTTCAAACATACGCCGTTGCAGGCGACCTTCGGTTTCAACATGCTCGCACTGGTTCCGGTGGGGCCACCGCGCGCCGACGGCTCCGTGGCGATCGAGCCTCAGGTGCTCACGCTCAAGCAGCTGCTCGAGCATTTCATCGCGCACCGCAAGGACGTCATTACGCGCCGGACGGCGTACGATCTGCGCAAGGCCGAGGAACGCGCACACCTGCTCGAAGGCTATCGAATCGCGCTCGACCACATCGACGAGGTCATCGAGATCGTGCGCGGCAGCCAAACGACCGACGAAGCGAAGCAGCGTCTCGCCAAGCGGTTCGAGCTGACCGAAGTGCAAGCCCAGGCGATCGTCGACATGCGGCTTCGCACGCTGGTCGGTCTGGAGCGCAAGAAGATCGAGGACGAGTACGCCGAGCTGATCAAGACGATCGCCGAGCTCCAAGACATCCTGCGCAGCCCGCGGCGCATTGCGAACATCGTCAAAAGCGAGGCGCTCGACGTCAAAAAGCGCTTCGGCGACGAGCGACGCACCGGCATCGAGCCGGCGGAGAACGAAATTTCGATCGAGCAGATTACGCCGAACATCGACGTCGTCGTCACGTACACCGTCGGCGGTTACATCAAGCGCGTCTCCGTCGACACGTTTCGCACGCAGAGCCGCGGCGGCCGCGGCGTAACCGGGATTTCGAACCTCAAGCGTGAGGACGTGGTGCGCAATTTTTTCATGACCAAGACGCACGACCACGTGCTCTTTTTCACGAACATGGGACGCGTTTACCGGCTTCGCGGCTACGAGATTCCCGACACGACGCGCCAAGCGCGCGGAACCGCGCTCGTCAATCTTCTCACCCTTCCACCCGGCGAACAAGTCACCGCGGTCTTTCCGATCCGCCACTTCGAAGGCGAACGCTATCTCGTGATGGTGACCAAACACGGCGTCATCAAGAAGTCGAAGCTCGAAGACTTTGCCAACGTTCGCCGCAACGGTCTGATTGCCATCAACCTCGACGAGGGCGACGAGCTGCTGGCGGTCGATCTCTCCGACGGATCGCACGACATCATCCTCGCATCGACCCAGGGCATGGCCGTCCACTTCAACGAGAAGGACGTGCGGCCGATGGGACGCACGGCGCGCGGCGTCAAAGCGATGACGCTCGAGAAAGGCGATACGGTCATCGCGATGGACGTCGTCGAGGACGACCGTCGCGAAGTGCTGCTCGTCACGTCTCTGGCCTTCGGCAAACGCACGCCGATCGACGACTACCGCCACACCGCGCGAGGCGGTAAGGGCGTCAAGGCCTTCGCGCGCCAGCGCGACGACATCGGTCAGGTCATCGATCAGATTCTCGTCGCTCCCGACGACCAGATCCTCATGATCACCTCCGGCAACCAGGTCATCCGGCTCAAAGTCCGCGATATCCGCAAGACCGGCCGCGATGCCAAGGGCGTGCGGCTTCAGCGCTTGGGAGCAGGAGACGAGGTGATTGCCATCACGAATCTGGGCAAACAGGCCAAGCAGATCACCGAGATCACGGGCGAGCCGCAACAAACCGAGCTGTAGGAGTGTTATAGGAGAACCATGAGCGCACTACCTGACGTTACGCAAACGAACTTCGAGACCGAGGTGCTCAAGAGCGCACAACCGGTGCTCGTTGATTTTTGGGCTCCCTGGTGCGGCCCGTGCCGCATGCTTTCGCCGATCGTCGAAAAAGTCGCTGCGGCGCACGACGGAAAAGCCAAGTTCTTCAAACTCAATACCGACGAGAACCCCACGCTCGCGGGTCAATATCAGGTCTCGGGGATTCCGTGCTTGATTCTTTTCAAGGGTGGCCAACCGGTCGATCGGATCGTCGGCTACGTCCCGGAGAATACCGTGACGGCGATGCTCTCTAAACACGTGGCGTGAACGCGATCCCGGCCATGCATACGGTGCTGGCCGACGGACGCATCGCGCCCTACGTGACGCTGCTCGGAAGAAACGTCGTACGGCACGCGGCCGATGAACTATTCGGCCGCGTGCGCGCTTCCGCTGCCGGCGAGACGTATGACGGCATCGTGAGCGAGCTCGAGAGCCGCTTGGAAGCGCTGCGTCGCGAGACGCTGCTCGTGGCAATCAACGCGACGGGCATCATCCTTCACACCAATCTCGGCCGGGCGCCCCTATCGAAGCACGCTCTCCATTCGGTCGCCGGTGTGGCGCACGGTTACTCGAATCTCGAATACGATCTGACGTGCGGGCAGCGCGGCTCGCGCTACGCGCGGGCGTCCGCCGCGCTCGCGCAGGCGACCGGCGCGCAAGACGCGCTCGTCGTCAATAACTGCGCCGCGGCGGTGCTGCTCGTGCTCGATACGTTCGCGAAAGGGCGAGAAGTGATCGTCGCGCGCAGCCAACTCGTCGAGATCGGGGGCGGATTTCGCATTCCCGAGGTGCTGGAGCGCAGCGGAGCGATGCTCGTGGAAGTCGGGACGACCAATCGCGTCTACATTGAAGATTTCGAGCGCGCACTCTCACCGCGCACGGCGCTGCTGCTGCGGACGCATCCGTCGAACTATCGTATCGAAGGGTTCTCGCACGATGCCTCGCCGCGCGAGCTCGTCGAGCTCGGAAGCCGCGCCGGGGTGCCGGTCGTCGAGGACCTCGGCAGCGGCGCGCTGGTCGACTTGCAGCGTTACGGCGTCGCCCACGAACGTACGGTGCAGGAGGCCATTGCCGATGGGATCGGCGTCGTTACGTTCTCCGGCGACAAACTATTCGGCGGACCGCAAGCGGGAATCGTTGCGGGGAAGGCGCGGCTCGTCGCACCACTCAAGAACAATCCGCTGCTGCGCGCGCTGCGCGTCGGAAAGATGACGCTCGCCGCCTTGGAGGCGACGCTCGAACTCTACCGCAACGACGAGCTGGAGCACTTGCCGGTGTATCGGATGCTGGCGATCACGATGGACGAGCTCTCCGAGCGCTCTCGTGCCTATCTCGCCGCGATTCCGAACGCGACGGCGGTGGCGACCGATGCCTACGTCGGCGGCGGCGCGCTCGCGCAGGAGCGCATCGCATCGCTTGCGATCGCGCTCGAATCCGAGAATGCCGACGGGCTCGCGACGCGCTTGCGCGCGCAGACTCCGCCGATCGTGGCGCGCATCGAAGGGTCGCGCGTCTTGCTCGATCTTCGTACGATCGGGCCGGAGTACGATGCCCCGGTGATCGCGGCGCTCGAGAACGCGCTTTCGCCGGCGTAACGGTGCCCGAGCTCCCGGATATCTCGGCCTATATCGCCGCGCTCGAGCCGCGCATCGCCGGGAAGCAGTTGCAGGGCGTGCGCTTCAACGGCATCTCCTTGCTGCGGACGGCAACTCCCCCGATCTCCGCCGCGCAGGGCCGAACGGTGCACGAGGTTCGTCGCATCGGCAAGCGCATTGCCATCGGTCTCGACGGCGATCTTTGGCTCGTGCTTCATCTCATGATCGCCGGAAGGCTGCACTGGCGGTTGCCGGGTGCCAAACTCGGTGGGCGCAACATGCTCGCGGCGTTCGACTTTCCCGACGGATCGCTCGTCCTCACCGAGGCCGGCAGCAAGCGGCGCGCTTCCCTCCACCTCGTCGCGGGAGAATCGGAGCTTGAGAACGTCGACCGCGGCGGCCTCGACGTCTTCACCTGCGACCTCGAGTCATTCGTTGCCGCGATGAACGCCGAGAAGCATACGCTCAAACGCGCGCTGACCGATCCGCGAATCGTCGACGGAGTCGGCAACGCGTATTCGGACGAGATTCTCCATGCCGCGCGCCTCTCGCCGCTGGCGATGACGTCGAGGCTCAAGCCGGACGAGTGGGAGCGGCTCTTCGAGGCGACGCGCACGACCCTGCGCGAATGGATCGAGCGCCTCGTCGCCGCTACGGAGGGAGAGTTTCCTGAAGGCGTCACGGCCTTTCGCGCGGGCATGGCCGTCCACGGTCGCTACGGCAAGCCCTGTCCGCGCTGCGGCGACACCGTTCGGCGCATTCGCTACGCCGATAACGAAACGAACTATTGCCCGCGTTGTCAGACCGGCGGCAAAGTGCTGGCCGACCGCGCGCTATCGCGACTCGGTATCAGCCCGTCGCGAACGAGCGGCGTTCGGTCCTAAAATCCCAGCCATTGCTTGTCGATGCACTCGTACAAAACTTGAAGATCGGAAGCGCTGGGCGCATCCGGCTTCAGCATTCCGCGCTGGTGGCGGAGTGCAGACAGTGCGCGTATTTGTTCCCCGCCCGGCATAGCTCTAAATACGCGGACGTAAAGCCCGCTCGCAACGGGGAGATTCTTACGATGAGAACCAGCCCGATGGTTCCACGTCGAGATTGACGTTGATCTGTTTGACTTCGGTGTAGGCATCGTATCCATACGTACCGAGCTCGCGGCCGATACCCGACTGTTTGTAGCCGCCCCACGGCGCTTCGTTGTAGGTCGGATGATAGGTATTGATCCAGGTGATTCCGGCGCGCAGCTTGCGAATGACGCGATGCGCTTTGGCGATGTCGGTGGTGAAGACCGCGCCGGCCAAGCCGTAGATGGTGTCGTTCGCGAGCGCGATTGCCTCCGCTTCGTTTTCAAACGTCTGCACGACGAGGACCGGTCCGAAAATCTCCTCCCGCACGATGCGCATGTCGCGCGAAGTGTCGTCGAAGACCGTCGGCGCGATGAAGTTGCCTTCGGCGAGCGCGCCGCCGAGCCGTTCGCCGCCGCAGAGCAGCGTCGCCCCTTCACGGCGTCCGCTCTCGATGTAGGCCTCGACGCGTTCGCGATGAACCGGCGAGATGATCGGCCCCATTTCGGTCGCCGGATCGAATCCGTCGCCCACGCGAATGTTTTGCGCACGGTCGACGAGGCGCTCGACGAAACGATCGTGCAGCGATCGTTCGAGAACGAGCCGCGACCCGGCCGAGCAGACCTGCCCCGCATTGGCGAAGATCCCGAAGAGCGCGTAGTCGACGGCCGTTTCAAAGTCGGCGTCGGCGAAGACGACGTTCGGCGACTTTCCGCCGAGCTCCAGCGAGATCTTTTTCAGATTCGTCGTCGCATCGCGCATGATACTGCGTCCGGTCGCGGTGCCGCCGGTGAAGGCGACTTTGTCGACCAGCTCGCTCGCCGCAATCGCGTGGCCCACCACGCTGCCGGATCCCAGCACGAAGTTGACGACGCCGGGCGGGAACCCCAGCTCTTGAAAGATCGCCGCTAAGCGGATAACCGAGAGCGGCGTGAGCTCCGCCGGCTTGAGAATGCAGACGTTGCCCGCCGCAAGCGCCGGCGCAAGCTTCCAGGTTGCCATCAGCAGCGGATAGTTCCAGGGTACGATCTGCCCGCACACGCCGATCGGCTCGCGCACGGTAAAGGTCTGCGACGGAGCCGGGACGTCGAAGGTCTGTCCGTGCGGCTTCGTTGCCAGGCCCGCGTAATAGCGAAAACAGTTCGCGGCGTCGACCGCGTCGTACTCGGTCTCGCGCAGCGGCTTGCCGTTATTGAGCGTATCGATGCGCATGAACTCGTCGCGGTGGGCGTCGATTGCATCGGCGACTTTGAAGAGCAGGGCCGCGCGGTCGGCGGCCGAGATCGAACCCCACGGTCCGTCGTCGAACGCGCGCCTCGCCGCGGCGATTGCCGCTTCGGCGTCGGCCGCCGTTCCCTCGGCGACGGTCGCGACCAGCCGGCCGTTGGCGGGATTGATCAACTCGCGCGTGCCGCCATCGCTCGCAAGCCGCCAATCGCCGTCGACGTACATTGGAATCACGCCGCCGATACGCGGCAGGCTGCGAAGGATCTCTTCGGCGTTAGCCGGTGAATGCGAGACTGTTTGCATTGCTATTTCCTCTCAAATCATCCTTCGACAGGCTCACGATGACACCGTGTGTCTAACCGGGCGGCTCATGGATTGCAGCGTATCTGCGAGGGATTGGCAGACGTAATCGGCCTCTTGCTCCGTAATCGTCAGCGGCGGCTCGATGCGGATCGTGCGCGCATTCACCAGCGTTCCGGAAACGAGCACGCCGCGATCGAGCATGCGTTTGCCGAACTCGAATCCGGTCTCGTGATCGCGAAACTCGATCGCCATCAAAAGTCCCTTGCCGCGCACGTCCACGACGAGGTCCTCGCGGCCGGCAATCCCCCGGCGTATTCCCGAGAGCATGCGCTCGCCCATGACGGCGGCGCGTTCGGGCAAACGGTCCTCGATCAAGACGTTGATCGTGGCAAGCGCCGCCGCGCACGCAAGCGGATTGCCGCCGAAGGTCGACGTGTGGAGGAACGGATTATCGAAGAGCCGGGCGAAGACCGCGCGCCGGCCGAGGACCGCGCCGGCCGGAACCACCCCGCCGCCGAAGGCCTTGGCGAGGCACATGAGATCGGGCGCGACGCCGTAATGCTCGCAGCAGAACATTTTGCCGGTTCTCCCCATCCCGGTCTGCACTTCGTCGAGAATGAAGAGCGCGCCGAACTCGTCGCAGAGCGCGCGAACGTTGGGCAAGTAATCGTCGTCGGGGATGTTGACTCCGCCCTCGCCTTGAATCGGCTCGAGCAGCACCGCGCCGACGTCTTCGCCGACCGCACGGCACGACGTCATCATATCGCGCAGAGCGAGCACGTCGTTGAAGGGAACGTGTTCGATGTTCGGCAGCATGGGACCGAACGGACGGCGGAACTCCGCCTTCGCGCTCGCGGAGAGCGAGCCGTAACTCTTGCCGTGGAAGCCTTTGGTCGCGGCGACGATCGTTTGCTTTGTCGGATCGTAGGCGCGCGCGAGCTTCAGCGCACCCTCTACCGCTTCCGTACCGCTATTGCAGAAGAAACTGAACTCAAGATCGCCGGGCGCGAGCATGGCGAGCGCCTTTGCGAGCATCGCGCGCAGGGGATCGAGCAAGTCTTGGCTGTGAAGCGGCTGACGGCGAAGCTGATCGCTCACCGCCTTGACGACTTTGGGATTCCGGTGGCCGACGTTGAAGATGCCGAAACCGCCGAGGCAATCGATGTAGATCCGTCCGTTCAAATCGCGGTAGGAGTTCGGTCCGGCGTCGGCCCACTCGACGACGGCACCGGCGTTACGGGCGTCGGTCGCTTTGCGGTACTCCAGAAATCCGGGGTTGACGTGATTGCGAAACGAGTCCACCGTTTCGCGGGCAATCCACGCGGCTTCGTCCGCGGTGATCTCGCTCTTTTCGATGAGTGCTAGAACGTTCTTGGTATATTCGTAAACCTTTTGCTCTTTATCACCGGGAATTTTCGGTCACCTCGTAAAGACGTCGTGAAGGCTGTTGCGCAGAATCTCGAGCCCTTCGTCGAGCTCTTCGTCGCTTGCGACGAGCGGAACGAGAACGCGAATCACGTTGCGTTTGCCCGCCATCATCAACAGCAAGCCGCGTTCCCGCGCCGCGTTGACGATCTCCGGAGCTCCCGAGGATAGCTCCATTGCGAGCATCGCTCCGAGTCCCCGCACGTCCTCGATCTCAGAAAAATCGCGCTGCATCGCGCGAAGGGCCGAGCCGATGCGCTCGCCGATTGCACGGCTGCGCGCCAAGAACGCGTCGTCGATCGTCTCGAAAACTTCCAGCGCTGCCGCGCAGGCGACCGGATTTCCGGCGAAGGTTCCGCCGAGTCCGCCCGGTTCGGGCGCATCCATGATCTCGGACTTTCCGACCACCGCGGCCAGCGGCAAACCGCCGCCGATCGATTTTGCGGCCGCGATCAGGTCGGGTTCGATGCCGTACTGCTCCGATGCGAAGAACGTGCCGGTGCGGCCGAATCCGGTCTGGATCTCGTCGGCGATCAACAGGATGCCGCGCTCCTGCGTGATCCGCCGTAACTCAGGTAAAAAATCGCGCGGCGCCGGCACGAATCCGCCTTCGCCGAGAACCGGCTCGACGATGACGGCCGCGATCCGATCCGGCGAGACCACGGCCGAAAAGAGTTCGTCGAGCGCTTCGAGCGCGCGGCTCGTCGTCACCCCGTGATGCTCGTACGGAAACGGCGTGTGGTAGATTTCGCTGCAGAAGGGTCCGAAGTGCTGTTTGTACGGCTCGTTCTTCCCGGTCATCGAGAGCGCGAGCAACGTGCGGCCGTGATAGCCGTGGGTAAAAGCGACGACTGCGGGACGGCGCGTATACTCGCGCGCGATCTTGACCGCGTTCTCGGTCGCTTCGGCTCCGGTCGAGAGGAGCAGCGATTTCTTCGGCGACGGTCCGGGAGCGCGCCGGTTGAGCTCTTCGGCGACTCGAACGTACGGCTCGTACATCGCCACTTGAAAGCAGAGGTGCGTGAAACGCGCCGCCTGATCGGCGATCGCTGCGACGATCTTCGGGTGAGCGTGCCCGGTATTGAGCGAGCCGATTCCCCCGACGAAGTCGATATAGCGCCGGCCGTCCTCGTCCCAGAGGACGGCGCCGCTCGCGCGTTCGACCCAGATGGGGTGTGCGGTCGCGACGCCGCGCGCAACGCTCTCCCGGCGGCGTTGCGCCAGCGAGCTTTCAGCGGCGGGGGTAGACGGTTTTTCGCGCGTCCTCATGGTAAGGCGAGGAACTCCTATTCGGCGAGTTTAAACCGAGCCTCTTCTTTATGAAAAACGTCGCTACGAAGCCGATTGCCGCGATCGTCGCGGTTGCGCTCCTCGCCATGCCCTGGGGAGCGAGAGCAGGTACCACGGGCACGCTGCGCGGCCGCGTTCTCGACGCGGCGAGCCACGCGCCGATTGCCGGGGCGCAAGTCGTCGCCGCCTCCCCCTCGCAGACCGCACAGGTCGTCTCCGACGCGTCGGGCGCGTTTTCATTCATCTCCTTGGCGCCCGATACGTATACGGTCAGCGCGAGCAAGGCGGGATACGATCCGCAGTCGCAGCCCGGCATCTCGGTCGTCGCCGACCAATCGGCGGACGTCACGCTGTCGTTGGAAAAAACGCTCAAGACGATCGCCCGAACGACCTCGCGCTCCACGCAGTCGCTCGTGCACTCCGGCGTCACCAGCGACGTTTATTCGGTTAACGCGGCCGGGCAGAAGGCGGCCTCGACGCTCGGCGGTTCCGGCGCGATGACGCAAGCGTACGGCGCAATCGCGAGCGCACCGGGAGTCAACATACCGTCGAACCAACAGGGATGGTACCAGAGCGTCTACATCCGTGGCGGCGACGTCGATCAGGTCGCCTATGAGTTCGACGGCATTCAGATGACCCGCCAATCCGATCTCGCGCCGATCGGTACGCTCACCTCACTCGGCAATCAAGAGGTGCAGGTCTATACCGGCGGTACTCCCGCTACGTCGAACTCTTCGGGACTCGCCGGCTATATCAATCAGGTCATCAAATCCGGCACCTTCCCCGGTTATGCTTCCGCGGATTTCGGCATCGGCGGACCGGCCTTCTACCATCAGGCGACCGTCGAACTCGGCGGCGCCACGCCGGACCGGCTCTTTTCGTACTACGTCGGCCTATCGGGGACGAATCAGACGTATCGGTTCGGCGATCAGTACGGCGGGGTCAGCGACCCGCTCTACTTCTATCCGCTCAACGTCCCGACGAACAACAACGTTTACAATATCCTCGACGGATCGGCCGCAAAACAGCCGAACTACGGCTTTCTCTACTCTCCCGGCTTCGCGTACGCCCAAGGCACCAACTTCGACCGCGAAAACGTCGTCAATCTTCACATCGGCGTTCCGCATCGTGACTCGGCGCTGCGCGACGACATTCAACTGCTGTACGTGACCGGCGGCATCGCCGACCAGTTCATCAGCTCGGCTAGCGACGTGTGGTACACGCCGTACGCCGGCAAGAAGACCGGTATCGGCTATCCGATGCCGTACTTGGATTCGCTCTATTACGGCGGTCCGCTGATGCAGTCGCCGCGTCAGCAGGACGTCATCGTCGGCTTCTTCCCGAGCAGTCCGGGAGGTCGCGCTCCGGGCTCGCCCGTCAACCCCAGCGACCGCGACGGAAACTGGAACGGCTACTCGATCGAAAAACTGCAGTATCAAAAGAATCTCGATTCGCACTCGTATCTGCGCGCGCTCGGCTGGGGAGCGTATTCGAACTGGTTCATCAACGGTCCGCAGAGCGCGCAACTCGTCTTCGGCTCAGATCCTGCCGACTACGAAGTGCTCGAGCACGGCTACGGCGGAACGTTGATCTATGCCAATCAGCTCGCCAACCAGAATCTGCTGACGGCCGAGGCATCGTACATGACCCAGCGCCTGCAGACCTACAACGCGGCGTTCAGTTCGACCGATCCGTCCACTTCGAGTCTGGCGCCGACGGGTCTGGGAACGATTCTCTCCAACTACGGGACGCCGAACGGCAAGTGCTACAACTACGTGACGGGCCAGCCGTGGAGCTGTTTCGACGCCGGGAGCCAGGGCGGGTGCCTTACGTCGTACGGATGCTATCCGGGCGAAGGCAAATACAATTTCAATCTGACGCCGCCCATCTCCGCACCGAAAAATTCTCCGGCGGTGAGGGCCGGCGCGCGCTGGATGATGACCGAGAACGGGCAGAGCGCGCAAGTCGACGACGTCACGCCGCATTTCGGCTCGGCGGCGATCACCGATCTGTACCAGCCGAACGACCGGCTCGTCGTCAATATCGGCGCGCGCCTCGATCGCTTCGAATACACGACGAACAATCTCGAAGCGGGTTATCCCGCGCGGCAGTTCTGGTTCGACGCGTACAACAACGAGTTTTGCGGCGCGCCGGGCAAAGCGACGCAATGGGCCTGGGACCCACAGCATGATAACTTCGTCTGCGCACCGGGACTGTCGCCGCTGAGCAATCCCGGCAATGGCTTGTACAACACGACGGGCGCCGACTTCACTTCCTACGTTTTTCAACCGCGTCTCTCGTTTACGTACACGCTCAATCCCGATACCGTGATACGCGGCTCGGCCGGCAAGTACGCCCGTGCCGAAGGTTCGTCGTACTACCAGTACAACACGTTTCAGCAGAATCTCGCGTCGTTTATCGCGCAGTTCTATCCCTACGGCTACCATACGCCCGATCACGCCATCGCGCCCGATACTTCCGACAACTACGACCTGTCGTTTGAAAAGCACGTCAAGGGCACGCAGCTTTCGTACAAGATCACGCCGTTCTATCGAAACACGAGCAACCAGCTGCAGTTCCAGGCGATCAACCCGGTTCAAGGGACGCTCGCCGGCCTCAACGTCGGGACGCAGGAGTCGTACGGCGTCGAGTTTTCGATGCAGTACGGCGATTTCAGCCGCAACGGCCTCTCGGGACTCTTGTCGTACACCCACACCGCGAACCGCGTTCGTTTCAGCCCGATCAACGGCGTCAGCGTCATCGACGCGCTCAACACGCAGATCGAGCTCTACAACTCCTACTCCGCGGCCTGCGCCGGCGTCACGAAGAGCTCGGCAAACTGGCAGGCCTGCGGCAGGGGAGCCTATGCGAATAATGCGATGCCGGTGCTGCCGAACGATCAAGCGGGAAGCCACAATGCGGGCAAACTCAAGATCCCCAATCCGTATTATCACGACGGGCTCCAGCCGCTCTTCGATACGTCGGCCTGGTACGCGCCCTACGACGTCATCCCCAGCCCATTTAATGCGGCCAACGGTTATTCGGTTCCCGACGTCGCCACGCTCATTTTGAACTACCGGCACAACCGGTTTACGGTGACGCCGTCGGTGCATTATATGGACGGTTCGAACTACGGATCGCCGCTCGTCTGGCCTGGATACGTCCCGCAGTCGTGCTCGAAGGAGCCGGCTTCGACACCCTTGACGCCGGGTGCCAGTTGTTCCGGCGGATCGGTCGGCGCAATCTTCTTGCCCGATCCCTATAGCGGGAAATTCGACAATCTCGGCGCCTTCGTCGAACCGGCGGAGCTCTCGGCAAATCTCCAGGCGAGTTACGACCTGACCCCGCGCATGACGCTTACCGTTCAAGCCGTCAACCTCTACAATCAATGCTTCCAGCGCGGCTACGCTTGGGACAACTCCGTAACGTGCGTCTACTCCACGCTGCCCTCGAACATTCTCGCGCCGTCGGGGAACTTCGTAAAGAATCCGCCGGCGCAGCTCCGCTATCCGTACGGAACGTTCTTCAACGTAACCGAGGTCGGTATTTCGTCGGTCCGCCAGCCCTTCGGTTTCTTCGCCGATCTCAACATCAAGTTGTGAGACGCGCCGACTTCGTGCGCGCGGCCGGCGCGGCCGCGTTCGGTTTCGGCACGGTGCCGCGGTTCGCTTGGGCTGCGAGCTCCGCCGCGCGCGGGCGCGAGCGAATCGCGATCGTCGGCGCCGGGATCGCCGGATTGGTGACCGCGATGCGGCTTCGCGACGCCGGCATCGACCCGGTCATCTACGAATCGTCGTCGCGCATCGGCGGACGAATGCATTCCGAGCGAAACTACTGGGACGCGGGACAGCATACGGAGTGGTGCGGCGCGATGGTCGACTCCACGCACGTCGACATTCACCAGCTTGCGCATCGCTTCGGTCAGGGATTGCTCGATACGTATTCGGGCCGTCCGCCGCGAGCGCGCGACACGTGTTACCTCGACGGCCGCTACTACACGATGACGCAGGCCGACCGCGACTTCGCCCGCGTTTATCCGATCTTTCAAGAGCAGCTCGCGAAGGTTAACCCGACGACGACCTACGCAACCGCCACGCCGGAGGCGCGCCGGCTCGATGCAATGAGCATGGCCGATTGGATCGTTCGTTACGTACCCGGCGGACTCGACTCGCAGCTGGGGCGGCTCATCGCCGAGTCCTACCGCAACGAATACGGGCGCGACATCGAAGAGCTCAGCGCGCTCAATCTCGTCATGCAGCTCGGGGTGCAGAAGCACTACGCGCGCGACGGCGAGATGAACGTGCTGGGGTACTCCGATCAGCGCTATATTCTGGCGAACGGGAGCCAAGCGCTCCCCGAAGCGATCGCCGCGTGGCTTCCCACCGGGAGCGTTCGCTTCAACCGGCGGCTTCTTTCGATTCGGCGCCTCGCCGGCGGCGCGTACGAGTTGCGCTTCGATCGGGACGGTACGCCGGAAACGGTGCTCGCCGACCGCGTCGTGCTCGCACTTCCGTTCATTGCGTTGCGGGCGGTCGACTATTCCGGCGCCGGGTTCGATGCGGCAAAGATCAACGCCATCGAGAACCTCGGCTACGGATACCATACCAAGCTCCACCTGCAGTTCGACCGGCGGGCGTGGATGCGTCCCGATCATCCATGGCCCGAACCGACGACCGGACAGATTTGGACGACGCTGACCGTACAGAGCGCGCTCGACTTTTCGCTCGGGCAGCGCGGCGAGCAGGGGCTCATCGAAGTCTTTACTGCGGGGGGACCGGCGATGTTCGACACGCCGCAAATACCCTACGCTCGTGCCGGCAAGGCCGCTGCCGTCGACTGGCACGCGCGCGCGTTTTTCGAGGAGCTCGACCGAATTTGGCCCGGCGTCGCATCGACGTGGAACGGCAAGGCGACCTTCGGCAACGCGCAAGCCGACCCGAACATTCTGGCAAGCTACTCCTGCTGGCTCGTCGGGCAGTGTACGACGATTGCCGGGCACGAGGCGCGAGCGCAAGGTCGCGTGCATTTTGCCGGCGAGCACACGTCGGTTGAGTATCAAGGCTTTATGGAGGGCGGAGCCGAGTCGGGATTCCGGGCGGCGGACGAGATCCTAGCGGATTACCGGATTCGTCTAAAACCGACCGGCTAGAGACCACGACCGTGCATATCGTCGGAACCGCCGGTCACGTCGACCACGGAAAGTCGGCGCTCATCACTGCGCTCACCGGGACCAATCCCGATCGCTGGATCGAGGAGCAGATACGCGGGATGACGCTCGACCTCGGATTCGCGCACCTGCGCTTCGACGACGGAATCGAAGCCGGAATCGTCGACGTGCCCGGACACGAACGCTTCCTGCACAATATGCTCGCCGGCGCGGCCGGAATGGAGCTGCTGCTGCTCGTCGTCGACGCCAACGAGGGCGTGAGGCCGCAGACGCTCGAGCACCTGCAAATTTTGCGATTTCTCAACGTGCGCCGCATTTTCGTCGTCATGACGAAAATCGATCTCCTCGCACCGGCGCAGCGCGACGCGGCCTACGAGCGCGTCGGCGAACAGCTGCGCGGTACGATTGCCGCGGAGGCGCCGCGCTTTCCCGTTTCGGCCATCACCGGCGAAAATCTCGACGCCCTGAGAGCCGCGCTGCACGAGGCGCTCGTCGCCCTGCCGCCGCGTAATGCCGACGCACCGGCGTATCTGCCCATCGATCGGGCCTTTTCCTTGCCGGGTCTGGGGACGATCGTTACCGGAACGTTGATGCAGGGCAGCGTTACGGTCGGTGAGACGCTCGTCGTCCAGCCGGGAGGCCTGCCCGCACACGTGCGAAGCATCGGCGTATTTGCATCGACTCGCCGGCGGGTCGATGCGGGCGCGCGCGTCGCACTCAATCTTCCCGGAATCGATCGCACGCAACTCGAGCGCGGGCGCGCGGTCGTCGGCCCGGAGTTAGGCGCGATGCAGCGTTTTGCCGTTCGCTTCACGCCGCTGGAGAATGCGTTAGCGCTCCTGCGCCGCAGTACGCCGGTACGCGCCTACGTGGGATCGGCCGAAATTCTCGGTACGCTCGTCCTGCAAGAAGCGCTCTCCGGCGCTCGCGACGTGCGCGCCGAGCTCTCGCTGATCGAGCCGGTCGTTGCCTTTCCGAATCTACGTTTCGTTCTGCGCCGGCCTTCACCGATGACGCTGCTCGGCGGCGGTTACGTCGAAGGCGTCGAGATCGCGGCCTCTGCCGGCCGTGACCCGGACGAAGAAGCGGTGCTGGCGGTGCTTCGCGAAAGAGGGCTCGACGCGGTCGAGCTTCATGCGATCGCCTTCGCCGCCAATCTTCGCGAGGCGGCGGCACGTGAGGCCGCCGGCCGGTTAGTCGAGCAAGGAGAAGTGATTCGCGTGGTACGGCCTTCCGCATACGTTGACGCCGCTTCCGGCGAGGCGATGTTTTCGCGCATGGCGGCGCAACTCGAACAGTCGCATCGCAGCGAGCCTTGGGCGATGGGAATGACGTCGATCGCGTTGGCACGCGCGCTTGGCGTTGCGGAGCCGACGCTGGTTCGCGTCGCCGAGCATTTCGTGGAGACCGGACGGCTCGTCAACCGGGGCGGATACTACGCCATGACGGGACACCAGCCGTCCTTCACGGCGGAGCAGGGCGTCTTCTTCGAGTACCTCGTTCCGGTCGACGAGACGCGACCGTTTCTGCCGATCCCGTTTGCCGGAGCGGCCTCGGCGGTGAAGCTTTCGCACGTGACCGGGCTATCGAAGGCCTTCGACACGATGCTCGCGCACGGCGCACTCGTGAAGGTCGGCGACGATCTGTATCGGGGCACGCAGATCGCCGAGATTCAAGCGCGCGTCGAGGCACATTTCCAGCGGCACGATCGCATGACGGCCTCGGAGTTCCGCGATATGATCAAGACGTCGCGAAAGTATGCCGTGCCGCTGCTCGAGTGGCTCGACGCGCACGGCGTGACCATTCGTGACGGCGACTACCGGAGACTGAGAAAAGGAGTACGAGCATGAATCGCGTTGCACGACGAACCGCGGCCGCGATCGGCTTGGCCGCCGCTCTATCGGCCTGCAGCTCTCAACCCCAAGCGCCGATTCCGCAGGCGCCGGGGCCGCAGAGCGTCGCGCGCGCGGTGCTATCGGTCACGGCGGACGACGAGACGAGCGGAAGAAACGCGCGGATCCTTTCCTACCGTCTCATGCACCTGCGCACGCGCGGCGAACGAACCGTTCCGCACGACGTGAGGAAGAAATATCCGGCCGATCTGGTTCGCAAGAAGGGCCCGATCATGAGCGCGGCCGCTTCCTTTAACATTTACGTCAACTGCAAGAAAGGCGGCGAAGCCTGCTGGGGCGATCCCGAAGGTTTCCAGAAAGCGCTCGCCGGAAGCACGTTCGCCGCGCTCTTGACGCAGTATACGAACTCGCCGCCGAGTTCGTACACGTTCGGCGGAGCCTTCGCCGTGAAGTACCACACCTACACCAAGCTCTTCTATCAGAACGATCTGCTCTCGGTGGTCCACGCGGCGCTGGTGAAGAACGGCATGCAGGCGGGCTACGCGGCGATCTATCACGTTTTTCTTCCGGCGGGAACGGACACGTGTTTCGACCGGTCGCGCGACTGCTATTCGCCCGATCACCCTGGCACCTTCGATTTCTGCGCCTATCACGAGAGCGTTGCCTTCAAGGACGTCTCCGAGCCGGTCATCGTCTCGATCGAGCCGTACCAAAAAGTTGCCGGCTGCGAGTCGCGCGCCTCGGCCGGAGCGAGCGCGCTCACCAACTCGACCGCCTCGACGCTGGGGCACGAAACGTTCGAGTCGATCACCGATCCCGGTCCGCCGTTTGCTTGGTTCAACTTCACCTTTTTCGAAGAAGTCGCCGATCTGTGCGAGACGTTCGAATGGAAGATCTCGGTCAACGGAACGGCCTACAGCCTGCAACCGATGTATTCGAACAAGTATCACGCCTGCGCGGACGTACCGTAGCGAGTCACGTCGTCGCGCCGCCGTGCGTTGATTCGGCGGAGTTCAATTCAGAGTGCTCGCCACGTTCTTGCTTGCGGCGGTTACCGTGGGACCGGCCGGAGCTGCATTCTACCGGCCGCCCGCCGAGTTGCCGCCGAGCGACGAGGGAGCGGTGATCTGGGCGCGGTCCTTTAGCGGCGGTTCGGCGCTGCCATCGGCCTCAACGAACTATCGCGTGCTTTACGAGAGCGCGCTGCCGAACGGAACGCTCGTCGCTGCTTCGGGAACGGTCGCGATACCGCGCGGCCTGCCGCCACGGCGCGGCTGGCCGTTGATCAGCTGGGCGCACGGGACGGTGGGAAACGCGCCGCAGTGCGCGCCGTCGCGCACCGCTGCGCCGAACCTCGAACAGCGTATGCTCGACGGCTTCGTGCGCCGTGGTTATGCCGTCGCTCAGACCGATTATCAAGGTAACGGTACGCCGGGCATTCATCCGTATATGGTCGCCACCGTTGCGGCTCACGACGTGACCGACATGGTCTTGGCGGCACGCGCCGTCGATCCTCAGATTGGACGCGACTGGATGGCGATGGGACACTCGGAGGGCGGTGCGGCGGCGCTCGCGGCGGCCTCGATCGGCCAGCAGATTGCGCCGAAGCTCGATCTCGTCGGAGCCGTGGCGTTCGCGCCGTACGCCTTTCCGGAATCGACGCTGCGCTTCGAGGTGCACAACGACGTGCCGAACGAGGGCTTAGCAATTCTGGGTTTGCTCGTTGAGGGGTTCGCGACCGTCGACGCGCGCATCGTACCGTCGCAGATGCTGGAACCGCAGGCGCTCGCAATTATGCCCGAGTTGGCGAGCCGCTGTCTTCCCGACCTCGAGCGAGACTCGCCGTGGGCGACGATGGCTCCCGATACGTTCTTTCGCCCGCAAGCGGAGAGCGCGATCGACAACCTTTATCGCGATCTCGTGGAAAACGACGCGGCATACTTTTCGATAACGGTTCCTACCATGCTCGTGCAGGGCGTTGCCGACACGATGGTGACGTCGGAGAGCACCGTTGCCGTCGCCGACACGCTGCGCCGGCACGGAACGCCGGTGACGTTCAAGGCATATGTCGGCGCTACTCACGGCTCCGTACTCAACACCGCGGCCGACGACGTTGCAGCGTGGAGCGAGGCTCGCTTCTACCAACCGTAAGCTTGAATTAGCGGCCCTCGCCGCGTTGCCGCGCGCGAGCGTTGCTCTAAAGGTGCAGGAGCGTGAGAATGCCGATCACGACTTCGAGCGCGACGAGCACGACGATGAGAATCTCCAGGAACTCGTCGCGGCGGCTGCGCGCTTCATCGCTAAAGAGGCGATACATTTCGCCGACGCTCGCGAGCTTCGTGTCGATCTGACGCTGCCAGTCGACGAGGCCAAGGCGTGCGGCGGCGGCGCGATAGATGCGCGCGTAATAGGCGTCGCCGAGGATCTTGAGCGCGTTGGTGGAGCGATCGGTGAGTTCCAGGACGTCGACGATCAGATAACGGATCGTCGCCGCGCGTTCGGCCTCGCGACGCCCGCGCAGGGAACGGTCGCGCTCGCCGGGCTGCATTTTGTAGATCGTATCGAGCTCGCTGTCGAGCAGCGCGTCGTAGGTGCGAAGCTCGAGGAGCTGCGAGTTTGCGAACTCCAGGATCTCCTCGATCGCGCTCGCGCTCTCGCCGCGGTCGTAGACGATCGCCGTATCCCACTGCACGATCGTTAAATCGTCCTCGTGATAGGAGAACCTCGTTCGCAGCGCTTCGCCGGCTTCGCTCGCGGAGAGCGTGCGGCGTTCGCCGAGTAAGAGCGTCGATAGTTCGGCGGAGTGATCTCGCAGAAGCCGCTCGGAATCGATGCGTTGCGCAAATCGCCCGATCTCGACGATGAGGTAATCTTCTACCAGCGGAGTATGACGCTCGTCCAGGGCCGCCGCACAGTTCTCGCAGATACGGGCCACGGCCGATTCGGAGAAACGAAGGAAGGTTTCGTCGCTGCGGGCGCGCTCTGCCAGCGCACCGAGCGCGTCCCACGTACCGGAAAACGGAAACGTCAAGCAGATCGAGATCACGCCGTAATCGTAGAACTTCGCGCGAACGGTCGATCGCAAGCCGTCGAAGTCGGCATCGGCCAGATTCGCGACGACGGGCGGAACGGGAAACTGCAAGTACGGGGGTGCCTGGCGGCCCAACGGAAGCGCGGCGGGCGCTCGCGCCTCGCCTCCGAGCGCTTTGATTTTGATCAGATCGATCGTGTCTGCAACGTCGAAGAGATAGTACGCGCGGACGGCACCATCGGCGACATCGAGCATCGTCGCGCCTTCCGACTCTACGCGGTGCGCTCCTTGGCGCGCCCGGCCCGTTCCTCGGGCTGCTCCGGCCCGTAAAAGGATGCCCCTGCAACCAAACCGGCGGTCGCGCTGTAATATAACGGGAGCAATGAATGTAGAGAAGATGACGGAGCGCGTCGGAGACGGGCTCAATGCAGCCTATGCCCGTGCCCTTCACGAGCACAACACGCAGACGGCGCCGGAACACATGCTGGCGGCGCTGCTCGAACAAGAGCGCGGCATCGCGCCGGATGTCGTCGCGAAGGCCGGCGGCGACCCCAAGGCGCTGGCACGTGCGGCCGATGAGGCGATCGGGCGTCTACCGCGGCTCACCGGCGCGAACGCCGAGAGCGCGCAGGTAACGCTCTCTCCCGAACTCGCGCGCGTCATGACCGCTGCGGAGAACGAAGCGAAGACGCTGCAAGACGATTACACGTCGGTCGAACACGTGCTGCTCGCCATGGCGCAATCGCCGGGCGGGATCGGGCGTATCTTTCGCGACGCCGGATTGACGAAGGACAAGCTGCTGCAGGCGCTGCGCGAGGTTCGCGGCAATCAGCGCGTCACCACCAAGGACCCTGAAGGCACGTACAAGGCACTCGAGCGCTACGGACGCGATCTCACGCTCGAGGCCGAGCGCGGAAAACTCGACCCGGTGATCGGACGCGACGAAGAAATTCGCCGGATCGTCCAAGTGCTGTCGCGCCGGACGAAGAACAATCCGGTGCTGATCGGCGATCCGGGTGTCGGCAAGACGGCGATCGTCGAAGGCTTAGCGCAACGCATCGTACGGGGTGACGTTCCGGAAGGCTTGAAGAACAAGCGCATCGTCTCGCTCGATATGGGAGCGCTGATCGCCGGCGCAAAGTATCGCGGTGAGTTCGAAGAGCGTCTCAAAGCCGTGCTCAAGGACGTCGCCTCTTCCGAAGGCCAGATCGTTCTCTTCGTCGACGAGCTGCATACGGTCGTCGGCGCCGGCAAGGCCGAAGGTGCGATGGACGCCGGCAACTTGCTCAAGCCGATGCTCGCGCGCGGCGAGCTGCACATGATCGGTGCGACGACGCTGGACGAGTACCGCAAATATATCGAGAAAGACGCCGCATTGGAGCGGCGGTTCGCTCCGGTTATGGTCGATCAGCCCAGCGTCGAAGATACGATTTCGATTCTGCGTGGGCTCAAAGAAAAGTACGAAGCCCATCACGGCGTGCGAATCAAAGATGCCGCACTCGTTGCGGCGGCGGCGATGAGCAGCCGCTACATCACCGACCGCTTCCTACCCGACAAGGCGATCGACTTGGTCGACGAATCCGCGGCGAAGTTGCGCACCGAGATCGATTCGATGCCGCAGGAGCTCGACGAAGTCTCGCGGCGCGTCTTGCAGCTCGAGATCGAACGCGAAGCGCTCCGTAAGGAAGACGATGCGGCGAGCCGCCGCCGTCTCGAACAGCTCGAAAAAGAGCTCGCTGCGTTGCGCGAGGATCAAACCAGGCTACGCGTTTGCTGGGATGCCGAGAAGAGCGCCGCGGTCAAGCTGCGGACGATTCGCGACCAAATCGAACAGGCGAAGATTCAAATCGAGCAGGCCGAGCGCCAATACGACCTCAACCGTGTCGCCGAGTTGCGTTACGGAACCGTGCCGAAGCTGCAGCAGGAACTCTCCGCCGAGGAAGAGCGTCTGGCGCGCAAAGACGGCGCGCGGCTTTCCAAAGAGGAGGTCGACGAAGACGATATCGCCGGCGTAATCTCGCGCTGGACCGGCATTCCGCTCACGAAGCTGATGGAGGGCGAGAAACAGAAGCTGCTCCATCTCGAAGAAGAGCTTCATCGGCGCGTCATCGGACAGAACGAGGCCGTCGACGCCGTCGCGCAGGCCGTCTTGCGATCGCGCTCGGGGCTCGCCGATCCGAATCGTCCGATCGGCTCGTTCATCTTCCTCGGACCGACGGGCGTCGGCAAGACCGAGCTCGCGCGGGCGCTCGCCGAGTATCTTTTCGACGACGAGCGCGCGCTCGTACGCATCGACATGTCCGAGTACCAAGAACGGCACACCGTCGCGCGATTACTCGGCGCACCGCCCGGATACGTCGGATTCGAAGAGGGCGGCCAGCTGACCGAAGCGGTGCGCCGTCGTCCGTACTCGGTCATTCTTTTCGACGAAATCGAAAAGGCGCACCCCGACGTCTTCAACGTGTTCTTGCAAATTCTCGACGACGGGCGGTTGACCGACGGTCAGGGACACACGGTCGATTTCAAAAACACGATCGTCATCATGACCTCGAACATCGGCAGCCATCGCATTCTCGACTATAAGGGCTCGGTCGAAGGAACCGACTACGCGATCATGCGCGCCACGGTGCTCGACGAGCTGCGCCAGCATTTCCGTCCGGAGTTCCTCAATCGCGTCGACGAGATCATCGTCTTCCACGCGCTCGACGAGCAGGAGCTGCTCGAGATCGTCGACCTGCTCATGCAGCGCCTGCGAAAACGGCTTGCGGAGCGCCGGATCACGCTCGAGCTCTCCGACGCGGCGAAGCGTCATATCGTCAAGGTCGGATACGATCCGCATTACGGTGCGCGCCCGCTCAAGCGAACGATTCAAAAGGAGCTGGAGACGCCGATCGGACGCAAAATCCTGGCCGGTGAGATCAACGAGGGCGACGCGGTGGACGTCGGCTTCGACGAAAACCGCGGCGAACTCACGTTTTTGGTCGCCGCTCCCGTGGCCACGTCATCCTGACAGAGCTACGGCGTCCAGCTGCTGCCGTCGGCGTACTCAACGCGAGTCACTTCGAAGCTTGCGGCGTGAGCCGATAGGAGCGGAAGCGCGGCAACGCCGCTGTTGAGCACTTTGCAGTTGTCGCCGTAACCCTTGTGCCCGACGCCGCTCTGCCACTCCGATAGCGATGGCCAACCGTTGATGCCGATGCCGGGTGAAAACGTGCCGTGCCGGTCGAGTTCGAGATTCCCCAGGTCGTTGCCGGAGCGCCCGAGGATCGCAAATTGAAAGACGACGCGCGTTGCGGCCAGTGCGGCCTCGTTCTTGAACGAAATGCAAACGACCGCGCCGTGCCCGTCGCGCTTGACGGCCGCCCAACCACCCAATAGCGCGATCTTCCCCTGCGGCCTGTTCTCAAGACTCCGCGACGCCAGTTGAATGACTCGGTACGGGTTCGGCGTCGGGCTTGCCGTCGGTTGCGGCCGCGCTCCGCCGCGCGTCCAATAGGTCGAGTTACTCCAGCGGATGGTCTGGAGGTCGCCGGAAATCCGTCCGACGACCGTGGTCGATCCGAACGATCCCCACTTCGTCGAAATTTCGCTCGGGTTGAGGAACGTGCCGGTTGCCTTCCATCCGTCTTCGTTACGAAGCGTGAGCGTCAATCCGCTCTGCTGGATCTCGCAACGCTTGGACCGATCGCCGCCCGCGTACCACGTTCCGCTAATATCGGGAAGCGTCCCCGCGTGAATCGGGCTCGGACTCGAAAAGCATAACGCACTCAGTACCGCAAGAGCGATAAACCACGCCTTCATGTAACCGGCCTCCTCTGACCGCTCTATCCTAGACCCTTACGCGGCCGTGCGCAAGCGGAGGACGACGCGGTGGTAAGTCGTAGGGAGGAGTCATGCTGGCCGTGTTTACGCTTGCCCAGATTCTCAGTTACCCGTTTCCCGAAGCGCTCGTTCGAGACCGAGCTGGAACGGCGATTGCCTACACGTTGGTCGCGCAAGGAGTACGAACCGTGTGGTTTGCACGCGCGCCGGAATGGCAGCCGGCGCAGCTCTACTCGTCGGGCGGAGACGACGGTCAAGAGATCAGCGACCTCGTTATCGCCAACGACGACGCGCACGTCGTCTACGTGCGCGGTGGCGACCACGATGCGAACTGGCCGATCCCGCTGCAGCCCGGTCCGGCATCGATGCCGCAGGAACCAAAAATGCAGGTCTGGTCGGCCGCCACGAATGGCGGCCCGCCGAAACTCATCGGCGAAGGCGATGCGCCGGCAATCTCACCCGACGGCACGCGCGTGGTCTTTACCGCGGACGGCGCCGTTATGACCGCATCGATCGCCGCAAGCGCAGCCGCGACCCGCCTCTTCTTCGATCGCGGTCAGGATTCCGATCTCCAATGGTCGCCGGACGGCTCTGCGCTGGCATTCGTTTCGGCACGGAACGACCACAGCTTCGTCGGCATCTATCGCAACGAGACGGCGCCGATACAATATCTCGCGCCGACGACGTCGCAAGATATCATGCCGCGCTGGTCGCCCGACGGTACGCGCGTTGCGTTCGTTCGATTGCACGGCGACGGCGGGGCTCCGATGAACCCGCTGAACTGGAATCCCATACCGTGGCAGATCTGGGTCGCAGATGCGCGCAGCGGCGGCGGTCGCCTCGTTTGGTCGAGTCCGAATACGCCGCGCGGTTCGTTACCGCAGTCTGCCGGCGGGCCGTTCTTGGCGTGGGCGGCCGGAAGCCAACTGGTCTTCAAAAGCGAGCAAGATAACTGGCTCAATCTCTACGCCGTTGCGGCAGACGGAGGAAATGCGCAGCCCCTGACGGCGGGAGCCTACATGGTCGAGGACGCCGATGTATCGCCGGATCTCCAGTCCGTCGTTTTTTCGGCCAACACCGGTTCGAGTGCGGGTGACGACGACCGGCGCCACGTCTTTCGCGCCAACGTCGCGGGCGGACCGACGACTCCGCTGACCGGCGGTGCGAGCAGCGAGACGAACCCGCTCGCATTGGCGGGCGGTGCGCTCGCATTCAATCGCGCCACCGCCCAGCAGCCGTTAATCGTAACGCTGCTTTCGAGCGGCGAGCGGCGCCAACTCGATGCGAACTTGTTGCCGAGCGACTTTCCGTCGTCGCAGCTCGTTACGCCGCGGGAGGTGTCGTTTCGCGCCGCCGACGGCACGTTGATTCACGGACAGCTCTTCGAACCAGCCGGCGCGGGACGGCATCCCGGAGTGATCTTCGTGCACGGCGGTCCGCCGCGCCAGATGCTTTTGACCTGGCACTACATGGACTATTACTCGAACTCGTACGCCGTCAATCAATATCTGGCCAGCCGCGGATTCGCGGTGCTCTCCGTCAACTACCGGTTGGGAATCGGCTACGGCCACGATTTCAACTTTCCGCCGCGCTGGGGCCCGACGGGGGCGTCGGAGTATCAAGACGTCGTCGCCGGCGCGCACTATCTGCAAAGCGACGCGCGCGTCGACCCGAAGCGCATCGGCATCTGGGGCGGTTCGTACGGCGGATATCTCACCGCGCTCGCCCTGGCGCGCAACTCGGACATCTTCAAGGCCGGCGTCGACTTCCACGGCGTGCACGACTGGTCGCTCGACGTCGATAATCCCCTGTGGGGCTTCACCCAGCTCAAGCGGTATCAACAGTACGATACCAAGGCGATCATGAAGGTCGCTTGGGAGTCTTCGCCCGATGCGGCGATCTCCGGCTGGAAATCGCCGGTCTTGCTCATCCAAGGCGACGACGACCGCAACGTCGAGTTCGCGCAGATGGTCGATCTCGTCGAACGGCTGCGCGTCGCGCGCGTGCCGTTCGAGCAGATCGTGATTCCGAACGAAATCCACGGTTTCTTGCGCTACGCCTCGTGGCTCGAAGCCGACACGGCGACCGCCGAGTGCTTCGCACGCCAGCTTGGAGGGCCGTAACCGGGAAGGAGTGAGAAGAACTTCTCGACTTTTTCCCATTCGCTGCATATTTGGGCGATAGCCTGACTATGTGAACAGGGGCGCTCCATCTCGCATGCGCCGCGCCGTAATTACCGGCGGTGCCATCGCGGCTCTCTCTCCGTCCGGCTTCGGAATCGCGGCCGCACGGCCGCTGACGCTGCAGCAGACGGTCGCCTACGCCATGGACCACAATGCCGCCATCGCCGCCAAGCACGCGGCGCTGGCGCAGGCGGAATCGAACTACACGCGCCAGCGCGCGACCGAGTACCCGCCCGTGGTGGCGAGCCTGCAGAATTTGCTGGCGAAACAGAACAACTACGCCGGTCCCTTGGCGCAATACGGCGTCGTCCCGGTAACGAACTTCTCGCAGAACACCGCGCAGGTCGGAACGCAGTGGACGCTCTATAACGGGTCGCTCAATCAAATCATGACGCAGCAAAACCTCCGGCAAGTGCAGGCCGCGCGCGCCGACTTGCGTCAGAGTCAGATGGAGACCACCGCGAAGCTCGTCGAAATGTTCTTTGCGCTCGCGAACTGGCAGCGTCTCTACGATTTGGCGCAGGCAAATCTCGTCTACCAGCAGGCGCTGCTCGCGGTCGCACAGGCGAAAGAAAAGGCGGGACTAGTCGCCGGCGTGGACGTGCTGCGCGCGCAGGTCGGCGTCGAGCAGACGCAGGTCGCGGTACTGAACGCGCAATCGGACGGCGAGACCGCGCGCGAGTCGCTCGCGCAGACTATCGGCGCAAGCCTCGAAACCGCCTTCGCCGTTCCGGCGGTATTGCCGCAGCCGCCGCTGCCGGCCGGGTCGAGTGCGGCGCTCGTCGAAATAGCCGAGCGCAGCCGGCCGGAGGTCGCGGCCGCCGCCGCGAGTCTGGCAATCGCCCAACTGTCGCGCTCGAGCATCGATACCGATCTGCTTCCGCAGATCAACGTCTACGCGTTCTTCGGCAACCAAACGTCGCCGACGAGCTACGTCGATCAGCAGACGCAAGTCAACGCGCTCAATCAAGCGTGCGCGCCGTACCCGAACCAGATCCAGTGCATCGGATTTCCATTCGCCAACGTCACGCGCGGCACGCCCGGTTTCTGGAACATCGGGGCGACGTCGACCATATCGCTTCCGATCGTCGACTACGGCACGCGCGCCGCCGAGCACCGCTCGGCGAATCAAGGCATCTTGTCGGCGCAGATCGCGCTGGACGCGGCAAAGACGGCGACCGAAGCGGACGTCTTAGAATCGCTGCGCCAGGCGCAGACGGCACGAGAATCGATTTCGTATCAGCAGCGCGCGGCCAAACTCGGCACCGAGGCGGCGCGCATCGCGCAGCTTCAGTACGGCAACGGGCTCATATCGCTCACGGACACCAAGGCGGCGCAGGCGACCTCGCTCCAGGCGCAGGCCGATCTCTACAGCGCGCAGATCGCGTACATCAACGCCGTGGTGAAGCTTCGCTCGGCGCTCGGCGCTTTCGACCCGGCGGCTGCCGTCGCGGACCTCTGATGGATAACCGGAGCAAAGCCGCCGTTGCGATCGTCGCAGCGATCGCGATCGCACTCGTGGCGGCATTTGTGAGCGCCCGGCGAGCGGTGCGCAGCGTTCCGGTTGTGACTGCCGGCTATGCGCGGTTCACGATCGGGCTGCCGGAGAGCGGCGTCATCCAGTATCCGCAGATTCAAACGATGTCGAGTCAGATCGCCGGCAACGTCGGACGTATTTTCGTAAGAATGGGCGATCGCGTCGTCGCCGGCGAACTCTTGGCGACGCTGGTCAATCCGCAAGTTGTTGCCGGCGCGCAGAGCGGCGCCGCGGCCTATCGCTCGGCACTGGCGAGAGCGCAGAGCGCTGCCGTTACCGGCAGCTCAAACGTGGTACAGGCGCAAGCGAATCTCGAGACCGCGCGAGCGCGGCTCGTGCAAGCGCAGGAGGACGTGGCCAACGGGCTTCAATCGGGGCTCGGCTATGGCGAAACGACGGCGGTTAATGAAATCGCCGCGGCCGACGCAAATCTTGCGACCGGGACGACGAGCCTGCGCGAAGCTCGCCGCGTCTACTTCGCGTACCGCGATCTCTATGCGAACAAGGCCGTCTCGCGCGACCAACTCGATCAAACCGAAGCGAAGTACGAAGAAGCTCAGGCGCAGTACGATCGGGCGCGTTCGGCGCGCGCCGCGCTCGGCACGCAGTTGACGCGCTCGAAGGCGGTGCTCGAGGGAAATCTCCGCTCGGCTCGCGAGGGCTACGCCCAGGCGCAGGCGCAACTCGCCGCCGCAGAGGTGGAGGCGGGGAGCGGCGACGTGGCGGCGGCACGTGCCGAAGCGCAGCGCGCCGCCTCGGAGTACGGGCTGGCGCAAGAGCGGGCCGATGCGATGCGCATCCGCGCTCCGTACGACGCCACGATCTTGAGCGTCGCTTCGGAGAAGAACGATCCGCTGCGGCCGCTGCAGTCCGGCGACGCCGTCGATGCCGGCCAACCGATCTTGACGCTGGCAGCGCAGCGTGGATTCGTGGTGCGCACCCGAGTCGACGAGCAGGACGTCGTCGGCCTTCGCCTCGGTCAGCGCGCACAAATTACGGGCGACGATTTTCCGGGGCGCGCGCTGACGGGACGCGTCGTCGAGATCTCGCCAATCGCTCAACGGTCGAGCGATGCCGCTTCGGCCGAGCGCACCGTAGCGACGACAGTCGTCATCGATCGCCCGCCCCCGTTTCTGCGCGACGGAATGAGCGCGCAGGTGACGATACTTACGATCGATATCCCTCACGCGCTCGCCGTTCCCGGCCCGGCGATTCTCCACGACGACGCCGGAGCGTTCGTCTACGTCGTGAGAGACGGAAGCGCGCACCGTCAGCCGGTTGGCGTCGGCGCGGCGACGGAGACCAGCTCGGTAATCGAGTCGGGCCTTCGTGCCGGCGACGTCGTCGTCGCACGCGACGTCGAAGGACTCCACGACGGCGACCGCGTCGCCGCGGCCATGCCCGAGGCGACGCATCGATGAGCGCGCCTGAGCGGCCCGGGGGAAGCGACCTCTTTCGCGCGCGGGCGATCGAATCGATCGATTCGATCGAGCGCTTCGACGAAGCGATCGACGTCGTCTCGTCGCACAGCGTCTTCGCGCTCGCGGCAATCGGCGCGCTGCTCTTCTGTGCGTTGATCTGGGCGGTATTCGGGCGGGTTCCCGTCGGTTTACAGGGCCGCGGCGTGATCGTCGCGGGAAGCGGCGTTCAACCCGTCGCCGCTCCGGCGGAGGGAACGCTGATCGCACTGCCGGGTCAGGTCGGCGATCGCGTCGCACAAGGAGCCGCGATCGCGCGCCTGCGGACGACCGCCGGCGAGATCGTCGCGCTTCGCGCACCCGCCGCGGGAACGCTCGCGCAACGCTCGCCGCAACTCGGCAGCTTCGTTCGTGCCGGCGATCCGGTGGCGACGATCGAGCCGGCCGGAGCGAGTCCGACTGCCGTCATCTTCGTTCCGGTCGAAACCGATCGCCGCGTCGCCGCCGGCATGCCGGTGCGATTATCCCCGGCCGATGCGCGCCCCGACGTTTTCGGCTTTCTGCGCGGTCACGTGAGCTACGCGGCGCCCTTCCCCGCAAGTCCCGATCGCATCCGGGCGGCACTGCAGAACGAGGCCGTCGCGTCGGGCTTTTTGCCGGACGTACCGGAACGTGAAGTGCACGTCGCGCTCGACGTCGACGCACAGGGCAATCTGCTGTGGTCGGGTCTGCGAAACTCGGGCCGCGCGCTCTCGCCCGGAACGCCGTGCTACGCCACGATCGTCGTCGAGCAACGGGCACCGATCTCGTTCGTACTTCCGCAGACGCAAGAATGAGCGCGACTGTCCCGTTGGTGCGTACGCCGACCGTACTGCAGATGGAGGCCGTCGAGTGCGGCGCCGCATCGCTCGGCATGATTCTCGGATACTACGGCCGCCACGTGCCCCTGGAAGCGCTGCGCGACGCGTGCGGCGTCACCCGCGACGGAAGCTCCGCGGGCAACTTGCTGCGCGCCGCGCGTGCGTACGGGCTCGAAGCGCACGGCTACAAATACGACATCGCCGAGCTGCGAACGCTCGCGCCGCCCTTCATCGTATTCTGGCAGTTCTATCATTTCGTCGTCGTTGAAGGCTTCACCGATAATGGCGCGGTGCTCAACGATCCGGCCGGCGGCCGCAGGCGCTGCGATTGGGAGGAGTTCGACCGATCCTATACCGGTATATGCTTGACGTTTCTCCCCGGTCCGCGATTTACGCCGAGCAACGACGTCCCCGCGACGACGAGCATTCTGCGCGCGCAGCTGACCGGTTCGTGGGGAGCCGTATCGTTCGTGGTGCTCGCCGGACTCGCCTTAGCGATTCCGAACATCGCCCTGGCGACGTTCACGAAAACCTTCATCGACGAGGTGATGGTCGGAAAGAGCTACGGCTGGGTGCTTTGGATTGCGCTCGGCATCCTCGCGAGCATCGCGTTGCAAGCCGGGCTGCTCGAGTTGCAGCAGCAAGCGATTCTGCGGCTGCAGGCAAAATTGGCGATCGCAAACGCGAGCCGCATGCTCTGGCACTGCTTACGCTTGCCGATGACGTTCTTCGCGCAACGCTCGCCGGCAGAGGTCGCCAATCGCGTTGCGATCTGCGATCGCGTCGCGGAGCTGCTCTCCAGCCGGCTCGCCGCGAGCGCGATCGGCGTCGTCGCCGCGCTCTTCTATCTCGCCTTGATGGCGTGGTACGATAAGGTCCTCGCCCTGGTCTCGCTCGGCATCGCCGCGCTCAACATGCTTGCGTTGCGGATCGTTGCCCGGCAGCGATCCGATGCAAACGCAACGCTCCTTCAAGAGGAAGCGATGCTGCTCGGTACGTCGGTCTCCGGTTTGGAGCGCATCGAGCTGCTCAAGGCCGGAGGCGCCGAGAGCACCTTCTTGATGAAATGGCTTGGACGCCAAGCTCGCGTGATCAACGCTCGTCAGCGTTTCGCGGTGCCGTCGCAGATGCTCTACGCGGTGCCGAGGCTGCTCATTACCGTCAATATCACCGCGATTCTGGTGATCGGCGGCCTGCGCGTCATCGACGGCGCGATCTCCATCGGAACGCTCTTTGCCTACGCACTGCTGATGCAGCTCTTCGTCGCGCCCTTCACGAGTTTCGTCGAGCTGGGCGCAGATTTACAGGAGATGGACGGAGACGTGCGCCGCATCGAGGACGTGCTGCGATATCCGTTACCGCCCGCGCCGGTCGTTTCGAAGATCGAACGGACTCGTCTCAGCGGTAAGCTCGAGCTGCGCGGCGTGTCGTTCGGATACAATCGGCAGGCGCCGCCGGTCGTTCGCGATATTTCCTTCACGATCGCTCCTGGGCGCCGGATCGCGTTGGTCGGTCCGTCGGGAAGCGGAAAATCGACGATCGCCAAGATCGTCTCCGGATTATTCGTGCCGTGGTCGGGAAGCGTGCTCTTCGACGACATCGAGCGCGATGCCATCGATCCATCGCTTCTGGCGACCGACGTCGCCTTCGTCGATCAAGAGATCTCGCTCTATCCGGGGACGGTTCGCAGCAATCTAACGCTCTGGGATCCGCAGGTCTCCGATGCTGCGGTCGAGCATGCCGCTCGCGATGCCTCGATTCATACCGACATTGCGAGCCGGCCGGGCACCTACGATGCGCCCATGGCCGAGGGCGGCATCAACTTCAGCGCCGGTCAGCGGCAGCGTCTGGAGATCGCGCGAGCGTTGGTGCGCGACCCGGCTCTCGTCGTGCTCGATGAGGCGACGAGCGCGCTCGATCCGCTGACGGAGTATCTGATCGACGAGAGTCTGCGGCGGCGCGGCTGTGCGTGTTTGATTATCGCGCACCGCTTAAGCACGATCCGCGATGCCGACGAGATCCTGGTGCTCGACGACGGTCGAATCGTCGAGCGGGGACCGCACGACGAACTGATCGCACGCGGCGGGCGTTACCTTGCGCTGGTGAGATCGCAATGATGCGCGCAAATGAAATTCGAATCGCCGGCGACGACCTGCTCGTGCTCGCGCGCCGAGGTGAAGCCTACCGCGTGCGATCCGGAGAGGCGGCGGTCTTTGCCGTCGCGCTCGACGGCGGCGGACGGCCCGTTGGGCGCCGCTCGTTCGTCGGCGGCGCGAGACCGGGCGACGTTCTGTTCGGCACTTCATGGAAATCGAACGGCGCGACGTTTGCGCTGATCGCAGTCGGCGTGGTGCCGGCCGTTCTGGAGCCTTGGGATATCGCGCTCGCCGAGCCGTCGCAGCGGGATGACGCGTTTCTACGGTATCTCACGATGTTAATCGGCGGCGATCGACTTGGAACGGACCTGCGCAACGCGCGCTCGCTGCAGCCGCATCGCTGCCTCGAACTTGCCGCCGGCGAATATGCGCGCTCGTCCCACCGTCTGGCGTACGTGCGCGTTACCGTCGGAAGAGCCTACCTGCTCGACGTGCACCCGTGCGATTCCGGTACCGGCATCGTGCCGATCGGAGCTTCGATGACGCTGCACGCACACGAAGCCGCTGCGGTCGACGTTTACGGCGGATCGGACGTCGCTCCGAACGACGTCGCGCGGGCACTCGACGTCGCGCACACGGCATTTTGGAAGCGCTGGATGACGCGCGCGGCGCAGGAAGACCACGATCGCGAAGCGATGCGCCGGGCGACCCTGGCGTTCGACGCACGCGCCCTGCGCAGCGGACTGGAGGAGGCGACGCATCTCTTCGAGCGCAACCGCCCGGCGACGAGCCCCGATGACGATCCCCTCGTCGCCGCGGCGCGCATCGTGGCGCAAGCCGACCGCATCGCGATAGCCGCGCCGCGCGAGTCGCATAGCGATACGCAGGCAGCAGTGCAGGCAATTGCGGTAGAATCCCACGTTTCGGTTCGTCGCGTACGATTGCGCGGCAACTGGCGCGATCGCGAGTACGGACCGCTCCTGGCATTTCGCGGTCCCCAGCGCACGCCCGTCGCGCTTCTGCCGCACCGCGGGCGCTCGCGCTACGTTCTCATCGATCCGGCGAGGATCGCCGACCAGGTTCCGGTCGATGCCGCGGAGGCGGCTGGGATCGATTCGTTCGCCTACGTCTTCCTGCGACCGTTGCCGGAACGGCCGGTCGGCGTTTTGGACCTGTTGCGCTTTGGACTGCGCCGCAGCGGCGTCGACGCGTTTCAGATTCTCGCGCTCGGCTTGGCCGGCGGCATCCTCGCGGGTACAGTTCCGCTCGCGACGGCGATTCTTTACGGTACGATCATTCCCGGCGCGATGCGCCCGCAGTTGTTGACGATGATGCTGGCGTTGGTGGCCATCGCCTTGACCGCCGCCGTAACCGAGGTCATACGCGGGTTGGCGATCGTGCGTCTGCAGACGCGCGTCGGCGCAACGTTACAATCGGCCGTAATGGAGCGATTGGTGACGCTTCCGGCGACGTTTTTCCGGCGGTACGAGATCGGCGACCTCGCCGACCGGCTGATGGGCGTCGACCGAATCGAACAGTACGTCAGCGACATCACCATCTCGGCGGCGCTCAGCGGCGTCTTCTCGCTGGTGAGTTTCGCGCTGCTCTTCATCTACGACGTCGGCCTCGCGTGGCTCTGCGCGCTGCTCGCCGTCCTTGCGATCGGTGCCGCCGTCACCGAGGCGCTTGCGACGCTGCCGCTGCGCCGCAAAATATTCGACCGTTTCGGGGGAATCGCCGGCTTCGTTTTACAGATCTTTAACGGTATCGCCAAACTCCGCGTCGCGCGTGCCGAGACGCGCGCTTTCGTCGGTTGGCTGCATCGCTTCGTCGCGATGCGCCGCCTGACGACGAGGGTCGGAACGATCGTCTACCGGTTTGGAATCTTCAACGCGATCTGGCCGGCGGCGACTACGCTGGCGATCATCGGATATATCTTCGTCGTTCGTCACGGTGCCATTTCAGCGGGCACGTTCATCGCGGCGAGCGCGGCCTTTGGACAACTTCTCGCCTCGCTGCTCGGTTTGGGAGACGCGTTGGTGGCGGTGATTCGCGTGATACCGGTTTACGAGCGCGCTCGCCCGCTTCTGCGCGAGCTCCCCGAGCGGCTCCAAGCACACGGGGATCCGGGTACGCTGATGGGTGCGATCGAGCTGCGCAACGTGAGCTTTCAATATGAAGATGCTTCGGTCGTCACGATCGATCGGATCGACCTGCGCATCGAGCCCGGTTCGTTCGTCGCCATCGTCGGACCGTCGGGCGCGGGCAAATCGACGCTCTTCCGGTTATTACTCGGCTTTGAAAAGCCCAATCACGGCGCCGTCTACTACGACGGTCACGACTTATCGACGGTCGATCTCGCGGCGGTCCGGCGCCAGATGGGCTCGGTTCTGCAGACGGCCGGAGCGCTGCAAGGGACGATCTTCGAGAACATCGCCGGTGCGCGGTACATCACGCACGGTCAAGCGTGGGATGCGGCGCGGCGCGTCGGCATCGCTCAAGATATCGAGAAGCTGCCGATGCAGCTCGAAACCTATCTAGGCTCCGACGGCGGCGGGCTTTCGATGGGCCAACGCCAGCGCATTGCGATCGCGCGGGCGATCGTGACGTCGCCGCGCATCGTGCTCTTCGACGAGGCGACCAGCGCGCTCGATAATGAGACTCAGGCAATCGTCATGAAGATGCTGGAAGCGCTCCACGCCACTCGCCTGGTGATCGCCCATCGTCTTTCGACGATTCAAAACGCGGACCGGATCGTCGTAATAGACAAAGGCCGGGTAGTGCAGGACGGGATCTATTCAGATCTGGCTGCAACGCCCGGCCCGTTTGCCGATCTCGCTCGGCGGCAGTCCATTTAGGCTGCCGCGAGCAGCGTATTACATCGGCTCGGGGTGTTTGAGCGGATTCTGCGGAGGCCCAGGCTTCGAACCGATCGGATTGCGTGGACCGCCTTCGGTCGGGTTGTGTTCGATCACGTAGCCGCCGCTCACTTTGTCGAGCTTCTCGTCTTCGATCGGCTCGTTCTGTCCCTTGCGAGTGTCGTCGCTCATAAATGAGCTCCTTTGTCAGAGCCGCGGCACAACCGCCGTGGCACTCTCAAGGTACCAATGAAGTGTGAATCGGCGGCGAACGCCTTGCGAAGCAAAACCGCCGGGTTGCCGCAAATCTTCCCAGGTTCTGCTCGATTCCGAATCGGCGACCGGCGGCTCCGCCAATAAAAAAAGGCCTTGCCGGCGGCCCATGGCGATTTCACGCGCATTGGCCGCCGCAGACCTTAACCCAGCTATTTTCTTAGATAAGCTGCGAGTCGCAGCGAGCTACATCGGCTTGGGGTGCGGGAGCGGATTCTGGGGAGGCTCGCTGCCACCCGGGATCTTCGGACCGGCAATCGGATTGTGCTCAAGGATGTAGCCGCCGCTCACTTTGTCGAGCTTCTCGTCTTCGATCGGCTTGGTCTGTTCCTTGCGGGTGTCGTCGCTCATGGTGAAGTCCTTCTTTGAGAGCCGCGGCACGATCGCCGTGGCACTCTCAAGGTATCAACGAAGTGTGAATTGCTGGCGAATGCCGTGCGAAGCAAACCTCCGGAGTTGCGGGAAAACCTTCTCAAGATCTGCACGATCTTACGTGCGCTCGCCGGCGGCCGCGGCCTCGCGCTTGCGCAGACGGAGACGGTCGCCTTCGTTGAGCAGCCGCTTGCGAAGGCGAATCGACGCGGGCGTCACCTCGACCAGCTCGTCGTCCTCGATGAACTCGATCGCCCGCTCGAGCGAGAGCTCCTCGGGTGGCGGAAGCTTGACGTTCTCGTCGGAACCGGCGGCGCGCATGTTGGTGAGCTTTTTTTCGCGGACCACGTTGAGGGCGACGTCGTAGTTGTCGTTGGCCCGGCCCACGATCATCCCCTCATAAACGTCGGTGCCCGGTCCGACGAAGAAACGGCCGCGCTGCTCGAGACCCATCAGCGCGTAGCCGGTCGTTCGTCCGGTGTCGCTCGCGACGAGCGCGCCGATCGTGCGCCCGGGAAGTTCGCCTTGCCAGGGCTGGTGATCGTAGTACGTGTGCGAGAGCACGGCCGTTCCGCGCGTCAAGGTTAAAAGCTCGCCGCGCAATCCGAAGATCGCACGAGTCGGCATCGTATATTCGAGTCGCTGCGAGTCGCCGGCGGCGAGCATGTTCGACATCGCGGCCTTTCGCCGCCCGAGCGCTTCGATCACCGCGCCGGCGTACGACTCCGCAACGTCGACGACGACGTACTCGACCGGTTCGTAACGACGACCGTCGCGCTCGGTCACGATAACCCGCGGCTTGGAGACGGCTAACTCGTAGCCTTCACGCCGCATCGTTTCGATGAGGATCGCCAGATGCAGTTCGCCGCGGCCGCGCACCTCGAAGGTATCGGGTGAAGCGGTCTCTTCAACGCGCAGCGCGACGTTCGACTCCAGCTCGCGAAGCAGGCGCTCGCGAATCTGTCGCGACGTGAGAAACTTCCCCTCTCTTCCGGCGAACGGCGAGTTGTTGACGCTGAAGAACATCGAGACCGTCGGCTCGTCGACGGAGACGGCGTGGATCGCTTCGGGAGCGTTGGCGTCGGCGATCGTGTCGCCGATGTTGAGATCGTCGATTCCCGAGATGCAGACGATGTCGCCCGCAGAGGCCTCCTCGACGTCGATTCGCTCGAGACCCGCGAAGGTCAAGAGGCTGGCAAGACGCAGTCCCGACGTCGTGCCGCCGTCGCGCGAGATCTTGACGATCGGATCGTTTCGGCGGGTGCTTCCGCGAAATATTCGGCCGATGCCGACGCGCCCGACGTAGCGGTTGTGATCGATCGCCGATATCAGCAGTTGAAAGGGCCCCTCCTCGGACGGGGCGTCGGGAACGCGAGCGACGATCGTCTCGAAGAGCGGCTCCAGCGAGTCGGTGGAATCGTCGAGCGAGCGCTTCGCGACGCCCGCCTTTGCGTTGGTGAAAATCACGGGGAAATCGGCTTGTTCGTCGCTCGCGCCGAGCTCGACGAACAGGTCGAAGGTTTGATTGACGACTTCCTGAGGACGTGCGTCCTTACGATCGATCTTGTTGACGACGACGATAGCGCGAAGATCGAGCTCCAGCGCCTTGCGCAGCACGAATCGCGTTTGCGGCATAACGCCTTCGGCCGCGTCCACCAGCAGCAGAACGCCCTGGACCATCTGCAGCACGCGCTCGACCTCGCCCCCGAAGTCGGAGTGCCCCGGCGTGTCGACGATGTTGAACTTCACGTCGCCGTGGCGAATGGCGGTATTCTTCGAAAGGATGGTGATACCGCGTTCGCGCTCGAGAGGGTTGGAGTCGAGGACGCGCGTTGCGACGTGCTGCCCCTCGCGAAAGACTCCGCTCTGCTTGAGCATCGCGTCGACGAGCGTCGTCTTTCCGTGATCGACGTGGGCGACGATCGCGACGTTACGGATATCGGGGCGGGTCTTCACGGGTCGTTATTTCGCTCTCCGGCGCCCCGTCGCATTGTTTTGCGGCGCTAGCGCCGACCTCCCTCGTCGTTTGGATCGCCCACGTGCCGGCGGATCTCTTCGAGAACGTAGCGATTCGCCGCGTCTCGTGTATCGTCGGTAACGTGGCGGTCGAAATACTCGAAAGCATTCTGCGTAACTCCGGCGCGCTCGGCGCGAACCTTATCGGCGAGTCGCAATCATGGTCCGACGGGCTTTCCCGGCGGGGCTCGCCGCCGAAACGCTTGCGAAGGGAAGCGGCCGTGCGGTATTATCGGGGAACCGGGCGAGCTCGCTGAGAGCTTGCTCGCTATGGAGAGAGGTAAACCATGGAAGGTCATATAGAGCGGCCGCGCCGTTTATTGGCCGGCCCAGCGTTCGTTATTATTGCGGGCGTTTTGCTGGCATCGGGTTGCGCTTCGCGCAACGTCGGATTGAGTCCAATTCCGCTCGGGCAGGCCGCGCAAAGCTCGGCCTTCGTTCGATCGATGACGGGCGAAAATATTCGCGACGCACTCGTCGTGCCGGTCAGCAACGTGAACGATGCGGGTACGGGTTCGTTGCGCGCTGCGATCCAGGCAGTCAACGCGGCGCATGCCGCGCACGCCGCGATCACGTTCTCGACGCACGGCGTCATCAAGCTCGCATCGGATCTGCCGCCGATCGCGCGGCCGGTTACGATCGACGGGACGTCGGCGCCGGACTACTCGGGCCGTCCCTCGATCGCCATCAACGCCGGCGGTCACGCCGGCTTGGTCTTTGCCGCGGGTTCGGTGAAGTCGCGGCTGCTCGGTCTCGCGATCGGCGGTGCCGGCGGCAACGGCATTACGCTGAACGCGGGCTCGATCACGCTCAATCTCGACTACATCGGATTGAACCTCCAAGGAAGAGCGCTCGGGAACGCGGGCGACGGAGTCTACGTTTCGGCGCAATCGTCGAACGACCGAATCGGCATCAACAAATCGGGCGCCTCGGGCGAGATCGGCAACGTGATTTCGGGGAACGCCGGAAATGGTCTGAGCCTCCACGGTTCGTCCGGCAACACGATCGCGGCGAACCGCATCGGAACCAGCGTCGACGGCAAAGCGGCGATCGCCAACGGCGCGAACGGCATTTGGATTACCGGCGGCTCGAACGGCAACGAGATCGGCGGAACGCGGTTCGTCGACAGCGCGACGGGTCAGGCGAACAATCCGACCGGCAGCAAAGGAACCGTACCGCCGGTCTTCGTGGTGCCGCCCGACGGTAACCTCATCTCCGGCAACGCGCGCGACGGAATTCTCATCGACGCCGCCTCGGAAAACAATACGCTCAACGGAAACTTCATCGGCACGACTGCCGACGGCGACGGCGCAATCGGCAACGGCGGCGACGGCGTACGGATCTCGCGGGCAAACGCAAATGCGCTGACCGGCTGCAAGTTCGTCAACGATCCGTTCGTCTATTACAACGTGGCGAGCGGAAACCGCGGAAGCGGCGTTCGCATCGCGAGCTCCGACGACATCGTGGTGCAGGGGAACTTCTTTGGAATCGGCGCGAACAACACCACGATCGTCGCCAATCGCGGCGACGGCATCCTTATCGACGGCACGTCGCACAACACGCAAGTGGGTGGCGTTATTCCGCTCGGCAACGTTTCGGCGGGCAACGTCGGCAACGGCATCGAGGTCGCGGGTAAGGCGTCGGGCTTCATCACCTTCAACACCTTCGGCGGCCTGCTCGCCTTCAAGGGCGCCGCGCCCAATGGAAACGACGGGGTGCTGATTACCTCAACCGGCGGCGATCAGACGGTACGCACGAACGTGCTCTCCGGAAACATGAACAACGGCTTGGAGATCGGCGCAGGCGCCTGGGGCGTCACCGTCGGCCCGAACATCATGGGGCTCAGCACGAAAGGCAACAGCTTGCTGCCCAACGGTGGCGACGGCGTGCTCATCGATGGGAACGCGCACGATAACACGATCGGCGATTACTATCAGTCCGTCATTCCGCAGAATACGTTCTCCGGCAATCTCGGCTACGGTCTGGCAATCGTCGACGGCGCGCGCGACAACGCGGTCTTCAACAGTTTCGTCGGCGTCGACGTTCTTGGTACGTACGCGCTGGCAAACTATCGGGGCGGCATCTACGTCGGCGCATACGCGGCGCACAACCGCATCGGCGGCACGACGACGGATCCGAAGCAGCCGAAGAAAAACCTCATCAGCGGCAACGTCGGCAACGGCGTCACGCTGGCGAACGGCAGCAGCTACAGTGCCGTGATCGGCAACTGGATCGGCCTCAACCGCAAAGGGAAGAAGACGCTTCCCAACTCGCGCCGGCCGATCGTGGTGCAGCCCGGCAGCAGTCACAACAAAATCTCAGGCAACGAGATGTAGCTCGCCGGCCGCTAGGGGTTCTCGCGCAGGTCGCCAATTGTCGCGGCTCTTACACTTCACGCCCTAAAGAAAAGGCAGCACGATGCAGCTCGAACCGTACCTGTTGTTTGACGGCAAATGCGAAGAGGCGCTGAACTTCTACAAGGAAGCCTTCGGCGGTGAGATCGAGGGTCTCTCGCGCTGGAGCGAGATGCCCAAAGATTCCGGCGGTCCTCCCGTTACTTCCGAGACCGCCAACCGCGTCATGCACGCGAGGTTTAAGTCATCCGGCGTCAACTTCATGGCCGCCGACGCCTCGCCCGGCAAGAGCTATGGCGAAGGACCGATCTCGCTCTCAGTTTCCACTACCGACCTTGCCGAGGCCGAACGCGTCTTCAATCATCTCGCCGCCGGAGGCAACGTCGAGATGCCGATGGCCGATACGTTCTGGGCTGCCAAGTTCGGAATGCTCACCGATAAATACGGAATCGACTGGATGGTGAGCTGCCACAGGCGGCAGTAGAGCATCCCCTCGCGAGGCTGCGCTTAGTGAACGGCGATGCCCCACGCGCAGCCCGCGCCGGTGATGTCGGCGTTGGTATACTGCACCGACGGAGCGAGCTTCGACCCAAACTGCTTGCTGCCAAGCGGATAAACGTCGATGCCCGGAGTTCCTCCGCAGTTGGCGATGTATAGGTCGCCGTTGGCGGTAAAGGCAAGCGACGCAAGGTACGAGTTGCCGGGCAAGCCGGTCGGATCGACGATGTTCGGTTTGGCGCCGCTCTTGAGATTGCCGGCGTTGTAGCGCACCAGCGCCGGCGACGTCGACGGTCCGTTGGTCGATGCATAGAGATTGCCGGTTTTGTCGAACGCGAGGCCTCCCGATGAGGTGAGCCCAGTCAGGAAGTACGTGTCTTTCTGTTTGT
Organism: Vulcanimicrobiota bacterium; assembly: GCA_963792005.1. Taxonomy (GTDB): domain Bacteria; phylum Vulcanimicrobiota; class Vulcanimicrobiia; order Vulcanimicrobiales; family Vulcanimicrobiaceae; genus Cybelea. The sequence goes on from CAWBUG010000001.1 coordinate 499,747, forward strand.
ACGGTGGTTTCAGGACGCCGATGGAGTAGCTCGAGCCGCCGTTCACGACCGATGCATAGAGCGTTCCCGACCTATCGATCGCAATCGCGTACGAGTTTAGCTCTCCGCCATTCAAGGTTCGCATCGGTTTCAGCGTGCCGCTCTTCGTGAACGGGCCCTTGTACTCCAGAATGTGCTGGTTGCTCGCGGAGCTCGCCCAAAGGTGCCCCGAAGGATCGAAGGCCAGTGCGTCGGCGCCGGAGCTGCTGCCGAGAACGAACGTGTAATGCGGCGCCGATGTGGCCTTCAGCGGCAGATCGAAGACCAGGACGGAGCTCGGAGTGCCGCCGCCCGAACCGTAGGATAGAATCCAGAGCCGGTTTTGCCGGAACGTGACGCCGCTCGTATAGTTGAGACCGTTCTTCGCGCTGCTGCCGATGTTCAGGACCTTCGATCGCTTCTTCAGTGGAAGTTCCGCGATCTCGACCTGCGGGTATTGCGAACCGGCAAAGAGCGTCCAATAGACTTTTTGGTGCGTCGCCGCGAGCGGCGACGACGACTCCGGACCGGCGAGGATGCCCGGGATGCCGGCGGGGAGCATGGGAGCCAGCCCGTTTCCCGAGCAACCGGCGAGTAACGCAAGTGCGAAAAAGCGCGCAGCGTATAGGCGATTCATCGGTACCTCCTACTCGGATGATACCGCAGCCCTCTCTTGGGCGGTATGTCGGAAAGCCGCCTTTGCGCTCCGTAGGAGCCTGAACTTCACGAGATCTTCGCAGTACCTCACCGAGATTTTCCTGACGCGGGCCGGATGGCTGGGACGGTCCTTGACCTGTTGCGCGGCTACGATCGTCGCGGCGACGATACTCGCCGGCTGCAGCGGCACTCAGGGCATGGTGCCGCAAACCAGCGTCGATACGCCACAAGCGGATGTACGTAATACCGAAACGCTGATCTTTACGGCCAACCGCAACGAGCCCGGCGTGGTCGCATTCAAGGCGACTGCGAACGGAAACGTTGCTCCCGCGGTAAACATCGCCGGATCGAAAACGAAACTGCGCTCACCGGATTCGCTCGCGGTCGACGGCAAGGGAAACGTCGACGTCGCAAATGACAGTGGGTCGAACGTTAAGGTGTTTGCACCCGGGTCGAACGGCAACGTGACGCCGAAGCGAATCATCGGGGCACCGCAGTCCCATCTCGGACCGACCGAAGGCATTATTTTGGATGCCGTAAATAATCTGTGGGTCAGCAACTTCGTAGGCAACGCCGTCACGGAATACGCAGCAGGCGCGAACGGCGACGTCAAGCCGATCGATACCATCAGCGGCAGCAATGCGCTGCTCAACCGGCCGGCGGGGATGGCCTTGGCCAAACATGGGCGGCTCTATGTGGCCAACACCTCTGGTCCCTCGGTTCTCATATTTGCCGCCGGGGCGAGCGGAAACGTGCAGCCGATCGCAATAATCTCCGGAGACAGGACTCGACTTGCTAGCCCGTTTGCTCTTGCCTTCGACTCCAAGCAGCGCCTACTGGTCGCCGACGAAAAGTCCGGCATTCTGGTCTTCGCCCCCGGCGCAAGCGGAAACGTCGCCCCGGTGGCTCAGATCACGAGCACTCCCGACGCCGACGGCGTAACGGCGGATGCACAAGATCACATCTACGCCTGCGGCTTCTCGGGCCCGATCAATGAGTACGACAGTAACGCCAACGGAAATGCCAAGCCTCTCCGCTCGATAAAAGGCTCGAAGACGAAGCTCGACGGCGCCACGTACCTGGCGTTACACTAAGAATCCGTTTCGACCTGGGATAGAGCCTGGCCAGGGTTGCGAGGTGTCCGCTAACTGCTGCAAAATAACGCATCTCCAAGCTGTGGGAGCGTACGGGTCTGGTGGCTCGCACGGTCTTCAAAATCGCTGAGGTCGTCGCAAGGCGACTGGTAGGTTCGATTCCTACACGCTCCCGCCAGAATCCGTAGCCGACTCGGAACAACCGGAATAATAGGCAGCCTAAGCCCGCTCCGATCCGGCAACCTTGCGGCCCGATTCGACCACGCGGTCGAGCAGGTTTGCCGCATCGTGCAGCATTACGGGGACACGTGCGCAGCGACCGAGCGCGGGTCGAGCGAAGAATCGCAAAAGCTGCCTCAACGCGAGGAGCGGACATCGACTATCCCAAGCTCGTCGAAGTTGTCCACGGCGCCGTCCACATTAAGGACACTCCACCGCTAATCTTTTATCCCGAATCGGCACGAACGCCCGAATTCGTACCGACCGTCGAAAAGATGCTGAACGAATATCGCGAGTCGCTTCCGGACGATCGCCGCCTGTGAAGCTGCCCGGGTTCCGTGGACACTTTCCACTTTGTGGAGAAGGGTCCACCAATGGCCAAGAAACATCCTCGTGCCTACCCCTTGGAGTTCCGGGCTAAGATCGTCGAGCTGGCTCGCGCGGGCCGTCGACCGGAAGATCTCGCAGCCGAGTTTGAACTCTCCAATCAAACGATCCGCAACTGGATCAGGCAGGCCGATCTCGACGCCGGGAAGCGAACAGACGGCCTGACGAGCGAAGAGCGAGCGGAGCTCTTCGCGTTGCGTAAGAAAGTGAAGCAGCTCACGATCGAGCGCGAGATTTTGTCAAAAGCGGCGGCCTGGTTCGCTCGGGAGACCGAGACACTGCCGAAGAGATCTTCCGACTCGTGAAGAGCAATCAGGCCAAGTACCGTATTTCCACGATGTGCCGTACGCTTGGGGTCTCCACCAGCGGGTACTATGCGTGGCTCCTTCGCAGGCCCTCGCCGAGAAAGCAGCGCGACGTTCAACTCGGCGACCACATCGAAGCGATTCACAGGCGGTCGCGCAACACGTACGGGCGCCCCCGGATCAAGGCCGAGCTCAAAGACGACGGAATATCGATCAGCAACGATCGGCTGGCGCGATTGATGAATGAACGTCAGCTCCAAGGCGCTAGCCGTCGCAAGGGCATTCGCACAACGGTGCGCGATCGCGATGCACGACCGGCTCCTGACCTCGTCGACCGCAAGTTCGTCGCCGATGCGCCGAACAAACTTTGGGTAGCGGATATCACCTACGTTCCGACCTACGCGGGCTTCTTGTTCTTAGCCGTCGTTCTTGACGCGTTTAGTCGGCGTATCGTCGGCTGGGCGACGAGCTCGAACATGAAAACGCAGTTGGTCCTCGACGCGCTCAATATGGCAATCCATCGGCGCCGGCCAATCGACGTCGTTCACCACTCAGACCAAGGAACGCAGTATACGTCAATCGCGTTCGGCTCACGCTGCCGAGAAGCTGACATTCGCCCGTCAATGGGATCCGTTGGGGATTGTTACGATAACGCGATGTGCGAGAGCTTCAACGCCACGCTGGAGTGCGAGCTACTCGCCCGGCGCCGGTTTCGCACACATAAGGAGGCAGAGCTGGCGATCTTCGACTTCATTGAAGGATGGTACAACCTTCACCGCCGGCATTCCGCACTCGGCTACCGATCGCCGGCAGTCTTCGAGCGGGAAACCGCCGCATGACTTTCCAATCTCAAACTATCCACGAAAGCCGGGCAACTTCAAATCGTCCGTGCTCGAGCCGTATGGCGGCAAAGGTAGCAATCCCCATTGCGGTCAGCGCATCGTGATGGGCCGGCGGCTCATGCAGGCGGCTTCCGATATCTTTCTGGGATGGACGCAAAGCTTAGCCCAAATGTGGAAACCTTTGACGAGCCGCTCTTTCAAATGTACGCCAAAGCGTGCGGCTGGAATCTCTCTCGTGCCCATTCAAAATCCGGAAACGCTTCGGCAATCGCGGCGTATCTTGGGAAAAGCGATGAGTTCGACGAGGCGATGGCCAGCTTCGCGCGCAAATATGCCGAGCAGACCGAACGCGACCACGCCACGTTGAGAGCCGCGGTCAGGGCTGGAAAGATCGAGATCTATACCGAGTGAGGCAGGTCCTTTCTATACGATGACCACAAACGGCGAGGGATCCCCGCTCCTTGCCGCTCTGACGATTGCCGTCGCGGCCATCGTTCCGGTCGTCGCGTTCTTCACGGATGCGCAGCCGGCGATCGGCCAAGAACTCGAACCCCGCGTATATTCGGCCTCACCAATCGACACCAACTTCGTGGTTGGTACCGTATCGAACTCGACGGGCGACGTCTCCCTCGACCCGTCACTTCCGCTCAGCGACGTCCGTGCCTCGGTCAACACCGTTGGTTTGAGCTTTACTCATACGTTCGCACTGGTGGGCCGTACCGCAACCTGGGCGATTCTCGTTCCATATCTTGGCGGTCGCATTAGCGGAGCCGTCTACGGCCAACCCGGGGCTACGACTCGTAACGGTTTTCCCGACCTGCGGTTACGCTTTGCGATGAACCTCTTAGGCCGCGCGCTGACGCCGGAGCAGTTCGCGCGCCGCAAATCGAGTACTACGCTCGGGGTCGGCTTCACCGTAATCGCACCGACCGGTACGTACGACCCGTCGCGATTGATCAACATTGGCTCGAACCGCTGGTCGGTCAAACCTGAGGTCGGGGTAGAAGTACCGATGGGGAAGTGGTTTGCCGACTTCTCTGCCGGCGTGTGGCTCTTCGGTGCCAACACCGGATATTTCGGGGGAGAGACGCTCCAGCAAGCAGCGCTCGCCAATTATCAGATTCACGCCGGCTACAACTTTCGCCCGAGCCAATGGCTGGCGCTCGACTGGGGCTACCTCGGCGGTGGCGCGGTAATGGTAGGTGCGGCACGGCCGATCAACGCACTCGCCAACGCACGTTACGGCGTGGCCTTCTCGCAGCCGCTGGGAATGGGAGTTTCGGCGAAGGTCTTTTGGTCGCAATGGTTGAGCGGGCAGTATGGCCAGCACTTTTCAACGGTCGCCGCCGCCCTACAGTACCGCTGGTTCAACCGGCGTTAGGGCTCGCGCGAAGTCCTCATCGTAACCATTCCCAATACTGCGTTCAACCGTGAATACTGTAGAGCTGCTGCAGTTGGTACGGCTGGGCGGTCTGTGTCGTGTAGTTGACGTTGATCGTGTCGTCGTAGACGACCGTGATTTTGTTGCCCCGCGCGCCGTATTTTACGGTCTCGACCCACGTCGCCGGGTCGGCGCTCACCTGCACGCCGGCCTGGCTGATGCTTTGTACGGTGGAGGTAATCTGCGTTTGCGTTCCGCTTTGGCTCTGCCATGCGGGCACGAGGTGCGGAAATCCGCAGTATTGCGTCGCACCCGCCGAGTTCTGGAACGAAAAGACGATCACCACGCTGTCGTCCCACTCGATCGTTACGCCGACTTGTGAAGCTGTCACCGCGCTCATCCCGTACCTCCTTTGTTGAAAGCAATTCGGCGAAAGAGCCGGGTATATTGCGCGTCGCCCGCCACGTTGCCTCCAAGTAGCCGGCATCCGATCCGTCGCCCTTGCGTTCGCAGCACAGCGGCAACGGAACGCCCTTCGAGGTTCTCTTGACGAGCCGAATCGGCTGGTCTTACACTTGCTGCACGGAGGGTAGCGGCCATGCCATTCAATCCGCTCGGAAACTTCAATCCATCCGCCCCCATCGATTCCGGGGTCCTTGCAAAAGCTCGAACTTTGCTCGCGGCGCTGCCGGAAGTGCCCGCGGACTCCTTATCGCGCCTCTATTTGCACTGGACGGTAGCGCCCTTTGGCTGCACCTTCGGCGACTATAACGGCGAGGTTGACTACGAGGGCGGAAACTGGAAAATGATCGTCACCCACGATCCGCGCGACAATGCGGTCGGGGTGAATAACAACGAGCCCGCGTCCCATACCTGGCACCGGAACACCGGGGCGGTGGGCGTCTCCATCGCGGGCATGAGCGGGGCGACCGAGTCGAACTTCGGACCCGACGCCGTGACCTTAACCGGTCTCGAACATCTTTGTGCCGCTGCGGCCGCGTTTGCTCAGCGCTACGGCATCGACGCGATCGGCACCGTTACGTCGGGCGCGACACATCTTGGGGATGGCGGAAAGCAGATCAACACGACGGGCGAGCATACGATTCTGACGCACGCCGAATGCGCGAACATCGACGGCTATTTGTGCGGATTCACCACCGATCCCGATTGTCGGTGGGATCTCGGGTCGTTCGTCGCGTTGCCGGCGGGCACGGCGCTGACACGCGAAATGGTCTCGCAGTGCGGTGATGCGCTTCGCCAGCACGTGCACGTCTATAAGGCCGCGCTTCAAACGCCATAGCTACGGGCTCGGCGGATCGATGGCGTTATGCACCGTGTCGGTGTCGCAGAGCGCCGTGTTCGTATCGCCGGCGGGATCGTACGGAAGAACGCGCGACGTTGGTGACGACGTCACCCAGTTGCTGACGCTCGCAACGCCGTCGGTAAGGTTGCCGCTGGGAATACCGAGATGCTCCGACCATAAGTCGCAGCGCAGCTGCTGGGCGAAGGTGAGCGCTCCAGCCGCCGGAACGGCATCGTCAAATATGAATGCATCGGCCTCGCTGTCGGATTGCCAGCCGCGACGATTGCAGTTCGCGCTGCCGACGACGGCGAGCTCGTCGTCGAAGATCCACATCTTGGCGTGAACGTAGGTGTGCGCGCCGAACGTCGGCGGCGTTGAAGCGGGCGGTGAGACGAGCCGGAAGACGCGTACCTTCGCGGCGTCCGAAGCGCTCAACCCATTGGTGACCGCATCGACGAACTGCTGCCGGTACCGCCAGCGGCAGGGAAGATCGCTGATCTCCGAAGCGGCGATGAGGATCGTCAGATGCTGCAGGCTCGGAACCCGCGCATTGAGTGCCGCGGCCGCCTCCGGAGAGATCAAGTACTGGTCTTCCATGTAAATGAAGCGCTGCGCGTTGGCGATCGCCGCGAGGAGCAGTCCCGCAACGTCGCGCTCCTTGGGCACCGTCGTGCCGGGCGTGGCGGGCGTGAACGTTCTGCCAATGGCCACCGAGCACGAGTTTCCCGTGCTCGACGGCGTCCCCGCAGTGCCCGGAACGGGCTCCGTGCGGCCGAGCAGATCGCCCTTTGCCGAATCGATCGCGGCATGATCGGGATGGTGGTCCCAGCGCCGGATGAAGGTGAGTAATAAATCCCAGGCTGACGGCCCCATCACTTGAGAGTGGACGTCGTGCAGCGGAGCACCCGTCGTTCCCGAAGAGCTGGTGGCATCGACCGTGGTTCCGCCGTCGGGCGAACCTGATAACGGATTTCCCGACGAGTCCGCACCCGACGCGCCGGTGCCGGTCGGCGGCGGCGCGCCCCAAGCGACGCGATCCGAGTTGATATCGATACCGCCGCAGAATCCGATCAGCCCGTTGGAACCCTTGACGACGAGCACTTTCTGGTGATGGGAGCCCAGCACCGGATCGCTCGTCGCGTTGTCGAGAATCGCCGCACCGTTTGCAAGGGCGTTAATGGAATCGACTTGCGGCCGGTTGAGGCCTTTATACTGCTTCCAGAGCATCGCACGAACTTGCACGCCGCGCGCCGATGCGGCGGTCATCAGATCGGCGAAGGTGTTCGATGCCGCCCCGCCCACCGGCGTTGCCGAGGGATCGAGCGAAACGCTGTCGACGAGCTGCCATCCGAGCAAGTAAATGTAATGGCCGCTTCCCGACGTGGAGTTGATCGCGTTGAGCATCGCGCTAAACGTCGCTGGGCCGTCGATCAAATACGTCACCGCGTTGCCGCTGCGCAGACCGGTATTCGTGGAGATCGCTCCCATCAAAATGTTCGACCAGCGTGTCGGATCGAGCGCGGCAGTGCCGCCGGGCAGTCCGGCGTCGGGGGATCCGTCGCTGCTCTGAGGATCGTCGTTCATCATGGCCTTCCTTTAATCGTCGGCGCGTCTACGAATAAATGAATCCTGAGATCAGGTGATAGACCTCGTCGAAGAAGATGTCGCTGTGCTGGCCGGAAAACCCGCCGTTTTGCCATTCGCCCGACGCCGCCCGCGACGCGTGGATGGCGGTGAGATCGGCGACCACGAGCCGACGAGCATAGCCGAACATCGCAGCGGGCGAAAAAGCCGGCGTCAAGCTCAACGAATCGGCGCCGCCAAACGCCGTGATGGTGGCGGGTGTCGGTCCGGCACTTCCGAGTGCGGGCTTCGGATGGAAGAGATTAGCCGCTCTGCCCGCCTCGAGGTACCACGTCGTGAGCGCCTCGTCTCGAAGCGATTTGGTGACGAGTAAACGATGGTTCGTAAGTTGGACGACGTTTCCATAAATGTCGCCCGGTTCGAGATTATCCTCATCGGTTGCCGGCTCGAGCAGAACGGTCCGGAACTCGGTACCGGGCGGCACGGCGATCGTTCCGCTGGCGATGTCGACTTGCAAGTCTTCAAGTGCGGCGCAGATGACTTTGCAGCCGAAGCTGTGTCCGAGCAGGAAGACGCGAAACTGCAATCCGCTGCCGAGTCGCGATGTCAAAATGAGCCGAAGCATCGAATACACGGCGTTGCGCCCGATCGCGTCGGCTCGATGCTCCATCGTATAAAAGGTCAGCAACTGCAGCTTGTCGAGCAGACTCCCCGAGTCTTCGCTGATCTCGGAGGGCCAGTGAATTCCTATACCGAGATTCTGTTGCGGTCGCTTGGGAAATCCGGCGCCCGCGCTCTGAAAGGTCAGAATGCTCGACGCAAGCTCGACCGAGAACCGGTTGTACGTGTCCATCATCTGGACGGCAGTGGTGGACCAGCCGTGCGAGTAGATGAAGACGTCGCCGAAGCCGAATGGGGCGACCGCCATCGCCTCGTTGATGACGTCGTTCATTTTAGCGTCGAAGAGAATCCCGTTTGCGTTGACCGGTACGTTGATGTAGTGCGCCATTCACTCTGCTCCAGGATCGGGAAAACGTGTCGTCGGCGGGTGGCCGGCTAGGGCTAGCTCGCTTGGGTCTTATGCGAGCGGCGTGGTCGCGAACGCTTGAAGATTGCGCGCGCGGTCGTGGTGTGCGTTTGGTGCACGCGCAACCATAACGACGTCAAATTTTCCGTAAGCGCCGTCCAATGCCTTCGGAAGCATTCGCGTTAAATGCCGCAGTGCTCTTAATGTTCGCGGCAATTGCCAGCGCGTCGACCCGGTGATAGACTAGTTTTCCGCCGGCGTGCTGCGCTTTGCGGCGGCGACGGCGCAGTTAGAGTAAACGTGTGCGCCCGCGAGGCGGGACGCAGGAGGTGTATCACACGGGCGCAAGCCGCTCCGACCGCGAAGGCTCCCCCACGCGTATCAACGCGCTGCCGCGGTCACCACCGATTTAACGTAGTATTTCGCGCAGAAAGGACGATCATGCCGGATTTGACAGTCGCCCCACTCGGTCCACTCTTTGGGCCAGACTTCATCACAGTGACGGTCAATGACGCGACCAGCGGGGAGTACAACCTCGAGATCTTTCCCGACGCCAACAATCCCCAGCTCAAGGCTAATAAACTGCCCATGCAGTTTTACTACATGCCGCAGAACCTCTATCTTGCGAAGAAGCAAGATTCTGACGATTTCGACTTCAGCGTCACGGTCTTCAAGGGTCTGATGACCTCTGAAGATACGCTCAATGCCGCCAACACCGCAAGCGTCGGCGGCGAGATCGACGCCGGCGGAGCCTTTGTCACCTTTTCGACGACGATGGCCATTCCATCGAGCGTGCTCAGCGCCGCCTTGGCGCAGATCAAAGCGGGACAGATCTCGAACGTGCCGTCGAACATTGCCGCGCACTGCGCCGTGGATGCCGCCGGTCCCGCCCCGCTGCTGGGATGCGTGCCGATTGCCGCTAATGAAGTCACGATCGAGGTTCCGCAACTTCCGGGTTCGGCCGCGCCGGCGAGTCCGCCGGCCGCCAGTGCGTCGAGCACGGCGGCGGCTTCCGGTTCGACGACCGCCGCGGCAGGGTCGAGCTCCGCGGCACCCGCCCCGCTTCCCAATAACGGAAACCCGTGGTTCATTAGCGCCCAGGGCATGGGGCACGGCAGTATCGACGCCTCCAGCGTCAGCAGCTTTCTGGTGACCTGCAATCAGTATGCGGCCGGCGCCATTGCGGGTTCCTTGCAGGCCGGCATGTCGCCCTTTACCGTGCACTACAACCTGACGCTCATGTTTTATATGAACGCGGTTCAGATCCAGATGAGCGTGAACGTCGACAAGGTCTTCACTCAGCTCTCGGCCGCGGCGGAAGCGAAGTACATGTTCGTGCAGGCCGATCTCTCCGCGAACTACCAATCTTGTCTGACGAGCGGCTCAATCACCACGATTATCAACGAGAATGGCGTCGCCGTCGATGCGGATATGAAGAAGCTGATCGACACCCAGATTGGCGACATGCAGACTAAAGCGTGGGACCTCGTCAAGACCGAAATCTTCGATTGGCAGCCAAAGCCCGATGCCCCCGCTTCAGCCAGCACGGGGGCGTGCGGCGGAGCGGCCGTCTCGCTCAAGATGAACTACCAGATGCACGGCGTCAACTTCAACGACAGCTTTACCCTCAACGATACCGTCACGCGACTGCAGGTTGCCAGCGGGACGCTGACCGAGCTCGAGCCGGCGATCAAAGCCAACCTCAACAAATATCTGGCCGTCGTCGACATCGGGGAGTTCTTCCAAAAGCTGCAAGTCGCCGCGACGCCGAACATCGACTTCTCGGGAACGTCCATTTCGGATCCAATCACGTCTGCCTCCATTGAAGTCAGCTACCCCGTGGCGGATAACACCGGCAACGTACCATCCAACGCCGACGGAACGCCGGTGCTCAAAACGCTCGGTGAAGGCTTCCACTACACGCCCGGCAATATCAATCAGTCCGCGCCGATTTCGCTGGCCAGCTGGTCGAAGGCTAATCCCACGGACATCATCAACATCTCGTTCCTGCGTCTGCTCAAGAGCCTGCCGAACTGGGATGCCGATCAGGTTACCATCACCAAGAAGCTCGAGTACGATCCGGACGATCCACGAGTCGACCTTTCGACCGGCACGACGGAGATCGTCATCACCTCCACCGGCAGCGATCACACACCGGTGGTCAGCCCTGCCGACGTCGGCTACGTCAGCGTACGATTCGCACTCGACCGGCCGATTGCGCCGAACATTACGGTCACGCTAACGATTACGTTGGCCGGATCGCAGGGCACGCGCACCGACACGCTCACCTTCACGAGCACCGGACCGTTGCAAAAGCCGACGGCCTTGTGGCAGGTCTTCTCCGACAAGTACTTTGACGCGACGGTGGCGCAGGTGCAGATGAGCTTGGAAGTCGCGCCGCCACCCTCGAATTTCGGCGGCGCGGCGGTCACGTGGAGCGGCTCGCAAGCAGTTCCGGTCGGCCTGGGACGCATCAAGAACATCCCGCTCTACGTGCTGACCATTCCGCCTTTGACCGACCCAACCCAGAGCGCGCTCGTCGGCGAGTACATTACCCAAACCCTTCAGCAGATGACCGCCGTACCGCAATGATCGAGGTCGAGCTTTATCGCTGAGCAAGAATGAACTCGTCATTCAGAAGAAGCGCGACCGGAGATATGATCGCACGGCCCACGGCCCCGGTCATGGCCATGAGGCTGAATCCGGTCGCGCCCGTTCTTTCTCAGCCCAGCCTTCCCTTGGCAACCTCGCGCAACGGCAGCCTCTTCACCGACCGCTTCGACTCGAATCTGCACTGGTACTTGCCGGATTTTGCGCCGGCTGCCGACGTCGATCCACTCTTTGCATTTGCGGTCAGCCAGACCGGGCAACAGGCCAATGGGCAACCCTTCAGCGTCGCCCGCGTAACGCTGCGAATCGTCAAGCAGCAGCCTGCGCAAGTCGCGCAGTTCGCGCAGGCAAACCCCACTGCGACACTGCGCGAGATTCCGCTGGAGAATCTGACGGCGGTCTTGAGCAGCGCCTACACCGATGAGAACGGCAACGCGCAGCAGCGAACCTTCAACGCCTCTACGGTACAGGACGAAGGCGACGGCTCATTTCTCTTAGTCTTTGACGGGTCGATTCTGGGCGACTCCGTGCTGGCACTCTACCAGGATCTGCGTTCTTTCGGCAAAGCCGCCGTCACGGTGAACGCGTATTTTGAATCGTGGTCGCCGGCGGCGTCGCCGCAGCCGGTCTTTCGCCGCCCGGTCTTTACGGCGTTTACGGCCAGCCCCATCGTCGCCGCACCGACGTTTCGTCCGCAGGTCGAAATGGTCGCAGCAGAACCGGTGCGTCAGGTCCCGCCGCCAACGACGGCGCCCGCGCCGCCAAGTTTGGTTGACGTCCGGTTGCCGTACAGCGAGACGCTGCCGCTCGGCCTCAAGTACGCTGCGGACGGCTATCAACTGCGTTACATGGTCGCGACGGCCTCCGGTCCGAGCCGGGTCATCCTCGGTGCCGGCGATCTCAGCGGCTTCAGCCAGCCGCAGACGCAGTTTGCTCAACTGAACGAGTTGGGCGATCTCAGCCTAAAGTATCCGAGCATAAGCCGCGCGTACTTCGGCGTCCTCAGTAAGACGATCGTTTTGATTCCGCAGCGTTATGCCATCGTTCGCAGCAAGACCGGCTGCGCGGCGACCTGCCTGGCGCGCGTGGATTCCTCGCCCTCCTCGGCGAGCCAATGCGCTTTCGACTTCACGTTCATGATCGCACCGGCGATCAGCAGCATCGAGCTGGCAAAGTTGACCGCGGAGATAGCGACCCATTCCGAGTTGAGCGGTTATCAAATCACGTTCGCGAATTTTCTTCGGAATTCGCCGGCCTCCACCGTGCTCACGGCGTTCGCCAGTACCGTGCAGTTTGCAGCGGGGGCCGGACCACACACCTTTGCCATGACGATCACCGTGCAAGACGCTGGGACAAATGCTCCCGCCGTGGCCAATGCGAACCTGCTCATACTGCAACTCTCGGCCCAATCGGGCACCGATCTCATCGGCTCCTTGAGTCTCACGCTCGACGACGGCTATCCCGACCCCGTGTTGGCGACGATCGATCTGAACTTTGCCCATACGGCCGGAAGCGATGAGCTTCTCGCTGCGATCGACGAGAGCGCTCAAGCCATTGCGGTGACCAATCAATCGCCTCTCGACCTGCAGATGCAGAACTACGCGCTTATCCAAAATGGGAACCTCGCCGAAGCGGCGGCGCAAACGTTGATTTCGGCCGGCAGCTCGGTTTCGTTTCCTTTGCCGGCAAACTCCGATGGGCTCGCCTTCGTTTACGAGGCGCAGCTCGCGCTGCCCGCCTCCATGAATCCCTCGGCGGTTGCGAAGTTTCTCAACTTTCAAACCGTTGACGTGCAGGACACGAAATACGTCGTCGCATTGGATGCATCGGGTGTCGACTTTTCCAAGGTTTCTTCGGTCGCGTGCACCGTCACGTTTCCCACACTGCCGTCTATCGCGCCATGGCAAACGACGCTGACCGCGAGCGTAAAAGCCGACAGCAGCCACATTCAGATTCCGATCGAAAATGCGGTTTTCTTGCTCCCCGGCACGGTCAATCTGACGGTCAACGGCGCGGGCGGTGCGACGCCGTTCGCCCTCACGATGCAGAACGATTTCACCGCAAACCCGTTGATGGTTCTCTTGCAGTCACAGTTGGTCAGCCCACCACCCCCGGCACCACCGCCGGCACCATCCTGAGTATCGAATATAAACTCGAAGGCGGTAGCTGAAGCACGTAGAAATCGCGACGCAGTGAAGGAAGCTGCGAGGCCAGTAGAAGACCTCGATCGACGGAAACTGGAACTTGAAATCGAGGAACTCCGGAAGGCGCCTTCGCGAGTCAGGTGGCAGAACGGGCTAAGCATCGCGACGACCGGTGCTACGCTGATCTTATCGGTGTTTGTAGGTCTCCTTGGCTTCTATGTCAATTCTGCTGCCAACGCACAACACGACGCGCAAGAATACCACGACCTGATCGCCGCCTTAGGCAGCCACGATCCGTACGCGAGAGTCGGTGCGGCCGTCGGTCTCAGACGATTTATGTCGAAAGGTCAAGAACAAGAGACCGTTGCGCTACTCGGAGAGCGTCTGCTCGACGAACCGAATCCCTACGTTTCGGCGACAATTCTTTCCACGTTATATCAGAGTAATGCGACGGCGCTGCCGAGCATCGTGTCAGTAGATTCGGAAGCGTGCCGTAGATTTGAACGGGCGCGTTCTTGGGCCGCACGGGTAGGAGTCTCTAATGCCGCAGGTTTTGGGCCCGAAGCGTTTTCCCGCGTACCCCTGCCCGATGTTAGCGCCGCGTATGAGGCGACGCTAATGAGTGGCTTCGAGCTGGAATTGAGTCGCCGGTACTCTAATGTAGTTGCAAGCTCCGCCGCCAAGGTGCCGAGCATCGCGCGTGGAGTAAGGATTAATGCCTTGCGCGCGGAGCAGTCTGCAGGCGTGGCGCTTGCTTCCATGAGTATCGTCTTACGCCATGTCCTTTCCACTAAAGCGGGCACGCCGTTGGACCTAGAAGGCGTAGTACTTTTCTGGCCCCCGGACGGCAGTTTTCCGGGCGCAGACTTCAGCGGATCGTTTCTTGTCGGTTTTGCCGGCAAAGCCGATTTTTCTGAGTCTGACCTTAGCGGCGCAAATCTTATTAGTCTCAAGACCCCCGGAGCCAGGTTCGCCGATGCGATCTTCTCCCGAACATTTGTTGATGAGGCTCAAAAGGCGGCCATTCACAACGCGGTCGCTAACGTGCGATTTCAACCATGTTTCCATGCCGGCAACTACCTGGCCGACGCCGGGTCAGAACCCGCAGCCACGTGCCGTTAGAATCTTGATCGTTTCCTAGGGCATTTATCGTCGTAACCGAGCGGGCGCGAATAGCTAGACAGGGTCAGCGCGACAAGGGAGCGGACGCTGCGCGACCGAACGATTCGGCGCTGAGGACCGCGTTTATGAAGCTGCTTCTCTCGCTTGGAATCGCCATAGCGCTTCTCGTACCGACTAAGGCAAACGCCGCTACCGTCGTCTATACGCTGTACTTCGTCACGGACTATCCTTCGTACTCCAAAGTTAAAGTTAGCGGTCCCTACGACACATCTTCGGAGTGCGACGACGCCGCTAGGAATGCAGGCGGGTATTCACCTGACGGAGATTATCGTTGCTTGCCAAGTTATCGCTAGTCCAGCTCGCTGTGGATCACTTGTACCGGCGTTCCTTCAGAAAAGTCAAGCAGCTTTGGCTCCGCTCAGACGTTGGCGGTCTCCTGGATCGCGCGGACTTCGTCCGGATTTAGATAATCCGCGGCGCCGCCTTCGAAATAGCGTTCGATGCGCGCGACGACTTCCTCCGCTTCAATCATGTCCATGCAGCGAGGCAGGTGATTCACCACGTTGACGCAACGCGAGCCCGGCGCGTCCTTGGCATCGCCGTCGCCAAGAGGCTCGGTGCGCGCCTTCCAGCATCCGCCGTTGTCGCAACAGAGCAGCGAGCCCACCGTGTGGATGAACTGATGATGCGGATAGGCTTCCCAGTGCGGTGGTTCCCGGCCGCCGGCAACCACGACGCAGGCGCGATTCTTGGGCCGCCCGCCCTTGACCTCAACCGCGGCGGCGAGATGCATGTGTAACGTCACCGGGCAGAGCACGCCCTGCGCGTGATAGACCAATCGTACGAGCTGGCGTAGGTCTCCGTGCGGACGTCGGTAAGAAACGTCCCTGGATGCGCCAAATGCAGGTCGCGAACCGCCGCCGTGAGCATCCCGATGTCGCCCGGCGACTGGTGATTGCATAGAATGAGCTTGCGCGGACTCACTGAAGCATCGCGAGCGCCTCCGCGGGTTCTACGGCGCTACTTGAAACAGGGTCCCGGTGCCGCCCTTCTTGGCTTTCTTATTGCCGCCCCAAATCGTCGTGCCATAGAGCGTGCCGTTCATCAGCGCAAGGTTTGCATAGGGAGCTCGACCGCCGAGCCCGCCGGTAAAGTTGTGGATCACTTGCTCGGTTCCCGACGGCGTTATCGTGAAGACGGTGCCTTCACTCGTCGGCTTTTTCTCCGCCGGATTTATCCCCGAGTCCTTAGTCGTCGTTCCGCCGTACGCGGTCGTACCGTAGAGCTGGCCGTTAAAAACGATAAGACCGGCATAGGGTTCGATTCCGTCGGTTCCCTCTCCGAAGCTGTGCAGCACCTGTTCCGAGCCCGAGGTGCTAATGGAGAAAACCGTTCCCTTTTTGTAGGTGCCGCCTCCCTGTGTGGTCCCGTAGAGCGTCCCGTGCAAGGCCACTAAACCCGCATAGGGGAACGCGGCGTCGGTGCCGCCGTGGAAGCTGTAGAGCACCCGGTAGTTCGTTCCGTCGGGATTGATTGCAAAAACGGTTCCCGCGTTGCTCTTACCGCCCGAGGTGGTGGTGCCATAGATCACGTTGTTCACGGAGATGAGAGCGCAGAGCGGAAGCGAGCCGTCCTTCCCACCGGTAAAACTGTGAAGCACTTTTTCGGTGCCGGAGGACGTGACTCTGAAGACCGTTCCGGTTTCGGTTTGACCGCCGTAATACGTGGTGCCGTAGAGCACGCCGCCAACCACCGTCAAGTTCGCACGCGGGTCGTTGCCGTCTTTGCCGCTGAAGGCGTAGACGACGTGCTCGGAGCCCGACGGCGTGATGGAGTAGACCGTTCCTTTGTTATGCTGGCCGCCTGCTTGGGTCGTTCCGTACATGACGCCTTGGTACGCGACCAGTCCGGCATACGGCCGCGTCCCGTCCTTCGTGCCATGGAAGCGGTAGAGGACGCTCTCGGAGCTCGGAGTGCTGAACTTGTAGACCGCTCCGCATCCCCACGCCGGATAGCAGCGGTTGCTTGGGTCGCCTCCGAAGTTCGTCGTGCCGTACAACACGCCATTGACCGGGAGCAACGTTCCAACCGGTACGATTCCATCACGCTGCTTATTGAATAGGTGGAGCGTCTGGAAGTTCGACCCGCTGCTCTCCCGCTGCTGGCTCATCGCGGGAAGCGACGAAGCAGCCGGCATGTGCGAGCAGCCGGCCAGAATAACGATGCACAATGCTGAAGCGACTCTTCGCACGGCGTTCTCTCCCCAAGAAGTATCCGAAAGTTCTCGCCTCATTTTCCCTAAGCCATACGGGAAACCTACCGTGCGATGCTTCCGGGAGGGCAAGGATTCGGCAATCCGAACTGACGAAGGTCAAAAGCCCAACGTCACTTCTCAGGGGGTTCTAGCATGGCGCTTTACGCTTATCGGTCGGTAATACCGGCAGCGTTGATACTCTTGGCGACGTCGGCCTGTGGAACGCATGCCGTCCCCTCGAGCGGCGACGCAAATAGTCCGGCGCTGCAGGTGTCGGACGCTCGTTCGAACCACAACCGACCGGACGATACGACATCCATTCTGAAGAATCTAACGAAGAACGTCACTATTGGAACGACCGTCGATGCGAAGAACGGCGACGAGGGGCCGCGCGCCTTATGGATCGCTCCGGGCAGTTCCCATGGCACGCTGAAGAAGGGTCAACTCGTCTTTTGCAATTTTGAAGATTCGGCGGGTAACGCCGGCGCCGGGACGACGATCGAAGCGCTCAACTCCACGCCGGGTTCGCAACCCGTACGGTTTTTTCAAAGCGAGTCGATCAAGGGCTGCGACGGCACCGCCATACACCCGCGCGACGGCAGCGTGTACGCCTCGGGCCTTACCAGCGGCAAGTTCGACATTATCGCGAAGAAAGGACAGCTGGTGAGGACGTACGGCGGGAAGCTGTTCAAAGCGCCCTTCGCCGACATCATCACCAAGCCGCAGCAGAATTTTTCGCCGCTCTACGTGTACGTCGGTACGACGCAAGGCACGATCGTCAGCATCAGCACCGGCTTTTACGGTAACGGACAGGCAACCGAAGTGGCCAATGGTTTTGCGGTAAGCAAAGGTTCGCAAGATGAGCTGGCTCCGTCGGGCTTCCAGTACGACAATACTAGCGATACGCTCTACATCGTTGACGGCGCAAGTAATACGGTCGTGGCCTTTGATAATGCGAGCAAACTCCTGGATAAGGACGAAATCACCGTCAAGCCCGGCGGCAAGACCTTTAAGTGCAAGTATCCGAAGACGACGTGCGGGCATCTCGTCTACAGCGGGTCGCCGCTGAACGGCCCCATGGCGTCCGCGTTGCTTCCCAATGGCAATCTCATCGTCGCCAATACCAAAGGCACGGCAAATACGCTGGTCGAGCTGACTCCCGGCGGGAAGATCCTCGATACCAAAGTCGTGGACACCAGCGCGGTTCAAGGCATCTTTGGGCTGGCGGCGCGTGGAACGAGCGATTCCAACACCGTGTTGTTCTACACGGATACGAATTCGAACACCGTTCAGGAGCTCGAGCAGGCAAAATAGCTCTTCGATCGACCGGGTAGCAGCGGCCGAGTCCGCTCCCCGGCGTGTGAAGAAATTGGGAACCCGCTTTCACGAGCGCTTCACGGACCGAGCGTACCATCGCCACATTCGCAGTTCGACCGATGGGAGCGAAGTTCGGAAATGAACGTATACTCGGCGGGGCGCACCGCCGCACTTCTTGCGGCAGCAGTGGGGTTATGCAGCGGCTGTAACGGCAGCGCTGTATCGGGTCTTCCGTCCGTAACGCAGAAGGGCGCGCTGGGGTCGAGCGTGAGTCCGATTCAGCACGTCGTCTGGATCATTCAAGAGAATCGCTCGTTCAACAATCTCTTCATGGGCTATCCCGGCGCGACGACGCGGGATTACGGCTACGACACGAGCGGCAATAAGATCGAATTACAACCCGTAGGGCTGTCGACGACCTGGGATATCGATCACTCCTCGAACGCTTTCTTCGCGGCTTGCGACGGAGCGGGAAGCATGCCCGGCACGCAATGCAAGATGGACGGCTGGAACAACGAGATCGCGACGCTGCATCATCCGCCGAATCCCGCCTATGCGTACGTGCCGCGCGACCAGATCGTACCGTACTGGACGATCGCGCAGCGGTACGTCTTGGCCGACAACAACTTCACGTCGAACCTCGACGCGAGTTTTTCCGCGCACCAATACGCCGTGGCGGCGTACTCGCGTCGCGCCGTGGACGGCCCGAGCGGCCCGTGGGGCTGCTCTGGCGGTAAGAACGATACGGTAAAAACGCTGACCGATCAGCGAACCTATGGTCCCTCCGTCGTCACCTGTTTCGACTTTCCGACGATCGGCCGTCAGGCCGATAAAGCCCGCCTGAGCTGGCGATTCTACGCGACCGGCCTAGACGATTACGGCGGTCAGTGGTCGGCATATCAGGCCGACCGGGCCGTCTACAAAGGTGTCGACTGGAGCGCCGACGTTATCAGCCCGGGCTCGCAGTTCCTGACCGACGTCGCGAACGGGAAGCTCGCCGACATCACTTGGATCACGCCGACGTTCGCGGGCTCCGATCACGCCGGGCTCCAATCGAGTGAAGGGCCGGCCTGGGTGGCCTCACTCGTCAACGCCGTCGGGAAGAGTAAGTATTGGAAGAGCACGGCGATCTTCATCACGTGGGACGACTGGGGCGGATGGTTCGATCCGGTTCAACCCGTCTTCGAGGACTTCGACGGCTTGGGCTTTCGCGTTCCCCTCATCGTCATTTCGCCTTACGCCAAGCAGCGGTCGGTGACGCACGTCCAATATGAAACCGCCAGCGTGCCTCGCTTTATCGAAGACAACTTCGGGCTGCACCAACTCGCCGCGAGCGACACGCGCGCGAACGACCCCGCGAACGATCCGGCAATCTTCGATTTCCAGCAGCGCCCCCGTAAATTCCGGAAGATTCCCGGAGCGCAGCCTCCGTCGTATTGGCGCTGGTTGGAAGGCTCGTCCAGAGCGCGGTATCGGTCGGTACGGCTGCTCGACGGTGACTAATGCGTGCATCAAGCTGAGCGACCGAGGGCCGAGTTCCTCATGACCACGATATCGCCGAAGGAATGGCTGGCGAGCGAGCGGTTTGCGGCGAATCGGCGAATATGAACGCAAGATCTCTTGTCATCGCCCTCCTCGCCGCATGTCAAAGTCTAGCGCTCGGTGCGTGCGGGGGCGGTACCTCGTCGTTGACGCCGCGTGCTCCCGGGTTCGGCCAATCGAATAGAACGGCCGGCAAACCGATTCAACACGTGGTTCTGATGATCCAGGAGAACCGCACCTTCAATAACCTCTTCGCCACCTTTCCCGGTGTGGTGGGGACGACCGTCGGCAAAGAGCTCGTGTTGAAGAACGGCAAATACGTGCCGCAGTCGATCGATCTTACGGAAACGAATTTGAAGGCGGGCGTCGATCCCGTTCACCAGTACTCCGCGTATCAAGTCGCCTATCAGAAGGGTGCGATGGACGGCTTCGATCTCGTCAAGTTCATCCAAAGCGGCAAACCCGAAGGAGCCGCCCCCTACCAGTACGTGAACCCCAATCAGATCGCGCCATACTGGTCGATTGCGTCGCAGTGGGGCCTGTCCGAGAAAATGTTCCAGACGCAAGGGAGCGATAGTTTCACCGCCCATCAAGCGTTGATCCGCGGCGACACGTTCATCGATGCGACGCAGAGTCTCGTCGACTCGCCGACGTGGACGGCGGCATGGGGCTGCGACGCGAGCCCCGGCACGAAAACCAGCCTGATCACCACGACGCTGAAGTACCTGAGGAACGGCGGTCCCTTTCCGTGCTCTAAAAATTTCCCGAACGGCTCGAATAGTTACCAAACGCTGCGCGACCTGCTCGACGCAAAGAAGGTCGGCTGGAAGTACTACACGCCGGTCTTTGAAAAAATGCGGCCGAACGGCATATGGAATGCGTTCGACGTCATCGCCCCGGTACGTTACGGTCCCGAGTGGACCAAAAATATCTCGTCACCCGAGACGAACATCTTGACCGACATTTCGAAGGGTACGCTCCCGGCAATGTCGTGGGTTATTCCCGACGGGCAGAACTCGGATCATCCCGGCTTCTCAAAGGATACGGGACCCTCGTGGGTTGCGGGTGTCGTTAATGCCATCGGGCAGAGCAAATATTGGAACTCGACGGTCGTCATCGTCGTCTGGGACGACTGGGGCGGCTTCTACGATCCGGTTCCGCCGCCGCCGCTCGATAACCAAGGCGGACCCGGTTTCCGCGTTCCGATGCTCGTCGTCTCGCCCTACGTGAAAATCGGAAGCGGCAGCGGCGGCGGATATATCTCCAAGACGGTCTACGGGTTTGGCAGCATCCTGCGTTTCGTTGAAGATACCTGGAACTTAGGACGACTCGGAACCACCGATTCCACCAACGCGAGCATGGCCGACATGCTGGACTTCAGTCAATCGCCGCGTGCGTTCAAGAAAATCGCGGCGCCCTACCACCGCTCGTTCTTCTTGAGTCAAAGAGCCTCGCGCTTACCGGTAGATACGCAATAGGCGCTGCTCTCGGCTAGACGATGTCGTCCGGTTCTCCGTGATGTTCGTCCCACTGATCGGCGCGATTCTCGTCGGCGCTGGTCTCGCCGTATTTCTCTTCCTCGGCGTGGACGGCTCGGGCGGGATCGACCGGTTGATCTTTGCGCGGTGTGGCGTCCGGCGTGATGACGTCGTCGTCGTTATCGCGATAGGGTAATCCGCTGCTCATCGTCGAGAGCTTTTGCCCGTGCCCGATGAGGTTGCCTGCAGGGAATGTCCCGACGGGAAGGAAAGCCGCCACCTGCTTACTTTTCGTATTCGCTAGGGAGAGAGAACCGCATGAAATCTTTCGGTCGTCTGTTCGTGGTGGCGTTCGTGGGCATCGCCGCCGCAACGGCATCGATGGCGCCGGCACAAGCCGCCGCGCCGATTCTCATTAAGAGCTGCACTATCAACAAGCCCAAGCCGATGAGCCATCAGGCAAGCGGCACGCACATCGTCTACGTCAACCTCGGCAAGAAGACGGCGGCGAGCGTAACGTTTCTGGTCGGATATCGCAACGCGCAGAGCCACTATCTGCGCCGCGTGGAGGACGTCGGATCGTTCGCTCCGGGAGCGGTCATCGACCACAACCTGAGCCTCTACAACGATGTCACGTATTCGGGTGCGCAGACGTCTCAGTGCGCTGCGGTCCAGGTCAAGTGGGCCGGCGGCACCGTATGGATGGCGCCCTCCTCGCACTAAGGTCTAGCAGGGAAGACAAGGGGCCGATCGTTCGATCGGCCCCTCGATTTTGGGCGGGAGGGCCTTGCGGACCGTCGAAGCGCGAAGGGTGCGCGTCGGATTCCGGACGATCGTCACGCTCGCTCTGTGCGCTGCCGCCGCCGGAGCGGCGTTAGCTCATCTTGCCATCGACGTCGTCGGCGACCATCTGCTCGCCAACGACAGCTACGATCACCTCCGTCACGGCTCGCGCGAACTCCTGACCGGTATCGCTCTGGTTGCCGCCGCAGTTCTCGCGGCTCGCGGTCTTCGCGTCTGCTGCGAGATTGCGGCGAGGAACCGGACCCGGCTGCTGCGCCCGGCGCTCTCCCTGCGCGAAACGATCGGCATGCTGGCCGGCGGCGTGGCAGCGAGCGCTGCGATCGTGCCGGGCATGGAGTACCTGGACGGGCGACTCGACGGCGTGCCGGTGCTGCGGATCGCCGATGCCTTCGGCGGTTCGATTCTGCTCGGGCTCGCCACGACGCTGCTCTGCGCCACGCTGGTCGCGCTCGCCATCTACGCCGTCGCACGCTGGCTGATCTCACATCGCGACACGGTCGCGGCCGTCATCGAGACGCTCCTGCGCCGTCGTAATGAGAACGAGACTCCACAAGGATACGACGATATCGCGCGCAGGGTTACCCTCCGCCGGCGCGCTCCTCATGCGCTTCGTCTGGCGAAGCGCGGGCCTCCTCAGACTCGCTTCGCGTAGCCAACCCCAACAAACCGAAGCACTCGTCTACAGGAGCACTCCATGTCTATCTCAGTCGCATGCGCGCGCGCGTGCGCTTCGTTCGCACTGGCAGTCGCGATCGCGGCGGCCGGTGCCGGCATCGCCCAAGCGCAGATGGCCGCGCTCGACGTAACCGGCGCGGTGACCGCAAACGACGGAACGCCCATTGCCGGAGCCTCGGTCGTCCTTTCGAGATCCGGGGTCTCGCAAAGCGCACGGAGTGATGCAAGCGGTCGCTTCGTCATCCACAACGTGCGGCCGGGCACCTATGCGCTGCACGCCGCAGCACCCGGATACGAAGCGATCTCGCAACGAACCGTAACGGTGGATTACATCAGTTCGACGCTGGACGTTGCGCTCTCGCCCGCAACCACAAACTCGCTCACCGTTATCGGTGAAGTCCGCGCTTCCGCCGGCGAAACGGTCTCGACCGCATCGGCCCCGAGCGTGACGTTAAGCGCACAGAACGCTGCCGCAGCCGGCGTTACGAACGCCGGTTCGATGCTTTGGCCGCAGCTCTCGGTGACGCCGGTCATTCCGCTCGGAGGCGGCAGCAATGCGACGCAGACCTTTGCGGTGCGTGGGCCGGATCCGACGGAAACGCTCGTCGACATCGACGGCCATCAAATGAATAACGGCAATACCGGCGACTTCGATCTTTCACTGCTCGATCCGGCGGCGCTACAGGAGGTGCAGGTGATTTACGGCATCGCTCCGTCGTCGCTCATCGGCCCGAATACCATCGGCGGCGGAGTGAACATCCTCACGCTGCAGCCGAGCATTGCGCCGCATTCGCTGCTGCGCTTCTTCGGCGGATCGTACGGCACGTTTGGGGGAACGGTGCAGACCACCGGCACCGACGATCGCCTCGGCTATGCCGTCTCGCTTCACGCAACCAGTTCGCTGGGGTCGGTAAATCAAACCGTGTTGGCACCGCCGCCGGGTGGAACGCCTCCCGGCCGGGGCGGCGACGTGCGCCCGCTCGACGATCAGGAGGAATCGCTCCAACAGGTCGGCAGCAGTTCGTACGGCAACTCCATCTTAACGAAGTTGCGTTATCAGCTCGGCGGTTCGAACGGCTTTGGCTATCTGCAGCTGAACTTTCGCAACGAAAACGTCACTAAGGACGAGTCGGCGCTGCTTACCAACTTCACGCCGCCCGGTTTCAGCGGCGGTGGCGGCGACGCCGTCGGTTCGAGGGCGGTCCGTCCAATGGACGACGACGAAACTACCAGCGGCTATCAGAGCTTCACCGGAACGTGGCTCGGCGCGCACCAGTCGAATTACGGATTTGACGCGCAACTTCCGCTGGGCAACGAACTACTCGACGGTGCGCCGGCGACCTTGTTTCAGTTCAGCCATTTGACCTCCGTCGCGTCGCAGTCGGTAGCCGGTCCGGGTGCCGAAACGATGCAGTATCTGTACAATCAACGCGATTTACTCGGCGACGATTGGCTTGAGATAGACCATCATTTCAATACCGGTATGTTGTCGTTCAAATACGATCTCGGTACCGAGAGCCTCACGACGAACTACGTTCAAGGACAGGTCGTCGCCGAGGCTCAGCCAATCGGCGGAGGATTTGGGCCGACAGGCTCGGCGGCGGGGCCGGCACTGATTCTTCCCGCCGTAGCGTCGCCGGTTCAATCGCTCGGCTTGTCGCAGGCGGAGCGCTCCGCCGTGCTGCGCTACAACGGCGATCCGACGAGTCACATTCACTATTCGATCGCCGCGTACCAAAGCAACTTCAGCACGTTTGGAACGAGCTTCGATCCACGTGCCGGTTTCGTCTGGACTCCGACCGGGAACACCGCCGTGCGCGCCTCGGTCGGTACCACCTTCCAAACTCCGCAGCTCTCCGAGCTCGTCGTGCCGCCGCCGCAGGATCAGGTTCCGGTCGGAGGCATTATCTACACCGGCAATCCGAATCTCCAACCGGATCACGCGACGGACTACGATCTCGGCATGGATCAGATCTTCGGAAAGGGGCACCATCCGCTGCACTTCTCGATGGACCTCTATCAAACAAATCTACGCTCGCCGGCGAGTCAGCTCAACGTCATACCGGTGCCGCATTGCGAACGAAAACACGTGGCCTGTCCGATCAGCATGCCCGTCAATGCCGGCAACGGAGTCTATCGCGGCATCGAGGTTCATGCCGATCAGCAGATCGGCAGCGACTTTCACGTTCGCGCAGGCTGGGACGTGGACAGCTCGTTCTTGACCGTTATTCCGGTTTCGATCCAAGACGGTACGCTCGCGGCCGGCGAGCAGACGCTGGGACAGCCGCTGCACAAGGCCTACCTCGCTGTCGAAGAAGCGCCGTTGCTCGGATGGAACTACGGTGCGGAACTCAATTACGAAGGCTGGTACAACGAGCTCAACCGCTCGCCGTACGCGACTCTCAACGCCCACGTCGCCTATCGTCACGACGGCTTTGAGTACGGCCTGTATGGGACGAACCTTACCAACGTCTACGCCGATCCGTTCACGGTCGTCGGCGGCGGCTTCGTCTACGGCGGGATACCGGGAGCGCCCGTAATCCCAACCAACGCATTCGTCCTGCAAGGTGCGCAAGTGACCTTCGTCGTGACGAAATCGATCTAGGCAGAGCGGCAGAAACATCTAAAAGAGCAGGGTCTGAAACTCGCCCACGCGGTCGAAACCGACGTGCCGGTAGAGCGCGATCGCCGGCTCGTTGAAATCGTTGACGTAGAGCGAAAGCGTCGGCGAAACGTCGAGCAGGCGGTCGCAGAGCGCGGCGAGCGACCGGGTTGCAAATCCGCGCCCTCGGAGCTCGGGCGGCGTCCAAATTCCTTGCAGCTGAAGCGTCTTCGTGCACCACGGTCCGAGATTGCAGAAGAAGCAGATGCCGCCGTCGGCGACGCCGACCCACCAGAGTTTCCGTTCGATCATTTCGCGGATGCCGGTTCCGAACTCGGGTGCGCCGCGCCGCGGATCGTAGGAGAGCTCGTGACGAATCATCTCGGCCGAACTTTCGGCGACGGCCTTCCATTCGGAGAGCTTCGCCTGCCGGATGGTGATGCCGCTATGCTCGTATCGACATAATCGCGAGCGATCGACCATCATCACGTACTGACAATCTCGTACGAGACGCGGCGGGGCGTGCCAGGCGCGAACGTCATGCCAGAAGGTGCGAATCGTTTCACGCTCGCCGACGATCATGCGCTCGCCGCGATGGCGCTTTGCCTCATTCGCGAAATCGCCGATCGTCGAAGGCTCGGCGGCGAGCACGAGCTGACGCCCCCAATAGGCAACCCCGAGAACCTCCCCGCGCTCGATTGCGACGGCGACGTGTTTGCGCTCGTAGGGCAGCGGGTTGTGCAGAAGCACGTGAGAGAGAAAGACGTTGAGATACGGCGAGCGCGCGAGGTACGCTAATGCCGGCTCTCGGTTCGTATCCGAAACAGCTTCGATCACGGACCGGAAAGGGTCGCGTCCATCAACGGTTTGCTCGTCGGTTCTTTGCTTCCGCCGTCCGGCTCCAGCGTGACCGAGACTTCGGCCGTCGAACGCGCATCGGCGGGGAGAACGATGAGCGCGACGCCGCGCGCGTCGGGCAGGAACGTGGACGAGGGGAGCGCTTTCGTCGAGCCTCGTGTAATAGTCCACGCTTGATAGACCTTGCCGTGGGGCGGCTCGGGAACCGTCCGCAACGCCAGATAGATACGCGTTCCGTGCGTGACCAGCTCGCCCGTGCCGAATTGATAGTGCCGAGCGTGCGTGTCGAGCACGTCGAAGAGCGCCGTGCGTTCGCCGGCGAGGGTTCGCGCGAGCGCGAGCGATCGCTCGGAAAGATTCGCGAGTTCGCGTTGCTGCTGCTTGACCTGGCCGAGCAGCGAGATGTTTGCAATCGACGAGATGAGTGCGATTGCAAAACAGGCCGCGGCGACGAGATATGCCGGCCATGCCGTTGCAGGCTTCATCCGAAGTATCTTCCCACGGGGCCTTCGAGGCCCTCCGCCGGGCCACGTCGTAAGTCTGCCGCCATGGAAGCGCTCGACGAGCTACGTGCGAAGATCGCCGATTTTCCGGGTTATGAAGGCGATCTCGATCTTCGCCGGTCTGACGAATACGTTCGCGCGTATCTCGGGGAAGCTTTGGCCGGCATCGGCGGGCGGTGCGCGCTTTCACCCGACGTGCGTCAGCGGCTCGACGAAGTGCTGCTGCGCGTCGAATTCGCCGATCCGCGTGCCTTCGCGGCGCATCGAGTCGCGGGCGCGAGCGCGCCTCAGGACGGCGTCCGCGCGGTGGCGCAGGCCGATGCTGCGACCGTGGAACTGGCCGACCGTGCGGCGTCGGTCGACGCCGGATCGGCAGCGCCCTTTCTCGACGACGTCGTCGCGGTGCTCGGCGAGCGCGATGCGGCAATCCGCGCGATCGCATTGAAGATGCCGTAGTGTTCCTCGCGGCTGCGGCGACGTTGCTGCACCTCATTCCTCATCCGGTTTCCATCGAACGCTTGAACTGCGCGGGTGCGCCCACCGTTCCGCGAAGCGTCGCCGCCGGTTTCGATCCGGGAGCGCGCGACGAGCTCGACGAACGCTGGCGCTCGCTCGGCATCGGAGCGCTGCGCACCGTTGCAACCGGCGCGACGATCGTGCTGCGCCGCGACGACTCGCTCGCACCGCAGGCGTATCGCTTGACGGTCCAAGGCGGCCGCGCATCGATCGAAAGCGCCGACGCGGCCGGCGCTTTTTATGGAGCGATGACGCTGGCGCAACTGCCGATGCGCGCAAACGGGCGTTGGTCGATGCCGTGCGTGCGTATCGAAGACCGGCCCGCCCTGCGGTGGCGCGTTCTCTCCGACGACGTGTCGCGAGGTCCGCTGCCCACGATGCGCTACTTCGAGGAGCGCATTCGCACGATTGCCTCGTTCAAGATGAACGGCTACTCCCTGTACATGGAGCACGCGTTTCTCAGTCCCACCGACCCGCTCCCGGCGCCGCTCGACGGAATCACGCCGGCGCAGCTTCGCGAGCTGACGCTCTATGCGGCGCGCTTTCACGTTGCCCTCATCCCGGAGCAGCAGAGTTTCGCCCACATGCACAACACCTTGCGCGTCGAGCAGTACGCGAGCGCCGCCGAGCTGCCGCACGGATTCCTCTTGGCGCCGAAGGTACCACTCTCGATGGAGTACCTGACGCGAATAGTTACGCAGGAACTCGCCGCGGTCGGAAAGCCGCCCTTCTTTCACATCGGCTCCGATGAAACGGCAACGCTCGGTCTGGGCCGGACCGAAGCCTACGTTGCGCAGCGCGGCCGCTCGCAGGCCTATGCCGACCATATCGTCGCGATGAATCGTTTGATTGCTCCCTCTGGAGCGCGAATCATGCTCTGGGACGACGGAATCGAAAACGACCCCGGAATCATGAAGCTGATTCCGCGCTCGGCGGTCATCGTCAACTGGCATTACGGCAACGAGCCGACCTTCGAGCCGTACATTCAAACGATCGCGCGCGGCGGCTTCGAGCAGATGGTCGCGCCCGGTGCGAGCAATTGGAACGAAATCTACCCGGCAATCGACACCGCGCTTGCGAACGAGCGCCGCTTCATCGGCGAAGGGAAGACGGCGAAGGTTCTCGGCCTCTTCCAAACCGTTTGGCACGACGACGGTGAGACGCTCTACGAAGCGACGTGGTACCCGGTGATCTACGCCGCCGCGGCAGCCTGGCAGACGGGGGACGTCGTGCCGGACGACTTCGCGCGAGATTTCCCGAGCGCGTTCTTCGGCGTCGACGATGCGACGTACGGTTCCGATGTCGGCGACTTGGCCGCCGTGCTTCGCGCCCTGGAGCCGTCCAATAGCGCGTACGGCCAGACCGACGCGCTCTTTTGGGCCGATCCGTTCGACCCGCTCGCCGGCAGCCAACTCGCCAAGGTCGATCTGCGCCACGTGCGGCTCTTGGCGGAGCGCGTCGAGCAGGACCGCTACTTCAGCATGCCGCCGCTGCACGCCGACGCCGCGTTCGTCATGTTGCTCGCGGCGCGGCGCTACGACGCCTTAGGACGTAAGTTCCAAATGGCGACGGAAGTGCCGGCGATGTACGCCGACGCCGTCGCGCACGCCGCTTCCGATCCCGACCGCGCCGAGCGCGATCTGTTCTGGTGCAAGTACTGGATGTGGGAGCTGCGCGACGCGTACGAAGGTTTGGCGCCGCTCTATCAACGGGCCTGGCTCTACGAGAGCCGCGATGGCCATCTCGCGAGTAACCTCGAGCGCTATCACCTCGCCGCGCAGAAGGCGATCGAGTACGCCGACGCGTTCTATCGCGTAACGCGGGATTACGTGCAGACGAAGACGCTTCCGCCCTTCGAGAGCGTGATTTCGCCCGTTACTTCGGCGGCGCGCTGACGAGAATCGTCGACGCTGGGCCGGCTTCCGCGAAGCTTCGGGCTGTCACCCCAAGCAGCACTGCTGCCTTTGCTCTGGTGATTCGATGAAGCCTTGCAGGAGATCGCGGGGCGGCTTACCGGTAGGGCCAAGCGGCTTAGGCACACGGCGCTCCGCGCAGATCTAAAGGGTAAACCGACCGAGCATATCCTAATTGGCAACCGATGAGTGCCGCGTGGATTCTGCTGGTCTTTGCGTTCTTCGCGGTGCTGATGTACCGCCGCTGGGTGCCCGCACTCGTAGCGGTACCGGCGATGGCTCTGCTCATGTCGCTCGCCGCCGGGGTACCGGGCACAAAACTCGGCGGCATCATCACCGACGGCGCGGTACAACTGGCGCCGGTCTACGTCGCGGTGATCTTCGGAGCGCTGCTCGGCCGGGTTACGATCGAGACGGGCATCGCGCGCACGATCGTCGACCTCGCGGCCGAGTTCGGCGGCGAACGGCCGCTGGTGCTGTCGCTCGTCTTTTGCGCGATCGTTGCGGTGCTCTTCACCTCGCTCTCCGGCCTCGGAGGCATTATTATGGTCGGCTCGATCGTGCTTCCGATCATGATGACGGCCGGCGTGCCGCGCACGATTGCCGCAACGCTCTTTCTGATGGGCTTCGCGCTCGGCTTCATTTTCAACATCGCCAACTGGACCTTCTATACGAAGTACTTCGGGGTGAGCGCGCCGCAGCTCGTTCGCTACGCGATCGTGCTCGCCGCCATCGACGCCGTCGCGCTCGTCGTCTATGCGGCCGTCTCGTTCCGGCGCGAGCGCGCCTATGCGACCTGGGCCGTTCGCGCCGAGCCCGACGAGCGGCCACGCGTTTCGGCAATCGCGCTGCTCACGCCGGTGCTTCCGCTGGTGCTCTACTATGCGCTGCGAATCGAGGCCGCGCCGGCCTTTCTCATCGCCGCGATCTTCGGCGTCATCGTCACCCGTCCGAGGTTGGCGGTGAAGCGTCTCGTCGCAGCGGCGATTCAAGGCGTAGAAGACGTCGCTCCGGCGGTGCTGCTTTTTATGGGCATCGGAATGCTGCTCGTCGCGACGCGGGAGCCGCAGTTCGCGGCCGCGCTCCAGCCGCTCGTCGCGGGCGGCTGGCTTCGCAATCCGTTCGCGTACGTGCTGCTCTTCGGCGTCGCGAGCCCACTGGTGCTCTATCGCGGACCGCTCAATCCGTTCGGCGTCGGTATCGCGATCTTCACCGCGCTGCTGGGGGCGCACGTCTTGCCGCCGGTCGTAATCGTGGCGGCGATCATGGCGGTCGTCCAAGTTCAGAACGTCTGCGACCCGACGAATACCGCGAACGTCTGGGTTGCCAACTTCACCGGCGTTCCGATCGACGTCATCACGAAACGTGCGATCGGGTATCAAACCGCGGTTGCCGTCGCCGCGACGCTTGCCGTCGTCTTCGCCGCGCCCGCCCTTTTCGGCGCGAGTCCATTTGCCGCGCTCGTTCCGGCTGCGTCGGCACAAGAGACCTTGCCCGGATTTTACGCGCCCTCCGGCGCACGAAACCGCATCGCGATCGATAACGACGGGACGCCGCTCGGACGCGTCGCGGCCCAGACCGTTACGTCCGCGCTCGCGAGCGGCCGGTCGGAGACGACTGGGGTGCACGAGGATCCCGACGCGAGCGACTGCACCGCGAAACGTTACGCGGCGTACGTCTACGTTATGGCGACGACGTTTTCGCTGATCGAAGGTGAGGACGTCGACGTGGGTCTGCGTTTGGAGGATTGCGGCGGGTGGATCGTTTCCGAATGGCACGATCACGAAGTCGTCGCCCCGACGGCCGCCGCCGCGGCGGCGAGAACGCTGGCCTTGCACGGCGTCGACCGGATGCGCGTTTGGACGAGTGCCGACCCGGTTCGCAGCGCGAATCTCTTCGGCACCGGTGTCGCCGTACGGCCGGGTGACAAGCCGACGTATTTCTATTCGTTCTTTCGCAGCGACGACGGCAATCTGCGCGCGTACGTTCGAGCCGGGGGCCCCGCCTACGTTGCCGGCTTGCGCTCGGGTGACGTGATCGAGAATATCGACGGCCTGCCGTGGTGGCGTTACGGCACCTTTCAGTCCGAGCGGATGGCCTACGACGGCAGACCGCACCGGCTCGAAATCATGCGAGCGAACCGGGAGTTCGAGATTACGTTGGGAGCGCCGTTTACCGCATGAAATCGACCGAGCGCTTCGAGACGCGCGCCCAAGCCTACGCCGCATTTCGTCCCTCGTATCCGTCCGGCGCGATCGACGCCGCGCTCGAAGGGCTTGGCGATCCGGAGCGGCTGACCGTTGCCGATCTCGGTGCCGGCACGGGGATTTCCGCGCGCCTGTTTGCGCAGCGCGGCGTGCACGTCATCGCGATCGAGCCGAATGCGAAGATGCGCGCCGCCGCAGAGTCGCACGGCTTGGTGACGTGGCGCGAAGGCACCGCCGAACGTACCGGACTCGCCGATGCGAGCGTCGACGCAATCGTTGCGTGTCAGGCCTTTCATTGGTTTGCGACGGCGGACGCGCTGAACGAGTTCCGGCGCGTGGCGCGCCGGCGCGCCGCCGTTCTGCAATACGAGCGCGACGAACGCGATGATTTCACGCGCGCGTACGGCGGCATCGTGCGAGCCTATGCGACCGACGATACCGAAGAGCTGCGGCGCCGTGCGATCGAGTTCTTTGCCGCATTTCCCGGCGCTCGGATATCGCAGAGCGAGCATCGCTCGCGTCAGCGGCTCGATCGCAAAGCGCTGCTCGGCCGCGCCGCGTCGTCGTCGTACCTCCCGCAGTCGGGTCCGGAGGCGGAACGGCTGCAACGCGACCTGAACGCGCTCTTCGATCGGTACTCGCGGGAGAGGCACGTCGATCTCGCGATGGTGACGTATGTTCTCGTCGCCGATTGGTAACGCAGAGCGCGCCGGGCAGCGCTCGATACGCGTCGGCATCGACGTCGGCGGCACGTTTACCGACGTGGTTGCCGTGGATGCCGTCACGCGCGAGCTGCTCGCGGTCGTCAAGGTGCCGACGACGCACGATGCGCCTGAGGGCGTGGCCGCAGGGATCGTTTCGGGGATCGCGCGTCTACTCGCCGATGCGGCGATCGACGCGAGCAAGATTGCCTTCATCGCCCACTCGACGACCCAGGCGACGAACGCACTGCTCGAAGGGGACCTCGCGCGGGTCGGCGTGATCGGGCTGCTCGCCGGCTTGTCGTGGCTCTCCAAGCGGCAGATGCGCTTCGGCAGCGTGCCGCTTCCGGGAGCCGCTCCGTTCGTGCCCGACGTTGTTTTCGCTCCGGCGAGCGACGAACCGGCGGTGCGTGCGGGAATCGACGCGCTGATCGCGCGCGGGGCGCAGGCGATTGCGGCCAGCGAGAGCTTTAGTGTCGACCGGCCCGCGAACGAATCGCTGGCCGTCACCTACGCGCGAACGCGCGGCGTCGATGCGACCAGCGGGCACGACGTCAGCAGTGCCTACGGTTTGCGCGCTCGCACGCGAACGGCCGCACTCAACGCGGCGATTCTCCCGAAGATGGTGCGGACGGCGCGCGTGACCGCCGATGCGGTACGGCGCGCGGCCATTCCCGCTCCATTGATGGTGATGCGCAGTGACGGCGGGGTAATGGACGTGCGGGAGATCGAGCGGCGGCCGATCCTGACGCTGCTCTCGGGTCCCGCTGCGGGCGTTGCCGGAGCGCTGCTGTACGAGCGATTGAGCGAGGGAATCTTCATCGAAGTCGGCGGTACGAGCTCCGACTGCTCGGCCATTCGTGCCGGCCGCCCGCAGATGCAGCCCGCGCGCATCGGGGGCCATCGCACGATGCTGCGCACGCTCGACGTGCGGACGCTCGGAATCGGCGGCGGCAGTATGGTGCGGCTCGGCGGCAACGCAATGCGCGACGTCGGACCCCGCAGCGCGCACATTGCGGGCTGCGCCTATGCCGCTTTCGTCTCGCCGGATTCACTCGACGGCGCCGCGGTCGAACGTATCGCGCCCACGCCGCGCGATGAAGCGGAGTATGCGGTGCTGATCGCTCGCGACGGACGGCGTATCGCGCCGACGGTAACCTGCGCGGCAAATGCGCTTGGGACGGTTCCGGCCGGCGCCTTCGCCGCCGGCAATACCGAAGCGGCTCTGCGCGCTTTCGAGCTGCTCGCTGCGCATCTCGGCGGCGATCCGCTCGCACTCGCTCGCGACGTGCTTGCCGCCGCCGCCGAGAAGGTGCGGATCGCGGTCGAGCGGCTCGTCGCCGAGTACGAGCTGGAGCCCGAAACCGTGGCGATCGTCGGCGGAGGCGGCGGAGCGGGTGCGCTCGTTCCGCCAGTCGCGCAGCGAATGAAGATCGGATATCGTATCGCGCGCGACGCTGAGGTAATCGCGCCGATCGGCGTTGCGCTCGCACTCGTGCGCGACACGGTCGAGCGAACGATCGTTGCGCCGTCGCCGCGCGATATCGCGCGGATTCGCCGCGAGGCCGCCGATCGCGTCGTCGCCGCCGGCGCCGCGCCCGATCGTATCGAGGTCGAGGTGGAAATAGATACGCAGCGCAATCGCGTGCGAGCGACGGCTTCGGGGGCGACGGCGCTGGTCGAATCGGCCGCCGGGCTTTCGTCAACGCCGGAGCAGCGCCGCGTCGCTGCGGCCGATTCCTTGCGCTGCGAACGCGCCGAACTCGAGGAAGTCGAGCTGACGCCGGCGCTGGCCGGATATCGCCGGCGACGCGATCTGCGGGTCGTCGACGAGCGCGGTGCGGTTCGCCTGGCGCTGCGCGATCCGGTCCTGACGCGGGCGAGCGCCGGCGAGCTAACCGCGCGCGTACGCGGCGCCATCGAGCGTGAAACGCGTTTCGGCGACGTCGGCCGCGCGCTGCCCGCGGTCTATCTCTTACGCGGCGCGCGAATCGCGGCGTTCGCAGGTTTGACGAGTGCCGAACAAGGCGCGCAGCTCGCCGCCGAAGAGGTGCTCGGCTGCGCGCCGGACGAGCGCGTCGCGCTCCTGCTCGTCGCGCGGGAGGCTTAGTTCACTCGCGGCTGCTTGATCGCCAGGCGTTCGGCCTCTTCAAGTGCTACGGTACTCTTGCGTATGCCATAGGTGAAGTAGAACACGAGTCCAACAGCGAGCCAGATCAGGAACCAGAGCCAAACGATTGGGAAGCCGTAGAACTCCGGGTTTCCGACCCGCAGGTAGTAGATCAAGCCCAGCGCAGTAATCGCCGAGAGTGCTGGAATAACGTACGGCCCCAAAGGCAACTGGAAAGAGCCCTTCATCTCGGGATGACGTAGGCGCAGTATCGGAACCGCGATAGAGACCAGGATAAACGCGGCGAGCGTACCCATATTCGTTAGCGAGCCCACGATATTAATCGGTGTTACCGCCGCTATAACGGCGATGCAAATGCCGAAGAAGAGCGTCGCAAAAATCGGAGTCCGCCAAGTCGGGTGGATTCGCGTGAACGAGGGAGGGATAAGGCGGTCGCGAGACATCGCGAAGAAGATGCGGCTTTGCCCGAACATCATCACGAGCAGCACGGTCGTTAAGCCGGCGATTGCACCGATCGATATGATAACACCGGCCCAGCCCAAGCCGATGTAGTTCATTGCAAAAGCCACCGGATAGGCGACGTTGAGCTTGTAGAATGGCACGATCCCGTTGAGAATCGCGACCACGATGATGTAGAGGACGGTACAGACTATCAAGCTCATGATGATGCCGAAGGGTAGGTCTCGCCCGGGGTTGCGAGCCTCTTCGGCGGTGGTGGATACGGCGTCAAAGCCGATGTACGCAAAAAAGATGAACGCTGCGCCGCCGAGCATTCCCGCAACCCCAAACGGGAAGTATCCGCCCAAGCCCGCCGGGCCGCCCGGCGGTAGGTGGTAGTTGGCGCCGTTGATATGACCAACTCCAATCGCGATGAAGAAGAGAACGATCAGCAGCTTGATCGCGACAATCACGGCGTTCACCGAACCCGACTCACGCGTTCCCCGTGCAAGCAGCGCGGTAATCACGAGGATAATGCCGGCGGCAGGTAGGTTTGCATAGCCGGAGACCCCAGCCTGACCCGCGAGGCCCCAGTGCGGCCCATTCGCCCACTCGGGCGGGACATTCAAGAAGCCTAGCCCTGTTTGATGCAATATGTTAACGAAATAGCCGGACCAACCGATGCTGACGGTTGCGGCGCCGAGGGCGTACTCCAGGACGAGATCCCAACCGATGATCCACGCCAGTAGCTCGCCGAGCGTCGCATACGTATACGTGTATGCGCTTCCGGAAATCGGAATCTTGCTGGAGACTTCGGCATAGCAGAGCGCAGCGAGCCCGCTGACGATGCCCGCGACCACGAACGAGATCGTGATCGACGGTCCCGCTCGCGTTGCCGAAGCGACGCCGGTCAACACGAAGATGCCGGTGCCGATGATCGCGCCGATGCCCATCGCCGTGAGCGCCCACGGGCCGAGCGATCGTTTGAGGCCGCGTTCTGAATCGTTCCCCTCGGCGAGAATGCGCGCGAGCGGCTTTACGCGTTGCATCAGCATGTCGAACCCTCTCTAGCGGAGGAAGCGGATGGCGAAGGGGTAGTTGTACGTGCGTCCTTCGCTTGCGGCCAGCGTACCGAGAACGATGAAGAGAATCGAAGCCAGCACCACCATCAAAGATCCGACGCCGAAGGCGATCCAAAGCGCGACAAGGTTGAATCCGGCCGTAGCCTCGTCGGCCCTGGAGAGCGGAACGATGAATCCAAAGGTCGCCGCGAGCGCGACGATCACCGCGAGGATCGCCAGTATCGAAACCGTGATTTGGTAGTTCAGCGACGCTCGCGCGTGCTCGCCGACGAACTCCGACTCGTGTCCTTTGACTAGATAGATGACCAGTGGTCCGAGGACGTGCCCGAACGGGACGCCTGCAACGGCGACGAGCGCACTCAAATGCGCGGCCATCGCCCAGTTCCTCTCCTGCGCAATGAGTTGAACTTGCATGGCGGGTTATTTTGTAAGGCGAGGAAATGGCCTGCATGCCCGATTGCGACGTTTTGGTCGTCGGCGGGGGCAATGCCGGTTGCGCTGCGGCGATCGCCGCCGCGCGTCGCGGTGCGCGCACGCTGCTGATCGAGCGATACGGTTTTCTCGGCGGAACGGCGACCGCAGCGATGGTCGGGCCGTGGATGACGTTTCATTCCGCGACGGAGCGCATCGTCGGCGGCATTGCCGAGGAGATCGTCGAGCGCTTGATGCGCAAAGGCGCCTCGCCGGGGCACCTGACAGACTCCTCCGACTACGTTGCCTCGATTACGCCCTTCGATCCCGAAGTTCATAAGGCGCTGCTCTTGGAGATGATGCGCGAAGCGGGTGTAGCGCTGCTGCTGCATGCCTACTTCCTCGCCGCCGACGTCGACGGTACGACGGTAACCGGTGCAAGCGTTGCGACGGTTGCCGGAACGCGGAGATACTGCGGCAGCGTGGTCGTCGACGCGACCGCCGATGCGCTCGTTGCCGCATCGGCAGGCGTGCCGACGCAGCAAGGCGACGAGCAGGGACGCGTTCAGCCGGCGACGCTGATCTTCCGCCTGAGCCACGTCGATCTCGCCGCACTCGCGCAGTACGTGCGCGAACATCCCGAAGAGCTGCGCAGCTCGATCCCGCCCGCGGAGCGTACCGCGCAACGGCTGACCGCCGTGGCGGGACTCTACGCGCTCTGGGAGCAAGCGCGCGAGGACGGGATCGTCGACATTCCGCGAGAGCTGGTCTCGTTCTTCATCTCGCCCTATCCCGACGAAGTGACGGTCAATATGACGCGCGTGGTGGACGTGGATCCGCTCGATCCCGACGACCTGACGCGCGCGGAGGTCGAGTCGCGCCTGCAGGCGATGCAGCTGCTCGAGTTCTTTCGCGCGCGAGTGCCGGGATTTCGCAACGCGCGCATCGCCGGAAGCGGTACGCAGGTCGGCATTCGCGAGTCGCGCCGAATCGTCGGCCGCTACACGCTCACGCGCGACGACGTGCTGGGAGCGCGCAAGTTCGACGACGCGGTAGCGCGCAGCGCGTATCCGATCGACGTGCACAATCCGCGCGGCAGCGGTACGACGACGCACCGGCTGGCGCGGGGCGAGAGCTACGAAATTCCCTACCGCACGCTGGTACCCGTTAACCGAGAGCAGCTGCTCGTCGCCGGACGCTGCATTTCCACGACGCACGAGGCGCTGGCGTCGACGCGGCTCACGCCGACCGTCATGACGCTCGGGCAGGCCGCCGGCACTGCGGCGGCGCTCGCCTGCGCGCGCGGGATACGCGTCGGCGACGTCGACCCCCGCGAACTGCGCGCGCAGCTCGTTGCCGACGGGGTGCTGCTGTGAGCAACGCGCTCGCCCGGGCGCGTGCATACGGCGTTGCCGTGCGCTTCGCCGACCTTGGCGATTGGGGAGCGGACGAGCTGCGCTCGGAATACGATCCGAAGCTTCCGGAGATTCGGCTCAACATTCGCGTTGCCGCGTCGCTCCCGATCGAACGGCTCGGCGAGTTCGTTGCGCTCGCGGTCGGTCACGAGCTCTACCATCATCGCGAACGGATCGGCGAGGTGAGGACGATCGCGGATCGCCGCGCACGCGAATCCGCTGCGGTAGATTTCGCGCGCCTGCTCATGGAGGGCGACGCATGAGGCTCCTTGCCGGCATCGACGGCGGGCAGAGTTCGACGACGGCGCTCGTCGGCGACGATGCGGGGCGCGTGCTGGGACGCGGCGTCGCGGGGCCGGCCGACGAAGTCGGCGCCGGGAGAGACTCGACGCGCTTGCGTGACGCGCTGCACGGCGCGCTGGCAAAAGCGTTAGATGCCGCCAAGCTTCCCAGCGCGAGCCGATTCGACGCGATCGTCGCGGGAGTCAGCGGTTACGACGGCCGCGTCTACGGCCGGCCGCCCGAGCTGCCGTCGGCGCATACGTCGCTGATGCACGATACGCCGATCGCCCATGCTGCCGCGCTGGAGGGGAGCGCGGGGGTGGTCGCGATCGCCGGTACCGGCTCGGTCGTCTACGGCACGGCCGAGAACGGCTGGTCGTGCACGTTGGGCGGGTGGGGGTATCTCTTCGGTGACGAGGGGAGCGCATTTGCACTCGTGCGCGAGGCGTTGGCGCGAATGATGCGCGCGCAAGACGACGGCGATTCGTCGCTTGCCGGCGAGACCCGCGCCGTCTGCGAGTACTTCGGCGTTTCGTCGTTGCGCCGGCTCGTACACGAGCTCTATAAGGGAGAGCTCACCCGCGACCGCCTTGCCGCCTTTGCGCCGCAGATCATGCAGTGCGAGCGCTTTCGATCGATCGCGGAGAGCGGAGCCGATCGCCTCGCCGCGCTGGTTCGTACGGCGATTGGCGCCGGTGCGGCGCCGCGCGTCGCCTTTACCGGCGGCGTCTTCGAAAGTGCCTTCTTTCGCGAGCGGGTGCGCGCAGCGATCCTCCAAGCGCTTCCGGCGACGGCTATCGTCGAGTCGCGCTACGATCCGGCCGGTGGGGCCCTACTCCTGGCCTATCGCGCGATCGGATTACCGATCGCCGAGCTCGCCCTATGACGCTGTTGGAACGGCTGCGCGGCGGCCTCATCGTTTCGGTGCAGGCATGGCGCGGCTCGGCGCTCGACGATGCGCACGTCATCGCCGCGATGGCGCGCGCGTGCGAAGCCAATGGCGCAGTTGCCGTTCGCGTGGCCGGCGTTGATCACTTGCGCGCCGTGCGTGCGGTCGTGGCGCTTCCGATCGTCGGACTGATCAAACGCAAGTATCCCGGCTTCGAGCCGTACATCACGCCGACACCCGAGGAGGTCCGCGAAATCGTGGAAGCCGGCGCGGAGATCGTGGCGTTTGACGCAACCTCTCGCCGCCGTCCGCGAGAGACGCAGCTCGCCGAACTGATTGCGGCAATTCACGCACAGGAGCGCCTCGCGCTCGCGGATTGTGCCACCGCCGCAGATGCACGCACGGCCGCCGGCCTTGGCGCCGATGCGGTGGCGACGACGCTCTGCGGCTACACGCCCGACACGGCCGGTCGACGGCTCCCCGCCCTCGATCTCGTCGCGGAGCTCGCGCAGCTTGCGTCTTTCCGCATCTGCGAAGGCGGCATCCGGTCCCCCGGAGAGGCACGCGCCGCGCTCGACGCCGGGGCGGACGCGGTCGTCGTCGGCAGCGCGATCACGAACGTCGACTGGCTCGTTCGCGAATTTGCAGGGGCCACCGATAGAGTTTTTAAAGAGCAGTAAGCGTGAGGAGCGAGTTCTATTTTGGTTGAGAACAGAGCGCAGCCCGCGGCACTGGGTCGCGGATTCTGGACCGCGACGGCGATCTTGGCGATTCTCTCGGTCGCCGCGATCGTATTCTGGACGACGTTTCCGCTCGAGAAGTACCTTCCGGCGGCAATCGTCACCGCACGGCAGGTCGACGTCCTTTTCCGCTTCATGGCCGCTACCGGCAGCGCACTTTGGATTTTTGTCGCAGGGTACCTGGTCTATTTCGCGGTCGCGTTCCGGGCGCGGCCGAGCGATCCGCCCGACGCGATCGGGCTGCAGATCCACGACAACCACAAGCTCGAGTTCTGGTGGACGGTCATTCCATCGCTCTTCGTCGTCTTGCTCTCGATCGTCAGCGTCCGGATTTGGTACGAGGTGATGCTCGAGCCGCAAAACGGTCTCGTCGTCGAAGCGATCGGCCACCAGTTCTACTTCTCGTTCCGGTATCCGCAGGTCAACGGCGAGATCAGCGACGAGATGCATCTCCCCATCAACGTGCCGGTAACGCTGAACTTGACGTCGGCCGACGTCATTCACGGCTTCTGGGTGCCGGCGATGCGGCTCAAGAACGATACGGTTCCGGGCCTGGTCACGACGATCAAGTTCACACCGAGGCTCGTCGGGCGCTACCATATCATCTGCACGCAGTTCTGCGGCGTGCTGCACAGCGAGATGGATAAGCAGTACCTCGTCATCGAGGATAAGCCGGCGTTCGACAAGTGGTACAAGTATTGGCAGCAAAAGAACGCGCACGCGAGCAACGCGCTGCCGGCCGCGGGCGGAGGGGCGATCTCGCTCCAAGGCGGCGACGCAGCGGCCGGTAAGACGCTCTTTGCCCAGAAGTGCACCGCCTGCCACAAGCTGGCGCCCTTCAATCAGGTGCTGGTCGGTCCCGGCCTTCAAGGCGTCCTAAGCGACCCCGCTCATCCCAACCTGGTCAACGGGCAACCGGCGACGCCGCAAAACGTCGCTGCGATTCTTCAGAACGGCTACACTGGGAGCATGGGCACGATGCCGAACGCGACGGCGAACGGCCTCTCGGCGCAGGATATTGCGAATTTGGTAGCATTTCTCGGCACGCTGAAGTGAGAGAATCAAGAGAACTATGGCAGTAGCAGCGGTACCTTCCGGCGGCATCGCCGACCATATCCATCCCGAACCTCAGGGGTTCGTCCGGCGATACGTCTTTTCGCTCGACCACAAGATCATCGGCATCCAGTACATCATCACGGCCTTCGTCTTTTTCATGCTCTCGGGCCTGTTGGCCGAAGCGATCCGAACGCAGCTGTACAATGCCAACGGCGGCTTCATCGCGCCCGATACCTACAACGAAGTCTATAGCGTTCACGGAAGCGCCATGGTCTGGCTGGTGATTATACCGTTGCTCACCGGCGGGTTCGGCAATCTCGTCTTCCCGATTCAGATCGGGGCGCGCGACGTTGCGTTTCCTTGGCTGAACATGCTGAGCTTTTGGATCTTCCCGGTCTCCGGTCTGATGCTGTTCTCGTCGTTTCTGATGGGAGCGCCGACCGCCGGCTGGATGGAGTATCCGCCGGTATCGCTCCAAGGTGCGGCCGGAACGTCGATGTGGTGCGCCGCCATCTTTTTGGTCGGCGTCAGCTCGACCATGACCGGCATAAACTTCGTGGTAACCATCTTGAAGATGCGAGCGCCGGGCATGACCTTCACGCGCATGCCGCTCTTCGTTTGGGGACAGTTCGCGACCGCGCCGCTGCTGATGATTGCCACGACGGCGCTGGCCGCAGCGCTCGCCGCGCTCTTCATCGAGCGGCAGTTCGGCGTGCCGTTCTACGACCCGACCAAGGGCGGCAGTCCGGTCATGTGGCAGCACATGTTCTGGTTCTATTCGCACCCGGCGGTCTACATCATGATTCTGCCGGGTTTCGGCATCATCTCGGAAGTGCTGCCGACGTTTGCCCGCAAACCGGTCTTCGGCTACAAGCTGATCGCGTTCTCATCCATGGCGATTGCGCTGGCCGGCTTCATGGTCTGGGCCCACCACATGTTCACCTCCGGTCTGGCGCCGTTCTTGCAGTTGCCGTTCATGATTCTCACCTTCGTCATAGGCATTCCGACCGGCATCAAGATCTTCTCGTGGACCGCGACGCTCTTTGGAGGAAAGATTCACTACTCGACCGCGATGCTCTTCGCGATCGGCTTCATCGGGCTCTTCACCATCGGCGGCATCACGGGAATCTTCCTCGCCGCGATTCCGTTCGACCTTCACGTGCACGGCACGTACTTTATCGTCGGCCACCTGCACTACGTGCTCGTCGGCGGCAGCCTTATGGCGGTCTTCGCCGGTATGTACTATTGGTATCCGAAGATGTCCGGGCGGCTGATGAGCGAGAAGCTCGGCCATCTACACTTCTGGCTATTTTTCATCGGATTCAACGGGACGTTCATTCCGATGCACTGGCTCGGAATGCTGGGAATGCCGCGCGAAGTAGCTACCTACGATCCGCAGTTCCAGTTCTGGAACCGATTCG
Organism: Vulcanimicrobiota bacterium; assembly: GCA_963792005.1. Classification (GTDB taxonomy): domain Bacteria; phylum Vulcanimicrobiota; class Vulcanimicrobiia; order Vulcanimicrobiales; family Vulcanimicrobiaceae; genus Cybelea. The sequence goes on from CAWBUG010000001.1 coordinate 541,675, forward strand.
AAACGGTCTCGTCGTACATCATGGCGATCGCGATTCTGATCTTCTTCGTGAACGCGATCTGGAGCATCCGCAACGGAAAGCGCTCCGGGCCGAACCCGTGGGGAGCGCGCACGCTCGAGTGGCAGGTTCCGTCGCCGCCGAACTACTACAACTTCAAGCACGTGCCGACCGTCTACGGGCTCCCGTACGACTTCTCGCAGCCGTTACCATATAAGGGGCTCGAGGAAGAACTCACCGATACCCCGCCGGTCACCGCAGGAGCGCATTGATGTCGGTTGCAACGCTCGCGCACGGCGCGCACGGAGAGCCCGATCAGCTCTACCTCGAAACGCGCGAACTGCGACTGCAGGGCTTCCTGCTCTTCCTGATCAGCGACTGCGTGCTCTTCTCGTCGTTCATTTTTGCGTATCTCTACATGCGCAACAGCGGACAAGGATGGCCGCCTCCGGGCATCCCGCGTCTCGACGTTCCCTTCGCCGCTTGGAACTCGGTCGTGCTTTTCGGTTCGGGCGCAACGATGCATTACGCGCTGGAGAACTTCAAGCACGGACACTGGATGCGCTACGTCTGGTTCCTGCTCGCGACGATCGTGCTCGGCGCCGGATTTCTCGCGGGTCAGGGTTACGAATACACCCATCTGATCTACGGCGAGCACGTGACCTGGGCGGGCAGCGGGATCTTCGGCGCCTCGTTCTTCACGCTGACCGGCATGCACGGCTTCCACGTCTTCATCGGCGTTTGCTACCTCACGACGCTGCTGCTGCAATCGGCCTCCGGCGTCTACACGCGCGGAAAGTTCTTCGGAATCACCGCAGGCACGCTCTATTGGCACTTCGTCGACGTGATCTGGGTCGTGCTCTTCTCAATCTTCTACCTGATTTAAGGAGCGAGAATGAATCCGGCAATCATCGAACGGCTCGGAGCGGTCACCGCCGGCATCGTCGTGGCCGTCGTTTCGTTTTACTCGCTCTACAAAGATTGGAAGGCGACCGGCGTCGAGAACAACGTCTTCAAAATCATGCTCTTCCTGCTCGGGCTGGGCGCCATTCTTGCCATACTGGCCGGCCTCAACGTGATCGGCTTTACGGCGAAGGGAGCGTAGCGATGATCGTTCGCGACGACGAATATCTCGATTTTAGCCGAGTCCCCGAGAGCCGCGGCGTTCCGGAGGCCCTCTACCGCGTCGCCGCCGTGGGCCTCCTGATCGTCTTTGCCATCGGCGCCTCGGTCTGTCTGCTCTCGGGCTACGGCCACCACTGGCCCTCCGACACGACGCTGCGGACGCCGCTCGTCAACTCCGCACAACCCTAGCGCGACAGCGCTACGGCCCGTTCGCTCCGAGGTGGACGTGATCGGGTCCAGAGTCTTGGAACGCGGCGTTTCCCGCCGCGGCCATATTGGCCGACGTGTACGCGGTACCGGCGAGTCCGATCTGATAGAGCCACGACGAGGCCGCCGCATCGCGTAAGAATTTCCTGAAAGCGCGGGTCTCCTGCGTCTAAATAATCTTGGGGCGCCGCCGATTTGAGCGGCCAACAGTCGGCCGCGTAGCCGTTGGCATGGCAGTGCAGCCCCAACGACGAGTCGTCGTGGTGATCGGTGCGCACGGCCGTGATCTCGATGTGCCAACCGTGCGTCTTTGCGAGGTCCAGCAGCAAGGCGATGAGCTGCGTTTGAGTGCGGTTGGGATCGAGCAGATCACCCTTTTCGGTTCCGCGTTGAAAGACTAAGAGATTGACGAGCTCTTGGCGAGCCTGCTGACTCATATCGAACCTCCCTCACAAGATGAGATCCCGGGTCGGAACAGCTTACCAGGGAGGCCCTCGGTAGAGCAAGTATAAGTCCTAGCCAAATAGACCAGCTGGGATTGGCTGGCAGCCAAAACGGACGCAAGAAGAGAGACGACGCATGGACTTCGTGAAATTGAACGACCCTTCGCATCCCGAACTGATGAAGTATCAGAACGACATACAGTACGCCGCAGACCAGGCGAGCATTCCGGCGTGCCTTCTCGCCGCGATCGTTTGGCGCGAGTCGGGCGGGCAGAACATCTATCAAATCGGAGTGCCGCACGGTCCCGGCTGCGGCGTCGGTCTAACGCAGATCACAGCGGGCGTCGACTGGAGCAATCCGGACGACCCCACCTTTCAAGGCTATCATCTGATGACGCCGTCGGATAATCTGTACGTCTCGGCAAACTTTTTCCTCAAGGGGCTCGTGTAGAGCGCGACGAGCGCCGAACAGAACAGTTCGGCGGCGTTCAAGGCGTCGTGCCGCAACGAGATCGTCTTTGCCGTTGCCTGCGGTTACAACGCCGGCTGGGGCGCCGTCCAATCGGCAATGTCGCAAGGCGTCGATGCCGATAGCAAAACGACCAACGGTTACGGTGGCGACGTACTGGCGAAGTATATTGCGCTGGTGAACGGGTCTCACGCACAGGGCAGTCCGTAAGGACCGCGGTCAGCGGCTACAGATCGGCACGGCGGCCGTGGCGGGTCGCAATGCCGATCGCGAGCAGCGGCATTTCGCCTTCGGGCAGTAGCCCGGTCGACTTGCCGTCGATCTTGTGGATTCCGGCGTACATCGAAAACTCGACCAGCGCCGGAAGCGTCGCATTTGGCAGCGGTCTCTTGCCGAGCCACTCCCACTCGCCGGCTACGGTACGATCCGCAAAGAGCGCCGCGGCGTAACCGCACGCGTCCACGCGCGATCGGTCGTCGGGGGCGCGGTAGCGCACGTAGCCGTCGAGGATGTAGATCGGCTTGAACGTCTGCAGGTAGGCGACGAACGGTGCAACGAGTACCGCGACGAAGTAGCCGCCGAAGACAATAGCGCCGAGGGCAAAGATCCAGGCGATCTTGACGAGCGTCGCGTCGGCGGGAACGTGTTGAGCGCGCCAGACGATACCCCACGTCAGCAGGCTCATGAAGATCACCCCGAGCAACGGCTCGATTGCGAGCGCGAATCGCCCGGTCAAGCCGCGCCAGACGATCTTTCGTTCCGCGGGCGTCCAGCGGCGGCGGACGACCGTTCGCCAGTGCCGATCGTGGCGATTGATTCTCACGCGACGACCGATTCCGGTGCCGGAGCGGCGCGCTCCACGATCGCTCGCAGCGCGCTCCCGCGCGCGAGCGTTCCGAGGGCGCGGCCGGAGTCTCCTTCGATTCGGCTGCTCAGAAAGGCGTCGGCGACGTGCGCGGGCGCATGCTGCACCAGCAGCGCGGCCTGCCAGAGCAGCGCCATCCGTTCGCTCACGGTTCGGGCCTGCGTTTCATCCGCCTCGGCGGCAAACTCGGCCTCCAGGCGCTGCGCGGCGCGAGCAATGCGCGGCTCGCTCGCTGCAAGTACGATCTCTTGACGCCAGGCAGCGAGCGACTCGGGCTGCTTGTGAAGGATCCGTAAAACGTCCAATGCATTGATGTTACCCGATCCTTCCCAAATTGAGTTCAACGGGGCTTCGCGATAGAGTCGAGGCATGATCGATTCCTCGACGTAACCGTTTCCCCCGAGGCATTCGAGCGCCTCGGCGACGACGGCCGGCGCGCGCTTGCAGACGTAATACTTCGCCAGCGCCGTTCCGATGCGTTTGAGCGCGGCCGCGTCGCGGTCGCGCGCCGACTCGTCGATCGCGCGTGCCACCCGCATGCAGAGCGCGACCGCCGCCTCCGATTCCAGTGCGAGGTCGGCGAGCACGTTCTGCATGAGGGGATGGTCGGCGAGCAGCCTTCCAAACGTGCGCCGATAGAGCGCGTGATGAATCGCTTGAGCGGTTGCGGCCCGCACGAGCGACGCCGAGCCGAGCGCGCAATCCATACGCGTATAGTTGACCATCTCGACGATACGTGCGACGCCCTCCCCCTCGTCGCCGACGAGCCAGCCGCGCGTTTCATCGAGCTCTACTTCGGCCGAGGCGTTGCTGCGATTCCCAAGCTTATCCTTGAGGCGAACGATCGCAAACGCGTTGCGCGTTCCGTCGTCGAGCACGCGCGGCACGAAAAAGCACGAAAGTCCTCCGGCACTTTGCGCGAGAACGAGAAACGCATCGTTCATGGGGGCGCTGCAGAACCACTTATGCCCGGTCAGCAGGTATTCGCGCCCGGGTCCGCGCTCGCCGGCGGCAACGGCGCGCGTCCGGTTGGCACGCACGTCGGAACCGCCTTGTTTTTCCGTCATGCCCATGCCGCAGAGTGCGGCGGATTTCTCGGCGACCGGAATTAGCCGCCGGTCGTACTCGCGCGCTGCGAGCGCGCGAGTCCACCGCGCTGCGATCTCCGGCTGCTCGCGCACGACGGGCAACGATGCATACGTCATCGAGATCGGGCATCCGTGTCCCGATTCGACCTGACCCCAAATGTAAAACTTTGCGGCACGGCGCACGTGCGGCGAAGGCGAGCGATCTTCCCATGGGGCGCCCGCGAGACCGGCGCGGGTCGCGTACTCCATCAGGCGATGCCACGACGGATGAAACTGCACTTCGTCGATGCGATTGCCGAAACGGTCGTGCGTTCGCAGACGCGGCGGATGCTCGTTTGAATCGAATCCCAGCGCGATGGTTTCGGCGCTTCCCGCGAGCTCGCCCAGTGCGTCGAGCTCTTCGTTCGGTGCGCCCGGCGCTTCGCGTGCGAGCGCTTCGGCGAGCGCACGATCGCCGGCGAAGACGTTGTAATTCTCGAGGGCCGGCGGCTGATTCTCCACCGTGTGGGTGACCATGCCCGGGATTTCGCGTTAGAGCGCTCCGGCTGCTGCTTTCTCGAGCGGTTGCGTGCGCTCGTCGCGCTGCGACTTGAGCGTCGCCGCGAGTATCAACGCGATGAAGGCGACCCCGCAAAAGGCAAGGTACGCGTTGCGGTATCCGGCCATCTCCGACGCCGCGGCGCCGAAGAGCCCGCCGGCGAGCGAGCTGCCGAGAATTTGACCGACGATCAGCGCTTGGCTGAGAAGGCCGACCGCCGTCGCGCGCCCGCTTTGGGGCGTCTCGTTCGTTACGACGTAGCGCGTGGGCGCGCCGAGCAACGCGCCGAATCCCGCGCCGGCGACGATCATCGCTACGAGCACGAGCGGCAGCGAAGCGAATGCGAGCGCGAAGATGGCCAATCCGAGTTCGGTGAGGACCGCACCGATCAGCAGCACGTCGCGGCTGCCGACGCGGTCGAGCGCGCGTCCGGAGAGCGGAATCACCGCGACGAAGGTAAACGCCCCCAGCGCCGCAACGAAGCCGGCCGCGGCGTACGAGAGACCCTGCGCGCCGACGAGCACCGTCGGAATGAAGAAGAGCGAGCCTTCCAATACGCCGATCACGATTTCGAGGCAATAGGTTTTGATGAGTTGCGGCGTACGAATCAGTTCGAGCGGCACGATCGGATACTCCGCCATGCTCTCCCAGAGCGCGAACGCCGCAAGCACGAAGATGCCCATCACGCCGACGAGCGGACGCGACGCGATCAGGCCGTCCATAAGACCGAGCAGGCCCATGCAGAGCAGCGCGAGTCCGAGAACGTCGAGCGGACCGCGCCGCCGCGGCGCTTCGGCCGGTATGTCGGAGAGCGCGAATAGGAAGACGATTGCGGCGAGCGGTACGTTGCCGGCGAAGATCCAGCGCCACGAGATGAAGTGCGTGATGAGACCGCCGACGCTCGGACCGATGACGGCGGCAAGTCCCCATGTCGCGGCGACGGTGCCGAGCGCGGCGCCGCGTCGCGCGGAGGGCACGACGTCGCCGATGGTGGCGGTCGCCACCGGAAAAATTCCGCCCGCGCCCAGCGCTTGAATCGTTCGGGCGCCCAGAAAGACCGCATAGCTCGGAGCGGTGATTGCGACGATGCTTCCCACCGCGAAAAGCGCGACGCAGGTTAAGTAGACCGGCCGGCGTCCGTACCGGTCCGCGAGCGTGCCGGCAAGGGCGATCGAAAGCACGGTTACGAGAAGGTAGACGGTAAAGACCCAGGCCAAATCGCCGGTCTGCACGCCGAACTGATGGCCGATCGCGGGCAGCGCCGGCGAGAGAACGCTGAGGTCGAGCGCTCCGGCAAAAACGCCGAGCGAGAGCGTCCAGAGCAGACGGTTCACTAGGACACGATGCGATCGATTACCATCACCGCACACATGAGCGCGAGGTAGAGCAGCGAGTAACGAAACAGCTTGCGCGCCTGAAGCGTACCGGTCTGTTCGCGCCACGTGCGCAGCGCGTCGAGCAGAAAGACGCCGCCGAGCACCGCGGCGGCGGCAAAATACAACGCGCCCATGACGTGCAGCGGGTAGAGCAGGAGCGAGGCCGCCACCAGCAAGAGGCTGTAGTACACGATTTCGCGCTTCGTGCGCTCGCGGCCGCAGACGTTGGGCAGCATTGGAATCTTCGCTTTCGCGTACTCCGTCTCGGTCATCAGCGAGAGCGACCAAAAATGCGGTGGCGTCCAGAGAAAGATCAACGCGAAGAGCCCGAGGGCCGGCGCGCCGACGTGATGCGTTACGGCGGCCCAGCCGACGAGGGGCGGTACGGAACCCGCCGCACCTCCGACGACGATGTTGAGCGGCGTGATTCGTTTCAGCCACATCGTGTAGATCACGACGTAGTAAAGATTTCCCGCCAGCGAAAGCCAGGCCGCGAGCGGATTGACCAGCGTGTAGAAGAGGGCGAAGGCGAGAGCTCCGGTGACGAGTCCGTAGACGGCGCCGCTCGTTGCCGTGATTCGGCCCTGTGGAATCGGTCGCGCCTGCGTGCGCTTCATGATGCGATCGATGTCCGCATCCCAAACGCAGTTGAAAGCGCCGGCGGAAGCGGCGGCGAGCGCACCCGCGATCAGCGTCGCGCAGAGCAGCGGCAGCGACGGCATTCCGCGGGCGGCCATCACCATCGACGCAACGGTCGTAATCAAGAGCAGAACGATGATCCGCGGCTTCGAGAGCTCGTAGTAATCCCGCAGCGTGGCGAGCGCCGTCATCGCGCCCCCTCTTCCGCGAGCGCGGCGTCGCCGCGCCGCGGGGCGCCGTCGAGCACGGCAAAGACCGCCGCAACGAAGAACGCCAAGAAGACGAGTGCCGCATTGACGGCGTGCGCCTCTCGAAGGTTCGTCGGTAATCGTAACGCGACGTTGAGCAGCCCGAGCAGCACTTGCATCGCGACCAGCCCGCTTCCGGCGAGTACCGCGATGCGAACGCGCCGCGGCGTCGCGTACGCCCAGGCCAGCGCGAGCGTCGCCGTAGCGCAGATCAACGTCGCCGCCGCGGCCGCGCGGTGCAGCATCTGTACGATCTGACCGTGCGTATAGACGACGACGTTGCCGGCACAACCGGGAATCGAAAGACAGGCGAGGCCGGCGCCGCTCGAGCTGACGTACGCGCCGACGCACATGGTTACGAAAGCGACCGCCGCTGTGATTCCGAGCGCGCACGCCATCGGAACCGAGATCCCGGCGGTGTTGCGCGTTGCGTTCGAACTCGTGCCCGACGCAGCGGCGAAGACGGCCATGGCCGAGAGCGTCGCAATCAGTGCCATGGCCGTCGCCCAATGCGCTACGACCGAGTAGGGCGTGTTCGCGAGCCGAACCGTTTCAGCGCCGAGAAACACCTGAATGAGAAAGATCGCTGCGATTGCGGCCATCGTCGGGGCAACGAACGGCGAACGATGCCGCTGCCGCCAAGCAACGGCGATCAGTGCCAGCACCAACGGCGCGACCGAGAATGCTAGCAGGCGGTGCGACCATTCCCAGAGCGTCCCGTCGCCCAGCGAAGGCAGGAGACGGCCGTGGCAAAGCGGCCAGTCCGGGCAGGTCAACCCTGCCCCGTTGATCCGCGTCCAGCTTCCGAGCATAAGGGTCAAGAGGGCGACAACGTCCGCAGCGAGCGCCAGGCGCAGCAAGAGCTTCATGCCGCCCTCAGCGTACCGTCGCTCGCGCCCCGGGGCAACTACATTTGGGAGGTAAAATTTTTGATGGCTTGGGGAGGCCGCGGGTGGGTGCGGGCGAAGCGGTCGGCCGTGAAGCGCTGGTCGGCCCTGGCAGGTCTAGCCCTGGGGCTCGTCTTGCTGGTCGGATGTCGTGAAGTACGCGTAAATACGCTCGCAGCGGGCACAACCACCGTTCTTGGAGGGAATCAAATCCTTATAGTACGCGATGCCGCCACCCTGGGCAAGCTGGGGATTCACGCGCCGGTGCATTACAAGAGCGAGTTCGGCGTCGTATTACTCATGGGACCGCACGATCGCACCGGGTATAAGCAAATCGTCGAATCGATCCGCGCGAACGGCCAACGCGTCCGCGTCGTCGCCTTCGAGCAAGAGCCCGCCGACGGCGGCGAGCCGTCGTCGGCGTATCGAACGTACACGCTCTGGATCGTTCCCAATAGCGTCTACCAGCGCGGCGTTCGCGTCGAAGTCGTAACGCCGAGCGACGAGCCGATCGCCACGACATCGCTGCCGTAGGGATGATCTCCGAGCGCAAGCAGCCGTTGCTCGTCGAGCCGATCGAAGCGCTCGACGTGGCCGTCGAGCGCTTAAACTTCGCGCTCGAGCCTGACGGCAATCCCGTAGAGGCGGGCGGGATATTGAATCCGGCGGCGGTGCGCGACTCCAACCGCAGACTCGTGCTCTATCCTCGCTGCGTCGCCGAAGGAAACATCTCGCGCATCGGAACCATTCGCCTGCGCGAATCGAAGGGAACGATCGCGACGGAGCGCCTCGGCTTCGCGTTGGAGCCGCAAGCGCCGTACGAGCTGCGCCCGCATCCGGGATACGGCTGCGAGGATGCGCGCGTCACGTACGTTGCGGTGCTCAAATCGTACGTGATGGCGTACACGGCGTTCGGGCCCGAGGGTCCGCGCATCGCACTGGCAATCTCGGAAGACGGCTATCGTTGGGAGCGTCTCGGTCTAGTTCGCTTCGCCGGCAGCGCAAACGTCACCGGAGACGACAAAGATGCCGCGTTCTTTCCCGAGCCGGTAATCTCGCCGAAAGGGCGCCGCTGCCTTGCCTTCTATCACCGTCCGATGCTGCATCTCTCCAGCGTCGACGGGCGCGCAGCCATTCCAATGATCGAGCGCATGCCGTTCGAAGACCGCGAATCGATCCGCATCGCGTACGTTCCGCTCAACCCGGCGCTCAAGGATCGAGCAAATCTCTGCAACGTCTCTGAGAGCGTGCAAGTGCTCTCTCCCGACGCGCAGTGGGGCTCGATCAAAATCGGCGCCGGAACGCCGCCGATTCGCATCGCGCTCGACCGCATGGAAGCGTGGCTTTCGATATTCCACGGCGTCGACGCAATCAAAGGCAAGCGCGGGCGGCCGTCGTTGCGTTACAGTGCGGGCATCGTCATCCACGATCTCGAGCGGCCCGACCGGATTCTCTACCGCTCGCCGAAGCCGATCTTGACGCCGCAATCGCGGCACGAGCTGCGCGGGGTCGTCGACAACGTCGTCTTTCCCAGCGGAATCGATCCGCGTCTCGACCTTGGCGAGCGTACGTACGACATTTACTACGGCATGGGCGACTACGCCATCGGAGCCGCGCGATTGCGCCTCGAAACGTAAAGTTGGGGCCGTAGATTACGGCCCCAACTCGCTCGACCGAGGCGTTCCAACTCGATCGATTAGTGAATGGCGAGACCCCAAGGCTCGGAGAGCGTGGTACGGCCGCCGGAGATCTTGACGATCGGAGCGACGTTGCCGTTGGCGCCGGCGGCGTACGCGGTGATCGTACTCGTGTTTGCATTAGCCGCGTAAAGATTGCCGGCGGAATCGACCGCGAGACCGTAGGGCTCCTCGAGTTTGGTTTTTCCGGCCTTGATGACCGCGAGCGGTGCGACGTTGCCGTTGGATCCCGCGGCATAGGAAGTGATGCTTCCTTGGTAGTTCCTGCCGCCCTGGTAGAGGTTTCCGACATAGACGTTTCCGGTCGCGTCGAGTGCGAGCGTGAGCGCATCGTCGATGTGGGTCTTGCGGCCGCTGATGACCGACATCGGCGCCGTATTGCCGGTGCTGCCGGCGGCGTAGACGTTTACGGCGTTGTTGCAGTTGCCGACGTAGATGTTCTCGCTGGCGTCGAGCGCGAGCCCGCCGCAAACGTTCAATCCGGTCGAGGAACCTGCGATCGTCGCTAGCGGCGGCACGTTGCCGGTCGTGCCGGGAGCGTAGATCGTAATCGTGTTGTCGCTGTAGTTGGCGACGTAAATGTTTCCGGTCACCGGATCCACGGCGATGCCGTCGGGGTAGTCGAGGCCCGTTTGTCCGCCGCGAATGAACTGCGCCGGTGCGACGTTGCCGTTCGAGCCGGCGGGATAGACGGTCACCGAGCCCGCGTTGGATCCGTTGAGGCGGCTTGCGACGTACAGATTGCCGGCGGCATCCAACGTGACGGCCGCCGGCTCTTCGATGCGGGTCATCGTCCCGCCGATCGTCGCAATCGGTGCGACGTTCCCGTTCGCGCCCGACGCAAAGGCGGTGACGGTCGCGTTTCCAAAGTTGGCGACGTAGAGGCAAGGGCAGCCGGAGGTGCTCGGCTTGCCGTGGCGCCCCCGTTCCTGCGGCTGGTGCTGCAGGGCGGGCGACGATATGCCCGGCAATGCCGGCGACGACGTGGACGACGTCCCGGCGCAGGCGGCTAACGCGGCGACCGCGGCTGCGGTCATGGCGAACTGAAAAGATCGAAGTATCATGAGACGATTCCCTCTCCTAATAAAGCGCAAGGTTGTGCTGCTACGCTATCCGAGGCCGGTTACAGAAGGGTTACAATCATCGGATGATGCGCTATCTGATGCTCTCTGCGGCCATCGTCGTCGGCGCGGCGGTCCTCGTAGCGGGATGGGTGAATCGCGATCTGATTCGGATCCGAATCGCGTCGGTGTACGCCCCCGTTTCGCCAAAGCCGGGCGCCGCGAATCGGCTCGCGCCCGGCGGTGCGGCGGCGCTTGCGGGCGACGCTCCCTGGGCGCTCTCGGCATTGCCGGAGTGCTTGACGCAAGTGTCGGAATCGGATGGCTCGCCCGCTTACATCCGGTCGCGGTTGCCGCCCGGCGCCGTGCGCGTCGTGCCGCCGGCGACGCTGACGTATGGCGATTGCAGCATTCGCATCACCGGTGACGAAGCATACGTTTCGCGGGGTATCGACCGGCTGCGAATCCCGCCGCACGCAGACTTTTATCGTGCGAACGGCGTGCTTGCATTGATCCGCAATACGCCGCAGGGCGCGCAACTGCGCGTCTACGTGCCGGCGCAACGATGATGGAGTAGAGTTCTACAGTGACGATCCAAGACGAGGTGAAGCGGCGGCGGACGTTCGCGATCATCTCGCATCCCGATGCCGGCAAGACGACGCTGACCGAGAAGCTGCTGCTCTACGGCGGAGCGATTCACGTGGCCGGACAAGTATCGGCGCGCAGGCGTCAGCGGCAAGCGACGAGCGACTGGATGGCGCTCGAGCGCGAGCGCGGCATCTCGATTACCTCTACCGTGCTGCAGTTTCCCTATCACGATCATATCCTGAATCTCCTCGACACGCCCGGCCACCAGGATTTCGGCGAAGACACGTATCGCACGCTGCTTGCCGCCGACAGCGCGGTCATGCTCATCGATGCGGCCAAAGGCGTCGAGCCGCAGACGAAAAAGCTCTTCGCGATCTGCCGCGAGCGCGGCATTCCGCTCTTTACGTTCATGAACAAACTCGATCGGCCCAGCCGCGACCCGCTCGAGCTGCTCGACGAGTTGGAGAAGGTGCTGGGCATCGGTGCTTTTCCGATGAACTGGCCGCTGGGCAGCGGCGACGATTTCAAAGGCGTCTACGACCGGCGTACGCGCACCGTGCACCTCTTCGAGCGCGCGGCGCACGGAGCGACGCGTGCCGAGGTCTCGGTCACCGATGCCGGCGATCCGCAGCTTCGCGCAATGGTGAGCGAGCCGGTCTACGCGCAGTTTTGCGAGGGAATCGAGCTGCTCGACGGTGCCGGCGAACAGTTCGATCGCGCCGCGATGCTGCGCGGAAGCACGACCCCGGTCTTTTTTGGAAGTGCCGTAACCAACTTCGGCGTGCAGCTCTTTCTCGACGAGTTTCTGACGATGGCCCCCGCTCCCGTCGCGCGAGCCGGCGTCGATCCCGCAGGTACGGACTTTTCGGGGTTCGTTTTCAAGATTCAAGCCAACATGGACCCGCGCCACCGCGACCGGATCGCGTTCGTGCGCGTCTGCTCCGGCGAGTTCGCACGCGACATGATGGTTCGTAACGCCCGCACCGGCGCAACGCTGCGCCTCTCGCGCGCGATGCGGCTCTTTGCCGACGATCGCGAGTCGTTGCAAACGGCCTATGCCGGCGACGTCGTCGGCCTTGCCAATCCCGGTGCGTTCGCGATCGGCGACTCGCTCTACGAAGGTACGCCCGTTCGCTTTCCGGCAATCCCGTCGTTCGCACCGGAACATTTCGCGTCGGTGCGGAGTATCGACGTATCGGGTTACAAGTCGTTCGGCAAAGGCATCGCGCAACTGCGCGAGGAGGGAGCGGTGCAAGTCTTCTTTCCGTGGGGTATGCCGAGAACGGAACCGGTTCTCGGCGCGGTCGGCGAGCTGCAGTTCGAGGTCGCGAAGTATCGCCTCGAGTCGGAGTACAACGTGGAGACCCGGATCGACGGCTTGCCGTACGCGCTCGCGATGCACGTCGAGGGCGATCGCGACCGAATCGCGAGTGCGCAGCTTCCCTCGAACGCGAAGCTGGTCGAAGATTGGGAGGGTAATCCGGTCGTGTTGTTCGAGAGCGAGTGGAGCGTGCGACTCGCGCGCGAATGGAATCCGCAACTGCAACTGCGTCCGTTCTCGGCGCAGCTCGGCGAGGAGGCGATGGCGTCGTGAACGTTCGTTCGGGCGCGGCGCTGCTCGCCGCCCTGCTCGTCGTAGGCTGCTCGTTCCAAAACCGCAACGAGCGGGAGGCCGACCACATCACCCGCGCGGTGATCGCCAACGATTTCAAGCCCGTCCAGAACGATCTGGCCAAGGGCATCGCGATTACCCGCGTGCAGATCGCGGAGTGGTCGGACGAGCTCAACGCGCAGGGGAAGCTGCTCTCGGTCAAGGAGACGACGGCGAACTGCGGGCCGGGCTGGCATTGCTTCGACGTGAAGTTTCAAAAGCGCGAGTACGTCGAGCGCATGCGCTTCGACGAGAACGGAAAGGTCGTCAACTGGGAGTTTCACATGGCACCGCGGCCGTAACGGCTGCCGATATCCAGGCGGCGGCGGAGCGGCTCGCCGGCGTGGCACACCGAACGCCGGTCGTTACCTCGCGCGCGCTCGACGCGCGCTGTAACGCTCGGATCTTCGTCAAGTGCGAGAATCTGCAGCGGATGGGCGCCTTCAAATTCCGCGGCGCGTACAATTTTTTGTCGTCGCTGGCCCCGGAGGAGCGGCAACGCGGCGCCGTGGCATTTTCGAGCGGTAATCACGCGCAGGGCGTCGCGTTCGCCGCGAATCTGCTCGGCGTCCGGGCAACGATCGTCATGCCGTTTGACGCGCCCGCGGTCAAAGTCGCAGCGACGCGCGAGTGCGGCGCGGAGGTCGTCTTTTACGAACGCGAGCGAGCGGATCGCGAAGAGATCGCGCGCGCGATCGCCGCCGAGAATGGTGCGGCGCTCGTTCCGCCCTTCGACGACCCGCGAATCGTAGCGGGAGCCGGCACCGCGGTCCTGGAGCTGCTCGAAGATGCGGGTCCGCTCGAGGCCGTCGTCGTTCCGGTGGGCGGCGGCGGGTTGATGGGCGGAACGGCAATCGCGGCGCACGGGGTCGACCCGTCGATCGCCATATACGGCGTCGAGCCGCAGGCAGGCGACGACTTCGCGCAGTCGCTCGCTCGCGGGGAGCGCGTCAAGATCGCCGTTCCGGCGACGATCGCGGACGGCTTGCAGACCACGTCGCCGGGCGAGCTGACCTTCGCAATCGCCCGCGAGCACACGAGCGCCGTCGTAACGGTCTCCGACGACGAGTTGCGCGAAGCGATGCGCTTTGTTTTCGAACGGATGAAGCTCGTCGTCGAGCCGAGCGGAGCCGCGCCGATCGCCGCGCTCTTACGCCGGCGCATCCCCGGCGCCGAGGGAAAGCGCGTCGGCGTCGTGATCAGTGGAGGGAACGTCGACGCCGAGCGCTACGCGAGATTACTCGACGCTACATCGACGACGGCTTGACGACGTTCCCGCAGGAGACATACTTGCCTAAGTTTGCCGCGCTCTCGTGCACGTTGATCGCGTACGAAGCGCCGAGCAGCTTGTCGATGGTGACGCCTTTGACGGTCGTGGTCGACTTGCCGCCGACGACGTTGGTGAGCGGATAAGCGACGCCCTTGAGATCGGCGCACGTTCCGTCGTGGATGTGCGCGGGTTGCGGCGTCGTGGCAGGCGCGCCGGTGAGCGAGATCACCACCTCGACGTCGCTCCCCTTTTGAGTGAGCGTCGCGGTGCCGCTCTCGCCGGAGCCGTTCTGCGCCTTCATGGTGACCGTCAGCGTCGAGGTCGCGGCCGAGGCCGTGGAGAGGACGGCGGTAAGTACGAATGCGAGGGACCCGAAGAATAGCGTCAATCGTTTCATGCCATGCTCCTTTTCGATCGATATGAACTAGGGACCGGACGGTTTCGCGGCCTGAAGCGTTCGGACCGCCTCGAGAGCCTGTACCGTCGGCGGCGCGTCGGCGCCGTCGACGACGTCGAGTAAGACGGACGCCCCGTCGTTGATCCGCGAAAATGCCGCAGCCCGCTTCTCGTCGCCCGCCGCCTTCGCGGCCCTGGCAGCGGCGTAGCTGCTGTCCATGAGCGCGGCCATCTCGGCCGCAACGCGATATTGTTCGCGTAACGCGGCGGTCGAGATCGCGACCCGCGGATCCATGACAACGTTGAAGCTCTTCTCGAGCGTCTTACCGTCCACGTCGAGATGCACCGTGTACCGGCCGGGGACGACGAGCGGTCCCTGCGGCGTTCGTGGCGTATCGTGCGGCACCGCCGAGATGGGCAGATCTTCTTGCAGCGCGCGCGGCGGCGCCGTACGCAGATCCCAGACGAAGCGGTGCATTCCGGCGCTCGCCGGCGGCCGGACGAAGGGTCGTTCCCAATAAGCGGGCTTGCCGAGGTGCGGAATTGGCGCGGGCTCCGGATCGTCGCTGGCATACCGGCGCACCTCGCGTCCATTGCCGTCGTAGATCGCGACGGCGACGCGCTGCGCCGGCGAGGCGAGTGTGTAGTCGATGATGGCGCCGTCTGGTGGATTCTGGCCTGTAGGCTCCTCGGGCGGGAGCGGCGTGTCGCTGTTCGTGCTGCGGCGCACGCGATAGGCGAGCGCCGGCGCAAAAAGGTGCGCCGCGGTTATATCACCGCGTGCCAGTTCCCGCAGTGGTTCCACGTCGTCGAGAATCCAGAAACCGCGCCCGTGCGTCGCGACGATGAGATCGTTTTGGTGTACGATCACGTCGCGCACCGACGTGTGCGGAAGGTTGAGCTGAAGCGACTGCCAGTGCGCTCCGCCATCAAACGACACTTCGACACCGTTCTCGTCGGCGGCGTAGAGCAGGCGGCTTTCGACCGGGTCCTGCCGCACGGCATTCACCGGCTGATTCGGCAGTCCGTCGACAATGAGTCTCCAGGTCGTGCCGCCATCGTGCGTCACGTAGACGTACGGTCGCAGATCGTCGAGCCGGAAGCGATTGACTGCGATGAAGGCGGTGCTCGCGTCGAAGCGCGATGCATCGATTTGTGCGATTTTGCTCCACGGCGTCAGCGCCGGCGGAGTGACGTTATTCCAATGAAGGCCTCCATCGCTCGTGATCCAGACCAGTCCGTCATCGGTTCCGGCCCAGATCGTTCCGCGGCGAACTGCCGATGGCGCGAGCGCGTACACGACGCCGCGATGCGTGCCGTGTTGCGGGTCGTCGCTCGCGAACGAACCGAGCACCGGCGGCACGCCCGGAGTTTTGCGCGTGAGGTCGGGACTGACGGCGCGCCAGCTCTGACCGCCGTCGGTCGTGGCGTAGACGACGTTCGCTCCGAAGTAGAGACGGCGCTGGTCGAACGGATCGAAGGCGAGCGGTTCGGTGCGCACGACGCGCCGGCTGCTCGAGCGGAAGGCGATCGGCGATACTTCCTGCGCCTGTCCCGTGCGTTCCGTGAACTTCTCGACCTTGCCGCCGAAGAAGACGCCGGGATGCAGCGGATCGGGTACGACGTAGCCGTATTCTTCCGCGCCGGCCGGGTGCCAGTCGCGTTCCGTCGTTTCCCCCCAATCGCCGCGGCTGCGCACGCAAGCCGAGCCGCTCTCCTGTTGACCTCCGCAAATCCAGTACGGAAAGCGCCGGTCAGCGTTGACGTGATACATCTGTGCCGTCGGCTGGTTGTACCACGAACTCCACGTCGCGCCGCCGTCGACGGAGATCGTGGCGCCCTGATCGCTGGCGAGCGCGACGATCTTCGGATTACGTGGATTGATCCAGATATTATGGTAATCGTCGCCGCCGGGCGCGCCTTTGATCGTAACGAGCGTCTTTCCGCCGTCGGTCGAACGGTAGGTCGACGTGTTCGTGAGGTAAACGGTGTGCGCGTTCGCCGGATCCACGGCAAGCGAAACGAGGTCGTCGCCGCGCTGCGCGATCTCGTCGGCGTCGTTGACGCGCGTGAAATGCGCGCCCGCATCGTCGCTGCGGTAGAGCGCGCCCGATTCGTCGCCCTTCACTTCGGCGTCGGCGTAGACGTAGACGACGTTGGAATCGCTCGGCGCGACCGCGACTTCGGTGCGTCCTATTCGTGCGGGCAACCCGGAGGTGAGCTGCGACCACGTCGTTCCGCCGTCGGTCGATTTGAAGAGGCCGCTGCCCGCGATTTCGAACGAAGCGCCGATCTCCCACGGCGCCTGCCGCGCCGCCCAAAGCGTCGCGTAAACGGTTTTCGGGTCGCGCGGATCGAGCACGACGTCGAACCCGCCGGTATCGTCGTTCTTGTAGAGTACGCGCTGGAAGCTCGCGCCGCCGTCGAGCGAGCGATAGATGCCGCGCTCCGGGTTCGGACCGTACGGATGACCGAGCACCGCGACGAAGAGCCGGTTCGCATCGGTCGGGTCGACCGTCATCGAAGCGATTTGTTGCCCGTCTCGCAGCCCGAGATGCGTCCAAGTCGCGCCGGCGTCCGTCGATTTATAAATGCCGTCGCCGACGGCCAGATCGGGACGCTGCAGGCCTTCGCCGCTTCCCGCGTAGACGATCTGCGGATTGCTCGGCGCCACCGCGAGGGCGCCGATCGAACCGGTCGGCGCGCCATCGAAGATCGGCACCCAGGTGCGGCCCGCATTGTCGCTCTTCCAAATTCCGCCGTTGACCGCGGCGATGTAGAAGAGGTTCGGCTGATTCGCCACGCCGTCGAGCGCGACGGTGCGCCCACCGCGCATGGGACCGACGAAACGCCAACGCATGCTTTGATAGAGCGACGGCGACACCGTTTGGGCCGATGCGTTGAGCGGAAGTGGAATAAAGCTGAGTCCAATGCACCCCAGAACGAACGCAATATGATGACGCATGTCGGCCAGCTTACGACGCTATTTTTCGGGACTCCGCTTGTGGCCGCCGCCGCCCGCTGCTATAATTTAGTGGGCAGAAAATATGGCCAGAAAAACTAAACCCAAGACCCGTGCGTCGTCCCGGGTATCCTTCCTCATGCTCGAGCCGAAACAGGTCGGCGCCGCGGAATTCAAAGCGCGCTGTCTAGAGCTCATGAACGAGGTCGAGCGGCTCGGCACGGAAATCGTGATTACGAAGCATCGCAAGCCCGTCGCGCGGCTCGTCCCGGCCCGCTCTGCTTCGGCACAATTCTACGGTTGCCTTAAGGGCGCGGTCATCGAAGAGGGCGACATCGTAAGCCCGATTGACGTGGAGTGGACCGCCGATGAATCCAATTTTACTTGATACACATGCCGCGGTGTGGTCTTCAGAAGGGCGGCTCAGGGCTGCTGCCGCAGCCGTTGTAAAGGCGGCGTCATTGCGCGGCGAGCTGCTGCTGTCGCCGATCAGTGCCTGGGAAATAGGGATGCTGGCTCGGCGCGGGCGGCTTTCGCTTTCCTTCGCACCGGAAGAGTACGTGCGCGTGCTCTTCGGTCAAGCCGGCATCGTCGTGGCAACCCTATCGCCGGCGATCGCGGTCGCGGCGGGCATGCTTCCGCAGAATCTCATCGCCGACCCGGCCGACCGCGTTCTCGTGGCGACGGCCAACGCGTACGGCGCTCGCCTTCTCACGCACGATCGAAAAATCCACGACTACGCAAGGGCGACGGCGCAACTTCGCTGTATCGCCTGCTGACTAGCGGCGCCGCTTACCGTTGCGGGCGTGGGCGCGGCGCTTCGGCTGGAACGGCGGACCGACTTTAAAGTTCGACTTGTGGGGGAGCGACGCGTCGACGTCGTCGCAGCCGATCGGCGTGAACTCGCGGCAATCGCCCGGGCGCGCCGCGTAGATGCCGCAATAGTAGCGTCCGCTGCGCGATCCCATCAGAAACACGCACTGGTCTGCGATGTCGTCGCCGACTTTGCGCAGCCAGCCGACGTGATACCCATCGGCGGAGTGGCGCTCGACGACGTACCGGCTCATGGTCTCCTCGTAGGTCAAGCCGAGATGATCGGCGATGCGCTGCACGTCGGACTTGCTGACGAACGGCTCGTAGCCGCTGCAGCATTCGGCGCAGCCGGGCGGGCAGGCGACGTTGTCCGGCATGTCCTTCAGGTTTGCACGCGCGAGATCGATGACGCGGCCGATCGCTGCGACGAAGGCCGGGTCGTCGTTATACTTATACACCCACTCCCGCTTGGTAATCTCATTGGTGTTGTAATAGCGCGACGTCTTCTCGTCGAACTCGATCGTAATGTGCTCTTCGTCGATTTCGATTTTATTGACGTGCTCGAGCGGCCGGGCATCGAGCAGCTCGGGGTGTGTCGGCTGTCCGGTCCGGCGCGAATAGGTGCGTAAATTGGTGAGGTCGATCGTCTCCATAACAAGGCTTCGATTCCCGTGCCTTGCGGGTACCGCCTTCGCGAAGCGCCAAAGATAACGCCCATGCGAACGGCTATCGGCGTCGATCTCGGCGGTTCTCACGTGACCGCCGCTGTGGTAACGGAGGACGGGGCCATCCACCGTCAACATGAAGAGGATCTCGAGGACCTCAAGTTCGAGGCGGTGATTGCCGCGCTCGAGACCACGATTGGAATGGCGCTCAAGGACGCCGGCAGCGTTGTCGGCATCGGCATCGGTTCGCCGGGAAACATCGACGCCGCCTCGGGCGCCGTGCTCTACAGCCCCAACTTCGGCTGGAAAGACGTGCCGCTCGGCGAGACCCTGCGTAAGAAGTTTGGGATTCCGGTCTACGTGGCAAACGATGCACGTTGTGCCACGCTCGGCGAATACACGCACGGGACCGGAAAGCTCACCAAGGATTTCGTTCTCTTGACGCTCGGAACCGGAATCGGCGGCGGCATCGTTGCCGGCGGCGACCTCCTACTCGGTCATAAGTGGGGAGCCGGAGAGATCGGCCACCATCAAATCCGACCGACCGACGGGTTCGTTTGCAGTTGCGGAAAGATTGGGTGCTTCGAGGCCCAGGCTTCCGGCACGGGGCTGATCCGTCATGCCTTTGCCGTCGCCCCGTCCTTTCCGCGCAGCCCGATGCTCGACGTCGCGCGCGACAAACTCAGTTCGAAGAAGATTCGGCGCGCGGCGCAGGCAGGCGACGCTCACGCGCTGGCGGCGTGGAAGAACTTTATCGGCGACCTAGCGACGGGACTTGCGAACGTCGTTGCGTTCGTGAATCCCGAGCGGATCGCGCTGGGGGGCGGCGTTTCGACTGCCGCGGACTTCATGCTCGATGCGGTTCGCCCGCAGGTGGACGCCTTGACGACCATGGTGCCCAAGGGGACGACCGACATCGTCGTGGCGGCACTCGGCAACGATGCCGGTCAAGTGGGAGCGGCGACCGTTGCGTTTCGCGGCGGCCTGGCCGCCGGAGTCGCGGTTGCGGTTTAGGGCACTCGTCGCCGTCGTCGTCCTCGCGGCAGTTGCCGCTCCACCGGCTCGATCGCAGGCCGTCGATCCGATTCACAAGATTCGCCACGTCGTCATCATCATGCAAGAGAATCGTTCCTTCGATTCCTATTTCGGAACGTTTCCCGGCGCCGACGGAATCCCGATGCGCAACGGCGTTCCGACGGTCTGCGCGCCCGATCCGCAGCAAGGGAACTGCGTGCGCCCATTCCACGATACCAACGACCGCAACGGGGGTGGACCCCACAACGCCAACTCCGCCGTCGACGATATCGACGGCGGACGAATGGACGGCTTTATTATCACCGCGCACCGGCGGACGAATCGCCGTTGCGGCGGAGTGAATCCGAACTGCGGCGGCGGTGCGGACGTTATGGGATACCACGACGATCACGAGCTTGCGAACTACTGGGAGTACGCGCGCGACTTCGTGCTCCAAGATCATCTCTTCGAGCCTAACGCCTCCTGGAGTCTTCCGCAGCATCTCTTCATGGTTTCGGAGTGGTCGGCTTTCTGCAGGAAGATCGGCGACCCGATGAGTTGCGTCAACGAGTTGGAGGCACCCGATTTTCCGCCCGACTTCCGCTCACGCAATCCGCGCTTTCGGCCGCCGGCTCCCGGTCGTCCGGATTATGCCTGGACCGACTTGACGTATCTCTTACACGCGCACCACGTGTCCTGGGCGTACTACGTGATGGCCGGCGATCAGCCCGACTGCGCAAACGGCTTAGACGATTGCGGTCCGGTGCAGCAGAAAGCCCACACGCCCGGCATTTGGAACCCCTTGCCGTACTTCGATACCGTAAAGCGCGACGGCGAGCTGGGCAACGTCCGCGATTTACGCGAGTTCTACACGGCGGCGCGCGATGGAACGCTTCCGCAAGTCGTTTGGCTCTGTCCCGCCGCTCCCTATAGCGAGCATCCGCCGGCGCTCGTCAGTCGCGGACAAGCCTACGTTACCGGCGTGATCAACGCGATCATGCGCAGTCCGGATTGGAAGAGCACCGCGATCTTTCTCACGTGGGACGACTGGGGCGGGTTCTACGACCACGTCGTACCGCCGAAGGTCGACGAGAACGGTTACGGCTTACGCGTTCCGGCCATGGTCATAAGTCCGTATGCGCGGCGCGGGTTCATCGATCACCAAACGCTCAGCCACGACGCCTACAACAAGTTCATCGAAGACGACTTCCTCGGCGGAGCCCGGATCGATCCGAAGACCGACGGCCGGCCGGATCAACGGCCGACCGTCCGCGAAAACGTTTCGATCCTCGGCGATCTTCGCCGCGACTTCGACTTTAATCAAACGCCGCGGCAGCCGGAGATTCTCCGGGGCGGAATCGTGTGGGACGGAGCGCCGGTTCGCTAGTTCGCTAAACGGCGGCCGCGGTTCGAAGTACGCGCGGCGAGACGTCGTCGGAGGCGGGGATTCGACCCGTCTCGGTAATCGAGGTGATGAGCGCGGCGATGCGGCGCGAGCTGCGACGCGGCGCGACGATCTCTTGATTGTGGCGGATCTCGGCGAGGCGGCCGGGATTGGAGATGAGCGAGCGAACCGCCGTGACGACGCTAGAGGCGCCTTGCAGCGCGATGAGACCGAGACCATTGTGGCGGACGAAATCGACGTTGCCGCGCTCTTGGCCCGGTACGTAATCGTAGACGACGACCGGCAACTGGGCGGCGTTTGCCTCGGCCAGCGTTCCGGGGCCGGCCTTGGTGACGAGGAGATCGACCGCGCGAAAATACTCGGGGATCTTATCGGTGAAGCCGAGCACCTGCATCGGCGCCGGCAGAGTCGCGGAGAGCTCGCCCAGTTTCTGCGCGAGCGGTTCGTTTCGGCCGCAGACGACGACGAGTTCGATCGGCAGGCGCGCGCGTGCCAGCGCGAGTGCCGTCGAGAGCAGTTTGCCGCCGCCCTCGCCGCCGGCCATGAGCATGACGGCCGGCGTATCGGCGCTCAGCCCCAACTGCGCGCGAAGATCGGCCTTGCTTCCCGTGACGTCGTCGAACTTCGGATGAATCGGGTGGCCGAGCAGTCGCAGTCGCGAGGACGGCACGCCGCGAGCGAGGGCGCGGGCGTAGACCTCGCGCGCCGGCACGACGACCGCATCGGCCTCGGGTACGAGCCATGACTCGTGAACCTTGCCCAGGTCGGTGATGACCGTCACGACGGGAACGTGCTGCATGCGGGCGTCGTCACGAGCGCGCAGCGCCGCGTGGTTGAGCAGCGGATGAATCGAGACGATGACGTCGGGCCGATAACTGATGAAGAGATCGCGCAAGCGCTCGCGGTAGAGCGGCTCGCAGAAACGCACGAGCGCCCGGTAGCGACGCCGGCCGTTCGTCGCGTGATAGAGCGCACCGTAAATTGGCGGTGCGTAACGCAGGGCCATGCTGTAGCCCAGACCGAGCTGAGTTAAGGGGAAGGCGCAGTGGGCGGCAACGTCTTCGATCCGGGGCTCGTAGTCGTTCGGGGACTTCGTCTCTTCCAGCGCCGCGGCAATTGCGTTGGCCGCACTGCGGTGGCCGCCGCCGGTATCCGAAATCAACAGAAGGGCCCGTTTGGTCATTCGATCTCCCGATTAGGCTCTGGCAGGCACCCTCCTGGTCGCACGCCTGCCGGCATTCCGCGCTCGGCGGCCGGTGTGAGCCAGCTTGGCCAAGAGCGCCCGAGCCGGCGCATCATAGAAGCGGAAGATATCGCCAAACTCGACTTTGGGGTTTCGGTGGTGACCCTCGTGGTCCTCGGGGAGCACCACCGCGAGCGGCCGCAGTGCCGCTCGGAGCCAGCCCGGGGTCCGCCAACCCAACTGCGTCGTATGCCGCCACCAGACGTGCAACTGACCCAGCACGAGGCCCGCGGCGGCGCCCTGCCAGGAGAGCCGTGCAAGCAGCGCGGCAGCGATGAGATAGGGTACCGAACCGAGGAAGCCGTCGAGCAGTACCGCCGGATCGGTCGAGATGACGGCATGGTCGAAGTAGGAGCGGCGCCGGTCGTGATGCGTTCGCAAGTGCAGCGTGAACCAGAGATGCTGAGGAACGTGATAGAAGAACGTCGAGCCGAAATCTCCGGCGACGAGCGTAACGATGAGAGCGGTAATAAACGGGATACTTGCGGCGGCGTTGTGTGGCTGCACGGTTCATACCATATACCACACGAAGCCCCGAGTTAGCGCATCGGCGCATCTGACGCGCGCCCTGAACATCGCGTTAAGCTGGCCCTGGCCTGCAGACGTCGACGCGCTCAAAGGCGCGATGCTCGTCCGCGACGGACCGCCGCTCGAGCATTCCGAGCTTGCGATCGCGCGGGCGATTCTGCGCACGAACCCGCGGCTCGTGCAAGCCGCCGCGTTGCTCTTTGCCGGCGCGACGGCGAACGCGGCGCGCGCAAATGCGCTTCCGCCCGAGTTCCTCGGCGCGACGCTGCTGCAAGAGTCCGCGTACGATCCGAACGCGCTCTCGGCGGCTGGTGCAATCGGCATCGCCCAGTTCATGCCGGAGACGGCGGCGGACGTAGGACTCGATCCCTACGATCCGTTCGCCTCGATCGACGGCGCCGCGGCACTGCTCGGGGGCTACGCCCAGACCTATCGCGACCGGTACGCCGATGCATATGCGACGGCGCTCGCCGCCTATAACGCCGGTCCGGTGGCCGTGGCAGAGTATCGTGGCGTCCCGCCCTACTCCGAAACGCGCGAGTATATCGCGCTGATCTACGATCGCTGGGCCCGAATCGTCTCCTATGAAATGCCGGTAACGAGCGCGATACCGAGCGAGGCGCCGCCGAGCCGGAAGGGGAAGAACAGGCCGAAATGAGGCTCGTGCGTGCCGGAGTCGCCGTGTTGTTCGCCGTTGCGGCGGCGGGATGCGCGTTGAGCGCAAGTCCCGCCGACGGATTGATCTTTCACGCGCCGCCTGGGTGGCATTCGTCGCCCGGAATCATGGGGTTCATGCAGTTCTGGCGGCCGCCGAATAACGATCGTGAGGTACTCGTCCTCTTCAAGTCGCCGCGGCCGTTGAAGGAGAGCGAGATTTTCTCCGGCCCCGGGGTCAACGATACGATGAAGAATACGACGGTCGAGCGGCGCCAGGACATCGTGATATGCGGGCACCAGCCGGCCGTCTTTATCGAGGCGCGCGGCCAGTCGTCGCGCGGCACGGATACGCGCGCCGAGATGGTGATGAGCACGGTCGGCACGACGACGTACTTCGCGCTATACGCTCGACCGCTGGGGTCGCCGCCGAATCAACCCGCGCAAGCGGCGCTCCGAGAACTCTGCCCGAAGCCCTGATCGTTTGCAGCGCCGGAGCATCCTAAAGCAGCTGCTCGCATGCCAGCCGTTGGGCTGGACCGCAGGCGACGGCCACGGTCCGAAGCTGCGTCGCGTCTTAGGCTGGCCGGCGCTGACCGCAATCGGCCTGGGAACGATGCTCGGCGGCATTTTTCCGACGATCGGCGCCGGCGCGCACGCAGCCGGTCCCGGCGTGATTCTCGCCTACGTCCTCTCCGGGCTCGTGAGCCTCTGCGTGGCGCTCTGTTATGCCGAGTTCGCCTCGATGGTGCCCGTCGCGGGAAGTGCGTACACGTATGCGTACGCAACGCTCGGCGAGCTCGTCGCGTGGATCATTGGGTGGGACTTGATTTTAGAGTACGGCCTCTCGCTCGCTCCGACGGCGTCGTCGCTCTCCGACTACTTTCAGCACATGCTCGCCAACGTCGGCGTCGTCTTTCCGGCGTGGGCCCAGACCGCAAACGTTGCGGCCGCGCATCCGCAGATCGACCTCTTCGCCGCAATCGTTACCCTGGCGGTGACGGCGCTCGTCGCGATCGGCATTCGCGAATCGGCGGGCGTCAACGGCGCACTCGTGTTGCTGCAGATCGTCGCGATGATCGTCTTCATCGCTGCGGTCGCTCACGCCGTTCAACCGGCGAATCTCCGGCCTTTCGCGCCGTTCGGTTATCACGGCGTGCTCGCCAGCACCGCGCTGGTCTTCTTCGCCTATATCGGCTTCGACACGGTCACCGTTGCGTCGGAAGAGGCGAAAGATCCCGAACGCAACGTGCCGATCGGCGTGATCGTCGCGCTGGCAATCGGCGGAATTCTCTACGTCGCGCTTACGCTCTGCACGGTCGGCGTGTTGCGATTCGACCGCCTTTCGGATGGCGCGGCGATGCTCGACGCGCTCGGAGCGGTGAGCAAGAGCCACGCGCTCTATTGGATCGTCGCGATCGGCGGTCTCGCCGGAAACGCCACGGTCATGCTCACCTCGCTGCTCGGACAAGTACGCATCTTTTACGTCATGGCGCGCGATCGCATGCTGCCGCCGGGGGTCGCGCATATTCACCACGTCTTTCGCACGCCTGCGCGCATGACGTTCGTCACGGGAGCGATCGTCGCGGTCTTTGCCGCGGTTCTGCCGCTGACGGAACTGCTCACCTTAGTGAATATCGGCACGCTGGCGGCGTTCGCGATCGTCTGCGCCGGCGTATTGGTTCTGCGCGTCGTCAATCCGCAGGCGAAGCGCCCGTTCCGCGCGCCGCTGCTGCCGCTCTTCGCAATCGCCGGTGCCGTATCGTGTCTCTATCTCGTCACGGGATTGCAGGTCGCGACGTGGGTTCGCTACGCCATCTGGTTCGTCGTGGGGATCTTCGTGTACGCACTGTACGGGTTCCGCAAGTCTCGCCTCCGCGTAGAGCTGATCGAACCTTAAGAGGCCAAAAAAAGGGTTGTTCCGCCCCCCGGCGGGAAGCGCCGGTCCTTGGCTATTCATATCGCGGCCGGCGACCGCTTCGAGCTCGTTACCGTGCCGCAATCCCGCGGCGTGCCCTCGTTTGCAGAAGACGTCGCGCGCGGCCTGACCTCTGAGCCGAAACGCCTGTCGTGCAAGTATTTTTACGACGACGTGGGTTCGGCGCTCTTCGATACGATCACGAAGCTGCCGGAATATTACCTCACCGGTGCGGAAGCGGAGATTCTCGCCGAATGGGGATGGCAGATCGTTCGTCTGCTCGACGCTCCGGTCGACTTCTTGGAGCTGGGAAGCGGCAGCGCGATCAAGACCCGGCTGCTGATCGGAGAAGCGCTTCGCGTGCAGACCGAACTCTGCTATAGCCCGATCGATATTTCAACCGAGGCGCTGCGTGCGTCGTCGCTCGCACTCGTGGAGAGCTTTCCGACGCTTCGCGTGCGGGCGTACGCCGGCGATTACTTCGACGTGCTCGAATCGCACGCGGTTCGTTTGGAGCGTAAGACCCTCGCGATGCTGCTCGGCTCGAACATCGGAAACTACGAGCCGGTCGAAGCGGCGGACCTCTTACGACTGCTCTGCGGCGCGCTGCGTCCCGGCGACGGTTTGATGCTTGGCGCCGACCTCAAAAAGGATCGCGCGACGCTCGAACTGGCCTACGACGATCCCTCCGGCGTTACCGCGGCCTTCGATCGCAACTTGCTCGCACGAATCAATCGCGAGCTCGGTGCCGATTTTGACGTGCGGAACTTCGATCACGTCGCCCGTTATGACGAAGTTCGGGGATCGGTCGACTCGTTTCTGCAAGCACGCGCGGCGGCGACGATCTCGATTCCGTCGATGGAACTGCAAGTAAGCGTTCGCTCGGGGGAACGAATTCATACCGAGTCGTCGTATAAGTTTAGTGACGAGGATATCGTTGCGCTCGGTTGCGCCGCCGGCTTTCGGCCGGAGTCGGCTTGGCACGACCGCGCCAATCGTTTCAGTCTGCACCTCTTAGTCAAAGAGTAAAGGAGTCTCCATGGCCGGCGTGGGCGCGCTTTCGCGCAGTGTTTTTGCAATCGCGCTCTTCGTGCCCCTTGCGCTTGCCGGTTGCGGCGGCGCCTTCGCCCCCGCGAGCCCGGCCGGAACGGGCGCGCTTTCGAGCACCATCCCGTCCGCTCCTCAATGGATCGAGGCCGGCGGCGTGCGGTTCCATCGCCCGCATTACGCGGCCAATCGCGAGACGGCGTCGCAAATCGGGCCGATGCTCGACCACGTGCCGTATCTCGGCGGCTCGGTCATTCTCAATCCAAAGGTCTACTTCACCTTTTGGGGATTCAAGAAGTACGGCGATCCCGACCACATCCGAACCCTGCTGCTCGATTACGCAAAAGCAATGGGCGGCAGCGGCCACAACAACATCGAGACACAATACTATCAGACTGTATCGGGGAGCACGAACGAGTACATTACCAATCCTGCAAACCAGTTCGGCGGCAGCTGGATCGACGACGCGCCCGTTCCGAAGACGCCGTCCGACCCGCAAATTGCGGCCGAGACCGTCAAGGCCGTAGGCCACTTCGGTTACGATTCGAACGGCGTCTATTTCATCGTTACGCCGCACGGCCGCAGCGAAGCGAACTTTCCGGACCACTGGTGCTCGTACCACAACTTGATCGTGCATAAGAAGAAAAACATCGTGTACGTCTATTTTCCCTATATGCCCGACGGCGGCACGAGCTGCGGTGCCAAGAGCATCAAACCGCCGCAAGGAGAGAGCGCGGTCGACGAGGGCGTCACGATCATGGCGGGCCACGAGCTCGGCGAAGCGATCACGGACCCGGAACCTTCGACGGGCTGGGACGGACCGGGCGGTGAAATCGCCGACGTCTGCGCGTTTTTTAACATCGCCAACGATCCGTTCGGCAAGCGGAAGTTTACGATGCAGGAAATGGTCAGCGACGCGACCCAGAGCTGCGTGCAATCCTACCCGTAGCGCGCGTGCCGCTCGGCTAAACGTAAAGCTGCGTCGGCGGCGATCGCCAACACCGATGCGGCGACGCTGCCCGCGACGATCATTTGCGGCTGATGGAGCGTCAAGCCGTTGAAGATCAGCACGCCGAGCCCGACGCCGCCGACGTAACCGCCCAGCGTTCCGATCGCGATCATCGCGATTGCCGCAATCCGCACGCCGCCGATCAGCACCGGGAGCGCTTGCGGAAACTCGATCCGCCAAAGAATCTGCTTTGCCGACATGCCGAGTCCGCGAGCCGCCTCGACCTGCGCCGCATCGACGCCGGCGACGGCCGCAGCGACGTTGCGTGCCAGCATGAACTGCGCGTAGAGGACGAGCGCGACGAAGATCGGCGTAAAACCGAGCCCGAAGATCTCCACGAAGACCGCCAGCATCGCCAAGCTTGGAATAGTGTATATCGCGCCCAGCGTCCCGAGCAGCCACGGTGCGAGGCGCGGACGGCGCGCGGCGAGAAGACCGAGTGGAACGGCGAAGAGGAGCGCTGCCGCAAGCGCGATCGCCACGAGCTCGGCGTGCGTAACGGTCAGGCTTGCGACGCGCCAGGGATGCGCGGCGAGATAGCTCACGGCGATCGCAAGAGCTCGCGGCCGCGGGTGAAGTACCGACGATAGACGTCGTCACCGGCGTGGACGAGCTCGCGTACGTACGGCGTCGCGGGCTGCTCGAAGAGCTCGAACGGCAAGCCGGCCTGTTCGATGCGTCCCTCGCGAATGACGACGATCCGATCCGCTAAGCGGAACGCCTCCTCCACGTCGTGCGTCACGAAGAGCGTCGTCGTATGCAGCTCGTCGACGATGCGTATCAGCTCTCGTTGCAGGGCGGTGCGAACGACGACGTCGACCGCTCCGAAGGGCTCGTCCATCAAGAGCGCTCGCGGACGCGCGGCAATCGCGCGCGCCACGCCGACGCGCTGCGCCTCGCCGCCGGAGAGCGCGCTCGGCCTGCGTTGCCGATAGCGCGCGGGCTCGAGTCCGACGAGCCGGAGTAACTCGTCGACGCGCGCCGCGATCTCGCGTCGGCTCCAGCCGAGCAGCGACGGAACGACGGCAATATTCTGCGCCACGGTCATGTTCGTAAAGAGACCGATGGCTTGAATCACGTACCCGATGCTTCGGCGCAGCTCGACGGCATCGAGGTCGCCGACCTCTCTGCCGTCGAGGAAGACGTGCCCCGCGTCGTGAGCGACGAGCCGGTTGACGGTGCGCAGGAGCGTCGACTTGCCGCTCCCGGATGGCCCGAGCAACACGACTAACTCGCCTCCGCGAACGTCGAGTGTTACGCCTTCGACGGCGTACCGGTCCGAGCCGGGATAGCGCACGGCAACCGCTTCGAAGCGCAACGATGCGGGATTCACCGGCGCAAGAACTCCGCAGCGACGTCGGCGGGGTCGGCCTGGTCGTTCTCCACGGCGGCGTTCATTGCCGAAGCGGCGCGATCGGTGATTCTCGGCGAGACGCCGTCGAGCACGCGAGCGATTCGCGGCCGTGCGGCGAGCGTCGCCGCTCGAACCACCGGTGCGACGTTATACGCCGACCAAAAATGACGGTCGTCGCGCAGCACCAAGAGCGCGTCGGCGGCAATCGCGCCATCGGTGGAGAAGGCGCTGGCAACGTCGGCCTTTCCTTCCAAGAGCGCCCGATACTTGAGCGCGATGTCGTACGTGCGGACCTCGCGAAACTTGAATCCGCCGTAGAACCGCTGCAGGCCGGGCAGACCGTCGGGTCGTGCGAGGAACTCTTGGATCGTAGCCAGACGCAGCGCCGGCGCGGCGCGCGCAACGTCGGAGAGCGTTGCTAAGCGATAGCGCGCCGCGATTGCGTGCGTCGTCGCGAGTGCCTGCGAGTCGTTCATCGGTGAGGGCGCCAGCCAGACGATGTTATAGCGCTTCGCGAAGGCCTTGGAGACCACGGCATACGCGGTGCGCGAGTTGTTGATCGGCGGCAGATGGAGCACGTCGATCAGCGCCGTGCCCGTATACTCCGGATAGAGATCGACGTTGCCCCGCTCCATCGCGGCGATGGCGATCTGCGTCGAACCGAGGTTGAAGAGCCGCCGGACGCGCATGCCGGCGGCTTCGAGCGACTGCGCGTAGATTTCCGCGATGACGAACGATTCGGTGAAGTTCTTCGATCCGACGCGGATTGCCGAGGGATCGAAGGCGCAGCCCGCCAGCGGGGTCGCGGCGATCAGCTTCAACGCCCGGCGCCGCGAGAGCGCGCGCAGCAACCGTCGCTCCGTCGTCACGCGCGTACCGCCGCACGACGTCCGGCGAATCCCAGCAGCAGATCGGCGCCGAGCGCGAGCACCGCGACCGCCAGCGCGCCCGCAAGGAGCAGCGCCGGATCGCCGGTCTGCAGGCCGCGGATTATTTCATCGCCGAGTCCCCCGGCGCCGATGAACGTTGCCAGCGTTGCGCTTGCAACCGTTTCGGTCGCTGCCGTTCGCAGGCCCGCGAACGAGACCGGCAGCGCGAAGGGAACGACGACGCGCCCAAAGCGCTGCAGCGGCGTCATGCCCATCCCCGCAGCCGCGTCGAGCATCGCGTTGGGTACGCCGCGGATGCCGAGGTCGACGGCGATGACGATCGGCGGAATCGCGAGCAGCGCGAGCGCGACGATCGCCGGCGCGGCGCCCACGCCGAGCCACGGGAGCAGCAGCATGAGCACGGCCAGGCTCGGCAGCGTGCGTCCGATTCCCGCAAGCGCGAGGACCGCGCCACGCAGCCGCGCCGACTCGGCGGCGAGGATGCCCAGCGGCAGCCCGGCACCGAGTGCGAGGGTGAGGGCCGAGAGGGCCAGCACGAGGTGCTGGGCGACGTGTGCGGTGAAATCGGCCATGCGCCGCAAGTTTTTTGCCGCTCGGGAGGCGAAACCCGGCACGTACCACTAAGCAACACATAGAAACATGATCGCCCAGCCGCATCCGAAGCAGGCAACGGTTCCCGTTGCGTCGCTCGACGACCCTTCGCTCTACATCAGTCGCGAACTATCGTGGGTTGAGTTCAACGACCGCGTGCTCGAGGAGGCCCTCGATGCGCGCAACCCGTTGCTCGAGCGGCTCAAGTTCGTCGCGATCTACGGAACGAATCTCGACGAGTTCTTCATGATTCGCGTCGCCGCGATCAAGCAGCAGATCGAGGCAAAGGTCGTGCGCCGCTCCGAAGACGGGCGAACGCCCTCCGAACACCTCGCCGCCATTTCGGAACGGCTGCGCGCCTCGCTGCCGCAGCAGATGCACCTGCTCAACGACGACTTGCTGCCGGCGCTGGAACGTGAAGGCGTCCGTCTATCGCGGGTGAGCGAGCTCGACGAAGAGACGCAGAACGCGCTGGAGCGCACCTTCGACGAGAGCGTCTTTCCGGTTCTAACGCCGCTCGCCGTCGACAGCGGTCATCCATTTCCGTACATTTCGAATTTGTCGCTCTCGCTTGCGGTCGAGCTCGAGGAGACGACGCGCGAAGGGGTCGAGCTGCACTTCGCTCGCGTCAAGATTCCGCCGACGCTGCCGCGCTTCGTTCCGGTCGAGGGGGGCGCCGCAAACGAGCGCCGCTTCGTGCTGCTCGAAGATCTCATCGCGCATCATCTCGACGTGCTCTTTCCGGGCATGCACGTGCGCGACTCGTATCTCTTCCGCGTAACGCGCGACGCAGATCTCGATCTGCAGGAAGACGAGGCCGACGATCTCCTGCGCGCGATCGAATCGGAGTTGCGGCGCCGCCGCTTCGGCGAACCGGTACGTCTCGAGATCGAGCGCGGGATGCCCGAATACATGCGCGACTTTCTCTGCAACTCGCTGGAGCTGGAAGCCGTCGACTGTTACGAGACCGACGGCTTGATGGCGCTCAGCGACCTTTGGCAGATCGTCAATCTGCCGGACTACGACAACGTTCGCGACAAACCGTTCATGCCGGCAATTCCGCGTCGGCTTATCGGTGTTACCGACATCTTCGCGCAGATTCGCGAGGGCGATATTCTGCTGCACCATCCCTACGAGTCGTTCGATCCGGTCATTCAATTCGTCAGCCAGGCTGCCGAAGATCCAAAGGTCTTGGCGATCAAGGCGACCCTCTACCGAACCTCCGGAAAGAACTCGCCGATCGTGCGCGCGCTGCTCACCGCGGCGGAAAACGAAAAGCAAGTCGCAGTGATCATCGAACTCAAGGCGCGTTTCGACGAAGAGAACAACATCGAGTGGGCGAAGCGGCTGGAGCGCGCCGGCGCGCACGTCGTCTACGGTTTCGCCAACCAAAAGGTCCACGCCAAGACGCTCTTGGTCGTGCGCGAGGACGAAGACGGATTACGGCGCTACATGCACTTCGGAACGGGAAACTACAACGAGAAGACGGCGCTGCTGTACACCGACCTGAGTCTATTTACGTGCCGTCCCGAGCTTGGAACGGACGACGCACAAGTCTTCAACGCGCTTACCGGTTTCTCAAAGGTTACCGACTACGAAGACCTCTGGGTCGCGCCGGTGACCTTCCATCGCGAGCTCATCGCGCGAATCGAGCGGGAAACCGAGCACGCGCGCGCCGGCAGGCCCGCCGGGATTCGTGCCAAGATCAATGCCTTGACCGAGATTCAAGTCGTGCGAGCGCTCTATCGCGCCTCACAAGCCGGAGTTCCGATCGACCTGCTCGTGCGCGGTATGTGCGTACTCCGTCCAGGCGTACCGGAAGTGAGCGAGAACATTCGCGTCCGCAGCATCGTGGGGCGCTTTCTCGAGCACTCGCGAATCTACGTCTTCGAAAACGGCGGCGAGCGCGAAGCGCACATCGCGAGCGCCGACTGGATGGGGCGCAATCTCGACCGGCGCGTCGAACTTGCCGTTCCGGTTCTCGACCCGGTCATTGCCGAGACGCTCGCGTCACACGTGCTCACCGTGCTGCTCGCCGACAACGTCAAGAGCCGCGAGCTGCAAGAGGACGGGAGCTACCGGCGCCTCTCACCGGGTCCGGGTGAGATGCCGATCGACGCGCAGCGCGTCTTTCTCACTCAGGCGCAGGCGCTCGGCTAGCGAGTTCCAGCACGATCTTCCATTCGTGCGGCATCACCGGCTGCACGGAGAGCCGTTGTCCTCGGCGTAGCAAGGCCATTCCGACGAGTCTGGGCTCGGCGCGCATCCTCCAAAGCGCCACTGGATGCTCGAACGCTTCGACGTAGGCGACGTCGACCATGAACCAGATCGGCTTATCCTTTTTGGCGCGCCCGTCGAAGTAATCGCCGTTCCGTTCGAACTGCGTGAAGTCGGGGTAAGCCTCTCGGACGACCTTGCAGATGCCGACGGCCGCGGGTTGCGCGACGCTCGAGTGGTAGAAGAGCGCGAGATCGCCAAGCCGCATCTCCATCATGTTGTTGCGCGCCTGAAAGTTGCGTACGCCTGTCCATGGCGTCGAGCCGTCGGTCTGCAGTTGCTCGAAGGAATAGGCGCTCGGCTCGGTTTTGAGTAGCCAGTAGCGAGCCATTAGCGGGCGCGGTTAGGGCCTTCCGCAGGCAAATCCTGGCGTTCGGCCATTGCGATGTGTTATCTTGATGCAGCATGTCGAAAGCCGTCGTCCGCGCCACCCGTGACGGTTGGGACGGCATTGAGCCGGCCGGCTATACGCCCGAGGCGCCGGGGACCGGCGTTACCCGTCATACGATC
This sequence comes from Vulcanimicrobiota bacterium, assembly GCA_963792005.1. Classification (GTDB taxonomy): domain Bacteria; phylum Vulcanimicrobiota; class Vulcanimicrobiia; order Vulcanimicrobiales; family Vulcanimicrobiaceae; genus Cybelea. The sequence goes on from CAWBUG010000001.1 coordinate 575,100, forward strand.
GTCGGCGCCAGAAAGAGCGACCCGAACGAACCGGGACCGAAGATGGAGCTGCGCTACTTCGAAGTGCAGCCCGGGGCGGCGTCGCGGCTCGAGAAGCACGAGCACGAGCACTACGTCATCGTCCGTCACGGGTTCGGCTACGCCGTCATCGGCGATACCGCAACCGAAGTCGGTCCCGACGATGTAATCTACGTCGCTCCGCTCGAGCTTCATCAATTCGTCAATCGGGGCCCCACGCCGTTCGGATTCTTCTGCTTCGTCGACAGCTGCCGCGACTATTCGCAGGCGCCGACTCCGCGGGAGCTCGCACGGCTCGACGCCTCGCCCGCCGGCGCCGTCGCAAAACCAAACGCCGTCCCACCGCCCGCAAAACGCTGATCGCATAAAAAGTGCTCGGGTCTCGCGCGCCCCGTTCGAGGCTCATCGGCGCGTCGTGTCGGGATCTTGCTAAGCGGAATTTGCGACGAGCGCGGGCCCGCACAGGAGGTGCACTTCGTTCAAAGCTTGCTCGCCCGCGCGAGCGCTAAAGCAGGAGGCGACAGGAAGTCGCCGACGAGCGGTTCCGCGAGCAAGACCCCAACACGACCGCGGCGCTAACTGCCCGTAGCGACGGGGCGCGAGGGGTCGGAGACCCACTCGCTCCACGAGCCGTTATAGAGGCGCGAGCCTTCGAGGCCGGCGTGGTGCATTGCGAGTAGACCTGCGGCTGCGGAGACGCCGGAGCCGCATTGGTGCACGGTTCGCTTGGGATCGAGACCTGCCCGCTCGAACTCGGCGCGAAGCGTTTCGCGCGATTTTAAGCGGCCGTCCGGCGCGAAGTTCTGCTTGAACCAGCGGTTTGCGGCTCCGGGAATGTGTCCGGCGACGGGATCCATCGGTTCGGTTTCGCCGCTAAAGCGTTCGCGCGCGCGCGCGTCGAGCAACTGCATGGACGGATCGTTGAGATGCTCGAGAACGTAAGCTGCGTCGACTAACAACTCGGGATGCACGCGAAGCGTGATATCGCCGTTGCGTACGGAGCTCGGCGATTCGGCGCTCACGGGATAGCCCGCCAGGTTCCAGGCTGCAAATCCGCCGTCGAGGACGGCAACGGCATCGTGGCCGATCCAGCGCGAGAGAAACCAGAAACGAGGCGCGAACATGTCGCCGCCCGCGTCGTAGGCGACGATCTGCGTTGCATCGCTCACGCCGCACGAACGCAAAAAGTCTGCAAACGCCTCCGGTCGCGGAAGCGGATGGCGTCCGTTCGCACCCGTCTTCGCTCCGGCCAAATCGCGTTCGACGTCGGCGAAGAACGCGCCCGGAACGTGCGACTCGTCGTAGAGTCGCCGGCCGAGCGCAAAATCGGCAAGCGCGTGGCGGCAATCGAAGACGACGAGATCGGGCGCACCGAGCCGCTCGTGCAGCTCCTGCGCCGATATTATCGTCGTAAAGCTCACCGGAGGTTGATGGTTTGTTGGGGTGGGGAAGGCTCGCGGCCAAACGCCTCTTGCAGCGTCGTTTGAAGTTCTCCACTCTCGGCCATCGGGCCCAAGATGTCGGTATCGCCGTAAAACTTGCCTTTGATGAAGACCTTCGGCAACGTCGGCCAGCTCGTCATTGCGGAGAGCGCATCGCGCTTGGGCATGTTCTCCAGGACGTCGATGACTTCGAACGGATAGCCGAATCGGTTGAAGAACTCGATGGTTTCGAGCGTGAAGCCGCAACGCGGTACGCTTTTTGTACCCTTTCCGTAGACGACGATCGTGCTCTCGCCGATCTCGCGCTCGATCTCTTCCAGATAATCCAAAATTTTAACCCTCCACAACAATCGTTTTGAGTTCGACGGCGTGAACGCGCCCGTCTTTGAGCGCTTCTTTGAGCGCGCCATACACGAGCTGGTGCTGCTCGATGAGACTCTTTCCCCGAAAGAGCCTCGAACGCACCGTCACGTTGAAATGATCCATCGTTCCGGTGCGGTCGACGATGCCCACGTCTGCATCGGGAAGCTGCTCGCGGATGAGATCGGTCAACGCCGCGTCTTCGATCACGAGCGTAAGCGCGGCGATCCCGCGTTGAGCGCCTCAGCCAGACCGCGCGCTTCGCCGAGCGTCTCGGGAAGACGCGTCGCGCCTCGGCTCAGCGCTGCCGTAACTCCGCTCGCCAAGACGATGCCGGTGACGCCGATCAGGATTGCGGGTACGCCGCTGGCTCGCAGCGGTCCAATCTCGATGGTAAAGGTGCGCTGTACGCGCGCGAGCCCGCGAAAAAACGAGCGCAGGGAACGGCCGGGGGTATTCATCTGCGCGTTCTACGTCGCGCCATTGCGGAAGGCCTGGCCTCTGCGTAAGCGAAGCCAGCTTGCCCATGCTGCCGATCCTGCTTGCTATTTGCTCTCCGGCCGGCGGAATGGTGCATCGATGACTGAGGCGATGCGGGCGCTTCGCCTGCACGAAATCGGCGGACCCGCAAATCTGCGGATCGATACGATCGGCATTCCCGAAATTCGCGACGACGAGGCGCTCGTGCGCGTGCGTGCGGCCGCACTCAACCGTCGCGACCTTTTCATCACGCAGGGGCTCTATCCGAAGATTCGATTGCCCGTCACGCTGGGATCCGACGGCGCCGGCGAAATTACCACGCTCGGTTCGGTCGTCGCCGATCTGAAGCCCGGCGACGAGGTCGTGATCGATCCGATGCTCTCGTGGGGCGACGATCCGCGCGTCTGGGATGCGGCGGCCTCATCGATCCTCGGGATGCCGCGCGAGGGAACGTTCGCGCAGTACGTTGCCGTGCCGATCGACAATCTCTATCGCAAGCCGGCGGCGCTTTCAATGGACGAGGCTGCGGCGATACCGCTCGCCGGCCTCACCGCGTACCGCGCGCTCTTTACCCGCGGCGCGCTGCAGCCGGGCGAGACGGTTCTCGTGACCGGTATCGGCGGCGGCGTGCAGACGTTCGTGCTGCTCTTCGCCAAGAACGCCGGTGCGCGGGCGATCGTCACGTCCAGCAGCGACGCGAAGCTCGAGCGAGCGCGAGCCCTCGGAGCCGATCTCGCAATCAACTACGTAGCGGATCCGCAGTGGCCGAAGCTGCTGCGCTCGACGGGGCCGGTCGATCTCGTCGTCGACTCGTCGGGCGGCGAGACGCTGCGCCAAGCGCTCGAGACCATTCGTCCGGGCGGACGGATCGTCGTCTACGGCGGAACGAACCCCGACGCGACGATAAAGCTCTTTCCGCTCTTTTGGAAGCACGTAACCATCCTTGGGACTTCGATGGGAAGTCCGCAGGACTTTACGGCGATGCTCGACCTCTTCGCGAGCGGCCTGCGGCCGGCCGTCGATCGCGTCTTTTCACTCGACGATGCCGCCGTCGCGTTCGGGCGTATGGCGGCATCCGATCAGTTCGGAAAGATCGTCCTTCGGATCGATTAGCGCTCGGGTTTGCCGTCGCAGCTTCCGTCGGGCGGAGGATGGTTGCGGTAGATCGGTCCCGCGTGCGCGACCGGCATCCCGTCGCGGGGCCAGAGAATCACCGGCACCATACCGCGCGGCGTCAGCTTGCGTTCGCAGAGAATCACCGCATGCGATTTCGACGTCGCCGTTCCGCCGATCCAGAGATCGAACCAAAGCTTATGGCACCCCTGGCTTCCGCTGCCGCTCTTAGGCCCTGAGGCGGCGCACAGATCCTCGCGAACGAAATACTGCTCGATAAGCGGTACGTAGATCTTGATCCCGTACGGGATCGTCTTATCGTTCGCGCGCTCGGTTGCGAAGGTCGTCGGATTGCAGTAGGTGCCGTCACCGCCCGCGCGCTTGTGAATCACCGGATGCGCGATTTGATTTCCCGGCGGCGAGTTATCGGGCCAGCCGTAGAACGTAATCGTCGCGCGGACGCGCGCCGGATCTTGTTTCACCGAGTAACACGATTCTGACAATACGCCACCGGAGTGCGAGCCGGGAGCCGCCGGGCTCGTTGCCGGCGGCGGCGCACACGATCCGAGAAGCGCAACCGCGATGAGAGCGGAGATTCGCCGATTCATAATGAGTACGAGTTCAGCGACTCCAGCCGCAGCTCCGTTCCGAGTTCGGCGACGATGAAGGCCGCTTCGTCCGGCGCGACCATCTCTTCGATGCGCGGATTGAGCAGCACCGCTTCCTCGGACGTCATCGCGCGATCGAGCGGCCGCGAAACGATGCGGCCTTCGCTTTCGAGTGCGATGAGATGCGCGAGAATCTGCCGAGCCATCGCGGGCCAGAGCACGTGACGTTGCGGCGAATAGATGCGCTTCACAAGATCGGGAATGGTTAGCGGCCCCTCGCGCAGCGCATCGAGAATTTGTTCTTCGCGCAGTTGCCGGTGCTCGATGTACTCGGCGATCTTGGCGGCGGGATCGGCGACGGGCGGCCCGTGTCCGCCGTAAATCGTGCGCGCTTCGCCGAACTCATCGGCCAGGCGCCGGAGGGTCTGTTGGTAGGGGCGCATCGCGCCGCCGGGCGGCGCGATCACCGTCGTCCCTTCGCCAAGGATGGTGTCGCCGGTAAAGAGCGCTCCTTCGTGCGGCAGGTAGAAGATGGCGTGGTCGAAGGTGTGGCCGGGAGCGTCGATCGTGCGGAGCGCGAGGTCGCCCGCACGCAGATCGCCTTCGAGCGGGAGGTCTGCATCGTGTGGAACCGTGCTCTTTGGGTGTGCGTAGAGCACGGCGCCCGTCGCGGCGATCAGCTTCGGCGCGCCGAGCCAATGATCCGGATGACCGTGCGTGATCGCCACGGTGCCGATCCGCAGATTCCGCGCGGCCGCTGCTTGGACGATCGCGTCGATATGCGCGTCGATCGGCGGCCCGGGATCGATGACCAGCGCCTTGCCGTCGCCGCAGTCGAGCACGTAGGCGTTCGTGCCGGCGAGCGTCATCGCTGAGGCGTTGGGAGCCCGTACGAGCGTTACCATGCGTCCTCGAGCGCTGCGGGTATTTCGAAGTCGTCGCCCGCATCGGCCGGCACGATCGTCACCACCGGCTTGTTTCGCGCGAATTCGATGGCTGCAGCGACCGAGCCGAAGGAGCTCAACCGCGTGAGGTGCTTGATCGTCGGATAGACGAGGTGCATCGTTCCGGCGCGGTGCCGCTCGAGCGCCGCTGCCGGTGCGATCCAGATGCCGTCGTGCGTTTCAAAGGCGTCAGCGAGCGGATCTTGGCCGGGCGGTACCTCGGCGAGGAAGAAGTGCGTGTTGTAACGCCGCGGTTCGCTCGGCGGCGTGATCCAATGCGAGAAGAGCGAGAGTGCGCGCGCGTCGGCGAACGAATCGTGCGCGGTAAGGAAATCCGCGAAGACAACTCGTTCGTCACGGACGGCAACGCGCTCGTCCGTAATTCGCGCCCACTCCTCCGAGGACGGGTCGATCGGAAGCCCTCTCGCGGTGCGTGCCAAGAGCACGCCGGTCTCTTCGAAGAGCTCGCGAAGCGCGGCGACGAGTAGTGCGCGCGCCGATTCGCGATCGGTGGGCGTCTCGTCGCAGGGCAGCTCTTCGGGAAGCGTCGCCCGGAACTCACGGTCGAGGCGATCGGCTTCCAGGCCGAGCGTGCGCGCGCGCGCCGCCTCCGTACGATCCTGCGAGGCGATCGTTCCCCCGGGAAAGACGAATGCGTCGGGCGCGAAGGCGCTGCTCCCGCTGCGGCGCGTTAGATACACCTCGAAGGGAGGTCGCGCCAAGATTACCGTCGCCGCCAAACGGACGCTGCTCACGAACGGCTAGTCTGCCCGCGACACGCGGCGAATACCTTTCCATGCGAGTAGCGCTCGGCAGCGACATGGCGGCGGAGCTTCCCGAGGCAATCGACCGCTGGTTGCGCGCAAAGGGTCACGACGTAACGCGCTTCGGCGCGCTCGCGCCCGGCCACGAGGATGCGTGGCCCTCGGTCGGACGGGCAGTCGCGCAAGCCGTCGCGACCGGCGACGCGGAGTACGGCGTGCTCTGCTGCTGGACCGGAACGGGCGTGAGCATCGCCGCGAACAAGGTTGCCGGCGCTCGTGCGGCGCTCTGCGCCGATGCGGCGACCGCCGGCGGCGCGCGCGAATGGAACGACGCAAACGTGCTCTGCCTGAGCCTTCGTGCGACCTCCGTTGCGGTCGCGCAAGAGATGCTCGAAGCGTGGTTCGCCGCTGCACCGACGAGCGACCCAGCCTACCGCGCCATGATCGACGACGTCCGTAAAAGCTAGTACACGACGCGAAAAGAAAAGCAGAGGGGCGGGGCACTCGCCCCACCCCCTTTACAATCTGCCGTTCACCGGAGCGTAGAACTCACGCTACGATCCGGCCCTCTCTCTCGGCGAGCGGCGACAGAGTCGGCCGCGAAAACCCGAGAGGCAGATTCTAGCAAAATCAGCCGCCCCGGTTCAATATGTTGGGCAGAAATATCCAGCAGCCGAGGACGAACAGGCACCAGTTCACCACGTGCGAGGTCCAGCAGAACGGACACTCCCGGCGGGTCACGTAGATCAACGAATAGCCCAAGTAGACCGACGTTGCCGCCGCGGCGAGCATCATCGCGAGAAGAGCGAACTCGGCAACGGCACCGTGCACGAACCACACCGCGACTGCGACGGCGGGATAATAGAGGGCACCGACCAGCGAATTAGGGACTCCAAAAAGGTGCGCCCTGGGCGTTTTCACGACGCTCGGCCCTTTGACTTCACCCCGTGCGGCCCGGCGGCTCTTGTTCAGCATGAAAAGCGAGGCGTAGAGCGCAACCACGCATAATAACGTGATGATCACCTTGACAACCATCGCTTGAATCGCCTCCTTCACAAGGGGTCGGCGGTCGCGCTGCTCGCCGCCTCGTTCCTGCTGGCATATCTGGTAATCCGCCATCAGCCGCGGGTCGCACACGAGATTCGGGCGATCGGCCCATTCGCCTATCCGCTCGCGGTCGCCGTCTTTATCTTGGTCGCCTCCGCCCCGTTTTCGATGACCGACGCGCTAGCGGTCATGAACGGGGCAATCTTCGGCCCGGTGAAGGGAACTCTCGTCGACATCTTCGGGCTGATCGGAGCGGCACTGCTCGGATATTGGATCAATCGTCACGCAACGCGGCTGTGGCGCCTCGAAGAGTATTTGCATCGGTTGCCCGCTTGGGTGAAGCGCTTTCCGGTCGGCTCCCCGGCATTCTTGCTCGCGGTACGCGTCATACCCGGCTTCGGCGGAACGGTAGCGACGGCCAGCGCGGCGGCGTTTCGGGTCCCGATCTGGGTACACGTTTGGACGATGTGCGCTATTGCCGTTCCGATTTGCGCCGTCCTGACGATCTTCGGCGATCGGGTAACCGTCGCGCTGCACGGATACGAAGCACGCGCACGGCACTACGCTCGGCATTACTGCGAGACGCATCGCTGCCCGCACTTCCATTTCCGGCGCACCGAGACCGCGTCGCCCGCACCGTGACCGCACCCGAGATCGTCACCGAGTCGAGCGCGTTCGAGCGGCTCTGCGCGCGCGTTGCCGACGCGGACCGAGTTGGAATCGACACGGAGTTTCATGCGGAACGAACCTATTCGCCGCGGCTGATGGTGGTGCAGCTTGCCTTCGACGACGGCTCGGCGATCGTCGACGCACTTGCGCTCTCGAATTTAAATTCACTCGCACTAGCGCTGACCCATACGACGGTCGTCGGACACGCGCTTTCGGCAGACTTGAAAATCTTTGCGGATCGTTTCGGTCTCGTTCCCTCGCGCGTTTTCGACACGCAGGTGGCGGCAGCGTTTCTCGGCTTCGGCATGCAAGTTTCGCTCGCCGATCTCGTCCGCGGCGTCTGTGGCGTGCGCCTTCAGAAGTCGCAAACGGTCAGCGACTGGTCGGCGCGCCCGCTCTCCGACCGGCAAATCCAATACCTCGTGGACGACGTCGCGTATCTTTTGCCGCTCTACGACGCGCTCACACCACGGCTCGAGCAAAAGGGCCGCTACGAATGGGTCTACGAGGAGTGCGCGGAGCTCGGCGACATCGAACGCTATCGTATCGACGAGCGACGCGCGTATCTGCGCGTTCCGGGCGCGATGCGCATGAGCCGCCGCGAGCTCGGCATCCTCAACGAGCTGGTCAAGTTGCGTGACGGCGTCGCACGCGAGCGCGACCTGCCGGTTCGCTACATCCTGCCCGATGACGTGGTCGCCGGACTCGCCACGCTCAAACCCGCGTCCGCCGAAGATCTCGGCCAGCTTCGCCGCCTCGATGCGGGAATGAAACGGCAACTTGGCGGCGCCATTCTTCAGGCGGTCGCGCGAGGGCAAGCGCTCGACGAGGCCGACCTTCCGCAGCGTCCGGCACGACCCGCGGCACCGGCGCGCGACGCGCTCGTCGCGTTGCTCGGCGCCGCCGTCGCGGAGATCGCACGCGACGCCTCGCTGCCGCCGAGTCTGCTCGTCCCGCGAGCGACGATCGAACGGCTCGCGCGCGAAGTGCCGCACGACCGTATCGCGTTCGAGCGAGTCCTTGCGTTGCAGCCGTGGCGCCTGTCGCTCGTTGCCGACCCGCTTTGGCGCCTTCTCAACGGCGAAGCGTCGCTCAAGATCGAAGGCTACGCCAACGGCGATCCGAAAGTACGGTTATCCGATGAAACCATACCCGAATAGCTTCAACGCGCTCGACACGCTGCGCGTGGGAGATCGCTCCTACGAGTACTTCCGCCTCGACGCGCTGGAGCGATCCGGCATCGCGACGCCGGCACGCCTCCCGTTTTCGCTCAAAATACTGCTCGAAAATCTTTTGCGCTTCGAGGACGGCCGCGTCGTCAGACGCGAGGATATCGAAGCACTCGCGCGCGGCGGACACGCGCGTCACGAGCGCGAGATCGCGTTCACTCCGGCGCGCGTGCTCTTGCAGGATTTTACCGGTGTTCCATGCGTCGTCGATTTGGCGGCGATGCGCGACGCGATGGCCGCGATGGGCGGCGATCCGAGGGCAATCAATCCGCTCCAGCCCGTGGAGTTGGTTATCGATCATTCGGTGCAGGCCGATTACTTCGGAACCGACGACGCATTGATGAAGAATACCGATCTCGAGTTCGAGCGCAACCGCGAGCGCTACGCGTTTCTCAAGTGGGGCCAGGCGGCGCTCTCCGGTTTTCGCGTCGTTCCGCCGGGAACCGGAATCGTTCATCAAGTCAATATCGAGTATCTCGCTCGCGTCGTTTTCGCCGAGTCGACGCTGGCATATCCCGATACGGCGGTCGGCACCGATTCGCACACGACGATGGTCAACGGACTCGGCGTTCTCGCGTGGGGCGTCGGCGGCATCGAGGCCGAGGCGGCGATGCTCGGACAACCGGTGACGATGCTCATTCCGGAAGTGGTCGGTTTCCGTTTGGAGGGGGCGTTGCGCGAGGGCGTAACCGCAACCGATCTCGTCCTTACGGTTGCTCAGATGCTGCGGCGCAAAGGCGTGGTCGGAAAGTTCGTGGAGTTCTACGGTGCCGGCCTCTCGGCGCTGCCGGTCGTCGATCGCACGACGATCAGCAACATGTCGCCCGAGTTCGGTTCGACGGTCGCGATCTTTCCAATCGACGATCGCACGCTGGAGTATCTGCGCTTGACCGGGCGTCCTGCCAAACAGGTCGCGCTCGTCGAGGCGTATGCAAAGGCCCAAGGTCTTTTTAGAACCGATGCGACGCCGGAGCCCGAGTTTGCCGATTCGCTGGCGCTCGATCTCGGCGACGTGGAGCCGAGCCTCGCGGGGCCGCGACGCCCGCAAGACCGAGTTTCGCTCGGCGGCGTGAAAGATTCATTCGAGCGCGCCATGCAGGAATGGGTTGCCAAGCGCGATCGGCCCAGCGCGGCCGTCTCTCGTTTCGAGGACGAGGGCGGCGGGGGCACCGCGACCATCGCGCAGACGCTCGACGAAGTCGACGACGGTTCGGTGGTGATTGCCGCGATTACGAGCTGCACGAATACGTCTAACCCCTCCGTCCTGATCGGGGCGGGCCTGCTCGCGCGCAACGCCATCGAGCGCGGTCTCGGGACGAAGTCGTGGGTGAAGACGTCGCTCGCCCCGGGATCGAAAGTCGTTACCGACTACTTGAACAAGGCCGGACTTCAGCAGTACCTCGATCGGCTGGGCTTCAATCTCGTCGGCTACGGTTGCACGACGTGCATCGGAAACTCGGGGCCGCTTCCCAGCGACGTTGCCGAAGCAGTCGCCGACGGCGATCTCGTCGTCGCCGCCGTGCTTTCGGGGAACCGCAACTTCGAAGGACGCATTCACCCGCAGGTACGCGCGAACTACCTCGCCTCGCCGCCGCTGGTCGTCGCCTACGCGCTTGCCGGGCGCATCGACGTCGATTTGACGAGCGAACCGCTTGGAACGGGCAGCGACGGCAAGCCGGTCTTTCTGCACGAGATCTGGCCCGCCAACGACGAGATTGCCAAGACGATGGCGCAGTGCATCAGCGAGGAGATGTTCGAGCGCGAGTACGCCGACGTATTTAAAGGCGACGTTAACTGGAACGGATTGGATGTCGCCGCGGGCGAGCGCTACGCATGGGATCCGAACTCCGAGTACGTCAAGCGGCCGCCCTATTTCGACGGCATGCCGGCGCAGCCCGCAGCCTTAGAGGACGTTCGCGGCGCGCGCGCGATCGCGGTACTCGGCGATTCGGTGACGACCGATCACATCTCGCCGGCCGGCAGCATCGCACGTCATAGCCCCGCCGGAAAGTATCTCACCGAGCACGGCGTCGAGCCGCGCGATTTCAACTCGTATGGTGCGCGCCGGGGCAATCACGAAGTGATGGTGCGCGGAACGTTCGCCAACGTCCGTCTGCGCAACGCGCTGGTGCCGAGCGTCGAGGGCGGCTTTACGCGGTATCTCCCCGCCGGCGAAGAGCTCTCGATCTTCGATGCGTCGCAGAAGTATGCGGCCGACGGCACGCCGTTGATCGTGCTGGCCGGCAAAGAGTACGGTTCCGGATCGTCGCGCGATTGGGCGGCGAAAGGGCCGTATCTGCTCGGCATCAAGGCGGTTATCGCGGAGTCGTTCGAGCGAATCCACCGCAGCAATCTCATCGGGATGGGCGTCCTGCCGTTGGAGTATCTCGACGGCGCCGACCGATCGACGTACGGACTCGAAGGCGAGGAGGTCTACGATATCACGGGATTAGCGGCCGGCCTCGCACCGCGCATGCGTCTTCACGTCAAGGCAACCGATCCTCGGAGTAAACGAGCGATCGAGTTCGACGTGCGGCTTCGGATCGACACGCCGAACGAAGCCGAATACTACCGGCACGGCGGCATCCTACAGTACGTGCTGCGCAACCTCCGCAACAACCGTGCAGCCTCTACGGTCTCTTCCTGAGATTGTCGACGGAATGGACGCCACGCTCTTCTTAGCCGATTCGGCGCAAACGTCGCCGGACGGCAAGCTTCACGCGCTCGGCATCGGCTGGACGCACACCAGCAGTCCCGTCACGGCGCCCTCGGCGGTGGCGTTCATCCTGCACGTTCCGTGGGCCGAGACGAACCGGCGAATCACGTGGAGCCTCGACCTCCTCGACGCAGACGGCAAAGCGGTCGTCGTCCAAACGGGGCCCGAAAACTTTACCACCATTCATATGGAGAACGAGATCGAAGTCGGACGCCCGCCGGGCACGAAGCCGGGTTCGGACATCAACGTCCCGTTCGCCGTAAACATCACGCCGATGCCCTTGGCCGCGGATAAAACGTTCGTCTGGGTATTGAAGGTGGGCGAGCGGGAGTGGCGCGCGCCATTCTTTACCCGTCCCGTGCAACACCAGAACTAAAAGTAGCGGCAAGGCGCGGCCGCGGCCAAATACTTGACATACTCTGTCATGTTTGCGTAGTTTGATGAGATCGTGAAGGCCGATCGGCTGATCTCGCTCTTGCTCTTGCTGCAGTCGCACCGTCGATCTTCGGCGCGCGTGTTGGCCGAGCGCCTCGAGGTTTCGGAGCGCACGATCTATCGTGACGTCGATGCGCTCAGCGCGGCGGGCTTGCCGGTCTACGCCGAGCGCGGCGCGAGCGGCGGCATCGTCCTCGCCGACGGATATCGGCGCGCCCTCACGCACTTCAACGAAGAGGAAATTCGCGCGCTCTTTATTTCCGGGGCGAGCGCGCTCGCCGACCTCGGGCTCGACGCGGGCTTTAAGCGCGCGCTCGAAAAACTCCACGGAGGACTCGCCGACGTCGCGCAACGAGCGGCGGAAAAATCGCGCGCGCGAATTCATCTGGACGCTCGCCGCTGGAATCAGGCCGAACCGCCGCGCGAACTGCTCTCCGCCCTGCGGCACGCCGTTTGGGACGATCGGCGGCTGCGCGTCCGCTACGAGGATCGTCATCGCGCGACGACGACGCGTACGGTCGATCCGCTCGGGCTCGTCTCGAAGGCCGGCGTTTGGTACTTGGTCGCGCGGCACGACGGCGCGCTGCGCAGCTTTCGCGTCGATCGCATTCGTTCTGCCGACGAACTCGTCGAGCGTTTTCATCGGCCCGGCGACTTCGATCTCGAACGTTACTGGGCCGAATCGTCCGCACGGTTTGCCGAAGCGTCGCGGAGTGCCGATTGCGTCGTAACGCTGCGCGTACGCAACGAAGCGGTCGAGCGGGTCACTTCGTACTGGCCGGCCGAAGTCGTCGCGCGCCGCGCGCGCGATTCATTCGTGCAAGTTACCTTTCCCGGAGCGGAGATGGCAGTATTCCACGCGCTCGCGTGGGCGGACATCGCGGAACTCGAGGGATCGCCGGAGCTTCGCGATGCCGTCGTCCACCGTGCGCGCCGAGCGCTCCGGCGCTACGAACGCTAGTTTATGTCTTGCGCTGGTGGATGATGAATCCGTTGCCTTCGGGATCTTGACCGAAGGCCATGAAGCAGACCGGCGACTCCACGACGTCGCTGAGTTGGAGCCCGCGCGTGCGATAGTGTTCGACCGCACCCTTCGCGTCATCGACGGCAAACATGATCGCACCGCCCGTCTCGCCGCCTTCGGGCTTCCAAACGCCGAAGGTTGAGCCGTCGGCAAGCGTAAACTCTGCGCCGCGTCCCCCATCGTCGATTTCGGTGGGCTGCATGCCGAGCACGTCGCGATAGAAGGCGATCTGCGCCTGCGGATCCTTGACCAGATATGCCGCGATATCGATTCCCTTAATCATCGGTTGCCTCTCATGGTGGTAGTGAGCGCCATAGACCGAGAGTAACAGGGCAATTATGACACTTGCTGTCATAATTGCGGCGCGCCAAGTGTTTAGAGCATGACCCGGCGGAAGTCGGCCAAGAGTTCGGCGATATAGACCAGGAAGCGGGCGGCGCCGGCGCCGTCGACGACGCGGTGATCGTAGCTGACGCTGATCGGCAGCATCAGGCGCGGGACGAACTGCTTGCCGTCCCAGACGGGTTTCGTCGCGGCGCGCGTCGCACCGAGGATCGCGACCTCGGGCGCGTTGACGATCTGGGTGAAGGCGGTCCCGCCTATTCCGCCGATCGACGAGATCGTAAAGCTGCCGCCCTGCATCTGCGCGAGCGTGAGCTTCCCCTCGCGTGCTTTGCCCGCGAGCTCCTGCGCCTCACGCGCGATCTCGATCAATCCCTTGGATTCGGCATTCTTGATGACGGGAACGACGAGTCCGCCGGGGGTGTCCGCGGCGAATCCGACGTTGTAGTAGTGTTTGAGGATCAACTCGTCGCCGTCGAGCGACGAGTTGAACTCCGGAAAGCGTTGCAGCGCTGCGACGGAGGCTCGAATCAAGAACGCCAGCATCGTGAGCTTCGGGCCGCCCGACTTCGTCTGCTCGGCGTTGACCTCGCTGCGCAGCTCCTCGATCGAGGTAACGTCGGCCTCGTCGTAGTTGGTGATGTGCGGTATCTGCACCCAGTTGCGATGCAGGTTTGGACCCGAGAGCTTTTTGATGCGCGAGAGCGGACGGCGTTCGGTCTCGCCGTAGGCCGCGAAATCGAGTTTCGGCCATGCCGGCAATCCCGGGAACGGCGAGCCGGCGGCCGCGGTACGGCTCTGCAGCGCGCTCTTTACGAAGCCTTGAACGTCTTCGCGGGTTATGCGACCATTCGGGCCGCTGCCGCGAAGACCGCGAAGCTCGACGCCTAGCTCGCGCGCGAAACGACGCACCGCCGGTCCGGCATGGACCATGCCGTCTCCGGCGCTCGAGGGCGCGGCAGGAGCCGGTGCCGGCGTTTGGGCCGGCGGCGATGCAGCGGGTTCTTTCGGCGCCGGCGCGGTGCTCTTGGCTGCGCGTTGCGGCGCTGCGGATTCGGTGCTGAGCACCGCGATGGTCGATCCCTGCGAGACTCTATCGCCGACCTTGACTCGAACGTCGGTTACGACACCCTCGACCTCGGCCGGCACTTCCATCGAGGCCTTTTCGCTCTCGAGCGTGATCAGCGAATCGTTCTTTTTGACGCGATCGCCCGGTTTGACCAAGACTTCGATCACCGGGACGTCCTTGAAGTCGCCGATATCGGGAACCCGGACGTCCACGCTCGCGGCCGGCGCTTCCGCTCGTGGAACCGCAGGCGCTTCCGCTTGCGGCGCCGCCGGCACGTCGGCTTTCGGCGCCGCCGGCGCATCGGAACTCAAAACGAGAATCGTCGAACCCTGCGAGACTTTGTCGCCGACCTTCACCTTGACGTCCGAAACGACGCCGTCGGTCTCCGCCGGCACTTCCATAGAAGCCTTTTCGCTCTCGAGCGTGATCAGCGAATCGTTCTTTTTGACGCGGTCGCCGCGCTTGACCAAGACCTCGATCACGGGAACTTCTTTGAAGTCGCCGATATCGGGAACTCGAACCTCGATCTGACCCATGCCGCGCGTGCCTATACCGTAATCGGGTTGGGCTTGTTGGGATCGATCTGGTACTTTTCGAGCGCCGTGCGAACCGTCTTGCGCTCGATCGTGCCCTCGTCGGCGAGCGCCGTGAGCGCCGCGACCGTGACGAAATGCCGATCGACTTCAAAGAACGCGCGCAGTTTGCGCCGGAAATCGCTGCGGCCGTAGCCGTCGGTCCCGAGCGCGACGTAACGGCGCCCGACGAACGGATGAATCTGCTCGGCGAAGGTTCGAATGTAATCGGTCGCCGCGATCCCCGGGCCGGAGCGTCCCTCCAAACACTCCGCGACGTACGAACGGCGCGGCGGCTCTTCGGGATGGAGCATGTTCCAGCGCCGCACGGCGACGCCGTCGCGCTGAAGTTGATTGAAGCTCGTGACGCTCCAAACGTCGGCTTTCACGTTCCACTCGTCTGCAAGCAGATCCGCGGCGGCCTCGACTTCGCGCAAGATCGCGCCGGAGCCGAAGAGCTGCACCCGCGGTGACGTATCCTTGGCCGATCCGGCATCTCGCAGCAAGTACATGCCCCGGAGGATGCCGTCGCGCGCGTCGGGCGGCATTGCGGGATGCTGGTAGTTTTCGTTCATCAGCGTGATGTAATAATAGACGTCTTCCTGGTCGGCGAGCATTCGGCGCACGCCGTCCTGAACGATGACGGCCAGCTCGTACGCGTACGTCGGGTCGAAGCTCACGCAGTTCGGAACGAACGAGGCCGCGACCTGACTGCTGCCGTCTTCGTGCTGCAGGCCTTCGCCGTTGAGCGTCGTGCGGCCGGAGGTGGCGCCGAGCAGAAAGCCGCGCGTGCGGCTGTCTCCGGCAGCCCACGTCAGATCGCCGACTCGTTGGAAGCCGAACATCGAATAGAAGATGTAGAACGGTATCATCGGCAGGTTGTGGTTTGAATACGACGTGCCGGCGGCGATCCAGGACGAGAGGGCTCCCGCCTCGTTGATGCCTTCCTGAAGGATCTGTCCGAGCTTATCCTCGCGATACCACATGAGCTGTTCGGCATCTTGCGGGTGATAGAGCTGACCGACGGACGAGTAGATGCCGAGCTGTCGGAACATTCCCTCCATGCCGAAGGTTCGCGATTCGTCCGCAACGATCGGCACGACGCGCGGACCGACCTCGCGGTCGCGCGCCAGCGTGTTGAGCACGCGAACGAAGGCCATCGTCGTCGAAACGTGGCGGTCGCCCGTGCTTTGGAGCTGCGCGTCAAAGGCGGAGAGTTCGGGGACCGTTAGTGCGACCGATTTTTGGCGCCGCTGCGGAACGCTGCCGAGCGTGGCGAGGCGCTCGCGCAGATAGCGCATCTCCGGCGCGTCGGCGGGCGGCTTGAAGAAGGGAACCGTTTCGGCGGCGATCGCCTCGTCGGAGATCGGGAGGTTGAAACGATCGCGAAAGACGCGCATCGCTTCGACTTCCATTTTCTTGGCTTGATGCGCGATGTTCTGCGCTTCGCCGGCATCGCCCATACCGTAGCCCTTGATGGTCTTGGCGAGTACGACCGTCGGCTGGCCCCGATGCTCGAACGCGGCCTTATACGCGGCGTAGACCTTGATGGTGTCGTGGCCGCCCCGGCGCAGATCCCAGATCTCGTCGTCGCTCCAGTCTTCAACGAGCGCCGTCGTTTCGGGATAGCGTCCGAAGAACTCGTCGCGCACGTACTTTCCGTTGCGCGACTTAAACGTCTGGTAGTCGCCGTCGACGCACTCGGTCATCAACTGCACGAGGCGCCCGGTCTGATCGCCGGCGAGCAACGGATCCCAGTTGCTTCCCCAAATGACCTTGATGACGTTCCATCCCGCACCTTTGAAGACGCCCTCGAGTTCTTGGATAATTTTGCCGTTTCCACGGACCGGTCCGTCGAGGCGCTGCAGATTGCAGTTGACCACCCAGATGAGATCGTCGAGCTTTTCACGTCCGGCGAGCGAAATGGCGCCGAGCGATTCGGGCTCGTCCATCTCGCCGTCCCCGACGAAGGCCCAGACCTTCCGGCGGCTCGTATCGAGCAGCGCACGATCGTGCAGATAGCGCATGAAGCGGGCCTGGTAGATCGACATGATCGGCCCCAATCCCATCGAGACCGTTGGGACCTGCCAGAAGCCAGGCATCAGCCACGGGTGCGGATACGACGAGAGCCCCTTGCCGGCGACCTCTTGGCGGAAACACTCCAGCTGCTCTTCGGTGATGCGTCCTTCGAGAAAGGCGCGCGCGTAGACGCCCGGCGAGGAGTGTCCCTGAAAGAAGACGAGATCTCCGCCGAACGTTTCGCTCGGCGCGCGAAAGAAGTGGTTGAAGCCGACGTCGTAAAGCGTTGCCGCCGACGCGAAGCTTGCGACGTGCCCGCCGAGCTCGGAGCTGACCTTGTTTGCACGCACGACCATCGCAAGTGCGTTCCAGCGAACGTAATGACGGAGCCGCGCTTCGAGCTCGCGATCGCCGGGGACCGGCGGTTGGCGGTCGGCGGGAATCGTGTTGACGTACGGGGTCGTGAATCCAAGCGAGATGTGCGCGCCGCCGCTCTGCGCTTCGTCAACGAGGCTCGCGATGAGCTGGCGCGCGCGTTCGTGCCCCTCGACGGTCAGCACGCCGCGCATCGCGTCGAGCCACTCGCGGGTTTCTTGCGGATCGGGATCGGGAGTAAAAGTCGACATCGCTGCAAGGCTCATTTGAGCCGGTGCTGCTGATTTCTTCCAAATGGGCCTCCGCCAATCGATAGGCCGGTCGGTTACCTTCGACTTCGCCGCAGCGCGCTGGGGGATTGGCGTGACGGACGGGGTAAACAGCGGCAGCGGGAGCTACGTGCTGAGAGGGTGAGTCCGCGCGAGCGCGCGACCTGCCGACCGCAAGACCTGATCCGGATAATGCCGGCGTAGGGAGGATGAAGATGAAGGTTTACGTCGAGGGTTCAGACCCGTCGCTTCGCGTGCCGCGGCGAGCCGTAACGTTGACGGACGGCACGGTCCACACGCTGTACGATACGAGCGGCCCATACGGAGACGCGGAGTGTGCGACCGACATTCGCCGCGGCCTGATGCCGCTGCGCGAGGCCTGGATCGCGCAACGCCAAGATACTGTCGAGCTCGAAAAGCCCTCTTCGATATACCGGCGAGGGCGCGACGCGATGAGCGAGCTCGACGGATTGCGTTTTCCGGCGCCGCGGCGGCCGCGGCGTGCCAAACCCGGCGGAAACGTAACCCAGATGCACTACGCGCGACGCGGCGAGGTTACACGCGAAATGGAGTTCGTCGCGCTGCGCGAGAACGTGGAGCCGGATTTCGTGCGCAGTGAGATCGCACGCGGGCGGGCGATCCTTCCCGCAAACGTCAACCACCCTGAGAGCGAACCGATGATCATTGGCCGCAACTTTTTGGTCAAAATCAACGCCAACATCGGCAACTCGGCGGTGAGTTCGTCGATCGACGAAGAGGTCGAAAAAATGACGTGGGCGACGCGGTGGGGCGCCGACACGGTGATGGATCTTTCGACCGGCAAGAACATCCACGAGACGCGCGAGTGGATTCTTCGCAACTCGCCCGTCCCGATCGGAACGGTTCCGATCTACCAAGCGCTCGAGAAGGTCGGCGGCAAAGCTGAGGAGCTGACCTGGGAACTCTTCGCCGACACGCTCGTCGAGCAGGCGGAGCAGGGCGTCGATTATTTTACGATACATGCCGGCGTGCTGCTTCGATACGTTCCGCTCACGGCCGATCGCATTACCGGGATCGTCTCGCGCGGCGGATCGATTCTGGCGAAATGGTGCCTCGCACACCATCGCGAGAACTTTCTCTACGAACACTTCGAAGAGATCTGCGAGATCATGAAGGCGTACGACGTCGCGTTCTCGCTCGGCGACGGGCTGCGTCCGGGCTGCACGGCCGACGCGAACGACGCGGCCCAGTTTGCCGAGCTCCAGACGCTGGGCGAACTTACGGATATCGCCTGGAAGCACGACGTTCAGGTGATGATCGAAGGTCCCGGCCACGTGCCGATGCACATGATCGAAGAGAACGTTCGCAAGCAAATGGATATCTGCAAGGAGGCGCCGTTCTACACGCTCGGGCCGCTCGTCACCGACGTGGCGCCGGGCTACGATCACATTACCAGCGCGATCGGTGCGGCAATGATCGGCTGGTTCGGTACGGCGATGCTCTGCTACGTCACGCCGAAAGAGCACCTCGGACTGCCCAACAAAAAAGACGTCAAAGACGGGGTTATCGCCTATAAGATCGCCGCCCACGCAGCCGATCTCGCCAAGGGACACCGCGGCGCCGCCCATTGGGACGACGTCCTCTCCAAGGCCCGTTTTGAGTTCCGGTGGGAAGATCAGTTCGATCTCTCGCTCGACCCCGAGACCGCGCGCGAGTTCCACGACGAGACGCTTCCCGCACCCGGCGCGAAAACCGCGCACTTTTGCTCGATGTGCGGACCGCATTTCTGCTCGATGAAGATCACGCAGGAGGTGCGCGAGTACGCCGAGCGCGGCATGGCCGAGAAGTCTCGCGAGTTCGTCGAACACGGCGCGGAAGTCTACGTTCCGGTCTCTTAACGCGGTTGCGCTGCTGCTCGCATGCGCAGGTGCGAGCGGAGCGGCGGAGCCGGCGTGGCAAACCTCGGGCACGCCCGCCGTGGTGTCGCAGTCCGTCGTCTTCCAAAACGACGGCGCGGTCCTCCGCGGCACCCTCTATCGCCCCGCGGTGCGGGGACGAGTTCCCGCGGTCATCGCGTTCCACGCCGCCGAAGTCCCCTCGGCCGACGCGGCGCTCTACGCACATTTGCGGCAGGGTCTGCCGGCGATAGGAGTCGCGGTGCTCGTGTTCGACCGCCGCGGCACCGGACGCTCGACGGGAAAACGTAACGTCAGTTACGAGACGTTCGCCGACGACGGAATCGCCGGTGCCCGCGCGATCGCGCGGCTCCCGGCGATCGATCCGAAACGCATCGGCTATTGGGGCCTGAGCCAGGGCGGCTGGCTCGCCATTTTTGCGGCCGAACGCGACTCAAACGCCGCCTTTGCGGTGGCAGTCTCGGCGCCGCTCGTAACGCCCGAGGTGCAGATGGAGTTTGCGATGGCCAACCGCTTGCGCGTCGACGGCCATCCGCAGTCCGACATTCATGCGATGCTTGCTGCTCGCAAAGCGTGGATCGGCTGGGTGCGCGGTGACACGGAGCGCGCGGCGGCCGTCACCGCGCTGTCGAGGATCGACGACGAGCCGTGGTTCGATCAAATGTATTTGCCCTCGGCGAAGGACGTGGCCACGCACGCGCCCGACCCGTCGGTGCGCAAGCAGCTCGACGCCGATCCGCTCGCGGCACTCGAGCGCGTGCGCGTGCCGGCGCTCTTGGTCTACGGCGGCGGCGATCCGTGGATCCCGGTCGCCGCAACCGTCGATCGCTTACGACTGCTGGCTCGGACGCAGCGCAACCTGGACTACACGGTCGTCGCCGGCGCCGATCACGACATGCGATTCGTAACGCACGAAGCGATGGACGTGAGTCCCGCGGCGCTCGCGCGTGACGTGCCTGACGCGCCGAGCTACTTTATGCTGCTCGCATCTTGGCTGACGCGACGGCTCGCACAAGCGCAACCGTGAGGTTGCCCCGCCCCTGCGCCGTGTTCTTCGATCGCGACGAGACGATCGTGGTCGACGTCCCGTTCAACGGCGATCCATTGCGCGTCGAACCGGTGCGCAACGCTCGCGCGCTGCTCGACCGTTTACGCGAGGCGGGACTACCCCTCGCGGTCGTCAGCAACCAGAGTGGAATCGGGCGCGGGTTCATTACCGCGCAACAGGTCGATGCGGTGAACCGGCGCATCGACGAGCTGCTCGGCCCCTTTGCCGGATTCTTCGTCTGCCCGCACGCGGCGGAAGACGGTTGCGAATGCCGCAAACCCAAACCGAAGCTCATCCTCGACGCCGCGCGCGCGCTCGGCGTGGATCCCGCCTGTTGCGTGCTCGTGGGCGATCGCGAGAGCGACGTTGAGGCCGCGCGGAACGCGGGGGCGATTCCGTTCAGAGTCGAGGGAGCCGCAGGCCTGGAAGCGGCCGTGGAGGCGATTCTCGCCGCGCTGGGTTAGCTCTTTATTGCCGGGTGGTGGCGTCGAGCCAGTAGTCTACGTCGAGACCGTGCGCGGGGAGAACGGCGGCGAAGGCGGTCGCCGGCAGATGGACGCTGCGCGCCAGCCGCTCCCACGTCGAGAGCACGCGGACAACATAGGCTTGCGTCTCTTCGTACGGCGGAATGCCGCCGTATTCGTTGACGGCATGCGGGCCGGCGTTATAGGCGGCGAAGACTAAGTCGTAGTTCTTCCTTCCGAAGCGTTCGATCAGTCCCCGCAGATAACGAGCGGCACCGGAGAGATTCTGCTTGGGATCGCGCGGGTTTACCCCGAGCAGCGCCGCGGTACCGGGCATGAGCTGCCCGAGCCCGATTGCCCCCGCGGACGAGACCGCGTGCGTATGCCAGCGCGATTCGACGGTGACGATGGCCACCAGCATGTTGGCGTCGATCCGCCAGCGCTCGGCATTGACCAGAACCCTGCGGGCAAGGTCGCGGCTCTCCCAGCCGGGCATCTGCGGATTGATGTGACGCAGCACTTTGGCATAAACGGCGATTGCCGTGGGAGTGGCGGGTACGGGGCGGTGAGCTGCAAGCGCCGGCGCCGTGAGGACGAGCGAGGCGCATACGAACGAGCCGCATACGAATGAGGCTCTCGCCAGGAAGCCGGCGACGGTCCTTCGCATATGGGGCCGGTGGGTTCGCGCCGCACCTCAGAGCCGCCTTCCGGAGCACCGCCACCTGGGGCGCCTCGGTATCGCTGGCGAGCGCTCGCGATCGTCGCCGCCCTCTTGGCGTCGATGTGCGCGATGATCGCCTGGTCGCAATGGTATGCGATTCACGTCAACGTTCCGATGTATCAAGCGCAGCACGAACACACGAAGCCGCATTGAGCCGGTGCTTTGATAGTTCTTTGAGTGAAATTGCGAAGGAGTCGCCGCGTCCCCGTCGCTAGAGCAAATCGAGGAGGTTCTTGGAGTTGATCGTCCACGCACTTTTATTTACCGTTATCGCCGCAGCCCCGACGTCGTCACCGCTGCTGGCTTCACCGCTCCCGCCGAAACCGGTGACGACGGCATCACCGTCGCCGACGCCGAGTCCCGGTCCGGCCTTTGGAAACATGAGCTGGCGCGCAATTGGTCCGGCTGCAGCCGGCGGGCGCGTTGCCGCGGTTGCCGGCTCGGCAACCGACCCGAAGCTGTACTACCTCGGCGCCGCCGGCGGAGGCGTTTGGAAGTCGTCAAACGGCGCTCAAACGTGGGACCCGGTCTTCGAAAAGGAGGGCGTGGCCGCAATCGGCGCCGTGACCATCGACCCGACCGACAACAAGACGGTCTGGGTCGGAACGGGCGAATCGAACCCGCGCAACGACGTGAGTTACGGCGACGGTGTCTATAAGAGTACCGACGGAGGCGATACGTGGGAGAACGTCGGGCTCAAAGGGACGAGATACATCTCCCGAATTCTCGTCGATCCGCGCAATCACAACCACGTGGTGGTCGCGGCGCTCGGCGACGTATTCGCCGACAGCTCCGAGCGCGGCGTCTACGTCACCGACGACGGCGGCAAAACGTGGAAGCAGACGCTCTCGGTCGGCCCGGAGAGCGGCGCCTCCGACTTGGCCATGAACGCGCAGAATCCGAGCGTCATCTACGCCGGTATTTGGAAGTTTCAACGACGGCCGTGGACGTTCGTCAGCGGCGGGGACGAGGACGGCCTTTACCGATCGAGCGACGGCGGAGCCAGCTGGACGAAACTCGAGGGCCACGGTCTGCCTGCGGCGCCGATGGGGCGAATCGGCCTTGCCGTCGCGCCGAGCGACGGCAATCGCGTCTATGCGTTGATCGAGTCGAAGGACGGCCTGCTCTGGCGCTCCGATGACGGCGGCGCGAATTGGACGATGGTCAGCAAGGATACGCGCATCAACGCGCGTCCCTTCTATTTCTCCCACGTCGAGGTCGATCCCAAAGATCCGAACAAGGTCTATGCGATCTCGTTTCAGGTCATGCTCAGCGGCGACGGCGGCAAAACGTTCAAGTCCATCGCGGACGACGTGCACTCGGACTTTCACGCGATCTGGATCGCGCCGAACGACCCGTCGCGCATCATGCTGGGTGAGGACGGCGGCTACGTTCTCACGCTCGACGGCGGCAATAGCTGGTTCTTCTCCGCGAATCTGGCGATCGGTCAAATCTATCGCGTCGGACTCGGTAACGACAACCCCTACACCGTGTGCGTCGGTTTACAGGACAACAACGGCTGGTGCGGCCCGTCGAACTCGCTCGACCCATCGGGAATCCAAAACAAGTATTGGATCGTAACCGTCGGCGGCGACGGCCAATGGGGAGTTCCCGAACCGGACGATCCGAATTGGATTTGGTCCGACTCTCAAGACGGTGCGCTCGTCGTTTTCAACCGGGTCACCAAAGACGGGTGGTTCGCAGACCCCTATCTGCAGACGAGCAAAGAATCGTGGACGCCCGCAACGAGCAAATATCGCTTCAACTGGGAATCGCCGATCGCGTTTGCGCCGTGGCGCTCGCCGAAGGGAAACCTCATCGGCTGGTACGGCGGCAACGTCGTCTTTCAGACGACCGACCGCGGCCGGTCGTGGACGCCGATCAGTCCGGATCTTACGCGTAACATCAAGGCGCATCAGCAGCCCGCGGGCGGTCCGATTACCAACGACGTCTCCGGCGCCGAGTACGACGACACGATACTCGATATCGAAGGATCGCCGCTCGCCAAAGGCGAGATTTGGGTCGGAACCGACGACGGGTTGATCCAGCTGACCCGCGACGGGGGCAAGCATTGGCGGAACGTTACCCCGCATGGCGCTCCCGAGTACGGGCGTTTTGCGACGGTCGCACCGTCGACGCTGGTCGATGGAACGGCCTACGCAACCTCGGACGCACACTACACGGGCGACAGCGCGCCCTACGTCTTCGTAACGCACGATTTTGGGCGCACGTGGACGAAAATCGTCAACGGGTTGCCGGCCAACGAGTGGGCGCGCTCGATCCGGCCCGACATTCGCAATCGCCAACTCGTCTATCTCGGCACGGAAGAGGGCATCTGGATATCCTTCGACGGCGGCTCGACGTGGCAGTCGTTCAAGAACGGCCTGCCCTCCGTTTCCGTTCGCGACATTCGGATGCAGCCGCAGTACGACGATCTCGTCATCGCCACGCACGGACGCTCCGCGTACATCATGGACGACATGGCTCCCGTGCAGCAGCTCTCGCAAGCGGTCGGGCGCGGAAGCTGGCTCTTTACCCCGCGTCAGGCGTACGAGTGGTCGTTGCAGGAGAACGATGAAGGAACGTACACGAACTACGCCGCCGACAATCCGCCCAACGGCGTTACGGTCACGTTCTACCAGAGCGCGAAGCAGAAGGCCGCGCCGGCGCTCGATATTCTCGACGCGCGCGGACGGGTGATCCGCAGCGTCTCAGGCACGCATAAGGTCGGCGGTAAAGACGTCCCCTACGTCTCCAACAAGGTTGGCCTCAATCGCTACACTTGGGACTTCGCGGTGAACGGTCCGGTGCGCTGGGAGGCCGGAAACGATTTTTCTAAAGGTCCGCGGACCGGGCCTGGCGTCGTGCCCGGCGACTACGCGGTCCGCATGACGATCGCCGGACATACCTACGTGCAGCACTTCAAAGTGAAGCCCGATCCGCGCTCGAAATTCACGCAAGCGGATTATCAGCGCAGTTTCGATACGGCGATGCGGCAAATGGCTTATCTGTCGCAGATCGATACGGCGCTCAATAACCTCGACGGTTTGCAGAAGGAGCTCGATACTTCACTCGCCGCGGCGAAGAAGGCGAATAATACCGCGCTGAGCGCAAAGCTGCAGGATGCTTCGAACGCGCGACAGACGCTCTTCGATTCGCTTGCGGTGAACATTCGCGGCGAAGGGACGGAGGACGAAGGCCGCGTGCACGAAGACGTGCTCACCGCGTTCTTTGCCTCGCAGGGTTTGACGACGCCCGCAATCACCGACCTTCTTACACGCGTCAACGCAGAGTACCGGGAAGGAATCGCTCGCTATAACGCTTTTGCAACGGGGGTAATTCCCGGTGTGAACGCCGCGTTGAAACAGGCCGGAATGAAGGCGCTGGTTTCCGTCAAACCCCTTACCCCGTAATGATCCTCGCCTCTTCGGTTCTGCTTGCGGCGGCGGCATTCGCAAATCTCTCGTGGCGCTCGATCGGGCCGGCCGTCGCCGGCGGCCGGGTTGCGGCCGTTGCGGGAACGCCGCAGGACGATCGACTCTACTATCTCGGCACGGCCGGCGGCGGCGTTTGGCGGTCGGTCAACGGCGGCGAGACGTGGGAGGCGGTCTTTGAGAAGCAGTCGGTCGGCGCGATCGGTGCGGTTGCCATCGATCCGCGCGACGAACGCGTCGTCTGGGCGGGGACGGGCGAGGCAAATCCGCGCAACGACGTCAGTTACGGAAACGGGCTCTACAAGAGCAGCGACGGCGGCAAGACGTGGACGCGCGTCGGACTCGCCGGAGTTTGGAGCATATCGCGCATTGCCGTCGATCCGAAAGATCCGCGCCACGTCGTCGTGGGGGCGTTCGGCGATCCGTTCAAGGATTCGCCCGATCGCGGCGTCTACGTCACCTTCGACGGAGGGCGGAGCTGGAGCAAATCGCTCTATTTGAGTCCTTCGAGCGGCGCGAGCGACGTTGCGATGAATCCGGCCGATCCGAAGATCGTCTACGCGGGGATGTGGCACTTTCGCCGCGTGCCGTGGACCTTTACCAGCGGCGGCGCCGACGACGGACTCTATAAATCGAGCGACGGCGGCCGCACGTGGAAGCGGCTTACCGGTAACGGACTGCCGGAAGGTTATACCGGGCGCATCGGATTGGCGATCGCGCCGAGCCGTCCGAACCGCGTGTTCGCGCTCATCGAAGCGAAAGGCGGAATACTCTGGCGCACCGACGATGCGGGAACCCGTTGGAGCATGACCAGCAACGATACGCTGGTCGATCAACGTCCGTTTTACTTCACCCACATCGCGGTCGACCCGAAAGACGCGAACCACGTCTACGCGGTGTCGGAGATGCTGTCGGAGAGCAAAGACGGAGGAAAGAAGTTCAAAGAGATTGCCAAGGGGGTTCACGTCGACTACCACGCGATCTGGATCGACCCGACGAATCCCAAGCGCATCATCGTCGGCGAAGACGGCGGTTACGCGCTCACCAACGATCTCGAGCATTGGTCGTTCTCGCGCAATCTCACGATCGGCCAGGTCTATCACATCGGTCTCTCCGACGAGAATCCGTACATGGTCTGCGCGCCGTTTCAGGATAACGGCGGTTTCTGCGGCCCCGAAAACTCGCTCGACGGCGAAGGAATTCTCGACCGGCATTGGATCGATGTGATCGGCGGCGACGGCATGTGGGCCGTGCCCGACCCGATCGACCCGCGCTACATATGGTCGGATCTGGAGGACGGCGCCGTGACCATCTTCGATCGCAAGACCGAGGTGAGCCGTTTCATTCGACCCTACGACTCATTTCCGGGAAGCTTTCTCGGTCCGTTCGACTTGAGCACCGTGCCGTACCGATTCAATTGGGATTCGCCGATAGCGTTCGCTCCGTGGGACGGACACGTCGGGTGGTTCGGCGGAAACGTGCTCTTTCAGACGACGGACCGGGGTGAAACCTGGACGACGATCAGTCCCGATCTGACGCGCAACGTTAAAGCCCATCAAGTCCCGTCCGGAGGACCGCTGGCGAAGGACGTCTCCGGAGCCGAATATAGCGACACGCTTCTCTACATCGAGGGATCGACGATCGATCGCGGCGAGATTTGGGTTGGAACGGACGACGGCTACGCGCAGATGACGCGCGATGGCGGGACGCATTGGAGCAACGTTACGCCTCCCGGAACGCCCGAGTACGCGCGCATCGAGACGGCGGCACCATCGCCGCTGGTCGCCGGTACGGCATACGTGGTTGCGGATAATCACCGCATGGGCGACTACGCGCCGTATCTGTTCGTGACGCACGACTACGGTGCGACTTGGACCAAGATCGTCGACGGTCTGCCGCCCGATCAGTACGTCCGCACCGTTCGGCCCGACGCGCGCAACCCGTATCTGCTGTATGCCGGTACCGAGAACGGCATGTGGGTATCGTTCGACTCGGGGCGCCACTGGCAAGATTTTCGCATGAATCTACCGGCCGTCTCCGTTCGCGATATTCGCATTGCGCCGCAGTTCGACGACCTCGTTATTGCGACGCACGGACGCGACGCATGGATTCTGGACGATCTCGGGTCGATTCAGCAGCTCGGGAGCGCGCAGAGCGCGGGGAGCATGCTCTTTCCGCCGCGCGTCGCATACGAGTATCATTACCATTCCAACGATCTCGGCATCTACACGCGTTTTGCCGGCGAGAATCCGCCCAAGGGCGCGATTCTCGATTACTATCAAAGCGCGCCGCAGAAGAGTCCGCCGTCTTTGGAAATCCTCGACGCCTCGGGTCGCATCATCCGCACCGTCAAGGGCACGCACAAGGTGAAGGGCAAAGAGGAACCGGTCGTTCCGAACAAGGCCGGCATCGATCGCTACGTCTGGGATTTCACCGAGGATCCACCGACGAAATGGTATGGCGCGGCTCGAGAAGAGTACCAAGGGCCGAAGATGGGTCCCGTCGTCGTGCCCGGTACCTATACCGTGCGTCTCTCGCTCGGTGGGCGCACTCTCGAAGAATCCGTTGCGGTCAAGCCCGATCCGCGCGACGATTGGACGGCGGCGCAGTATCAAGCCGGCTTCGCCTACGCGCAGAAGTATTCGGCGGTCTATGGCAAGATCGATGAGGCGCTCAACAATCTCGACGCAATCAAGAAGAGCCTGACGGGCGCGGCCGCCGCGGCGAAGAGCGACCCGGCAATTGCGCAGCAGATCGCCGACGCGCAACAGCGGCGAGAGCCGGTGTTCTCGGCCTTTACCGCGGATTATAAGAACGACGAGGACTCGATTCAGCGAGGCGGGTCGCTGCGCGAGTCGGTGCCGCGAACCGGGTTTGGAGGTCCGCAGCTTCCGCCCACGGCCGCGCAGCTCGATTACGCGAAGCGTTTCGACGCAGCATACGCCGATGCGGTTGCCGGCTACAACGCCTACGTCAGTTCGCTCGCCCCACTGCAGGCGGCGCTGAAGAAGGCCGGCATCAAGCCGCTCGACGGGGTGACGCCGCTAACGCCGTAGCTACTCGTAATCCGGCGCGCGCCAATCGTCGGGGAAGGGGTGCATGAAGAAGCTCGGCGGATGCGGCGCGGCGATCTTCACGAACGGCCGTGGTTCCTTCGAGAAATCGAAGCAATCGCCGGCCGGCGAGTTTGCGCGCGAGTCCGCCGGCGCGAGCTGGTGCAGTCCCCAAAGGTCTTCGGCAAAGCGCAATACGCTCGCGGTCTCGTACTGTTTGTGCGAGACGTAATCTTGCTTCGCATACGGTGAGATGACGAGCAGCGGAACGCGGAAGCCGAGACTATCGCGGTTGCGATATGGCGGCGGAACGTGGTCGTAGAGGCCGCCCCAATCGTCCCACTGCACGAAGATCGCGGTGGAGTCCCAGAACTTGCTCCTGCCGACCGTATTGACGAGCGCCGCGACCCACGACGGTCCGTAACCGCCCGGGCAGTTGACGTGATCGGAATCGTCGCAGACCGGCGTGATCCAGGTGAAGTTCGCGAGCTGACCCTTCCGGACGTCGGCGATGAACTTCCAATTCGGTGAGATGACGTCTTTGTTCCAATCGGGGCCGTACCGAATGTGCTTAACCGCCATATAGCCCGACCATTCGGCGCCGTCGTCGCTCGATCGGCTGCCGTACGCGGCGGCGTAGAAGCGCCAGGTTAGGTGCGCCTTGTCGAGCTCGTCGCCCAGCGTTTGATAATCGTAGCAGGGCTCGATCTTTGGGCCGTATTCGCTGCGTGACGTCGTAATCGTATTGATCTTGTCGTAGCTGCCTCCGCCGCAGCCCCACGTACCGCTCGGAAGATTCACGCTCCAGTCTGCCTGTGCGGCGATGACGTACTGATGCGCGACGAAGCTCTCGTCGAGCTGCGATTGGAACATGCGATCGGCGACGACCCATTGGTGGGCCATATCGAAGTACGGCTTGGATTCGTCGTGCGGCACGTAGACGTACTGCGGGTACTGAACGCCCTTCACGTAGCCTGCCGGCTCGTTGTTGAAACCGTTCATTTGGCAATGCGTGCCCGGCAGTCCGCCCGTTCCGTTACACGCCTTGAACATCGAGCCCGCGGAGTGGTCGATCACGTACCACGCTTTGAGGCTTACCGGCTGCAGTTTGATCGTATGCCCGGAAGAGTCTTTGCCCGCCGAGACGGTGTCGGCATGCGGATAACCCTGGAAGAGATTGTCGAAGCTGCGATTCTCCTGAACGATGTAGACGATGTGCGTGATCTTGCCCGCACCGGTGCCGTTGAGCGAACGCATCATTCTCGTGCTTTGCATGTAGGGCAGGACGTCCGTACCGCCCCGAGCCGGTTGAAGAGGCGAGCCGGAACAACCGGCGACGGCGATAATTGCGACAAGCGGCAAAGCTGAGAGGCGCTTCATGCGCCGCACTATGCCGCGCCGCGGGAGCCTTCCTTCCGGACTTTGACTAGGAGAAAAGGCGTTTGAGAAAGCCGTCGTGCCGGTACGACGAGCTCTTACCGAAATGCACGACGCAGACGCCAAGCGACGGAACGATATAGAGCGCTTGCCCTGCCGAGCCGCTTGCGTAGACGAGATCGGCGGGTGCGCCGCGTGCGCCGAGCCACCACGCGAGACCGTATCGGGCGTTCACCGGCGAGCTTTCAAAGCAGGGAGTCAGTTCTCGGCGATGCTTCAGAATGAAGCGGCCGTATGCCAGCCAGTCGTCCGCGCAAAGCGATGCGCCCGTCGGTAACGGATGCGTGCCGTCCGCGAGGAAGCGCCAGTTCGCGACGCGCACGCCGGCGGCGTTAAGAACGCGTTGTCGCAAGTATTCGTGCGCCGTCGTGCGCCCGGCCAGCTTCTGCGCCAAGACGGCTCCGAAGACTTGCAGCGGAATGCCGCCGTACACGAATCGCGTGCCCGGCTCGTCGCGCAGCGGCATTGCGAGCGCTCGATCGTAGGTCGGAACGCTCGCACCCAAGCCGCCGAATCCGAATCCCGCGGTCAGCGAGAGCAGCATGCGTATCGTCACGCGACGCTTCCACGGATCGTCGCGCCACGACGGGATCGTCTCTGCGACGGGTTCGTCGAGTGTCAGCAGGCCGTCGGCCGCGGCGTAGAGCGCCGTGACGCCCCAGAAACTCTTGGTGCCGCTGTAAAGCGGATGCGGCGTCGTTGGCTCAAAGCCCGAGCCGAACTCTTGCAGGAGCAGCTCGCCGCCGCGAGCGATCGCGAGCGCGTGCAAGTCGTGACCGCGCGCGTACTCGAGCGCGGCATCTACGTTGAGCGCGAGCTCCATTGGAGGAGCGTTCGCTCATGGGTTGCAAAAGCGCCTGTATGCGGGCGTACGTTTTGTTGGTTGCCTCGGTCGCGGCGCTCGGAGGCCTGCTCTTCGGCTACGACACCGGCGTCATCTCGGGCGCGATACTTTTTATCACCAAAGACTTCGCGCTCGACACCCGGCTGCAGGCATTCACGATCAGCGTCGTGCTCATCGGATGCATGGCGGGCTCGGTCGTCGCCGGCGGCGTCGCCGATCGCATCGGGCGACGCCGAACGCTGCTCGTCGCCGGCGTGATCTTCTTTGCCGGCGCGATCGTCTCGGCGCTGACGCCAAACGAAGGAGTTCTCCTGATCGGCCGGTTCGTGGTGGGCATCGGCATCGGATTCAGTTCGGTCGTCGCCCCGCTCTATATCTCGGAAGTCGCGCCCGCACAATCGCGCGGGGCGCTGGTCTCGCTCTACCAGTTCGCTATCACGGTCGGCATCTTGGGTGCCTATCTCATCGATTTCGCGCTCGCGTCCGGCGCGCAGTGGCGCTGGATGCTGGGTCTCGCGATCGTCCCGTCGCTCGTATTGATCGGCGGAATGATCGCGATGCCGGAGAGTCCGCGGTATCTTTTCAAGATCGCACTCGGAGATCGCGCTCGATCGGAACTCGCGCGTATCTACGACGATCCGAACGAGATCGCGCGCGAAGAGCAATCGATTATGGAGAGCCTGCGCACGAAGCGCTCCGGCATCGAGGCGTTTGCCGCGCCCGCCGTACGGCGGGCGCTCTTCATCGGGATCTCGCTTGCCGTCTTGCAGCAGATAACGGGAATCAACACGGTGATCTATTACGGCCCCCAGATCTTCGAGATGGCAGGGATCGGCTCGGCCTCGGCCTCGATTTTGGCGCAGTCGCTCGTCGGCACGGTCAACTGCCTCATGACGCTCGTTGCCATTTTCTTCGTCGACCGCATCGGTCGCAAGCCGCTGCTCTATGCCGGCCTGGCCGGCATGTTCGTTGCGCTCGCCGCGCTGGCCATCTCTTTTGCCCGTCCGACGCTCTCCGGATCGCAGGGGACGATCGCGCTGGCGAGCATGATGGTCTACGTCGGCTGCTTTGCGTTCAGCTTGGGCCCGATCGTCTGGCTCTTGATCTCGGAGATATTTCCACTTCCGGTGCGCGGTATGGGCATGTCCATCTCGACGCTGGCCAACTGGGTTGGGAACTTCCTCGTATCGCAGTTCTTCCTCACCATGATCGCTCGTCTGGGCCGCCCCGGCACGTTCTCTCTCTACGCGGTGCTCTGCATCGTCACCATACTCTTCATCCGCTCGATGGTCCCCGAAACGAAGCAGGAGCTGCTCGAACAGATCGAAGTCGGCGCATAGTGGGCCGTTAGCCCGTGCCGTCGCCGCAGCTCAGCATCGTCATTCCGGTCTACAATAAGTGGTGGCTCACGGAGCGGTGTTTGCGCGAACTCGATCGCCTGCGCCGGTCGAGCGCCGTCACCTTTGAAACGATCGTCGTCGACAACGGATCGAGCGACGAGACGCCGCGCGGCGTGGCCGATTTTCCTTGGGTTCGATATCGCCGGCACGAAACGAACCGCAATTTCGCCGGCGCCTGCAATGACGGCGTGCGCGCGGCCGCCGCTCCGCTGACGCTTCTGCTCAACAACGACGCCTATCCTCTTGGCGATGCCTTCACCCCGCTCGTCCGCGCGTTCGACCGCCCGGAAGTTGCGATCGCGGGCGGCGCGCTCTTCTTCGAAGATGGCGTCACCCAGGCCGCGGGACTCGCCGTGCTGCCCAACGCGCACTGGCATTATTACTGCCGCAATCTTCCGCCGACGCTCGATGACGTCAGACGCTCGCGCGACGCGCTCGGCGTCTCCGGTGCGGCGATGGCGGTTCGTACGCAATGGTTTCTCGCAAACGGTGCCTTCGACGAATCGTTCATCAATGGATTCGAGGACGTCGATCTCTGCCTGCGCGCGCACGAGCTGGGGCAGACCATCGTCTACGTCGCCGATGCGCGCTTCGCACACTACGAAGCAGCCTCGGCCGGCCGCTTCGATCGCGAGCGGGAGAACGAGCGGCGCTTTTTCGACCGGTGGTCGGGCGCAATGGCTTCGTTGCCGCGCACCGCCCGCGGCAGCGTCGGCGCGATCGTCGTGCGAACTCCGCACGACGAAGATCCGCTGCTTGCAGCGGCACGCACCGATCTTGAGGAGGCGCTGCGGTCGTTCGGACATCCACTCGTACACGGCGCGATCGTGCCGTGGCAGCGCATCGATAGGCGTTTCCGCGAGAGTGCGTCGCTCGCGTGGTTCGCGGCAGAGCAAGACGTGCCGGGGATTTCCATTGCTCGGAACGCGAGCGCGCAAACGCAAGTTCGGACGCACGGGGCGATCGAACTCGAAGTCGCATTTCTGCCTTGCGCGTCGGCAACGCGACTCGAGCGTCTCGGCATTAGCCGTTCAGCGGATGCGTCGTGCAGGCTCATTGGGATTGCGGGCGACGGAGACGGCAGCTGCGCCGACCGCGTCGCGTCGCTCGGCTATCAACCGATCGCGCTCACCGCCGAAAGACTGCTCGGCCGCGAACGTATCGAGGTCGCATGCGTCGTTCACGCCGGCCTCACCGACGATGCGTCGTTCGGCAACGTCCTGCTGGCACAGGCCGGCGTGCCCGCCGTCGCCGTCGCTAAGGACGAACTGCGCGCGATCTTTGCTGCCGACGTCGCCATCTTCTGCGCAGAAGAAGACTTGGCCGATCGGCTCGCGCCACTCGCCGGCGATACCGATCTTCGTTTGCGTTATGGTAGGTTGCTCGCCGGCGACTCCCGAAGAAGGTTCTCTCCGCGACGCAGTGCGATTCGCGTCGTGGATTTAATCTGCGCGGCGCGCTTTGGACTCGAACGCGCGGGCGTAGCGCGCCGCAACACGCCGCTTTAGAAGAGCAACTCAAAGCATGTCGCGCAAAGCTTGCGCTACGGTTTGGGGCGCCTCAATCATGGCGGCACCGCGAACGCCGGGAAGGATGGTAGCCGGCGTGCGCGCTGCCGTTTTCCGATCCAAACGTGACGTGCCCAAAAGGACGGCTCGACGCCGCACTCTGGCATCGATCGCCGAATCGATGGGGTCCATTATCTCGAGAAGAATCTCAGCGGTTCTTTCGACCGAACGAGCGGTGCGCGGATCTGCTGTACGCTCTACGGCCTCCTGGAGGAGTGTATCGGTGATGCAAGCCTCGTCGACCAATAACGACAGTTGCTTCTTTAGAAATTGTCGGTCACTCAAAAGGCGAGTTCTCTTCGAGCGAGCGAGCAAGGTAAGCGCTTGTCCGCATACACGCGTCTCCACAATGGTTCGCAGAACGCTCAGAAGATGCGTCCGGCGTCGAAACAGCACCGGAGAGAGCAATAAGACGGGAACCATACGTGACATTTTGGCTACCGCTTCGATAGCAGGTTTGGCGGCGGTGTGGTGAGCGACTACGCAGTCTGCATCAAGCGCCGTACAAAAAATCGCTTGCCGACAGGCTTCCGTTACGTCTGAGGCGTCTGCATAATCTAACGCGTCCACTTCGACGAAGTTTAGCTCCGGTGCCGCTCGTCGAAGCGGAAGCCACGTAGACGGGCCGCCCAGATACGGAGCCGCGCCAGTAATCAGAACAACGCTCTTCGTCCCCATCGACGTTACCGAGGTTCGGCGGCACGCCAGGGTCGTCCTAATCGCACGAGGGCCTCGGCAGATCCGCTACGCCCTGCAATCGAGGGAAATGTGTCATCCTCGCTGGGCGGCTGCGGCCATCTCAAGAAGTCGGCAAAGGAAGCTCGGACCTCTTCACCTTTCGAGCTCGGGAGGACGGGAGATGTCGCCCACAGCATGCCTAGGCGCAATCATGTCACTCGAGCACATCTTTTATGTCAGCCAGTCGATCGCCGCGGTGGCGGTGATCGCCTCTCTCCTGTATTTGGCGCAGCAGGTGCGTCAAGCCGAGCGTGTTCAGCGCGCGACGATGCAACAGGGTCGAGCAGATCGGACTGCCCAAGCTTCTTTGGCGGTCGCGAGCTCCGAGCTCGCGCGCGTTCTCCAAAAAGGTATGGCGGGAGACGCGGAGCTAACGCGAGAGGAGTTCGCTCAATGGATGTGGATGTGCCGCGCGCTATTTCTCAGTGGCGAAGACTCATTTCTTCAGCATGAGGCTGGGATGCTTTCTGACGCGGCGTTCAATAGCTACGTTGCGGGTGTCAAATTCTATTTCTCGATGCCCGGAATGTGCGCCGCATGGAAGCTATCGGAGAGTCAGTTTGGCAGCGACTTTCGCACCTTCGGTACGGCGATGCTGGCTCAGACAAAGGCAACATCGCAAAAGGCCGACGCATATGCTGCATGGCGGAACCTACTGGCAGCAGAACTTGGAACCGCCGAATAGGAGCTTAAGCCGCGCAAACGAGGCCCCGCGCCGGGCGCCGCGATCGAGGCCACGAGACGCAGGAACCCTTTAGGTTAGTCTTTCATCTCCACGAAGACGACGTGTGTATCGGTGGTTCCGATGTTCTCGCCCGTATGGATTTCAGCAGGCCGCCAGAGTGCCCGTCCCGTTTCCAGAGCGACTTCCTTAACGTCATCGCCAACAATTAGTCGGCGCTGGAAGTCGGACAGCGTTAACAGCACACTGTTAGGGTGCCGATGTGGTTTCGTCTTCGCTCCGGGCGTGTCTCGGTAGTCCAGAACTCGGACCCGGTCGTTCTCGAAAATGGTCTTGTACTTGTCCGGATCGGTGTACGTCGGATCTAGATCGTCCATGTGGCAGCCCTCCTTCTTTCAGCAGGCGCTACGCTCGAGCAATGCCTAAACAAGAAACATACACGCGTTCGACGGCAGCCGTCAACGGCCCGCTTTAGGTGCGCCGTAACCGCCGCCGCCGGGCGTTTGAATCGTCAGCACGTCGCCGGGTTCGAACGCGAAGCTCGTCTTGGCGGGGAGCGGCGTTTCGACACCGTTGCGTCGCAACGAATGTCGGCCGCGAGCGCCCGGCATACCGCCTTGTCCACCGGGCGCGCCGCGCGTGTGACGGTCGGCGAGGAGCGTCGCTTGCGCGGTCCCTTCGACCAGTTCGATCGAGCGAATGAGACCGTTACCTCCGCGGTGCCGCCCTTGGCCGCCGGTGCCTTCGGCGATCTCGTAGCGCACGACGCGCAGCGGATAATCGCGTTCGATCGCTTCGATCGGCGTGTTGAGCGTGTTCGTCATGTGGCAGTGAATCGCGTCGATTCCATCGCTCGTTGGGCGGGCGCCCATGCCGCAGCCGTTCGTTTCGTAGAACGACCACGTTTCGCCGTCATCGCGCGTACCGCCGAGCATCACGTTGCTCATGGTTCCACCACTCGAAGCCGGCACGCGATCGGGCGCGGCCTGTGCGAGCGCTTGCAAGACCACGTCCGCATTGCGCGTGCTCGTCTCGACGTTTCCGCCCGAGACCGGCGCCGGCCGTCGCGGGTTGAGCAGCGAACCTTCCGGCGCGTAAACCTCGACCGGACGAAAGCATCCCTCGTTCATCGGAATCATCGGCCCGGTCACCGCGCGCAGCGCGTAGTGCACGCCCGAGAGCGTCACCCCGAAGACGGCGTTGAGCGGGGCCGCAATCTGCGCGCAGGTTCCGGTGTAGTCGAGATTTGCGTGTCCGTCGCGAAGCTCGAGCCGCAGCGCGATGCGAATGGTCGGCGAGCCCTCGCGATCTTCGAGGCAATCTTCCGCGCTAAAGACGCCATCCCCGAGCGAACGCAGCGCGGCGCGCATCGAGCGTTCGCTCTCGTCGAGCATGCGCGACGTCGACGCTTCGAGCGTCTCCGCGCCGTAACGGTTGCAGAGTTCGAGTAAGCGCCGCTCCCCGGTATAGTTGCCGGCAACTTGCGCGCGCAGATCGCCGCTGCGCGCGTCCGGCGTCCGCGAGTTCGCGCGGAAGAGTCCGACGGTCTCATCGAGCACGCGGTCGTCGAGCACGAGCCGCATCGGTGCGACCACGAGTCCTTCGGCGAACAGATCGGCGGCCTCTGCGGGCATCGAGCCGGGCACGCATCCTCCGACGTCGGCATGATGCGCCTTATTGGCCGCATATCCGATCAGGCCGCCGCGATGGAAGATGGGGCGCACGAGCGTGACGTCGTTGAGATGCGTACCGGCGACGTAGGGATCGTTCGCGACCCACATTTCGCCCTCGCGTGCTCCGCCATACTCGCGCTCGACGATCCCCAGAATCCCCCGCAGTCCCCACGGCAAAGAGCCGAGGTGGACCGGAATGTGTTCGGCCTGCGCGATCAAGCGGCCGAAACGGTCGAAGAGCGCGCACGAATGATCGAGCCGCTCTTTGATGTTCGGCGAGTACGCCGCGTTGCGCACGGCGATCCCCATCTCTTCCGACGCATAGACGAGCGCATTCTTGATGACTTCGGTCGCGATTGGGTCGGTCAAACGGCACCTCGCTGCAACAGCAAAAGATCGCCGTCGGAGCGCAGCGACCACTGCGGCGCGACGTACGTCGTGCTGTCGTACGCCTCGACGATTGCGGGCCCGTCGATTCGAGCTTGCGCCGGCAATGCATCGCGCGTGAAGACCGGCGCTTCGACGAACGCGCCGCCGAGCCAAAGGTTCCGCGTTGCCGGTCGCTCGGATAAAACGCTCTCGCCCGATGCGTTCTCGGCGTCTCCGCGGCCGGCCGATGCGACGCGGCCGGTCGCCGTCAACCGGGCGGCGACTATTTCGATAGACTCTCCCGGAACGTCGTAGCCGTAGCGAGCGCGGTGCGCTGCATGAAAGCGCCGCTCGATCGCTGACGGGTGCGGATCGTATGCGATCGTTAACTCGAAGCTCTGCCCTCGATAGCGCGCGTCGTACTCGCGGCGGAAACCGATGGTAGAATAGTCGGATCCTTGCGCCGCGAGCTCGCGGCGTGCGCGTGCTTCGCGGCGGGCAAAGGCGCGTTCCATCGCTTCGGTATCGATCTCGCCCAGAGGCGCGAGCACCGAGCGAATCTCGCTGACGCCTAACCGCGCATTGAGCAAGCCGCAAGCCGAGAAGATCCCCGGATGCGCGGGAACGATAGCCCGTTCGATTCCCAGTTCTTCGGCGAGCGCGCATACGTGGAGGGGGCCGCCGCCGCCGAATGCGACGATCGTAAAATCGCGAGGATCGAGGCCGCGCTCGATCGTTACGATGCGCAGCACCTTGGCCATCGCATCGTCGACGAGCGTGACGATGCCGGCGGCCGTCGCTTCGGCGCTCAGCGCAAGCTCGTGCGCCAGCGCTTCGATCGAGCGCCGCGCGCGCGCCGCGTCGATGGCGAACGCGCCGCCGAGTAAGTGATGCGGATTGAGCCGGCCGAGAACGAGATTCGCATCGGTGACCGTCGCACGATCGGATTTTCCGTAGCAGGCCGGCCCCGGATCCGCTCCGGCGGATAACGGACCGACGCGCAGCGCGCCGCCGTCGTCGATCCATGCGATCGTGCCGCCGCCGGCGCTGATCTCCGCCAAATCGACGAATGGGAAACGAACGGGGTACCCGCTGCCTTTCACGGCGCGTCCGCTATGCGTTCTGCCGGCGGCTTCGAACTCGCTCGCGATCTGCGCGACGCCGTCGACGATCGCGCCCGCCTTTGCCGTGGTGCCGCCCATATCGAACGATAGCAGGCGGCTGGTGCGCAGATGCGATCCGAGCGCCGCCGCCGCGATCGCGCCGCTCGCGGGGCCGCTCTCGATAATCGCGGCGGGCCGTGCGAGAACGTGCGCTGCGGCCGCCATGGCTCCGTCGCTGCGCATGACGTAGAGCGCCGCAAAAATGCGGCGCTCCTGCAGTTCGGAAGTCAGTCGCTCCAAGTAGCGCTCGACGATCGGCGCGAGCGCCGCATTTACGACCGTCGTCGACGCACGCTCGTATTCCCGATACTGCGGGTCGATCTCCGACGACCGGGTCACGCGCAGTCCGGGAACCGCAGCAAGGAGCGCCTCGGCGAGGCGCCGCTCGTGACGATCGTTGACGTACGAGTGCAGAAGACAGATCGCTACCGCCGCAACGCCGCTGCCGGCGACCTCCTCACAGACCGCGGCGATGGCGCTCTCGTCGAGCGGGACGAGCACCTCGCCGCGGTGGTCGACGCGCTCGCGGACGGTGAAGCGGTCCTCGCGCGCGACGAGCGGGCGAGGGCGCTCCACAAACAGGTTATAGACTTCACTGCGGTTCTGACGGCCGATCTCGATGACGTCGCGAAAGCCGCGCGTCGTGACGAGCGCGACCCGCGGAAGCTCGAGGCCGAGCTGTCCCAACAGCGCGTTGGTGGCAATCGTCGTCGCGTGACCGAGAAACTCGATCGGCGGCGGCGAATCGTAGCGGGCGACGAGTGCCGCGAGCGCCCCGATGACGGCGCGGTGCGGCTCGTGCGGCGTGCTCGCGACCTTCTCGACGATCAGCTTGCCGCTCCACGACTCGATTGCGGCAAGGTCGGTGAAGGTTCCACCGACGTCGATTCCCACGCGCAAAGCCCGCCGCTCCATGACCGTCGTTTCGACGGCGCGGCGGGCTCTGCTTGGTCGTCAGAAGGTTACGCTATAGGTGCCGTTGTTCGGATTGCAGTTCGAGCCCTGGCGCATCTCGATCCGGAAGTGCGCGGTGGTCGTGCCGTTTCCGGCCTGGGCCGAACGCGTCCAGTCGTAGCCGAAGGTGTACGACTGCCCGGGCGCCAGCGGCGGAATCCCGCGATCGTCGCGCTTCATTTGATCGACGTAGATATTGACGAACTGCAGCGTGTTCGACGCTTCTGCTTGCGTGCCGAGGTTCGTCACGGTGCCGACCATATGGTAGACGTTGGACGAGCCGTTGCTCGTGACGTTCTTCACGACGACCGAGGTGATCGCCGGATTCGGCCCGGCACAGCCGGCCGCCGGCGCCCGCGCCGGCGATAGCGCTAAGAAGAACAGACTGACGGCTAAGAGTCGAGCGATCACAGACGAGCTCCTTTCCTACACCGTGATCCCGGCGCTCGTTTTTCCGGCGGCACAGGTGCCGCCCGGCGAGGTGATCGTTCGCACGCGGAAGTTCAGCGGCGAGGTCCACTTGCCGGCATCGGACGAGCGCGGCCAGGTGTAGCTGACGGTATACGACTCTCCGGGCGCGAGCGGAGGCACGCCGCGGTCGTCGAGGCGCCCGCCGTACTGCATGACATCCACGAACTGCAGAGCATCTCCGGCCTCCGACTGGCTTCCCAGATTCGTGATGGTTGCGGTGACGTGATAGAGATTCAGATAGGGCGTGTGACTGACGTTGCGCAGACTGACGGACGTGACGGCAGGATCCGGTCCGTCACAACCGGTTGAAGCGAACGCCGAAACCGGCGCCGCCGCGAGTAGAATTGCGATGGTCAATGCAATGCGATTCATAGGCTCCTCCCTCCATTACCGGACGTGCTCTCGCCTATACCCGCGCAACGCGCCGCATAAAACTAGGGCGTTTTGTAAGCTGCCGAGCCCCCACCGGCGCCATGCTCGCCGAGAAGCGATACCCGTTCGCGCAGCGCGGCGAGCTCGCGAGCCTGGCGTTGCGCAACCTTGCGCCAACGGCTTACGTCGCGTTCGACGCGCGCCGTCTCGAGGTGATCGTAGGCGATTCCGGCGGCGACGCCCATCGCTTCGAGCGAGGCTTTTTCATCGGGGTCGATGTCCTCGCCGTTGGTGTGAGCGCCGTAGAGCACGACCGCTTCGAGATGCGAGCGCGCGAAGATCGGAAGCGCCAGCGCGCAATCGCCTTCGTGTAAGCGCAGCGAGCCGTGCTCGCCTTGAACCTGCAGCAGTACCCGCCGGTCGAGCATCGTTCCATCGCAGAGAAAGTTTCCCGAGGGTTCGCGCCTAAAGAGCGCGGCGGACGCGAGCGAGAAGGCCGCAATCGGTTCGCCGACGAGCGCCGCCTCGACGGCACTCTCGCTTTGCGCGAACGGAAGTCCGGCGGTTATTGCGGCGATACGGAGCTCGGCCTGATGGCGCCGGCGAAAGAGCGTGCGCTCGACGAGGTCCTCGGTGCGGCGATAGAGCGCGTCGAGAGAAAACGCGACGCCGATCGCCGCAATCGCGACCAAAGCAATCGCGGCGCCGCTCTGCTCGAGCACGTGTCCGGCAAACCATTCGATCAAGGCGAAAAGGCCAAAGACCACTGCGCTTAAGCTCGTGTAGACCAGCGTGCGGCTGACCACGAACGAAATGTCGAAGACGCGCTGTCGAACGACCGCATAGGCGATTGCAAACGGGGCGCACGCATAGAGCACCGCGGCCGTCCAGACGAAAACGTCGGAACTCGTCAGCGGATAGGCTTCCGACAAGTACCGCGCCCAGCTCGACGAGTAGCTCAACAGCGAGAGCAGCACGCCGCCGAGCGCCCACCCAAACCGCTGACGCTGCGCGGCCGGGGCGGCGAAATAGGTCGCGAAGAGCGTTGCGCTTGCGGTGGCGATGAGCGCCAGCGCCCCGAATACCGAGCCGAACGTCATCCATGCCGATGGGCTTTTGCCGGCGAAGAGCGATTGAACGTCCCAAGCAAGGTTGGGTATAGCAAGAAGCGCGCCGATCGGGAGCGCCAGCCGGTCGAGCCAAACACGCCAACCGGTTGGGCGATCGTCGGGAAATCGCGCCGCGAAGATAACGAGGCCGATCGGCCCCGCGACGTCGAGCAGGTCGGATCCGAGCTGTGCAAACGGAAAGAGATTATCCGGAAAGCGGTAGAGTGAGACGTCCGTCACCGAAATGAGATAGAAGAAGAGGCCCAGCGTCATGCGGTTCGGCCGGCGCAGCAAGATGATCAACGCGATGGCGATGTAGGCGAAGCCCGCCAGCCGTACAAAGGGAGCTATTGGCGACGAGATCGCGTGAATCGATGCCGGACCGGCGAGTGCCGTCGCGCGAAGCGTCACGTCGCGCGCCGCGGAAGACGCGTGATTTCGCGCCACGGGAAACACCGAGAGCCGCACCGTCTCGCCCGGCAATGCGGGCTGGTAGAGCAGTCCGACGATGCGGTCGTGCAGTTTCGATTTCGTAAAATCCAGATAGTCGCCGGCAGAGAGTCCCGCGTGTTCGGCCGACGTTTGCGGATCGACGGCCGCAACTTCGAAGCCCTTCGTATAGGTCAACCGATACCCGAAGGTGGTCTGCGGTGCGAAGAGCGCGGCGGCCGCGGCAACGTTGAGTGCGACTGCGACGGCAGCGCCGAGCAGCGCCGCGAAGCGCTCCCACGAACGCAAGGGACGACTCCGCCCATCGTCGACGACGTCCGGTCTCATGCCGGGCGATTCTTCGAGATTGCGGGCCGGCCCCTTAAAGTGCAACCGGCACGCCGGTGGGCCTGCTCTTAGGCGTACACGTTAAGAGTAAGGAGAGGACATGAAGATCGGCATTATTGGTGCAGGTAACATCGGCGGTACGCTCACGAGGCGTTTTCGCGCGCTCGGCCACGAGGTGTTCGTGGCGAACTCGCGCGGCCCCGAAACGCTCCGCGACTTGGCGGCGGAAACCGGAGCGACCGCGGCGACGGTGGAAGAGGCGGCGCGCCGCGGCGAGGTGATCGTCGTCACGATCCCGGAGCGAAACATCCCGGAACTGCCGCGCGATCTCTTTACACGTGCGACGCCCGGCGCCGTCGTCGTCGACACGGGAAACTACTATCCGCAGCGCGACGGTCGCATCGACGCAATCGAAGCCGGCATGCCGGAGAGCCGTTGGGTCGAGAGCGTTCTCAAGCGCCCGGTCATCAAAGCGTTCAACAATATCTACGCCCGCCATCTCCTCGAGCTGGGAAAGCCGAAGGGAACGCCGGAACGAATCGCACTGCCGGTTGCGGGCGACGATTCC
Organism: Vulcanimicrobiota bacterium; assembly: GCA_963792005.1. Classification (GTDB taxonomy): domain Bacteria; phylum Vulcanimicrobiota; class Vulcanimicrobiia; order Vulcanimicrobiales; family Vulcanimicrobiaceae; genus Cybelea. The sequence goes on from CAWBUG010000001.1 coordinate 617,335, forward strand.
CGGGCGAAAGCGATCGTCATGCAGCTCGTCGACGAACTGGGATTCGACCCGGTCGACGCGGGTGGACTCGACGAATCGTGGCGCCAGCAGCCGGGCAAGCCGGTCTACGCCGACGACCTCGATGCCGAAGGCGTGCGCGCGGCGCTCGCGCAGGCGCGTAACGAGCGAACGCCGGAGTGGAGAGCCGCGCAATGACGCCGTACGAACGCTTTCGCGCGCTGCACGAGCGCCCGGAGGCGTTCGTCATGCCCAATGCCTGGGACGCCGCGTCGGCGGTGCTGCTCAAACGTGCGGGATTCGAAGCGCTCGGCAGCACCTCGTTCGGTCTCGCACTCTCGCTCGGCCGGCAGGACGGATGCCATGCGGTTTCGCGTGATGAAGCCGTCGCGCACGCCGCGCTGCTCGCGCGCGTCAGCGGTCTTCCCGTCAACGGCGATCTCGAAGACGGCTTCGGCGCCTCACCGGAGGATTGCGCCGCGACCGTGCGCGCGGCAATCGAGGCCGGACTCGCCGGACTCGGGATCGAGGACACCACGGCCGATCCGGCCGCACCGCTGCACGAGTTCGATCACGCCGTCGCTCGCATCCGTGCGGCCGCAGAAGCAGCGCGCGGCCGGATCGTTCTGACGGGTCGTACGGACAACTATCTCAACGACAGGCCCGATCTCGACGATACGATTCGCCGGCTCACGGCATTTGCCGAGGCCGGTGCGGACGTGCTGTACGCGCCGGGACTGCCGAGCATGGAGGCGATCGTCGCGGTCGTGCGTGCGGTCTCGCCCAAGCCGGTCAACGTGCTGATCGGTCCGGACGAGCGGGTGCCGCTCGCGGAACTCTCCGCCGCGGGCGTACGGCGCGTCAGCGTGGGCGGCGCGCTCTATCTCGTTACGATGAGCGCACTGGTGAGAACGGCCGATGCGATGCGCGCCGGCGACCTTGCCGCCGTCACCGGCGGAGTTGCGGGCGGCGAGATCGCCGCGCTCCTGCCGCAACCGTAGCAGCGCATTGCCTTCGCGCATTCGCCGGTTTTTCGCCAACCTCGGTCCCGGTCTCATCACCGGCGCCGCGGACGACGATCCGTCCGGCATCTCGACCTATTCCGTCGCCGGGGCCGCGACCGGATACTCGATGCTCTGGCTCGCGCTCATTTCTACGCCGATGATGGCGGTTATTCAGGGAATGTGCGCGCGCATCGCAATGGTCAGCGGCGAGGGCCTCGCGGCGATCGTGCGCAAACGGTTGCCGCCGGCGGTCGCTTACGCGCTCGCGGGATTGGTTATCGTCGCAAATACGTTCAACGTCGGTGCCGATATCGGCGGCATGGCGGCCGCGGCGCACCTGGTCGTTCCAATTCCGGCCGACGCGCTCGTGTTCTTCTTCGGCATCGGGTTGATCGCGCTTCAGATCGGGCTCGCCTACGGCACGATTACCAAAATCTTCAAATGGCTCACGCTCGCACTCTTCGCCTACATCGTGACGGCATTCATCGTCCGTCCGCCGTGGCTCCAGGTACTCGCGTCGTTTGCGGTTCCGCACGTGCGCCTTAACTCCCAGTGGCTGTCGACGATGGTCGGGGTGCTCGGAACGACGATCACGCCCTATCTTTTCTATTGGCAGTCCGCCTTGATGGTGGAAGAGGAGAAAGACGTGGGCAAGACGTCGATCGCCGCGCGGCGGGCACCGACCCCAAGTCGGTGACGAAGATGCACGCCGACGTCAATACCGGCATGATCTACTCGAACCTCGTCGCGTTCTTCATCATCGTTACGACGGCGGCGACGCTCGGCGCGCACGGCCGCACGAATATCGAGACCGCTCAGGACGCGGCGCGTGCGCTACGTCCGCTCGCCGGTCCGTTCGCCGAGCTGCTCTTCGCGCTGGGCATGGTCGGAACGGGAATCCTCGCCGTGCCGGTTCTTGCGACCTCTTCGGCATACGTCGCCGCGGAAACGTTCCGGCTGCGGGAAGGGCTGGGCGAGCCGCTGCACCGCGCGCCGCATTTCTACGCCGTCATCGCGGCCGGCATCTTGATCGGAATCGGGATGAATCTGCTGCGCGTCAACGCCATCAAGGCGCTCTTCTGGTCGGCCGTGCTCAACGGCATCGCGGCGGTACCGCTCATTGCCGTCGTCGTACTCTTGGCATCGAGCCGTTCGTTGATGGGGGATTGGCGGAGCTCGCCGCTGGCGCGCGCGTGGGGATGGGGAAGCGTCGTCCTGATGGGTGCGGCTACCTTGGGGATGTTCTACTTCATGGCGCACGGTTCGTAGGTGAAGGAACGGCGGCCCGTACCGTAGAGAGCCTCGGCAATGGGGTCGCTCTTTGACGGGCCCGGTTCGCTTCGAGAGCCGACCGAACGCCTCTACTTTTGGCTCACCGCATTCTTTGCGCTGCCGGCGGCATTGGCGATCGGCTACGTTCTGCACGAGTCGATCGGCGCGTCGCAAGTCGCGCTCTTCATCGTCATCGCGATGGTGTACGTGACGCTGGCGCGCGGGAGGCTGTTGGGTTCGAGCGTCCGCGTGCACCAGCGGCAGTATCCGCGGGTCTTTACCATCGTGCGGCAAGCCTGCGCGGCCCTCGATATCCCGATGCCGTTCGTCTTCGTACGCGAGGACAACTACGTGCCGGTCGTGGCGCTGGGATTCGGCGACCCCTACGCGCTCGTGCTTTCCAGCCATTGGATTGAAATCTTCGCCGACGACGAGCTCGCCTTCATGGTCGGCCGGGAGCTCGGGCACATCGCTGCAGGACATACGCGCTTTCATTCGCTGCTCAGCGTAAACGGCAACGAGAACCCCATCGTCTCAATGATCTTCGGAGCGTGGCTGCGCCGCTGTGCGCTGACCTGCGATAAGGTGGGGCTCCTTTGCTGCGGCTCGCTCGATGCGGCGATCAGGGCAATGGGCATCGCCGCCTTCCATGAGTTCGGGCGAAGAGTCGATTACGAAGCCTTCTCGGAGCAGCACGCCGAGATCGAGAACGATTCGGTCTTGCGGTGGGGCGAGGGTCTGAGCGCCGAGCCCTATGCGACGCGGCGGATTGCGTCACTGCGCCGCTTTATGTCGACGCAGGCGTACGCCGACGCCGAGTCGTGGTTCTTGCGCGAGCGCAGCGAAGAGCCGCCCTCGATTGCGGTGCCCGGCCAGAAGCAGGTGACGCCGCGCGACTGCGCGGGGTGGTGGCGTCGCTTCGCCGCGTGGAGCATCGACGCAGTCGTCGTCACCGCAATCATCACCTCGTTCGGCGGCCAAGTCATCGGGCATAGCAGGGAAGTCGAGCCCGGCGTTTCGGTGGTGCCGGGTCGCGTTCGCGTCGCAGAGCCCGGAGTGAACATCTCGATCGAAGGTAAGAAGCCCCCACGACCGGCGAACGCCCCCACCGAGCCGCCGTCGCCGTCGCCGGCACCGGCACCGGAGGTAACCCTTGGTCCGCTCGTCTTTACCAATCCGGGCGTCGCGCTGCGGATTTACGGCGAGGACGTGCCGCTCTCGCCCGATTCGATCGCGGCGGCGATCGGCGCTGCCGTCAACCGGCTCGGATTCGCTTTCTGGTTTCCCCTCTATCTCGCCGCGCTGGTCATCGTCGCCGGGCAGACGTTCGGAATGATGATTGCGGGCCTGCGCGTCGTCACGATCGACTTCCGTAAACCGACCATCGGGCGCACGATCTTCCGCTACCTGATCGTTTTCCTACTTTGGTGGCTGATCGTTCCGCTGAGTCTTATCTGGCGGCGCATTTTGTTACACGATCGCTGGTCGAAGACGCGACTCGTGAAGGTCGAGTTCGTCGTCGCGCGCATCACCGGAGTTACTTGAAAATGAGAATACTTCTAACCGCGTTCGCATTCGTAGCACTGCTCGCGGCGCCCGCCACGGCGAACGATCCGCTCTCCTCGCTGCGCTTTCTCGTTGGAACGTGGAACTGCACCTATGAAGCGGGCAAGACAAAGGTCACGTACAAGGCGACGTTTTCGTACGATATGAACGACAACTGGATACGCGAGAGCGATTCGTGGAAGGGCGGCGGAAACGACTTGGGGATGTTCACGTTCGAGAACGGCGGCTGGACCACGGTCGTGCTCGAACCGAATCGCTCGACGACGCTCTTTCGCGCCTCGGGAAAGAATCCGAACCACATCGTGTATCGCAGCGTCTATCCGCACGCCGGTATGACCGACGTCTTCGACCGCGTTTCCCCGACGCGATATACGTTACACTTCAAACAAACCGCGGGCGGAAAGACCGTAGAGTCTAACGACGTCTGCGTGAAGACCTAAGAACGTAACGCATTAATAGGCCACCGAGCCATGTGCGGTAGATTTACGCTCACCAAACCGGCGGCCCTCGCCGCAAACTTTCCGCGCTTTCGGTTTCCGGAGTTCAGCGAGACGCGGCTGCCACGCTATAACGTCGCACCGGCGCAAGCGGTCCTCGGCGTCCGAAACGACGGGCGCAACGTCGCCGAAGAGCTCCATTGGGGTATACGCGGGCGAATCAACATTCGCGCCGAGTCCATCGCCGCGCGCCGCGCTCCCATCCGGCGCCGCTGCATCGAGTTTGCCGACGGGTTCTACGAGTGGTCGAATCGCCGGCCGTTCTACTACACGCTCAAGTCGGGCCGGCCGTTTGCGTTCGCCGGTCTGTGGGAACCGCTCGACGGAAGCGCGGCCTGCGACGTTGCCACGTGTGAGCCGAACGCGCTCGTTGCGCCGGTGCACGATCGCATGCCGGTAATTCTCACGGATTCGAGTCTCGAAATCTGGCTCGACCCGCAGCCCTTGCCGCCCGAGGTGGCGGCGTCGATTCTACGGCCGTTCGATCCGGCGCTGATGGAGGTGCGTGAGGTTTCGCAGCGCGTGAATAACGCGAACTACGACGAAGCCGGTGCGCTCGCGTCTGCCGATCCCCGCCTGCTCTGAACGATCAGCACGACGCCGGTGGCGAGGAGCCAAATCGCCGCCGGAATGGCACCGAAGAAACCCGGACCGGGCTGGCCCGGCGCCATAAAGAGACTCGTTGAAAAGATCGAAAGCGTTGCGATTGCCGTTCCAATGGCGGCGAGGTATCCGAGCCATGCGAGCCAGGATGGAGCGCGATGATGACGGCGCATGCTGTGTGCCGCAGCGAAGAGGAAGATCGATGCCGGGGCATAGCCGAGACCGCCTTGGGTGAAGACGAAGGCTTCGTAGATGCCCATGAGCCCGCGCGCCTTGAACGTATCGGGCGCGACGTAGAGCGCGGCCGTCAGCAACGAGGCGGCCCACAGCGAAGTTGCGACCATCACGACTCCGGCGAGCAGCGCGAACGTCGGAAGCCCTTCCTGGCGGCCGGGCGCATTGCTCAAGTAGCTGCGCAGACCGACGAGGAACCACAGGAAGAACGCCGCAGCGGGAAACGTGAGCCACGCTCCCACGAGCAGACCGAACCGGTGCGAATCGAATACCAACGCGGCATCGAGCGGACGCGCCGCGAACGACGGCATCCCGTTGTTGATAAACGTCGCGATCAGGAGAACCGCGACGTAGCAGAGCACCGACCAGCCCGCGGAGCGTTCAACCGAGACGTTTTCCATGTCCGGTAGCTCTTACTCGGCCCGAAGCGATTCCTTCCTTACATGCCGCATTCGGCTACAGTCCGTAGTATTTGAACGCCGGCCACATCACGGCGAGGGGAACGCGCGGATGCGTGCAGAGATAGATCGGCAGCGGCCCTTCGAGCTCCCAGCGATAGCTGTTTCGGTAGACCGCGATCTGGCGGACGCTGCCGAACCACTGGACCAGCAGATGATAGTCCGTCGCTCCGACGGCTAAGACGGAGCGGCCGCTGTAACCGCGCGTGCCCCAGAGATAGTACGAGTTATTCGGACTGATTACGGTCGGCAAGCCGTAGCCCGGGCCGTAGTAATCGAGCGCCCCCGCATAGGCATACCGGTCGGCAAAAACCGCGGTAATCTTTCGCTGACCCGGCGGAAGCGACCAGTACGCGCCCGCAACCATCGCGCTCATCGTCTTCCAGCCGAGCTGATCGGCGAACATCGGATTGATGAGATGATAGGTGCCGTCGGGCGGCGCAGGCCGGCTCAGCCCAATTGCGCGCTCGTACGCCATATAGGCCGGCAGCGAAAGTACCGGCAGGGAGAGCGGAAACATCGGCAGGCCGGCAATCACGACCGCCGCCGTGAGCGCCACCTTGGGCGCGAGCCGCCTCTGCGACAATGCGCGCTCGATCGCGACGGCTCCGGCGGCAAAAAGGGCGGGATAGCACCCTTGGATGTAATAGCCGCGGCCGATCGTGAGAATCAGTACTCCGAGCAGTATAAGATATGCGACGGTGATGAAGCGATATTCACGTTCGCGCCAGAACCAAATCAAACCCCAGATCCAGATCGGCGCAAAGACGGGATTCTGATACGCAAACTGCAGGCCGAGCATAAAGAGCGCGTTCGTCCAGCGGTTCGGCGATTCGTCGGCCATGCCGTTGGCCAGCGCGTGCCGGTTGAGCTGATCGTTGTGAAGTACTTCGAGCATCGGCAGACCGTGCGCGATCTGCCACAGAACGTTGGGAAGAACGAGCACGACGGCTAATGCAGCGCCGTAGAGAAGCCATGCAGAACGCAAGAGTTTTGCGTGGCCGGTTGCCAGCAAACCGATCGCCAATGCAATCGCGCATCCCGCGATCGAGTACTTGGCGTAGAATGCGAACGTAACGACCAATGCGATCGGGACGTAGAGCCGCCGATCTTGCGTTTTCACCAGGCGGATCGTCAAATAGATGAGGGCCGTCCAGGATGCCGGCGAGAGAAACTCGGTCGAGAGACCGTACGCGATGCCGACCAATCCGGGATCGAGCACGATCGTCAAGCCGGTAAGAAACTGCGCGAACGCGCGGCCGCCCAGCTCGCGGGCGATCGCGCAACCAAAGAGCACCGTTACGCCGGCGAGCACTCCGGGGAGGAAGCGCAGCCCCCAGACCGGATAGCCGAACGGCGCCGTCAACCACGTGACGATCGGCGCGAGCGGCGGCTGGTCGACGTACCCCCAGGCGAGATGCTTCGCGCAATCGATGAAGTAGAGTTCGTCGCGGTAGTATCCGAATCGGTGGGCGCAGGCGAGATGAATGGCTACGGTCGCAAGCGCGAGTACGTACGCGCTTGGATGGAGCTTCATACCGCGCTAGACTGCGACCCCGCGAGCAGGAGCTGGCTCACGCATACCCCCACGATTCCCGCCTCGGCGATCGATCCGAAAACGAAGCTGGCGTCCCACCATGTTCCGCCGAACATCGGTACGGCGAAGAGGAAGTAGGCGGCAAAGTAGGCGGCCGGCACCGCGAAACCCAGCAGTCTAAAGGCGTTGGCATTGCGCGCCGAGGGGCGCAGCTTCGCGACGATGACGTCGCCGACCAGACCCGCGGCGATCGAGGCGAGCACGACGAGCAGCAGTTCCATGAGGTCCGTCGAGAGCTCCCCGCCGATCCAGAGCTTTACGACGACGCTGATGACGATGAGCGCGCCGAAATGAAGCCGCTTGCGAACGCAGAGATAGAGCGTCGCCGCAGCGAGAAGGAGCGACTGCCAGATGACGATCGAGATCTCGAGCGCTTGCCGGTAGAACAGAAAGACGGAGAGCACGAACTGCTCTCTCGCGAATGCGGTCTGCGATAACGGATGGTCGCGCATGAGTGCCTCGGGATAGAAGCCGTACTGCGTAACGAACTGAATGATCTCAAAGGCGAGTCCGAGCGAGATCAGCATCGGCAGCTGCTCGACCAGTCGCGCGGCATTGGGCCGCTGCAGCGCGCTGCGCACCGGTCCGGTGATCAGGAAGAATAGACCGGAGAGTAAGAAGAGGTGGGGCGGGCTCATCAGCAGATCGAGCTGGTGCTCGAAACCGAAAAAGGCGTGCCAGACGAAATCGAGCGCCCCTCCGAGCAGCAATCCGGCAACGCCGAAGACGCTCTGCACGTAACCGGCGGGAATGGCTTTCCAGAACGTCACGCCGGCCCTGTGGTTTCGCCAAATCGCGATGCCCAGGATCGCGGCCGCGAAGAGCGCGCCGCTATACATCGTTGCATGCCACGGATTGAGAAAGGACTCGACCGCCAAGAAGAGATGCTGGTGGGCGTCGATAAATAGCCCGGTCATGATCCAGAGGCCCGAGAGGGTTATGAGCCAATCGAGGCGGCTGGGCGCCCCGGAACGTTCCAGTGCGAGTTCGAGCCGGGGTAACGGAGCCTCAGCCTCGCTCCGAGGCGACAGCAAATCCACCAGGTTCATCTATCGGCGCTCATCCGGCGATTCGCCTCGAAACCCTCTTCGCAGCTTCTTTTTGGCACTTCCGGCGGGGGCATGTGCCTTGTTGCTTGCCGGTTGTTCGCCCAAACCCGTAGCCGTTCCGCTGAATCTTACCGTGTCGGAAAAGCCGCCGCAGGTTTGGCCGTCGCCGCCGGTGGCCGCCCCGAATGCGCCGCCGCGCATCGTACGCATCTGGCTATCGACGTTGAAGATCGAACCCGGTTCGTGGTTCGACGGAAAGATCGTCGTGAGCACCAACGTCGCATCGGTTGAAGTGCGCACCGCCGCCTTCTCGATCAACAGCGCGCACGTGGCCCCGGGTGTCTACCAGTTCCATACCCACGTGCTCGAGCTGCCGCCGCTTTCACGCCGCCATTGGTACGAACTCTACATCATCGCGCGCAATACTCCGGGCGTGCAAGAGATCGAGGAGGCGCCGCTTAGAGTAGAATGAACGCGCTTCTCGCCGTGCTCCTCGCTCTTCCAGCCATCGTCATGTATCATCGCATCGACGTCACCGCGCCGAGCGATCGCGTCTCGCAGCGGTTGACCGTTTCGCCGGTACAGTTTGCCGCCGAGCTGCGCGCGTTACGGCGCATGGGATTCCATACCATCGGCATCGCCGACCTTGCGCGCGATCTCGCGCTGCGCCGGGCGCCCGATCGCGCCGTGCTGCTGACCTTCGACGACGGCTACAGCGACCAATACCGTTACGCCTTTCCGATTTTGCGGCAGTTCGGCGACCGCGCGACCTTCTTCGTCAACGTCGGGTCGATCGGAACCCCCCGTCACCTGACCTGGGGCGACGTGGATGCGATGGCGCGGGCCGGCATGTCGATCGAGTGTCACGGCGTGAGTCACGTCGATCTCGCCTCGCTCAGCGCCGCCGAGCAGAACTATCAGATCGATCGCTGCGTACGCGTCCTCCAGAGCCGGCTCGGTGCGGCGGTGCTCGCATACGCCTATCCGAGCGGAGATTACGATTCGGAGACGATTTTGCTCGAGCGGCGGGCCGGGTTGCTCTTGGGTTTCACCACCGACCCCCGCTTTCGACGGGATCCCTCCTCCCCGTACGAGATCGCGCGCATACGCGTGGTGAGCGGGATGACCGACGCATTTTTCGATCTGCTGCTGGAGCGAACGCGAGCGTACGTCAACGTCGACGCCGCGAAGGTCGATTCGTCCAAGCTGCCCTAGCGCGATGCGCATTCTCATCCTCGAAGACGATCCACGCATCCATCAGCCGTTGGCCGAGGATCTGCGCCGAGAGCATCACGCGGTCGACGTCGTACAAGACGGCTTGACGGGGCTCGATTTTGCGCTGACCGGCGTTCACGACGTCGTTCTGCTCGATATCCTGCTGCCCGGGCTCGACGGCTTGGAGATCTGCCGGCGACTGCGCTCGGCCAAATCGAGCGCGTTCATCTTGATGATCACGTCGCGTGAAGACGTCCGCGACAAAGTGCGCGCGCTCGATTGGGGTGCCGACGACTATCTCGTCAAGCCGTTCGATCTCGCCGAGCTTTCCGCCCGAATTCGCGCGGTCTCGCGCCGCCAGCGCGAGGCGCCGGAGGCCGTGTTGCAACGCGGCCCGCTGCGCCTCGATCCGAGCCGGCGAGCCGTCACCTATAACGGTACGGCCGTTCCGCTCACGGGAACCGAGTATACGATTCTCGCTACGCTCATGTACAATCCGCTGCAGGTCTTCAGCCGCGCGATGCTGCGCGAGAAGATCTCGACCTTTGACGAATCGGAGCGCGACTCGGTCAAGACGCACATTACGAATTTACGGCGCAAGCTCCGGAGCGCCGGCGGAGTGGACGACCCGATCGAAAACGTCTACGGCATCGGATATCGGCTGGCAGATCTCGGTCCATGAATCCGGCTCCGCGTATCGAGCGCCGTCTGCTCTTTTCGTATCTGCTGTCGTTCGCGGCACTGTTCGTAGCGGCCGCAACCGCCGCGCACTTTGCCTTCGTAGCGATCGTCGAACATCAGGGAGCGGTGCGCCTTCAAGACGTCGCGCGGGCCGGCATGCGCAGCGTGATCTTCGCCGGGAGCGGTCTCGCGATCGATCGGCGCGAGATATCCAACACGCAGCTTTTGACGCCGGGCCAGGGTCTGCAATGGTTCGATCGGCACGGTCGTCTGCTGGCGGCGGAGGGCTACACGCCGGCACCGGGAGGCCGCCGCCGATTTCACACCGTTACGTTGCCGATATTCAACCCAAACACGCACGAGTACGTCGGCAGCGTAACCGCCGGCGAGTGGAACGCACAGGAGCGCGCGGCCGTCTGGTATCTCGACTTGGGCCTTCTGCTCAGTGCGATTCTCGCGTCGTTTGCTAGCGCCGCCGGCGCCCTGGCACTCGCTCGGCGAGCGGTGGGACCGGTCGAACGAAGCTTGCGAATATTGCGCGAGTTTACCGATAATGCGGCGCACGAACTGCGCGGCCCGTTGACCGCAATTGCGACCACCGCCGACGCGGCGCTGCGCGACGACCGAGATCCGGCGCACGATCGTCAGCGCTTCGAAAGCATTGCGGACGGCGCTCGACAGATGTCGCGACTGACCAGCGACTTGCTCATGCTCGCGGGTGCCGATCGTTCGCTCGAACGCGAGCTTTTCCGAGTCGATCTCGGCGCCATTCTCGAGAAGCTCGCGCAAGATTTTCGCGGCCGCTTCGACGAAGCCGGCGTTGCGTTGAACGTCAATACCAGCGTTCCGGCGACGCTGTACGGTAATCCGCATCAAATAGAGCGCGTGATCGCGAATCTGCTCGAGAACGCGCTGCGCTACACTGCCCGCGACGGGAGCGTCTGGGTCGAACTTCGCCGGCAGGGAGCGGATCTGCAGGTTGCGGTACGCGATTCCGGCGTCGGAATCGCCCCGGAACATCTCAAGCGCATCTTCGAACGCTTTTGGCGCGCCGACCCGGTGCGGTCGCCCGAAGGCTCCGGCCTCGGACTTCCCATTGCTCGCGCGCTGGCGCGGCGTCACGGCGGTGAGGTGAGCGTCACCAGCCAACCGGGACGCGGAAGCACGTTCGTCGCGTGGTTTCCGCTGCGTCCGCCCGCCACGCGAATTCGCCGCACGACTTGACGATTTCTTGACGATTGTGCCTTACGATTGGGACCTCGTGTCCTCTACATTTGGTGCGTACAAATATTTTGATTGCCGCGAATTCGATCCTCACGGCGGGTGCTCGTTTCGCACCGCCGGTACGGAGGCGGAGGTGCTCGAGGCGGCAGTCAGACACGCCGTATCGGCGCACGGCTATCGGGGTTGGCAGGAGCTTCGCCTCGTACTACGCGCCGCACTCCGAGACGATTCCGGCACGCCGTCATACGCCTCTGCGGCAAGCCGGTACGAGAGAGTGGTCTAGCTAGACCTCCCCTCTCGCCGTCTTCCAACGCGCGGGTGTGCCGACGACATGCGGCACACCCGCTTCTTTATGAAAAATACGGCCGAAGTTGCCACGGCGCTCGAACAGTTTCCCCCAGACACTGCCACCTCGCCACGCGCGACATCCCCGACCGCCGATCTACGATAGCGTCAACGGATGAAAAAAGCCTGAAAGGTCTGCCCTCCCCTAGGGCCCCAGGGCGGCGGTTGCTTGCAGTAAGTCAAAGCTCTCCGGCGAACGTCACTTGGGTCCCCAAAGACCATATTTTTCGAGGGCAAAGGAATAATGAACGTTTCGTACTTCCGTTTTTGTGCGGCCACGTTTATCGCCGCGCTGTTACTGAGCGTCGTGGGCCTCTTCGGCACCTCGGCGGCTCGCGCGGCCGGCACGGTGCTGATTCAGCAGTCCGACGGCCATCGAAACACCTATAGCGACGTCGCGATCAAGGTGATCCATAACGCTCTCTATATCACGTCGTCCGACGGCCGAGGAACGATCGTCATCAACCGAGCCGCGTGCTCGTATCAGGGTCAGTTGATGGTCTGCTTGCCAACGAGCGCGGCGCTCGTTCAATCGGGTGAAACGAGTCCCCTCGATTTCAAGAATGGGACGCTCTACGTCAACGACACGGACGAGCCGCAAGCGCTTACGATGTCGACGGCAAAGGTGCCGCCGCACGGCATTATGCTCTCTTTTACGACCAAACGCGGAACGTACGTCAACTTGAGCGGCCGCATCGACAAGGTGGTGAAGTAAGATGAAATATCTTTGCGCGATTATGGCGGCGCTTATCGCGCTCGCACCGATCACGTCGATCGCGCGCCCGGGTGGCGGCGGCGGTGCGCGCGGCGGTGGCGGCGGGGCGCGAACGGGTGGAGGCGGGCGGCCCTCCGGCGGAATGTCGAGGCCGTCGGGCGGTGCGCGGCCTTCAGGCGGCACCTCGCCCTCCGGCGGCGGTTTTAACCTGAACCGCGATGCCTCGAGGCCTTCGGGCGGCGGCAATCGCGGGAACGCGAGTGCGGGAACCGGCAATCGCGGAAACGTGAGTGCCGGAACCGGCAACGGCAATCGCGGAAACGTAAGCGGCGCGGGCGGCAATCGCGGCAATGCGAACCAAGGCAATGCCAACAAGGGCAATGCGAATAAAGGCAATGCCAACAAGGGCAATGCCAACAAGGGCAATGCCAACAAGGGCAACGGCAACAAGAACAACGGCAACAAGAACAACGGCAACAAGAACAACGGTAACAAGAATAACGGAAACTTCAACAACAACACGATCAATCGCAACACGACGGTAATCAACAATCCCGTTAACTATGGCGGCGGAGCGTGGGGCTGGAACCATGGCGCCGCCTGGTATCCGGCAGGCGGATATTGGGGCGGCGGATTCTGGGGCGCGATGGCAATCGGCGTTACGTCGGCTGCCGTCGGTGCGGCCGTCTACGGCTCGATCGTCGGTCCGAACAACGTGACCTACAACTCGTATCAAGTGCAGCCGAGCAGCCCCGGCTCCACCTTCCTGTCCAACTATCAGCTCGTTCAGGTGGAGTGCGGGCCGCCGAACCTCGTCGTCGTCTACGGTCCGGAGAACAGCGTGATCTGCGCGAACCCAAACAATCTCGTTGGGGCGGGCAACTACACGTTGAATACGGAGACGCTGGGACTGACGCCGATGTAATGCGGTGTCGGGTTCCCGGCGCGCTCCACGTCGGCGCAACGGCGTGGTACGTCCTGGCAGCGGAGAAGGCGAATCCGTTCGCAATGTTATGACGCGTAGCGCTGCCGGGTCGTTCGCTTTGCGCGTAAGCGCCGCCGTGAGATCGCGGCGAGAGTTTTTGGGCGGACTTGCATCGACGCTCGGCCTCGCCGGCTGTGCGGTATCCCCTGGAGCGATGCCGCGACAACCGACGCCCCTCGTGCGCCGTTACGCAGGCCGGAGCCGCGTCGTTATCGTCGGCGGTGGGGCGGCCGGCGTCACGTGCGCGTATCGGCTCTATCAGGCGGGAGTCGCGAGCCGGGTATTCGAGGCCAACGCGCGTGCCGGCGGCCGCACCTGGACCCTGCGCGGATTCTTTCGCGGCGGTCAGTATTCGGAGCACGGTGGTCAGCTCATCGCTACTTCGCATCATCGCGTGCGCCGGCTCGCCGCCGAGCTCGAACTGCCGCTGCTCAATCTCAACGCGCTCTATCCGCCCCATTGCGTCGACACGTACTTCATTCACGGTCAACGCTATACGCACGACGAGGCGTCCCACGACTACGACCGATACGTGTACGCACCGCTGAAGGCGGCGGCGGAGGCGGCCGGCTATCCGACGACCTTTTACCGGCACACGCCCGCCGGAGTGGCACTCGACCGGATGAACGTCAACGAATGGATCGACCAGAACGTGCCCGGCGGCACGCGCTCGAAGATCGGCAAGCTCTTACTCTTGGCCTGCGTGAGCGAGTACGGTGGTGAATCGCACGTCCAAAGTGCTCTGAATCTCATCTACCTTTTCTCGGGTATGCGCCACGGCCGGCTCGACCTGTCGGGTACCGGCGAGGACGACAAGTATACGATCGACGGCGGTAACGATCGGCTCGTCGCTGCGATGATTGGAGAGCTGCCGCACGAATCGGTGACGCTCGGCACCGCGCTCGAAGCCCTCGCGCGCAATGCCGACGGTTCCTATACCTGTACGTTCGCTTCAGATGGTGCGAGCAAAGCGGTTCGCGCCGACGTCGTCGTTCTCGCGATTCCGTTCACCGTACTGCGGCTGGTGGATACCAAGGCGGCCGGCTTCTCCAATCGCAAACGCCGTGCGATCGCCGCGCTCGACCTCGGCTCGAATGCCAAGGTGCACTTGCAGTTCGACTCGCCGTACTGGTTCAAGGAGCGATTTAGCGGAACCGCGTATGCCGACGCCGTTTATCAGGACGCTTGGGACGCGAGCATCGGCCAGCACGGTCGTGAGGGAATCCTCGTCTGTTTTCCGGGCGGTGCGGAGGGAACGCGATACACCGGCGATGCACACGGCACGGCACCGGAACGTACGGCGCAGCGCTACCTGCAATCGCTCCAGCCGTCGCTGCCGGGTGCGCTCCAATCCTTTAACGGCCTCGCCTATCAGGACTTTTGGATCGGCGATCCCTTCACGCGCGGCGCCTACGCGTACTATAAGACCGGGCAGTATTCGACGCTCTGCGGCGTCGAGCGCATCGCGGAGGGAAACGTCCACTTCTGCGGCGAGCAGACGTCGCTGCAGTGGCAGGGCTATATCAACGGCGCCGTTGAGAGCGGCGAGCGCGCCGCGCACGAGGTTCTACGCGAACTTGGCATGCTGGGTCGCGCCGCAAGCTAAACGGGAAGCTCCGCGGCCGCAACGACCGCTCGCGCGCGCTCGGCGTAGGCACAGAGCAGGTTGGCCAGTGCCATCTGTTCCGGAGTCCGGCAGGCAATGTCGAGCAGGCGCGGGCTGCAGACGAGCACGGCGGCGGCGCGCGCACGAGAGATGGCGACGTTGAAGCGATTGCGCTCGAAGAGAAACTCGACGTTGCGCGGTACGTCTTCGCCGCTCGAGGTCGCCATCGAATAGAAGACGACCGCGGCCTCCTGGCCCTGGAACTTGTCGACGGTGCCGACGTCGACGCGAAGCCCCGCATTATGAAGCCGGTCGAGAATCAGCTTTTGCTGCGCGTTGTACGGCGTAACGACGATCGCGTCGCGTCCGCACGGCTGGGAGTCGACGACCGTGCCGCTGCCCGCAAGCGAGGCAATGAAGGCAACCACCGCATCGGCCTCCTCGATCGAACTGGAGCTGTTGCCGGAATGCTCGATCGGCATCCAGTAGAGCCCGGCAACGTCGTCGCCGTCGGGCATCGCGACGCGGTGCGAACCGGTCGCCGCCGCGGGGTGAAGGCGTCCACCGTACATCGCGTCGGAGATGAAATCGCAAATCTGCGGCTGCATCCGGTACGACGTCCCGAGAAATATGCCGCGTTCTTTGGAAACCGTCTGATCCTCTCGCAGCAAGTGCTGCAGTACCGAATCGGCCGCGTGGATCGGATGGCGGCCTTGGGTTACCTGCGCGAGTTGCGACGGATCGCCGAGCAGTACGACGTTCTTCGCGCAGAGCGAGTTCGCGAGCGCGTCGGCGAGTGAGACCTGTCCGGCCTCATCGATAAAGAGATAATCGAACTTACCCTCGAGTTCTGCGCGCGCGCAGAGCCACGCGGTTCCCCCCGCAAGCTGGTAATCGTCACCGTCGAAGTGCTCCTTTCCGCTCACCGACTCCACCAGCGGCACGTCGAGCGGTGACTGGTATTCGGAGCTCGGACCGGTATGTCGGTAACGGCCTCGAAAACTCACCCCGCGCGATTGCATGCACGTTTCGACCTTGTGCAAAAGGTTATGGATCGCCTTATGGCTGGTGCTCGTTACGGCGACGCGTTTGCCCGAGGCGAGCAGGTCGCAGATAACTTGCGAGCCGATCGTGCTCTTACCGCTTCCGGGCGGACCTTGAATGAAGAGATAGCTCTGGTCGAGCGCGCTAACAACGTGGGAGACCGATTCTGCCGTGACGTCGTCGGGCTGGCACCGGGCGAGATCGATGAGGCGGGGATTACGGCCGGCCAGTACGTCGGAACTGGCCGGATACGCCTTGGCTAGTCTTCCGTCGAGAAACGACGCGGCCATCCGAGCGAGTGCCTTGCGTTGTTCTTTGGCTGGCGGCGGCCCCGGTGGAATCAATTCCTTGAGCGCCTCGGCTTCGGCGAGCGTTGCCGTCGTCTTGAACTCGAGGCGATTCCGGTCGGCGTCGAGTGCGACGATCGTACCGCTCTTTTTCGTGCGCGGATTGATCGCATCGTCGCCGGCGCCCAAGCGGTACGGCTGGTCCGGAAAGTCGTAGGTATAGATAAAGCTGCGCTTTTCCTGACGCGGCTCCACGTCTTTGCGCAGACGCAATCCGGCGATCGAGTCCCGGTCGAACTCCAGGAGATCGTCGAGGTTATTGCAGCGGTCGAAATACGCCCACCAGCCAGGCTTCTCTTCACGGCGATGGTACGCCAAGAGATTCGCCAGGAGATAGCGCATGCGCCGATCCGCGGACATGAGTTGGTACTCTTCCTCGGTGCGCGGCGGCAGGACGTTTTGCAGCAGCGAACGCTCGAGATCGGTACGCCGCGACTCCTCACGCGCCTCGTCCCGTCGCCTGACGCATTTCGCGCAGGAGTCGACAAATTCGATATGGCAGGGCTCGTCCGGCGACTTCGGCGAGCGAAGCTTTAAGTCGATGCCGAAGAGCTCCATCGCCTCGACGCGCCGCTCGAGCAACCATTCGCGCAGCAGATACGTCGAACGGCAATCGTCGCGGTTATAGCGTTCGATGTCCTCGAGAATCTTCGAATCGCCGTCCGTCAGCCATTGCTCGAACATGACGATCGATTCGTTGCCTTTTTTGACGACCGTTTCTCGGGCAAGATCGTAGAAACGTTCGAAACTCTTGAGGCTGTAGCTCTCCTCTGAAATCGCGACCGTCCCGCGAACGACGGCGAAGAGATCGACCAGAACTTCCGCTCGCAGCAGGTCGTCGATCTCCGCTTCGCGCGTCGAGTGCTGCTGGGCGAGCCGGCGAAGCGCCTCTTTTTCGTAGTTGGCATAGTGGTAAACGTGCATTTCGGGGTAGCGTCGCCGTCGCTCCACGATAAAGTCGACGAAGGTTTCGAACGCGCGCTTCTCGTCGTTGCGATCGAGCCCCCAAAACGCGCGAAAAGGCGTTTCTTCGTCGGGCATCCAGCAACCGAAGAGATACTCGAGGCTGCGCCCGGGCTCGAAAATCGGATCGCCTTCCATATCGAAGAAGACGTCGCCGGCGGCGGAACGGGGAAGCAGCTCGAAGCCGAGTCCGGGATCGTGGCGCAGCAGTTCGTAGGCCGGCTTCCCGTTCGATCGTCCTCGAACTTGGAGCGCGGCTTGGCGGCGAAGCTTTACGAAGGTCTCCGGATTCATGCCGGTGGGACGCCGTTCGTCGGTAGCTCCCGCCAGCGTCGCGAGATCGGCTATTTCGGCCGCTTCGAGTTTCGCGATTTGATCGCGGCGTATCGAGGCGACGAGGCTCAAGTGGTCGTCAGCTCGCCGTTTCTCCTCACACGGGGCATTCCACGGACAGAGCGAGCAGTGCTTGCGCTCGAATGGATACTCGCGTGCTTCGCCGACTGGATCGGCGGCAGCGGCGCCCGCGAATGCCAAGAACGTTGCCTTGAGACGGCGATAATAGGCGAGGTAATCGTGGAGCCGGAAGCGCCGCTCCTCACCGTTACCGAGAACCACATGGCCGAACTCCGGCATGCACCCCTGCAATCGCGCAAGGTGTTCGCTGTAGTTACAGATCTGCACGAGATAGTAGGGTTTCGCGCGCAGACCGAGCTTGGTGTCTACGACCTCGTATCCGTAGCCGCCGAGATCCGACGGCCGCTCGACCCGGCGAAGAAAATCGGCCCTCCCGAGGAACTCGCCGTCAAAGAACGTCGCTTGATAGATCGTGCGCACGCCGCGCCGCATCGCGGCGAGCGTTGCCGCTTCGGCCCGGCGGTATGCCTCCATGCTGTTCTCACCGCGCGCAAACTCGGCGATATCGTCGGGATCGAGGCGACGGAGCGCCTCGAGGTGCGCCAGCTCGTGCGCTTCGCCTTTGCGACGGAGGAGCTTCGTCTGCTCGTCCTCCCAATCGGGGCGCCGGAGCCGTCCCTCTGCGACGAGCACCTCGAGGTCGGTAAGGCGGCGGCACTCGAGATAGTCGTTGAGGTCGCTCGCGGAGTAAATGAGCTGCCCGTCAAGCCGCTGCATCGGTCACCATGGAGCGATCATGCTCGCCCACTGTGCCATATGCCTGGCAGAGTGTGCCGAGCCGCTTGCAATCGCGATATCTTTGTGATACAAAGTCCTTGACTTTGCAACGCAAAGTAAAGAAAAGGGAGATGGAACTACAGCGTGCACTCTCCGATCTCGCGGAGGTCCGGGATCGGCTCGTTCGGGTTCAGCGTTTTGCGGGTTATTCCGCCGCCGCCGCGATCGCCAGCGGTGCCGCGGCGCTCGCGGCCGGTTACGTTCAACGCCAAACGGTTCCCCTGCCGGTCCTGCCCGCCGCGCTCCACCAGTACGTCACGATTTGGATGAGCTGTTTGGCCGTAGCGCTCGCGCTCAACTACGGTGCCGTGGTGATCTGGGTCTTGAAGCACCGCGGTCCCGGCGCGGCGAGCGGCTTTCGCACGGCAGCCCGCTCGATCGCACCGAGCGTGATACTCGGCGGCCTGCTGACCGTCGCGCTGATCGATCGCGGTGCGTTTACGCTTTTGCCCGGCACGTGGTTCGCGCTCTATTCGCTCGGCCTCTTCGCGTCGCGCGAGGCGATTCCCGAATCAACCTTTCCGGTGACGCTTGGTTTCGCCGCGCTGGCCGCGCTCTTTCTCGTCTCGCCGCTTCAAAGCGTCGCCCTCGCTTGGTGGGTTATGCCGCTCGGTTTCGGCGCGGGGCAGATCGCCGTTGGCGGATTGATCTGGAGGGAACGCACACCGTGAGCACGGCACGCGAAGCGCCGTTCTCGTACCCCCGGTTGGAGCGCATCTTCCACGAACGCGGACGGCTCGCGATCTGCACCTGTCTGATCGCGCACAGCGACGGACTCAGTTTTACCGAGCTCTCAGCCGCGTGCGATCTCTCCGACGGGAATTTGAACCGGCACGTTCGCGCGCTCGCCGACCTCGGCATCGTCACGGTCGAGAAGCAGCGGGCCACGGGGCGACCGCAAACGATCTATCGCATCACCAAGCGCGGACGTCAGCGCTTTCTCGCTTACGTGGACGAATTGGAAGCGGTCGTGCGCGACGTTCACGAGCGGTCGCAGCGCTCGCACGCACGCCCGAAGCTGGCGACGACGTGATTCCCAAACACGTCGCCATCATCATGGACGGCAACCGCCGTTGGGCGGTGGAGCGCGGCCTGCCGATCGCGTGCGGCTACCGGCGTGGAGTGCGCGCCCTGCGGGCAACGCTGCGTGCGGCGGGTGCCGCCGGCGTGCGCGTCGTCACCGCCTACGCGTTCTCCGAGGAGAACTGGGAGCGGCCGGCCGGCGAAGTCGGCCTGCTGATGCGGCTCTGCGAGCGCGCCGCGCGCGGCGAGTTGCGGCGACTCGCTCGCGAGGACGTGCGCGTGCGCCTCTGCGGACGCACCGAACGTCTTCCCGCCGGCACCCGCGCGGCACTCGAGGGACTGGTCGCGGAAACGGCACGCAATAGCGGTGTTCTTCTTAACCTCGCGATCGATTACGGCAGTCGCCGGGAGATCGGCGACGCCGTGCGCGCGTTGGTGGAAGAAGTCCGAACGGGTCTGCGCGACGTGTCGTCGATCGACGAACGCGCGCTGGCGAGCCGGCTCTATACCGCCGGCCTTCCGGATCCCGATTTGGTCGTCAGAACCGGCGGCGAACTGCGGCTCTCGAACTTCTTGCTATTCCAGTCGGCGTATGCGGAGTTTTGGGCGACGCCGACTTATTGGCCCGATTTCGGCGAGGCGCATTTTCGAGCCGCGCTCGACGACTTCGCGCACCGGCAACGCCGCTACGGAACCTAGCGATTATACGCCGATCTGGGCCAAGATCGAGAAGAAACGCTGCGTTTTGGGATTCTCCCACCAGTTTGCGACGATCGCTTCGAGTTCGGGCAACGCGCGCAGCGTGCCGACGTGCTCTTGAATTGCGTTCGGATTCGGTGACGATGCCGTAAGTTCGGCATGCAGCTTGTCGATTGTAGCGTGCGCGGCGTGGCCGTGAGGCAGCGCGGCGTGAAGTTCGTCGCGAGGAACGGGTGCTTGCGCGCGAAGCAGCGGAAGCAGTGTCTCGGCCTGCGCGATCGATTCCTCGCCCGCGATCATTCCTGTATCGTCGGCGCCTTCGACCTCTCTGCGAAGGTCGTCGGTGGGGCTCGCCGTAGCTGCCGCCACGGCATCGAGCACTCGCCCTAGCCGCGCGTTGACGTCATCGGCGACCGGTAGGAGCGACTCGTTTCCGACCAAGCCGAGCAACGCACGCGCGTCGATTGCCGAGACGACCGTAACTCCGTCGAGCAGCTGAACGACGACGTTGCACGGAAGTAAGAGCCCGAGCTGCGGCTCGGCCTGCAGGGCGCGATGTGCTAACTCCGGATTGCACGCACCGAGAATTCGATAGGGGCGAAGTTTCGCACCGATCTTTTCCTGGAGTGTCTTGCCGACGTCGATCTCGCAGAGTACGCCGAAGCCTTCGTCGCGCAGGGCGGACCGTGCGGCTTCAGTGGCAGCGTCGCAGTCAAGCGGCGTCGTTACCGATTTCCCGTAATTCATGGGTCATATGCTGCGGCCTTCAGCCCGCAAATGCCTCCGTCGAGAGAGTTTTGAGCCTCCGCTGACGGCTTTGCGGTTCGTGGGATGGGGTCGCAGGACGATCGGTGCGCCGAAAAAAAATGAATGCCGCATGTCGAAGATCCCGTGGGAATCCGATTATCAAGCCGCGCTGGGACGCGCGCGCGACGAGCACAAGTGCGTCTTCCTGGACGTCTTCAACCCTGGTTGAGGGGGATGCCAAGCGCTGGATACCGTGACGTATCCTCAGACCGAAGTCGCCGACGCGATCCTCGCCCATAGCATTCCCGTTCAGTTTGACAACTCGAAGAGCGAAAACAACCACTTCCTGCACGTTATCCATCACATCTGGACGCCGGACATCCGCATTCTTTACCACGACGGCTTCGAGCTCTATCGCTGGGACGGATTTCTTCCGCCGGCGGAGTTTGCGGCGCGGACGCTCTGCGGATTCGGCTTAGCGTATCTGCGATTGAAACGATTCGATCGAGCCGAAGCCGTGTACGTCGACGTGCTCAAGCGCTACTCAACGACGTACGCGGCACCCGAAGCGCAGTACTATCTCGGTGTGACCCGCTATCGCCGCGACCCCGATAGCAACGAACTCTTGAGCCAATGGGCCAATCTCCGCTCGCACTACCCGCAGAGCGAATATCGCGTCAAGCAGTCCTTCAAAGACTTTCCTTGAGCAGCGATTCGATCGCGGCGCGCAACGGCGAACGCGGCGCGTTCCACCGATCGGCAAACGACTTGAGGATCCGCGCGGTGAGTCCCCAGACCTGACGTCCTTCGTAGTCGAGGGCGTAGATCGTTCTGCCGAGCTCGCCGCTGCGCGCCGAATCTTCGCGCAGCGCTCCCGCCTCGACGACCGATTCCAGGGGAATCGTGAAGACGCCGGCGCTCTCCGTGCGATCGATCGTCAACGGTACGTTCGGATCGAGGATAGCGACGATCGGCGTAACGAGAAATTGGCTGGCCGCCTGCCGCACCTCCGGCAGCCGTCCCACGATGCGAACGCGATTGGGGGCGATGCCGACTTCCTCGTTCAGCTCGCGCAGCGCCGTCGTCGTGAGATCGTCGCCGTCGCCGGCCTCGGCGATGCCTCCCGGAAGCGCGATTTGATTGGCGTGCCGGCGGAGATGCGCGGCACGCTCGATGAAGACGATTCCGTGCGGCGCGTCGCCGAAAATTGCGAGCATCACCGCCGCGTTTCTCCACACTGCGTCCGCCGCGGCGCTCGGCGGTTCTAGGGCGAGACGGTCGTGCTTGAGGCGCGGATTCGTGCCACCTGGGCTGGGCTCACCGGCGAAGCGTCATTGCCCCACGCGGTGCGCACGTATGTAACCACCGCGGCAACGTCCGCATCGGAAAGCCAGTTTCGCCAGCCGGGCATTCCGCCGACGTAGCGGTGACCTCGCACGGTAATATCCACGAGCATTCCGTTGAGCGTCGCGGCGATTGCGGCGCTCGGATCCTTCGCCGTAACGTGCGGATTCTTGGCCAACGGCGGGAACGTGCCGATGATTCCTTCGCCCGACGCCTCGTGACAGATCGCGCAACGGTCCTGGTAAATTGCCGCGCCGTTCGATGCGGCGCCCGCAGCTCGCGCGTGCAGCGCGAGAACGACGAGTGCGAGCGCGACCGTGGAGCCGGCGGCCAGGAGCATGCTCTTGGTAGTTTTCATACGGTTCCTCTTTACGGCACTAGAGGGAGACGGTCATTCCGCGCTCGGCCACGCTGGCCGCGAATCCGCGCTCGTTGAGCAGTGCGGCGAGCGCCGCGGCGCTGCCGGGCTCGGCATGAACCAAATAGACTCGTGCGCCGTTCGCGGGCAGCGTTCCCAGCCAGCGTAGCAACTGCGACTGGTCGGCGTGCGCGCTGAACCCCGAAAGATGAACGACGGTCGCTCGAACGACGAGCCGATCCCCGAAGATTCGGATTGGGCTCGTTCCGTCGATGATGCGGCGCCCGAGAGTCCCGTGGACTTGGTAGCCCGGAAAGATAATCGTTGCGCGAGGGTTGCAAAGATGCTGGTGCAGGTGGTGCAGAATGCGCCCGCCCGTGGCCATTCCGCTGGAGGCGAGGACGATCGCGGGGCCGCTCGCCGCGTCGATCCGCTTCGACTCCTCGCTCGTGACGTCGAGCGTGACGTTCCGGCAGCCGAACGACGCGCCGTCGCGATGCGGCACCGTCTTCCAGGCCTCCGGGTAACGAGCAAAGACCGCGTCGACTTCGATGGCCATCGGACTGTCGAGATGCACCGGGAGCTTAGCGATTTCCGGCTGCGACGCTTGAAGCAAACCAATTGCGACGAGCAGATCCTGTGCGCGTTCGACCGCGAAGGTCGGTATGAGGATCGGGCCTCCGCGTTCGATTCCCTCGACCAATGCCGTGCGCAGGAGTTCGAGCGAATCCGACGGGTGGATGCGGTTACCGTAGGTGGCTTCACAGATAACGGTATCGGCCGAATCGAGCGGCGCCGGGTCCGCCAGAAGTGCGGAGTTATAGCGACCGACGTCTCCGGAGAAGATCGTGGTCATCCCTTCGCACTGCATTTCCACGTACGCCGCACCGATGATGTGTCCCGCGCTGCGATACCGCAAGCTCGCTTCGCCGACTCGAAAATGCGTTTCCAATGGAACCGTCTTGAGCTGCGCGAGCGTCGCTCGCACGTCGCCGTCGGTAAAGAACGGCGCCAGACCGTGAGAGCGCTCGTGGTGAAACCCGCGATCGTGCATGTGGCGCTGAAGGTGGGCTGCATCTTCGAGCACAATTTCGATCACGTCCGCCGTCGGCGGCGTACAGTAGATCGGACCCCGGTATCCGTCGCGGACGATCTTCGGCAGGTAGCCGACGTGGTCCAGATGGCCGTGCGTGACGACGATCGCTTCGAGTTCTGCGGGAGCGATCGGAAGCGGCAACTGATTGAGCGCTTCGATTTCCCGCGAACCTTGGAAGAGCCCGCAATCGACGAAAAAGCTCTTTTCGGAAATCGAAACGAGGTGTTTGCTGCCCGTGACCGTTCCGGCCGCTCCGACGAACGTGACCTTAGCCATGGAGCGGCGCTTCGAAGGCAACCGACGTCGGGCGACCGCCGACGGCAAACTGCCGCGCGCAACGATCGATCAAGCGTTCGGGCTCCTCTTCCTCGATCAGAACGGCGCCCGTTTCTTTGCCGAAGAGCGACGCGATATATGAAAAATGATTCGAGATCCCGCCAGAATTGCGTAGGACGCCGATCAGCTTGCCTTCGTCGTAGGCGATGCAGAACTCACCGAGCGTCCCGCTTCTGCCGCCGAGGAAAATGACGGAATCGGAACTATGGATGTTAGCGATCTCGCGCCCCATGAGTCCCGATCCGGTAAAGACCATCGTCGTATACGGATTCGTCGGCGATTCGTAGGTCTGAATGTGTTCTTCGGGCGAATGCGCCGGGGAAATTCCCAGGCTCTCGCCGCCGGCTTCGTGCGCGCCGAGTACCGCGGCGTGAGGAAGCCCCGGGCAGGCTCCGGTTACGATCACGGCTCCGTGGCGGGCGATGCCTTCTCCGACGCGCCGCGCCAGCTCCACCTCACGATCGCTCAAGACGCCGCCCGACGATCCCATCACGCCGATCTGCAGTTTCATCGCCGCACTCGATCGATGCGCGTTTAGGCGTTTGCCATGCGAACGAGCCGCGGACCGATCTGACTAATGGGAAGCACGGCGTCGACGCACCCGGTGGCGACTGCCGCCTTCGGCATACCGAACGCCTCCGACGTCGCCTCATCTTGCGCGATGACCGTGCCGCCCGCCGCTTTCACGTCGACCACGCCTTTGGCGCCGTCCGAATCCGTGCCGGTCAACACCACGGCAATGAGGCCCGGACCGTACGCGGCGGCCGCCGAGCTAAAAAGCGGATCTCCCGCGGAGAGCAAGTGCCGGATCGGACGGCCGTCGCTCAATGCGATCCGGTGCGAGCTATCGATCAGAAGATGCAGGTTCGGAGGGGCGAGATAGACGCAGCCGGCTTGCGGGGAATCGCCTTCCTCCGCCGGCCCGACCCGCAGCGTCGTCGACCGCCGGAGGATCTCGGCCAAATGGCTCGGGCGTCCGCTGCTGCGGTGTTGTACGACGAGGATTGGAAGTCGAAAGTCCGCGGGCAGCGACGAGAGCAGCGTAGCGAGCGCAGGTATTCCCCCAAGGGAAGCGACGATGACGACCGCTTCATACTTACCGGAAGACTTTTGCATTGGTGGCGCTTCGCTCGCCAAAGCTGCGGGTGCTATCCGAACCGGCCGATCCATGCGCTCAGGTTACGACGCCAATGAGAAGAATCGAAGAGCGTATCTTCTCGGGCCCTTCCCACTGGGAGAGCCCGGCGTCATCGTGATCGTCCGCGTTTATGCGTTAACGCATCGTTAGCGCCGGTAGCGTATTTAAAAATTCGAAGGAAATCAAAAGGAGGCTTCGGCGGCGACGTACGAAAGAACGCTTCAGACCTCTGGCGCGGCTTTCCGTTCGTTGGAACACCGCGGCAGCGGCCTCGCAAATCAAACCCGACATTACTACACTCTCATAACATCTAGCACGCGAGGCTCCTATGAATGTCGCCGATATCGCGCATCGTGCCACCGTTAAAGTTTTCGTCGGCTGCGCTGCGCTCTTGGCCGCCGCTTTTCTGATTACCGGATGCAATGGCGGCGCGTCTCTGCCCGCTTCAACGAACGCTACTCTGCCCGGGGTCGGTGGCTCCGCGGCGACCGTTTCGCCGTTCTCGCACCACAAGCATTACCGCAAAGCGCCTCACGTAACGGTCGCAATCGATCCGTCGCAAGTCGGACCGGTCATGAACGTCGCCGACCTGGGGTCGGGCATGGGAGTGTGGTACGACTTTACGTTACCGGGCATCGCCAACGCATTTCAAGCCGCGAACTTGACGATTACGCGGTTTCCCGGCGGCGCCCAAGCCGATATTTACCACTGGCAAACGGGCACCGACGGTCCGGCGAGCACGCCGTGCGCCGGCAAGGCGAATCCCGATTCGACCTTCGACGCCCTCATGCAAGATATCGCGAATCCGGCGAATTTGCGCGTCGCGGTGACGCTCAACTACGGCAGTAATCCTCAGTGCACCAGAGGCGCCGATCCGAGTGAGGGCGCCGGGCTGATCGCCTACGCACAACAGAAGGGCTACAACGTTGCCTTCGCGACCATCGGCAACGAGCAATACGTGCCGGGCGCGGTCGACTGCCGCCAACCCGGTTGCGTCTCGTCTCGGGACCCGTACCAGTACTCCGCGAACGAGCCGGCGTTCTACAACGCCGTTAAGACCGCGAATCCGAACGTCAACGTCTGCGCCGATGCCAACCTGCAGAACAGCAAGAGCAAGTGGAATCCGATCGTTTTTGCCGATGCAAAATACGATTGCGTCGAAGTCCACTATTACCCGCAGCGGGTCACTACGAGCGATCAGTTCCTGCTCTATGACGCCGTGCCGCAGCTGACCACCGAAATCAACGCCGTCAAAAGCCAGCTCGCGACGGCCGGCCATCCGAATACGCCGATTTATCTCGGAGAGATCGCTTCGGAACTCGGTCCCTACGGCAGGCAATCGCAGTCAATCGTCGGCGCATTGTATGCCGGAATGGCCGTGGGCGAGGTCGAGCAAGACGGCCTTGCGGCGATGACTTGGCACGTCGGTTTGGGCTCCTGTGACGCGCGAAAGGACGGCGGGGACTTTAGCAAAGACGTCTACGGCATGCAAAACTACGGCGGAGCGATGATCTTTTCCGATGGCCCGACGCATAGTTGCCCCGCTCGATCGCCCAAGAACACGCTGCTGGCGAGTGCCAACGCATTTCTCGCGGCGTCGTACTTCGTTCATGCGGGCGAAAAAATGCTCGGAACCTCCGTCAACGGGTCGAGCGACGTACGAGCCTATGCCGGCACCTACAAGGGCGGCTACGCGTTCATGCTCTTTAATCTCAGCCGGCACATTCCGCAGAACGTCAAGGTTGAGATCGCCGGTAAGGCATCGGGCACCGGGGGTGTCGTCGTGACGTACGATAAGGAGATCTACCGAGCGAGCGAAAAAAACGTTTGGAATCCGCCGAGCGTCGTATCGTTAGGGAGCTGGAATGACTCCATAGACCTCGTCCTTCCGGCGTGGTCGATGGTCGTCGTCCAAACGCAGTAAGCCCGCGACGGACCTCCTCGGGACGCGGTTCGCCCGGTCGTAGTCAGCCCTAGCCCCTCGGGCAGGCCCGAGTCGCCGGCGCGGCTTGAATAAGACGAACGGTGAGTGCGGTATAACGTGGGCGTGCAGGCGGGGCATTTCGAGCGGTGATCGGTTGGGACGCATTAACGTCGATCGGTTCGATCGTCTCCGCCATCGTTCTGTTGGTCGGTCGGTGCGACGAACGATGCGCGCCTAGGCTGGGCGCCCCGCGAATCTCGCGAGTACGACGCCCGCATAACATGCCGTGACGCCGAGAACGATGCTGCCCAATGCGTAGGCGAGAGAGGCGGCCCATTCGCGCTCGCCGGCCAACGTGCGCGTCTCGAATGCGAAGCTCGAGAACGTCGTATATCCTCCAAGAAACCCCGCCGTCGAGGCGATGCGCAACAGCGGATCGATTCCCAGCGCCCGGGTCTGTGCGAGCTCGCTGATCAAGCCGATGAGAAACGATCCGCTCAAGTTTATGAAGAAGGTTCCGAAGGGCAAGCCGGGACCGAATCGCGCGACGAAGAACGCCGTAATCGCATAGCGGCAAATGCCGCCCAAGCCTGCGCCTAGACCAATCGCGAGGTAGGTAAACAATCCCGACGGCAGCAATTATTTCGGGCTTCCGGAGCGGTAGGCGATAATCTCCACGCTCTCGAGCGTGACGACACCCTCTTTCACCATTTCGTCGAGGCGTGGTAGGAACGAACGAATGCGCTCCTCCTTATCGACGATTTCGATCAAAATTGGCAGGTCGGAGGACAGATCGAAGACGCGCGCGGCGTGCACGACCGAATGGCCGCCATAACCTTCAATACCTTTAAACACCGTAGCGCCGCTCAAGCCGGCCCTGCGAGCCGCTTCGACGATGGCGGTATAAAGGGGCTGGTGTCCCCATCGGTCGCTTTCGCCGACGAAGATGCGCAAGAGCTTGCCCGATCCTTCAATTTTCATCCCGGTGCACCCATCCTAGGAGACGGGTTCACGTTCCCGCTATCGGGGCCGGCGCATTCCACCTCATGTGCCGTCGACCGGATTTGGTCGACGTGCGTTATCCTTAGCGGAGGCGATCCTGCGGGAGCAGAGCGAGTTGAAGGGAGTTCTGGCTCGACGAAGCGCCGCGCGCCATTTCGCGCAAGCGTTCTTGCATCGCTTTGGTTGGAACCTTAATGCGATCGGCCAGGCGCAGGAATGCGAGCGCGCGCACGTGCCACCAGGTCAGATCGATCTCGAACCAGCGCAGCCCATGGCGTGCTGAGAACGGAAAGGCGTGGTGGTTGTTGTGCCAGCCTTCGCCCCAGGAGATCAACGCAACCCACCAACAGTTCGTCGATCGGTCCGGGGTTGGATAGGTGCGATAGCCGAGCATGTGGGCCGCACTATTGACCAGCCATGTCGAATGATAGCTGAGCGAAAGGCGCACGAATGTCCCCCAGATCAACCACGGCCAGCCGCCCAGGGCAAACAGCCCTGCGGCAAGTGCGACTTGCAGGGGAACGTTACAGTACTGCAGCGCACGATAAAACGGTTCCGCATACAGGTCGGCGGCGTAGTGACGCATCTCGTCGTTCGACGGCAATGCGATGTTGTGCCGGTAGATCCAATCCATGTGCGCCCACTGGAATCCGCTCGTGATGCTATGCGGGTCCCCCTGCCGGTCGGCGTGCGCATGATGCTTGCGGTGCACGGAGACCCAGCGGATCGGATCGCCTTGCAGCGCGAGCGTTCCAAAGACCGCGAAAAGATATTCGAATGGCTTGCGCAGCCGTAGACTGCGATGCGTCAGGACGCGATGAAAGCAGAGCGAGATTCCCAGCGCAACGGTAGCATACGAAACGACCGCCGCGGCGAGCAGCGCCGGCCAACTGAAGAACGCAGGCCAACACGCCGCCAGCGCTCCAAGCTGGATGCCGATTAAACCGAAAAGCTTGATATATCCGTAGACTCTATTCAACTTAAAAAACTTACCCTCACGGAACCCGTAACGTCGCCTGCCGGATCGGCCGGATCTCTTGAATCAGCTCGCTAGCCTTGTGATGCGTCCAAAGTGCTCGGTTTTGCTCGCCGCAGGCCTCTTTCGTGTATACAGAGGCTATCATTCACCGTCTACCGGCAAAGTCCGCCACCGCCAAGAGCTGGAGAAAATGAAACTTTACGCAACTATGGGCAGTAAAGTTGGTTGTTAGAGCGTGGGATGACGAGCCAAGCAGAAAGAGATAAAGAAATTGCGCTTCCATAACGGGGTGCCGATCACGGTCGTTAGCGGACTGCAAACGATGCGCTCGCCTTCGGAATCTAGTGCGAGGCGGCGAGCCGAAGAATATGCCGACGTCGACGAGCGCAAATCGTCGGTTGCACGACGTTATCGGCAAAAGGCGGCCGGGTAAGGGAAGCGGCCGGCCGGGTACCAGCTGGGGGGCGATCGGAAGGCCCGTTTACGGTGCGATGACGATACGTCCGCCTGGGAATTTGCGATCCCAGGCAGCGGCGATGTCGCGTAGCGGTATCGTTTGAATGTCGACCGTCAGTTTTCGTTCGCTAATCCATCCCCAGATTGTCTTCATGGCCTCCTGAACGACCTCGGGGGAGACGCTACCGGCCCCGGTCAATTCGAGGCCCGAGGTCCGTAGCACGTCGGCGGAGAGAGTAATCGTTGCGCCAGCCGAATCACCGATTTGCACGTAACGGATTCGGCGCTGGGCGAACCCCGCCGTCCTTGGGGTCAACGTTTTGAAGAGTACTTCGGTCGGGTGCCCCCATACGTAATCCAAGATGACGTCGAACCCGGTGCCGGAGGCCTCCGAAAACGCAGCATCGAGCAGCTCGTCCGATTGTTTGAGATCGATCGTCGCATCGACACCAAATTCCGAAAGCGCCTGTAAGACGGAATCCTCGCGACCGGTACCCACGATACGCCCCGCACCGAGTACCCGCGCAATCTGTACCGCCAGCTTGCCGGAGACTCCGGTTGCGCCGTTGATCAGCACCGTCTCGCCCGGCTGCAGTTTCACACTCCATTTGAGCGGCAGCAGCGACGTGAGAGCGGCCGCAGGCAACGCGGCAGCGACGGCCGGATCAATGCCGTCCGGCACGCGTGCGGCATAGGCTGCATATTCCCTGGGAATCAACGCCTTCTCGGCCATCGTTCCGTACGGCGGCCGCACGCCGCCGAATGCGACGAGGGCTCCGTCCGGGCGAACACCGACGCCGAGATGCCCGACGACTGCCGGAAATTGCGAAAAGACGTGCCGGCTAGCGTAGTGTGCGCCAAGCACCGTCTGCTTATCAAAGTTTTCCAAAGCAACGGCGCGCACGTCCACGAGCACGTCGCCTTCGCCGGCAACGGGATCGCGGAAGTCCTCATACTGCGGCGTCTCGCCGAACGCGTGGATCACCGCGGCTTTCACGGCAAAGTCCTCAACATGACGGTAGCGTACGTCGTTCAACCAAACTTGCGCCAACGAAGGTTAGCCGGAGGAGAGCGGAATCCCCAGGGCCCTTTACGGGCCCCGGCATTCCCGAGGCCTTCATACGTTTGAGTTAGAATCTATTGTGTCCTCGCAGCGCGATCCTATTTGGAAGGAGCCACTTATGAGAGATTTCTACCGTTTGTTGGGGTGCCTCGGCGCGGCGCTATTTGCCGGATGCAGTGGCGGCAGCGGCGGCGGTCTCTCTCCATCGATTCCGAGGACCGCCATACCAACCGGCGCGGTCTTTCCGGCCACCACTTATACATATTTCGATCTTGGTCCCGGACCAAATGGTAAAGATGCGTACGGTTATGGCGAAAGTTCCAGCGCGCAGGTCGGCGCGTACTTCGATCACACCATCTCGTGCGGCAAGGACTGCTCGGCCAAGGTTTACTATCCACTCGTTTGGTCGGGGCCGAGCTCTGAGCCGATAGTCCTTTTGCCCCCAAACTATGTCGAGGGATGGGCATATGGCGCCGGCAGCGCGCTCGTCGTCGGCACGCTCATTACGAATAACGGCGGCTATTTCGGCTACCGCCACGCAGCGTTGTGGCAAGGTGCTTCGCATACCTTTGTGGACCTTAATCCAGCCGGCAGCTGCGGAAGTTGCTCGCCGGGATCGAATGCGTACGGTACGGACGGAAAGCATATCGCCGGATCGGGGGGATCGCCGCTACATGCGCTCCTCTGGAAAGTCAACAACTTGAAGACGCCTGTTGACTTGAATCCCGCCGGCTTCGCGTATTCTGAAGCATACGCGGCGAGCGGTAAAGTCCAGGGAGGGTACGCATTCTCGAGCACGACGAATACAAACCACGCCGTTATTTGGCGCGGTACGGCTGTCAGCGCAGTCGACCTGACGCCATCGACCGTCTCCAGCGCCTACGTTACCGGTTTAGGCTCGCATAGCGAGGTCGGTTGCGGCACGCTCGTTGGAATGGCGGCGACGCACGCTGTCCTGTGGCATGGAACTGCCGCGAGCATGAGAGACCTTCAGCCGGCGGGATTCATCGATTCGTGTGCGCGCGCGGCCGAGGCAAAGCTGCAAGTCGGATACGGACACACCAGTTCTAACGCATTGCACGCGTTACTCTGGGCAGGCAGTGCGAAAAGCGCCGTCGACCTGCATCAGTACTTGCCCGTGGGATTCACAAGTTCTGAGGCGTTTGCAATCGATGCTGCCGGCGACATCCTCGGCTCCGCTTACTCTACGAGCACGGCCAGTTGGCACGCGGTCTTATGGCGCCCCTAAGTAGATCGCAACCTTCGCATGTCAACGATCACCTTGGTCCGCAGGCAGCAGTTCGTAATAGACGCCGCCGCTGCGCGAGACTTGCTTGAGGCGACGTCTCGGCGACATCGGTGGGATGCCGGCAAACGCCGCTGCCGCGTCTTCGAGCACCCGTTGGTCACCGATGTAGGAGTGCCCGCTTTTGCCGCCGCTGTCGAGGTAGCTTACATCGACCGTGTCGACGCCTTTGCACAAGATGAGATCGCCGCCGGCCTGACCCGCGCGCTGATTCCTATGGACCCTTTGGGATTGGCGCAGCGCCCGGTCGTCATTCGAAACGTATAAGAGCACCGGCGCGGAGGCCACGGGATTCGTGAGGGGCTTCCCCGAGCAGAGGTCGGAGGCCGTTAACGCGGCACGCAAGTCGCCGGTGGAGACATCCGGCGCGAACAAGACGGCGCGCCCGAAGCAGTTATTGCAGCCCTCACGGCGATAGAACGCGATTCCCTCGGTGACGAAACGCGAACCTAAGCTGTAGCCGGCCAGCGAAACGGGCATGCCGGGGAACGCCTTGTTGATGTTACCGAGAAACGCCGTAAAGTGGGGCATCGACCACGTCGCGTTGGCCTCGTCGGTTTTATAGGCCAAGACGCTGGTCTTCCTGGATGGCCACGAATACAGAATCATCGGGCCGGGAAACCGCAGACCTTTTTGGAGAGTCATCGCGGTTTCGACAGCGGTGACGAACGACGTGTAATAGCCGTGAACGTAGACGAGGACTTGGCGTGGCCGTTTTGGATCGAACTGCGATCGTATCGCCCCGATCAACGCTTGTTGCGACGAACAGCGCGACTCGTTCGCCTTGTTTACCGGTGCCGATATTACCCCCGCGGTGATTATCGCATTGTGCCGAGCATCGGTGCCCCACTCACCGCTGAAGAGCTGATTATCGTTTAGGGGCTCGCGATCCGTAACGAAAAAAATCGATCCGGGCCTCGCGATGCACTCGGCGCTCGCGGGCCGACAGAAGAGAAGCGCGAGGACTAACGCGCAGGTTCCGAGCAGGACGAGGCGGGTCAACTGAGAGGTCATTGGGTTAGGCTCTTTCAACCGCGAGGCGTGTGGACCCGCTACGATCGAGCGACGAAGTCCTTGGCAAGATCGTTTCAGGTGGCGATGGCAGCACTTTCGCGATGACTCGTGGAAGCTGGCCGCTCTCATGATCGTTTTGCTCGGCGTTCTGATCGTTGTGGTCGGCTTTGCACTGCGGTTCAATCCACTACTCGTGGTGACCGTCGCCGGGATCGCTTCCGCGCTCCTGGGCGGCCTAACCCCGCTGCACGTGCTCGAGGCCTTCGGCACCGGCTTTGCGGCGAGCCGCTCGATCAGCGTCGCCTTTATCGTGCTGCCGGTTATCGGGCTCCTAGAACGGTACGGCCTGCAACAGCGCGCGAAGGCGCTCATCTCGCGCGCGGCGCTGCTGACCGCGGGCCGTCTCCTGCTGATGTATCTCTTCGTTCGTCAGCTCGCAGCCGCGCTAGGACTCACGGGCATTGGCGGTACTGCGCAGATGGTGCGCCCGGTGATCTATCCCATGGCCGAAGGGGCGGCGATGCGCTTGTACGGCCGAACCTCGCTGCGCCTCACCGAAACGATTAAAGCTCATGCCGCCGCAGCCGACACGGTGGGCGCCTTCTTCGGTGAGGATTGCTTCGTAGCGATTGGTTCGGTTCTGCTGATCGCCGGTTACGTCGATGCCAGCTATCATCTCAAGCTCGATCCGCTCCAGATTGCGATTTGGGCCGTCCCTACGGCGATTGCGGCATTCGTCATTCACGGTTTTCGGCTGCTGCGCCTTGACGGTCACCTCACCGCAATCGCGAATGCCGAACATCAAACCAAATGATCGGCACCGAGTGGATCTACTGGCTGCTTGGAGCGTTTTTCTTTCTCGTCGGCGTCGAGATTGCATTCGACAGGGCACATCGCAGGCGCTGGACGAACGCCGCCTTCTGGTGTCTGCTGGGCGCCTCGCTTTGTTACGGCAGCTTCGTTCCAAGGCTGCCGGCATCGCTGCTCGGCGTTGCGGTGATCACCATGGCGCTCATCGCAGGGTTCGGATTAACCGGTTACGGGGACGTACCCACGACGAGCGACGCGGAGCGCCTCGCGAGTGCGCAACGCAAGCGCGATGCGCTGTTCGTGCCGGCGCTGACGATCCCCGCGGTAACCGTGCTCGTCTCGCTGGGAGCCGGTCGAATCGTTGTCGGGGGACGGCCGTTGCTTGCGCTCGGATCGCAAACGCTCGTCGGTCTCGGGGTCGCGACGATCGCGGCGCTCGTCGTTGCGTTTGCGCTCTTGCGCCCAAAACCCGCGAAGGTGGCGTTGAGTGAAGGGCGGCGTCTGCTCGAGTCGATCGGCTGGGCGGCGTTGCTTCCGCAGATGCTCGCCACGCTGGGATTACTTTTTACGAAGGCCGGCGTCGGGACGCAAGTAGGCGCAATCGCGCAACACCTTGTACCGGAGCACTCCCGCCCGTTCGCCGTGATCGTCTATGCGCTTGGGATGGCCGGCTTCACGATCGTCATGGGCAACGCGTTTGCGGCTTTCCCAATTATGACGGCCGCGATCGGCTGGCCGCTGCTCGTCGAGCGTATGGGTGCGCATCCCGCGCCTCTGTTTGCGATGGCCATGCTCTCGGGGTTTTGCGGAACCCTCTGCACGCCGATGGCCGCGAACTTCAACCTCGTCCCGCCGGCGTTGCTGGAGATGCGCGATAAGTACGCACAAATCAAGGTTCAGATACCGACGGCCGCCGCACTCCTGGTCGTCAACATCATCTTCATGTCGATCTTCCCGTTCCGATGACGCGTCTGGCCGAGGCGCTGGAGCCGCGAATCGCGCCGGTGCTGCTCACAAATCTGACGACGCCCCACCCATATCACGACTCGCACGTTTTCGAACTAGGCGAACCCTCGCACGATCCGTTCGCCGCTCATCCCGCGTTCGGCAACTCCTTCGATTGGCACTCGAGCGTGCATTCGCATTGGACGGCGCTGCAGCTGGCCGAACGCGGGAATACGGACTTGGCGAGCGTACTCGCGCGTAATCTCAACGCCGTGAACGTGGCCGCCGAAGCAGCGTATCTGCGCCGGCGCACCACCTACGAACGGCCCTACGGCTGGGCCTGGGCGTTGCTGTTGGCAGCGACGATGCAAGCGTCCACAGTTGCAGCGGCTCGTTCGTGTGCGGCGGAGATGCGCGCGATGGGCGCCGCAATCGCCGATGCGGCATTGCGCTGGCTCGACGTCCTGCCATTTCCGGTGCGCCACGGCGTTCACTCCAACACCGCGTTCGCTCTGGGCCTGATGCACGATGCGTGTGACGCGCTCGGGCTTGTGGCGTTAAAGGGTGCGATCGAGCGGCACGCTCACGCATGGTACGATGCCGACCGAGACTGGCCGGAGGCGTGGGAACGAAGCGGCAACGACTTTCTTTCGCCCGGGCTCGCCGAAGCCGATCTCATGCGGCGCGTCCTCGCTCGCGAACCGTTTGCAGACTGGTGGAAGCGATTCGTCCCGGCGCTCTCGCCGCAATCGCCGTCGCTCTCGGTCGCGCACGTTCCGAACGTAGACGACGGGCAGATCGTGCATCTGCACGGCCTCAATCTCTCGCGAGCCGCCGCGCTGGCAGAGGTTGCGCGGACGCTAAGCGATTCGACGCTTTTGGAAAGCGCGCGACGGCTGTACGAAGCGAGCGCAGGTCGCGCGGCTACCGGGCATTACAGCGCCCTGCATTGGTTGCCGACCTTTGCGTGGATGGCGGCTACCGCGATTGACGGATTCGCTTAGGACCGGCCGGCAATCCGGCGCCGGAGTGCCCGGGCCTCCCTCTGCACGTACGGGCTCGAAAAACGACTCGCGCACTCGATCGACTCCTCGATCGCTGCGCGCGCCGCGCGGCAATTCCCCTGGATGAAGTAGGCATTGGCGCAAATTCGCTGCGAGAGCGACAGCACGCGGACGTGTCCCTCCGAGCGGGCCACCTCGGTCGCTAACCCACCTTCGGTAACGGCGTCGTCGAGTCGTCCCATGCGCAGCAGTGCCGCAGCAGCGAGCGCGCGCGATGAGACGATCTCGAAGGGATTCGTCGAAAGCGATGCGGCGATGTTCGCGGCTTCCAGCGCGCGCGGAGCACTGCCAATCGCGACTTCGACGTCGGCGGCGACGAGGGCGAGTACGGAACGCAGACGTGCGGGAAGCGATCGATCGACGGCATCGACCAGCAGCCGGTACGCCCGGCGGTCCTGCGGGAGGCGCGAACGCATCCAGCGCGCGACGGAGAGCTGGTGACGAGAGTAGAGTTCGCGCCCGTGTAGTCCGTGATCGCTTGCGAGCGCGGCGGCACGGGAGAACAGCTCCTCGCCTCGAGACGGGTCCGAAAAGGCGAAGTTCGCGAACTCCGCC
Organism: Vulcanimicrobiota bacterium; assembly: GCA_963792005.1. GTDB lineage: Bacteria > Vulcanimicrobiota > Vulcanimicrobiia > Vulcanimicrobiales > Vulcanimicrobiaceae > Cybelea. The sequence continues at coordinate 653,787 of CAWBUG010000001.1, forward strand.
TGAAACGTGAGCAGATCGATCTCGACGTCGGGAGCGCTTACGGCGGGGCGATGACTCAGCACGTTCTGCAACAAGCCTGCGGCTTGCGGGGATTCACCGTTACGCAACGCGGCAGCCGCACGCGCCAGCATCGTGCGCTCACCTTGCGGCAAATGGCGATGCCTGAGCTCGCGGGCGACCGCCGCCGGTCCCTCGGCAAACCAACGCAGAATGAGACTCGCCGCTACCAGTCCGTCCTGCAGTGCCTCACGCCGGCCGTCCTGGACGGATCCTCGCGCGAGGATTTCGCGACCCGCGTCGAGATGCTCGTGCGCCCGATCGAACCGGTGGTTCCACACCTCCATCGATGCCAACCGGCGTAGCGCGTCGCAAGTGATGGCAGCATCGATACCGCTCGATACCAGGTCTTCAAAAATTGCGTTCGCGCTGTCGGTCTCGCCGGAGTCGGCAAGGCTCGTTGCGCGCGCCAAGAGGCGCGTCGCAAAATCGCTCTCCACGGCTGCGACGGCGCGCGCCGCATGTAAGTATGCTGCGTAAAAGTCGCGGTGGGCAAGGCGGCGCTCGCGGTAGAATTGACGCGTTGAAAGTCCTAGATCGGTTGCAACGTGCCGCGGACTGTGGCGCTCGGCGTCGACACGAATTAAAATCGCGACGTGGCGCGCATTATCGATCGTCAGGAGCGCGTTATCGACGCGTCCGGCAATTGCGTGCAGCGCTTCGTCGAGCGTTCGTCCCGCGAACTCCGAAGTCGCCAGCGGATTACGCCGCAATTCGCGCGCGTCGCGGATATGCCGGAGCAGGTGACGCGTCGCCGCGTAGGGCGAGCGTGCCGGATTCGCACGAGCCATTATCTCACGTTACGATGCGCATGCCGACCGGCCTGTGCGCGTGAGTTGAATGCCGGTCAATATACACGCAGTCCCGGCCGCTAGCGCGCGGCGGCGATCGCTGCCTCGAGCCTCGCCTCGGCGCTTGCAGCTGCGGTGCTGAGCTTGTCAAAGACCGCGTACTGGGCGGCGGTCGGCCGGACGTACCCGGTATCGACCTCGGCGTTGAGGTACGCAATAAAGTTGCGCAATCGAGATTCGTAGAGCAACGCCCCCTCGTCGGCCTGAGGATGCTCGATGTCGACGACGGCACCGATTGCCGCGTCGAGCTGTGCCGCGGCCGCGCGCGACGCGCCAGCCGTTGCGCGCGCCGCTATCGCTGCGTTGATGGTGCGATCGAGCCGATCTTGCAGCGCGTAAATCTTCAAACCGAGATCCCGCCTCGCCGCTAAATCCTGCGGCGTCGCGGCACTGCGCGGATCGAGCGCGAGCTCGAGCGGCTGCGACATCTGCGCGCCGCCGTAGTCGAGCGTAACGGTGTCATTGGCAGGCACGATCTGCGGCCCCAGGAGCGAATCTTCCAGGCCGCCGCCGGAACCCGATGGTTCGAAGCCCGTGACCTCGGTCGCTTCAGGGTACCGCAGATCCCACTGGAACGCGTTCATTCCGGGCGCGATGCCGGTTAGACGCGCGTATGCGCGTGCCCGGTCCTCGGTGGGGTGGTAGCGCTCGCTTGGGGCTTCGGGCTTCGCACGACTTTTCAAGTGAAGCGCGAAGGAACGGACGACGTTGCCCGCGCTATCTTTGAATGTCAGCGAGACCGGGGTTTTCCCATCGTATGATCGTGGCACGTAGAAGATCACCGTCGCACCGAACGGCGGATTTTCACCATTGCCCGAAGCATTTGGCGCGCCGCCGAACGCCGGCGTGCCGTAGGCGTGCGTGAGCCACGCACGCTGGGGCGCATAGAGCACGGCGCCGCTCGCATTGGCGGGCGCCGGCTTCGTGAGCTGCTCGAGCAACGTGAGATTGTCGAGCACCCACATCGAGCGACCGTGTGTGGCGATGACGACTTTGCCCTCGCGCGCATCGATCGCGACGTCGCGTACCTGCACGTTCGGCAAATTGAGCGTCAGCGGTTGCCAGTGGGCGGCACCGTCGAAGCTTATGAAAACGGTACTCCTCGTTGTGAGAAAGAACAGATTCGGTGCGTTGGGATCCTGGCGGACCGTGTAAAGGTATTGGTCGGAGGGAAGGCCGGCGCTCAGGGAGGTCCACGTTTTGCCGAAGTCCGTCGTTTTGTAGATAAATGGATGGAAGTCGTCGTATTGATAGCGCGACGCCGTTAGATATGCGGTAGCCTTGTCGAGGTGCGAGGGCTCGATCGAGGTGATCTCCGCCCACTGAGGCAGCGCCGGCGGCGTAATCTCGCTCCACGTCACTCCGTGATTGGTGGTCAGATGGACCAGGCCGTCGGCCGATCCCGCCCACAGCTCGTCGCCATCGAGCGGTGACACCGCGAGCGCGGAAACGTACGGATAAACCTCAGCACTCGATGCGTCGTTGTCGATCGGCCCGCCGCTCGCCGCTTCGCTCTTCGCATCGTTGCGCGTCAGATCGGGGCTGATCTTTTTCCACGTCTGACCGTAGTCGGTGCTGCCGAGCACGTACTGTGCCCCGACGAGCAGTTCTTTCGGATTGACCGGCGAGAAGAGAATCGGGTGCGTCCAAGCAAGACGGTACTCTAGCTCGCCGGAACTTGCGCCTTCGCGGTAAAGCGGATAGGGACTAACGCTGTTGTACTCATCGGTGACGGCATCGTGCCGCATCATGATGCTGAAGTACCCGCTGCCGTAGTCGATATTCGTATTTCCCGGCTGCGGCGCGATAAACGTGCTCTCGCCGAGCGCCGTGCGCTTCCAATCGCTGGTGAGAATCGTGCCGCCCGATGACGCGCTCGGGCCTTCGAACGAACCTTCGTCTTGCTGCGCGCCGTAGATGTTGAATGGAAACGCCTGATCGAGCGCAACGTGGTAGAACTGTGCGGTTAGCTGATTGTGCTCGCTGCTCCACGTTTCCCCACGATCGGTGGAGACGGTAGCGCCGCCGTCGTTGCCCTCGAGAATGATTCGCGGATTATGTGGATCGATCCAAACGACGTGATTGTCCCCGTGCGGCGGACGCAAAAGGCTGAAGTTCTTGCCGCCGTCGTGCGAAACGAAAAAGCGCGCGTTGGGCACGTAGATTCTGTTGGGGTCGGTCGGGTCTGCGTAGATCGTCATGTAATAGAAGGCACGCTGACGCATTTCCATGCTGTTATTGACGAGATTCCAGTGGGCGCCACCGTCTACCGAGCGGAAGATGCCGCCGTTGCGCGCCTGTACGATCGCGTAGACGATTTTCGGGTCGCTCGCCGCAACGCTCACGCCGATGTGACCGAGCACGCCGGTAGCAAAACCGGAATTGGAGGAAATCTTCGCCCAGTGCCTCCCGCCGTCGGTCGTCTTGTAGAGACCGCTGCCGGGACCGCCGGAGTTTAACGAATAGGGCGTGCGGTAGGCCTGCCACATCGCGGCATAGAGCGTCTTCGGATGCGATGGATCCATGACCAGGTCGCACCCGCCGGTCGAGTCGTCAACGTAGAGCACTTTGCTCCAGTGCGCGCCGCCGTCGGTCGATTTGAAGACGCCACGCTCCGCATTCTTCGCGTAGACGTGACCCATCGAGGCAACGTAGACGACGTTCGCATCGTGCGGATCGATGACGATTTTCGCGACCGTATGCGTATGCTTCAGGCCCGCGTAATGCCATGTCTTGCCGGCGTCGGTCGTCTTGTAGACGCCGTCGCCGGTGACGAACGTATTGCGAATGTCCGCCTCGCCGGTACCGACGTAGATCGTCTTCCGATCCGAGGGGGCGACGGCCAGAGCGCCGATGCTATTGGAGACGTTGAGTTGGCCGTCCGTGATGTTCGCCCAGGTCAGCCCGTAGTTCGTAGACCGCCACACGCCCCCGTCGACGCCGCCGAAATAAAACGTGAATGGATTTCCGGGTACGGCGTCGACCGCCACGGAGCGCCCTCCGATTCCGGGACCGACGTTACGCCAGTGCAGCGCGGTCACGACGGTTTGCGTGGTCGGCGTCGTCATTTGTCCGTCGGCGCGGAGCGCGACGATCGCTAAGGTTGCGGCAATCGCAAGCATCGTAACCGCAGCTCTAACCGCCCGACCCGGCGTTTGGGCGACAACCAAGCGCCTTCCGGCGCGCTGCGGCCTGATGGTGCCCCGGGCGGCCAGGGGCGTATGCCGGGAGATCCTACGCCGAAACTGCGGCGAATGGGCCGGACGTCTTGCCATGACGGAGTGCTTCGCCGGAGGAAACGAAAGTGCCCAGCGACGTACCCGATCGACCATCCGCAGCGCGTCGAGCGTACCTCGATCCATCGGTGTTTGCACGCCTGCATTACGCCATGCTACCGGCCGCGGATGTCGACGCGGGGAGCGTCGACGCAGCCGAGAAAACGGTCGCATGCAGACACGAGAAGTATCCGGCGCCATGAGATCGTTTCGAGCGCTCGTAATGTTCGCTTCGTTGGGATTCTCCGCGGGATGTGCCGGTTTAACTACGGTCAGTAGCGCGGCCGAGCCGGCTGCGGCGACGAGCGTGACGGTCTATGCGAAGGGTGCAACAGGCAATGCTGCTCCGGTGCGAGCCATCTTGGGACCGCGTACCCGATTGGACTTCCCGAGCGCCGTCGCGGTCGATGCGCGCGGCAACCGGTATGTCGCGAATCGCGCCATCGACAGCATCACCATCTACAGCAGCAACGCGCGCGGCGATGCCGCGCCGCTGCGAACGATCGCCGGAATGCGCACGGGTCTCAAACTCCCGACGGGTCTTGCCCTCGATGGTCGAGGCGACGTGTACGTTGCGAACCGATCGGGAGATGCGATCACCGTTTACGCGCCCGCTGCCAATGGAAACGCAGCGCCGAGTCGCACGATTCAGGGATCGAAGACCGGTCTGAACGAACCGACGAGCATCGCGGTCGACGCCGAGCGGAATATTTACGTCACGAATCTGGCCGACCGCAGCGTCACGACGTTCGCGCCGGGAGCGAGCGGCGACGTCGCCCCGGTTCGCATCATCCGCGGTAAACGGACGAGGCTGACTGCGGCCTTCGCGATCGCCGTGGATCGCGCGGGGACCGTCTACGTCGTGAACTCCGACGACAAGGACATCTCAGGCCTGCTCGTCTTTCGCCCGCGTGCGAGCGGCGACGTAGCGCCGACTCGTATCATCGCCGGTCCGGCGACGAAGCTGGAGACTCCAAGCGGTGTCGCCGTCGACCCACGCGGGGCAATTTTCGTCTCGGACCACGGGGGAAGCAGCAGTGCCGGAACGCTGCGCGTCTTTGCGAAGGACGCAAACGGCAATGCGCCGCCGCTTTACTCGATCGCTGGAAGCGCCACTCGGTTACGCCCGTACGGTCTCACGATCGAGCGTACCGGAGAGATTGACGTCGTAAACCAGACGGACTGAACCATTCGAGGACGCTGTCGTTCAACGGCGGCGGCGAGACCGGTAGACGACGCTCGGCTTGGGCGGCTCCGTGCTGGCTTCGGGAAAGAGCGGATTCTTGCCGCGCTCTAGGCGTTTCCCGAGAGTGTATTCGATCTGCTTGATCAGCGGCTCTTCGTCGGACGAGACGAAGGTGATCGCGTCGCCCGGCGCTTTGGCGCGCGCGGTCCGCCCAACGCGATGAAAGTAGTCGGCGGCAACCAACGGAACGTCGTAGTTGATAACGTGCCCGAGGTCCGAAATGTCGATACCGCGAGCCGCAATATCGGTTGCGACCAGCACGCGATAGTGACCCTGCTTAAACTTTTCGAGCGCGTACGTCCGTTGCGATTGCGAGCGATCGCCGTGAATCAGGTTGACGGGAATGCGATGCTTTTGGAGCGCCGCGGCCAGCCGGTTAGCGCGGGCCTTGGTTCGCGTGAAAGCGATCGCCGAGTAGATGCTGTTGTCTTTGAGCAGCTCCAAAAGAAGATCGGTTTTCTTCTCCGTCGGCACGGCGTAAAGCTTTTGGTTGAGCGTCTTCACGGGCGCGATCTTAGCGGCCAGTTCTACCCGCACGGGATCGCGGAGAATCTCGCGCACGAGGCCGGAAAGTTGCGCCTGCAGCGTTGCGGAGAAGAAGAACGTTTGTCGCTTCGCCGGCAGGTGGGCGATGATGCGCCGAACGTCGGGGAGAAATCCCATGTCGAGCATGCGGTCGGCTTCGTCGAGAACGAGCATTTCGATATTGTCGAGCCGCGCGGTTTTCTGTCTGAGATGGTCGAGCAACCGCCCGGGCGTCGCGACCAAAATGTCCGCCCCACGCTTGAGCGCATTGAGTTGCGGTCGAAAGCCGACGCCGCCGCAGATCGCAGCAACCGTGACGTTCGTATGTTTAGCGAGCGACGTGAGATGGTTCGCGATTTGATCGGCAAGCTCGCGGGTCGGAGCGAGCACGAGTGCGCGCGTCTTCCCGCGCGGCTTATCCATGAGTCGTTGCAGCATGGCGAGGCCAAAGGCAGCCGTCTTACCGCTGCCGGTCTCGGCGCTGCCGAGAACGTCGCGGCCTTCGAGGGCCGGCGGAATCGCGAGGGCTTGGATTGGCGTTGGTTCGGAGAAACCGAGGTCGACCAGGGCAGCCTGCAACGGCGGCCGCAAGCCGAGTTTTTTAAACGTAGAAATGATTGACGATCTTTCAAGGGTGTGCGCGGGTCGATCGCGTTCATCCGAAAGATCGCGCGGGGTTACCCCACTATGTCATGAAAGCGCCACCGGCGTCAAATTCATTAGTCGGGCCAGGTCTCGGCGAGAAGCGTTGCGGCGCGCTCGCCGGCCGTAGCGTAGACCGCGGAAAGCGCGTCTTCCAGCGGCACGCTTCCGTGCCAAAACGGAAAGCGGCCCGTACGTCGCAGCAGCCACGCGTCGACCGGGGGACGTTCCAAGGGAGGTCGCGGCGTGGATGCGAATTGGAGGACCGTTTGCTCGAGCGGCTCTTCCACCGCTAGTGCCGGGAGAATCGCGTCGCGCTCGAGGCCACGGAGCGCGAACAGCAAGAACGGATCGCGATCGAATTCTTCGCCGATCAGATAGTAGACGGCGGCGACGTGCTTGCACGGGTTGGACCAGTCCGGACACGAACACTCCGTACGCACGTCGGCAATCGTTTGCGGAAAGAGCCCGCAGTTCGTCGTTTGAAATGCGTCCTCGATATCTTCGGGGATCTCGCCGTTGAGCAGCATCGCAACGAAACGCGGCGTCTGCGCGATATTTTCGGCAACCTGGCGCCACTGCGCCGCGCGCAGCGGCTTGACGTAAATATGTACCGTGTAGGGAACTTTGCGCGAGCCTCGCACCCTGGCGCGCACGCCTCGCGGCTCGACGGCGATCTCGATCACTCGTCCCTGCCGCGCGTACGTGCGGCCGCGCGCCAACCGCGCGCCGAGTCCGAACCCCTCCAGCACGCCGATCCAGCGCTTCGACCACCAGCGTTCGCCGAAAGCGCCGCGCTTCGACTGCGCTTTGATTCCGCTCATGCTAATCCTCGACCGCTTCGGGAGAGAGCGCCACGAGCTCGCGAATCGTTTCGTTCGAGAGCTCCGTGAGCCACGCTTCGCCGCTTCCGACGACCCGTTCCGCTACGGCGCGTTTGCTCTCGATCAGCGCGTCGATCCGCTCTTCCAGCGTTCCGGCGCAGACGAATTTATGCACCTGTACGTTTTTCTTTTGGCCGATGCGAAAGGCGCGGTCCGTTGCTTGATTCTCGACCGCCGGATTCCACCAGCGGTCGAAATGGAAAACATGATTTGCTTGCGTCAAATTGAGACCGCTGCCGCCCGCCTTGAGGGAAAGCACGAAGATCGCCGGTCCGCGCTCGCCTTGAAAACGCTCGACCATGTCGTCGCGCCGGCGCTTCGATACGCCTCCGTGCAAAAACAGCACTTCGCGCGCGAAGCGGTCGGTAAGGCGACGCACGATGATCTCGCCCATCGCGGCAAACTGGGTAAAGACGAGTGCCCGTTCGCCGACGTCGAAAACCTCCTCGAGCATATCTTCGAGACGCGAAAGTTTTCCGGACCGGCCTTCGATCGGCGATCGGTCCTGCGCGAACTGCGCCGGATGGTTGCAGATTTGTTTGAGCCGCAGGAGCATCGCGAGAATCCTTCCACGCCGCTGCATTCCCTCTGAGTCCTCCAGGTTCGCCTCATAATCGCGCAGCACGGCCGCGTAGAGGGACCCCTGTTCGCGCGTTAGGGTACAAAACACCGTCATTTCGTTCTTGGCCGGCAGGTCTGAGATGATGGCCGGATCGCTCTTAAGGCGCCGCAACACGAACGGGCCGCTCAGGCGTTTGAGCCGGTCGGCTGCATCGCGGTCCCGCATCGCTTGAATGGGGATGAGAAAGTCACGCTTGAAGGAAGCGCGCGACCCGAGCATCCCGGGATTGAGAAATTCCATGACCGACCATAGGTCTCCGACGTGGTTCTCGACCGGCGTTCCGGTGAGCGCTACGCGGTAGCCGGCTTCGAGCGTGCGTGCCGCACGGGCCTGTTTGCTCTCGGGATTCTTTACGTTCTGTGCCTCGTCGAGGATGATTCCGCGCCAGCGCACGCCATTGAACAACTCGACGTCTCGCTGCAGAAGCGCATAGCTGGTGATCACCAGCGCGTGCCGCCGCGCCTCGCGCGCAAACCGCGCTCCCCGAATGCGATCGCTGCCATGGTGGACGGTTACCGGCAGTCCGGGCACAAATCGCTGCGCTTCGCGCATCCAGTTGCCGATCACGGATGTCGGACAAACGACCAGAACCGCTTGCTCTCCGTCGTCCTGCCAATCGCGCAGCACCAAACTGAGTGCCTGAATCGTTTTACCCAACCCCATGTCGTCGGCTAGGCAGGCTCCGAATCCCGCCTCCGTGAGAAACCGTAGCCAACTATAACCGCGCCGTTGATAGGGGCGAAGTACCGCGCGTAATCCGACCGGCGGCGGCAGCTCGTCGTACGCGCGGCGACCTTGCAAGCGCTCGAGGAGCGCGCCGACTCTGCCACGGGCTTCGACCGACACGTTCGGATCGAGCTGCATGCGAACGATCTCGCCCAAGGGGAGTCGCCGGATGCCGTTCTTCAGTCGGTCCAATGCCGCGCGAAGCTCCTGTGCGTCGACGTGCACCCATTGCCCGCGAAGCCGAACGAGCGGCATTTTCAATTTGGCGAGCCGCTCGAGCTCGCGCGCGGTGAGCGATGCGTCGCCAATCGCGACGCTCCAATCTACGTTGACGAGGGAGTCGATCCGCAGTCCGGCGTTCGTCGCCGGACTCTTCACGTGCGCGCGGGTCGAGAGGCGCGTCTTGGTGTTCTTTCCGAGCCACCACGCCGGCAGAATCATGCCGACGCCGGCCTGTTCGAGCAGCCAGGTCGTCTCCGCAAGAAATGCATACGCACCGGCAGTGTCGAGCGTGAAACCCCAAGGCGCCGATTTGCCTTGGTCCAGCGAGGCCTGGACGTGCGAGGAAACCTGTGCCGCGCGCCCAAGCGACGCGAGCAGAGCGCGGCGTAACCCGGGCTTCGACCACGCACTCGCCGCGTCGATCAATAGGCTCGGGTCGTCGCGGTTCTGCAACAAGTAGACGATGCGCCACGAGTCGTCGTCGGCTTGCGGTTCTTCCACGCGCAAGCATAGGCGATTCTCCGAAGCGCGCTCTTCGAGGACGGCTCGTCGCCACGATTCGATTCGCTGCGAGAGCCCGCGCAGTTCGCCGGGTACGCCGCTCAACGTTGAATCGGGGTTGCGCAGGGCGCAGATCCAACGATCGTGCAACGGCAACGAGCCGTTTGCACGAACGGGAGTAGCCGCGGCTCGCACCAAGCCGTCGACGACGACTCCGAGAAACGTTTCAAGCGCCGCGGCCGCAGCGACCCGAGGTCGCGCTTCTCGGTCGCCAACGACCCGGCACGCATCCGGCATGGTAGCCGAGAGCACGGCCGCAAGCTTTCGTTCGCGCTCGCCGAGTACCGGCGCCCACACCGCGCGATAGAGCTTCTTCGCTTCGTCGTATTGAAGGCTCGGAAGGAAGCGCTGAGCCGCTACGACCTCGGCCCCAAGTCGCAACGCGCTGCACCAATACGCGAGCGTGTCGCCGATGGCGACGTTCGGGCCGATCATTTCACGCCCGGCGCAGGCGCACAGGAGCGCGATGGCGTCGCGCGCTTCGACCGAGAGCGTGTCGACGGATCTCCCTTCGACGACCGCACGGTATCGTTTCCAGCCAGTCATGTCGAGTTGACCGAAGTGCTCCTCGGCGAGGCGGCGGAGCGCCGCCGCAGTAGTGCGGGGGTTAGCCCACAGCAGCAGCGATCGCTCGGCCAAGCCGGCGTGGAGGACGATTGACACAGTCCGCCCCGATTCCCGCGCAGCGTACGCCGCACCCCTACGCGCAATCAACGCCGTCCCCGGGCCTCATTTTTTCGCCTGGGGGTCGAGTGCGACGCTATCGTAAAATTCCCCGGGAATCGGAACGCTTGCAGCGCCGAGCTTGCCCAGCGGATAGCTGTTTGCCTGAACGTTGGTGGAAGCGGTTATCGTTCCTGAAGAAGCTGCTGAACGTCAATGCCGCGCTTCACCGGCCATAGCAGGCTCCACGTAATCTTCAGGTCCGTTTGTGGCGAAGCCAGCGGGCGCGTGATCCAGGTGTAGTACTGAACCGAGAGCTGCATCAGTTGACCTCCGTCCTTGAAGGTTTTCGCAACGCCTCCGCCCATCGGGACGGCCCATTTGTTTTGTGCTGCAACCCAGTTTGCCGTAATGATCGGCGCCGTCGTCACCGCCCAACCTTCCTTGAGATTGTAGTTGACGAACGGCTGAAGGAGAAAGGAGCTTGCGTTGGAGCGGGTTGCTGGACCGGCGAACGACCAAAGCTGCGACGTGAGCGCACCGATTACCCATTTCCCGGGCATCACCAGAACTACGACATTTGGACCGGCCGCCCACTTCGCGGAGCCAAGCGTATTTGGCGTTGCGCTCGGAAACTGAAAGATCGGCCCGGCTGCCCAAATCAACTGGCCCGGCTTTGTTTTAGGCCCGAAGAATAGCTGCTCTTGGACGTCGCTCAGACCAAACGTCGACGGGCACCCATACGGCGACGCACAAACGGCCGGCGGCGCCGACGACGGCTGATTGACGACCGGAATAATCGTTCGGGCAACGAGACTCCAGTTCTGAGTCAGCATGATTGGAAAGACCGGCTGTACGTTGAGATTGTATTGAAGGCGTGTATAGGGCCCGTAACCGTAGTTAAAGTTGTTCTGAAACGGAAAGACGGTGATGTTCCCGACCGGATTCTGCGAGATCTTGACGATCGCCAACTGGAGCGCTTCACGCTGCTCGGGGGTTAACTTGCTCGGATCGAATCCTCCGTTTTCCGGATGCGTGTCTTCGCCGGGAGATGCGGTCGCTGCGGGAGCCGGTGACGGTTGAGGCGTTCGCGCAAGGGCCGGCGCCGCCGCGATGACGCCGACAACTATTGCTGCGGCCGATGCAAGGTTTTTGTGCGTCATGCCGGCTGGCTCGGACCGATTTGCGGGACACGTAGGGCTTAGCCATTCCGTAGAAGACCGTTACGCCCTGACCGCCGCATAGCGTCGACAGTTCCTCATTGGGGAGAGTTGCGAAGCACTGATCGATGAGTTGCCAGTTGTTTCCGACCCATACGTTACCGGCTGGATCGAGCGCAATGTCTACCTGCATCTGCAAGCCCCCGCCGACGTAACCGCCCGCGGGCGAAATGGGATCGCCCGTTTTCATTCCAGGCGGGCATGTTTCGGTTCGCACGCCGCACAGGTGCGCGATGACTCCCCACGGACGAGCGAAGTTCGAAACCCAAACTTGGTCGTTGCCGTCAACAACAACGGCCCAAGGTCCGGGTAGACTCAAACCTGAGAAGGGCGATCCGGGCCACTGAGTTCCGTTGGGCCGAAAGAGCGTAACGCTCCCTCCGTCCGTGGTTTGGTTAGCCATCGAACGGGTGAGCACTTCATCACCGTTGCCGCCGCTTTGCAGCGTCGCTACCGCCTTTTCGACGATCGCGGCTGCACCCGGTGCCTTAAATCGGTTCGTTGCCCAAACGTTGCCTTGCTGATCCACGTTCAGGCCGCTCGAGCTTGCGCCGTCCGTCTTGAACGTCTCGGCTTTACTTGGATCCGCGGCTGGAAACCGAGTAACGAAATCGCCGAAGGCGTTGCCGACCCAAATGCGGTCTTGTTGATCGATCGCCAGGCTAAAGGGGCCGGCCATCGACTTACAAGGTTCGACGTCGCGGCCCTGGCAGACGATGCGTCCGTTCCTCCAATCACCCTTCGGAAAATACAAGAGCTGGTTCTTTGAGAGGCCGAGCGCCCAAACGTCGCCGTTTGGAGCAGCGATGATTCTCTGCATGAGCCCGAGCTGGTGGTTGAAATTGATGCCGTCAGGAGGCGTCAGCGGCTTGCCGTTTTTGTCGAAAATCGCAATGTCTGCACCGCCATAGCCGGCCGCCCATGCGTTGCCTTGGGCATCGATGGCGAATCCAAACGTGCCGCCTTCCATGCCTCCGCCGTAAAAGCCCGTGGTAATCGGCGAGATCGGCCGTCCGTTCGGGGCGAACTCGCTAACGTGTCCTTGCCAGAGTGTGTCTTGCCCCTGAAAACCGATGGTGAAGTTATCAACGACCCAAAGATCGCCTTGACGGTCGAACATCATCTTTCCGCCGGCGCGGTACCCGCCGCCATCAAATTTGAGCGCGAGAACCCACGCGCTCGGCGCAAAGGTGAGATACGGCTCGAACGGAGGGTTTCGCAGGTTGCGCCCGGCGGGAACCGGGTAGAACTTGTCGACGAGCGCAAAAAGCCGCTCCGGCTTGTACCAGTTCCAACGTGCGATCGATTCGGCTGCATCGAGTGTGTTCGCCGGGGCGTTCCCTGCGGGTCCGGTCGAGGCCGCAAAAAGACTCTCGCACGCGTCGTTTCGTATGCGCACGACACAACCCGACAACAGACTACCGAGCGTCGCAAAATTTGCCAGCGTCGTCGTCTGTGGGCCGTTGAGCGGATCTTGGATCGGTCCGCCGTAGCCGCCCGTTCCAACATCGACGAAGTTCGGCACGTTGCCCGCCGCAATGCGTAAGCCCAGCGGATTTCCGCGCAGCGACGTGCCGTTAAGGAACTGGGCTCCGGTCCAGACGGATGCGACCGTCGTCAGCTCGTTGACAACGACGTGAGGGACCGGATTCGGTCCGAGAATCGACATCATCCAATTGCAGCGTTGCCCCGGGAGCTCGCATCGCGCCCTGAGTGACCGCCCAGAGCGACGACGTAAAGAACCTCCGTACCGGCAACCCAGCGACCTTGCAGCGAAAACTCACCGCCCGGTCCGGTAACCGATTGCGCAATCCTGCTGGGCGCGGCCTCGCCGGTCGCGGCCCACAGCGTCACCGTCGCGCCGGTAATCGGCTGACCCGCGCCCGTGACGATCCCATGCTCGGCGATCGCCGTTTCCGCCGAAACCGGGCCGACGCCGGCCGCGAGGAATAATGCGATGATGCTTGCGATCTGACAAAGGAACCCCTTCGTAGCGTCCATCACGTTTGCTCGTCTCCATTCAGTCGTTAAAAAATGTGCGGAAGAAGGCCGGCACTATAGCAAACGTTCTTCCGTTGGGGAGATATTATCCGCCTGCTTGGTCGGCGTCGACGGTCATCACGATGCTTCGCGAGCGGCGACGATCCGCGTTACTCGAGCGACGTCAGCGATTGATGACGAAGTTGGTCGGGGGGACTCGACTGATGCAGCTGGTATCGGCTCCGTTCAATCGATCGAAGAACGCCCTGGCAACAGCGTAGGCGCAGGCGTTCGCAGCGGCGGAGGGACTGCCGAACGCGACGTGGGCGACGTTCGGAATCGTCACGACGGTAGCGTTTGATAAGGTCCGCGCCGCGTAGGGACCAAACGATGGGGCCGTTTGAGCGTCGTACTGGGCGGACACCACCAGCGTCGGTATGTTGCTTCGCGTCGTGGCTCGCACCAACGCAGAGACTTTCGGTACGTTCCAAACCCGACAGTTTTCGCGTAGGAATGGTAGGTTGGGAGCGTTTTTTAAAATGGAAACTGGAAAACTCGGGAACGCGCGGCGGCCGGCTTCAACGACGCTCTGCTCGGTTTCGTACGGCACCCACTCACCGCAGCTGACGCCATTGAAGAGCCCATTGGCGAACACGCCAACGCCGGCGGGATCGAGCTTCGCTGCAGCCCAGGTTGAGGCGATTGGCGAGGGATCGCCGTGAGCGAGCGCGTCAATGGATGCCGGAAGCTTTGCCGCATAGTGCGTGCCGGGCGACACCGCCCATTGCACCAGCATGCCGCCGCTGATCTTGACCTTCACTTTTCCAGGATGCCCTTGTACGTGGACCGCGACGGTCCGTGGGGATGCCTCGTACCGGATCACCAGGCGCCGGAACGTTGCGCCGATGTCTCCGTAGCGCCGGCGACACGCAGCTTGCTCGCGGCACGCTTCGAACACGGCGTTGATGCCTTCACTAGCGGTGATCCACTCGGCGACCCCGCCCGCTAGGGATGGCGGGAGCACGCCGTCGATGGCAACGGATCGAATGCCTCTGGGATGCTGCCTCATGTACGTAAGCGCGAGATCGGTTCCATAAGAGATCCCATAAACGTTCCACTTCGCGATGTGCAGCGCAACGCGCAGAGCTTCCAGGTCGTCAGCGCTCTCCAGCGTGTTGTACGCGCCTAGATCCGTTGTCTGCGCCATTAGTTCTCGGCGGCACCGGAGCGTTGCCGTGGAATAGGCCCTACCGGTCGCCGCAGCATCGTACGGCATGTCCAGCGTCTCGGCGGCCCATCGATCGATCGCTCCGCACGTCAGCTTCGGCCGAGCAGTATAAGTGCCGCGCTGTGACATAAAGATCACATCGCGATTGGCGTTGAGCTTTCCGGCCAGCGCCATCGGGATCTCAGTGATTGCATCGTCGCCTGGACCGCCCGCAAGCCAGACGATCGGATCGGGCTTCGCTTTCGCTGAGCTCGCCGGGACGATCGCCACGGAGAGAGCGATGGTACGTCCGCTGTCGTGCCGCCGGTTCTCCGGAACGACGAGCCGCCCGCAGCGCGCGTGTTTTAGCTCCGCTATGGCGTGCCTCGTCTTAGGACAAGGACTTGGGACGAATGACGGCGTGCCTGCAGCTATCTTCGCAGCCGGCCAGCCTATGCTCAACGCTACGAGAAGGCACGTGCAAAAAATAAACAACGGCAGGCGTTTCATTTAGCTCTGCCGCGCTGATTAGTGACCGTGAAGCCGACCCCTTCCGCAATTCCCCGGTGCGCCTCTCGGGCGCGTTGAGACTTAGGGCGTAGCCCTAAGCCTCGAGGCCATGTCGCAGGGCCTTTACTGTTGGGATTCGGACCCGATCGGCGAGCCGCAACAGAGTCAGTATGCGTATGTTCCACCAGGTCGGATCGAATTCGAACCAGCGCAACCCGTGTCGGGCGGAATATGGGGATGCATGATGGTTGTTATGCCAGCCTTCACCCCACGCGATCAACGCTACCCACCAGCAGTTTGTTGAGAGGTCGCGCGTACGATACGTTCGATATCCGCTCGAATGAGCGGCGCTGTTGACCAGCAACGTTGCGTGATAGCTGACCACGAGCCGCACGAAGACGCCCCATATAACCCACGTCCAGCCGCCGCCCGCGAACAATAGCGCGGCGAGCGCGAGCTGAATCGGCACCTGAACGTACTGCAGCGCGCGGTAGAATTTTTGTGCATGAAGATCGGGCGCGTACCGCACCAGCTCGTCAGGTTCCGGTAGCGCGTCGTTGGCTTCGATCAGCCAACGCACGTGCGCCCACCGGAAACCCACGTTCCGGCCGTGGGGATCGCCTTCGCTATCGGAATGCGCATGATGCTTGCGATGTGTGGCAACTCAGCGAATAGGATCGCCTTGCAATGCCAGCGATCCGAGGATTGCCAGCGCGTATTCGAGCGGCCTTGGCATGCGAACCGCACGCGAAGGCGCGCGCTCAACGGACTAGCGGTAACTCGGCCGCGCTGCGAAACAGTCCCGGCAATAGACCGGCTTGTCGCCGCGCGGCTGAAATGGAACCTCCGCTACCCCGCCGCACTGGCTGCAGGTGGCCTTGAACATCTCTCGTTGACCGCCGTAGCCGCCGCGGCTCGGTCCGCCGCGGCCGCCGCCGGCGGCTTTTCGCGCGGCGCGGCAATCGCCGCATCGGCTCGGTTTGTTCGTGAATCCTTTACTCGCAAAGAACTCTTGTTCGTTCGCCGTGAATGAGAACGCGCGTCCGCAATCGACGCAGGTAAGGGTTTCGTCGGTGTACACTTGAGTCTCCTAACTGTTTGTTATTGCCGGCCGCAAACTACGACCGGCGTGCTTCCCCGGCGCGATATCGGTAAACGATGCGTCCTTTCGTCAAATCGTATGGCGAAATCTCGACGTCCACGTGGTCGCCTGGGAGAATCTTGATATGATGCCGGCGTAGACGGCCGGCGATGTGGGCTAAGATGGTATGTCCGTTATCCAGCTCGACGGAAAACGTCGTGCTGGGGAAGACTTGACGGATACTGCCAAAGACCTCCAAAGGGGCTTCCTTGGCGTCTTTTACCGTATCGGTTTTCGAGACGCGCGGGCTGGCGTTGCGAACTCGATTGCGCCGTCTGATAGCGAATCCCGTCTACTTCGACGTTAAGGGCGACGACGCTCGAACGTTCCGCCCAACGGAAATGACCATCCTCTGGACGAACATTGGACTCGTTGCGGTGAAGCTCTTCGAGGCCGCGTAGAGGTGCGGCGTCTGCGCGAGTTCTGAGAAAGTGAAGATATTCTACCTGTCTTTCGGTGGGCGCAACATTATCGACCACTCGAAAGATCGCGCTTGAGGGTGGTGAAGAGCGTCTCATAAACTCTCCCGCAAATCAAGCCTTTGTCCCCAATGGGAGCAAAAAGATTAATTCCGGGGCCCGGCCCAGCCTTGGAGCGGAGGCCTTGCACTCGTAGAAGCTGCTGAATCCGCCGGGGTACGAGATCTCCGATAGGCTCTTTTACGTTAGGCTCGAACGAGACTAAAGCGCTTCCAATCTTAGAACGCGCGGCGCTTCCGCCTCGGGAGCAAGGATAGTCAAATCATCAACCCAGTAGCGAAGAACTCGACGCGCGCAAAACGCAAAGAAAAGGTATTTCCCCCACACGAGCATTTTGGCAATCCCCTCAACGTTTGCCGCATATGCGGCGAGAAGTACAGCTACGTTCAAAAGCCCTTCGGTTTAAGCCCTGCGATCAAGGAACTGAGGAAATCAACGCCCGGTACCGCCGTCCGGTAATTGGCGTCGCTGATTTTAGACGCGCTGGTTCGCGCCCCAGGCGACTGCTTTTACGCTCGTGCCCCTGAGACGAGCGCTCGGCCGATTGCAACGCTCGGTATCGAAGGCGGCGTGCGAAGCCTTAAGTGTGCGGCACGTTTGGAACCGGTCTACGGAGGCTACGCGAATGGCCGCGGTGATATCGTCTTGTTTGCAAAAGATAGCGCTTTTCGCGTCAACCTCAGGACGCAAATCCTAACGCAGCGGCCTCCTCTGAACCTGGGTGCGCAGGCGCGTTACGATGCGACTGAACCCGGTGAGGACTTTGCGTTCGGTAACAAGGTCTTTCGGCGGTTGAGCCATCAGCAGATCGCGGACATTTGCGCGACCCGCGGCTTTAGGGTTGGTTCGAGATTCTAAGGACGCTGGCGCCGAACGACGGGTTGAGAAGGCAATCTCGATCCGTGGGCGGTGAACGCGCCAGGTGATTTGCGACAAAGTGCCCAATGAGAGATGCCTCACTAATAATTCGCTTTGACCGCGAGCTCCTCGGCCCGGCCAAGTCGCATTCTTGCGAGAGAAAGGCCGCCATGAACTCAATGGAGCGCGTTTGGAGCCGCATAACGGTCATTGCAAAGAAGTCCGCGGATCAAAAGACTCTAATCAGTATGCGGGAGTCGCGAAATGTGATCCTGAAGCTCTGCCGCCAGGAGAAGGCAAACACTCCTCCGCGCGATGCACTTCACTTCCTGGCCAAAGAACTGGTGCGCCTTACGCTGGAGGCGCAGTTTCCAACCTGAGGCGTTTGCCGAAATCGGGCGGCAGCGTCGCTCGGCTTTGAGCTTTTCGAAACTCACGATTCTTAAGACACGTTCGATCTTGCCTACTTGCGCCCACACGTTTAATCGGATGGCCGTTTGGCGTTGCCGCAGCATTGCCACATTGGGCCCGTAGCCATCGTTCGACGATGCGCCGCGTAGAGGACTAGGCGGATTGACTCCGCGCCTGTACCTCATCCGTCATGGTGAAACCGAATGGACGCTCTCGGGGCGCCACACGGGTCTCACGGACATCCCATTGACCGGGCACGGAGAAGCCGAGGCGCGCGAACTCAAGGCACTGCTCGAGCATGTCACATTTTCCGCCGTTCTCACTAGTCCGAGGAAGCGAGCGCGCCGGACGTGTGAGTTGGTAGGCCTGGGCCCGATCGCCGAGATTGAGCCGGATCTGGAGGAGTGGCATTACGGCGACTACGAGGGGAAGCTATCCGTCGACATTCGCAAGAGCCGACCCGACTGGAACCTCTTTTGCGACGGCTGCCCCAACGGTGAAACGCCGGCGCAAGTTTCTGCCCGCGCCGACCGGCTCGTTGCGCGTCTTTGCACCTTGGACGGCAACGTCGCACTCTTCTCGCACGGTCACTTCGGATGCGTCTTGGCCGCGCGCTGGATCGGATTGCCGGTGGCGGACGGACAGCATCTATGGCTATCCCCCGCGTCGCTCAGCATTCTTAGTTATCGTCCGACCTCCCCTGACGGGCGCGTGATCGCGCTCTGGAACGCCGCGCCACAGATGGCACGTCGATTATGACCTCCGTCTGCGCTTGGGCTTATCTCGGCTCTGCCCGCTTGCTGCGCTAGCGCGCGACGGATACGGGAATAGGGATTGTCGTGGACATTTCTGCGGTCTTTGAGGGAAAGCGCTTTGGTCTTGGCGGCGTTCCGTTCGGCAATGAGTTCGCGTACGTCACCGATGAAGACGCATATGCTACGATCCAAGCGGCGTGGAGCGCCGGCGTGCGCTACTACGACACGTCTCCGTGGTATGGTCTGGGGCTTGCAGAGCGGCGCCTCGGCAGCTTTCTGCACAAACAGACGCGTAGTGAGTACATTCTTTCCTCGAAGGTCGGCAAATTACTTACGGCGTCGCGCACGAACAACGCAAAAGGGTATTTTCCATTCACCTCGTCGCCCAACAATCTTCATTACGATTACACCAGCGACGGCGTCAAGCGCTCAATCGAAGACAGTCTACAGCGGTTAGGCATCGATGCCCTCGACGTCGTCTTCGTACACGATCTCTCACCGGATAATCCGTGGCTGCCGGGGCCGTGGCAAGAGCAGTTCGAGATCGCACGTAAAGGCGCATTCCCGGCGCTCGCCAAGCTGCGCGACGAAGGCGTGATCAAGGGCTGGGGGCTTGGCGTCAACTCGCCCGAACCGATCCTCAAACTGATGGACGTCACCGATGCGAACATCTGCCTCCTGGCGCGGCAGTATTCGTTGATCGATCATGAGAATGCGTTGCATCACGTTTTTCCAAAGGCGCGCGAGCGCGGAATGACATTCGTCGTCGGCTCGTCGCTCAACGCCGGTTTCATCAGCGGCAGTGCGCGCTTCAATTACGGCAAGGATAATTTATAAATTCCCGCTGAAGTGATCGAAAAGCGCGATCGGTTGCGCGCGGTGGCCGCGCGGTTCGGTGTAGACGTTCGTACGGCAGCGCTGCAGTTCTCGAGCGCGCCCGACGTCGCGGCGGCGCTGGTCGTCGGCTGCGCAAACCCTCAGCAGGTGCTCGCGGACTACACGTCGCTCAAGACGAAGATTCCGGATCAGTTCTGGTCGAATCTTCGATCCGAAGGCCTGATTGCAAGCCAGGCGCCCGTCCCGCACGAACCTTAATGGTCAGCTGAGAGTTTTACGGTTTGCGACGTACGGTCCGGTGCTGCCGGACGAAAGGTCTGGGGGGAGCGGCCCGGGTTTCGGCGTCGAGCGCGACGGGTCGCATGCTGAAATCGGCATCGATTCGCTGAAGTTCGTAGGTCAGTGATCGACGTAATGCGAGGCCTCGTCCAGCGTGGGAATCCGTTCGACCGACTCGTACGCGTACTGCTTCCGCACATGCTCGCCGTCTATGGAGACTGTTACTTCGACGTTGTGCGGGTGTACGCCGACGACGCGGCCTTCGAGGTTCTCTCCGGGGATACGCACGTGATCTCCAAGTTTGAGCTCAGCCCACGGAACGTTATGTCTAGCCATGATAGCGAGTTTACTCCTCAACCCGTGGTTTGTCACGAACATGGGTAACGCATCTCAAGGAGCAACGATCGCATATGGCAGTCTATTACCAGGCGAAGCCGTGTTACTGCCTGTCCGAGCCGGCGTTGGTAGTCGGCCCTGGATTCTACGCCGCTGCTGAAACGCGCGCCTGAGATCCGATAGATCTTAAGCGTTGCGTTTGGACCAGTTTAACCCGGCATGCCGCAGCGCTCTTGAGCATGACGGGCGTAATGGCGCTGATGAGCACGCCTTTGACGACGCGCTTCGAGCCGTACTTGCCGATGTAGCGCCTGACCTCGCCGCCGGTCGTGTGGCCGACGTGCGGCCACCGTTATCTACTTGGCCGAGTTATCCGCGGTCTTCGTACTTATTCTCGGCTTTGCCGGCTTGCTGCACTAACGCCCGACGAACGCGGGAATAGGGTGGCCGGTAAAAGTTTCTGCAGTCTTTGAGGAAAAATACTTTGATCTGGGCGCCGCATCAGCCAACACGCGCGCGCAAGTCGCCCCTTGAGCGGTAGAGGTCCCAAAACTTAGCGGCCACGACCGACGGATCGATCGCGTTGCCCTTATCGGTCGGCGTACCCTTGATCGTGCCGTAGATTATCACCTCGCCGACGTAAACGCCATCACTTTTGAGGCGTTGTGCCAGCAGACCGACGAGCTTGTTCTTTGCCGCGTTCGCGAGCGCAATGTCCATTGCGTTTATGATCTCTCAACGCCGAAGCCCCAGCGGCAAGACGCTCTTCGTTTCGGCCGACGAGCGCGACGGAGAAGCCTTCCGTGCCGAATTTCTCCGCGACTGCAGTTCCGTTCCCCGGCCCGAACCCCACCACGACGATGGTTTTTGCTCCCTCCGTTTAGGCCGCTGCCTTCTGCAGCACCGCCTCGACGTTTAGTTCGATGCGTACCTCGTCGCCGACCACGACGCCGCCGGTCTCAAGCGCCGCATTCCAACCGAGGCCGAAATCCTTGCGGTTGATCGTGCCGTGCGCGGCATATCCGACGCGAAGGCCGCCCCACGGATCGGCGGCGCGTCCTTCGAAGCTGCCGGTCAGCTTCACCTCGCGCGTGACGCCGTGGATCGTGAGGTTGCCCTCGATCGTGAAGTCATTCGGCGTCCCCTGGATACGAGCGCTTTCGAAGGTCAGTTGCGGGAACTTCTCGACATCGAAGAAGTCAGCCGAACGCAGATGCGCGTCGCGCTGCTCTTCGCGTGTATCGATCGATGCAGCGTCAATCGTGACGGCGACTCTCGTCGGCAGATCGCTGCCGGGCGCCAGCTCGATTTGCCCGTCGAAGGTCGTAAAGCGGCCTCGAACTTTGGTGATCATGAGGTGCCGGACCACGAACTCCACCGTCGTGTGAGCTGAGTCGAGGGCGTACGTGACTGTTTCTTGCAATTGAGCGGTCATAGGTTCCCCTTTCGAACTTGCGGTTTGGCGACATCCGTCGTATAATCGTCTTGTGCTGCATATGCTACGGCCATCGGGAACACTGGTCAACCGACATAATGGCGAAAACGTTGCTTACGCGACGGAATGGCGAAAGTGGCGGTTAGCACGCTAGCCCAGCGCGCCTCGCGCGTCGATCCGCGCGTCACGCGTACGCGCGGGCTCATCCGCGATGCGCTCGCGTCGCTGCTCGCGGAGAAGAACTTCGAGTCGATCACCGTGCAAGATATTGCCGAACGAGCGACGGTGAATCGCGCGACGTTCTATGCGCATTTCACCGATAAGTTCGCGCTGCTCGACGCGATGATCCGCGAGGATTTTGCCGGCCACCTATCGGAGGGCGATCCACTGAGCGCTAGCCATACGCGTGGGTTGCTGCTGGCGGTAGGCAAGAATACCTTCGCCTTCGTTGGTTTACACCGTCGGTGCAAGATCGATCGAGATTTCGAGCCGCAGATGCAGAGAAGCTTGGAGGCGGAGCTGACCGACTTTCTTACGGCCCGATTTGGGCACTGCACGGGGATGCTAATCGCCTCGGCGCTTGTCGGCGCCGCGATGACGTGGCGTCATCAGTCGCCCAACTCCTCATCCGAGCCCATTGTCGCAAACATCGTTGAGATTCTGGTCGACGGCGTCGACAGGCGTTTGCGGTAAACGTGGCCGGCGAGGGTCGCTCCTCTTAGCAAAAACTTTAGCGGGACGGTCTATTACCTCAAACCAGAACGTAAGATCGAGTTTCAGAACGTTTCGGGACCGTTGAGCCGTTTCAAGAACCTCCCGACCTCGGCGGCCCAGCTATGACGAAGCCGCGGCGGCGTACAAATTCACGCCGCTCTCCGACGACGGACGCTTTTCGACATTCGCGCTGGTTCCCAGGAAGTCGGGAAGTCGAGTCGAGGACTTGATCGTGACCGTAGAGGACGCATCGGCCTGATCGAGCACCCGGAGTGGTACAAACGTGGGCATGCAGGGTGCGTGAGCGGCAGATGCGCAGAACCTGAGAAGAACGATTCCTGCTAAATTCTTTTCTCGGAGCTAGAGTATCGCTCTAACGATAGGAGATCGATCATGAGAACAATTGCCGAAGATATGGCCCAACCTGTTCGGGAACAAGCCCACAAGGAGTGGGGCTGGTACATGGCGCTCGGCGTCATTTTGCTTTTGACTGGCGGTTATGCGATCTATGCGGGAGAGGCCGCAACGATTGCCTCCGTCCTCGTGCTGGGGGGAGTCTTAGTGGTTGCAGGCGTCGTCCAGCTCGGCTCGGCCTTCCTGGCGCGTGGTGCCGGGCACGTGGTTCTGGCGCTGCTCGTGGGCGCGCTCGACGTCGTGGTCGGCCTGATGCTCTTGCAGCATCCCGGCGCCGGCGCCTTGACCATTACGCTGCTCCTCGCCGCGCTCTTCGTATTCGGTGGGATCTACCGTTTGGTCAGCGCGCTCTGGCTGCAGTTCCCCCAATACGGGTGGCTCGCGTTCAGCGGCGTCGTCAGCTTCATTCTGGGCGTTCTGCTTTGGATGCAGTGGCCCGCTTCGTCCGCCTGGTTCATTGGGTTTGCCGTTGGCCTGAACTTCGTGTTCGCCGGCGCCGCCTGGTGCGCCATCGCGTGGAAGCTGAAGACGGCGTAGCCGAGGCGCGTTCTGGCATGCAGAGAGTCTTTTGCCGCGGAACCGCTGTAGTTGCTCTGATCGCAGCTTTGGCGGTTCCGGGCCTGGCCGATCCCCCCGACGGAAACGCACTCTTACGCGAGTCGGCGCGGATGCATCCCCTGCCGCAGGGCTACGCAGTGCCGATCCATTTCAATGTTCACTTTCATCGCCCGATCGGCTTTACGGGCGGCGCAAATGCGATTCTCTATTTTCGAGCGCCGGACAAGTCGGCGCTTGTCATTACGAACGTGCCGCAGCTGATCGCCAGGCAGATCGCGAGCTCGTATAGCCACATCGAAGTTGCGCCGCAGCAACTCATTAAAAAGTATAACGTCACCGGCGTGAGCGACGTGGACTTTAACGGCGGCGACGCCTATCAACTCTATGCCGTTCCAAATTACCAGGGCGTGAGCCACGCACTTTTTATGCTGCGCAAGAGTGATCTCAGTGCCGTAGGCGCACAGTGGTTTTTTAGCGACGGTTCCAGCGTGGAGGTGTCGGTACGCAATCAACAAGTTGGTTCGTACCTTTTGCCGGCGCACGAAGACCTTGACGTCATCATGCCGAGCTTCGCGGTCAGTGCCAGCGGCGAAACGGGCACATATGACCTCAAGGCGGACGTCCCGGATTCGGTATTCTCTCAGTAATCGTCGAAGCGCATGATTCCATTAAGCGACGTATCGCGGCGCCCGACGAGTTTTCCGACCGTCACGCTCCTGATCGTGGTCGTGAACGTGGCCGTGTTCCTCTTGGAACTGACGTACGGGGAAGGCTTCGTTCAGAAGTGGGCGATGACTCCTGCGGAAGTCGCCGCCGGCCGCGATTTGGTCACGGTCCTCACGGCCATGTTCATGCATGCGAGCTGGGCGCACCTTATCGGGAACATGGTCTTCTTCTGGGCATTTGGGCCCGTTATCGAAGATGCGATGGGATCGCGGCGTTATTTGATTTTCTATCTCTTGGGTGGAGTGGCCGCGGCAGCGGCCCAGGTTGCCTTCGCTCCGCACTTAACGGAACTCACCCTCGGCGCGAGCGGCGCGATCGCCGCGGTCATGGGCGCATTCCTGGTTACGTTCCCGACCGATAAGATCCGCACGATTTTAGTCCTGTTCGTATTTATCCGGATCGCTTATATACCGGCGGTCATTTTGATCGGCCTTTGGTTTCTGGCACAGCTTTGGAGCGCTGGACAGATTGCGCCTCAAACGCCGAATGACGTGGCATACTTAGCACACATTGGCGGCTTTATGTTCGGCGCCGTCTTTGCGCGGCTCTTTGAACGCCGGGAAAAACTCGCCTACTGATCTGGATCGTGTTCGCGGCGTGGGCAAGGGAACTGGAAGCCGTTTCGTTGATTCGCCGGAAGGTAGTTAACATTCGGCATTGCAGTGGTCCTTTTGATGTAAGGTGCGTTCAGGATTGGCCACTCGGAGAAAGACGCACCATGATCTTGTCGCCTTCAACTTTGACGGGGTAGGTCACCACGCCGTAGTCCGGGACGTGGGTGGTGTTTCCGGTCCTCACATCGTAGGGGTTTGAGCCCCGGAATCTAGTCCAATGGGAATTGTGGGTTTCCGGCCAAGATGGCCTGCAAAGGAGACCCGCATGCGCAAGCGACGTTACACCGAAGCGCAAATCGTCGCGATCCTTCAAGAGCTCGACGCCGGGCGATCCGCAGCTGAGCTCGCTCGCAAACACGGCGTTCACGTCAACACGCTGCGACTGTGGCGAAGCAAATACGCCGGGCTCGACGTCAGCGATCTCACCCGTCTGAAAGAGCTCGAATCGGAAAACTCGCAGATGGAGCGCATCATCGCGCGTCAAGCCCTCGAGATCCGCGCGATGTCCGAGGTGATTCGAAAAAACGGGTGGGGTCCTCAGCGCGCAAGGAAGCGGTGAGGGCGTTAGAGGCCGAGGGGATGAGCCAGCGGCAAGCGTGCCGCCTTGCGACCTGCCCCCGACCGACCGTACGATACAAATCACGTCAACGCCCCGGCGACGAGCACGTCCGCGATCGGTTGCGTTGCATTGCGCAAGAGCGGCCGAGATTCGGATGGCGCCGGCTAAAGATCCTGCTCAAGCGTGAAGGCCTCGTGATGAACCACAAACGCCTGCGCCGCCTGTATTGCGATGAGCGATTGCAGGTGCGACCGCGCAAGAAACGACGCGTGCGATTGGTGCGCGGCAACGTTTCACCGGCTCCGACAAAGCTCAATGAAGAATGGGGACTGGACTTCATGCACGAAATCCTCATGACCAAGCGCAAAGTGCGGTTGCTGACGATCGAGGACCGCTTCAGCCGCGAAGGCCTTGCGGTCGACCCAGACTTTTCGATCACCAGTCGCCGCGTAATTCGAACGCTCGATGACATTGCCGAGATCCGCGGTTATCCCACGCGCCTTCGCGTTGATAACGGTCCGGAAAACGTCGCCGGCGCGATGCTGCAGTGGTCGATCGATCACAATGTTCTGCTGCACTTCATTGATCCCGGGAAACCCGCACAGAATGCCTGGATCGAGTCCTTCAACGCTCGCGTGCGCGACGAGTTCCTCAACGTGCAAGTCTTCAGGACTCTCCCGCAGATTCGCGAAGAGGCCGATGCATGGCTCGTGGATTACAACGAGTTCGGCCGCATTCGTCACTAAACTATCTTACGCCCAAGGAGTTCGTCGAAAACTTTTCTACACCAATCCCACAATCGCCGGTGGACTAAGAAATGGGCTCAAACCCGCCTTAGCACAAGACGAAAAAACTCCGGACCGCTTCTATAGCCTATCAGCGCAAATCGCGAAGGACCAGAACGCGTACTACGACGCGCTTCAATCAGCGCAACATGGCTCGCTCGACGTGACCGCGTGGGTTCACTGGTTTGTTAGCATCTTAGTTAGCGCGATTGGCGACGCCCAGAGAACGGTGGACCACGCACGCAAGGCGGCGCAGTTCTGGGAAAGGCACCGCAGCTACACGTTTAACGCTCGGCAGCGACAAGTGCTCTGACGGATTCTTGGTGACTTCGAGGGCGATCTCAATCTGCGCAAATACATTGCCATTTCTAAGGCGCCGCGCGCGACGGCACAGCGTGACCTGGCCCAACTCGTTGAGAGCGGTGTCCTGGAACCGACTGGTCAGGGAAAAGCGACGCACTACTCCCTTAGATAACGGCTGATGGACCGAACATTTAAATGCGTTTGGCTGGTCAGTGCGACGTCATTATGAACATTGAAGGTGCCGTGTTGACTGAAAAGAGGTGAGATTCCGCGTCGTTCACGCTTTCACAGCGTTTTTGTGCCGCGTCCGATTCGGAAAAGCGTGACGCTGTGCTCGGGATGGGTAGGCCCTGAAAACGGAGCCAGGGATAACTGTGGATTTCCGCCCAAACGGGCAGCTAAGGAGATCCACCCATGCGCAAGAGCCGTTTCACCGAGGCTCAGATCATCGCGATCGTCCGAGAATATGATGCCGGTACGTCGGTCGCAGAGTTGGCCCGAAAACACGGTGTTCATGCCAACACAATTCGGCTTTGGAAATCAAAGTACAACGGGATGGAAATCGCTGACGTCGTTCGCCTGAAGGAACTTGAGGCCGACAACGTTCGGATGCAGCGCATTATCGCCAAGCTCACGCTGAAGGTCGACGCAATGGACGAGCTGATCCGAAAAAACGGCTGGGGCCCTCACAACGGCAAGAAGCGGTGAGGGCCTTGCAGAGTCGAGGGCTGAGCCAACGCGAGGCGTGTAAGATCATGCGCGCGCGGCGCCGTTCGTCCAACGAGAAGCCTGGCATCAGAAAGCTCGAGGACGCGCCGTTGATCAAACGAATCACGGAGCTTGCCCAGGCGTACCCCCGTCGCGGCTGCAAGCGTTTGTATGATCGCTACGAGCGAGAGGCGCGCGAGGACGATCCCTATATGAACTACAAGCGCTTTCGACGCCTCTATCGCCTTGGGAATCTACAGATTTCAAAGCGCCGGCGCCGGAGTCGGGCTAAGTATGTTCGAGGAGTTCCACTGCGCCGCTCCGATTCGGCCGAACGACATCTGGACCATGGACTTGGTTTCCGATCGACTGCTGCACGGTCGTGTCTTCCGCGCGCTGACGCTGCTCGATGAATGCAGTCGATACGCGCTGGCGGTGCAGCCCGAGTTTTCGTATCCGAGCGCTTCGGTTGTCAGCACGCTAGAGCAGGCTGCTCGTGAACACGGATATCCGCATTCCCTGCGCGTAGACACGGTCCCGAGTTCATCGCCTCAGCTCTGGAAACTTGGGCTCTCGATCACAACGTCGAGCTGCTCTTCATTCAACCTGGGAAGCCGACGCAGAATGCGTTCATCGAGTCATTCAATTCTCGCGTTCGAGACGAGCTCCTCATGACAAATCGTTTTCGCACGATCTTTGAAGCGCGCGTTGCTGCTGAGGAGTGGCGCAGCGAATACAACGGCAAGCACTCCCACAGCTCACTGGACGGGATGACTCCCGAGGAGTTCCTCGCTCGCTACGAAATTACTAACCCGCCACAGAAATCACTGGCCGCACGATGGGGCCTACCCCACGCGCTTTCCACTAGTTTCCGCGCGAATTGTCGTAAGATTGTCGTACGCAGCCTTGCGCTCGTCTGCTGCGCTAAGACGATGAGCGCCCCAGAGTAAAGCGTAGGCTTGCTGCCAGAAGCACTGCAGACCCTAGCGCGAGCATCGCGATCACCGGGACGGCCAAATCGGACAGTGATGCTCCGCGCAAGATGATGCCGCGCAATATCTCAAAGAAATAGGTCAGCGGGATCAGGTACCCGACCCACTGCATCACCGGCGGCATGAGCGATCGCTCGAAGAAGAATCCAGAGAGGAGGATGGACGGAAGCGTCATACCCAATACACCGAGCATTGCCTGGAGCTGGTTGGCGGCGGCACTGGAGACGAGCAAACCGAGCCCTAGTGCGGCAATCAAGAATCCGAGCGAGAGCACGATCAGTAGCGCGACGCTCCCGGCGATCGGCACGCCGAAGATCCAGTACATTGCCGTGAGCACCAAAAGCATATCCACAAAGCCGATGGCCGCGTAAGGTGTGATCTTGCCGAGCATTAGCCCCAACGCCCCGATCGGCGTAACCAGCACCTGATCCAGCGTCCCCCGCTCCCGCTCGCCGGCGATCGACAGGGCGGTCAGAAACATCGTGATCAGCTGCATGATGATGCCGATGAGTCCCGGCACGAAGAAATTTGCACCGCGCAAGCCCGGATTGAAGAGTACGCGTGGGCGTACTTCGATGCGACTCGCGCCGCCCGAGCCGGTAAATGCGCTGCCGATCGCGCCAGACGCGGCATAGACCGGCTGCGCAATAACGGCGTCGGATCCGTCAATCAACACTTGAACGGCGGGAGAACGCTCCGAGCGAAGATCTGCGGTGAAGTTTGGCGGTATGTCGAACGCGACGCGGGTCCGACCCGAGATGATCGAATCCATCAGGGCGGACCGCGAACCGACAAATTCAGTTACGTCGAAGATTCGCGATCCTTCGAGGGCCTGCACGAAGCTCACCGAAGACGGCCCCAGGTCCTCATTTAACACTGCCGCTGGTACGTGTTCGACTTTCGTGTTGATGGCGTAGCCGAAGATCGTTACCTGCAAAATCGGCAACGCAATTGCGAGAATGAGCGTCACGCGATCGCGCGCGACGTGGCGTATTTCCTTGTAAACGACCGCTCCATAGCCGCGCACGTCGAACGCGCTGCGCTTCATTCGTGGTGCCGCTCGCGCGTGATCGCGACGAAGACATCTTCGAGGCTTGGCTCGATCCGTTCGACCTCGCCTTCGCTGACGCCCAGGTCGACGGCGATTTGACGGCGCGCTTCAGATTGGGGAACGACGACGTGCAGGCGATCGCCGAAAACGGTCGCGTCGCGTACGTAAGCCTTGGCATGCGCGCGGCTCAAAAGTTCGACCGCGTCGGCACCGCCGACGCCGTAGCGGACGCAGGCTTGGGGCGTAACGCCGGGCAGCTCTTTCAGTTCGGCTCGCGTACCGATCGCGATGACTTCGCCATCATAAATATATCCCACGCGAGCACACCGCTCGGCTTCGTCCATGTAATGCGTCGTCACGAAGAGCGCGACGCCGTGTTCGCTCAGCGTGAACAGAAGGTCCCACAGATCGCGTCGAGCCACCGGATCGATGCCGGCCGTCGGTTCGTCGAGAAAGAGCACCCTCGGTTCGTGTAAGAGCGCCGCGGCTAGCGCGAGGCGCTGCTTCCATCCGCCGGACAGCGAGGCTGTCAGCTGCCGACGAAATGGCTGAAGATTCGAAAAGCCGATGAGCTCGTCGATTCGCTGCGCCCGGCGGCTACGGTTCAAACCATAAGCGCGGCCGTAGAACTGTAAGTTTTCCTCGACCGTAAGGTCGCCGTAGAGGGAGAACGATTGTGATACATATCCGATGGTCCGCCGAACGGCATCGCCCTGCTTCTCGACGTCGTTCCCGCAGATGATCGCCTGCCCGCGCGTTGGTACGACCAAACCGCAGAGCATCTTGATCGTCGTCGATTTGCCGCTCCCGTTCGGGCCAAGAAAGCCGAAGATCTCTCCCGACCGCACCTGAAGGTTTACCTCGTCCACCACGGTATGCGTCCCATACGCCTTTGTGAGACTTCGAGCTTCGATCGCGACATCGCTCACGATAGCGGCACTTCGACGGTCGTGCCCGGATGGAGCAGCTCTTTCGGGTCGTGAACCCGCACCTTGACGCCAAACGAGAGCACCGCACGATCGCTTTTGGTTTGCACGCTTTCGGGCGTGAACTGCGCGCGGGCGTCGATCTGCTCGACGACGCCGACAAAGCTTCCCGGCGTGGAATCGGCGTGCACCGTGACGCGATCGCCAAGCTTGACGCGACCGAGGTCGCGCTGCGAGACGTAAATGCGCACGTAGGGGTTGCCGCGCTCTTCGATCGTTGCTACCGACGCGCCCGGCGCAAGGAGGTCGCCGGAATGGAGGTCCATGTCGGTCACGACGCCGTCGGCTGGTGCACGCACGATCATCTCGGCGAGCTTCGCGCGCGCATTGGCCAACTCGCCATGCGCGGCGCGCACGGCTGCCTCTGCCTGGCGGATTTGATCGGGCCGCGCTCCGGCCGCCAGCGAAAGGTACTGTTCTCTGGCGGCTTGGTACGCGGCCTGTGCCGAGGCTACCGTTCGCGGAAGAGTAACTGCGGTTGTATTGATCGTTTGTGCGTGCGCCGCGCGCACTGCGGCTTTGCTGCTCGCAAGCTGCGCGTCGGCTCGCGATTGCGCTTCGACGGCCGCATCGCGTTCCTGGGTTGAAATGTCGCCGGTCGCGAAAAGACTCCGCGCGCGATTGGCGTCAGCACGATCCCTCACCGCTGCGGCGTCGGCATCGCGCTCTTGAGCGAACGCCTCGCGCAGCTGATTTCTCGCTACGGTCGCTTGATACGGGGTCCCGGACTGGGCAAGCTGGAGCTGCGCATAATCCTGTTGCGCGAGCGCCTTTGCACGTGCCAGATCCTCCGGCCGCGTTCCGGCTCGTAAATCCGCGAGCGCGGCGCGTGCCTCGTTCAGCTGCCCGGTTGCGGCAACGACGGCTGCCGTTTGCTGCGCATTGTCGAACGACACGAGCGGGGCGCCCTTCGCAACGAATGCCCCTTCGGTTGTATACACGCGGGTGATGCGCCCCCCGATCGTGCTGCCGACGGCAGCGCTGGGTGCCTGCAGCGTTCCGCTGTAGGCCGGCGTGCTCGGCGCGCACGAGCACACGGCGATTGCACACGCAGCCGCCATCAATGCGCTACGCATGCTTACCCCTCGCGAGATCCACGAGGACTGCTGCCGTATGTGTGCGCACGACCTTTCGAATCGCGCCCGCTTCGTCGTCGCCCACATCGTTCCAGCCGGTCGCGCGCAGAACCATGCTGCGGCCAAGCCGAAAGACCAGCGCTTGGCCAATGATGGCGATTATGCGAATCCGGGCTTCGATCCGATTGCAGCGCCCGCGCGAAACCTCAACGATCCGCGCGGCGGCGCGATCGATGATCCTCCCCATCGCCTCGGAATAGAGAATCTCAAACGCTTGCGTTGGATTCATCTGCTCGCGCATGATGAACGGCGCCCACGACGCGCTCTCCGGCGAGAGCAGCACCTGCGTGTATCGATCAAGCAGCGCTAGGATCTCAGCGGCCGGGTTCGGGCCCTGTTCCTTCGTCCTACTCCGGGCCGATATGGCGCTGCCGATACGCGCTGCGAACTCCTGGGCAATGTGGCGAGCCGCAGCAAGATAAAGGCCTTCTTTTCCGCCGAAATGATAAGTGATCTGCGACATCGGAGTCGCGGCCGCGGAGGCGATGGCTCGCGTGCTGGCTCCCTCCGGACCATAGCGCCCGAACTGGTCTATTGCGGCTTCGAGGAGGCGCGCAGCTGGACGCGACGATAGGCCGGCTTGTGCCACACCACAATATTAGTTCGGTCGACCGAACTAAGCAAGCGGCGGAGCCGGCGGCAGCGCCAACCGGTCGTCGGCTCAACGGCCGCGATTTCGCTGCGCCTTCTTCCTAACGTGCTTTGCCCGGCGGCTGGGCGTTCGTACGACGAGCACTGGAACGCCCGCATGTCGCATGACACCCTCGGCGACGCTTCCCAGGATCAGTCGAGGAAGACCGCTGCGGCCATGGCTCCCGATGACGATCATGTCCGCGCCGGATCGGCGCGCGAAGTCAACGATTCCGGAAATAACGCGCGCGTCCAAGAACTTCGTTTCGACCTTCCATCCTGATGCTGCGGCGCGAGCTGAAGCCTCTGCAAGTACCGCGCTGGCGTCTTCACGGAGCATCCTTTTAGCCGACGGCGGAGTATAGTGGAAACCCGCGGCAATCCGCCCCATCTCACTGGCAATGTCTACAGCGTAGCACGCAACGACGCGGGCGCCCTCGCTGCGCGCGAATGTGCCTGCGACATCCAGAGCAGCCTTGGCTTGGTCCGAACCATCGTATGCCACCAGGAGACGCCGCAGGGCGGCCATCACTTGCACCCCTGCTTCATGCCGCGATACGCCTCGAGCGCGCGAAGCGGCGGAAGACGTGAAAAACGCCGTGGTCGAAGATGCGGTATGCTACCAGCTTGACGCGATCGCTAACGATAAACCACACGAGCGCGTATCCCCATACCAAGAGAGCGAGCTTCCAACCGATCGGTGCCATAAAGACACCAAACATAGCGATCAAGGTTGCGACGCACTGGGTTACCAAAACCGCACCGAGCAGGACGTTAGCAGGGCGCGTGCTCCAGAACGGTCCGCGCGTACGCGTTACGAATATCGTCAAGTGCCCCGCAACCGATAGCTTAAGATACATTAGCGTCTGGATAACCGCTCTGCTTAGGTGAAGCACTTCTTCGCCGATATAGAAGAGCCCAAACGACGCGATCACTCCTGCGATGCCAAGAGTGGTCGCGATTCCGAGCGTCATGCGCATGTTCCATGCCTCCGGTTCATTCGAATACCGGACCCGATCGTAGGCAATTGAGAGAATCGCGCCATCGTTGAGAATCGCCAGCAGCACGATCATCACGGCGGTGACCGGGTAAAAATTGAAGACGAGAATCGAAAGCGTCATGAAGAGCAGCACGCGAATGGTTTCTGCGATGCGGTAAGTCGCATAGCTGAGCATACGGCGGAAAATCTTCCGGCTCTCTTTGATTCCGTCGATGATAACCGACAGACCGGGCGTCATTAATACGATCGCGGCCGCCGCGCGAGCTGCGTCAGTTGCTCCAGAGACCGCTATGCCGGCGTCGGCCTTCTTGAGAGCCGGTGCGTCGTTGACGCCGTCTCCGGTCATGCCGACGATATGTTTGCGCTTCTGCAGCTCGTCGACGATGAAGAATTTGTGCTCCGGAAATACCTGCGCGAATCCGTCGGCGCGCTCGATCGCGTCGGCGACCTGCGTGCTCTCGTGGTGCTTGATGTCGCTAAAAAGCGACGCATCCAAAATATCGGCGCCGATGCCCAGCGCACGTGCCGTCTCCTTTGCAATCGGGAGCTGGTCGCCGGTGACCATTTTAATCCTGACGCCCATGGAGCGCGCCGCTTCGATCGTGGCCTTGGAGTCGGGACGCGGCGGGTCGTAGAGCGACAGAATACCAAGCAACTGCCACGATCCGTCACCGCGCGCGCGAGCGACGCCGAGGGAGCGATAACCGCGCGCCGCAAAGGCATCGATCGCCGCGTCGATCTGAGGGCGCGTGCGGCCGAGGTCCGCGCACAGGGCCATAACGACCTGCGGTGCCCCCTTGGTCACCTTGAACTCACCGCCCGCATCGCGAACGGTAGCCTCGCTGCGCTTATGGACCGGATCGAACGGCACGAAGTGCACGATCTGCGCTCGCGCGTCCGCTTTGACGCCCTTCAAACCCTCCAATACCGCCATGTCGATGGCATCGGCGTTGGCGGCTTGAGAGGCGAGCGCAGCCATCGCGACCACCTCGTCAGGGCTGACTCCCTCGATGCAGAACGGCTCGCCGAGGGTCAGCGAGTTCTGCGTGAGCGTCCCCGTCTTATCTGCGCAGAGAATGTCGATGCCGGCCATCTCTTCCATCGCCGAAAGGCGCGTTACGATCGCCTGCCGTTTGGCGAGATTGCGCGATCCGACCGCCATCGTGACCGAGAGAACGGCCGGCATGGCCACCGGCACGGCTGCGATCGTGAGGATCAGCGCGAACTGCAGCGTCGTCAGCATCGGGTCGCCGCGGAAGAGAGCCACGGTCAAAATCAAGGCGACTAAGGCGACCGCGATCAAAATCAGATAATCGCCGATCTTGAGAACCGCCCGTTGAAAGTGGCTGACGGTATGCGCGGTTTCGACCAGCTTTGCGGTCTTGCCGAAATAGGTGTTGGCACCGGTGCCGTAGACCAATGCGTCGATCTCGCCCTGTTTGACAACTGATCCCGAGTACACGACCTCGCCGGGCTTGCGCGCGACTGGAAGCGACTCGCCGGTGAGCGCGGACTGGTCGACTTCGATCGCATCGCCCTCGAGCAGTCGGGCGTCGGCGGGAACGATGTCGCCAATGCGCACGTGCACTGCGTCGCCCGGCACGATCTCGCTGGCCGCAACGGTGGTCCATCTGCCGTCGCGCCTGGCCCTCGCTTTGAGCGCCAGCGTTTTCTTCAATGCCGCGACGGCGTTACTAGCTTGGAACTCTTCCCAGAAGCCCACGCCGGCGTTCATCAGCAGCAGCGCGAGGATGATGCCGAAGTCCTCCCAGTGGTGCACGATGGCCGAAAGGATGGCGGCTACCTCGATCATCCACGGAATCGGGCCCCAGAAATAGGCGAGAAACCGAAGCAGCGGATTGGTCGTCTCTTCGGGCAGCGCGTTCGGTCCGTACTGCTGAAGACGGCGTGCGGCGTCGTCGCTCGTCAAGCCGTTGGGCGGTGCGTCGAGCCGAGCGCGCAACTCCGCGATGCTCAATCGTTGTAGTTCTTCGAGCGACGTCGCAGTTTCGATCATCGTTACGGCACGACGATTACCGGATAAGCGGCAACACTGACGAGTTTTTGCGAGACGCTGCCAAGCAGTAACCCCGAAAGCCGACCGGTTCCACGCTTGCCGACGACGATTGCATCTGCGGATCTCTCGCGTGCGACCTCAAGGATGGTTCGCGCGACGTCACCGCTTCGCGACTCGAGGGCAGCGGTATCGATACCGGCACTCTTGATCTCCTCTCGCGCCTTCGTCAGGACTTCGGCCGACTCGGCTTCGAGCAGCTCCTTCACCCAGGCTTGTTGTGCGTGCGTGAAGTGCTCGAAGATCTTTTCGGGAATGCTCTGCCCGATCACGTTGACGACCAACAGATCGGCCTTCTCGTTCTTCGCTAGGTGCGCGGCATATGCCACCGCACGCGCGGCGCTCTCGGATCCGTCGGTGGCTACCAGAATGCGCGGCAACGTTCGCCCTCCTTATGCCGCCGTAATCCAGCGCTTTGCCTCCGCCGATTCTGCCAGCGAAAAGACCCGCACCTGACCCGGCATGAGAAGGCAAAAAGCGCTCGCCGCCAGCCGAATCCACTCTACGTCGGTAACGACCGCCACTCGCTCCCAGCGCGTGAGGTGCTCGATGCCGATCTTGGCATCTGCCCAGGCTGCGCCCGCGTCGAAGCCCGTGAACTCCGGACTCAGTTCATAATAGCATCGAATCTTCGCGTTGCGCGCGAGCGCGCGCTCGACACTCGGTATCAGCACCCGTTCGTAGTCTTCCTCAGTGACCTGCCCTTTGGCGGCGCACGCAACGACGTCATCTGGGAATCCGTGCAGTACTTCGATCGTCCGGTTCTCACTTTCGCTTACTTAAGAGCCTAGGGAACGTGCCTTTTGCACGACCGGGATCATCACTCGAACGTGAGCCTTCCGCGGCCGATCTCGTAATCGGCCATGCCGTAATACACGTCGAAGGTTCGCTCGCTACGGCGGTCGATACCCGTCGGAAAGACGACGTTACCGACCGTGCCGTGAAGCTCGCCAGGCATTTTGGGAACGAACAACGGCTCGTTCGAACGGTAGAGGATGCGATCGAGATGCTCGGCATGATGAACTACGATCCCGGCGCAGTAGCGAAGCCGTGTTTCTCCCGTAGGATCAGCGAGCGGATCGACGCCGTGAATCACGGCGAGCCAGCCCTCGGCAATCCGCACCGGCGGAGTTCCTCCACCGACCTTAATCGTGCCCCAAGTTGCCGACGGAAGCGCGACGCGGTGGGTCTCGGCGACCACGCAGAGCGCGGAGATGTCAGTTCGTGCCGCAGCGAGCGGAATATAGCCGATCGCGATGCCTTCTCGCTGGCTTTTCGGCAGTGCCTGCAATACTGTTGCCGCGCTTTCGCCGCCGATCACCGAGATTTGCAGCGTCGGGCGGTGATAAAATGCCAGCGATTCGACGCCGGCGGGCGACGTCACGGGTTCCGGGAAAAACGCCGCGTCTTTGTCGGCGAAGGGCGCGCTGCTTTGTTGGAATCGAACCAACCCTAAACGTCGCCATTGCAACCCGTCGCCGGAGACGGCGAGGGCGACTTCAGGCCCGCGCGGACCGAAGGCAACATAGGACATCACGTACGTATCGAGCGCGCGGATAAAGGTCACGCGCGGATCCTCGCAGCCGTGCCCGCCCTCCTCGGTACGCAACTCGTACGGCGCTTCCGGTTCGAGAGCGTAGCCGCACGGCTCGACTTCCAGCGTCCCGTCTGGCCGCTCTTCGGCTCGAAACGAGCCGATTCGCGAGACGTTTCCGGGTGCTACCATGCGCGGATAGAGCTGTAATGTGCCATCACGCAGCCGGGCGCATGCTGGGTTCAATACTCCCATGCGTTCGTCGACCTTTGCGTTGGGCTTGAGCACGATCCCCAATCGTCCAAACGTTAGGCGTCCCGCGAAGGTCGGCGCAGCCATCGTCTGATAGTTTCCCCGGACCTCCGCGTTTCCTCGCCCGATGCAACCAGGCTGCCGCTCGCCGTGGAGGCGTGCGTCAGAGAGCGGCTAAGCCACCGGGACAACCCAACGTTAGAGGTGCGACCGATGAGTACCACATCTGAAATGCAGGCGTCGTTCGGTTTCGATGCCTCCTTATCCACGGCGGTCGTCGCAAGCGGCGAACACCAGGCCGTGCCAACCCCGAATGGTCCGTTGTCCGCCGAGTTGCTCGACCGCATGGAGCGATATTGGATGGCCGCGAACTATCTGTGTGTCGGTCAAATCTATCTCTCAGCGAATCCGCTGCTACGCGATCCATTGACCGCGGATTGCATCAAGCCGCGATTGTTGGGGCATTGGGGTACCTCGGCCGGTCAAAACTTCATTTACGTTCATCTGAATCGGCTGATCAACGAGCGCGAGGCGAGCGTCATTTATGTAGCCGGGCCCGGGCACGGTGGGCCGTCGCTCAACGCACACTCTTATCTCGAAGGCACGTATTCCGAAGTGCATCCCGACGTCACGCAAGACGTCGAAGGAATGCGTCTGCTCTTTCGTCAGTTCTCGACGCCCGGCGGTGTGCCGAGCCACTGCGGCCCGCACGTCCCGAACTCGATCCACGAAGGCGGAGAGCTCGGCTATTCACTTTTGCACGCGTTCGGTGCGGCGTTCGACAATCCGGAGCTCGTTGTTGCGTGTGTCGTCGGTGACGGCGAGGCCGAAACCTGTCCGCTCGAAGGCAGTTGGAAGGGCATCGACTTCTTGAATCCCGTGCGCGACGGTGCCGTTCTGCCAATTTTACACCTCAACGGTTATAAGATTTCCGGCCCAACGGTCCAAGCGCGCCAGGCAGATGACGAGCTCTTGGCGCTCTACCGCGGACACGGCTACAGGCCGTATTTCGTCGAAGGAGACGACCACGCGTCGGTCCATCAGCTCTTCGCGCAAGCGCTGGATCGGTGCTACGACGAGATTCGGGCGATTCAAAACGAGGCGCGAAAAAACGGCTTGCAACAGCGTCCAATCTGGCCGATGATTGT
Organism: Vulcanimicrobiota bacterium; assembly: GCA_963792005.1. Classification (GTDB taxonomy): domain Bacteria; phylum Vulcanimicrobiota; class Vulcanimicrobiia; order Vulcanimicrobiales; family Vulcanimicrobiaceae; genus Cybelea. The sequence goes on from CAWBUG010000001.1 coordinate 691,693, forward strand.
CCTTCGAACGCCCAAAGGTTGGACTGGGCCAAAAGAAGTCGACGGCATTCCGATCGAGGGAACGTTTCGCGCGCATCAGGTGCCGCTCGCGAAGGTTCGAACGAATCCCGAGCACTTGCGACTGCTCGAAGCTTGGATGCGCGGCTATAAGCCGAACGAACTCTTCGATGGCGATGGTGTCCTGATCGGCGAACTGCAAGCGTTAGCGCCGCACGGCGAGCGCCGCATGGGAGCGAACCCGAGCGTCAATGGGGGACGCGTGCTGATAGAGCTCAACCTACCCGACTTCTCCGACTACGCGCTCGATGTTCCCGCTCCCGGAGAGGTCGCCGCCGAAGCGCCGCGTAAGCTCGGCGAGTTTCTTCGCGACGTCATCGCGCGTAATCCAAAAAACTTTCGGCTCTTTTGCCCCGACGAAACGAACTCGAACCGGCTGAATGCGGTCTTCGAGGCAACTGGGCGCTGCAATATGGAGCCGACGGTCTCGATCGACGATCACATCGCTTCCGACGGCCGCGTCATGGAGGTCTTGAGCGAGCACAATTGCGAGGGCTGGCTCGAAGGTTACACGCTCACTGGGCGCCACGGCATCTTCGCCTCGTACGAGGCCTTCGCGCAGGTTGTCGATTCAATGCTGACCCAGCACGCAAAATGGCTCGAAGAGTCGAAGCAGTTTGCGTGGCGAGAGCCGATCGCGTCGCTTAACGTCTTTTTGACGAGCCACGCCTGGCGCAACGATCACAACGGCTTCAGCCATCAGGCGCCGGGGTTCGTCGACAACGCGCTGGCACGCCGCAGCGAAGTCATACGTGTCTATTATCCACCGGACAGCAACTGCCTGCTCAGCGTGATGGATCATTGCCTGCGCAGCCGCGACTACGTGAACCTCGTTACCTGCGGCAAACAGCTCGAGCTGCAATGGCTCGATATGGGCGGCGCTCGCGACCACTGCTCGCGCGGCGCTTCGATTTGGAATTTCGCGACCAACGATGCCGCCGGGCAGCCTGACGTCGTCTTAGCCTGCGCTGGCGACGTGCCGACGCTCGAGACTTGCGCCGCTGCCTGGCTGCTGCGGAAGCACGTGCCGGGAATCAAAGTGCGCGTCGTCAACGTCGTCGACTTGGGCGTGCTCATGCCCGCCGGCGTGCATCCGCATGGCATGGACGATATCTCGTTCGAAGCCCTCTTTACCAAAGACGCCCCCGTGATCTTCGCGTTCCACGGCTATCCGTGGGTCATTCATCCGATGGTGCATGGTCGCGCAAATGAAGAGCGGTTCCACGTACGCGGCTTCATCGACCGCGGCACGACGACGACGCCGTTCGACATGGTCGTTCTGAATAAGATGAGCCGCTTTCATTTGGCTATCGATGCCTTGAAGTATCTCACGCGCCTTCGTTCCGAGGTCTCCGCAGTGATCGACGCTTTCAACCTGAAGTTGTACGAGCACCACTCGTATATTCGCGAGCACCTGCAAGATATGCCGGAGATTCGGAACTGGCATTGGACGCCGGACTTTAGCGAGCCCACGCAGCCGCCCTTGCTTGCCAAAGGGCATCCGATCGGTCAGGCGTTTAGCGATTCGTAGCTGGTGACGGCGAAGGAGCCACACGCTATGTCCACCGGCCAGGCCGAGAAGCAAGTCTCGCTCGACGCTCTAATCGCGAGCTTGGGCTCCGGCTCGCGTCCGTCTGCCAATTACATCGTGCTGGTCGTTGCCTCCAGCGCGATCGCCACGCTCGGTTTGCTCGAAAACAATGCCGCCGTCATCATCGGGGCGATGATCATCGCGCCACTGATCGTTCCGATCCAGGCGCTCTCGTTCGGAGCGATTTCCGGAAACGGAGAATTGCTCAAACGATCGGCGATCAGCGTTGGAATAGGGACTCTCGTGTCGATCGCCGTTGCAGCGCTCCTCCAATTATCCGTGTCGCTACCGACACTGGGAACGGAGATCGTCGCACGATCGAAGCCGACCCTCTTAGACCTCGGCATCGCGCTCGCCGCTGGAGCCGTTTCTGGCTTCGCAACCGTTCGGCCGTCCATCTCATCCACCGTCGCCGGCACCGCGATAGCGGTCGCGCTTTTGCCGCCCATTTGCGTCATCGGCATCGGCATCGCGGCCGGACAGGACCATCTCGCATTTGGCGCATTTTTGCTCTACGTCACGAACCTTTTGGGGATCATCCTTGCATGCATGATCGTCTTTCGATTGGCCGGGCACGTCAAGTCGGCACATGGGACGGCCTTCGTGACCACGGTCGCGGCAGCCGCCATCCTCGCAGTCCCCTTGGGCGCGGGACTTGTCGAGCTCCTTCGCTTCGACCGTCTCGAAAGCGCGCTGAGTTCGGCTCTTAGAAGGCAGACAGTGACCTTTAAGCATGTCGAGCTCATTCAAATGCGAGTCGACTGGCTAAAGAATCCGCCCGTAGCCACCCTGACCGTCCGCTCGACGCAGCTGATAACCCCCCAACAGGTCAGCGATCTCGAGTGGTTTGCTCAGCAACGCACCGGCCAGAAGTTCACGCTCGTTTTCGAGGTGACGCCGTTGGTCGAAGTTCACGGCGCTACGCCTGCGCCAAACTGAATTGCCGTGGAAAGACAGCATCGGAGAAAGCCATGAGCTATCGCGACCTATTCAGAGTCGTGCCTGGGCGTAAGGCCCTCCTATCTGAGGTCGACCCGAACTTTCACGGTAAGCACGCTGACAAAACCGACGCCGATGCGGAGGTCCAGCAGGATGACCACAAGCTATGGAACCTGCAGCACTTGTTGTATGCAGAGCACAAACGATCGTTGCTGATTTGTCTCCAAGGGCTCGACGCGTCGGGCAAGGACGGCACCATCGGACACGTTTTTGGTGCGCTGAATCCGCAAGGCGCTCGGGTGCACGCATTTAAGGTTCCATCGCAGGAGGAGGCGGACCACGATTTTCTTTGGCGGGCGCACCTTCAAGCGCCCATGAAAGGCGACATCGTTATCTTCAACCGGTCGCATTACGAGGACGTTCTCGTCGTTCGGGTTCATAAACTCGTGCCAGCGCCGGTTTGGTCGCGGCGTTACGACCTCATCAACGATTTCGAGAAGAACCTCGTAGCCGCGGATACGACTATCCTAAAATTCTATCTCCACATCAGCGAGGACGAACAGCTTCGTCGATTCAAAGACCGTTTGGGCGACCCGACAAGGCGTTGGAAAATCAGCGAAGCAGATTACGTTGAACGCGCGTATTTCACGCAATATTTGGTGGCATACGAAGAGGCGCTAACTCAAACGAGCACGGCCGATGCCCCGTGGTTCGTGATTCCCGCAAACCACAAATGGTTTCGCAACCTGGCGGTGTCGAAAATCGTCGTCGAGACGCTGGAATCGCTGGGAATGGCCTTTCCGGCGGCGACGGTCGATATCGATCAGATCCGGCGCAAGTATCACGCTGCGGAGCAGGCGGAGAAGAAGGACGAAGACCCCTAGAGCCCTTGCCCGAGCAACCGCAGCGTATGGCGCGCGATCATGAGGTTCTCGTCGGTTGGAATCATCAAGACGGTGGCGCGGCTTTTCGGCGTGGAGATCACTCGTTGGTTCCCGTCGTTCGCCGCCACATCGAGTTGTAGTCCGAGATATCTGAGCCGCTCGCAGACAGCGGCGCGAATCGTCGGCGCGTGCTCGCCGATCCCGCCGGTAAATACGAGGGTGTCGAGACCTCCGAGGACCGCGATCATCGAACCGAGATGTTTGATCAGCTGGTAAACGAAGAGCTCGATCGCCCGCGCAGCGCCGGAATCGGCATCCGCTGCAGAGAGCAGCGTTTGCATATCCGAACTCGTACCTGAGACGCCCAGCAAGCCCGATTTATCGTAGAGCAAGTCAGATAGTCGTGCCGCATCGTACCGGTCGGAATCGAGCAGTCGAACGATGACGCCCGGGTCGAGATCGCCTGGCCGCGTTCCCATCATGAGACCGCCCAAAGCGCTAAAGCCCATCGTCGTATCGATCGGTTTGCCGCCATTGAGGGCGCAGAGACTGGAGCCAGAGCCAAGGTGCGCTACAACCGTAAGCCCTGCCTCAGGCCCGAGTTCTGACGCGATGTATTCGTACGAGAGCCCATGGAATCCGTAGCGTTGAAGGAGCGGATCGATGTGCGCTGGGAGCGGGAGGCGCTTGGCGATGGCGGGCGATTGGCGGTGAAAGGCTGTATCAAAGCAAAGGATGTGCGATGCGCTTGGGATGAGCCGCATTGCTGCATACACAAGGTCGAGTTCGCTGCGCAAGTGCAGCGGTTCGACTGAAACCAGTGTTTCCAGATCCGTCAAAACGGCGTCGTCGGCGTGGGTCGGCGCCTCGTATCGAAGACCGCCGAAGACAATCCGATGACCGATTGCGCCGATTACGTCGTCGACTTGCGGTTTGACTTTGGATAGCGCTCGACCAAGATCACCCGCGGCGTTGCCGGTCGCCGGCTCGATTCCCGCAGAGCGGCGCGTTAGCTGGCCAGACGACGCGTGGTACAGTGCGTATTTGAGCGAGGATGAACCGCCGTCTAAACAGAACAATTCCATGCTACACCTCAGCCAACTCGCCGTGAGTTGTCGTGCGACTGTCATTCGTAGACCGAATCCCTTCGACAGAAGTTGGCGATTTTTCCTTAAAGAGTCCCGAGTTTCAGATCACGAGATCGTCTCCTGAACACTTACATTGATCGTAAATTCCGCCGATCGCCGCGCAGTTTCGCAGGCGTAAAAATCCCAGATCGCAATAGAATCAGGCGTTTTCAATGGTGGAGATGGGGGACTCGAACCCCTGGCCCCTTACATGCGAAGTAAACGCCGCTCGAAGCCTGGCGTGCGTACGAAACTCAAGAAATAGCCCATCTTTTTTGCTACGGCAGTTTTTCTGTTCGCTCTCGTTGCTTTTCTTTTTGCGGCGAGCCCTACCTCCGTAGCGTCCGCCCAGAGCCAAACGCCGAGGCCTCTTAAGGTGACCACCGATATGATGCAGGCTCGCAGCGACTTTAGGAATGGCGCCAGGTTTACGGCGCCGCCCGGTTCAAAATCGTTTCCGCTGTTCCTTTCAGTGGCGCGGGCGGCGCGTACGCCAGGGCGCGTACCTCTGCATGATCGAAAAGAAAGTACACAAGAGAGACCTCAGGTTAGCACCCGGGTGAGGCCTGTGCGCTGTCCGGAAGCGTTGCTGCGTTGCTTTAGCCGAGAATCTTCGTGAACGTATCGGCAAGTCGCGCAAGTTCGCGCCGATCGTGCTCTCCGCGCTCGTTGGGGCGCAGGCATTGGACGAAGCTCGCCGTCATGAGCTGCACGGTCGCGCGTTCTAGCGCCGATTTGGCGGCGCCCATCTGCTGCGCGATCGCGTGGCAGTCGCGGCGCTGCTCGATCATCCGCGCGATCGCGCGCACCTGTCCTTCGACGCGGCGGAGGCGGGCCAGCAGTCTTGCCGTCGTCGCGGCATCGAGATTAAGAGCGGCTTTTCGCGGCATAACGATACTCTACCCAGTATGTACTCGCTCTGCAATTGGGAAGACTTAAAGAAGGTCTGAGGCGGTTCGTTCACGGCATCTTCCAAACGAGCGGTTACGATGTTCCCGTGCGACAAGAACTGCAACTTTCAATATACCCCGGGGGGTATTAGGAAGCATGAACGAATCGAATCCGCTTCGCGGTCGCATTACCGAACGCGGTTGGAGAATCGAGGCGGTGGTGCGCGGAGTCGCCGGCACGCTCGTGCTGATCAGCCTGCTCCTTTCACTTATCGACGTGCGCTGGCTGTGGCTAGCCGCGTTCGTCGGGGCGAATCTGCTGCAATCGTCCTTCACCGGGTACTGCCTAATGTCGAACCTTCTCGCGATGGCGGGCGTCGGCTCAAAGTCCGCAGCGTAGTGCTTGCCCGTCTCATCGCAATGGCGATCGCTGCGTCGCTGCCGACAGCCTGCTCGAATAGCACGAAGCCAGGCGGCGAGACGTCGGTAAGCGTACAAACCGCGCCGGTGGTTCGGCGCGCGATCGCCGCGCCGCTCGAACTTTCCGGCAACCTCGTCGCCTCGCAGAGCGTGCAGCTCGCGGCAACGGTAACGGGACGTCTGGTAGAGTTGCGCGTGCGCATCGGCGATCGCGTGTATGCCGGCGAACCGCTCGCGATCGTCGACGCCTCGACCTATCGCGCGCAGCAGGCGCAAGCGGCGGGGGAGCTCGCCCGGGCGCAAGCCGATCGTGGTGCGGCCGAAGCCGGATATGAAGCCGCACGGGCGCGCTTTGCGCTGGCGCGCGTAACAGAAGCGCGGATGGCGCGGCTCTATGCCGCGGGCGCGGTCGCGCGGCAAACCTACGATCAAGCGCACAGCGATTATCTCGCCGCAGCCGCCGCGCTCGATCAGGCGCGGGCGACGATCGCGGAAGGAAGCGGGTCGCAGGCCGCGGCTGCCGGAGCGCTCGCCGCTGCATCGACGGCACTCGCCGACACGATCGTGCGCGCGCCGTTCGATGGCATCGTGACCGCCAAATACATCGATCCCGGAAGCGTCGTCGCGCCCGGCGTGCCGATCGTCGGCGTCCAGAGCGACGGTGCCCTGGAAGTCGACGTCGCCATCCCTCAGGATGCGGCGGGCACGATCGAGGTCGGGCAGCTGGTAACGGTTCGCATCGATGCGCTCGACCGCAGTGCTGCGGCACGCGTCCGCTCGGTAACGCCGATGAACGATCCGGCGTCTCGCTCCGCGCTCGTCAAACTAGTGCTGCCGCCGGTCACGGGGGCCGAGTCGGGTATGTACGCACGCGTCGAGCTTCCCGGCGTTGCGAATCGTGGCGCTGCCGTGCCGCTTACGGCGCTCGTCACGCGCGCCGGTCAGACCGGCGTATTCGTCGTTTCGCGAGGGCATGCGACGTTCGTGCCCGTGCGCACGGGAAGCGCCGATGTACGTTACGCGCTCGTCGATGGCTTGCGCGCGAGCGATCGTGAAGTCGTCGTTCGCGGAACCGAAAGCCTCACCGACGGCAGCCCCGTCGTGGCGCGATGACGGTGGAACGGTCGAACTGGGCGGCGCGCGTCGCCGCGTACTTTCTCAAATCGAAGTTGACGCTCGTCGTCGTCATTGCGATCGTAGCATGGGGTCTCTTTGCAATGCTCACGACCCCACGCGAGGAGAACCCGCAGATCACTCGCCCGGCTGCGATCATCGTGACGCGCTATTCCGGCGCCTCGCCGCAAGAGATTTCGCGAACGCTGACCCAGCGCGGCGAGCGCGTGCTGCGCGAAGTGCCGGGCATCGAGCATATCTATGCGACGTCAACGCAAGACGCCTCGCTGATGACGGTGCTCTTCCACGTCGGCGACGATCCGACCAAGTCGTTCGTCGATCTCTACGATCAGGTCTTCGCGCATCTCGGCGATCTGCCGCCGGGCGCGTCGCAGCCGGTGATCACGCCGATGAGCACCGACGACATCCCGATCGTCGTCGTGACGCTCAACGGTCCTCGTTACGACCGTGGCCAGCTCGACGATGCTGCGCAGCGCCTGATTCGCTCGATCGAGCCGCTCGACGGCGTCTCGACCATTTCGACCTACGGCGGCCGCTCTCGCCAAGTCGACGTCACCCTCGATCCCTCGCGCCTCGCTGCGTTCGGCCTTTCGCCTGCGAGCGTCGCGGATGCGCTCGGCGCAGCAGACGTTGTCGGCGCTGCGGGTCCCCTGCGAAGGGCAGAGTCCGAGCTGCAAGTGCATGTCGGCGCGCCCTTCGAGAACGCGACCCAGGTTGGCTCGACGATCGTCGGCGTGCACGACGGTACCCCCGTCGCGCTGCGCGACGTCGCGGACGTTCGCGCCGGCATTGCGCCGCTCGAAGACGACGCGCGCTTCGACTCGCGCGCAATCGCGGGCGCGAGCGAACCGGCAGTGAGCATTGCGGTTGCCAAGAAGCCGGGCGTCAATGCCGTCGGCGTCGCGGCGCGGATCATCGATGTCGTCAAGCGCGCCGAGCTGCCGCCGGGCATGACCGCGACCGTCACGCGCGATTACGGCGAAAAAGCGAACCTTGCCGTCAACGAGCTCATCGAACGCCTGGCCGAGGCGATCGCAATCGTGGTCGTACTGCTGCTCGTGCTCGGCTGGCGGCAAGCGCTGGTCGTCGCGATGGCGATTCCGCTCACGCTCTTCGTAACGCTCGGCGTCGGCGGGCTCACGCATCAAACGATCAACCGCATTACGCTCTTCGCGCTAATTCTCGCGCTCGGCTTGCTCGTTGACGATGCGATCGTCATGGTCGAAAACATCCATCGCCATTTCACGCAAGATCCCGATGCTCCACGCGACCGCGCGGCCGTCAACGCCGTCGGCGAGGTCGCAAGCCCAACCGCGCTCGCGACCGTAACGGTCGTCCTTTCTTTCCTGCCGATGCTCTTCGTCACGGGCATGATGGGGCCGTACATGCGGCCGATCCCGATCAACGTTCCCGTCGCGATGCTGACGTCGCTTTTCGTCGCAGTCGCGATCACACCGTGGGCGACCTACCACATTTTGCGCGGGGTCAAGCTCAAAGCCGCTCGCGGAACGCCGCGCTGGATCGCACCGTTGCGCAATTGGCTAGCCGCGCTCCTCGCCAATAGAAGGAAGGGAAATGCATTTCTGGCGGCGCTGGGAATTGCGCTTGCCGTCGCCCTAGCGCTACCGCTGCTGCAGCTCGTGCAGTTCCGCATGCTGCCGCGCGCCAACGAGACGACGTTCCTCGTGAAGATCGATGCTGCACCGTCGAGCACCGTGGCAGCAACGTCGCGCATCACCGATGCCGTCGGCGCTGAGCTCGCCAAGGCGCCCGAAGTCCGCGATTACGAGACCTTCGTCGGCACCAACGACGTGCCCGATCTCTCGAGCCTCTTTACCGGCACCGTCTTTCGCACGAATCCCAATCAAGCCGAGATCCGGGTGAATCTGGTTCCAAAACACGAGCGAAAGGTTCAGTCGGCCGTTCTCGTGCGCCGGCTGCGCCCGCGGCTGCAGGCCGTTGCGGCGGCATACGGCGCGCAGTTGCGCATCGATCAGACGCCGCCGGGTCCGCCCGTGAGAAACACGATTTTCGCGAAGATCTACGGTAGCGATCCGGAGGTGCGGCGCGCGATCGCGTCGCGGCTCGCTTTACAGCTTCAAAGCGAACGCGGCATCGTCGACGTCGATCCCAGCGACAAGCAGCTTCCACCGGCGATCTTCGTGCAGGTCGATCCGCGCAGGGCAGCGCTCTCCGGCCTGAACGTCTCCGACGTCGTGCTGACACTGCAGACGGCGCTGCACGGCGCGGTCGTCTCAACGATGCACGATCCGCTCGACACGCGTCCGGAAGACGTGGTCGTGCGTTTTGCGCCGCAGTTTCGGCGCGATCCGGCATCGCTGCGCAGCATCGTTCTTAACAACGATGCAGGTACGGGCGTTCCTCTCGGCGAGATCGCCACGATTACCGCACAGCAGGCGCCGCAGCCGCTCTTTCGCGACGACTATCGCGACGTTACGTACGTGGGGGCCGAGATGGCGGGACGCAGCTCGACCTACGCGGTGATCGAAGCGATGCTCGCGCTGCGTAACGTACCGCTGCCGGCAGGCTATCGGATCGTCTGGGACGGCGAGTGGGATATGACGCGCACCGTCTTTGCGGATTTGGGCCGCGCGATGCTGCTGGCGTTTGCGCTCATTTACTTCCTCCTCGTCGCGCGCTTTCGATCGTTCCGCACCCCGCTGGTCGTGCTTGCCGCGGTGCCGCTTGCGATGCTCGGCATTCTCCCGGGCTTCGCGCTGCTCGCGCCGTTCGGCATCTATTTCTCAGCTACCGCGATGATCGGCTTGATCGCCTTGATTGGTATCGTCGTGCGCAACTCGATCATTTTGATCGAATTCACCGAAGACCGGCTCGCGGAAGGCATGCCGCTCGAGCGCGCGCTCGTCGAAGCGACCACCGCGCGAACGCGACCGATCTTCATGACCGCCGCGGCGGGCGTGCTCTCCGCGGTGGTGATTGCGGCCGATCCGGTTTGGAGCGGGCTGGCGTGGGCGCTCGTCTTCGGAATGAGTGCGTCGGCCCTGCTCTCCGTGCTCGCAATTCCGCTGCTCTTCGCGCGCATCGGCGATATACCGGTGCCGCATCGCGCCCCTACGCCCGATGGAGTGCTTGCGCGCCAAGGAGAGCCCGCGCGTGCCTAATCCAATCTCGCTCTCGCTCGGGATGGCGATCGCAATCGCGCAGACTCACAACCCGGATTTGCTGGCCACGGCCGGTTCGACCGTTGCCGCTTTCGCTCAGGTCCGCGCCGCGCAAGGCGATCGTTGGCCAACGATCACCGTCGAAGATACGTTTCAAACCGTCGACCGTGTCGCGACGCTGCAAACGCCGATCGGTCCGCTGCCGTTCCAGCCGAATACGACCAACGTGCCGCTGCTCGCGCTCCATTACGCGCTCTACGACGGCGGATATGGTGCTGCATCGGTTGGTAACGCGGTTGCGAAGCTCTCCGCCGCGCAAGGCGCGGAGTACGAGGCGCGCAGCGCCTTGGTCGCGCGCGTTACGGCTGCCTACTCGAACCTTGCTGCGGCAACCGATGCGGCGCGCACGCTCGATGGAGCCGTTGCGGTCTCGGAGTCCGATTTAGAGCTGACACGCATGCGGTTCGAGCAGGGCGTCGCTCCGCGAGCCGATCTTTTGCAGGCGCAAGCGCAATTTGCGGAACGCCGTTCGGAGGCCGACGAAGCGCACGGCAACGAGATCATCGCCCACGACCGGCTGACGGCGGCGATGGGCATCGCAATCGATACTCCGATCGTTCTCGTTACCCCGTTTCGAACGGGCGCCGCTTCGATGAACCTGCAAGCCGCGGTCGCGTCTGCGCTGGCGGCGCGCGGCGAGTTGCACTCGGCGAAGGCAGCGCTCGACGCGGCGACGGCGGCATTCGAGCAGGCGCGCGCGCTCCAGCGTCCGGCGGCATCGCTGCTCGTGAGCGAGGGCAACACGCAACCCGTGGTCGTGAGTGAGTACCTCCCACAGTTCACCGTCGAGCTGCAAGCCGTCTGGAAACTCTTCGACGGCGGCGCCACCGCCGCACGAATCGCCGCTGCATCGGCTGCAATCGCGCAGGCGAAAGCCGACTACGAGAGTGCCCGCACTGCCGTCGAACTCGAGGTGCGCGAAGCCTATGCACGCCTGGGAAGCGCGCGAGAACGCGCGGCTGCCGCCTCTGATGCCGTTACATCTTCGGACGAGAGCGCGCGGATCGCGAGACTGCGCTATCGCGAAGGTGTCGGCACGCAGCTCGAGCTGCAACAGGCCGAGCTGCTACTCGCGCAGTCGCGCCTTCAACTCATACAGGCCCAATCCGACGTCGCGGTGCAGGATGCGCGGCTTCGGTTTGCGGCGGGTCTGCTGTGAATACGAATCACTTAAGGAGAAACACGTCATGAAAATCCTGATTTTGGGTGCGGGTTTCGCCGGGCACACTGCGGCCTTGCACCTCTCACATCTCGTGCGCAAAGAGGATCACATTACGGTCGTCGCGCCGGGGAATCGGTTTACGTGGTTTCCCAGCTTGATCTGGGTCGGAATCGGCGCGATGCCGGCGGAGCAGGTCCACTTTGCGCTCGCGCCGGTCTACGCAAAGCTGGGCATCGAATATCTTGATGGACGCGCCGAGACGATTGCACCCGACGACGGTTCCGTCACGATCCGTCTGGCCGACGGCCAGACTGAGAAGGTGCTGAAGTATGACTTCTTAGTGAACGCGACCGGGCCATACTTAAACTTCGAGGGCACGCCGGGCCTCGGACCCAAGGCCGGCACGACGCAGAGCGTCTGCTCCGTCGAGCACGCCGTTGCCGCGCGCGATGCTTATCTCGAAAGCGTCGGGCGCATGCGGAAGGGAGAGCGCCAGCGACTCGTCGTCGGCGTCGGTCATCCGGCGGCGACCTGCGAGGGCGCGGCGTTCGAGTACGTGATGAATCTCGACGCCGATTTGCGTCGACGCGGTGTGCGCGATCTTGCCGAACTGATCTTTCTCACCAATGAGCCCGATCCGGGCGATTTCGGCGTCGACGGCATCGAGGCGCGCAAGCGCGGCACGATCGTGACGGGAACGGCATTGGTTCGCATGCTTTTCGATGAAGCACGGATCAAGCCGCTCGTCGCTGCAGGCGTTACGAAGGTTGAGCCTGGGCGCCTCGAGTACGATCAAGTTGGTTACGATCCCGCGACGCTGACGTACGATTTTGCGATGCTGATTCCGCAGTTTCGCGGCATCCCGCTCGAGTACGTTGCTTCCGACGGAAGCGACATTACCGAGAAGATGACGGTGCCCAGCGGCTTCATGCGCGTCGATGCCGACTACACGCCGAAGACCTACGACCAGTACCGTGGCTCAGACTGGCCCGCGATCTATCGCTCGCCCCTCTACGAGAACGTTTACGCGGCGGGCATCGCGTTTGCGCCCCCCCATCCGCTCTCGAAGGCGAAGAAGACGGCGGCCGGAACGACCATCGTCGCGACCCCGCCGCGCACCGGCATGGCCTCAGGCATCATGGGCCGCACCGTCGCGTACAACATCGCGGATCAACTGAACGGACGGCAGCCGTCGCATCGCATGGCGATGAGCGAGATGCCCGCAGCTTGCATCGCATCGATGGGCAAATCTATTTGGAACGGATCGGCGGCTTCGATCATCATGATGCCGGTCGCCAAGAACTTCGAGAAGTATCCCGAGTTTGGGCGCGACCTCGCGCTCTGCGATCTCGACGTCGGTCTCGCCGGCGCCTGGACGAAACGTATGCTGCACGACGCTTTCATGTGGAAGCTGCAGGCCAAACCGGGCTGGCAGCTGATTCCGGAATAGGGGGCCCACGATGGGACGCTTTTGGAGAAACTTTCTGCCGTACCAGCTCTGGCGCTTTTTCGTGATCAACGCAAAGATGTTCGCAATCGCTCGGGGTTGGATTGGCCCTCGCCATGCGTAAGGGACGCCACTGCGGCTTCGTTTACCATGCGCGATGGCGTCGTCCTGAACGTGACGCGCTAAAGGCGTTATCCGAAGCCGATGAGCGCTTTGCGGATGCGTGCTCGATCCGCATGCGACTTGAGGGCGACGATGACGACGACTCCGCCCCGCTGTAGACCCGCTCGCCAATCCTCGGCTTCGACCCCGAGTTCGAGCAGGCCGCCGATGATGGTCCCCCAGGCGGCGCCGCCGGAGAGGCCGATGAGCACGAGCACCAGAGGTCCCACTATGACTCCGACGCCGGTGGTCAAAGCCAGTGACATACCCACGGCGGCGGCAACGATCGCTCCGATCAGGCCGCCTCCAATCGCTCCGGCCATTTCTCCCGTTTCGCCCATTCCGCCGCGCTCCGCCAGCGGTGAAGTGTCGCTTTCGAAGCTTTGATCTATGGGCAGATCCCGTTCGTCGATGATTAGGCTGACGTGGTCTCGACCATAACCGACGGCTTGGAGCCGTTCGAGGGCGTGCTCGGCACTAGAGCGATCCTGGTAAAGTTTGGACTCATACTCAACCTTTGGGGCAGTCTCAGTAGGGTTCTGCATAGACATCGGCATCACGATCCTTTCGGCGCAAGGCTCATGCTAATAAAACGATAAGAAGCATTTGTGAAGTCGGCGTAGCGACTTCTTCTCATCGTGCGCGTTACCCGGTGCGCCCTCACCAGCAACTCTTCCGTAACGACGTACATCAGCACGACGGCGCCGAACGCAAGGACGGCTGCCAACGTTCCAGCAGCCGCATGCCGTAGGAGGATCGCACCGCCGGCAGCTCCCACTGGCATCGCGAGGGCTATCAGAGCGACGATTAAGATGACCATGCGGCGCGCAACATTCGCCCGACTTAATGTGGTTGCAACCGAGAGGCTCAGAAACAAGAGGCCAGCCGCAAGAGCCGCCGTTAACAGGATGCCCTGCTTTGTTCCGAGCGTGAACATTGCTCCAAGAATGACACCGTCAATCAGTACGTCGAGTGCAGCTGCAGCAGCGAAGCCGCGCGTCTGTGACGCCGTGACGCCGTTACGAAAGCTCTTGCCCGCAGATCGCAGCAGCATCATCGCCAGGATGCCGATCGAAAAGCCAATGGCGGCGACGAACGGAGATTGACCACGGATCGGCGGCAGCAGCTCGAGCGCTACGGCGGCAAAAATGATCCCTGCAGTAATATGCTGCACCGAGCTCTGCAGTCTGCTCGCTAGGAGGACGAATCGCCGTAAGGACCGCGCCAGATAGCGCAACACCCACTGGGATGATCGTGTAAAGCACTGCTGGGGGTACTGGCGCCGCGATACTCACGATCTTCGCACCGCTAAGCCGAAACTGGCGAGAATCGGCAGCTTGAGCGTATTGATCAGTAGTCCCGCGAGAACAAGCAAGACCGCAATCGTTAGGAGCGACACCGCAGGGAGCGCGGGTGTCAATATCCCGCGGAGCGTCATAATCGATGCGGCCACGATCGCAAATGCTGTCGTCCCGAGCAGCGAGCGCGAAGGCGATAGGCCAAACAGCGAGCTACGCGCTCGCACGACGAAAACGGCGATTTGCCCCATCGCTACCAACGCGAAGAAAACCCACGCTGCGTAAGTGATCGAGGTCCAAACGCCACAGGTGGGCTGCTAGGATCACCGTGCCGAACACGGCGAGCGCGGTCAGAACCGACAACGAAACAGCGGCGCCGACGAGCCGTCCGACTCGCCATACGTCAAAGGAGCGCGAAGCGGCGACGTTGTCGGTTGCGATCGAAAGCGTGACGAAGTCATTGAAAAGCAGAAGGGCCACCATGAGACGCGGTGTGAGCAGGAAGGACTTGGTGAGAAAGAAGCCGGCCGTGAGCACGCCGATGATCTCGAAATACTTCACCATCTTCATGATCGTGTAGGTCAACATCCGTTCGTACACCCGGCGGCCGGCCTCGATCGCAGAGACAACGTTCGATAACCCCGGCTCGGTCAAAACGACTCCGGCGGCGGCCTTTGCGATGTCGGTGGCGCTTGCGACGGCAATCCCGATGTTGGCTTGTCGGAGGGCCGGTGCGTCGTTGATGCCGTCGCCGGTCATCCCAACGACGTGCCGCCTAGCTTGTAGCTCGCGAATGATCGAGAGCTTGTTCTCAGGATAAATCGATGCGTAGACCGCTTCTTGCGGGATTCCGACGGCTCGTGCCACGTGCCGTGCCGTCGGTTCAGCATCACCCGTTAGCAGTTCGACGTCGATTCCGAGGCCATGCAGCCGATCGACCAAGCTAGCGGCATCGGCGCGCGGTGGATCCGAGAGGGCGATCAAGCCGACGAGCTGCGCCATGCGCTCGTGCTGGAGCACGACCGCCAGGACGCGAGCGCCCGACCTCGCTAGGCGCTCGGCGTCGGCGTCCATCAATCGCGCCGAGCTTACAATCATCGCACGCAGCACGTTCGGCGCTCCCTTGTAGACCGTTGCGTGAGTGCCGGCCCAAAGAATGTCTGCGCCGCTCGCGCGCAAACCGCAAAACCGCCATGTCGATGCGATCCTTCTGCGCCTCGTCTGAAGCTGCAGCCGCCAGCGCAACGAGATCGTCTTCCCTAAAGGGCTCGTACGTGACGCACTCCGCGACGGCGACGCGATTCTCGGTGATCGTGCCCGTCTTGTCGGTGCAGAGGACGTCCATCGAGGCGGCGTCCTCAACGGCCGACAGACGAGTGACGAGCGCGCCTTGTTTAGCGAGGTCGATCGAGCCTAGCGTCGTTGCCAACGTAAAGGCAGCCGGCAAGGCGATCGGTACCGACGCCAGCAGGATCATTAGCGAAAACACCGCGATATCGACGGGATCGACACGGTAGTGCAGCGCGGCAAACGCGATGACCGCTACGACGACGAGGCTCGCAACTGATAGGATCGAGACCAGGCGCACGACGAGGTGCTCGAGGGTCCCGGTCGTTTTTGCGGTCGGAACCAACTGAGCCGTACGACCAAATTTCGTCGACGAACCCGTTGCGATCACGGTAGCGTCGCCGTCTCCGCGCTGCACGACTGTCCCCGCGTACGCGAGCGCTTCGGCATCGAGAGCCTTTGGCAACGATTCTCCCGTAAGCGCCGATTCATCCACCTCGATGCCTCCGTCGAGCAGCCGCGTATCTGCCGCGACGACATCGCCCACGCTGAGATGCACGAGATCGCCGGGAACCAGACCGTCTCCGGGCAGGGTCGTCCACTCTCCGTCGCGCTTGACGCGTACCTCAACGACGATGCGCGAGCGCAGAAGCTCCAGTGCGTCGCCGGCTCTGCCCTCTTGCCAGGTCGCGACCGCCGCGTTGAAGAGAAGCAAGAACGCTATGGCAATGCTATCCCCAAAACGATGCGTCGCCAACGTGAGCCCTAGTGTAATCTCAAGGAGCCACGGAATCGGGCCCCACAATCGACGCGCCAGGATCGTCAGCCGGCTTGGTCGCTCGACGGCGATCGCATTGGGGCCGTACCGGGCGAGCAGTGCATCTGCCTCGGTCCTGCTGAGACCGCGGCGATCCGTAGAACTCATCTGGACCGACCTTTAGAAAGGTCGATGGCGAATTGTCCTGGTCGAGCCGGTCGCGTCGGAAAAGCTTGCTGACATGTCGAACTGGCATGCGTGGCTCGGTGGATCGTTGGCATCTTTCTCGTACTCACGCTGCTCGGCGCCTCGGGCGCGCCTCCCTCGCTTGCGGTATCTGGTGCCGACGAGTCGCTGGATTTGCACGGCAACCCCTGCGACGCGCAGCTCGTGCTCTTCGTCGGCGGAAACCAGTGGATGGTCATGCCGGCGCTCCTCTCGGCTTTCGAGCGGTCCCATTCGGGCGTTGCTCGCATCTTTTACGAGACGCTCCCGCCCGGGATACTCGCTCGCCAACTTCGCGCGGGGTTGCTCGAAATCGGATCGCTGAGCGTCGAAGTGGCTCCCGATGTTTTCATCGCGGGGAAGCGCCGGATGGACGACGTCCTCAGCGCCGGCTTGGTGGCGAAGCCGATCGGCTACGCGACCAACGTGCTTGCGATTGCCGTGCGCGCCGGCAATCCCAAGCATATCGAATCGTTACGGGATCTGGGTCGCAGCGACGTTCGTGTGGCCATGCCGAATCCGGCTTGGGAGGGCGTCGCGCGGCAAATCGAGCTGGCGTATCGAAAGGCCGGGGGAGAGGCGCTCGTTCACACGATCATGGTGACCAAAATCCGCGAAGGAACCACGCTGCTGACACAGATCCATCACCGTCAGACGCCGATGTGGCTGATCGCGGGGCGGGTCGACGCGGGGCCGGTCTGGATATCCGAAGCGCTCTATCAGCAGCGCATCGGAGCGCCGATCGAGACGGTGCGCATTGCCGCCCCCCAGAACGTCCGGGCCTCATACGAAGCGGCGGTGGTTGCGCGGGCAGCGCACCCGCAGCTCGCGCGCGAATTCGTGCGGTTTCTTACGACGCCCCAAGCACAAGAGATCTACCAATCGTATGGATTCGGCGCTCCAACGCTGCCAAAGGAGGAGTAGCTTTGAAACGCACTTCGTTTCTGACCGCATCGGCCGCTCTCGTCGCCGCGGGAACGGCATCGGCGCAGACAAGCGTGCCGGGAGGTACGCATTTCGTCGAGCGTAAGGCCGATTTCGCGATCGACGAGTTTGCGAAAATCGTCGGCAAGCCCGCGCAGATTCGCCAGCTCTACGAATCGGTCGCATTCAAGCCGGCGATCTTCAACAACATCAAGAACTCGTTCAACGGGCTTCAGTTTGGGTTCGGTTACGCCGCGAGCGAGATCGCGATCGTCATGGCCAACCACGGTCCGTCGGCGTCCTACGGCTATGGTGATTACGTGTGGCAGAAGTACCGCATCGGCGAGTTCTTCAATCTAAAGGATGCCGCCGGCGCGCCGGTGACGTCGAACCTTTTCCTCGCAAAGCACGCGGCGCTCGATGCGTCTGCGAATCCGGATGATGAGAAGGGCATGTACCAGGATGCCTCGATCGAGATGCTGCAGCAGCGTGGCCTAGTCATGCTGACCTGCCATACGGCGGCGGAAGAGCAGGCACGGCTGCTGGTCAAGCGAGGTTTCGCGCCGGCTGGGATGACGGCCGCGCAAGTGGCGGACGACATACTGACCCACCTGATTCCGGGTGCGGTCGTCGTGCCTTCGATGGTCGCCACGATTGCCGTCCTGCAAGCAACGTACCGCTACACCTACATCTCACCGGCTTTCTAGAAACGTGCGGTTGCGGGCTCGGTTTTGCGCCTGTGCGATCGCGATCGCATTTGCCGGCTGTTCCGGCGGCTCGCCGCGCCCGGCCGCGCTTTACGATCCGCGTCACCTCCCGGCTGGGCCGATGGGTCAGACGATCGCATACGGTCATGCGCTCTTTGTCGATACGCACCGGCTGATGAAGCCGTATGCGAGAGCGGATATGGCGTGTGCGGCGTGCCATATCGCCGGCGGCACCCAACGCAACGGCGAGAGCCTCGTCGGCGTGTACGCGCGCTTTCCTCAGTGGAACAGCCGATCGCATCGCGTTATCGCCCTCCAGGACCGCATCGCCGAATGCTTTCTCCGCAGTATGAACGGCGTTTCCCCGGCGTATCAGAGCAAGCAGATAATCGCGCTCGTCGCATATATCGCGTGGATCTCGCGAGGGACGCCGGTCGGACAGACGGGGCAAGCGCCACAACGTCTTTCGCGTCGGGTGCCCAGCGTTTTGGCCGGTGCAACGGTTTTCGGTCAGAAGTGCGTCCGTTGCCATCAGGTCGACGGCGCGGGCATTTCGGGGGTATTCCCTCCGCTGTGGGGCCCGAAGTCGTTCAACACCGGAGCTGGCATGGCGAAGATCGATAAGATGGCGCCCTTCGTGTATGCGAACATGCCGCAGGACGAGCCCGGCTCGCTCACCGTTGCACAAGCCTACGACGTCTCGGCATACGTCTTGAGCCATCGGCGCCCGAAGTTCAACGGCGACGCGTTCGTCGGATGGCCGCCCCGACGCGCGAAGACGTTCTAGAAGACGCCAAGCGAATAACGGGCGCGGCCACCCCGCGAGTTTCCCGGCGCGTCTTTGGATGGTATCAGGCTTTACCAAAGGGACCGACGAGAGCTCGAACGATGAGCCTCGCGTCCGTAGGCGCGGGATTACATCTCTTGATTGCTGGATAGCGCCAACATGAAACGGCACTAGCACCAAGGGCCCCTTAAGTCGATGACGTCAGTTCTTTTCTCACGATTGCTGCGGCTAACGGCATCGCTCCGCCGCTCGCTGAATCGTAGCGGTTGTAATAAGCGAGCCAGCGAAGCATGTTGCAGTAAGCCGCTAGTCGTCGCAGCGAAAGTAGATCACCTTTCCGTTGCGTGCGTTGACCCACACTTCCGCTCCATGGCACGTATGGAGCGGCTGCGAATGGTGGTGCTCGATCTCGATTTCCCAGTACGGCGGTTGTCCGTGGTGGAGATCAGCTTCATGAACGGTCCCGCCGGTGCAATCGCAATGTTGGTGATATGCGTTCAGGGCAATCTTTTCGGCTTTGCTCTGCTGATTAGCGTGTCGGGTTGGCTTGCAGCCGATCACAGGGCAAACGCGCGACAAGAACGCGCGCGATCGACGCTCGAATGAGAAGCTCGGCGGCTCTTCGCACCGGATACGAAGGGCTACGGGTAGCTTAGGCCAAGCGTCGCGGGGACTCTGGATACTTGGCGTTGCGCGCGCGCTTTACCCCAGCAGATCCCTCCCAACCTCGCAACATAACTAATTCATCGGTCTGGTGGCGCTCGAAGATCCTGTTCGTCCCGGCGTTCCCCAATGCGGTCAAGGAGGCCTACTCGGCGGGCATCCGCACGATCGTAACTGCCGGCGAGTATCCGTCTACCGCCGTAAGCCGGAAACAAGAACGCCAAAATCCCTTGTAGAGTAAGGCGTTTCCGTCGGTGGAGAGGGGGACTCGAAGTTTCGTTCGCTAGCGTTCGCACTTTCCGCCAGTTTCCGCGCGAATTGTCGTAAGATTGTCGTATGCAGACAGACACTCGCTTCCATCATTGCTATGGATTCGGCCGTGAGGCCGCGGGAAACTGACTGATCCTTGTCCAACTGCGCAGCGTTGACAAACATGCCGCGACGCTCGGAACGTGGCGTCTTCTTAGCCGCTCTCGTCGCGGGCCTGCTCTCGACTTGCTTTCTATTTCAAGCCTTCGACGACCTCGCCGACGATCGCTTGGGCATTGACCTTCGGAGCTCCGGCCTGCTTTTGATCGCGGGCGCGGCCTTTGCGATAGCATTGTTTTGCGTTTACAGGTTCAAGCGAGGCCGTTCCCTCAAGGCCGTTCGACGGTCTCTTCGAGAGAGTTTATGCGCACTGCCCGCGCTGCGGTCTCCCGCCACGCTTTTTTTGCTGACATTCGCTGTCATTCTAACTCTTGCGCTGGCCGCTCATTTAGGCGAGTTCGGCGTCGCTACGGTGATCGATCGCGGCGACATCGCCGTTTCGCTAATGACTGCGATAATGTTGGCAACCGCTGCGACCGTTGGCGCTCGAATCATCATCCGAGTCGCGCCCGAGGTCGTTCGTTTCATTGCGACGCTGCTCGCTCGGCTTACGGGTACAATCGCGCTCGTATTGCCTTTCGGCACCAAAACAACGGCGGTGCATTCATGCGCGGCCTGGTCGCCGCCGTTGTTCAGTAGACCGCCGCCGCTTCCGCTCTAAACCAGGAGTACGCTTTCCTCCGACGGGAGCGCGAGTGATATATCCTCGCGCGCGGTTGCGCGGACGTTCGAAAGTGTTCTCGCGCACCGCATCTTTAAGCTCGACTGTTCGCTGCGGAAGACGATGACAGGATTAATTTAGCATGGACTTTGAGACCTTTGGCCTACGAAACGAGCGGCTGATCGTTTTCGTCGTTGCGGTACTTACGATACTCGGCGTCTACGCGTATGGCGCCATACCGGCCAGCATCTTCCCGACGATGACGTTCTCGCGTATCGACGTGGTCGCGGACGTCGGTAATCTTCCCCCCGATCAAGTGAGGGTGGCGGCAACTTTACCCCTGGAGCGCGCATTTCAGGGTCTGCCGTCGGTCACGCGCGTCTTGGCGACGTCGTCGCAGGGGAGCTCGGAGCTTGTCGTCGAGTTCGATCCGCACACGACCGTGCAGAGCGATCTCGCGTACGTCGATCAGGCAATCTCTCAGGTACGCAGCCGCTTGCCGGCAGAAACCGACATCCACGCGAACATCATCAACCCCAATAGCGAGCCCATCGTATCGTATGCGCTCTTCTCCCCGGCGATGTCGCAGACATTGCTCAACGAACTCGCGGTGCAGGCGATGCTTCCACGGTTCTACGGCGCCCCCGGCCTTGCGCGCGTCACCGTAGCGGGCGGTCCGGCCCGCGAGTATCACGTCGAGCTCAATCCAGCAGAGCTCGCACAGTACGGGGTGACTGCAACGGACGTCGGCCGGGCGCTTTCAGAAGCGACGGCCGTTACCCCCGTGGGCTTGCGCGACGCTCACTACGTTCGAGACGTCCTCGTCGTGGATGCCGGGATTAAAAGTCTCAACGCGCTCAAAGGGGTGCTGGTGGCGACAGCACACAGCGCGGCGGTACCGGTCGCCGCCATGGGCAACGTTCGCCTCGGCGTCGCGCCGCAGACCGACGCGATTAGCTTCGACGCGCACCCCGCCGTCATCTTGAGCTTCTATGCCCTCCCCGGAGCCGATGCGGTGCGAATGGCTGCCGCCATCGCTGCGCGAGCGGCCCAAATGCAAACGCAACTGCCGGCCGGCGTGCGATTCGTCAAGTTTTGGGACCAAACGACGCTCGTCGAGGAGTCGCAGGCGTCGCTGCGCGACGCCATCGCATTGGGTGCGCTGCTCGCGATTCTCGTGATTTTCGCCTTCTTACGCAACCTTCGTATGACGATGGTCGCGGCTATCGTCATTCCTATCGCGATGTCGATTGCCGTCTTCATCATGGCGCAAGCGCATCAGACGCTGAACCTCATGAGCGTCGGCGGCCTCGCGGTCGCCGTCGGATTGATCATCGACGACACGATCGTCGTCATCGAAAACATCGAACGAAATCGCCGCATGGATCCGAGCGGCTCAATGCGCGACGTCGTTGCGGATTCAATGCGCCAAATCGGGCGGGCGATGGCGGCGTCCACGGCCACGACCATCGTGGTTTTTGTGCCGCTGGCGCTATTGACCGGAGTGAGCGGATTTTTCTTTCGCGCGCTTGCGCTCACGCTCGCCGCTTCGCTCATCGTTTCGCTTGGCTTGGCGCTCTTCGTCGCGCCCGTTCTGGCGACGCGGCTACTGCGGCCCAGAACGCCGGAGCGTGAGCACGGGTTCATATCCGCAGCCTTGCACCGCTACGACCCGCTGCTGCGATGGGCCCTCGCGCATCGTGCCGGTGTCTACGCGGGCGCCGGCGTCGTCCTGATCGTAACTGTGGGCCTGCTGCTGCGCTTGCCCAGCGATTTTCTTCCAAAGCTCGACGAAGGACAGTTCGAGATCGGGTATCAGCTGCCGGTTGGGACGAGTCTGAAAGCCTCCGATGCCGCCGCGACAAGAATGGAATCGTTGGTCTTGCAGGACCCGGCGGTGGTAGCGGTCGGGCGCTGGACCGGCATCGACACCAACGGCTACTCACCGACGCCCCAGAACGTTGGCGTCCTGCGGGTGCAGCTCAAACCGCAGCGCGGCCGGGATGCGTATCCGGTCGTTAGCAATCGGCTGCGCGACGAGCTCTCGGCTGCGGTACCCTCGGCACGCCTCGACTTTCATCAGATCCTGGAGGATATGATCAACGACGTCTCCGGCGTTCCGGCGCCGCTCGAGATTTCAATCGAGGGGCCCGACCAGGCGCAACTCGTCAAATCCGCCGGTCAAATCGCCGACGCGCTCGCGCCGTTGCGCGGCGTCACCGATGTCTTTTCCGGCGTCGTGTACACCGACCCGACGATTCGCATTTCACCCGACGCGCGGACGCTGGCGACCTTACAGTGGTCGCAAGGGTCGCTCGCCGGAGCGCTAGCCGCCCAGGCGCAAGGGACGGTGGCATCGCAGTTGCCGGGACCGGTCAACATGATTCCAGTCCGCGTCTCCGTGGAGGGAACGCCGTTCGGAACCGATGCCGCGGGCGTTTCGACGCCGAACGGACCGGTCGCGTTGCCATCGCTCGCCCAAGTCTCGCCCGCGGCGCTGTCGAGCACGATCTACGAAGAGAACGGCGCTCGAGTGATTCGCGTCACCGCGACGATTGCGGGTGCCAGCCTCTCCTCCGCGATCTCCGGCGTCCGCGCCGCCCTCGCCAAAGTGTCGCTTCCGCCCGGTTACCACGTGTCGATCAGCGGCGAGTACCGAGAGCAACAGCAGTCGTTTCGCGAATTCGCGGCCGCGATTCTCATCGCTGTCGTATTGGTCTTTACCGTCATGCTCGGGAACTTCCGGTCATATCGGCTGCCACTGGTAATTCTTACGGCGATTCCGCTTGCGCTCATCGGCGTCGCGCTTGCTCTTTTCATCACGGGCACGCCGTTCAACGTCTCGTCGTTCATGGGTCTACTCCTGCTGGTCGGGATTGTGGTGAAGAACGGCATACTGCTCATCGACGTCGCGAACAAGCGGCGCCAAAAGGGCGATTCCATCGAAGAGGCACTCGTCGCTGCCGGCCGCACGCGCCTGCGACCGATCGTCATGACGACGTTCGCCGCCATCGGCGGCTTGCTGCCGCTCGCGTTGGGCATCGGCGCCGGAGCGGCGATGGAACAGCCGCTCGCAATCGCGGTGATCGGGGGACTCTCCACCGCGACTGCCTTCACGCTCGTTTTTATCCCCGTATTCTACGCAGGCTTTGCCGGAAAGCGAGAAACTGCATGATGCAAGTACTTTGCACGATTCTACTTTACGCGCGTTTGTCGCTTCAGTCTGCGCAAGTTGACGCGCTGGCGGTCTCGCCGGACGTAGCGATTGCACGGGGAAAAGTTGCCGAAGCGCAAGCACTCTACGATCAAGCGCGCGCCACCTACGGTCCTGCAGTACTAGCGAATTACGCGCAATCGCCGCAGGCGGGTCCGTCCGGCGCCGGCACTGTCGAGCAGCGCCTGACCACGGTCGGCGCCTCCTGGACCTTGGGGGATTTGTTCGCGTACGCACCGGCGATTGCACAGGCCGGTGCGGCGTTACAGGCCGCGCGCCTCAGCTTGAACGATGCCGAACGCAACGAACGAATTGCCGTGATCAGCGCATACTATTCCTCGCTCGGCGCCCAAGCGGCACGAAACGCTCGCACACAAGAGCTTGCGGCGGCGGATGCGGAACTGCGCGCCGCCAACCTGCGCTTTTCAGCCGGCGATGCGCCGCGGCTCGACGTCGTGCGCGCAACCGTGGCGGTTGCCTCCGCGCAGGCCGACTTGGCGCGCGCGCAAGCCGATGCCGATACGGCGGCCGCGACACTGGCAGCCGAAACGGGCGTCCCGGCGATGTCGTTTGAAACCACGCTGCTTAGCCAAACCGAGATTCCTCCGTTAATGACGAATGCGAACGATGCTATTCAAATCGCACTTGCACGGCGACCCGATGTCGCGTCGGCTCGCGAAAATGTCGCAGCGGAAGAACGCGCAGTCGCCGTTGCGCGGCGCGGAGGATGGCCGCTGGTCACGGTATCCGGCGGCTATACCACCGGCGTCGATACCGGCCTCCACGTTTCCGGCGCGAGCGCCGCGGTCGACGTTTCGCTTCCCGTCACAGGCGCCGCCCACGACCGCGTGCTGGCCGAAGAGGCACGGCTCGCGCAAGCGCGAGCGCAGTTGGAGAAGATCGAGCGCAGCGTGCGTTTAGAGGTCGGTGCGGCGGTTCGGGATTATCAGGCGCAAAGTGCGGCGTTCGCCGCCTCACAACGCGCGCTGCAGGGCGCACGAGCCGAGTTCGCGGCAACGCAGATCGGGTACCGGAGCGGCGCCGTTTCGAGTCTCGATGTCGAGGTGGCGCGAACGACCTACGTTCAGGCTCTCGTTAACGAGATCTCGGCGCTTTACGCGCAAGCCAGAGCTCGCGCTGCCGTTAATCTCGTCATCGGACAATCCAATGAGTAGGCGGGTATGGTGGGCAGTCGCGGTCGCTGCCGTTGCAGTGATGGCGGCATTCGTTATCGCGCGCCGAAGCGTTTCGCCCCCGCCGAGAGCGGTCACGCCTGCCGTCAGCATCGCAACTGTTCGCTACGGCCAATACGCCGTCGTGCTCGATGAATCAGGCTACGTCGGCGCACCGGCCGGCACGACGACGGAGCTCGCCTTTCCGAATGCAGGCGTCTTGCGCGAGGTTTACGTTCGAGTCGGAGAACGCGTCGAACGCGGCGAAACGCTCGCAGCGCTCGACACACGCGCGCTCGCGCTCGATGCCGCGCAGGCGCGAGCCGAGGCGCAAGCTGCAGCTGCCGGCTATGGCGGCGGAATCGTGCCTAATGCTGCGGTAACTGCGGCTCGCGATCGCGCGCTAGCTGCGCAGGAGCGCGTCGCAGCGGACCGCGCCGCCGTCGATCGCGCAGAGCGCCTCTACGCGGCCGGCGTCGGCGCCCTCAAAGACATCCAAGGAGCGCGCGCGACGCTTGCCGCCGACGAAGCCGCCGCCACGACAGCGCGATCGGATTTGCGCGCCGCCCGGTCGCAGCCAGCGGTCGTTGCCGCGCAGGTACGCGCGGCAAGCGCGCGCGCCGATTCTGCGGAGCTCGCACTCGCACAAGCGACGCTGACCGCACCGACGAGTGGTTTCGTTACGGCGATCTTTCATCACGCCGGCGAAGCGGTCGATTCGACCAAACCCATCCTGGCGATCGGGCCGCCTCAGAATGAAGTGACCCTCAACGTCCCCGGAACCGATGCCGCGCAGATCGCCGTCGGCAACCCCGCCTCCCTGCGAATCGCCGGCGCACCGGCGGATTCACGCGGACTTGTCAGCGCGATCGTGCCGGCGGTTAATCCTGCGACACAGACGGCAACCGTCGTGGTGTCGGGCGCGCCGACGGGCACTGTGGCGGGAACGGCGGTTCGCGCGAGGATCACGGTCGCGCAGGCGCAGGGCTTACTAATTCCCGAAAGCGCCATCGTTGCCGATCCGCAGCGCGGCGTCAACGTGGTGTTCGTGCGGCAGCGTGAGGCTAACGGGACGACAACGTTTGTGCAGCGCACAGTGGATGTCTTGCACGAAGACGGCAGGACCGCCGATGTCACCGGGGTGCGCTACGGCGAACAGATCGCAGCGCAAGGAGCGTTCCAGCTACTCGCGCCGAGTAACGAATGAAAATATCGAGCTCAGTTCCGAGTTCAAGGTCGGAACGCAGACCGTTCGCGACGCCGAACCTTCAGATGTTTGAGCGTTACGGCAACCTTTTCGACCATACGGCCAAGCGTGTCACCCAAACCGCCGATCGGACCTCCGCCGCGCTCGAACCCAACTGTCGTACGAATTTCGTAAATGCGGCCGATCGCTTCGCACGGTCGCGAAACAGAAATGCCACAACTCTTTTCCGAAATTAGGCGTTTCCGAAGGTGGAGATAGGGGGCGCGAACCTCCGACCCGTTACATGCGAGTAAACGCCGCTCGAAGCCTAGAGTGCATACGAAACTCAAGAGATAGCCCATGTTTCTTACTGCATTGGGCTTTTTGAGTCCGATTTTTCGTCCGCTAGCGTTCGCGTTTTCCGCTAGTTTCCGCACGAATTGTCGTAAGATCGTCATACGCAATCGGGCGGCTGCTGCCCGGCTCGAAGCTCGCGGTTCCTCGCCGCTCCGGCTGCTATTGGATTATTTGCCCGATGCGATCAGGATTGGCTGACGCTCGATCTCTGCCGCCACTTCTGATTGTTGCGCTTCGAATAGAT
This sequence comes from Vulcanimicrobiota bacterium, assembly GCA_963792005.1. Lineage (GTDB taxonomy): Bacteria > Vulcanimicrobiota > Vulcanimicrobiia > Vulcanimicrobiales > Vulcanimicrobiaceae > Cybelea. The sequence goes on from CAWBUG010000001.1 coordinate 718,560, forward strand.
CCAGAACAATTTGCAAGTTAAGCCAATATTGTGGCGATGTCCCAAATGCGTGGCCAAGACGAAGGGCCATCTCGGTCGTTACGTTGCGCCGACCATTGAGCAGCTCGTTGAGGCTCGTGCGGTCAATCCCGAGTGCTTCGGCGGCCCGGCCTTGCGTTAGGCCGAGCGGTTGTAAAAAGTCCTCTCGTAGGACCGCGCCTGGAGCGATGGGGCGACGGTTAGTCGGTACCAGCATTGGCATCAAAAACCGTCCTCAAAAATTGCTGTTAAAAACCTAGAGGTAGTCGGTGATCTCTACGCTTTGCGCTTCCCCTTCGTTCCAAATGAAGCAGATCCGATACTGGTCATTGACGCTCTGCGGCACGGTTCCGCCTTACGAAGCCGCGTTTGCGAAGAGCTTGTCGAATAAGGATCGGCCTGAGAACAGCTCACGCGCCTCCGCACCCGATCCTTTGCGTACGAAACGCAAGAAATAGCCCATTTTCGTTGCTGCGTCAGTCCTTTCGAGGCCGATTTTCCGTTCGCTAGCGTCCGCGCTCTTCGGGTGGTAGACCGCCCATAATCACGTATCGATGGCGCCCGTTCCGCGAGTGTCTTAGCGCTATTTTAATTCCACGCGGCCGTGGTCGTCGCAGTGGTCGCCGTGCTGGTTGTGCAGATGGCCGCCCGTCGCGTAATCGACGTGGCCCGCGTGCGGTACGGCTTCGTGCCCGCAGTTTGCTTCGTGGCGATGCGATGCCTCGTGCTCGTCGCAGCGATGCCCGCCCGAACAGTCGACCGGATTCGCGTTCGAAGCGGCGATTTCGTGCTCGTCGACGTGGCCCTCATGGGCGTGGTGTAGGTGGCCGTCGTGCAGATAGTCCGCGTGGTCGCCATGCTTTAGGACGGAATGCCCGCAGCCGGCGCCATGCGCGTGCACGTGCGGATCGTGAGTCGAGTGAGCGGTCATCTTTCCTCCAAAGGTTTAAGTCGTTGGGGTTAGCGCGCGCAGCTAGCGCAAAGCCCGTAGAAGGTGACGGCGTGGTCGCTGACGCGAAACCTCGGCGGTACGAGTTTACGCAAGTTCTCCAGGCAGCCGGCAACGTCGAAAACGCGTTCGCACTTTTCGCATTGAAAGTGATGGTGATGCCCCTTGTCGGAACGCTCGTAGCGCGTGGGTTCGCCGGGAATGTCGACGGCGTCGATCCAGCCGGCATCTAGGAGCGAACGAATCGCTCGATAGACCGTTGCCACGCCAAGCCCGTCAACGCGCCGCGATGCCGCGTCGAGCAACTCGCCGATGCTTAGCGGGCGCTCGGCGCCCTCCAGCACCGCTTGTAGCGCTTCGCGTTGCTTCGTTCTCCGGCTCTGCTCTTTCACCACTGCCTGCTGCATGCTGCTTTCCTAACCGTACCCTTCCGCGCCTGCGGGACTTGACTATTTGATAATGATACGCTATTTTCAATAGGCAAGATAGCCCTGCCCGGCGCGGGTCCGGCGGTCATCGCTGTTGTTGCTGCCACTCGAGGAGAACGATGAAGCGATCTATACGCCGTAGATTTCGTGTTGCGCTGATGGCGATCGCGCTGGCTAGCGGAGCGATTGCGCCCTGCCTAGCGACCACCGCAACGGCATTTCTTACGGGAACGGTAACCAGCGACGGCCGGCCCGTCGCCGACGTCGCGGTGACGGCCGCGGGTAACAACGCGACCTTCAAGACGACAACCGACGCCACGGGGCATTTTTCGTTCCCGCCGCTCAGCTTGGGAACGTACGAGGTGGAAGCGCGACGCGGCGACCTGCGCGCGCTTGTGCGAGTCGACCTCAGCAGTGACGGTGCCGCGATAAATCTTGCGCTGCAGCAGCTTAAGCAGATCGGGCAGGTCGTCGTTGCGCGCTCCGTGCCCATCCGCGGCAGCGGTAGTGACGTTACGCTCAACAATACCGATTTGACACGGCTTCCGTACGACAACAGCTTCCCCGAGATGCTCATCCAGCTGCCCGGGGCCGTTCGCGGCGCCAACGGCGTGGTCCACATCAATGGCGACCACGGCGTGATCAACTATCAGATCAACGGCGTCGCTCTGCCGCAGGGCCTCAACCGCGATATCGGCAGCGAGATCGACCTCAACGACATTTCCTACGTGGACGTGATCGAGGGCGCGTACCCGGCTCAGTACGGCCTCAAATTCGGTTCGGTCCTCAATCTCACTACGAAGAGCGGCGCCGGACCCCCGGGGATCGACAACAATACGACCTTCGGCTCCTATACCGAGCTCAACTCGACGCTCGACTATCACGCGCCTATTGCCGGAGGCGGCGGCTACGTCGTTTCGCTGGGCGGGTGGCAGACGACGCGCGGGCTCGATCCGCCCGACTTCCAGTCCCCACACAACAACGCCAGCGACGTCAACCAATACGCCGGCATTGCGATTCCGGCCGGAGGGAACAATTTCACCAACCTAACGTTCGTACACAACTACGCAACGTTCCAAATCCCCAACGACACCGTTTACGGCGAGCCGGCCACGACCGACGACAACGAAACGCAAGAGGATACCTTCTTCGCCTTGCAGTTCCATCACGCGCTCGGCGATACCGGCAACATTACCTACGGTCCGGCTTTAAAAATTTCGCACATCGCCGATTACGGAGACCCGGTCAACGACTGGATCTACGGCGAGGCGCTCAACGTCGAGCAGGGCCCCTTCGGCAACGGGGGGTCGTCCACTGATTGCGCCACTGCGCTCCAGAGCGGCAACTTCTCGCCGACGACCTGCGGCTATTCGCTCGCGGACAGCCGCACCGCCACCGACTATATCATGCAGGGCGACTACTCGCAGCGATTCGGCCGGCACGAGCTTCGCGCGGGCGTTTCGTACGATCTCGCGCGCATCAACAAGGATTACAATATCACGCTGCAGCCCAACAACTTTCTCGCTCCGATCTTGACCCCGGAAACGCCGAACGCTCCAGCGACCGTCGTCGACGACGCGCCCAACGTCGGAAACACCTACCAATCGTACATCCAGGACAGCTGGCGGATGAGCGATCTGTGGGAGGCCGATTACGGTCTGCGCTACGATTTCTTTACTATTAAGTCGACGGAGTTCGCGCAGGGCTTCGGCGCGTTCAGCCCGCGGCTCAAGATTACGCGGAATTTTGGAAAGCGCGCCAACGTTTACGCATATATCGGCCGCTTCTTCGAACCGTTTTCGTTCGAAAACGTCTCGCCGAGCGCCGCATACCTGTTAAATCTTCCGCTCGAGCCCACGCTCGCGCAGTTCGATCTCAAGCCCGAGCGCGACACGCAGCTCGAGTTGGGCGGTCACATTCCGCTGGGGCATGGGTCACTGGGCTTTCGCGTTTGGCAAAAGAACGCCAACGACCTCATCGACGACACGCAGGTCGGCGTCACGCTATTGCACCAGGACATCAACTACGTCCTCGGCAGGCTTTCGCAGGAAGCGCTCAACTACGTGCAGCCGCTCGCGCGTAACGGCCGAGCCTATCTCTCCGTCGCCCACACCGTCTCGCTGAACAAAGGATGCGAGACGCAGCTGCTCGCTCCGTGTTTCGGCGCACCCGACGACTTTACGCCGGCCGACCACAACCAGTTCTACAGCGCCGCCGGAGGTATCCTAGAGAACAATTCGCGCGGCGGCTGGTATTCGATCGACGGCGAATACGGCAGCGGATTATCGTCCGGTTTCTGTCCCGGCGTCACGCCAAACTGCAGCGTCACGCCGCATACGATCTTCAATCTCGGCGCCGGAATCCCGATCGCCCCGCGGACAGCAGTGACGCTGGGAATCCAGAACGTGCTCAACGATCGTTACTACGTGACCCTAATCAACGCCCAAGGGAACCACTTCGCGCCGCCGCGCACCTTCACAGTCGGCTTTCAGTTTGGGCATCCCTGAGACCCGGCGAGCCGTTAGTCGTCGACCTCGTGGAGCACGATGAGCGCTATAATCCGATCGTACGGCAGTCGGGGCTGGTGGCCCGCATAGCTTGACTATTATTAGTGATATGCTATTATCATTAAAGGATAAGTCAACGCTTATGGAAAGCAAAGTAACATGTCAAAAACTCTCTTCGTTGGAAATCTTCCGTACTCGATGACCGAGGAGCGTCTCAGGACGCTTTTCGAGGTGTCTGGAACGGTCGTCTCGGCCCGCGTCCTGATCGATCGAGAAACGCAGCGCCCCAAAGGCTTCGGATTTGTGGAGTTCGAGGCGCCCTACGCGGCCGACGCAGCGATCGCGGAGCTTTCCGGACGACAAATTGAAGGGCGCGAACTCATAGTGAATGAGGCTCGGCCGCGAGCGTTCTCGCAAAGCGATCGCCGCTCACGGTGAATCCTTCGACGATATTTACGCTCAGCCGCAGCAGCGACGACCCGGCGCCCGAGTTCCTCCTACATGAGCAGTGCTGTTTCAACTACGGGCGTATCGACAGCGTCCGCGCGTGCCTTGAGGAGCACTTAAAGGCATTGCGCGCACGCGTCGATGCACTTGTCTCGGTTCTTGCAACGGACGATCCGGAGAACGCGGAACGGCTCCTCTTCGATCAAATGCACGTCATCACTAAGCAGGTTAGCCTACAGCCCCGAAGCGAGTCCGTTGCGTTTGACGCGCTAATGAAGGACATATTTAAAGAGGGTGACCGGAGCACAAACCACTGACGACCTCATAAGGTTGGACGTCGAGGCACTTAGTCCGCGCCGACCGACACGTAGAAGAGCCAAGCTACCCCTATCAGCAGTGTGACGATCACGACGACGATCAGCGCGAGAAGACGCGGTTGGCGGAAATCAGGCATTTTATTGCCGCTTTGGAAACGGTCCGGTCAAGGCATTTAGAAACAAGCCGATGAAACCCGCGAACAGAATCGAGCCGGAGATGACATCCGGGCTCCACCAGATGCCGCCCATCGTCAAGGCAAGTGCCGCCAACAGGACCGCCCAATAAGCCGTGGGAACGCTGAAGGCCGCGACGCTCCATCGGTAGGCCAGCTGGTCCGCAGGATCCAGGCGAAACAAATCGGCGACGGCGCCGGCGGTGGCCGAGGCGACGATCACGGCGACGAATTGGCCGAAGTGGTTCGATTGAGCTGCGGCAATGAAAGCATTGCCAACGACCAGGAAGACCACCAGCGCGCCGGGTGCAAGCCGTATGCGGCGGGCGAGGTAGAGGAAGAATCCTGAGATGAGTATGCTCTGCACGATGACGGCGAGCAGGCCGATTCCCTGCTTATCGTACTGTAGCGTAAGGAGTGTTAGGGTCGCGTGCGGCATGCTGGCGGACGAAATCGGCGCGTACACTCTTTCGGCCTCGCTTAAGAAGACGAACTGCGTCGCCCAATGCAGCAACTCGAGCATCGACGCCGCCGATAGCAGCAGGGGAAGTTGAGCGAGCAACGCTTTGGGCGGTGCGGGTCGCACGAGCGACGATCGTATCGGCCCCGCGACAATCAGTAAGATGCCTGTGCCAATGAGCAAGTGCGTCGGGCTCAGAAGACCATTGAAACCCTCCTCGAATCCCCAGAGTGAATGCTTGACCATATCGCCGATGCCGCCGGCAAAGCAGACGATCAATCCGATGAGCGTCGCCTCGTACCCGGCCGGGAGTGCGCGGCGCCAGCGATAACCCTGCCGATAGCCGCCGACGAGCGCCACGGCCGTGAAGACGTAACTCGCAAGCAGACCTGCATAAAGCAGCGCGTGAGCCGGTTCGAAAAACGTTTCGACGGTCGAATGAAAATGATACCACGCATCGATCATGATGCCGCCGGAGAGCCAGAGCGAGGCGATCGTCATCAGCCAGTCGTACAGGGGGTTCGGAGCAGGGCGCAAGGATGTTCCAGACGGCTCCGCCGCGTTTGAGGCAAATTTCATGAAGGCATCACGTTGCGTCGCCACAGTGGTTATGGCCATACTTTCGGCGGCATGTTCGCAGGCGGTTAAAGGCAGCGCGGATCCCAGCCGCGTTCTCGTGGCGCCATCTCCGTGGCCCACGCCGGAAGTCCTCGCTCCGAATGCGCCGCCGCGAATCCTCAGATTGTGGATGAATGAAACGACGATTCACGTCGGCCGCGTGTGGAGTGGGCGAATCGTAACGTCGACGAACGTCGCAAGCGTTGAGTTGCGCACCGAGTCGTTCTCCTTCGTCGCCGATCGTTTGGGTTTTGGTATCTTCGAGTTTTCTCAAACCGTGCTCGACCTCATCCCACAGTATCGCCGAGCATACATACTGCGGGTCATCGCGCGAAATACGCGCGGCGCCGCCGCCGAACGCCTCGTTCCGATCGTCATACGCTAGGGTTGGCGTGCCTTTGCGATCCGGCAAGAAGGAGCTGGCTGACGCAGAGTCCGGCCAGGCCCGCTTCGACGATCGAACCAAAGACAAAGCTCGCGTCCCACCAGGTGCCGCCAAACATGGGTACGGCTATGGCAAAATACGCGCCGAAGTATGCCGCCGGAACCACGAATCCCAGGAAACGGAACGCATTGGGATTGCGAACCGATGGCCGCGCTTTGGCCGTAACGGCGTCGCCGACGATTCCGGCCAAAATTGAAGCGAGAACGACGAGCAGAAATTCGCTCAAATCGGTCGAGAGTTCGCCTCCAATCCAGAGCTTTTCCGAAACGCAGACAACAACGAGCGCGCCGAAACATAGGCGCTTGTGAGCAGAGAGGTACAGGGCTGCGGCGGCTAGCAGGAGGCTTTGCCAAATGACGATCGACATCTCCAGCGCCTGTCGATAGAAAAGGAAGACGGAAAGTACGAACTGCTCGCTGTGAAATCGGATCTGCGATAATGGGTGATCTCGCATAAGCGCTTCGGGATAGAAGCCGTATTGCGTCGTGAACTGGAGTATTTCAAAGGCGAGGCCTAGCGACACCAACATGGGCAGTTGTTGGAGCAAAGTTCGTGCCTCCGGACGAGCCAGGCCGCTGCGCACGGGGCCGGTAATCAAGAAGAACAATCCGGTGAGCAAAAACAGATGAGGCGGGCTAAGCAGCAGATCGAGCTGATGCTCGAAACCGAAGATGGAGTGCCAGAGAGCATCCAACGCTCCGCCCACGAGCAACGCCGCTACTCCGATAACGCTCTGCAGGTAGCCGAACGGAATTGCCTTCCGGAACGATCCCGCACGTCGGTAGTTGCGGGCGATCGTCACGCATAGCACGATCGCTGCGAAGACGGCGCCGCTGTACAGCGTGAGATGCCAGGGATTGATGAATGACTCGACCGCCATGAACAAGTGCTGATGGGCGTCGATGAAGAGCCCGGTCAAAATCCAGACGCCGGCGAGGGCGATCAGCCAGTCCAGCAGCGCCGGCGAGCCGAAACGCGGCGCAACGGGCCGAACGTCGGAAAGCCTCGGGTCAGGCTGAAGCAGATCGATCATACACAACCTCCGTCATCATGCCACCCATCATATGGACGTCGTTATGGCAGTGCAGTAGCCAACGCCCTGGCGGTGAGTCTGCCGAAAACCGCCAGGTGGCCGTGCCGCCGTTAGCAGGCACGAGCGAAACATCTTTTACCAGGGGTCGAGCGAGCAACTTTCCGCCGACCTCCACGAGCGTGAAGGCGTGTCCGTGCAAGTGCATCGGATGATCCATGTCGGTCGTATTCTTAAAATGAACGGTGACGCGATCGCCATGACGAACGTGAATCTTCGGGGTGTGCGGCCAGACTTGGCCGTCGATCGTCCATCGGTTGCTTCCCCAGGCGCCTCCGCCCAACGTAAAATCGTATCGCGTCGACTCAAGTGAATCTCTGCGTTCGATGCCGGCTGCTTTTTCGTAGGTGAAGTAATCGACATCGGCGAGCGTTTGAGGGCTCTTGGCAGGCGGCGCGTTCTCCATGCCCTCGGTGTAGACCAGCACCGCTTGCTGTCGTGCGAGCAGATCTGCCGTCAACCCTTGCAGCAAGAACGCCCCGGGTCTGGTCACCTGGACGTAGGCATCGTAGCGTTCGGCCACGCCGATCCGCATGGCGTCGACCTCGAGCGGTTGCGCGAGACGATTGCCGTCGCTGTGAGTAACGGTGAGGCGATGACCGGCGAAGCGGACGTAGCGCGTCTGCGTCGGGCTCGCATTGAGGACGCGCAGCCGAAGAGTGTCGCCGACCCTTACCTCGAGTTTTGGCGTGCTGGGGTAGGTCGCTCCATTGATGCAGTGCGCGAGATAGGCGACCTCATCGCCCATCCCGTGCCCCGCGTGCATTGGCCTAACGGGCTGCATCGAGTGCGTATATCGCAGCGAGCGCATCATCTCTATTGCCTCGGGAGAGCCCGGTAAGGTCGTCATCGCCGCACTGCTGATCCCCCGTTGTGCAGCCGCAAGGCTCTTCCACTGGGGAACGTCGTGGAATACGAGCGCGAACTCTTTATCGGCTGGTTCGTCGTGCGGGTCATCGACGATAAACAGTCCGAAAAGACCGCGCGTGATTCCCATGTGAAAGGCATGATCGTGATACCAGCGCGTTCCCGGCGGCCCCGGTGCGAACTCATAGACGAACTCGTCGCCGCGGAGGACCGGCGCTTGTGTGATAGTTGCCACTCCGTCCATGCGGTTCGGCAGAATCATGCCGTGCCAATGCACGCTCGTTGGTATATCAACCGCGCTTCGATAGCGAACGCGAACTCGCTGTCCGTGGGTAACCCGTAAGGGTGGTCCCGGGATGGATCCATTGTAGGCCAAAGCCGCGAAGCGCACTGCCGGCGATGGCGAGAACGTCAGCGGCGCTGACGTGAGAGTGTACTCGACGACCTCGTCCGCCAACGCCCGGCGTCCCGGTCGGGCGAGCGCCGTCACGGCCATTGCGCCGGCGCCTGCCAGCAAAAACGTACCGCGCTTCACTTGGGTGGCCTCGGCACGTGCGCGAACCGCGACCTTGGGCCGGGAAGCGCGGAAAGAAGAACAAGAGCGCAACGCGCCCTGGGAAATGTCGACAAAAGAAACCCTCCGAAAGAACCGTCGTCACGTGGGGGAGCGGTTAGACCGAGTGCAACCCCATCGGAGGCGGACGAGAAAAGAGTCGCCGAGTGCGAACGAGCGGATCGAGCTGAACGGACGTATCGGCGACTGACGTCCATGCGGGGATGCGCGGCTCAAAGGCGCGCCACCCGACGGCAAAGACGATTTTTGCTAACGTCCGAAGGACTACGCGCGACAGAATGGTTACTGCGACGCTCGCCAAAAGAAGCGCGCTAACGATCAAGGGCACCGGCGCTTGAGGGTGTCCGCTTTCTATAGACTCGGCGAGGCAGAACCAACCGAGGGCCGCGACACCAACACCAGGGACTCCCGGAATGAACTGCGCGGCTATCGCCGACACGATGCTGCCATCTCGCAGACGCTTGCCGATAATCCAACTGAGCGCGACCCAGAAGGCCGTGAAGGCGAGCGTGGCCAGCAGCGCGATCGAGCGAAGTACATCATCATAACCCCCACCCATGGCGTGTCCGTCTCCGTAGGAGACGCCATGTGCCACGAACGCCACAAGCAAACCTAGCGTAGCCGCGCCTGGGAGCCGTCGGACCATAGTCGCGGCCTTCTCTGCGCTTGTGATTGAACCTCCGCTTTGCGAATCTCCGACCGCCTCTCGAACGCGCAACGCAGATCCTAACGGCTAATTCCGGATCATGTTCCCGGCGTGGGCAAGGGAACGGAAGCCGTTTCGTTGATTCGTCGGATGGTAGTTTCCATGTCGCTTAGGAACGACGCACGGGGCTGCTATAGATCGCGGCCGGCCGAAGCCCCGAACCGATTGCGCGTGCCAGCGCCGCCGACTGCGCCGCGCCCTCAGCAGTTAAAGCAACATCGCTGCGCCCGCGAAAACGCGGCGGCGAGATGCCCTCGACGTGTCCGTGCGCGTAAGTAGGACCGTCGTCGAAGCTACGCTTGGGGTTAGGCGTGATGAGCTCGCCCCCGTCTTCTCAACAATCTGGGAGAATGGCTTCCAGAGGTGAGGGAGTGCTATGGATATCGATTTGGCACGTCGGGCCGAGCTTCGTTCGTTCCTCACAGGTCTTCGTTCGCCCCGGTAAGTAAAATGGTGATTGCCTCGGCGTTCATCGCGACGCTAGGTGCTCTCTTGTAAGAGTTGTTGGACCGTCTATGCCGCGCTTCACGGGCCACAAGAGGCTCCAAACGACTTTTAGGTTCGTGTGAGCAATCGATGCACCGCTCACCGTAGAGTTTTCCTCAACGGCGCGATTAGACGAAGAGCGCTTTCTGCATACGCAACTCTGCGAGAGTGCTCCGGGCCTCGTCGCTAAGGTTGGACTTTCCGACCTGGACAGTCACCTTGTGAATCTTGCCGGTGAATTTGTTATCGCCCGCTTTATAGTCGTCGCTGACGCACGTATAGAGATTTTCGCCCACGTCCGTCGTTTCCGCGCCGAATGCGAACGGCTGAGTGTGCTCGACCCGTCCTGCGGCGACCTCTTTATCGTTGACGAAGATCACGCCGTTACCGCCCGCGCCCATACCGCCGTCGTAAGCAAACTCGAAGCGGAGTGCCACCCGCCCTGCCGGCAGTGGAGCGGGGCCGGCGATCTTGTAAATCTCGCGGCCGAGATAGTTCCAGGCAAACCGAGGTGCACCGTCCTTGGCATAGAGACTCCAGCCGCCCATCTCGCCCCCTTGCGCGATCACTACACCCGCTGCGCCGCTCTCTGGAACCTCGATATCGGCGTTGACTACGAAAGAGCGGTTCTTGACGTTGATGAAGCCATTTTCGGGAATGCCTTTCATTCCCTCATAAACCGTGATCTCGCTGCGGCCTTCCATCAAATCGGGACGTCCCGCAAGAGCGGCATTGAAGCGCTCCCAGGCGCGATCGTCAAGCGGGAGAACATTGTATTTGACGGCCTCTTCGAGAAAGACTCCCTTGAGCTTCTCGAGTTTGTCGGGATACTTCGTCGCAAGGTCATGCGCGCAACTGAAATCTTCTTCTACGTTGTACAGCTCCCACTTGTCGTTCTCAAACGTAGCTCGCGCCTTAGGCTCCCACGGCGGGCGGTGCACAGTAGTGGCGAACCAGCCGTCCTGGTAGATGCCCCGGTTGCCGGCCATCTCGAAGTATTGCGTGGTATGGCGCGACTTCGCCTCGGGGTCATTCAAGGTGTTAAGCACGCTCACGCCTTCGAGGGGTTTCTGTTGGACGCCATAAACGACGCCCGGCTCGGGCACACCGACTGCCTCCAGCACCGTCGGCGCAATATCGATCATGTGCATCCACTGCGTACGCAGCCCGCCTTTCTCGGCGATGCCCTTCGGCCACCGGACGACCATGGATTGGCAGACGCCGCCGTACGAGGCCACCTGGTGCCCCCACCCAAACGGCGTGGCGCCGGCAAAAGCCCAGCCATTGTTGTACAAAATATGAGATTTGGGGCCGCCGATCTCGTCGAAGTTTTTCAGCGCAACGTCCAAGGGCTCCGGTAACCCGTTAAACACGGAGAGTTCGTTGAAAGCGCCGTTGAGACCGCCTTGGAAAACCGAACCGTTGTCGCCGGTAATATAGAAGATCAGCGTATTCTCCATTTCGCCCAAGGCCTCAATCTCGTCGACAAACCGGCCGATTTCGTAATCGGTCACCTCGGCAAAGGCCGCATAGATCTCCATGTATCTGGCAAAGACTTTTTTCTCGTCGGCCGTCAAGTCTTCCCATTCCTGAATTCCCGTTGGCTTGGGCGCCAGATCCGTGCCCGGCGGCACGACTCCCAGCTCGATTTGCCTGGACAACGTTTCTTTGCGCACCTGGTCCCAACCCTGATCGAACTTGCCCTTGTACCGGTCGCGCCAACTCTCGGGCACTTGGAACGGGCCATGAGTACCGATCGCAGAGTAGTAAACGAAAAATGGTTTGTCGGGCGCTAGCGAACGCTGCGAACGCAGCCAAAGGATTGCCTTGTCGGTTATATCGGTACTGCCGTAGTAATCGGCATCGGGATGCATATCCAACCGGGTCAAGTTGTCGTAAATCACCGGATGAAAGAGGTCGGCCTCGCCGGACATGAAGCCGTAGAACCGCTCAAACCCGCTATGCACCGGCCAGCGATCGAAGGGTCCGACATCGCTGGCTTCCCAGGGCCCCAGTTCGTGACATTTTCCGAACATGGCCGTGTTGTAGCCGTTGAGCCGCAAGATCTGCGGCAACATCGTGATGCTGTCGGGCCGCTTCGCCGTGTATCCCGGAAAGCCGGTGGCAATTTCCGAAATCACGCCGAAGTTTGCACTATGGCTATTGCGACCGGTTAGCAGGGCCACGCGCGCGGGCGAGCACAACGGTGGGACTTTGAGATTGTTGTAGCGCAGCCCGGTCTTGGCCAGACGGTCCAACGTCGGCATCTGAATCGGCCCCCCGAACGTCGAGACGTCGCCGAAGCCCATGTTGTCGAGTAGGATGACGACTACGTTGGGCGCCCCTTTCGGCGCCTTTACCTCGAATCGCGGTGGGGCTTTAGCGTTATGCGCATCGAGCTCGGTGATCGGCGGATACAGAGGCGGTGGTATGGGCAGCACGGTCCGGTCCACGGAAGCAATCGTTCCGTTGCTGGTTTGGGTCTCTGACTTGTTTGTCATGGTCTGTCCCCTATCGATCCGTCGCGGTGGCGATCGTACATGGCGGAGGCGTTACGAAGCCTTCGTTGCGCAAATTACTAGCTTGTGCCTCTCGCACCTGAAGCTCGATGTGACTTCCCGTTATTTCGGCAGCGGGTGTCCTTAACGTCGTTAATCCACGTCGAACATCGCCGTGTCCGCCGTAGCCACGCGGCAATTCCCCGGACTCGCCGCTCGGTTGAGACGATGTGAGGTCGTCGCACGCGATTCGACGTTCGTCGCAGAATCAGGCGTTTTTCGGTGGCGGAGAGGAGAGACGCGAACGCTGAGCGATTACCAGGAAAGTCAATCCACCCGATTCGTTCGGAAAGACGCACGCGAGAAACGCGAAAACTCCCCATAGAACAAGGCGTTTCCGATGGTGGAGATGAGGGGACTCGAACCCCTGACCCCTTACATGCGAAGCAAGTGCTCTACCAGCTGAGCTACATCCCCACGGGGCGTTGGCGACCTGGAGGATTGTACGTGCCGGGCTGGGCACCTGTCAAAGCAGATGAGCAAGCTTCCTTACGTTGCGCTCGGCGTGGCTTGTATGGTCCTCCAATTCGCCGGTCCACCGGCCGCGCGCTCCGCCGCACCGGTCGAAATCGCCGCCAACCGATGCAACGCTCAGACAATTCAGGATGCCTCGCAGAGAGTCGGCGACTACGATCGCCATGCGCCGCGCGACGGCACGTCGAGTCTTCTGACGCGCTACGGCGCGCTTGCCGAAGTCATCTCCGTGCTTAATGAGGAGCGCGAGATCCTCAACAACATTTGTTCGACCGACGCGCAAAAGGCGCCACTTTTCGCGCAGATTGCAGCAACGTCGGCGTGGGCCCTGGTGCTGCAGGCCGATCTAGCCGCGCGCCTCAACGCGTCATGTCCCGCCGCAGCGAAGGCGCTGCCGACGATGATGATCGCCGACGCGTGGCTTGCTCTGGGAAACGTCGTGAACGATCAAAACGGCAGCGTTCCGACGGCCTTCAAAGACGTCATCGCAAAGGTCCAAAATAACGCGCAGAAATTCGGGCTCACGCTTCCGCCTTGGAGCGAGACCTCGGCATATTGGCGCGACCAAGTTCACGCGCAGGCGAAGGCTGAGATCGCAACCTGCCCCTCGCCGAGTCCGTCGCTCAGTCCCTCGGCGACGGCGTCGCCCGGATAGGATTTTGCAAATAGTTCGCAAATAAGCTTAGGTCATGGGGGCCCGGGCCGATTACGTCACGCGTCCGCGCGAGCTGATCGCGTCGATCTTGAAGCGCGAACCGCGCTTTCTTTCGGCCGCGACCATTCATCAACGGCTCAAACGTGGCGGCGCGCGCGTCTCGCTCTCGACCGTCTATCGCACCCTCGATCGTCTGCGGGTCAAGGGTGAGGTGACGGAACGCGCCGACGCCGACGGCGAGGCGACGTTCATGCTCTGCGAGCCGGCACGCCATCATCACCACGCGATCTGCGGCGAGTGCGGACGCGTAGAAGACGTCGACTGCACCGCCGTCGAGCAGTTCGCGGAGTCGCTGCGTTCCCTTCACGCGTTCGAGCTCGACGGACACGCGATGGAATTTTTTGGGCGGTGCCGCGAGTGCCGGTAAAAAGTATTCTCGCTTTCGCGTTGCTCTGCACCCTAGTAGCGTGCTCGCACACCCTTCGACAGGCTCAGGGTGACACGAGTGCGGCTCAGCGTGGCACGAGTGCGGCTCAGCGCGGCACGGGGTCGCTCAACCATAAGATCGTCGTTGCGACGACGATCTCGACGCTCAACTCGTTCGTGCAGGGCGTCGGCGGCGAACGCGTGATCGTCAAGAATATCGTCCCGATCGGCGCGTCGCCGGAGACCTTTGCGCCGGCGCCGCAGGACGTTGCGACGGTCGCCGATGCGAACCTTTTAGTGGAAAACGGCGCCGGACTCGAATCGTGGCTCGACCGGTTGCTGAGCGATGCGGGTGCGAACGGCTTGCGCGTCGTCATCTGCACCCAGGGTCTGCCGGTGCAGAACCTCAACCCGCACCTGTGGATGGATCCGGTTCTGGCAAAGCGCTACGTCGCCAAGGTCCGCGATGCGCTGATCGCAATCGATCCGGCGCACGCGGCCGAGTACCGGCGCAATGCCGTCACCTACGACGGGCGGCTCGACGGCCTGACCAGGCAGATTCGCGCGAAGATCGCCACGATTCCACCTTCGCAGCGTTATATGATCGTCTTTCACAACGCGTGGTTCTACTACAACAATCGCTTCGGCATCACCACGCTGGGCTTCGTCGAGCGCAATCCGGGGCAGGAGCCCAATCCGCAACAGATCGCGCAGCTCATCGACCTCGCGAAGCAGCACAACGTGCGCGCCGTCTTCAGCGAACCGGAGTATAGTCCGAAGCTGCTCTATTCGATCGCTCAGGGCGCCGGCGTCAAGGTCGTCGAGAACCTGTACGACGACTCCGTCGGTACCGATCCGCGCGTCGGGAACTACATCGCGATGCTCACCTACGACACGAACGTCATCGTAGACGCGCTAAAGCCGTGAAAGAAGCCGTCGTCGCGCGGGATCTGGTCGTGCGCTACGAGGATTTCACCGCGCTCGTCGGGGCGACGTTCACCGCGCGCTACGGCGAGGCGCTCGGTATAATCGGTCCGAACGGCTCGGGAAAGTCGACGCTCCTCAAGACGATCGCGGGACTCTTGCAGCCATCGAGCGGGGAGCTGCGCGTGCTCGGCTCGCAGCCGCGCAGACTCAAGCCTGGAACGATCGCCTACGTTCCGCAGGTCGAGGCCGTCGACTGGTCATTTCCCGCGACGGTTTGGGACGTGGTCGCGATGGGCCGCTTCGCCCGTCTGCACTTCTGGCAGCATTTCGCCTCGGCCGATCGCGCCGCCGTTGCGCGCGCGCTCGAACTCGTGAACATGACGGCACTTGCCGGTCGCCACATCGCTCAGCTCTCCGGCGGGCAACAGCAACGGGTCTTCGTCGCGCGGGCGATCGCTCAGGAGCCGCAGCTCCTGCTGCTCGACGAACCCACCACCGGGGTCGACGCGGCGACGGAAGAAGCGCTTCGGAGGATCGTCCGAAAGCTCGTCGCCGGCGGACTACCGGTGCTGATGGCCACGCACGATCTCGATCGCGTCGGCGAATGGTTCGACCGGCTGCTCGTCATCGATCGCCGCGTGCTCGCACTCGGGTCGCCGAGCGAAGTCGTCGAGTCGGGCGCTTACAGCGCGATCCGCGAACATACGCACATCCACGGACATCTGCGCCTCGATCACGAGCCGCACGACGCTCACGCTGCGCACCCAGAGATACAGAAGCACTAGGCCGTGGAAATACTCACCGCGCCGTTTCACTACGCATTCATGCAGCGCGCCTTCATCGCCGCGCTTGCCGTCGGTCTGCTCTGTTCGACAATGGGGACGTACGTGATCTTGCGGCGGCTCGCGTTCATCGGCGACGGCATCGCCCATGCCTCGTTCGCGGGAATCGTCATCGCCTATCTGCGCGGTGCGAACTTCTATATCGGCGCCGGCATCGTCGCGGTGCTGACGGCAATCGGAATCGGGTTCGTCCATCGGCGCGGGCGCATCTCGCTCGACACGACGATCGGGGTACTCTTCACGGGAATGTTCGCGCTCGGCGTCTTCCTCATGAGCCAGCAGCGCAGCTACGCCGTCGATCTGCAGAGCTTTCTCTTCGGCGATATCCTCGCCGTGCAGCCGCAAGACCTTTGGCTCATCGTCGCGCTCAGCATCATCGTAGCGGCGGCGATCGTCGTGCTGTTTCGCGGCCTGCTCTACACCACGTTCGATCCGGTTGTGGCCCAGGCGAGCGGAATCGCCGCTCCGGCCTACGAGTACGCGTTGCTCGTCATGCTCGCACTCACCATCGTCGTCTCGCTGCAGGCAGTGGGAATCGTGCTCGTCGCCGCTCTGCTCGTCACGCCTGCGGCCGCAGCCTATCAGCTCACCTCACGGTTCGTGCCGATGATGGCACTCGCCGCGCTGCTCGGTGCCGCAAGCGCGGTCGGCGGACTCTACCTTTCCTATTACGTGCGCGCATCGAGCGGCGCGACGATCGTGCTGCTCGCGACGCTGTTGTTCTTCGTCGCCATCGTGGCGAAGCGGTTACTCCGGGTCACTGCACGCGTATCGTAAACGGCGCCGTGTAGACTCGGTCGCCGCCGCGGAACTGAATCCAGAGCTTGTACGGGCCGGCGGGAAGCGCGGGAACGGACATTTCCAGCAGCGGGCCGGCCGGGCCGCCGCTCATCTCCATCTTTGCATCCGAGTTCATGTTCATCTCCATCCCGGCACCGCGTACCGCGGGGTGGACGTGGACGTACGCCAAGCTGTGCGTGTTGACGAACACGCAATGCGCCGCAGCACCGAGATAGGTGCCGAGATCGTCCGCCGGCTTACCGTTTTTGAGAATGGTCAGATTGACGCGCTGAGGGCGGCTTGACGCAAGGGTCGCCGTGGCGAGCGTGACGGTGTACGCGCCGGTCGCCACGCTCGAAACGACATTGCCGCTTGCGGGCGGTGCGCCTGCGACGGCGCCGCTGCTCTCCAGGGTGAAGCGGAAGACTTGCTGTTCGTACCCTTTTGGCGTCGTATCGGCGTAAACGTAGTAGCGATGATGCGGCTCTTTGGTGAACGGCTGCCAAAACGTGCCGCTCGTCGCATCGAAGGAGGGATGCAGGTGAGCGAACGTCTCAAAATCGTCGCGAATCACGACCATATGCATGAGCCGCTGCATGTCGACTTCGTAGTCGAGAATCGGCCGGCCGTCACGACGAAACTGCCGGACTTTCAGCGTCGCGCTCAAGCCGTTTTGGCGATCGGTCCACAATTTGGAGTCGATTTGCGGCGTACCGCCGAGCAGTGCAAAGACACCGGCTTGCTCGAGGCCTGCGCTCTTTGCCGTCGCTATGCCGAACGGAAGACTCACCATCAGCAGACCGGCAACGAGCAGACCGCTCAATCGGCCGCGCGTACGACTCTCCACGATTCCTCCTCAACGCGTTCGAGATATCCGCCCGACTCGAGCGCTTCGAGCGCCTCGCGTAGGGCGGCACGTTCGTTCTTGTTCGGCATACCGGCCCAGCGCATTGCTAATGCGTTGAGCTCGAGCGTCGAATCGGGCACGAGCGCTTCACGCAGGAACTTCGGCGCGAGCTTGACGCGTTCCATTCGACGTGCGATGGGTTCGAGCGTTGCGTCAAAAGTCGTACGCGTTGGCGGCGCCGGCGGTGCTTGCGCCGTTTCGCTCGGCGCCGGTTCCGCAATCCGATGCGTCGTGAATCGGCCGACGACGACCGGATCGGCAAGCGTGCCTGACCACTCGCCGAGCGCCGTGAACGCCGTCTGCCACGCAACGGCGTTGACGACGGCGCGGCGGCGGGCGATTCCGCGTAGGATCGCTCGAGCGACGCGTTGCGCGCTGGCCGGCGCGCCCGGAGGAGCCGCGATGCCCAACCGGGAGTGAAACTCGGTTGCCACCACGCCGGGATCGACGTACGTGACGCCCACGCCCCGCGGACGCAGCTCGCGTCGCAGCTGAATTGCCGCGGCGCGGATCGCGGCCTTCGCCGCTGCGTAGCCGCCCTGTTGCGGCAGCGGCACGCGTGCGACGCCGGAGCCAACGAAGACGAGTTGCCCGAGCGTTGCTTCCAAATGCGTTAACGCGGCACGGCTCAGGCGCAGCGGCGCCCCCACGTGCAGCTCCCACGAAGCGGTAAGGGCCGCGTCGCTCTGCTCCAGCAAGAATCCGTACGCGCCGCCGCCGGCGTTGTTGACGACCACGTCGATGCGTCCGAACGAGCGGATTGCGGCCTCGACGATGCGCGCCGGCATCTCGCGCGCCGTAATGTCGCCGGCAATCGCAACCGCGCTGCCGCCGCCTGCCGCAATTGCTGCTGCAACCTCTTGAAGCCGCGCTTCGCGGCGCGCCGATATTACGACGCGATAGCCGTCGTGCGCCGCGGCGACCGCAAGTGCGCGACCGATGCCGGAGCTCGCTCCGGTGACGATCATCGTGCGCGGATCGTCAGGCATGCGTATCGCAGTAGCTGCGGTACTCATCCGCGATGCTCGCGGGGAGGCCGGCGTAGTGCTCCGCTTCGCCGGCAATCGGCGGCGGCAGCGCGTCGATGGTCTCTCGGCCCTGGCGAGCGAACTGTGCGAGCCGTAGCGCGACCGGTTTTTCGCTGCCGTCGCTGCGCACGATTCCGAAGCGCAGCTCGTGCGGCGCGCGGTCGAAGGGCGGCAGCGAGGCGAGCGCCGGATCGTAGTCGGCCCAGCACCACCACAACGCGCCGAGCGCGGCGCGTGCGTGGAGCCGTTCGAGAACCGCCGTTGCGTATTCCGCCATCTCGTCTTCATTCAAACACGCGAATCCATCGATGCGATCGACGCCCGGCGGACACTCGGGATTGCCGAACTCGGTGAAGAGCACCCGCTTGCCGCTGAACGACTGCTGCAACTGACAGAGGAACGGCACGACGTTGGGGTCGAGACGATTGCGTGCAAAGGCGCTGTAGACCGAATATCCGTGCATCGTGGCGAAGGTCCACGGCCGTGCGATGCTCGAGGGCCGCAGGCGGCGGTCGTGGTCGAAATCTTCGCCGTGCATTCCCCCGCTGACGCCGGCACCCGACGACTCGATCAGCGTCGCGGTCAAGCGCGCGCTCCACTGCGCGGCATCGTCGGACGATGCCGGTTCGCGCAGATTGGAAAACTCGTTGCCGAGATCCCAGGCGAACAGCGCGGGATGGTCGCGCATGCGTTCGCCGACGCGACGGGCGAAGAGAACCTGCGCCGCGAGGAGATCGGGATCGGCATAAAAGTCTCCGATCGAACGGTCGACGACCGAGCCGTCTGCGATCGTACGAAAGCGTCCCTGCGAGCTTTCGCGCTCGAGCGTCCAACGCGGCAGCCAGTTGACGCCGCTCATGTGTCCGCAGAAGAGCGTCGGCATCGCGCGCATACCAGCATCCGCCACGCGGTCCATGATCGCTTCGAAGTGACGTAGCGCGCTCGCGTCCATCGAAGTCGGCGTGGGTTGAAACGCATCCCACATCAGGAAGAAGCGCACGACCTCGAGTCCGAGCGCGTGCATGCGCGCGATATCCTCGCCGATCTCTTCGATTTCGAAGCGCTGCCACATATACATGGCGCTGCGCCGCGGCCAGTAGTTAATACCGAGAAGAAAGCGTGACATGCCGGAGGGGGTTCGCGGAAGGAAGCGAAGCGCCTCGGCAATGGAGCAAGCGGACGAGACGCCGATCGTCGGCATCATCATGGGCAGCCGCTCGGATTGGCAGACGATGTCGGCCGCGCGCGATACGTTGGCCGAGCTCGAGATCCCGTGCGAAGTGCGCGTCGTCTCGGCTCATCGCATGCCCGACGAGATGTTCGAATACGCGGCGACCGCAGCCGGGCGCGGTCTCGTCGCGATTATCGCCGGGGCCGGCGGCGCGGCGCATCTTCCCGGAATGACCGCCGCAAAGACGCTCGTCCCCGTCATCGGCGTTCCGGTTGAGTCGCCGCGCGCGGCGAGTCTCGATTCGTTGCTCTCGATCGTGCAGATGCCGCCGGGCGTTCCGGTCGCGACGATGGCGATCGGGGGAGCCGTCAACGCGGCGCTCTTCGCCGCGCGCATCGTCGCGCTTGCCGACGCGGCGGTCGCGGATCGGCTCGCTGCCTACGTACGACGCATGCGCGACGCCGCAGCTTCAAGCACGCTCGATTGAAGCCGGTCGAAACCATCGGCGTGATCGGCGGCGGCCAGCTCGGCCGAATGTTCGCGCTCGATGCCAAACGGATGGGATATTACGTCGTCACGCTCGACCCGCAAGAACACTCGCCGTGCGGACAGGTGGCGGATGAGCAGATCGTTGCCGCCTACGACGACCTCACGGCAATCGAAGAGCTCGGGCGGCGCAGCGACGTCATCACCTATGAGTTCGAGAACATCGACATCGGATCGGTCCGTCATCTCGAAACGCTCTCGTATCGCGTCACTCCGTCAAGCAGCGTGCTGCACGTCACGCAGAATCGGCTGTTGGAGAAGCGTTTCGCCCGCGATGCCGGAATCGAGACGACGGAGTTCGCGCACGTCTGCGATCCGGCCGATCTCACCACCGCCGCGGAGCGCATCGGCTTTCCGGCGATTCTGAAGACGGCGCGCGGCGGATATGACGGAAAGGGCCAGTGGCGGGTCGAGACGCTTGAAGCGGCCTTCGACGCGCTCGCGGCCGCCGGCGGCACGGAGTTGATCTACGAAGCCTTCGTCCCGCTTGCGCGCGAACTGAGCGTCATTGCGACGCGCAACGCGCACGACGAGATCGTCGCTTTTCCGGTTGCCGAGAACGAGCACGACAACGGAATTCTCGCCATGACGATCGCCCCAGCGCGCGTTGACGAGCGCATCGCCCAAGCGGCGCGCGATATTGCGGCGGTCGTCGGCCGCGGCTTGCGGATCGTCGGCACGTACTGCGTGGAGTTCTTTCTTTCGGTTGACGGCAGATTGCTGCTCAACGAGATCGCTCCGCGTCCGCATAACAGCGGACACTATACGATCGACGTCGCGCCGTGCTCGCAGTACGAGGAGCACATCCGCGCGATCTGCGAGCTTCCGCTCTCGCCGCCGCGGCTGCTCTCCAACGCCATCATGATCAACGTCCTCGGCGAGGGGACCGGCGATCACCTCGCCGGAGTCGGCGACCTTTTGAGCGACCCTTCGATCGTCTTGCACGTCTACGGTAAACGTCACGCGGTCGCGCGGCGGAAGATGGGGCATTTCACGATGCTCGTCGACGGTCCGATCGACGAGCGCGCAATCGCGCGCGCGCGGGAAGCGCACGCAAAGCTTCGGTGGACCGCGTGACGCAGTATTGGGACGAGATCCTGTACGTCTTCGTTACGTTGATCGCGATGCTCAATCCGATCGAGGCCGCGGCGGCATTTGCCACGCTGACCGAAGGACGCTCGGCGAAAGACCAGGCGCAAATCGCCAAGCGCGCGTCGATCGTCGCGGGCATCGCGCTCATCGCGTTCGGTTTTGCCGGCGAGGCGCTGCTCGGAGCGCTCGGCGTCGAGATCGGCGCCTTTAAGATCGCCGGCGGCTTACTGCTGCTGAAGGTCGGCTTCGACATGGTCTTCGCCGAACGGACCGACCGGCAGACCGCCGACAGCGCGAAAGCGAGCGTCACTCCGGCGACCGATCCATCGGTATTTCCGCTCGCCATTCCGATCATCACCGGTCCCGGCGCGCTCACCGCGGCGGTCGCGCTGGTCAACCCCACCGACTCTCGCCACTACTCCAATGCGGCGATCTTCGTCGGGGTCGCGCTGGTCGTCATCGGCATAACGTACCTCTCGATGCGCGGCGCGCAGAAACTTACGGCGTGGTTCGGTGCCACCGGGATCGACGCGGTTGGCCGGATCGTCGGCATCATCGTTGCCGCCATTGCGGTGCAGCTCGTCGTCAACGGCGTGAACGGCTTGACGAATCTCAAACTGCTGCACTAAAGGGCACGGCCGCCGGGAAGTCGGAACAGGGGAAGCATGATCGTTCGAGCCGGAGTCCTTTATGACGGCACGCTCGAGCCGCCGAAGAATCGCGTCGACCTCGTGCTCGATCAAGGACGGGTCGTCGAGCTTCGTGCCGCCACCGGCGAGTGCGACTTCGAGGCGGCCTGTGTCACGCCGGGTCTCGTCAACGCACACGCGCATCTCGAGGGAAGCGGCGAGCCCGACATGATGGGCATGATTCAAACGACCACGCCGAATCAGCGAATGCTGCGCGCGGTCGAGAACGCTCGCAAGTCCGTCAAGGCCGGCATCACGACGATTCGCGACGTCGGCTCGTCGAATCTCATCGCACCCGACGTGCGCGATGCAATCGCCGAAGGGCGCATTCCGGGGCCGCGCATGCGCGCGGCCGGCGCGGTGCTCTGCATGACCGGAGGACACGGCTGGCCGATCGGACGCGCGGTCGATTCTCCGTGGGACGCGCGTAAGGCCGTGCGCGAGCAGATGTGGGGCGGCGCCGACTGTATTAAGATGATTGCGACGGGCGGCGTCATGACGAAGGGCGCCGTGCCCGGCAACGCGCAGCTCACGTTCGACGAGTTGGCCGCGGCGATCGACGAAGCGCACCGCCACGGTCTGCGAGTCGCCGCGCACGCGATCGGTACGCAGGGCATCAAAAACGCACTGCGAGCGGGCATCGATTCGATCGAACACGGCACGATGCTCGACGACGAAGCCATAGCGCTCTTCAAAGAGCGCAACGCCTACCTCGTTCCGACGCTGAGCGCTCCGACGTGCATTCTCGCCCACCTCGAGGACGGACATCAGCCCAAGTACGTCGTCGAGAAGGCGCACGGGCTCAACGACGCGATGCTGGCGAACATTCGCAAAGCCTACGAAGGCGGCGTCCGCATCGCGGGCGGCTCGGATGCCGGCACGCCGTACAACTATCACGAGAACTACGCCCAGGAAGCCGAGCTCATGTGGGCGCTGCTCGGCATGACGCCGCAACAGGCGCTGCACGCCGCGACGAACGTCGCCGCCGAGCTGGTTGGCCTCCATCGCGGGATTCTCGCGGTCGGCGAGCCCGCCGATCTCCTGCTCCTGCCGCGCGATGCCGGTGCGGACGTGCGCGCGCTGCGCGAACCGCAGACGGTCATCAAGAACGGCGCGATTCAATAACGTGCGCGCCATCGTGCTCGCCGGCATCGTCGTACTTGCCGGCGTGCCGGCAACGGTGCTCGGCGGAATCGCAAGCGGACCGGGGGCGAACGCCACGCTGCTCGGCCAACCCGTTATCGGCAGCCCTATTCGGCACGTCATCGTGCTGATTCAAGAGAATCGCAGCTTCGACAATCTCTTCGCCTCGTCGGTGCTCGCAAACGGCGGCCCGTATCCGGGCGCCGACACGTCGCAGACGGCCACGGTCGACGGCACCGCCGTCGCGCTGAAGCCGGTATCGTTCGAATATCCCGCCGATCCCAGCCATTCTCACGGAGCGCTGATGGCGGAATGGGACGACGGCAGAATGGACGGCTTCGCACGGGACGAAGTCTACGCGCCGTTCGGTTTTGTCAGGCCCGATCCGGACTTTGCCGACGCGTTCGTTCCCGCAACCGAGACGGCGATCTACCACCGGCTCGCTGCGCGATACGCGCTCGCCGACCGGAACTTCGCGCCGCGCCTTGTGCCGACGTTTGCCAGCCACTATACGCTCGCGACCGCGCAGAGCCGCGTCGCAGGAAATCCGAACTCTGCCGTGTGGGGATGCGACGCGCATCTCTCAGCGCGAGTACCGATCTTCGGCGCCGGTGAGACGGTCGTCAAGCCGGGCGTTTTCCCGTGTTTCGAGCAGACGACGATCGCCGATCTGCTCGACGCCGCGCACGTTACCTGGAGGTACTACACGGGCTCGCGTAACGACGCCTCCACTGAAGCGGTCAATATCTACGAGGCCTTTCGGAAGATTCGATACGGTCCGGACTGGCGCAACGTGGTGACGCCATCGGGACGCATTCTCAGCGATATCTCGACCTGCCGGTTGCCGTCGGTCGCCTTCGTCATGCCGAACCGCCTCGACTCCGATCATGCCGGAAGCTTGAGTTCGGCCGGTCCGGGGTGGGTTGGGTCCATCTATTTGGCGCTCGTCGCGAGCGCGCATGCGCCGCCCGCCTGCAGCTACTATCGCAACACGGCGATTCTCCTGACGTGGGACGACTCGGGCGGCTGGTACGATCACGTCGCGCCGCCGCGCGGGCCGAACGCAACGACCTGGGGTTTTCGCATTCCGATTCTGGCGATCTCTGCGTGGGCGCGCTCCACCTACGACTCTCGCCGGCCGCACGCGCCGCCGTACGTTTCGCATACCGTGCGCGAATCGACGGCGATTCTGACGTTCATCGAGAAGAACTGGGCGTTAGGAAATATGGGGCAGCGCGACGCGACCGACGACGATCTCAGCGACATGTTCGACTATACGCGTGCGGCGCCGGTGCCGCCGTTCACGGAAGCCTCGATCGAAAAGATGATCCGGATGACGCACTTTCAACTCGCCGTCGCGCAGCGCGACACGCGCCCTGTCGACGACGATCGCTAGATGCAGCTCAAAGGCGTGCGGCTCGCCGTGCTCGCCGCGATCTCTTGGCCCGCGCCGCCGCCGGGATATGGTCCCTGGGAGCAGGTCGCTTTCAACGTTGCCGACGGAATGCGCCGGCGCGGACTCGACGTCACGCTCTTTGCGACCGGCGACTCGAGTTTCGACGGAAAACTCGTCTCCGCCGTGCCCGTCGGTCTGAACGAGGACCCGGCGCTCGACGGCGAAGTCTTTACCGCCCTGCATATCGCCGAACTCTTTACGCGCGCGAACGAGTTCGATCTGATCAACAACCATCTCGATTGGAAACCGCTGACCTACGCGCTCGCCTCGACGTCGCCGCCGCTGCTCACGACGATTCACGGCTTCTCCACGCCGCAGATTCTCGCCGCCTATTACGCGGCCGCAGGCCGAAGCTTCTACTGTTCGATCTCCGACGCCGATCGCGATCCCGGCCTCGATTACGTCGCAACCACGTACAACGGCATCGATCCAGCGCAGTTCACCTTTAGCTCGAGGCCGGGCGAGTATCTCTGCTTTCTGGGACGCTTCCATCCGGAGAAAGGAACGCACCTCGCCATCGAAATTGCCAAGCGGGCCGGCGTGCGGCTGAAGATCGCCGCGATCCCGCAAGACGAAGCGTATTTTAACGAATGCGTGGCGCCGCACATCGACGGCGATCGAGTGCAGTTTCTCGGCGCGGTCGAGCGAGAGGTGCGTAACGAGCTGCTCGGTGGAGCGCTCGCGCTCGTGCACATGACGACGCGCCCGGAGCGATTCGGCCTGGCGACGATCGAAGCCATGGCCTGCGGAACCCCGGTTCTGGGAGCGCGCATGGGTTCGATTCCCGAGATCGTCGCCGACGGTGTGACCGGATTTCTCTGCGATAGCGTCGACGACGCGGTCGGCAAGGTTCCGCTTCTCGCCGAACTCGATCGCGCGGCATGCCGGGCGCTCGTCGAGCGCGAGTTCAGCACCGAGCGGATGATCGACCGGTATCTCGATGCGTACGCGCGGGTCTTGGAAGAGCGCCTTCCGCCGGCGCCGAGCGAGGAGCGATTGCGCGCGCGCCGGCACGATTGGTGGGACCGGCCGATGGGCTATACGCAGATTCCGCCAAAACCGCGGAGCCTCCGATTCTGATGCCGAGCCGTCCCGAGCGCGATTACTCCGCGAGGTCGCTCTTCGACAAGCTCGGAGTCGTCGCAGAAGCGCACGTGGCGCTCGTCGGGCGTCACGACGAGACGTTTGAGCTCACGCTCAACGCGCGTCTGGCGAAAACCGCCTCGCGGTACCTGCGTACGGAATACGACCTGATTTTTTTGAAAGTCCATTCTCCGCGCGACCTCGGACGCATCGCCGCCGCGGCGTCCCATCTCAAGCCGAACGGCGCGTTATGGATCTTTCATCCGAAGGGACGCGGAGCAACGCCGACGGATGGTGAGGTTCGTTCGACCGGACTCGCCGCGGGTTTGGTCGACAACAAGATCAGCGCCTACAGCGAATCGCACACCGCGACGCGTTTCGTCATCCCGCTATCGGGCCGCTAGCGTCGCGGCGGCTTCCATTGCCTGATAGGCTTTACTGGTCAGTGCGTGATCGACGACGCCGGCGATGAAGCGCGAGGCCGCGCGCACTTTATCGAGATCGACGCCGGTCTCGATGCCCATTTGGTGCAGCAAGTAGAGAACGTCTTCAGTGCCGACGTTTCCCGTCGCGCCGGGCGCGTAGGGACAGCCGCCCAGCCCGCCCGAGGAAGCGTCGAACTTCGAGACACCCAGTTGCAGCGCGGCGTAGACGTTTGCGAGCGCCGCTCCGCGCGTGTCGTGAAAGTGCATCGCGATCGAGTCGAGCGGAATCTTCTGCGCCAACAGGGGCACGAGCGCAGCGACTTGGCTCGGAACGCCCACGCCGATCGTGTCGCCGATGGAGAGCTCGTCGCACCCCATCTCCATCAGCTTGAGGCTGACGTCGAGCACCATCTCCGCCGTGACGCGATCGCCGAACGGTGAGCCGAACGCGGTCGAGACGTAGCCCCGCACCCAGCATCCGTCGGTTTTTGCTTGACGCACGACGTCGCGAAAGGCGGAGAGCGATTCGTCGATCGTCATGTTGATGTTCCGTTTGGTGAAATGCTCCGATGCGGCGGTAAAGACCGCGATTGCGTCGGCGCCGGCGGCTCGCGCGCGCGCGTAGCCTTTGAAGTTCGGCACGAGCACCGGGTAGCGCACGCCCGGCGCTTTTCGAATGCGCGCGAAGACCTCCGCGGCGTCGACGAGCTGCGGGATCGCCTTCGGGCTGACGAAGGAGGTCGCTTCGATCCACTTCAGACCCGTCTCGGAGAGCAGATCGATATAGCGCACTTTGTCGCCGGTCGAGATGAGCGCGCGCTCGTTCTGCAGGCCGTCTCGCGCTCCCATCTCAAAGATCGTGACGCTCCGCGGAAGGGCGCTCATAGGGCTTATGACCCCAACTCTACCAGTGGGGTGCCGCCGGCGACGATCTGTCCCTCTTTCACGAGCACCGCTTTCACGCTTCCCGCGGCCGGCGCTTCGATCCGGTGCTCCATCTTCATGGCTTCGAGCACGATCAAGAGCGTGTGTTCCTCGACGCTCTCGCCGTCGCGAACCGCCACCTTGACGATTCGGCCGGGCATCGGCGCGGCGACGCTGCCGTTCGCTACGGCGCCCTGACCGGCGCTCGGCGTCTCGGTCGAGGGCGGTGCGGCGAAAGCAAACGGCCAGGTGCGCCCGCGGGCGTGCGTATTGAACGTATCGCCGGCGTACGAAACGGCACCGTCAAAATCGCGCTCGCCAAATTGCACGCGAACGCCTATTCCGTGGCGGTCTACGCGCAGCGTGCCGGTGTGAGCGCCCGTAAGATGCCAGACGTGCGGCTCGCCGGTCGCGTCGGCGCGCATCTCGGTGATATGCTCGCGGTGCTGCAGGCGAAGCGGAATGCCTACCTCACCGATGCGCCAGGGGGCGCGTCCGTCCGCCAAGAGCGCGGCGGCGCAGAGCAGCGCCGCATCGGAGGGCGGCGCGCGGTGCGCGAAGATCGATTCGTCGAGGCGGTCCGCGAGAAAGCCCGTCGTCGTCTCCCCGCGTGCGAATGCCTCGTCGCGCGCAATCCACAGCAGCAGCGGTACGTTCGTGCGAACGCCGTCGACGGTAAAACCTTCGAGCGACTGACGAAGCCGCGCGATTGCCGACGCACGATCGGCGCCGTAGACGATGAGTTTTGCGAGCATCGGATCGTAGTAGTGGCTGACGACGCTTCCCGTGGTGACGCCGGCGTCGACGCGAATCCCGGGTCCTTGCGGCGGCGACCAGTTCACGATCGTTCCGGTCGATGGAAGCATTGCGTTGGCCGGGTCTTCGGCATAGACGCGCGCTTCGATCGCCCAACCGCGCGGACGCAGCTCGTCCTGGGCGAGCGTCAATGGTTCTCCCGACGCGATCCGCAGCTGCCACTGCACGAGATCGATGCCGTAGACGAACTCCGTCACCGGGTGCTCCACCTGCAGCCGCGCGTTCATCTCAAGAAAGTAGTACGCACCATCGGCATCGAGCATGAACTCGCACGTGCCGGCATTCGTGTATCCGACCGACTCGGCGGCCCGAACGGCGGCGGCGCCCATCTCGGCGCGCAGCTCCGGCGTGAGCGCGACCGAAGGAGCCTCCTCGACGATCTTTTGATGACGCCGCTGAATCGAGCACTCGCGCTCGCCCAGGTGAATCACGCGCCCGTGGCCGTCGGCGAGAATTTGGAACTCGATGTGCCTCGGGTTGCGTAGGTAGCGTTCAAGGAGAACGGTGTCGTCGCCGAAAGCGGCGAGCGCTTCGCGTTTGGCACTCTCGAGCGCTTCGCCGAACTCGCCGCAGCTCTCGACGACGCGCATCCCGCGTCCGCCGCCGCCGGCGCTCGCCTTGATGAGCAGCGGAAATCCGACGCGATCGGCGTGCCTGCGCAGCGCGTCGGCAGTTTGATCCTCGCCGTCGTACCCCGGTACCGTCGGAACGTCGAAGGCGCGTACGCGCCGCTTCGCTTCAATCTTGCTGCCCATCGCCGCCATCGCTTCCGGCGCCGGTCCGACGAAGGTCAATCCCGCCTCGCGCACCGCCGTGGCAAAATGCGCGCGTTCGGAGAGGAAGCCGTAGCCCGGATGCAGCGCGTCGGCCCTCATTGCGAGCGCAACCGAGACGATCGCCTCGGCGTTGAGGTACGATTGCGTGGCTGCCGCCGGGCCGACGCAGCGGGCGTCGTCCACGAAGTCGAGGTGGTACGCATTAGCGTCCGCCTCGGAGTAAATGCCGAGTGGAACGATGCCCATCTCGCGCGCGGCACGCGCGACGCGCACCGCGATCTCGCCGCGATTGGCGATCAACAGACGCTTAATCACCGAACCGTGCGGGGCGTCGCTCGAGGAAGGCGCGCAGACCCTCTTGACCCTCGGGGCTCACTCGCTGCTGCGCGATGGCCTGCGTCGTAATGGCGCGCGATTCGTCGTACGTGTGATCGAGCACGCGGCGAATCAGCAGTTTCGCCGCGCTGATTGCAGTTGGGCCTGCCGTTGCGAACTCGGCGATGCGCCGGTCGACCGCCGCGTCGAGCTCACCGGCCGGTACCACCTCGTGCACGAGTCCGATCTCTTTCGCACGGTGCGCGTCGAAGCGCTCGCCGGTCAGAAAGAGCGCGCGCGCGTGCGACGCGTCGATCTTCGCCAGGACGAAGGGCGAGATGACGGCGGGAATGATCCCGAGCTTCACTTCGGTGAAGCCGAAGATCGCGTCGTCGCTTGCGATCGCCACGTCGCAGACGGCGGCAAGGCCGGCTCCGCCGCCCAGCGCCGCGCCGTGAATCCGTCCGATGACCGGTTTGGGGCAGTTGTCGATCGCGCGAAACATGTCGCTCATCCGTTCGGCGTCGGCGACGTTGGCCTCGAACGAAAGATCGAGCGACGAGCGCATCCAGCCGATGTCGGCACCGCCGCAGAACACCTTGCCCTCGCCTGCGAGGACGACCGCGCGGACGTCGTCGGCGGCCGTGATCCGTGCGAACGTCTCGTGAAGCTGCGCGATGACGTCGGCGTTGAAGGCGTTGCGAACGTCGGGCCGGGCGAGCAAGACGTGCGCGACGCCGGCGGTGAGGGTGAGACGAACGCTCTCGGCCATGGCGCCCCGTTCGCGGCTTCATCCGGACGGGCCTCGCAGGCGTTATACTTGCTGAGCAATGAAGCACGCAGCACGCCCTGCCGTCTACCGCTACGCCTTTGCGACGCGGGCGAGTCATTGGGTCTGGTCAGTTGCTTTCCTCGTGCTCGTCGGTAGCGGTCTGCAGATCTTCAACGCATCGCCCAACCTCGACGCGTCGGACAAAAGCAATCCGGCGCGGCGCGTGCTCGCGATCGGCTCGCCGAACGAGGGTGTCGGAACCACGACGATCTTCGGCCACACGGTCGTCACGACCGGATGGCTCGGCTGGACCGGGGACGGCATGGGTTCGCGCGGCGCGCATGCCTTCGGCGCTTCGATCACGATCCCGGGGTATCAGGATCTTGCCGGCGGCCGGCGATGGCACTTTTTTTTCGCGTGGATGGCCGCGATATGCTGGCTGGCGTGGCTGATCTCCACCGCGATCAAAGGCAATCTCCGCGAGATGATTCTGCGCGGCAGCGACCTGCCGAAACTCTGGCCGATGCAAGCCTACTATCTCAAGCTGCGCAAAACCCCGCCGCCGCACGGCATTTACAATCCATTGCAGAAGGCGGCCTACACGGCGGTGCTCTTCGTCATCGCCCCGTTCGTCGTGCTCACGGGGCTCGCGCTCTCACCAGGAATCGATGCGATCGCCAACCCGCTCACGGTCGTTCTCGGCGGGCGGCAGTTTGCTCGGCTCTGGCACTTCGTTGGGATGCTGGCGCTGCTGGGCTTCTTCGCGATTCACCTCTTCCAGGTAGCGACGCAGGGCGTCGTCAATCAAATGCGCTCCATGATCACCGGATGGTACCAACCGCAATGAAGCGACGCATCTTTATCGCCTCGAGCCTATCCGCGCTTGCGGGATGCGGACCCATTAGCGCGTCTCTGAGCCAGAACCGAGAGGTGCAGCGCGTGCTCGCGTCGGCCGAGGGGCTGAATCACGCGCTCATCGGAACGCGCGGATTGGCCCGCGAGTACCGCGAGCGCGACGTCGACCGCAACTTTCGTGTGAACGGCTTTGCGACGCCCTCCGACGCGCGGTACACCGCTTTGGCGGCGGAAAACTTTGCGGCATACCGGCTGATCGTCGACGGTGCCGTGGAGCGGCCGCGTGCACTCAGTCTCGCGCAGCTTGCCGCGCTGCCGCAGCGCACGCAGATAACGCGCCACGATTGCGTCGAGGGTTGGAGCGCGATCGGGCAGTGGAGCGGCGTGCCGCTCGGCGCAGTCCTCGACCTCGCCGCGCCTCGCGCGGACGCGCGATACGTCGTCTTTCGCTGCATGGATAACGACGGCGCCGGAAATCTCTACTATGAGAGCCTCGACCTTCATCAGGCACGCCATCGGCAGGCGCTGCTCGCGACGCGATTGAACGGCGCGCCGCTCGACCCCGATCACGGTGCGCCGGTGCGCTTGAAAGTACCGACCCAGTTGGGATATAAGAGCGCAAAGTGGGTTTCTCGGATCGAAGTGGTCGGAAGCTTCGCAAACGTTTACGGTGGTAACGGCGGATACTGGGAGGATCAAGGATACGAGTGGTACGCGGGCATTTAGCGAAACGCCGGTTGCGGTCACGGATACGATCGTTCGAGCGTTAGAAGGTTTGTCATGACCAGGGGCGCGCTGGTCGCTACCGTAGCCTATGCTCTCCTCCTGGGGAGTTCCGCGGACGACCTGCGCGTCTCCCTGCGTTCCGCCGCCGCCGCGTATCTCTCGGCGATTGCAAGCATCGCACCCATCGCCGGACGCGACACCACGTTCGATTACTACGAGCGCCTCAACGACGACATGGCGATGCTCGATTCCGACGTTCCGCCGGGTTATACGACGGCCCAGTGGACGCAGATGATCGCCGGCGCCGCGCAGCTAGACCTCACTCTGGCAACACAGCTGATCGACCGCTCGTATCGCTCGATGGCGGAGGTTCGCGGTCTGGGCGAAGTGTTCGTGCGCTCGTCGCGCGACGGAACGATGCAGCCCGTCGCCGTGTACGTTCCTCGCAGTTACGTGCCCGGGCGTGCGACTGCATTGGTCGTTTTGCTGCACGGTCAGCCGCAATCAGAGACGCAGTTGCTCGCCTCGCCGTTCGTCGACTCGCTCGCCGAGCGCTACGGGACGATCGTCGTCGCGCCGTGGGGGCGCGGTTACTACGATTTTCGCCGAACGCAGACGGACGTCTACGATGCGCTGCACGAAGCAGCGCGAGCGTTTTCGATCGACCGGCGCAAGCAGTACTTGGCCGGCTATTCGATGGGCGGCTTCTCGGTCTTCGAAGTCGCGCCGGCGCACCCCGACGAGTGGGCGGCGGTTATGTCCATCGCCGGCTCGCTCCTGGGCTCCGACTCCGAGCGATTGCTCGCGCGCATGCCGCGCACGCCGTTCTACATTCTCACCGGAAGCAACGATGAAAGCATTCCAACGCGGTATCCTACATCGACGGCCGCGTTTTTGAGTGCGTCCGGACTCGACGTTTCGTTCTACTCGCAGTATCGTGGAACGCATAGTCTCTCAACGCTAACGCCGATTCTGACGCAGTCGTGGAACGATATGCTCACCGGCATCGTCCGCGCCCCGCCGCAGCAGCTCGGCCACATCGCGCTTCCGTCGGCGATGCCGGCGAATGCGATGCGACCCTAGCGACGGCAAGTTGGTTGCGGGCTCGATGCCGAACGTGTCCGCATGAAAAAATCTACCTGGTTACTGCTGGCCGTCGCCGTCGTCGCGCTGACGTGCGCGAGCGCCGCCGCAGCGCAAACCGCTGCCGCAAGCTGGTCGCCGCCGCCGCCGGGATCGATCGTGCAGCAGATTTCGGTCGGTTTCAACGGCGAAACCGGCGCGTCGCAGTGGCATGGGATCGCCAGCAAAAAACTCGTCGGCTCCGGGAACGGGCAGAAGTTCTACCAATGGTATCTTTCGATTTACGCGCTCCGCAACGGCGCGTACCGGCTGCGCTACCAGTCGCCCCGTAACGGCGGCCCTCTTTCGCACGTCGAGCAGGCCGACGGCGCGAAGATGTGGTTCCCAGTACAGACCTTGCGCATCGTCGGCACCGCTGCGCTGACGCACCCGGGCGTACGGCAGCTCGTCGTGCAGTCGCAGGAGATGGCCGCCGATTGCGGCAGCGCGACCGTGACGGTCTTCGCGACGAAAGCCGGCGGCGGCGTCGGGCCGGTGGCGACGGTGACGAACTCGTGCGATCTTGCTGCGACGATCGCCGCGGACGGCACCTCGATCGTTTTGACCGGGCCCTATTACGCGTCGAACGCACCCCTCTGCTGTCCGACCAAGGTGAAGGCGACGGCAAGCCTGCGCTA
Organism: Vulcanimicrobiota bacterium; assembly: GCA_963792005.1. Lineage (GTDB taxonomy): Bacteria > Vulcanimicrobiota > Vulcanimicrobiia > Vulcanimicrobiales > Vulcanimicrobiaceae > Cybelea. Next base: position 751,791 of record CAWBUG010000001.1, read on the forward strand.
CCGTAGCGGCAAGTGGGTCGAGTCGCCGAACTACTTCAAAATCGAATAGCTACATTCGGAAGACGCCGAAGTGCGTGCGCGGCTGCGGTGCGTGCGCGGCCGCATCGAGGCCGATCGCAATGACCCGGCGGGTGTCGAGCGGATCGATGATTCCGTCGTCCCATAGGCGCGCCGTGGAGTAGTAGGGATTGCCCTCGCGCTCGTACTTTTCGAGTATCGGCGCTTCGAATGCCGCTTTTTCCGCCGCCGTCATCTCGCCTTTGACGGTCGAGAGGACGCTCGCGGCTTGCGGGCCGCCCATCACGCTGATTCGGGCGTTGGGCCACATCCAGAGCTGGCGCGGCGCGTACGCGCGGCCGCACATACCGTAGTTACCGGCGCCGAAACTTCCCCCGATCACGACGGTGAACTTGGGCACCTCGGCGCAGGCGACGGCAGTGACGAGCTTTGCGCCGTCTTTGGCGATGCCGCGGTTTTCGTACTCTTTACCGACCATGAAGCCGGTGATGTTCTGCAGGAAGAGCAGCGGCGTACCGCGCTGCGCGCAGAGCTCGATGAAGTGTGCGCCCTTGAGCGCGCTCTCGCTGAAGAGAATTCCGTTGTTGGCCAGGATTCCGATCGGGTGCCCCTCGATGTGGGCGAATCCGCAGACCAGCGTCGTGCCGTAGCGCGACTTGAACTCGTGAAACTCCGAGGCGTCCACGAGCCGCGCGACCACTTCGCGTACGTCGTAGCCGATCCGGCTGTCGGCGGGAATGACGCCGTAGATGTCGCGCGGCTCGTACTTCGGCGCGTGCGGCTCGCTGCGATCCCATTGGCGCGGCAGCTCGAGATGCAGGTTGCGGACGATCTCGCGCACCATCGCAAGAGCCTGTGCGTCGTCGTTGGCGAAGTGATCGGCGACGCCCGATATCCGCGTGTGCACGTCGGCGCCGCCGAGCTCCTCCGCCGTCACCACTTCCCCCGTCGCGGCCTTCACGAGCGGCGGACCGCCGAGAAAGATCGTCCCCTGGCCGTTGACGATCACCGTTTCGTCGCTCATCGCCGGGACGTACGCGCCGCCCGCCGTACAGGATCCCATTACCGCGGCGATCTGCGCGATCCGCTTTCCCGACATCCGCGCCTGATTGTAAAAAATTCGGCCGAAGTGATCGCGATCGGGAAAGACTTCGTCTTGGAGCGGCAAGAACGCGCCGCCCGAATCGACCAGATAGATGCAGGGCAGGTGATTCTGCTCCGCAATCTCCTGCGCGCGCAGATGTTTCTTGACCGTCATCGGGTAGTAGGTGCCGCCTTTGACCGTCGCATCGTTGGCGACGATAACGCAGTGCTGGCCTTCGACGATGCCGATCCCGGTAATCATTCCGGCGGCGGGCGAGCCGTTTGCATACATGTCGTAGGCGGCGAGCGCCGAGAGCTCGAGAAAATCCGAGCCCGCGTCGATGAGACGTTCCACGCGTTCGCGCGCCGTGAGCTTGTTGCGCCGGCGATGCTTTTCCACCGCCTCGGCACCGCCGCCGGCGCGAACGGCGACGAGGCGGTCGCGCAGCTCCGCAACGAACCGCTCCATTCGTTGCGCGTTGATGCCGAAGTCTTCCGAGGTGCGATCGAGCCGCGATTCGAGCACTGCCATCGCCGCGGCCATTCGTCACCCCGCGCTTAGAGCCCGGTTAGACCTGCCCAAAAACTCCAGGGCGCGGCTTTTACGAACTCGTAGCATCCCCATATGGCCGCGCAGGCTCAGGTCGACGTCGGCGGGATTTTCCGTCCGCAGGGAAGCCCGGATTACGCGACCGCGCTCCAACCATATGGCGGTGCGCTGGGAGAACGCGCGGCGGCGCATCTTTTGCGGCGAGCGGGATTCGGTGGAACTCCCGCCGAGGTCGGGCGTTTCGCGAGGATGGGGGCGCAAGAGGCGGCAGCCGCGCTCGTTGCCGTTCCCTCGCCGCAAACGATCGCCGCACCGCGCGAGGGCGGGCTCGACGGTCCGCTCGACAAGCACGAAGCGCGCGATGCGGTCGCGTCGCTGCAGCTCTGGTGGCTCAGCCGGATGCTCGCAACGCCGGCACCGCTGCAGGAGAAGATGACCCTCTATTTCCACGGACACTTCACGTCCCGAGCGACGCCGCGCTTTCCGCGCATCACGTACAATCAGAACGCGCTCTTGCGCGCCAATGCGACCGGGAACCTTCGCGAGCTGACCCGCGCGATCTCAAAAGACGCGGCGATGCTCGTCTATTTGAACGGCGCGAGCAACGTGGCGGCGCATCCGAACGAGAACTACGCGCGGGAGCTTATGGAGCTCTTCACGCTCGGCGTCGACAACTACAGCGAGAACGACGTACGCGAGTCGGCGCGCGCGTGGACGGGATGGCGGGTGAACCGCAAGACCGATACCGTGCAATTCGATCCGGCGCAGCACGACGGCGGACGCAAGACCTTCCTGGGGCGCAGCGGCTACTTCAACGGCGACGACATCGTCGATATCATCTTCGATCAAGCGCAGTGCGCGCGGTTCTTTGCCGGGAGTCTGCTCAACTGGTTTGTCTACAACGATCCCGAGCCCGAGTTGGTCGAGCGGGTCGCCGAGTTGCTACGCGCGCACGGTTACGAGCTCGCGCCGGTGCTGCGAACGATCCTTTCCAGCAACGTCTTTTTCAGCGCACGCGCCTATCGCGCGCTCGTCAAGAGTCCCGTCGAGTTCGTCGTGGGAACGTATAAGGCTCTCGGGCTGACGGCGATCGACGCATCGGCATTGCCGGCGCTGCAGCAGATGGGTCAACGGCTCTTCTTTCCACCCAGCGTCGCCGGCTGGCCCGGCGGCGCGAACTGGCTCACGAGCGGAACGATGATCGCACGGCAAAACTTTTTGACTCGTTTACTCGGATCTCAAACGTTCCAGACTTCGTCGTGGCTGCGCGGCTTGCCGGTTGCGCCGAAGCGTGCGGCGGAGACGATCGCGCAGAACCTCCTGCAGGAAGACGTAGCGCCGGCCTCGCTCGCGGAGCTCAACGGATATTTGATGGGTAACGGCAGCGCCGCGCTCGCCTCGCTCTCCGCCGAGAACTACGATCAACGCGTGAGCGGCGCCGCCTATCTTGCGATGGCGACACCGGCGTATCAGCTCAACTAATGAATCGCCACAAATTCTTGTTTGCGGCAGGTTGCGGTCTCGCGGTGGCCGGCAGCACCGATCACGTCTTCGCGCGCGCGCTCGCGGGGAAGCCGCGGCCCGGCCTGCCGGGGAGCGAGAACCGCTGTTTGGTTCTCATCAATCTGTACGGCGGGAACGACGGGCTGAACTGCGTCGTGCCGCACGGCGACGATCGCTATTACCGACTGCGGCCGAACCTCGCGATCGACCGCAACGAGGTGCTGGCGATCGACGCGCGCACCGGTTTTCATCCGGCAATGCGATCGTTCAAGGCGCTCTACGACAACGGAACGATCGGGGTCGTGCAGGGTGTCGGTTATCCCAATCCCGATCACTCGCACTTCCGCTCGACCGAGATCTGGCAGACGGCGGCACCCGATCGTTACGTGCACACCGGCTGGCTCGGGCGGTATTTCGACGAGTCCGCCGCGAGTCAGAATCTCTTCAAGGGCGTGGCCGTTTCGAAGGTGCTCCCCGAGGTGCTCGTTTCGAACCGGACCGACGTTCCGGCGATTCCGGCGCTGCGTGCCTATTCGATGATGGCCGATCGCGATGCGGCGGCGCGTCAAGCCTTCTCGCGCGAAAGCCACGACCGCGGTCTGCCATTCAGCTCGCCCTACTTGGCACACATCATGGAGATCGAAGGCGACGCGCAACGCAGCTCCGAGGAGCTGCCCAGGCTTGTCTCAGGCTACAAAACGAAAGCGGCGTATCCCTCGACAGCCCTCGGACGCAGCCTCGCGCTCGCGGCGCAGATCGTCGGCAGCAATCTCGGCACGCGGGTAATCTACGTGGAACACGGTTCCTTCGATACGCACGTCAGTCAGGCGAAGACGCAAGCGGCGCTCTTGACGCAGTTCTCAAACGCGATCGCCGCATTCTACGAAGATCTGGCGGCGCACGGCAACGACCGTCGCGCCTTGACGCTGACCTTCAGCGAGTTCGGCCGCCGCGTCGAAGAGAACGGCAATCGCGGAACCGATCACGGCGAAGCGTCGCCGCTCTTCTTGATCGGCGGCGGCGTCAGAGGCGGAATCTACGGGGCGGCCCCCGACCTCGCCGCGACGAACATGGGCAACGTGCGTTTCACCACCGACTTTCGCAGCGTCTATGCAACCGTGCTCGAGCGCTGGCTCGGACGGCCCTCCGCAACCCTGCTCAACGGAGAGTTTCGTCAGCTTCCGATTCTCGCCTGAGTTGGGGGGCGCTAACGTGGCATCTTCGATCCTGTTCTTGGGCAGCGGCGGCGCGCGCTTCGTCGTCGCGCGCCAGTTACGCGCTTCCGGCGGAATGTGGATCCGATTTGGAGAGACGCAGATTCACGTCGATCCCGGTCCCGGCGCGCTGGTGCGCGCGCTTTCGCACGTGCCGCCCTGCAATCCGCGAGAGCTCTCGGCAATCGTCCTTTCGCATAAGCATCTCGACCACTCTGGCGACGTCAACGTGCTGATCGAGGCGATGACCTCCGGGGGATTCCGCCGCCGCGGCGCGGTGCTCGCACCCGCCGACGCATTCGACGACGAGCCGGTCGTGCTGCCCTACGCGCGCCGGTTCGTCGAGCGGGTGGAGCGCCTCGAACCCAGCTGCGGCCCCTATCGCATCGGCGACGTCGAGCTCTACACCTCGATGCGGCACGTTCATGCCGTCGCAACGCACGGTCTGCATTTTGTCTACGACGGTCTTCGCGTGTCGTATCTTCCGTGCGGGCGGTACTTCGAGCGGCTTGCCGGCGATTATGCAACGCATCGCCCCGACGTCCTCATCGTTAACGTCTTGCGATACCGCGACGAGATGCAGGTCGATCACTTCGCTTGGTCCGATGCGTGCCGCGTCGTTGCCGAAGTCCGGCCGAAGGTCGCGGTCTTCCAGCACTTTGGAACGAAGATGCTCGAAGCCGATCCGCCGAAGCTCGCCGCCGAGTTCGAAGACGAACACGGACTACGCGCGATCGCCGCCTACGACGGATTCTTGCTGGATCTCGATACGGAGATTGCCGCAGCCCGCTAAAGCGGCGGGGGCGGCCGCACGTCGCGCGGCGGCGGGTGCGCCGGCGTCTGAATCGGCAAGCGCGTGCTGCCGCTGAGCTCTTGACGCACGTGCGGGTGATCGGTCATCGAGCCGCTGTAAAGATAGACCGAGCCGTTCTTCGAGGTCGCCGTTACGACCGGACCTCCGGAGCCGACCGTCGCCTGTTTCGTTGCCGGGTCGCCGCGGACTTGGACGTCGTCGTCGAAACTCGATTCCACGTGGCCCGAACCGCTATGCGCGCCGATCTCCGCGTTTCCGCGGACGCCGAGCGCGACGTTGCCGTGCTCCGATTCGAAACGTGCTAATCCCGGCTGAAACCCGCCGTCGTCGTATACGATCGATCCGTATGCGCTCGTCGCCTGTATTTGCTGCGACGTACATCCCTTAAAGAACATGTCGCCGGTTGCGGTACGAACGCGCAGCCGGTCGAACGTCGAGTTCGTCGCGACGATTCGGCCGCGAAGCGACTCGACGAATCCCGTCCCACTGACGTTGTTCAACGATATGCCGGCGGCGCGGGCGTGCGCGACAAAGACCCCGTGGTAGTTCTGAATCGTGAGATGGCCGCCGCGCTGCTGCGCGATGACCATCGCGGTGTTGCGTGGAATCAGGATCATCATTCGGCCGCTTCCGCGTGCGACGATCGCGTCGTGTGCGCCGCCGGGCAGTTCGGGGACGACGAACGACTCTTCGGGCAGCGTCACCGGCCCGTGCTCGGTGCGAATCTGGTCCGACGCAATTTGGACCTGCTTGGGAATTTGGGAGTCGACGGCCGATGGCGCGAGGTGGCGTATGTCGATCGGCTTCTCGGCCGAGACGAAGACCTGCGGGCGATCCCACGTCTGAATCGTTACTTGGCCGCGGCTTACGTGCAGGTTGACGATCGGCGAGGGACCGACGTCGAACTGTTCGTCGGCACCGGCTGGTGCCGCGAACGCGAGGGAACAAACCAAGGCGACGAGCGTCACGAGTGCTCCCCGCCCCAATCTACCGTGCACGAGGGTATTGTATCGGGGCGGCCGCCGCCCCATCATGAAAAGTCGGTGAACGGAGAGATAAGGCGCGGTAAAACGACGCGAAAGAGGGCGCCGCCGCCGGGCGCCTGAGCCGCCGTTGCCTCCCCGCCGTGGACCCGAGCAATCGAGCGGACGATCGCAAGGCCTAAGCCGGTTCCCGGAACGCTGCGCGATCGCGCCTTGTCGGCCCGGTAGAAGCGCTCGAAGATATGCGCTCGCTCGGTCGCGGGGATGCCCGGACCGCTGTCGGCGACCTCGATCCAGGCGCAACGGTGATTCTCGCCGACGCGGACGTCGACGCTGCCGTGCTCGGTGAATTTGATCGCATTGTCGACGAGATTGCCGGCCATCTGCCGCAGAAGGTGCGCGTCGCCGTAAACGATCGGGGTGCCGGCGTATTCGAAGGTGAGCGAGATCTGCTTTTCTGCCGCTCGCGGCGCGGCATTTTGCGTTACTTCGTTGGCGATCTGCGCCAGCGAGAGCGGCTCCTTCGGGATTTCGTCGCCGCGATCGGCTTTCGCGAGCGTGAGCATGCCGTTGACCATCGCGGCAAGATCGGCGCTTTCGTGGGCGATCGTCTCCAAGCTTTCACGGCGAATGGCCGGATCTCGGTCGCCCCAACGCAGCAAAAGCTGCGCGTTGGCATTGATCGACGTGAGCGGGGTTTTGAGCTCGTGCGAGGCATCCGAAATGAATTGGCGTTCGCGCGCGAAGGCTTCGGCGAGTCGCGCGAGGAGATCGTTGAAACTCTTTGCCAATCGGCCGATCTCGTCGCGACGCCGGTCGAGTTGCGGCCCGTCGCGCCCGCCGTTGAAGGTGCCGCCGGCGAGGGCGAGCCGGTCCGAACTGATCTCGCGCATCTCGCGAGAGAGCTGGTTGATCGGCGTCGTCGCTTGCGAAGCAAAGACGATCGAAAAAACCACTAGCGCTCCTGCCGTGATTACCAGCACGACGACGATCGCTTCGCTCGCGAGCGCGAAGGTGCGCCGCAGCGTGTCGAGCGGCTCGGCGACGTGGATGATTGCCGCGTTTTGCCCCTCCTGGATGAAACGATCCTCGATCAGAAACGTGCGTCCGCCGATCGCCGCTTCACGGAAAGCGACGTCGTGCAAGCCGGAGAGCTTCGGATTTGGGGGGATCGTCAGCGCCCCGAGATTCGCGGTCTTCGCAAGTGGATATCCGCCTCCCGAGTCGACCTGCACGTAGCTGTTCGTCGAGTTCCACGACGCCAGATTCGCGCTGTTGAAGAGCAACTGCAGCGTTCCAAGCGACGAGTCTTCGAGCGAGAACGGAGTCGTCGATTGCTGCGCAAACTGCACGATCCCGCGCATCGTGGCGTCGACGCTCGTCCGCGCCTGGTCGTAGAGAATCTGTTGCAGCCGCCAGATGATGATGCCGCTCATCGCGGTAATCGCCACGATCAGCAGCACAGAATAGCCGATAGCAATGCGCCACTTAAGCGACATAACTTTGCCCGGTGGCCGAGAGCGATGAACGCGTGCTGCGAGAAGGCTCCAACTTTTTCGGGCCGGCCATGGATGGCCGCTTCAAAACTTGCTGCCCCGAAAAAGTGGCGCAGCAGGAGTGCCTCATGGATGTGGCGCGACGAGCGGCTTCGAGCAGCACGCGTTCAAGCGAAGCGGCCATCAGAGCCAAGTTAGTCCTTAATGGTGTATCCGACGCCTCGGACCGTGGTGATGAGCTTGTCGTCGAAGCCATCGTCGATTTTGCCGCGCAGGTAGCGGATGTAGACGTCGATCAGGTTCGAATCGCCGAGGAAGTCGCTTCCCCAGACTCCGTTAAAAAGCTCGTCGCGGGTGTGAACTTTGTTGCGATGCAGCAGCAAGTACTCGAGGAGCGCGTACTCTTTGGCGGTGAGCGATATCGGCTTGCCGTCGCGATGCACCTCGTGGCGGTCGCGATCCATCACCACGTCGCGGTACTCGATCACGTTGCCCTGCGGAACGCGCTCGCGCAGGCGCGCGCGAACGCGTGCGAGCAGCTCTTCGGTCGCGAAGGGCTTGGTCACGTAGTCGTCGGCGCCAACGTCGAGCCCGGCGACGCGGTCCGGAATGCGATCCTTCGCGGTCAGCATGATGATCGGAACGCGGCTTTTTGCGCGGATACGGCGACAGACTTCCAGGCCGTCCATGCGCGGGATCATGAGATCTAGGATGACCAGGTCGGGCTCCTTGAGCGCCTTTTCGAGTCCCGATAATCCGTCGCGCGCGACTTCGACGTCGTAGCGCTCGTGTTCTAGCTCGAGCTGCAGAACGCGGCTGATCGCCGCGTCGTCCTCGATGACGAGGACTCTATAGGGGCGTCGCTCCGGCGATGCGTGCTTCTCCATGCCGGTACATTATCGTCCGGCACTCCGTTCGGACCTGTGCGAGCCAACCAGAAGGGGTTGGGATCCGGTGAAAAGGGTCAGCCAGAGGGCGGTCGCACCGCCGGCGGCGAGCCATGCCAGAACCGCACCGTTCGAGAGGAAGTGTGAAACCGCCGACCCGATCGTGCCGAGCGTTTCGACAAAGAGCGATCCGCCTCCCAAAACGAGCTGAACGACGAGCCAAAGGCCGACCGCGCCGAGCGCGCCGAGCGTGGCGAGTTCTGCGAAAGAAAAGGCCGGCGCCGGCCGGTAGGCGGTCGCAAGCAAGATGGAGGCGCGCAGCCCATCGGGCGGTTCCTCGAGCGGAAGCTCGAGAATGGCGCGTTCGAGCTCGTCCATGGTCATTATTCGGTTACCTCCATCCCGCTCAGAAGCCTGCGGAGCTGCTCCTTCGCGCGAAACAAATGCGTCTTTACCGTACCCATCGGCAGGCCCAAGACCGTCGCGATCTCCTCATACTGTTTGCCTTGCAAATGGAAGAGCGTCACGACGGTACGATACTTCTCGGGCAGCGCGTCGATCGCGTCGCGGAGCCGCGAGGCCTCGTCGAGGGCGATCACGCGCTGCTCGGGTCCGGGCGCGGAGTCGGCGCGCTCCGGAAGCTCCTCGCCGCTGTAACGCTTGCGCCGGGCGAGACGGTCGCAGCACGCGTGGTACGTGATCGCGAAGATCCAGGTCGAGAATTTGGCCCCGGCCTTAAAGGTCCGAAGGCTGCGAAATGCTTTGAAAAACGCCTCCTGGGTCACGTCTCGAGCCTCCTCCACGTCGTGCAGCGTGCGGTACGCCAAGTGATAGACGGCTCGGTCGTATCGCTCGACGAGCGTGGCGAAGGCTTCCGAGTTGCCTCGGAGCGTCATCGCCACCAAATCGCCGTCCTGAGGCTCCGCTCTCATCCGGGGTCGCGGAGCCTCAGCCAAGAGTGCCGACACGCTGGTCGTACGTGCGGGCGGGGGGCTTTGTTTCGTTCGCGCACGGGCCGCCCGGCTCGAAACATAACGGTGGTCCCGGCGTAGCTAGGGCAGGAACTTTCACGGAGGCTCAACGCGCAGATGACCACTATCCCAAACAAAACCCTTCCCGGCGGCCGCGGCCACGATCGCACGCTTCCGGGCCTGCCCAGCGACGATCGGAACTCCGCGCAATCGCTGCGGCCCACCTTTGACGGCTGGGGGCCGCGTCTCTAAATGTCGAGAGCGTCGGTCGTCGCCATGCTCGTTGCGGCCGAGATCGTGATCGTCGGAATGGCGCTCTTCGCGATCGGCCACGGCAGAGCGTCGTTAGCGGCGGGGCTGCACCACGTCGATTTCGCGGCGGCGCCGATATCACCACTCTCGGCCGGCGCGGCTCCCCACGTCGTCGTCGACGACGCCGACTCGCGCGTTCAAGTCAACGTTTCGAGCGACTCGCTCGTCCACGTCCGCGACCTGACGCAGATTCACGGCGGCGTCTTCTCCAGCACGACGTATCCGCAGCTGCACGTTGCGCGTACGTCCGACGGCGTCAGCATCGAACGAGCGCGCGTACCCGATCTGTCAATTGGAATCTTCGGCTTCAGCACGCAGCGCATTGAAGTGGACGTGCCGGCAGGTGCGCGCCTCGAAATCGCACGCTGCTCGGGTGCCGACGTCGATGGGATTACCGGCGGCGTGAGCGTCCATTCGGTGGACGGTCACGTTACGCTCGCCGATCTGCAAGGCGACGTCGACGCGCGCAGCGACGACGGCTATCTCAAGGCGACCAACGTCCACGGCGACCGGCTCGCACTGGCGTCAAGCGACGGTCATCTCACGCTTGACCGAGTCGCGGTTGCGTCGCTTTCGGCGAACACCCGCGACGGGCGCATCGAGGCGGCCGATTTGAGCGTCACCTCCGATGCGACACTGCAAACCGGCGACGGCTCGATGCACGTAAGCCTCGCACCGAACGCCGATCTCACGATAAATGCTTCGACGCGCGACGGCCACATTTACGTCGACGGCGCCCCGACCGACGACGACGATGCGGCGCAGCGCAGCATCCGCCTTGGCGCCGGCACCGGTCGCATGACCCTTACCACCGCCGACGGATCGATACACATCAAGACCAACGGAGAACCCCAAAGTTATGGACACTAGCGATTTCGTACCAGCGATTGCCATCATCTTCATCTTCGGAGCGCCAATCGCCGCGTTCGTCGTCTCGCGAGTGCTCGCGCATCAAGAGCGAATGGAGATGCTGCGCCGAGGAATCGTGCCGCCGCCAAACGCCCGCGAGATGCGCCGCGCGATGAAATACGGATGGACGCCCAATGCGACGATGGAAGCCGCGCCGGCTCAATACTACCCGCCCGACTACTTTCCGCAGCATCAGCTGCGGCGAGGGATGCAGGTGGCGTTCATCGGCCTGGCGCTGCTCATCGGACTCGGTTTCATCGGGTACCGGGGCGACGGAACCTACGTCTATGGCCCGTGGCTCTTGGGCGGCCTGATCCCGCTCTTCGTCGGCATCGCTCAAATCATCGGTGCCGTGCTCGGCGGGGCCAGCTTCGGCCCGCCGGCGGCCCGTCAGCAGTTCGGCCCTAGCCCGGGGGCGCCGCCCAGTTCGGGAAGCCGCGACGCGGGCAGCGCGATGCCGGGCCCGACCTACGGCGGCTGGCGGCCGGGAGCCACGCCGGAGATTGAGAAGCCCGCCTCGCCGCCGGAGTACCGCGGCTGACTGCAGCAAGGTTGCGACAGAGTAATGCCGCCGGTCGGTTGACCGGCGGCATTACTTGTCGAATAAAGACGATATTACTTGCAGGAGACCAAGGCCATGGCCCAGCCGGCGGCCGTGCGAGTCCTGACCAGATATCCGTCCGCAGTCCGATCGTAAACCTGATAGCCCGCTCTGAGTGCGTCGGCTAACGATTTGAAGACGATAAGACCTGCCATCTGCGGACCCTCCTTTCTCGATTATTTACGCTCTCTATACAGTATAACGGCTCTGACGGCAAGGGCGTGTAGCCATTTCCAGAGATTTTCGTAAGAATTTGTTGAAAATGGCTGAAGAAATGACGACGCTCGACCCAAATGCCGGCGTGCACGCGACTACCGTCGTCGAGCGCCGCGTCCTTACCGACGACGTCGTCTTGTTGTCGCTCGACGCACCCGCCCTGGCGAGTGCCGTACGGCCGGGTCAATATGTGATGGCCATTCCACCAAGCGCGCAGACCGCCGCAACCGCGCTCGCCATCTACGAAGCGCAAGGCAAGCTCGCAAGCCTTCTCTTCTTTGTAACCGGGAATCGCACGCGAGAGCTCGCGGAACTGCGTTGCGGCGATCGCCTCGACGTCATCGGCCCGCTCGGAAACGGCTTCGATGCGTCGGCGAGCGTTCGCGATGCGGCCATCGTTGCCGGCGGCGTCGGTATCGCGTCGGTACTGCTCTGCGCGCAAGCATTGCTTCGCGCCGGCGCGCGCGTGCGGCTCTTCTATGGCGCGCGTACGGGGAATCTGCTCGTCGAAACGCAGCGCTTTGCCGATTTGGGCTGCGAGCTCGTCCTAACGACCGACGACGGGAGCGCCGGCGAACGCGGATTCGTCACCGAAGCGCTCGCGCGCGCGCGCAAGCCCGACGCGATCTACGCATGCGGTCCGTCGCCGATGTTGCGCGCGGTCGCACGCGTCGCCGCCGATTTCGGCGTGCGCGCGCAGCTTTCGCTCGAAGAGACCTTCGGATGCGGCATCGGCGGTTGTTGGGGATGCGTCGTTCCGCTCGTTCGCACGAGCGCGCAAGCGCCGAGCTTTCCACCGGCAGAGGAGGGCGGTGGCGACGTCGTCTACGCGCGTATCTGCCGTGAAGGCCCCGTCTTCTGGGCCGACGAGTTGCGATGGTGAACGTGCAGCCGGTGCTGACGACGAAAATCGGAAAGCTCGAGCTGGCATATCCTACGCTCATGGGCAGCGGCTGCTACGGCACCGGAGAGGAGTTCGCGCCGTTTGCCGACCTCTCGAAGATCGGAGGCATCGTTCTCAAGAGCGTCACCCGCCTGCCGCGCCTCGGCAATCCGGTGCCGCGTATCGTCCATACGCCGGCAGGAATGCTCAACGCGATCGGGCTGCAGAATCCCGGCCTGAACTGGTACCTCGAGCACGAGGTCCACAAATACGCCGGCCGCCCCTGCAAGATCATCGGCAGCGTGGCCGGCTTCTCGGTCGACGATTATGCCTACGTCTGCGAACGTCTCGCGGCGCGCGACGAGATTGCGGCGATCGAACTCAACGTTTCCTGTCCGAACGTTGCCAGCGAAGGCGAGACCTTTGGGTGCGACGCCGCGCTGACCGCGCGAGTGGTCGAAGCGGCGCGTTCGACGACCGACAAGACCCTCTTGGTAAAGCTATCGCCGAACGTGACCGACATTCGATCGGTAGCGCGCGCCGCGGAGGCGGCAGGCGCCGATGCGCTTGCCGTGATCAACACCGTCCGCGGCATGGCAATCGACGTCGAATCGTGGCGACCGCGTCTCGCGAACGTTTCGGGCGGTCTCTCGGGACCGGCAATACGGCCGATCGCGGTGCTCGCGGTCTACGAAGTGGCGCAAACCGTGAAGATTCCGATCGTCGGTCAGGGCGGGATCGAAACGCTCACCGATGCGCTCGAGTTCTTCTTGGCAGGGGCAACGGCGATTTCGATCGGCACGGCGAACTTCACCGATCCGCGAATACCCGAGCGCATCGTCCGCGGATTGCAGGCATATCTTACACGCCGCGGTCTTACGCGAATCGAAGAGATCGTCGGCAAGGCGAACGTGGGATTCGCCACGCCGCACCAATACGAAGGAGATGAAGGTTGACGTCCGAGGTTCCGAAATGGCTCAGCTGATCGTCGCGCTCGATGTTCCCACCGCAGAGCGGGCCGAGGAGCTCGTCGATAGGCTCTACGAGCTCGACGTGATCGTCAAGATCGGGCTCGAAGCGCTCTACGGCTATCCGGAACGAATCCTTTCCTACTGCGAAGCGCGCGACGTTCGAGTCTTTACCGACGCCAAGCTTCACGATATTCCCCGCACGGTCGCAGCGGCTTGTCGCCAACTGGTGCGGCCGAACGTCCACATCGTCAACGTTCACGCGCTGGGGGGACTCGACATGATGCGCGCCGCCGTCGACGCCGTGCAGGCGCGCGCCGCCGAACTGGGCGTAGCGGCGCCGCACGTCTTCGCCGTCACGCTGCTGACGAGCATCGCTCCCGAGGATCTCAACGAGCTCGGTTTTCAGGGAGGACCGGGCGAGAATGCGATTCGCATGGCTGCGCTCGCGCGCGATGCCGGATGCACCGGCGTCGTCTGCAGCGCGCACGAGGTGCGCGACCTCAAGCGCTTCTTCGGTGACGATTTCCTCACGCTGACGCCCGGCATTCGCCCCTCGGGCAGCGCGCACGGCGATCAGCGGCGCGTCACGACGCCGGCTCAAGCGGTCGAGGCCGGCGCCGACTACCTCGTGGTCGGACGGCCGATCGTCGAAGCCTCCGACCCCGTCGCCGCGGCGAAAGCGATCCTCGAAGAGATGTCCGTGCGCGCATGAGCGCGAGCGAGATCGATCTGCCCGAGGCGCTCGCCTCCCGCGGCGCCTTGCTGCAAGGGCACTTTCGTTTGAGCTCCGGGCGCCATAGCGATCGTTTCGTTCAGAAGTTCCGCATTCTCGAAGATCCCGTGCTGCTCGAACCGATCGCGCGCGCGTTTGCGCGCCGATTTCGCCCGCTCGAGCCGACGGTCGTCGTCGGTGCCGCCGTCGGCGGCATTCTGGTCGCCTACGAAGTCGCGCGGCAGCTCGGCACGAAAGCGATCTTCGTCGAAAAAGAGAACGGCATTCCCGTCTTGCGCCGCGGCTTCACGCTCGCGCCTGCGGATCGGGCGTTGATCGTTGAGGACGTCGTGACGACGGGGCTCTCGGTCGGCGAGACGATTGGCGTGGTTCGCGCTCACGGCGCACGGATCGTCGGGCTCGGCGTAATCATCGCGCGTGATCCTGTCATCCTGAGCGAAGCGGGCTCAGCCCGCGAAGTCGAAGGGCCCGTGCACGTCTTGCTCGATTTGCCGCTGCAGTCGTATGCCGAATCGGAGTGTCCGATGTGCCGGTCCGGCGAGCCGATCGCCGACCCCGGTTCCCGCCGTTCGTGACGATCGAGGTCCGGCACGGCGCGAGCGATGCGGCGCAATCGGCGCAAGACCGAGCGTTCGTCAGAGACCTGGGACGGCGCTGCGTGATGTCGAGCGTCGCGTCGCTGCGACCGGCGAGCGAAGAGAATGCGCGCACGGCCTTCGATCGTCTCTGCGAGGTGGTCGAAAGCCAGTCGCACGTCACGCTGATCGCCGAATGCGACGGCGTGCGCGCCGGGTTTCTCCTGCTCGTGGACCAGCTTCCGGACGAGGTGACGCTCTTGCAGCAAGCCTTCGTCGCCTATATGGCCGTCGAACCGGGTCTGCGCGCGAACGGGATCGGCGCGGCGCTCTTGGGGGCGGCCGAAGATGAGGCAAGAAGGCGCCGTCTACCGTATATAGCGCTGATGGTGACCGAAGAGAACCAAGCCGCGCGGCGCCTCTACGAGCGCGACGGCTTCCAAACGGAGCGGCGTCTGCTGTGCAAGCCCCTGTAGCTCGCGATCTCGTGCGCCGGATCGGGGCGATTGCCGGCGCCGTCGCTCTCGCCATAATCGCCATTTGGATCGCGCGCCATATTCCGCGCACGCTCTCGATCTTCGTAATCGCCGCTTTCATCGCTTTCGGCGTTCGCCCGATCGCCGCACGTCTCGAACGGCGAATGCCCAAGCCGCTCGCAATTTCGATCGTCTTTCTGGGCCTCTTGATCGTCGTCGCGCTTTTCCTGGTGGTTGTCGTCCCGCTCACCATCGATCAGACGCAGCTCTTGGTGACGAACATTCCGGGCTTCGCGACCACCGCTCAGAACTGGCTGCTCTCACTGGAGACATCGCTCGATCAGCACTTTCCGACGTTGAAGATCCCCACCACCGGATTCAACATCGGAAAGATCGGCGGTGCCCAGCTCTCGGGCTTCGTCAGCACGGCGATCGCATCGATCGGGGCGATCGCCTTGAACACGTTTACGGGGTTCTTCATCGCTTTCTCGGCGATCATCCTTTCGGTCTTATTTCTGCTCAACGATACGCAAATCGCCGAGGCGTTCGCCTCGATGTTTCCGCCGAAACGGCGCGACACGGCGCGCAAGCTCGCCGCCGAGGTGACCGAGCTCTTCAGCAACTACATTTCGGGGCAAGTCGTCGTGAGCGCGATCACGGGTGCGGTCATCGCGATCGCGTGCGCGGTTATCGGCTTTAAGTTCTCGCTGATCATCGGCATTATCTCGGCCGTTGCCTATGCCATCCCGATCATCGGAATGCTCGTCGCGGAGCTGATCGCCGTACCGATGTGCGCGCCGCAGGGACTTGGGATGATCATCTGGGTACAGGTGATCATGTTCGGCATGGCACGAATCAGCGACAATATCCTCGTTCCCAAGATCATGGGGCAATCGGTCGGCGTCTCGCCGATCGCCGCAATGTTCGCGGTTTTTGCCGGCGGCGAGCTTTTCGGAATCCCCGGCTTGATCTTGGGGATTCCCGTCGCGGCACTGATCAAGATTCTCTGGCGCTACTTCGTGGCGCCGTGGATTACCACGCAGTTGGAGAAGACGTAGCGTTGGCACGGGGCCTCTGCGTTGCCGTTCTGCTCGCGCTGACGACCGCAGCGTGCTCTTCGGCAGGCACGGGGGGCTCGTCGCCGCCGACCTTCCCGCCGCCGACGCAGGGACCGCCGCAGCACGGCCCCGAGGGAAAGTACCTCAAGCACATCGTGGTCGTGGTCCAGGAGAACCGTACGTTCAACGATATCTTCGCCGGCTTCAAGGGCGCCGACACCTCGATGTACGGCTACACGCACACCGGAGCGCGGGTGCGCCTGCGGGCGATCACGTTCAAAGGTCCGGACATCTTCCATAACTGGGGCAACGCGATGGCCGACTGGCACGGCGGACGAATGGACGGATTCGATCGGAGCCTCTACACCGACGGGAAACCGGCGGGAACGTACGTCTACGCCTATCTCGCGCGCAAGCAAGTCGCTCCGTATTGGACGATGGCGCGAGAATACGCGCTCGCGGATCGCATGTTTCCCACGATGTTCGGTCCGTCGTTCACGGCCCACATCGACTTGATTGCGAGCACGACGAACCTCGGGCCGGGGGAAGCGGAGGTTGACGGTCCGACGGGTCAGCCGTGGGGTTGCGATGCGCCCAAAGGCGCGCAGACGTTCTTGCTGGACTCGCAGCGGATCGAAAGCGGCGGCGGTCCCTTTCCGTGCTTCACGCAATACGACACGATGGCCGACACGCTCGACGGCGCCGGGGTAACGTGGAAGTACTACGCTCCCGACGCGAGATACGCGCTCGGCCGGCTCTGGTCGCCCTTTGCCGCGATCCGCAGCGTGCGCTATGGACCCGATTGGAATCGGAATATCGTCTCGCCGCAGACGACGGTGCTAACCGACGCCGCGAACGGCAGGCTGCCGCAGGTGTCGTGGGTGATCCCCGACGGCGCGGATTCCGATCACGCCGGTTCGCAGAGCGACAAAGGGCCGTCGTGGGTCGCAAGCGTCGTCAACGCGATCGGCGAGAGCCCCGACTGGAATACGACGGCGATCGTCGTGCTTTGGGATGATTGGGGTGGTTGGTACGATAACGTAGCGCCGCCGCAGCTCGATTTCGTCGGTCTCGGTATCCGCGTGCCGTGCATTATTATCTCGCCCTACGCCAAGAGCGGATACGTCTCGCACACGCGCTACGAGTTCGGCAGCGTACTGAAGTTTATCGAGGAGACGTTCGACCTGCCGTCGCTCGGGCCGGCGGATCGCGGATATACAGATACCCGGGCGCACTCGTTGGCCGACAGCTTCGATTTCAAGCAGCAGCCGCGCGCGTTCCATCCGATTCCGGCGCCGTATCCGCTCGAATACTTCGTCACGCAGCCGCCCTCGGGAGTTCCGCCCGACACCGAGTAAGGGCAAACGTTAGCGCGAGCCGGCCGGTGCCGCGACGACCGCGCCTGTGTCGTCGTATCGAATGGAGCCGCAAGCTCGTGCCGCCTGGAGCCGCGCCGCGTTGAACGCGACGGTTCGATCGTTCTCCGCGACGGCGACGAGCAGAACGTTCTGACGTCGTGCTGCGGCGCACGCGTTCGATTCCGGAAGCTCCACGACGCGCGTCGTCGGCGATAGCACGTTGACCGTCCCTAACGCGAGACCGACGCCGCCAATCGCGGAGGGACGGTTCGCGGCCAGCCATGCGTAGAGACCCGTCGTACGGCCGTCGACGCGCAACGCATCGGCGAAAAAATCGACGGTATGCCGCTGCGCGAGCAAATTGGAGGCGACGGCGGCCGCTGCAAATCCCAGCGCGACGGCCCAGCGGCGACGGTTCGGACGCGCCCACCACACGAGTCCGACGGCGATCGACGCGACGGCAAGCAGCGTCTGCGTCGGAGCGTCGTTCCAAAACGTCGCAGCGACCTCCCAAACACCGAAGAGCGTCGAGGCGACGAGCAGCGCCATAACGACGGGCGCGCTGCGCCGTGACGGACCGGCCAAAATCACCGCGCCTGCGGCAATTGCCGGCGCGGCGAATCGCAGCGATGCGCCCGTTGCGAGCTGCGCGACCGCGGTCGCGTAGCCGAACGGCATCACCAAGAAGAGCAGCGCTGCGGCGCAGGCGGCCCAGCCGAGCCGTGGATCGCGTCGCGCAATCACCGGACCGGCGAGTGCGGCGAGAATTGCAACCAGCGTAAACGGCGAAACGCCGCCCGCAACCCATACGAGGAGCGCAATCCCCGTCAATCCGTGACCGAGAATCGTCGAGGCGATGGTACTTGCGTACATCGTGCTCGCGGGGGGAACGAGCGCGCGATTCCAGAGCAGCGCGTCGTGAAGCAGCCAGATGCCCAGCGGCACTGCGGCGGCAAGCCAAAGCTTCCATCGGGCGCGGCACGCGATCAGCGCGATCGTCGCGAGCGCCCATCCTTGAGGCTTGAGCAGTACGGTAACGGCCAACGTTCGCATCGCCGCGGCGCTTACCGGTGACGTTCGCATCTGCCACAGACACTCGAGCCAGAACGCCGCGAGCCAGACGTCGTTCTGTAGCGTTCCGCCTTGGATCGCGAGCGGATAGGCCGTGACGGTCGCGGCGGCCAGCACGTCGGCGAGCAGCCGCGGCGCCGACGCATCGCGGCACCACACGTAGATGCGAAAGCCGAGCAGCGTCAAAGCGCCGGCGCCGCTCCACGGAAGCGCAAATGGGCCGCTGGTGGCATAGAGGGCGCTCGCGAAGAGTTCGGAGGCCGGCGGATACCACCAGTAGCGCGTCGCGGTGCTCCAGAGCGAATGCGCGTTCACCCACGCCGCGGCATTCGGTAAGTGATAGGAGAGCGAATCGCCGTCGAGCAGCGGCCGCATGACCTGCGGCCACGTTACGGCAGCGAGGGCGCCGATCAAAACGTACGGAGTTTGCGCGCCGCCGCGTGACGGCGGCGTTCGCGCGCGACGCGCGTAGCCGATCGCAATCGAGACGAGCAGCGCCACCCAGCACGCTGCCGGATAGAGCGCGTTAATCAAACCGAGTGCGAACGGTATCGCGCTGCCGAGAATCAGCGCGTCGCGAAGACGATCCGGAAAATCGTATCGTCCGTTCGTACGCAACGCGGGAGCTGCGGCAAAGAGGCCGAGCAGCCAGAGCGCGGCGAGCAATCCAGCCACGGGCGAAGCGTTACATCGAGTCGGGTGCGCCGATTCCGGCGAGCGCGAGCGCGCGGGCCAGCACGATCTTTGCCGCGAGGCAGAGCGCCAGCCGCGCGCGCCGAACGTCGCGGTCGTCCGCGAGAATTTTGCATTCGGTGTAGAACTGGTGAAAATCGGCCGCCACGTCTCGGGCGTAGCGCGCCAATCGATGCGGCGCAAGGTGTTGCGCGACGCCGGCTACGACCGCGGGAAACTCCGAAAGCCGCCGCGCCAGCGCGAGTTCGGTGGGATGCGTCAGCGGCGCGAGCGAGGCCGCGCGCGCGGCTTCGACGTCTTGGGCGAGCGCGCGCCGCAGCACCGACGCGATCCGCGCGTGGCCGTACTGCACGTAATAGACCGGATTCTCGCTCTCTTTCTCGACGGCGAGCTTCAAGTCGAAGGTCAGCGGCGATTCCAATGCCAGCATGATGAAAAAGAACCGGGCCGCATCGACTCCGACTTCGTCGACGATCTCGTCGAGCGGAATAATCTCCCCGGCACGCTTGCTCATGCTTATCTGTTCGCCTCCGCGCATCAGCGTAATCTGCTGGACGATGGCAACGTCGAGCCGTCCCGGATATCCCAGCGCCGCCGCCAAACCCTTGAGCCGTTCGATATAACCGTGATGGTCGGGCCCGAGAATATCGACGACGCGGTCGCTGTCTTTGAGCTTCTGATAATGATAGGCAACGTCCATGCAGAAGTAAGTCGGCCTTCCGTCGCCGCGCAAAAGCACGCGGTCTTTGTCGTCGCCGAACTGCGTTGCGCGAAAGAAGAGCGCCCCATCGGCTTCGTACGTCAAGCCGAGTTCGCGCAGGCGCTCGATTCCTTCGCGCACCTTTCCGGTTTCGTGCAACTCTTGTTCGCTTTGCCAGCGATCGTATTCGATGCCGAATCGCCGGGCCGTCTGCTGCTGCTGCGCAACGAGCTCGTCCCGCCCAAACTTGGAAAAGAACGGCAGCCAATCCGCTTCGGACGCGCCGGTCCAGCGTTCGCCGTCGCGTTGCGCGATCTCACGCGCAATCGGTATCAGATACTCGCCCGGGTATCCATCGGACGGAAGGGGATAATCGGCGGTAAAGATCTGTCGGTAGCGCGCGTAGAGCGAGCGCCCGAGCGCGTCGAGCTGACCGCCCGAGTCGTTGATGATCCACTCGACGAAGACGTCGTAACCGCAGAAGCGCATTGCATTTGCGAGCGTTGCGCCGATCGACATCGAGCGCCCTTGCACGACGACGAGCGGCCCGGTGGGATTCGCGCTGCCGAACTCGAGCGAGACGCGCACGCCTTTGCGCGGCGCTTCCCCGAAGCGATCGCCGTCGCGCAAGATACGCGCGATGACGGCGTGCCACACTTCCGGCGCGAGCCGCAGGTTGATGAAGCCGGCAACTGCCTCGATCCGGCCGAAGATTCGCTCGAGGTGCGGTGCGCTGCTTTGCAACTCCGCGACCAGCTCGCTCGCGATTTGCTGCGGCGAACGGCGGGCGGCTTTAGCCAGCGAAAAAGCGAGGTTGGTGGCGAAATCGCCGAACTCGGGTCGGCGCGGCGCCTCAAATGCAACGACGGGCGGCGGCAGCGTATACTTCGAGGCCGCAGCTTGCGCCGCGGCATCGGCAAAATCGCGTAACGCAACGTCGACCGGCGACGCGCCGGTGGCCTGGGCGTTCATCCTCGATGCTCTTCGCCGCGCGATAGAGCTGCGACCCGCGCATAACTCGTTGGTCCGTGCGATTCAATCGTGCCCCCGAGTTCGAGCACGGTCAGTGCCGCCAGCGCCGCCGGCGCCGACAGTCCCGTCGTCGCGACGAGTTCGTCGAGCTCGTGCGTCCCCGCGTCGAGTGCGGCCAGCAGCGCCAGCGCGGCGGGATCTCGGGGCGGCTCCGGTGCCGGCATCGTGCCGGAAAGGTTGAGGCGCCCGATCGCTTCGAGGACGTCCTCGGGTGAGCGTGCGAGGGTTGCGCCGTCGCGAATCAGCGCGAGGCAGCCGGCAACGTGCTTGCGATCGACGTCGCCCGGCACGGCGAGCACGGGAATACGTCCGGCGGCCCACCCCGCCGTATTGAGCGCACCGCTGCGCGCCGGCGCTTCGATCACGAGGACGGCGTCGGCCAGGGCGGCCACGACGGCGTTACGTGCGAGAAACTGATGCGGGAAGGCCGGGTGGTCGGGGGGATAGGGCGAGAGCACGCCTCCGCCGGCCGAGAGCATCCGCTGGGCAAGCCCGCGATTGCGGGCGGGAAAGAAGTGCCGATGGCCGCCGCCGAGGACGCCGATCGTGGTGGCCCGGGCGCTCAGCGCTCCCTCGTGAGCGGCCGCGTCGATTCCGAGCGCGAGGCCCGAGACGATGCAGCAGCCTGCTGCGCCGAGTTCGGCCGCAAAGCGTAGCGCCAGGCGCCGCCCATACGGCGTGGCGGCCCGCGTCCCCACGACGGCGATGCAGGGCCCGCGCAGGGCCGCCAGCTCCCCGCAGCACCACAGCCCGGGAACCGCCGCCTCGAAGGCTCGGCCGGCCCGCGCTTCCGCTATCCGCTCTCGCGGCTGGTAGGTCGGCTCCACGTCGCCCCTCCATCACGCTCTCGCGAGTTGGGCGCTAGGCGGGGGGAATCGCGGGCGCCACGGAATAGGCGGCCCCGGAGGTACCTGATTTGGCAGAAGCATATTGCGTCAAGTGCAAGGCCAAGCGCGAGATCAAAGACGCAGTCCAGATTCAGATGAAGAACGGTCGGCCGGCAGTAGAAGGCAAGTGCCCTGTCTGCGGTACGAAGATGTTCAAAATCGGCGCGGCCTAAGCAAAAGCACGGCAACGCCGGCGCAGGGTCCCAACGCTGCAAACGCGTTGGGGCTTTTTGCGTTACCCACCCATAGTGACGTATAATACGGGCACCCACAACATATGCCGTGGGGAGAGGACTACCGCTGACTTGCCCGACCTGCCGCAAGAGTGAGACGCGAGTTGTAGACTCACGCGACGACGAGACCGTCGTTCGTCGGCGGCGCGAGTGCTTGGATCCGCGCTGCAAGCACCGTTTCACGACCTACGAGCGAATGGAAGTGCCTCGCCTTTTCGTCGTCAAGAAAGATGGGCGCCGCGAGCAGTATAGCCGCGAGAAGATCTTGGCGGGGCTGCGCAAGGCGTGTGAGAAGCGGCCGATCTCGGAAACGCGTATGGAAGCCGTCGCGGCCGACCTCGAGCGCGAGCTCTTCGCTCGCGGTGAGAGCGAGGTGGCTTCGACGCTCGTCGGCGAGAAGCTCATGGAGGCGCTGCGAGCGCTCGATCCCGTCGCATACATTCGTTTCGCAAGCGTCTATCGCTCGTTTCGCGACATCGAGAGTTTCCGGGAAGAACTGGCGCAGCTCTAGTATTCCACAAGGCAATGCAAAACGTGCGCGTCGCGCTCCAGCGTCTGCCGCAGGGCGAAGGATTGCCGATTCCCGGATATATGAGCTTGCACGCCGCCGGAGCCGATCTCTGTGCCGCGGTGCGCGAGCAGTTGACGCTCCTGCCGGGCTCTCGCGCACTCGTTCCGACCGGCTTCTCCATCGCGCTTCCGCCCGGATATGAGGCGCAGGTTCGTCCGCGCAGCGGTCTGGCGATTCGCTGCGGCGTGACCTGTTTGAACTCGCCGGGAACCATCGACGCCGATTATCGCGGCGAGGTCGGCGTCGTGCTCGCGAACTTCGGCACCGAGCCGTTTGTGGTGCGGCGAGGCGATCGTATCGCGCAGATCGTCGTCGCGCCGATCGTCCGCGCTGCGTTTGAAATCGTCGACGAGTTGCCGGCGACCCAGCGCGGCGACGGCGGCTTCGGCTCGACAGGTCGCTCTTCGTGAACGTCTACATCGTCGGCCGCGGCGCCGTGGGCACCTATTTGGGCGATCTGCTTCGAGCGATCGGCGTCGACGTTGCATACGCTCCGCGTTCGCTGGCCGAAGTGCAACCCTACGATGCGGACGTCGCACTGATCGCGACGAAGGCGTACGACACGGAGGGTGCGATCGAAACGCTCCGCAAGGCCATCGTATATCCGGAGAAGTGCGTCTTCGTTTCGCCGCAAAACGGCGTGGGAAACGAGGAGCGGCTGGCCGCGGCGTTTGGGGCCGATAACGTCGTCGCCGCGGCATTGACCACGCCGATCGACCGCGATCGCGACGGAAACGCGCGCCCCGCGAAGGAAGGCGGCTTGGCGCTCGCACCGATCGGCGCGAACGCCTATAATTGGCTCTCCGCGACCTTTGCCGGAACGGGATTGGCGGTGCAGGTGGTGGAGGATTGGCGCGCGCTGAAGTGGAGCAAGCTCGCCCTCAACGTCGTCGCCAATGCGAGTTGCGCGATTCTCAACGTTTTGCCGAACCGGTTCGTGCATTTCGATAAAATTTTCACGCTCGAGATCCGGATGATTCGCGAGGTCCGTGCGGTGATGCAAGCGTTGCACGTCGTTCCGATCGATCTGCCGCGCTACCCGGTGCGTGCGCTCTTTGGCGTCGCCGCGCTGCCGAGCCCGCTCTCGCGAACGCTGCTGGCGCATAGTATCGCGGGGGCGCGCGGCACCAAGCCGCCGTCGCTGCTGCTCGACTTGCGCCGCGCGCGCCCGCAAACCGAGGTCGAAGTCCTCAACGGTGCCGTCGCCGCCGCGGGCCTCGAGCTTCGGATTCCGACTCCCGTCAACGCCGTCTACGCGCGCGTGCTCAACGACATCGCGCACACTCCGCCGCTCTGGGCAAAGTATCGCGAACACCCCGACCGCCTGGAGGCTGAAGTAGAAGCCGAGGTGAAACGCACGAAGGTCTTGGCGCGCTAACGTCTTGGCACGCTAAAGTGGACTACTGAAAGCGCCGGAGGTTATGCGCGACCCGAACGTACCCGAATCGCTCGAAGGCTGGTGGATTCTCCACCGCATTTTTTCTTTTAATCGCCGCCGGTGGGATGCATTACCCGAGAAACGGCGCGACAAGTATGCGGGACATGCCGCCGATCTGGTCGACCACCTCAAGGGTAACGACGACGGCGACGTCGGCCTCACGCAAATCGTCGGCCACAAGGGCGATCTCATGCTGACGCACTACGCGCGCTCCTTCGAGGGCCTCGCCTACGCGCAGACGCTCGTCGATAAGCTCGAGCTGCGCGAGTTTCTCGCCCCGCAGGGATCGTACGTTTCGGTCTTGGAGCTCGGTCTCTACGACGCGACCGGCAAGATTCACGCCGAGTTGAGCCAGCGCGGCCTCGCACCTGCGTCGCCGGAGTGGATTGCCGGATTCGACGAGTTGCTGCGCAAGCAGGCGGAGGGATCGTATATCGCGCCGCGCCTATGGGCGCGGATTCCGCCGCGACGGTATCAATGCTTCTATCCGATGAGCAAGCGGCGCGGCGAGGTTCAGAACTGGTACATTCTCGGTTTTGAGGCGCGCGCAAAAATGATGAGCGAGCACGGCGTCGTCGGGCGATCCTATCACGGGCGCGTCACGCAGGTGATCTCGGGCTCGATCGGCTTCGACGACTTCGAGTGGGGCGTCGATCTCTACGCCGACGATCCGCTCGTCTTCAAGAAGCTGATCTACGAGATGCGATTCGACGAGGCGAGCGCTCGGTACGGGGAGTTCGGAGCCTTCTGGGCCGGGCTTCAGTTCTCGCCGCGGGAGCTGCGCGTCTTCCTCGACGGCGACGCGATCCCCGAACTCGACGCTCCCGAATCTTCGAGCACTTAGGGAACCGCAATCGTATAGGGGCCGCTGCCCAGCGGAATTGCCGGGCCGACCCGACCGCTGCCCAGCGAGAGCAGCACGCACGAATTGTCGCGATGCGAGACGATCGCCGCGATCCGGCCGTCTGATGAGATGGCGATGCCATAAGGGGCGCCGCCGACCTCGATCGGCGGCGCCGCGATATCGAGCCGCAGGTCGATCGGCGTGATCGTGGAGTTTGCGTAGTTCGTAACGTAGCCGATCCTGCCGTCGGGCGAGATGGCGATGCGCATCGGCTCGACGCCCGTCGGAATTCGCGCCACCGTGCGGCCGTCGCTCAGGTTGACCGAGCGAACGTCGTTGTCGGCGCTGTCGACCACGTACAGCCGTTTTCCGTCGGGCGTTACGGCGAGACCGGTCGGGCGTGCGCCGACGGGGATAGGGGCTTGGACGGTGCGGGAGCGCAAGTCCATCGGCGTCACCGTGTCCGAGCCTTGATTGCTGACGTAGAGCATTGCCTCGTTGGGCGCGATGACGATGACGCGCGGCGTCGTGCCGGCCGCAATCGCGGGCGCAACCGCGAGCGATCGGGTATCGATCGATTGAATCGTGGAGTCGCCGGCATTGGCAACCCAGAGCGTTCTTCCGTCGCCGGTGAGGGCGAGACCGTTCGGCGAGGAGCCGACTTTGACGGTGGCGGTCGTTCGCTGCGCCGCGGTATCGACGACGCTGATCGAGCCGCCGCCAACGTTTGCGACGTAAAGCCGGGTGCCGTCAGGGCTGAGCACGGCGTCGCGCGGTTCTTCGCCGACGCGAATCTCCGGTGCGGTCGCTCCGGTCGTTAGATCGATCGGCGTGACGCTGTTGCCGAAAAGATTCTCGGCATAGGCAAGCGACGGGCGTTCGTTCCCGTGCGTGACCCGAACGGAGACGGCGAGATGAGCGAGGACCGCGCCGTTTGCGGCGGTGGCTTCAATTCGTGCGCCGTAGTATCCGGCGTGCAGCGACGAACCGGCGGTGAGGTGAAGCATGAGATTCTGGCTCGCACCTGCGTCGAGATTGCTCTGCCCCTCGGCGACGTCGAGACGAAGCGCCCGCGGGAGCACCGCGCGCCAAGTGACGCCGGCGCCGGTCTTGCCGTGATTGGAAATCGCGAATCGCAGCGGCGCTTGGCCTCCGGCCGCTACCGATAGACTCACCGTCGCAGGATCGAAAACCGCTGCAGTCGCGGGCGGCAGCGAGAGCGGTGTCGCGGCGTAGGACGGCGGCGCAGACGACGAGCCGGCGGCCCATCGGCGGTTTGGCTGCGCGCCTGCCGACACGTCGAGCCGAATCAGGCCCTGCAGCGGAAGCGCAAACCAAGACTTGTCACCGGCGCGGCCGTTCAAACGTACGCTCTCGACGTAGGCATTCGCATCGGAACTCTGCGGCGAAGTGATTTCAATCGTCGGGCCTCCCGGCGCGCGCAACGTTACGCCCGTAAAGAGCGGCGTTCCGACGTCGAAGTACCGCACCGCCGGATTCTGCGGATAGAGTCCGATCGCGCACCAGATATACCAGGCGCTCATCGTTCCGAGGTCGTCGTTTCCGGGAAGGCCGTCGGGGCGGTCGGCGTAGAGCGTCGTGAGCGCCTCGCGCACGATGGCTTGCGCGCGCCACGGCTCGCCGGCGGTGAGATAGACCCAGGGCGAACCGAGGCTCGGCTCGTTTCCGAGCCACGCGTACGGCTTATCTTGTCCCGCGTCGAGTTGCGTGAAGAAATCGTCCAGCTTTGCGATAGCCGCCGCCGTGCCGCCCATCGCGGCCAGCAAGTCGCGCAGATCCTGCGGCACCATCCACGTATACTGCGCCGCGTTGCCCTCCTGAAAGCCGCTCTGGCCGTTCTCGTCGATCGGCGTCTGCACGAACGCGCCGTCGGGGTCGCGCGGCGCGATCGAACCCGCCGCTTCGTCGAAGAGCGTCATCCAGTTCGCGGACCGTCGCATGAACGCACCGTACGTTCGCAGGTCGTGCAGTGCGAATGCGAGACGCGCGATCGAGAAATCGTCGAGCGCGTACTCCAGCGTCTCCGACGCGCCGTTAGGCCCGGGCGAGACCGACGTCGTGTGCGTATTCACGACGTAGCCACGGCGCAGGTAATCGTCGTTGAGTTCCCAGCGCGGAAGGTACCACCCTTGACCGGGCGCGCCGGCGTTCGTCGAAGCACCCTTCACCGTTGCCGCGAGCGCGGCGCGCGCGTCGAAGTCGCGCGCACCGAAGGCAAAAGCTCCGGCGATGACGGGATCGATGGAATCGCCGCCCATGACGCTGGTCGGACCGTTGACCAACGCCCACCGCGGAAGCCATCCGCCTTCCTGACGGGCCGCGTCCACGAGCGATTGCATCATATCGCTCGTTTCGCCCGGCGCAATCAGGGCGAGCAGCGGAGTTTCGGTGCGGTAGATATCCCAGTCCGAATAGTTTGCGTACTCGGCGTGGCCGGACCGTACGCGGTGAACGCGATTATCGAATCCGCGATAGCGTCCGTCGACGTCACTGATCAGATTCGGATGGAGCAGCGCGTGATAGAGCGCCGTGTAGAACGTACGCGCCTCGGCCGCGGTTCCGCCGGAGACCGAAATGCGCTGCAGCATCCCGTTCCACGTTTCCGTCGCGCGGTTGCGCACGGCGACGAGGTCCCATCGCTTGTCCTCGGCGTCGAGATTCGCGCGAGCGCCGGCTTCATCGACGAACGACAGGCCGACCTTGACCGTCACGCGGGGCGCGTGCGTCGTGTCGAAGCTTACCCACGCGCCGCTTTGCGGTCCATGCACGGTTGTGGACCCGGGCGAGAGATGCTCGCCGCTCCAGGTTCCGTACGCTGCAAACGCGCGGTCGAAGCGCGCGACGAAGTAGACGGTGTATCGGTCGGGCATGCCGCAGAAGAAGCCGCTCGACGCCGAGCCCGATATCTCGGTCTGCGAATCGATGCGTGCGTGCGCGTCGGTGACGCCGGCCTGATTCGACGAGACGTTGAAGAGCAAATTTGCCGCGGTCGACGGCGGAAAAGTAAAGTTGGCGATGCCCGTCCGGGGCGTCACGCTCAGCTCGGCCCGAATGGCGGGCGTGCCGAGCGATACCGCATACCACCCCGGCGCGCTCTCCTCGCTCGCGTGCGAGAACGGCTGTCGTGCCGAACCGGGTTTGTTCGGAATGGCGCCAAGCGCCGGCAACACCCCAAAGTCGCCGAAGACGCTGCATCCGGGGCCGCTGAGATGCGTGAGGCTGAATCCCGTGATCTCGCGATCGGTGTACTCGTAGCCGCCGCCGGCATTCTGTGACGGCGTGTCGGGACTCCATTGCACCATGCCGAACGGCATGTCGGCCCCGGGAAAGGTGTCGATCGGTCCACCGATCGGCGTTCCGGAGGTTCCGACGAACGTGTCGACCAGCGTCGTGGGCGCGCGCGAAGGCGCCGCGCCGGCCAATGCGGGAATGCACGAGATACAGCCTGCGAGAACGACAACGGCGCACCGCATCGTGCGCAGTTACGTTACGCCGCCGCTCCCAGCCTTTCCAGACTGCGATAGCGGATCGCTTCGGCAACATGTTCGGCGCGTATTTCTTCCGCGCCGATCAAATCGGCGATCGTGCGCGCGACGCGAGCAATCCGGTCGAGAGCGCGTGCGGAGAACTGCCGTTTTGCGCTGGCCAGCGCGAGAATTCGCATCGCGGGCTCGTCGAGCGCGCAGTAGCGCCGCATCGCGTTACCCGGAATCTCCGCGTTGCAGGAGAACGTCATTTCGGCGAAACGGGCACACTGGCGCTCGCGGGCGGCGACGACCCGCTGCCGGATCGTCGCCGAGCGCTCCGCGCCGTCGTAGCGGACCATATCGTCGAACGGCACGCGCGCTATTTCGATTTGAAGGTCGATCCGGTCGAGCAGCGGCCCCGACAGCTTGCTGACATATTTGGCAACCATTGCGTCGTCGCAGCGGCACTCCACGCTGCGCGTGCCGCGGTAACCGCACGGGCACGGATTCATCGAAGCAACGAGCTGGAAGCGCGCGGGATACGTAAACGTGCCGGCGGCCCGCGCGATCGTCACGGTGCCGGGATAGGAGACAAAGCCGCTGAAATGCCGCCCCCCTCCGCGGTTTGGCAGGCCGTGAGGCTTAGCCGATCGGCAGCGCGGCCGGCTAAGCCCCCAAGGCGCTACGCGATCGGTGCCGGCGGCGCAGCTGCGCGAGCGGCGTGGGCGGGGTGGGTGAAATGGAAGGCCCGCGATGCATCTCACGCATATCAGGTGTGGGTGAACGAGGAACTTGACGGCGCGTATAGCTTCTTCATTGGCCATGAATCGACGTTGCGATTAAGCGTGACGCACTTGAGAAGCTCCGTTGGACAAGAGTGGCACGCATTTCGAGCTGACGCTGCTGCACCTGGGTTTAAGGCGTGTTTTGACTTCGATGCTCGACTCGCGGAATTCGCGGAACTCAGCAGTCACATCAAGCGAATGCATGAAACGCTGAAAGGAAAGATTCAGTTTGAAACCCTGGAAGCCAACGTAGCTCTTGATGGAACGATCGATCACCTCGGTCACGTAGCGTGGTCAGTGGTTCTTCGGAGTAAAGCACCCGGAGAGGCCTTCCCGGAGCTGACCTTCCGCATCGACGAAGACCAAACGATGCTCAGGAATCTTGCGGTAAAGATTGATCATATGATCGGAGCGCTTGCCGCATCATCGGTTTCGCAAGCCCGAAAGTCTTAGAGGCGACGATGCGACCTTATGGTTGTCCAAGCAAACGATGTGTCTTTAGCAATCGCATAAATTCGCCAAAGGTGGAGGGCGGAATATTGCGCTTCGGAACAAAATGTACCGATTCCCGACGGTGAGTAAGTAGGCCGTCTTTATCTCCACCACGTGGTCTACCGCGGCCCAGGGACCATTGGGCCGCCGAGGCCGCCCCAATTATCAAGAACGTTAAATATACCGGGTCCGGAGTAAGGCATCTTAGCTTACCTCGCTTCCGCTCGAGTGATCAGTCCAAATCGAATAAGGGAAGCATTCTCACCTGCTAATCGTCATACCGGAGAAATGCTGGTCGTGCGGCTTCAAGTTGATAATCTTGTACGGCTTCCCGCCCTTGGGATAATGCCAGAAATTTATCAACGCATCGCCGGGTCCGCCCGGCATGACCATGGTATTTCCCGAAAGTACGAATTCTACGAACTGATTGCCGCGATGCTTGTTCTTCCCGCGTAAGACGACGGGGGTGCCTACAGCGCCTTCAGATCCCGAAACGCGGACCGGAAAGATTTCGTAGGGACCCTTCGTCGTTATTGACGGCTCCTCTATCAGGAGGCGCTTATTCGACCATTGCAACGGACCGGTAAGAAGTGGCTGACTTAAAGAAATATCAGAAAAACTATGGGCGCCGGCAGGCAGTTCGGCGATCTTGTTCTGGGAAGAGTTGCCGTCGATAAAGAGATTACCGGAGGCATCGTATACACAATCCAACGCGGCGACATCGGACGCTTCGTATATCGTAGGGGTACCTTGCGCGCGTTGGTAAATAGCCACATTGCCGTAGTTGGCTACGGCAAGATTTCCGGTCGTTCGGTCGACCGAACAGGACTGCCCTACGCCTGGACCGGGATCGATCAATGTCTCGATTGGCTGCGTTCCGCCGTGCGCAAATTCGTAAATATTAGTCGGAGGACCTGAAACGTTAATCGTTGGGACGAAAACGTTACCGCTTTGGTCGGAACAAATGAAAGACGGCGGATCCTTGAAGCCGGTTAACGTTTGGACAAGCGTGCCTTGCGGATACGAAAAGACGAGCACATTATCGCTCGCTGTCGAAGCGGCGTACAATAACTCGCCTGATTTAGTGGCCTCCCTGCTGTAGGGCGCCCCTGCTGCTGGCTGGAGCGTGACTGCCTGCGCGCTACAAGCGCCTAGACTGAGGGTTAGGCAAATGGAGCCTAGCGAGAACGAATTTAGCATAAGAACCCTTCTCATCGTGAAGTTGCCCGGTTTCCGTGGACGGTTTGAGATTGGAAAGTCATGCGGCGGTTTCCCGCTCGAAGGCCGCCGGCGATCGATAGCCCAGCGCGGAGTGGCGACGATGCAGGTTATACCAGCCCTCGATGAAGTCGAAGATCGCCAGTTCGGCCTCCCTATGCGTGCGAAACCGATGCTTGTCGAGTAACTCACACTCGAGGGTCGCATTGAAGCTTTCGCACATCGCGTTATCGTAGCAGTCTCCGACCGAGCCCATCGACGGGCGAATGTTCGCCTCGCGGCACCGCGATCCGAAGGCGATCGAAGTATATTGCGTTCCTTGGTCTGAGTGGTGAACAACATCGACGGGCTTGCGCCGCCAGATCGCCATGTCGAGGGCGTCGAGAACCAGCTGGGTGCGCATGTTCGAGCTCGTCGCCCAGCCGACGATCCGCCGACTAAATGCGTCAAGAACGATGGCCAAAAACAGGAAGCCCGCGTAGGTCGGAACGTAGGTTATATCAGCTACCCCATTGTTGGGCGCATCGGCGACGAACTTGCGATCGACGAGGTCAGGAGCCGGCCGCGCGTCACGATCGCGCACCGTTGTGCGAATGCCCTTGCGGCGGCTAGCGCCTTGGAGCTGCCGCTCATTCATCAATCGCGCCAGTCGATCATTGCTGATCGATATCCCGTCGTCTTTGAGTTCGGCCTTGATTCGCGGACGTCCGTACGTATTGCGCGAGCGTCGGTGGATGGCTTCGATGTGATCGCCCAGCACAATGTCGCTTTGTTTGCGCGCGGACGGCACACGAAGGAGCCACGCATAGTACCCGCTGGTGGAGACCCCGAGCGTACGGCACATCGTGGAAATACGGTATTTGGCCTGATTGCTCTTCACGAGTCGGAAGATCTCTTCGGCAGTGTCTCGGTCTCCCGAGCGAACCAGGCCGCCGCTTTTGACAAGATTTCGCGCTCGATCGTGAGCTGCTTCACTTTCTTACGCAACATGAAGAGCTCTGCGCGCTCTTCGCTCGTCAGGCCGTCCGTTCGCTTCCCGGCATCGAGATCGGCCTGTTTGATCCAGTTGCGGATCGTCTGATTGGAGAGTTCAAACTCCACTGCGAGATCTTCTGGGCGGCGGCCCGTGCGCGCCAGCTCGACGACCTTAGCCCGGAACTCCAAGGGATAGGCACGAGGATGTTTCTTGGCCATTGGTGGACCCTTCTCCACAAAGTGGAAAGTGTCCACGGAACCCGGGCAGCTTCAGACTATACGTTGTCCGGCGCGTTTTGTAAGCCTCTCGAAGCCATTGGTTTGCCTCGCCTGCGTCTTGCACAGGGATGTCGGTTCCAGAGTAAATATCGTACTCTTCGCCGCGTTCAACGAACGTCAAAAAAATCGAGCCCTCTTTGCCGACGAAGTATCGGTTAGACAGTTTGTATAGCCGATCTTGATAAGC
This sequence comes from Vulcanimicrobiota bacterium, assembly GCA_963792005.1. Classification (GTDB taxonomy): domain Bacteria; phylum Vulcanimicrobiota; class Vulcanimicrobiia; order Vulcanimicrobiales; family Vulcanimicrobiaceae; genus Cybelea. The sequence goes on from CAWBUG010000001.1 coordinate 784,295, forward strand.
ATCTCCCAGCTGAGAATCACGATCTCTTGGTATCTTATCGATTTGCGTCCAGTCGCCAACGGCGGATGCTTGCTGTGAAATCCTCGTTAGCGATGTGGTTCTCATATTAAGCCACGCTTTTACGTTGTAATCGAGCGACCACCATGCGATAAAAATAGTGATTGCCTGGGCAACGAGAATGACCAGGAACGACCTTAAAAATGCCCGATTTGTCGATCGTTGCACGGAGGCTCGGATCATAGACTCACTCCTCATAGCGCCGTCCGGTCCAAAACACGCCGGAAGAGCCCACTCCGAATGGCGTAGCTCTTTCAGTCCATTCGGACGTGCGGCCCGCACCTACTCCTCACGCGTTAGCTTGACGGCTAAGCCTCCGTAAAGTTTGCCAATGCCGCCTATGCGGCACCGTATGGCCGCATCGCACCTTCGAGCCATGCGAGATCGTCGCGCCCATGGCCTCGGCGATCGCGCGGACCGGCACGCCCTGCAGCTTCGGCAGAATATCGCGCCGGAAGTCCACGTCGTCCAGGCTTCCGTCATCACGCCATGCGGCCGCGGCTTTGCGCTGATGCGAGGCGGCCGCGGCACGGCGGCGCTGGGCCTCGGGCGTCGCGGTTGGGTCGTGGCCCGCTGCGCGCATGGTGGCGATTTTCGCTGGCCCCGCGGCTCGGAAGGCTGGGGTCGCTGCACGCTGCGCCTCGTCCCGCCGATCGGGCAGGCATTGATCGCAGAATAATCGTTTGCGGATTACGACCCTGGCGCCGCAGCTGCGGCAGGCGTTGGCGGCCGTGCTGATCGGCACGGAGCGCGCGGCCCTCGGCGCAACGGGCGCCGTGATCGGCCGCAGCCGCACGGATACCCGGGCACGATCGGCCGAGGGCTTCGGGCCGATCGGCGCCGTCACGCCCAGGCCGCTCTTCGCCAGGCGTGCTACGTGCCGCGCAACGGCCTCGGCGTACGGTACGACGAGCTTCGCCCAGGTCGCCATGGTCGGTGTGAGTTCTTGTGCGAGCGACGATGCGAGGCGGCACGCACCCTCGCGCGTCTCGGCAAAGTCCTTGGCTGAGAATGTCCGCGTACGTGCAAGGTTCAGCACGAAGGCATCGACGTGCGGCCGCACCGGCTCCATCACGTCGGCTGCGAGGCTTTGACGGTTTGCTTCGTCTGAGTGCCAGATGCCTAACCCAACATCCAGGCCGCGAATTGTCAAAGCGATTCGCGTCTCAATCTCTGCGAGTCGGTACAGGTAGTTGAGGATCGCGTTGCATGGATTTGCAGCATTGCGCGGTCCGAGCGTCAAGGGCGAGCGCCGCATTCCGAACGTGCGCCAATGCTCGGGCACGCGATCGCGCCGTGCAAACTGCACCGGCACTCCGGCCCATGCATCCCAGTACGCTTCCGCGCCCTTCGCCTCGGCATTCAGCACGCGCTCGATGCGGTCGGCGCGATCGAGCAGCGCGAGCGCCTCGCGCACGGCATCCGCACCGTGCAGCCCGAAGGAATCGAGCACGGCCAGCTGCCCTTTGAGCTTGGCTTCGAGCAGCTCGCGCGCGATTGCAAGGCGATGCTCGGTATGCGGAAGCAGCGCCTGCGCACGGCGAAGGCGTGCATCGTCCAAGCCGCCGATCGAAGCGGTCAAGATCGTGCCGTCGTGGTCCAGTTGGATGAACGACGCCTTCGCGTCGTGCAGCCAGCGCATGGCTTCTAGCGTCACATAGCCGGTCTGCGCGAGGACGACCAGGCGTTTGATCCGGCTCGTCGCCTTGGCGAAGCGCCCGGCGCGGCGCTGTCTACCGATCCCGTCGCTGACGGCTAGGTGCCGCCGATCGACGGCGACCTTGATTCCGTAGCCGCTGAGCATGACGGTGCCGCTGCGGATGGGCACGGCGCTGGGCCGTGTGGTAGAGTCGTGGTGCATTTGGAGCTATATCCTCCGGGTGCGACGCCTCCGATCCGCTACAACGGATCGGGGGCACCTTTAGTGCTATTGCTTCTTTAGATCTTCGACTTGTTGGCGCAGCGCGTCGAGGTGCGCATCAAGTGTCTTCCCGATCTGGATCGCGTTGTCTAAGATTTCCGGGCGCGCCTTAACGAGTGCGACCATGGCAAGAAAGCCCGCTGGATCCGCGTGAGTCACCGGAACCCCGATTGGCAACTCCGTGAGCGCAGCAAAGCCGAAGACGTTCGGGCCGTGCAGCTGTTGCAGCATTTCGGCGCAGCGCCGCAGCTTAAGTTGACTCTGAAACGCCTCTTTCGCCTTAACAAAATCTTCGTCGGCGCCAATAGCGCAAGAGCTGGGCCGACGCGTTCGAACACTGAGGCCGCCATCGCGATCTCCGGTGTCGAGTCGCTCGTTAACCACGGCGCACCTCCTTCCCAATGGTCAGTGCGCGCGCGATCGAAGCCGGAAAACTCCTCATATGCGGCGCCGACCTGCCGTTGCTCTTCCACCGACATGTTTTGACCTAGGCCGAGACCGATAAGACCCTCAAGCATCACGGCGAGGCGTCCATCGTCGGCCATCTTCTTGACATGCGGCTTGGCGCGATGCCGACGGGACATGCCCTCCGTGTACGATTGGACCTTTTCCTGGAGACGCTCGCCGGACGCACCGAAGACGGTTCGCGCATCAGGCACTAGGTGCGCGAGCGAGGTGCGCAATCGATCCAGGGGCACGGCGTAGTCCTCAATCCATAGCCGGAACGCCGCTCGATGCAGCGAGCGATCTTGGGCTAATAGCTGGCAGAGGCGCACCAGTTGCGCAACGCTGCCCTCCGGCGTCGGGCGCTGTACACCGCGGCCCCGTCCAGCGCTCGTCTTTCCGGGCGTCGGTAGAAGACGATCGAGGCGCCAGCGATCGATCTGCTTTCCGGTCACGGCGAATCCGTGCCGGGCGGCTTCGGCTATCAGCGCGGCCTTCTCGTCGCTGACCTTTTTCAAGTACCCTCGGTCCTTGTTTGCTCGAGCTCGAGTCTCCCCATAAGATAATATTTAAATAGGCCTGGATCGGGAACCTTTACATATACCCGTGGCAGGTGGAAAGTGGGTGTTTATGCTGCGAATCAAGCTCTGGCGGCTGCAGAACCGCTTGAGTCAATCGGAGGCGGCCCGGCGGCTGGGGATTGGTCTATCGACGTTATCGCTGCTCGAAGGGGGTCGGCTGCGGCCTTCACGGGCGCAGGTCGAACGCCTGCGCCGGGTCTTTGGGCCCGAGGTCGATTCGCTCTTCGAGCCGGTTCGAGAACAGGTGGAGGCGGAACGATGAATCTTCCCGTCACACCCCTGCCGCTCGGCGCGATCGAGGTGGACGATTCTCTTCAGCCACGCTCCGACGGCTTGAGCGAAGAGCACGTGCTCGCGCTCATGGAGACGCCCGAAGACTGGCCGCCGATCATGGTCGCGCATGTTAATGGCGCAAACGTTCTCATCGATGGCTTCCACCGCCATGAGGCGGCCCGTCGCCTCGGGTAGGAGGCGATCGCGGCCAAGGTCTTCTACAAACAACACCGATCTTTTTCGGATCGCGTTCTCGCTCAATATCCAGCACGGCAGGCCGCTAACGCGGCGCGATCGCAACGCGTACGCCGCGCATCTGTTACAACGGTACCCCGGCCTCTTGATCGCGAGATCGGTAGGCGCTGCGGTCTGCACCATGAAACGGTCGGCGCGATTCGAAACCGGCGCACCACGTCTCGTGCCACCGAGCACAAGCCCGGCGCATTGCCCGGCGACGTAGGGCTGCTCGATCCGATCCGACGCGCAAAGGCGACGAGAGAACAAAAGTCGATCGCCGGCTACGTCGCGCGCCTGGCGATCGCGCTGGGCGATCCTTACGAGGCCGACTCGTCGGTCGAACGGTGGCCTGACAATCCCAGTTCGCGAGATCGCACAGGCGTGCGTCGCGGCGATGGGGGCCAAACGCGCGTGCGAGACTCTGCACAACGTCGCCATCGACGCGCAGTTCATGCTCAACGTCGCCAAGGCGGCTCAAGCGATCCTTCGGGAGGCATCATGAAAACCACGACACGCAAGCGCAAGAACGCCGTACAAGACGCCGCGGCATTTGCATTCTCGTTCAA
>CAWBUG010000002.1:0-2212446 GCA_963792005.1 Vulcanimicrobiota bacterium
CCGTCACGTCGCTCGCATGGGCGCCGGCGCGTCAGATGAGCAAGAGGGTTGGACGATGCAACGATGGTTCCGAAAATGAGAAAGAGGCGCCGATATTCGCATTCTGACGTCGTTGGGATAGGTGGCATTGTTACTTCGGCGGAGTCGCGCCCAGGGACACCTTTGCACCGTTGGACACGGATGATGCATCCTTCGCGTGGTTCTGCATGATCTGCAAGAACGGTTTGATGAGGTCGATCGGCATCGGAAAGACGATTGTCGAGTTCTGCTCGCCACCGACTTCGGTGAGCGTTTGCAGGTAGCGCAACTGCATGGCTGCGGGGTCTTCCGCGAGAATTCGCGCCGCGTTGAGCAGTGTCTGGGCGGCTTGAAACTCAGCCTCTGCATGAATGACCTTTGCCCGCCCGGTCGCGCTCTGCTTCGGCTTGCTTTGCGATGGCGCGAATCATGTTTTCGGTTAGCGTCACTTCCCGAATCTCAACGCTAATGACTTTGATGCCCCAGGATTCCGTTTGGGCATCTAGCGTACTTTGAACGGAGGCGTTGAGGTCGTTACGTTTAGCAAGCATCTCATCGAGTTCGTGCTCGCCCAGCACGGAGCGGAGCGTCGTTTGCGCTAGCATGTTGGTGGCGCGTAGAAAGTCCTCGACTTGAATGATCGCCTTTTGCGCATCCACAACGCGAAAGTACAGGATCGCGTCAACCTTCAGAGATACGTTGTCTCGCGAGATCACGTCCTGACCCGGTACCTCCATGACCACGGTGCGCAAGTCAACGCGCACGACCTGCTGGACAAACGGAAGGATGAGGATGAGCCCCGGACCCTTGACGGCTTGGAAGCGTCCCAGGCGGAAGACGACGGCGCGCTCGTATTCGCGCAGAATTTTATGCTGGAGACTACTAATATCAGGATGATAAGGTAGACCGGCAGAAATGCGAGCGATAGTAACACTGGGCTCTCCTCGTCGCATATCTCGCGCGGTCAAACGTTCTATGGCGCTCTAGCGGGGCGAAAAAATGCGCTCCCAACGATAGTAGCACTTCGGCGTTCAGCAGCGATATAGTGGAATTCAAGGATAGCGGCTGATTTCGTGCCTTCCGATCACCCGAGACACCAGGAGAGTGAGACGGTAGCCTGGTTATTGGCGGCAGCGACCTTCCGCTTCAACGGTTGACGTTTCGAACAGCGTGGCATAGGTGTGGAGAGCAACCATAAGATTCTCCTGCGCGGCAATCACGCGCACGAGGACGCGGCTGGCGTTGGCAGAGACGATTGGAGCGCCGCGGTCGTTGCGCGCGGGATCGAGCTCGACGCCAAGGTGTGCGAGGCCCTGGGCGATCTCCCAACGCACCGGCGCGGCACGCTCGCCGATACCGCCGGTGAATACGAGAGTGTCGAGTCCGCCAAGCACGGCAACGAGCGCCCCAATGTACTTTTTCGCCTGGTAAACGAAGAGTTCAACCGCCTCAGCCGCGGCGAGGTCGCCGGCGCGCCGCTCAAGCAACGTCCGCATATCTGCGCTGATGTGCGAGACGCCAAGTAAACCGCTGCGCTCCCACAGGACCTCGTTTAATTCTGGCAATGCATAGCGCTGTGAGCGCAAGAGATACAGGAGCACTCCGGGATCCATATCGCCCGGCCGCGTCCCCATCATGAGGCCGCCGAGCGCGGTTAATCCCATCGTGGTGTCGACCGATTGACCGTCCTGTATCGCGGCGAGGCTCGCCCCGTTGCCAAGGTGCGCCACGATCATCCGGCCGCGCGCACCCTCTGCGCCCAGTCCGCGAACGATCGATTCGTACGAGAGGCCGTGGAATCCATACCGGCGCACACCTTGCGCCCACAGTTCCCGCGGGAGCGGCAGACGCTGCGCGACCATCGGCATACGGCGATGGAACGCCGTGTCGAAGCACACGACTTGCGGAAGCCGAGGCGACGCCTTTTCGATCTCCCTGATAGCGGCGAGCGCTGCGGGCAAATGGACCGGATCGAACGGCACGAGCGCGGTCAGCTCCGTTAAGAGCTCTGCGGTGACACGAGCAGGCGCCTCGTGCGCCGGACCGCCGTAGACGAGCCGGTGTCCGACTCCGTCAATATGCACGCAGAACTCGTGAATCATTGCGAGAACCGCGGCAACCGGAGTTTTGCCGCCGAGCTGTCTTTGCGTCTCGTGTTGGGACCGACCGCGGTAATCGCAGATCGACAGCTTGGGGTTCGGCTCCCCGAGCCGATCGACCCCGCCTTCCAGAAGCCGCTGCTCGTGGCCGGCTCCCAACTCGTAGACGGCGATCTTGAGTGACGACGACCCGCGGTCGATGCAAAGGAGACGCCGCTGATCTCGCTGCGTGGTGGCTACGGCGCGCGATCCTCAAGCTGCTCGCGTACCGCCGACAAATGCGCGCGCTGTTCGTCACTGTCCACCGGATACTTTAGGTTGAGCGCTTCCAGCTTTGCGACAATGACGCTGGCGATCGCTAAGCGCGCGAACCATTTATGATCCGCGGGAACGATATACCAGGGTGCAGACTCGGTGCTGGTGTGCGTCAGCTCTTCCTCGTACGCGTGTTGATAGCTGTCCCAAAACTCGCGCTCGCGAACGTCGGACGCCGAGAGCTTCCAGTTCTTATCTGGGGTATCGACGCGCTTGAGTAAGCGCTTTCGTTGTTCCTCTTTCGATAGATGCAGAAAAAACTTCAAGATCACGGTGCCATTTCGTGTCATGTGGCGTTCGAAGGCGTTGATGTCTTCGTAGCGATCCTTCCAAAAAGTGGGGCTCGTGGTAGTCCCTGGTGGAAGTCGCTCGTTTTCAAGAACCGAGGGGTGAACCCGAACAACCGTAAGTTCTTCGTAGTAGGAGCGATTGAAAATGCCGATCCGTCCCCGCTGCGGTAGCGCCTTGGTCGTCCGCCAAAGATAATCGTGCGCTAGTTGGATCGCTGACGGGACCTTGAACGGATGGACATCCACGCCTTGCGGGTTAACGCCGGTCATCACATGTTTGATCGCCCCGTCCTTTCCCGCAGTATCCGTACCCTGGAGGACGATGAGAAGCGCGTATTGACCCGAGGCGTAAAAGACTTCTTGAAGCGCTGACAGCTGCTTTATATCCGCGCGGAGCTTGGCAGTAGCCTCGCGCTTTCTCTTAAAATTACCCGTCGAATCCGGATCAAAATCTGCTAGATCGACGATGCGTCCCGGTGTGACCAACAAATCGGCATGATCGATCGAGTTCACCGCTTCACTCCTTGGCTTGTTTGGTTGAGCCGGCGGTGCCGTCACGCGCCGTGCAAAGAGAAGCATTATATCATCCGGGGCACGAACGCCGCCCGCATTGAGAGCTCCCCAGGCTTCATGGGGTTCGGGTCGGTGATTCTGGACGATGATGCCGGCGAACGAACGCTCGCAAGCTGAGATTAGGTCGTTAGTGGCGGTCTCCACTGTTCCCGTTCCACATAATTTACGATATCCGGGCCGCCCCGCCCGCGATATACTGAAATGCGCCCTCTCGACGGCTCGTGGGCGAAAGCTGGATCTAACTGCGCCGGCGGGTATCGAACTATTGACGTCGCGGAGCGTCGATAGCCGAATAGAGTCATGCCAAGAGGATCGTCATCGTGAAATCGGAGGCCGATATGCCCAAGGGAAAGATCGAGGCTGAGACCGAGGCCAAGCCTGAAGATCTGAAGTCCCTTCCCATGCCGAAACTGCTGGCGCAGCTAGGGTCATCGGCGGACGGCCTCAGTCAAGCTGAAGCTGCGAAACGGCTGGCGCAATATGGCCCCAACGCGATCGCCGAGAAAAAATCCAATCCGGTCCTGAAGTTTCTGACGTATTTCTGGGGGCCGATCCCGTGGATGATCGAAGCGGCCGTAATTCTTTCGGCAGTTGTCCGGCACTGGCTCGACTTTGGCGTCATCTTCCTGTTGCTCTGTTCCAACGCGGTGGTCGGATTCTGGGAAGAGCATCAAGCCGGCAACGCCATTGCCGCTCTGAAGTCTAAGCTGGCAGTTAAAGCCCGCGTCCTTCGCGATGGGAAATGGACTAACCCCAATGCGTCTGAACTCGTTCCGGGTGACGTCGTCCGTCTGCGGCTCGGCGCTATCGTGCCTGCCGACGCGCGCCTGTTGGCGGGCGACCCGATCCAAGTCGACGAGTCCGCGCTGACGGGCGAATCGTTGCCGGCGAACCGTAAGCCCGGCGACGAGGTGTTTTCGGGGTCGATTATGCGCCGTGGCGAGATCGATGCAATCGTGTATGCGACAGGCTCGCATACCTACTTCGGCAAAACGGCGCAACTGGTACAGGAAGCTAAGACCGTGAGCCACTTCCAGCGTGCCGTGCTGAAGATTGGCGATTACCTCATCGTCCTCGCGGTCGCGCTCGTACTGCTGATCGTCGTCGTCGCGCTCTTCCGGCACGACCCGCTCCTCGACACTTTGGAGTTTGCCTTGGTGCTGCTGGTTGCGGCAATCCCCGTGGCGATGCCAACGGTATTGTCCGTGACGATGGCGGTCGGCGCAAGACTTCTGGCAAAAAAGCAAGCGATCGTGACGCGTTTGGCAGCGATCGAAGAGTTGGCCGGCGTCGATGTGCTCTGCTCCGACAAAACGGGAACGCTGACCGAGAACAAGCTGACACTCGGCGCTCCCTTCTGCGTACACGGCGTTATCGGCGACCAGGTCATTCTCGACGCAGCGCTCGCCTCGCGCGCCGAAGACAAGGACACCATCGATCTGGCCGTGCTCGCCGGCGTAAAGGACGCGGCGCTCAAAGACTACCACGTTCTCCATTTCCAGCCGTTCGATCCGGTGCACAAGCGTACCGAAGCGACGGTAAGAGGTGCGGACGGCAAGCAATTCCAGGTGGCAAAGGGAGCGCCGCAAGTGCTATTGCAGATGTCGACGGACGCCGCGACCGTCAAACCCGACGTCGACAAGGCGGTGAATGACTTTGCCGGACGCGGCTTCCGTGCGTTAGGTGTTGCGCGAACCGATCAGGACGGCAAGTGGAAGTTTGTCGGCGTTCTGCCGATGTCAGATCCACCGCGCCCGCAAGCTAAAGCGACCATTACCGAAGCCAAGCAGATGGGCGTGCACATCAAGATGGTGACGGGCGATGCGATCGCCATCGCGCAAGAGATGTCCCGGGAGCTTGGAATGGGAGTCAATATTCTCGACGCGAGCACCTTGCACGACACGAAGAAGAGCGATGCAGCGAAAGAGGATAAGTCGATCGAAGAAGCAGACGGTTTCGCCCAGGTTTTTCCCGAGGACAAATTCCATATCATCGAAGTCCTACAAAAGCACGGGCACATCGTCGGTATGACCGGCGACGGCGTCAACGATGCGCCCGCGCTTAAGAAAGCGGACTGCGGTATAGCTGTTTCTGGTGCGACCGATGCGGCGCGCGCGGCGGCCTCCATCGTCTTACTGGCTTCGGGTTTATCGGTGATCATCGACGCAATCAAAGAAAGTCGCCGCATCTTCAAGCGGATGAATAGCTATGCCATCTATCGTATCGCCGAAACGCTGCGTGTCCTGCTATTCATGACACTGGCAATTCTCGTCTTCAACTTCTACCCGGTTACGGCAGTGATGATCGTGATGCTCGCATTGCTCAACGATGGCGCGATCCTTTCCATTGCATACGACAACGTTCGCTACAGGGACTCTCCTGAGGCATGGAACATGCGCCTGGTCCTAGGAATTTCTACGGTGCTGGGCGTCGTGGGGGTCGTGGCGATATTCGGGCTCTTTTACCTTGCCGACCGCGTCTTTCATTTTGACCACGCGCACATCCAGACGTTGATGTACCTGAAACTATCCGTGGCCGGGCATCTGACGATTTTCCTGACGCGCACGCGTGGTCCGTGGTGGTCCACACGCCCCGCGAACATTCTCTTGTTCGCGGTGCTCGGTACGCAGACCCTGGCAACGCTGATGGCAGTCTATGGACTAGGCATCATGACGCCTATCGGCTGGGGCTGGGCGCTGTTCGTTTGGGGTTATGCCCTGGCGTGGGCTCTCTTGAACGACCGAGTGAAACTCCTCGCGTATCTGGTCTTGGACCCAAAACCGGCCAAGGATCCTTCGTCGGCCGGGAAGCCGCCCGATCGTAAGCTAAAGGTAGCCGCAGCGACCTGATTCGTACCTTATTCAGAAAGAAGCGTTAATATGCGCGCGATTGATTCGGCATCATCCCATCCGACCACGGAGGAGACGAGCTTTCTCTTCGATGCGGCGTTATCTACCGCGATCGCCGCGAACGGTATGCGGCAAAATCAAGAACCTACCCCCGAGGGCCCGCTCACGCCGGACATGCTCGACAAAATGAATCGTTACTGGCGCGCCGCGAACTACTTGTGCGTCGGCCAGATCTATCTCTTTGAGAACCCCTTATTGCGCGAACCGCTCAAAGCGGAGAATATCAAGCCAACGCTGCTCGGCCACTGGGGCACCTCGCCGGGACAAAACCTGATCTACGTTCATCTTAATCGGCTGATCAAAGAGCATGATGCGGACATCATTTACATCTCGGGTCCAGGTCACGGCGGTCCGTCGCTCAACGCGAGTTCTTACCTCGAAGGCTCCTATGCGGAAGTTCACCCGGAGATCACGCCGGACGAGAACGGCTTGCGGCTGCTCTTCCGGCAGTTTTCGACGCCGGGCGGCGTCCCTAGCCATTGTGGGCCGCACGTCCCCAACTCCATGCACGAGGGCGGCGAGCTCGGCTACTCACTGATTCACGCCTTCGGCGCGGCCTTCGACAATCCGGGTCTCATCGTAGCCTGCGTGATCGGCGACGGCGAATCCGAGACGTGCCCGCTTGAGGGAAGTTGGAAGTCCGTCAACTTCCTCAATCCGATCCGAGACGGCGCGGTCCTACCGATCCTGCATCTCAACGGATACAAGATTTCCGCCCCGACCGTTCAAAGCCGCACGAGCGACGAGGATTTGAAGGCTCTCTACACTGGACGCGGCTACCATCCCTATTTCGTCGAGGGTTACGATCCGCAAGTGGTGCACCAACTTCTGGCGGAGACGCTCGACGCGTGTTATGCGGAGATTCGAGCGATCCAGCGCGAGGCGCGTAAGAACGGCTTCAAAAAGCAACCAGTTTGGCCCATGATCGTCCTGCGCACATCCAAGGGTTGGACTTGCCCGAAAGAAATCGACGGAATCCCGCTCGAGGGCACCTTCCGCGCGCATCAGGTCCCGATCGCGACAGTCAAGGAGAATCCCGCCCATCTCAAGATTCTCGAAACGTGGATGAGAAGTTACAAGCCGGAGGAACTCTTCGACGAACGCGGCGCCTTCATTGAGGAATTAGCGAAGCTCGCGCCGACCGGCAACCGCCGAATGGGCGGAAGTCCGCATGTCAACGGCGGCCGGGTCCTCTGCGCACTTGACATTCCCGATTTTACGGATTATGCGCTGGATATTCCCGGGCCCGGCCAAGTGGTCGCTGAAGCTCCGCGAAAACTTGGTGCTTTCTTCAGGGACATTTTTAAACTCAATCCGACGAACTTCCGAATTTTCTCTCCCGATGAGACCAACTCCAACCGCTTGAACGACGTCTTCGAAACGACCAAGCGCACCTTCATGGCAGAAACGGTTTCAATCGATGACGAACTCAGCTCGGACGGGCGCGTCATGGAGGTGCTCAGCGAGCATTGCTGTCAGGGATGGCTCGAAGGATACGTGCTGACCGGTCGCCATGGCATGTGGTCTTCCTACGAAGCGTTTGCGCAGGTGGCCGATTCCATGCTCACCCAACACGCCAAATGGCTCGAACAATGCGGTGAGTATCCCTGGCGCAGACCGCTCGCATCCCTGAACGTTTTACTGACGAGTCATGTATGGCGACAAGACCACAATGGTTTCAGCCATCAGGCGACGGGCTTCGTCGACAACGCGCTGGCTCGCCGGAGCGGAACCATCCGCGCATACTATCCTCCGGACGGCAACTGCCTCCTGAGTGTTTTCGACCACTGCCTGCGCAGCCGCAACTACGTCAACGTCGTCACCTGCGGCAAGCAGCCGCAACTGCAGTGGTTGACCATGGACGAGGCGCTTGAACACTGTTCCCGTGGTGCCTCGACGTGGACGTTTGCGACCAACGACGGGGGCGGGGAACCCGACGTCGTGCTCGCTTGCGCGGGCGACATACCCACGATTGAGATCTGTGCGACCTCATGGCTACTTCAAAAGTATGTCCCTAGCATCAGGGTTCGCGTTGTCAACGTGGTGGATTTGACCACGCTGATGATGCCGGCGGATCACCCGCATGGGATGGACAACATGTCCTTCGACGCGCTTTTTACGAAGGACGCACCGGTAATCTTCGCGTTCCACAATAATCGCTGGCTCATTCACACCATGGTCCACGGGCGCTCCAACGAAGCACGGTTCCACGTGCGCGGCTACATGGATCGCGGCACGACGACCACGCCGTTCGACATGGTCGTGTTGAATGAAATGAGCCGTTTCCACCTTGCGATCGATGCCTTAAAACACGTGCCGCGGCTGCGTTCCGAGGCTGCGGACGTCGTCGATATGTTCAACCGAAAGCTCTACGAGCACCACGTCTATATTCGAGAGCATCTGGCAGACATGCCGGAGATCCGGAACTGGCAATGGACGGCTGATTTCAGCGAGCCGAGCGCTCCTGCGCCCCCGGCCAAGGGACACCCGCGCGCAAAGCTGTTCACCGATAGCTAACGTGAAAGCAATGATCGTCTTCGATCTCGACGGGCACATCATCCAGCTCCGCGCCGCGACAAGCTGGGAACAGCGGAGAATAGATCGGCTGCTCCTCTAACGGCCATCTAACGGATTCCGCAAAACTCGCCGGGATTCGTCGGGACTAGCCGGGACTCAAAAACGCGAAAACCCGTACTAGAAAGGACTCTCGGGTATTCGACGGGAGCGGCCGGGACCCCGATACACGGGTTCGATTCCCGTTGGCGCTGGCGGAATTTCTCCTTATGCTGTTGAGATTCTAGCGTGCTTGATGCTCCGAATCTAACAGCTGTCTAACAGACCGCGAAGAGTCGTCTCACGCCACCCGCGGCCCGTACCGGCGCCGCCACCTGGCCAGGCTACCGCGCTGGCGCGTCCCGTGCGCAAGGCAACCGCTGACGCGGCTGCGCTTCGCTTCGGCCTTGCGCGCGGGTCCCTTCGCGCGCGGTTACGCCGCCGTGCGGCAGCGCCAGTCGAGGCCGCCGGAGGATAGCGATGATCGAAATCTATGGTACGACCTTCGCGCAGGTTACGGAGGTCAAACGTGGCACGCTCGTGCGCCGACTGGCCGGCTTCCACGTGGTCGTCGACGTTCGCGTGATACAGGACGGTGCGGTTCGTCTCTGGCTTGACGGCGGGAGCACGGTGACGCTCGGGGCAATCGGTCTCATCGAGGTGGCGCGCTAGGGAGCCTATGAGCGCTCTTACGGTTCTCCGATCGGGCATATACAGCCGCCTCACCGACGGCGGTAGCCTAACGAAGCCGCAATCTCGGATACTACAGTTACCTACGCTTGTTCTCGCATTTTGGGCCACTTGTATTGCCACTTGTACTGCTTGACCCCGCGATTCGGGAGCGCGATAATTGTCGGTGCAAAGCTCCGTTCGACTTTCGCCCGCATTTAAATGCGGGTGAAAGTCGGCGGTCGAACTGCAAAGAACAGGCCTGCGGGCCTCTTTTTATTGGTTTGCCTTCCCGGGTTCTGCTGAGGTTTATCGAGCAATGGTAGATGCGAAAATATCAAACCTGTCGTGGGAGAGTGCTCCCGACATCCTAACGGTCAAGGAAGCCGCGGCGCTTCTGCGCGTCTCTACGGCGGCCGTTTATGCTGCAATAAGGCTTGGCTTGTTGCCGGCCGCGAACTTCGGCAAGCGTCAGACTCGTATAGCCAAGCACGTTCTAAGGGAGGAACTCGTAAAGAAGGGCGAACTACTCGGCTTGACCGTCGCCTTCGGCCACGTACCGGAGGCTAACTAATGAAAGGCTATCTCCATAAAATCGGCAAGGTATGGTACACGACTGTAGACTTGCCAAAACTACGCGGCGAGAAGCGGCGCCAAAAGGAAATAAAGCTCGGCGCACTTTCGAAAAACGACGCCCAGGCAAGGGAACGCGAAGTTCTTCGCGAGATCGAGAATCATCCGGTTTACGAGGCTACGAACGTAACGGTCGAGCAGCTCCTAACTTCATGGCTTTCGCATATGGCTCCGACCCCGACATCGCAACCCATCTCACCTAAGACCCACGAAAGGTATGCTTCAATCGTTCGTAATCAGTTGATACCGAATTTCGGCAGATTTCCGCTTGCAAAGCTCAATCCGCGGATCATTACGGAAATGCAGACAACGCTAAGGCAGCAAGGGCTAAGCGGTACGACGTGCTTGCATGTCCATCGTGTGCTTCACACAGCGCTGAACTTCGCAGTTAAGACTCTGAGGGCTGTAAAGGCTAATGCTGCATCTGAAGTTCGACCGCCGAAGCCTTGTATCCGAAGACTGGACGTTGATGAGAAGAGTATAGTCGTCCTGTTAGAAGCGACGAGAGGCACTCGTCTGGAAATGCCCGTCGTACTAGCGGCGATGACTGGCGTTCGCCGGGGAGAGCTGTTGGCACTCCGTTGGCAGGATGTCGACCTCGAGCGCAAGCGTCTTGTAATCTCTGAGTCTCTTGAGGAGACAAAGGACTTCGGACTTCGGTTCAAGGGGCCAAAATCAGGGAGAGTGCGGGTAGTCCCGATCGCGGATGCCTTGGTCGATGCGCTCGGCGCTTACAAGGCAAAGCAGAATGCGGAGCGGCTCCGACTAGGGCCGGCTTACGCAGACCAGGGATTGGTATTCTGCAACGAAGATGGGTCGCCGTGGCCGCCAGATACGTTAACCAAACAGTTCGCCAGCGTAGCGAAAAGGGTCGGTATGAAGGGCTTTCGGCTTCATGATGTGCGTCACAGCTTCGCCTCAATAAGCCTCAAGCAGGGAACCTCCGTAAAAGAGGTTTCCGAGTTACTCGGACATTCTTCTCCCTTGGTAACATTATCGACCTATGCTCACGCCATGGAAGGGGTCGCCAGGGAAGCTGTTAACAGACTTGCAGATTCCCTGCTCTCTAACCGTGCCCGCGAGGGACCGTCCGTGAGAAAATGTGAGAAACGAACGGTGGCGATGTGACTTCGTGAGAAATCCGGTTATGCAAAAACCTCAATAACCATAAGGGTTTGCGAGGACTTGGAGAGGTGGCAGAGCGGTTGAATGCGGCGGTCTTGAAAACCGCAGGACGCGATGAGCGTTCCGAGGGTTCGAATCCCTCCCTCTCCTTTTTGTCGCCTTCGAAAGCGCGACCGGTACGAGCTTCTCGCGCTACGTGCGACGCGAGGCTCGCAATATGAAGTGGTAAGGAAAACGCGCGTCCTGGATAAGTTCGATGGATGGCAGTCCGCTGCGAGCGATGCGTTCGATTGCTTCGGCGGGGCTGTGAGCGTGTTCGGCTGGTGGGCCTGTCGGGCGATCGATGGTTGCATCCCAATCGAAGATCAGGACGTCGCCGTCCGGCACCAGGAGCGGCGCGAGTGAACGAAGCGTATCGTCGTCGATTTCGTGCAGCACGTTGAGTGCGAAGATGCGGTCGTACGGCGCTCTCGCTTGCGTGTCTGCCCAGTTTGCGGCAGTGAAGTTTTCGAGACGTAGGTCCGCCGTTCGCCGGCGAACGATGTCGAGCATTTCGGGCTGCACGTCATAGGCGACGACGCTAAGGTCGGGGCGAGCCCGGGCAAGAGCAAGTCCATAACGCCCCGTACCGGTGCCAAAATCAAGAACTCGCGAACCCGAGGGAACGGCGAGCAACTCGACAAGCACGGCGGTCGGAAGCCAACCCTCTCGTTCGGGATCGTCGAGCACGTCGGCGCGTTCGTGCGAAAATATGTAGGGCTGTTTGGCTCCCTCTCCGGGCTTACGCTCCACAGTGGAAGAACTGAAACGATTGACTCAAGCAGTCGCGCTTGCGGCCGTCGGGAGTCCCGTCGAGCGTGAAGGGTCGATCGAGATGTATTCGTTTTTGGAGATCCGCCCGAAGAGCGGCTCGAGGAGATCTCGAACGGCGTCGAGCGAGCCTGCTTCCCATAAGCAGATCGCCGTCGAGCCGTCGTCGCTCGTCACGGTCTGATGGAGTGTGATGTCGGCGGGGATGTCGTTCGCGGCGCTCGCCGCGGTGGCTCGAAACGCCTCGGGATCGCTGATCCGATGAATAACCGAAATGAACGTAGTCCATCCTTTTACGTAGATAGAGTGCGGCTTACTGGTAGTGCGGGCCGGTGGTCCCTGCAGGTGCCTTGACTGCGCCAGTGGCTCGTTCCTTGCGAATATGCCGGAAGGCCGCTCCACCCGCAGCGCAAACCACGAGCCCGGGGAGGTACGCGATGTTTCATCTCGAGGCGTTCACGGATTACGGCCTGCTCTTGCTGCGAATCATGGCAGGGGTGATCTTCATCGGCAGCGGCTACAACGACCTAAGGATTCCCGACGCGCGCAGCAAGAGCATCGGGATGCCGAAAGGGTTCACGATCTTTCTCGCCGTTGCCGAGGTCGCGGGAGGCGCGGGCGTCATCCTCGGGATCCTGCAGCAGCTCGCGGCAATTGGCCTCGTGGTCATCATGCTCGGGGCGCTGCAGAAAAAGATCTTCGTCTGGAAGACCGGCTTCTGGGGCAGCGACGGACTCGGCTGGTACTACGAACTCACGCTGACTTCGATGCTGCTCGTGATTCTCTTCACCGACGGCGGCCGATTCGTGATTCTGTCGTAGCGGCGCGCCGGAGCGGACTCAACCATCGCCTCATAGTATGCATGAGGCGTCATGCGTATCGCAGCGATCCTTGCATTCGCTCTCTTGCTCTCGAGTTGTGCGCGTCTTCAACAATCGCCGATTCCGCCGAGCGAATCGGCGAACGGCGTAATAACGGGCAGCTCACAAGGTCCTTGGCTATGCGGGCAGCTGCCCTCGGCGCGTATGCAACGAGAGGTCGGCACACCGCTTGCGGGAACGGCATATACGTCGCTGTACAAATTCAAAGCGGGTAAAGACGGCGGCTATCCATACGACGAGCTGCTTGCCGTCAACGGCAAACTCTACGGCACGACCGATCAAGGCGGCGCGCAAGGATATGGAACGGTCTTCCAAGTTACCACCGCCGGCCAAGAGCGCGTGCTTTACAGTTTCAAAGGCGGCAAAGACGGCGCGTATCCGTGCGCCGGGTTAGTGAACGTCAACGGCAGGCTCTACGGAACGACGCAGGCCGGCGGAACCTCTGGATGGGGAACGGTTTTCTCGACTGCGACGACGGGTCAGGAACGCGTCGTCTACAGCTTCAAAGCCGGGAAAGATGGCGCTGCGCCGTACGCGGGGCTGCTCGCGTATAAGGGCAAGCTCTACGGAACGACGGTCGAAGGCGGCACGGCCGGCTGGGGGACTGCGTTCGTCTGCCCGCCGTCGGGCCCGGCGCACGTCATATACAGCTTCAAAGCCGGCAACGACGGCGGACGTCCGTACGGCGATCTCATCGAGGTTGACGGCGCGCTCTACGGCACGACGCTTCAAGGCGGATCGGGATCGTGGGGAACCGTCTTCAGGGTGAGCACGACGGGCGCCGAACACGTGATTTACAGTTTCCTGGCAAACAATAATGGTACGCACGATGGTGCGTATCCGTTCGACGGTCTAACCAACGTCGGCGGTAAACTCTTCGGAACGACGAAATATGGCGGCGGCGCGGGATACGGTTCGGTCTTCAACGTCACGACATCGGGTCAGGAGCACGTGGTCTATTCGTTTAAAGGCGGCGACGACGGCGCGTATCCGTACGCGCGCCTAGAACTCGCAAATGGCGCACTCTACGGCACGACGATCGAAGGGGGCTCGCAGAACTGGGGGACGGTCTTTCGCGTTGAGACGTCGGGCAAGGAGAGTCTGCTCTACCGGTTCAAGGCGGGTAAAGACGGCGCGAATCCGTTTGCGCGTCTGCTCTATCTCTCCGGGAAACTCTACGGTACGACGCAAGGCGGCGGCGTCAACGGCGGCTGGGGGACCGTCTTTACTCTTTCGCCGTAGGCAGCGTTCCGGTCAGGAATTGATAGACCATGACGAAGTCACCGCAAAATGAGAGCGCCGGCTGTTCGAGCGTCTTCGGTTGATTCTTTTCAAAAACCCAATGCGAAACGAATGCCGGCAGATATCCGAGCGCCAGGCCGCCGAGCACCAGCGTCGGCCGGCGCAGTGCAATTCCGCCAGCGCCGATCGCCAAGCCGCTCAAGAGCCCTGCGGTGTGGACGATTTTGGTGCGCCGGTCGCGATGCGCGGCGAGATACTCGGGATAGAACTCCTCGAACGTCATGATTTTTAGCCTCCGTTCATGTCGAGAAAGAGCTCCGTTGCCAGCGCGATGAGAAAGCCGAGACACATCGTCGCGGTAACGAATCCGGTGAGACCGGTGCGGCGCAGAACGCTCCACAGCTCGCCGATGACGAAGACGAGCGCCCCAACCGCAATGGCGAGGAAGAAGACCGAAAGCGTCGGCGAGTAAAAACTGTAGCCGAGAATCGTTCCGATGAAGGTTGGGCCGCCCGCGATGAGTCCGGCCAAACCGATCTGGGCCCACGTGGGAACGACGCGCCCGACCATCGGTGCGGCGACCCCAAATCCCTCGGTCGCGTTGTGCAGGCCGAATCCGACGATCAGTGCGATCGCGACCGCCGTCGCGCCTGACGCCGCGGACGCGCCGATCGCCAGCCCTTCGCCGAAGTTGTGCGCGCCGATTCCAACGGCGATTAGCGCCGCGAGCACGATAGGATTTTCCGCGTGGGAAGCTGCCTGGCGCGCCAGATGCGTCGCCGCGCTGCCCAGGCCAACCAAACCGATGAGCAAGCCGGCAACGAAGACCAGCGTGTCAGCGATGGGGAAGGCTCCCACACCTGCGTGCCAGGCGCGCAGCGCCTGCGATATCGGAACGATCGCGTTCTGCGCGATCTCGACGACGAGGTAGAGCAGAATGCCGATCGCGAGCGCGTTGAGCAACGCGATCGTCTGCGGTGAGAGGCGGCGTGCGCGCGCGATCGGGAGCCCGAGAAAGATCGTAAAGCCGGCGATCGCCCCGAGCAGTACCGTCGCCCAAAAACCGAGCGCGCGCGTCGTCGGGGAAGCGGCGGGCATCATCGCGCGATACATCGCCGAAAGCGTATTCGGGGTTCCGATATAGTGGATTGCGGTAATCAGGCCGGCGGGCATGCCGTTGGCGTCTTCGATGTGATCGAGGACGTGGCAGTGAACCAGCCAGGTTCCGGGCTGCGCGTTCGCATCGACGACCACGTCCACGCGCTGACCCGGCGCGACCAGCACCGTATCCTCAACGTCCGTATAATCGACCGGCGCGGCGTCGCGCGCGATAATCTGCTGATAGTGCCCATGCGTATGCATGGTGTGAAACTCTTCGCCGGAGATGTTGATCCAGCGAATGCGAAAACGTTCGCCGCGCCGGACGTCGAGCGCCCGCGTCGCCGGGTACTCTTTACCATTGAGCGTAAAGTGGTTCTCGGCAGCGCTCTGGATCTGCCACGACGAAATCATCTCGAGAAAGTCGTGAGCCAGTCCACGTTCGACCGGTCGCGGATTCGACGGTTCGACGACGATCGCGCCGTAGAGTCCGGAGTCGACCATCGCCTCGTCGTCGTGTGAATGATAGATAAACGTCCCGGGCTGATCGGCGATGAAGCGATAGACGAACGTACCGCCCATCGGGACGAGCCTCTGCGAGATACCGCCGACGCCGTCCATGGAGACCGGAATGTCGTGAACGCCGTGCAGGTGAATCGAGTCGGGCGTCGCGTCGTCATTGGTATAGTCGATGACGACCGCGTCGCCTTGCTTGACGACGATCGTCGGGCCCGGAACGACCCCATTGTAGGTGTTCGCCATCACGGTCAAACCCGGCTTGAGGGTCCACGGCGCGGCACGCTCGACGATATGAAAGATCTTCGTGCGCCCGTGCACGCTCGGCACCGCTTGATAGGCTCCGTCGGGACGGCGGAAGACGCTCGACTCGCCGGGCGCGGCCGTCGTCTGCGGGATCGGACCGCGAATCGGCTGCAATCCGAGGCTCGTCGAGTTCGGCGAAGCGACCTCGTCGGTGTCGGCCAGCGAGACCGCCGGTAGAAGCAGGAGGAGCAAGAGCGCGCCGAGGGCCGGCGCGCAGACGAATCGCAACCTGGAGTGCATTTAGGTATGCCTAATATTGTAGATAGGCACACCTTTTCCCCGCCTACAGCTACCGGACGTCGCCGGACCTCAAATCATCTGCGTTCGGCGGGCGAGCGACCAGGCCAAGTATTCGAGAACGCCGTCGGGAGGTTGGGCGCCTTCCTCGCGGGCAATATGCAGCGCGATCGCCCTGGCCTCCGATTCCGTTAGCATCTCTCCTCGCGCCGCATGTCGGTCTGCCGTTGCCATAATTCGTTCCCAGACGCGCTCCACGTACCTCAATATAACCGCAGCGTAAGAACGCGTGACGAAGACCTTGAGAACGCGCGGAGACATTCAGCTAACCGGTCCCGAAAGAACGACGAGGAGGTTTGCAACGTGCCGGAGATTCGGCTGGAACGAAAGTTGGGTGTGCCCGCAGATTCCGCCGCCCAGGCGCTCGGCGACGTGTTGAAAGCGATCGCCGCCGGGGAAGGGCCCTGGCGCGGATTCGCGCTGCACGTAAGCTTCGGCGATCTGCATCTTCCCGACGTCGGTTACGTCGCAATACCGATCGGTCTCACTGTCGAGAAAGAGGCCGACGAAGCGAGAGCCTTCATTGTTGCTTTCACATCGGCGAACTTGCCGGCCGCCTTCCCCGGCTTTAAAGGACGCATGAGCGTCGTCGACGCCGGCACGCTCGGTGAATCGACGCTCCATCTGGAAGGTACGTACGAGCTCCCGATGCAGCTCTTCGGTAAGTTCATCGGCGCTACGTTCACGCCCGGCGTTGCCGAGCGCTCGCTGGAAAATTTCATTGGCGAAATCGGCGCCGCATGCGAAGCGATGGTGAACAAGCGAGAAGCCGAGTTTGCCCGATACCGCTTCTATACGCTGAGATGAGCGAGGTGCGCGCCGGCTGCTGCATCGTCGGCGGCGGTCCGGCCGGAATGATGGCGGCGCTGCTCTTCGCGCGTGCCGGCGTGGCAACCGTGCTGCTCGAAAAACATGCGGACTTCTTGCGAGATTTTCGCGGGGATACGATCCATCCGTCGACGCTCGACGTCATGGACGAACTTGGCGTACTCGAGTCGTTTCTCGAGCGTCCGCATCAAGAGGTTACGACGCTCGCCGGAAACCTCGGCGACACGCTGATCACCGTCGCCGACTTCACCCATCTGCCGACGCGCTGCAAGTTCGTCGCCTTCATGCCGCAGTGGGATTTTCTCAGCTTTCTGGCGGAGGAGGCGAAGCGCTCGCCGTCCTTTGATTTGCGCATGCAGGCGCGCGCCGAGGATTTGCTATGGGAGAGCGGCCGCGTCGCAGGCGTTCGCGCCCAAACGCCGCAAGGGCCGCTCGAGGTGCGCGCCGACCTCACGATTGCCGCCGACGGCCGCGAGTCGGTTCTGCGCAGGCGTGCCGGCCTCGACGTCATCGAGCTCGGCGCGCCGATGGACGTACTCTGGCTTCGGCTCACGAAACGGCCGGACGATCCCCACGAGACCTTCGGTTACATTCGCGACGGCCGAATCATGGCGCTCATCGATCGCGGCATATACTGGCAGTGTGCGTACGTCATTCCGAAAGATACGCTCGCGCAGATTCAGCAGCTCGGAATCTCCGAGTTTCACGCGAAAATCGCGGCGATCGTCCCGTTTCTCGCCGACCGCGTGGGCGAACTACGAAGCTGGGCTGACGTTAAGCTGCTGACGGTGCGCGTCAATCGTCTGCGGCAATGGTATCGTCCGGGATTGTTCTGCATCGGCGACGCGGCACACGCGATGTCGCCCATCGGTGGCGTCGGCATCAACCTCGCGATTCAGGATGCGGTCGCGAGCGCGAATCTGCTTGCCCCGAAGCTGCTGCGCGGCGGCGTCGGGGAGAGCGACCTTGCCGCCGTTCAGCGCCGACGCGAACCGGCGGCGCGATTGACGCAAGCGCTGCAGCTCTTCATTCAGCGGCGCATCATCGGCCGCGTGCTCACCAAAGGACGGGCGCCGCTCTTACACCGCCTACCCGCGCTGCTGCGCTGGCTCCCGTTTCTGCCGCGCATTCCCGGTCGGCTGGTCGGCCTGGGCTTCCGGCCCGAACACGTCTTGAACCTCTCGGTAGGGGAGTAGCCAGACCAACGACTCGTCGTGCAGATCGACCACCTGCACGCGATTTCCGAACGGATCGATAAAGTCGCAGCCAAAGGGTGGAATCAATTTGATTCCATACTTTCCGGTCAGCTTTTCGCGGACTTCCGCAAGCTGTGCCTCGTCGCGAACCATCAGTCCGAAGTGGCGCGTCCGGTTCGGAAGGCCGCGCGGCGCTTCGAACATCGCGAGAAACTGATGCTCGCCGATTTTGAAGAACGCATCGCCTTCACCCTCGTCCAGCTTCTCCAAATTGAAGACGTCCTGATAGAACGCGATCGCTTTCGCGACGTCTTCGACCTCGATGGCAATGTGATTGATGCCGTAAACCTTGACGCTCATACACGTCCCTACCCGCGAGGCAGCGTAATGGTTACCTGTGTCCCCGCGTCGGGGCGGCTGTCGAGTGCGATGGTGCCGCCGGCTCGCTCGACCGCACGTTTGGCGATCGCCAGGCCGAGTCCCGAGCCCTCGCCGCTGCGCTCGCCGCCGCGATAGAAACGGTCGAAGGCGTGTTCTACGTCTTGGGCGGCCATGCCGGGGCCGCGGTCGCTCACCGTGATGGTTGCATACTCGCCGTTACAGGAAACGTCGACGGCAATCGGCGAGCCGGGTGCGTACTGCACGGCGTTTTCGATCACGTTCTTGACCGCTTCGAAGAGCTCGGCTTCGTCCGCGTCGATGCTGCAGGGTCCGCCGAGCGTGCCGATCGATATTCGTCCCGCGCCGGCGAGCGGCAGCAGTGAATCGGTCGCGCGCGTGACCATTGCGGCCGCGTCGAAGCGTTCGGTGCGCGACGGCGCCGGGCGCTCGAGGCGCGCGAGCAAGATGAGCTTCTCGATCGCCGCACGCATCCGCCGGCTCTCCGTCAGCATCGTTTCGTAGACGTGCCCGACTCCGGCCGCGTCCTCCACGACGCCCCGCTGCAAAATCTCCAGATATCCCATAACGATGGTCAGCGGCGTGCGCAGCTCGTGACCGGCGTCGGCAATGAACTGACGCATTTGCAGCTCGTTGCGATCGCGTTCCAGCGTGACGGCCGTGAGCCGGCGCGCGACCTCGTTATATGCCGCAGTGAGCTCGCGCAGGCTGCTTTCGCCGGGCGGCAACGGTTGCGGCGTAAAATCACCCGAGGCAATGCGGTGCAGCGCCGAGGTTACGTCTTGCAGCGGTGCGATAGCGCGGCGCGTGGTCGCGCGCCCGACCAGCCACGCAGCGAGAACTGCGAGCGCGCCGATCGGCGATACGAAGGTCAGATAGCGTTCGAGCAGATGCGCGAAGCCCGCGAGGTCGGGCGCGACGACGATCGTTCCGCCGGCGACCCGTACGATCGCCGGATGAAGTCCGAAGAGCGCGGCCGCCCCACGCGTCCAGCGGTCCGCGCCGCCGTTCTGGTTTCCGCTCTGCGCGAGCAACCGGCGCTGGTCGTCGTAAACACGCACGCCGACGCGCGCGCCGCCGGCCGCGCCGGCAAGCGCCGGAGCGTATGTGCTCAGGGGTTCGTGCAGGCTTTGGTATGCGGCCGCGCGTTCGGTGAGGCGGTGAGCCTGGTTCGCGACTGCGTCGTTGAGCGTGCCGACGTAGAGCAGAAAAGCCAGGACGCTCGTCGCAACGACCACGAGGGCGACGAGCGCGACCGCGAGCAGCACGTAACCGCGTGTGAGCCGATTGGCGAACGGCGCGAACGACTCAGGCACGCAGCGTATATCCCGCACCGCGAATCGTCTGAATGAGCGGGCGCGCGAACCCTTCGTCGACCTTACCGCGCAGGTACGAGATGTACCGTTCGACGGCGCCGGTTCCGACGTCGGCCTCGTGCCAGACTTCGTCGAGCAGCTCCTCGCGGGTGAAGACGCGGCGCGGACGGCGCAAGAGCGTGACGAGCAGATCGTATTCCAGCGGTGAGAGATCGAGGTGCCGCCCGTCCCGTTCGACGACGTGCTCGTCGAGATCGACGGTCAGGCCTTCGTACTCGAGCTTCGCTCGCGTCTCGATATGCGGACGGCGCAGTTTTGCATCGATTCGCGCCAGCAGCTCGGAGATCTCGAACGGCTTGCTGAGATAGTCGTCCGCACCGTGTGCGAGACCTTCGACTTTGCTCTCGACTTCGCCGCGCGCACTCAGCATCAGGATCGGCGCGTCGGTTACGCGCCGGATCGCCGGTAAGAGCTCGATTCCGCTGACCTTGGGCATCATGACGTCGAGAACGATCACGTCGGGAGACCACTGCTTGACGAGCGCCAGGCCGGCGGCTCCGTCGGCAGCGGACTGCACCGAGTAGCCGGCGTGGCCGAGCGCGAGCGCAAGCAGGTCGCGAATGTGCGGTTCGTCGTCGATGACGGCGATGCGCGCGTTCACTCGAATCGCAATGCCTCGATCGGATTGAGCTGTGCCGCCTGACGCGCCGGATAGTAACCGAAGAAGATTCCGACCATCGCCGAAAAGGCGACCGAGGCGAGGATCCACTGCGGCGGAATCGTGGTCGGCCAGTGGGTCAGCAACGCCACGGCGATCGTTCCGATGCCGCCGCAAACGACGCCGACGACTCCGCCGATGGTCGAGAGCACGACGGACTCGGCGAGGAATTGGCGCAGGATCGAGGTCGACCGCGCGCCGACCGACATGCGCAATCCGATTTCGCGCGTACGCTCGGTGACCGATACGAGCATGATGTTCATGATGCCGATCCCGCCGACGACGAGCGAGACGGCCGCGACGCCGGCGAGCAGCAGTTCCATGACGGTCCCGGTTTGGGAGGCGGTCTGGGCGATTGCCTGCAGGTTGCGCACTTGAAAGTCGTCGCTCTGGGGAGGAACGATCCGATGGCGCTGCTCGAGCAGCGCCGTCGTACTCTGCGTCACCGCATCGATCTGCTCGGAGTTCGCCGCGGAGATCATCAGCGTATTGACGGTCGTCAGCCCGGTGAGGCGTTCCATGGCCGACGTATAGGGAATCAGCACGGTATCGTCCTGGTCCTGACCGAGCCCGCTCTGGCCGAGCGCCGAGAGCGTTCCAATCACGTTAAACGGCGCGCCTTTGATGATGACGGTTTGGCCAATCGGCGAATCGCCGTTGGGAAAGAGCTCGCTTACGACGGTCTGGCCGAGCACCGCGACCTTTGCCGCCGAAGCGACGTCGTTCTCGTTGAAGAAGCGTCCGCCTTCGACCGGCCACGAGCGGATGAACGTGTACGTTGGTGCGACGCCGCTGACCGTCGTCTGCCAGTTGTTCTCGCCGGCGACAACCTGCGTGCGTACCGAGACGGTCGGCGAGACGGCCGCGACTCCGGGAAGTTTGGCGATTGCCAAACCGTCGGCGGGCGTCAGCGTCGAGGCGCCCCCGAAGCCGGTCCGCGCGCCGGTCTGCGTGACGCTTCCGGGCTGCACGACGATCAGATTCGAGCCGAGGCTGTTGATGCTCTGCGCAACGGAAGTTCGCGCGCCGACGCCGATCGCGACCGTGACGATCACCGCCGCGACGCCGATCACGATGCCGAGCATCGTCAGCAGGGAGCGCGCCTTGTTGCGGATTAGCGCGGCAAGTGCGAGCCGAAGCGTTGCTTTGATCGTCATGCGGCCCGCCGCTCGTTTTGCGCGTCGTTCGTAATGAGTCCGTCGCGGAAGGTGACGATGCGCCGTGCGTAAGCGGCGACGTCGGGTTCGTGCGTGACGAGCATGATCGTTATGCCCTGCTCTTCATTCAAACGCCCGAAGAGGCGCATGATATCCTCGGAGCTCTTCGTATCGAGCGCACCCGTCGGCTCGTCGGCGAGAATCAGCCCGGGATCGTTGACGAGCGAACGCGCGATTGCAACGCGCTGCTGCTGGCCGCCCGACATCTGATTGGGATGATGGTGGGCGAGCTGCGCGATACCGACCAGTTCCAGCTTGGCGAGCGCGATGCGGCGGCGCTGGTCTTCCGGAACGCCCGCGTAGACCATCGGCAGCTCGACGTTTTCGAGCGCGCTGGTACGCGCGAGCAAGTTGTATGCCTGGAAGACGAAGCCGAGGCGGCGCCCGCGAATGTCGGCGCGTTCGTCGGAGCTCAAGTTGGAGACCTCCGCGCCTTCGAAGCGATACGTGCCTTCAGTCGGCGTGTCGAGCAGTCCCACGACGTGCATGAAGGTTGACTTCCCAGAACCCGAAGGACCCATTACCGCAAGAAACTCACCCGGCTCGACCGTGAGGTCGACGCCGCGCAGGGCGTAGACGCGGTCGTTGCCCATCGCGTACTCCTTGCGCAGACCTGCGACCGAAACTACCGGCGTCATTAGTGCAGTCCTCGCATCGCACCCATCGGACTGCGGCTCATCGGCGAGCGGGTAGTGTCGGTGCCGCCGCCGCGATGCGTTTGACTCGTGCCGACGACCACCCGATCGCCGGCGGCAAGCGTGGCACCTTCCACCGGTTCCACCGCGGCCTGCGTGCCGTTCGTCAGACGAACGTAGACGTTCATTGGTGCCGGCTTTCCGTTTCGGTCGACGACGAGCCGCGCGGTCGATCCGGCGGCGATCGCACCGCTGGCGGCAGACCCGCTGGTAGTGCCCCACGGCGTGGTGGACGCCGTCTTCGCGTGCAGTGCGGCGAGCGGTACGGTTAGCGCGTTTTTCGCCGCTGCGACGTTAATCGTCGCGTTTGCGGTCATACCCGGGACGAGCTTTCCACCGGTATTCTGCGCGTAGACGACCACGTCGTAGGTAACGACGTTGTTGAGCGTCTGGGGATTGATGCGTACCTGTGAAACCGTCCCATGGAAGAGTTCGTTGGGGTAAGCGAGCACCGAGAACGAAACGGCGTCTCCCGGCTTGACGTTGCCGATGTCGGGTTCGCCGACGTTAATGTCGACTTCCATCTTGCCGAGATTCTGCGCGATCGAGAAGAGCGTCGGCGTCTGCAGCGATGCGGCGACGGTCTGCCCGACCGATACGTCGCGAGCGACGACGGTGCCGTCGACCGGCGACGTGATGACGGTGTGCTGCAAGTTCAGCTCGTCCTGCCGTACGACGGCCTGCGCCGCGGCGACGTTGGCCTGGGCCGCCTGCGTTGCGGCGGCCTGACTCTGCGCCGTCGACGAATTTTGGTTCACGGCGGCGTTACCGGCGGCGTCTTGCGCCTGCGCCTGGGCGACGGCGGCCTGCGCCGCGGCGACGTCGCTCGCGTCTTGGGCGACGGCAGCGCGATCGGCGTCGACCGTGCTCTGGGCGACGTATCCTTGCGACAGCAGCGCGGCGTCGCGCGATTGCGTCTTCTGTGCGAGTCCGAGCGCCGCTTGTGTCTTCGTTACGTTGGCCTTCGCCGCGTTGACCGCTGCCAGTTCCGCTGCGGCCGTGGCGCTGGCCACGCCGACGGCCGACGACGCACCGTTTGCGCCGGCCGCCGCCTGGGCAACCTGCGCCTGCGCCTGTGCCTGCGCTGCCTCGGCTTGCGCGAGCTGCGCCTGAAACGTGCTTGGATCGAGGCGCGCCAAGACTTGGCCGCGTTTCACCTTGCTGTTGTAGTCGACGTCGATGGAAGCGATCGTGCCCGAGACTTGCGTGCCGACCGAGATGAGATTCTGCGGGTTGACGGTTCCCGAGGCGGTGACGGAGGCGATCAGATCGCCCTGCGTCACCGGCGCCGTTATCAGCGTATCGCTCGCCTGCGAGCGAAGCAGGATCAAGGCCAAAACTCCGCCCGAAAGTACGAGTGCCGCGGCGATCCAGAGACCGCGTGGAAGTTTGGTTAGAATCGCGGCCCTGCCGCCGAGTGGGCCTGAAGCCGGAATGCTGATCGTTGACATGACGCTACGAGCATAGCGGCCGCGCCTGACAACGAGTGGAGAGTTCCGGGTTCGCCGGTTAAGTGACGATTAGCGTCGAACGCCCGGCGAATGATACGAGGTTTTATCATCGGAGTCGTCGCGACGCTCGTCGCCATTGCGCTCTTGCTCTACATTGGAATCAAAGCGGGAGCGATGCCGGCAAACGCCGATGCCAAGCCGTCGAGGCTGGAGCGCTGGGCGGCCGCTTCGTCGCTGCACGCGACGCTCGCGCGCGAAGCGCCGAAAGGACCGAACCCGGTTGCGCTCAGCGACGCAAATCTCATCGCCGGCATCCGCACGTATGCCGCAACCTGCGCGATTTGCCACGGAGCCGCCGATGCAAAACCGTCGCGAATCGCGCTCGGCCTCTATCAGCGGCCGCCGCAGCTAGCAAAGGATGGTGTCGAAGACGATCCCGAAGGGATTACCTATTGGAAGGTCGCTCACGGTATTCGCCTTACCGGCATGCCCGCATTCGGTAAGTCGCTCACCGACGAGCAGATCTGGCAGCTCGCACTCTTCCTGAAGCATATGGATCGACTGCCGCCGGCGCCACAGAAGGTTTGGAACTCGGTCGCGAACGCGCGGCGGCCCTAAGCTCCACGCAGCATCTCTGACGGGCGTTCGCAAGCGCGTTACGATGACGGTTTCTCCGAGACGATCGTCAGCGTCTGCGAATCGAGGCTGTAGTTTCCGGCCGAGACCACGTTATTGGGATACGCGCAGATCACGCTGTCGTTCGGACCGTAGATTACGACGAGATTCGGCGGCCCGCACTGCGTCTGCGTCAGATGGTAGCTCGACAGCAGCTTGGCGCCCGGGCTCTCCTGCTGCACTTCATACGACGTATAGGTGACGTTGTTCGCAGCTACGACCGAGCCCCAAACGGCCGCCGACGCCGCTCCGATTGCGAAGGCTCCCCAAAAGCCGCCGCCCCAGTAATAGGGCGCGGGATACCACGCCACGCCGCCGTTCCATCCCCAAACCGGATAGCCGTGGTAGACCGGATTCGTTACGACCGCACCGTGATAGACGTAGCCGTTGTTCGCGTAGGTGCTGGAATGGTACGTCTGCCCCCACGCGTTCGTCGCCGTCCCGGAGCCGCTGTAGGTGTGGTTATACGTGTTGCCGCTCCCCGACGTGCTGTACGACCCGTAAGGATTGCTGCCGCTGCCGCTATGGCTGTAGTTGCCGGTGTTGTAGTTGCCGCTCGTGCTGCTGTTGTGACTGCCGTATGCGCTCGATCCGCTGCTGCTGTGGTAGTAGTTGCCGTTGCTCGACGCTCCGCCGCTGCTGGTGCGGTTATACTGGCCGTTCGTCGCGGTCGTCGTTCGATTGTAACCGTTGCCGGTGTCCGTGACGTTGGTCGTACGGTTCGTGCCGTAAGGACCCGTGCTCGAATGGCTGGCCGATTGCGGGTGCGAACCGCTGGGGGCTCCGCGATAGCCCGATTCTCCGTGAAAGTCGAAGCCGCCGGACGGCCGCGCGAAGCCGCCGCGCCCGATTGCGAGAGCGGCGACGGGAAGGAGCCCGAACGCGAGCGCGATTATTGCGAAAATTCTCGGTTTCACTTGCGCACCTCGTCGACCGTTCCGGTCATCGTGACTTCGATCCCACGCCGGGTCTTGACGGCGAGCAGTACGCCGCGCGGCGGAATCTCGGCCGAAGAACGGCTGAGCGGCTGATATGCTTGCGTCGGGTTGAGCCACACGGTTCCCGACTGCAACGGAATGTGAAGCTTACCGCCGTTCTGAAAGAGCGTCGCATCGTAGGTTAAGCAGCGAACGAGCTCGTCGATCTTCGTGCAGGAGGCTTTGCCGAGAACGACCGTTCCCTGGCCATCGGCGGACGTAATGGCCAGGCTCTCGTTGAAGATAGTGACCCGGACGTCGTGGTAGAGCTTCGATGTCCCGTCCGTATACGCGATCACTACCGTGCCCGTCGCACGGGCCGGCCGGGAGGATACTGCTGCAACGGCGACCGCAAGCGCAATCGCAATAAAAATTTTCATACTCACCTATTTCTACGCCGGATTCGAGCGCGGAGCGTATCCCGAAAATGCAACCTCTTGCGGTTTTCGGATAGAGACTCCCAACCGAAATTGCTACGATGAGCGCGCAATGGCCTCTCCGGCGGTTCGAATTCGGAATCGCCGCAACCGATCCGTTTAGCTCGAGGATCTCTTTTTGAGCGAGGCGCAAAAATGCAACGTTCTGCCGCTCAACAACTTGCCGACGTTTTATCGAGGGCGACGTCAACGTCGCTGCCTTCGCGAGCGGTGTCATCGTCGCCGACGGCGGC
Organism: Vulcanimicrobiota bacterium; assembly: GCA_963792005.1. Lineage (GTDB taxonomy): Bacteria > Vulcanimicrobiota > Vulcanimicrobiia > Vulcanimicrobiales > Vulcanimicrobiaceae > Cybelea. The sequence continues at coordinate 26,477 of CAWBUG010000002.1, forward strand.
CGGTTTGGCGGTTGGAACCGGCCGTCACGCTCAGCGTCGCCGGAAGGGCGGTCGACCGCCATCGAATCGGTCGCACCGTCCCGGTACGCTGCCCCGGTTCCAGGGACGGCAGGCGTGCAATGACGGGCTCGAGTGACTGAGAATAAAGGGGTAGCACTTCCTTGCTTCCCCGAGTAAACTAGAGACTGGCTAAATTCTTCGAATCTTAATGTTACTAAGGAGAGATCTGTGAAACGACACGTTACTTCGCTCGTTTGCGGGCTGGCGATCCTCGCGACCTCGACCGCGGCGGTCGTCGCGAGTCCGCCGACCATCACCGGCACCTGGACCGTTCAGCAGACCGGTCTGAACGGCACCTCGACCTCGACGGTCACGCTCACGCAATCGGGCATGGGTATCGTCGGGAGTAATTCCGCCAACGGCAATGGCTTCACCGGTACCTTCGTCACCGACGATAAGATCAACGGAAAGTGGCACGGTCCCGGCGGCGCGGGCTGGCTCACCGTCTACGTGAGCGCGAACGGCCACAGCTTTAACGGGACTTGGGGCTACAACGGACGCGCCGCAAACGGCTCGTTCGTCGGCAACAAGGTCCTGCCGCCCTCGCCGATCACGGCCAAGGGCACCTGGAACGTCGTCGGTGCCGGCGGCCCAACGGCGTTCGTCGGAAAGATGGCCTGCACGGAGTCGGGACCGACCGTCGTCTGCCACACCGGGCCGATCACCCTCAACGGAAAGTTCCGCACCAAAGATAAAGTCCGCGCGACCTGGACGAGTCCGACGGGTTCGGGATGGTTCTCGTTCTGGTTCAACGGGGACAACAACAGCTTCAACGGCATTTGGGGCAACGGCGCCGAGACGACGCCGGCGGTTGGCCGCGTCGTCGGTCAGCGCTCGCTCTAAAGCAAAACCCTCACTCGTTTCGCTAGGGCGCCGGCGTCGGTTCTACTTCCGACGTCGGCGTCGCCGCGAAGAGATATTGATCGGTCGAGTTCTGCGAACTCGGCGAGGTGTTGCTGAAGTTATACTGCATCGAGAGTCCCGAGATCACCGCCGCGGTTTCAGGATAGACTTGTCCGCGGAAGGACCCGTCGTTATTCATCGTTGCGACGACGTGAAGCTTGCCTTCCGGTCCGGCGCCCAGCCCGAGATCGACGCTCGAGGGCCCGATGTCGAACCAGATGTAGTTACCGTCCCGCCCGCCTGCAACCGGGATGAAGAGCTTGTAATATGACGTGTGATAATATCCGCGCAGGTGGCCGTCGGGAAAGATCTCCAGATCGAGCTTGCCGGTGATCGGATACGTCGACCCGTAGACCTCGGTTATCGCCGTGTTGAAGTAGGACATCGTGGACTGCGCCGGCGCGGGGCTCGGCAGCGCCATCATCGCTCCCGCCCAGACGATTCCAGCGGCGCCGACCAACCGCTTTACCAACGACCCTACCATGCTGACTCCTCTCTCGTGCTCATTCTGGGAGTAGAGCGCTCGGCCCGGCGAGAACGTGACGACCGTGGTACAACCTGCCGAAATCGACCTGCGAGCCGTCCCGGCGTGGGAGCGTTCCGATCTCGTTCGCAAAGCCCTCGACCGTCTTCCATCGGGCGCCACGCTTACTCTTGTAACCGAAAACGAGCCGCGCGCCCTCTCGGCACGTATCACCCAGGACCGTCCCGATCGCTTCATCGTCGAGGCTCGCCGCGTCGCGAACCGTCTCTGGCACTTGCGCCTCACGCCGCGCGCCGGGGAAACGGCCGACCGTAACTCGGCCGCACAGCATTTGAGCCGCTGCCCGGCCTTCGCCTCACTCGATGCGGGCGTGCGCGCCGAACTCGCGGCGGCCTCCATTTGGCAGACCGGACGTCGCGGTCAGACGCTCGTTGCGGAGAATGCCGACTGGACCTTTATCGGCATGGTTACCGAGGGGATCGTCGCTCGCGCGAACGGCGGGGGGCGCGAGCGCGAACGCATTCTCTACGAGATCTTTCCCTACGAGCTCTTCGGCGTTGCGGAATACTTCGACCGCGGATTTAAAATGGCGCGCATCGCCGTCTTTTCAAAGTCCGCGCACGTGTTGAAAATTCCATGGGACGTCGTCTCTCGAATCGCCGAACGCCATCCGCAGCTCACCAACGCGCTGGGAGTCGTCATGGCGCAGCGCATCAGGCTGCTTGCCGATGCGTTAGCGATTCAGGGATCGCTTCCGATACTCGGACGGATCGCACGGGTGCTGCTGCCGTACGCGATGCCAGAGCGGGGCTTAGTGCCCGCCGCGGCATCGCTGTCGACGATCACACAGTCGCAGATTGCCGCTGCGGGCGGTACCGTCAAAGAAGTCGCCGCCCGAGCGATCGCCGAGCTCGAGTCGCGCAAAGCGCTGCGGCGCGAGCACGGGCACATCCGTTATTTAGACCGGGAAGTGCTCCTGCAATTGATTCAAGACGTCTCCTAACGGATGGCCTCGAAACCGGCATAGGGCTGTAAGGCGGCCGGAACGGCGATCGAGCCGTCCGCACGTTGGCAGTTCTCCATGATCGCGATCATCGTGCGCCCGATGGCCAGCCCAGAACCGTTGAGCGTATGGACGAGTTCGGGTCTGCCGTTTGGATCGCGACGGAATCGAATCGCGGCGCGCCGCGCCTGAAAGTCGGTGCAGTTCGAACACGAACTGATTTCCCGATAGGAGTCTCCGCTCGGAATCCACGCCTCGAGATCGTAACTCTTGGCCGAGTTGAAACCGGTGTCGCCCGCGCTGAGCGCCACGACCCGATGGGGAATCTCGAGTTCCTGCAAGAGCGCTTCGGCGTGCCGCGTCAACGTCTCGAGCGCTTCGAATGAGGCTTCCGGCGCGGTCAGCCAAACGAGCTCGACCTTGTCGAACTGATGCAGCCGCATCAGTCCGCGCGTGTCCTTTCCGGCCGCTCCCGCCTCTTTGCGAAAACAGGGCGTTTGTGCGACGTACTTGAGCGGAAGCTCGGCGGCCTCGAGAATTTCGCCGCCGCGCAGCGCCGTCAGCGGAACTTCGGACGTGGGAATCATGAAGAGCTCGCCGTCGGCGTCGGCAAACATCGCATCGGAGAACTTGGTCAGTTGACCCGTCGACCACATCGTTTCGCGCGAGACGAGCAGCGGCGGCGCAATCTCGAGGTAGCCGCGTTGCGCGGCGCGGTCGAGAAAGAATGCGGCAAGCGCGCGCGAGAGACGCGCGCCCGCGCCTCGGAGTAAAGCAAACCGGCTTCCCGAAAGCTTTGCCGCTCGCGTGAAATCGAGGATGCCCAAACGTTCGCCGAGCTCCCAGTGCGGCAGCGGTGCGAAGTCGAACCGGGTCGGTTCGCCCCACCGGCGCACCTCGACGTTCGCCGATTCGTCCGCTCCGTCCGGAACCGAGTCGTCCAGCACGTTGGGCAGGTTCTGCAGCAGCGCGTGCAGCGGGGAGCCTTCGCTCGAGACCGAGAGCGAGCGGGCACGTCCTTCGAACTCGGCGATACGTTCGGCGAGCTCCGCGATTTTCGGGCGTAGCTCGCGCGCCGCGGCGTTCTTGTCCTGCGCCTCGCCGATCGCGGCCGATAGCTTGTTCTTCTCGGCCTTCGCCCGTTCGGCGTCGGTGAGGGCGGAGCGGTACTCCTCGTCGTAGCGCAGAAGCTCGCCGACCGGCGAGTCGTCGAGACCGCGACGACGCAGAGCGCGTCGAACGCGGTCGGGATCGCGCCGGATCAAAGCGATGTCGAGCATGGAGAAGCGCGCCTTATGCGGTCCGTAAATCCAGTCCTACCGGAAACGGGTTTTGCGGTGGATCGGCTTTTGCCGCCGCGTCAAGCCATTGTCGCGTTTCTCTCGCGCGTGACGATTGCGCCGCCGGCGACCGAGCTCGTCTCGCTCGACGAGTCATTTGGACGCGTGCTGGCCCAGCCGGTCGTGGCGGATGCCGACTATCCCGTTGCGGCGCGATCGCTGATGGACGGCTTCGCAGTCCGCGCGGAGGCCGCGCCCGGCGCCTTCGAGATCGCCGAAGACGTACGCATGGGATGCGCGCCCACGCACGCGATCGCGGGTGGACTCGCAAGCCGGATACCTACCGGAGGCATACTGCCGCAGGGAGCGGACGCCGTCGTGCCGGTCGAGGAGACGCGCGTCGCCCGCGGGCGGGTGATTGTGGAACGGCCAGTCGCGGCGGGAGAGAACGTCGTCGAGCGCGGCGCCGACATGCACCTTGGCGAGCCGGTTCTCGCACCCGGACGTCGCATTCGCGCCCCCGAGGTCGGCGTGCTTGCAGCGCTCGGCCACACGAGCGTCGCCGTCTATCGGCGGCCGGTGGTCGCGGTCTTCTCCAGCGGTGACGAACTGATCGACCCCGCAGAGACTCCGCAGCAGGGGCAAATTCGCGATTCGAACCGGCACGCGGTCGCCGCCTCGCTGCGCGCGATGGGTGCGGTTCCGCGTCACTATCCGACGTTGCGCGACGAAGCGCCCGAGTTCGAAAGCGCGATCGCCGCGGCCCTTGCGCAATGCGACGCCGTGGTCGTCACCGGAGGCTCCTCGGTTGGAGCGCGCGACCGCCTGCCGCGGGCCGTTGCGGAGATTGCCGATCCCGGAATCGTCGTCCACGGGCTTCGGGTCAAACCGGGAAAGCCGACGCTCTTGGGCGCGCACGGCAACAAGCCGATTATCGGTCTGCCCGGCAATCCAACGTCGGCCCTCATGATTCTCGAAGGGGTTGCCACGCCGATCGTCGCGGCGCTCGTCGGTGCGCCGATCGAGGTTCACCAACGCCAAGCCCGGCTCGGCGCGGCCGCGCGCAGCCGCAACGGCTGGACGTGGTACGTTCCGGTGCGGCTCGAAGCGGACGGCGGACTGCCTCGAGCCTATCCATTGGAGCTGCGTTCGTTTTCCGTGAGTCTCACGGCGCGCGCCGACGGCTACGTCGTCATGGACGAGCGCGACGACGAGTGGGCGGCAAATACGCCCGTCAGCGTTCACGAATTTCTGGGAGGCGCGTGATCCGTCCGACGCCGGCAATCGAGGCGATTCCGGAGACGACACCGTTCATCGGTCCCGAGCAGCTCATGCGCGAAACGGGCCGGCGCGAGTTCGTTCGTTTGGGAGCGAACGAGAGTGCCTTCGGCCCGTCGCCGAAAACGCTCGAGGCCATGGCGCGCGAGCTTCCGCGTCTCGCCTGGTACGGCGATCCCGAATCGCTCGATTTGCGCGATGCGCTCGCCGCAAAACATCGTTGCCGCCCTGAAGAGATCGTCGTTGGTTCGGGCATCGACGATCTCATGGGATTGGCGGTGCGCGCGTTCGTGGCGCCGGGAGATTGCGCGCTCGCCACGCGTGGAACCTACCCGACGTTTGCCTATCACGTCGTTGGATACGGCGGAAGGCTCGCCGAGGTGGATTATCGCGCGGACGGAACGCCGGACTGCGATGCCTTGCTGGCCGGCACGCGGCGCGACGCACCCCGAATCCTCTACTTGGCGAACCCCGATAATCCGAGCGGCCGTTTTATCGCACAGTCGGAGATTGCCGCGCTCTTCGAGGCGCTTCCGAACGATACGCTGCTGCTGCTCGATGAAGCGTACGCCGATTTCGTCGACGAGCGCGAGCTGCTCCCCGCGGTGCTCGAAGACCGGATCGTTCGCTTGCGGACGTTCTCCAAAGCATACGGTATGGCGGGCGCACGCATCGGCTACGCGGTGACGACGCAGCGCAACGTACGAGCCTTTCAAAAAATTCGGCTGCATTACGGCATCAACCGCAACGCGCAAATCGGTGCGCTCGCCGCGCTCGCCGACGACGAGTTCCGGCGATACGTCGTCGCCGCGACCGCGGAGGCGCGCGAAGCGTACTATCGGCTCGCGCGCGAGCTCGGACGCGGATACATCGAGTCGGCAACGAACTTCGTCTGTATCGAGATGGGGACGGCGCAGCGCGCGCGACGGGTAATGGACGAGTTGCTCGTTCGCGGGGTCTGGATCCGCAAGCCGGGCGCACCGCCGCTCGACTCTTACGTTCGGGTGAGCGTCGGCACCGAACCGATGCGCGCCGCCTTCGCTGCGGCATTGCGCGGCGTTCTGGCCGAGGTCTTCGTCTAACGCGTGAAGTACGCAATCGTCTCGGACGTCCACTCGAACTTGGAGTCGCTTCAGCGCGCGCTCGCGACGGTCGCGCAGGACGATGCGCTGATCTCGCTCGGGGACGTCGTCGGCTACGGGCCCAACCCCAACGAATGCGTCGCGTTGCTGCGCGATCGCTGCCGGCATGCCGTCTTGGGGAATCACGACCTCGCCGCCGTCGAGAATTTTGGCGTGGAGAGCTTCAACTCGGCCGCGCGCACCGCAATCGGTTGGACGCAAGGAGTACTCGACGAGCCCAGCCGTCTCTGGCTGAACTCGCTTCCGTACGAACTGCGGCTTCCGGAGATGCTGCTCGTTCACGGCGCCCCGGTCGAGTACTTCGAGTACATCTTGGACAAGGGCACCGCCGCCCGCGCCTTCGAACGGACCGACGCGCGAATCGTCTTCGTCGGCCACACCCATATCGCCGAATATTGGTCGCTCGACCGCGACGGCCAAGTTGGGCACAAACACATGCAGAAGGGCGGTTCGCTCGCTCTCGAGGACGACAAGCGCTACATTATCGACGTCGGCAGCGTCGGTCAGCCGCGCGATCTCAATCCGGACCCGTGCATCGTCACGTACGATCCGCAAGCCGCTCGGGTGGAATGGACTCGCTACGAGTACCCCATCGAGCAGGTTCAGCACAAGATGCGCGAGGCCGGCCTGCCGGTGCATCTGGTCAACCGACTGAGTCTGGGCCGATGAGCGAGATACCATTCGATGACGGCAACTGCTTTGCGTGCGGACCGGAGAATCCCATCGGGATGCACGTGCATTTCGATCGTGCCGACGATGCGGAGGGCGTCGTCGCGCGGCTCGCGCTAGCCTCCGTCTATCAAGGATGGCGCGGCATCGCTCACGGAGGCATCGTCATGGCGCTCCTCGACGAAGCGATGGCGCATGCCGCCGGCTTTGCCGGTCATCGCGGCGTTACCGCAAGCGTCAGCGTGCGCTTCCGCAAGCCGGTGCCCTTGGAGGCGCCGATCGTGGTGCGCGGACGTGTAACCTGGCATCGCGGAAGGGTTCTCGGCGTTGAAGCGACGGTTCTCGATGCCGGCGGCGACGTGCTCGCTCGCGCGGAGGGGAGCTTCGTTTCGCGCGGCACGCTCGATGCTGCCGACGACCGGCGCAATCCGCTCTTTGTGCGATGAGTAAGGCGGTCAACAACGCGCCGTCGATCGAAAATCGCCGTGCGCGCTACGAGTATCACGTTCTCGAGTCGCTCGAGGCCGGTTTGGTCTTGAGCGGCACCGAAGTGAAGGCCATTCGCGCCGGCGGCGCGAGCCTGACCGAAGCCTACGCGCGATTTCGCGATGGCGAGGCGTGGCTGCTCGGGATGCACGTTCCGCCGTACCGCCAAGGAAGTTTCTCGAACGGCGAGCCGACGCGGCCACGCAAGTTGCTGCTCCACAAAGAGGAGATTCTGCGATTGCAGAGCCGGGTCGGCGAGAAAGGATTGACCATCGTGCCGCTGCGCCTCTACTTCACGCGCGGTAAGGCCAAGATTCAGCTCGGTCTCGTACGCGGTAAGAAGTTTTGGGATAAGCGAGCCGCGACGGCAAAGCGCGACGTCGAACGCGAGATCGCCGCGCACGTGCGCCGTTGAGAGGCGCGCATCCCGAGCGCGACGTGGAGCGCGCGATCGAGGAGAGCGACGGCCTTCGGCGCGGCGAACGCGTCCTGATTGCGTGCAGCGGAGGGCCCGATTCGGTGGCGCTCGCGGCAGCGCTGCACGCCGTGGCAAAGCGCCTCGAGCTCGTTTTGCGTTTGGCCTTCGTCAACCATGGGACGCGCACGTCGGCATGGCAAGATGAGTGCGTCGCGCTGCAGACCGCGGCGCAGTTCGACATGGCCGCCGAAATCATTGCGCTGGCCGGCCCGCCGCGCGGCGAACAGCGCTTGCGGACCGCTCGCTACGACGCGCTCATCGACGCGGCGAAACGCTCACAATGCGATGTAATTGCGACCGCGCATCATGCCGAAGACCAGACGGAGACCGTGCTGCTCGCACTCCTGCGGGGCACGGGACCGGCCGGTTTACGCGGGATGCGGGCGCGGCGCCGGCTCGCCCCCGGACTCGATCTCGCGCGGCCCTTCCTTGAAATAACGTCCGAGACGCTGCGCGCGTACTGCCACGCCCGCTCGCTGCCCTATGCGGTCGACCCCTCGAACGCCGATACGACACTTCGCCGAAACGCGGTGCGGGAGGCTCTCGCGGCGCTGCGTCCGCTCTTCCCGGGTCTGGATGGGGCCGTCGCCCGGGCCGCGGCCGTCGTGGCCGAGGAACGGGACGCCACACGGCGCGCCGCGCTTCGGCGCTCCGTCCGCGATCGGCTCGCCGAAGAAAGGGAGCTTCACGATATCGACTTCCTGCACGTTGAGGAAGTGGTACGGGCGCTCGAGCGCGGCCGAAGCGGCACGTTTCATATGAAGCCTGGGGTCACGCTGAGAGTCGAAAGCGGCTCGGTGACGGGTATCACGAGGGAGTGACGGAGAAGATAAAACGCTCGGCCGCCGGGCAACCCGCAACGCCTTCGCTATAGGTTGCGGTTTGGAGCATAAGGAAATCTAACCACAACGTGAGCAAGCATCTCCGGTCTATCGTCCTGATCATCCTCGCGGTGGTCGCCGTCTTTATTATCGTCGAACGCTTCGTCCAGCCGAGTGAGGGCGAGACCCGCCTCGATTACGGCGCCTTCTATCAAAAACTCGAGGCCGGTCAGGTTCAATCGTTCCACGCTACCGGTCTCAACGCCGTCGGCGATCTGACCAACGGTACGAAGTATTCCGTCTCGGTTCCAAACGTCGATCAAGCCTTCGTCGAGGACGTCTATAAGCGGGTACAGAGTAGAGCAATCAGCTTCGATCAGCAGTCGAATACGGGGCTGCTCTCGAGCCTGATGACGCTCGGACCGCTCGCAATCACGGTGCTCTTGTTGTTCTTTATTCTTCGTCAAGCTCAAAGCGGCGGCAGCCAGGCCCTCTCGTTCGGGCGATCGCGCGCGAAGATGCTCTCCGAGAACCGCCCAAAGGTGACGTTCGCCGACGTCGCGGGGGTCGACGAGGCAAAAGAAGAGCTGGCCGAGATCGTCGATTTCCTGAAATATCCGAAGAAGTATCAGTCGCTCGGAGCGCGTATTCCAAAAGGCGTTTTGCTGCTCGGCCCGCCGGGTACCGGCAAGACGCTTCTGGCGCGCGCTATCGCGGGCGAAGCCGGCGTTCCGTTTCTCTCCATCTCGGGTTCCGATTTCGTTGAGATGTTCGTCGGCGTCGGAGCATCCCGCGTGCGCGACCTCTTCGATCAGGCCAAGAAGTCGGCGCCGTGCATCGTCTTCATCGATGAGATCGACGCGGTCGGCCGGCAACGCGGCGCCGGTTTGGGCGGCGGTCACGACGAGCGCGAACAGACGCTCAACCAGTTGCTCGTCGAGATGGACGGATTCGATCAGAACACCGGCGTGATTCTCATCGCCGCGACGAACCGTGCCGACGTACTCGATCCCGCGCTGTTGCGTCCCGGACGTTTCGACCGGCAGATCGTCGTCGCGCGTGCCGATTATAAAGGGCGCGAAAAGATCCTCGAAGTCCACGCACGCAATAAGCCGCTCGGCAAGGAAGTCTCGCTCGAAACGCTCGCCAAGCGAACGCCGGGATTCTCCGGGGCGGATCTGGAGAACTTGCTCAACGAGGCGGCGCTTCTGGCGGCCAGGCGCAACAAGAACGTGATCGAGATGAACGATTGCGACGAAGCGATCGACCGAGTCATGGTCGGTCCCGAGCGCAAGTCGGTCGTCATGTCGCAGCACGAAAAAGAAGTGACCGCATACCACGAGTCGGGCCATGCGGTGATCGGCGGATTGCGTGAGAAGTCCGATCCGGTGCACAAAGTGACGATCATTCCCCGCGGAATGGCGCTCGGTATTACCTGGTCGCTGCCCGAAGACGACCGCCACAATCGCACCAAGGAAGAGCTCTTGGCGATGATCACGCGGGCGATGGGCGGCCGGCTGGCCGAAGAGATCCAGTTCCACGACGTCACGACGGGCGCGAGCAACGATTTCGAACAGGCGACGGAACTCGCGCGACGGATGGTCACGCAGTACGGTATGAGCGAGCTGGGACCGATTCAGTACGGACGAGGCGCGCATCAAGTATTCCTGGGGCGCGACATCAGCGAAGAGCGCAACTACTCAGAAGAGGTTGCGAGCAAGATCGACGGCGAGGTCCGGAACATCATCGAAACCTGCTATGAGGACGGCAAGCGCATTCTGACCGAGAACTGGGAGAAGGTCGAGCGTATGGTGGCCTCCCTGTTAGAGTACGAGACGGTCGAAGCGGAAGAGGTGCGCGCGATCCTCGAGGGGCGGCCGTACGATCGCAGCGCCGGCAAACCGGCGGCGGGGGCTCCGCCGGAACGACCCGTAGCCGACGAGCCGAAGCGCGCCGAAAAGCCCTCCCGGCTTCCGCCAACGATATCGCCGGAACCAGCGTGATGATTCGAGCGGCGTTCGCTGCTGCGATGTTCGGCATCGCATGGATTGGCGTCGTGCCGTCGCCGGCCGCCGCGGCGATGCAAGAACTCAGTCCGCTGCCGCGCGGCGGTTCGTACGTTCTCGATCCCGATCCGACGATCGGAACGGCGGCCATCGGACTGTGGTTTCGCGCGCCGGGTGCGGGTTATGACAACGCGGTCCCGGGCATCTCGAACCTCGCGGCGACGGCCGCGGCGGTGACGCCGCTGGCGAGCGGAAAATCGCTCTACGCCCTGGTCCATACGCTTGGCGGTCAACTCAATATCGAAGTCTATCCGGATATCGTAGGGATCGCGGCCGTCGTTCCCGCTTCGGCCGGCCGGCGCGTCGTGGCCGCCATGACGGCGGCCTATTTTGCGCCCTCGGTCGACGAAACCGCCGTAAAAACGGCGCGCGCTAACGCCGCAGTGCTCGGCGTGCAGGAGCGCTACGAATCGGACGCGACGCTTCACGATCTGCTCTTCGCGCAAATCTTTGCCAACGGTCCCGCTCATTATCCGCCATTACCGACCACCGTCTCGCAGCTCACGAGCATCTCCGCCGAGCAGGTAGCCGCCTTTGCCAAGCGCGCCTTCCGCGCCGATAACGCGGTACTCACGCTGACCGGTAACGTCGACGCTTCGAGCGTCGCAGCGGTAACGGACGGCAACGGACCGGGCGCGATGGATCGGCCGTACGACTCCTCGCCCGCCACGGTACCCGCGTCGAGCACGAGCACGGGTTCGGTGGACGGCGTCGGCTTGGCGTGGGTCGGTCCGCCGATCGCCGATCAGAAGGCGGCGACCGCGCTGGACTTTATCGCCGACTATCTCTTTCGCCAAGAGACCGGCGTTATTACGCGCGATCTCGATAAATCGCAGAGCGCCGCATTGGTCATCGGACAGTTCATCACGCTGCACGATCCGGGCGTCATGCTGGTAACCATCGGCGGCGACCACGAGAAACAGGCCGAGCAGCGAGTGATTCAATCGGTCACCGCCCTACAGCAGCCGATGGACCGTGAAACCTTCGAAGCCGCGCGCGAAGCGTTTCTCTACCACGTCGCTGCCGACACGCAGACGCCGCAAGAACGAGCCGATAACCTGGGATGGTACACCGTCGAGGGCAGTCTGGATTACGCGCCGGGGATCGACAACGGCTCGTACGAGCGCACGGCGCGCTCGCTCGATCCGCAGTACGTCGCGGAGGTCGTCCGCCGCTATCTCGGCAAACCCGTGGTCGTCGATTTGGTCGCGACCACTCCGCAAAAGGGATCGACTCCATGAGATCGCCGTTCTCGCTCGGCGCGGTTGCAGCGCTCCTGATTGCACTACTGCCGGGCCCCGCAAAGGCCACGGCCGCGGTGCCGGTTCCGAGCGTCGAGAGCGTCGGCGGCGCGACCATCGTTCGGCAGGCCGATAGCGCCGCGTCACTCATCGGCGTCGCAATGGTCGTGCGCGCCGGTCTCGATCGCCAGACGCTCAAAGAGAACGGATTGGCGGCGCTCGTCGCCGAGACGATCGTGCGTACGCCGGTCTCCCCCGCCGCCAATGTCCCGGCGATGCCGCTCGAAGATGCGATCGCCGCGCGCGGCGGGTCCATCCGCTTCACCGTCGATCCGAGCGACGTGCGATTTTACGTTGAGGCGCTTGCCGACGACGCACCCGCCGTGCTCGATCTTTTCCGCAGGGCGATCGCCGCCCCCGATTTTTCGCCCGCGACGGTACGCGCCGCGCGCGCGACGCTCGTTCGGGAGATCGCGCAAACGCAGCAGATCGCGCTGCAAGTCGGTCTCGACATGCTCAACGCCGCGTCGAGTTCGCAGGCAAATGCCGGTCTGCCGCAGCTGGGAACGCCCAACTCGCTCGCGCAGTTCTTCTCAGGCGACGCCCGAGCGTTCTATCAACGGTACTATCGCCGCGGAGGCGTGCTCGTCAGCGCCGTCGGACGGCTCGATACGCTTGCGCCTGACTCGCTGACCGCACTCGCTTCGGCGTTGCCGGATGGATCGACGGCTCCGGTAGCGGTGCGCGTCCCGGCGCTCAACGGCGCGACGCACGAAATCGTCGCCCATCGCGACATCGCCTCGCCCTGGTTGATCGCCCAATATCCCGCACCGAAGGTTGACAGCCGCGACTTCGGTCCGATGCTCGTTTTGGCAGCCTTCGTCCGGCGAACGCTCTCCGACATCGCGCAGGTGCCCGGCGTCGTCTCGCCGACCTTCGCTTCGCGCTCGGTCGGTGCCGTCTACGCCTACGATCGCGCGCCCGCGACCTTGGTGCTCTACGTCAACGGCGGATTAGAGGGAAACCCGAGCCGGGCTTTCGCAACCGCGCTCTCGGTCGTCAACGTCCTCGCCGCAACGCGATTGCAGGGCTCGATCGAAGAGTTCAAAGCCGAGGCGGCCGGCGATTTCGCCAACGATGCGACGACGCTGGAGACGCGCGCGTGGCTGGCGGCAGTCTTTTCGAGCGAAAACTCGTCGCCCGACTTTATCAACCGCACTCTCGAAGCCATTGCGGCCACGACGCCCGACGACGTTCAGCGCGTCGCGCGCCGCTATTTGGGCAATCCGATGATCGCGCTCGTCCTGCCTCGCGGAACGAACCTGAACGATTGAACGCGCGTTCAATGCGATGAACGTTGCGCTGGTTCACGATTATCTGAATCAGCGCGGCGGCGGCGAGCGCGTCTTCGCGCATATTACCCGCGCTTGGCCGGACGCCCCGATCTACACGTCGCTCTACGACGAGCGCGCTTTGGGCGATACCTTCCCGCCGGCGCGCGTGCGGCCGTCGTATCTCTCGCGAATTCCGTTTGCGAATCGGTGGTTCCGTCCGCTGGCACCGCTCTATCCGCGCGCCTTCGAGTCGTTCGATCTGCGCGCGTACGACGCGATCGTCAGCTCGACGACGTCGTGGTCGAAAGGCGTACGCGTTCCAAGCGGTGCCGTCCACGTCTGCTACATCAATACCGTCAGCCGCTTTGCATTTGCGCCCGACGAATACGTTCCAGGCTTCGCGAGACCGTTCGTCAACGGTTTGATCGCCTGGGACCGCGCGGCGGCGCAGCGCCCCACGCGTTTCGTCGCAAACTCTCGCAACGTCGCCCGGCGAATTGAAAAGTATTACGGCCGTGAGAGCGACGTGCTTCACTGCCCGGTCGATCTCGATCGCTTCACGGTTGGTCCCGGCGCAGGAGATTACTTTATCGTCGCGACTCGACTGCTGCCCTACAAGCGCGTGGATCTTGCTATTCGAGCGGCGGCGCTTGCCAACGTTCCATTGCTCGTCGCGGGAAGCGGCCCTGCGGAGCGATCGCTACGCGACCTTGCAAGAGGAACGACGACGACGATGCTCGGGTACGTTTCGGACGAACGACTCAACGAGCTCCTCGGAAACGCGCGCGCGGCAATCGTTCCGGGCGAAGAAGACTTCGGTTTGATTCCGCTCGAAGCGGCCGCCGCGGGACGGCCCGCGATCGCCTTCCGCGCCGGCGGTCCGCTCGAAACGATCGTCGAGGGCGAAACCGGCGCATTCTTCGACGATGCGAACGCCGAATCGCTCGCGGCGACGCTGCGTACCTTCGATGCGTCCCGCTTCGAACCGCAGCGTTTGCGCGCACATGCCGAGCGCTTCTCGCCCCAACGCTTCATTGGCGCGCTGCGCGAAATCGTCGAGCGCGTCTACCGCGAGAAACGCAGCGGCGTGGGATCAACATCCGGATGAGAAGCGTCCAGTTTTTTGGGGCCGGCCATGGATGGCCGTTTCAAAACTTTGTTCTCCCCAAAAATTGGTCGAGCAGGAGCGAGCGGGATGCGAGCGACGGGCGTCTTCGAATCCGGGCTGTTGATCCCACGCCGCCGCGTTACAATGGTTTGCGCGCAACCTATATCGCGGTGGCGATCTACGTTGCGGTGTATGTTGCGCTCGATTTCAATAAGCTCTACGCGCTGCGGTACGGGGCCGATCTCGGTACGTATCTGCAGACGCTGGTCAACATACGGCACGGCTCGTCGTGGAACTACGGTGAGTGGCGCGCGCATTTCGGCGTACACGATTCGTGGGTTTTGACGGCGCTGGCGCCGCTCGTGTGGCTCTTTCCGGCAGCGCAGACCCTGATCGTCGTGCAGGTGCTGGCGGTTGCGCTGGCCGCTATTCCGCTCGCACTGCTCGGGCGGGAGCTCGGCTTGACGGTGCGGGCCGCGAACGTGCTCGCCATCGCGTATCTGCTCTCGCCGGCGGCGCAGGGTTTGAGTTACGATAATTTTCGGAGAACGCCTTCGTGCCGTTGCTGGCGATTTGCGGTGCGTTGGCGGCGCGCAGGCGTTCTCTCTGGGGAACGCTCGTCGTTGCGCAGCTGTTGATGGGCTTGAAAGAGGACGAGATTCTCTTCGTGCTTTGGTTCGGTGCCGCGTGCGGGATCTGGTGGGACCGGCGCATCGGTGCGGCGCTAGTCGCGCTCGGGCTGCTCAACGGCGTGGGATTCTGGATCTTCGAACGCGCCTCCGGCATTCGCCCGAACGACCCCGGATACTCGCTGCAGATTTTCAATCCGGCGAGCAAGCTGAGTATGATTCTACTGCTGCTCGCGCCCTTTGCATTCGCGCCGCTCGCCGTGCGCAAGCGGTTGCTGCTCTCGGTGCCGTTACTCGCCGAAATACTGTTCATGCGTCCGTGGAACTACGAGCCGAGCCGGATCGGTTCGCATTACGTCGGCCCGCTCTTGGCCGCAACCGCCGTTGCAGCCGGTTTCGGCGTTGCGCGTAATCCGCGCTTTTCGCGCTGGATGATCCCGTGCGCGCTCGTTGTGATGCTGCTCTTCAACGATGTCGTGCTTCGACCCGGGCGCTGGCCCTACGTCGTCGACTGGAGTGCCTACGGCGCTGCCGTGACGCTGCGGCAGAGCGGACGCAGCGCGCTCGTCGAGCGAGGCGAGGAGGGCGTGTGGGCCGTTGCGGCGGCGAACCCGAACGTGCGGCTCGATCCGCATCCGGATCCGCACTTTCCGGGGTGCCCCGCGTACGACACGAACGCGGCGGCGTTCTTTGCCAGTCTCGCGGGACGAATGCCGGTGCGTCTCTGCGGCGGCGTGCCGGTCGGCCGGTAGCATGGCCAGATACGCGATGGCGGCGTTCCGGGAAGACCGCGGGCGCTTCGCGGCGTTGCACGATCGCCGCGTGCTGATCTACTGGCCGCATGGTCTGGGCGATTGGGTACACTTCGGCGCGCTGCTGCCGATGCTCGAACCCTCGAACGCCTATGCGATCACGCGCTTCGGCGACGACTACGTTTCCGTCGCGGAGGGCTGCACCGGCGTCGAACCGCTCTTCTCCGGCGTTCGCGCGCCCAGCGACGGCGCGCCCTTCGGTGCGCCCCATTTCGGTCTGCAACTGGCGCAATGCAACGGACGCAGCGTCGAGCTTAATATTCCGTCACCGCTCGACGATGCCGTGCACCGGTTCGCTCCTGACGTTCTACTCTGGACCGACTATCCGGAGACCGAAGGGCGTACGGCGTACCCGTTTCACACCAAGGCGCGCAACGCCGCGCGGCTGCTCGTGCGAAAGGAGCGGCTCGCCGGGCTCGATCTCGCCAATCCGCTGCCCAATGCGATCGACTTTGCCGCGCCTCCGGCCGCGCAGCGCGCGCTCGACGAACGGCTCGCGCGGTTCGTCGAGTCGACGGCACGATTGGGAGTAATCTCCCGCCGCGGCGTGACCGCGGCTCGCAAGAACTGGGGCGACGAAACGCAAGCTCGCGCCTTCGTCGATGCGATGAGACGGCACTCGCAGGCGTGGCGTTTCATCTCGATGGACGATGAGGATCTCGGCGACGGGGTCGCCGGATTTCGCGCGCTCTTCGGTGACGTCGACGAGCCGTTTGCGCGGCTCTACAAGGCGCTGGCAAACCGCGCCGATCTCTTCGTCGGTATTCCCTCCGGACCGCTGCACCTTACGATCGCACGTGGAGGCGTCCCGGCGGTTGGTCTGTGGACTACCCACCACCCCGACTGGTACGACGAACCGAATCCCGATGCGATTCATATCGTGGGGCGATACGTGCGCGATCGCCGTTTCGAGCGCCGCCCCGCGAGCACGACGAAACCGCCGGCGCTGCAGCATCGTTTGATCTACCTCGACACGCTCGAGATCGGCGCCGAGGCGGTCGTCGATGCCGTGCGGGCGCTTACGTAGCCTTGCTTGTGCTCAGCAAGAGCGTGGCGATCGAAATGGCGTTGAACAGAGCGTGCGAAATCATCGAGGCATACGCGTTGCGCGTTCGGTAGTAAACGGCGCAAAGCACGATGCCGCCGAGTGCGAGAGGGAGCGCGGCGTACGGGTCGCCGTGCGCGATCCCAAAAAGCGCCCCGCTGAGGACCGCGCCTCCCCAGAAGCCGCCGTAGCGCAGACCCAGATTAAAGAAGAAAACGCGGAAGAGCGTCTCCTCGGTGAATGGCGCGAAGAGCACGGCGAATACGACGAAGATCACGATCGTGACGGGGTCGTGCAAGTGTTTGAACATCTGAACGATGTCTTGCGGATGCGCGCGCCCCGAGTAGTAATCGATCAGCGCGGCGCCGCCGTTGGCAATCACGAACATGACGACGAAGCCGATCAGGGCCGTGACGATCGTCGGCCAATCGGGCGCGCGAAAACCCAGCTCGCGCAGCGTGAATTTCGAGAGCGCCGGAAGCGTCGCGAGCACCAACACCACGAGCAATGCGTCGATCACGAACTGGATCCCGAGAACGAAATCGACCTCGAACGGCGTAACGTTCTGCGGCGGCGGATTCTTTAGGCTGAAGAAAAAGACGGCCAGGAAGAGCCCCGCAATAAAAATCGCAATGAGCCAAGTCCACGGGCTCTTGAAACTATTCTTCGGCCAGCGCGTCGGCCAAGCGGGCGAAATCGCCGAGGTCGAGTCGTTCACCGCGAAGCTCCGGGGAGAGATTGCAGGATTCAAGCGCCCGCGCGATCCGCGCCCGATCGAGACCGAGTGCGAGCGCAAGAGAATTCGCGAGCGTTTTGCGGCGGTACGCGAATGCCCCACGCACGACCTTCCAAAACGTGGCAAGATCGCGCGGGCGGGCCGCCGGAGTCGCGCGGCGTACCAGTCGAACGACGGTCGACGCGACTTTCGGTGCCGGAAAGAAGGAGCCCGGCGCAAGCGTAAATGCGATGCGCGCCTGCATTGCGAACTGCACGGCGATCGATAGGCTGCCGTATGCGGCCGTTCCCGGTGCCGCAACGAGCCGTTGCGCGACGTCGCGCTGCACCATGACCGTGAGGGAGTCGGGGCCGTCTTCCGTCTCGATCAATCGCAGCATCAGCGGCGTCGCAACGTTATACGGCAAATTTCCCGTGGCGATCCAATGCCGGTTCGCCGACCAGATACGATAATCGAACTCGAGCGCGTCGGCTTCGACGATCGTTGCGCGGCGTAAATCCTCGCGCGAGCGAAGCAGTGCGGCAAGGTCGCGATCGATTTCGAGCGCGGTGACGTCGGCACCGCAATCGAGGAGCGCGTGCGTGAGCGCGCCGGTCCCGGCACCGATTTCGAGCGTCGGCGTCCCGGCCGGCACGCCCTCGAGAGCGAGCTGCGCGATCTGTCGTGCGGCCGAGGCGTTTTGCAGGAAGTTTTGGCCGAAGCGCTTTTTCGGCGAGAGGCCGGCCTGCGCGAGCATTTGGCGGGGCGTCGTCACCCCGAGACTATTCGCTGTTAGAGACGATAGACTTTAACGTCGCGGCGGCCGAAGAGCATCGCATCGTGAATCGAGTCGAACCCAAGATCGATCCGATTTCCGACGATCGCGCCGCCGGTATCGCCGGCGATCGCCACGCCGTAGCCCGGAATGTACAGATGCGTCCCAAGCGGGATCACGCGCGGATCGACCGCGACGATGCCGTAGCCGGCACGCCGCCCGCTCGCCGTCCAGCCGCTGCCACCGGCCGAATCGGCGGTGTAGGCGGTGGCCACCATCTCGATCGCGGCGCGAGCCATGTAACCCATGTGAGCGATTCCGTGAGCTTCGAACCGTACCAATGACGTCGAGCCGATGCCGTCGGCGACGATGCGCGGTTTCGATGCAACCAGGAGCGTCGAGGAGAGAACCTTCCGGTGCACCGGGCCGCCGTCGCGCTGGGCGCAGAGCAGGTGAACCTCGACCAGACCCGGGCGCCCGCGAGCGATGACCTTTGAACTCCCGGGGGCGAGCCCAACCGTAAGACGATGAAGCGTTTGCGGCGCGGTAGCGCGGCGTTCGTTGCGCTCCCAGGTCAGAACTCCGTTACGATGCCACGTCACAGCGGTGACGGGCGCGGCCGCAGCCGGATGGACCCCAAGCGTGGCAATAAAGAATGCGGCGCAGAGCAGACGTCCGATCAACCCGAGTTTCCTTTCCTCTCCCGGCCCGCCTCACGGTTCGAATGCACACCACGCAAAAATCGAACGATGTACGGCAAGTCGTGCGTTTTGGGGAAGCGGCGCTAGTTGGCCGCGGGGCGATTGGATGCGACGGAATCGCCAAAAAATTCCCGCGCCTGCCTGCTCTCCGTCGTGGCAGGCCGGCCTGACCCGGGCAATATAGCACATTCGGCGGCGGACGGGAATATGCCGAAAGTCTCAAGTTAGAAGGTGGCTCCTCTTGCGGGCGCCGTCGACTTGCAGGGCGAAGGAAGGATTGGAATGGAGCCGTTGCGCCTGGGCTTTTTCACCGAAATCTACCGCCCCGTCGTCAACGGCGTCGTCGCCTCGGTCGAGGCGCTTGCGGGCGGCTTACGGGCGCGCGGCCACGAGGTCTACTGCTTTGCCCCGCGCATGCCGGGCTACGTGGAAGCCGATGGCCCGGTATTCCGGATGCCGTCGCTTCCGCTGCCGACGCGCACGCCGTATCGCCTGACCCTGCCGCTGGTGAGCCGGCGCAATCTCAACACCGTGATCAAACGGCTCTCGCTCGTTCACGTCCATTCGCCGTTCGTCACCGGCTGGATGGGCGCGCGCTACGCGCGCCGCTACGGCATGCCGCTGGTCTATACGTACCACACGCAACTCGAAGCGTACGCCCATTACATTCCGTTCGAACCGCATGCCACGCGGTTTGCGGCCGCGCAACTCACGCGTACCTTTGCCAATACGGCCGACGCGGTCGTCGTCCCGACGCCGGCGATGGCGACTCGCCTACGCGAGCTCGGCGTTACCGTACGCATTGAAGTCGTGCCGAGCGGGATCGACTTAGCGCACTTCGGTTCCGGCCGGCGCGACGCAGCATTGCGCGCGCGAATCGGCGTCGGCGAGGATGAGCGGATGATCCTTTACGTCGGCCGTCTGGCGAAGGAAAAGAACGTCGATCTGCTGCTCGCGGCAATGGCGCGAGCCGGCGACGATTCGCGCAAGCTCGTCATCGCCGGCGACGGTCCCTACTGCGGCGACTTGCAGCGTCACGCCGCCGAGATGGGGGTCGCCGGCGTGGTTCGCTTCCTCGGCGTCGTTGCACGTGAGGCGCTGCCCGATCTGTACGCCTCCGCCGACGCCTTCGCCATGCCGAGTACGACCGAGACGCAGGGGCTCGTGATCGCGGAGGCAATGGCCGCCGGCGCGTACATCGTTGCCGCGGACGCTCCGCAGAACCGAGAGGTACTGGGGGGCACCGGTCGCGTCGTTGCGCCGACGCCGGAGGCCTTTGCCCTGGCGCTGGCCGCGCTGCCGGAGCGGGTTGGGGAGCGGACGGAATCGGCACGCCAAGCCGCGCAGCGCTTCTCGCTGGACGACCAGGTCGACCGCATGCAGCGGCTCTACGAAAGCCTGCTGGAGACGGCCCGAATCGCTTGACGGCGAACATACGTTCGCATTAAACTGGGAATACTTTAAATCATGGAGATGCAAACGATGCGAGCCCCCGGTGCCGCCGTTGAGGCGCTGGTGGGATACGCGGCCAACCCTCAAGGACTCGGCGTGGCCTATGCGCGGCTCGCGGGCACGAGGGGTCTGAAGCTCGTGCGGCTCGTCTTCCGCGCAGGCAAAACGGCCGCTGCGGGCGAGCGTGCCATCGCCTATGCGGCGCTTACGGCCGTCGTGCAAGCGCTGGCACGGCGTGGATTTCGAGAGGTGCGCTTCGTCGTCGGCGACGCCGAGTTTGCCGAAGAGATCACCAGCGGACGCGGGGTCGATCAACGCCTCGCGATACCGTACGTTCGCTTACGTTGTCTTCTCAACTCGCTCGCGAAGTTCTCCGTGCGAGCCGGATCCGTCGAGGACCTCACGCAAAGGGCGAGAGCCGAAGTGGCGCTGAACGTTGCTGCATGACGCTGCGCCGGCTAACGCCGGAACGCTTACCGGTCGAAACGCGCGCGTTGGCGCGAGCGTTGCTCGGCTGCATTCTCGTTCGCGATAGCGAAGAGGGCGTAGCGGCCGGGAGAATCGTCGAGACCGAAGCGTACCTTCCCGGAGATCCCGCATGTCACGCCTATCGCGGCAAGACCGCGCGGAACGTGACGCTTTTCGGTCCGCCGCATCGCGCCTACGTCTATCAGATTTACGGCACGTCGTATTGCTTCAATTTGTCGAGCGAGCGCGACGGTGAAGGTGCGGGAGTGCTCGTCCGCGCGCTCGAGCCGATCGAAGGGCTAGCGCTCATGCGACGTCGGCGCGCGGTCGACGGAGCGCGCGACCTCTGTCGCGGTCCCGGACGCCTCTGCCGTGCGCTCGCCATCGATCGTTCGCTCGACGGCGTCGACCCCTTCACGCATCCATACCTCTGGTTGGCCGGCGCGGACGCGATTCCGATCCGCGTTCGCCGCAGTCCTCGCATCGGCGTGTCCGCGGCGGCGGAGCGGAGGCTGCGTTTCTACGCGGCAGGAAGCCCATTCGTGAGCGGAGCCGCTCGCTTGAACCCCGCTTGAACGCTCGCTGCCGCTGTGCTATAGTGTGGGCGTCGCGTTGCGGTCTTTTGGTGACAGCCGCGACAAGCTTTTGACATCCCCACGTTCACGTCACCGACCTGATAGCGACGGCAGCCTCGCCGTGCCCTCGGTCGTCCAAACGCGGCGCGAGCGACTCTAGAGAGAGATTACTCTTCTGCAAACGGAACATCGCCCCAACCTCGACCACCGCTCGAACAATAACGATATGCGTTCCCAACAAGGGGGCGGCGGCCGTCGCAGGCGTTCGCGGCGCCGGCATCACTTTGCGCAGCAACCGGCAATCTACCACGATCAGCTGCCGCAGGTAGAAGTACCGCCGATTCAAACGGCGGCACAGCTCTCGGAAAAAACCAAGACCGAACTCGTCGAGCTTGCAAAGGAGCTTGAAGTCGACCTTCCGGCGCCGGCAAAAGTCAAGAAGGACGAACTGGTCGCCATGCTCGTGCAAGCGCAAATCTCGCGTTCCGGCATCGAGATGGCCAGCGGCATTCTCGACGTTCTTCCCGAAGGCTACGGCTTTTTGCGGCGCGCCGGTTATTACATCGGCACGGACGATATCTACGTCAGTCAATCGCAGATTCGCCGGTTCGAGCTGCGGCGCGGCGACATGGTGGAAGGCCAGGTTCGGCGTCCGAAGGAGAGCGAGAAATACTACGGTCTGATTCGCGTCGACAACGTCAACGGTTTGGATCCCGAGGCGATCAAAGGACGCCGGACGTTCGAGAAGGGAACGCCGATCTATCCGCAAGAGCGATTCAAGCTCGAGGTCCGTTCGACCCAGCTTTCGACGCGCGTCATCGACCTATTTTCGCCCATCGGTAAGGGACAGCGCGCGTTGATCGTCTCGCCGCCGAAGGCCGGTAAGACCACGCTGCTCAAGAACATCGCCAACTCGATTTCCATCAATCATCCCGACGCGCACATCATCGCACTGCTCGTCGACGAGCGTCCCGAAGAAGTCACCGACATGCAGCGTACGATCGACGGCGAGGTCGTGGCGTCGACGTTCGACGAGCATCCCGAAAACCACACGACCGTCGCCGAGCTCGCGATGGAGCGCGCCAAGCGTCTCGTCGAACTCGGAAAAGACGTCGTCATTCTGCTCGACTCGATTACGCGTCTCGCTCGTGCCTACAATCAGGTCGTCGCCAGTTCGGGCCGCACCCTCTCGGGCGGTCTCGATACCGCCTCGCTCCACAAGCCGAAGCGATTCTTCGGTGCGGCGCGCAAGATCGAAGAAGGCGGTTCGCTCACGATCATCGCGACGGCGCTGATCGAGACCGGTTCGAAGATGGACGACGTCATCTTTGAAGAGTTCAAAGGCACCGGCAACATGGAGATCGATCTCACCCGCAAGCTCGCCGAGTCGCGCGTCTTCCCGGCGATCGATATCAAGCGTTCCGGCACGCGGCACGAAGAGCTGCTGCTCTCGCCCGACGAGATGCGAAAGATCTGGATGCTGCGCCGCGCGACCGCGGTGCTCAACACCGGCGACATCACCGAGATCATTCTCGACAAGATGGCCCAGACGCGCACGAACGAAGAGTTCCTGCAGTCGGTCACCAAAGAGGCGCTCTCGATGTCGCGTGGATATGAGGATGGTGGGAACGGAAAGTACTAGTGGTCTCGCGCGACGTGATGTCTCGGAACCGCTCGTCGCTCCGCCCTCTGGGCTGCGCTCCTGCTGCACGGCCTCCTCGCTCTCGCCATCCATGGCTGCGCTCCTCGGTCCGAGCTTCCTCGGCATCACGTCGCGCGCGACACTAGCACTTCTGTAAAGTAAAAATGGGGCGGGGCATGCGCCTCAATAGATATCTCGCGCAGGCTGGCGTTGCGGCGAGGCGGCGGGCCGACGAACTGATTGCGGCGGGACGCGTGGCGATCGACGGGCACGTCGTCACCGTTTTGGGGACCATCGTT
Source organism: Vulcanimicrobiota bacterium (assembly GCA_963792005.1). Taxonomy (GTDB): domain Bacteria; phylum Vulcanimicrobiota; class Vulcanimicrobiia; order Vulcanimicrobiales; family Vulcanimicrobiaceae; genus Cybelea. The sequence goes on from CAWBUG010000002.1 coordinate 49,943, forward strand.
GGTGACGGCGACCGGGTTGAGGTCGACGGCGAAGCCGTTGCGATAGCGCAGCATCACACCTATCTGCTGCTCAATAAGCCCGTCGGCGTCGTGACGACGATGCGCGATCCGCAAGGGCGCGCAACCGTCGCCGATCTCTTTCCCGCCGGGGTTCGCGTCGTGCCGGTCGGGCGTCTGGATTACGCGACGGGCGGCGCGCTGCTCCTGACCGACGACGGCGAACTCGCCCACTCGTTGCTGCATCCGCGCTACGGCGTCGAGAAGACCTACCGAGTCTCGATCGCGGGGCGGCTCTCCCAGCCGGACCTTCGGCGTTTGCGCGAGGGCATTGCGCTCGACGAGTTTCGAACGGCGGGAGCGAAGGTGCGCGTTGTGGCGGAGCGGCGCGACGGTTCCGTCGTCGAACTGACCATCCACGAAGGACGAAATCGGCAGGTACGCCGGATGTTCGAAGTGCTGGGCCATACGGTGCTCGCCCTCACCCGCACGCGTTTCGGCCCACTGCGCTTGGGAAAACTACCCGCGGGATGCATACGCCCGCTTACCGCAAGGGAGCTGGCCGCGCTCCAGCGCCATCGCAGGCCGCCGGACGAAGCGCCTCGTACCATGCGGAACACGAAGCATCGCAAAGCATCTCGAGGTACGCCATGAACGCTCACTTTCGTATCGTCGCGCCGGTCGTCGCGGCGCTGGTTGCCTTCACCGCACTCCCGGCGGCGGCGCAGTATGCCACGGAGTTCGTTCCCGCCAAACTGCTCAAGCAGGGCACGACGACCTCGGCCATCGCGGGCAGCGGCACGGTGGTCGTGCAGGTGCAAGTGAACGCGAACGGCACGCACAAGGCCATTAAAGTTATTAAGTCTACGAACTCGGGCGACAACACCGCCGCCATGGAAATCGCCCAGAACTCGACTTACCGGCCGGCCCATCGTGGGACGGCCCCGATTACCTCTTTCTACGACTTCACGCTGAAGTTCAATGGCAAGTCGGTCTCGAGCACGCAGAGTCAAGGCGGTTCGGGCATGCCCGCCGGCGGAAAACTGAGTCCGGCGGCGAGCCAAGTCGCCGCGCTGATTCGTCAGGGTCAGTACGAAACGGCGAAGTCGAAGGCTCAGTCGGCCCTGCTGAGCTCGCCGAGCGACGAGTCGCTGCGCCAGATGCTGGGAATCGCGGCGTTCGATGCCGGCGATTACGATACTGCCGCCGCGGCGTTCGACAAGGTCGGAACGATCGGTCCGCAGTTTCGTCCCATCGCCTCTCGAAGCTTTGCGACCGCCGCCGTCAAGCAGGCGCGCAGCAATCCGAGTCAATCGCTCGCGTACGCACAGAAGGCAATGGCGCTCGATTCCGGAGCGAACTCACAGTTCGCTTTAGGCGTGGCGCAGCTCGCGAACGGCGACGTCACGGCCGCCATCAGCTCCTTGAAAGCGGCGCAGAGTGCGGCGGCGGCCGATCCGAAAGTACCCGTCTCGTCGAAGATCAACATCGATGCCGAACTCCTGGAAGCGTATCTGGCCAATCACGATGCCGCCGCGGCGCAGGCGACAGCCGCCCAGATCAAGCAACTCGACCCCAGTAGTAATGCCGGCTCCGCCGCGATGGCGATGTCACTGATCAACGCGGGGACGAAGGCCGCCGACGCCAAGGATACGGCCACGGCGCTCTCCGACTACGATCAGGCGGCCGCGGCGGGCGATGCCAAACTCGCGGTCACAGCGAATACCCTCGCCGCGTTTGCTATAGCGCGCACGGAAAAGCCGGACTACAAGCGGATGCAAGCTTATGCGGAAAAGGCCCTCGCGACGAATCCCAACGATGCCTCGGCGAATTTCGCCGAGGGCATCGCGCTGGCCGCGCAATGGAACTCCAATCACGATGCCGCCATGAAGCAGAAGGCGACCGACGCACTCAACAAGGCCGACCAGCAGGCCAAGGCCGAGGGCAACGAAGCGCTCGCGCTGCAGATCGAAACGTTCATCAAAAAGAACCTCAACGCCGGCGCCTCCAACCAGTCGGGAGGCGGCAGCTAATATTACCAGGACTTTAGCGCGGCATAGGCCAATGGCTCGCCCTCACGGGGCGGGCGGGCGCCGCGGAACTACGTCAATGTGGAGGGTGGTAGAGCACCGTGTTTTCCGGATTTATGGGTCTCATGCAGCAGGGCGGCTGGGATATGTGGCTGCTCCTGCTCATCTCGATTGTCGGTCTCGCAGTGGTCATCGAGCGGCTCGTCTTCTTCCAGATGCAGCACGCCGATACCAAAGGGCTGCTGCGCCAGATCGGAACCAAGGTTTCGGCTGACGATCTCGACGGGGCGATCGAAATCTGTAAGAAGAACCGCGGGATGCTTCCGCGGATCCTCGAGTTCGGGCTGCGCCGCGGCGAAAAGAACCGCGCCGACATCACCGACGCTCTCTCGATCGCGCTCATGGAGCACCTCAACTCGCTCGAGCGCAACTTGGCGATCATCGGCACGATCGCCGTCATCGCGCCGTTCGTCGGCCTCTTCGGAACGGTTTTGGGCATCATCCGTGCCTTCCAAGACATCGCCCTGAAGGGCAACTCGACGCCGGCCGTCGTCGCGGCAGGCGTTTCGGAGGCGCTCATCACCACGGCGACCGGTCTCATCATCGCGGTCATCGCAGTGGTATTCTTCAACTTCTTCAAGTCGCGCATCAAGAATTACAACCAGGAAATGATCGTCGCCGCGAACCAGCTCGCGGAGATGCTGCACTTCCACAACACCGGTGCGCCGATTCCGACGGAGCTCTATCAACCCTCGAGAACGACCGGCAAGTAAAGCTCGTAGGGCACAGTCGTGAGCCTGCTATCTTCGCAACAAGACCAAGAGGTGATGGCCGAGATCAACATCACCCCGTTTACGGACGTCCTCTTGGTCTTACTGATCATCTTCATGATTCTCGCCGCGCTCGTTGCGCCGCCCGGCTTTGAAAAAGAGCTCCCGAACAAGAATCCAAACACGTCGACGAACACCAAGAACAAGAACGACATCGAAGTCGACGTCAACAATAAGGGCGTGATCTTCGTCGACGGCGTGAAGACCGACGATACCGGCGTCTATCGCGTGATGTACGACGCATCGCGGAAGAAGCCGCACCATCACGTGGCGATCGTGGCCGACGCGAAGGCACCCTACGGCGTGATCATCCGAATCCTCGACGCGGCAAAAAATGCCGGGCTCGAAGACGTCGGCTTCGTAACGTCATAGTCTGGAGGTTAATGCGACGTGGCCGTTTCTACTGGACAGGGTGAAGATGAGGTAATGTCGACGATCAACATCACGCCGTTCACGGACGTGCTGTTGGTGCTCCTCATCATCTTCATCATTTTGGCGTCGGTCACGAAAGAGCCGAAGCTCCCGGACGCCTATAATAAAGAGAAGGTTCAGCCCTCGCAGATCGTCGTCATCGTCGACGAGCACGATCACGTTCAGATCGGTTCGAATCAGGTGACGATACCCGACGCCAAGGCGGCCTTCGAGCAGCTTCAAGACGCCACCGATCATCGGTTCAAGAGCGTGATCATCAAGGCCGATCCCAGGGCGAGCTACGGCGTCATCCTTCAGGTGATGGATGCGGCAAAGTCCGTCGACCTCACGGATTTCGGTCTGGCGAACCACGTTCAAGGAGCGCCGGCGGGAGTGAACCAATAGGCGATGGCAAAGCGCGGCGGTTACCTCACGACGGGCGAGCGAGTCCGCAACTATATCGGCTTGGCCTTCGTCATCTCGCTGATCGTGCACTTGGCGATCGGTTCGATCATGCCAAACTTCAGCAAGCATAGCGAGCAGCAGGGACCGGAGCAGGTCACCGTTCAGAAGCGCAAGATCATCGTCCACACGCCGCCGCCGCCGACTCCCACTCCGCCGCCGACGCCGACGCCGCCGCCGAACCAGACGCCGCCGCCGCAGAAGAAGCAGGTTGAGCAGCCCAAGCTCAAGGTCAATCTCGTCAAGACACACAACGCCGGCGCAACGACGTCGACCGAGAACACGGTCGCGCAGCCCGTGCACGGTAGCCAGAACGGCGTTCCGCAAGGGACGACCGGCACTCCCGGTCCGGTCGCCACCGTCGGCACGCCCAAGCCGGCATGCGCGAATCCGAACATCGAGGCGACGGTTACGAATCCCGTGCAGCCGGATTATCCCGAGTCGGCGAAGGATTTGGGGCTCGGAGCGGTTACCGTCGAAGTTGAAGTGACCGTCGGACCGAGCGGTAATCTCGTGGGGGCACAGATCTATAAGAGCTCGAGCAACATGTCGATCGACCAAGCGGCGCTGCGCGCGGCGCGCCAGTCGACCTATTCGCCGAAGCTCGTCGACTGCCAGCCGACCACGGGCAACTATCTCTTCCGCGCCGACTTCCAGCCCGACTAGTCCACCCGTCGTCAATGAGCGATGAGACGCGTCCCGCGTTTGCTTCTGGTCGCGTTCGCGCTCTCGTTGCTGGCGCACGTGATCGTTGCGTTCGTACTGCATCCGCCGGTGCCGACGCCGGAGAGTCAAGCTGAAGTCGTATCCATCCAGCATCGTCCCGCCACCATCGCGCTGACGAGGCCTCCAACGCCTCCGCCGCCGCGGCCGAAGCAGACGCCGGCGCCGCACCCGGCGAGTTCCGCGCCGCCGGCGCGCAAGGGGCCCGGTAACGCCCCAACGTCCGGAGGCGCCGGTGCAACGCCGGTTCCGGTCGTGGCCACCGCCACGCCGCAGCCCGTCGCGACGGCAGCCCCCTGCGCCCACGCCGACATCGCCGCCGCCGTCGTCAGCACGCCCGGCCCGCCGGAGATCGCGCCCGAGACGCGCGCATCGGCAACGAACGGTATTGCGCGCGTGGCGGTGCAGCTCGATCCAGGCGGTCAGGTAACCGGCACCAGCGTGGCGCAGAGCACCGGCAACTCGTCGCTCGATCTCGTCGCCGTGGGGATGGCTCGCGACGTGCGCTACACGCCGGCGCTGCGCGACTGCAAACCGGTTGCCGGCGTTTACACGTTCAGCGTGAAGTTCGTGGCCTGGTAATGACGTTCGCTCAAGCACTCGCGCTGGCGCTCTTGCAGGGCGTGAGCGAGCTCTTTCCCGTCTCGAGCCTCGGTCATACGATCTTGGTTCCGGCGCTGCTGCACTGGCACTTCGATCGCTCGAGTCCATCCTTTCTGGCGTTCGTCGTCGTGTTGCATCTCGGTACGGCACTCGCACTCATCGTCTACTACCGCAACGAATGGTACGCGATCGTGCGCGCGCTTCTCGCCAGCATCGTGCGCGGGCAGCTCAGCGGCAATCGCGACGAACGAATCGGCTGGCGCCTCGTCGTCGGCACGATTCCCGTCGGCATTCTCGGCGTCATTTTCGAGGCGCCCGTGCGAAGGCTCTTCGGATCGCCCGCGCCGGCGGCGCTCTTTCTGCTCGTCAACGGGCTGGTGATGTTTGCGGGCGAGGCGCTGCGGCGGCGACAGCACCGAACCAGTCCGGGCGCGTACAAGCCGATCGAAGAGTTGAGCTATCCGGCGAGCGTGCTGATCGGCGTCGCGCAGGGCCTCGCGCTGCTGCCCGGCATCTCTCGATCGGGCATCTCGATGGTCGCCGGTCTTCTCTGCGACCTCGATCACGAGAGCGCCGCGCGGTTTTCGTTCCTCCTGGCGACCCCGGTGATTCTCGCGGCGGGTCTGCTCGAGGTACCCAAACTCTTCGCTCCCGGCGCGCAGCTGGTGCTCGTCGAAGCCATATGCGGCGGAATCCTCGCCGGTGTCGCCGCATATCTCTCCGTCGCCTTCTTGATGCGCTACTTTCGCTCGAACGATTTGCGGCCGTTCGGCTGGTACTGCGTCGTCCTCGGTGCAATATCGTACGTCCTCGCAAGGAAGGGAATCATTTCGTGAGATTTATTGCGGTGCTCTTGGCCCTCGTATTCTTCGTTCTGGGAATTCTGTACGGTTTGGGTAAGATCAACTTCTTTACCGAGTCGGGAGCCCAGCACGCCCATCACATCACGCATTTGGTGGTCTGCTGGGTGCTCGCGCTGCTCTGCCTCATCTGGGCGCGCTTCCAAGGCGCGCCGGCGCGCAGCGTTCGGTGAAACCTTCGCACATCGCGCGTGACGGGAGCGTTGCGATGGTCGACGTTTCGAGAAAGGCCGTCACGCAACGATCGGCTTGTGCCGAGGCACTCGTTCGAATGAGCGCGCCCGCGGTTACGGCGCTCAAGCACGCGACGCTGGCGAAGGGTGACGCTTTCGTCACCGCGCAGCTCGCCGGAATCATGGCGGCAAAGCAGACCGCGGGACTCATTCCACTCGCCCATCCGCTGCCGCTCAGCAGCGTCGACGTTCGCTTCGAGTGGCGCCCCGACGGTCTGCTGCGCGTCGAGGCACAGGCGCGCACGACGGCGCGAACCGGCGTCGAAATGGAGGCAATGGTCGCAGCCTCCATCGCCGCGCTGGCGATTTACGATATGTCGAAGGCCCTCGACAAAGGAATTACGATCGAGGCCGTCCGGCTGCTGGACAAGCGCGGCGGTAAGAGCGGGCAGTGGTCGCGGAAGAAGCGGTGACCTTTCAAGTCGCTCTGATCGTGCTCTCCGATCGCGCCGCCTCCGGCGAACGTCCCGACGCGTGCATTCCGCTCATGAAGGAACGGCTCGAGCCGGTCTATTCGATCGTACGCGAACGCGTGATCGCCGACGATCCCGCGGCGCTCCAGGCGGAGATCATCGAGCTTGCGGACTCTCAGGGCGCCGATCTCATCCTCACCAGCGGCGGCACCGGACTCTCGCCGCGCGATCGCACCCCCCAAGCGACGGCGGCGATTCTCGATTACGAAGTTCCCGGAATCGCCGAAGCCATCCGTGCCGCGTCGCTTTCCAAGACGAAGACGGCGATGCTTTCACGCGCGCTTGCGGGCGTACGCGGCCGCACGCTGATCGTCAATCTTCCCGGGAGCCCGCGGGCCGTCGCGGAGACGCTCGACGTCCTCGTCCCGGTGCTCCCACACGCGCTAGAACTACTCGCCGATCGCGTCGTCGACGGATGAACCGCATTACCACCTATGAGGAAGCCGAGCGGTATCTGCTCGGCACGATCGACGAAATCGTCTCGCCGCGTATCGCGTACAAGCTCGACCGTATGCGGGCTTTTCTCGCCGAGCTCGGAGATCCGCATCTCGCGTACCGGACGATTCACGTCGGCGGCACGAGCGGCAAAGGGTCGACCTCGACGATGATTGCGAGCGCATTGCAGGCCGCGGGGCGGCGTACCGGCCTGCACACCAAACCGCATCTGCATTCGATGACCGAGCGGGCGCGCATCGACGGACAGCCCGTTGCGCGCGAGCGTTTTGCCGAACTGCTCGACGCGATGATGCCCGCGATCGCCCGTACGACGTCCATGCACGGCCGGCCGACGTACTACGAAACCCTGCTCGCGCTCGCGTTTCTCCACTTCGCTCGCGAGCGGGTCGACGTCGCGGTGATCGAAGTCGGACTCGGCGGAAGGCTCGACGGTACCAACGTTATCCAGCCGCTCGTTGCCGCGATTACCTCGATCGGCTACGACCATACGGACGTGCTCGGGAGCACGCTGGAAGAGATCGCCCGCGAAAAAGCCGGCATCGCAAAACGCGGCGTACCGCTCGTGCTCGCCGCATTGCCGGAGGCCGTCGCGGCGGTGATCGAAGGCTGTGCGGCCGAGGCGGGCGCTCGAGTCGTCCGCGCCGCGGAGACGGTGAGCGTCGAGAGCGACGCCGCCGCCGACGGTGCGGGGCAAACGCTCGCGGTGCGATCGGCGTTCGGCTCGTACCGGTTGCGATTGCCGGTTCTCGGTATTTTCCAGCGCACGAACGCGTCCACGGCGATCGCCGTCATCGAGCAGCTCGGCGACGATCTGCGGCCCACCCGCGAGGCGATGGTGCGCGCATTCGCCGAGCTGGCCATTCCCGGACGGATGGAGGTGATCGCGCGCGACCCAGTCGTCGTCTTCGACATCGCGCACAACGCCGAGAAGGCGGAGTCGCTCGTTGCGTCGTTGCGCGAACGATTCGGCGGGCGCCGGGTTCATTACGTCGTCGCGATCGGCGAAACGAAAGACGCGCGAAGGATTATCGAAATCCTCGCGCAGGTGCCCTCGACTTTCACTTTTACGAAGTTTGCCGCGGCTGGGCGGCGCTCGATTCCGCCGCAACGCCTCGCGGCGATCGCCGAGATGCTCGGCACGTGGGGGCGCACCATCGAAGATCCGGTCGAAGCGCTGACCGTCGCTCGCCGCCGCGCCGAAATCGAGGACGTCGTCGTCGTCACCGGGTCGACGTTCGTCGTCGCCGGATTACGTGAATGGTACGCACCGAGCACCGTCTGAGTAGCCTCCGTCTGCGCGGTACCGACCTGCAGTGGGGCGCGCGTACGCACGTGATGGGTATCGTCAACGTCACGCCGGACTCGTTCTCAGGCGACGGGCTCGAAGATGCGGCGGCAGCGACGCAGCGCGCCGTTCTTCATTGGAATGCGGGTGCCGACGTCATCGACGTCGGCGGAGAATCGACGCGTCCGGGTCACGAGCCCGTACATGAAAGCGTCGAAACCGCTCGCGTCCTGCCGGTCGTCCGTGCGGTACGGTCGCGGCTGCCCGAGGCGCCGATCTCGATCGACAGCTATAAGCCGGGGGTGGTGCGCGCCGCACACGCCGCGGGCGCCGATCTCGTCAACTGCGTTTGGGGCGCGCCCGACGAGCTTTTGGCAGTCGCCGCGGAGCTCGGCATGCCGATCGTCGCGATGCACAATCAAATCGGTACGTCGTACGACGGGGCGGTCGTCGACGCCGTCGTGCGCTATCTCGACGACTGCGCGGCGCGCGCAACGGCGCGCGGCATTTCCGCCGAGCGTATCGTGCTCGATCCCGGAATCGGTTTCGGAAAAACCGCAGAACAGAACCTCGCCGTTTTGAGCGCGCTCGACCGAATCGTCGCGCTGGGCTTTCCGACGATGATCGGCACGTCGCGCAAGTCTACGATCGGCAAGCTCACCGGACGGCTGCCGGGTGACCGTATCTACGGCACCGCCGCGACGACGGCGCTCGCAGTGCAGGCGGGTATCGATATGGTTCGCGTGCACGACGTTGCGGCAGCGCGCGACGCTATTGCGATCGCGGACGCGATCGTGCGCGGTTGGAGGCCGGTCGATTGGACGCCGTAAACCTGCGCGGCATCCGCGCCTACGGGCGCATCGGGACGCTCCCGCAGGAGCGGCAACGTCGTCAACTCGTCGAGATCGACGTCACCGCCGAAATCGATCTCAGTCGCGCGGGGGAAAGCGACGACCTCGTGCAGACGCTTGACTATGCGGCATTGCGCGACCGGTTCGTTCGAATCGTCGCCGGCACGTCGTACTCGCTGCTCGAACGGCTCGGTGCCGATCTCGTCGAGGCGCTCTTTACCGACCGCCGTGTCGCGCGCGCGCGGTTGACGCTCTCGAAACCCGGTACTCTCGAAGGCGCGACGCCGAGCGTGACGCTCGATCGGGTCAACCCGCGATTCGAAACGCGTTGACGCATCGCGTCTACGTCGGGATCGGCAGCAATCTCGGCGACCGGCTCTCCAACGTCGAACGCGCGATCGCGTCGCTCGCCGATTTTGCAACGGTCGTCCGCCGTTCGTCGTACTATCGCACGCAGCCCTGGGGTAACCGCGAGCAGCCGTGGTTCCTCAACGCGGTAGCGCTCGCCGAAACGGAACTGGCGCCGCGCGCGCTGCTGGGGCGGTTGCATGCGATCGAGGAATCGGTGGGGCGCGTCCGCGGCGAACGTTGGGGACCGCGCACCGTCGATCTCGATCTGCTGCTCTTCGATGACGCCGATATCGACGAAGCGGGGCTGCGCGTCCCGCATCCGCATCTTCACGAGCGCGCCTTCGTCTTGGTGCCGCTTGCTGAAATCGATACGCGCTTCGAAGCGGCGCGCGACGCCCTGAGCGCATCGGAACGCGCGGGGGTCGCCCGCATCGAGCACGAAAGCGTGGTGGTGATCTCCGAAGAACGGCGGCTTGCGAGCGAGCGCGTACGTGCGCTCGCGCGCTTCCTCGCCGAGAGCGATGCGGTTCGCGTGCGCGTGCAGAACGATGAGGGAGAGATCGAGCTCGTTGCGGCGCCGAAGGCAGCTCGTGCGCCCGTTCAAGCGACGGAAACGAAGACGGCGGACGCCGGATCGCAACGCGTCGATGCGATCAAAGCCGATCTCGTCGGAATTTTCCACGTCAGCCGGCCCGCGCCGGCGGCGGGCGACGTTTTCGAAGGCGATCGCGAGCTCGGCTACATCGAAGCGCTCGGCATTCGTACGGCCATTCATAGTATGGGTCCCGGGCGTCTCGTCTCGGTCGCTACTGCCGACGGAGACCCCGTCGAATACGGTCAGGCGCTCTTTTTGATCGCGCGAGGAAAGTAGCATCTTCAAGAAAGTCTTGATCGCCAACCGGGGCGAGATCGCATTGCGGATCAATCGTGCCTGCCAAGAGCTTGGCGTACGGACGGTTGCGATTTTCTCCGAGCCCGATCGCGAGTCGCTCCACGTGCGCCAAGCCGACGAGGCGTTCTGCGTTGGTCCCGGGCCGGCCGGCCGTTCCTACTTGAATATTCCGAACATTATTTCAACGGCGCTGATCACGCACTGCGATGCCGTTCATCCCGGTTACGGCTTCCTGGCGGAGAACGCGCGCTTCGCAGAGATCTGCAGCGATCATGGGCTGACGTTCATCGGACCAAAACCCAGCGTCATCGCACTGATGGGCGATAAGGCGACGGCGAAGCGAGTCGTGCGGGAGGCGGGCGTCGCGACGACGCCGGGAAGCGACGTACTCTCGACCGTCGATGAGGCGTACCGGGCGGCGACGTCGGTCGGCTATCCGCTCCTGCTCAAGGCGACCGCCGGCGGCGGCGGCCGCGGAATGCGCGTCGTCAACGAAGCCGGCGAGTTGAGCCGCGCCTACGCCGGCGCAACCGCCGAAGCCGAGGCCAGCTTCAAAGACGGGCGCGTCTATCTCGAGCGCTTGATTCGCGAGCCCCGGCACATCGAAGTTCAGGTGCTCGGCGACGAGTTCGGAAACATCGTGCACTTGGGCGAACGCGATTGCTCGGTCCAGAAGCCCGCGCATCAGAAGCTCGTGGAAGAGACGCCGGCGCCGAATCTCTCACCCGCGGCGCGCGAGCGCTTGCACGAGATGGCGCTGCTGGCCGCGCGTTACGTCGGCTATACGAACGCCGGGACGCTCGAGTTCCTCGTCGCCGGCGACGAGGCGTACTTCATGGAAATGAATACGCGCATTCAGGTGGAGCATCCGGTCACCGAGATGGTCTATAACATCGATTTGGTCAAAGAGCAGATTCGCATTGCCGCCGGCGAGCCGCTCGGCTACGGCCAAAGCGATCTCATCGCCCGCGGACACGCGATCGAGTGCCGTGTCAACGCCGAGGATCCGCGCAACAACTTCGCGCCGGCGGCCGGGACCGTTTCCAAGATCGTCTTTCCCGGCGGACCGGGGATTCGCGTCGATACGCATCTCTATGCCGGGGCGACCATTCCACCGTACTACGATTCGATGATCGCAAAGATCGTCGCGTTTGGAGAGACCCGCGACGTAGCGATCGCGCGAATGGATCGCGCGTTGCGCGAGACGCTCGTCGAAGGGGTGAGCACGACGATCGAGCTTTGCCTCGAAATCCTCGCTTCCGCGCCCTTCCGTACGGGACGCTACGACGTCGAATTTATTCCGGCGCACATACTCTCCAACGGCAGAGCGGCGCAACAGTCGCACTCGAACGCACGATGAGGTCGCGGCGCGTCGCTCGGGAGCAGGCGCTGCAGGTCTTGTATTCGGTCGTCATCGGCGATCGAGAGCCGCGCGACGCCGTCGCCGAGGTCGTCGGTGAGGAAGCGGATAGCGAGCAGCGCTCCTTCGTCGAGGAACTCGCGATGGGCACGCTCGAATACGCCAAAGAAGCCGATCGCATCGTCAGCCCGCTCTTGGAGGGCTGGGCGATCGAACGCTTGCCGACGATCGACCGGCTCCTTTTAGAAATGGGAACATTCGAACTGCACTGCCGCCCGGAGACGCCGAAGGCGGTTGCGATCAACGAAGCGGTGGCGCTCGCCAAACGCTTCTCGACCGAGGACTCGGGGCGTTTCGTCAACGGCGTGCTGAGCGCGGTAGCTAATGCCAAAGCGTAGACGTCCGAACGGAGGCGGCTTCTGGCGAGGCCTGCTCGTCGCTCTCGTCATGCTGTCGCTCTTCGGTATCGGCATCGTTGCCGGCATGGTGGCGACCTACGGGCGAAACCTTCCCGACATCAGCCGCATGGCCGACTATCAGCCGGCGAGTTCGACGCGCATCTTTGCGCGCGACGGCTCGCTCCTCGCCTCGGTTTATAAGGAGAACCGCGTCTGGGTTCCGATCGCGCGAATTCCGCCGATGGTCCGCAAAGCGTTCATTGCCAATGAAGATCACAACTTCTACTACCATCACGGCGTCGACTTCCAGAGCGTCGTTCGTGCCGCGTTTGCCGATCTGACGCATCAGCAGTTCCAGGGCGCTTCGACGATCACCCAACAGCTCGCGCGCCGCCTTTTTCTCAACGACCAGATATCGATGTCGCGCAAGATTCAAGAGGCGCTGCTCGCGATCGAAATCGAACGGTACTATACCAAAGACGAGATCCTCGAACGTTATCTCAACATCATCTATCTGGGTGCGGGTGCCTACGGCGTCGACGCTGCCGCGCATACCTATTTCGGCCGAAGCGTCGATACGCTCACGCTGTCGCAGGCGGCGATGCTCGCGGGCATCGTAGCGGCGCCGTCGGATTACTCCCCCTTCGTGAATCTCGATCTCGCCCGCGAGCGCCAGCGCCACGTGCTCGACCGGATGGTCGAGAGCGGCTACGTGACGCGAGCCGAAGCGAACGACGCCTACGACGGACCGCTCGGCTTGATTCCACAGCGGCCGGAGGGACTTCAAGGATATCGGTATCCGTATTTTACGACCTACGCGATCGCGCAGCTGCAGAAAATCTTCGGCGCCAACGGCGTCGACTCGGGAGGTCTCCAGGTCTACACGACGGTCGACGCGCGCCTGCAGAGACTCGCCCAAGAGGCCGTAACCTGGGGCGTTGGTCAGGCGATTGGAGAGGGGATCGGCGCACACCAAGCCGCCCTGGTCGCGCTGCGTCCTTCGACCGGCGAGATCCTCGCCATGGTCGGCGGTGACGGTTTTTCACTGCACAATCAGTTCAACCGTGCCTGGCAAGCGCGCCGTCAGCCGGGCTCGTCCTTCAAGATCTACGAGTACACCGCGGCGATCGATCAAGGTATTCCAGCTGCGACGATCATCGACGACTCGCCGGTGAGCTATCCGATGGGTGACGGCACGCACTGGTCGCCGATGGACGACGACAACAGCTATATGGGCGGCATCACGTTGCGCGAGGCGCTGACGCTCTCGCGTAACATCGTCGCCGTCAAGCTGGCCGAGCGCGTCGGCTTGGACCGCGTCATCGACTACGCGCACCGCATGGGCGTCACGTCGCCGCTGGAGGCGAACCTCTCGCTCGCGCTCGGCTCCTCCGGCGTTACCGTCCTCGATCAGGCAACCGGCTACGCAACGCTCGCGAATCAAGGCCTCTACATCGAGCCGACGCCGTTTCGCATGGTCAAAGATTCGCTGGGAAATACCGTGCTCGACGATCGCTTTCCGCAGGCGACCGACGTCGTGAGTGCCGGCACGGCATACATCATGACCTCGATGTTCCAGGACGTTATCAACCACGGCACCGGATACCCCAACGCGGTCATCGGCCGGCCGGCAGCCGGCAAAACCGGAACCACCTCGAGCTTCCGCGACGCGTGGTTCGTCGGATATACGCCGGACCTGGTTGCGGCGGTCTGGCTCGGTAACGACGATTACACGCCGATGGTCGAGTCCTATGGCGGTAACGTTCCGGCACGAATTTGGGCGCGCTTCATGAAAGCCGCGCTTGCCGGCACGCCGCCGCACGATTTTCCGTATCCGTCCGAAGAGGTGGCGAAAGTCGCCGGATGCGGCCGCGGATACGAATACTATTTGAAGGGCACCGAGCCGCAGTACGGATGCGGCGGTTCGATCGACGCGTCCCGCTCGACGGAGTATGCCGGCGCCGGTGCGGGGCTCGCGCAACCGACGGTTCCGCCCGCCGATGCCTCGCCGCCGGACGAGGTGCCGCCGGTTTCGACCGCATCGCCATCGGGATCGCCGTCACCCGGCACTTCGGCGTCGCCGCTGCCGACCGGATCGCCGGCCGTGCCGAAGCGCCGTCGGTGAACAGCGAGGCCGTTCTCGAGCTCTCCGTGGGTGAGTTCTCGCGCCGTCTCTCGGTGATGATCGCGCAGCACCGGGTGTTGCAGCGTATCGCGATTACCGGCGAGATTACGGACATTCGGTGGTGGGACGGACATCTCAACATGACGCTCAAAGAGGGCGAAGCCATCTTGGGCTGCTTTTCCTTCGCGAGCGAGGCGCGCAACTTTCCGCCGATCAAGCGGGGAATCACGGTCCGCGCGCAAGGCAGCATCGAAATCCGTCCGAACCGCGGGATCTATCAGCTTCGTGCCGTTGCGCTCTCGCTGGTGGGCGAAGGCAAGCTCGCCGCTCAAATCGAGGAACTGCGCGTCCGCCTTCGCGCCGAAGGCGCGTTCGACGCGTCGCGAAAGCGCGAGATTCCCACGATGCCGCGCCGCATCGCGCTCGTGACGAGCGACGACGATGCGCGGGCCGATTTCGAAGGACGCATGCGCACCGAAGCGCCGCACGTGGAGATGCTGTTCTTCGCAACGCGCGTGCAGGGCAAGGGTGCCGAGATCGAGATCGCGGAGGCAATGGACCGCGCGTCGCGGGCCAAAGTGGACGTCATCGTGCTGACGCGCGGCGGCGGGTCTCGCGACGATCGGTTAACGTTCAATCTCGAGCCGGTCGTTCGCGCCATCCTGCGCGCAAAGCATCCGGTCGTCACGGCGCTGGGGCATCTACGCGACCGCCATCTCGCCGACGAAGTCGCGGATCTCGCGCTCGCCACGCCGACTGCCGCCGCCGTCCGCCTCGCACAGGAGTGGTCGCGCGCATTCGAGCGGCTGCAGGTGTTGCGCGCAGCGCTCCACCGCGGTTATCGGTCGATGCTGGCGACGAAGATGCAGGGCGTGCGCCTTTCCTCATTGGCACTCGATCATGCCGGACGAATTTTCGTGACACGTTGCGGCGAACGCGCGCGGGCGCTCGAGCGCAAGCTCGAACGCTCGAGCCCGGCCGCGCGCGTCACGCAGTGGCGGATCGATCTCGAGCGCGCCAATGGAGCGCTGGCGCGCGTCTTCGAGCGAGTACCCCAGGCGTACGCGCGGCGTCTCGAACGCGTGCAGGCCGCGCTCGAGGCCGAAAATCCCTTACGTCCGCTCGATCGGGGCTATGCGATCGTTACGAAGGACGGCGCTGCGGTGCACGACGCTGCGATCTTAGCGATCGGCGATGCGGTGAGCGCGCGGGTAAAACGTGGGACGTTCGCCGCTCGCGTGGAATCGGTCAACGCAGAATGAGCGACCGCCTACCAAAGACGTTCGAACAGAAGCTGGCGCGCATCGATGCCATCGTCAAAGAGCTCGAGGGCGGGACGGTCGAACTGCAGCGCGCGACCGAACTCTTTAAGGAAGGGAAGACGCTCGCGCGCGAGTGCGAGGTCTTGCTGAAAAGCGCGCAGACGCAAATCGACGAAGCGATGGCCGAACCGAAGAAGACGATCGAAGGTCCGAAGCTCGGCGAGCTCGACGACCAAATACCGTTTTAGCTCGCCGAGATCGCGCTACTCATCCACAATCAATTTCACACGGCCGATAGCATCGTCCCATTGTTCCGAGATCTGGGCTAAATAGCGGCGGACTTCGTCGAGGCGCTTCGGCTCGAGCTTCCAGATCCGTTCCCGCCCCTGACGCTCGCTGCACACGAGGCCCGCTCTGTGCAACGCGTGGAGATGCTTCGTAACGGCTTGGCGCGAAATGTCCGCGCCCTCGGTGAGCTTGGTAATCGAGAGCGGCCCACCCTTACAGAGCTTTCCGACGATCTGCAGGCGCGATTCGTCGCCGAGCGCTGCAAGGACGGGCGCGACGCTCACGATCTCCGCTGCCGAAGATACTTCTCGACGTGCTGCACGATCAGGCTCCGGCCCTCGTCGTTTGCTTCGAAGGCATCGGCTCGGCGCGCGACGGGTATCTCGGCGAATCCCGACTCGACGATCGTGAGCGTCGATGCCGTCATTACGCAACCTCCTGGTTGCATGTTACTCTAGCACGATCGAACCCGAAACGCAACCATTTGGTTGCACAATGATGCGGCAGTGAACGACAGCGCTCGCGGGTGCCGTGGGATTTCATGGCGGCGCTCTTATAGCGCACTCCCGGCGGTCGCCGTGACGCTTACGCCAGGGTCGTGCCGCCGCTCTGGGAATCGAGGCAACGTGAAGGTTCGGCTCGACGAGGCCGTGGCAAATCGCGAAGGCGTCACGCGTTCGCAAGCGCGCAGCCTCATCATGGAGGGACGCGTTAGCGTCGGGGGCCTCGTCGCAACCAAAGCCGGGCAGAGCGTCGCTTCCGACGCACGCATCGAGATCGAACGGCCGCGTCGATTCGTCAGCCGCGGCGGCGAGAAGCTCGAGCGCGCGCTCGAACTTTTTGCAATCGACGTGCGTGGTCTCGAAACGCTCGACGTCGGCGCGTCGACCGGCGGATTTACCGATTGTTTACTTCAGCGCGGCGCGGCGCACGTCACGGCCGTCGACGTCGGCTACGGGCAACTCGACTGGCGGCTGCGTAACGATTCGCGCGTGACGGTGATGGAGCGCGCAAATTTCCGGCGGCTAGCGGACGATGCATTTCCGCGCGGTTTCGATCTCATCGCCGTCGACGCGTCGTTCATTTCACTCAAAACGATCTTGGGACGGGCGGTCGCCTATCTGCGCGCCGGCGGCGTTATCGTCGCGCTCGTCAAGCCGCAGTTCGAAGCCGGACGCGAGCGGGTCGGCTCGGGCGGCGTCGTACGCGACCGCGAAACCCATCGCAGCGTTCTGCAAGACATTCGAGCCGCCGCGGGCGATCTCGGGCTCGCTGCGATCGCGCTGGTCGAATCGCCGTTACTGGGACCGGCCGGGAATCGCGAGTTTCTCGTCGAGCTGCGCCGGACGGGCGAACCCTTCGACGACGCACGACTCGAGACGGTCCTTGGCGAAGAGAGCTGCCGATGACGACCGTTCCCGCGATCGAAAAGAAGGTGATCGCGCTCTACGTCGATACCGAGCGCGAACACGCTCGCGCGATTGCGACGCGGATCGCGACCGATTTTCGCGCGAGCGGCTTCGACGTCGTCGATCGTGCCGACACGGCATCGGCGTCGCTGATCATCACCGTCGGCGGCGACGGCACCCTGCTGCGGGCCGCGCGGCTTGCCGTCGAACACGACGTTCCACTGCTCGGTATCAATACCGGCCGATTAGGATTCTTAACCGAGCTGGACGAGGACGATCCGCGGCTGGCCGATCTCCCGTCGCTGGTCTCGCGCGGGCTCATTATGGACGAACGCACCGCCCTGCAAGCCGAATACGGCGACCGCCGCTTCTTCGCGCTCAACGACGTCGTCGTCCGAAAGGGTGAAGTCTCGCGGCTCGTGCCCTTCGGCCTTCGCGTCGACGAAGGAGCCTCGACGCAGATCGCGGCCGACGGAATTTGCGTTGCCACGCCGACCGGTTCCACCGCATACTTTCTCTCGGCGGGCGGTTCGTTGATCGCCCCGACCGTTGCCGCCTTCGGTGTCGTTCCGTTGCTGCCGCATACGCTTTTTTCTCGTCCGCTCATCGTACCGATGACCTCGCGCATCGAGATCACCTCCGATACGGCAGCCGCGCACGCGCATCTCGAATGCGACGGCGACGTGCTGAGCGAAGTCGCCCCGAGTTCCTGCGTCACGATCCGCTGCCATCCCAAGCGGGTCCGTTTTGCACGGACCGCGCCGCTGCATTTCCTGGAACGGCTTGAGGCGAAGATGCTCTGGGGCGTTTCCATCAAGGACCCTCGTCGTTAAGAGAGCTCGTAGGGCATGTTGCGGCAGCTCCTGATCGAGAGTTACGGTCTCATCGAGCGCGCCGACGTCGAGTTTGCCGGCGGTGCGACGGTCTTCACGGGCGAAACGGGTTCCGGCAAAACGATGCTGGTTGGTGCGCTCGATTTTGCGCTCGGCGCGCGCGCCGGTGCCGACGTCGTGCGGCGGGGGGCGCGGCGGGCTCTCGTGACGTTGGTATTCGATCCCGACGATGCGCTTCGCGAGCGATTTGCCGCCGACGGCTTCGAGCTGGACCCCGGCGAGAGTTCCAGCGTCGCCCGCGAAATGACGGAGTCGGGACGTTCGACGTTGCGGGTGAACGGTCGCGCGGCGACGGCGGCATACGTGCGCGAGCTTCGCGACGCGATCGCCGAAATTGTCGGACAACACGAAGCGCAGCGGCTGCTCTCGGCACACTACCACCTCGATCTGCTCGATCGTTTCGCCGGAGCATCCGCGCTCGCACTTCGCACCGAGGTTTCGCATGCATACGCGCGTGCGCAAGAGGCGAACGAGTCCCTCGCTCGGCTGACCCAGGACGAACGGCGCCTTCGCGAACGGTACGACGATGCGTCCTTCGCGCTGCAAGAGATCGAGGCGGCGCGGATGGAGCCGGGAGAGAGCGAACGGTTAGCGGATCGGCGCAGCTACCTCGATAACGTCGAGCGAATCGCGACCGGCCTGCACGCCGCGCGCGAGGCGCTCTCCGCCGAAGAACGGGGCGCGACCGGCACGCTTGGCGCGGCGGCGAGCGCGCTTGCCAGCATCGGCGCGTACGGCTCGACGCTGCGTGCGATGGCGGAGCGCTCGTCGGCGCTGCAATCGGAGGCAGCCGAACTCGCCGCCGACGTCGCTCGCGCGCTCGAAGCGGCCGAATACGATCCGGCCGAGCTCGATGCGACCAACGCGCGTCTCGATCTGATCGAGCGCTTACGGCGTAAGTACGGCGGATCCATCGACGAGATCGCGGCGACGGCCCGTGCGGCGCGTGCGACCATCGAGGAGTACGAAGGCCGCGACCGGTACGCGGCCGCGCTCGAAGAGCAAGCCGCGGCGGCGCAGCGCGAGTTGCGCGAGGCTGCGACGGCGCTCACCGCGCTGCGGGCGCGCGCCGCGGCAAAGCTGCGTAAACGGATCGTGGCGGAGTTTGCCGAGATCGCGCTCGCATCCGGAAGCTTCGAAGTGGCGATCGAACCGCTCGAGCGCATCGGGCCGCACGGGGCGGAGCGCGTCGAGTTTCTCTTTGCAGCCAATACCGGTGAGCCGGCGCGGCCGCTGCTGCGCGTCGCGTCGGGCGGGGAGCTTTCCCGAGTTCTGCTCGCGCTCGTCGTCGTGCTCGCCGGCGCGCGCGAGGCGGGCAGCGCGCTGGTCTTCGACGAGATCGACGCCGGAATCGGCGGGGCCACGGCGACCGCCGTCGGCGCACGCATCGGCGAGCTCGCGCGCCGCGGGCAGGTGGTTTGCGTCACGCATCTGGCGCAGCTCGCGACGTGGGCCGACCGGCACTACGTACTCGATAAGATCGAAGCCAACCGTGAAACGGCGATCGTGGTTCGTGCCGTCGACGGGCGCAAAGAGCGCGAGGCGGAGATCGCGCGCATGCTCTCCGGCGAGTCGCACGACGCCGCGCTTCGCCATGCGCGCGCGCTGCTCGCGAGCACGGCTAAGACGGCCGCGAAGTAGCCTCTACGGTATTGGGTGGATCTTGAGCACGTTCGTGCCGCCGGAGCCGACCGGCATGCCGGTCGTAAAGGCGATTAAGTCGCCGGATCGCACCAAGCCTTCGCGTACCATGTGCCGTTCGGTCATGTAGAGCAAGACGTCGATCGAGGCGTAGGGGTCAATGAGCAGCGCTTCGGTTCCCCAAAGCAGTGCGAGCCGGCGGGCGACGCTCGGTTCGGGCGTGAGCGCGACGATCCGCGCGTGCGGCCGGAATGCGGCGATATGGTGAGCCGTATTTCCGGTGGTGGTCCCGGTCACGATAAAGGGAATCTTTAGCTCGGCGCTCGCACGCGTCGCCGCTTCGGCGATCGACGAAGCGACGGTCGGCTCGATGTTCTCCAATCGGCGGTCGCGCAGCGAGGCATGCGGATAGTACGGCTCAACCTCCCGCGCGATCTGCGCCATCGTTCGAACGGCTTCGGTTGGATAGGCCCCAATCGCCGTCTCCGCCGAGAGCATCACCGCGTCCGTGCCGTCGAGGATCGCGTTGGCGACGTCGGTCGCTTCGGCGCGCGTCGGACGCGGCGAGGAGATCATCGATTCGAGCATCTGCGTTGCGGTGACGACCGGCTTGCTGGCGCGATTGCATTTCGCGATGATTTCTTTCTGGATGATCGGTACCGTTTCGATCGGCACCTCGATTCCCAGATCGCCGCGTGCAACCATAATGCCGTCGGCGGCCGCAACGATCGAATCGAGTTCGACCAGCGCCTCGTGCTTTTCGATCTTGGCGATCACGGGCACGCGATGGTTGCGTTCGGCGATGAAGGCCTTCGCCCGCTCGACGTCTTCGGCGGAGCGTACGAACGACAGGGCGACGTAATCGACGCCTCGCTCGAGCCCGAACTCGAGAAACTCGAAATCGCGGGGAGTGAGCGATGCGATGTTGAGCGAGCCGTCGGGATAGTTGATACCGACGTACGCGCGTAAGTCGCCGCCGAACTCGACCGTCGTTTCGATTTCGGTCGCGTTCTTTCCGACGACGAGCAGCGCAATCTGTCCGTCCTGCAGGTAGAGCCGTTTGCCGAGCGCGACGTCGGCCGGCAGATCGCGGTAGGTCGTGCCGACGCGCTCGGCTGTTCCCGGGACGTCGTCCGCGCTAATGAAAAAACGCGCGCCGCGTTCGAGCCGCACGGATTGCGCGCCGCCGGCGAGCGGCCCGGTGCGCACTTTCGGTCCCGGTAGGTCTTGTAAGAGCGCGGTGTGAAGCCCGAGCTCCGCGGAGATTTTTCGAGCCGCGTCGATTACCGCGCCGTGCTCTTCAGGTGCCCCGTGGGAGAAGTTCAAACGCAAGACGTTCGCCCCCGAAACGAAGAGCGACCGTAGAATTGCGGGATCGCGCGAGGCGGGACCGACGGTTGCAACGATCTTCGTGCGCTTCTGCAGGATGGGTTCCATTGCACTCTGGCTTGTCCGTCGCAGACGGCAGGCTCCTGCGCTCGGTTAAGCGCACTTAAAGGGCTCGAGTGAAATTCGAGCGCGATCCGCAAGATCCCCGATATCGAGAGCGGCTTGCGGCGAGCTTTCTCGCCTCGCTCTTCCTGCATGCGTTGCTGGCAGCGCTGCTCTTCGCCGTGCTGACGAGCTCCTCAGAACAAGGAGCCACGGAGAGCGTTTCGGGCGGTGAGGTCATCACGCTCGAACGAACGTCGCCGGTCGTCGTCGCGAATCAGCCCGCCGCCGTCCGGGCGGTCGTTCCCGTGCCGCACGTGAACGTGGTAGCGCCGCTCCGGCACGCGCCGCTGGCACAGCCGCAGACGCAGCGCCTACCCGTGAATCGCCACGAGCTCGCGAAGATTGCGCCGAGCGCGCCTCCCAACCCGCGCCCGATTCCGCAGCAGACTCCGCAGCCCAACCCGCAGCCGACCCAGAACATTTTCGAAACGCAACCACGCACCGAGATTCCGGCGGCACCGGTGACCGTCCCGACCGTCGGCCCGGTCGCGGTTTCGGTCAAGCCCCCGCCGACGGCCGCGCCTTCCCCGGCGCCGACGAGCGCGCCCTCCGCTCATCCTTCCCCCAAGCCGCCCGCACCGGTCGCTCGCCCGACGGCGCGTGCGGCGACACCGGCTCCGGCGTTGCCGCAAGCCTCGCCCACGGCGGCCGCCGTCGCGCGCGCAAGCGCCGCACCCAGCGCGAGTCCGGCGCCGGCGGCGCGCGCCTCCCTTGCGCCGGCGCCGCGCTCCGGCGTACCGAACCCGACCCCGACGAGCACTACCGCCGTCGCGCGCACGCCGGGCCGGGCGCCCGCTCCGGGACCGAGCGGAGGCCCGTCGCCGGGGCCCCGCGCCGGCAATGCCCCAAAGAAGGCACCGGCCGTGGAGCGCCCGATAGAGATTCCACCGACTCCTCGCCCGGTTGCGGCGGCGACGCCTGCTCCAAAGGGAAGAGCCGCGCCGAATATCAACGCAAAGCTGCGCTCGCTGCTTCCGCACAACGCGGTGAATCCGACGAGCAAATCGTATACGCCGAGTCTCTCGCTGCGCGGACGCATGGAGCCGACGCCCCCTCCCGACGTGCTCGCCAAAACGAAGTACATCTACGACGTTCGCGGCACGGGCAACGAAGAGCAGGTGAAAATGTGGGTCATCGCCGCGCGCAAGGCTGGCCCGACGACGATCTGCACCGGATGGCTCGTGCGTTATCCGCAGGCTATACGCGGCGGCTATGCGGACGCTGCCGGCCCGGGCAACGTTCAAAGTAACGTGCACGCGGGAGCGGCAAACGGCACGCAGATTGCGATCGGCGGCAACGGCCAAGCGGCCCCACCGCTCTCGGCGTTCGATGCCGGCATCGCGCCGATCGTCGACGGTATGGTGTCGCAGCCGTGCGACGGCCGGCGTCTCGTACCGTTCGCACCGTCGCCCGTTTCGTCGCCGTAGGCCCAGAGGTTTCCCTCTTGAATTTCGACATAAGTCGCAATACAATTCCTTACGTGCCGGAATGGCCGGCACGCTTCGTCAAAAACGAAGGAGGGCGGTTGGAACCGCAAAATCCGCCGGGCCACTTGGGCCCGCGAGCACGCGCCGAATAGCGGCCGCCAAGCGCGCGCCTACGCCAGCCGGACGATTTCCGGCGGCGCGACGTTCGCAAAGATAGAGAAAGCGCGACGGGTCGCGCCCATGTGGGGTTGCGGCCCGCCGCAATTTCCGGTATCCTTGTGGATGGTTTTCTTAAGGAGCGTGGGTTCGTCCCGCGCTTCGCTGCTTCAGAGAGCAGGCGAACGAGATCATGCGAAGCGTTTCCAGGGGTGGTGCGATCGCGACCGCGTTCGAGCGCGAACTCGACTCGATCGCGCACGATCCGGCCTTCGCGGAGATCGAGATCGTCGCGCATCGCGCGCACGCGGTGCGCGGCTCGACCGCATTGAGCGTAACGATCGATCGTTCCGGCGGAGTGGACCTCGCGCTTTGCGAGCGCGTTGCCGCACGCCTCAACGAGAGTCTCGGCGGGCTGGACGCGCCGTATTCGCTCGAAGTCGAGTCGGCGGGGCTCGAGCGTCCGCTCGTGCGGCGCGACGATTACCGGCGCTTCGCCGGCGAACGCGCGCGCATCGTGACGTCGCTGACGATCGACGGGGGCAAGACGCATCGCGGAGTTTTGCGCGGTCTGCGCGGCGAGACGGTCGTCCTCGCGACCGAACGCGGCGAGCTCTTGCTGCCGTTGCAGGCGATAAAAACGGCGCACTTGGAGTTCGACGCGCGCGCGGATCTAAAACGAGACAAACGAGAACGGAAACAACGACATGGCAACGATAGAAAACGCGGCAACTGAAGAAAAGCTCATCGACGTCCTTCAATACATTGCGAAGGAGCGAAACATCTCGTTCGAGATGCTGCTCGAGGCGCTGGAGGCGGCATTGCTGACCGCGTACAAGCGACATTTTGGAAGCGAGTCGAACGCCATCGTCATCGTCGACCGTCAGAGCGGCGCTTACCGCGTCTTTCATCGTCGCGCGGTCGTTGAGGAAGTCCACGATCCGAAACTCGAAATCTCCCTCAAACAGGTCGGTTCGCCGTACCAAATCGGGGACTATTACGATCAGGAAGTCACGCCGAAAGATTTCGGACGGATCGCCGCGCAGACCGCCAAGCAAGTCATCGTGCAACGGATCCGCGAAGCCGAGCGCGATACCGTCTACAACAAATACGTTCGCAAGCTCAACGACCTCGTAACGGGGACCGTCCAGCGGTACGAGCAGCGAAACATGTACGTGACGCTCGAGGGCCGCGACGAGGCGGTCATGTACCTCGACGAGCAGGTACCGGGCGAAGCCTACCGGATCAACGACTTCATCCGCGCCTACGTGCTCGACGTCAAGAAATCCCCAAAGGGACCGCAAGTGATTCTTTCTCGCGCGGCCGAGGGACTCGTGCAGCGCCTGCTCGAGCTGGAGGTTCCAGAGATCGCCGACGGCACCGTCGAGATCATGGCCATCGCGCGCGATCCCGGAAGCCGCTCGAAAGTCGCCGTGAAGAGCAATCGCCCGGAAGTCGATCCGATCGGCGCCTGTTTGGGGCCCAAGTCTAGCCGCATCGCCAACGTCACCGACAATCTCCGCGGTGAAAAGGTCGATATCATTCGCTACGACTCGGCGCCGGCGGCATTCATCTCGAACGCGCTCGCTCCGGCCAAAGTCATCGGGGTCGAACTCTTCGAGGACGACGGCGTCGCGCTGGTCATCGTACCGGACTATCAGCTTTCGCTCGCAATCGGCCGCGACGGGCAGAACGTGCGGCTCGCGGCGCGATTGACGGGGTGGCGTTTAGATATCGCGACCGAGAGCGAGTCGGCCCAAGCGCGCGAGCGCTATCTCGCCGAACGGGAAGAGCGCGCCGACAGCGAGCCCATCGGCGAACTCATTGAAACCCCGCCGGCGGGCGAAGGCGAAGAGATCGACGCCGAACTCATCCGCAAGCTCGAAGAGTTCCGGCGCGAGCGTTTGGGGAAGGACGCGCCATAGAGCCGATACGCACGTGCGTCGGCTGCCGCACGCGGTTTTCTCAGCAGGCGCTCGTGCGCTTCGTGCGGGTTGACGGGCTCTGGCAGGCCGACTCGGGGTCGCGACGCAAGCAGCCTGGACGCGGTGCCTATCTCTGTTCGCCCGAGTGCGCGCTACGGGCGTGCAAGAACCGCAGGTACCCGGGGCTTGGCGCAACCGCGGCAAAATATGGTTTAATAGAGAGCCGTGAGAAGAACAACGCAATGAATCGTGACGACCGTTCCCTCCGATGAGGGCGAACCTTTGATTACCTAGCGGAGCCAAGCCGTCGGTTGGGGCTCCGCGCACTCCAACTGATGGGACTCGAGCGCGCACGCGTTCGAGAGTGAACTTGGCCGGAAAAGTACGTATTTTCGAGCTCGCCAAAGAGGTCGGGCTCACCTCGAAAGAGCTGACCACGCTCTTCAACGAACGCCTGGGCGGGGTCTTCGAGGCAAAGAATCAGTTGAGCGTCGTGCCGGACCAGATCGCCGATCTGGTGCGAAGCGTGCTCCTGAAGCCAACGGAGAAGCCGGCGCCCGCGCCGGCGCCCAAGGCGAGCGCGCCTCCGGCCGCGCCCGCCGCAGCGCCTGTGAAGGCTGCGCCCAAGCCGGCCGCACCGCCGCCGCCGATCGCTCGCCTTCGTCCCGTCACCGGCGCCGCAGCGCGGCCCGCGGCTTCGACCCAAGCGCCGCCACGCACCCCGCAGCGCCCGCCGGTCGAGCCGGCCCCGCCGCGAGCCGAACCTCCGCCACCGCCGCGTCGCATGGCGCCCGAGTCGATTCCGACACTGCGCCCGGTGCCCGCGGGGCAGCCCTCGATCGTGCGTCGTCCGCCGCCGCCGACGATCGCCGCCTCAGCCTCGCCCGGGCCGAGAAGCGGTCTCCCGGGTCGCCCCGGGGTCGCGCCGCGGCCGGGTGAAGCGATGCCCGGGCAAGGCGGTAAGTCCACGGCCCAGCCGCGAGCCGGCGCCCCCGGCGTCATTTCGCCGCCGCGCCGGCCCGCAGGAAACGGACCCTTCCGTCCGATGGCGCCCGGCGTGCGGCCGGCTCCCGGACGGCCCGGCGCCGTTCAGACGGAACTTCCCACGCCGTCGGCGGGGGGACGTCCCGGCGACCGCACGCGCACGCATGAGGATAAGGCGGCCGCGAAAAAAGATCGCGAAAAGGAGCTGCTGCTCGAGAAAGACCGCCAGCGCAAGAAGAAGGGCGAAGCGGCCGCCACTCCGCCGCCGCGTACGCTCGAAACGATCGAGATTCCCGATCTGCTCACCGTGCAAGAGCTCGCGACCTCGATGATCGTTCCCGTACGCGACGTGATCACCGAGCTGATCAAGATCGGCACGATGGCGACGATCAATCAAAACATTTCGAGCGACGTGGCGATTCAAATCGCGAAGCGCTTCGGCTTCAACGCCGTCGTCAAAGAAGCGGGCGAAGAAGTTACGGTCGAGCAGGAAGAGGATCGCCCGGAGATGCTCACGCCGCGGCCGCCCGTCGTCACGGTTCTGGGTCACGTCGATCACGGAAAAACGTCGCTGCTCGATCGCATTCGCCAAGCGAACGTCGCAGCCGGCGAGGCCGGCGGAATCACGCAGAAGATCGGCGCGTATACCGTCGAGCGCAACGATCGGAAGATCACGTTTGTCGATACGCCGGGCCACGAAGCCTTTACGGCGATGCGCGCACGCGGTGCGAAGGTTACCGACGTTGCGATCCTCGTCGTCGCCGCCGACGACGGCGTCATGCCGCAGACTAGAGAGGCGATCGCGCACGTCAAGGCCGCGAACGTTCCGATCGTCGTCGCGATCAATAAAATCGACCGGCCGGATGCGCAGCCGGACCGCGTCAAGCAGCAGCTCATCGAACAGGGATTGCAGCCCGTCGATTGGGGCGGAACCATCGAAATGGTGCCGGTCTCCGCGAAGACTGGTGACGGCGTAGACTCACTTCTCGATACCGTACTGCTCGAGGCCGACATTCGCGAGCTTCGCGCGAACAAGAACCGCCGTGCGAGCGGCGTCGTCATCGAGTCGGCGCTCCACCGCGGACGCGGTGCGGTTGCAACCGTGCTCGTACAGAACGGCACGCTGCGCGTCGGCGATATCGTCGTCGCCGGCGGAACCTTTGGAAAAGTGCGCGCGCTGATCGACGACAAGGGCAAACAAGTCAAGAAGGCCGGACCCTCCATTCCGGTCGAGGTTATGGGCCTGTCCGACGTTCCGGCCGCGGGCGACATGTTGATGGTCGTCAGCGACGAGCGCGTCGCTCGCGAGACGGCCGAAAAGCGTGCGACTCGGCGGCGCGACGTGCGCATGGCCGCGACGGGAAGCCAGCGCGTCTCGCTCGAGACGTTCATGTCGATGCCGGCCGAGGGCGGGAAAGTGCTCAATCTCATCATCAAGGCCGACGGTCAGGGATCGCTCGAAGCGCTGCGCGCGCGAATGGAGTCGCTCTCGACCGAAGACGTCGAAATCCGCGTCATTCACGGCGGCGTCGGGGCGATTTCGCCGAACGACGTGAACCTTGCGAGCGCTTCGAACGCCGTACTGATCGGCTTCAACATCCGTCCCGACGAGACGGCCCGCCGTCTGGCCGAGAACGAAGGCGTGGATCTGCGCTTCTATCAGGTGATCTACGAGATCGAAGACGATCTCAAGAAGGCGATGCGCGGAATGCTCTCGCCGGTCGAGCGTGAGGTCGTGCTCGGACGCGCCGAGGTTCGTCAAGTCTTCAAGGTGAGCCGCGTCGGAACGATCGTCGGGTGTTACGTGACCAGCGGCAAGATCGCGCGCAACGCCAAGGTGCGCGTCATCCGCGACGCCGCCGTCGTCTTCGACGGCGAGATCGAGAGCCTGCGGCGCTTCAAAGACGACGTGCGCGAAGTCGCCGAAGGGTTCGAGTGCGGCATCCAGGTTGCCAAGTTCCAAGACCTCAAAGAAGGCGACGTCATCGAGGCGTACGCGCTCGAACGCGTCGCTGCGGAGTTGGTGCGAGCGTGAAGGCGCAGCGTATTGCGAAGATCGATCACGAAGTTCAGCGCGTACTCGGCACTCTGGTTTCACAGGAGCTGCAAGACCCAAGACTCGCCTTCGTGACGGTTACGCGCGCGGAGGTCAGTGACGATCTGCGCCATTGCAAGGTCTTCGTATCGGTTATCGGCGACCGGCACCAGGCGCGGCAATCGCTCGACGCCCTCAAGCACGCGGGACGCTTTCTGCGCGGCGAGCTCGGCCGGAAGATCGATTTGCGCCATACTCCGGAGCTGATCTTCGTCGAGGACCGCTCTGCCGAGCGGGCGATCGCGCTCGCGCAGAGATTGCGAGAGGCCGCCGCTCAGTCGCCCGTCGAGGAGAACGAATGATCGAAAGCACGCCGCGCCTTGCCTCGGCGCAAGAAGTCGTTGCCGAGCTGCGGCGGCGCAGCGCCTTTGTCATGGTCAGCCACGTAAAGCCCGACGGCGATACGCTCGGCGCGGGTCTGGCGCTCGGCTTGGCGCTCAAGCAGTTGGGTAAGCGCGTTGCGTACTTTCAGCAGGATAGCGTCCCGCGCAACTTGCGATTCCTGCCCGAGGCCGATCTGGTGTCGCGCGAGCTGCCGGCCGACCTGCCCGACGATACGCTCTACGTCTTCTGCGATATGAGCGACTGGCGGCGCGCCGGCGAGCATCTGCCTCCGGTCGCACGCGAGAACATGCTCGACATCGACCATCATCTCGGCAACTCGCTCTTCGGTGCGCTGAACTTCGTTTTGGAACGCGAGTGCTCGACTGGTACCGTCGTGATGCACCTGTTGCGCGTACTCGGGACTCCAATCGACGATCGGATCGCGACCTGCATTCTCGCCACGATCATGACCGACACCGGCGGATTCATGCATTCCAACACCACTGCGGAGGCGTTGGAGTTATCGGCCGAGTTGATGCGCCACGGCGCCGATAAGGAGGAGATCACCGAGGAGATCTTCTTGCGGAAACGCGTCGCCGCCACGAAGCTCCTTGGTTCCATCATCGAAGCGATGCGCTTCGAGCACGAGGGCCGTTACTGCTACTCTCACGTTGACGATGCGATGCTCGCGAGGACCGGCGCCGACGGTGAAGATACCGAGGACGTCGTCAACACGTTGCTCGGCCAAGACGGGGTCGATGTCGCCGCGCTTTTCAAAGCCATCGAAGGCGAGATCCGCGTCAGCCTGCGCTCGAGCGGGCGCATCAACGTGCAGGCGGCAGCGCAGCGGCTCGGCGGGGGTGGGCATTTTCGCGCGTCCGGCTTGACGTATCACGGACCGCTTCAGCAGGCGTTCGCGGCGGTTAACGAAGCCCTCATCGCTGAAGGCTTGTAGCTCGGCCAGCTACATGCTTGTGCGGGGTCGCTCGTCGCTCGCGTCCTGCTCGCTCCTGCTACGCCGCGCTCGCGCCACCTGTTAAGGAATCTTATGACATCCTGTCAATGGCGCTCGCGTCGGAGTCCCCCGCACAAGCATGTAGCTGCTCCGAGCCTTTCAGCATGATCGGGTTCGTTAATTTGTTTAAATCCGCTGGGCCGAGCTCGGCGAACGCGGTTGCGCGCGTTCGGCGGATCTACGCCCTGCACGCCGTCGATCGGCGATTGGCAGCGGGGCATCTGGGAACGCTCGATCCGCAGGCGGCCGGCGTGCTGCCGATTGCCGTCGGGAAGGCGACGCGCTTGATCCCGTTGCTCGTCGATCAGCGAAAGAGCTACGTCTGCACGCTGGTGCTCGGCCGGTCTACGACGACGCAAGACGCACTCGGTGAGACGGTTGAGGAAGGGCCCGTGCCCGGTGATTGGGCGGCGCGCTTGGAGCGAACCTTGCCGAGTTTCGTGGGACGAATCGAACAGACGCCGCCGATGTTTTCGGCGGTACGCCATCAAGGTAAGCGGCTCTACGAGCTCGCGCGCGCGGGGAAGAGCGTCGAACGCAAGTCGCGCGCCATTACGATTTACGGCTTGACGCTGCTGGGCATGGAACGAAGCTCGGGGCGTGCGATTGCGCGGCTGCGGGTTGCCTGCAGTGAAGGGACCTACATTCGCACGCTCTGCAACGATCTCGGCTCGGCAATCGAGATGCCGGCGCACATGGGCGCGCTGGTACGCGAAGCATCGGGGCCGTTCGTACTCTACGAGGCACGTACCCTCGACGAGATCGCGCGCGAGCCGCGCGAAGCGCTGATCGCGCCGGAAAACATCATCCCGTTTCCGACCATCGTCCTGGATCTGCGCGAATCGGCGGACTTTCGTGCGGGAAGAGTCGTTCCGCTGCCGCAAGGCGCGACCGGGCGTCACGTTTTCGTGCGCGACGAATCGCGTGCCCTCGTCGGCATCGGCGAGGCGCTGGGCGCGCTGCTCGCGCCGCGCAAGGTCTTCGTCGAATGATCGTCCATCACGGATTCGAGCGCGAGAGCGAGCGTCCGTTGGCGCTCGCGATCGGATTCTTCGACGGCTTCCATCGCGGTCACCGGGAGATCGCACGGCAGACCCTGCGCTTGCGTAGACCGCGCTGGCGCTCGGGATTACTCACCTTTGCCAATCATCCGGCGACGCATTTGCGTCCGGGAACGGCGCCACGCTTGATCTGCACGCCGCAGGAACGGCTCGAGCTATTCGCGCGAGCCGGGTTCGAAGAGTGCTTCTTCGCGGAGTTCGACGATCGGGTTGCGACGCTCTCGCCGGAGGCGTTTCTCGATATTCTGATCGAACGGCTCGGGGTTCGCGCCGTTGTCGTCGGTGCCACGTTCCGTTTCGGACACCGCCGCGCCGGCGACGTCGCGTTGATGCGCGACGTGCTCGCCCGTCGCGGCGTGACGCTCGCTACGGTAGAGCCGGTCGCGGACGGGGGGGAGCGCATCTCGAGCACGCGGATCCGCGCGTCGATCGAACGGGGCGAGGTCGCGCAAGCCGATGCGCTTCTCGGAGGAATCGGATACGAGATACGCGGTCCGGTCGAGATCGGTGCGGGACGGGGACACCGTCTCGGCTTTCCCACCGCGAACGTGCGCGTTCCGCAAAAGCTGCTGCCGAAGGACGGCGTGTATTGCGCGACCGCGCGGTACGACGGGCGCGACTACCCCGCGCTGGTCTCGATCGGGACCAATCCCCAGTTCGGCGGCGAGACTCGCAGCGTCGAAGCGTGGTTGCGCGACTTCCAGCAGACGATCTACGGACGCGAGCTCGCCCTGCGCGACCTGCGCTACCTGCGCGAACAGCGGCTTTTCCCTGAAGTGGGCGAACTCGTCCAGCAGATGCATTCGGATCTTCAAGCAATCGGCTATCCGAGCTATGGATAGCCGGATAGCTAGAATCGTCGTCGGTTTTGCGGCGGCGCTGACCGCGTGCGGCCGCAGCGACGGCGCGAGCTCGAGCGCGGCACCGTCAGTAGCACGCGTTGGAAAGGCCGCTCCGGATTGGTCCGAGGCGAGCATTCCCGGGCCGAAGCTCTCGTTGAGTTCGCTTCGCGGGAAAGCAATCTACCTAAACTTCTTTGCTACATGGTGTCCGCCGTGCAACCAAGAGGCACCGGCGATCGACGCTCTCGCCAAGGAGTTCGCCGATCGCGGCGTCGCGGTCGTCGGCGTGGACGTGCTGGAGAACGCCAATAAAGCGGCTGCCTTTCGCAGCGGACACCATTTGTCGTATCCCGTCGTCGTCGACAGCGGCACGTTGCGGGATCAATATCAAATCAACGGTCTGCCGGTGCACGTTTTCATCGGTCGCAACGGCGTCGTTCGGAAAATCGTCGTCGGCGAACTCTCTGCGGCGATGATGCGCGGCAACATCGAAAGCATGCTGCACTAGGTTTCGTCGATGCATCGCACCCAAAACGCGCGGCTCGTACGAGCGGCCGTCGCCCTAACAACGGCGGCGTTTGCGGCAGCGTGTTCGGGCGGTGGAAGTCAGGGCAACGTCCTCGTGCCGGCGGGGGCGAACGGAATGACCGGTCTGGGGGGCGTCGGCAATACCGTCGTTCGCGTCTACGTGCCGGCCGGCGCCGTCGCACCAACGGCAATAAAGACGATGTCTCCGGTGGCGACTCCGGCTCCGATCGGCGCGGTTCCGGGGGCGACGAGCAATGCACCGGCGCCGCCTTCACCGCCGGTCTCCACACCGGTTCCGGTGCCCGGTTCGCAGTCGCTCGCAATCAACGTCAGCGGTCCGACCACCATCAGTCAAACCTTCTCGGTCGGTCCAAACTCGAGCGGCTGTACGCCCGCTGCGGGCGGGTCGTCGTGTCAACTCGCGCTCTCGCTTCCCGCCGGCGTTTACACCGGAACCATCGGCAGCGCCGAGATCGCCTTCACCGTTTCGCCCGGATCGAACAACGCGCTCAACCTTACGTTAGGCGGCGTTCCCAGCCAGATCGCCGTCGTGCCGGCCTCGTTCACGAGCGCGCAGAACGCGCAAGGCACCATCGATCTCTACGGCGCCGGCAAGCATCCGCTGTTGGTGGAGATGCTCGACGCACACCAGAACGTGATGGTCGGCGGGTCCGGCGCGAGCTTTTCTCTCGGTCAAGCCGGCGGATCGCTCGCGGTCGCAACGCAGCCGTCGTCAATAACGCCGAACGTTTTTTACGTAACGCCTTCGAGCGCCGCCAATGGAAGTGCGATTCTTCGGGTCACCGCAAGCTATAGCGGTCTGGGAAATCCGTGTCTGCAATCGGGCGCCGTCTGTAGCGGAACCGCACGCGTCGACGTACGCCAGATTATGGCCGTCGCGAACTCGGCTGCAAACAGCGTGACGCTCTACGTTGCCGGACAGGTTTCGCCGTTTGCGACGATCCAGAACGGCGTGACGAATCCGCAGACGCTGGTCTTCGACGCCGCCGGCGATCTCTTCGTCGCGAACCAGCCGGGCAGCGTAACGGAGTACGTGCCGCCCTACAATCAGGGACCGGTGACCATCGCCGGGGGTATCAATCATCCTCAGTCGCTGGCCGTGGACGCGCGCGGGAATCTCTTCGTGGCAAACGGCAACGGCAGCAATACGGTGACGGTATACTCGCCTCCCTATGGCGCCGGTCCGGCGGCGACCATCAGCTCGAACGTGAACGATCCGGTCGGACTCGCGCTCGACTCCGCGGCCGATCTCTTCGTGCTCAACTCCGCCGCAAATACGATCGCCGAGTACGCCCCGCCATACGCCGGTCCGCCGACCATGATCTCGCGAGGACTCAGCACGCCCAGCTCCCTTGCGATTGACGCGCGCGGAAATCTCTTCGTTGCCAACTTGAACTCGATGCCGAGTTCGGTCGTGGAATACACGCCGCCGTTTAGCGAGAGCAGCGTACCGGTTGCGACGATTACCAACGGGATCAACGAGCAGGGTTCGATCGCGCTGGTCTCGTCGAATCTCTTCGTGCCGAACCAAGGGGCAAATACCGTGACGGAGTACGCCGCGCCCTATACGGGCTCGCCGACGACCATCGTCGGCGGTCAGAGCCAGCCAATCGCACTCGCGGTCGATTCCGCCGGAAATCTCTACGTTGCCAACTACGGGAACAATACCGTAACCGAGTATTCCGCGCCGTACGCGCCGGGATCATGGGGAACGATTTCGAGCGGAATCAGCGCGCCGACGGCGCTCGCACTCTCGCCGGCCACGGCCGGCGGCCCGACGCTCTTACCTTAAGCGGCGCGAACGCGCAGGGCGTCGCCGTCGAGCGTCACTTCGGCGGCGCAGCCTTCCCGCAGCTCTCCACGCAGGAGCGCCGTTGAAAGCGGTGTCGAGACGTAGTGCGAAACGGTGCGCTGCACGTAGCGCGCGCCGCTGCCCGCCGCCATCGAGACGCGCGCCAAATAGACTTTTGCTTCGTCGGACAAATTGAGCGAGACGTTACGGGCGCCGAGCCGCTGCGCGAGCGCGTCGACGTGAATCGTAACGATCGATTCGATCTGTTCCAGACCGAGTTCTCGGAAGGGAACGATCTCGTCGATGCGATCGAGCAGCTCGGCACGGAATGCGACGCCGAGTTCGTCCTCCTCGAGATTCGTCGTAAGAATGATCAGGGCATGGCGGAAGTCGATCGTGCGTCCTTTGGAATCGGTCACGCGGCCGTCGTCGAGGATTTGCAGCAGGATCGAGGCGACGTCCGGGTGCGCCTTTTCCACCTCGTCGAAGAGCACCACGCAATAGGGACGGCGGCGTACGGGCTCGGTGAGCTGCCCGGGTTCGTCGTGTCCGGCATAGCCCGGCGGTGCGCCGAGCAATCGCGAAATCGTATGGGGTTCGGTGAACTCGGAGAGATCGACCCGCACCAAGGCCGCTTCGCTTCCGAAGAGCGCCTCGGCAAGCGTCTTCGCAAGTTCGGTCTTGCCGATGCCGCTGGGACCGCGGAACAGGAACGTGCCGAGCGGCTTGCGCGGATCGTGAAGACCGGTACGTGCGCGGCGAATCGCCTCGGAGACGGCGGCGATGGCCCGATCCTGACCGATGACGCGTTTTGAGAGCAGGCGCTCCAGTTCGAGCAATCTACCCGCTTGCGATTCGGTCAGCGACGATTGCGGGATTCCGGTCCAGCGCGTCACGACGGCGGCGACGTCCTCGCTGCGTACGCTCGGGTACTCGACGGAACCCTTGTTGGCGAGCGCCACCGACGCGGCCGCCTCGTCGATCAGGTCGATCGCCTTGTCGGGGAGAAAGCGATCGGCGATATACCGCGCCGAGAGCTGCGCGGCCGATTCGATTGCTGCTTCGTCAATGGTCACGTGATGATGGCGCGCGTACCGCTCGCGCAATCCGCGCAGGATCTCGATTGTCGCCTCGATGCTCGGTTCCTCGACCATGACCGGTTGGAAACGGCGTTCGAGTGCCGCATCGGACTCGACGTATTTGCGATACTCGTCGAACGTGGTCGCGCCGATGCACTGCAAATCTCCCCGTGCAAGCTCGGGCTTGATCATGCTGCTCAAATCGAGCGGGGCACCTTCGGCGGCACCCGCACCGACGAGCGTGTGCAGTTCGTCGATGAAGAGCACGACGTCGCGGGCACTTCGCTTGACTTCGTCGAGGATGCGCTTCACGCGCCCCTCGAACTCGCCGCGATACTTCGTTCCCGCCACGAGTCCCCCGAGCGAGAGCGCGAGAACGCGCTTCCCTCGCAAGGAGGCCGGAGCTTGGCCAGAGACGATTCGCTGCGCGAGTCCTTCGACGATCGCCGTCTTGCCGACGCCCGGTTCGCCGACGAGACAGGGATTGTTCTTGCTGCGCCGCGCCAAGATCGAAACGAGGCGATCGATTTCGGTATCGCGACCGATCACCGGATCGAGCTTGCCTTCGCGGGCGAGCTCGGTTAGGTCGCGAGAGAACGCGGCAAGCGTCGGAGTTCCTCCCCGAAAGCGCCGGCCGAGCTCGTCGAGCGGCGACGGCTTATTCTCGCCCTGCATCTTTTCGGCGAGGAGGGCGCTGCCGGCGATCAGGCCGGCCGCCGCCAGCGCTGCACCGACGAAGGGGAGTGCGCTCGTCATCGTGCGCTTCTGTGCGCAGGCCGTGCAGAGGCGCCGCCCAGCAAAGGACGTTGCCGCCGGGAACTTCCCGCAGGCGTCGCAGAGCCGATCCATCACCCTACTCTACTCTGCGCCGCGGCGCGGGGTTTCGGACGCCTCACGGCGAGAAAGACCACCCCCACATCGACGGTGAATTTCACGTTCGACTGCTCCAATTGCGATCGGCCGACGAGGAGGACGCTCCTGCGCCCCCTACGGTTCTGCTAGGAAGACCATGCTCAGAGATACCGTCACGTTGACGTTGGACTGATCGAACTGCGTCGGCGGAGCCGGTGCGGCCGCTGCCATGCGCATCATCGGTACGGGGCCGGAGACCCCGCCGCCCAGATCGATGCTCTTGATGGCGACGATGCGCATGCCGGCTGCGCTCGCCACGGCTTCGGCGTTGGCACGTGCCTCGGCGACGGCTTTGCTCGTCGCTTCCCGTCGGGCGGTTGCGGGATTCGAAAGACCGAAGCTAACGCCGTTGATGGCGGTTGCCCC
The DNA here is from genome assembly GCA_963792005.1 of Vulcanimicrobiota bacterium. Classification (GTDB taxonomy): domain Bacteria; phylum Vulcanimicrobiota; class Vulcanimicrobiia; order Vulcanimicrobiales; family Vulcanimicrobiaceae; genus Cybelea. Next base: position 85,797 of record CAWBUG010000002.1, read on the forward strand.
GGCCGAGATGCATGCGTCGCTCACTCGACCGGCCGATGCTATTTCGTGCACCTTGACGGTGAAGTTGCGTGAGACCGTATACCCGTACCGTTCGCCCGTCGGGTTTGGCGGCGCGACGCGCGGGGGCGGGTTGTAGCTCACGTTGTAGTACGTGAGCGCGACGTCGTCGCGGGCGATTCCGAGTTTCACGAGCGCGCCGACGATGCGATCGTAGCGAGCGTTGTTCTGCGAGATCGCGTCGGCCGCGTTTGCCGCGTTGGTCTCGATGCCGGCGTCGAGCGTCGCAATGTCGGGCGGAAGCGAAACGCTGCCGGTTCCCGATGCGGTAATCTCGGTCGCACCGGGCTGCGCCGCAACGGCGCGCGCGGTCGCAACGGCGAGCGCTGCGAGCAGGCAAATGAAAGTACGCTTCATAATGGGTAAACCTGCACCAGAGAGCGGCTTCGACCCTCTCTAGCGAGCGCTGAGGAGGGCCGGGCCGTGTGGATTCTATGGATCGTCATCTTTGGGTTGGTCGTGGGTCTCATCGCGCGTTGGATCGTGCCCGGAGCCGCTCCGGGCGGCTGCGTCGCCGACGTGATCGTCGGTATCATCGGCGCCTTGCTCGGCGGCTGGCTCTACCGAGTCTTCGGCCACGTCAGCCCGGCCGCGTTTCAGTTCAACCTTCCGAGTTTTGTCTGCGCGCTCATTGGAGCAATCGTCCTACTCTTTCTCTTGCGCCTCGTGCGAGGCAGGACGGCGGTCTGAAGGGCGCCGCCGCAGACCGGGGGAAGCTCAAAAACTATGGCCTACGTTATCACCGAACCGTGTATCGGCACCAAGGACAAGTCGTGCGTGGACGTCTGTCCGGTCGATTGCATTCACGGCAAGGATGACGACGAGATGCTCTACATCGATCCGGAAGTCTGCATCGACTGCGGCGCCTGCGTTTCGGCCTGCCCGGTCGAGGCCATCTTCGCCGATTCCGACGTTCCGGAGAAGTGGCAAAACTACACGGAAGTCAACGCCGAGTACTTTAAGAAGTGATCGCCGAGATCTCGAGTCAATCGTTCGATAGCTTCTTCGCCTGGGCGCCGCTGGTGGTCGGGCTGATCATCTACGCTGCGTTTTGGGTTGCCAAGCGCAGCGAGTCGAGCTCACCCGCGCACGCCGGCGCTACGACCTATGCCTGCGCCGTATGCGGGCGACGCGGTCCGCTCGAGCAGATGGTGCCGCAGCAACACGGCGGCGCCGTCGGCTACCAGTGCGCGCAGTGCGCCGCATCGGCACAGGCCGCCGCCCACTAGCGCAGCGCTACTGCTGCTGACCGTACTCCTTCATCACGGCGTGAATGCTCGAAGCCATGCCGAGCGCTTGATCCCATTTGCGCTGCCACATGTTGCGGCCGAAGATTAGACCCACGCAACCCGCCGCCATCGCGATGTGCGCCTTGTGAATCGTCGCTTCGTCGCCCATCTTGCTTCCGCCCGAAACGAGCACCAGACTGCGCCCGGCCGACTTGACGACCTTGCGCAAGCCGTCGACGGCTTCGAAGGCTAACGCGTTGTAGGGCTTGGGAAGCTTCTCGGCGTCCTCGGCCTTCCAGACCGGCTCGTTGAGTTTGATGACGTCGGCGCCCATCTCGCAGGCGACGCGCGCGGCATAATCGACGGCGTAGAGCGAATCGATTCCGCCCTTAGCCCTGACGGCCGAACCGCGGGGATAGGCCCAGATCACCAGCGGCATCCCGTAGCGATCACAGTCGCGGCGGACCTCGTTGCACTGCGCGATGTCCACTTCCTGAGCGGGGCTTCCCACATAGAGCGTATAACCGACCGCATCGGCGCCGAGACGTATCGCATCCTCGACCGACGACGTAAGCGGGCTGAAAGCCTCATCGTCGGACGGAATGTTCGTTTTGCCGTTAACCTTCAGAAGGAGCGGAACGCGCCCCGCGTAGTTCTTCTGATACTTCTCGGCGAGCCCGACGTGCAGCGCGATCCCGGAAAAGTTGCCCTCGACCGCGAGCCGGTAGATCCAATCCGTGTCGATCGCGTCCGGGTTGTCGAAGAAATCGATGGGGCCGTGCTCGAGACCTTGATCGATGGGGAGCATCATGAGCGTGCCGTTTGCCGGACCGTGCTCGTACATCAAGCGGTGCAAGCGCGTGCGCTTTCCGATGGAAAGGTTCATCGCATCGAAGGTCGGGCGAGCAATCGTCGGCGTGGCAGTTGCAGTCATAGTAGCCAGCGGCTTCGCCGCTCCCCGAAGGTTATCCTGAGGCGGCGCCCAAAGGGCCGCTCGTGATTGCGAGTGTCGGATTCGTTGGACTGGGTGCGATGGGCGAGCCGATGGCCGCAGCGCTGCGCCGAGCCGGTTTCGACGTGATCGCGAGCGTGCACCGCCGCCGCGAGGCACTCGAGCGTTTGCGCGCAGTGGGGGTCACGGAAGCGGCCGATCCGGCCGAACTTGCGGCTCGCTGCGATGCCGTTATTCTCTGCGTTCCGGACGCGCCCAACCTCGAGGACGCACTCTTCGGTCCGCGCGGCGTCGCCGACGGAGCGAAGCCCGGCCTGCTCGTCATCGACATGTCGACGATTTCGCCGGTCGCATCACGCGCCTTCGCAGCTCGTCTCGCCGAACTCGGCGCCGACTTCGTCGACGCCCCGGTGAGCGGCGGTCCGGCGCGCGCACGCGAAGGCACGCTCACGATCATGGTCGGAGCCTCGCCGGAGGCCTTCGCACGAGCAGAACCCCTCCTTCGCGCGATGGGCACCCCGCATCATCTAGGCCCGGCGGGGATGGGTGAAACCGTAAAGCTCGTCAATCAGATCGTCATTTCGAACGTCATGATCGCCAATGCGGAAGGTCTCATCTTTGCACGGCGCGCCGGCGCCGATCTCGATGCCGTGCGTGCGGTACTCGCCTCGGCGACGGCCTCGAACTATCTGCTGTCGGAGTGGCTGCCGAAAACCTGGCTCGCCGGCTCGTTCGACGGCGGGTTCGCGCTCGATCTCCTTCGTAAAGATCTCGCCGCCGCACTCGATGCGGCTCGGGCGCTCAAACATCCGATGCCGGCCACGGGACTGGCATACCAGCTCTATACTGATCGCTCCGCTCAAGGGGACGGCGCGCTCGACTACAGCGCGATCGTAAAAACGTATGAACGTAACAACGGAAGCGAAGCCGCCGCGGGCGGCGCCGGCTAAGAGCCCGGACTTCAACAAGAAAATTCTGGTCGTGGACGACGAGTCCGCGATCCTTCAAACGCTGCGCTTTAATTTGGAGCGCAGCGGATATGCGGTGGTGACCGCCGGCGACGGGCGTAGCGCGATCGCCATGGCGCAGCGAGAGCAGCCCGACTTGATCGTGCTCGATATCATGCTGCCCGTTTTGGACGGCGTCGAGGCGTGCAAGGAAATTCGAAAGTTCAGCTCCGTGCCGATCATCATGCTGACCGCAAAGGATCAGGAGATCGACAAAGTGCTGGCGCTCGAGCTCGGGGCCGACGATTACGTCACCAAGCCGTTCGCACTGCACGAATTCTTAGCCCGGGTGAAGGCGCGCCTTCGCCGTCAGGCGTCGATGCACTCCGGTCACGACGAGGCGATTGCGCTTGGCGAGATCGTACTCGACCCGTCTCGTCAACAGCTCACGGTTCGCGGCAAAGAGGTCGCCCTCGCTCCCAAGGAGTTCGGACTCCTGCGCGTGCTCATGGAGAACAACGGCCGCGTCGTGACGCGGCAGACCCTGCTCGACAAAGTCTGGGGCTACGACTTCGAAGGCGAACAGCAAACGGTCAGCGTCCACATTCGCTGGCTGCGCGAAAAGATCGAGGAAGATTCGCGCGCACCGCGCCACATTTTGACGGTTCGCAGCCGCGGTTACATGTTCAAAGCTTGACTCCGCTCGAGTGGTCGCTGCTCGCGCTGGTCGTTGGGCTCGCGGCCGGATCGCTTGCCGCGCGCGCCGTCGCGGTGCGGCCGCGAACGGCGGCGCCGGCGGAGCCCATACCGCGAATCGAGCCGGTCCCTCCCGTCGAGCCGGCGTTGCCGCAAGCCCCCGCGGACGGTGCGTTCGCGCGGCTGGTACGCGCGTTGCCGATCGGCGTCGTTTTGGTCGACCGCACCTATCGCGTGGAGTTCGCTAACGCGGCCGCGGGCGCGACGTTCGGCTTCGATCCGGACCGCGCGCTCAACGTGCACGTCATCGAGGCGATACCGAACATCGAGCTGGAACGCAGAATCGGCGATGCGCTGCGCGGCGAAGCCTCGGTCGCGCCGCTCCTCTTAACCGGGGCGTCCGGCCAGCGAACCTATCGCGTCTCGGTCTATCCCCTCACCGAGAACGGCAGCGAGGCACGCCGCGTCGTCATTTTTTCCGACGATCAGACCGCGCTCGTACGGCTCGATCGCGCGCGTAAGGAGTTTCTCTCGAACGTTTCGCACGAGCTGCGCACGCCGCTCTCGTCGATCAAGCTGATGCTCGAAACGGTGCTCGAAGCGCCTGAAGAAGAGGCGCGCGATCTCTTTCTGCCGCAGGCGCTCGCGCAGGTCGACCGGCTCAGCGCGCTCGTCGATCGGCTGCTCGAGCAGGCGCGCGCCGAATCGGGTCAGCTCAAGCTCAATCTGCGCGACGTCGATCTCGAGGAAATCGCGCGGCCAATCGTCGCCGCGTTCGAGCAGCAGGCTTCGAACAAAGGCATTTCCCTCGAGATGGCGGCGCTGCGTCCGGTTCGGGTCGAGGCCGATCCCGACCGGCTGGCGCAAGTCTTCGTCAATTTAATCGACAACGCGTTGCGCCATACGTCGGGCGGAGGACGGGTTCGCATCGAACTCGACGCACGCGACAGCGATGCGGTGCTGCGCGTTCGCGATACCGGCGAAGGTATTCCGTATCGGGATTTGCCGCATATCTTCGAGCGGTTTTACGTCGTCGACCGGTCGCGTACGCGCGGGACTGGTGGTGCCGGCTTGGGGCTCGCGATCGTCAAGGGGATCGTCGACGCGCACGGTGGCGCGGTCTCGGCCGAGTCGATGCTCGGGCGCGGTACGGCGTTTACGATTCGTATTCCGATCATGCGCATCAAGCGAGAGAGCGGGGCGTAGCGCAACGCATGCCTCTTAACGTTCTTAACGCAGAACGGGCCTGAACGCGATGCTCGACGAAACCGCCGATAAGATGTTTGCCGACGTCGAAGATCCGGTGGCACTCTCCGTGCAGGTGAAGATGGACGTCGAGAAACTCAACGTCTACTACGGTTCGTTCCGCGCCATCAAAGACGCCTCGCTGCAGGTTCCGGCCAATCGCGTCATGGCGCTCATCGGTCCGTCGGGGTGCGGCAAGTCGACCTTTATTCGCGCGCTGAACCGGATGCACGATCTGACGCCCGGCGCGCGGGTCGAAGGAAAGGTACTGCTCGACGCGAGCGATATCTACGCGCCGGAGATCGATCCGGTGACGATCCGATACCGGATCGGGATGGTCTTCCAGCGCCCAAATCCATTCCCGAAGTCGATCTACGACAACGTCGTCTACGGCCCGCGGATACACGGCGAGCGGGGCTCGTCGGAGTTGGCCGACATCTGCGAGCGCAGCCTGCGTCAAGCCGCGCTTTGGGACGAGGTCAAGGATCGTCTCGATCGTTCCGCGCTCGACCTGTCCGGAGGACAGCAGCAGCGCCTCTGTATCGCTCGCTGCCTCGCGGTCGACCCCGAGGTGATTCTGATGGACGAGCCGGCCTCCGCGCTCGATCCGATTGCCACCGGCAAGATCGAAGACCTCATCGACGAGCTGAAGAAACAGTACACGGTCGTCATCGTGACCCACTCCATGCAGCAAGCCGCGCGCATGAGCGACAACACCGCCTTCTTTCTGCTCGGCGACCTGGTGGAAGCCGACACGACGGCCGCGATCTTCACCAAACCAAAAGACAAACGCACCGAAGATTACATCACGGGCCGGTTCGGATAAACGCCTCCGGCGCTTCCGGTATGCCGCTTAAGCGGCCGTTAAGACGACCTTAATCGCCGAGCGCTAGACTCGTTAACAGCCCCCTCAATGCCTTCCAGGAGAACCGTCTATCGTGATACGCATCCTCTTGCGCGCTGTGCCTGCCGCAGCGGCGATGGTTCTAATCGGGACGTCTTCGGTGCTGGCGGAAACACAGGCCACGCCGGTAGCGCAGACGTCCGCTCCTCCGTCCGCCGATTTCGGCGCCCCGCCCTCGGGCGAAATTCCGCTCCTCTATAACGACCGTCACGTTTACGCCAATCCCGATCTGCTCAAGCAGGGACGCGTACTCGCGGCATACGCGCGCAACGGTGCCATCTACGTGCCGCTGCGCTCGATGTTCGAACAGATGGGCGCGAGCGTCTCGTACGATCCATCTTCGAAGATCGCCACCATATCCAAGCCGGGTGCCGAGGTCGTCGTGACCGTCGGTAAGCCCGAAGTGATCGTCAACGGCGAATCGCGCCCGCTCGACGTGCCGCCGATCGTCTATCACGGCGCCGTCCTGGTTCCCATCCGCGTAATCTCCGAAGGGATGGGCGCGTACGTGCAATGGGTGCCCGACAAGCGCCTCGTCGTGGTGCGCTACATCGAAGCGACGCCTCCTCCGACCGAGGCTCCGCCGCCCGCTCCGGCAGCGACGGTCGCACCGCCGCCGCCTCCCCCGACGCCGAATCCCCTAAAACTCGGCGGATTCTTCCGCTCGTACTACTTCACGCGTCAGAATGCTTCGAATAATCCCGGCACGCAGTTCAACTTTTCGCCGGGAGCGAAATACAACTCCAACGGCGTCAATCAAGCGAGTTGGAACAGCGGTATCGCCCTTCATGGCGAGTACGACTTTTCGAACGGCTGGGATATCGGCGCGACGTATCTTTACGCGAACCCCATCAACGGCCCGTGCGTCGTTCCCGCCAATCATCTCAAGGGTGCGGTCTGCGTTACGCAGACCCCGCCGAATACCAACCCGGACGACACGCTGCCCGGATTCACGCTGAGCTCGTTCTACCAGGCATACGCCGGATATAAAGCGCACGGCTTCGACGGTCAGCTCGGCAACGTGCTCTTTAACTCGCCGTGGGCGAACCCGTCGGATTCGCGCATCAAGCCGGCGGCCTTCCAGGGCGCTTACCTGAGTTACACTTCGCCGTCGTACTGGACGATCGAAGGTGCCGACATGTTCACTTTCGAGAACCGGACGAGTTCCTCGTTCACGCAGCAGACGCTGTTGACGAGTTATCCGGCCGGTAACCCCGGCCTGGCCTCGAACATCTTTCTGCCCAACGGTAACGGCATCAACACGAACGGCTTTACCTTCGGCAAGCTGGGTTACGACAATCCGAACGGCCTTTCGGCGAACGGATATTTCTACGGCGTCAGCGACATCGTAACGATGTGGTGGGGCGACGCGCAGTATGTCTTCAGCGATACGCCCTGGAAGCCGTTTATCGCGCTGCAAGGCGGTAGCGAAAGCAATAACGGTAAGTCGTTTATCGGAAAGATCGACAGTCAGGTCTTCGGCGCACAGATCGGCGCGCACGTTACGAAGAACCTGCTCTTGACGGCCGGATACGATCAGATCCCGTGGAAGACCGACACGATCTTCCTGCCCAAGAACGTCACGTGCAATAACGCGAACTACCAGCTCAGCGCCTCGGGCGCGACGCTCGCATACTTCCTGCCGTCAAACGCGGCTCAGTGCTTCAACAATCCGAACGGCACGACGCAAGTCTACTACGGCGGCTGGGCGAGCCCGTACACCGATGCGTACGCCACCGATCCGTTGTTTACCACCAGTATCGACCAAGGCGTGGCGGATCGCCGGGCACCCGGATCGTCGTGGAAAGTGGCCCTGCAGTTCACGTCGACGAACAAGAAGTGGGTCTTCATCGGAACGGACGCGTGGTACAACTACGGCAACGCGCTCGCGCCGGAGAACACGCGCGACTGGACGCTCGACGGGCTCTACCATTTCAGTGCGGTCAAGCCCGGACCGTATCGCGGTCTGACGCTGCGATACCGGTACATGGATCGGACGCTCTCCAACACCTACTGCGGCGCGGCCGCCACCAACTGCGTTCCCGGCTCCTCGATCGGGTCGACCTACCTCGGCGGCTTGCCGCTCTTCAAGTACAACCGGGCCCAGCTCGAGTACGACTTCTAGGCGGCCCTCGCAGGGAATCGGTCAAAATCGCCCTCGGCCAGGCTGGCCGGGGGCGATTTTCTGCATTTAAACACTTTGGTCAATAACCAAGGTTATTTATTTTGGAGCAAGAAGTTGACGCGAGTCGTTTTCTTAGCAGGAGGACCCTTCTCGTAATGAAGTCGCTATTTGCCGCTCTTGGAACTGCTGTGCTTCTCGCCGGTCCTTTGCCCGCGATGGCCGCCTGGCAGGGAGCGGGCATCGCGCAAGCCCCCTCGCCGCCGCCGGCCGATTTCGGGTCGCCGCCTTCGGGCGAGATTCCCATTCTCTACAACGACCGGCACGTGTACGCCAATCCGGATACGCTCAAGCAAGGACGGGTCCTTGCCGCGTACGCGCGCAACGGCGCGATCTACATCCCGCTGCGTTCGATGTTCGAACAGATGGGCGCGAGCGTCTCGTACGATCCGTCGAGCAAGATCGCGACGATCTCCAAGCCCGGCGCCGAGGTCGTCGTGACCGTCGGAAAGCCCGAGGTCGTGGTCAACGGCGAATCGCGTCCGCTCGACGTGCCGCCGATCGTTTATCTCGGCGTCGTTCTCGTTCCTATTCGCGCGATCTCCGAGGGGATGGGCGCTTACGTGCAGTGGGTCCCCGAGAGGCACCTCGTCGTGGTGCGATATGTCGAAGCCACGCCGCCCCCAACTGAGACTCCTCCGGCGCCGGCTCCCGAAGTGACGGTCGCGCCGCCGCCTCCGCCGCCGACGCCCAATCCGTTGACGCTGGGCGGACTCTTCCGTTCGTATTATTTCACACGTCAGAACGCGTCGAACAATCCCGGAACGCAGTTCGACTTCGCGCCGGGCGCGAAATACAACTCGAACGCCGTCAATCAGGCGAGTTGGAATAGCGCGATTGCCGTGCACGGTCAATACAACTTCCCCAACGGCTGGTACGTCGGGGGCACGTACCTCTACGCAAACCCGATGGACGGACCGTGCGTCGTTCCGGCAAATCATCTCAAGGGCGCCGTTTGCGTGACTCAGATTCCCCCCAACACGAATCCCGACGACACGCTGCCGGGCTTTACGTTGAGCACCTTCTATCAGGCGTATGGGGGCTATAAGGCGCACGGCTTCGACGGTCAGGGCGGTAACGTGCTCTTCAATACACCATGGGCCGGGCCGGCCGATACGCGGCTGAAGCCTGAGGCATATCAAGGTGCCTACCTGAACTACACTTCCCCCTCCGGTTGGACCGTCGGGGCCGCGCACATGTTCGCATTCGAGGGCCGCACGAGCTCGTCGTTTACGCAGTACACGCTGCTCACGAGTTATCCGGCCGGCAGCAGTGGACTGCCTTCAAACATCATCGTCGCGGGCGGCAGCGGCATTCAGACCAACGGTTTCACGTACGAGACGGTCGGCTACAGCGACCCGTCGGGACGCGGATTGGGCGTCAACGGCTACTTCTATCAAGTCGCCGATCTGGCCAACATGCAGTGGTTTGACGGACGATATACATTCCCCGGAAAGTGGGCGCCGTTCGTTGCGATGCAGGGCGGCTGGGAGAACAACGCCGGCAAGTCGTACATCGGCAACATCGACAGCCAGGCGCTCGGTGCGCAAGTCGGCGCAAACTTTACGAAAAATCTGTCGCTCTGGGTTGCCTACGATTCGATTCCATGGCACAACGATACGGTCAATCTGCCGGCGGGCGTAACCTGCAGCAACTCCAGCTATCAGATCTCGGCAAAAGCGACGCTCGCCTATTTCCTGCCGCTGAACACCGGGCAGTGTTTCATGAATCCAAACGGAACGACGTCGATCTATTACGGCGGCTGGGCGAGTCCGTACACCGATAATACGACCAGCGATCCATTGTACACGACGAACTTCATGCAGGGGCAAGTCGACCGGCGCGCACCCGGCACGTCGTGGCAGACGCAGCTTCAGTTTGTCTCGACGAACCAGAAGTGGATCTTCCAAGCGGCGGATGCCGGCTACAATTACGGCAACGCCCTCGCAGCCGAAAACACCAAGATTTGGTGGCTCGATGGTCGCTACTTTTTTAGTAAAGTTAGCAAGAACGAGCCATACCACGGACTGCTCTTGCGCTATCGTTACGGCGAGCGTTATCTGTCGGACACGTATTGCGGTGCCGCAGCCACGAATTGTCCGCCCGGCTCTTCGATCGGCTCGACATTCCTCGGCGGCCTCCCCATCTTTAAGTACAACCGTGCCATGCTGGAGTACGACTTTTAACCATGCGGAAATCTTTTCCGAGGATCGGCGCGCGGTAAGCGCCTAACGTCAAAGGCGCGTCAAACCGAGCCCCTGCGGATCGATTCCGAGCGCGGTCGCCCGATCCGCCGGATCGCACTCGCGCCGTTCGATCTCGGCGTCGAGCCGCCGCCGATACTCCAGCACCGCCTCCCGCCGCTCGCCCTCGACCGAGCCGGCAAGACGAACGAGCGCGGCGCGAAGCCGGCGAACGACTTGGAGCGCGTCGATTCCATAGCGGCGAATTTCGTCGAAGGCAAGCGAGAGATAGTCGTTCCACGCCGGCGCCGGGTAAATCAGCAGCGGCCTGCCGTTAGCGTCGGTCACGCTTCCGCCGCCACGCTTTTCTCCCAAGCGCATCATGAGATCGAGAATTTGGTCGAGCGCCTCGACGGCCGTCGTCGGATCGTTCACGGCGGGCGAGAGCGCCATGATCGCGGTGTCGACCAAGAGCCGCAGCGAGAAGCGTATGTCGCAGTCGTAGAAGTTCTCCGAACGCAACTTCAGGCAGGCGCGGACCGCTGCTTCGCCGATCGCGTCGCGCGCACCGTGGACCCGCGCGAACACGCTCTTTGGAAAGAGCGTGTCACCGATCGCGCATTCGAGCTGGATCGTCGTGCCGGTTCTGCGTGCAAGTTCGGCCAAACTGCCGGTATCGATTGCCGTCAATACTCTCAACGCTCCGGAATAGACGATCTCTTGCGAAAGCGACGCGATCGGCTTGGCGGCGGCGTGCGACGTCGCGACTTCGTCGGGCATCAGCGCGATCAACTGGCGCCCTCGGTCGCCGACATAGGCGAGTATTCGCGTCACGCGCAGCTCGGCGACTTGGTTCACCAGCATCGCCAGCAGCGCGATGCTGGCCACCAAGAGCACGCCGACGACGATGACCGAGAAAAACGGAATCCAGTCCGATCCCTCGCGATTGACGAAGACGAGGGTACCGAGCGCAAACGTAAAGGTTGCGACGAAGACGCCGAAGGCGTGGTAGATGACGCGCCGGCGGTTGAGCTGAAGGATGAATCGTTTCGAGAAAGCGGTCGCCGTATATTGAATGAAGAGCATACCGATCGAAAAGACGATAGCGGTAAAGGCCATCATTCCCGATGCAATCGCTCCGAGCAGTGCCTGCGCGGTCGAGACCGAGATTTCGTGGCCGAAGGCCGGATAGAGCGCGTACTCGAGACGCGGGATCAGGGTTGCGGCCAACAGGCTCAGCAAAAGATATGCCGTCGGAATCAACCAGCGCGGCATCGCAGACTCCTTCATCTCCGGCAGTTGGAAGCGCCGGTGAGCGGGTTTTCAGCGAAGCCGAGTGAAATTACCGCGCCTTCATGGCTTCGACGATGATGGCTCTCGTCAAACCGAATGCTGGGCCCGGATTCCGCCTGGCCGAAGTCCCCGTGCCCCAGATCGGGCCCGGCGAGGTGTTGATCGCGGTCGAGAAGGCCGGGCTCTGCGGCACCGACCAGCACATCTATGCCTGGGATGCGTGGGCGCAGAACCGAATCAAGCCGCCGCTCGTGGTCGGGCATGAGTTCATGGGCACGGTCGTCGCGATTGGGGAGACGGTGCGTTCCGTTCGCATCGGCGACCGCGTTTCCGCCGAAGGCCATATCGTCGACCTCACGTGTCTGCTCTGCCGAACCGGGGAAGCGCATATCTGCGAGCGCGTTGCGATCATCGGCGTCGACCGCGACGGCGCGTTTGCCCAGTACGTCGCGGTCCCCGAATACAACGTTTGGCGCCTCGATCCGGCGATCCCCGACGTCGTCGCAGCGATTTTCGACCCGCTCGGCAACGCCGTCCATACGGTGATGGCGGCCGGCGTCAGCGTCAAGAGCGTCGCGATCACCGGCGTCGGCTCCATCGGTCTCATGGCAATCCCGGTGGCGCGTGCGGCCGGCGCGACCTTCGTCTTTGCCATCGACGTGAATCCCGCAAAGCTCGAACTCGCGCGAAGCCTCGGTGCGGACGCCGCGTTCTTGGGAACCGATCCGAACATCGTGGACGAGATCAAGGAGCGGACGCGCGGCGACGGCGCCGACGTGCTGCTCGAAATGTCGGGAAGCGGCGCGGCGATCGACCTCGGGTTGCAACTTCTGCGCAATGGCGGAACGGCGGCGTTGCTCGGCATACCGGCCGATACGGTGAAGCTCAATCTCGCCGAGCGCATCATCTTCAAAGGCCTGAAGGTGCTCGGGATCAACGGGCGGCGGATGTTCGAGACGTGGTATCAAACCGAAGCGCTGGTCAAGAGCGGACGGGTCGACCCGCGTTCGATCGTTTCGCACGTCCTTCCGTACACGGAGTTCGCCCGCGCCTTCGATCTGATGCAGAAGGGGGAGGCGGTCAAAATCGTGCTCGATTTCAAAGGAGATATAGCCACACCATGAATCAGGCCTTCGAAGCGAAGTTGCAGAGCGACCTCGACGGGCTCAAAAAGGCTGGCACGTACAAACATCTTCGTCACCTCACGACGCCGATGGCGCCAGAGGTGCATATGGAAGAGGCCGGCGACGTTATCGTCCTGTCGAGCAACAACTATCTCGGACTCGCCGACAATCCCGAAGTGGTCGAGGCGGGAAAGCGCGGCCTCGACAAGTACGGCGCGGGCACGGCCTCGGTGCGCTTTATCTGCGGCACCTTCGACATTCACCGGATATTGGAACGGCGAATCGCCGAATTCTTGGGGACGGAGGCGGCGCTCTCGTACGTCTCTTGCTGGAATGCGAATACCGGCCTCTTCCCAACGATCTGCGACGAAGGATCGGCAATCGTCTCCGACGAGCTCAACCACGCCTCGATCATCGACGGCGTACGTCTGGCGTCGAAAGCGCGGCGCGAGCGATTCAAACACAGCGACATGGCGCAGCTCGAAGAGAAGCTCAAAGCCGTTGCCGGCTGTTTTCCGATCGCGATCGTCACCGACGGCGTCTTCTCAATGGAAGGCGACCTCGCAAAGCTTCCGCAGATCGTCGAACTGGCGAAGCGCTACGGCGCGATCGTGGTCGTCGACGATTCCCACGGCACCGGCGTCATGGGCAGGACCGGACGCGGTACGGTCGAGCACTACGGGCTCACCGGTCAAGTCGACGTGATCACCGGAACGCTCGGCAAGGCGCTGGGCGGCGCGGCGGGCGGCTTCGTTGCCGGAAGCAATGCGTTGATCGACACGTTGATCCAGCGTTCGCGTCCGCAGCTTTTTTCAAACGCCCTGCCGGCAACGGTCGCCTGCAGCTCGCTCGCCGCCATCGAATACCTCGACGCACATCCGGAGCTCGTCGCCGATCTACGGGAGAAGACGCGCTACTTCCGCGAGGGGCTCACGCGGATCGGCTACAAGCCGCTGGAGAGCGAGAGCGCGATCGTCCCGATCATCGTCGGCGAAACGGCGTTCGCGATCGCGCTCAGCGATAAACTCTTGAAGGCCGGCGTCTTCGTCACCGGGTTTGGTTATCCGGTCGTGCCGGAAGGAACGGCTCGGATACGCGTGCAGATCAGCGCGGCACTGACGAAAGAGGAAATGGATCGGGCGCTCGCAGCATTCGAGCGCGTCGGTAAAGAAGCCGGGCTCCTTAGCGCGTAGCATTGCGGCGCTTGCCGCGCGTTCGTTCCTCCACCGGCATTCGCACGACGAGAACGGGCACGCCGGCGTGGCGCATTAATCCCTCCGCGACGCTGCCGAGTAAGAGGCGCGGCAAGCCGCTGCGCCCATGACTGCCGGCGACGATCGTGTCGGCGCGAATGCGGCGCGCATAGTCGACCAGTCCTGAAATCACCGGAGCATCCACCAGCTTGGTATCGATCGCGATGCCTGCCGCGGAGGCGCGTTGTGAGGCCTCGGCCAAGATTGCGCGCGCGTCGTCGCGCAGCATCTTTGCGGCCGACGCCGGAGTGTGGTGAAATGCCGCCGCGATGCGGCCGATCTCTTCCGAGATATGCATGGCGTAGGCTGCGGTGATCGACGCTCCTTCGCTGCGCGCCAGCGCGAGCGCGACGTCGAGCGCGGCGTTGGACTGATCGGAACTGTCGTAGGCGACGAGTAGCCGCTTCATGAATAGTGCGCTCTATTATGACCGGTGGCGTGGCAGACCTTTGAAGTTTACGCGACTCGGCGTCGTGCTCAAGCCGAGCGCCTCGCTCGGCCGAATGGGCATTTTGAATCCGGCCTGCGCGCGCCTTCGCGACGGCTCGCTGCAGCTCTACCCGCGAATGGTCGCACCGGGCAACGTTTCGCGAATCGGTTCCTTTCGCGGCAGCGAGCATGCCGGTAGAACGCTGGAGCTCGATTTTTGCGGATTCGCGCTCGAGCCCGAAGCGCCGTACGAACTGCGTGACGGCCCCGAGGGGTACGGTTGCGAAGATCCGCGCGTCACCTTCGTGCACGCGATCGACCGGTACGTGATGGCCTACGTCGCCTTGGGCCCGCGTGCGCCGGAGGTTGCGGTTGCCGCCTCGGACGATGGGCTGCACTGGGAGCGGCTCGGATTGCTGCGATTTCTTGGAAGCGACGAGCCGTTCGCAGATAAGGATGCGGCCTTCTTTCCAGAGCCGGTGCTATCGCCTGCCGGCGTTGCGTCGTTGGCATTCTATCATCGGCCGACCATGCGGCTCACCGTGACCGATCCCGACGCGGCGATCGCCGAGATCAAAGCACTTCCGCCGGACCGTCGCGAAGGTATCGCCATCGCGTACGTTCCGCTCGAAGCCGTGCAGCGCGACATTACCGCGCTCTGCATTGCCACCGAATCCCATCGTCTGACCATGCCGTCTGCAAATTGGGGAAACATCAAAGTCGGTGCCGGTACGCCGCCGGTGCGCATCGACGAAGGATGGCTCGCCGTAATCCACGGCGTCGACGAATTGCGACATCCGACCGGCTCCGCGCTCTTACGCTATTGCGCGGGAGTCATCATTCACGACGCGCACCATCTCGACCGCATCGTCTTTCGCTCGCGCGAGCCGCTTTTCGTTCCCAAAATTGGCGCCGAGCTGCGCGGAGCCGTCGGTCACGTCGTCTTTCCCACCGGGATCGATCGGCGCGCTGAACGTGAGTTCGATATCTACTACGGGATGGCCGACTACGAGATTGGCCGCGGGAGGCTTTCGCTCGACGATTAAGGGCGCCGGTTCCAGACGCGGACGTACTTGATCATCATCGCGGCGGGCGACGGCGTGTGCTTGTTCGGCGGGCTCACCCAGCCGCCCACCGCGAGATTCAGCAAAAGATACATCGGGGTGCGGGGAAATTTTCCGCCGCGCGCGGCGATCTGTTTCGCGGTCACGTGAAGACGCGATATACCGTCGAAGTACCACGTCAGCGATCCCGGCGCCCAGTCGATTCCGTAGGAGTGAAAGCCCTTCGAGAGATTCGGTCCGCTGAAGACTCCTTGGATTGAATCGTCTTTCTTGCTCGTCGTAGAAAAATGCACGGTCATGTAGACGCGATGCGGTTGCGCGCCCTGCTCTTCCATGACGTCGATCTCCGGAGGCCAGGCGCCGCTCGACGGCAGGAACCAGAAGGCGGGCCAGAATCCGCTGCCGGCCGGCAGTCGGACGCGTATCTCGGCATAGCCGTAGCGAAATGCGAAAAATGGCTTCGGCTTGCCGGTAGTAAAGGGTCCCCCGGTCGCGACCATGCCCGACGTCCACGGAAAGCGTGCTTTGACCGATTGACGCACGGCGATTAGATGCAACTGACCGGCGCTTATCGAGATTTGCGTCGGCCGGTATTGCTCGCGCTCCCGATACCGGATCCCGTGCTGATTGTTCGTGCAGTTCTTCGGACTGCCGTTCGGATAGCACCAGAACCATTTGCGTGTGTCGAGCGTGCTTCCGTTGAAGCTATCCTGGAAGAGCAATTGCGCGACGGCCGGAGCTGCAAGTGATTGCGTCGCGGGAAAGCTCCCGCCGGCGTTCTCGCCCCCGCACGCGCAGAGCGCCAACGTCAGTGCCGCGGCCGAGGCGTGCCGCTCTCCGAACACGCTTTTCACCTTCACCCCCAACCGTCGCGTGCCTTCCGGCATAGAGAGGGCATGAGAAGAATCTTCGCGACCGTGATCCTAGCCCTACTGGTTGCTCCAGGCATGGTGCGTTCGGGGTCGCCCGCCGTCAACATCAAGAACGACGCGTTTTCGCCGCGGACCCTCACGATAAGCGCCGGGCAGACCGTTACGTTTACCAACGACGACGACGATGCCCATACCGTCACGGCAACCGACGGCAGTTTCGATTCCAAAGGTCTCGACACGAACGGCGTCTGGCGTCATACGTTCACCACGGCCGGACGGTACCGGTATTTTTGCCAGCTGCATCCGTTCATGAAGGGCACGATCGTCGTTCGGGAGACGGCACGATGAGGCGCCGGTCGTTTCTCGAGCACGTGGCCTGGACCGGAGCCGGAATTGCATACGGCATCGGGTCCGGCGGCCTCTTGGCGGGGCGGGCAGTCGCCGCGGCTTCGAGCGATTCGGTGCAATTCGTGCAGATTAGCGACAGTCACATCGGTTTCCATCAGCCCGCCAACCCCGACGTCGCCGCGACGCTGAAGATGGCGGTCGACGCGATCAACGCCATGACGTCGCCGCCTGCGTTCGTGGTGCACACCGGCGACATCACCCATCTTTCGACCGCGCAGCAGTTTGACGACGCTCGCGCAATTCTGTCGCAACTGCGCGCGCCGCTGATCGCTCTGCCCGGCGAGCACGACGCGATCGGCAACGATTTCAAACCCTATCTGTCGAACTTCAAGATTCCGCACTCAACCGCCGGCGGGTGGGCGTCGTGGGACGAAAAAGGCGTTCACTACGTCGTTTTGCTCAACGTCTTCAACTTCGAGAAGCTGGGACTGCTCGGCAACGATCAGCTCGACTGGCTCGCTCGAGATCTCACCGGAGTGGCGCGCTCGACGCCCGTGGTGGTCTTCACCCACGTCCCGCTCTACGCGCTCTATCCCCAGTGGGGCTGGACGACGGAGGACGGAGCCAAGGCGCTGGCACTGCTCGCGCCGTTCGAGCACGTTACCGTGCTCAACGGCCACATCCATCAAGTCGTCACCCATCAGGAGGGGAACATCCGTTTTGCGAGTGCCGACGCCACCGCCTATCCGCAGCCGAAACCCGGTGCCGCGGCGAAACCAGGTCCCGTGACCTTGCCGCACGATGCCTTATTGCGCGCAATCGGCTACCGAACCGTGGAGCTCGAGGGATACGACCTGCGATACGAGGACCGCGCGCTCGGATAACGTGCGCGACGCTGCGCTCGAAAACGCCTTTGCACGTCGTGATGCCGGCGCGTACGATGCTGCCTATCGCGCGTTCGGCGCGCGCATGTACGCGACCGCGTTGCGGCTAGTGCGGGAGCGTGAACTCGCGCGCGAGTGCGTGCAGGACGTCTTTCTGCACCTGTGGCGCCATCCGGCCGGTTACGTTGCGGCCCGCGGCAGCTTGGAGGCGTTCCTCGTAACCTGCGCGCGCAATGCGGCGCTGGCGAAGGTTCGCAGCGGAAGCCGGCAGCAGAAGATGCTCGGTGCGCTCGAGCCGCCGCAAGCATATCAGTTGGATGACGACCCGATCGAACGCGACCGCATTGCGCGCGCGCTCGCGCAACTGACACCAGGCCAAGCGGAAGTCGTCGAGCGCGCATATTACCGGGGCATGACGCTCGGCGAAGTTGCGGCTGAGCTTTCGATTCCGATCGGTACGGTGAAAGGACGGCTCAGCGCGGCGCTGCGAGCGCTGCGCCGTTCGCTGATTCCGGAGGCAAGCAATGGAACCTGAGGCGCACGTCGGCGAATCGGCGGAGCTGTACGCAATCGGGGCACTCGATCCCGCCGAGCGTGGCGCGATCGACGAACACATTGCCGGTTGCACCGAATGCGCGCGACGCGTAGGCGAAGCCGAGGAGACCGTGCTCGCACTCGAGCGCGGCGTGCGTGTCGATCCGATTGCGTGCGCCGTTTTGCAGCCGCGGCCGTTGCGCCGGCGCGAGCCGCCGCCGGTTTGGTGGATTCCAGTCGCCGCAGCCGCCGCGCTGATCGTAGGGATGCTGTTGCCCGGCCTCTTCGCGCAGCACGATACGCCGGCGCTCGCAATGATCCACAGTCACTTCAACCACGCGCAGTTCAGCGGCGCGAACGCCCCGCCGGGAAAGGTGATCTACGCGCGCGACCGTTCCTGGTACTACGTCATCGTCGAAGGTTCGCATCGTTACGATGTCTACGGCATCCGCAATGCACGAAGCGTTTCGCTCGGAACGACGGAGCCGAAGGGCCCGACGAGCGAACTCTTTTGGCAGCATCGCGAGCCGTTCGATCGTATCGAGCTGCGCGACGGCGGAAGAGCTATCGAAGCGGCGTCGATACGCTAGCGCTCACAAAACATGCTTCCTCCAAGAAAGAAGTCCGAGCACCATAGGCACTCGGACCCGACTTGGTTGCGGGGGGTGGATTTGAACCACCGACCTTCGGGTTATGAGCCCGACGAGCTACCGGACTGCTCCACCCCGCGATAGGAACGACTAGGTTACGACGGGTCCGGTTGCACCCCTGCCGAAAAGCACGCTTATGACGCTCGGTTCGCTCGCCGCACGCCTGCCGAAGATTCACCTCCACTGTCACCTCGAAGGCTGCTTGCGTCCCTCGACCTTTGTCGAACTGGCCGAGAAGCACGGCGTCTCCCTGCGGTATAAGAGCGAGGACGCGATGGTCGACCGGAGCGATCCATACAGCTTCAGCGGACTCAACGAGTTCCTCTATATCTTCGCGGCGGTCAGCCGCTCGCTGAAAGATCCCCAGGACTATGCCCGGCTCGCGCGCGAGTTCGTCGAGGACGCGCTTGCGCAGGGTGTGATCTACGGCGAGCTGTTCGTTTCGCCGTCGGTATGGACGTTTTTCAATCCGCAGCTCGACGTGCGCGCGACGATGGAGGCAATCGTTTCCGAACTCCGAGCCGCCCGCCCGCGAGCGAGGTTCAACCTGTTGCCCGATCTTACGCGCAACTTCGGCCACGAGAACGCGATGACCACGGCGCGCGCCGTGGCGGCGATGACCGACTTGGAGGTCGTCGGCATCTCGCTCGGCGGCGACGAAGCGCGCTTTCCCGCCAAGCGGTTCGAGGACGTCTTTGCCTTCGCGCGCGCGCAGGGACTGCATTGCGTCGCACACGCAGGGGAGGCGGACGGCGCGCAGAGCGTTCGCGATGCGATCGAGGTGCTCGGCGTTGAGCGAATCGGCCACGGAGTTCGCGCGCTGGAAGATCGGCCAACGCTCGAGCTCCTCGCCGCGCGAAATATCGCGCTCGAGATTTGCCCGACCTCGAACCGGCGTACCGGTTCGGAGCTTCCCGCTCATCCGCACCCGTATTTGGATTTCGATCGCGCGGGCTGCGTCGTGACGATTGACTGCGACGATCCGGCGCTCTTCGGCACGTCGATCGAGCGCGAATATGCCATCGTCGAAGCGGTTGCGGGAAGCTCCGCGCTGGAACGGTTCGTCCGGAACGCGATCGCGTCGAGCTTCGCCGATCCGGAGCTCAAGCGGACGATGGAGCAACGGGTCGATTCAGCCGTTGCGGAACTTCCGGCGGGCGCCGGAAGTTAGAGCAGCTATGCCCGGACACTCGCACTCCCACTTTGCCGAGTCCCTCGAAATGTATATGAAGGCGATTTACCGCTTGGAACGGGAAGGGCCCGGGGTAACGACGTCGGCGTTGGCAACCGAACTTGGCGTTGCGCCGGCTTCCGTCTCGGGCATGCTGAAAAAGCTGGTCAACGACGGCTTCGTCGAGCATGAAGTGCGCGGCGATATCAAGCTGACGCGTAAGGGGCTTGAAGTCGCCGTCGGCGTGGTCCGGCGCAATCGCCTCGCCGAGCGTCTTCTTACCGACGTGCTGGGGATGCCGTGGGATGAAGTCTACGCCGAGGCCTGCATTCTCGAACACGCGATCACGTCGCGCGTCGAAGAGCGGTTGGTCGCTACCCTGGGAGATCCGCAAACGTGTCCGCACGGACATCCCATTCCGCCCGCCGATCTCACCGAGCCGGTGCGCACCGGCATTCCGCTCGCGCAAGTCGAGTCGGGCAAGAAGGTAACGGTCTCCGGAGTCAGCGAGCAGATGCCCGAGATTCTACGGTATCTCGACCAAGTCGGGATACGCCCGGGCGTGCGGCTCGGGATTGTCGATAAGGCGCCGTTGGGCGGACCCGTAACGATCGAAATCGACGGCAAGCGCTACGCCATTTCGTTAGAGCTCGCGCGTACGGTGATGATCGCGTGATCACCCGCTTCTTGATCGCCCTCAACGTTATCGGATTTCTTTGGGAGCTTTACGTCGGCGGTCCGGGAATGCTCTCCGGCTCGAACTCAAACGGGATGGAGCGCGTCCTCGAAGCCGGTGCGCTCGTTCCCGCCTTCGTCTTACAGTATGGGCAGTGGTGGCGCATCGTCACCGGCGCGTTCCTGCACGGAAGCCTGCTCCACATCGGCGTCAACATGCTCTCGCTGTGGTTCCTCGGCCGGTTCATCGAGTACGCCTTGGGACCGTGGCGTATGCTGCTCGTCTACGCGGTTTCGCTCGTCGCCTCGGGCGTGAGCGTCGTCTATCTCAGCGCGCCGATGGTGCCGACCGTGGGAGCGAGCGGGGCGATCTTCGGCCTCTTCGGAGCGCTCTTCGCGATCGGCTTCAAACTCGGAAAGCCGGGGATGGACCTGGTGCGCGCCAACGTGGGCATTCTGATATTGAATCTCGTGATTACGTTCACGGTCCCGGCGATCTCGTGGCAGGCTCACGTCGCCGGACTCCTCGCCGGCTTTGCGGTTACGTACGTTATTTATTCTCGCCCCCGCCGCGTTACGCCGGCGGTCGTTGATGCGACCGGACGCGAGCTCGAAACGGAATACCAGTCGCCCTTCGATCCGCACCGGCACGCGCAGTGATTGCGCCCCTCGAAGAGATCTTCGGCGACCGCGGCGCCTTTGCACGAAACCTGAGCGGCTACGAGCCGCGCGTGGGGCAGCTGCAGATGGCGCAGCTCGTCGAGCGCGGCATCATGGAACGGATGCACACGATCGTCGAAGCCGGTACCGGCGTCGGGAAGTCTCTCGCCTATCTCGTGCCCGCCGTGCGCAGCGGCAAGAAGGTCGTGCTCTCGACCGGCACGATCGCGTTGCAGGAGCAGCTGGTGCAGAAGGACATTCCGCTCGTCCAAGCGGCGCTCGACGTCCCCCTTCGGGTGACGCTGCTCAAAGGGCGTTCGCACTATCTTTGCCGCCAGAAGCTCGAACGGATGCGTGCCGATCGACTGCTCGCGCCATCGCGCTCGATGCAGCGGATGTGGGACTGGGCGAACCGCACGGAGAGCGGCGACCGTGCCGAGCTCGGCTTCGTGCCTCCCGGGGATGAGTGGGAGCAGCTCGATGCCGACGCCGACGAATGCGTCGGCGAGTTCTGCGAACGTTTTCGCGATTGCTTCTACTTCGCCAAACGCGACGAAGCGAAGTACGCCGATCTCATCGTCGTCAATCACGCCTTATTCTTTCTCGACCTCGCGGTCGGCGGCGGGCTGCTTCCGCCGTACGACGTCGTCGTGCTCGACGAGGCCCATCAGTGCGAACGCTGGGCCACCGACGCGCTGACGGCGGAACTGTCCGGCGCGACGATCGGGCGCATGCTGCGTAAGGTGCGCCGCGCGTACGAACTGCCGCCCAGCTTCGACACCGAGCTCGAAACGGGGCTGCGCCGGCTCGAAACGACGCTCGCGCGCCTGCCCTCGGAGCGCTATCCGCTTGCCGCGAACGAAGAGGCGTGGGAACCGCTCGAAGCACTGCGCGCCACCTTTTATCGCCTGGAAAACTGGCTCTTCGCCAACTCCGCTTCGGCGTTAAAGCGAACCGTCGACGATCCGGCCGAAGCCGACCGCCGCCGCGACCTCGCGCTGCGGTTGGTGCTCGCGCACGAATCGGTCATCGATCGGGTCGAAGCCGGCGCGCCCGAAGCGATTTCCTGGGCGGAACGCAGCGATGCCGACGGGCGCTATCGCGTTAACTGCGCTCCGCACGACGTCTCGGATTTCCTGCGCGAGACGCTCTTCGCGCGCACGCAGAGCGTCGTGCTCACCAGCGCGACGCTCGCGACCGATCGATCGTTCGAGTTCGTGCGCCGCACGCTTGGAATCGACGACGCGCAAGAGCTCATCGCCCGGTCGCCGTTCGACTACGCGCGCCAGGCGCGGCTCTTCGTCGCGCCAGCGGAGGTCAATCCGAAGTCGTCGGAGTTCGCACGCCGCGCCGCGCCGATCGTCGAAGAGTGTCTCGATCGCACCGGCGGCCGGGCCTTCGTGCTATTCACCTCGTACGCGCGCCTGCGCGAGGTGCACCGCCTGCTCCGCGAGCGGCTCGCGTTCCCCGTACGAAATTCAGGGCGAGTTGCCGCGAACGAACCTGCTGGAGTGGTTCCGGCGCACGCCGGGGGCGGTACTTTTCGCGACCGCAACGTTTTGGGAGGGAATTGACGTCGTCGGCGACGCGCTCTCGTGCGTCATCATCGACCGGCTGCCCTTTCCGTCGCCGAGCGATCCGCTCGTGATGGCGCGCGTTCGCGCGCTCGAAGCGCGCGGGCTCGACGGTTTCGAGCACTACATGATCCCGGCGGCAACGGTTCGTCTCAAACAGGGCTTCGGGCGCCTTATCCGCAGCACGCGCGATCGCGGCCTCGTCGCGCTGCTCGACGGCCGCGCGGTTTCAACGCGCTACGGGGCGACGATTCTCGCCGCGCTTCCCCCCGCTACCCGGATCGAGCGCCTGGACGATTTAGACTCGTTTTTTGCCACGGCAGCGTCGCCTCCGCAACGATTCGATCTCCGTCCATGAGCGCGAGCCGGCCCATCGGGTGGCTCTTCGGAAGGTAGAGCATCGCGACGTTTCCGCGCGGAACGGCGCTGCCGAGCATCGTGCGCTCGCCGTCGTGCATCCATGCAACCTGCATCGTCTTCGTCGTGTCGCGAACGAGCACGACGTACCACGATCCGTCCGACGGATACATGACCTCCGCCGCGACGGGCTCGCCGTTGCGATGAAACTCCGTCGTACGATGGGGGACGGCGGCGAGGCGCTCCACCGCGGCGCTCTGCGCGAGCATGGCGTCGTGCATCGAGCGATTCTCCGACCAAAGATACGCCGACGGCAACAACCCGAGAATCAATGCGGCCGCAATAGCGGCGAACTGCCAGGGGCGGCTCGCGAAGCGCGGTCGAGCGAGCGGCGGTTCGACGTGCAGCAGGCCCGCGATGCGATCCGCCAATTCGGCAGGCGCGTTCCACTGCGTCTGCGCCGACGCGATGCGCGCAACGTCGTCCTCGGCGGCGCCGACGGCCCGCGCGCAGGCGGCACAATCGCGCAGGTGTGCGTCGACTGCGACGCGATCGTCGTCGGCGAGAGCGCCGAGTGCGTAGAGTTCGGCGAGATCGGCGACGTGGCCGTCGGTCATCGTTCGTCCTCTTGCGGCGCGGCCGATTCGAGCATCGAGCCGAGCCTTCGCAGTCCGAGCTTGATGCGGCTCTTGATCGTGCCGAGCGGCTCCGCGAGTTCCGCCGCAATCTCGCTCTGCGTCTTCCCTTCGTAATATGCCAGCGCCAGCGCCGTTCGCTGTTCGACCGGAAGTGCGAGCATCGCCTTGCGGACCCGATCGCGTTCGATCGGATCGGGAAGGCGGAGCTCGTCGTGCTCGACCGGCATCGCGGCGAGCCGCGCCGTCAGGTGAGATCGGCGAGCCTGACGCCGCCGCCGGGAGATCGCTTCATTGCGAACGCAGACGACGAGAAAACTGCGGAGATGTCCCCGCGCCGTCGCGTAGGCTCCCGGAGACCGCCACAGCCGCGTCAGGGTGTCGGCGATACAGTCTTCGGCTTCGTCGGGGTTCCCCAGCACGTTGTACGCAGCCGAGTAGAGCAACCCCGCGTAGCGGCGATATGCTTGCGTAAATGCCCAGCTCTCGTGCGCCGCAAATCCTGCTGCCAACGCCTCGTCGTGTTGCTCCTCTCCAGATTGAACGCCCATCGCCAGCGAACGGATGAGTTTGCGCGCTACTCTTCCTGCGCGACCTCGACTTTGGCGCGCTCCTGCAGTTCCCTGACGATCGAAGAATCGGCCAGCGTCGTCGTATCGCCGAGCATCCGCCCTTCGGCGATGTCGCGAAGCAGCCGCCGCATGATCTTCCCGCTGCGCGTCTTGGGCAGCTCTTGGGTAAACGTGATGTACTTCGGCCGCGTGAACTTGCCGAGCTTGGCGGCGACGTGGTCGCGCAGCTCGTCGGCGAACTCGGGCGACCCGGGTTCGCTGCCCTTGAGCGATACGAACGCGTACACCGCCTGTCCGGTCATCTCGTCGAGCTTGCCGCAGACCGCGGCCTCCGCAACGGCCGGATGATCGACCAGCGCGCTCTCGACTTCGGTCGTGGAGATGCGATGCCCGCTGACGTTCATGACGTCGTCGATGCGTCCCATGAACCAGAAGTTGCCGTCGGCATCGCGATGCCCGCCGTCGCCGGCAAAGTAGAGGCCCGGAAACTTCGACCAGTACGTCTGCACGTAACGCTCGTCGTCGCCCCAGATGCCGCGCAGCATCCCCGGCCACGGACGCGTCAGCACCACGTAACCGCCGCCGCCGAGCGGAACCGATTCGCCGCGGTCGTTGACGATATCGGCGGCGATGCCGGGCAGCGGCTGCGTCGCGCTTCCCGGCAGCAGCGTCGTCACGCCGGGCAGCGGCGCAATCATAATCCCGCCCGTCTCGGTCTGCCACCACGTATCGACCACCGGCGTGCGGTTTGCTCCGATCCACTCGCGATACCACATCCAGGCTTCGGGATTGATCGGTTCGCCGACCGTTCCGAGAAGACGCAGCGACGAGAGATCGTGGCGCGCCGGATACTCCGGTCCCCACTTCATGAACGTGCGAATCGCCGTGGGTGCGGTGTAGAGAATCGTGATGCGATAGCGCTCGACGATCTCCCAGAACCGGTCCTTGTCGGGGAAGTCGGGGGTGCCTTCGTAGATGACGCCGGTTGCGCCGTTTGCCAGCGGCCCGTAGACGATGTACGAGTGGCCCGTTACCCAGCCGATGTCGGCGGTGCACCAATAGACGTCGCGGTCTTCCTTGAGATCGAAGACGAGCTTGTGCGTCATCGCCGCCTGCGTAAGATAACCGCCCGTCGTGTGCTTGATGCCTTTGGGCTTTGCCGTCGTTCCGCTGGTGTAGAGAAGAAAGAGCAGATCTTCGGCGTTCATCGGCTCGGGCTCGCACTGCGTCGATTGACCGGCGACGATCTCGTCCCACCAATAGTCGCGCCCTTCGTGCATGAAGACGTCGTCGCCGACGCGGCGTGCGACGATGCAGTGCGCGATCGACGGCGTATGCTCCATCGCGATGTCGCAGTTGCGTTTGAGCGGTATCGTATGGCCGCGGCGCCGGCCGTAATCGGCGGTGATGAGCGCGACGCACGCAGCGTCGTTGACTCGATCCACGATCGCTTCGGGTGAAAAGCCGCCGAAGATAACGGAATGCGCCGCACCGATCCGGGCGCAGGCGAGCATCGCGACCGGAAGCTCCGGAATCATCGGCATGTAGATCGCTACGCGATCGCCTTTGCGGATGCCGAGCTTGCGCAGCCCGTTCGCGAACCGGTTGACCTCGTCGAGCAGTTCGCGGTAGGTAATGGTGCGGCGGTCGCCCGGCTCGCCCTCATAGTAATAGGCAATCTTTTCACCGCTCCCGGCGCGGACGTGGCGGTCGAGGCAGTTCACCGAAACGTTGAGCTCGCCGTCGCCGAACCACCGGGCAAACGGCTCGTTCCACTCGAGCGTCGTGGTAAACGGTTTGCTCCACTCGAGCTTTCGGGCCCACGAGGCCCAAAACTCGGCATAATCGCGTTCGGCCTCCGCATAGATGCCGGCGCCGGCGTTTGCGTGCGCGGCGAGCTCCGGGGA
The DNA here is from genome assembly GCA_963792005.1 of Vulcanimicrobiota bacterium. Taxonomy (GTDB): domain Bacteria; phylum Vulcanimicrobiota; class Vulcanimicrobiia; order Vulcanimicrobiales; family Vulcanimicrobiaceae; genus Cybelea. Next base: position 112,194 of record CAWBUG010000002.1, read on the forward strand.
AGGTGGAAAGCGCCGGCTCTCCTCGAGGAGGGCTTCAATCGCTGGGCTCGTCATGCACGAAACGTTCCGAGGCGCTAGAGGCATGCCTGCCGAACCGATATTCGAGGTTCCTTGATGTTCGCTGCAATCGTCCTCGCGGCGCTCACCGCCTCGTCAACGGGGCTCGCAACGATTCGCTACGACGCGCCGCCGCCGAACTTCGTCTTTCCGACGGCGCACGGCGCGCGCTCGCTCTCCGATCTGCGCGGTAAGGTGGTGATCATCGATTTTTGGGCGACGTGGTGCCACGTTTGCACCGACGAGCTGAACGATTTCGTCCGCGCGCGCCAAAAATTCGGCGATCGCATTGCGGTGGTGACCATTTCCAACGAATCGCCCGACGTCGCGGCCAACTACCTTCGCCTCTTCGGCATCACGCTGCCGCTGGTCGAGGACATTCAGGGATCGGTCTTTCGGATCTACTCGGTATCGGCGATCCCGGTGACGCTCGTGCTCGATCCCAGCGGAGCCGTCACCTATGTCTCCGTGGGCGGTCTGAGCTGGAGCGAGCTTTCCAAGGCAATCGAGCAAGCGCTTCCAGAGACTTCAGCTAGCACTCCCGGAGCCGGAGTGCTACAGTAGACGGTGTGATAGAGAGCGGCGACCTCGGCAAGCGCAAGGCCTACATCCTCGCAACGGTAGTCTACGAATACATCGCGACGGCCGAGCCGGTCGGCTCGCAGGCGCTCACCCAGAAGTACAACCTGGGGATCAGTTCGGCGACGGTCCGCAACGAAATGGCCGAACTCGAAGCGAGCGGCTATCTGATTCAGCCGCACACCTCGGCCGGGCGCATTCCTTCCGATGCCGGTTACCGGACGTACGTCGACCGGCTGATGCAGCCCGAGGAGCTGACCGACGACGACCGCCGCCGTATTCGCGACGAGCTCGGCGACGCCGCGCGCGAACTCGACGAGATCATCGACCACACCACGCGCCTCCTCGGACGGCTCTCGAACAACTTGGCCTTCGTAACCAAGCCCCAGCAAGAAGCGCAGCTTTTCAAGCACCTTCAATTGATTTGGCTCTCGCCGCATACCGGCGTCGCGATCGTCGTAACGTCGCTCGGCGTCGCGGCGCAGAGTCTCTTCGAACTCGGGGCCGAGGTGCCGGCGGACGATCTCACGAGGTTCTCCAACGCGCTCAACGCGCGGTTTGCGAATCGCCCGTTGCGCGAATTCGCCGAGAGCGAGATCGCCTTGGCCGCGCAGGAGACCGGCGTTTCGGAAGATCTTCGCAGCGCCGTCGTCGCGGCCGCCGCGTCGGCGCGATCGAGCGAACAGCCGACTGTTGCCGCCGCGGGCGCACAGAATCTGCTCGATCAACCGGAGTTTCAAGATTTGCGCAAGCTGCGTTCGATTCTGCGCATCGTTGAAGAGCAGAAGACGCTCTATGAGATCGTTGCCAACGCGATGAACGCCGAGGCGGCCAGCGTGAAGATCGGCCGGGAACTGGGCAGCGAGGAGCTCGCCGATTTTTCGGTCGTTACCGTTCCCTATCGCTTCGGATCGCAAGCGCTCGGGATGCTCTCGATTCTTGGGCCGCGGCGGATGCCGTACGCGCGTCTGCTCGCGCTGGCCTCGGGGACGGCGGCAACCTTGAGTCAGCGTCTCTCCGAAGATATGCCAAACGCGTAGCTTTATAGGCAGCTCATGCCCACGAGGGATTACTACGAAGTCCTCGGCGTCGCTCGCGATGCCTCGGGCGATGCCATCAAGCGGGCCTATCGGGCGCTCGCGCGCGAGCATCATCCCGACGTCGCGCGCGACAAGTCGAAGGCCGAGCACCACTTCAAAGAGATCAACGAAGCGTACGAAGTGCTCTCCGATCCGCGCAAACGCGAGCAGTACGATCGTTTCGGCGTCGTCGGCAACGGCGGCGCGCCCGGCGGCGCGGACTTCGGCTTTGGGCCCGGCGGATTCGGCGACATCTTCGACATGTTCTTCGGTAACGTTCGCGGAGCGGCGCAGGGGCGCCGCGCCGGCCCGGAGCGCGGATCGGATCTGCGCTACGACATCGAGATTACCCTCGAAGAGGCGTTCGGCGGAACGGCGCGAGAGATCGTCTTCGATCGGCTCGCGCCGTGTGCGGCCTGCAACGGCAGCGGCGCGCAGCCCGGAACGATGGTCGTTCCCTGCAGCCGCTGCGGCGGGAGCGGAGCCGTTCGCAGCGCGCGCCAAACGCCGCTCGGTCAGATCGTCACGCAGACGGTCTGTCCGCAGTGCGGCGGCGAAGGCCACGTCATCGCGCAGCCGTGCGAATCGTGCGGCGGACGAGGGCGTGCCCAGACCGAGACCCGGCTGACCGTGACCGTGCCGCCCGGCGTCGACGACGGATCGCGCATCCGCATCGCCGGCAACGGTGAAGGCGGTACGCGCGGCGGACCGCCCGGAGATCTCTACGTCTATCTGACCGTCCTGCCGCATCGAATTTTCACACGCGAAGGACGCGATACGTTTGTGAGCCTGCCGGTAAGTTTTACCGAGGCCGCCCTCGGCGCAACCATCGAGGTTCCGTCACTCGCGGGCGAGGTCGAGATGACGCTCCCGGCGGGAACGCAATCGGGAACGACGCTGCGCCTGCGCGGCTACGGCATGCCCAGCGTGCGCGGTTCGCAGCGCGGCGATCATCACGTCACGGTCAACGTCGTCGTTCCGGCGAAGCTGAGCAAACGGCAGCGCGAGCTTCTCGAAGCCTACGCCGAGGAGGCCGGCGACAACGTTGCCGAGCGCACGTTTCTCGAACGCGTAAAGGACGCATTCCGACCTGAGTGATCGCGGCGCGAGCGGGGCTCGCCGGTTCTTCGTCGAGGGAACGCAAGCGGTCGGCCGCGTCGTCGAGATCGGCGGAAGCGACGCGCATAAGATCGCGCGCGTTCTTCGTCTGCAGCCGGGCGATCGCATCGAAGTGATCGACTCGGCGGCGGCGTCATTCGACTCGGTGATCGACGAGGCTGGAGAGATCGTTCGCGTCAGGCTGCTCGCGCGCAGCGAGACTGCCCGCGTCGCCGCCGCGGTGCGATGCGACGTCGCGCAAGCGGTGCCCAAAGGGCGGCGCATGGAACTGGTGATCGAGAAGGGCACGGAACTTGGTGCCGGTGCGTTCCTTCCTTTTTATTGCGAGCGCAGTGTTGCGCGTTCCGTCGGTACCGAGAAGCTCGAGCGGTGGCGTCGCCTGGCGCGCGGCGCCGCGCAGCAAAGCGGCCGGCTCGACGTGCCCGACGTCGCGCAGCCGCTGCGCTTCGACGCGCTGCTCGAGCGATTCACCGCGTACCGGGCGGTACTCTTCGCCTGGGAGCTCGCGGCGCGCGTTCCCCTCTACCAACGGTTGCTCGAGGTGATACCGGCGCATGGTGACCTGCTCGTCGTCGTCGGCCCCGAAGGCGGCTTCACGCACGGCGAGGCCGATGCCGCGCAACGGCACGGCGCGACGTTCATCTCACTCGGCCCGAGAATTCTGCGCACGGACACCGCCGCAATCGCGGTCCTGGCGGTGATAGGCGCCCTGACGTCGTAGAACCAGCGATTCGCATGCCCTTTCCGTTCTCGATCGTCATCCCTACCTATAATGAGGCCGCCGGCATCGGGAAGTTGCTCGGCGCGCTCGAGGCGACGTTTCGGACGAACGGACTCGACGGTGAGATCATCGTCGTCGACGACAACTCTCCGGATGGCACGGGCGCAATCGTCGAGCAGCTCTCGCACACCGCACCGGTTCGCTGCCTCCATCGCTCGGGGAAACTCGGCCTTTCGAGCGCCGTCATCGACGGATGGAAAATTGCGCGCCCCGAGTCGTTGGCGCTCGGAGCGATGGACGCCGATTTCAGCCACGACGTGAGCGCGCTGCCGAAAATGGTCGCGGCGTTGGAGTCGGGCGAGTTCGGCTTGGCCGTCGGCAGCCGGTACGTTCCGGGGGGCGGCATCGCGAACTGGCCGGCGCGGCGAGTTATTACGTCGCGCGTCGCCTGCTGGCTCGCGCGCCCGCTCACGCGCGTCAAGGACGTGACCAGCGGCTACTTTCTCGTCCGGCGAGAAGCGCTCGACGGCGTCGCGCTCGATCCGATCGGATTCAAGATCGGACTCGAGGTCATCGCCAAGGCGCGATACGGCAAGGCGATCGAGGTTCCGTACGTCTTTACCGATCGGGTTGCGGGGGAGTCGAAGCTCAATCAGCACGAGATCTTCAACTACCTCAGGCAGCTCGGACGGCTCTATGCCGCAACCTTCGTGCCGCAATCGGCCAAAGTGCGAAAGGCGTAGGGTCAACGTGCCGATGCCCGAGTGGCGTCCAAGCCGCAAATCCAAAGAGACGCCGTCCAACGACGCCGCGTTGTGGAGCAAGTGTCCCAAGTGCGGCGAGGTTCTCTACCGGCGCGATCTCGCGGCGAATCTCGACGTCTGCACGCGATGCGGGTATCACTTCCGCATGGGCGCCTACGATCGAATCGCTTCGATCGCCGACGGCGATTTCACCGAGATCGGCCAGGACGTCGTGCCGAGCGATCCGCTCGGGTGGACCGATAAGCGAAGCTATCAGGCCAAGCTGAAAGCCGATAGCGATCGCAGCGGCCTCTCCGAATCGGTCGTCTGCGGCTTTGCGGCGATCGGCGGTTTTCCGGTTGCGCTCGGCGTCATGGACTTTCACTTCCGCGGCGGAACGATGGGACGCGTCACCGGCGAGCGGATCGCCATGCTCTTCGAAGAAGCGCGCCGACGCAAGGTGCCGTGCGTGCTCTTCACCGCATCGGGCGGAGCGCGCATGGAAGAGGGAATGCTCGCGCTCATGCAGATGGCCAAGACCACGGCGGCCGTGGCGGCGTTCATGGACGAGGGAAACTTCTTCGTTACCGTCTTGACCGACCCGACGACCGGCGGCGTCGCGGCGTCGTTCGCGTTTCAAGCCGACGTCATCGTCGCCGAATCGAAGGCGATGATCGGATTTGCCGGCCGTCGTGTGATCGAACAGACGATTCGTCAGCGTTTGCCCGACCAGTTCCAAACCGCAGAGTTCTTGTTGGAGAAGGGCGCGATCGATATGGTCGTCGACCGCCGCAAGCTCAGGGAGACGCTCGTGCGATTGCTCGAGTACACGTGTCACCCTGAGCCTGTCGAAGGGCGAAAGACGTGAGCAATAATCTCATCGTCGAGCGCGAGAAGAGTTTGGTCGAGCTCGAGCGGCGGATCGCCGAGCTGCGCGAAGCGTCGGCCGCGCAGCCGCTCGATATGTCGGCCGAGATCGGGGCGCTCGAGGAGAAGTATCAACAGATCCTGCGCGAGCTCTTTGGCCGGCTCTCGCCGTGGGAGAAGGTTCACATGGCGCGCCATCCCGGGCGCCCCACGACGCTCGACTATATTTCGCGCTTCGACCGCTTCGACGAGCTGCACGGCGACCGCCAGTACCGCGACGATCCGTCAATCGTCGGCGGTTTCGCGCTCTTGCGCACGCGTCCGGTGATGGTGATCGGGCAGCAGCGCGGCCGCGATACGAAGGAGAACTTGCGGCGAAACTTCGGCATGCCGGCGCCCGAAGGATACCGCAAGACGAGCCGGCTTGCACGTTTGGCTTCGCGGCTGCACGTACCGATCGTCACCTTCGTCGACACCAAGGGCGCCGATCCCGGCATCAGCTCGGAGGAGCACGCGCAGTCGGAAGCGATCGCAACCTGCCTGCAGACGTTCACGACGGCTCGCGTTCCAATCGTCGCCACCGTCATCGGTGAGGGCGGCTCGGGCGGAGCGCTGGCGCTTGCGATAGCCGATCGCGTGTTGATGCTCGAGCATAGTACGTATTCGGTGGCCTCGCCCGAAGGATGCGCCGCGATTCTGTGGTCCGATGCCGGAAAAGCGGAAGAAGCCGCGGCGCGGTTGAAGTTAACGGCAGATGACTTGCACCGCTTTGGTGTCGTTGACGAGATCATCTCCGAACCGCTCGGCGGCGCGCACCGCAACGCCGAAGACGTGGTGAGGCGTACGCTGGACGCAATCGATCGCACGTTGACCCAGCTCGCCGCGCTTTCCGCAGAAAGACTCATGGAAGAGCGATACCAGAAGTACCGCCGATTGGGCGAATGGCACACCGAGGCTCTGGCGCCAAGTCTAAAGGCGTAACGCCGCGCCGCGCGCACCCCGCCCTGCGTCTCGCCGGACGGGTGATCGCGACGGCGCTCGCGGCGCTCGTCCTCACGCTGGTCGGAATCCAGTTTGCGCGCGCGATCGGCGAAAACGTTGCGGCGGCGCGCGAGCTTTCCGCGATTCGCTCCGACATCGCCACGCTCAAGCAGCGCCGCGACGATCAGCGCAGCGAGCTTCGCCGCCTGCGCGATCCGCAAGGGACGGTTCCCGAAATTCACGACCGCTTGCGCCTCGTGCGGCCGAACGAGGCCTTGATCTTCGTCTCGCCGCAGCCCGCGCCCGAGGGTACGCCGTCGACGCCGTGACCGGAACTTCCGGCGGAATCGTCATCAATCTCAACGCCTACGGTGCGACGGTCCGGCTCGACGACGGCGACCTCGCGAGCGCGAGCGCCTTAGACGTAGAACGGCATCGCGACCAATATCAAGGCTCGCTGGTGCGGCGCAAGCGGCTCGCCTTCGAAGTGCGTCAGAACGGACGGCGGCGTGCGGTCTCGCTCGCGCCACAGCTGCGCGACGACACCTTTGAGGAACAGATCGCCTCGTATCTCAAGAGCACCGAGGAGTGGGAACCGGCCGATGGTCTCCCGTCCGCGGAGCGCCATTTCTTGCGAAAGAAACGGCGAGCCGCGCTCTTTGAATCGAAGCGCGGTTGAGTAAGCGATACGCGATCGTATCGATCGGAACCAACTCGACGCGTCTGCTGCTCGCAGACATGGCGCCGGAAGAGCCGCGCATCGAGCTCGCACGATCGGTCGGAACGCGGATCGGCGAAGCGTTGGGCGAACGCGGACGGCTCGGCGACGAGCCGATGCAGCGAACGCTCGATGCGGTCGGGCAATACGTGCGCGCGATCCGCGGGCACTACGTTCGTCTCTTCGCCGTCGCGACCAGCGCGCTGCGGCGCGCCGAAAACGGTGAAGCGTTCTGCGAGCGCGTCACCGCACTGCTCGGCGTACCGCTGCGGGTGATTTCGGGCGAAGAAGAAGCCGCGGCCTCATATCGCGGCGGCCTCACTGCGCTTGGAACGCTGCGAGGCGAACGCGTGGGCGTACTCGACGTCGGCGGCGGCAGCAGCGAGTTCGCGGCCGGAACGTCGGCCGAGCCGGAAAAGGTGGTCTCCTGCGAAATCGGCGCGGTGCGCCTGACCGACGCCGTCCCGGAGCTGGCCGGCCGCGACGCAACTGCCGATGACGGTGCGGTTGCAAAAGCTCGGCAGATTGCGCGCGAAGCGCTGGCGCCGCTGCGAGAATGCGGCGAAGTGGAACGCTTGGCATTCGTCGGCGGCACGGCCACGACGACCGCGTCGATCGTTCGGGCGCGACCGATGCCGGTCGAATCGTACCCGCTCGCGCGCACGGATCTGCGGCGCACCCTTGCGCGGCTGGCGGCGATGAAGCTCGACGAACGCAAGCGCGTGGTCGGGATGCGCCCGCAGCGCGCGGACATTCTGCCGGCCGGCATCGTGGTGCTCGACGAGGCCCTCGAAATTCTCGGGCGCGACCGGGCCGTCGCGACGACCAACGACTTGCTGCTGGGTATCCTGTTGCAGGAACGCGACGCTGCGGGAGGACCGGCATCGCCGGTGCACGCAGCTTCGCAGACGCGAAGGGGATTTCGTTCATGAATGACGAGCAAATCAGAAGTCACATCGAAACTCTCGTCGAGGAAGAGCATCGTCTGCTCGAACACGGCGAAGCCGGCGGCATGACGCCGGACGACCGCAATCGCCTCGAGGCGATCTCCGTGCGGTTAGACCAGTATTGGGATCTCTTGCGCCAGCGGCGCGCGCGGCGCGATGCGGGGCAAGATCCGACCATCGCACATCTTCGTCCGGAAGAGATCGTCGAACACTACCGTCAGTAGGGAGCATAGCTCACGATGTCATATGGATGACCGCTTTGCGGACGAGCTGATCAGCCGCATTTCAGAAATTCAAGCCTCCAATGCTCGGCTGGAGGGGCGTTTCGATGGCCTCGATTTGCGCTTTGACGACGTACAGGCTGAGCTGCGCGAGTTTCGTGCGGCGACGGAATCGAACTACGACGGGCTCGTCAATCGTCTCGATGGCTGGGAATCACGATTCGATAGGTTTGAGTTCCGCTTCGACCGCTTGGACACAAGAGTCGACGCGATGGAAACTCGTTTGACGACGTTTGAAACGAAGGTATACCTTCGCTTCGATGGCATCGAGCACCGACTAACGTTTCTCGAACGACCCCTGTCATCCTGAGCGCCGCCGCGTAGCGGCGGAGTCGAACGACGAGCGGCGAAGTGTCAAAGCGCGGGATGGTGGTGGAATAGGCAGACACAGCAGACTTAAACCAACTCGGTGTCACCATAACCCTTCGGCTAGGTCAGGGCGAATGGCACCGAGTGCTTGAGCCGCAGGATGGGAAACCGCCTGCGGGATGCGCTCAAATTCGGCGAACTCTCTGTCGCGAGACGTGACGACGCCGAGCCAAGCTTCGGCAACGTGTGTCACCCTGACCCCTCGACAAGCTCAGGGCGAAGGGTGTTACGGCCAACGAAGAAGGTGTAGAGACTGGACGGGCGCGGCCTACGTGAGCACAAGCTCATATGGTCAAGGCACAGTCCGGACCACAAACGCAGCGGTGCGGTGGCCAAAGCCATAGTGGTGCGAAAATCTGCAGCCCGAAAGGGCGTCCGGGTTCGACTCCCGGCCATCCCAAAAATCGCCTTGTTTTGCAGGCATTTTGCACACGACAGCCTCAAGTTTTGTCACGGACACTGGTGGAAAGTCCAGACTTTTGACGAAAAACGTGCTCCGATGGCGCGGGGCGCTCGTCGCGGCCGAGCTCGTCCGGTTTTGTATCTGGACTCTCGATTGACCGCAATGAATTCCGGCAACTGATGGGCCAGCACGGCCTCGAGCGGAATGACGCTTTTGCTTGGAGTAATTTGCAATCGAGGAGAATCGCGATGATACAGCACCAGAGAGCCCGCTTTTCCAGAACGCGAGTCAACATCGATAGTCAGCGTTTCGAGGACTGCGTCTTCGATAATTGCGCGATCGTATTTAGTGCCACAGGCCCTTATCAGCTAAGTGGCTGCACCTTCAATGATTGCTCGTTCGCCTTCGAAGGGTCCGCGGCGGCCACGGTTCAATTCATGACCGACCTTTACAAGCTCGCACCGCAGATGATCGAGCGGACGTTCGACAAGATTCGTCTGAACATATAGGTAGCCTCACGCGTCGGCTGCCTTTCTGCGCAACACCCTGAGCGGAGTCAAGGTGACACAAGCCCGATTCGTCACGAGTTTTGTTTGGACCGTGCTAGGCGGCGCTGCGTTTTCGGGGTCGGCCACCTTTACGGCCATTAGCCCGTGCTGCTCGTGCTTTCGCTTCGCTGCGCACCGCGCCGCCGCGTTTGCCGAGTTCGCTCATCCAGCGACGATTCCCGAAAACGCCCTCGATCAGGCTCGGCACGTAATGGTCGACGTCGAGCGCTTTCCAATGAAGGCTTGAGCCCGGCCCCCAAATCTCAACTTTTGCAAGTTGCTCAGGGCTCGCATTCTCCAAGCCCTGCAGCAGCTTGCGCGGGATCACGAGCTCGACGCCGGACGCAAGCTTGATCGCGATGGCGTCGTCTTTCGCACGGTACTCTGCGTCAACGGTCTTCGGACGATAAGGCTCGCGGAGCTTCGCCAGGGCGATAGCTGCGTCGATCTCCGCATCAGTCGTAAGGACGCGCGCTTTCTTAGTCATGGATGCATCTTCTCCCAAGCCGCGACGAGCTCGTCGAAATGATCCCGTGCGGCATTCAGCAATTTTTTCACGTTGCTCCGCTTTGCGTCAGCAGGTGAGATCGCGTCGATGCGATCAGCGAGCGCTACCGCCCGATCGTCGAGCAAGTCAATGATAACCTCAGTGCCGGCGTACAACCCGTGGACGTGCCGCGGTTCGTGGTCGTAGGGGAACACCTGGAAAACGATGCCCCCGACGCGCACGGTGCTCACCCCGGAGAGTATAACCCAAACGCCATTAGGTTTCAAGGCTCATTACGCCTTTTTGAAGAGATAAACTTACAACAGGGTGGTATGCCGCTTGCCTAAGCCTCTCGCAATCGCAGCGCAAGGCTCCACGCCCGCCGGTAGCGCAGCTATCAGGCGTGCCGACAGAAGAAGAGCGAATCGCATCCCTAAAGCGAGAGCTGCTGAACCTCGAGGCGCGCCGGGCTTCCATCAAGGCGGAGCTTGCGGCAATGGGCCGCCCTAACGCAGAGCCTGGCCTCACGAATGCTCTACCTTCCGAAAATGGGCGTCGATTGGGCGCGCGCGAAAAGGTCGCGCTCTTCCGCCGGCTCTTCACTGGCCGGCCCGACATCTTCGCGCTGCGGTGGGAGAATCGCAAAGACGGCCGTTCGGGATACGCACCGGCGTGCCACAACGAGTGGGTCGCCGGTGTTTGCGGCAAGCCGAAGATCAAGTGTAGCGCGTGCCCGAATCAAGCGTTTATCGCACTCTGCGACGACATCGTCGAGCGCCACCTGCGTGGGACGATCGCATCAAAAGGATCCGCCGAGTATGCGGTAGGCGTCTATCCGCTGCTGCATGACAATCGCTGTTGGTTCTTAGCGGTCGACTTCGACGGCGGGAGCTGGGCCGATGATGCGCGGGCATACCTGGAGGCGTGCCGCGCGAAGAACGTTCCCGCGGCGCTGGAGCGCTCGCGATCCGGCGATGGCGGACACGTCTGGATATTCTTTGCCGAACCGATCGCCGCGGCCGAGGCTCGTCGGCTGGGCGCCGCGCTCATGACCGAAGCGATGGAACGCCGGCCCGAGATCGGATTTAAGTCGTACGATCGTTTCTTTCCGAGTCAAGACTTGCTGCCGGCCGGAGGATTCGGCAATCTGATTGCTCTTCCACTCGCGCGGAATCCTCGCGAGCTCGGCAACAGCGTCTTTGTCGACGATGATCTGGAGCCATACCCCGACCAATGGGCCTTCCTCGCCGGACTCGAGCGGATGTCGGCAGCGCGAGTCTACGCGTTGGTTCGCGACGCGCAGCAGGCTGGTCGCGTGCTCGGCGTTCGCATGCCGGTCGATGACGAAGAACTGGAACAACCATGGCTGCTTACTCCATCGCGACGCGCCACACGGCAACCTATCGTCGGCGCGTTACCACAATCGGTTGGGGTCGTTCTAGCCGACGGCATCTACATCGCACGCAGGGGGCTGCCGCCGGCGTTGGTCGCGCGACTGATACGGACCGCCGCATTCGCAAATCCGGAGTTCTATCGCGCGCAAGCGATGCGGCGTTCGACATACGACAAGCCGCGAATCGTATCGTGCGCCGAACTCCATGCCGAGCATGTGGCGCTTCCGCGAGGTTGTCTCGATGAAGTCGTTGCGCTGCTGCGGGAGAACGGCGTACGCGCCGAGATCGAGGACGGTCGTGAATCGGGCGCACCGCTCGACATCCGCTTTCTCGGAAACCTGCAGCCCGCGCAAGCCCAGGCATTCGACGCTTTGATGGACCACGATTTCGGTGTGCTGGCAGCGGGTACGGCCTTCGGCAAAACGGTCGTCGCTGCAGCCGCCATCGCGAAGCGTGGTCGCAGCACGCTCGTGCTCGTGCATCGCAAGGAGCTGCTCGCGCAGTGGATCGAGCGGCTCAAGACCTTTTTGTCAATCGATCCGGCTGATATCGGGACGATCGGCGGCGGCCGACGCGCACCCATGCGGCAAGTTGACGTCGCCTTATTGCAGAGTTTGGTCCGAAAAGGCGTTGTTTCCGATGAGATTGCCGGATACGGTCATCTGATCGTCGACGAGTGCCATCATATCTCGGCGTCGAGTTTTGAGCTCGTTGCCCGTCGCTCGAAGGCACGATATGTGCTGGGACTTTCGGCGACGGTGACTCGCAAAGACGGCCACCATCCGATCGTCTTCATGCAGTGCGGTCCCGTGCGATACCGAGCTCAAGCGCATACGGAAGCGCTGCAGCGTGGCTTCGAGCATCGCGTAATCGAACGGCAGACCGCCTTTGCGCTTCCTGAAGAACTGCAGGCGCCGGAAACGCGGATATCGGCGATCTTCGCGAGCGTGGCGCTAGATGAGGCGCGCAATACGCTGATCATCGACGATGTGCTGGCGGCGCTTGAGGGCGGGCGCAATCCCTTGGTGTTGACCGAGCGCCGTGATCATCTTGATCTCCTCGCCGCGTCCTTCAGCGGTGCGGCGCGTAATATTACCGTGCTGCGCGGCGGGATGAACGCTCGCAGCCGGCGCGCGGCCGAAACGTCGCTGCGCGCACCCGAGAATGAGGAGCGTCTCATTTTAGCGACGGGCAGGTACCTTGGCGAAGGCTTCGACGACGCGCGTCTCGACGCGCTCTTCATCGCAATGCCGTTTTCTTGGAAGGGCACGCTGGCGCAGTACGTCGGCCGTCTCCATCGCAGCCATGCCGGAAAGCGCGACGTGGTCGTGTATGACTACGTTGACGCCGGCGTTCCCGTCTTAGCGCGAATGGCCGCGAAGCGAAGAGCGGGCTATCACGCTTTGGGATACCGGGTTTCGGGTGTTGTTACCGCCGAAAGCGCGCGAGTTGACGAGCGCGGCACGCGCACATTGAGCGACGATCGACGGCCGTCGCAGGTTGCCGAACGATATTGGCTCTACGCCGAGCGCCGCGATCCAGAAAGCTATCCTGATCACGGCCCTCGCGGCGGCAAGTGGCTCATCTTCGTCAAGGATGCCGAGATAGACGAGTGGTGGACCAAAATCAAGACCGCCACGGAGGGCGGTCATTTGGGCGGCAGCGCCAAGGTGTCGACGGCGAAAGAGAATCCCAATGCCAAGGATCCTAAAGCGGGCGTGATCTGCGTGTACACGCATGACCTCGACGACGTGGCGGACTGTAGGCGCGTTCGCGAAACGCTACGGGCGCTTGGCGTGACGTGGAAGATTCCGTATAAGACCGATGCCGATACCGTCGCCGGTCGCTACGCAAAGGACGGTAGCCGCGTGAGCAGACTTTACGAGTAACTGCGGGTAGCGGCTTGCCTACCGATAACCTGTATCGGCTCGTCATCGCCTCGACCGATCCCGACTGGTACCGGTTTCTCCGTGCTCATCCCGAATTGGACGAAGTGAACTTTTGGCGCCCCGGCGTTGCCTCGATGTCCATGGCAAAGGGAACGCCCTGGCTCTTTCTGATTCGCGGGACGAGCGAGATTTGGGGGTGCGGCTTCTTTTCGACGTTTGATTCCATGCCCATCGGCGTGGCATGGGACACGTTTGGCAAAGCGAACGGATTCGATGAGTTCGCGCCGTTCCTGGCCAAGATTGCAAGGCTTCAGCGAAAACCTGCGCACGCCGTAGGAAGTATCGGCTGCGCGGTACTCTCCGATGTAGAGTATTTCGACGGGCCGATCGATTACGCGCGCTATGGCCGAATGTATGGGCCGATCGCATCGCTAGACGTACGAACCCGTGACGGTGCAGCGAAATACCGAAGTGTCTGCGATCATAAAGGGTAGTACGGGGAAATCGGTCCTCGTGATACCCCGCCTCGGTCAAGCGACGTTTCGCATCGAACTCGAAAGGCAATATCAAATGCGATGCGCGGTCACGGGCGAGCGTACCAGACCCGTCCTCGACGCGGCGCACATCAAGCCGTTCAGTCTCGTCAAGGAGCACTCCCTTTCCAACGGACTGCTCCTGAGGAAAGACATTCACAAGCTTTTCGACGACGGCTACGTTACGGTCACGCCGGATAGGCGGTTCCTCGTGAGCAAAGCGATCAGAGCCGAATTCGAAAACGGCCGCGACTACTACGCCCTAGACGGGACGGTGATTCGCGAACCCCTATCGCTCGAAGCTCGCCCCGCAAAGGAGTACCTCGAGTGGCACGCCGCCGAGCGGTTTAAGGGGTAGGCGTGAGCCTCCGTGTCACATTTTGTCACGGACGGGTCGGAAACGGTCGGGATTAGGAGCGATGGTTCGGGAACCGGTGCGGCGGAAAACCTGACTGGATAACATTTTTCGGTAATGGACGGGAGCGGCTGGAATCCCCGCGCGTGGGTTCGACTCCCGGCCATCCCAAAATTTGTCCTTATTTTACAGGCTTTTTCGCTGCTCCAGACTCCATTTTCTAAGCGCCGTAAAAACCCGACCTACCGCAGAGGGAGTCCAACATCCTCGAGCGTGGGCTCGTGAGCTCTTAAGATGCTGTGCTTTTGTGGTACGTTCGTCGAGCCGACGACGTGCTAGCGTATGCGTAGCGAAGCGGGTGGAAACGGCGCCGAGGAATTGAACCTTTTTCGGCAATGAGGAATTGAACCGTCTCGCCCAAGATTCGATGGCCCCGGCGGATTTCCGCCACGGCTTACGGAGCTTCTCAAAAGGCTCAAGTGAGTTAAGGCCCCCTGTTTTCTGGGCACACACCGCACCGTGGGGCGGCTCGGCTCCAAAGCCAGGACGGGATGTCGCCTAAGAATTTCGGACTCTACTGCAAGGATTCGGATCATTTTGGCTTTGAGTCGACCACTGGTCGCTGAATTGCGGCGTTCATAGACTCACACTAATCCGTGGCTCCCGATCCTGGACCAACGTCATTCTCTATTTGCGTTCGCCGCCAATTTCGCCCAAGACGCGGCGGCAAGCGGTGAGGACCTCTTCCGAAAGCCTTGGATTCGCTTTCGCGACGCCGCGCGCTATCACAATCGCTCCGATCTCGCCGACGGCGATCATCAGTGCGCGCTCGCGTGCCGTGGCTGAGATGGAAGCGCCTTGAACTGCCGCTTCGATGGCGCGTGCGCTTCGTTCGAATCCCTCGGCGAACGAGCGGCTAACGCTCTTGTCGTGACGGGCAATCTCGCTACCCGACGCCGCCATCGCGCAGCCCTGGGCAAGGTTGTCCCGATGGCGCTTGTTGACGAACCAGTCGAGATAATCCCCGATCTTCGGCCTGGCCCCTTTCGCGCTCACGAAGCGCGTATAACTCCTCTCGAGACCATCGGCGAGCGCCTCCGCTGCGAGCGCCTCCTTTGACGGAAACTGCGCGTAGAGTGCGCCGTGCGTCAACTCGGCTTCTTTTCCGATCTCCGCCACGCCAACGCCGTCGATCCCATGCTCACGAAAGAGCTTACCCGCTGCTCGCACCAGAGCCCTGCGGTTCTGAGCGGAGCGCTCCTTGGTCACTTTCATACTAATCATTATACCCGCAATCAAATCTCTTGCCAACCCAGCGCGCCCATGTATGATTGCGACCGTAATCAAAGAAAGAGGTACCATGGAACTCAATAATGCAATCGCCTTCGTCACGGGGGCCAACCGCGGCATCGGCCGAACCTATGTGGAGCACCTCGCACGAGCAGGCGCACCGCGCGTGTACGCGGCGGTCCGCGATCTCTCTTCGCTTTCGTCGCTCCAAGAGCGCTTTCCAGCCATCGTGCCGCTCTATCTCGACGTGACCGATCGCGTTTCTATCGCTCAGGCTGCAGCTCGCGCCGGCGACGTCAACCTGCTCATCAACAATGCTGGCATCCTGCGCGCGGGGGGAATCACGGAGCGAGCCTCGCTCGATGATGCGCACGAGGAGATGGAGGTAAACTACTTCGGGCTGCTCGAGGTCAGCCGGGCATTCGCCTCAGTCCTAATGGCAAACGCACCCTCGGCGATGATCAACGTGCTGTCGATCCTCAGCCTGATGGGGGCGCCGGGGGCCGCGACTTACAGCGCATCCAAAGCCGCGGCACTTTCCGCGACGCGCGCCATTCGCGCTGAGCTGGGGCCAAAAGGTGTGCTCGTGATGGGGGTGATGCCCGGATACGTCGACACAGACATGATTGCTTGGCTCCAGACCGAAAAGATTTCGCCGGAGGAAGTCGTTACAGCGACGTTCGCGGCGTTAGCATCGGGTCAAGAGGAAGTCTACCCCGGCGGCCTCGCGACCGAAGTTGCTCACGCTTTCTTCAGTGATCACAAGGCGCTCGAACGGCAGCTAGCGAGCTAAACGCTTCATCTCCGTCATGAAGGCCTTCATCGTCGATCGTTACAGGAGCAAGGATGGCGTGCGGCTCGCTGAAATGCCGAAGCCGGACCTAAGGACTGATGATGTACTGGTCGAGGTGCACGCCGCTGGCGTCAACCAGCTGGATTCCAAAATCAGAGACGGAGAGTTCAAACTTATATTACCCTATCGACTGCCGCTCATCTTAGGAAATGACGTGGCGGGGAGGGTGGTCCGGGTTGGGTCTAACGTGCGGAGCTTCAGGCCCGGCGACGAGGTCTATGCGCGACCGAATCAACACCGGGTCGGGACGTTCGCGGAACTCATTGCAATGAGTGAAGCCGATGTAGCGATGAAACCCAAAAACCTCACCATGGAGGAAGCGGCTTCCATACCGTTGGTGGGTCTCACCGCTTGGCAGGTCCTGATTGAACGAGCGAACCTGAAGAAGAAGCAGAAAGTTCTCATCCACGCAGGCTCCGGCGGCGTGGGAACCTTTGCAATTCAGCTGGCAAAGCATATCGGCGCGACGGTGGCAACGACGACGAGCGCGGCGAATGTCGATCTGGTTAAGAGTCTGGGTGCCGATATCATCATCGATTACAAAAAGGACGAATTTGACAAGGTCCTCAGCGGTTACGACGTCGTCTTGAACAGTCTCGGCAAAGAGACCCTCGAAAAATCTGTGAGGGTGCTGCAACGCGGTGGGAAGCTCGTCTCAATCTCCGGTCCGCCCGATGCTGATTTTGCAAGGGCGAATGGGTCGAACTGGTTGTTGCAACAGATCATGCGCCTTTTGAGCTTCGGTATTCGCGAAAATGCCAAACGCCATGGCGTCAGCTATTCGTTTCTTTTCATGAGGGCGAATGGCCAGCAGTTGAGCAAGATCACACCCCTCGTCGAAGCCGGAATCATCCGTCCAATCATCGATCGGGTCTTCCCATTCGAAGCGACGAAGGAGGCCTTAGCTTACATCGAAACGGGACGTTCAAAAGGCAAAGTCGTCGTTAAGGTGAGATGAGATGGCCTGTACCGACCGCCTGTAATGCGTCCAGTTCGCGAGGCTTGCACCGAGAAACGGAATACGCGCGACACTAGCTCCGGCGCGCAGCGCACGAGAGGAAGCGCTGCTATGGGCAATCGCGTCATCCTAGGCCGTAGTGACTTGTGCAGCTCGGATCTCGCGGCGAATCGCACCGCTGGAGCACCATTTTCTAACGGAACGATCGGGAACGGTCGGGAAGCGGCGGTATCGGTCGGGACCTCGGGAGCGAAAAAGCCTTACAAAATAACACTTGTCGGTAACAGACGGGATCGGCTGGAACCCCCGAGTGTAGGTTCGACTCCCGGCCATCCCAAAATTTAGGCTCGTTTTACAACGATTTCCGCCACGCGGTTTTCAATTTTGTCACAGATAGGTCGGGAAGGCTGGCAGTGAGTAGGAAGCAGCTCGACTCGTGTCGGCGCCAACGATGACATCGGTCGAGATGTTCAAGTACTCTTTCCTAGAGCTCTGCGCCTCATTTTTTAGATCCCACGGTCCAAGTTTCATCGTCGCGCCGGAACCGGACGCGCAGGTGGCTCGATCTGCGTGTCGCCTGCTGGTGAAGCTAGTCGTCGTTCTAGCGCCGTAAAGACGTCGATAATCTCCCGAGCCTCGTAGATCTGTTTCCGCTGTCGACCAAGGTAAGCCGGCGTGACCACTCCCGCATCACTCAGACGTTTCATCGCATCTATTGTGGCGCGCAAGCTGCGGTCGATCATGGACTGCGCCGATGCCAAGGTGACAACGGGCGCGCCCGGCAACACATCGATCAACCTTAGTGCGGCAGCATCAGAACGAACGGGGCCTAGGCGTGCGCGCCATTCGCCTTGGATAGCGCGAATTCGGTCCTCGAATCTCATTGCATCGACAGCCGCCCGCGCGCAGGCGCCGGCAAAAATCCCTAACCAGTGGTTTATGGTAGTTACTGCTTTTTTGGAACCCGGCGGTCCATCGTATGCTGTCCCGCGCAACCCTGCCAAATAGTCTTGCACATGTGTGGCAAGCACCAGCGAAACGGGTGGGCTAACGCGCTGAGTCAAGCCGCGTGATCGAAAAACCATGTGAATTAGCGCGCGTCCAACGCGGCCATTACCATCCGCAAACGGGTGGATATTCTCAAATTGCGCGTGTGCAATTGCCGCTTGAGCGACCGGTGGAAGCGAATCCTCATTGCAAAACGCGCAGAGATCGATAAGGAAATTTTCAACGACATCTGGTGGCGGCGGTACAAATACGGCAGCGCACGGATTGTACGAACTTCCGCCAATCCAGTTTTGTCGATCACGGATGCGGCCGCCGTGATCGTCGCCTAGCGCGGTGCCTCCGAGCAGTCGGCGATGCGTCTCAAGAAGCACCGGCACCGTGATTGGTGAACCTGCCTGAACCGTTTGAAGCGCGTACGTCATCGCTTCGATGTTGCCGAGAACCTCAGCAGCCGTTACATCGCCCCCATCCTCGCCGCTGGCGCGTGCGGCATCTGCGCGTAATAGGCGCCGCGCGCCCACCACAAGGCCTTCGATTTTCGATGACGCAACTGATTCTGTCCTAAGCAATAAGCGGGCAAGCGCCTCGGTGTCAGCCAAAGTCGATGTCCTGGCGTCGAGGTCTCGGGTAGCGCGCTCGGCATCCGATACGTCAGCGGCGGCGCTAGAATCAAAGATGAACTCTTGGCCGTGCAGATGGTCGGGGATATAGACCGCGTAGCGGCAGCCTTGGCGATCGCGTCGCGACAGGCCAGACTCGGGCCCGTTACCCTGCCAGATCCGTTGTTCTCGACGCCCCATAGTTGAAGTTTAACGAATAACCTTCAATTAATCAACGAGGTGGTGTAGCTTAAGCGCCCGTGCCAAAGCCGCAGGAACTGCCTCATTGCTCCCTCGTCGGGGGGGAGATGGAACACAATCGGGCGACTTAGCCGCTTGCCTAGGTCCGCGTTACGTTAGCGCAAGGCGCGGCGTCCGCGCTCGGGCGAAATACCGTAAATTAGCCGCAGCTTCGCATCGGATTTTCGGGAAGTGCGGTTTTTAGTCGCGATTCCAACCACGATTAAAAGCGACGCTACGAGGCGCGGTAGATAAGCGAAGGGCAGGTCGGCCTCCGGTTTATTGAGGAACCCGAGCGCTAGCTGACTCGTCCCCAAGATAAAGAATGCAGTGGCAAAGAGTACGAACAGCAAGTCGAGCTTGCGACAGAACGAACGAAAGAAAAAAGTTGCCGCCACGAGGCAAAGCGCAAACATGACGCCTGAAAGTAACGCGTAAATCATCACGCGGATTCCCAAATAAGGCCATAGCAGAGAACGACTAGGCCGACGATTGCGGGAATCAGGCGCCAAGCCGATAGGTCGATACCCTCGCCGAGCACGCGCACGTCGACCCATCGGAGCGCGTCGTTCAGCGTCAGCCCGATGAAGGCGAGACCGCTCCAGAAAAGAAGGCGGAGACGCGTCCGCGCATATGAGCGCAAGAGCAGAAACGCACACAGCATGCTCGTCAGTGCCGAAAATGCGTATACAAAGTCACTCATGATTTTCAGTATCCTCCCGCAAGCGAAAGGCGTCGGAAAAGGGCTGCAGCGGATCCTTGCGGTCGCTAAAGATTCGCTCGATGACGGCGGACCGGCGGTCGGCGTACAATTCTGCCAGGCGCTGGACGAGCCGGTCAGCGCCGGCCGGCGCCGCATAGAAGTACGACGAACCTTCCTTTCCTACCAATCCGCAGGCAACGAGGTGCTGGAGCCGCAGATGAACGGAGTGAATCGAGCTATGCTGGTCGCGGCTCAGCTGTTCGGGGGTCCAATGCCGAGCGGGGTTTGCGCGTAGCGCCAGTAGAATCTCGACCTGCTCGACTGAATCGATGCACGACGCGATAAATACCGCAACCTCACCCGGGAAGCGTTGATGCTCCGCCATCTGTAACGTCAATACCCAGCGGCCCCTTGCCGGTAAACCTCTTTCCCGATGATCGGAGAACCGGCGCGACCGAAAGGCTTTTAACGCCTAGCGCCCGATTGCCCGGCGAGGGGGCCACGGTTTTGAGAGGCCTCCGACCGCCTTGCCCTACCGCATCGATTGCGAGACGATCGCTCAGGGTCTGGACATAAAATCCGGCTTGAGCGTCGTGGAGTTGATCGGCACCGAAACGTGTTCTTGCACGATCAGCCACTTACCGTTGATTTTTCGCAGGACGTCCGTAACGCGCACCGCCATCGCGTGCAGGGCGCCCATGTTTCCGGAAAACGATTGGATGCTGTGTGTGTAGGCAACGTCACCGCTAATCGAAACAGACAGTTCGCTGATCGAAAATGTCGGGTTACCCTTGATCGAGTCGAAGAACCCCTTCCAATCGGCGCGGTAGTCATCCCAGCCTACGTGCTCGCGCGGGATAGTGACATCGAAGACGAAGAGCGTATTGTTGTGGACGTATGGTAGCATGATGCCGTTGAGGTCCTTATGCCGAAACGCGCTGCCAAACTGTTGGTATAGGGCGGCGATTGCGGCATCGTCGTTCGATTGCGCGTCAACCCGTAGGCCGAAGGCGCCCGCGGCGAGCGCAACGGCAAGGACGATCAATAACGAGAATCTTTTCATGAGCTGACCTCCAGTCAAACGGAATGTTGGAACCACGATTCGCGTTTGCGCAAAGCGAGTCCTGAGCGCGCAAGGCCGCCGCCGCTCCCTGGCGGCTTCCTGGGTCGTTTCGGGTGTACGCCTAGCCGACGAGCGCGGGCGCTTCCGAGTGGCGAATGCGCGCTGCAGCACTTTCCGCTCTCGCCCACGTTTCGACGTAGCCCTGCGCCGACCGAAAAAATGGTGCCAGGTCGGCCTCAGACATCCCTTCCGCACGCCACCGCCAAATCAGATCCGGTAACATTCCATAATGCGCGGGCCGTCCGTAAAAATCGAAGGTTGAGCTCGGGCAACACGCCGACGGAAGCGGCATTTGAGATAGCCCATTGACATCGCTCCCAATCGCGACGGCAGCCTTCGATCCCAGAATATGAACGATGTACAGGTAGGCGGCTGCAGCGCCGGTCGTTGTGCCCAAAAGCTCGCGACCGTCGGCGGCTACGTGACGCAGCGTCTTCGGTTTACGCACCGCGGGCTGTTTCAATAACGGCGCCGCGATGCCGCCGAGCTTCGCTATTCGCGCAAAATCATCGCCGCTTCGCATGCCTTCGTGACGGAGCGTGGGCCACGACGGCTGCGCGCTCGGGTTCTGACCATTCCACTCTCTCCACCAGTCTTCGGGCATTCCTTCCGCGCGGTCGAGCGTGATCTCTTGGATACAGCAATGACTGGTGATGACCGGTACACCCAGACGCTC
Source organism: Vulcanimicrobiota bacterium (assembly GCA_963792005.1). Taxonomy (GTDB): domain Bacteria; phylum Vulcanimicrobiota; class Vulcanimicrobiia; order Vulcanimicrobiales; family Vulcanimicrobiaceae; genus Cybelea. The sequence continues at coordinate 133,714 of CAWBUG010000002.1, forward strand.
GGCAAGCGCCAGCACCGCATTCTTCGTTCTGAGGGACATATGATCGATGTCGACCAGAATGCCCCGCCGCCAAAGATTGATCAGCAGCACCCTTCCCGCAGCCGTCAAACCTCGCGCATTGATATGACTCGAAAGCGCATCGTCGTATTTGACGACGGCGCTCTCCAGAGGCGGACGGAGAAGCGACCAGCTTCGATTGATCGAGTATTGCGTTCTTTGGAGACGGGCCTCAAGTTCGGGGGGCCCCCCAACAACGGACGGCCAGCCGTCGTCCGACGTCGTCAGGCCTTGATTCCAAAGGTTGAGCCAGTGAACGTTCGTTGCAATGCGATCGCAATAGAGTGCGGTACCCCCAAAGGCGTTGTCCATGAAATGCAGCGGCGTCACTTGCCGAAGCCCAGCGTCGTAAATCTTGTCAGCTAGAGATTCGATCCTGGGCGCCGCGCCGGATGTTCCGCTGAGATAGCGACGGGCTTCGTCCTCGAGCGCTGAGAGCCGCAGCGGGTCGTGACCAAGGAAGAGCTCGATCTGATCGACCTCCGCGCCCAGCACAATGGCAAGTTTACCGGAGTGGATTATTCGTTCGGCATCGTCGGCCGAATACGCGACCTCCATCCACGATCGATTTTCCGGCTCAGCATTCGGTTCCGTTCTCCATGAGCCACCCGAGAAGGCGATTGTTCACCGCGAGCGCGGACATCAGGCGTAAGCCCCCATCGTAGGCTCGGCGAATCCAGTTCACGTGCAACTGCTGATGAGTTACGGCGCACGCGGATGGCCAGCCGGAGAAATCCGGAAAGCCATCGCGTGGATGACTGGCGCGCACTTTTTGACCACCGCGCCACCTCAAGCGCGATTCGCGATCGCTCGCGACGCCGTCAAGAACGCGTTTGGCGACGTTAACAAAGGGCAGCCCGGAATGCGCACCGTGGTCGACTCCGTTGCACGCCTTTAAGGATTCCTCGAACGGACCGACCGGATTCCCCCAAATCAGATGGCCGCCAAAGCCGAGATGCGCGAACGGGTGAGCGTGAATGTCGGCAAAACCTCTCAATCGCTCCCTATTGTTCATAACTATGGCAGCCTTACCCCAGGCCGCCTTTTGCATAAACACCATGGGCGCTCTCCATCCTGAATCGCCCGTCCGGTATGCTGGCCTTTATGCGGGCTTAGGTCAATTGAAGAGCGGGAAACGGCCGGCAAGCGCCGTTCCGCTTACTGTAACGGCAGCATCGCAACGCATCGGCGGGTTCTACGCTTGCATGTCCGCCGTAAAGAAAGCTGGTTACAAGGTCGTCACGAGCTAAGGCCGCAGTCGATTCTGTCACGAGATCGACTGATTACGATTGCGACGGCCGCCTATCTTGACTAGTAGGGGCGATCTAATGTTGTCGCGTAATAAGCGTTTTCCCTAACGCGCGCGCTTACTACGAACTGTTAAGAGGCCGATGCAAAGTCGCCTGAGCGGTGGCTCAGTTCCTCTGGTCACGCTTGTCCGCCGGCCATAGCGATCGCGGAACAGCCGTTTCAGGCGTCCACGCTACGGCCTGCCATGATTCACGAGCGCCCGTAACGACGCCGACGCTCTCCTTCCCATCGGGCGAAATGGAAATAGACGGTTCCGTCGTGATGGGTGCCGCCGTGCATCGTCGCGCCGTAAAGCTTACCTTCCAGCGACGGGAAATTCGCCGACCGGGAATCCGCCGTCGAGATTGCTTTGAAAACTGTAGAGGCTCTTGTACGTCGCGGCCAACGTTAACGCGATATTCGAATGGCGCACTTATGCCTCGATGCTGATCAGCGCCGGAAACTCATTTCCTTTGACCGGAAGATATCGAACTTGGCTCGTCGTACGGGGATTATAAACGTAAACCCCGTTACCGCGGGAACTCATTGCGGGGACGTAGAGCATTCCATCGCGCGGATTCCAGGCGAGTCCTTCGATGTCGAGATTCGTCTCGAACGAGTGCGGACATCCGGTGAAAGTGCAGACCAGAATTCTGCCGCTCCTTTGGGCGATGTAAAGGTTTCCCGAGTCGTCGCTGGCCAGCCCTCGCGTGTCACCTTCGTGGATTTGCGTCGATCCGTGCCTTTTGGTGTCGTAGACGATAACGGCGCTTCCGTTGTTACGCCGTACGTGCGTCGCAATCAAAGAACCGTCCGGATTCACGGCGAACCCGGCGGGCAAGTTGCTCCCTGTGTTCCGGAACCACGTCTGCTTCGTCGAGCGCACGTCATATCGCGCCAAACCATCGGCCAACACGCCAGAGTACCCGACCCACAGCGAATCGTGCGCGATGTGAATTTTCAATGGGGTCAGCGGATCCTTGATCTCGAGATAGGGCTTCACATCCCCCGGCTGAAAAAGCTTGACGTCGCCGCCGACGAACGACTTGGTATTGACGTAAAGAACGTTGTAGTCGTCGGCGGCAACGGAGCTGGCAAACCAGGATGGCCGCAGGTCGATGGAGCGTACCCGCTCGCCGCTCTCGACGTTCACCTCTCGGACGAAGAACTCGTCATGTCCGCCGTTCATTCCGTAAAACAGACGATCGTGCCGCGCAAATGCCAGTGAGGTTGGGCGAACGGGTATTGAAAACTCGCGCGCAACCTTGTCGCTTTGCGGCGGAAAGATCAGAATTCGAAAATGACCGGTACCTCTCGGTGCGGCGAGCACCGCAACCGACCCGTGGCCAAGCGAGATCGGCGGCGCCGGAGAGCTCGACGGTTGCACCGGTACGCTGCCGGAGCTTCCGGCGCATCCGGCTCCGAGTAAGCAAGAAATGACCCATAGAACGCTCCAGCGGTGGCTAAACAAAGCGCGGCCCTCCGAGAGCGCAACCTTCGGCGCTCTGAAAACGGCCTACTGCCGCCCGCAACCCTCATCTGATCGCGAATCGTGCGGGTACACCGGCGACGCCGCTCGCATCAGCGATTGGCCGCCGCCAACGCGTGTCGAAGGGCGAAAGCGTTAGGGTCGAATCGAGTAGACCGTCCCCTTCCCGCGCGTTCCACCGGCGGTCGTCGTGCCGTACAACACGCCTTTGACGTTCGTCAACGTCCCGCTTGGGATTGTGCCATCGTAGCCGCCGCCGAAACTGTAGAGCACGGTCTCTTTGCCGGCCGGGGTGATCTTGAAGATCGTGCCGGCATTGTTCTTACCGCCCGCGCTCGTCACGCCGTAAAACGTTCCGTTGAGGTTCACGAGCCCTCCGAACGGCGGGGTTGCACCGTCGGCGCCTCCACGAAAACTGTGGAGTATTTTTGTGGCACCCGACGTGCTCACAGAGAAGACCGTTCCCAAATTCTTCGCGCCGCCGCTGGTAGTCGTTCCGTAGAGCGTACCGTTGAACGCCAGCAGATTGGCCAGCGGGCTGTTGCCGTTGGGTCCGCTGAAGACGTGCAGTACTTTTTCGCTGCCCGAAAACGTAACACGATACACGGTTCCGTCTTGTTTTGGGCCGCCCCCATTGCTGGCACCGTACAGCGCGCCCTTGAGCAAGGTCACGCCGGAAACCGGAGAGCCGGCGTCGTTGTAGCGGCTGCCTTTGAAGGCGTAGAGGACCTTTTCCGACCCCGATGTCGTGATCTTGTAAACGGTACCGACACCGACACCATGCGCCACCCCGCCGTCCCTTGTGGTGCCGTAAAGCGTTCCCTTCACGTTGAACGGCGGAGCGATCGGCGTGCAGCCGTCAGCGCCGTTTTTGAAGATATGGAGCGTCTTTTCCGCGCCGCTCAGTGTGACTCTAAAGACATTACCGCAGTTCGCGGCTCCGCCGACGATAGTCGTGCCGTAGAGCGCTCCGTTCACGAAGATCAGCGGCGCGTACGGCGAGTTTCCGTCGCTGCCGCCTTTGAAAGTATAGAGAACGTTTTCCGCTCCCGCGGGCGTAATCTTGAACACGACGCCGGCGCCCGTGCCGCCGGTTGACGTCGTGCCGTACAGCGCGGGCTTGACATAGACCAGCCCGGCGTAGGGTGTGGTGCCGTCCGGGGCTCCGGTAAAAGAGTAGATCGACGAATAGCCGCTCGGGAGCTTAAAGAACGGCGCCGTGCGATCCGCCGCCGACGAGGGCGGCAGGGAGCGAATTGAGCCCGAGCAAGCCCCTAGGACGATGCAACTCAGAAATATGAAAACGCTACGCATCGTTTAAACCCCCGACGCAGTGCAGACGTACCTTGGTGTACCCCCCGGCCGGAACGGACCCCTCCCAACTACCACGACGACACGGCGCGTTGGCAGGTCCCAATGGGAGACTTTTGGTTGGGACAACAAGAGGTAATACTTTTTGGTACCGGATGGTATCGGCTGGAATCCCGGTTGAGAGTTCGACTCCCGGCCATCCCCCCAAGGCGTTATCGTTGTTTTCCGCCGCACCAGTCGACGTCGATTTGTCACAGAATCCACCGGTGTTATGAGCGTAGCATCCTGAGCGAGCGCGGCGAGTCGACGCTTACGGAACGATGCTAAAAACGGTTCCGAGGTCGTCTTTTCCTCCGTCGTAGGTCGTACCGAAAAGCTGATCCTGCCTATCCGCGCGTTCAAAAAATAGGCCGCCGCGAGGATGCGCGCCGTCGGGCTTGCCCGAAAATGAATGCAACTCCTCGAACGATTTGGTCGCCGGCGTGAAACGAAAGATCGTCCCCAGATCCTTTCCGTTCGCGCCACCGCGCCTGGTCGTTCCGTAGAGCGTATCTTTATATGCGATGAGCGCTCCCTCCGGGGTGATTGCATCGCCGTGTCCGAAGTTATAGAGAACCGTTTCGTCACCGCTTGCCGGGTCGATCTTGAAAAGAACTCCGGCGGAGCTGACGCCGCCCTTCGGCGTCACGCCGTACAGCATTCCTTCCCAGGATAACGGCGCCGCAGTTGGGCGAGCGCCGTCCGTACCGTCGAAGCTGTGCACGATTTTTTCCATGCCGTTGTGTGGATCGAACTCGTAGACGGTTCCCGATCCTTCCGATCCGCCCCCGCGGGACGTACCGAAGAGCTTGCCGCCAACCTCGATCAAACCCGCCACAGGATCCGCCGCATCGTTTTCCGCGCCAAAGGCATGCAAAACGGTGAACGCATCCGTATCGATGTCGACGCTATACAGCGTGCCTTTGCCGTGAGCGCCTCCATTGGGGCTGGTTCCGTACAGGGTCGTTCCCATTACGAGCAAGCCGCCCTCGGGGTTGCCACCGTCTTTTGCTAGATCGAACGCATGCATTACGTGGAATGTCTTGAGTGGGCTCAGCGAGTACACCGTGCCGCCCTTGGTCGAGTTGCCGCAGGACTTCGCCGTACCGTAAAACAGCCGGCTCTTATTGCTGTAGACGAAGCCTCCAACCGGGTCGCAGCCTTCCTTGCCTCCCTCCAGTGAGTGCACGGGGCGGGGGTCTTTCCCATCGGGGTTTAGACGAAAGAGTGCGCCAAGATTCTCGCTACCGCCGGCGGCGGCCGTGCCAAAGAGCAATAAGTTATATTGCGCCAGCGTACCGCTTGGGTGCGAACCGTAAAATCCGGAGAAGCTGTTGAGCGGGCGATAGGTAATTTTTGGCATTGCGTCGCGCGGCATCGACGGGATTGCCGGTGATGCGAGCTGCCCCTGCGAGCAGCCCGCAGCCATCAGGCTGCAGCTTACAACAATGATCTTAACGGCTCGATACTTACGTCTCACCTTGTTTGGCACGGCGGCGAGCTTTCGCGTCGCCTCCCGCGCTCCTGCAGTTACGCGGCTAGGGCGACGCTGCGCGCAACCGGGCACGAAAGGGTGGATCGACGCGCCCAAGCGAACTCCCGCCTGCATGCAAGAGCTGTCCGGTGCGGCGGCCGATGCGGCGCTGACCGGGCGGGTGCTCGCGCATTACCGTCTCGCCGGTCCTTTGATCGAAGCGCATCTCAAAGACACCCCCGTCGTCTACCGCAACTATCCCGACGGCCTCGATACTCAAGGCACGTTCCACGTCACCGACGTTCCGCTTTCGGCTCCGAAGCTGCTCTGGTTCGTCCACGCGAAACATGCGATCGAGTTTCACACCTGGGCGCCCGTGCCGCTCCCGGGAGACGAAGAGCGCTTGCGCTTCGCGCGCATCCTGCTGCAGGCGGAACCTCACATTCCCTTCGAGCGCACGAAGCTCGCGGCGATTGCGATGCGCGCGGTGCTCTTCGACGACGGCGCCATCGAGGCGATTGCGTTGCTCGACGGCGGCACCGGCATCGCGCTCTGGGTGCCGCTCGCCGACGCGCCGCAGGCTGCCCCGTTGCGCGTCTGGCTGCACGCCGTCGCCAACCGCGCCGCGGCCCTTCATCCCGACTTGATCTCGACCGAGCTCAACACGCACCACGACGGGCGCGTGCACGTGCACGTCTCCAGCAACGCCGCCGGCCGCTTCAGCGCCGTCCCCTATAGTCTGCGCGGCGACGGCCTCAACGTCGTGACGCCCATCTCGTGGAGCGAGCTCGGCGCGCTCGCAAACGCCGCGGCGTTTTCGATCGACGATCTGCCGCGACGGCTCCAACCCTGCCGGAGAGCACCACGCCCGCCCCGCGCGGTCGCGTCATCACCGCCGCAATCGAAATCCTCGAAGACGGTAAACCGCGCGACGCGGACGAGCTTTTGAAAGAGGCCCTCGGCCGCAAGCTCGTGCCGCCCAACACCACGCGCAAGTACGTCTACACCAACCTCATCGAGTACGTCGCGCGTCAAATCGGACACGGCCGCAAGCCGCAGATCGTGCAGGATGCGCAACGCCGTTTCCGCATCAACGAACCGCCGGACGACTGGCCCGACGTCGTGACCCGGGTGAAGCCGCCCGACGACGAGGCCGCCGATGCGCTCTGCGCGCGCCTGGAAACCACATCCACCGGTCAAGATCCCGCCGCCTTTGAAGCCGCCGTCTGCGATGCGTTCGCGCACCTGGGCTTTCTCACGCAGCACTTCGGTCAGTACGAACAACCCGACGGCATCGCCGACGCGATCCTCGGTCCGCTCGGCTATCGCCTGACCCTGGAATGTAAGACCGCCAAGAGCGTCGTGACGCAGCCCGACGCGCTCGAAGCCTCGAAGTTCCGCGAACCGTACCACGCGCAATATAGCGCGCTGTTCGGGCCCGCGTTTTCAGACGAAACGGAGCTGCTGCAAGAGCTCCAGACGCATCGCGTCACCGCAATCGCCGTTCCGGAACTGCAAACGCTGCTCCGTCTCAACGCCACGCCGCTCGAAATCGAGCGAATCTTGCAGCCGGGATACGCGGGCGATACCATCGCCGATCTCTTGTGGGAACGCCGCCACGGCGACGCCAAGCGCGTCGCCACCGTCGCCGCGCTTATTGCCAAAGAGGGCTGGAACGCCCAGCGCATCGCCGCCGAGCAAGGCGGTCCGCAGAACGCACCGCGCCTCACGGTCGACGCCGCGATGCTGCTTGTCGACGCGGCGCTGCGCAACGCCGGCTCGTCCCAGGCCTGCACGAAAGAAGAAGTAGAAGATGCGTTCGCGTGGCTGGCAAGCCCCAACGTCGGCGAGGCCGTGCGCGACGGCGACGCACTGGTGATCCTCAAGTCGCCGGCCCATGGCACTGCGCACTAAGAGGCAACGAGTAAACGCAGTTACGGCTCGAAGGCGAGCTTGGATTGAAGCCCACACTGAAAGGATTCGCGTCGGCCGGCATCGGACATTCGTGCTAACGCCGATGTCTTATCGAAAACTTGGTGCTTTTCTTGCACTCATTGCCGCAGTGGCATGCTCCGGACCGAGTGGGATTTCTCCGATTCGCACGCCGCAGGATGTCGGGCCGGCGCTCGTGCGATCGAGCTCTTTGACCTTCAAGATCTTTACTGCAGGCAAGACTCCCGGCTTTCCAGCGGGATCTTTCGCGCTCGACATCGCGCCGGGTCGTAACGGAACGATGTGGTTCACCAACTATAACCGGTACGCGCCGGCAATTGGTCGCATCGCTTCCGATGGTACGTTCAGAGAATTCACCGGCGGTCTGCCGGCGGAGGCGCTGCCATATTCGATCGTTCCTGGACCCGATGGCAACATGTGGTTCTCCGATTCGCGCGGCGTCGCTATCGGGAAGATCACGCCGAAGGGCGCGATGGCCGAATACGTCGCGTCCGGCCACGCTTATCGGTACGCCAGGGGGATCGCGTTTGGCCCGAAGGGGGAACCATGGATCCTCGCGATCGACGTGCGGCGGGGCGGTCACGAGCCGCCGCTTCTGGCGCACCTGAATAAGAAGGGAACCATTGAGGCGCAGTTGCTGCCCGCGGGCATGGACCCGGTGCCCGGCGCGGCCCTGACGGCCGATGCCCATGGCAATCTATGGTTCGTCGCGTTCAACCGCGACCGGCACGTCGGGGAACTCGTTGAGCGCCATGCCGGCTCCGGCCGCTTTTCCCGCGTGCCGCTGCACATGGACCACGCGTTCGTCGTGTGCTGTCCCAATGTCGCGCCGAAGTCCATTGCAATCGGAGCCGGCGGTGACCCATGGTTCACGACGCTTCATTTGATTTACGAGAACTCGCCCAAAAAATACTTAGGAACGCTAAAATCCGGCGGGGTTAAGCTATTTCCGATCCATACCCGCGAACTTCCGGAGCTTGCATTTCCGAGTGGCCTAGCCGCAGCCGCGCACGGCTTTTGGATCGCGGGGAGTCACCCGATTAGGGATACGGGTGCGCTGTGGTACTTCGAGAGCCGTCGCACGCAGGTAACGTATGTTCCGCCGCACGCTCCGCTCGCGATTGCCGTCGACGCAACCGGCAACCCGTGGTTCACCGCCGCATCGTCCCACCAGCCGAGCCGCATTATTGAAGCGCTAACGCATTAGGTTGAGTGCCGAGCCGCATCCGGGCCGGCTTGTTGGCGATCGAGTCGTCGTGATAGACTCGAGTGCACCGATGGCTCTCCAAGAGATCGTACTTCCAGAGGCAAAGCCCGAAATCGAGTGGGTGCGCGGCCGATCGTTGCAAAAGATGAGCCCGCAGCGCGATCATTCGCTGCTGCAAGTCGCGCTTGCCGTTCAACTTAACAGCTGGGCGGCGGCGCGCGGAGAGGTCGGCACGGAATGGCGCTTCCGCGTCGCGCCGCCCGGTGAGGTCCGGCGGCCACTCGTACCCGACCTGGCCTATGTTTCAAACGAACGCCTTCAAACGCTAAGTGACCAGGAGCTGCAGACGCCGCCGTTGGCTCCTGACGTTGCGGTGGAGATCCTTTCTCCTGGCGATCGGCGCGACGACGTCGACGACAAGATCGGCACCTTTATGCGGGCCGGCTCGTCGCTCGTCATCGTCGTCGATCCGGCCAAGCGCGTCGTCGAACTTCACGACCGGCGCGGCGTGACGAGTGTCGGTGAGACCGGCTCGATCGCGCACGACGCCTTGCAAGGTTTTCGCTATCCCGTGCGCGAGCTGTTCGCCGTACTAAAGCGGCGCTAAAATCTCGGTACATTTGCCGGAGGCTACGGCTCTAGGCCTTGCCGGCGTTGAGGCGTCTCCTAGGGTTCACACGGTTGTCCTGTCGAAAAGCTACTGCCGGCCGTTTCGCCGTTGTGACTGCGGCGGTCGTCTTCTGTTGAACTCATCGAATCGAGACGCTCACCGAATGAGGAGACCAATATGTTGCATGTTGTACGCGGTTCTGTAGCTAGCGTCGTGCTCTTGTCCGTGCTCGGTCTTACGGGATGCGTGGGGAGCACCGGAGCACCGAGCATACAGTCCGAGTCTTCCGCAGCGGTGCCGATGAATACCACCTACCGATTCAAAGTCCTAAACGATACGAATTACGACGTGACTTTGCGGACTTTCGAGGAAGAGTGCATGCTCAAGACTTTAGGCGGCGAAATCAGTCCGCACAAAACACAGCACGTTGACGTCGAGACGAAGACTGGTCAAAGTTGCGAGTCCCATAAAGAGTCCTACTTTACGACGAGCTTTTCTAAGAAGGGTCCGGGCGACTACGTCGACTACCGTTTTGTCAAACGCACGCTCTCGTCGTGGAAGCTCGAGCATAGGCATTCGGGACCCCGCTCGACCTTGGCCGTCGAGCTCACTAACGAGCTCACGTATAGCCTCGTTAGGATTTATAAGTTGCCGTAACGAACTGCGGCCGGGCGAAAATACGGCCTTACCGATAAAGAGCGTGCCTTAGTTTCCGCCGTGTCGCAGGTGGTCGAGCAGCTCGCCAATATAGTCGGGTTCGCCGGCGAGTTCGTGCCGGCGGTATTCGGCGGCATCGAAGAGCCAGTCAGGAAGCGTTCGGGGTAGGCCGATCTCGTCGTTCTGAACGTCGAAGTCGTAATGTATTGGCGGATCGTCGTAGGTCCACAGCGCCCGCGTAACCACCCAGCACCCAACCACCGAGCGGAAGTAAACGGTAACGTCGGTGTCGCTGATCGGTGCGCCCGGAAACGGCGTATAGGTTCCGACGAAGTGCGCCTTCCAGAGATCGTGCGTGGCAACGTCGATCCATAGGTCGCGAAGGTTATGCTTGCGTGGATCGCTGGTCGGATGCAGCTGCAAATGGTAGGTCTGATGGCCGTCAACGTCGTCGATCGGAGGCGTCTGCGTCGCCGAGTTTGCCAGCACGTAGGCCGGTTGCGCGAATGCGACGACCCGCGCGATCGTTTTGAGCCCTTCGATGTCGGGGATCAGCGACACGCCGCTGCTTGCCTGCGGCACTCGCACCGACGTGCGCAACGTCCAGGCGAAGGGTCCTAAGAACTCGGGCAATATCAGCGCCGGCGGCAGTTTTCCGTTGGGTGCCGGATCGCTGATATTTTCCATTCCGTCGGAGAGACGCACCGCGTACCGATGCACCTCAACCGACGACGAGCTGCCGGTATAATACCCCATCTGCCTCTGCCGAGTGTGCCACGTGGCGGTCCAAATCGCATACGGCGGCGCCGGATATGATTGGAGGCGCGCAAATGCCGCATAGATGATTCTTGCAACGGGCGAGGGCGTGGCGACGCCCTGCGCGGGCGTTGTGGCGCCGAGAAGCACGATCGCGGCGACTGTGACGGCGGCTCTGAGCGCCTTCAGCACAGCCTGCGGGTCGTCGAGCTGAGTGTATTTAGGCAGAGGGTCATTAGCATCGGTTCGGTCTTCTAAAATGCCAATCATGTTTGCCGGCGCGTCGTCGCCGGAATCTGCTTCCTCGGTTCCCCTCAAGCGCGGAGCAAGGCGCGCCCGGCGTAGATTGTGAACTACTGGGGATGGCGCTCGCGGCTCCAATTCCGACGGGAACGGTAACGCTGCTTTTCACCGACATCGAGGGAAGCACGCGGCGTTGGGAAGAGCGGCGCGATGCAATGGCACGAGCCCTGCGCCGCCATGACGAGCTGTTGCGCCGCGCGATCGAAAGGCACGGCGGTTACGTGTTCAAGACGGTCGGCGATGCGTGTTGCGCGTCGTTCTGGCGCGCCACGGATGCCGTTGCCGCGGCAATCGATGCGCAGCGCGAACTCTCAGGCGAGGATTGGAGCGCGATCGATGGCCTGCAGGTTCGCATGGCGCTGCATAGCGGCACGACCGACGAGCGGGCAGGAGACTACTTTGGCCCGGCCGTCAATCGCGTGTCGCGGCTGTTAGCGACGGCACACGGCGGGCAAGTCGTCCTTTCCGGCACAACCGCATCGCTGTTGCGCGGTGTGATGTCCGAGCGCTCGGAGCTGTGCGATTTGGGCGAACACCGGCTTGCGGATCTCATCGAGCCCGAGCACGTTTGGCAACTCGTCGCTCCAGGCTTAGCCCAAGCATTTCCGCCTCTTCGTTCGCTCCAATCGATGCCCAACAATCTGCCGCGTCAGCTTACCCCGCTCGTTGGTCGAGACGAGGTGCTGGCCGAAATCGAGCCGCCGATACGGGAGCATGCGTTAGTGACGTTGGTAGGCACCGGCGGCGTCGGGAAGACGCGCGTCGCGCTGCAAGTCGGCGCGGATTCGCTCGACGGTTCTAGAGACGGCGTATGGTTCGTGGAGCTGGCGCTCGTTAACGATGGCAGTCTGGTCGCGAGGACGATTGCATCGACGCTCGGTTTGCAAGAGCAGCCGGAGCGCCCGGTTCTCGAGACGCTTTTGCGTTATCTCAAGCACAAGCGTTTGTTGCTGATACTCGACAACTGCGAGCACGTGATCGACGAGGCCGCAAAGATTGCCGATATACTCCTGCGCGGCTCTCCCGGCGTCCGGTTGCTGGCGACCAGCCGTGAGCCCCTGCGCATCGTCGGCGAGTACGTTTATCGCATGCCGTCGCTGGCATTTCCGTCGCAGAGCGATACGCTCACGGCTGAGGATGCGTTACGCTATGGGGCCGTTGCGCTCTTTGCGCAGCGCGCCGCGGCTTCGGATGGGAGGTTCGAGCTGACGGACGAAAACGTGCCGGTGGTTGCCGAGATCTGCCGGCGGCTCGACGGCATCGCACTGGCGATCGAACTGGCGGCGGCGCGCGTGAAGGTGTTGGCGCCGCGACAGCTGGCACGGAAGCTCGACGAGCGGTTTGGCGTGCTAACCGGCGGGAGCCGAACGGCGCTGCCGCGTCAGCAAACGATGCGCGCATTGATCGACTGGAGCCACGATCTGCTCTCGGCGAAGGAGCAGAAGCTCTTTAGGCGGCTGGCAATATTCGTCGGGGGGTGGACGCTCGAAGCGGCCGGCGCCGTCTGCGCCGACGAGCAAGCCGCAAAGGATGCGACGGAGTCGTGGGAAGTTCTCGACCCGCTCTCGTCGCTCGTGGAAAAATCGTTGGTGCATGCGGAACCGATGCAAGGCGGGATGCGCTATCGTTATTTGGAGTCGACGCGAGAGTATGCCCGCGAACGGCTTGCCGAGGCCGGCGAGGACGCCGCTATTGCGCGAGCACACGCGGCTGCATTTCTCGCGCTCGGCGAAGAACTCTATAAGCTTTTTGAAACGACAGCCGAGCGCGATTGGCTCGACCGGGCCGAGCCGGAGTTGGAGAACTTCCGCGCGGCGCTCAGCTGGGCGTTCGGAGCGCCGGGCGACGTGCTGCTCGGCCGGCGGCTGGCGGCCGCGCTTCGACCGGTGTGGACGCGATTTGCTGCAGCCGAAGGACAGCGTTGGATTCAGGCGGCGCGCGATCTCTCCCCGATCGAGATGCCGGCGTCGGTGGAGGCCGCACTCGACTGTGCCGAGGCGGCGATCGCTACGGCACTCGCTCAGCCGCAAACGGCCCGCGAGCGAGCAGAACGCGCTCTGGCGCTCTACCGCGAGCTTGGCGATCCCTTGCGCGTTGCGCAGGCGCGACATCTCCTCGGCCGGGCGCTCGTCGACCTCGGCCACGCCGAAGAAGGCGAGAAAACGCTAACCGCGGCCTTGAAGGAGGCCAGAGCAACTGGAGTGCGCAGCACGATCGGAGACATCTTACAAAGCATTGCGGTCGCACGCAGCCACGCCGGCGACCTGGCTGGAGCGCGGCCGCTCTTTGCCGAGGCTTTGGCGATGTTCCGCTCCGTCGGCGCAGAACGCGTATGCTCGCACATTGCGGGAAATCTCGCCGAAGCGGAGTTTCACGAGGGCAATGCCGCCGAGGCGTTGCGGCTGGAAAACGAGGCGCTGGCGACCTATCGCAGGTTCAATCACAAACTCGGCGCGGCGATTTCGCTGTGCAACATTGCGGCGTATCTCATCGCGCTGGAACGCTACGAAGATGCTTGCGTTTCCGCCCGAGATGGGCTCGCAGCCGCGCGCGACACGCAATGGGAGGCCGGCGTCTTATGGAGTCTGCAGCATCTCGCAGCGACCGCCGCACTGCGCCGGGCCGGCGATGCGCAGCGCGTGGGCGGCGATCGGCTCGGCGCTGCGCGGATTTTAGGCTACGTCGATGCGCGATTGGACGCAGTCGAGGCGTTGCGCCAGCACACCGAACGGCAGGAGCACGACAAGATGCTCGCCGCACTGCGCGAAGCGCTCGGCGAAGACCAGCTTGCGAAGCTCATGGCTGAAGGCGCTGCCTGGAACGAAGATCGAGCCGTAGCGGCAGCCCTCGCCATCTGAGCACTTTCCGGGCGCCGGAACGCGTATTAGCCGCTCAAAGCGCTACGGAGTCACCGAATAAAATAGTCCTTGCCCGTAGCGGCCGCCGCCAAGGGTCACGCCGTAAATACTTGCGCCCATTGACGTCAACCCAACCGGGGCCGCACCGCCGTTCTCGCCGGGAAACTTGCGGAGCGTCAACACGCCGCCGCCCGGCACGTACTGATAGAGCGTACCGTGGCCGCTGCAGCCTGAACCTGATCCGCCGACGGTGGTGCCGTACAGCGTGCCGTTGAAATCGATGAGCCCGGCGTATGGCTCGCAGCCTTTTGCGGGCGTACCGGGGAAACTGTAGAGCACGCTTTCCGTGCCGTCGAGAGTGCTCTCGAAGATCGTACCGACTCCTTTTCTGCCGCCCATAAGCGTCGTGCCGACCAGCGTGCCGTCGACGTCGAGCAACGCGCCGAAATATGGCGCGTTGCCGTCGTTGCCTCTTCCAAAGTTATGCAGCACCTTCACTTTGCCGGCGGTGGTAACGCGAAAAATCGTTCCGCCGCCGAACTTGCCGCCGGTAAGCGTCGTGCCGTACAGGTCGCCGTTGGCGACGATCAGCGTTGAAAGCGGCTCTTGGCCGTCGGAGCCGGTAAACGAATGGACCAGATGCTCGACTCCTTGAGGCGTGATACCGTACACCGTGCTGTCTCCATTAGCGCCGCCCCCGAGCGTGGTGCCGTAGAGCGTGCCGTCTAACTCGACGAGTCCGCCGTACGGCTGAAGGCCGTCGTTCGAGCCGCCTTGGAACGCGCGGACGACGTTGAAGTTTCCGTCGGTGTCGATGCTGAACACGGCGCCGAGACTGCCCGGCCCTCCCCCCGAACTGACGGTGCCGTAAAAGATCCCGCCGGCGTTGATCAGCGGTCCATTTGGTACGCCGCCGTCGCTTCCCGTAAAGGTGTGAAGAATCGTCTCTTTGCCGTTGGGCGTGAGACTGAAGACGGTGCCCTCACCCGTAGGGCTGCCGCAGCAGGTCGTACCGTAGAACTTCCCGTTGTACGGTACGAGGAACGTGGGCTGGCTGCCATCGTACGGATTTTTGCCGAACGAATAGAGCGAATTAAAAGAGCTATTCGGTAACGCCGCTGCCGCGCGCGAGAAGGCACGAGCCTCCATGCCCGCAGGCAGCGGCGGCGTCGAGCCTGGAGGGTGCGAGCACCCCGAAAACGCCAAGCAGCACAGGAGTGCGGTGCGACGAAGCTCCAATCGCATAAAAGCCTCCCTGAATCTCCGCGTCTCGTGTTTTCGTGACGGAGGTTTCTGACGTTTGCGCAGTTCGCGACTCTCCGGCGAGCGCCTTTGCCCGAGCGCGGGGGCCCATCCCACAAAACGTTTATTCGACAGCTTCCCGTGGGCAAATGTCGCCACATGCGTTCGCCGCTCCCAGCAGCCTTGGCCCTCGGAGCGCTCGGCGTTGTCTTTGGTGACATAGGAACGAGCCCGCTCTACGCATTCCGGCAATGCTTTGCCGGCCTGCTGCACGTCGCCCCGACACACGAGAACGTATTGGGACTGCTGAGCTTGATCCTCTGGTCGCTGATTCTCATCGTCTCCGTTCGCTACATCGGCATGGTGATGCGGCTCGCGCACGACGGCGAAGGCGGTATTTTGGCGCTGCTCGCGTTCGTGCTTCCTCCGGTCGAGCGCGGCGTGCCGCCGAAAGCGACGTGGCTGACCTTCCTGATCATCCTCGGTGCCGGAATGCTTTTTGGTGACGGAATCATCACGCCCGCGGTCTCGGTTCTCTCGTCGGTGGAAGGCCTCGCCGTTGCGACGTCGGATGCGCAGCCCTTTATCGTGCCGATCGCCGTCGGTATTCTGATCGTTTTGTTTCTCTTCCAGAACCGCGGCACGGCGAGAATCGGATCGGTCTTCGGTCCAATCATGCTCGTGTGGTTTGGCACGATCGGATTGCTCGGGCTGCTCGGCATTGCCAGGTATCCGGCGGCGCTGTGGGCCTTCGATCCACTCTATATCGTGCGCTTCTTCGCACATCACGGATTCGCTGCGCTCACGGTCTTTGGCGCGATCGTGCTCTGCGTCTCGGGCGTCGAGGCACTCTATGCGGATATGTCGCACTTCGGCCGCGCACCGATTGCGCTGGCGTGGACGGTCGTCGTCTTTCCCGCGCTGGTTCTCAACTACATCGGACAGGGGGCGCTGGTACTCTCCGATCCGGCCGGCTTGGCGAACCCGTTCTATCTCTTGACGCCGCGGTGGGCGCTCTATCCCACCGTCGCAATCGCGACCATCGCCACGATTATTGCCTCCCAGGCGCTGATCTCCGGCGTCTTTACCTTGACCAAACAAGGCATCAGTCTGGGCTTCATCCCGCGCATGCGCGTCATCTACACGTCGCTGGCCCATCGCGGTCAAGTCTACGTTCCGTTTGTGAACCGGCTCCTCGCCGTCATCTGTATTCTGCTCGTCGTGACGTTTCGCAGCTCGGGCCGCCTCGCCGACGCCTACGGTCTTGCCGTCGCGGTAACGATGGTGGTGACGTCGGTGGCCTACTTCGAGGTCGTGCGCGGGCGCTTGCGATGGGGCCTTCCGGCGGCGCTCGTTTCGACCGTGCCGTTCATCGCGCTGGAGGCCCTCTTCGTGATCGGCAGCCTTCCGAAGGTCCGGGAAGGCGGCTGGATACCGCTCGTGGTGAGCGCCGTCATTTTTGCGGTCGCCGGCAGCTGGCGAGCGGGACGCCGGCGTCTAGCGATAGTTCAACGCGAACAGTCACAGCCGGTGCGTGCGTTTCTTCGCGAGGTACGGGGCCGCTTAGGCGTTCGGTACCACGGGACGGCGGTCTTTCTGACCGGCGATCCCGAAGGAATTCCATTCGTGCTGCGCCACCATTGGGCGCGGACGCACAGCGTCGACGAAAAGATCGTCCTGTTAACGATTATTCCATCGACCGAGCCCTACGTTCGCGGCGATCGCCGGGTCGCAGTGGAATGGCTCTCGGAAGGCTTGGTTCGCGTGACCGCAGTCTTTGGGTTCATGGAGAAGATCGACATCGCGCGCATCACGCACGCCTGCGCGGCGGCCGGGCTGCATATCGGCGGCGAGGACACGACGTATTACAGCGCCGATCCGCAGATCGTCGCAGCCCGCGGCGGGTTATTTCACGCGCTCTGGCGCGGACTCTACATCGTCTTGCGACGCAACGCGCGAAGCGTCACCTCATCGCTCGGCATCCCGCCCGACGCGCATGCGCGCCTGGGCATCGAAGTGCCGATGTAGCCCTACGATTGAGGATTCCGATCGCGAGCGTTTGAAATCGTCGCCGCTCAAAATTTCACGCGCAGTTCTCCGTGACGCCGTTGCGGGAGTACGCCGGCCACAATTCGAAGCAGATACGATCGGCGAAAGCCCGGCAGTCTCAGCCACTGATATGCAACAAGCCTATAATGCGGAATGTGCCGGGCTGATACGCAATGGCTATGCCGCGTTTTTGGCGCGGCTTCGTCACCGGCCCGAAAGGCAAGATACCCTTAGTGTCACAGAGTACTACGATCGACGTCTGGACCTTCATTGATGGCAGGCCGAAACAAACTTCAGCTATCAACTTGGATGGCGTCGTAGTCTACGGTGGTAAAGCCACGCTCTACTCGGCGTCGCCGAAAAGTACGTCACCGTCGATCTTGCCCTGAAACTCACAAACTTGTAGGCGTGGTTTGCCGTGGGCGGCGACATAGAGCATTCCATTCGGTTCATTCGTCACACTCGTGGGGCCGGCGTGCCGTCAGACCAACGGGCGACGGGAACGAAGAAGATCGTCCACGGCTCGGGCGTCACGTGATGCGACGAGTCGAAGACTACGGGAGAGCCCGGCAAGTTCGCGCCCCAACTCGCACCGTCGTTCGCGCCGTCCGCTCTGGGGGCGTAGAACATCAAATGCGGGCGCCACGCCTTTCCTGCGTCGCCCAGATACTGCTTCCGCGACATCATGTACGCCATCGAGCCCGCTGCGGCGAGCGGCAACTGCCGGCTCGCGATAGCGCCTTCGAGACGCTCCTGCATGCGCGTCTTGCTGACGCCCGCTAATGCCATCTCGGCTCGAAATAGGGTGTATTGCAGCACGGACTTCGAAGCCGGCGCATTGTAGCAGACCGGTCCGCGCAGCTTCCAGTTCCAGAAATCGACCGAATCGAAGGGGCTCGTCCACGATCGTTCGACGAGGCACGTGAAGCCGTTCGTGCCGTTCGCGGCGGTCTCGTAGCCGTGCGTCGTGAGGACGAGAATCGTCGCGTGAAGCGAGACGGCCGGGGGTGCGGCGCTGCGCGCGAGGTCGGCTTCGGATCGTCGATCGAGAGTAAGGTATTGACCGAGCGGAGCCATTTGCGCGTAGGGCTCGCTCACAGCCGATCCGGCGACGGGCCGTCCGACAGCCATCGCTAAAGCGAGTGTTACCGCTACCCGAGCGGCCGTGCGCGAAAGGCTCATATGCTCTCCTGCGGTGCTGAGAAAACCTAAGTGGTTTAAACAACTGAAACGCCGGGTTTGTGACCCCGCAGTTGCAGACGCGCTTATTCGATGGTCGACCGGTTCGGGATCAAGAACCACGCTACGCCGGCGATCGTGAGAATAACGGCCTCACGCAGAAGCGCCATATCGACGGCCGCGGCTACCAAATGGCTCTGCAGTAAGTCGGAGCCGTACGGTGAGACGGCCGCGATCGAACGCGCGTACGCAAAAATGTTGGCGATCGACGCACCGACCGCAAATATCAAGATCGCTATTCGAAAACGCCGCATAACCTCGCACTGACTCCTTTGAAAGAGAGGGCCCGCCAAAGCGGGCCGCTCGTAGATCTCGTGTCCCGACCGTTATTCGCCGCCCTGTGGACGTTGCAGGTACGCGGGCAGATGCGGCCGGCGCGGTCGTTTCATATTGTAGACGGGGAATCGTTCCCCGGCCGAACCCGCAACGTGTGCGACGACGCGGTAGTCGAAATACGTCGAGGAACGACCGTGTTCGGCCTCGCGGACGATGAAACCGGCTTGATACTTCGCCGCGACGTACAGCCAACCGCGCGCATCTCCGTCGGGCGTGATGAACACCTGATATCCTCGGCTCGTATCGATCAGGCTGGCGAAGTCGCGTTCGAGATGGACGACGCCTTCCCCGCCCGCCAACCGCGCGGTCCCGGTGTCCTCAATGGTTCCGCGCGGCGCGAGCGGCGCGCTCGCTTTCACCCGCGCTCCCTCACGATTCGGAATGGCCGTGTAGTATCCACCGAACGCGGTGACGGCCCCGTCAAAGACACCGTCGCCGGCGGCGTCGACCACGAACGATCCAGCCGAGGTGCCGGCACCGAACGTATAGATGGGAAAGCTGCTGGGATCGTTCACGGAGGAGAACAACCCGTACGAGAACGTGTTGCAGCAGCTGGGGTTATACGCCAACAGGGCTTCACCGGCACCGACGCCGTAAACGCCGACGCCGTCGGAAACCGTGATCGAGGTGCCATAAACGCCGGTTCCGCCCGACGCGGTACTTTCGCCCTCGACGCCAAAGCCGTTAAATCCACGTCCCTCACCGAAAATTGCGGCAGAAGCGGATCGTGCTCCGCTGGTGCCTTTAATAGCGCCGCCGCCCCCGCCGTTCGATTCGACCAGGCAATAACCACCCGAATGGCAACTCGAATCGCGTTGAACTTGCGAGGCAAAGGCCGTCGACGCCGAAACGCCGCCGGCGCTCGAGAGCGCCATACTCGTTCCTAACAAAACAACGCCGACAGCCGTTATTATCGCACCAGAACTGAGTCGCATATCGATCTCCTTACAGTAGCTGTGGGTTGAGCCCAAAGCCATCATACTCCGACTGACCGCCGGCCGGAATGGCTGCGGCGCATTTAAGGAACGCAAAGGTCCGTGCCGACCGTAATCGTATCCGCTTGTCATATGCGGTGTGCGATCGTCCGCGCCTGGACTTCGTTGGCGACCGCCCCGTTCGATTCTTCTTGCTGCTTCACTAACGTAAGCCTGGGGACTCGCAGGCCGCGAGCTTCCCGAGAAGAGATCGAACGTATGCGAATCTTCCGGCGCGGGTTCTGCGCCTTGCTCGCCGTCGTTTTGACCGGCGCTCCCGTCGTCCACGGGGCCGAGCTGATTACCGGCACGATCCTCGGTAGAGTTCAGTCGGTCGACGGCAAGCCGCTACCGGACGCTCGCGTGACGGCCCTTTCACCTTCGGGCCGTTACTCCGACGTCAGCGATGCGGGCGGACGCTTTATCATTTTGGGAGTTACACCCGACACCTACGTCGTCACGGTCGAAGTAACGGGCTACGAGAGCTCGGCCATCACGGTGAGCGTCCTCCCCGGAGAGCATAAACTGCTGGCCTTCGCTCTGCGTGCGGCGCCCAGGGAGATCGCGCGGGTGCAGGCCGCCGGTCAGGCCTTTACGCTGGGAAATACCGCCGACGTCTTCACCGTCTCGGGAGCGCAGGCGCAGGCAGATACGCCCGAAGCCTCCTCCTCGGGTCTCGCCAACTATTCGCGAGACTCGATTCAAGGTGCGATCGCCGACGTTCCCGGCGTGCAGCAAGATTCGTTCGCCAACGTCATCGTCCGGGGCGGAAAAGTGCAGGACACGGTTTACGACTACGATTCGGTTCCGGTGCCGCAGGGTCTCATCGCCGAGCCCGGCGGCAACATCGTCGGTGCCCAGTTGGGAACCACGGGTATCGGTGCCGACACGGTGACGCTCGGCGGCTACAGCGACGAGAGCCAAAACGCGTTGGGCGGTGTCGTCAACGAGGTGCCGCTCGTCGGAACCTATCCGGGGAAGACGATGTTCGAAATATCGGGGGGAATCGGCGCGCAGCTTGGTGAGGCGAAGTTCAGCGAGCAGGGCGCGACTCCCGATCTCAAATGGCGCTATGCCTTGTCCTCTACGGTTGGAAGCGAATACTTCGCCTATGGCGACGGGATGACGTTCTACCCCGCCGAGCAAGGCACGTATGGGCTGGGCTTTCAGACGCGCGCGCAGTATGCAATCGCGGGAAATCTTCACTACGCCGCAACCGCGCGCGACGATCTCTCGGCCGCGTTTCTCACCGGAGCGGCAGCGTATCAGCAGTACGATTCGCCCTATCAGGGCCTGAAATGGTCGACGTTCAGCGCCCCTGGCGTCACCTTTCCCGGTCAGCCGGCTAACCCCGACCAGCAAGTCGATACGCCTTCGATTGCGCGCGGCACCTACAGCATCGAGAAACTGCAGTGGATTCACGATTGGCCGCACTCGCTGGGACGTCTTCAGCTATTTCAGTCGCAGATCGGCGCCGTCGCCAACGGTCCGGAATGGGACGACCTTTCCTTCCCCGACGGGGTTATCTCGCTCTACTCCACGCAGTACCAGCGCGAAGCGGGCGCCGGTTACGATTTCGAAGATCAGGCCGGCGAGAAGCACGACATTAAAACGGGCGTACAGTACGACGTGAACACCAGCGGCCTCTACCAGATCGTGCCGACGGTGCCGCAGATCGTCACGGCCGCACCGCGGCTGAACCAGTACTTAGTCTACGCAAGCGACACGTGGAGCATGACGCCGCACTTCTC
Organism: Vulcanimicrobiota bacterium; assembly: GCA_963792005.1. Classification (GTDB taxonomy): domain Bacteria; phylum Vulcanimicrobiota; class Vulcanimicrobiia; order Vulcanimicrobiales; family Vulcanimicrobiaceae; genus Cybelea. The sequence continues at coordinate 155,309 of CAWBUG010000002.1, forward strand.
GGCGATGGGGTCGCTGCGATATATTGGCCAGCACGCTCAGACGAGCGACGGCGTCGCGTACGACAACCGCGCGGTCGACCCGCACCTCGCGCTCGCGTACACCTTCGCCGGTCATAACGGGTTGCGGGCCAACTTCGATCACACGTCGTCGACGCCGCTGCCGCTCGAGGTGCAACGCACGGGTTCCGTGCCGAGTTTTCCTTTGGCGCCGGAGACCGCCGACGACTACGCCCTCTCATACGAGCGCGGCGGGCCGGTTCAAGTGCGGCTCACGTACTTCGTCGCGTTGGAGAAGAACGTTATCGACGTGCTTCCCGAGAACTACCGCAGTGCCGCCAACGCCGGTCAGAATCCGAATGCCATCGGGGTTCCGACCAACGCCGGCCAGCTGCGCTCGCACGGTTTGGAGCTCTGGGCAAACGCCGGCGCGTTCGCGCTGAACGCAAACTACAACCGCACGTTCGCCTCGAGCATCTATCAGTTCGCCTTCAACGACCTCAACGGGCCGGCGATCCTGGCGGGGCACCTCTTCCCGGCGAACTACATCCCGAACCTTACCGCGACCGCTTCCTACGAGTTCGGCTTCTCGCGTCGCCGCCTGCGCATCACGCCGATGCTCTCGTACGAGAGCGGTTATCCCTACGGCAACGGCACGATGGTGTGGGAGATCGTCCACGGCGTTCCGGCACAAGTGCCCAACGACAACTACGTGAACCCCGGCTACAACTACTACTTCCTGAAGGATCCGGCGCTTCCGTTCAACGCCAAACCAATCCCTACATCTCGACGCTGAATGGCGGCGAGGGCGCCGATCCCAACACGTTACGAACGCCCTCGCAAACCCTCACGTCGGTGCACGTCGAGTACGATCTGACGCCGCATCTGACCGCGATGTTCGACGTCGTGAATCTCTTCGGTATCGACGCGCCCACCCAACTCCAGGGAAACCCTTACCTCATCGGGCCGCCGGGCTACGCCGGGGGCGATCCGTACTACGAGCGCGCGTACGGCGCTCAGTACTGCAAGAAGTGCCTCTACACGCTCGGCAACGGCATTCCGACGAACGACGGCCACGCTCAGGCGGTTCCCTGGAACTACGGAACGGCGGGATACGTTCCGCAAGCCTATCCCTTAGCGCGGACGGCGCTTATTCGTCTGAGGTATCGCATTTGACGCGTGCGTCGACGTTCCCGGGTATCCCGTAGGTCGTTGCTTCATCCGGCGATAACTAGCGGCTATGCAGAGCACTCGGTTCGCCCGCCGGCCGGTCGCCGTCCTCATCGTCACGACGCTTTTGACCGCTTGCAGCGGCGGCTTGCAAACGAGCGCCGTACCCGGTTCGCCGCGCGAGCTCGTCCGCGCCGGGCGGGCCGGCGATCCGATCGACAAGATCGATCACGTCGTCATCGTCGTCCAAGAGAACCGCAGTTTCAATAACCTCTTCTACGGCTTTTCGGGCGCGACGACGGCGACCTACGGTTACACGAGCAAGAACAAGCAGGTCAAGATCAAACCCGTCGACCTAGCAACCAGCTGGGATCTGGCGCACAACGCGCAGGCGTTCTATAGTGCCTGCAACGGTACGGGATCGATTCCGGGGACGAACTGCCGCATGAACGGATTCGACCGGGTCACGGCGCAATGCGGCCAGCCCGGCTATCCGCCCTGCCCGATCAAATATCCGTCCTATAGCTACGTGCCGCACTCGGAAATCGCGCCATACTTCGCGATGGGCAGGCAATACGTCTTGGCCGATCAGATGTACGCTTCGAACTTCGACATCAGCAGCTACGTTTCGCATCAATACATCATCGCCGCGCAAGCCGCGCAGACGACAAACTATCCGGTCGCAAACTGGGGCTGCCCCGGCGGCCCTTACGACACGGTCCCGACCATCAGCGTAAATCCGCCGCGCGGCTACGGCGGTCCGGTCGTCGACTGCTTCGATTACCAAACGCTTGGCGACGAACTCGACGCGGCGGGCCTGAGCTGGGCCTTTTACGCCAGCCCGCTCGGAACGGTCGGCCCCGGAGGCACGGCTTGCGGAAAGACGTCGAGAGATGCCTATGGCGAGCGCGGGATCTGGAGTTCGTACCAGGCGATCAGGCACATCTGCTATGGTCCCGATTGGAAGAGCGACGTCATTACTCCGCCCAGTCAGTTCTTAACCGACGTTGCGGACGGAAATCTTCGAACCGTGACGTGGATCACGCCGACCTGCGCGAACTCCGACCATCCCGGTTGCGACTCCGATACCGGTCCCTCTTGGGTTGCGTCGATCGTCAACGCGGTGGGCCAGTCGCAGTTCTGGGCTTCGACGGCAATCTTCATCTTCTGGGACGATCCCGGCGGATTGTACGATCCGGAGCCGCCCGCATATGTCGATTACGACGGTTTGGGCATGCGGGTACCGATGCTGATAATTTCGCCGTACGCAAAGAAGGGCTGGGTCTCGCACGTGCATTACGAGCACGGCAGCATCCTGCGCTTCGTCGAGGACCGGTTTGGTCTGGCTCAGCTAGCGGCGAGCGATACTCGCGCGACGTCGCCCGCCGGCGATTGCTTCGACTTCTCGAAGCGGCCGCGGAAGTTCGTGCCGATCGGGTCGAAATATAGTAAGGCCCATTTCCTCCGTCAGGCCCCGGATTATCGACCCGTCGACACGAACTAGCGACCGCTTCGCCCGGACCGGAGTCAAGCGCGCGCTTCGATCGGTGCTTACCGCGCTAGCATTTCCGTATATCGCCGGTGAGCACGTAGTCGAGCGAGGTGAGGTTCCGGTGGTAGCACGGACCCTGGACGTTGCGCGTCTTGTATTCCTGAGCGCTCTTGCCGTTTGAGGGCGAATAGCCGCTGGAAGTGAAGGTGAGCGTGTCGGACGAGTGGACGCGATTGAGCAGTGCCCAGGGCAGCAGACCGTGTTCGGTGGGCGTCACCCCGCTCTCGTTCTTTTCCTGAACGATTCCGGCGGTTTGCGTCGCACTGCTCGCGCCGGCGACGTAGTTGTAGTTGACCGTCAGCGGCCAGTGGCGCTCTTCAAGGCGTGCCGTGCTGTGCCCGCCGGAGGTCGTGGTCGTCTTCGAAACGACCGTCGTATCTTGGGTGATGTCTTGTAAGTCCTGATTGGCCGTCAGCGCGATCTTCTGAACGTTCGAGAACTTGATGCTCTGCGAGACGTGCGTGTCGACGCGCCCGTGCGAGGTGATTACGTAGCCGTCCACATGCACCGGATGAGTGGCGGTGACGTCGATCGTTCCGCGCGCGCCACCCGACGGGAGATCTTTGACGTGTTCGGCCACGCTCTCGTTGGGTGCGCTCGGGGTGCCGTCTCCGAGCAGCTTGCCGGTGACGTGCGACGAGCCGTGGTCTTCGTAGACGAGCAGCGCGGCATTGGTCGCGAAGTAGTTGTCGTCGTTAAAGACCGAGACGGCGATCGTATGCGGGTTGCCGTCGTCGAGCTGTCCCGCAAAGGGAGTGAGATCGATGCGGTACGGCACGAAGTTGAGCGTCTCGACGCCCGGAATCGGTACCCAGAGGTACGGATCGATCCCGCCGCTGTAGATCCACGGATAGACGGGCACTACGCCCGCCGGCTGGTTATCGACGAGCACCTCGCCTTCGCGGAACGCCGTGTTGCCGCAGTTGTCGAATTGCGATGCGAGATCGTTCGGGAAGCACGTGTACCAGAACTCGTCGTTCGATTGCGGTTCGAGGAAGACGTCGAGGTATGCCGCTTCGACGTTGGTCGGGAAGGTGAACGTACCGCTCATTTGCGACGTGGCGTTGTCGAGATAGACGTATCCGCCGTCGGCGCCGCCCGAGAGCGGATAGACGGCATCGGCAACCTTCGCCGCCTTATACTGCGAGCTCGCCGGATAGAAGTCGAGCTCGGCGGTTCCGTGGATGACGCCGGTATACTGCGAGTTGACGATGTTATACACGGAGGCTTGGCCGACCGACGGCTGCGCGAAGATCGGCGCGTACTCGGTGACGTCGCGCTGAATCTCCCATTGCGGGCTCGCATGTGAACCCGGCTCGGCCGTCGTGCCGAAGAAGATGTTGGTGGCGCCGACCCAAATCGCGCCGGTGCGGTCGTACTGCACGCCCGCCGATACGCTGAAATGAACCTTCAGCACGATCTTTGCGTACGGTCCGGGACAGTTTGCCGGCGGCGTATAGTCGAACGGGTGATCGGCGTAGTCGGCGAAATCGCCGACCGGGAGCTGCCCGTACTGCAGCGGCGGCGTGTGCGGGGTGAAGAGCACGTCAACGCAGGGCGCTTCGCTCGGCACGCGCACGCGCGGGGTCGCGGCGATCGGATATCCCGCGCCGCCGTGGTCGGGAAACGAGCGGCCGTTCTTTGGCATCATCGCGCGAATGCGCTGCGTCGCGCGTTCGATCGTGAGCGGTCCGCTTGCTCGGCCGTTCTGCGCGGAGCCGGCACTAATGCCCGGGATTCCCGGTGCGACCGCGCCGTGACCGCCGCAAGCGGTCAATAATGCAATGGAAAATACGGCGCCGCTCGATAGAAGCGGGCTTAGAGAAAAACGCATAAATGAGACCTCCTCAGCAGCAGAGAGTCGGCGGTTCAGCGAGCTATTGAGAATCTCCCGGCGAAAGCAAGCGTCGCCGCAGCGGCTATCGACGCCGGACTCCGGTTTCGGAAGGAGGCTCCCGCCTTCCAAAGAACCCCGCGTTCCTGTCGCCCGCTTATACGAGCCGGCGGTGACTATTACTTTGACCCTCCTAGCTGAGAGAATCGGAGAGAAGCGTATCTCATGCGAAAACCATCACTTTTTCTGAGTGTGGCGACCGCCGTCGTTTCGGCAGCACTGCTTTCGGCGTGCTCCAGCGGCGTCTCGCAAGGCACCAGTGCCGGACTTCCCTCGACCGGCATGAGCCAGAGCAAGGGGCTTTCCGACGCCGCTCGTTCGGGCGTCGCGCCGAAGTTTTTGGGCATGCTCCGTCACGGGCAGGCGGCCAAGCATAACGTCCGCCCGGACATGTTCACCAACCACGTTATCTACATCTCGGATAGCGGCAACGGCGCAGCCGACGTCATCAAGTACAACCACTGGACGATCTTCGAAGGAACGATCGGCAGCGGCATGACCGGCGCAAACGGCAACTGGGTCGACAAGCCGGTATCCGGCGTCCGCCACCTCTACGAAGCCGACTACACCGGTCCGTACGTCAACGAGTACGATACGGCTGGGAACCTCGTCTTCCAGTACAGCGCCGGGATGACCGACCCGGTCGAGGTAACGACGGATAAGAATGGGAACGTCTATGAAGCCGACTTCAACTACAATAGTGCGAGCCTTCCTGGAGCCGTCAACGAGTACGCGCCGATGAGCAACACCGTCATGGCGTCGTGCGCGCCCGGTAACGTCGAAGGCGTCGCGGTCGATAAGCATGGAAACGTCTTCGCTGCTTACAATAACCTCACGACCTTCGCCGGCAGCATCATCGAGTATCCCCACGGGCTAAGTGCCTCGGGGTGCCTCGGGAACGTGCTGCCGATTACGTTCGGTTATCTCGGCAGCATCGTCTTCGACAAACAGGGCAACCTCGTCGTCTGCGATCAGACCGGTCCGAGTTTCTCGGGGTCGGCGATTGATATCGTCGCGCCGCCGTACAACGCCGTGACCGGAACGCTCGGATCCGGATACTCCGATCCGTTCCACACGACGGTCGACATGGCCGGGACCCGGGCGTACGTCAGCGACCTTGGCGCAGGTGCCGTCGACGTGCTCAATTATCCAAGCGGCACGAGCATCGCAACGATCAACTCGAGCTCGACCCCCGGTGTCCTTACCCCGACCGGTGCGGTCGACGAGCACAACTTGGTCGTCGACAACCAAGGCCCCTAAACCGCGATCGAATCGCTAGCAGGAGAGGCGGCGCGCTTGCGCCGCCTCTCTTCAATTCATTGAGGAGTTGTCGACCGGCTCGGCCGAGAAGCCGCGCTGGTGAAGATTTGCGCCGCCATCGTTTTGTCGGTCGTAACCGGATGCACGGCCTTTCGATCGCAGCCGCCGACCGTCGCTTCGGCCGGCAGCGCCGCCGGCAACCTGAGGGTCGGCTCGGTGCAACTTCGCCACTGCTTGGGAGGCGACTATTATTGCGGCAGCGTGCGCGTCGCGTTCGATCCGGCGGGAGAGGTTCCGGGCAAGATCGACATCGCATTTGCGTGGCTGCCGCATTCGGATCGCGCGGCCCGATCGGCCGGAATCATCGTTACAGTCGAGGGCGGTCCCGGCTATCCGTCGATCGCGTCGCGCGCGTCGTATCGCGGGCTCTACCGGCCGCTGCTCGGAACGCGCGACCTTCTGATCGTCGATAACCGCGGCACCGGCAGCTCGGCCCCGGTCGTCTGCGAGGCGCTGCAGCACGCTGCGGTGATGAAGCTATGGCAGGCGACGCGCTGCGGCGAACATTTGGGCAAAACGTCGGATCTCTATGGGACGGCACTCGCCGCCGACGATATGGCCGCGGTGCTCTCCGCGTTGCATGTTGCCAAAGTCGACATCTATGGCGATTCGTACGGTTCGTTTTTCGTCCAAGCGTTTGCCGGACGCCATCCCAAGCTCGTTCGCTCGATCGTCCTCGACGGCGCCTATCAAGTGATCGGCGGCGACCCGTGGTATCCGAGCACGGCGCCGACGTTTCGCGACGCGTTCGACAGAGTCTGCACGCGCTCGCCGGTCTGTGCCGGCTTGCGCGGCTCGTCCGTCGACCGCATCGAACGGTTGGTGGAGAAGCTGCGCGCGCAGCACGGCCGCACCACGCCGTCGGACGTCGCCTTCATCATGGATTCGGCCGGACTCGATCCGCTGCCGTACCGCGATTTGGACGCCGCGGCGCGTGCCTACCTCGGCGCGAACGACGCCGCGCCACTCGAACGGCTCGTGAGCGAAGCCTACAGTGAGGAAGAAGGCGTTAGTGGCCGCGCCCGATACTACAGCCAGGGCCTCTTCGTTGCCGCCAGCTGCGCCGACAATCCGCAAGCCTACGACATGCGTCTGCCGCCGGCGCAGCGACGGCAGGCGTGGCACGAAGCGCTGCAGCGAAAGCAGCGCGTCAATCCGCAACTCTACGCGCCATTTACAATCGACGAATACCTCGGCATTCCGCTCGATTACTCGTACGTTCCGCTCTGCCAAACGTGGCCCGTCGCCTCGCCGCACCACCCGCCGGGGCAACCGGTGCCGCCGGGATCGCATTTTCCGGACGTTCCGGTGCTGGTGCTCAACGGCGATCTCGATACGATCACGACGCCGGAGGAAGGTAAAAAGGCGGCGCAGCTCTTTCCTCATGCGACGCACGTGATCGTCGCCAATACCGGGCACGTCACCGCGCTCGACGATTTCGGCGGATGCGCCGAGACCATCGTACGCCGGTTCACACAGACGAGGACGGTGGATCCGAAATGCGCTTCGCAGGTTCCCGCAATGCATCTGGTTCCCGCCTTCTCGCGCACGGTCGACGAAGTAACGCCGGCGACTCCGCTCTCCGGCAACGCCGCGCCGGCGAAGCAACGGCGCGCCGCAGCGGACGCCGTTCTTGCGGCCGCGGACGTTCTCGCGCGCTCGTATGAGTTCGATTTCGATAAGGGTCTCGGCTTACGCGGCGGAATGTATTCGGCGCAGCCCGGAGAGGCGCGCGATCGAGCGACGCTGGCGCAAGTTCGCTGGACGAACGATCTGGCCGTCTCGGGTTCCGCGGATCTCGATGCGCGCCGCGCGCAGGCGCGCGCGCATTTGACGCTGGAGGGCGCCTCGAGCGGAACGCTCGACGCGACGTGGCCGACGCTGGGAAGCTCGGCGGCGCTGCTCGACGGCACGATCGACGGCTTTCATCTGCACGCGACGATGCCGGCGCCGTAACGAATTGAAGATCGGTATCGATCTCGGCGGCACGAAGACCGAGATCGTCGCCCTCGCCGACGACGGCTCGGAGCTGCTTCGACGGCGCGTTCCCACGCCTGCGGGTGATTACGGCGGAACGCTCGACGCGATTGCCACGCTCGTCCAAGATGCGGAGAACGAGTTGGGACGAAGCGCAACCATCGGCGTCGGCACGCCGGGCTCGATTCATCCGTCGAGCGGGCTACTGCAAAACTCCAACAGCCTCGTGCTCAACGGCAAGCCGCTTGCCCGCGAGCTCGCCGAACGACTCGGCCGCGCGATTCGCGTGGCCAACGACGCGAACTGTCTCGCGCTCTCCGAAGCCATCGATGGCGCGGGCAAAGATGCGAAGGTGGTTTTCGCGGTCGTTCTCGGAACGGGCGTCGGCAGCGGCATCGCGGTCGAGCGGCGCGTCGTCGGCGGAAAGAACGGCATCGCCGGCGAGTGGGGCCACAACCCGTTGCCGTGGATGAGGCCGGAAGAACTTCCCGGGGCGCAATGCTACTGCGGAAGGCTCGGCTGCATCGAGACCTTTCTTTCGGGACCGGCACTCGAGCGTGAGTTCGAACGAGCGACGGGGCGCGCGATGCCGGCGCACGACGTGGCGAGTGCCGCCGATGCCGGCGATGCCGAAGCGCTCGCTGCGTTTGCCGCGTACGAAGACCGGCTCGCGCGCGGGCTCGCGCACGTCACCAATATCCTCGATCCCGACGTCATCGTATTGGGCGGCGGCTTATCGAACGTTGCGCGGTTCTACGCCGGCGTGCCGCGCCTGATGGAGCGATACGTCTTCTCCGAACGGCCCGAGGTAACGCTCGTGCCGGCACTTCACGGAGATTCCAGCGGCGTGCGCGGCGCCGCGTGGCTTTACGACTTCCAAACCTGCTGACAGGCCTTGACTCCGTCAGCGATTCCGGCCGCGATGCCCGGCGAGTCGTTCGGCGTCTTCGTTCGCGATTCGAAACCGCTATCGTCCCACGCGTACCAGCCGATGTAGCCGGCGCCGAAATCGCAGAAGGCCTTCGCTTGCGTCAGCATTTCGCCGCGCGTTAAACCGGGTTGATAGTACTTGCGCTCGTACGACCCGCCCCAGGCCTGGCCGATGCCGTAGAGTGGGGTGCGCGCGATCTTCCAGCCGTTCTTTTCCAGGCTGTGCGCCATCGCGGGCAGCAGCGCTTTCATGCTCCAGTCGAGCCTTTTCCCGTTGTTGCGATGGCGGTTGCCGAACGGTGAATAGTTGTACCAACCGACGATGTCGCAACCGTCGTTGGAATAGTTTGCGGCCGTGCCGGGGTCCCAGTGAACCTTTCCGGGACGCGCGACGCCGGCGCCGAAACCGCAAATCGCCGGAAGACCCGGCGTCTTTGCAACGATCAGCGCGTGAACTCGTTGCAGCAGCTCGCGCCCGCTCCCGGGGTCCCACCCTGCCCAATCGTCGAGCACCCAATAGCCGGTAACGTAGGATCGCTTCGCGTCGCGCGCGATGATCTTTCCAACGTCGCGCAACGCTGCCTTCACCGAGTTCACGTGCGGGTTTTCGTCGGTCTTGCAGTACGGATTGTAGGCGTAGCTGGTCGGCGGCGGTTTGGCGGTGTGCGTGCGGTGGCACTCCCAATAGAAGAGCACGCCCGAGATCGCGCCGTCCACGACCGAAATCCCATTGGCTTTCAACGCCTTCTGCAGCGCGCTTCCCGGCGCCGGCGATCCGCCGTAGAGGATCGTCGTCGTGATGCCTTGTTCGGCCGCCGTCGCGGCGCGTTTGGGCGTGTCCACACTGAAGCCGATAATCGCGTGACGCTGCAGCGCCGGCGCGATCGCCGCGGCGCCGCTCGACGATGCCGGCGGGAGCGCGTTATGCGCGGTGCAGGCGGCGAGCGCAAGCGAGGCCGCAAGTTGCAGCACTCGGTTGCGCGCGCGAGCGCTCATTACTTGTGGACGTAGGTCGTCGTGTCGGGACCGATACCGGAGATCTCGAGCACCATGCCGTTCTTGGTCATCGCGTAGTGATGCACGCCGGCCGGGACCGAGATCACGGTGCCGGGACCGACCGACATCATCTTCGCGGTGTTTATGGAGTCGCCGACTCCGAACATTCCGGAGCCGCTAATCACCACGACGTTCTCGGTCATGCCGTGCGAGTGCGGCATGGCTTTTCCGCCGGCCGGGGCCTTCAAGAAATAGGCGTAGTACGCGCCCGCCTTGCTGGGATCGCCGACGATGACGGCCATCTCCCATCCTTTGAATTGAGGCACCGGCTGCCATTTGGCGGTGTCCGGGTTGACGACCGTTGGAGTCGTTGCCGCTCCTGCCGCAGCCGTGAGCGCCGCACACAGGAGAGCCGTCAGGAATACGCGCGAGCGAAACATATCGAGTACCTCCTTCGTCTTAAGCCGTTCGGCGCGCGCCTATTTGCTTCCGTTCTCTAGTGCGTGCGGCGCCGCGATTTCGGCGAGCATGTCGGTGGTGCCGGGAATTCGCTCGAGATGCGGATAGCGAATACCGTTGTGATAGTCGAGCGAGAGTGTTTGGTACCACCCCGTCTGGGTGGTAATGAGCGTGATCGGCGCGGTTGAGTGCTCCGCCCGTTTGAGGGCGTACGTTAGCACATCGATGCTAAACTGCTGGCCGTTGACCGCAAGCACTTTCATGTTCGCCGCGAGTCCGGCGCGCCACGCGGGCGAATTCTGACGAACGTCCTTCACCACTCCGTCGTCACCGATATTGGCTCCGAAAGAGTACCATCCGAGGAACGAGCGGTCGTCGGCGTGCTGCGATTCGATGAACGGGTTCGGCTTGGCGTTGTAGACCATTCGCCATCCCGAGCGGGCCAGTTCGTCGGTTGGAGGATCTATGTCGACGTGATAGACGTATTTCTCGAAGAACGCCTGCCAGTCGTACGGCTCGACCTCGTTCAGCAGACCTTCGACCTGCGAGCGCGTGTAGGTTTCGACGATTGGACCCGTCAGCGGCGGCGCGGTGAAGCGATGGAGAAACGTGTCGAGCGAACGCGCGCCGCGCGAGCGTTCGCGAATGATGGTATCGACATCGAGCCAGAGCAGGTCGCCTTCGGTATAGAAATCGTTGGAACTGCGGCGAATGCTCGGATAGATTCCCTTGGCGAGGTAAAAGTACGGCGCGCCGGTGGTGAGGTCTATCAGCGGCGTCGTGTCGCGGCCCGTCTCGTTGTCCATGTCTGCGTAAACGTAGGCAACGAACTCGGGAAAGAGTCTGGGCTCGCGAATTCCGGAGCGGAATGAAAGCAGATCGCCAAGATACTGATTCATGCCCTCGTAGACCCAGAGCAGATCGGTGAGCTGCGGTACTTGATAGTTGGGCGTCGTGAGATCGGCCGGACGGCGATACTTGCCGTTCCACGAGTGCGAGAACTCGTGCGTCACCAAATCGAGGTCGGGGAGCGAATCTTCGGGATTCGTGAGAAAATCGGCCGGAGCGCGGTCGTCACTCGATTGGTGGTGTTCGATACCTTGGAACTCAATCGTATCGCTGAGCGTCAGCAACGCGTGATAATCTTCAAAGTGGCGCGAGCCGTACATGGCAAAGGCCTCGCCCGGCACGCGCCGATACGCCTGCAGCAGCCGTGCCGGGACGTCGAGGTTCTGCGGGTAATCCGCGAAGGCGTCGAGCTGCACGAATGCCGCTCCATCGCGCCAGAGCTCCCACTTCTTGACGTAGCGTCCCATGTCGAGCGGCGAATCGACCAGCATGTTGAGCGGTGTCACCGCGAAGTCGACGCGGTTACCGCTCTGTGTTGCTCCGCGCAGCGCGGTCGCGTAATCCCAGCCCTCCGGCAATACGATCGACGGCTTCATAAAATAATGATGCGAGTCGATGCCGTCTTGATAGAGCAACGCGCGGTTCCAATTGAGAATTGCGATCGAATGGGTCGCCATGTCGTCGCCCGGCGCGTTGAGCAGCACGTCGAACTTGACGTCGAGCGCCTGAGTGCCCGGCGGTACGTCGACGTGAAAGGCGTAGAGGTCGTTCGCATCGCGCCGCCAGTCGAGCGGCGTTCCGTTGGACGAGACCGCCAGCGCGGCGAGATCGTTGAGCGGACCGGTCGGGCCGTGTTCGCCGGGGATCCACTTCGGATAGACCAGGGTGAAGCTTCCGGCGGCCGCCGGAATTCGCTCGCGGACTTCCATGATTCCGTCGGCGGCCCGCGATGCGTCCACGACCAGCGTCGCCGGCCGCTCTTGCGTCGCATAGGGAGTCGCCGCGGCGAAGGCTGCGGCTGCAATGATCGGAGCAAGCATCCCGGCTCGGGTTCTGAGCGTGCCGAACGCGACCTTCCGGTCTCGCTCGGCAGGTCCGGTGCCGCCGGACCACCAAATGCGCACGGTTCTTTTGTGCAATCCCCGCTTCCGACGGAGGTCGCTATAACCACGTGAAGATCGTGGTGACGGTTAAGCTCGTCCCGGATCCGAATGCCGAAAAGCGAATCGACCCGCGGACGAAGCGGCTCGTGCGAACCGGAGTCGAGACCGTTCTGAATCCCTACGACGAGTACGCGCTCGAGGCGGGCCTTCAGTTGAAGGAACGCGCGGGCGGCGAGTCCCGCGTGACGGTCTTTTCGATGGCGCCCGAGCCCCTCAAGGAGACGCTGCGCAAGGCGCTTGCGATGGGTGCCGACGACGCGGTGATCCTCTCCGATGTGGGCCTCGAAGGGAGCGACGTCTGGGCAAGCGCCTACGCGATCGCGGCCGCGTTGCGCCGGCTCGACTTCGATCTGCTGATCGTCGGCGGCCTGACCGACGACAGCAGCACCGGCGCCGTCCCGGGGGCGCTCGCCGAGCATCTCGCGTTGCCCTGCGTGACGAACGCGCGCAAGGTCGATCTCGTGGAGGGTGCGCTCGAGGTCGAGCGCGAGACCGACGTCGGCTATCAGACGGTTCGGACGCCGCTGCCGGCGCTCTTGACGACGGCATTGACCTTCGGCGAACCGCGCTACGCATCGCTCAAAGGCATCATGGGCGCCAAGAAAAAGACGATCGCCGCCACGGCGCTGGCCGATCTCGGCCTCGACCTGCCCGTCGGTACGGACGGTTCGAAGACGGAACTGCGCGAGTTCGCTCCACCGCCGCCTCGCGGCAAGGGGCGAACCGTCGAAGCGAGCGACGGACTCGCCGGCGCGCAGGCAATCTTCGACTTTCTCCAAGAGAAGAAGCTGGTCTAGCGGTGAAGCACGTCATCGTCTTCGTCGAGCACCGCCGGGGCCACACGCGCAAGGTAACCTTCGAGCTGGCCAGCGAAGCGCGCCGCCTCGCCGATCTGCTCGGCGGTAAGGCGTGCGCCGTCGCACTCGGCAGCGGCGCACCGCAGCTGGCCGAGCAGCTCAAAAACTATCCCCTGGACACGATCTACGTTGCCGAGGATCGCGACGTCGATACCTATCTGCTCGACCCAAGCGTCGATTATCTTGCCGCCGCCGCACAGCGCATCGGGCCGTCGTTGATCCTCATTCCGAACACGCTCTCCGGCCGCGACGTTGCCGGACGCCTCGTAGTGCGTCTGAACGCCGGCATCGTCGCCGACGTGGTCGACGTTCAGATCTCCGGCGGCGAGGTCGTTTGCGTCTCTCCCAAACTGGGCGGCGCGTTGGTTACTACGTGCGCGCTTCGTCCCGGCGATTACGGCCTCGTAACGGTGCGCCCGAGCGCATTCGCCGCGGCGCCGGGCGGCGCCGGCGCAGAGATCCTCCCGCTCGAGAAGCCGGCGAAGAGCTACGCGGCCACGGTCGACCGCGACGTTGAAGAAGGCGCCGGAGAACTCGCGCTCGAGGAAGCGCCCGCCGTCGTCGCGGGCGGGCGTGGGCTCGGCGGACCGGAACCGTTCGAGACGCTGTTGAAGCCTCTCGCACGTGCGCTTGGAGGAGCCGTCGGTGCGTCGCGTGCAGCCGCAGATGCGGGCTGGGTACCGTACAATCTTCAAATCGGTCAAACTGGAAAGATCGTCACCCCGAAACTCTACATCGCGGTCGGCATCTCGGGCGCGATTCAGCATAAAGTCGGCATGCGCGCTTCGGGAACGATCGTGGCCATCAATAAGGACGGGGCCGCGCCGATCGCCGAGTTTTCCGACCTCCTCGTGGTGGGCGATGCGTTTCGCATCGTTCCCGAACTGACGAAACTGATAGACGCCGCTAAAGGACATCACTCTTGAAACGATTCGGACTCTTACTAGTAATTGCGATCGCGAGCATCGTCGGCGTCGCCGCTACGACGCCGAGCGCGCAGGCCGGCCTCTTCGGCGGAAAGAAGGCCGCGCCGACTCCATCGCCGTCGCCGTCGGCGCTTCCCACCGCGAGTCCGGAGCCGCCTAGCGTCGCGATTCCCCGCCTGATCGCCAAGCTCAAAGCCAACCCGAGCGACGAGATCGCGCTCGCCCAGCTGGCCGCCGAATACCTTCAAGTGAACCGTCCCGACATCGCGCTTCAGTACACGCAACATCTGCTGCAGATGGGCGACAAAACGGCGCAGGTCTATTATTACGACGGCTTCGCGTACGCGCAACTGGGTCAACTGGCGCCGGCGACGTACGATCTCGAACAAGCATCGAATCTCGATCCGACGAACCTCGGCGTCCTCGCGCAGCTTGCCCAGGTCTATCTGCGTGAAAATCGCTTTAACGATGCGGAGCGTATCGCCAAGCGCGCCGTTACCTTCAACAAGAACGACCCCGGGGCGCTGGAGGCTCTCGGCAGCGTGTACGCCGCGGAGCAGCACTTCGACGATGCCCGCGCGCAGTTTGAAGCGGCCGCCGCGCTCAACCCCAAGGACACGAGCGCGCTCTTTCAGATCGCGACGACCTACGCGCAACAGGACAACATTCCGATGGCCGTCCAGACGATCGGACGAATCCTTGCGATCGACCCGCGCAACGTTCAGGCACTCGTCTTCAAGGCCGATCTCTACTCGCGTCAACACGACGACGTCCGCGCGACTGCCGCATACGACGATGCGATCGTCGCGGCGCCTACGGACGACGAAAAGGTCGCGATCATGGTTCGTAAGGCCAGCTACTTCGTCGGCGAGAAGAAGGACGCTCAGGGCGTCCCGATCCTTCAGCAGGCGACGACAGAGTATCCGAAGGTGCCGGCCGGCTTCGTCGCGCTGGGCAACTACTATGCGGGCCAACGCCAGTTCGGTCAAGCGATCTCGCAGTGGCAAGCGGCGCTGGCGATCGATCCGAACAACTCGAGCGCGCTGCTCGGTCTGGGCGAGGTCTCGATGCAGACCGGCAAACTGAACGACAGCATCACCTACCTGCGCCACTACATCCAGGTCCAGCCCGACGCTCAGGGTTATGCCCTCTTGGGACAGGCCTACTCGCGGCTGCACGATTACTCCGGAGCGCGCGACGCCTGCGGTAAAAGCTTCGAGATGCAGCGCTCGCCCGTCACCCTCAGTTGCGTCGCCGGAGCCGACTTCGAGCTGAAAAACTATAAGGAAGCGGCGCAGATCTTCGATGCGCTCGACAAGGCGGCGAAGGGATTCCTCGATGGCAACCCCGAGTTGCTCTACATCGCCGCCAAATCGTACGCCGGCTCGAATCAGTGCACGAAGGCCGTCGCCGCCTACAAACGGCTGCTGCCGATGATGAAGAAGGGTACGAAGGATTACGATAAGGTCCGCCAAGCGGCGGCCGGTTCGTGCCACTCGGGAGCAAAGCACACCGGCTGAAGTTCGTCACCGATCCGCTCTGCGCCGGGCATCTTCGCGGCGTCGCGCACCCCGAACGGCCGCAGCGCGTTGAGGCCGTCGCCGACCTTCTGCGCGCGGCGGGAATACTCGGCCCTACTCTGACCGCGCGCGACGCGACCGACCCGGAGATCGAACGCGTTCACAGCCGCGCCTACCTCGAACTCGTCAAACGCGAGACCGAAGGACTGAGCGGCGTTCGCTACCTTTCAACCGGCGACACGGTCGTCGACGGCGGATCGTACGCCGCGGCGCGGCGCGCCGCCGGCGGGGCGATTGCGGCGATGGAAGCGGCGGTCGCGGGTGGCGAAGCGGTCTTTGCCCTCGTACGGCCGCCGGGCCATCACGCCGAACCGGACGGCGGTATGGGTTTCTGCCTCTTCAACAACATCGCCATCGCGGCTCGCGCCTATGAAGGGCGCGTCCTCGTCGTCGATTTCGATTACCACCACGGCAACGGCACCGAAGCGGTTGCCGGCGCGGGGCTCTCCTACCTTTCGACGCACGCTCATCCGGCATATCCCGGAACCGGCCTGCGCAGCTTCCGTCGCGGCGACGATCTGGTGGCGAACGTTCCGCTGCCCGCTGCCGGCGTTTCGACCGAAACGTTCGTCGCCGTTTGGGAAGAACTGCTGGCCGCCGCGGCGCAAATCGTTCGGCCGAATCTGCTCCTCGTGAGCGCGGGTTTCGATTACGTTGCGGGCGACGTCGTCGGCGATCTTGGCGTCGGCGTCGAGGCGGCCGAATTCGTTGCGGCGGCGATTCGCCGCACTGCCGAAATGTATTGCGAAGGAGCGGTCGCTTACGTGCTGGAGGGCGGTTACGGAATCGACGCCATCGCGCAATCCATCGCGTCGATCGCGCGAGTTCACGACGCATCGGCAGCGCCCGCCCGCGCGACCGCCGGCACGCCACTGCCGGCCGCGTTGCGCGAGCTGGTTCGACGAAGCACGGAATCGTAAATAGCGTTCCAGGAACTCCTTGCGTGACTGCGAAGCAGCCTGCTTGAGCGCCGCCAGCCGGCCCTCGCTCCTTTCGTTGTTTTTGAAAACTTCAGGAGGTACAGAATGGATCGGAGATCCCTCCGGCACCTCGGTACCACGCTGTTGCTTCTCGTTGCATTCGTTTGCCAGGGAACATGGGCACTGGCAAGCACGACGGGCGGCCTCAGCGGCACCATCGTGGATGCCGCAACCTCGGCTCCCATTGCGGGAGTGCAAGTTACCGCCACCAGTCCGTCGCAATCGGCGACGGCGACGACCGACGGGGGCGGCCACTTCGTCTTCCTAACCCTTGCTCCCGACACGTATACGGTAACCGCCTCCAAATCCGGTTACCAGTCCACGAGCGTTCCGGGTCAGGTCGTCTTTGCCGACACCGTGCAATCCGTATCTATCCGTCTGCCGAAAGCGCTGCAAACAATCGCGCGCGTTACGGCCACGGCCGCGGGCGCGCTGGTGAAATCCGGTACGACGGCCGACGTCTATTCGATCAATTCATCGACGCAGGCGGCGACCGCGGCGCTCGGCGGCGGCGCCCTCATGAACCAAGCCTATTCGGCGATCTCGACCGTCCCGGGTGCCTACGTCATCCCGAACCAGTCGGGATACTACGCAACCGTGAACATCCGCGGCGGCGACTACGACCAGGTCGGCTACGAGTTCGACGGCGTTCCGGTAAACCGTTCGTTCGATAACTACGCGTCGAGCTCGGCATCGTCGCTTGGCAACGCCGAAGTCCAAGTCTATACCGGCGCCAACCCGGCAAACTCCGAAGGCCAAGGCCTCTCGGGCTTCATCAATCAGGTCATCAAGACCGGCACCTATCCGGGCTACGGAACGGGATCGCTCGGAATCGGTACGCCCGCGTTCTACCATCGCGCCGCGCTGGAAATCGGCGGCTCCACGCCCGACCGCAACTTCTCGTACTACGTCGGCGTCTCCGGGCTAAACCAAGCGTTCAACTTCGTCAACAACAACAATGGCTCCGAATACGATAACTGGCTTGGTCCGCCGCTGGGCGTCGTCGGAAGCTTCCCGACGGCGTTTTATCCGAGCGCTCTGCCCAACCCGTATAGCCAGCCGTTTGCGCCGGGGTGGTCGCTCTATTTCGGCCCCACGGGGAACTCGTACTTCCCGCTCGGGCCGGCCGGTAACTACAGCAACTTTTCGGCGATCTACGGGCGCAACACGGTCGTCAACCTGCACATCGGGATTCCGCACAAGAACGATGCAGGCCGTGACGACGTCCAGCTGCTCTACGACGACGAGGCGCTCAAGAATCAGTTCTACATCTCGGGTAACGACGTCGCCTCGCCGTTCTGCACCGGTGCTGCCGCAAAGTCCGGCCCCGCGTGCATGAACCTGATCAACGGCGAGCTGGACTCGCTCTTTAGCCTCGGCCAACTCCCCTACGGCAGTTCCGTTCCGGTAACGTACCTCAACACGTACACGTGGGGATGCGGATCGAGCGTCGGTCGTACGTTTAATTCCACGCAGCTCAACGCGCTCGCGGGCTGCGTCAAGCCGTACTCGTTCCCGAACAGCACGAATACCGGTTCGCCCGCCAATCCAAACGTGCTTCCGTCGGCGGCGCGCGACAACTCGTACAACGACACGGCGATCACGAAGATCCAATACACGCACAACTTCGGCTCGACCGCCTACCTGCGCGTCTACGGCTTCACGTTCTATAGCGACTGGTTCCTCAACGGCCCCTACAGCACGAGCTTCTGTAACTTCGTCTGCCCGGTCGCTCCGGACTACGAACTGAACACGCATACGCGCGGCCTCAGCGCCGAGTTTCAAGATCAGCTCAACGAGCAGAACCTGCTCAGCCTGCAAGGTTCGTTCACGACGGCAAACATCGTTCGCGACAACAACGGCTTCTACGGCGTCGGCGGCAGTACGGGCGTCGTCGTCAACTCGCAAGCTCCGTACAGCGGTTACTGCTTCTTGCCGCCACCCTACAACGGAGCGAGCATGGTCCAGAACTGTCATCGAACCACCGTAGGTCTAGGCCCAGGCTTCAGCGTGGCGCCGTTCATGGGCACCTATCCCAGCAGCAGCAAACCCTACGACGAGACTTGCCCGATTCCGGGCAAGCCGCAGTACGGATCGCAATGCACCTATCTGGTTGCGGAGAACGGTCTGAACGGCACCTACAGCGGCACGGTCCCGAACTTCTACGGCGCCTCGCTGACCGACCAATACCGTCCCACCGACAAGTGGCTCTTCAACGTCGGCGTGCGACTCGACAGCTTCGGCTTCGTCGGGCAAAACACGCTCGTACCGCCGCTCGGCGGTTCGGCAGCGGCGCGGGCATTCTGGTTCAACGCGTACAACCTCGACAACTGCGTCAACAACCAGACGGGCGCGCCGGGCGCAAACCCCAATCCGGGACAGACGTGTCCGGCGGGGTCCCATGCGGCGAACGTTCAGAACGTTCCGTCGCAGGCCTACACGTTCAACATCTGGCAGCCGCGCATCAGCGGCACCTACACGGCGAATCCCGACAACGTGATCCGCTTCTCCTACGGGCGTTATACCGAAGCTCCGAACACGGCATTCGAGCAGTACAACACGCGGCAAGAGGACCTTGCCGACTACATCGGCTCGCATTTCCTCGCCTTCGGCCGCAACACGCCGGGCTATCCGATTCAGCCGCCCACGTCGATCAACTACGATATCTCGTGGGAACACCGGTTCAAGGGAACGGACTTCACCTTCAAGCTGACGCCCTTCTTGCGGCAGACGCAGAATCAGATCCAGCAGTTCTTCCTCAATCCGATTCAGGGCTTCGTCTCGGGCCTCAACGTCGGCAGCCAGCGCAGCGAAGGCTTCGAGTTCCAACTGCAAAAGGGAGACTTCTCACGCGACGGTCTTTCGGGGTTGCTCTCCTTCGCCTATACCAACTCGTACATCACGTACGGGCCGATCGCGGCCGGCGCGTCCGGCACGACCGTTCTCGCCCCGATCAACAACTCGATCGCGCAGTATAACGCGTATACGAAGTATTGCGCGTCGCACCCCGGAGCGTCCGGAACGATGTGCGGCGGCGCGACGACGAACGGGCAGACCGCGAACGCATGTTACACCCCGTCTGGAACGCCGGTCGGGCCGGCCGCCGGGGGCGGATGCCCGCGCAACGACATCGCGAATCCCTACTGGAACGCGGCGCCGCAGTCACTGGTAAATACGGCGCAGAACTTCCCAACGTACGATACGTTCCCGGGCGCCCTCGGTCTCGCGGCGCAAGGGTTCGGTTCGCCCTACGTCGGGACGCTCGTTCTCAACTACAAGCACCAGAAGTTCGCGATTACGCCGTCGCTGCAGTTCCAAGGCGGCGGCAAGTACGGCGAGCCGATTGCCGAGGCCGGAATCGATCCGGCAAGCGGCTGCGGTAAGCCGCTCTTCGGCGACCGTTACAACGCGACCAACTGTCCCAACGTCGTGTACATACCCAATCCCTTCACCGGTTCGTACGACAGCATCGGTGCGTATACCCAACCCAACGAGCTGATCGCGAACTTGCAACTCTCGTACGAGGTGAGCCCGCGCATTCAACTCGTCGGCGCCCTCACCAATATCGTCAACTACTGTTGGGGCGGAACGCAGACGCCGTGGACCTTTAACGACGGCAACATCTGCGCGTACGGCAACGTCGGCGGCACGATCTATCCGGTCGCTCCCTATGGAACGCCGGGTGCGGTCGTAAACCCGCCGGGATATCCGGGATCACAAATCCAGCCGTTCCGCAAATATCCCTACGAACCGGCCTTCGGACCGGCGTTGGTCGCGGCCGAAAATACCTCGACCAAACAACCGCTCGAGTTCTATTTAACGGCGAATATTCGGCTCTAGGGAAGGTTCCCGGTTGGAGAAAGGCCCTGATCGGATCCGATCAGGGCCTTTCCATCGATCGTGCCAGGCTGCGCAAATCGACGAGTCCGACGTCGCCGACGAGCGTATAGTGCAGCGTCCCGTCGCTCCATGCGAGCAGCGCGGTCGGTCCGTCCTCGGCGTAGAGCGCACTCGTTGCGCCGAGGGTCAGCGTCTCCGGTTGAAGCCGCGCAACGTCTAGCGTTGAAGCCTGCACGTTTTCGAAGAGCGAGACGGTGCGCAAGCCGTCGGAGTAGAGCAAATGCAGCGTGCGGACGCCGCGATACTCGACGAGGGTCGCGTCGACCGGAGCGAATCCATCCGCGAGAACGTGCGGTTCGCGCGCCGCGAAGCCGGCGTTCTTTACCACGCGATCGGGGCGGCCGAAGGATTCGCCGAACGCCGCTCGACGTACGAGCGCATATCCCGAAGGAAGCGCGAAATCGCCCGGAGGAAGCTCCGGCACGTAGCGGATCGCTTCGAATCGCACTTCGCTGACCAGCGCGCCGTCGGCGGCGAAGAGTTGCCGGTCGAGCACGATCTTGCTCGCCGCGTCGATGCGCATCAGCATCGTCCGCCTGCCGCTAAAATCATTCACGAGCGTCACGTCGATGGCGCGGCGCCCGTCGAACGTCTCGCTGCCGGTCTCGGCGATCCGATAGTTCCGGCGCAACAGCGCGTAGTTGGCGTCGATCGCCGGGGCGCCGCCGGCCGTATCGTCTTGCCGCTCGACGATGCGCCGGCGCTTCGTATCGATCGAGAACGTGAGCTCTCCCTTCGACAGGACGGAATCGCCGTAGAGCGCGCCGGGCGCGGTGTAGACGCGCTTGGTGAAATCGGGCGCGCGATGTTCGACGCGATAGATCGTCGCTTGCGCGGAGCGGCTGCCGATGTGCAGCACTTCGACCGTTCCGGTGTAAGAAACGTTGGGGGAGGCGCCCATCGCCGCGAGAAGCAGCGCGTCCATGGGTTCCGGCGCGGGGCGTGCTGCGGCGAAGCCAAAGCTTCCCGCGACCAACGCGAGCGCGGCCGCGCTAGGGCGTTTCATTGCTCGACGTCAATTCGACCGGCGCGCCGTCTTGGACAAACGGCCTGTTCTCAGCCATCGCAGCGTGATTCTCTACGTAAAACGACGGGTCGATCGCGATTGCAGGCGTGCCGGCGCGCCGCGCGCCGAAGCCGAAGTAGAGAATGACCGTAACTGCCGCCACCGCGGGAAGAATCCAAACTGGGCGCAGTCCGGCGCGCAGCCGTTCCCAAACCGAAACGGATTCCGGCAGCTTGGCTCCGACGCGAATGCGCGTAGCAAGCCCAGGCGGAAACTCCAGTTCGCGGGCCCGCGCGTGCGATCGCAAGGCCTCGGTGATCGCGACTTCGTCGGAGCGCCGCTCCTCGCACGAGGAGCAGCCCGCGAAATGCGCGTGCATCGCGGCGTCCTCGGCGGCGGAAAGCTCGCCGTGCAGATAGTCGACGATACGATCGATGCTAGGATGCGTTTGATTCATGACGATGACTTCATGTAGCGGTTGACGAGCTTTCGCAGTTGTCCGCGGGCGCGGTGGAGCCGCGACCGAACGGTTCCCACCGAGCATCCGACGATCCGAGCGATCTCCAGATAGCTGCACTCCTCGATATCGGCGAGCAGCACGATCTGGCGCTGTTCGGGCGCCAGCTCGGCGAGGGCTTTCGAGACGGGTTCGCTGAGATGGGCTTCTACGTATTCCTCGATTGGGTGAACGGCAATCTCAGGGACTTCTTCTTGATAACGTCCTTTGCGGCGCCGAAGTTCGTCCCGGTGCAGATTCGTAACGATCCGATAAATCCAGGAAAGGAAGGAGGTTCCCGGTTTGAAGCTTTGCCAAGCCCGGTAGACGCGAATGAACGCTTCCTGCGTGAGGTCGCTCGCGTCGGCCGCGTTGCCGGTCAAGCGATAGGCGAAGTTATAGGTCGCTTTGCCATACTGCTCGATCGCATGCTCTAGGAAAGCCTGCTGGTCCATGCCCAGCGCTCAGCTTCCTTGCTCTGCCCGTTCGCCCCCGCCCAGCGCTACCGCGAGGTGCCGTGCTTCGGCCAGATGATGCGGGCGACGGTCCAGAGTGCGGCGATCGAAACGATCGTGATGAGCGTGAAGAGGGTAAGCTCGAGCAGGGCTATGCCGGCGAACTGGCTTCCGCCACAGAGCGCGATGGCATTGGCGACGAGCGCGAGCCGGAAACGTTCGAATGGATTGCTCGCGAGACCCGAGACCGAGCGCGCCTGCGCGACAACGCCGCCGGGATCCCATTCTCCGGTCTCGACGATGTCGGCGATGCGCCCGGAGGGCGTCACGATAAAGAGTCGGTCGCTGTGAAGAAAGTTGCTCGAGCTCAGACGCATCGAGCTAACTCCGAACGTATCGAGCAGCCGGACGATCGTCGAGCCCGTGCTCGTGAGCAGGCGCCAGCTCTCCGGTCGCGCGCCGTACGCGGCGCCGTATTTTCGCAGCACCGCGGGCGAATCGTACTGCGGGTCGAGTGTAATCTCGGCCAGCGCGAACCGATGCGGATCCAAATGCTGCTGTAAATAGGCGAACTTTGCGCTTATTGCCGGGCAGAGCGTGCGGTCGGGACATCGCGTAAAAACGAACGAGAGTAAGAGCGTCTTGCCGAGAAACGCGCGGTCGAGATCGACGAGGTGCTCTCGCTGGTCGACCAGGGTTGCCGGCGGCAGTTTTGCCCCAAGCTGCACGGGGACGACGCGGCCGGCGTCCGGCAGCCCCGGCGCAAATGCTGCTGCGGCGACGGCATTGCGGAGCGCGGGTGGATTTGCGGCCGGATCGAGCATCGCGTCGAGGGTCGTGCCCCCGCGCAGCGTCACCGGAGGCACGAGCCGATAGCGTCGCGTCCGTGCCGGAAACATTCCGACCACGGCATCGGTGCGCACGATGGCCGAGCGATCGGGGAGATTCTCAATGAGCAGGCCGTGGACGGGAATGACGGCGAGCAGCGCGGCCGCGAGCAGTGCGATCATCGGCCGGCTAAGATTCGGCGCATACCAATATTTTACCAGGGGTTGAGCCGTCCGGAGCGCAAGGACCGCTCGGAATGGAGGCTGCGGTCTTAATCATCCGCGTTCTTTTGGGCGCACTGCTCCTTGTTGCCGGCGCGCTGAAGGTTGGGCACCCCGCCGAGCTTGCCGAGAACATCGCAGGCTTTCGGCTGCTTCCCGCGCACGTGGCAGGTCCGCTCGCCCTGGCGCTGCCGTATATCGAGCTCATGCTCGGCGCCTATCTCATTCTCGGTCTCTTCACCCGCGCCGTCGCGGCGATTGCCGCCGTGCAGTTCTTTTGCTATGCCGGCGCGGTAGCATCGGCGCTCGTGCGGCACATTGCCGCAAACTGCGGATGCTTTGGGCCGAACGATGCTGCGGTGGCTGATTGGCCGCACGTGGCACTCGACCTCACGCTGGCGTTCGCGTCGCTCTTCGTTGCATGGGCGGCGCCGGGTGCGCTTGCGGTCGATCGAAAGCTTCGTAAGGCATGACGCGCCGCCACCTCGCGGTTACGACGATCGGCGCGCTGCTGCTGATTCTCATCGGCGCGGTGCTCTACTATTACTTCGGCCCCGGACACCGCCGCGTCGAGACGGCGTCGCAGTCACCGATCGTCGGCAAGGCGCAAGTCGGAAAGCCCGCTCCCGATTTCGAAGTCTCGACGACCGCCGGGCTCTTCAATCTGAGCAAGACGAGCGGGCCGGTCTTCCTGGAAGTTTTCGCGACGTGGTGCCCGCATTGCCAGCGCGAGACGGCGGTCATCGACCGGCTCTATCGGGCCTACCGCAGCCGGGTGGCGTTCGTCGCAGTATCGGGCAGCCAAACCGCGATGGACGGCACGTCGGCGTCGTCGCAACTCGACGTGCTCGATTGGGCGCGGCGCTTCCACGTGGAGTACCCGGTGGCGTACGATCCGCTGCTCAACGTCGCGAATCTCTACCTGCAAGGCGGGTTTCCGACGATCGTCATCATCGGGCGCGATAAGAACGTCGCCTATTTGAACAGCGGCGAGCTCTCGTATCAAGAACTCGCCGCCGCAATCGACAAGGTTCTGCGCTAAGTACGCCTAGACGCCGGGCGGGAACGTGTAGTTGGGCGGCGGTACCAGCGGCGTGCCGATCTCGAGCACGATCTCTTGATGCGCGCCGAGCGGAATCGCGTGTAGCTCGCCGTCGTACTGCGAGCCGTTGACGTAGGCCGTCACCGGTCCCTTGAGTCCGGCGACGTTGTCGCGCTGGAGCGGAACGCCCCAAATGTCGAAGAGCATCCCGAGCGTATAGGGCCCTCCCTGCGGCGGACTGATTTGGGGGGACTCGATGTGAATGACCCCGCTCCCGTCGTGCGTGTGGATCCAGTAGAGACATCCGCCGGCGAGGCTCGGGGCGAAGCCGATAAACTCGGGTACCTGCATCTGCTTGCCGTTATAAAAGAGGGTAAGTTGCGAATGGACGTGCAGCGTCGCATACTCCTGGCTTCCGCAGGCGATGCCGTCGACGGTTTGACCGCGTCCGCCGCGCAGGGTGTCCGGATACTTTCCTTTATTGAAGGCCTTTCCGAGATTCTCGCCGTTTGTCAGTTGTATCGGCTTCGCGCTGGCGTTCGGTCCGGGAGTCGGTGTCGCCAGCGCCTGCTGGGCGACGCGGCTCTGCCACCAATTGACGCCGACAAAGGCGAGAATGACCGCGAGAACGGCGATGCCGATGCCGATGTAAATCGGTCGCATGGGGTCGCGGCGCGGTGGAGGAGCGGCGCCACCGCGTTGCTGACGGCGGCGTTCGGGACGGGTGGGCTGTGGCATCGAGTCCTTTCTACGGTGACATTGCCTTGAGCGGTGCGGCGACCGGAGCGTCGGTGAGCTCGAGCGGCCGCTGCGGCATCAGATATTTGGTGACGTAATCGGTCACGGCGTCGGCGAGCGGCGCAATCGGGCGGTTGTAGCCCGTGGCGTAAAACCGCTCCATCCGCGCGCGGGTGTAATATTGGTATTTCGCCCGCAGGTGAGCCGGCATCTCCACGAACTCGATGCGTTCGGGAAGCTCGAGGGCGTGAAAGATCGGGCGGACGAGCTGCAGCCAGGTCTGCGCGGTCCCGGTTCCGACGTTGTAGAGTCCGGTCGCACCGCACTCCGCAAGATGAAACGTCATTTCGGCGGCATCTTTGACGTAGATGAAGTCGCGTTGCTGTTCGCCGTCGCGATACTCGGGCCGGTGGCTCTTGAAGAGCCGCACGGAACCGCTCTCGCGAATCTGCTCGAACGCCTTGTGGACGACGCTGCGCATCTCGGCCTTGTGGTCTTCGTTTGGCCCGAAGACGTTAAAGTATTTCAGCCCGCAGATCCGTTGGTCGAGTCCGGTGCGCGCGGCGTAGAGATCGAAGAGGTGCTTCGAATACGCGTAGGCATTGAGCGGCCGAAGCGACCGCAGATCGGCTTCGTCGGAGAGCTCCGCCTCGAGCCCGCCGTAGGTCGCTGCGGAGGACGCGTAGACGAAACGCGCCTCCTGCTCCATCGCCCAGTGCGCCAGATGCTTCGTATACTCGTAGTTGTTCCTCAAGAGAAAGCCGACGTCGGTCTCGGTGGTCGACGAGCAGGCACCGAGATGAATGACGGTCCGCACGTCGCCGAACGTTCGTCCCGATTCGGCCGCGCGCTCGAACTCGTCGGCGTCGACGTAATCGATAAAACGCAGCGGCACGAGGTGTTTCCACTTCTCCGAAGCGTCTAAGCGGTCGACGATGAGGACGTCATCGATTCCGCGCCGATTGAGAGCCCAAAGGACGGCGCTGCCGATTAAGCCGGCGCCCCCCGTGATGATCGCCCGTCCGCGGCTAAGGTCGTGCATTTGCTCCAAAATTTCTTAATCTACCCCCGGCGCCCAAAGGTCCTCCCCCGAATATACTTGCGAATGAATAGCAAATGTGAGGCACGCGGGCAATCGGGCACCGTCGTAGCAGTCGTCGTTGGTGAGGTGGCGAGGCTATTTCGTGGCTGCGCCCGCCTTTCGGGCATCGCCCAGCAGGCGCTGCAGAGGAACCTCCCCCGTTGCGATCGCGGTTATCCGTTTCGCCGGATTGATGAAAACGATTGTGAGAAATCCGCCGTATCGCTTCCGGAGACGGCAACGATTTGCAACGCGCTGCCCAAACGCCGGTGGAGCGCGTCGATCGTCGCGACCTCGTGTTGGCAGTGAGGACACCAGGTCGCAAAGACTTCAAGCAAGATCGGCTTGGAGACGGCTGCGGAGTCGATCCGTCTTCCATCGAGCGTCGTCACCGAGAAGGCCGGCGCGAAATCGCCAACGCGAACGGGCGCGACGATGGGAGCCTCGCTGGCGCTCTTTGGCACTCGCTTGGCATTGACGATCGCCATGACCGCAATGACGCCGATCAGTACCGCGGTCAACGCGAGCGCGGCGATCGTCGTCAAGTTTCGTTGCGGTCCGGTCCGGGCGCTGCGGCGCCGCCCGGCGCGGTTTTAAACTCGTTGCTTTCATCGGCTGCGTCCTAGAACGGCGCCGACAGGCGGAGCAAGAAGTTCGTTCCGTTGGCGATTTGCGTCGTGTTGAACCCGTTGGCGACCTTGATGACGTACTGGTGGTTCAGGAGGTTGTTGACGATCAGCTGAACTCCCAAGCCGCGGTCTTCCCCGGGTCGGCCGAGGACGAGGTTGTGCCCGGCGGCGAGATCGAACGTGGTATGGGCCGGCAGACGCCCGCTCAAGTTCGCGTTCGCGCTTTCGAACGCGACCGGAAAACCGCTGCCATAATTGCCTTGCAGCGTGGTGAACCAGTTCCCCCCGTTGCCGAAGCGCCACGTGTATGCCGCACTCGAAACCACGGTTTCGTCGTGGTCCTCAGGGCTAAGCTGCGCGACGCACGACACGCCCGGCTCGTTGGTATTCGGCGGGAAGAGGAAGGTCGATCCCGAGACGCAGGCGGCGTACGATCCCGAATAGGTCATCGTGAACCACCAGAGGTCGTTGTTTTTCAGCTTGTCCTGCAAACGGAGCTCGGCGCCGTTATCGATGCCGATCGCGTTGTTGAAGACGGCGAAGAGCGGGGTGTTCAGCAGCTGAGTCGTGTCGAGAATATTGACCACGGTTTTGCGAAAGAGATTGATCGATCCGGTGAACGCCGGATTGAACGCGTACTGCCAGCCCATCTCGGCGTAGGCGTCTTGTTCGGGCTGCAGGTTATAAACCGGTTCGCCCGTGCATCCTTGCAGAAGGACGCAGTCCTGCCTCACGTCCTCGAGCAGCGGCGCGGCGTAGAAGCGGCCGTAGAACACGTGATACGTATTCTTGCCGCCGTCCCAAAGATTGAGACCGAGACGCGGTTCGAACATGTTGCCGCTCGTGTATCCCGTCGAGTGATCGTAGCGCAGGCCGTAGTTGAAAATAGCGTATTTCGAGAGTTGCCAGCTGTCTTGTCCGTAGATGCCTACCTGCGAGCCGGCTTGTCCTTGCTCGGGAGGCGCGGTGAGATAATATGGCTGCGCGTGCGTGCCGTACGTCGCTCCGCAGCCTTCCTGGTAGTAACAGGCGAATGCTTGACTCGCGACCAGGAACTCGCGGTCGACGTCAAAGCCGATCTTCCACGCGTGATTCTCCGTCGCGCGAAAATCGGAGGCCCGAAGGCCGATGTAGCTCGCATAGGTATTCGAGAGCAGGCCGACGTTGTGCAGCTGGCCGTTGCCCGAGCCGGACCCGTCCGCGGGAGCGGCGCAGGTGGTGCAGAGCACGTCGGAGCCGAAATTCGGCGTAATCCCAAGAACGTCGTTATACAGGTCCCCGTCGTAGTTGATTCGCGTCGATCGCCACCACGGGATGACTTGCCAAACGCCGTTGCCGTCCAGCGACGTGAGTGTGTAGTTCAGGTTGGAAAACCGATCGTACTCGCGCTGGACGTCGTCGGTCCCGGCCGGGGTATAGATCGGGTCGTATGGATTATTGGGATCGGTATTGATCGGAATCTGGAACTGTGCGAGCTGGTTGGAGTAATCGAAGGCGAGCGAGCTTCGAGGCGTCAACTGGGTGATGAAGCGAAAGAATTGGTCGCTTTGCGACGCGTTGTCGTGGATCGGATCGAACGTCGGTGCGTCCAAGCCGCGCGCGCTGCCTTGCGTGTTCGCATCGACGAAGGCTTCGCTCTGACCGAAGCGTGCGGCGGCTTCCAGCTGTCCCACCGCTTGCGATTGATTGCCGGCCCCGGCCTGAACGATGCCGTAAACCCCCGGTGCAAAATCGGTGGGACGGCTGCTGATGATGTTGACCACGCCGCCCATCCGGTCGCCGCCGTATTCGGCGGGGATTGCGCCCGTGTAGACCTCCAGGGAGTCGATGATCTTCGGATCGATGATTTCGGCGAAGTTGGAAGTGGTCGCCAGCGGCAGCGGCGCGCCGTCGATGTTGTAGGTGACGCCGTGGAAGCCGTTGATCACCGGCTCGTTGTACGAGAACGGAATTACCCCGGGGAGCGTCTCCAGGGTCCTGTCCAGGCTATTCTGCGTGGGTGACGTTTGAATCTGATTGCGATCGATTTGATGTACCGATGGCGGATAACTCGTGACGCCGGCGTGGGCGGTTACCGTCGTTTGGGCGATTTGCCGCAGCTTAGAGAGCGGCAGGTCGACCGTCGAGACCTGCCCGCTCGTAACGGTGACGTCGACTCGCAGCGGTGCGACGTTGGGGAGCGTTGCGGTCAGGCGATAGCTTCCGAACGGGACGTTGGAAAAGACGTACTCCCCCGTCGATTCGGATTTGACGGTAAACTTCGAGCCTTCGCCTTCGAGCGTGATGGTGGCCCCGGCGATAGGCTTATCGTCGAGCGTGACCGTTCCGCGCACCAGTCCGGTGACCGCGGCGACGGCGGGGGCCACGAATAAAAACGTTAAAAGAACGGCGACGAGCGCCGCAGCGATGCGATGCATGATTCCTCCGGTAAGAAAAGTGCGTTGGGTGCGCTTAAGCGCGAGTCAACGCAAGGACCGGAGGAGGACGCGCAAACCGCCGTCGCGCAGTCGGCGCGCGGCGCGCGATGAGGTGACGGCGCTGACGGCGAGCCCAGGACGTCAGGCGCGGTGAGAACGGGGCGCGGCCGGCAGCGATGACGGCGCCCGCGAGGATAGCGACGAGCGCGTGCGCGAGACGCTGGACGAGCCAGGCGATGCCGGCGAGGGCGAACGTTGCGCCGACCGCCGAGGCCGCAGCGTGATGTGGTTCGAGCGATTCCGCGGCGGCGTACCAAAGCAGCGTGCTCGCGAAGAGCGCGCCGAAGCCGGGAACGCGCGCACGCAAGCGCGCCGCGACGACGCTCCCATCGGCGGTGCCCTTCGAGCCGCCCCAGGCGAGCGCTCCGAAGAAGGCCAATAGGCAGAGCGCGCCGCCGAGCGCGATCTGGACCAGCAGGGCGTGATAGTCGCCGCCCATCGCATGCGCTCCACCGTACAGGGCGGCGTGGGCCGCCAAGGAGGCAAGCAAGCCGACGACCAGGCTGCCCGGAACCTTCCGAAGGGTCACGCCGGTCTTTTCTAGGTGGGCCCGAGGGGAGACCTTGGCAGCGCGTCGTACGACCCTCCCCCTTGGCGTACGGCGCCCTCGGGGGAATGAACGGGGAGAGAAGATCCGAGAATGATGAGCACGCGAGCACCGGTCGAAAACGCCGATACCGTCAGCCTTGTCTGCGCACTACTGGTGCGCTTTCCGGAGCTGGCCTCGATTCGTTCCGGCCCGGCGGACCGGACGCTTCGCTTAACCTTCGCGGTGCGACAGCGTTTGGACAAGTCGGCACAGTCGGCGCTCGCCGAAGGCATTGAGGATCACGTTCGCAGCTTTCTGGCCTTCGGCAAGGAAGAGCCGGCGATCTTATGCGTCGAGTGCGAGGGGGATCGCGCGCTCACGTTCGTGCACGTCACGCGCGACCTCGAGACCTTCTCAAAAGAAGAGCTCGAGCTGCAGGTCGGCTTCTTCAGCGATCGTTGTGGGGAGGCGCTCGTCCGCAATCCGCATCCCGACGATCAGCTCGACGCCGATCCGGCGGCGGAGGACGAAGCCGCGCTCTATGCCGTGGAAGCGCTGCGCGATCCGGCGCAATCGAAGAGTTTGGTGGGATTTAGAGAAGAGAAGCGCGTCCTCGTATACTTTCTCAAATCTCAAAAGAAAGCGAAGGCCTCGGCTCGCCGATAGAAAGCCCCCTGAACCTCCTAATCGTCGGGGACGTCGTAGGATCCCCGGGGCGGGAGGTGCTCAAGCGTTGTGTCTCGCTGCTTCGAGAGCAGCATAAGATCCACGCCTGCATCGCCAATGGCGAAAATGCTGCGGGCGGTTTCGGTTTGACCGCGCAGACCGCCGAAGACATCTTCGCGACCGGCGTCGACTTCATCACCGGCGGCAATCACATCTTCGACAAGCGCGACTTCGCCGAGTATCTCGAGACGAGCGGTCGCGTCATTCGTCCGGCGAACTACCCGCCCGGGGCGCCCGGCCGGGGCGCGGCGACCTTTGCCGTCGACGGAATCACCGTCGGCGTTTTGAATTTGATGGGGCGGACCTTCATGCCGCCGGTCGACGATCCGTTTCGGTGCGCCGATGCCCTGGTCACGGAACTGCGCGCCCGCACTCCGGTAGTGCTGGTCGACGTTCACGCCGAGGCCACCTCAGAGAAGGTCGCGCTCGCGCGCTATCTGGACGGCCGGGTCTCCTGCGTCTTCGGCACGCATACCCACGTTCAGACCTCCGACGAGCAGATACTGACGGGCGGAACGGCGTACATCAGTGATCTAGGCATGACGGGCCCTTCCGAGGGCATCATCGGCATGGAGGCCGGTGCGGTGCTGGATCGGTTTCTGACCGGTATCTCTGAGCGCTTTAGCGTCCAGAAGACCGGCCCGAAACAGCTCTGCGGCGCCGTCGTCGCCATTGACCCCGCCTCCGGCAGGGCCAACGAGATTAAGCGCATCTTTCTGAGGGGTATCGCATGAGCGTTGCAGTGACCCTAAAGGTATCGGCTAAGAGCAATCCCAACGCGGTCGCGGGGGCTCTTGCTGCGGCTTTGCGCGAGCGCGAGACTTCCGAGCTGCAGGCCGTCGGAGCCGGCGCAATCAACCAGGCCATCAAAGCGGTCGCCATCGCGCGCAGCTATTTGCGCGGCGCTGGCCTCGATTTGGTCTGTACCCCGTCGTTCGTCGTGGTCGCAATCGGCGAAAGCGAACGGACCGCCATCTCACTCTTCGTCGAACGGCGCAAGCTGGAGGAAAAGATCGAAGTTGAAGGTTGATCTCCACTCCCATACTCGAATGAGCGATGGAACGCTCAGCCCGCAAGAGCTCGCCGATTTCATGGGCGAGCGCGGTGTCGAGCTCTTCTCGATCTCCGACCACGACACACTCGGCGCCTACGGCCTCTTCGAGCCGCCCGCCGGGTCGCGCGTTATCCCTTCCATTGAGATCAACACGACGTGGCGACAGAACGAAGTCCACGTGCTCGGATACTGCGTACCGCTGGGACCGTCGGCGATCAACGAGCTGCTCGAATACAATCAGGAGCAGCGGCGGCTGCGGGCGGTAACGATGGTCGAGCGGCTGCGTGAGGCCGGCTACGCGATTACGATCGAAGACGTTGTGCGCGAAGCGGGTGATGCCCATTCGATGGGCCGGCCGCACGTCGCGAAGGCGCTGGTGCGTCTCGGCGTGGTCGATAGCGTCAACGCGGCCTTCGCCGAGGCGCTCGTCCCCGGCAAGCCGGGTTACGTCCCGCAGCTGTACACCACGCCGGAGCACGCGATCGAGCAGATCGCGGCGGCCGGCGGCATTCCCGTGCTCGCCCACCCCGGGCGTCTCAAGGACCGCGTGCTCATCGACGAGCTCGTCGGTCACGGATTGCGCGGGCTGGAGGTGTTCTATCCGCTGCACACCGACGAAGATACCCGCGAGTTTCGCGCGACGGCGAAGCGCTACGGCTTGGTGATGACCGCCGGAATGGATTTCCACGATATCCGCTATCACACCAAGGGCGTCGGTATGGAGGTTGATGAGGCCGACCTCAAGCCGTTCCTCAATCTGGTAGAAGAAGTAGCGGCGTGATCGTCGCCGCGACGGCGGCGCTGGCACTCGCCATCAACGCGCCGACGCGGACACCGCGCCTCAAGAACTCGGTCGTCGCCGGCGAGGTCTACGACCTCGACTCCAACCGCGTGCTCTACGAGCGTAATCCCGGCATCCTCATGGTGCCGGCCTCGACGACGAAGCTGCTGACGGAAGGCACGAGCCTCGCGTTGCTCGGGCCCGATTTCCGTTGGACGACGCCGGTCTATCGCACCGGTCGGATCGACACGCAAGGCGTGCTTCACGGCGACCTCGTGCTCGTCGCAAGCGGCGACCCAAATCTCTCGCAGCGCATCCAACCTGGCGATAAACTCGCGTTCGAGAACGAAGATCACGCGTACGACGGCTCGGCCGAGACGAAGGCCGTTCCCGGCGATCCGCTGGCGGTGCTGCGCGAGCTCGCGGCACAGGTGGTGAAGGCCGGGATCAAGACCATCCGCGGTAACGTCGTCGTAGATACCGGCCTCTTTCCGGATCAGGGCAGCGAGGATGGAACGGGTACGACGCTCTCTGCGATTACCGTCAACGATAATCTCGTCGACGTCACGGTGACGCCGGGCACGCATCCCGGCGATCCCGTTTCGATTTCGGTCTCGCCGCAAACGCCGTACGTCAAGTTTTTGAACGATGCGACGACCGGCGCGAAAAAGAGCGACGCAACGATCGACATGAGCGCCGACGTTAAGAACTCGGATGGCTACCACATCGTCACGATCACGGGCTCGCAACCGGTCGGTCCGTCCGTCTTGTACGGCTATCGCGTGCCCGATCCCAAGCGATTCGCCGAGGCGGCCTTTACCGTAGCCCTCGACGACGCCGGCGTTGTTTTTGAACCTGCGGACACGCTGATTGATGTTCACAATTTCCAGCCACCTGCCCCCGGACAAGGCAATCCCGGCGTGCTGCAGGATTACGCAACACTGCAAAAATATATCGGCGACCCTGTCGCGCAGCATGTCTCGCCGCCGCTCTCGGAAGACATTTACATCACGCTCAAGGTGAGCGACAATCTGCACGCCGCGCTGATGCCGTACATGTGGGCCGTCTACCTGGCGAAGGCTAAGAGCGATTACCTCAAAGCCGGCTTTGCGCTCGAGGCGCGGATGCTGAGCGGGGCCGGACTCGATGTGAATCAGGCCGCGCAATGGGACGGTTACGGCGGCGCATACTTCACGCCCGACTTCATGGTGCGGTATCTCGCCTGGGCGCACGCGCAGCGCTGGTATCCGTATCTGTTTCGCGGTCTGCCGATCATGGGAGTCGACGGCACGCTCGTCACGATTCAGAAGAAGTCTCCGGCGCGCGGCAAGGTCTTCGCGAAGACCGGAACCGACGGCAGCACCAACTATCTCAACGACGGCGGGATCGTCGAGAAAGGTCTCGCGGGTTACATCACCACGCGCGGCGGCCGGCACGTCGCCTTCGCCTTTTATATCGGGGCGATGAACGGGCCGCACGATGAGGACACCGGCGAGCTCGCCGGCCAGATCCTTGGCGCGATGGCCGCCGCGGCCTACCTCAACCTTTAGCGACCGCGTCGCGGGCGCGTTGCAAGATGCGCGCGGCTTTGCCCTCGTAGCGAAAGAGCGTCGCGGCTTGTTCTCGGGTCGTCTCCTCGTCGCGCATGTACCGATGGTTGATGCGTACGTTGTAGCCGCACGCGATAACGGCCGCGTGCGCGAACTCGGCCGCGCAGCCGACGTCGCTCTCGAGCGCCCCCATGCGGACGTTCAGCAGCCGTTCCACGAGCTCGAGCACGCCGAGCGCGAGCGCGGCGGCGTCGAGAGGGGCCTGTGCCGCGTGCCGGAGCGCTGCGTCGAGGGCACGGCGTCGCGCGGCGCGCTCGCTCTCGTCGCCTTTGGGAAGGCTTTGCGCGGCGATGACGGCGCCGTAGGCTTCCTCGTCGCGTTGACGCGCGGCGTCGAGCTCGGCCCGCAGCCGGTCGGCTCGCTCGACAAGGCCCTCGACGGGGGTCGCAATAATGCGGCCCACCATCGCGACGAGCGCGGCCGCCAATGAAGCGACGACCGCCGCAGCGCTGCCGCCGCCGGGGACCGCTTCGCTCGAGGCGAGGCGTTCGAGGTAGAGGTCGAAGCGTTCCACGCACCAGGGGTTGGCGGAGCGGTTGCGAAAAGCCCGCGAGCCTTTTTCGCCCCGTAGGAGTTATAGAGAGTAATGCCACTTTTGGAAGGTAGCGTCAAAGACCCGAGCCTCGCGGAGGCCGGCCGCGCCCGCATCGCTTGGGCGGCGGCCTATATGCCCGTGCTCACGCAGATCCGCGATCGGTTCGAAATCGAGAAGCCGCTGCGAGGCGTGCGGATCGGCGCTTGTCTGCACGTTACCACCGAGACGGCGAACCTGATGCTCGCGTTGCAGGCGGGTGGTGCGGAGATCGCGCTCTGCGCGAGCAATCCGCTCTCGACGCAAGACGACGTCGCGTCCGCGCTCTGCGAGTACGGCATTGCGACTTACGCAATCAAGGGCGAAGACAACGAGACCTACTATTCGCACATCGAGTCGGTTATCGCAACGCATCCGCAGATTTCGATGGACGACGGCTGCGATCTCGTCACGACGCTGTATACGAAACACCCCGATCAGCTCGGCGAGCTCTTGGGCGGTTGCGAAGAGACGACGACGGGTGTCATTCGGCTGCGTGCGATGCAGCGTGACGGCGTGTTGCCCTATCCGATCTTCGCCGTCAACAACGCGCTGACCAAGTATATGTTCGACAACCGCTACGGTACGGGACAGTCGACGCTCGACGGCATCGTGCGCGCGACCAACGTCTTGCTCGCAGGTCGCACGCTCGTCGTCGTGGGATATGGCTGGTGCGGCCGCGGGATCGCATCGCGCGCCGCCGGAATGGGCGCCCACGTCATCGTTACCGAAGTCGATCCGCGTAAGGCGATCGAGGCCGTCATGGACGGCTATCGCGTCATGCCGATGAGCGACGCCGCGAAGGCCGGCGACGTATTCGTAACCGTTACCGGCAACTATCACGTCATCCGGGAAGAGCACTTCCGGGTAATGAAGGACGGCGCGATCGTCTGCAACTCCGGCCACTTCAACGACGAGCTCGACCTCGACGCGATCGGACGAATCGCGATACGCAAGAGCGAGCCGCGTCAGTTCGTCGAGCAGTACGAGCTGCACGACGGACGCAAGGTCTGCATCCTCGCCGACGGTCGTCTGATCAACCTTGCCGCCGCCGAAGGCCATCCCGCGGCCGTGATGGACATGTCGTTTGCGAATCAGGCGCTCGTGACGGAGCATCTGGTCAAGAATCGCGGCGCGCTCGAACAGGGCCGCGTCTACGACGTACCGGTGGAAATCGACGAAGAGGTCGCGCGGCTCAAGCTCTCCTCGATGAACGTCGAGATCGACACGCTTACCCCGGAGCAGGCAAAGTACATCGCTTCCTGGAGTGAGGGTACTTGATGGCCTATAAGCGGCTTTTCACCAGCGAGTCGGTGACCGAGGGACATCCGGACAAACTCGCCGACCAAATCTCCGATTCGGTTCTCGACGCGTTGATCAAGGACGATCCGTACTCCCGAGTCGCCGTCGAGACGTTCGCCATCACCGGTCAGATCCACATCGCCGGCGAGGTGACGACGAAGACCTACGTCGACATCCCGCGGATCGCGCGCGAGACGGTTCGGGAGGTCGGCTACACGCGCTCCGCGATCGGCTTCGACGCCGAGACGTGCGGGGTGAACATTTCCATCGACGAGCAGTCGGCCGACATCGCGCTGGGCGTCGACAAGTCGCTCGAGGCGCGCTCGGGCGACGGCGACGAGTTCGAGCTGCTTGGGGCCGGCGATCAAGGCATGATGTTTGGGTATGCCTGCCGCGAGACCGAGGAGCTGATGCCGCTGCCGATCGTGCTCGCGCACAATCTCACGCGCCATCTAGCTGCGGTGCGCAAGAACGGCGATATTCCCTATCTGCGTCCCGACGGCAAATCGCAGGTGACGATCGAGTATGATGGCGACCGGCCCGTGCGCGTGGACGCCGTCGTCGTCTCGACCCAGCACGATCCCGAGATTCCGCTCGAAGAGATCCGTCGCGAGATTACCGAGCGCGTCATCGATCACGTCATTCCACAGTCGATGAAGGACGAGCAGACGCGCGTCTACGTCAATCCGACGGGTCGATTCGTTATTGGCGGGCCCAAGGGCGATGCCGGCCTGACCGGCCGCAAGATCATCGCCGATACCTACGGCGGCATGGCCCGCCACGGCGGCGGCGCCTTCTCGGGAAAGGACCCCACGAAGGTCGATCGCTCCGGCGCCTACGCCGCGCGGTGGGTCGCGAAGAACATCGTCGCTTCGGGCCTTGCCGACCGCTGCGAGGTCCAGGTCGCCTACGCGATCGGCGTCGCGCATCCGATGAGCCTGCTGGTCGAAACGTTCGGCACCGGACGCATCCCCGAAGAGCGGATTGCCAAGGCCGTGCTCGAAATCTTCGATCTTCGGCCGGCGGCGATCATTCACTATCTCGACCTGCGCCGTCCGATTTACAAACAAACGGCGGCGTACGGTCACTTCGGCCGTCCGGATCTCGATCTGCCGTGGGAGCGCGTCGATCGCGTTGAGGCGCTCCGAACGGCGACCGCGTTCGATGGGGAGCAACTACGTGTTCCGAACTTTGCACATTAAAATTGCGGCCGCTGTGCTGACGGCCGCCGTCGGCGCCGTCGTATTGGCGCCGGCCGGCGCGACGACGTTCGTACCCTCGCAAACCTATAAGGCCGGCACGAAGATCAATACCGTGCTCGACGAGTCGTTCAACTCGGCGACCGCAAAATACGGCGACGAGTTCAAACTGAAGGTTACCGACCCGTCGTATCCGCCGCTGCACGGAGCGGAGATTCATGGATGGATCACCGAGGTCGTGCAGCCGCATGGGGCGACGCGGACGAAGGTCGGCTTCTTTCTGACGAACATCGTGCTGACGAACGGTACGAAGAAGCCGATCGTTGCTTACGTTGTGAGCAAACGCGTCACGCAGTTCAATCCGGCGGGACAGAGCGCCGCCCGCCAGCAAATGATGATGTCAGGAACGGTTCCCAACGGGTTTATGACGCCGGGACCGATTGCCTGGCAGGCGCGCATCGGCGCCGGCGACAACGGGGGCGTGAGCATTTCGAACCGCCCATCGACTGCGGTCGGCGGTTACATTTACGCGCAAGCCAATAACGAACCGATCATCGTCCCCAAGGGTCAGCCGGTTACCATCGAGCTCCAGCAAAACCTCACGATCCCGTAACCCCAGGCTCTAATAGTTGCTCCATCGTGCATTGGCGCGGCGCTTTGTCGGCGCGCCAGCGCAACAACCGCGTCGCGTGACGGAAGCGGTGTCCGGTGACGTGATCGAAGGCGACTTCGACGACGATCTTCGGCCGCACCGGAAACCACGGCGCGTCTTGCTCGCGCCGCCAGCGGCTCGGGCCGCCGGGAGCGTTCCCGGT
This sequence comes from Vulcanimicrobiota bacterium, assembly GCA_963792005.1. Lineage (GTDB taxonomy): Bacteria > Vulcanimicrobiota > Vulcanimicrobiia > Vulcanimicrobiales > Vulcanimicrobiaceae > Cybelea. Next base: position 193,419 of record CAWBUG010000002.1, read on the forward strand.
GAAACCGGGCGGCTCGACGATCGGGCGCAGCAACTCGCCGGCCCGTTTGCGCTCCGCGGCGCTCATCGAGCCGACGAAGCCGACGTGGTGCAGCAGGCCCTCATCGTCGTAGAGCCCCAGCAAGAGCGACGCGATCGCTCCGTCTTTTGACTCGCGGAATCCGCCGACGACGCAATCGGCGGTATAGCTGCGTTTGACTTTCACGACGGCATCGCGGCTGCCGAAAGCGTATGGCACGTCGCGCTTGGCGATGATCCCATCGAGTCGCGCGAGGCTACCCGCAAGCCACTGCTTCGCGAGTTCCGCGTCGTCGGTTGCGGGAGAGAGACGGACGGTCGCGTTCTCGGAAAAGTTGCGCGCGACGAAGGCCTCGAGCCGCTCGCGCCGATAGCGCAGCGGGCGCTCGTAGAGCGCGCTTCGGCCATCGGCGAGCAAATCGAAGAGCACGTAGGTCGCCGGCGTCTCGGCGGAGAGCTTGCGCACGCGGCTCTCGGCCGGATGAATGCGTTGAAGCAGTGCGTCGAAGTCCGACGCCGTCTCGCCGGCGATCATCAGCTCGCCGTCGACGACGAACTTCTGCGCGCGCGCCTTTGAGAGCGCGGCGACGACCTCGGGAAAATAGCGCGTGAGCGTTTCACCGGACTTCGATTGAAGCTCGACGTCGCCGCCGTCTCGAAAGGCGACGCAGCGGAATCCGTCCCACTTTGGTTCGTACGACCATTCCTCGCCTTGCGGGATCTTCGCGACTTGACGCGTCTCCATCGGCTCGATGGGCGGCCGCAAGGTCAAACCGTCAAACGCCATGGAGCACGAACCGCTTGCGATCGCTCAGCAGCGGCTTCCAGAGATCGCCGAGGCGTGCGACGCGCTCGGGAACGTTGAAGATCGTGAAATCGCCGATCTCGCAACCATTCTCCAGCTCCTCCCACGTGACCGGCGTCGAAACGGTCGCCGCTTCGTTGGCGCGCACGGAGTAAATCGAGGCCAGCGTCTTCCCCCAGGCGTTTTGGTTGTAGTCGACGAGCACGCGGTTGTGCGGCCGTTTCGCAATGCGGTACTCCGCGGTGAGAACGTCGGGATGCGCGCGCGCGATTTGATGCCCGATCTCTTTGGCGATCGCCCAGACCTCGTGTTGCGTGGGGCCGCGCTCAATTGCGACGTAAATGTGGACCCCTTTGCTTCCCGTGGTTTTAACGAACGGCGTCATCCCGAGGCCGCGCAGCACCTCGCCGACGATGAGCGCGCCTTCTCGCACTACTGCGAAGGGCGTTTCTGCAGTTGGATCCATGTCGAAATGGATGTAGAGCGGCCGGTCGGTGTCGTCGCAGAGCGAATACCACGGATTGAGATCGATACATCCGAGGTTGACCAGCCAGAGCAGCGACGCCAGATCGTCGATGACGGCAAAGTCGATGACGTTTCCGGAACGATGCTCTATTCGACAGGTGCGAATCCACGGCGGCCGGGGCGACGGCGTGCGCTTCATATAGAAGAAGTCGCCGGCAACGCCGTGCGGATAGCGTTTCATCACCATCGCGCGGTCGCAGATATGCGGCAGCAGCACGTCGGCGACGCTCGCATAGTAGCGAAGAAGATCGCCCTTTGTCAGCTGCAGCTTCGGAAAGTAGATCTTGCGCAGATTCGTCAGCGCGACGCGGCGGTCGCCGAGTACGACGGTGGCCTCGTCGGCGTCGGCCGGAATGACGACCGCGCCGCGGGCGCGCTTCGTTCGCTCCGCCATGGCCGGATTATACCGCCAAGGCGGCCGCTTCTCCGCTGAAGGCGTCACATAGGCAACTGCTCGAACGTCCGCTAGTCATGTCGCCATCTCGATTCATCAGCGCGTCCGTCGGCGCCGCCGTTGCCGGGCTCATCGCGATCACCGTCTATCTCGCGGTCGAGCGTTGCTTGGTCGAACACGTTCCCCTGGGGCTTTCGTTCTTGCAGCTCTTGCAGTGGGATGCCTCGAATTTCTACGGCCGAGCCGCCTTTGCCGGCGGCTGGAATATGGCGCTTCGTGGGCTCGGGGCCGACTTCGTGGTTTCGCTGATTTGGGCCGCGATCTTTACGATGCTCTACGAAGCGCTGCCGCTCGTCCGCCGCTACCCGGCGATCATGGGCTTATGCTTTGGCGTCGTGGTGATGGTCGTAATGATCTTTGCCGTCGTACCGCTCGGTCACGCGGTCCGTATTCCGATGTCGTCGGTGCACGCTCTGAACATTCTCGTCGCCCACACGCTCTTTTTCGGCCTCCCTGTAGCGATGATGGTCGACAACTCGCTTGCGGGAGGCCACTTCGGCCGCGCAGCGGCCTGACTAACTGGGCTGCCGTCGGAAGGGGCTGCGCCGGACCCGTGGAATCGGGTCCGCCGGTCATTTCGACCGCCCGGCACGTTCCGGATTAGCTCAGTTGGTAGAGCAGCTGACTGTTAATCAGCGGGTCGTTGGTTCGAGTCCAACATCCGGAGCCATTTGAAAAGCCTTACATCGTAGGGCTTTTCGTGTTTTCGCCGATTCGATTCGTCTGGGCTTCGGGCCCTAAACTTCTCTCCCACCGTGTGCCCCACGAACGAGGCATTGTCGGTTTTTAAACATCGCACCGAAAACGCACCGAGCGCGTCGACCGACTGATGAACGTTAACGAGTGCAGCTGAGGGTGCAGACTAAACGCGAAGACGGTTCCACAGCCTCTTGTAGGAACCGCCCGAGGATGTCGTTCCGTACAGCGTGCCGTTCACATCGATTAAGCCCGCGAGCGAGTCTGCACCATCGGTGACCGCGCCCGAGAACCTATACAGCACCTTCTCTCTGCCGGTCATCGTAACGCTAAACAACGTTCCGACAATAATGTGCCCCGCCGACCTCGGTGGTGCCGTAGAGGGCGCCCTTGACGTTGATCAGCCGGCTGTCGGACTGAACCCGTCTTCCGAGCCGTTACTGAAAAAGCTGTACAGTACTTTTTTCTTGCCGCCCGTCGTAACGCCGAAGACGGTCCCGCAACCAGTCCCGCTACCGCCGCATCCCGAACCGCCGCCGGTCGTCGTGCCGTACAGCGTGTCGTTCACGTTGAGCAAACCTGCGTATGGGTGCACGCCATCGTGGTCGCCGCCGAACGCATACACCACATGATACGATGTCGAAGGACCTGCGAATTCTGCGCTTTGCTGCTTCGCGCTTGGCGTCCCGATGGGGAGCTGCAGCCCTCCGCAGCTCGAAAGCGCCAGACCAGCTGCGCCATAACAGAGTGAGAATCGGATCGAGACGAGAATTTTCATTTTGTTCGTGCTCCCGGTCGGCCCTAGATCAGCTTCCTGAACCGTCTCCGCGTTAAAGCGAGGGTAAGTTCTGGCGAAGCTGCGTTATGGCGTTAACGCAAAGACGGTACCGTAGGTAACGGGTCGGTGATGGGTGCCGTGAGGAGTGCCGCCATAGAACGTTGTGCCGTACAGTGTGCGGTTTACGTCAACTAGCGCCGACGGATAAACGCCGTCGGTTCCGCTCCCGAAGCTGTGCAACGCTTTCTCCTTGCCGCCCGTCGTGATGCTGAAGACCACGCCGCATCCACCACCAGAGCCGCAACCCCCCGAACCGCCGCCACGGGTTGTGGTGCCGTAGAGCGTGCCGTTCACGTCGGCCAGCGCTGCCCCCGGATTAGCGCCGTCGGTTCCGCCACCGAAGCTGTGCAGCACTCTCTCCTTGCCGCTCCTCGTGATGCTGAAGACGGTGCCGCATTCTCGGTAGCAGGACCCCGAACCGCCGCCGTTGTCCGTCGTGCCGTAGAGCCTGCCCTTGACGTTGATGAGGCCCGCCTCCGAGTATTCGCCGTCTCCCGAGCCGCCTTTGAAGCTGTATAGTACTTTCTCCTTGCCGCCCGTCGTGATGCTGAAGACCGTGCCGCATCCACCACCAGAGCCGCAACCCCCCGAGCCGCCGCCACTGGTTGTGGTGCCGTAGAGCGTGCTGTCGACGTCGACCAGCCCCGCCCGCGGATTAGCGCCGTCAGTTCCACCGCCGAAGCTGTGCAACACTTTCTCCTTGCCGCTTCTCGTGATGCTGAAGACGGTGCCCCGGCCATAGGCGCCGCCTTCGGTGGTCGTGCCGTAGAGCGTGCCTTTTACGGCGATCAGCTCGGCCTCGGGAGCAAAGCCGTCGGCTCCAGAGCCGAAGCTGTGCAGCACTTTCTCCTTGCCACCCGTCGCGATGCTGAAGACCGTCCCACAGCTAGGTCCGCTGGCGCAAGCGTAGGCGCCGCCGTTGACCGTCGTGCCGTAGAGCGTGCCGTTTACGTCGACGAGCGCTGCCCGCGGACCAAAGCCGTCAGCTCCACGGCCGAAGCTGTGCAGCACTTTCTCCTTGCCACCCGTCGTGACGCTGAAGACCGTCCCACAGCTGGGTCCGCTGCCGCAAGCGTACGCGCCGCCGTTGACCGTCGTGCCGTAGAGGGTGCCGTTTACGTCGACCAGCCCTGCCCGCGGGTGGTGTCCGTCAGGGAGTCGGCGGAAGTTATACAGCTTAGCGTAGCTCAGCGGGCTGCCCCAGCGGTCGTTGCGATGTACGATCGTACGGGTTGCCGCGGCGGATTGGGGCGCCGCACTCCGCGCGCTTTGTTGCATAGCGCCCGGCGCGCCGAGCGGCGGCGATCCACCGCACCCAGCGAGCATTGCCGCAGCGGCAAAGCCGCCTAACATATAGCGGCCGAAATCCGAGCTTTTCATCTGCCCTTGCTCCTCGTTGCGTGAACGGACCAAAGGCTACGCGCACCACTGCCTCCGCCATTGAAACCGCCGCTCGATCGTGATCCTTGGCCTCCGGAATCGAGCGCACACCCGGCGAGCAGCGATGCCGAGACCAAGTGGCAGAACGCCGATCGACCGAAACCCAACGCCTGCATCCATTCTTCTTCCCGCTCGAGGTCTTCCGTGCATCCAAACGCAGGGTAGAAAAGGAGCCGCTCTCCTCCTATCCGCTTAACCCTCGTTACTGCGTCGTCGCCGCGTTGAGACTGTATTCGCCTAAATCGGTGTATTTGCTCGCGCTATTGACGTAGGTGTCGCGCGTCTGCACCATTTTACCCATTTTGGGGAAGTACGTCGAACCGACCCAAACGGTCTTCGACCCGGTTTGCGAAGTGGACTCATCCCCATACGAGCCGTCCGAGCCGCTGTAGGGATTCGTCCACCTATTTTTAGCCGATACGTATATGTTGTTCGACGTGAAATCGTAGTTTGTGCCGGTGGTCCGGAAAAGCAGCACGCCGTCACTGACTTTGGTGACCGTCATGGTCTGATGAGCCGGGCCGCTTATTGGCGACGGCGCTGGATTCGCGCACGTCCAGGTGCCGATCTGATAGTCGTAGCCGTGGGGCCCGGCGCCATAAGTAGCTGCATCCATGGTCGCCGGACGAGGCGCGGATGGAATAATAATCGCCAATAGTGCGCCAAAAGTTACGAGAGCGCGTTCGATCTGTTGCCTCCTAAAGAGCGTAGGTTAACGCGGTAGTATCCATCGGCTTCAGCCGAGGCTACTCTGTTTAGGGAGTGACCTCAAAAACCGTCCCACATCCGGCGGGACAGTGGCGCGAACCCCCGCCTCGTTCCGTAGTTCCGTATAGCACGCCATTATCCGCGAATAAGCCGGCCTCCGGATATGATCCGTCGTGGCCGCCTCTAAAGCTGTGAATCACCCGCTCTTTGCCGGTGGACGGGTCCACTTCATAAATCACGCCGCGGCCGTTTGCGCCGCCGGTAATCGTCGTGCCGTAAAGCTTGCCGTTGAGTTCCGCCAAACCACCCAGCGGAATTTCACCATTGCTTCCCCCGAAAGCACGAAGAACGGACTCGGTGCCCGACGATGTGGCGTAGGTGAAAACGGTGCCGCAGCCGCCGTCACCGCTGCCGCTCGGGTAGCAGGTTTTGTGCCCGCCTCCGACCGTTGTGCCATAAAGTGTGCCATTTACGTCGATCAGTGCATCACCGGCGCCTTCGTTGCCACCCGCATCCGGCGCGCCTCGAAAACGGTAAAGTACGGTTTCAACCGATCCGCTCAGCGCAAAGATGATGCCGCAGCCGCATTTCTTCGTATCACCGCCCGCCGTGCCATAGAGAACGCCGCCAACGGCTAAGAGCGGCGCTTCAACGCCCCCTCCGTGCGACCCGCCACGAAAACTGTAGAGGGTCGTCTTTCCGCCGGACGGCGTGTAGGAGAAGATCGTTCCGTTGCCGCCGTGACTGCCTCCGCTGTTCGTGCTCCCGTACAGTGCGCCGTCGACGGCCACCAAGCTCGCTTGTGGGAATTGGCCGTCCCTACCGCCCTTAAAGCTGTAGACGATCTCTCCCGTTCCATCGGGAGCGACTTCGAAGATCGTACCGCACCCGGGGATAGGCGGCGAGCCATTCCGGCAATACGATGACGTTCCGCCGTTGAACGTCGTGCCGTAGAACTCTCCGTTGAGATAGGCCACTCCAGACAACGGATGCGCGGCATCGTTGTCGTATCCAAAATTGTACAGGACGCTCTCCGTGCCGCTGCTCGGGTCAACCCTATAGAAGGTGCCGCAGCCGACGCCGAGGTTACTGCCCGGCGCGGCTGGACAGCTACGTCCATCGGTCCCGCCGGCGTAGGTGGTGCCGTACAAGACTCCTCCAACGTCGATCAACGGACCGTAGTTGGGGTTCGCACCGTCTTCTCGACCACCCGTGAAAGCGTACAAGACTTTGTAGCCGCTGGGATGCGCTGCTGCATGCTGCGCTGCCGTTGAAGGTGCGATTCCGTTGGCACCACCGCACGCTGCAAACAGCGCCGCGCCAACGCATGTTCCAATGCTCTGGGATAAGTGTTTCATAATTTCTCCTTCCTCAGTGCCAGGACTACTCTCAGAGAAGCTGTTTCACAGCGATAGCGTGAAGACGGTTCCGCCGCCGTACATACCGCCCTGGGTCGTCGTTCCGTACAGGAGGCCGTTGATGTTGATGAGCCCAGCTCGCGGTCGTGCGCCGTCGTACGCGTTCCCGAAGTCCCAAAGAACGATGAACGTGCCGTTCGGCGCGATCGAGAAGAGCGTACCTTGGCTGTATGCACCGCCGGCGGAAGTCGTGCCATAGAGCACGCCGTTTACGTTGACGAGTCCGCCGTACGGATCGGTCCCGTCGCCCGAGCCGCCGCCAAAACTGTGGAGGACGGTTTCCGTTCCGTAGGGCGTGATCGAGTAGATCGTTCCGCGACCGTACGCGCCGCCGTTAAGGGTCGTTCCATACATCGTGCCGCTGAGGCTGACGAGTTGCCCGTACTGCGGATTGGTGCCGTCTCCCGAGCCGCCGCCGAAGCTGTGGAGTACGGTCTCCCTGCCGGTTTTCGTAGGGATCGCGAAGACGGTTCCGTTGCCGTACGCTCCGCCTGACGTGGTAGTACCGTAAACCGTGCCGCCGACATCGAGCATCGGAGCGTGCGGAGTTACGCCGTCCGTCGAGCCGCCGCCGAAATTGTGGAGCACCGTCTCCCCTCCCGACGTCTTGACCGAGAAGGCTGTACCGGCGTTATATACGCCACCTGACGTGGTCGTTCCGTAGAGCTTACGTCCGACCCTGACGAGGCCGCCCATCGGATTCTGGCCGTCCGAGCCGGTGTAGAAACTCTTCAGCACGCTTTCCATTCCGGAGCCAATGATCGAGTAGATCGTTCCGGCGTTGTACGCGCCACCGGATGGAGTCGTGCCGTAGAGCGTGCCGTTACGATTGACGAGGCCGGCATATGGGTTTGCGCCATCCGGACTACCGGTGAAGTTGTGTAGCACGGTCTCCGTACCGTAAGAAGGCACGATCGAGTAGACCGTTCCCGCATTTGAGGCGCCGCCATTGACCGTGGTGCCGTACAGCGTACCGCTAACGTTGAGTAGCGGAGCCATCGGATTCGTGCCATCAGCCGAGCCGCCGCCGAAGTTGTGGATCACGGTTTCCGTCGTCGGAATCGGGAGCGCGAAGACGGTGCCTGCATTATTCGCGCCGCCCAACTTAGTTGTTCCGTACAACGCTCCGTCAACGACCTTCACGCCGGCTACGGGAACCTTGCCGTCGCCGGAACCACCGAAGCTGTGCAGCACCGCTTCGCTGCCGCCGGTGGTGATACTGAAAACGGTGCCGCAACCGTAGCTGCCGTAACAGGTGGAATTGCCGCCCGCCTTCGTTGTCCCGTACAGTATACCGCCGAACGCGCGCAGCGGCGCGAACGGATTCGTTCCGTCGCCGAGACCGCCGAATTCATGCAGCACCGTTTCCGAACCACCTGTGGTGATGCTGAAAACGGTTCCGCACCCCGCGCTGTTGCAGCCCGATCCCCCGTTTTCGGTCGTTCCGTAGAGCACGCCGTTGAGAGCAGCGAGTCCTGCTACGGGAGATTGGCCGTCCCCGGAACCGCCGAAGCTGTGCATCACCGTTTCCGTACCGCCCGGGGTGATGCTGAAAACCGTTCCTCGAGGATTTGCATTGGATCCACCACTGCCGGTCGTTCCGTAGAGCACTCCGTTGAGAGCAGCGAGTCCCGCTTGGGGATACCTGCCGTCGCCGGAACCACCGAAGCTGTGAAGCACGGTTTCAGCGCCGCCCGCGGTAACGCTGAAGACCGTTCCTAAGTCGTACGCTCCGCCCCGCCCCGTCGTGCCGTAGAGCACGCCATTGAGCGCAGCGAGCCTTGCAAGGGGCTGAAAGCCGTCGCCGTTGCTGCTGCTAAAGCTGTGCAATACGGTTTCGGTGCCGGCGGTCGTTATGCTGAAGACCGTTCCGGCGAAGTTATTTGCTCCGCCGGCCGCGCTCGTGCCGTAGAGCACGCCATTGAGGGGAGTCAGCGCTGCTTCAGGATCCGCGGCGTCGCCGGCGGAACCGTAAAAGCTGTGCAGCACCGTCTCGGTGCCGCTGGTGGTGATGCTGAAGGCGGTTCCGAACCCGTACGTGCCGCCGGACTCTGTCGTGCCGTAGAGCACGCCGTTGAGACCATCGAGTTCTGCATAGGGATCCAGCCCATCGCCGGAGCCGCCGAAGCTGTGCAGGACTTCATAACCCCCGCCACTTGTGCCGTGCCGAGCGTTCGAGCTGTGCCGAACGCTCGCGCCATGCATCGCCGTCGAGGGAAAGACGCCGTTGCTGCCGCCGCTGCACGCGGCTAAGAGCGCAGCACTAAGCCATGTCCCGGCTAACTTTTTTAGCACGGCCGTGTCATCACTTCGAGATCAGCGAGAAGACCGTTCCCCGGTTGTACGTGCCGCCGGAGAGGGTCGTTCCGTAGAGCGTCCCTTTGATGAGGATCAAGTCGTCTGACGGTGCCGAGCCGCCGGGCGAGCCGCCGAAGGCCCAAACAATGGTTTCCGTGCCGGAGGGCGCGATCGAGTAAACCGTTCCGCGGTTGTACGAGCCGCCGGAGGCGGTCGTGCCATAGAGCACACCCTTGTTGACGACGAGACCGGCTGCGGGATTGGCACCATCTGCGCCGCTAACGAAGTTGTGGATGATGGTATAGGTGCCGCCGGAGGGCACGGCCGTGATCGAGTAGACCGTTCCTCGGTAGTACGCTCCGCCGGATTGGGTCGTGCCGTACAGCGTGCCGTTGAGCATGGCAAGTCTTCCATATTTCGGTGTGCTGCCGTCCCCTGAGGCATAGAAGCTATGCAGCACCATCTCCGCGCCGGACGACTTATTGACGGCGAAAACGGTTCCGCCGCCGTACGTGCCGCCAGAAGTGCTCGTGCCATAGAGCGTGCCGTCGACGTAGAGCAGCGGGGCCTCCGGGTTCGTGCCGTCCCCGGAGGCGCCAAAACTGTGGAGCACCGTCTCCTTGCCGGAGGCCGTCATCGAGAAGACCGTTCCAGCGTTGTAAACACCCCCTGCCTCGGTCGTGCCATAGAACTTGCTACCGACGTTGATGAGGGTCGCATATGGCGTTTGTCCCTCCGAGCCGGGGTAGAAACTCTGCATTACGCTTTCCGTGCCGGAGGGCGTGATCGAATAGACTGTCCCGGCACCGTACGCGCCGCCACCGGCGGTGGTGCCGTAAAGCGTTCCGTTCAGGGCAAGAAGGCCTGCATACGGGGTGGCGCCGTCCGGGTTGTCGGTGAAATTGTACAGCAGGTTGTACGTGCCGGCGGGCGTGACCGAGTAGACCGTTCCGGCACCGTTCGTGTTATCGGATTGAGTCGTGCCGTAGAGCGTGCCGTTGAGTGTGACGAGGGGGCCATAGGGCGAGTAGCCGTCGCCGGGGGCGCCGAAGTTATGGAGGTAGGTCAACGTTTGGAGCGCCCTTTTTACTCGGTGGGAACCGGAACCGGCCGATCCTCGCCGTGAGCCGAGTGACTGCATCGACCCCGATGGCTCGGCCGACGTCGGCGCCGACGATGAAAAACCGTTGCCGCACGCGGCTAAGAACGCCGCGCTAATGCCGGCGGCGACCAATCTATGTGGTGCTTTCATTTACCCTCTCCCTGAAGTATGCGCCAGCGACGCATCCTCCGAAGCGCAACATGCACTCATAGTGCCGCTGCGGAAAGAGCGGCGGAAGGGACACTTGGACAACTCACTTGTACAAGTGGGGGCTAGACCAGCAGACTCTCCTCAAAGGCGCGTGCGTCGGTCCAGGTGCGCCCCTCTTCGATCAGAGCTTCGGTCTCCGTTCCGAGCGCCTCGCGGGTGGCAGCGAGAATCTGCTCGTGTTCGCGCTGCTCGGTGAAATCGCGATGCAATCCGTGCTCCGCGACGCCGGCGTCGAGGAAGCCGACCAAACGTGCAGCGCGCCGGCGCTGCTCCATCGCTAACGAAGCATCGGCGACGGGCCGAAGTGCCGCCACCGCTGCAAGGTGCTGGATCGCCCAGGCGACCGCGCCGGTCATCCCGCGTTCGCGCGCGAGGGAGAGCGCTTCGCGCGCGTGCGATGCGCACGTTTCCCAGCGGCGAAGTGCGCCTTCGTAGGCTGCGAGGTTGCAAAGATCGTAAGCGACCGCATCGGGGTCGTTCAAGGCGCGTTCGGCATCGAGCGCTTCGTTTGCCAGGCGTAAGGCCTCGATCGCGTTGCCGCTCTTGAATTCGAGCTCGGCGAGATTTAGCGCGATGTGTGCTGCCGGTCGTGAGGCGCCCAGCGATTTGAACAGCGTCAGCGCTTCGGCGAAGAGGTTGCGTGCTGAATCGGCATTTCCGCTTTCGAGCTCGAACGCTGCGAGATAGATCAACGCCGCTGCCACCGAGCGACGCGCGCCCAGCGCGCGGCACTCTTCAAGCGCCGCTCGAAGATCGATCTCCGCTTCCTTTGTTTCACCGAGCATCCCCCGCGCGGCGCCCGCGAACAAGCGCGCGAGCGCGCGTCCCTGCTTGTCGTCGAGCTCAGAAAAATCGGTCAGCGCGCGCTGCGCCGATGCTGCGGCATTTCCGTATTGCTGCGTGAGCATCGCAAGGTGCGCGGCCGAAACGTCGAGCCAGGAACGAATCCGATCCGGATGAGAAGTGTCGCACGTGTCCAGGCCGGCGCGCACCCAAGCGAGACCCTCAGCGGGCGCTAACGTGAACCAAACGGGACGTAATGCGACCACCAGTTGCCGGCCGATGCCGAGGTCGCCGCCGGAGCCGAACGCCCACCGCAAGGCGGCGCGCCAGTTCTCCAACTCCGGTTCGGCGCTTGCTCTCCACTGGACGTCCGGCGTCGTGTCCCACTGCGATTCGAGCCGCTCGGCTAGCGACAGGTATGTTCGCGCATGTGCCGCGGCCGCTGCATCGAGTTCGCCGTGCGCGATCGACTGCTCGGAGGCGAATGCGCGCATCGATTCGAGCAAGCGATAACGCGTTTTGCCGCCAATCGCCTCGGCATGCACGAGCGATTTTTCGACGAGCGACGCCAAAAGATCGAAGGCCGGTTCTTCGGCATTCTGCGGGTATGCGGCGGCGACGGAATCGAGGGAGAAGTCGCCCCAGAAAACGCCAAGCGCCCGAAAGAGCTTTCGCTCGCTCTCCGATAGCAGGTCGTAACTCCACGCGATCAACGCGTGCAATGTCTGTTGGCGTGGAATCGATGTACGCCGGCTACCGGTCAAGATGCTGAATCTTTGGTCGAGTTTTTCGGCGATCTCCCCAACCGAAAGCACGCTCGTGCGGGCCGCGGCGAGCTCGATTGCCAAAGGAAGGCCATCGAGGCGCTTGCAGATTTCACTCACGACTGAAGCGAGATCGTCCGTCAACGCAAAGGCGGCATCGGCGGCTTCGGCGCGCTCGGCGAAGAGTGCGACCGCACCATAACTGCGCGCTTCCTCGGCACTGGGTGTTTTCGTTGTGGGTGGTAAGGCTAGGGACGGAACGCGATAGACGCGCTCCGCGGCGATTCGCAACGGCTCGCGACTGGTCGCCAAGATACGGATATTTGGAGCGCGTTGCAAGATCGCGTCGACGGTGCGCGCGGCTTCCTCGATGACGTGCTCGCAATTGTCGATGAGGAGCACCAAACGCCGTGCCTGCAGATACTCCAAAACGACGTCGAGCAGCGAATGCCCGTGACGCTCTCCGAGCCCGAAGGTTGATGCAAGGACTTGGACGGTCGAAGCGGTTTCGTCAGACACCGCCAGCTCGACGAACCAGACGCCGTCGGCAAAGCTTTCCAGCAAGGATTCACCGAGTTGCAGCGCTAGGCGCGTCTTTCCGATGCCGCCGGCGCCGACCAAGGTGGTTAGCGGATGCGTGCGTACGAGCGGTTCGATATTAGCCAGTTCGTCCTCGCGGCCGATGAGCGGAGTCACTTGCCGGGGCAGATTGTTTGTAACCAGCGCCGGCCCGCCGGTCCACGGACCTACGGTGACGGCTCCCAATCGTGACGGCGCCGAGCGCGCCGCGCTTTCGAACAGTGCACGCTGCTCGGCATCGAGCGCCAGCGCTTCGGCCAAAAGCGCGAGCGTCTTCGACTGGGGCTTGCGCCGGTGTCCGCGTTCCAGCGCGCTGATCGCGAAAGCACTCACGCGGGCGCGTTCGGCCAAGGCTTCTTGCGATAATCCGGCAGCGAGGCGGTAATGCCGCAAGAGCTTCCCAAAGTCGAGGGAGTCTGACGAGCGTTCGGCTTCCTGCATTCCCGCGGGAAGCTTCGCCTTATTATGGGAGTTTGACTGCCGTGCCGTGGCCCTTCTTGCCGCCGTACACCGTCGTCCCAAAGAACGCGCGATCGGAATACAGGAGCGGGGACGATGGATTGACGCCCTTGGTTAGCTGCTTGAATCGGTAGACCACTTTGTACCCGGGATTCGACGTCGACGGCACAAACCGGAAAACGGTCCCGCAGCCCAGGCCGTTTTGACAAGGGGTTCCTCCGCCGAGCCCGGTGGTCCCGTAGATCACTCCTTGCGCGTTCGTTACGCCGGCGTCCGGCTCGGAGCCATCGCCTGTGCCACCAAATTTATGCAATACCGTTTCCTTTCCAGTCGAAAGATCGATGCTGAAAAGCGTTCCCTCATGCGCGGGAGAGTAGTAGGCTCCGCCGCAACACGTCGTCCCGTAAAGCGTGCCGTTCACGTTGATCACACCCGCGAGCGGATCGCAGCCATCGCGCGGGTTGTTGAGGAAGCTGTGGATGACGTGCTCGCCGCTGCCGTCCGTGCCGATGCTGAATACTGTGCCGCAAAGTTGTACCTGTCCACCAAGATAGGTTGTGCCGTACAGCGTTTTGCCAATGCTGATCAGCGGTGCGCGGTAGGGATTTGCGCCATCGGCTCCTTGGCCAAAGCTGTGCAGCACCTGTTCCTTCCCGGTCGCCGGATTCACGCTATAAACGGTACCGCACGTTCCATTCGGGGAGCCTCCCGATGCTCCGCACACCCGTTGGTTGGTATAAGCGCCGCCGCCGTTGCTTGTGCCGTAAAGGATTCCCTTCACGTCGATCACGCCTGCCATCGGATAGGCGGCATCTTGGTCGTAACCAAAACTGTGAACGATCGTCTCCGTATAACCGGATGAAGTTGGATGAAGCTGGAAGAGCGTTCCCCCGTTATATTCGCCGCCGTAGAACGTGGTGCCGTAGAGGTCGCCGCTCTTATCGGCAAACAGCGTCGCGAACGACACCGCTCCGTCTCCAGGCGCTCCGTGGAACGGGTGCAAGATTTCGAGCTTATACTTCGGCTTGCTCGAATCTGGAACGAGGCGGTAAACGATACCGCATCCGGTGTTCGAACCCGTGTCAAACGGCGTCACACAGTTGGTATCGCCGCCCAGGTCGGTCGTACCGTAGAGCGCCGACGGGCTGCCGATGAGGCCGGCGGCACCACCCAGCCCTCCCAGGCCTTCGTAGCCCGACTTTCCGTAGTCATAAAATGGAATGACGTGAACGGTCTGCGGGATCGTATCTGCGCGAAGCGTCGCGAACGTCGTGCCGATGGATTGCGCGGGCGCGACCGAATCATGGCCGCACGCCATCGCCGAGGCGAGGCTGACGGTCGCTAAAAGACGCAAAAGCGGCTTCATTCGGGGGACCTCCAAGCCGACAACCGAGACCCCCTCAGACGAGCAGGGCCCCGTTTGCATTAGAGAAGCTTTTAGGCCCCTTCCGGCGGAGCTCCTCCGAGAGCAAGCGGCGGCTGGCCAATAAGTGGCCAGGCCGGCAGGCTAGCTACAGTTGAAGCTGACCGGCAAGTTCGCTGCGCGCGCCTAGGGCATGCACGCCGGGGGCTTGGCGGAAGCTGGAATCGCACCCGTATCTCCGGATAGAAGCACAAGCCTATGAAGGTCTGGGCGATCGACGCGCGGCACAAGAACGAATCGAAGCCGCCGTCGATCTTCTCGTCAGGCACGGACAACAACGCGCCAAGCAACGAGTTTTCGCATCCTCAGCCCGCATTACGGGAAAGCTCGAGCACAATTCGATCGCAAAGGAAATGGCGGTCGTCTTGCAGCCGAAGGGACCGCACACCCTGCGTCTTCGATTTCGGAAAGGGACGCCTGAAAACGCGAGGGGTCGCCTACCCTATGACATGACAGAGGATTCGCTACCTTATGACAGTTGAAACCATCTCCGACAACGCGCTCAAAGCCGTCATGCCGGCAAAGCTAACCTCCGAGGACGTAGCGCAGCTCGCGCAGGGTCTCGACGGATTGATTGAACGGCGTGGCCGGATCAGGGTGCTGTTCGATCTAACGCATTTCGGCGGCTGGGAAAATATGGAAGCCCTGGGGGCTCATTTCGATCAGCTAAAATTCGTGCAAGAGCGGATTCGGCACATCGAACGGATTGCCGTGATCGCTGGATACCCCTGGCAGCATCAGCTCTTTGACTGGGTCGGCGGCGTGGTTCACACGCAAGCAAAGGTTTTTGACGTTGGCCAAGAGGCGGCCGCTGCGGAGTGGCTGCTGCAATAGGCGACAAACCGGTTGCCGGCCCTTTGCGAGACAAGGAACGAAGAAGAGCTTTATGACGTCCGCCGATTCGAGCAAACCACCACCGCAAGAGCTGCACGTACATTCGGTCCGTACGCGCGCGGAGCAGATCCGCACCACCGTCGAGATCGTCGCCATCGTCGCTGCCGGCGTCTGGGCGCTCTACACTTTCGTGTACGAGCAGCGTATCAAACCGTTGGCGGAAGCGCCCGCGTTTACCGTGCGAACGACCGTCGATCAAGGCGCGACGGTGAACGGCGTAACGTTCCTTACGGTTCACAAGCGGCTCGAGAACACCGGTAACGTTGCGATTGACGTCGCCGCGGAGGCGCTTACGATCTACGGTGAACGTGTTATGGCACGGCAACAGCGCGTAATGCTCGAAACTCCGACGCACGCCGAAATCCGCGATGACGTCCCCCGCAAGCTTGCCGCGCTGCTGTATTCAACAGCCAAGTTACGCAGCGGTGCGGTGGGAGGACCAAAAACGTCGTTCTACATACCGCCGCAAAGCTCGAACGAGGAAGAGTATCTCGTCGCAGTCCCGGCCAAGGCCTATCCGGTGGTCCTGGTCGTTCGTAAAGATTTCATCGAAAAGGCACCCGTCGTTCCGAAGATCCGCGTTCGCATTGTGAGAGCGCGACTCGGCGGTTTCGACCTGCAGGCGCCCCATCTCCAGGGTGAATACGATTCGGAGTACGAGTACGCTATTCGGCCGTAAATCGCGGATCGCGCGCGTCGCGTGGTACCCGATGCCGAGCTACATAATCGGCACCAGCAAGAAAAGGCCGCATCGGGCTCGACGGGCCGTTAGCGACGACCCTCCGGTAACGATTTGGACTTTGGCCGGCTTGCGAGGCGCTGTTCTTTCAAGGCGTCGTCGTAAGCGACGGCTTCCCTAACAAGGGCCTTGAGTGCGCGCTCGTCGATCTTGTCTCCCTCGAAAAGATCGATCGCGCGCCATTTCTTGCCGCCAAGCCCCGCATTGAAAAGCTTCTTCGGATCTGTAAGCGCCGCGCCGTTGGCAAAGGTTACCTTTACCTTGCCCTTGTGGGGATTCATGATGCAGACGACGCTGTTCTTGTAATACGTCGGCGTGCCCATCCATTTCCACTCTTCTACGATTCCCGGGTGAGCGCCGAGGATCACCTTTCGTAGCCGCGCGAGCACGTCGCCGCGCCAGTCGCCGGTCTCGCGGATCATTTTCTCGACTTGTCTGGAAACGCTCATACCGTCGCGCACTTCAAGCCTTCCACGAGCAACGCCTATCACGCGCGAAGACGATCGACGCGTCCGAGGATGGGTGGCGAAGGGAACGGCTATCGACGCGTTTTCTTTTTTACTGGACCCCGCCTCTGCGGCGTGGCGCGTCTCCGCGCTGCGCTATTGAGTCGACGAATTCCGCCGCGTCTTTGATCAGTTGGCCGGCAGTCGCAACGGAGTCGCCGACGCTTTTCGCGCGTACCGCAGTTCTATGAACCTTACGGGCCGCCTTTCGAACTGCTCGCTTGGGGTTCGAAGCCGTTGACTTTGCCGCCTTAGTGACTCTTTTCCGTACGCTTGCCGCAGTCTTGCGGGCGGCGCCCGCCGTGGACTTACGTTTAGGCACTCTAGCGCTTTTCTTTGCGCTCTTTTTCACAGCATTCGTTCCTTTCCTGACGGCTCGAATAGATTTTCCCAGCGCAGTCCGAGACTAAACGCCTGGTTGTTCGCTGAAGTCGACGCCTTATTGGGTAGGGATGGCCATCACACTCACTTCGTCCGTTACCGAGGAGTTCGAATGTCAGTACCGATGCCTGCGCCCGATGATCCAACGCCGATCGATCCGGTCGAGAATCCGCCGATAGATTCCCCTCCTGACGATAATCCGATTGAGCGGGATTCATCGAAAGAGGTTCCGTGATGACGGCGTTTTCTTCATAGCAGAGCGCTGCCGTCGCGCGGCGGTGAATATTTTCCATTTGTAATTCATACATTAAGCGCTTTAAGGTTGGCCAGATAGGAAGTCCGGTCGCTCGGTGGAACCCCCTCCGGACCCGCCGAGCCCATTGCCGGCGGAGCTACTTTTCTCGGAGGAAGCTAATTCATGCGAAAGATCTTGTCGCCATCCGGCGGCGTCCTTGCTGCGGCTGCATTGGTATTAGTCGCGGGCTGCTCGAGCGGCGGTCCCCAATCATCGGCCGCGATACCTTCGGCCGGCGGTGCGAGCCGGAGCGCTCACCAGACCAATATTCTCGCGTCGGGCATCGCGCCGAAATTCGCTACCATGGTGCGGCTGGGGCTACACCAGCCCGCGCTCGTTCGACCCAACGTCAGTATGGCGAAGCTGTTCGTGAGCGACTTTGGCAGCGGCGCGGAGGAAATCCTCAGAGGCAGCCGCTACATCAATGCCGGCGCCATTAACGACCAGCTGTCGGGGCCCGATGGAAACTGGTTCTCCAGTGTTGGGTTGTTAGTCGCAGATTATGCGGGCGTGCATGTCATAGAGTACGGTTCCAATCCAGGCCCGGGGGCGCCCGCTAAATTCGTCTACAATGCGGGTATGGTTGATCCGGTCAACGTGACCACCGATAGCAACAACCATGTCTACGAAGCCGATTACAACACTGGAAATCCCGGGTTTATCAACGAGTACGCGCACAAGAGCAATTCGGTGATGGCCAGTTGCGCGATCGGCGGTGCTGGGGAAGGCGTTGCGGTCGATGGACCCGGCAACGTGTTCGTTTCCTACCAGAATGGATACGGCTATATCGCGGAAATCTCGCGCCGCGCCTGGAGGAATCAAAGCTGCACGGCAACGGTTCTCCCTCCGGTCTTACAATACGCCGGCGGCATGGTGCTGGATAACCATAAGAACATCGTGTTTTGCGACCAACTGGCGGGAGCGGTTTACGTGGCACAGGCGCCGGATTATACGACGGTAACGCCCTTGCTTACGGGCATGAGCGACCCATTCCACGTAACGCTGAGCAAGAACAACAGTCAAGCGTACATCGCCGACGTCGGGGCGGCCGTCGTTTACGTGGTCAGCTATCCCGGTGGCGGGGTGCTGGCGACGCTCGGCTCGGCAAACGGACTGACCGATCCGGCGAGCGCGGCGTCCAACAAAGGCTACCAGACGCCATAATCATCGGAGCAAACGGAGTAGCCAACGAGGGCGCGCCATCCCGGCGCGCCCTCGTTCTTATGGCGATGACTAGTTTGCCTTATCGCGTCACGACGATCTCCGCCGGAGCCGTGCCGGTTGAGAAGGGCGATCCCGCTATTGGCGTTAGTGCTCCGCTCGTCGCGTCGATTAAATAGGCGGAAATGTTGTTGGACCCATTGTCGGCAACGTAAAGGAACGAGCCCGTCGGATCGGTTGCTATTGCGCTTGGTCCGCCGCCCGTTGTAAACGGCGAGCCTGATACGGCGGTTAACGCGCCGCTGCTCGGGTTTATCGCATATGCGGAAACGGTGTTGGATCCGTTGTTCGTTACGTAAATAAAACCGGCTTTTGGATCGGCCACGACGCGAGATGGAGTATTGCTGTGAAACGGCGATCCCGCAACCTTTGTCAAAGCGCCGCTTCTCCGGTTGATGTTATAGGCCGAAATGTCGTTGGAGTTGGCGTTCGTCACATAGAGGAAGCGGCCCGTACAGTCGACCGCGACGCCCGCCGGCGTTTTTCCGGCGCGATACGGCGACCCCGCGACGGATCCCAACGCGCCGGTGGATTTGTCGATTTTGAATGCGGAGACGTCGTCGGTCAACGTGTTGGCGACGTAGACGAAGTGACCCTTAGGATCGAGCCCCAGGGTTTCGGGCTCGCCGCCCGCGCCGAACGGCGACCCGGGCAACGAGGTGAGTGCGCCGCTGTTGGGGTCGATGGCGTAGCCGGAAACATCACCGGAATAGATATTTACGACATACGCATACTTCTTCGAAACGCTCACGGCCATGTCGGCGGCGCCGCGGCCGCGATCTTGAAATGGTGAGCCCGAGATTCTGGCGAGCGCGCCGTCGCCTTTGATCGTATACGCGGTGACGTGGCTGTGACGCGGGTTGTTTTGGTCCGTTCCGATGCCGTTCGCCACGTAGAGAAATTTACCGGGAACGGCCGCCACGCCCCATGGATATTCGCGCGTCCCGAAGGGCGACCGCCGTACCGGCGTCTGTACACCGCTCTCCGGGTCGACCTCGTAGGCCCAGATGGAGCGGCGGCCCTGGGTCGTCACATACGCGAAGGTCGCGCCGCCGCCGTGCGCCGGACGCTGAGCTTGGTATGGCGCAGGAATAGACGAAACGTTTGTGCCGGTACCGGCACCGCAGGCCGCTAGGAGCTCGGCGCTGAGGCAGGCAGCGATGAATCTGCACGTTTGTTTCATGAGTGCTTTTCCTTTTCTATGATGGCACCTTGGGACGATGTTGTCCCAGCTTAGCGTACCTTAAAGACAGTGCCGCAGCTGTACGACGAGCCGTAGCAATAATTTCCGCCGTTAAAGGTCGTGCCGTATATCATGTCACGGTGAACGATCACGCTGCTGTGCGGAAACGCGCCATCCCCCGGCGCACCAAAAAAGTACAGCACCTTTTCGCTGTAACTCGATGGCGTCGGCGTAAGCTGGAATACGGTGCCGCATCCGCACGAAAGGTTGCTGGAAACGGTCGTGCCGTAGAGATTTCCCTTGCCGTCCATCGCCAGTCCGTCGGTATCCCCCGGTCGTACGCCATCCGCGTGGTGTCGCGCAAAGAAGTGAACTATGCGCTCGCTATACCTGTGGCCATTCGGCGTCAGCTCGAAGACGGATCCCCCGCCGATTCCGCCGTGGAGCGCTCCGCCGTCGAGTGTGACACCGATAAAAGAGCCATTTGAGAGCAGACGGACCCCTCCGCGCGGGCTCGAACCATCGCGCTTTCCGCCGTTGAACCGGTAGAGGATTTTCTCTTTACCCGATTGCGTCACTTCGAAGACCGTACCACAGGTCGCACTCCCCGCAGGAGAGGTTCTGCACGCGGAGCTGCTGTTGCCGCCGAATTCCGTCGTACCGTAGAGATTGCCGGAGGCGTCGACGCTCAGAGTTGCTCCAGGTTGTTCGCCATCTCGGCCGCCTTGGAAACTGTGGAGTACCTTCTCTGTGTAATGCGATCCTGATGGCGTCAAGCTGAACACCGTTCCGCAGCCGGAGGATCCCGACGGTGCAGAGCACGTCCCCGTGCCGCCGAAAAACGTGGTGCCATACAGCGTACCATTGTTGCCGATTACGAGAGCGGCCAGCGGAGACGCGCCATCTTGTCCGCCCTGAAAGGCGTAAAGCACGCGCTCGTTGTATCCGGAGCCGCTGCGCTGAATTTCAAAAACCGTTCCGCAACCGTAGGTGCAGCCGCCGGACCCGCCGCCGTAGTCGTTCACGCCAAACATATTTCCCGCGCTATCGGCGATCAGCGCGGCCTCGGAGCCGGAGCCGTCGCTTCCGCCTTGGAAATCGTAAAGCACCTGTTCCTTGCCCTTGGCCGAAACCTCATAGACGGTGCCATTTCCCGATCCGCCGCCGTTGGAGATTCCGAAGAACTCTCCGTGCTTCCCGGCAAGAAGGCCGCCAAAAGGTCCTGACGCATCGGGCGATCCCCCAAAGGTATAGAGGACGCTCTCACGTGCCAACGGTCCGGCATCCGCGGTCTGCGTGCTGCGAGTTGTCGCATCGAACTGGTTCGCCGATGGGGTTACGTTTGCGGCGCCGCCGCACGAGCTCAACGTAATCGCGCTAAGCGAGATGACCAAACTCCGGAGCCGTTTCATAGAATCGCTCCGTGATGCGGCCAATGCAAATCGTTGTTTCATAAAGTCCCCTTTCATAACGATAACGAGAAGACGGTTCCGCCACGGCCGTACGCGCCGCCGGTCGTATGGATCGGTGCCGTCCCCCCGGAGCCGCCGCCGAACTGTGAAGCACGGTCTCTCTTCCGGTCGTCTTGGGATCGCGAAGACCGGTCCCGCGCCATACGCTCCGCCCGAAGTCGTCGTACCGCAGACCATGCTGCCGCCGAGGTCGAGCAGCGGAGCGTGAGGCGTTGCGCTCCGCTCGCCGGCGCAACCGATGCCGGCGTAGCCGACGAAGGGCCGTTGCCGCCGCGCGCGGCGAGGAGCGCTGCGCTCAGGCAAGCTCCGACGAATCTGTACGATTGCTCCATGGATCCTCTTCAGCAAAGGAAGTATGCGCCTGCGACGCACGCCCAGAGATGTCGCGTTTCTGCGACCTATAGCCATGATGGCGCAGTCACGCGACCGGCGGAACGGACACTTGAACAACTTACTTGGACAAATGGGAGCGAACGACGCCGTCGCTAGTCGCGCGGCGCTGTCCTCCGCGGCTCCATCATTGGGAGCACCTTCGAAAGCGTGGGGAATTTTGAGTTTGTACGTCTTTTTGCTCTTCCCCGGGACGAGACGATAAACGATGCCGCATCGGGTGTGTCCAATGGCGTCGAACGTTTTGGGAGCTTGAGTGGCCGCCACAGCTCTTGCGGGATGTGCCGGAGGCCAATCCGGTCCAGCCGGATGAGGGCTGCGCCGCCGCGGCCGCCGGGTAGGCTTGGCCGAGCCACCGACGAAGGCCCGAGGCGGAGGTAATGATGAGACCATCGCGCTTTTTTCTAGCGGTGCTCGCGCTCATCGCGGCGTCGTCATTCGCGGCATGCGGCACGCCTTCGACGGTTGTCCCGTCGCAGGGAGCGCAGAGCGTGTCCGAAGGAGCCCAACGCGGCGACGCCCTCACGCCATGCAAAGGGCAGAAGAACAAGACCAAATATGCGAGCCTCGGCCCCAAGGCGCTTCTGGCGAAAGGCGGCCTTCTTTGCGTCCCGCTCTACAAAGGGTGGGGCGGGACGATGACCTATCCGAACGTGGAAACCGCCGGCGTGACGGCAAGCTTGATCAGCAGCACGACGGAATACTCCCCGCCGCTCTGGCCACCGGTTGGATCGGTGAAGCCGATCTTCCTGATCCAATTTACGGTCAACAACGATCGGGTGGCGTTCGGCACGAAAATTCCCAAGGGCGGCGCGCTCGTTTGGAAAGATCTTGTCGTCAAGCACACGTACTCGATCTACAGCGCGTTGCAATCATTCGGCAGTCTCTGGCAGAACGAAGGTGCCTGCTACACGGTCGCCTTCAAAACGAAGGATGGACCGGCGATCACCGGTCTTGCAACGGCGATGGCGGGACACGGCTTCCAGGCCGCCGGCACGCGGCTGGTCATCGAAATCTTGCCCGGCAAGCTTTACTCGAACCACTGCTGACGGCGTCAAACCGTGCCTTCTCAACGTTAATGCGTTAACGCACTCAATACGTTGAGTTAGAGTTTGCTCTTCGGAGCAATCTTCTCGTGACGAGCGTCGCGCTCCCGATGTAGAATCCACTTTGTATTCTTTCTGTCGGGAGGCTTCTCATGAGCAAGGCCACTTTTTTGCTTGGCTCGGTCGCGGTTTTCGCCGTAACCATCCTCTACGCGTGTGGAGGATCGCATTCACTGGTGCCCGCGAACGTACAACAGGGCGAGTTGCCCTCGGCGCGCTCGGTGAATTTCTCTCGAGACTCCAACGGCAGCGAGATGCCGTCTGGACATTCGACGTCGCCGCGCGCGACGGTGATCGTCGACCCCTCACAAGTCGGGGCGCCGGTGACGCGGCTCGTGGCGGGCGCGACGCTTCCGTCTTGGTACAACCTCACGCTTTCCGGAATCTCGCAAGCCATCACGGCCGCAGATCTTGGAATCACGCGCTTTCCTGCCGGCGCGCAGGTCGACATTTACGATTGGCGGAGCGGTGAAGACGGTCCGCCGGGAACGCCCTGCGCCGGTAACGCGAGACCCGATTCCAACATCGACACGTTCATGCGTGACATTGCCATACCGTCGGGAACGCAAGTGTCGCTCGGCGTCAACTACGGCAGCAATCCACAGTGCACGGGTGGAAATACGCCGGCAAACGCCGCCGCTTTCGTATCGCATGTCGTCAACACCTATGGACCTAGCGTCGTCGCTTTTTGGGAACTTGGTAACGAGCAATACGCGCCTGGAGCCATCGACTGCCGCCAGCCTCGATGCCGATCGTCGCGGGATCCAAATCAATTTGCCGCTAACGAACCCGCCTTCTACGATCAAATGCACGCTGCAGGAGCGCAAAACGTTTGTATTCCCGTCGATGCGGCCAACCCGAAGAGTCCGTGGAATCCCATCGTCTTCGCGAACGCAAAATACGATTGCGCGAATATCATCTACTACCCGCAACGCGTCCACACGAGCGATTCATTCTTGCTTTACGACGCCATACCACAACTCAGTACGGAGATAGCCTTCGTGCGGGCGCAGTTGGCTGCGGCGAATCGTGCCAACACGCCGATTCTCATCTCCGCGGTCTCGTCTGCGCTGGGGCCTTACGGCAAGCAGAGTCAAAGCATCGTCGGTGCGCTCTTTGCCGACATGGCCATGGGAGAGGCGCTCAACGACGGCGCGGCCGCGATGATCTGGCACGCCGGTTTTGGCAGTTGCGACGCGCGTTCGCGGGGCGGCGACTTCGCGGCCAAGGTGTACGGTTGGCAGAGGTATGGCGGAGCGATGATCTTTAGCGACGGTCCCGCCAACAACTGCCCGGTCACCAGCCCACGCGGCACGCTCCTCGCGACGGCCAACGCGTTCGTTGCAGCTTCAACGTTTTTAAACGCCGGCGGAAACATGGTGAATGTCACCGTGAGCGGCAACCCCGACGTCCGCGCGTACGCCTCCACGAAGATGCTCATGGTCTTCAATCTCAGTCAGACGGCGGGAACGGGCGTCACGATTAGCATCAACGGCGTCGGCAGCGGTGCCGGGGGCACCGCCGTTGAGTATGACAAACGGCTCTACGACGAGTCGCGCAAAGGCGTCTGGGCCGCGCCAAGCCTCACCACGGTGCCCCCGTGGAAGGGCGCGATGCGTTTCTGGCTCCGTCGCTGGAGCGTCACCGTCGTACCGTTAGGCTAAGAAGCCGGAAGGCTCGCTCTTAATAATAGAGCGTTCCGCTCCACGTATCGTTGTAGGTTCCGCGATTCTTTCCGGTGCAGGAAAAATGGATCGTTCCGCTACCCGTGGCCGACTTATAGATGCCTTTCCCGCCGGAAACGGTGTAGCTCAAATGCGGAGAGCAAAAGCCGCCATTGAGATGAACGCGGATAAAATTATCCGTTGAGCCGGATTCGGCGATAACGGCATTGCCTACGCCGAAGCCGCCGGTGACCGCGCCATGTTCTTTAGCGGATCCGAAGAACGTCGCGGTTCCGGTACCGTGAAATCGCCAGGTGTCGCAAAACGTGCCGCATTGGCCTTTGCGGACGTTCCACTTCCCCGACTCTTTGGCGGTGAAGTCCCCGCCTTGCGAAGGGGGCAGCTGGTGGGCGTTTCGAGCACCGAGTGCCGTTTGGTTCGATCCGGCAGGCACGTCCGAACCGCCCGCGCAGCTCGATAGCGTCAAAAAAGCGCCGGCGATGGCGAGCATGAGTCTGATCGTCGTCATAGGTGTCTCCAAGAAATGAAAAGCAGCAGCAGAACTTAGCGGCCGTCATTCTGGCAAGCTCGCGAGTCCCATTGCGACCCATCGTGCGGACGCCTGCATGCCTTGCTGCATACCAAGGAAAAAGAGCCTGCAGCCCACTTCTCAGCGTGTACCACAGAACGCATGTCATCCTGGTCGCGTTACTGGTTTGGGAAAGGAACGCAAGTCAGTGCGCCTAACGACTATTGCCGTCGCGGCCGCGGTCGCGGTATTGACCGCTTGTACCGAATCGATGAAACCGTTGCCGCAAACGGCGAGCGCATCGTGCCGAAAGCACCAGCAGCAGAGCTTTTCGAGCACGCTGCTGCAAACCGCGGCGCCGGTGCCGCAGAGCGCCACCGCCGTACAACTGGGGCTCTGGCCGCGCGACGGCCCCTCGGCTCGGGTTTGTGGCGATGTCGGCAGGGGATTTGCTCGCTGCCAAGCGTGGCTGCGCACCGATATTCACGGCGCGATAGCGCCGAACACGCCGGGCGGTTACGCTGCCGGCGATCTGCAGACCGCGTACGGCCTCGGCGACGACAGCAAGACGAACGGCGCCGGTCAGACCGTCGCAATCGTCGACGCATACGACGATCCGAATGTTGCCTCCGATCTCAACGCCTACCGCATGAAGTACGGGCTTCCGGCGTGCACCGTCGCCAACGGATGTTTTACCGAGCAGAAGTTTACCTCGCAAACCAACGCGGGATGGGCCGGTGAAGAATCGGTCGACGTCGATATGGTTTCGGCAATATGCCCGAACTGCAAGATTCTGTTGGTCGAGGCAGCGTCTTCGGGCATCGGCGACCTCAGCACCGCTGAAAAATACGCAACCGCTCGCGCCGACTTCGTCAGCAACAGCTGGAGCGGAAACGAGGGAGCGAAAACCTACGACGACGACTACACGCTGAGCTGCGGCGCGATCACGGCGGCGACGGGCGACGGCGGTCACAATGCCGCGGCGCAGTGGCCGGCCATTCTGCCCACCGTCATCGGCGTCGGCGGCACAACACTCACGTCGACGAGCCCGCGCGTGGAAACCGCCTGGTTACGAGCCGGAAGCGGCTGCAGCAAAGTTTACGGCAAGCCCGGTTTTCAAAGCGGTCTGAATACCGAGTGCTCGATGCGTGCGGAGGCCGATGCCGCGGCCGATGCAGACCCTCACACGGGGGTAGCGGTTTACGACACCTTCCATCAGAGCGGATGGCTCGTCTTCGGCGGCACCTCGGTCGCCGCGCCGATCGTCGCGGCGGCGTTTGCCCTCGCGCCAGACACCAGCGCCAACGCGTTGGAAAACCTCTACTCGCACACCTCGAGCTTGAACGACGTCACGTCCGGAAGCGACGGCGCATGCGGCGCGCCGCTCTGCACGGCCGGGCGCGGATGGGATGGCCCCACCGGCCTGGGCACTCCGAAAGGGACCGGCGCGTTATAGGCACTCGCGACCGATCCGCAGCCGATGACCTAGGTTTCTAACAGCGTTTAGAGATTCTTGACGTTCGGCGCGTAAAGAGGGCCTCAAGGAGCTGCACTCCGAGGAGGTTTCGCATGGTTCCAAGGTTCGACGTACTCGCGGTCGTCGCGGTAATTTGCCTATTGGCTGGATGTAACTCCGGACCGTCCGCGTCTCACGCCGGTTTCTCTGCCGTTCCACCGACGCAGCAAGAGCAAATGCCCTCAACGATTCGACCCGACAAGGGTTGCGGCGGCACGGGCGGCGTTAGGGTTACTCCCTGTCCGGTTCGGCTCACGAAGCACACCGAGGATGGCATCATCGTAACGGTCAAGGGACGGCACGTCGCCGATTCCGAGATCGGCCACATATACTCGTGCTATAACGGCCACACGTGCTACGTTGCAGACCGCGTTGTCGGCAGCGGAACGGAATGGAAGATTCTGTCCGGGCCATCGTGCGGCGGCGCGATCGTCGAGTTCGACGCGATGAACGCGCACGCTAGCGAGATCGGAGAGTTCTTCCTAAAAGTAAACAACAAGTACTGTCCCTAAACGATCCCGGCCGCGGCCGCGCGCGGCGGAGAAGCCGCGCAAATTGCGCCTTCGTCTCCCTACCGTACCGTTTAGGCGACGGGAAACGACAGGTCGAAGGTCGCGCTTTGACCTTTGATCTCCACGACGATCGAACTTACCGATGCGTTCTGCGGATTATCGAAGGTGTAGATCGCGAATGCCGTAATCGCACGCGTTTGAACGGTCGGAAGCGGTGAGCCGGCGTCCGGCACGGCGCTTGCCGTCAGCTCGCCGCCATCCGTCATTGCCCTAACGTTTACGTCGGAACCAGCTAAACTTTCGCTATCCGAAACGGATACGCTGAGCTGAATCTGTACCTGGGATCCGTCGGTGCTGGCAACTGTCGGAACGGCCCAGTAGGAACCGATCTGTTGCGGTGTTACGTTTTTCGATGCGTCCATTAAAGCGTCCCCGAGCAGGTCACGGTCCAGTCGTTTTGCTGGACGGAAGCGTTCGCGTTACACGTATCGACGCACTGTCCGCGAAAATCGAGATCGATCGACACGGTCATTCCCGTCGGGCCGGTGAGTCCGGGGAAGTCGTTCCCACGGTACTGACAGCCGGTCGCACGGTCCGGCAAATACGTATCGGTCGAGTCGGTCGATCCTTCGGATCGGTGGCCGTAGTAAACGTTGGTACCCGACGGCGGCGTCGGAATGCCGTCTTCAAGGAAGTTGTCATCGGTTGCGCCCGTAGCCGGGCGAGGGAGCATTCGCAGCGGAGCACCCCCTGCCGGATTGGGAAGCAGGTGTACGATGTTCGTACCGTTGGCCGTAAACGTGCCGCGGATGAGCTGCCGATATTCGCAGCACGAGCAGACGCAGCCCGCGCCGCTCGAATCGAAGTCGATTTCCATGTTGAAGCGCTCGCCCATCTTGTTTCGAGTCGAGGACGCCGCCTCGGTCGTACACCCCGAACGAGCGGTGGGAACGTTAAAGGTGGTTATGCAGCATTTGTTTTGCGTTTTGGTCGAGGTGTCGGCATATTCGAAAACGGCATCTGCGTTCGTGTCCGACGTGCCGTCGGCATTGGCAACGGTGACGTTTACGCCGCCGCAGAGATCGACCTCAGGCGCCTCGACGTCTATTTCGGTGTCGCTGTTTACCGTGAAGTTTTGCGCGGAGACGCTGCCGAAGTTGACCGCGGTTGCGCCGGTAAAGCCGCTGCCCGATATGGTTATCGCGGTCCCGACGTCGCCCGACGCAGGGGCAAGGCTCGATACTTGGGGTGCTGCCATTATGCGCTCCTACATAGTGCCAGTTTTGCGGGCTAAGATGCTTCAACCACGGCGCCAGGGGTCCTTGCGCAGTTTTCGGCCGCCAGTCGCAAGTCTTTGACGATTTTCGGGGGCGGAAGGGCCAAAGGCGCCGTCGGGGGATTCGGGTAATGGGGGATCGTGATCTCCTGGTGACCGCTCGTTGCTAGTTCTCGTCTTAGGCGGCACGCGCTTCGTGGGCCGCCATATCGTAGAAACGTTGGCCGCGCGAGGACACGACGTGGTCTGCTTTCATCGCGGGGAGACCTCGTGTGATTTACCTCCCGGCGTCGCTGAAATATTCGGCGACCGTAATGAAACCTTGCCGGTCGCGGTGCGCCGGCGCTGGGATGCCATTATCGACGTGAACGGTCAGCGCCCCGCACAACTCGAACGCTCGGTTGCTTTGGACGCGGGCTGGTACCTGTTCATTTCGACGCTCAACGCGTACGCGGATCTCTCCAGACCCGGCATCGAGGAAGACTCGCCGACGATCGTGGAGTTCGATCCCACCGACGAAGCGCAGGCGTATGGCGGAAATAAAGCGGCTTGCGAACGAATCGTTCGCGAACGCTTCGGGGAACGTACGACGATTGTACGTCCCGGACTCATCGTCGGAGCGTGGGATTACACCGGGCGATTCTCATATTGGCCGCAGCGCGCGTTGCGCGGTGGGCGGTTTATCGTGCCCGGGCCGGAGTTTCGGGCCGTGCAGTTCGTCGACGTCCGCGACTTGGCGGCCTTCGCCGCACTCGCGATAACGCGAGAGATAGGCGGAGCCTATAATGTGGTCGGTCCCGCTGCGCCGTTCTCGTTAGAGGGCGTGGGGCGAGTCTGCGTCGCGGCCGCCGCAGAACGCGGCATCGCTTCTGAGGCGGTGCCGATTCGCAGCGAGGTGCTGCTGGACGCCGGCGTCCAGCCGTGGATCGACATTCCGATGTGGCTGGAAGACCCGCAGTACGCCGCGCTGTTCGAGGTGAGCTGTGGGAAGGCCGTCGCTGCCGGACTCGAGCACCATTCGCCGCTCGAGACGATTCGCGCGCTCATGGACTGGCTTTCGCGGCAGGATTCCGCGATCGCGGCAAGTCCGGGCCTTTCAACCGAACGCGAAGCCGCGCTCTTGCAAGAATTCGCTCGCTAGGTGTGGGATAAGAAGGGAGTCTTTTTAGTCTGCGCTCGGGAGGAACCGTTTGTGACTCGACGTTCATTTCGTTTAGCCGGTATCGGGATTGCCGGGATCTTGGCTCTCTGGCCGATCCTCGGGCTGTCGCAAGCCGCGCGACCGTCAATGGCGGTTCTGAACTTCTCGACCCAAGGGTTGACGTCGGACTGGTACGGATCGTTTCAGCCCGGCGTCGCGCTGAGCGATCTCGTCACCGACCGCATGGTCAACGACGGCCGCTTCAGCGTGGTCGATCGGACGCACCTGAGCGCGACGCTCGGCGAGCACCAACTCGGTGCGAGCGGCGAGGTCGATCCGCAAAGCGCAATTACCGCCGGAAAAATGATCGGCGCGCGCTACTTGATTATCGGCAACATCCTGCAGTTCGATCAGACCGGTCAGAGCGGTGCGAGTGCGGGTAGCTACCTACCCGGCATCGTCGGTGCCGCGGCGGGCAGCGTTTCGACGCATCGCGTGACGATCAAGGTTGCGGTACGCGTCATCGACGCGCGCACCGGCCAGATCGTGCAGAGTTTTTCGGACGAAGCGACGCGCTCGGGCACGTCGTGGAACGCGAGCGGTTTCTCCGGGTACACCGGCGGCTCGTATAGCAACGAAACGTTCGTCAATAGCGACATGGGCCACCTCATCGACGACGAGGCCAACAAAATCGTCGCCGCATTAGACCCGAGCCGTTTCTCCGCACCCGCCGCGCCCGCGCTGACCGGTCACATCGCTGCCATCGACGGACGTAACGTCATTATCGACCTCGGCAGCAACCGCGGCGTTCAGGTCGGACAGACGTTCGACATCATCAAATCGAAGTCGGTCGTCGATCCCACGACGCACGCGATACTCCACGTCGACGAGCACGTCGGGACGTTGCAGATCGACTCGGTGAGCCAGAACGCGTCGGTCGGACACGTGACGTCGGGTACCGCCGCCGTCCGGCTTACGGTAACCGCGCAGCAGTAGCGGAGTCCAGTCCCAGAACGCGGCGACGGGAGCGGTCGAATTGTGGATCGATTCGCCGTTCCAGCTTCGATTGCAGCGTCTCGAACGCGTTTGGCTTGCCTCCGTAAATATACTGTCGCGTGTTGACCAAGAAGGCGTAGTTGCTGCCGTTGGGCAGTTGCTCGGCCCAGGTATTCGTTCCCGGCATCGAACCTTCGCGCGCCCAGTCGGCTCCGGGTTGCGGCGTTCCGACGCCCCAGATGAGGTATTCGTTCATGAACTTCAACATGGAGTCGGCGCTCGTTGCGAGCGCGGCTGCACCGCCGGCAACCTCCAGCACCATGTCGTCGCCGCTATACGGATACGAGTATCGCTTGTCGGAGCGCACGTAGACGGCAGAGAGGCCCTTGTAGGCGGAGTAATATTTTGCAACCTCGTCCTCGAGCCGATCGCCAAGGGTCGGCGAGACGAGAACGTTGTCGAGGCCGAGCGGCGCAGCCACGCGTTTGGCAACGTACTGCGCGAAACTCATGCCGGACGCTTTGGCGATGACCATGCCGAGCACCGTGTAACAGAAGTTGCAGTACGCGTATGTGCTACCGGGCGGTTCCTGCAGCGGCTTTCCGAGCTGATAGCGGACGTAGTCAACCTGGCCGACGGTCTTCTTGAGATGGAGCGCGAGGGCAATTTCCCGCATTTTGAACGTCGGATCGTAGTGAGGCGGCACCGAGTCGTCCCATCCCGATTTGTGCAGAATCATGTCCTCGATGGTGATATCGTAGACGCGCTTGTCGACTTTAACGCCTTTGGGAAGCGGTTTGGTGATGCCGAGGTAGGCAAACACCTTGGCATTGGGATCCACCTTCTTCGATTCGATCAAGTTGAAGAGCGCGCCGTCGACCCAGGCTTTCGTATTGCTCGCCAGACGCATGATCGTCCTCGTGTGCGTCGTCGATTTGGCAAGTCCGCGATAGGTGTACGCGTGCGAAAACGTCGTCTTACCTTTAACCGAAACCGCTAACTGCGCGTTTGGAACCTCTTGGGCGACCATGAAACGAACGACGAGATCGTCGAGCGCGACATCCTTTCCGGAACCTTCAATCGCGATCTTCGCGTTCTGCGGCGTCGTCGCAAAGCCGGCCGGCGGAGCGAACGAATCGTCTGGCGAGCCCGGCTTCGCATTGCATGCGGCCATAACGGCAACGGCTGCAAAGAGCGTACCCGCAAGCAAGCCTTTTGCGATAGAGGCCTTCATACGTTGGCTTTCTTCGTCCGGCTGAAGCGAAAACGCTGCACGCGGCGCGGGCGGAGGAGGCTCGGCAAGCGTGTCGGAATAGGGCCAGTCAACGTTTTCCACGTTCGATAAGGAGGCGCAATGCGCGGGGTAATAAAGGGCGTTCTTTTTGTATTGCTTGCCGTTTCAACGGCGGCGTGCTCTAACGGTGCCGGAAGCTTCTCCACGCCGATGGGCGCGCCGAGCGGCCCGGCGGCCGACGCTCGGTCGGTCGATCAGATTCTCGACACCGCACCCGACGTTAGCGGCGGGCGCGAGTTCTTTAGCAAGCGCGCGATGCATCCGGATGCCGGCGCGCCGGCGATTCTCATCAACTTCGTTTCGGATGGTCCCGCTCAAGGCGGCGTGCCCTGCATCTCTTGCGTCGAGGGCGTCTCGAGCAACGACAACGTCGGATTAACCGGCCCGTCGAGCTACATTCCCAGCGGCGCCGTGTGGCAATACTCGATCTCGTTTACCGACATCCACTATAAAGGGAAATGCAAAGTCGCGTGGGCCATCACCTCGGGAAAGAAGACCATCGATAGCTTCTCCGCTTCGTTCAATCTGACGAGCGAGGGAGGTTTCGCTTTATACGCTTTAAATCGTAACCGGCCGAAGTATTCCGGCGGAGCGACGCTGACCGGAAAAGTCACGTGCGGTTCGTCAAAACCGTCGTTGAAGGCGCCGCTCTGGTTCCAGTGATCGGAATAGACTAGCGCCGGCAGCGTACTTGCGCTACCATCGCCGCGCGCTGATCGGCGCGTCCGAATCGGCGCCGCGCGGGACGATGAAGTAGATGACGATCGCTATATACGCGCCGAAACTGACGAGCGGAAGCACCAGCGCGACGAGCGTTGCGGCGATGTAGACGATCATGCCGGTCCGGTAGCCCCGAACCGTCTCGCCGATCGCGGCGGGGTCGACTTCGGGTTCGAAGGCTTGCGCGTGCACTAAGTGCGCGAGCATCACGTTGTAGAAGACGGCGCACGCCGAGAGCACGAGACCGTACAGAAATGTCGACGCGGAGAAGGTCGGATACGATCCCAACGTCTTGGTTGCGAAGGGGATCAGCACCGTCGCCGCCAGCAGCAAAATATTCCAGAAGACGGTTTTCCGATCGACCTGATTCACCAAACGAAAGAGCGCGTGATGGTTCTGCCACATGAGACCGATGACGGAAAAGCTCAGTGCGTAGGCAAGCAGATCGGGCCAGAGCCGCAAGAGCGCCGCAGCAAGCTCGGCATTCGTTTGGTACCGAAGCTCGGGCAGCACAAAGCCGAGTGCCAGCAGCGTGATCGCGAAGGCGAAGACACCGTCGGAAAACGTTTCAAAGCGAATCTTGTTCATGGAGCGGCGCTCTTTGCCACGCTCGCATCACTTCGCGACGGCGGCCACGTCCGCGGTCGTCACCGCGCTGCCATGATTGCCCCATGACGACCTGACGTAGCTGAGCACCGAAGCGATGTCCTCGTCATGGAGTTGCGGGCTCCAGGCCGGCATCATCCCGTCAAAGGGCTTTCCGGCGACGTCGATCTTCCCGGTGAGGCCGTATTTGACGATATGAATCACTGTCGCGGGGTTGCCGGTAACCGCTGGATTCGACGCAAGCGGTGGGAACGTGCCCGCGACTCCTTCGCCGTTGGCGCCGTGGCAACTCGCGCAGTTGCTCATGAAGATGCTGCTGCCGCTTGCCGAACTCGAGCTTTTGCTATTCGAGCACGCGGTCAAGGCCGCCAGTGAGACGGCGAGCAGTGCGTAGACTCTTTGCATGCTGCGTCTGTTTGGACCGACAAGCAAGGGATCCCCTGGCGCTCGCAATTCTCTGCGCTATTCGCCCAGGTAGCCGAGTGAGGCGAGCCTAAAACATCGTGCTTCAGACCATCCATCTCCACGTGGAGTAAGGAGCAGTTGTGAACGGAACCATTAAACTCATTGCGCCCTTGCTGGCGGCGGTCGCCGTGGCGGCATGTAGCGCCGGCGGCAATTCGAACTTGCCCGCGAACACCGGCCAATCCGTCGGAGAAGCCGCGCGATCGAACCGGCCGGAGTGGCAGGCAAAGAATCTTGCCACGCCCGCGTGCCCGCTCGTCACGGGCCAGCCGACCTGCATGGCGCTCATCCAGTCCAAGAGCGCCATCAGTCCCGATGTCGCCGGCTGGGCGCCGGCCGACTTTCAAGCACGTTATCATTTGCCGTCATCGACCAACGGCTCCGGTCAGATCGTCGCCATCGTCGACGCCTACGACAATCCGAACGTCGCGTCGGACCTCGCGGCATATCGCTCGCAGTTCGGGCTCGGGACGGCGCCGTTCGCTAAATACAACCAGAACGGACAGCAGAGCGGCTATCCCGGCGGCAGCGTCGGCTGGGGCGTCGAGATCGATCTCGACGTCGAGATGGTCGCCGCAGCGTGCCCGAAATGCACCATTTATTTGATCGAAGCGAACAGCGCGAGCAGCAGCAACCTGCAGACCGCCGAAGTGACCGCGGCCAATTTGGGCGCGCATATCATCAGCAACAGCTGGTCGTGCCCGGGATCGGATAACTGCGTCAGCACCTCCGACTTCGACAAGGCCGGCGTCGTCTATCTCGCCGCCTCGGGTGACTATGGATACGGTCAAGGCAATATCGGCGCTCCGTCGACCTTCCAGAGCGTCGTCGCCGTCGGCGGTACCGTGCTCTCGAAGAGCGGAGCCAACTATAACGAAACGGTCTGGAATGGTGCCGGCGCGGGCTGCTCGACGGTTACGAAGCCTTCGTGGCAGAAGGATCCGAGCTGCACGAAGCGCACCGTGACCGATGTCTCGGCGGTTGCGTGGCAAGTGGCCGAATACGATACGTACGGCTATAGCGGCTGGTTCACCGTGGGCGGCACCAGCGTTGCGACGCCGCTAAACGCCGCGGTCTTTGGTCTGGCCGGAAACGCGTCCACGCTGAGCGAGCCCTCAGGGTTCTGGAAAGCAAAGCAGGCCACGCGTAAGGCCGATCTCAACACGATCAAGAGCGGAAGCGACGGTTCGTGCGGCGGCAAATATCTTTGCACCGCCGGAACGCATCAGTATAAAACCTACTCCGGTCCGGCCGGATGGGGAACGCCGCTGGGGATCAATCTGTACTAGCATCCAAGCGAAGCCGATAATAGAAGAGGCGGCGCGTTTCGCGCCGCCTCTTCTCGTGCGTTTCTACGTTTTTGAAACCTAGTCGGTCTCTTCCGCAGGTAAGTGGAAGAAGTGACTCGGCGGGAACTTCGCCGGTACGGTCTTATACTGCATCGGCCGCTGGCTGAAGTTGAAACAGTCGAAGAGATCGTTGGAACGCGCGTCGGTCGTATTGAGTGACGGGAGCCCGAAGATCTCTTCCGTCGTCCTCAAAATGCTTCCGAACTCGTACTGGACGTGCGATACGTGGCCGGGCTTCGCGTAGGGCGATATAACGATCAGCGGTACGCGGAAACCAAGCTCGTATGGATTGTAGATCTTGGGCGCAACGTGATCGTACCAGCCGCCCCAATCGTCCCACGTCACGAAGATCGCGGTGCTGTTCCAGTACGGGCTCGCGCCGACGGCGTTGGCAATCGAAGCGACCCAGGATGGTCCCGAACCGTCCGTGTGCCCCGCATGATCGGAGGCGCGCGCCGTCGGCGTGATCCAGGTAACGGCCGAGAGCTGACCGTTGGCGATGTCGGTGAGGACCTGCGCTGAAGGCGAGATGACGTTTTGCGTATACTCGGCCTGGTTTGACCAGATCGAGTAGATCGCGTCGACGGCGTTCCAGAGTGACGCGCCGGGCTTCGCTTGATAGTAGCGCCAGCTGAGCCCCGCGGCGTCGAGCTCGTTCATGAGCGCTTCCCGCTGGAAACACGGATAGCTGAAGCTATTGCGGTGGCCGTCGCCGATCAGGCGTACCTCCGAACCCTTGGGTGAGTCGCAACCACCGGTCGTGCCGCCCCCCGGCTGGATCGGGTTGTTGATCGCGATGTACGGCGATCCGTCCGAGACGGTCGCGGCGCCGCTGACGAGATACTGATGACCGGGGAAACTCGGCCCCTGATTCGTCTGAAAGAACTCGTCGGCAAACGAATACGTTTCCGCCAGCGTGTAGTACGGCTGCACTTCGCTCTGAGGAACGTAGGCGAACGCGGCGTGATTCGGGCAGGCTCCGCGGCATTGCTCGGCCTCGAAACCATCCATTTTCCCACCGTGGTACTCGCGCAGCCAATAGCCGTGGACGTGGCTGAGATCGAAGCCCGCCGTCAGCGAGATGGCTTTCAGGTGAATTTTTCGCTTGTGGTGGGGACTGATGCCGTGCGACTGCACGTCGGCGCCGGGGAGGAA
Source organism: Vulcanimicrobiota bacterium (assembly GCA_963792005.1). Taxonomy (GTDB): domain Bacteria; phylum Vulcanimicrobiota; class Vulcanimicrobiia; order Vulcanimicrobiales; family Vulcanimicrobiaceae; genus Cybelea. The sequence goes on from CAWBUG010000002.1 coordinate 229,348, forward strand.
CTGAAAGAGATTGTCGACCGTGCGGTTCTCTTGCACGATGATGATGACGTGCTTGATCGGCGTCGTAATCGCGGGGCCGCTCCGATGCCCGTCGGGCACCGAGGCCGCCGGAAGCGCCGATCGATCCAGGCCGGATGCCCCTCCACTGCACGCGACCAGCGCCGCGAAGGCTATAGAAAGAAGTAGGAGCCGTTTATAGCGCTTCATTGCGACATTATGGCACGCAGCGTTGCGTTAACGCGTCAACGAACCGAATACGTTGAGTTAGAAATTTCGACGCGCATGAAACCTTAAAAAAGAGAACGGGGCGGCCGGCTGGCCGCCCCGTTTCATATCCGCTCCTGCCGGAGCGTCGATTCCGACCTTACGGCGGCGATCAGTGATGGAGCCGCTGGTTCGTCGGCGAGAAGATGCACGCTTCGACGAGCCGGCTGTGGTGCAGACCGGCGCTGAAGCTGTAGCGGAGCTGGAACGTCGGCAACGAGTAGTTGTAGACGTCGCAGGATCCGTTGGTAGAGTCACCGACGGCGAGCTTGTGGCCCGATCCGTTGGGAAGTCCGTAGAACGACTGGCCCTGTAACGGGAACGTTCCAACCGAACTGCACTGCGGATTGCAGCCGCTGTAGACGTGCAGCTTGGCGTTGAAGGCATCGAACGAGCCGATGTTGCCATCGTTGTCGATGAAGAGGCCGCCGTAGGACGATTGTCCGCCCGTACCGGTGGCGACCATGCCGTCTCCGGTGCAGCCGGGCCAGTAGACCAACCGGAAGCCGGCTGGGATTCCGTTGGTGACCTTTTTCGCCGTCGACAGCCAGCAGTTTCCGTGCGAGTCCATTGCGACGCCCGCGCTGTATCCCGTGATCGCCGAGCTCGTGATCGGCGCGCTGCACGAGAGCGACGAGAGCGTGCAGAGAACGATTTCACCGGTCTTCGTCGTGAAGTTGATTTCGCTGACGGCAATCGGCGCGAGGGTCGCGTTGAATGAAGCGGCATCGACGGGTTGCCCGGTCATGTCCGGAATCGAGCCCAACAGCCGTCCGCAGATCTCAACTTGCGGGCCGGCCGCATAGACGCTGATGTTCCAATCCTTAGTATTCGCTCCGCCGGGTTTTGAGGACCCCGGAACGATCAAATTTCCTTTTTCGTCGGACGCGATGCCGTTGACGTTGTAACGGTTACCCGCCGGCGAGCAGACCGGTCCGTTGTTGTCTTTGTTCGGCTTGGGGGAGTAGCCGAATACGCCGACGTCGGAACGGAACTCGGTGGCATAGTAACCGCCACGCTGTGGGTCGGTTGAAGGATGACTGTCGCCAACATGCGGGTGCACGCCGTGCTTCCATCCCGCTGAGTTTACTGGCGTCCAGTTAGTTACTTCACGATCCGGTGCGGCGGATTGCCCGCCGACGTTCGGCAACGACGAACCCGAGGAGCCGGAATTCATGACGGAACAGCCCACCAAGCCGATCAGGGCTACCGTGCACAACGCTGAATTGACGTAACGCATGTGGATAGGCTCCTTGAAAGCTTAAGCTTAAGGGAAGAGCCTACGTTGAGGAGGTAGAGTGAAAGTGTAGGCAAGACTGGTGGGTAAACGATGCCCGGCCGTAGCCGATGCTAAACGAGACCCCTCCGGCCTTGCCTGGTCAGTCCCGCTAATAGCCGCTTGAATCCTGCCTCGACCAGCCTTTGTAGAGCGAAATATTGATATCCACCCGAATCCTTTGCCGGCCCTTCGTGGGCCGGGCAGACGAACTCGAGCACCTGGCGGCACGGCGACGTGCCGCGGGCGAATCCCATGGGGGTCTCGTCCTGATCGGCGGCGAGCCGGGAATCGGGAAGTCGCGCCTGCTGCGCGAGTTCATTGGGCGTCTGAATCGGCGCACCTCGGCGCTCGCCTGGGGCGCCTGCCGCGCCTTTGCCCAGAAGCCTTTGGGACCGCTGCTCGATTCGCTCGCTCAGATCGCGGAGCTCGACGCCGCGGATCTGACCGCATCCTCCAAGGAGGATCGGCTTGACGCCATCGCTCGCCGCTTGGAGCTCGTCGCCTCAAAGCGCCTCACCGTCGTTGCCATCGAAGACCTGCACTGGGCCTCGGTCGATCTCGTGCAGACGCTGCTGGTGCTGGCCCAGCGGGCAGCGAGCAAGCGACTGCTGCTCGTCGCGACGTACCGCGATAACGAGCTGGTGCCGGCGCACCCGCTCTTCCGTTGGTTCGGCGAGCTCGTTCGCGAGCCGGCGGTTTCGGTCCTTACCCTGCCGCGTTTTGAGGACGACGAGACCGATCGTTTGATCTCGGGCGCGCTCGGAGAGTCCGCCCGGCTCTCCGTGCCGATACTCCGCGCCGTCCGCGAACGATCCGACGGCAATCCGCTCTTCGCCGAGGAGCTGTTGCGCAGCGCAGTCGATTCTCACCGCTCGCGTTCGGCGATCGCGCCGACGGCGCTCCCGCTCTCGCTGCACGCGCTGATCCTCGAGCGTTTGCGCGACTGCTCGGAAGAGGAAGTCGTCCTGCTCGAGCGCGCTTCGGTCTTCGGCCGCATCTTCACGACGCAAGGCCTTATGGCGGTCTTCGGCAACGACGCGACGGAGCTCGATTCCAGGCTCGCGCGATTGTGCGAACTTCAACTGATCGAGCCGGTCGACGACGACGACGGCGCCTATCAATTCCGCCACGCGCTCACGCGCGACGTCGTCTACGGCCAGATGCAAGCCGAAGCGATGCGTCCGTTCCATCTCGCCATTGCCGAACATCTCGAGCGTTCGCCGGAAGCCGCAGGCGCGCCCGAAGATCTCGCCCATCATTTCTGGCAGGCCGAACGGCGCGACCGCGCCGCGCCGTACTATGAGTCGGCAGGAGTTTGGGCGATGAAGATCTTCGCCTATCAGGACGCTGCGGCGTTTTTCGAACGCGCGGCGATCGGATTCGAGAACGATCGCGCGGCGGGCGCCCGCGTCGAGGCTCGAACGGCGCAGGCGTTTATTTTCTCCGGCGACCTCGACGACGGTCTCGCGCATTACCAGCGGGCCGTCGATCTTTCCATCGAACTCGGCGACGTCGCGCAGGCGGTCAAGAGCCGGGTGCTGATGGCGGGCCACCTTTTCGACGGCGGGCGGCGAGAAGCGGCGGTCGCGCTAGTCCGGGAGACGCTGCCGCTCGTCACCGCGGAACACGCATCGCTTCGGGCCCGGCTGCTGACGCGTCTGGCCATGATGCTCGCGCGCAACGGCGATTTGGACGAGGCGCGCAACGCGCTGGCGCAAGTTGACGGTGCCGCCCTGGAGCCGGGCGCCGATGCCACCGCCGAGTACTATCTCGGCGCGAGCGAACTGCATGCGCTCTGCGCGGAGGTTGATGAGTGGAAGTCGTGCTTTGCGTAAGGCCTTGCGATCTTTGAGCCGCGCGGACATCCGGGACCAATCCAGGTCGCCCACGCAAACTTTGCCGTGCAAGCGCTCTCGATCGGTGAGACCGGTTTGGCACGAGCGCACCACCGCATCGCACGCGAGCTGGCGCACACGCTGCGCTTCGACGATCAAACGGTCTTGCTCGGTCAAGTGGAACTCTATGCCGGCAATCTCAGCGAGGCCCGAAGGATCGTCGGCGCGGCTCGGCCGTCACGAAAGTTCCTCATGCGAGCGATACAAACGCAAGTCGCCATCCCGCTCGCGCTCGCCGCAGGGGACGACGCGATGCTCGAAGAGTATTACGAGCCCGCGTTTTTGAGCGAGGTCGGCTTGCAGCCGCTCAGCGCAACGCTCGCTCGCGTCGCTTCGGCGCAAGCGTTTGCGCTCGCTGCGAACGGCCGCGTCCGCGACGTACGGCTCTTGCTTGGGCGCGTGCTCGACTCGATGACGACGCCGTTCGGTATGATGCTGCCCATCGCGGCAATCGCGAGATTCATGCCCGAACGCATCGGCGATCTTCGTCCGATCGTCGCCGACGCCGCCTCGCGCTCCGGAGACCGGGTCAATAAGGCGCTGCTGGCACTGCTCGATGCCGTCACGGCATCGCAATGCGGCGACTCTGCTGCAGCGATCCGGCATGGTAACGATGCCGCCGAGCGATTCGCCGCCATCGGGTGGCCGCTCTTCGAAGCGTTTGCACTCGAGCTCGCCGATTGCCGGCGCGGGGCGCTGGCGATTTATCTTCGCTGCGGCGCGACCGGGAGCGCGCGCCGTCTCGAAGTGCAAGGGATGGGCGATGAAGTCAACGGTCCTTTGGGAATGTTGACGGCCCGCGAGCGAGAGCTCGCGCTGCTGATTGCCGCAGGAAAGCCGAATCGTGCGGCGGCAGCGGAGCTCTCGATCACCGAGAAGGCAGTGGAGAAGTATCTGACTTCGATCTATGCAAAGTTCGGACTCAAATCGCGTTCGCAGCTCGCCGCGCTCGTCGCATCGTCACAGAACCAAAGCGAACGTTAGCGGCGAGCGCGCCGGCCTCACGGCGTGAACTGTACGATGCCGTTACCCGTGTAGTCCGTAAGCCACAGCGAGTTGTGCGGCGCACCCGCCGCGAGATCGGCGATCACGGTCGCCGGAATCGGGTACTCGACGATGCGGCCGCTCGTGTTCACCCGGCCGATTCGGCTGTTGTTGAGTTCGGTGAACCAGACGTAGTTGCCGGCGCTCGCGATCGATCCGGGGCCTGAGTTCGGGGTGATCCCTCGCGAAAACTCGGTCACGACGCCGGAGGTCGTGATTCGTCCAATCTTATTCGCGGAGTTCTCGGTGAACCAGAGATTACCGTCGGGGCCGGCCGCGATGTCGACGAGTCCCGCGCCCGTGCTGATGCCGGTGGTGAATTCGGTAATGACGCCGGACGGCGTGATTCGACCGATTCGATTGCCGAACTCTTCGGCGAACCAGACGTTTCCGTCGGGGCCGGTCGTTAAGTCGTGTACGGCAACGTCGCCCGGCGAAAGACCGTTGGTGAAGAGCGTCACCGAACCGGCGGTGGTGATGCGGCCGATCGCGTTGGTGCTGGGCGAGCGAAACGTAAACCAGAGATTGCCGTCCGAACCGACCGTAATGTCCCACGGGCCGTACGCTTCGTTTCCGACCGTAAAGGTTCGGACTCGTCCGCTGCGCGTCATCCGCCCGATGCTGTCCGCGCCGCCCTGCGTGAACCACATATTTCCATCGGGACCTTCGACGATGTTATTCAGAGTCGTGGCCGGCGCCGGGAACTCGGTGACGACGCCGCTCGAGTTGATGCGCCCGATCTCGTTGGCGCCGGGCTGGGTGAACCACATGCCGCCTGGCCCAGGGGCGATTCCGCGCGGATTGCTGTTGGCGGTGATGCCGGCGAAGAACTCCGTGCTGGTCGGTGCGGGTGCCGGGACGTGCCGGGTCTGGGGTGCCTGTTGCGACGGCGGCAAGGCGGCCGTCGAGGTCGGCGCGCCGCTGCACGCGGCGACCGCGCTCGCCAAGACGAATCCGGCGAGGGCGCAGGGGAGAAAACGCTGCTGCGGCTTCAAAGTCATCGGAAAAACCTCCTGATGCTGGTTACTGCCATCGTATCGGTCGGGCGCGGAAAACATAGTAGGGGAACCCCCACAATGCGCCGGCGCGATTCTAACTCAACGTCGCAACACCGTTGACGCGTTAACGTGCGATAATCCAGCCGGAGCGAGTCCCTTATTGGGGCTCACGATGTGCCATTTTGGACGCGAAATGGGCAAGGAGGCATCAAGTGGGACCGTGCGATTACGGCCGGAATTGGGAAGACTCTACCGTGCGCTTTAACGGCGGCGCGGCGGAGCTCGCCGATCGGGTCGAGAGGGAGCTCCAGGTAATCGCACGGCGCCGGGCGCAGAGCGTCGACACGCTCCCCCCGCGACTCAACGAGCGAGCGAATGCGATGGCACGGCGGTTGAAATACGCCGTCGAGCTGTTCATTCCCGAGCGCATTTCACCCGACTCGGCAATCAGGCTCTTCGCCAAGTGGCAAGATCCGATCACGCAGACTTTTTCTGAAGGCGTGATATCGGAACTGCAGGAGGCGCGCCACTGGTGAGGTCTCGCCAGCCACATTTTGAAATTTACATCTAGGAAGGCTGCAACAATGAGGACCATCGCACTTATCGCCGCGCTCGCAGTCGCTGGCGCGCCGGCGATCGTTCAAGCCGATCAATCACAAGACAAGACGCTTTGCACCACGGCAATGCAAACGCAGAACTGGTCCGGGATCGCGGCGAATTGCCGCGCGGTCGCCGACGACTACGCAACCAACGCGCAGAGCGACACCGGCCACCAACGCGCGCTCGATTTGACGCTCGAAGGCACGTGGATGGCGGAGGTCGGGCTGGCGTACGATAACGTCGGCCGGTATAACGATGCCGCGTCGGCGAAAGCGGCGGCGCGATTCTTCCTGACAGACGCGCAGACGCAGACCGACGATCCGAGGCTATTGGACCTGATCGAAACGTCCCTGAGCCGGCTCTAGGGACACAGCGGTCAGCAGGCCCCCGCAGCATGGAGGCCACGGGGGCCCGCTGACCGCTCGCGCTCCCGAGGTGCGCGCACCGTCGTTCGCAAACGATGGCCTCACCATGCGATTTTCCTTCGGCATTATGTGTGCGCTCGTTTTGATCGGCGCAAGCGCGCCGTCGACGGTCTCTTCGGATAGCGCGTTGATCGGATGGGCCGCCGGCCCGCCGGTCTCGGCCGAATTGCAAGCCGAGAGGACGATGCTCTCGGTGCCGAGCAGCGCGAATGCGATGGAGATCGAGCACCATCTCTCCTCGGTTCCGCACCGTGCCGGCTCGGCCGCCGATTATGCAACCGCGCTGTACGTGAAGCAACGGCTGGAGCGCGACGGCTTCGCCGCGCGGATACAGGAGTATCAAGTCGAGTTCACCGGTCCGCTGCAGCAGAGCTTGACGCTGCTCGCGCCGCGCCGGCACGACTTCGACCTTCTCGAGGGCGTGCCGGGACATCACACCCGCTGGGAGATCATGGCCGGTTCGCCTTTCCTTGAGGAGTCGGGTGACGGCGACGTCACCGGTCCCGTCGTGTACGTCGACGGCGCGACGAAGGACGATCTCACCGAGATCGATGCCGAGCACGTGAGCCTCAAGGGTGCCATCGCGCTCGTTCGGCTCGGTGCGCCCGGCGGCGGCGGATTGCGCAACGTAAACCGCAGTTGGATTGCGTATAACGAACTGCGCAAGCGCGGCGTCGCCGGGATACTGGAGTTCATGGAGCCTGCGACCAGCGGCTACGGCGGCGGCGCGATGTGGCCGAGCGGTAACTATAAGAATACCAACATGGCCGAACGCATGAGCGGATTGTCGCCGCGCGGCTTCCTGATGTTTCCGCCGGGCGATCCGACGATGCCGGGCCACGCTCCGGTCGTCGGGGCCGCGCATCAAAGCTGGAGCGAGATTCCGCACGCGACCATTCCGGAGCTGAGCATCACCCAGAGCACGGCGCGTACGCTGCTCGCCGCGATGACCGGCAAGGTGGTGCCGCAGTCCTGGCATCCGATGTTCGAGTTCGTCCAGCACTTCGGCGGCAACGTGATCGTGCGCGAGCAAACGAAGCTCGAACGGCGGCTCAAGACGATCTGGCTGGTCTTCGGTGACATGAAGGGCAGCGAGCAGCCCGATTCGATCGTCATGATCGGCAGCCATCGCGACGCGATGACGTTCGGCGCGATCGATCCCGGAAGCGGCACGACGGTGCTGCTTCAAGATGCCGACGCATTTCGCGCGCTCGCGAAATCCGGCTGGAAGCCGAAGCGGACGATCGAGTTCGCCTCATGGGACGGACACGAACTCGGCCTCTTCGGATCCGCCGCCTATATCTACGAGTACGGCCCGCAGCTGCGCGAGAACGTCTTTCAATACATCAACACGGACCAGCTGACCACCGGAGACCCGTTCGTGGTAAGCGCTTCCCCCGGTCTCTACGCGTTCATGAAGCAGATCTGCGACGTCGTGCCCGCCGCCGACGGGAAGGGAATGCTCGGCGCGCGCGACCAGCGCCTCGAGCCGCTGCTCAATCCGATTACCGGCGGCTCCGACCATCAGAACTTCTCGTATATGCTCGGCGTGCCGAGCACGTCGAACGGATACTACGGCTACTTCGGCGCGCATCACACCGCCGAAGACAACCTCGACGGGCTGCGCACGTACGACCCGGGCATGCGTCAAGCCGTCGCGATGGCGCAGCTCACCGGCATTCAAGCGATGCGAGCGGCAAATGCCACCGTCGAACCGTTGAGAATCGAAGAAATTTCCACGCAGCTGCTCGACGATCTGACGCCGGTGGCGACGGCGGCGTTCGAGAAGAGTAAGGGCGCGATTACCTTTGCCGAACTGCGCCAAGCGCTGACCCAGTACCAACAGGTCGCCCATCAAACCGATCTCGCGATGCAGCAAGCGGAAGCGAAAGGCGATTCGGCGGCGATGGCGTCGATCGCCGCGCGCGAGCAGGCCTCGCGCGACGCGTTCTACATTCCGGATGGTCTCTTGGAGAACACCTACTACCATACGATCGACCGCGTCTACACGAGTTTCCCCGAAATCGTCTTCGCCGGCGCCGACGAGAGCATGGCGAAGTCCACCTACGACCGCATTCTGCAAGCGGTCCGCACCGCCACGTCCGCACTCACGGCGTCATCCTGACCCTTCGACTCGGCGCTACGGTGTCACCCTGAGCTTGTCGAAGGGTGACGTGTTAAACGAACGCTAGGATCTCGTCGACGGTACCGATTTCGCCGATGCGCGGGAAGATGATCTCCAGCGCGCGGTCGTGTGCGGCCGCGACGCGATCGGTCATAGCGTCCGACGCAAAGGTGAGATTGTACGATCGCTCCCAGGCATCGCGTGCGGTTGACTCGACCCCGATGCTCGTCGATATCCCGCACAGAACGATGTTGGTGATGCCGCGCCGGCGCAGCTGGAGGTCGAGGTCGGTGCCGTAAAAGGCGCCCCATTGGCGCTTGTGCACGAAGACGTCGCGCTCCCCGTCAGCCTTGAGTTCGTCGGCGTATTCCAAGAAGTCGGCGCTTCGCTGTCCCGGAGGTGCGGGTACTTGGTTGCGCGTCTTAACGGCATCTTCGCCGCTCGCCGACCACCCGACCCGAACGAGGACGACCGGCCGGCTCTTCGCGCGAAACGCGTCGACGAGGCGCACGACATTCGCCAGCACCTCGCTCGCGGGACGAACCGTCGGCATGCCGAGGATACCCTTCTGCATGTCGATGACGACGAGTGCGGTTTTGGGATCGAGACTGCTAACGGGCATCAATGTTCACCCGCGGCATTGTCGGCGAGCGTTGCGAGTGCCGCATCCATCGCGGCGATTCGCGCGTCCATGCCGGCGACGCCATAGCGCGCGGCGATCGCGGACATCGGCTCGTACGCAATGGTAACGCCGCCGGGTTCCTCCCAAACCAGAAGCTTGAGCGGCAGATCGAGGGCGACCAGCGGGAAGGCGTCCATCAGCGGCGTGCCGCCTTTGGGATTGCCGAATACGATGAGCGTCGTCGGCCGCAAGCTCATTCCGACGGATTCCGCGGCCGCGGTCTGGTCGATCGTCGCGAAGATCGTGTTGCCGGCGTCGGCGATTGCCTGCGAAAGTCGGGCAAGCGTTTTGGCATAGGGATGAGCGCTCGATTTCGTGATTATCGGCGTAGTCATAGGACTGCAGGAAGTACGACGGGCGGAAGCAACGCTCCGGCATGCTCGCACGCCTGCTTTCGTTTGCGTTCGTCGCGTATACGATCGAGTTCGATAAATGGGGCCGAGCACCGGCAGTTGATCGTTACTGCAGGACGATGTCGAGGATGACCTCGGCGGTGTCGCCGATCGTCGGATCGAGACGCGTAACGCTCATGCCGAACGCGTGACGATCGACCTGCGCGGTCGCATGGTAGACCGGATGTGCCGGGGTTCCGCTCGCGGTTACCTCGAGCTTTTCCGGCTGCGTCACCCCGTGAACCGTGAGATTCCCATCGAGCTCGAAGGCGTTCGCGCTCCTCGCGACCACCTTCGTGCTGGCAAAGCTCCAGTGCGGAAACTTCGTAGCGTCGAAGAAGTCCGGTGACTCGAGCGAACGATCGCGGTCGGGCTCGCCGGTGGCGATTCGCGTGGCGTCGAGCACCGCGGTCGCGGCGGTTGGAATCATCGATCCGTCCGCGAGCGTAACCGAGCCCGAAAGAATCGGTACGCTTCCGCCTACGTGCTCCACCCAAATGTGTGAAATGCTAAACGTTGCCCGCGAGCGCGCGATGTCGATCGCGCGATCTTGCGCGGCGCCGGCTGCGAGGGTCGATGCCAATAGCGCGGCCGCGACGGTAAGCTTGGTCATTAGTACGCGAAAGTGAACTGGGCGTTCATCGTATTGGTCGTCTGCGGCGTATGCGCGATCACGTCTTCGATGGTCAGGCGCGTATTCTCCGTCGGCCCGTAAGCGAGCAGGATTACGCCGTCGCGCGTGAAGCCGTTCGTAGGATCGTTCGTTCCCTCATAGCGCGCTTCGGCAAACAGCCGCCGGTTGAACTCGTAGCGTAGCTGTTCGAAGCCGCCGCTGGACCGGCATCCCACCAAGCCGGGCGTCGCACAGTTTGAATCCCATCCGTTGATCAGTACGAACTCGCTGGAAAAGCGCGACCATTGTCCGTACGTGAAACCCAAGCCCAGCCGGTCGAAGCGGTCGTTCGGGCCGCCCGCAACTGGGCGCAAGCCGTCGTAACGAAACGCGCTCAGCGTGAACTTCCCCATTGCCGATTGTGCGTAGAGCTCGGTGTCGACTCCGGTAGCGGCAAGACCGCTCTGGCGCGTATATCCCGGACCGGCAAAGAGTTGCGCGCTCAAACCGTGGAGCGGATCGCCGGCGCCGAGCCGCGCTCCCATCGCGGGATCGAAAAAGTTGAACGGATTTGCGCCGGCGGTCTGTTCGTACGGCGTGTAGCCTTGATACGTATCGCGGAACGTCTCGGGGTCGACCGGAAGCGGAAGCGTGAACTGTCCGCCTTGCAGATAGATCGGGATTCGCGCATTCCAGGGAATGACGCGGTCGCTGATCCACGCATCGCGCAATAGTCCGGGCTCACCACCGTCGACGACGTACTGCTCCACAAAAAAGTTCGCGCGCGAACCGATCGTCGCGGACGTAAAGGCTTCCACCTCGTCAACGATCGCCTTGGGCAGGCCTTGGCCGTCGGGCCCCTCCCCCTGGTACTCGCTCGAGTCGACCGCGTTGACTTTCACCGAAAACGGAACCGCCGGGCCCGACGATATCCCCGGAAAGCGTTCCCCGTAGGCCAGAAAGGCCGCCCCGAACTCGTTGAGATGCGGGATAACCGAGTGGCATTTCGCACACGTGACCCCGTACTGATGGGCGAAGAGCGGGATCGCCGGTGCAGCGGCCGGAGCCTGCACGGCCAGCAGGAGGAGAAACCAGGCCGGCACCAATTTAAGCACGCCTCACAACGTACTTAGGCATTCCTAAATTACCTGCCGGCCTAATCGGTAAGAGCCGGCCGGGTTAGGAGAGTCCGCGGGAGTCTTGTCGTACTATTAAGGCCGCATCACGGACTTGCCAAGGCCCGTGGTAGCGAGGGGAGGGGATCGGCGCGAGCCGGTCTCCTCTTTTTGTTAGGCCGGCGCTTTGAGGAGCGCGTCGCACTTGGCGGCGAAGACGAAGTCGCTCTCGGTCAGTCCGCCGATCTTATGCGTCCAAACCTCGACGACGAGCCGTCCCCAGGCGACATGCAGGTCGGGATGATGCTGCTGCTCTTCCGCCATCGCACCGATTCGCCGTGCGGCCGCCATGGCGCGTGCGAAGTTCTCGAACGTGTACATGCACGTGAGGATACGTATCGACCCGCGCTTCGGATCGCTGCGCTCTACCACGCGCCAGCCAGTGCCGAGCTGCGCGAGCAGCGGTGCGATTTGCTCGTCGTTGAGAGGCGGGATGCCGCCGCGACACGGGACACACGCCTGCTGCGCGAGTTCGGTCACTGCGGCGTGGTGTTAGGCGATGGAAGCGTGCCGAAAGTGTAGTCTTTGAAATCCGCGTTCGCGCTGAGCGCGAGATGCGGTTCGTCGATGTCGGCGGTTAGGTTCTCGGGAAGAAAGAAACCGTCGACGTCGCTTGAGGTCACGTGCATTTCGATGTGCGTTCCGTCGTTGTAGCTCGCGTCGACTTGGCGCGCCTTGCCGCGAGGTCCGATTGCGACCGTTGCGTTGACGAGGGTTGGATCGTCGATTGCGTGCAACGTGTAGACGCGGTTTTCGTTCTGCTCGCCGGTTTCCTCATAGGTATAATGCCTGGGCCACATCAGCGGATCGAGCATCGAAAGATCGGCGTCGTGCTGCTTGCGAGGTGCGAACCACGGAACCTTCGTGAAGTGCACCTTGTAGCTCTCGCCCGGATCGTAGACGCCGTCGCCCTCCAGGTTAAAGTGCAGCCACGGAAAGTGCCGCATCGCCATGGCGACGTCGAGCCGAAACGTATAACTTGGCGGAGGCGCGCCCTCGGCGATGGTGGCGTTCGCGGGTGCCGTCCTTCCCGCAGCGGGGGACGCCAACGCGAGCAGAATCACCGACGCGCCACCGACCATTGCGCCCTTTGGAACGTGCATCGCTGTAATCTTACCCTTAATCGGCATTACCTTTGCACTCCAACCGCACGTTCGCAGTAAATGCGGGATTCACCGGGGCCATTCGGCAAAGTGCCGCCCGATGACTTCATTGCCGCGCAATGTCGTGCTGCTTTCTTTCGAAGGACCCGATTCGTACTCAATGGTCGGCGGTCTTGGCACCCGAGTTACCGAGCTCAGCAGCACGCTCGCGCGTTCCGGAATCCGCACGACGCTGCTCTTCGTCGGCGATCCCTCCCGTGAGGCGGTCGAGCGCGTGTCGGCGGATCTCGAGTATCGGCGCTGGTGCCAGTGGATTTCGGCCTACTATGCGGGCGGCGTCTACGACGGCGAGGTCGCAAAGATGAACGACTTCACCGCCAGCGTGCCGCCGTTCGTCGCCGAAACCATTGTCGAACCGGCCGCGGCGGGCGGCGAATCCGTGCTCGTCATCGCCGAGGATTGGCAGACGGCGCCGGCGACCATCGCGCTCGATGCCTGCTTGCGCGAACGCGGTCTGCGCGATCGGGTAACGCTGACCTGGAACGCGAACAACACCTACGGCTTCGATACGATCGACTGGAAGGCGCTCGCGCGTGCCGCGCAGATCACGACGGTGAGCCGCTACATGAAATTCGAGCTGGGATTGCGTGGTGTCGAATCGCTGGTTATCCCCAACGGCATCCCCGAGCGACTACTCCGCGGAGCGCCGAAGAAGCTGATTCGCTTTGCGGAGAAGGCGTTGAAAGAACGCCATCCGCTGTACGTAAAAGTCGCGCGCTTCGAGGAAGACAAGCGCTGGATGCAGGCCGTCGAAGCCTTCGCCGCGATCGCTTCGCAGCATTCCGGCGCGACGCTGGTCGTACGCGGCGGACGCGAGGCGTACGGCGAGGTGGTCTTTGCGCGCGCGCGCGAACTCGGGCTGGACGTTCCCGATCTTTCGCTCGGTTCGCGCGACCCGAAGGACGTTATCTCCGCGATCGCATCGACGCCGGGCTGCGTGCTCAACATTCGCAGCTTCGTTCCGGAAGACGCGCTGCTGGCTCTCTACCATGTCGCCGACGGCGTGCTGGCTAACAGTGGGCGAGAACCATTTGGTCTTGTCGGACTCGAGGTCATGGCCGTCGGCGGCATCGCCGTGACCGGCTCGACCGGCGAAGACTACGTCCAGCCCTTCGACAACGCGATCGTCTGCGACACCGGCGAACCGCGCGAGCTTGCCGCGTATCTTTCCGAACTCATCGCCACCCCGAAACTCGCCGCCTCTATCCGCAAAGGTGGTGAGGCGACCGCCGAGCGCTACACGTGGCCGCGCGTCCTCAAGCTCCTCGCCCACAAGTTGTCACCCTGAGCTTGCTTTGTCACCCTGAGCCCGTGGAAGGGTGACCGCAACCCGCAATTGCCGCCCGACCCCTATTGACCGCCCCCTGGACTGTCCGATAATCCAAGTAAGCTAGCCGATTGGGCTAGCCAATTGGTATTGCCGTGCCTGGTGCGGCAGAAAGGACAGTCCCCGATGTTCCCATTTCTTCACGGGCTCGCATTATTGTTTGGATTCCTGACCGGATTCTCCGGAGGTCCGGGCGCTCTGGTCCACGCGTCGGGTGGCGCGATGGCCGGTCCCATGGCCGGCGGCGGAAGCATGCCGGGCCCGGCCGACGGCGGCGGAGGCACGATGCCGGGCGAAGGAGCCGGCGGAGGCGGCGGCCACTAGCGACTGATATGATTAGGCGGCGGGGGCTTGGCTCTCGCCGCGTAATCATAAGTGGCTATGCCAAAGAAGCAACTTATAGCGCGCGACTGGCGCGAAGCGATGCGCGATCAATTCGCCAAGGGCGAATTCGTCGCCGCCGGCGAGGCGTACGACGCGGCCGTTTCGCATGAGGCGGCCACGACCTACGACGACGATCTGTTGCGCGCTCGAATTCTACTCAAGCAGGACGAGAACCGCGCGGTAGGCTTTCTCATCCGAAGGCCGCCGAAGGGACGCGCTGCAGCACAGCGCGGAAAGTGGGCGCTCTTGCTTGGGATCGGCTATTCGCGAATGCGCGATTTCGAACGAGCCGACGAGTATTTCGATCAAGCGTCGCGAACGCTGACGTCCGCCGCCGATCAGGCCCAAGTTAAGTATCACCTCGCGCGGCGTCAGATGCTCGAGGGTCGGACAGACGAAGCGTGGCGACTCGCCGCCGACATGGCTCGCGAGAAGTCGCACGCGACGAGAGTTGCCAACGAACTGCTTCGTTCGTTCATTTACTCACAGGAAGAGCGCTATCGCGAATCCGCACAGTCTCTTATTCAGGCAATCGGTCTGATCGGCAAGCAGCGCGAGCAATATTTGGAAGAGTGGTTCCACGCCGTTCAAAACCTAGCACTGCTCGGACGCGAGCTCGCCTTCGACGAGGCGGCAGCTCTTGCGCGAAGCGAGGTCGACCAGCCCGTCGACTGGCCCGACGACTTTGCCACGCAGCGATTCCAAGCACTCGTTACGGTCGGCTGGTCATGCGCGTTACGAGGCGATATGCTCGGCTGTTTCAGATATCTGCGCGCCGCGGAACGCCGGATTCCAAGCGACGCGTTTAGGGTCATCCTGCTGTTGGACCGCGCGTATTTCGCGCGAATCGTCGGCGAGCCCAACTGGGCATTAGATGAAGTCGCTCAGGCTGAAAACGTCGCGGAACGAATTGATTGGAACGGGTTGCCCGGTGAAGAGCGACTGGCGTTGCTGCTCCTTGCAAGAGCAACCGCAGAGATCGACCCCGAGCGCGGACGATTCTATCTCGCCCGCTACAAAGGACTGGACCGTATCCGTTCGCCGCTGCACCTGTTTGCCTTCGACCACCGCCTCGAAGCCTACGCAGCATATACCGAAGGTGTCGTTCGTATGGCCGGTAAGGGCATCGGCGCTGAAGAAGCGTTTCGCAACGCTTGGGTGATCTTCGATCGCATCGGCTTCGACTGGCGCGCCGCCCGGACCGCGATGCGGTTATTCGAGGTGACAAAGAAAGAACGCTGGCGTCACCTCGCCGAGGACAAGCTCGAGGCGTTCCCACAATCGTGGCTTGCGCGGGAGTTGCGTGCCCGTTCCTCGTCGCCGTCGCACGCACCGGTCAAGCTGCCGCCGATGCAGAATAAGGTGTTCACCATGCTCTGCCGCAAAATGACGACCGCGGAAATTGCCGAAGAGCTTGGGTTAAGCCAGCACACCGTGAGGAACCACCTTAAGGCGGTGTTCCGCGCGTACGGCGTCAACAATCGCGCGGCGCTTATTGCGGAGGCAGCTTCTCGCGGCGACTTAGCTACTATGTCCTAGCTCCACCTTTTGTTGGAGACACGCCCGTCACTCGGAAGCGATGGGTTTGTATCGGTAGAACCGGGTCAGCCCCATCTTCTCAGCAGGGTATCCAATACGGCTAAACTCCAGATCATCAACGTATACGAACGCCTTCCGACTGCTACTGTTGCTGATGATTCGTAGGCCTCCGCTACCCTCGGGATCTATAACCACGACGCCGATGTGGTTTTAGTAAGGGTTATCCGCCGTGCCGTCGTGGATACCGTCTTGGATAGCGATATCGCCGGGTAACGCCAAGCCGGCGTCATCAAAATAGGGCCAGTCTTTGCTGGCGGTGAGGCCGGCACGAGGCATCAATGCCATCCCCCGCGAGATTGGCAGTGTTCATACCGTCCATGCTGAGGGCGGTTGAGGCGATAAGTGCGCGATGCGGGTCAACCATGCCATCTCCTTTCAAATATGAATACGAGTCTTGTTTGCCCGTGAGGAATCAGCTCAAACAACTCGTCCAGTGGTCTAAGTGCTCCAGGCATATGCTTTGGTAAGTCAACTCTCGTGCGCCTAGAGCGGCCTTGCTGTGAATGTCGCGTTAGGAAGCGTCGCGTGAAAAATATTGATTAGCGAACTCGGACTCGTGCTAGTTAAATAGTCATTCACTACACTTTTACTGAGCGCTTGAGGTAGCCCTGGACATGGGAGTTTGCTTGGCCGCACGTGCAGCCTTGGAGGCGTGATTCGGATGTCATCGCTACGCGACGTCGCACCGCACGGAGCCATTTGATCCCTCGAAACAAGGATGCCTCGTATAGTCTGGTCGGGGTGCTGACTATCTAGTAGTTCTACCGTCGATCCAATCGCTACTTGCTGCGCAACGGCCGCCTGTTCGAATAGGCCCGCCCCAAGACCTATGGCAAGAAGCGCACTAAGTAATATCTTCATTCGGGAGCCTTTCTAATGTGGTTGACCCGGCGCGACAATATCAGTCGAGATATACCGAACATCATTTTTCGATACTAAGACCAGCTTAGCATCTGGCAAAAATATACTATTGAACCCTTGCTGATCCAGCACATAGTAGCCGCTCTTGGTCTCTTCAACAATAAAGACGACACCCTGTTGGTTGTCGCGTAGAAACGAAGCTGGATAGACGTGTCTCGCCTTAACGGGGTCGTTAAAGTATATTTGAGCCCCAGGTACTCCGTAACCACGCCGAATTCTATTTAACGACAGGATTGCGGCGTGCCGGGCGTCATCTATAAGGACTGCAAATAGTGATACGATCGCGACGAAGACGATCGTAGGGCGCAGAAGGATCGCCCATCGAAGATACTTCGTTAACGCTGCTGTGATCAGGAGCGAGGCAATCGTGAGTGTGACGATTAGCGCTAAGCGCTCCCAGTCGACCTGAAGCGGCAGCTCGGCGTAGACAAGGTATCCGAAGAACTGGGGATCGGCATCGCTCGAGGTTATGCCCCAGACCTGGCGATACATGTAACGATACATGAATCCAGTGAAGTATAGGAAGATTGCGACAATAAAGGCCATGTCACGGGCGTGAGCAAGAAGGTCCTTAAAAAAACTTGCGAGATCCTGATAAGTTCGCGGTGCATTATCTTGCAATGTCGAGCACCCCCGTCTGCGAGCCTGGCGGAAAAGTTTCGTTCGGCAGAAGCATGCTTTAGTTCGCTTACAGATCTTGGTTCAGTTGAAAGAAAGCATGCCTGTTGAGGCCGGTGCCCCCTTACGAGGCGACTAGACGTTAACCACGGGCTAGCATTGACCCCGTTGCGAAATAGCCAATTGAGTCGGTTCGTCTTTAAAAACCTGCTCCAGCCACTCATAGGCGTTAAAAATGGTGCATCTAAGCGGCTTGGACGGGAGCCGGAGGAAGGGACAGGTTGATAGCCAATAGGCCACATCGAGATCGCTAGTGCGAGATTGAAGCAAAAGGAGGCGCTGCGATGCGAAGGACGCCTGACCCGCCGACTCTTGGCCGCTCTAACGGGCGATCAGCTACTCGTTCGGCGCACGTTATGCGCTTAAGACGGTTGTTAAGTGTAGTCCTCGGAAAGAGCGGAAGCCTTGCGCTGTTTGCGTGCGCAGGGTTCGTGGCTTGTGCGGCGCCCGTGGACCTGTCGGCAGTTCAAAAGTATGCGAATGCGACTGCCTCTGCCGGTACCTCGTTCGAAGCGCTCGCCGATGACTTCGCATCAACGTGCGCCCGCACAAACGCCGCCCAAAATGCCTTGTTGCTAGGAGCGCTCTCGACGAAGGACGTTACGCTCATCGCGATCCCAAGCACAAGCCAGCTTGAAAAGGCTGCCACTATTAATCTGACTCCCGGCCCAGGCTACGTGTATGTGGCGCCGTCGCCCCTACCGAGCGGCTGGCTACCATCAGAACCCAAAGCACTTTCTTCGGGAGACTGCGACGAATACCGGGCGGTGAGTAAGGCTTGGGACAGGGCTAACTCAGTGGTTCTCAGCTACGTACAAGCGCTAGGAAATCTCGCCGACGTCGACGCCGTCCCAACTCCGAACGTAGCACCACTCGCCACTCCCCTGCAGCAGGTAGGAGTATCGTCCACGGACGTTGAGGCCGTCGGCGACGTTATCTCACGAATTACTAAATTCTACGCGGAGAAACAGGCGAAGGACAATATTAGCACATTTCTTCAAAAGGTGAATCCTCCGATGGAGGGAGCAATCGACGCGCTCGAAGTCGTGGATGCGGCATACTCCCAGGAGTTGGAAAGTGAGCTTAACTCAATATCTATCATTTACGGGGCGTTCGTTCGGCAAGAAATTCATGAGTATCAAGTGATGGTAAAGAACTATGACGAAGCGGCGACTCTCAGTGCAAGGTGCGGCGACATGGCGCAGGGGAAATGTAGATCTCTAGCGGCGCGTCTCTCACGATTGCAAGGGAGGCGAATGACCATGGCAATGGACATCGTCCGTCGACAAGCGGCTACTCAGAGCGCCTTAGATTTTATCAATGATCGGCGCAAAGCCAGTGTTGCGTATGGGAACGCTGTTGCTCAAATATTGAAGACCCATGAAGCGCTGTATACTGCGTCACAAGGCACCGCGTCATTACAAGATTATGCAGATATCGTGCAGTCTACGGGCGCACCTGTGCTCGTCGATCTACTGACTCTAGCAAAGGTGGTTAAAGAATGACCGATGCTCAAGCTCTGGTCCTGTCGCAAGAACTTGCTGACTTAGCAAATGTTGTAGCGCAGATTCTCAATGATTTGACACTACCATTAACAAACCAGCAGATTCAATCCTTGCAGAACTACGGCATTCAGCTGACCAATCAGTCGCGACAAATTGCTGTAGGTTCCGCGCTCTCGGCACTGAACGCTGCGCAATCGGATTTTAATACTATGACGCAAGCGACGACCGCCGCGAATGCCGCCGTCACTCAAGCAAAAAACAACATAGCTAAAATGAATGCGATATTTAGTTTGCTTGGAGCGGCGATCAGTTTTGGCGCCGCATTGCTGACCGGATCAATCGGTGGAGCGTTGGCCGCCGCGGGCACGCTAGCCGGCGCGGCTACCTCGGTCTAGAAGACAATCGCGGATATGGAGAGATAGAAATCGATGCTTTCTGCGTTAAATATAGTCATTGGCTTGGCTGCGGTTTATATTGCATTTAGTCTGCTGGCTTCGTGGCTGAACGAGGGTATCAGCACGTTTACAAGCCTGCGCGCCGATACGTTGAAAGACGGCATAGAGCAAATGCTTGGGAGCGCTGAACTGAGAAATACGCTCTATGGGCAGCCGTCGATCATGGCAGCTCAGTCCCCAGGGGGCAAAGCTCCGTCATATTTGTCGGCTAATCAATTTTCGTTAGCGGTGACCAGCATGCTGAACACGGCGTGGCTGGTTGGTCAGACAGGTCAAAGCGCATTTACAGCGATTTCGGCGAGCGTTAACGAATTGCCGAACAGTCGTTTAAAGGCCGCCTTGAATGCAATTCTAGCGCAGTCTGGCGCCGATGCTAAAGCGTTTGTTGCTGGCGTAGAGTCGTGGTTCAACGCGAATATGGATCGGGTTACGGGGTGGTACAAGCGGAACGCTCAGATCTGGTTATTGGGTATCGGTCTCGTACTGGCAATCTTGTTTAATGTAGACAGTATTAAATTGGCGCAAGCCTTCATCGGTACTCCTTTGAATCTCGACGTATGCAAGGTACAAGGCACGACAAGTACCGCAGAGGCATGTATCAGCAGAGCGGTGTTCGGTCAGCTAACACTCGGTTGGAAAGATCCGAACTATTGCCCGAAGTCGATGCCTGCTAAAAATGCTACGACGCCCAACATAGCACCGTCATGTTGGGCCTGGGATTCCGTTACCGAACCGGGCTGGTGGATATTCGACAAGATAGTAGGGATTGTTTTGACAGCGGTCGCACTGTCGCTTGGTGCCCCGTTTTGGTTTGATCTCTTGTCAAACTTTGTGAATGTCAGAGGCTCGGGTCCGCCGCCGAGTGGGTCGCCAAGCGGCTAGCTGACTGCGCGGCCGCATAGGACCCCTCGAGACGAAGATCGAGGTCTAGCTCAACCCCGCGCTAGGTCGTGAATCTTCGTTGCAATTTCGTCTGTGTATTGATTGGCCTCGTCTTCGGAGCGGCCCTCAGCCCAAACATTCAACAGGGCATCAGATGCGTCCGGGATCACGAGCACCCAACCGCCTTCGCGCGCCACACGGATTCCATCCGTTAGCTCGACGCTTTGGCCGTCGGTTTCATCGAGCAGTCGGCGCATGATCTGTCCCTTGCGTTCCCACGGGCATGCGTCGCGTCGCGACGCGAGATGCGATGCGGGCAGTTCGTCGACGATTGCACTCAGGGGCCGCCCCTGTGCGGCGATGAGCTCCATGATCTTCGCAGCCCCGTAAAGCGAGTCGAAGACCGGGGCAAACTCCGGGAAGATGAGCTCGTAGTTCGCGCCGCCGGCAAAGGCGAGCGACGAGCCTTCCTGCACGGCGAGCGCCATGAGCGACCGCCGGTCGGTGCGCGTTCGCACGACCGTCGCCCCGTGCTGCGCAGCTACCGCCTCCACCGCGCTCGGCGCCATTACCGGCACGGCGATCCGCGCGCCCGGCACGACGCGAGAAACGAGCGCCGTGAGCAGCGTCAAGAGGCGACTGCCCTCGACGATCCGGCCGCGATCGTCGACGAGCGCCAACGACTCGCCGCGCTGGTCCAGCAGAATCCCGAGTGCCGCCCCGAGCGACGTCGTCACGTTGCCCAGTTGCTCCAAATACTTGCGCCGATTGGCCGCAAACGTCAGCACCTTCGCATTGTCGAAGAAGGCGTTGAGCGCGATCATTTCGATGCCCAGATTGCTCAATATCCGCGGCAGAATCAGCGATGCATTGCCGTGCGCATAGTCGATCACGACCCGCATATTCGCATCTGAGATCGCCTGCGGTGCGAGCGCCTGCAGGAATCCGCTGCTGTACGCCTCGGCTACCCGCTCCGGGAAATCGAGCCGGCCTACCGACTCCATCGGCGTACGCCGGAAATCCTCGCGGAAGAAGATGTTCTCGATCTTGCGCTCGGTGTTCTTGTCGACGTTGACGCCGTGCGAGTCAAAAAACTCCAGCAAGAATTGGTCCGAGTAATACGGCGAGATGCCGGTATGCACGCCCGCATCGCCCGACATCCGTACGGCATACCGAGAAACCGGCATCGGCATTTCGCGCAGATCGTGCACGTTCACGCCGACCGATAGCAATCCCGAAATCACGCAGCGATTCGTCAAGCGCGAACCCGGATGCGCGTCGCGGCTCGTCATCACGTTCTGTCCGGGCCCGAGTATCGACCCAAGCGCCTGGCCGAGCTTCAGCGCGAACTCCGGCGTAATCTCGATGTTCGCAAGCCCGCTTACGCCGTCTGCACCGAAGAGCGAGCCGGGCCACTTGATGCCGTAGATGAGCGACATCGAGACGATCGATCCCGACTGCACCGACTTGTCGGGCCAGAGCTTAATGTTCGACGGAACGGTCGACCCGCTGCCGAGCGTGCTGCCGCGGCCGATGACCGCGCCCTCCATGACCGTCACGCGATCTTTGACGATCACCCGGTCGGCGAGCGTGCAGCCGGTCAGCGAAGAACCTTCGCCGACGTAGACGTCCTCCCACGCGATGGTCCGATGCAGACGCGCACCCGACGCGACGATCGACGACGCTCCAATCGCACTCAGTTCCTCGACCACCGCGCCGCGCTCGATCGTCACGTTGCGCCCGATGCAGACCGGGCCGTGGACGTGCGCGTCGGGCGAAATCTGCGCGTTCTCTCCCACCCAAACTCCGGGCCGAACCTCGACGCCGGGAATCTCCAACCGCACCGTGCCGCGCAATGCATCGTAGTTTGCCTGCATGTACTGCTGCAGGTTTCCGATGTCGCTCCAGTAGCCGCCGATCACGTGGCCGCAGAGCTTTCGCCCCTCGCGCAGCAAGAACGCAAAGATGTCCTTGGCGAAATCGTAGTTCCTGCCGGCCTCCATGTACGCGAAAATCTCGGGTTCGAGCACGTAGATACCGGTGTTGATGGTATCGGAGAAGATCTCGCCCCAGGAGGGCTTCTCCAAGAAGCGGGTGATGCGTCCGTCGCCTTCGGTGACGACCACGCCGAACTCGAGCGGATTCGCGACGCGCTGGAGCGCAATGGTTGCGACGGCGCCGCTGCGCTCGTGCGCTGCGATCAGTTCACTCAGGTCGATGTCGGTCAGCGCATCGCCCGACACGACGACGAAACGCTCGCCGCCGAGAAGCGATTCCGCAAGCTTAACGGCGCCGGCGGTACCCATCGGCGTGTCCTCGACGACGTACTCCATCGTCACGCCCAGTTGCGAGCCGTCGCCGAAATAGTTCTCGATCTCGTCGGCGAGATAGTGCAGCGTCGCGACGACGTTGCCGATGCCGTGGCGTCGCAGCAGGTCGACGAGGTGATGCATCACCGGCTTGTTGGCAACCGGGACGAGCGGCTTGGGGCGGCTCGACGTCAGCGGTCGAAGGCGCGAACCTTCGCCGCCGGCCATGACCACGGCTTTCATTTCGTTAACAACAACCTGCCGGTTTGCATGAGACGTCCGTCAGCTTCGATGCTTTCGAGCAAGAGCGAGCGTTTACGCTGCCAGTTCGGATGTTCGTCAAACGTTCCTGGCACGTTGACGGCACCCGGTTCGTGCAAAACGTCCTCGACGGCGACGACAGCGAGCATCGACGGCGTTGCGGCCAAGAAACGATGGACCGCCGCGATGAGTTCCGGGACGGCGGCAAGCGTGCCGCCGAGCTTCGCGTCGTCCCGCAGTCGAGCGGCGCCGGCAGCGTCGATCGTGCCGGCACGTTCCAGCGCGTCAACGAGCCGCAAGCGATCGGCGGCGCGGTCTTCGTGCTCGCTGCGGTCGCCGGTCCACCATCCGGCCAGCGTCGGAAGATCGTGCGTTCCAATGCTCGCCGCCGCGAAACGCGGATACGTGCCCGGCGGCAGGAACGCGCCGCGTGCGTCGCGCTCGAAATAGAAAACGCGTGACGAGAGCGCATGCGCTGAAGCCATGCGCTCGCGAAAACCCTCCGGAAGCGTTCCCAAGTCCTCTCCAACCACCGCGCAACGATTGCGTACGCTCTCGAGTGCGAGGATGCCGAGCATCTCGTCGAACGGGTATCGCACGTATGCACCCTGCGAGGCCGGCGCTCCGCACGGAATCCAGAACGCGCGCCGCAGCGCCATCACGTGATCGACGCGCAAAATGCCGGCATAGCGCATATTCGCGCGCAGCAGCGCGACGAACGGCTCGTAGGCGCGTTTGCGGAGCGCGCGCGGCGAGAACGGCGCGAGACCCCAGTTCTGTCCCTCCGCATTGAGCGGGTCGCGCGGCGCGCCCAGCGACACTGTCGTGAGAAGCGCGTCCGGATCGGCCCACACATCGGCGCCGTTGCGTTCGACGCCGACGGCCAGATCGCCGTACAGCGCGACGCCGCTGCGGCGCGACGATTGCGCTGCCGACGCGAGCTGCAGACGCGCGAGAAACTGCAGGTAGCGGTAAAAATCCACGTGTTGCCGATGCTCGTTCGCAAACCGCGCAACTGCCGGCGACGACGGAGAATGGTACTCCGAAGGCCAGTCCAGCCAGCCGTAGCACTGTCGATCGCGGTTGCGAAAGAACTCGGCCAGCGCTTCGTATATGCCGAGTCGCTCGAGCGGCAACCCTCCCTCTCGAACGAAGCGCCGAAAGGTACGGACCCGCGGATCGCTCGCGCGCCTCGCGCGGAAGACGGCATAGAGCCGTTCGAGCATCTCGAGCTTCAGTCTCGCGACGCGCGCGTAGTCAACCAAGGCTGCATCGCGCACGGCGCGCAAGCCGGCGCGAAACGCGCGGCTTGCAATCGCGGCCCGTACCTCCGGTGATTTGGCAAGCTCCGCAACGTCTTCGACGTCGATGGCGAGCACGTTGAAAAACAGCCGGCTCGACGGACTATACGGACTCGCCGCCCGCGGATTGCTCGGATGCAGCTCGTGCAGCGGATTGAGCGCAATCGCGCCCGCGCCGGCGCGCCCCGCGATTCGGGAAAGCTGAGCAAGATCGGTGAGGTCGCCGATGCCCCAGTTGCGCTTCGAGCGCACGGCATAGAGCTGCGTCGCCAGCGCCCAAACGCGGCCGTCGCGCATCTTGCGCGGAAGATAGCACTGGTCCGGCACGACGATCAGCGCGCAGGTTTCTTCGCGCAGTCCGCGACGCACGGTCAGCCGATGATAGCCGAGCGGAACCTCCGTCGGTGCGCCGCGAAAACGATCGCCGCTTTCGAGATCGACCGCCCAGCGGACGTCGCCAAAAGGGAAGTCCGGCGCTTCGCCGATTCGAGCGACGATGACCGGCGGCAGAGCATCGGCGTCGTCCACAGCCTTCGCCTCGTCATCGTGGCCCATCGCGGCGAGCAGCGCGCGCCGTGTGGATTCGCGCGTTTCAACTCGATTGCCCCAATAGTCGAAATAGTACGGCTCGATCACTCCGAGAGCTGCCCGGCAAAGAGCGAAAACGAGTGATCCGGAATCGTGAGGAGCGACCCGGGCGCGACCGGCAGCATCGGCGTCGTGCCGGCGCGCGCCGTATCGAGCAGATGCGTCCAACGCCGTACGCCTGCTGCGAGCGGGAGCAGGAACTCCACCGCGGCAAAGTGTCCGTTGAGAATCATCAAGAAACTCTCGTCGAGCTCGGGATAGCCCTGCAGGCTGATGAAGCGGTCACCCACGTCGCCGCCGAGCAACGCGCCGAAACAGCGAAGCTCGCCGTTCTGCCAGTCGTCGTTGGTCATCTCGCGGCCGTCGGGCGCATACCAGGTGATGTCTTTGAGCGGCGACGGCTCGGCCTCGACCCCGCGGAAGAAGCGCGGACGGCGGAAGACCGGATGCGTGCGACGCAGCGCGATCAAGTTGCGGACGAACTCGATCAAATCGCTTCCGGTGGCATCGTGGTGGTCGAAATGCGCCGCGCGCGCAAAATCGAACGCGAGCGCCGGGTTGAAGGCCGACCAGTCGAGCCAACTGATCTCGTTATCCTGGCAGTAGGCGTTGTTGTTTCCGCGTTGCGTTCGCTGCAGCTCGTCACCGGCCAGCAGCATGGGCGTCCCTTGCGAGAGCAGCAGCGTCGCAAGGAAGTTGCGCTGCTGCCTCGCGCGTAAGGCGAGTATCTGAGGATCGAGGGTATCGCCTTCGGCGCCGCAGTTCCAGCTATAGTTCTCGGCGGCGCCGTCGCCGTTCTCCTCGAGGTTTGCTTCATTGTGCTTGCCGTCGTACGAGACGAGATCGCGCAGCGTAAAGCCGTCGTGCGCGGTGATGAAGTTCACGCTCGCACGCGGGCGCCGTCCGCGCCGGTCGAAGATATCGCTCGATCCGGTCAGTCGCGTGGCCATATCGGGCGCCGTGCCGTCGCCCCGCCAGAACCGGCGTACGCCGTCGCGGAAACGATCGTTCCATTCCGACCACCCCGCCGGAAAATCGCCCGCGTGATAGCCGTCCGGACCGAGATCCCAAGGCTCGGCGATGAGCTTGACGCGCGACAAAACGGGGTCTTGTTCGATCGCCGTCAGGAAGCTGCCGTGCGCGGTGAAGCGCCCGTCCCGGCGCGCCAGCGTCGTCGCCAAGTCGAAACGAAAGCCATCGACGTGCATCTCGCGAACCCAGTAGCGAAGCGCGTCGGTGACCATCTTGAGCACGTGCGGATGATCGAGATTGAGCGTATTGCCGCAACCCGTGTAGTCGAGGTAATAGCGGGCGTCTTCGGCGAGCGCGTAATACGACTTGTTGTCGATGCCGCGCAGGCTCAAGGTCGGGCCGAGCTCGTTCCCTTCCGCGGTGTGGTTGAAGACGACGTCGAGGATCACTTCGATGCCGGCGTCGTGCAGCCGCGAGACCATCGTCTTGAACTCGCCCAGATTCGGTTGCGAGCAATAGCGGGGATGCGGCGCAAAGAACGATATCGGGCTATAGCCCCAGTAGTTACGCAGGCCGCGCTCGACGAGGTGGCGTTCGTCCACGAAATAGTTGATCGGCAGCAGCTCGACGGCGGTGATGCCCAGGTGGATCAAATGCTCGACCGCGGCGGGAGAAGAGAGGCCGGCGAACGTTCCGCGCAGCGGCTGCGGCACGCCCGGATGCTTCATCGTAAAACCGCGCACGTGCAGTTCGTAGATGATCAGCTCGTGCCAGCGCGTGTGGAGGAGCCGGTCGTTGCCCCAGGTGAACGCGGTGTCGACGACCACGCACTTCGGCATCCCTGCCGCGTCGTCGCGGCGATCGAAGGAGAGATCCGCCCGCGGCGAGCCGATGCGATAACCGAAGTGGGCGTCGTTCCACTGCAGCGTTCCCGAAATCATCGCGGCGTACGGATCGAGCAAGAGTTTGTGATGGTTGAAGCGGTGGCCGTTGGGCGGATCGTACGCACCGTAGACGCGATAGCCGTAGAGCAGACCGGGCCGCGCGTCGGGGAGGTATCCGTGCCAGACCGAGTCGGTATACTCCGGCAGAACGATCCGGTGCATCTCGCGCCGGCCGCGCGGTTCGAAGAGACAGAGCTCGACCTTCTCGGCGTTCTCCGAGAAGAGCGCAAAGTTGACGCCGGCGCCGTTCCACGTTGCTCCGAGCGGATAGGGGCGTCCCGGCAGCACCGCCGCTCTGCGCGCGGAGATCATTGCCGCAGCACCACCGCGCCGAGCGGCGGCAGCGTCAGCGCGAGCGATTGCGGGTGCCCGTGCGCGGCGATGGTCTCGGTCGCGATCGCGCCTTCGTTGCCGACGTTGCTGCCGCCGTAGAAGCGGGAGTCGGTGTTGAGCACTTCGCGATAGCTTCCCGCGCGCGGCGCGCCGATGCGATAGCCGTAATGCACGACCGGGGCGGCGTTGATCGCGACGATCACGTGGTCGCCCGCGTCGAGGTTCTTCCGCGCAAAGGCCAGCACGCTCTGCGAGGCGTCCTGGAAATCGATCCACTCGAACCCGGCGGGCTCGGTATCGAGGCGATGCAACGCCGCTAAGTTTCGATAAAGCGCGTTGCAGTCGCGAACGAGCCGCGCCACGCCTGCGTGCAGCTCGTTCTGCAGAAGACCCCAGTCGAGCTGCGCGTCGTGGTTCCATTCGACCACGGACGCGAGCTCGGCGCCCATGAAGAGCAGCTTCTTTCCGGGATGCGTGAACATCAGGGCGAGCAGCAGCCGCAGATTCGCAAAGCGCTGCCAGTCATCGCCCGGCATCTTCGAGAGCAGCGAGCGCTTTCCGTGCACCACCTCGTCGTGCGAAAGCGGCAGAATGTAGTTCTCGCTATACGCGTAGACCAAGCCGAAGGTGAGATCGTTCTGATGGTATCCGCGATAGACCGGATCGTAGCCGAAGTAGCGTAGCGTATCGTGCATCCAGCCCATATTCCACTTGTAACCGAAGCCGAGCCCGCCGGCGCTCACCGGCTTCGACACCATCGGCCAGGCCGTCGACTCTTCGGCGATGCTGACCGCACCGTCGACGCGCGCGTCGAGCGTCTCGTTGAGGCGGCGAAGGAAGGCAATCGCTTCGAGATTCTCGTTTCCGCCGTAAAGGTTCGGCTCCCATTCGCCGGGACGACGGCTGTAATCGAGATAGAGCATCGATGCGACCGCATCGACGCGCAGGGCGTCGACGTGAAACTCCTCCAGCCAATAGAGCGCGCTTGCGATCAAGAAGTTTGCGACCTCGCGCCGGTCGTAGTTATAGATCAGCGTGTTCCAATCGGGCGCAAATCCCTTGCGCGGATCGCTGTGCTCGTAGAGATGCGTTCCGTCGAAGAGCGCGAGGCCGTGCGGATCGTTCGGAAAATGTCCGGGCACCCAGTCGAGAATGACGCCGAGCTCGAGCTGGTGTGCGCGGTCGATAAATGCGCGAAAATCGGCGGGCGTTCCGTAGCGGCTCGTCGGTGCGAACATTCCCGTCGGCTGATAGCCCCACGATCCGTCGAAAGGATGCTCGGTAATCGGCAACAGCTCGACGTGGGTGAAGCCCATCTCGCGCAGGTAGGGAAGCAGTTCGTCAGCTAGCTCGGCGTAGGCGAGCATCCGCCCGTCTTTGCCGCGCCGCCACGAGCCCAGGTGAACCTCGTAGATCGAGATGGCGGCATCGCGTCCGTTGCGCTCGGCGCGGCCGCTCATCCACGCTTCGTCGCGCCAGGCCGGCATCGGCCCGTGCCAAACGATGGACGCATTTGCCGGACGCACCTCGGCATACCGCGCCACCGGATCCGCTTTGAGCGGAAGAAGATCGCCGTTCGCGCCGGCGATCTCGTATTTGTATCGCGAGCCTTCCGGAACACCGGGAACGAAGATCTCCCAAACACCGCACTCGACGCGCTTGCGCATCGGATGGCGTCGCCCGTCCCATCCGTTGAAATCGCCGACGACGCTGACCCGCTGGGCGTTCGGAGCCCAAACTGCAAAAGCGACTCCCGCGACGCCCTCGATCGTTCGCGCGTGCGAACCGAGCGCGTCCCAGAGACGAAAATGCGTTCCTTCGGCGATCAGGTAGACGTCGAGGTCGCCGAGGATCGGACCGAACCGATAGGGGTCTTCGATCTCCTCGCTGCCATGCGACGTCTCGGCGACGAAGGAATAATCGAAGGCTTTCCGGTTCGGCAATCGCAGTTCGAAGAGTCCCTCGCCGTTAATGCGTCGCAGCTCGGCAAGTTCCGCTGCGTTACGCTCGCGCAGGAATACGCGGTTTGCCTGCGGCATCGCCGCGCGCACCACGACGCCGTCGCCCGCCGCGTGCATCCCGAGATAAGCGAACGGGTCGGTACGATACTCCACCCGCTCCTTATACGTCGCCGGCAAGCGATTTCCAGGCGCGAAGCAGTTCGGCGACCGACCAGGCTTGCGCGATCGCGCCGTTCGGGCGAAACGGTGCGGTCGCGTCGGCGAGTTCCGAGATCGAGCCGAGGCCGTGGTCGCGGAGCTGCTCCGCTAACGGCGCCAGAAACGAACGCGCCGCCGCTATATCGTGATAGACGCGGGCGTGTGCGACGGCGAACGGGCCGAGCAGCCAGGGCCAAACGGTTCCTTGATGATAGGCGGCGTCGCGGGCGCGCGGCGATCCGCCATATCGCGGCACGAATCGGGGATCCGACGGCGCGAGGGTTCGCAAGCCGTTCGTGGTGAGCAGCCGTGCCGCGCAGACGTCGACGACGGCACGCTGTTGCGCCGGATTCAGCGGCGAATGCGGCAGGGCCACGGCGAAGATCTGATTGGGCCGCAGCGTCGCGTCGTTTCCCTCCGGTCCGTCGATGACGTCGTAACAGAAGCCGGCGTCGTCGTTCCAAAATCGTTCGAAGCCTTGACGCGCGCGCTTTGCCAGCACTGCGTACTCCTGCGCTGGTTCGCCCAGGAGCGCTGCGAGCGCGGTCATTCGTTCGAGCGCGTTGTACCAGAGCGCCGCAACCTCGACGGGCTTTCCCATGCGCGGGGTCACCACCCAATCGCCGATCTTTGCATCCATCCAGGTAAGCTGCACGCCCGACGCACTCGCGACGACGATGCCGTCGCTATCCATGTGAATTCCGTAGCGGGTACCGTCGCGATACCCGGTTACGACGTCGCACAACGAAGGCCAGAGTGCGCGCAGCGTCGTTCGATCGGCGGTGGCGTCGACGTACGCGGCGGCGGTCTCCACGTACCAGAGCGCGGCGTCGACGGTGTTGTATTCGGGCGTCTCACCCGCCTCGGGGAAGAAGTTCGGCAACATGCCGCGGTCGACGTACGGTGCGAACGCCGTCAGGATTTCCCGCGCGATCTCGGGGCGTCCGGTTGCCAGCGTCAAGCCCGGCAGCGCGATCATCGTGTCGCGTCCCCAGTCGCCGAACCAATGATATCCGGCGACGATCGTTCGCCCGTTCGGATCGTCCGCGGTCGGGCGCGCCACGATGAACTGCTGCGCCGCGCGCTCGAGCTGCTCGACCCACCACTCCGTGTCATCCTGAGCGGAGCGACGCCGATCGAGCGAAGCGAGTGGCGGCGGAGCGAAGGACGCGCCTATCCCGGCGGCGAGCGTTACGCTCTCGCCCGGCCGCAGCGTGAAGGCAAAACGCGCGACGGCCAGGTGATCGTCGCGGTCGTCCAAACCGCGGGCCGTCTCTTGCGCGAGAACGAAGTCGCGATACCAGACGTTTTGCGGCGTCACCGCGCCGCTTCCGGCGACGATTGCGAACGGCGTCGCACCGTCGTACGCGCCGATCGAAACGCCGCCGGGGCAGGGCCTGACGGCCATCCGCCAATCGCCGGCATGCGTGTTGCCGTGAAAGTCGCGATAGTTCGCGAGCGCGACGAGGTCGATTTCGAGCGGCTCGGCCGCGCGCAGCGCGCGATAGCCGATGCAGCAAACGTTCGCACCCGCTTGCATCCAGATACGCTTCTCGAGCAGCGCATCGGCGAGCGCGTACTCCCAAACCGGATTCGAACCGTCGAGATAGAAGCGCTCGATAAGCTCGAATCCCCGCGGTTCCACGTACTCGTTCTGCCAGCGATTCGTCGCGAGGGCGTATTCGATGCCGCGGTAGGTGACGTTTTCGTCGAACTTGGTAACGAGCAGCGTCCGCTGCAGCGGCGGCTTCAAGGCGGCGACGAGCAGACCGTGATAGCGCCGGGTCAACGTTCCGGCAATCGTTCCCGAGGCGAATCCGCCGAGGCCGTTGGTCACGATCCATTCGCGGCGCTCCGCCTCCGCAAGCTCTCCGCAGACCGAGCGGCCGAAGGCAATCGGCGCCGGCCTTTCAGTCAAACGGATGCTTTCCCTGACGGCAGTACTCGCCGCATTGCTGAATCAGTTTTGCAACGAGCGCCGTCCAGCCGGTCTGGTGGCTTGCGCCAAGCCCGGCGCCGTTATCGCCGTGAAAGTACTCGTAGAACGGAACGTGGTCGCGCCAGAGCGGATTCTGCGCAAAGGTTTGACTGCCGCCGAAGACCGCGCGACGCCCGGCCGCGTCGCGGGTGAAGATCCGGATGAGCCGGTGCGAGAGTTCCATTGACGCCTCCCAGAGCGTCACCATGCGCCCCGAACCCGTCGGCAGCTCGACTTTGAAGTCGTCGCCGTAGAAGAAGTGATACTTTTGCAACGCCTCGATGATCAGGTAGTTGATCGGAAACCATACCGGCCCGCGCCAGTTCGAATTTCCGCCGAAGAGTCCGGTCGTCGATTCGGCCGGCTCGTAATCGATTCGGTACTCTTGACCGTCGAGCCGGAGCGAGTAAGGATGCCCGGCATGCTCGCGCGAGAGCGAGCGAATGCCGTAGGGCGACAGGAACTCCGATTCGTCGAGCATGCGCTGCAGCAAGCGTTTGAGCCGATCGCGATCGACGACCGAGAGAATGTGGCGAATGCCGACCCCGCCGGCGTTCATCTCGGCGATGTTCTCGATCAGGTCGGGGCGATTGGCAACGAACCATTCGATTTTCTTGGCGAACCCCGGCAATATTTCGCGCATCGTTCCGTCGAAGGTCTCCACCGCCAGCAGAGGCGTCAGTCCGACGAGCGAGCGGATCTGCAGCGGTATGACGCTCCCCTCGGCGTGCAGATAATCGTAGTAGAAGCCGTCGTCGTCGTCCCAGAGACCGCGGTCGTCGTCTCCGCCGATCTTGTTCATGGCGTCGGCAATCAGCAGAAAGTGCTCGAAGAACTTCGAAGCGATGTCTTCGTAGACCGGCAGCTCGCGCGCGAGCTCGAGTGCGATTGCGAGCATGTTGAGCGTGAATACGCCCATCCAGCTGGTGCCGTCGGCCTGGTCGAGCCGCCCGCCTCCCGGGAGCGGCGCACTGCGGTCAAAGATCCCGATATTATCGAGTCCCAAGAATCCGCCCTCAAAAACGTTCCGCCCGGCGGGATCCTTGCGATTGACCCACCAGGTAAAGGTGAGCAGCAGCTTCTGAAAGACGCGCTCGAGGAAGAAGCGATCGCTGCGGCCGGTGTGTTTGCGTTCGATTTTAAAGATTCGATAGGCGGCCCACGCGAGCACGGGCGGATTGACGTCGCCGAATGCCCACTCGTAGGCCGGAAGCTGGCCGTTCGGATGCATGTAGTATTCGCGAGTAAGCAGCGAAAGCTGGATCTTGGCGAACTCCGGATCGATCATCGCGAAGGCGACACAATGAAAGGCCAAATCCCAGGCGGCGAACCACGGATACTCCCACGTATCGGGCATGGCGACGACGTCGTCGCTGTAGAAGTGGTCCCAGGCGCTGTTGCGGCCGTGCTTGCGCTCCGGCGGCGGTGGCGGCTGCAGCGGGTCGCCCTCGAGCCAATCGTGGATCACGTAGTTGTAGAACTGCTTGCTCCACAGGAGCCCGGCAAAGGCTTGACGTTGAACGGCGCGCTCGTCTTCGCTTACGGGAAAGCCGTTGAGGTCGCCGTAGAACTCGTCGGTCTCGGCGATGCGCTGCTCGAAGATCCGTTCGAATCCTTCGAACGGTTCGGCAATCGCCCGATCGCGAAGCCGAAGGCGGACGATCTGGTGCTGACCGGGAGCGACGTCGAGCTCGTAACGCGCCGCGCATTTGGTCCCGTGCTTGGCCGGATCGATCGCGTCGCGATTGCCGCCGACGACGTACTCGTTGATGCCGTCCTTGACGTACGGTGAACCATCGGTTGCGTTGAATAGACGCCGCGCATTGGTCTCGTTCTCGGTAAAGAGCAGCTCGTCGGCCTCCTCGCAATAGAGGCGGTAGGTGCCGAGGCGCTCGTGGCTCGCGCGAACGATCTTGACGTCGGGTAGTCCGGGCTCTTCGTCGAGCGCCGGTTTCTCGACGCCGGGTCGCCACGACCAAACGTTGCGGAACCACATCGTCGGCAGCAGCGTCAGGCGGGCGCGCTCGGGTCCGCGGTTGGCGACGGTGATACGAACGAGCACGTCGTCCGGCGCTGCCTTCGCGTACTCAACGTAGACGTCGAAGAACCGATCGCCCTCGAGAACTCCCGTATCGATCAACTCGAACTCGGGGTCGAGTCGCGTGCGGCGGCGGTTCTCGGAGACGAGCCGGGCGTACGGGTACTCCGCCTGCGGATACCGGTAGAGCATCTTCATGTAGGCATGCGACGGAAGCGCGTCGAGGAAGAAGTAGTACTCCTTGACGTCCTCGCCGTGATTGCCTTCGTTGCCGGTCAGGCCGAAGAGCCGTTCTTTCAGAATCGGATCTTTGCCGTTCCACATTGCGACGGAGAGGCAGAGAAGCTGATAGCGATCGCAAATGCCGGCGATTCCGTCTTCACCCCAGCGATACGCGCGCGAGCGCGCGTGGTCGTGGGGCAAATACTCCCAGGCAGTACCGTGCGGACTGTAATCCTCGCGCACGGTTCCCCACTGTCGCTCGCTCAGATAAGGTCCCCAACGATGCCAGAGCGCTTTCTCCCGCCCGGTGTCGAGTCGTTTTCGTTCGGCGTTCAAGCGGCGAAATCTCGAATCATTTCCGCAATCGCTTGCGGTCGCTCGAGAATGGCGTAATGCGCGCATTCCGGCAGCAAGACGTAGCGCGCGTTCGGCAATAGGTCCGCCACGCGCTCGCGCGTGTCGCGCGCGTCCCGCTCGGGCGCGATCACGAGCACCGGAACGTTGATGCCCCGCGTCGCTTCCGCAAAGTCGGCGTGCGCCCACGATTCAAAAGACTCCAGCGCAACGTCGCGTTGCGTTTTGGCCGCCGCAGCGTAGAGCCGTTCGAGCGTCGTTTCGTCGGGGGTCTGCGCGAACGTGTGCGCGAGCCAGCTTTTCTGCGCGGCGGGATCGCCCGCCGTGGAACGCAGATAGGCCTCGCCTTTGGGCGAATACCCTCCGCCGCTTGCCGGTACCGGTGCGATCAACACGAGAGCGCGCACGAGCTCGGGGTTATCGACGCCAAAGCGCAGCGCTACGGTCGCGCCCATCGAGTGTCCCACGAGCACGACGCTCCCGAGGCCGCGAGCGCCGATCAGATCGCGCAGGTCGGCCGAAAAGCGCTCGAGCCGGAACGGTCCCTTCGCCGTTTGCGATTGGCCGCTGCCTCGAGCATCGGGCACGAGCACGTGCGCGTCCGCGCCAAGTGCCCCAGCCAGATCGCGCCAGACGGTGCGATCGGCCTGCCAGCCGTGAATGAGGATGAAGACCGGCTCGCCCGATCCGCGCTCTGTAAAGGCGAGCTCGGCACCGTCATTCGCGCGAAAGTGCATCGAAGCGACGTTTGACCGCCTGCGCGTTCGTCCTTTCGCTTACAGAAAGGCGAGAGTTGCGTGCTAGTAGGCCGGATGCTCTTGACAGAACTCGACCGAGGGATCGTCGCTGGGGAATATCGTGAAGACGGTCCCGCGCGGAACGACGATATCCTTGCCTTTGCGGAAGTGGTTGAAGATGCCGATGGCCGCGCCGACCCCGAGCACCGGAATGGCGCCGAGATAACCGGGGATCCCATCGCTCGCGCCCGCTTTGTCCAATGGCTCGGCGTTGACGTTATGGTTGAGCACGATGCCGAGATGTCTACCGTCCGGCAGAACGAGATAGCGCGGCTCGAGCACGAGCACGCCCGGATGCGCGTCGCGGCCCGCCGGCGAAGCGACGGTCACCACGCCGTAGCCGATCGTACGCGAGGGAATAACGACCCGTGCGCCCGCCGTCACGGCGTTCACCGTCTGGAAGCGGAAGAAGTCGCCCGGACGTGCATCGCTGGAATCGACACTCTCCATCATCTCGGCGGCGACGACCGTACAGCGGTCGAGGGTCATTGCGGTTGCGTTGGGAGAGTAGACCAGGCTTGCGGCAAACGCGCACGCGGCGAGGCGCCGAATGATTTTCGCGCTCACGTCCTCGGCGTGAGGCGCAGCTGCGCAGCGGCGTAGTCGAGTTCGACGAGGAACTGTTGCAAGAACGCCGCGCCGAGGTGGCCGAAGGCGGTGCCGCGCAGCGTCTGCGTCGTGCCGATGCGTTGGGGACCGGTGCGGTAGTCGCCGATCGTCACCGACGGAATCTCACCGATTAACTGGATGCTGCTGCCGCCGATTCCGCTCACGAATCGCCGCTGGCCGACGCTGAAGAGCCCGGGATGCTTGGCATAAAAGTCGTACGCAAGATTGATATTCGACTCATCGCCGGTATCCACTGCCAGCCTCGCCTGCAGCGTGCCAAGGCCGACGTCGACGACCGGTACGAAGTTCTCGAACGAAACGGGCAAGGCGATACGTGCGCGTGCGCCGGTGGTCGACAACCGGATGGTGTGGTTGGCGGCGTCGATCTGGATGCCGGTCGCGGCGAGCGCATCGGCACCGAGCACGACGTCGTAGCCGTAGCGCCGCAGGTCGGTGAGAACGGCGTAGTAGGCATCGGGATAGGTCGCGTTCCCGACGCGCAGCGGCCCCGCGCGCACGACTTGTGTGGTGTAGCCCCCGAGTCCGCGCACCTCGTAGCTTCCCACGACCGGTGCGCCCAGCCGGCTTGCCAGTTCCGTACTCATCGAGAGCCCGGAGTTGCCGGTATCGACTAAGCATCGCACCGAAGCGCCGCCTACGCTGCAATCGACGATTGGCGTTACCGCTCGCGGGTCGGTCGGTATCGCCGCCGCCGCGCTGCGAAAGACCGGAGCCGGGCCGCGGGGCGGCGCGAAGGGCGACGAGACCGCGGCGCGATCGTCGTATCGCTCGAACGGCTGACCGTCGTGTAATACTTCGAAGGGAAGCGTGAGCGCCCCAACGCGCCGGTAGGCGCGATACTCGAAGGCCTCTCGGCCCCCCAGTTCTCGAGCGAGGCGTACGAGCGCACTCCGCGGGTCGACGTAGAGACGCAACGGTACCGAGTTCACGTCACCAACGACGATCGTGCGATAAGTTTTTCCGGCGAACGTTCCGTTGCCCGCCTCTCCGAGACGACCGCCGTGAGCGGTAAAAGCGGGCGCGAGGAACTGCAATGAGGCGATGAGACGAAGCGCTCGCAGGAATGGCTCCGGCTCGAGCGATTCCGGTACGGCCGTGCCGTTCATGTTCACCGAATAGAGGTGCACTCCGTCGAAGTAGGTACCGTTGCAGAGCTCTCCGCCGCAGCGGCGCACGGTAATGCGCAGGCCGTCGCTATCGCTGGAAACCACGTTTTGTGCACCGCCGAACGAAAGTCGCGAAACGGATATCAAGTGCGTCTGCCAGACGGGCCCCGCCGCGGCACGCATGCGTTGGAGCAGTTGCGCGAGGTCGCCGTCGCTCCGGTTCGCTGCGAGCGTGCCGAGCAGGAGCGCGCAGAGCAAACCGGTGCGCTTGGCGAAGGCCATGAGCGATGGACTTCGAGTTGCTCGACGGCTATCTTCTCGACGGTGCGCCTTCAAAATCGGAGGTCGTACGAGCTTTGCTCGAACGGCGTCCGCCCGCCGATGGAGCCGCTCCCTTCTACGAGGGCATATCACGCCTGGGTTCGCGCACGCCGGATCTGGCACTGATCGCCTTGCGCCTGGTCCTTGCCGGCAGAAAAGCCGACGATTCGGCGGTAACCTGGCTGCGCTCGCTCGTGGCGCGCGCGCGCGCCGGCGATGCCGCGGCGCGCGAGGAGTATCGCAGCCTGGATCGGCGTTCCGAATAATGCTCTCGATACGCGAACTGACTTTCTATTTCGCCAGCGATGCGCGTCGCGCGCTCGACGGAGTCTCCCTCGAGATCCCGTCGCGAACGACACTCGCCGTCGTGGGGCCCTCAGGTGCGGGGAAGACGACCTTGCTCCGCGTCGTTGCCGGTTTGCTGCGCGCGCGCAGCGGCGACGTGTGTCTTGACGGCATCTCGGTGGCCGGCGAACCGCCGCAGCGCCGCCGCATCGCGCTCGTCGCACAGGACGACGCGCTCTTTGCCAACATGAGCGTGCGGCAGAATCTTCGCTTCGCCCTTCGCGGACGCGAGCGCGGCGGGGAACGCGTGGCGGCTACGGCCGCCGCGCTTCACGTTGCGAAGCAGCTCGATCGGCGTCCGCGCGAGCTCTCCGGCGGCGAGCGCCAGCGCGCCTCCATCGCTCGTGCGCTGCTCTCAGATCCGCTTGCACTGCTGCTCGACGAGCCGCTCGCGCACTTGGATCCGGCGCTGCGCCGTAGCGTGCGCGACGAGGTGATCGGCGTACGGCAGCGGTTTGCCGGTCCGATCCTCTACGTGACGCACGATCACGTTGAGGCGATGAGCGTCGGCGATCTTCTCGCCGTACTGGTGGACGGCCGCATCGAGGACGTGGGCGATCCTGCGCGCGTGTACGACTCGCCGCGTTCGTTGGCGGTAGCACGATTTTTAGGCGAACGTCCGATGAATCTTTTCGAAGACCGCGGCACGATCGCCGGCATCCGTCCCGAACGCATCCGATTGCAGCGGGGCGGTGCGCTCGACGGATCCGTCGTGCGCCGCGAGAGCACGGGCGCCGACGCGTTTCTCGAAGTCGAAACGGCACGCGGAACGCTGACCGTACGCGTTCCGTCCTCGGAGACCGCCGGCGTCGGCGATCGGGTCGCGCTCGAACTTCCCGTCGAAGCGGTGCGCCGGTTCGATCGGCAGTCCGGACGAGCCGTGGCATGAGCGATGCGCTCGCGCTCGCGCGCGGCGTGATCGTGGCCGGCGTCACCGGTTCGATCCGGGTATCGCCGCATTACGGAGGCTATATCCTCTTTCCGGATGCCGATGCGTCGCTCGAAGCGGTTCGCGCGTTGACCGACTCGCTGCGCCCGCGCAACAGCGCGGCTTCGCCGGTCATCGCGATCGACCAGGAAGGCGGTGCCGTTGCGCGCTTGCGCGCCGGCGTCGAGCCGATTCCCTCGATGATGGCGCTCGGCGCGGCGCGGGATCTCGAACTCGCGCGCTACGCCGGAGTCCAGATCGGTTTCGATCTGCGGCGCGCCGGCTGCACGCTCGATTGCGCGCCGGTGCTCGATGTGGCGCTCGAACCCGATAACGTCGTCATCGGTACGCGTTCTTTCGGCGCGGATCCGCAGCAGGTCGCGTCGCTCGGTGGCGCGCTGGCTGCCGGCCTGCGCGAAGCCGGAATAACGCCGTGCTTCAAGCATTTTCCCGGACACGGGTCGACGACGGTCGATTCGCACGAAGCGCTTCCGATCGTGGAGGACGAGGCGTCGGCGCTGCGCGCACGCGATCTCGTACCGTTCGCGGCCGTCGCCCGCGAAGCGCTCGCGATGATGAGCGCACACGTCGTTCTGTGCGCCTTCGACGCCAGCCGCCCGGCAACGCTCTCGCGAGCGATACTCTCGGATTTGCTGCGCGCAGAGTTGGGATTCGACGGTGCGCTGCTCACCGATTGTCTCGAAATGGGCGCCGTCGCGGCCGGGGAATCCGCCGGGAGTGCGGTCGACGCGCTCGCCGCCGGCGCCGATCTTCTCATCTTCAGTCACGACGCCGAGTTGCCGGAGGCCGCCGCCGCGGCGATCGCCGCTGCCGTGGATGAAGCGCGCCTCCCGCTCGAGCGCCTGCAGGAAGCGCACGCGCGCGTGATGCGACTGCGCGAGGCGAGCGCGCCGCCGCTGCCGTTGGATGCGTTGCCACCGCATGAAGGAATCGGCCGAGAGATTGCGCGACGCGCGGTGACCCTGGTCCGCGGCATTCCGCACGCCGATCCGGTTGCCTCGATCGTCATCTCGTTCGGCGGCAGCGCTAGAGCGCTGCAACGCGAGGCGCCGGCGCTGGAAGAGCGCGGCGCGTCGGTCGATCCGGAGCCGGACGAAATAGCATCGCTCGTTACCGAAATCGCGCGGTCGCGGCGGCGGCCGCTGCTCTTGGCACGCCGGGCCCATCGTCATCCGGCGCAGGCCGAGGGGATCGCGCGAATTCTCGAGGGCTATCCCGATGCGCTCGTCGTGTCGCTGCTCGAGCCCTACGACGTGCCGCTCTTTTCCGCGGCGAGACATCTGCTCGCCACCTGCGGCGATACCGATGTTTCGATCGCCGGGCTCGCCGACGTCATCTTCGGCGGGAGCATGCCGGTCGGACGCCTTCCGATATGAAGCGTATCGATCGGTTGCTCGAGCACGCTTGCGGCGCGGAGTTCACGGCCGTAACGGCGCGCATCGAACATCGCGGCCGGGTGCTCTACGAACGCGCGCTCGGCGCGACGCGCGCCGACGCGCTCGCACGTCCGGTCTTTGCCGACACAATCTACGACCTTGCGTCGCTCACGAAGCTTTTCGTTACGACGCTGCTGCTGGAGCTGGTTTCGGCGGAAGAACTCGGCCTCGACGAGCCGCTGGCGCGCGTTCTGCCGGAATGGAGAGATGGGGCGCGTCGCGCGATTACCGCGCGAATGCTGCTCGCGCACACCTCCGGCATGAACTCCGGCGCCGACTACCGCACCATCGTCGACGATAACGTGGAGCATTTTGCCTTGCGATCGGAGTTGATCGCACCGCCCGGAGACCGCGTGATCTATAGCGACCTCGGCTTCATCGCTGCCGGCGTCGTCGTCGAACGAATTGCCGGTCGATCGCTGGCGACGCTCGCGGGATCGTTCTCACCGACGCTGACCTATCGGCCGCGCGCTCCGATTCGGGCCGCGATACCGGCGACCGAGGACGACGGCTGGCGCGGACGCGTTCAAGGTTTCGTGCACGACGAAAAGGCCTACTTGATGGGCGGCGTGGCGGGACACGCCGGGCTCTTCGGCACAGCGGCCGACGTCGCCGCACTCACCGAGTGTTATCTCGGAACCCTGCATGGCCGCTCGTGTGCGAGACTCCCCGAGAGCATCGTGCGCGACGCCGTCGCGCAGCAGGCCGACGATCCGGTTCTGCGGCGCGGTCTCGGCTGGGCGCTCAAAACCAACGACGAAAACTCCTGCGGCCGCTTGATGGACCGCTCGTCTTTCGGTCATACCGGCTTCGTCGGAACGTGCGTATGGGCCGACCCGGTTCGCGACGTTGCGGGCGTGCTGCTGACCAATGCAGTCTATTTCGGCCGCGCGCAGACGCGTGACGTGCGGCCCCGCTTCTACGAAGCGATGATGGAATGCGTGCCGTCGGATTGATGAGCGGGACCTCGCTCGACGGCGTCGACGCGGCGTACGTCGAGATTCTGCCGCGCGGCGAAGGTTACGCGCTCGAGCTCGTGCGCTTTCTGACGCTTCCGTTCGAGCCGGAGCTGCACGAGGCGCTGCTCGCCGCGCTGCCGCCGCATGCCGGCACCGTTGCCGCGGCTGCGCGCTTGCATAACGCGCTCGGACACGCATACGCGCGCGCCGCTCGCGCCGCCGCGCTCGGCGACCCGGTGGATTTCATCGGCTCGCACGGGCAGACGCTCTGGCACGAGGGCTCGCGGCACCTGACGTTTCAGCTCGGCGATGCCTTTGTGATTCGTGAAGCGATGAGCGCGACCGTTTGTTACGATTTCCGCAGCGCCGATACGGCGGCGGGAGGTCAGGGCGCACCGCTGGTTGCGCGGATCGATGCGCTGCTCCTTGGAAGCGCCTTCGAGGACCGCGTCGCGCTCAATCTGGGCGGCATCGCAAACGTGACGATATTGCGCGCCGGCGCGCGCCCTGCCGATGCGATCGCCTTCGACACCGGCCCCGCGAACATGCTCATCGACGCCTTCGTGCGCGAGCGCTCCGGCGGTGCGCAGCATTTCGACGAAGACGGCGTGCTGGCCGCGGCGGGGTGCGTCGACGCGAACTTGCTCGATGCGATGCTGGCGGACGACTTCTTTGCTATGCCGCCACCCAAGTCGACCGGACGCGAACGCTTCGGAAGCCAGTTCTTGTTTGCGCATGAAGGCGCGCTGCGCCGGCTCTCGCTGGAGGATGGCGCGGCGACGTTGACCGAGCTGACCGCGCGTTCGGTCGCGGAGGCAATCGAACGATTGGGCTATCGGCACGCGCACGTCATCGTCAGCGGCGGGGGTGCGCGCAACGAGACGCTCGTGCGCCGGATCGCGGCACGGCTCGCCGGTGCGCGCGTCGAACGCTCCGACTCGATGGATATTCCCGCGCACGCAAAGGAAGCGATGGCATTTGCTCTGCTCGGTTACGAGACGCTGCGCGGCCGCGCTTCGAATGTTCCCGGCGCAACCGGTGCCGCGCGTCCGGTCTGCCTGGGAGCGATCGCTCCGCACGACCTTTCGTCATTGCTGGGCCGAGTCGCCCGCGAATGTACGCCGTGAGCGCCGATCTGGCCCCGACCGAACGCGCCAATGCGCGCAGCGCCGAGCTCGATCGCTTGAGCACGCCCGCGCTCGTCGAGCTGCTGGTCGGCGAACAGCAGGCCGCCGTAGCGGCCGTTCTCGCGCAGACCGCGCCGATCGCCGATGCCGTCGATGCCGTCGCGCAACGCCTTGCGCGCGGCGGCACGCTCCACTACGTCGGCGCCGGCAGCAGCGGACGTCTCGCAGTGCTCGACGCCGCCGAGATGCCTCCGACCTTCGGAACGCCGCGCGACCTCGTGCGCGCGCACATCGCCGGCGGGCCGGCCGCGTTGGCGGCTTCAGTTGAAGGCGCCGAGGACGACGGTGACGCCGGCGCCGCGCTGATCGATCGCTGCGCCAAGGCCGGCGACGCAGTCGTCGGCATATCGGCGAGCGGCGGAGCGGCTTTCGTCGTGCGCGCCGTCGGGTCGGCGCGCGCGCTTGGGGCGTATACGCTCGCCGTCACCAGTGTGCCGGGCTCGGCACTGGCGCGCGCCGCGCAAGCGGCAATCGTATTGGATACCGGCGCCGAAGTACTGACCGGATCGACGCGGCTGAAGGCCGGAACGGCACAAAAGATTCTGTTGAACGCTCTGTCGACTGCAGTGATGGTGCGGTTGGGAAAAGTCCATGGAAACCTCATGGTCGATCTCGTCGCCTCCAATGCGAAGCTGCGCGATCGCGCGCTGCGAATGATCGTCGAGGTGGCGGGCGTGACGCGAGGGCGCGCCGGCGAGCTGCTCGATGCGGCCGAAGGCCGCGTCAAGGTGGCAATCGTCATGCACTGCCGCAACCTCGACGCCGCCAAGGCCGAAGCACTGCTCGATGCGCGCGGCGGGTCGCTGCGAGCCCTGCTTTGATCGGGTCTTTCGCGTTCGCTCTTGCAGCGATCGCCTTCGTTCCCATCGACGATCGGCCGGTTACGTATCAGTTGCCGGTCATGCTCGGCCGTATCGCCGGCACTCCCGTTGACGCGCCGCCGCACGCGCTGGTTGGGCGATTCCTCGAGGCGGGCCGTTCCGATGCGGTGATTCGCTGGCTCAATCGCGAAACCACGAGCCGCCGGCCCGACGCGTACGTGATCTCCACCGACATGCTCGCCTACGGCGGCTTGATCGCCTCGCGCGTGCCCGGGGTCTCATACGGCGATGCGTACTCCCGCTTACGCGAGCTCGCGCACCTGCGCGAACGTTCTCCGCGCGCGTGGATCGGCGCGTTCGGCACGATCATGCGCCTAGCGCCGACGGGGATTCCGGCAGGCACGCCGTTCTTCGCACCCTATCCGATCTGGTCGTACCTGCAAGAGTATGCCAATCTGCACGATCCGCTTCTGCCGAGTGAAACGGCGCGGGCGGCAGAGTTGCGCGACTTGATCGGGCCGGCGACGCTCGATGCATATCTCGCGACGCGTGCCCGCAATCTCGCCGTCGACCGCGTGCTGCTCGAGTTCGCCGCCGGGGGTTCGATCGATCGGCTCGTGCTTGGACAGGACGACGCCGGCCCCGTCGGAGTGCACGTACCGGACGTCGCGCTCCTGCAGTCGGAGCTCGCGGCGGCATCGCTGCAAGATCGCGTCTCGATCGAGCCGGGGGCCGACGAGCTCGGCGCGGCGCTCGTGGCCCATGCGATCGCGCGCGCGGCTCGATGGCGTCCGCGGATAGCCGTGCGGTTTTCGACGCCCGACGGGGCGCGCTATCAGGACCCGATCGAGTACGCGCCAATCGTGACGGCGATCGACGCGCTCATCGGCGTTTGCGGCGGCATTCGGGACGACGAACGTCCCGAGATCGAGCTCTACGTCCGCGTTCCGGGTACGATGCCCCAGGAGGATGCGGCGTTCACCGCCGCGATGTCCGCGGCGCGCGCCGCCGGCCGCTCCGTGGCGCTTGCCGATCTCTCCTATCTCGGATCGTACGCGCAGCAAGCGGCCTTCGCGCGAAGCATTCTCGCCTCGGGGCTTGCGGCGCAGCTCGACGCCTACTCCTCTTGGAATACCAACGCCAACACCGTCGGTACCGCGCTCGCCGAAGCGATCGCTGCGGGAGCGGGCCGGCGCACGCACACCTACGACGCGCTCGCGCACCGCACGTTCACGTTCGTGATGTTTCTCGACGACTACGCGTTTCACGACGAGGTGCGTCCGGATCTCAACGCAACGCTCGAGTCACAGGGGATCACCGATCACTCGTTGCTTTCACCCGAAGTCGCCGCTCGGCTCGCGCAGCGCGACGATGCGTTGCTCTGGCGCTACGCGCTGCAAATTCTCCCGCAACTCGATCCGGGCTACCACATCGCCGCGATGAGCATCGGCTTGCCGTGGAGCCGCACCTTCGAAACCTCGATCGACGTCGGCATCGCACCCGATATTTAAATCGCACCCGATATGAAAAAGAAGAAGGTGGCCGGGAATCCGGCCACCTTTGCTTGTCTTACCCCCGAAGGGGCTGGTCCCGACCCGCGAGTCGGTTTTTACTGCGTCGAACGCGGGTTGTACGAGCAGCCTTCCGGAGTCAAGCTTACGCTGAGACCGTTGTTGAAGCTGTACCAGTACGTTACCGAGCTCGGGCTGTAGTACGCGACGTCCATCTCACCGTTGACGAAGTCGCCGGTGCAGAGGGTCATCGACTGCTTGTTCACGTGGCCGAAGACCGCTTCGCCGTGGAGCGGGAAGGGGCCGCCGACGAGCGTGCAACCCGGGTTGCAACCCGAGTACACGTAGACGTTGCTGTCGAAGGCGCTGATCGCAACCAGGTTGCCGTTCTTGTCAATGTCCAAGCCGCCGTAGTAGGTGTTCACGAAGCCCGTTGCGGCTTGTCCGGAGCCGGTGCATCCGGCGAAGTAGGTAAGCGTAGCGGTGCCGGCCGAGTTCGTTGCCGAACCCCAGCAGTTGCCGCTGTTGTCCATCGCGACGCCCGCGACTTCGTACATATTCGGGTTGGTGAGGTTCGCCGTGCAACCGCCGGACATCGTGCAGACGGAGATGCTGCCCGCGCCGCTGTTGTCGAAGATGTTGCCGACGGCGATGGTTCCGTTGACCGCATCCGCGCTGGCCGCGTCGGACGGCTGGCCGTACGGATCGGCGAACGAACCGGCTTCGGAGCCGCACATGCCAGGACCGCTGTAGACGACGACCGAGCGGCTACCGCCATCGGGTTCGATCAGGTTGCCCTTA
The DNA here is from genome assembly GCA_963792005.1 of Vulcanimicrobiota bacterium. Classification (GTDB taxonomy): domain Bacteria; phylum Vulcanimicrobiota; class Vulcanimicrobiia; order Vulcanimicrobiales; family Vulcanimicrobiaceae; genus Cybelea. The sequence goes on from CAWBUG010000002.1 coordinate 274,076, forward strand.
CCGTCCACGGCTTGGCCGTTCACATACGAGACCGGCGATACGGTGCACTCCGGCGGGTTGTTGCCGGTGTTGACGTGCTGGTAACCGAACATCTCGGTATTGTAGAACTCGCTGGCGTAGATGCCGCCGTCGTTCCCGTGCTTCTTGGAGAAGCGCTGCAGAACTTCGCGGTAGCGGGGCGGGGCGCCCAGTTTCGGAACGAGCGAAGCGGGATACGCCCAGTGGGGTTTGAATTTCCCATGCTCGAACCGGGATTGCGTTTGTCCGGTGCTGGTCGGCGCAGACGGCGTCGTCTGAGACATGTTGCCGGAGCAGCCCGCGAGTAACGCCACAGCGACTGTCGTACACAGTGCTGACGAAATCAATCGCATAGGTGGAATCTCCTTAAGCAGTAGCTGGAGTGTGGCCGGGGATACCCCGGGTCTCCGAGTACCTTCGTCACCTTCCCCCGCTTCCCCGCCCGGGCGGCCCTTTCGTGCCCTGGCTCGGGCAGCCGACACCCCTTTCGCTGAGCGAGGCGCCGGGCGGAGAGAAGATTTCGTGAAGGCTCGGTTCCCTGAATTTTCGCAAATGGCGGCTAGAGTGGAGCCATGAAGAACGTCGCCACCGGCCTCACCCTGCTCGCCGCGATCGCGGCCCTCGGCATGGGCACTCGAGCGCTGGCGAACCCGACGATCAACGTCGTCGCATCCAACTGGAAGTTCACGCCCGACACGATCGCGCTGCACGTGGGTGAGGAGACCACCCTTCGCCTCACCTCGACGCAAGGCGTGCACGGTCTGGAATCTGCGGATCTTGGTATTCCTCTCACCACGATTTCGCCCGGGACGTTCACGAGCGTTAAGGTGGTCCCGAAGAAAACGGGCAAGTACGTCCTGCACTGCGCGATCATGTGCGGCGCCGGTCACGCGAATATGACGTTGACCGTCACCGTCGTTCCATGAACCGTTTCGCCGGCTCTGCCGTCATCGCTTTCGTCGCGATTACGCTTGCGGCGAGCCGGCCGGCGATGTCGATGCCCAACTTCGCGCAGGCGTACGGCGTCCCGTGTTCCGAGTGCCACGTTCAAATTCCCGCGCTCAACGCGTACGGACGATGGGTGCAGCGGACGGGATATGCCGGCCTCAATCCGCACGTGGTAGAGCGCGAGTCGCCGATCTGGGTCGATTATCCGGTCGGCTATACTCAGCAAGCGCCGAACGCCGCGTCGTGGGACATCGGAACGATCGGGTTGCATGCCGACGGTGCATTCGGCACTCCAAATAGTGAATGGACGTATCACGTCCAACAGTGGATCTGGGAATCGAGCCAAGCCGGTGGTCTCGACGCGGCGTGGGTTGCCTATAACAATTTCTTCAACGGCGCGGGGCATATCTTCGCAGGCAAGCTCGAAGCTCCGGCGCCGTCGGAGTTCAGCCAGTGGCTCGACGTCAGCGGCCTTTCGGTCAACTCCCAGGCGGAGATCGTCGTCGGCGAGCATGCCTACCAGTTGGATGCCAATCGCTGGGGATACAAGTTCGCCTACGAGCGCGGCTCGCTCGACGCGCAGATTGCCTATGTAACGTCCGGCGCCGATCTCAACGGATTTAATGCGTACGACTCGTCGCAGGACAAGACGCTGCAGTACAAGTTCGCGTTTGCCAATCGCGGCAACCCGCTCGAGGCCGGCTATTACGGCGCTCGCGGTTCCTGGCCGTTGAGCGAAGGCGGATTCGATCAGTATTACACCAACGCATTGTACGCGCAGCGCGACCCGGTTGGGGGTGTGCCCGGCTTCCTGGCGACGTATCAGATGAATCACGACAGCAATCCAGGCACCGGTCTTCCCGCAGCCGGCAGCAACGGAATCTCGTACGAACTCTACGACAATGTCGGCCAGCGCGCGCTCCTATCCGTCGGCGAACAGCTCACGAACGACGGCCTGGGTAATCACACGCAAATCGGCAATATCGATGCTTCCTATCACGTAACGCGCTTCATCATGCTGTACGCGGAAGAGGCACTCAGCACGGGACAGAAGCCGACGTGGAACGGATTAATCTGGTTCGCAGTGCCAACGGGTCCGTTGTGGCCGCCTCTATCGCAAACAGGGTGGTGATGTAAAGCGTCGAAGCGCAACTCCGTAAGCGGTGCAATGCCGCGCAGCGGAGGTTGCGCTTGAACCGTACTATTAGGCTCGCCTATGTCGCCGGAATCGTCCTCGTCGCAGCGGTTCTCGCGAGCTCCCATGGAAGAGTGATGGGCGCACAGACGCCCGACGGCAGATCAATTTTTCTTCTCGAATTGTGCGGCGTGCCATCAGCCCAATGGAGAAGGCGGCGGTCCATATCCGCCGCTCGCGGGTAATCCCGCCGTGAACGCGGTCGACAGCGCCGCCTTGATTCAGACGGTACTGAATGGGCGCACCGGCCCGATTACCGTGAACGGAACGCAGTACGGCGGCAACATGCCCTCGTGGCGCGAACTGTCCGACGCCGAGATCGCGGCCGTCCTCACCTACGTGCGCTCCGCTTGGCGGAACAGCGCACCCGCAGTCTCCACCGATCAGGTGCAGGCGGCGCGCGCACCCGTCGCGATGAGCGGAGCGGCGCTTTTCGCCGCGCATTGCGCGACCTGCCATCAATCGTTGGGCCAGGGTACCGATGCCTTCCCGCCTCTTGCGGCTAACCCCGTCGTGACCGCGGCCGATCCGAGTGCCATGATCGCCGTCGTTGTGAACGGACGTACCGGTCCGCTCGCAGTCAACGGTAAGACGTATAACGGTACCATGCCAACCTGGAAAGGGCAGCTCAGCTACGCCGATATTGCTTCTGTTGCCACCTACGTGCGATCGGCCTGGGGTAACAACGCCTCAGGGGTGACGGAAGAGCAAGTCGCCGCAGCAGGCACGCCGGTATCGGTCCAAGTCGGGGCCTCCGTCTATGCGAAGAACTGCGCTGCCTGTCACGGCGCGAACGGAACCGGCGGAATCGGGCCGGCGCTCGCCGGGAATCCGCACGTCAATATCGACACCCCGACTCCGATGCTAACCACGATTTTGCAAGGTCGAAGCCTCATGCCGTCGTGGCGCGGGCAGCTCTCGGCAGGAGATATCGCAGCCGTCGCAACCTACGTGCGATCTTCGTGGGGAAACGACGTCTCTGCGGTGACCGTGCAGCAGGTCAGCGCCATCAAGTAGGTTTCTGGTCGCCCTGAGCCCGTCGTAGGACGGCCTCACGAAGTTCGTCGAGTGCCTGGCGCACGTCGAAGGGCAGCGGCGTCGCACCGCCGCGGATGCATGCGAGATTTCCCGCCCACTCGGGCGCGTCGCGCATTGCACGCGGAGGTTCCACCGCAAAGCGCGGCCTACCGAGTTGGCGCGCGAAGTTCATCGTATGCATGGCGCCGCCGCCGATCTCCGTGGAGACGAGCACGACCGCGCGCGAATGCTCCGCTTGCAGCCGGTCTCGCGCAATCCGCGATGCTTCGCTAATGCGCGTCCCCGGAGGGAGCAGCGTAGCGACCGCGCCGCCCGAAGCGACGATCTGCGCTTCGAGTTCCGCGAACTCCGGCGGATCGGTGCAGCCAAAGCCGTATCCGACGAACGCTACCGTCGGAGTTCCGGCCGCAATTGCTCCGCGATGCGCGGCGACGTCGATTCCGGGAGCGAGCCCCGCGACGATCGGAACGCCGAGCCGAAACGCAAACTCGTATGCGAACGCGGCGGCATCGGGCGGCGGCGTTCGGCTGCCGATCACCGCGACGCCGTCGTGCGGCAAACGGCCGCGTACGTGGAGGTTCAACTACGTCGCGAGGTACGACCCGTCGAGTTCGCCGACGGCATGGCATCCCAACAGCCGCATCGTCCGCACGATCCCGCCGCGCAGTATTTCGAGTGCGCGCGAAACGCCGTTGCTGCCGGCTGCGGCAAGCCCGTATGCGTAGGCGCGCCCGACGAGCACCGCGCGAGCACCGAGGCAGAGTGCTTTGACGACGTCCGAGCCGCGGCGCACGCCGCCGTCGAGGTAGATTTCGGCGCGCCCCGCGACGGCTAGCACGACCTCGGGAAGCGCATCGATCGTCGCCGCGACGCAGTCGAGCTGGCGTCCGCCGTGATTTGAAACCACGATCGCGTCCGCACCCGCGTCGATTGCCCGGCGTGCGTCCTCACCGCTCAGCACGCCTTTGACGACGATCGGCCCCTTCCAGAGCTCGCGGATCCAAACGAAGTCGGCCCACGTCACGGTCGATTGTTCGAGTGCGGCGCCGATGTCGGCGTAGCCCATCGGTCCGTCAGGCAACGCGACGTTGGGAAACTTCATCATTCCTCCATCGCGTACGAGGTCGAGCAGCCATCTGGGACGCGCGAGAATCTGCGACGCGTAGGGAAGCATCGCGACAAAGTTCCCTCCGGTAAGCTCCTTCGCGCCGTTGCGCGTGTCGCGCTCGCGTTGTCCCGCGACGGCCGTGTCGACGGTGACGACCAGCGCTGAGAAGCCTGCCGCGCGCGCGCGCTCGATCGCAGCCGAGGCAACCTCGCGTCCTCCGATCAGATAGACTTGATACCAAACGGGGCCGTTCGAAGCGGCGCGCACCTCCTCGAGCCGGCAGCCGGAGAGCGTCGACAGAATATAGCCGGTTCCGGCGTCGCCCGCAGCCGCGGCGGCGACGCACTCGCCTCGAGGGAAGAAGAGCCGGCTGCTCCCGACCGGCGCGAGCATGAAAGGCAGGTCGAGGGTCGTGCCGAGTACGGTCGTACGCAGGTCGCACGAAGCGTTGGCCATCGCATTGCGCGCGCGGAATCGCAGCCGCTCGAAGGCTTCGCAGTTTTCGCGCAGGGTCGTCTCTGCGTCGGCCCCGCCGTCGATATAGTCGAATACGACGCGCGGTACGCGGCGCCGCGCGAGCCGCCGCAGATCCTCGATGTTGACGGCGTTCACTTGGAGCCCTTGACGTTAGCCTTCATCGGAGGATACCCTTTGGTGCACCATGGACGCACGGTTTGTCGCGACGGCATTCGCAACCGCATTTACGATCATCGATCCGATCGGCATGATTCCGATGACGCTTGCCGCGACCGCGCGCATGGCGCCGGAGCGCCGCAACGCGATCGTCGATCAGGCGGTGATCGTCGCGGCCGCCATCATGCTCTTCATGGGCGTCGTCGGCCGCGTATTGCTCGACTATCTCGGCATCACCTTGCCGGCCTTCATGATCGCCGGCGGGATCTTGCTCTTTCTGATCGCGATAGACATGCTCTTCGCGCGCCCGACCCGCGCGAAGCGCACCGAAGCCGAGGAACGCGAGGCGGCCGCAGGCGAGAATCCGGCCGTCTTTCCGCTCGCGGTTCCGATGATCGCCGGTCCCGGCACCATCGCGACGGTGCTTTTGCTCGTGAACATCTCGCGCGGCGATCGCCTCGATTTAATCGTCGTCGCGGTTGCCTATGCGGTCGCGCTGGCGGTAACGTGGCTCTGCATGCGCGGTTCGTCGTGGCTGCTCGGCGTCATCGGAACGACCGGCATCCACGTCGTCACGCGATTGCTCGGGATCATCCTCGCGGCGCTTGCCGTGCAGTTCGTGCTCAACGGTCTCGGAGAGACGCCGCTCTTACGGCGCTGACGACGGACCGTTGGCCGCGGCCCACTGCTGGTAGACCGACTTTTCGATCGGCGGCATCTCTGCGTTGGCTGGAAGCTTGAAACCGATCAACGGCAGCGGGAACGGAATCGGGTGCGGCGGTTCTTTGAACGGATCGGCTCCCGGATCGAAGCAGAACGGCCAGAGAATATTCGCGCTCTCGGTCGCGCCGTCGGGGTACGTGTACTCGTACCGCCCGTAATAGCAGTCGCGGCCGTTCTCGTGCCAGCTCTGCACCGGCGTGATGATGCCGTTGCCGTGCTCGTCACCCGACGACGAAGGAATGTTGAACGCGTAGCTCTTCGTATACGATTCGCGCGCCGCCGGGTCGATCGTCGGAATCGCACGCGGATCGTTTTGCTCGTTGAGCTGTGCCACTTCTCGTGCGAAGCCGGCTTCGTCACGCGCGATGCGCGACGGAACGCTCGGAGTATGGTGCGGCACTTGCGGCGGTGCCGGACGCGTCGTAACTCGCGCGATCTCCGAGCGCGGTACCCGCGCCGGAACCGATTGGTGCTGGCGAACGGGACGGGCGGCGCGGTGAGGCCTGGGAGTTGCCTGCGCGGCCTTCTCAATTTTGACGACGTCCGTCTTCGAGACGACCTCCCGCTCGCCTTTGGGGATGAAGATGCGCGCGATTGCAGAGAAGAGCAGCGTCAGGACGATAAGGTGAATAGCTGCCGATGCGAGCGTCGACCAACATAGCGCCCGGCGGCGCCGATCCAACTTTCCGGAAATCAAGGTGTCGCGTCTACTCTATTCGTGCACCCTGAGCCTGTCGAAGGGTCATCGAGGGCTAGCGCTGGCAGAGTTCGATGAGTACGTCGCCGGTTGCCTTTGGGTGGAGAAATGCGATTCGGCTGCCGTGCGCGCCGCGCCGCGGATGCTCGTCGATGAGCGCGACACCGGCGGCCTTGAGCTCGGCGAGTTTCGCCTCGATGTCGGCGACGCGATATGCGGTGTGATGGAGCCTCGAAGCGGCCTCGCCGCGGTAACGAGCGATCGCCGAATCGTCCTCGAGCGGCAGCAGCAGTTCGACGAAGGACCCGCCCGCTTCCAGCCCGACGGTCTCGACGCCCTGATCGTAAACGACCTCGCGAAAAATCTCCTTAAACCCGAGGACCTGCGTGTAGAGCCGGATTGCGGCTTCCAGATCCTTGACGACGATGGCGACGTGATCGATTTCCATTGATCGCTACTCGGTTAAGCAACGACTTCTTTGGAGCGGTACGTTCCAAAGACCTCGCGCAGCACGTTGCAAATCTCACCGAGCGTGACGCCGGCGTCGACGGCGTCGACGAAGTGCGGCATGAGATTCTCGCCGCGCTCTGCGGCGCCGCGCACGGTTGCGAGCCGGTGCCCTACGCGTGCGGCGTCGCGCGACGCGCGAAACGCGCGCAACCGTTCGACCTGCTCGCGCTCGACGCGTTCGTCGATGCGCTGGAGCGGTATCTCGCTGGTGCCGGTATCTTCGGCGAACCGGTTCACTCCCACGACGACGCGCTCGCCTCGTTCGACCTCCTGCTGCGCGCGATAGGCCGATTCGGCGATTCGCGCCTGCATCCAGCCGCTCTCGATCGCTGCGATGCTCCCGCCGAGCGCATCGACCTCTTCGATAATCTGCCCGGCTCGCCGCACGAGCTCCGCAGTGAGCGTTTCGACGTAATACGAGCCGGCCAGCGGATCGACCACGTCGGCGACGCCCGATTCGTATCCGATGATCTGCTGCGTTCGCAGTGCCGTCTTCGCGCTCTCCGCAGTGGGCAACGCGAGCGCCTCGTCTTTGCCGTTGGTATGCAGCGACTGCGTTCCGCCGAGTACCGCCGCGAGCGCTTGGAGCGCCACGCGAACCACGTTGTTCTCGGGTTCCTGTGCGGTCAGCGTCGAGCCGCCGGTCTGCGCGTGAAATCGCAGCATCTGCGAGCGGGGATCGCGGCATCCGAACTCGTCGCGCGTGATGTGCGCCCAAAGATAACGCGCCGCCCGAAACTTGGCGATCTCCTCGAAGAAGTCGTTGTGAGCGTTCCAGAAGAACGAGACGCGCGGCGCGACGTCATCGAGCGCGATGCCTGCCTCGCGCGCCGCCTGCAGATAGGCCTTACCGTTGGAGAGCGTAAAGGCGACCTCTTCGACGGCGGTGGATCCCGCTTCGCGAATGTGATAGCCGGATATCGAGATCGCGTTCCAGTGGGGCACTTCGCGCGCGCAATAGGCCATAACGTCGGTGACGAGACGCATGGACGGTTTTGGAGGATAAATATAGGTACCGCGCGCGGCGTACTCTTTGAGCACGTCGTTCTGTACCGTTCCGCCGAGCTTCTCGAACGGAGTTCCGCGCCGGCGTGCGACGGCGAGCAGCAGCGCGAGGAGAATCGCTGCCGGCGCGTTGATCGTCATCGAAACCGTGACGCGGTCGAGCGGCACGCCGTCGAGCAGCGTCTCCATATCGGCGATCGAATCGATTGCAACGCCGACCTTTCCCACTTCGCCGCGCGCTTGGGGTTCGTCGGAATCGTAACCAAGTTGCGTCGGCAGGTCGAAAGCGACCGACAAGCCGGTTTGGCCGCGATCGAGCAAATAGCGGTACCGGGCGTTGGATTCGGCCGCGGTCGCAAAACCCGCGTACTGGCGCATCGTCCAAAGACGGCCGCGATACATATCCTTGCGGATGCCGCGTCCGTAAGGAAACGAACCCGGCTCACCGAGCTCGAGTGGGTTGCCCTCGATCCGGTCGTAGGCCGGCTGAATCGGAATGCCCGATTCGTTGACGTCGCGAGGCATCGTAGGCTACTACGCCGCCGCGCGGCGGACCGCCCGCCGACGGCGCCTAGCGCGCCGCCAGGTAGCGGAGCGCCGTCGAGTACGCGAGTTCAAACGATTGGTCGTCGACCTCCTTCGCGGCATTATTGAGCGTCGCCGAAAAGCAGAGTTGAGTTCCGCGCTTCGTCGTGACCATCGTCGTCATGTTGATCACGCCGGTATCGGAGCCGCCCTTGTACGCGACGCGGCGAAAGACGCCTGGCTCGGCGACGCCCGGATTGATCGACATCAGCGGAAGGGCGGCTACCCGTTTCATCAAGCGGCAGAGATCGCCGGCGGTAAAGCGCCATTCGATCAGAGTGTCGGGCTTTGCCGTTTGAATTTGCGCGACCGCCGGCAGCGGCAGTGCGTCGGCGCGCCGCAGAATGGCCGCGCGGGCGGCGGCCGTTGCGGCGGCCAAATACGTCGCGCGCAGCGTTGCGTTCGGGGACGATTTTAGAATAAAGGCCTCGCGGGTGGTGAGAAGCGGATGGTTCTCTCCGGCATACGGCGCGATCGCCGCGCCCCCCACGATGTGCGCCAAAGCGTCGGCCGCGGTATTGTCGCTGATCGAGATCATTTGGGCGGCGTAGGTCGCGATCGTCAACGGCGTTCCGGTCGGCCAGTTTTGCAAGACCCCGCTGGGCAGGCTCTTCCAGCGTTCCTGCAGCGGCACGACGTCGGTCCAGCGACGCCGGCCGCGGCCGATGCGATCGAGGAGTCCGTTGAGCACGGCGAGTTTGAACGCCGACCCGACCGCGAGCGGCTCCGATGCATTGAGGGCCGCAACGTTTGTGCGGCCCCCTTCGACTACGACGTACGCAAGCGTACCTTCTAACTTTCGCAGCGATCGAAGCGCCTCGTCGAGCGAGGCCGCCGCCACGACGGGCGGTTTGAAGAGCAATCCGTCGATTTTGTTTTGCGCGTCCAAGTGAATCAATACGTCGTCAGTGCCGCGCGCGAAGTGCGCGACGAACTTCTCCGGCGTATATTCGAGGCTCTGATAGGCGCCTAGTGCGGTGGTTAGCGATGCGAGAACGCCGTCGACTTGGCCGATCGAGACTTGCGCCAGGAAGCTGTCGGCAAACCAGGACGCATCGGCGTGGCCCGTGCGCAGCATGGTGTCCAGGCGGCTGCGCGCGATCTCGGTCGGAGAGCCCGCCGCCGCAGGACTAGCCGCCGGCGCAGGACTGGCCGCCGGCGCGGCCCCCGGTAGTATGAAAACGGCGCAGACGATCGCGACTAGACGCATCTCACGGCGCTTCGAGCGTAAGCAGCGGCGATCCGCTCTCGACGCTCGAGCCGCCCTCCACGTGCACGGCGGCCACGGTGCCGTTGCGGTGCGCGCGGATTTCGTTCATCATTTTCATCGCCTCGATTACCGCCACGACCTGTCCCTCTGCAACGCGATCGCCGGTCGCCACGCGAACTTCTACGATCAGTCCGTGCATCGGCGAGAGTACGCTGCTGCCTCCGGCGTTCGCGCCGCTTCGGTGCAACGACGTTAACCGTGGCGCGAGACGGCGCGGCGCTGTCGGCACGTTGCGCGCAACGGAGGGGCGCGACGGTGGCGCTGCCGCGCCGTCGGCGGGTCGCCAGGTGCTCGCAAAGGCCTCGAGCGTCGCCGTTCCATAGGTGCCGTCGATGACGCGAGGATGGTCGCAGAGCGCGCGCGCGAGCGGAAGCGTCGTGGGAACTCCTTCGATGCGGTACTCGCCGATCGCGCGGCTCAGACGGGCGATCGCGCGATCGCGCGTCGGGGCCCACACCACGAGCTTGGCGACGAGCGAGTCGTATTCGGTCGGAATGGTCCATCCGGCATAGGCCGCGGAGTCGACGCGTACGCCGGGGCCGGCCGGCTCGCGGTAGGCGGTAATCGTTCCCGGAGCGGGACGGAAGTTTTGCGTGGGATCCTCCGCATTGATGCGCGCCTCGATGGCGAATCCACGAAACGCGACGGCTCCTTGCGTATAGCCGAGCGGCTCTCCCGCCGCCACGCGGATCTGTTCGCGCACCAAGTCGAAGCCCGTAATCATCTCGGTCACCGTATGCTCGACCTGAATGCGCGTGTTCATTTCCAGAAAGTAAAACGCGTCGCCCGAGACCAGACACTCGATCGTGCCGGCAGAGTCGTACCCGATCGCTTGCGCGGCGCGCACGCCCGCATCGCGCATCGCATCGCGTACGCGCGGCGAGATTTCGGCCGGCGTCTCTTCCCAAAGTTTTTGATGGCGCCGCTGCAGCGAACAATCGCGCTCTCCGGCGTGAACGACGTTACCGTGCTTGTCGGCGACGATTTGCAGCTCGACGTGCTTCGGATTTTCCAGATAGCGCTCTGCGTAGATGGTGCCGTCTTTGAAGTATGCCTCCGCCTCGCGGCGCGCCGTTTCAAAGGCCGACTCGATCTCGTCGAGCGTTCGCGCGACCTTGAGCCCCTTTCCGCCGCCGCCCGCGGCTGCCTTGAGCGCGAGCGGCAGACCGTACTCCTTCGCGGCGTCGCGTGCGGCGGCCACGCCGGTCAACGCCACCGTTGCGCCGGGGACGAGCGGCACGCCGGCCTCCTGCATGGCGCGGCGGGCGCGAAGTTTGTCGCCCATGGCGTCGATCGCATCGGCATGCGGGCCGATCCACGTCAAGCCGGCAGCGACGACGTGGCGCGCAAAAGCGGCGTTCTCGGCGAGGAAGCCATAGCCGGGATGAATCGCATCGGCGCCCGCGCGCTCCGCGCACTCGACGAGCTTCTCGGCGTCGAGATAGCTTTGGGCGGGTGAAGCCGGACCCAGCCGGTACGATTCGTCGGCGAGTTCTACGTGCAGCGCATCGCGGTCGGCGTCGGAGTAAACGGCGACGGACACGATGCCCATCTCCCGCGCGGTGCGAACGATCCGAACCGCAATTTCGCCGCGGTTCGCGATCAGAATCTTCCTAATCGCCAAGCGCGAATAGACCCATGGCGTGATAGCCCGCGTCGACGAAGTGAACGTCCGCCGTCACCGCGCTCGCCAAGTCCGATGCAAGGAAGACCGCCATATTTCCGACATCTTCGGAGGTGACGTTGCGCCGCAGCGGCGCGACCTTGGGCACGACGTCGAGCATTCGCGTCGCGCCGCCGACTTGGCGCATACTCGCAGTTTTGATGGGACCGGACGAAATCGCGTTCACGCGAATGCCGCGTTCGCCCAGATCGAACGAAAGGTATCGTACCGTCGCCTCGAGCGCCGCCTTGGCAATGCCCATCAAGTTATAGTTGGGCACGATTTGGGTCGAGCCGAGATAGGTGAGGGCCATGATCGAGGCACCGTCGTTCAGCAGTTCGCGCAGCGCGCTCACCAGTGCGATGAGCGAGTAGGCCGAAACGTCGAGCGCGAGCGCAAAACCCGGACGAGACGTATCGAAGACCTTTCCCGCCAGGTCTTCTTTATTGGCGAAGGCGATGGAGTGCACGAGGACGTCGATGTGGCCGAAGCCATTTAGAAGCGCCTCCCGCATCGCCGTCAGCGACGCGTCGTCGGAGACGTCGCACTCCAAAACCGGTGCTCCGCCCAGCTCTGCGGCGAGCTTCTCGACTTCGCCTTTGACTCGCTCGCCCTGATAGGTAAGCGCAATCGCCGCGCCCTGTTCGTGCAGTTTGCGCGCGACCCCCGTTGCGATCGACCAGCGGTTCGCGACGCCCGTCACCAGCGCGCGCTTCCCTTCCAAAAGTTTCACGTCAGCCTTTCTCTTCGTTGCGAGCTAGAGTGGAATGTTGCCGTGCTTGCGCTCGGGGCGCGGCACCCGCTTGCCGGCGAGCATCTCGAGCGCGCTCGCGACGGCCTTGCGGGTGAGGCGCGCCTCGATCACGTCGTCGACATATCCACGTTGGGCCGCGATATACGGGTTGGCGAAGCGCTCGGTGTACTCGTCGATCAGCTCGCGCATCTTCGCATCCGGATCGGCAGCCCCCGCGATGTCGCGGCGAAAGATCGTCTTGACCGCGCCCTCGGCGCCCATCACGGCGATCTCCGCGGTCGGCCACGCGAGGTTGACGTCGGCACGGATGTGCTTGCTCGCCATGACGTCGTACGCGCCACCGTAGGCTTTGCGCGTGATGATGGTGATCTTGGGAACGGTCGCTTCGGCAAAGGCGTAGAGCAGCTTCGCGCCGTGCAGGATGATTCCGCCGTACTCCTGGTCGGTGCCGGGCAGAAATCCGGGAACGTCGACGAAGGTCACGAGCGGAATGTTGAACGCATCGCAAAACCGTACGAAACGCGCCGCCTTGATCGACGAGCGCGTATCGAGCACGCCGGCAAGCACGTTCGGCTGATTGCCGACGATGCCGACGGTGCGCCCGTTGACGCGACCGAAGCCGCAAATGATATTCGGCGCGTAAAGGGGCTGAATCTCTAGAAAGTCGCCGTAGTCGACGATCCCTTCGATCGCGGCGTGCATGTCGTACGGCTTGTTGGGCGAGTCGGGAACGAGCTCGTCGAGGGCATCGACGCTGCGATGCGGATCGTCGTCGCAATCGTACTCCGGCGGCTGCTCGCGATTGTTCTGCGGCAGGAACGAGAAGAGCGCTCGCGCGAGCTCGAAAAGATTCGTTTCGTCGCTCGCGACGAGGTGTGCGACGCCGCTTCGCGTGGCGTGCGTGTTGGCGCCGCCCAGCTCTTCGAAGGAAACTTCTTCACCGGTGACCGTTTTGATGATCTCCGGTCCGGTGATGAACATCTGCGAGATCGTTTCGGTCATTACGATGAAGTCGGTGATCGCCGGCGAATAGACGGCGCCGCCGGCGCACGGGCCGGCAATTAAACTGATTTGCGGAACCACGCCGCTGGCTTGAACGTTCCGCCAGAAAATCTCGGCATAACCTCCGAGCGATACGACGCCTTCCTGAATGCGCGCTCCGCCCGAGTCGTTGATGCCGATCATCGGCGATCCGGTGCGCACCGCGAGATCCATCGTCTTGCAAATCTTTTCGGCAAAAGCTTCGCCGAGCGATCCGCCCAGCACCGAGAAATCCTGCGAGAAGAGAAAGACTTGCCGCCCGTCGATCGTGGCTCGCCCGGTGATCACGCCGTCGCCGAGAAACTCTTTCTCGTCGAGGCCGAACGCGTTGGTTCGATGGACGACGAAGCGGTCGAACTCCACGAAAGAGCCGTCGTCGACGAGCGCGTCGACGCGCTCGCGTGCGGAGCGTTTCCCCCGCTCGTGCTGCCTCGCGACGGCCTCGGAACCGGCGGGCGTCCTCGCCAGCTCGCGTTTTTGCGCGAGCTCGGCATACTTTTCGGCGCGGCTCTTCACGCCGCAAGCTTGCACGCCCCGCCGGAGAGGTCCTCGCCGTTCGAAGCGGGGATATCGGGGCGTATGTTGCGTACGCGATTGCTTGCATCGATCGTTGTCGTCGCCGCTTTGGGGCTTCCGGCCGCGCGAGCGGGCGCGCCGGCACCGCAAGGCTTTCCTGCTCCGCCTCCGGTACCGCCCGAGCGTCCGGTCGGCGTCACCAAGTACGGGATGTCGATAACCGATCCGTACCGTTACTTCGAGAACATGAAGGATCCGGTCGTCGTCAAGTTCTTCAAAGATCAGAACGCGTACGCCAGAGCGGTGCTCGGCCGGCTCGGATCGCCGCGCGAAGAGCTTTTCGATCGCATCCGACAGCTCGATAACTCCGGCGCCGTGGTCAACGATTTGACGGTTGACGGCGGATACTATTTTTACCTCAAGAGTAACCCGGGCGACAATTCGCCGAAGCTCTACGTGCGCAGCGCGTCGGGCGGCGACGAACGCGTGTTGATCGATCCGCAGAGCCTTGCCGCGCCCGGCGAGCACTATACGATCAACTATTACCTGCCCTCGCTCGACGGCAAATACGTCGCCTACGGAATCTCTGAAGGCGGCTCGGAGGCGGCGGTCATTCACGTCGTCGAGACCGCGACCGGCCAAGTTCTTCCCGATGCAATCGATCGCGCTTACTACGTTGGTGCGACGAGTTGGCTCCCCGACGGAAAATCGTTCTACTACGTGCGCTTCCCGAAGCTGCAGCCGGGCGAGCCCGAGACGGACAAAGAGACGCGGCCCGTCACCTATCTGCACGTCCTGGGGCGCGATCCCGACAAGGACGCCGCACTCTTCGGCTACGGCGTAAATCCGAATATCAAGTTTTCACCGACCGACTTTCCCGCGATCCTGTACTCCCCGGTCTCGTCCTACATGCTGGCCGTGGTCTCGAACGGCGTTCAAAATGAGGTGGCGATCTACGCGACGCGTGCCGCGTCGATCGATTCGCCCGACGTCGCTTGGAAGAAGATCGCTACGCCCGAGGACGGCGTGACCGGCTACGACCTCAAAGGCTCGACGATCTACTTGCTCACACACAAAGACGCGCCGAGCTTTAAAGTCGTCGCGACCTCGCTCGATTCACCGGATCTGGCCACGGCGAAGACGGTCGTCGCGGCGGGCGCGCCGGTCGTCGAGCAGGTCGGCGTCGCCGCCGACGGACTCTACGTGCTCGCGCGCAACGGCGGATTCGGAAAGATCACGCGCGTCGCCCTCTTCGGCGACGGAACGCCCGGTGCGAGCACCGACGTCACGCTTCCCTTCGCCGGTTCCATCAACGCGATGAGCACCGACGCACGCGTTCCCGGGGCGGTCTTCGGCTTGACGGGTTGGACGCATTCGCTGCTCTACTATGCCGTCGACGCCAACGGAAGCGTGACCGACGCGCATCTCACAGCGCTCGCCAACGTCGACATGTCGCCGTACACCTCCTCGGAGGTAAGGGCGCGCAGCGCCGACGGTACGATGGTGCCGCTTTCGGTCGTCTATCGCAAGGGTCTCAAGCTGGACGGTTCCCACCCGGCCTACTTAAACGGCTACGGTGCCTACGGAATAACGATCGCGCCGTCGTTCAGGGCCACGCGCGTCGCCTGGCTCGAACGCGGCGGCGTCTTTGCGGTCTGCCACGTACGCGGCGGCGGATGGTATGGCGAGGCCTGGCACCGGGCCGGGATGATCGCGACCAAGCCCCACACGTGGCAAGACTTCATCGCTTGCGGGCAGTGGCTGATCGCACACAAGTATACCTCGGCGGCGCACCTCGCCGGCGAAGGGACCAGCGCCGGCGGCATCACGATCGGACGCGCGATCACGACGCAGCCCCATCTCTTCGCCGGGGCTCTCGACGTTGTCGGCGCGAGCAATGCGTTCAGAATGGAGTTCCCCCCGAATGGTCCCCCCAACGTTCCCGAATTCGGGACCCAAAAGAACGAAGCCGGTTTCAAAGCGCTGTACGCGATGGATGCCTACGAGCACGTCGTCCCCGGGACGGCCTATCCCGCGGTGATGCTGGTCACCGGCTATAACGACCCGCGCGTCTCCTCATGGGAGCTCGCAAAGTTCACCGCGCGACTGCAAAAGTCGACGACGAGCGGGCGCCCGATTCTGCTGCGCGTCGATTACGACGCCGGACACGGCTTTCTGGCGGCGTCGCGCAAGCAGAGCGAGGAGCTGCTGACCGACGAGTACTCGTTCTTGCTCTGGCAGTGCGGCGACCCGGCGTTCGCCGGCATCCCTACTCGCATCTTCCCACGCGAGGGCCCGTACGTATCTCGTTAGCTGGCGATAGCTATTCGCATTGAGCGTCCCGTGACGTGAAGCCGAGGAGGCCGTGCAGCGGGAGCGTTCAGACCTACCAAATTCCGAGCATCGCCTTCACGTCGTCGGAGGCCATCGTTGCCGGATCCCAGGGCGGCGTAAACGTGATCTCGACGTTGGCGTTCTCGACGCCCTCGAGCGCGAGCACGTGATCCTTGACGGACTGCATGAACATCGGCCCGACCGGACACATCGGTGAGGTGAGCGTCATCAGGACGTTGACGTTCTGTTCGTTCTCGCCTTCGGTGGTGATGTCGTAGACGAGACCGAGCTCGAGGATTCCGAGATTCAACTCGGGGTCTTTCACCTCGACGAGCGCTTCGCGCACTTGTTCTACGGTCGGCATAGGCTCTAGCGAGGTTCCCCGAGGTCTACGGCAAACCTTCGCTCTGTTATCTCGGTGAAGCAATGGCCCTTGTCATCCTGGGCGGAGCGAGCATAGCGAGCGGAGTCGAACGCAGGCGGGCGCGCGCCGACGTGCCCGCGAACTGCCACGAAACTGCTCTCTGGCGGGTAGAGTCTATATAAGAAGAAAGGAAGAGCCAGAGCGATGTCGATGTGGGAGCCCTTCACCGAGCGAGCGCGGCGCAGCATCGTGCTGGCTCAGGAAGAAGCGCAACGCCTCGGAAACAACTATATCGGGACCGAGCATATCCTGCTCGGAATCATCTCCGAGGGCGAGAGCTTGGCCGCAAAAGTCCTCGAGTCGCTCGGCGTCAATCTCGCGAAAGTCCGCCAAGAGGTCGAAGCGATCGTCGGGCGCGGCGGCCAGACCGTACAGCAAGAGATGGTCTTCACGCCGCGCGCCAAGCGCGTGATCGAGCTCGCCTTCGAGGAGGCCCGCCAGCTTAATCACAATTACATCGGCACCGAGCACTTGCTTCTCGGGCTTATCCGGGAGGGCGAGGGCGTCGCCGCTCGCGTGCTGACCAATCTCGGCGTCGATCCCGCAAAGGTGCGCGTGCAGACAACCTCACTGCTGGGCGCCGAGGGCCAGCCGACCGCACCAAAGGGGAAGAGCAAGACCCCGACGCTCGACGCTTACGGACGCGACCTCACCCAGCTTGCCCGCGACAACAAGCTCGACCCGGTGATCGGACGCAACAACGAAATCGAGCGCGTCATTCAGATTCTCTCGCGGCGCACGAAGAACAACCCGGCGCTCATCGGCGAACCGGGAGTCGGTAAGACCGCAATCGCCGAGGGGCTCGCGCAGCGAGTCATTAAAGGCGACATTCCGGAGCCGTTGCGCGACCGGCGCGTGATCACACTCGATCTCGCCGGGCTCGTCGCCGGTACCAAATATCGCGGCGAGTTCGAAGAGCGGATGAAGCGGGTTATGGACGAGATCCGCGGCGCCTCCGGGGAGATCATTCTCTTCATCGACGAGCTGCACACGCTCGTTGGAGCGGGTGCCGCCGAGGGTGCGATCGACGCGAGCAACATCATCAAGCCCGCGCTCGCGCGCGGCGAGCTCCAATGCATCGGCGCGACGACGCTCAACGAGTTTCGCAAGCACATCGAAAAAGACTCCGCGCTCGAGCGACGCTTCCAGCCGGTCATGGTCGGGGAGCCGACCGTCGAGGAAACGATCGAGATTCTCAAAGGCCTGCGCGATCGGTACGAGGCGCATCACAAGGTGCAGATCACCGATGAGGCGCTGGCGGCGGCCGCGAAGCTTGGCGACCGGTACATTACCGATCGCTTCCTGCCCGACAAAGCCGTCGATTTGATCGACGAAGCGAGCTCGCGCGTCCGCCTGCAGGCGACGCTTCCGCCGCCGGCGATTCGGGAAGCCGATGCGCAGCTACGAAAGCTCATTGCCGAAAAAGAGGCCGTCGTCAAGAATCAGGAGTTCGATAAGGCCGCGTCGATTCGCGATCGCGAGGAGAAGCTGCGGCTCGAGAAGGCGCACCTCGAGCAGGAGTGGCGCGACCGCAAGGCTGCGTCCGAGCGCGTCTTAAAGGTGACGGCGGACAACATTGCCGAGATCGTCGCGTCCTGGACGAAGATCCCGGTGAGCCGGCTCGCCCAGGCGGAGACCGAGAAGCTGCTCAAGATGGGCGAGCTGCTCCACAAGCGGGTCGTCGGCCAGGAAGAGGCGATTCAAGTCATCACCCGAGCGATCCGGCGCTCCCGCGCGGGTTTGAAGAACCCGAGTCGCCCGATCGGTTCCTTCATTTTCCTCGGGCCCACCGGCGTCGGCAAAACCGAAGTGGCGCGCAGCGTCGCGGCCTTCCTTTTCGACGACGAAGAATCGATGATTCGCATCGACATGTCCGAGTACATGGAGAAGTATTCGGTGAGCCGGCTCGTCGGCGCGCCGCCCGGATATGTCGGTTACGAAGAGGGCGGACAGCTCACCGAGGCGGTGCGGCGGCGTCCATACTCCGTCGTGCTGCTCGACGAAATCGAGAAAGCGCACCCGGACGTCTTCAACCTGCTCTTGCAGGTGCTCGAGGATGGGCGGCTGACCGACTCTCAGGGCCGTCAAGTCGATTTCAAGAACACGGTCATTATCATGACCAGCAACGTCGGCGCGATCGGCATGACCACCACGACCGACATTGGCTTCCGTCCGCAGAAGCTCTCGGCCGAAGACGAAGTGAAGGCTTACGACCGAATGAAGAGCCGCGTCATGGAGGAGGTCAAACAGACCTTCCGGCCTGAGTTCCTCAACCGCGTCGACGAAGTCATCGTCTTTCACCAGCTCACGCGCGAACAGATCGAGGAGATCGTCACGCTCGAACTCGAGAAAGTCATTCGCGAGGTTCGCGCCCAAGAGATGGAACTCAAAGTTACCGAGGGCGCGAAGGCGGTGCTTGCCAAGAAGGGTTGGGACCCGCAGTTCGGTGCGCGTCCGTTGCGCCGGGCAATTCAGCGGATGGTGGAGGACGAACTGGCCGAGGAGATGCTCAAGGGCGCCTTCGGATCGGGCGATCACATCCTCGGCGACGTCGACCCGGACGATCCGGAGAAGCTCAAGTACTCGAAGATTCCGTCGGTCGAACCGCCCGCGGCGCCTCCGCCCGAACCAGCGGTAACGTAGACTCGCGACCCGGCGCTAGCCTCGCGTGCAGGCCTTCATTCTGGGGATCGTCCTTGCGCAGGCTGCTCCGGGCGCGCTCAGCCTCTCCGCTGCCAACGTTGCGCTCAATCCGGCTCAGCAACAAGTCGTTACCATCGGCGGTGCGGCGCCGCCCGTGCAAGCGACGCTCGATCGGCGGCTCGTGAACGTTGGCGTAAGTGCCGACGGAACCGTACTGACCATCACGGCAACGCAGGCAACGGGCAACGATGTCGTACATCTGGTCGACGCCAACGGCGCCAGCGCCGATCTCCCGATCCGCGTCGCCTTCAATGCCGGGACGATCGTGCCGCAGACGAATCTGACGGTCACCGGCGATCCCGCCGATCCCGGTTGGTTGGCCCGGCAAGTGCAAGCAGCGGCGGCGCGCATCACGCAAGCCTTGCCTGGCGCTCAAACGACGATCGGTCCGGTCAACGAGCCGGCGTCACCCTTGAAGGCGGGTGAGAGCGCAGAGTTTACCGTTCCGGTGCAGATTTCGGGAGACGGTCAATACTTCGATCAGTCGGGCACCACGACGGTAAGCGTGCAGAACGCGGCGCTGCAAGACTTCGCTCCGGAAGTGCTGTTCTACGACGACGATCCCGAGCACGTGAGCCAAGACGGCGTGCTCTTTCGCGGGACGGTTGCGGCGACGGCGCCGGCTAGACTCTATTATTATCACGATGCGGCAGGCGACCCCGGCGATTCACGCAAGCTGGTGGTGGCACTCACCAGCGACTCGCAAGATCCGACCTCCGTGCAGGTCGTCGATGCGTCCGCCGGACCGAATATGGACGTCATGCACGTCGGCCAAACCTTGACCAAGAACTTCCTTTTGACCAAGGCGCGCGGCGAAGGCGTCGTCGTGGCGCTCTCGCAAGACGATCCCTATCCGATCAGCGAGCTCTCGATGAGCGCGCGTCAGTTGGTCACGGGCGCCGTCGATCTGCGCGTGCTCTCCGGCGGTCCCGTGGTCGTCACGGTTCTCGCAGTTTCGCCGGGCGCCGATCCCCGCGCGCTTCTCGCGGGCCCGGTCCTGCCCGGTGACGGCCATCACCGAACCGGCGTCTTCAAAATTGCGGGTTTCGGTACCGATGCGCTCAGCTATAACGCGGGCGGCCCCGATGCAACGCTCGTCGTCGGCGACACGGACCCGACGCCGCCGAGCGTCGATCCGGCGGCCGCGGGGCACGACTACGGCGATTACGGCGTACTGCACACGATCGATCTCACGATGGCCAATCCGGGATCGCAGCCGTCCACGGCATATCTCTACCTCAAGCCGCTCGCGGGACCGGCGCGCGGCAGCTTTCTGATCGACGGAAACCTCTTCGACGTCGGGTGCGTTCGACAGCCGGCGCCCTATCAGGTGACGTCATTCAATCTGACGGCGGGTCAGACGTCGCGCGTGGTCGTTCAGACGATGACCGACGGCGGCTCGTTCTATCCGGTGCAGATCGGCGTTACGGCAACGCCGCCGCAACCGAGTGCGCCCCCGATCGGTGCGCCCGACGGCTGCTTTCCGAAGGCGCAAGCCGCCTCCACATCGCAATGAGCGTCGCCGAAGGAGAATCAAAAGTCGTTCTCCTCGTGCGATTGCTCAACGCGATCGATCAAGGACACCACTCGTTCGAAGATCTCAAAGACCGCATCGCCGAGAGCGGCAAGCGACCGAGCACGCGCACCTTGCGGCGTTACCTCTCGGTCCTTTCCGAGGCCGGGTTCCCGTGGTACTTCGATCGGGCGGCCAACGTCTATCGCTTTGCAGGCGGCTACAGTCTGCGGCGCCTCGATTTGAGCAGTGGCGAGCTCTTCGGGCTGGTCGCGTTGCGCGCGCTCGGCGCGAGCATCGGCGGAACGATCGGAGCGTCGATCGACGAGGTTGCCGAGAAACTGGTGGAGAGCTCGGGACGCGGCGCCCGCGCGCGGGTCGAAGCGGCGTCGCCGATTGCCTTCCGCCTCTCCGAGATACGCCTCGACGAACGCGGCGAGCGGGCCTTCGCGCTGCTCTCGTCCGCGGAGCGCAGCTCGCGAAGCGCCAAGTTCAGGTATCTCGACAAAGAAGGGAAGTCCAGCGCCCGGACCGTCGATCCCTACGGCTTCATCCTCAACGCCGGCCGCGTTTACTGTGTCGCCTACGATCACACCCGGCGCGACATGCGTACCTTCGCCGTCGATAGCGTCAGCGATCCGCACGTGTCGGCGCGTACGTTCGTTCGCCCCAACGGATTCAACGTCGAGGAGTATGCCGCCGCTTCGATCAGCGGGGTCCTTCACGCCGACGAGACGACCGAGGTGCGCGTTCGATTCGCGCCGCGCGTCGCGAAGGCAGCCGTCGCCGCTCGAATCGTCGCCGAACGCGAGATCGAGCAGGGCGACGACGGATCGGTTCTGATCGGCTACCGCGTCGCCGACGTCGACGAACTCGTTCGCTGGGTTCTCGGCTGGGGGACCCAAGCCGAAATTGTCAGTCCACCCGCCGCGCGCTCGCGCATCGCCGAGCTCGCCGCCCAGATCTCCTCAAAGTACGAGTGACGCGAACTAAGCGAGCATCATTTCCCGACGCGCTCCGTGAGCGAGGCGTTGCGACTTTTTCGGGCCAGCCACGGAGGGCTGCTTCAAAACTTGGTTCGCGCGAAAAAGCGCACGAGCAGTCGCGCCATAGGAGGTGGTGCGACAAGCGTCCGAGCGAAGGAACGCGTCGGGAAATGATGTGAGCGCAAATAACGAAACCCGCCCAGCGTGAGCTGGAGCGGGTTCCGACGTATTCACACACCAACCTCGCCTGTTTGGCTTCCTTTCGGAGACCCCACTGACGCCGGTTTGGCGGTTTGACCGCTGCCTCGAAGGGCTGCAAAAAATGCAGCGTCTCCGATTTGCGTTGGTCGCGAACGATACGTTCGTCGCACTTCGAAAGATTCGAAGCTCGTGCATCGTATCACGCAAAAAGACGTAACGACAAGCGTTCGATTGAGGAATTCACAAGCTGTCCACAATTATTTTTCGTTATGCACACGTTACGGGCGCTCGCACGCCCGCGGGTAGCGTTCTGCGGGGCAGCGAAGAGCCGCGGTGATGATTCTTTTTGCGATTACCGTCCTCGCCCAGAGTTTCTTCGGAACGTTGCCGATCGACGGGATTCGCTGCGATCGGACCGAGGGAGCAGTCGAGCACGTACACGTCGACCTGCAACTCTACGATCGCGGTCGGGGCGTGACCGTTCCGGCGAACGTCGGGATTCCTACGGGGTCGGGCTGTCTCTACTGGGTGCACACGCATGCGACCGACGGCATCATTCACATCGAATCGCCGGTGAAGCGTAGCTTTGATCTCGGAAACTTCTTCGACATCTGGGGACCCGACTTGAGTTGGACGCGGGCGGCGAGCGTGAGCGCGCCGCACGGTGGCCGGCTTTCGATTTGGGTGAACGGAACGCCGTGGCACGGCAAAGATCCGCGCACGATTCCTCTGCGCGATCGCGAGACGATCGTCATTGAGCGCGGGCCGCCGTTTGCCAGGCCGGCGTCGGTCGATTGGTCGAAGCTTTGAAGAGCGTCGAGCTCGACGGAAGACACCTGACGCTCGAATCGATTGAAGCCGTCGCCGACGGCGCCGCGGTCGAAATCGCACCGGCGGCGCGCGAGCGCGTCGCCCGCGCCCGCGACTTCGTCGAGAACCGGTTCGCCGGCGGCGATGCGATCTACGGCGTCACGACCGGCTTCGGCCGGCTCGCCAGCATACCGGTCGACCCGACCGATGCGGTCGCACTGCAAGTCAACTTAGTGCGCAGCCACGCCGCCGGGACGGGCGCACCGCTCGCGATTCCGTTCGTCCGCGCCGCCGGCGTACTGCGCGCAAACTCGCTCTCGGCCGGACATTCCGGCGTGAAGCCCGAGACGCTCGATCTCATCGTCGCGATGCTCGATAGCGGCGTTACACCCGTCGTTCCCTGCCAAGGCTCCGTCGGTGCAAGCGGCGATCTCGCGCCGCTTGCCCACATGAGCCTGACGCTGATCGGCGAAGGCGAGGCATTCTATCGCGGTGAGCGACTACCGAGCGCCGTTGCGCTCGAGCGCGCCGGCCTCAAGCCGATCGCGCTCGGCGCAAAAGAAGGCCTCGCACTCGTCAACGGCACGCAGGTTATGACCGGCGTCGCGGCGCTCGGCGTACTGCGCGCGGAACGGCTCGCGGCGGCCGCGGACGTGATCGGCGCGATGTCGCTCGAAGCCTATCTCGGCACCGAGCGGGTCTTCGATCGCCGGCTCAACGACCTGCGCCCACACCCCGGCCAAGAGCGCGTTGCGGCCAACCTTCGGGCGCTGCTGGCCGGCTCGGAGATCGTGCAGTCGCACGCGGAGTGCGGTCGCGTTCAAGATCCGTACTCGTTCCGGTGCATTCCGGTCGTTCACGGGGCCGCACGCGACACGCTCGCACACGTTCGCCGCGTCATCGAGATCGAGGCGAACTCGGTTACGGACAACCCCTTGGTCTTTCCCGAGGACGGCGACTTTCTCTCCGGTGGAAACTTTCACGGAGAACCGATCGCGATTGCCCTCGATATCCTCAAGATCGGCGTTGCCGAGTTCGCCTCCATCGCCGAGCGGCGCCTCTACCTCTTGCTCAACGGCGAAGATCGCGGCTTACCGCTCTTTCTCGCGCGGCGGTTGGGTCTGGAGTCCGGGCTGATGATCGTTCAGTATACCGCGGCCGCGCTCGTCAACGATAATAAAGGCTTGGCCTGGCCCTCGAGCGTCGATTCTATTCCGACATCGGCGGGTCAGGAGGATCACGTCAGCATGGGGATGACCTCGGCGAACAACCTTCCTCGCGTGCTCGACAACGTCGAAGGGGCACTTGCCTGCGAACTCGTCGGCGCGCTGGCCGCGACCGATCTGCGCCGGCCGTTGCGTTCGGGTCTGGGAACGCAAGCCGCGCACGAGACGGCTCGCGAGGCGATTTCCCCGTGGCTGGAGGACCGTCCGCCGGCGCCGGACATCGCCGCCGCGCGCGAGCTCATCCGCTCGCAGCGGCTGGTGCGTGCGGCCGAAGCCGCGATCGGGCGTCGCCTTACAGGCTGACGTTGAACTGCAGGTACATGTTGAACGGGTTCGGCAGGACGAATCCGTTGGTATCGGCGTACGCCGGAATGAAGGGCTGCTCGAACGCCGGATTGAGGGCAACGCCGTTCGCCTTGCGGTCGTTCGGCGAGACGCCGTTGTAGAAGTTCGAGACGTAATAGTAGTTCGCTTGATAACCGCAGGTAAAACCATTGGGCGGAAACTGCTTCGTCCAGGGTTCCGACGAGCCGCCGAAGCAGGAGTTGACGAGGTTGGCCAGCAGGGCGCTGACTTTGATACGCGGTGTGAGCTGGTAGCCGAGCTGTAGGCTGAGGTTGAGCTGATTCGGCTGACGGAAGGAGCCGAAGCCGTCGAACGTGCCCGTCTTCGGATTGGGAATAAAGAGCGAACCGGGTGAGGTTCCGCTCTGCGTGGCCGCCGAGAAGCAGGTCGTATAATCGGCCTGGAGCGGATTCTGGGAGTGGATCGGCGACTTGATGAACCCGGCCGAGTTGCCCGTGCAGACGCGTGGATCGTTTCCGTAAACGTCCGCCGGATTTCCATAGAGCGAGCCCTCGTTGAACGTCAAAGCCGGCGTGATCCAAAACTTATTATGCCGGTAGTTCACGATCGCGCTGAGAACGTTGGGTGAAAGATAGGCGTAGTCGAGGCCGACGGGATACCATCCGTTGCGGTCGAGCAGCGGCTGCTGCGCCATGGCGTAGTACGGATTCGAAATCGGCGGGTTGTAGCCGGGCTTGAGTTGCACGCACTTCGGATCGGGAAAAATATCGCCGTGGTTGTTGTTCTCGTAGCACTGCGAGCCGCCGCCGGCCTTCGTCAGGCCGTTGAAGTTGGCGATGTCCTGGTTATAGGGATCGAGCGGATTGATCGACGTGCCCGGGAAGTTGTTCCAGCGCTCGGCGGCGTTGGTGTAGGTATATGAGATCAAGAAGGAGAGGCCGTTCTTGTTGAAGTCGCCCTTGGTGAACTCGGTTTCGAAGCCGTCGACGCGTTCGACGCCCGAGTTCAAGCCGCCGGCAAGGCCGAAGGGCAGACTGACGCCGTAGATCTGATTCGTGGCATAGCGCAGATACGGCGTTACCTTGATCGACATGTCGGTGCCCTTGAAGCGCCGTTCGTACGAGAAGTCGTAGTTATCGGAGTATTGGACGAGCGCGTTGTGCAGCGGCGTCGTGTAGCCGTACTGCCAGAACGCCTGAAAGAGATCGTATGCGAGATTGTTGTCTTTAGCATTGTACTGCACTTGATACGTCTGCGGCTCCTGGGCGTAGCGTCCCGCCGACAGGCGCAGCACGGTGTCGGGATCGAGCGTGTACGTCATGCCCACCTGCGGGGTAAAGGCGTAGTCGGCGACGGACGACGGGTAGTTGTTGCTGAGCAAGAGGTGCCCGTCCTTACCATCGGGATGCACGGTTTGAACGGGGTGCGCCGGGATCGAGTTGTCGACCGGACAGTTGAAGCCGGCGAACGGTATCGGAGGGCGGCCGCTCGCGGGCGGAGTCGGAATGAAGTACGGTGCCAGGGTTTGCGGGTTGTAGCAGAACTCGTGCTGCCCCGCCAGGAACCAAAAGTTTTGACCGTTGTCGGATGTGTTGGCGAGGTTGTATTCGTACTCTTCCTCGCGCAAACCGAGATTGACGTTGAGCTTGTCGCTGGGATTCCATTGGTCTTGTAACGCCAGCGCGGTGAAGTTCGGCTCGACCGTGTTGACGAACCCGGAGTTGCCGGTATAGGTAACCTGCCAGTTGGCACCCGCCACCGACGGAGCGGGCTCGGGATCCATAAACGTGCCGCTCGTCAGATTGCTGTTGCACGGAGCGGGTTCGCCCCGCTGGTAGTGCACGCCGCCGACGTTGCCGTTTTGATAGGCGAAACACTGCGACCCATTAGTAAGGCTGGTAGCGTTGGTCGAGAGGTAGTTATTGAAGTTGTCGTTGTTGTAGCGGTTCGTCGTCGCGGTCACGTAGTTCGCGTCGAAGGTGAGCAAATGCTCGGGACTCACCTGATCGGCGGCCGTCATCGAGAGCCCACGCGTATGAGATTCGAGCTCGTAGTCATAGCTCAGCGCGCCGAAGCCATAAAACGGCGTGCCGTAGCTGAGCGCGCTCGCCTGCAGCCAGTCGGAGTAGAACGAATATCCGTAAACCCGAATATAGGCGCTCGAGCCGATGTTATGCTGGTACTGCAGCTTGAAGATCGACGCATTATTCCAAAACGAGTCGCGGTTGTCGGGCGGCACCGCCGAGAACGTCCCGGCAGCGCACTGCCCCTTTATTTGAAACGTGGAGTAATAGCCGTACGGATCGATGTTCGCGCAGCGGTTTCCCGGCGAGCTCGGCGCGAAGTACGGAACCGGCGAGAGATTCGATGCGCTTTGGCCGAAGTGCGTGCCGCCCGGCCAGGTGACGAAGTCGGGCCAGACCTCGGGTACCGAAAGACTGGTTTCGTACTGGCTCAGCTCGGTAATGATGTTCGGTCCGAGATCGTTCTGCGAGCTGACGAACTGCGTCTGCAGTCCCACGACGTTATAGAGCACTTGAATGTCGTCGCGGCCCGCGTCGTGCCGGTGGGGGACGCCGATGTGAAGGTTGACCACGTTTTCGCGGTCGGCGAGATTGGAGACGCCGTACGCATTGTAGGCCGGAGTGATCGTTTGATAGCAGCCCGGATCGTTGCCGCGGTTGTACGGGTTACGCGTGTTGACCGGCAGCGGCAAATAGTTCGGCTGTCCCGGATTGAGCTGGAAGGGATCCCAGACCGGGGAAGGGTTTGGGCCGTTGTAAAAGCCGGAACCGCTCGGCGGATTGTAGCCGCAGATGGGGTAGACGCCGCCGAAGTATTGGTTGGTGGTGTTGAAGGCAATGGCCGGATAACCCCAGACAAGTCCGAGATTCGAACCGTTGAACTGATCGAGATACCGGTAATCCTGATTGTAGCCGCCGATACCGACGTAGTAAGAGAAGAGCCGATCGGGCGTCGCTCCGCCGACCTCGACTTGAAGGTTGTGATAGTAAGTCGGCGTGCCGATCCCGCCGCTGACCGTCGCATAGCCCGGGAACGTTCCGGTCTTGATGACCTGGTTGATAAAGCCGGCTAAGCCGGAGGTGCTCTCCCCGGCCGTTCCGCCGCCGGCGTAGACTTGCAGCTCTTGCTGGCCGAGCGTGCCGGCCGTGCTCCCGGGGTAGTTGTCGAACGAACGATTCACCGGGACGCCGTCAAACTCGTAGCCGACCTGGTCGTAGTTGCCGCCGCGAATGTATACGACCTGATCCCAACCTTGCTGGTTCGGCGGGACGAACGTTCCCGGAACGGCGGCGATGGCCGAGTAGGCGTTGTTCAAGTTTCCGCCGCCGCCGATGCCCGCCGCCGCCGCCGTGACGGTCGAGTTCACCGAATAGACGTCGCTGGTCGTTCCGGATTTCACGAGGTCCATCGAGGAACGCGCGGTGACGTGCGCGATGGTCCGCAGCGAAGGCGCGAGGGTGACGCGAAGCGTCTGCAGCTGATCGGCAAAGACCGAGATGCCGGTCAGCGACGTCGTATCGAAGCCTTCCTTTGAAACGGTGATCGTGTACGTTTCCGGTGCGAGCGAAAGGAGCGAGAAACGCCCCGAGGCGTCGGTCGTAACCGTCGCGGTCTGCGACGGACTGACGGCGACGACGCGTGCGCCCGCAACGGGTGCCTTCGTCGTGCTCACCACCTGTCCGGTAATCGCACCGGTAGTGCCGGCTTGCGACGGCAAAACGCTCGCGGCGAAGATGCCCGCGAGCGCGAATAACGGCGTATAACGTCCGAAAAAGCGCAGCAGCATGCGCGGGCGTTCGCGAATTGAGAAGAAGTGTCATCCTGCGCGAAGTAGAAGGCTGGACGCATGAGCGTTATGGCCGGTCCGCGCACCGTTCGAGCGCCGCGCGGCACGCAAATATCCTGCGCCGGCTGGCCTCAGGAAGCCGCGCTGCGGATGCTGATGAACAACCTCGATCCGGAGGTTGCCGAACGTCCGGAGGATCTCGTGGTCTATGGCGGCAACGGCCGGGCGGCGCGTTCGTGGAGCGCCTTCGATGCGATCGTCCGCACCCTGCGCCGGCTGAAAAACGACGAAACGCTGATCGTTCAAAGCGGGAAACCGGTCGCCGTCTGGAAGACCCACGCCCGCGCTCCCCGCGTCCTCATTGCCAACGCGAACCTGGTTCCGAAATGGGCCGATTGGAGCGTCTTCCGCGAGCTCGAGGCGCAAGGCCTGACGATGTACGGCCAGATGACCGCCGGATCGTGGATCTACATCGGCACCCAGGGCATCGTGCAGGGCACGTACGAGACGTTTGCCGAGCTCGCGCGCCGGCATTTTGGCGGGTCGCTCGAAGGGCGCGTCACCTTGACTGCCGGCGTCGGGGGAATGGGCGGCGCGCAGCCGCTCGCCATCGCCATGAACGGCGGCGTCTGTCTGGTCGTGGACGTGGATCGCGCGCGTTTGGACCGGCGGCGGGAGCTGCGCTATCTCGACCGCGTGGTCGAGTCGCGCGAAGAGGCGCTCGCACAGGTCGAATCGGCGCGCCGCGCCGGTGAGGCGGTATCGATTGGATACGAAGGAAATGCAGCCGAAGAGTTTCCCATGCTCTACGAACTCGGGCTGCGTCCGGATGCCGTGACCGACCAAACCTCGGCGCACGACCTGCTCAACGGTTACGTGCCGGCCGGGCTCTCACTCGAGCAAGCGGCGTCACTGCGCGAGCGGGATCCGGGCGAATACGAACGCCGCGCGCTCGAGAGCTGCAGCCAGCACGTCGAGGCGATGGTGCGCTATCTCGACTCGGGGGCGATCGTCTTCGACTACGGCAACAACATCCGCGCGCAGGCGCAGCGCGCCGGCTACGGACGCGCCTTCGCTTTTCCGGGATTCGTACCGGCCTTTATCCGGCCGCTCTTTTGCCGCGGCTCCGGGCCGTTTCGTTTCGCGGCGCTCTCCGGCGATTCGAGCGACATCGAGTGCTGCGATCGCAAACTCCTCGAGCTGTTCCCGGAGAATGGCTCGCTCGAGCGATGGCTGCGGCTCGCTCGGGAGCGCATCTCGTTTCAAGGATTGCCCGCCCGCATCTGCTGGCTGGGCTACGGCGACCGGGCGAAGGCCGGACTCGCCTTCAACGAACTCGTGCGAAGCGGCGCCGTTCGCGCGCCGATCGTTATCGGTCGCGACCACCTCGACACGGGCAGCGTCGCTTCACCATACCGCGAGACCGAGGGAATGCGCGACGGCAGCGACGCGATCGCCGACTGGCCGATTCTCAATGCGCTGCTCAACACGGCGGCCGGCGCGCACTGGGTCAGCTTCCATCACGGCGGCGGCGTCGGCATCGGTTATAGCCTGCACGCCGGCATGGTCGTCGTCGCCGACGGCAGCGACGACGCCGCGGAGCGGCTCGCGTGCGTCCTTGCGACCGACTCCGGCATGGGCGTCGTACGCCACGCCGACGCGGGCTATGAGGAAGCGATCGAGACCGCGGACGCAAAGGGTATTGATTGGCGTCTTTGATCGTCCGCGCTCGGACGGTCATCACCTGCGACGCGGACGCTGCGCAATGCGGTATCGACTTCGACGCGCTCGGCCGCATCGACGACGCCGCATTGATGATAGAAGGCGGTAAGTTCTCCGAAGTCGGCCCTTCGTCGTCGCTCCTGCCGAGTGCATCGCGTCCCGAGCGAAGCCGATGGGCTCGGGATGACACAAACGAGATCCTCGATCTTTCCGATTGCGTCGTCGTGCCGGGGTTGGTTGACGCGCACGCGCATCCGCTCTTCGCCGGCGACCGCGAGCCCGATTTTACCGCACGTCTTCGCGGCGAGCCTCCGCCGCTCGGCATGCTCTACACGGTCGCACAGACGCGCGAGGCGCTGCTCGATCCGGTAACGTTCTACGAAGAGACCGTGCGGCCGCGGCTGCGAACGATTCTCGCACACGGAACGACCACGCTGGAAACCAAGACGGGCTACGCGCTGCACAAACCGGGCGAATCCGCGCTGCTCGATCTGATCGCGCAGCACCGAAACGATCCGGACGTTCCGAACCTGATCGCCACGTTTCTCGGCGCGCACGCGCTGCCTCCGGAGTTCACGCGCGAAGAGGCATTCGTCGATTATTTGATCGATCAAGTGGTTCCCGCAGCGGCCTCGCACGGAGCGGTCTACGCCGACGCATTCTGCGAGCCGGGATTCTTCTCGCCGGAGCAGACGCGGCGTTATCTCGACGCCGCGCGCCTGCACGGTATGCGGCTGCGAGTTCATTGCGACGAGATGGCTTACGGCGGGGCCGCCGAGATGGCGGCACATCTCGAGGTCGACGCCGTCGACCACTGCAACTACATCCGCAAGTACGACGTCGGGGCGATCGCGGAGCGCGGCATCGTTACCGTCGCCTGCCCGGCGACGATTGCCTACCTCGATCTGCCGCAGCGGGCACCGGTGCGTGACTTGCTCGAAGCCGGCGCGACGGTCGCGCTCGCAAGCGATTACAACCCGGGAACGTCGCCGTGCTTCAACCTTCAAACGGTTGCGTTCTTCGGACGCAAGCTTTTCGGGCTGAGCGCAGCCGAAGCGCTGTACGCGGTGACGCGCGCGGCGGCGCATTCGCTGCGAGCCGACGCCGGACGCATCCGTGCCGGCGCGAATGCGGATTTCGTCGCGTTGCGGCTCGACTCGCCCGAGGAGTTCGGCTGGCAGTTCGGCGGCAACCTCGCCGCCGCCGTTTGCAAGAACGGCGTATTGATCGCGCCATGAGCGGCGAGCTGGTTCGCGCGGCGCGCGCCCTGGTCTCGGGAAGGCTGCGCGAGGATTACGCATTCGTCGTACGCGACGGCACGATCGCTGCAGCCGGGGATTTCGAAGAACTGCGCCGCGACGCGAAGCATCTCGCCAGCCGCACCTTTCCGGCCGACCGGCTCGTGGTGCCGGGATTCATCAACGGGCACAGTCACGCGTACCAAATCTTGCTGCGCGGCTGGGCCGACGATTGGCCGTTTGCGAAGTGGCGCAGCGAGGCGCTCTATCGCGTGGTTCCCAAGCTCACTCCGGACGACGTCTACTGGACGTTCGTTCTCGCATTCTCGGAAATGCTCGCGGCGGGGATCACCACGGTGGCCGAGTTCTTCTACCTCAACGGTGCCGGCAACGAGCATGCGGAGGCCGCGATCCGTGCGGCCCGTGACGCCGGCATTCGGCTCGTCTTCGCCAGGACGTGGATGGATGCCGACTACGCGCCGCCGGAGTTCCGCGAAAGCGCCGAGACTGCCGCACGGCGAACGCGCGAACTGCTCCAGCGCTATCCCGAAGCGAACGTTTGCGTCGCACCGCATTCGCTTCACGCCGCCTCGCAGGCAATGATTCGCGCCGCGGCCGACTTTGCGCGCGAGCACGATTGCATGCTTCACGTGCACGTGGCCGAGGGCGGCTACGAAGGAGAGGCGACGCTGCGCGATTTCGGCCGTACGCCCATCGCGCTGCTCGATGACCTCGGTGCGCTCAACGAGCGCTGCGTTGCGATTCACGCGATCTATCTCACGCAAGACGATCGCGAGCGCCTTGCCGGAAGCGGCGCGCGCGTCGTTCACAATCCGACGACGAATCAATACTTGGGTGACGGCATCTGCGACGTGACGCAACTGCAGACGATGGGCGTTGCGACCGGCCTTGGGACCGATGCGGACGTCCGCCCTTCGCTGCTGGCCGAAATGCGGGCGGCCGCGCTATTGCAGAAGATCAAGTATCTCGACGGCGCGGCGTTTTCGGCGTCGCAAGCGTACGCACTCGGAACCGCGCAGGGCGCGCGCGCGCTGCGCATTGCCGGGGGCGATCTCGTCGCCGGCGCTCCGGCCGACTTCGTCGTCCTCGATGCGTCCGATATCGACCCATGGTCGCCCCCGCTCAACGCGCTGGTCTATCGCGGCGAGGATGCCTGGGTGCAGGCGACGTTCGTCGCCGGCCGGCGCGTTAACGTCGGCGAGCCATCGGCACTTGCACGGCGTGCGCGCGACGCCGTAAGCGCGGTCGCCAAGCGACTGGGTTTGCCTTTCTTCGGCGGGTTTCCATAAGGCGTTGCGTGAATCGGGCGGGCATGAGTAAGTGGACGGCATCGCTGGCCGCAATTGGCCTCGCTGCATTATCTGCGTGTGCGAGCGGAAAATCGAGCGGGGCCGGTTCGCCGCAGCCCTCCGCCGCGGCGTCGGCCGCCGCGACCGAGGCATCCGCGAACTGCGGAGGTGCGTCGCCGGTCTGGGCTCTGCAGAGCCCAAAGGTGTACTTGGTTCCGGGCGACCGGCTCTACGGCAAGACCAAACATGGCCGGTATATCTGCCCGTCCGAGGCCCACGCCGAGGGGTACCGTCCAGCGCGGCGGCCATTCAAGCACCGGCCTTAAGAAAGAGAGACCTGGCAACCGGGCAGGTGCGTGCAAGCACTTGCATTACGACCGGAAGCCATGATAGACTCCGCGTGCAAGTACCCACTTGCACCCAGAGTATGAATCTGCCAAGCACGTTTCGGCCGCTTTTCCTCGGACTGATTGCGAGCGCCGTCGTAGTAGCGACGCTTGGCGTTGGCTCGTCCGCCGGCTTGGCGGCGACGCCGCTGAACGCCCCGGCAATCGTCGCGCGCATGGCTGCGCGCAACCCGGCGCTCAGGTCGTATCGGGCGCGGGTTCACGTCGACGTGCACATGTACAGCTTTCCCTATCTTGCTCCGAAGCTCGATGGGACCTCGTATTATGAGCGGCCCGATTTTTACGTCGTCGTCTTCGACCGCATGCCGGGTTACGCCCGAGGATTTCAGCGCATCTTCAACGACATCGGCAATCCTCGCGCGTGGCAGAAGGATCAGAACATCAGCGTCGACGGCATGGCGTCGCTCGATAATCGTCCGGCGATCGTACTGCGAATGACGAAGAAGATCCATAGCGACATTCTCGAC
This sequence comes from Vulcanimicrobiota bacterium, assembly GCA_963792005.1. GTDB lineage: Bacteria > Vulcanimicrobiota > Vulcanimicrobiia > Vulcanimicrobiales > Vulcanimicrobiaceae > Cybelea. The sequence continues at coordinate 307,238 of CAWBUG010000002.1, forward strand.
CATACGTTGGTCTACGTGGACCCCGCCGACTATTCGCTGCTTCAGATGGAGTGGTACTACACGAACGGCGGCAAGATTACGATGACGCAGCAGTATCGCATGCAGGGTTCGTACGAAGTCGTTTCGGCGCAGCACGCGACGATCAGCATTCCGCATATCCGCGCTGGAGCGGATGCCACCTACGGAGCGTACGAAACGAACGTTCCCATCGCGAACGGAAACGTATTGCCGTGATCGAAACCAAGAGGCTCGTCGAAGGCGGGCGATCCACGTCGCCCGAGGAGACGCGAGAGCGAATTCTCGTCGCCGCCCGAGAGGTCATCGGCCGCAAGGGCAAGCGGGGCGCGACGACGCGCGAGATCGCCGAGGTCGCCGGCGTCAACGAAGCAACGCTCTTTCGTCACTTTGGAACGAAAGAAGCGGTTCTCGTTGCCTGCGCGCAGCATTTTTGCGGGTACGTCGAGCTCGCAGGCGTCGCGGCGTCGCTGACCGGCGAGCTCTCTGAGGATCTCTTCGCGATTGCTCGCCTCATGTTTGCCCGTTTCGTCGCGCTCGGCGACATCATCCGGTGGTCGCTCGTCGAGCAAGAGTACGAGAGCGACATCTTCGCCGAGACGGCTTGGAGGCCGCAGTTGGCGATCTTGGCGGTCCTCACCGAGTTCATGCGGCGCCGAGTCGAGGCCGGCGAACTGCGGGGCGAGCCGGAAAAACTGGCGATGCTCTTCTTGGGGTTGGTCTTTATGCACGCATTGGGGCGCAAGAAGTTTCCGGACTCCGCGCTCCACCGAGGCGAACCGGACGAGGCACTCCGGTTCTACATCGACGTCTTTCTCAATGGAGTAAGGAACTCGTAATGGATACGCGCGAGCTCGATCAAGAAAAAACCGCAACCGATTTAAAAGGAAACGGGACGGGAACCGCTGCCGCGGGAGAACGCCGGCGCTCCGGTGACGACGACTCCGGCGGGCGACCGCGCAAGCGGGTCTTCTTGATCGCCGGCGCCGTGATCGTTATCGCGGTTGCCCTCATTTGGGGCTTGCCGTGGCTGAACTTCATGCTCTCGCACGAGGGAACGGACGACGCCCACGTCGCCGCCGACGAGGTCGCGGTAACGAGCAAGATCCCCGAGCGGATCGACAAGATTCTCGTCGACACCAACCAGCAGGTCCGGCGCGGCCAGCTGCTGATCGTTCTCGACAATAAGGACGAACTGGCGAAGCTGCGTGCCGCGCAGGCGCAATACGATCTCGCGGTTGCGAACCAACGCGCGACGACGCAACAGGGCCGCGGCGGCGTTTCGCAGGCAGGCGGCGCGGTGCAGAGCGCGCAGGTTCAGGTGCCCGCGGCGCAAGACGCCGTCGCTCAGGCGCGGGCGCAGTTGTACGCGGCGTCGGCCCAAGTACCGGCCGCCGAGCAGGCCTATAACAAAGCTCAGGCCGACTTCAACCGCGTCAGCTCGTTGGTCGGCACCGGAGACGTTGCGGCGCAGCAACTCGATGCCGTACGCGCGCAGGCCGCCGGGGCGGCGGCGCAACTGCACGGAGCGCAAGATCAGGTCACGGTGGCGCAGCAGAACGTCGCGGTCGCGCAGGCGCGCGTTGCCGCATCGCAAGCTGCCGTCTCCGAAGCTTCGGGTGCGCTGACCACCGCGCAAGGAAAGCTCGCGCAAGCGTCCGACCCCAGTCAGGTCGAAGCCGCCGGCGCGCAGCTCTATCTTGCCAAGCAGAACCTCAACTACACGCGGATCTACGCTTCGACGGACGGATATATCGGCGAGAAGAGCGCCGAGGTCGGTCAAACCGTGGGCGCCGGAATGACGCTCATGACGATCGTTCCGCATCGCGTCTACATCACCGCCAACTATAAAGAGACGCAGATGGGGCGCATGCGGGTGGGCCAACCCGTTGAGATTCGGGTAGATGCGTATAAAGGCGTGACGTTTCACGGACACGTGGCGTCGATCAATCCGGCATCGGAGAATACCTACGCGCTCGTACCGGCGCAGAACGCCAGCGGAAACTTCGTGAAAGTTACCCAGCGCATTCCGGTGCGCATCGACGTCGACGACCAGCGTGCGGATCTGCCGTTACGTCCCGGAATGAGCGTCGAGACCTACGTCAGGGTAAAGTAACGTTTGTTCGGCGCGTACGAGAGCCCGGTCGTCGAGCACGGCTGGCGGAGGGCCGTTATCAGCATTGCGGTCATCACTGCGACGCTGCTCGAAATCATCGACGTCACGATCGTCAACGTCTCGCTGCCGAACATTCAAGGCAACTTCGGCGTCGGCGTCGATTTGGGTGCGTGGGTCGTTACGGCTTACCTCATCGCCAACGTCGTGGTTATTCCGCTCAATCCATGGTTTGCCGCACGTTTCGGCCGGCGTCAATATTTCTTCAGCTCGATCGTCATCTTCACGATCGCCTCGCTGATGTGCGGTCTCTCGAACAGCTTCGGGCAGCTCGTCTTCTGGCGTCTGATCCAAGGGCTGGGCGGCGGCGGCCTCATTGCGACCTCGCAGGCGATCCTCCGCGATACCTACGGCATCAAAGAGCAAGGAAAGGCGCAGGGCGTCTTCGCGCTAGGCGTGATCGTCGGGCCGGCATTAGGGCCGGTGATCGGCGGTTGGATCACCGATAACTGGAACTGGCACTGGATCTTTTTCATCAACATTCCGATCGGCATCGTCGCGGCGACGCTGATCTGGAACTTTCTGCGCAATCCCGCGGAGGGACAATACCGGCGGCTCGACTGGATCGGTCTCATTCTCATGTGCGTCGGCCTGGGGTCGATGCAGTTCGTACTCGAAAACGGTCAGCAGTACGACTGGTTCGACGACGCGCGCATCCGCTGGTTCACGTTCTTTTCGATTGCCGGGCTCGGCGCGTTCGTCTGGTGGACGCTGCGATCCAAGATTCCGGTCGTCGACCTGCGCGTCTTGCGCCTACGCCAGGTTGCATCCGGCAGCGTGCTCGGCGCGGTGCTCGGCGTCAGCCTTTATGGCTCGATCATCATTCTGCCGCAGTACCTCATCAATTCGCTGGGCTTTACGGCGACGCTCTCCGGAGCGACCGTGATGATTCGCGCCGGTGCGGTGCTGCTCTTTACGCCGCTCACGGCGATCCTGACCCAGCGCGGCCTGGTCGATCCGCGCCTCCAGGCGGCGATCGGTTTCGTGCTCCTCTCGATCTCCAACTGGATGCTCGGCAGCATTACGACGCCGCTTTCTGATTTCCACAGCCTGGTCTTCCCGCTGATCCTTAGCGGCATCGGGCTCGCGCAGATTTTCGTACCGCTCTCCGTCGCGGTCATCGGCAGCGTTCCCGATCGGGAAGTCCCCGCGACCGCGGCATTCTTCAACCTGTCGCGTCAAATCGGAGGCAGCGTGGCCGCGGCGATCCTGATCACGCTCCTCGTCCGCGGTTTTACCATTCATCAGACCGAACTCGCCGGAACGCAGAACCTCGGGCATCCGCCGACCGAGCGATACGTCGTCGCGCAAGGCGGCCCGCAGAACCGGCGTGCCATGCAGCGTCTCGCGGTCTTGGTCGAATCGCAATCGGCCGTCGAATCCTATGCCGACACCTCGCGCTGGGTCGCGGTAATTACGCTCGGTCTCGCGCCGCTCGTCCTGCTGCTTCGGCGCCCGCGAATCGGCGTCGCGCTCGCGGAGTGAACGTGCGACGCGGCCGCATTTTCTGCGCGCTTCTTGCCGTTGCGGCGTTCGCCATGGCAACGCTTCCAGTGCAGCGCATCTCCGCCCAGCCCGGCGACTCGCTTCCCAACCGGGTCGTAATCCCGACCACGATTCCCACGCTGATGCTTCCGCCGGTACCCAGCATCGCTCCCGGCTATCGTGCGCCGCAGGCGCAGCCGAGCGTGGCTGGGATCGTCGGCGTCACGGCGCAGCCGTTCGTCGCCATCTCGCTGCAAGACGCGATCGGGATGGCGCTTCTGAGCAACAACAATCTGGCCATTTCCGCATCGAACTTCCGGGTAGCGCATTACGACGTCGTTCAGACCAAGGGCGCGTACGACGTCGCGCTCCACTTAGAGCCGACCTCGAACTACTCGGTCAATCCGCCGCAGAACTTCTTGGCGGCCGGTCCCGGCGAGGCGGCCACGTACGGGCCGGCTTCGAATCCGGTCACCGCCGTCGGCCCAGGCAACGTGATCCAGCATCAATCCGGCTTTCAATACGGCGTGAGCGGGCAAACCGAGAGCGGCGGCGCGTATCAGGCGCAAATCCAGCAGAACCGCACCTACAACAACACGCTCTTCGACGCGTTCAATCCGTACTATCTCGCGACGCTCAATCTGGCGGTCACGCAGCCGCTGCTAAAAAATCTCGGCATGAACGCGACGAAGCGCCAGCTCAAACTTGCCGTCGTTAACGCCGATGCGGGCATCGCAACGACGCTCGTCGACGCGTCGAACACGATATCCCAAGTCGAAACCGTCTACTGGGATCTGGTCGCCGCGTGGCGCAACGTCGCGATTCAAGAAGAAGCGCTCAAGGAAGCCATCGCGCAGCAGCAGAGCAACGTGCGGCTCGCGCAACGCGGTGCCGCGGCGCCGATCGATGCGGTCGAGTCGCAGACGCAGGTCTCCAACTTCCAAGACAACGTCTACGCGGCGCTCCAGCGGGTCTCCGATCTGCAGAATCAGCTCAAAGGCCTCGTCGCTTCCAATGCGCGCGATCCCATTTGGAACGCAAATCTGGTTCCCTCGACGTCGGTGCAGGAGCTCCCGACCGAGACCGATCTCGCGACCGTGATTGCCAAGGGAAAAGCCAATCGTCCGGAGGTCCGCCAAGCGGAAGACAAGAGCACCGCCGCCGCGATCGATCGAGCCTATGCAAAGAATCAGGCCCTGCCGCAGGCCGATCTTCAACTTCAGTACGAGAGCAACGGCTTTGCGGGCATTCCCGCACCGGTTACCAAGTTCATCAACAGTTTTTGCAGCGGCCAGGGTTTGCCCGCCTGCCCAACCCCGCCCCCGAACACGCAGGGCGCGATGGCTTGGGCTTATCACAACATGTGGGCCGGCTACTTTCCGACGTTCAACATCGCGCTGATCGTCGGCTATCCGATCCAGGGACACGTCGCGAAAGGTTTGCGCGGGCTCTCGGCGGAGGAGACGAGACAGGCCGAGCTGCTGATGCAGGGCGTCTACGAGCGAATCGGCGCCGAAGCCCGCAACGCGCTGCAGAGCTACCAGTCCGCGCTCTCGAAGCTCAGTGCGGCGCGCAAGTCGCGGGAATCGGCCGAAGCCGTCTACGCGAGCGAGCTGCGCAAGTTTCATAACGGCGCCTCGACGACCTTTCTCGTTTTGCAGCGCCAACTGCAGCTCGACGAGGCTCGGCTGCGAGAACTGCAAGCGCAGACGCAGCTCAACCAGTCGATCGTCGAAATCGAGCGCGTCGACGGAACTATCCTCACCTCAAACGGCGTCAACGTACAGACGCTGGGAAGCCAGGCGATCGCGCGGTGAGCGTCGTGCGGCGCAAAGCGCGGCTGATTCCGGGCGCCGTTGCCATCGCGAGCGTCGCGCTGGCCGTATTGCCCGTGCAGCCGACGTCGGCCCAACTGGAAGCCGCGCTGCCCTCTCGCGCGACGCTTCCCACGGCCATTCCGTCGCCGGAGTTTCCCGTCGTGCCGAGCGTCGCACCAGGTTACCGCGCACCGGCGGTCGCACCGAGCGCCGCGCAGATCGTCGGCATCGTCGCGCAGCCGTTTGTCGGCATCGCGCTGCAGGATGCGATCTCGATGGCGCTGCTCAAGAATCCGAATCTGGCCGTATCGGCGTCGAACGTGCGCATCGCGCATTACACGATCGTCGCGACAAAGGGCCAGTACGACCTCCAGCTTCAGCTCAAGCCCTCGTCGAGTTTCTCGGTGCAGCCTCCGCAGAATGCCTTCGAAGCCGGGCCCGGCGAGCTTGGAAAGTACACACCGCTGCCCTACGGTTCGCCCGGACCAATCTATACGACCGGGCCGGGCAACATCATCCAACACCAATCGGCCTTTCAATACGGCGTGGGCGGACAGACCGAGAACGGCATGACGTATCAGGCCGGCATTCAACAACAGCGGACGTACAACAACACCGTCTTCAACGCATTCAACCCCTACTACGTCGCGACCCTGAATCTCGCCGTAACGCAGCCGCTGCTCAAGAACGCCGGAATGAACGCGAACAAGCGGCAGTTGAAGCTCGCCTTCGTCAACGAAGATTCGCGTGCGGCGCAGGCAATGATCGACGCGTCGAACACGCTCTCGCAGGTCGAAGACGCCTACTGGAATCTCGTCGCCGCTTGGCGTAACGTTGCCATTCAAGAGGCGGCGCTGCAGGAAGCGATCGAGCAACAACGGAGCAACGTGCGTCTCGCGCGGCGCGGCGCGGCGGCGCCGATCGATGCGATCGAATCGCAGACGCAAGTATCGAACTTTCAAGACAACGTCTACTCCGCGCTGCAGACGGTCTCGCAACTGCAGGTACAACTCAAGAGTTTGGTCGTTGCCGATCCCGGCGATCCGATCTGGACGGCGAACCTCGTCCCGTCGACGTCGGTGCAGCAGCTTCCCAGCGTGGCCGACCTGGCGCAGATCGTTTCGGAGGCCGAGCTGAATCGTCCGGAGATCCGGCAGGCAAAGGACAAGCGTCTGCAGGCCGATATCGACCGGGTCTTTGCCGCCAATCAGTCGCTGCCGCAGGCGGACGTTTCGGTGCAGTACCTCAGCAACGGTTTTGCTGGGATTCTGGCGCCGGTTCCGACGTTTCTCCTCAACGAATGCTATAACGTCCACTCGCTGTTGTCGTGCCCGACGCCGCCGCCGAACACGCAAGGCTCGATGCCGTACGCCTATCACAACATGTGGGCCGGATACTTTCCGACGTTCAACTTTGCATTGCTCGTCGGCTATCCGGTGCAGGGCAGCCTGGCGCGCGGCATGCGCGGCGTGGCGAGCGAGGAAGCCACACAGGCAACGATTCTCATGCAGGGCGTGCAGGAGCGGATCGGCGCCGAGGCGCGTAACGCGCTTCAGTCGTACGAGTCGGCGCTCTCGAAGTTGAGCGCGGCGCATCACTCGCGCGCCGCCGCCGAAGCGGTCTACGCGAGCGAAGTCCGGCAGTTCCATCGCGGCGAGTCGACGACCTATCTGGTGCTCAAGCGCCAAGTGCAGTTGGACCAGGCGCGCGGCCTCGAGCTGCAGGCGCAGACGCAGCTCAATCAATCCATCGTCGAGCTGCAGCGCGTCGAAGGCACGATTCTTACCGCGAACGGCGTGAACGTTCAAACGCTCGGGGCGAAGGCGCTGGCGCACTAGACGATGCGGCATCTCAAGACCCGCGTGCTCTCGGCCATCGTCGCCGGTGCGGCTCTCACTCTGGCCGTCGTTCCGTTCGAGGCGACCTCGGCGCGGCCGGACGACGCGCTGCCCCGGCGCGCCGTGCTTCCGACCGAAATTCCTTCGCCGCGTATCGCGATTCCGCCGAGCGTCGCGCCGGGCTATCGCGCGCCGGAGGTCGAGCCGAGCAATCCCGGGATCGTCGGCGTTACGCAGAGTCCCTTCGTCGGCATCTCGCTGCAGGACGCCGTCGGGATGGCACTGCTGCGCAATCCAAATCTGGCCGTTTCCGCCTCGAACGTACGGATTTCGCGCTATCGGGTGGTCGAGGCGAAATCGAACTTCGACGTGCAGCTCCAGGTCGGACCGTCTTCGAACTTCTCCGTGCTGCCGCCCCAGAATCTCTTCTTCGCCGGCCCCGGCGTCGGCGGCTACGGATACAAATGTTCGCCGCCTTTTTACGGCACGCCGGCGCCGTGTTCCACGACGGGTCCGGGATACATCATCCAGCACCAATACACGTTCCAATCCGGAATCACGGGACAGAGCGTCAACGGCTTGCAGTACGCCGCCAGCATTACCCAGTCGCGCACCTACAATAACCTGATCATCAACGACTTCAACCCCTACTATCTCGCGTCGCTCAATCTTTCAATCACGCAGCCGCTGCTCAAAAACGCCGGCATGAACGCGGTCAAACACCAGCTCAAGCTGGCAATCGTCGACACCGACTCCAACGAAGCCCAGGCACTCGTCGACGCCTCCAATACGATCGCGCAGGTCGAGGACGCGTACTGGAATCTCGTCGCGGCCTGGCGCAACGTCGCAATTCAGGAGGACGCGCTCAAGCAGGCGGTCGAGCAAGAGCAGAGCGTGGAACGGCTCGCGAAGGGCGGTGTCGCCCCGCCGGTCACCGTCGTCGAAACGCAGACGCAGGTTGCGAACTTTCAAAACCAGCTCTTCTCTGCGCTGCAGACCGTCTCGCAACTGCAGACGCAGCTCAAGAGCCTGATCGTCTCCGATGCGGGCGATCCGATCTGGAGCGCGAATCTCGTTCCGTCATCGCCCGTCCAAGAGCTGCCGAATCCCGGCGAACTCGGCGCGATCGTCGCGCAAGCCGAGCAGAAGCGGCCCGAGGTGCGTCAAGTCGCCGATCAGCGCCGCGTTGCCGACCTGGATAAGGTCTACGCGAAGAACCAAGGGCTACCGCAGGCCGACCTCGTGGTGCAGTATATGAGCAACGGCTTCGCTGGATTGCTTCAGCCGGTGCCGGACTTCGAGGTTCTCGGCTGTAACTTGCCGACGAATAGCTGCCCGACGCCGCCGCCGCAATCGCAAGGCAACGCGACGAAGGCCTTTCACAACATGTGGACCGCGGCCTATCCGCAGTTCAACATCGCCTTCGTCGTCAATATTCCGCTCGAGAACAACATCGCGCGCGGACTGCGTTCGATCGCCGATCAAGAAGAAGACCAGGCCGCAATCGAGCGTCAGTCGCTCGACCAGCGGATCGAGATGGAGGCGCGAAACGCCTTGCAGACCTATCAATCGGCGCTCTCCCGTCTCTCCGCCGCGAGCCAGGCACGCGAGGCGGCCGAATCGGTCTATGCCAGCGAAGTGCGGCGCTTTCACAGCGGCGCGTCGACGACGTTTTTAGTTTTGCAGCGACAGGTCGAGCTGGCGGAGGCGCGGGGGCGCGAACTGCAGGCACAGACCGATTTGAACAAGGCCGTCGTCGAGTTGCAGCGGGTGGAGGGAACGATCTTGACCGATAACGGGGTCAATCTGCAGAAGCTCGGCTCCAAAGCGCTCGCTACGGCGTCGCCTGCGCCGCGGCGCTCATCCTGACGACGCGGTATACGTCCGCTCGCGCCAACGGACGCGGCGTCCAAAAAAGCTCGCAAACCAGACGACGAGACTGAGCAGGTCGCGCGGCAGAATGAAGAGCAGATCGTCGCGGCGATCGATTTCCAGCGCCGCGCGGGCGAGGTAATGAAGCGTCACGCGAAGGAGCGCCACGATCGCGAGAAGCGGCAGCCCCCAGGCGAGGTTCCGCGAAACTCCGAGATAGAGAACTGCCAGCGGCAGAGCGTACATCAGAAACGAGAACGCATAGCCGGCGGGGGCGAGCGCGAAGTTCGTGCGCGCCCAGCGCAGCTCGTGCGACCAGAGATCGCGTAGCGAGCGCTCCGCGACCGTGGTGCCGACGACGTAACGCGACAGTTCGATCCGCTTCCCTCGTTTCGCAACGAGTTCGCCGAGCTTGTGATCGTCGGCGATCCCGGCGCCGAGCGATTCGAGCCCGCCGATTACCTCGAGTATGCTTCGGCGGACGGCCATCGTCGCACCGAGACAAAAGCGCAACGGTCCCAGCGCCAGCGCGACCAAGACCGAGGGAACGAACACCTCTTCGATCTGCATCGCGCCGAGCCGCGAGATCGCGCTGGAGTTCGGGATGCCGGCGTAGAGGCAGGTCGCGGCGCCCACGCGCTCGGAGGCAAACGATGCCGCGATTGCGCGCAAATACCCACGGCCGGTGTGAATGTCGCTATCGGAGATCACGACGATTTCGTTGCGCGCCCGTACGCTGGTTTTGGCGAGATTGGCGATTTTCGGATTGCGCATCGCGGGATTATTGCCGATCGCGACGCGGCTGCGATCGGCGAACTCATTGGCGAGGCGTTCCGCCACGGCGAGCGCCGGATCGCCGCGGTCGTGGAGCGCGAAGACGACCTCATAGGGCGCGTCGTAATCTTGATCGCAGCAGGAGCGCAGATTCTCGTATAGGCCGGGTTCGGCCCCGGCGATCGGTTTGAGCACCGTTATGCTGGGGAGAAACTCCGTCGCAAGTTCCTTCGGGCGTCGCGCGAAGGCCGCGACCCGGAGATTCGCCAGCACGAGATAGCCCGCGCTCGCGCAGGCGACGGCGAAAAGGACGACGTTCGCGGCCGAGCTCATCGCGCCGCTGCTGCGAGCTCGCCGTACGTGACGCTGGCCGCGCCGCTGCCGGCGAGCGCATCGCGAACTCGCGTGCTCGTCAGTGCCGCGAGCTCTTGCGACCAGGCGAAGCCTTCGGTTCCGCGATCGGCACCCGCGAATGCGGAGGTTGCCGGATGAAAGAAAATCTCCGTCGTGCCTTCGGGCAGTCGCCCGAGTATTTCGAGAACGCGCCCTTCCGTCAACGCTCCGGCTTCGTTGACGCCGAACGCGTAGTCGTTTGAGACCAGCCGCGCTCGCCGCGCGCGGGCGCGCATCATGGCGAGCCACGGTGCGATCGTGCGCGTTCCCGCGAAGGGTTCGCGCGGAATCCGCACGGCGCGTAAGCCGTACTCCCGGCCGATACCGACGAGCAGGGCAAAGACCGTCGGATGGACGTGCATGTGCGACTGCGCGTCCGCGTGATCGAGCGCTAAGCCGGATCGAACGAAACGCTCGAACTGCGCTCGTATCTCCGCAGCGAGCTGCGCGCGCGCTCCCGGGCGGAAGAAGAAGCGCATGCCGGCCCGCACCAAGTCGGTGAGAAACTCGCCCCGCTCGTCCACCAAATCGGGAATGCGGTCCGGCGGCAGCACCGGGTGCCCGTGAACGAGGACGAGATGCAATCCGACTGCCAGTTGCGGCATTCGGTGCGCCCGCTCGATTGCGTCGTCAGCAGCCGTTGCTCCAACCATGAGACTCGCCGCGCGCAATATGCCCTCCCGGTGCGCGCGCTCGACGGCCTCGTTGACTTCGGGTGCGGCCCCGAAATCATCGGCCGTAACGATGACTCGTTTCAGCGCTCTTTTCCGCTCAGCATGCCGGCCGCGAGCCGATCGACGAGCCAGACGAGGCGACCCGGGTCCGGTCGCACGATCTGCGCCGGGTAGCGGACGGGGTCGTACGGGCCCTCGTAGACCGTTGCAAGGATCGGCGCTTTTTCGGCGCCTTCGACCGCGAAGACGACGGCACGCGCCGCGTTGATCACTTTCGGCGTTATCGTGACGCGCCACATCGTCTGAGATTGCGCGTAGACGGCGCGAACCAGCGCATCGTCGTCCGTATCGGGCGGCGATCCCGGGAAGAGCGATGCGGTATGCCCGTCGGGTCCAAGCCCGAGCATCACGAGGTCAAACCTCGGCGCGTTGCCGAGATCGGCGCGCAGGATGGATGCATACTCGTTCGCCGCGAGTCCCGGATCGGTTTCGCCGCGAATGCGATGGACGTTTGGCGGCGGAATTCGAACGGCGTCGAGAAAGGCCCGGCGCGCCATTCGGTAGTTCGACTGCTCGTCGTCCGGCGGCACGCAGCGTTCGTCCCCGAAGTAGACGAAGACGTCGCTCCACGAGAGTTCGTCGCGAAAGGCCTCGGTCGCGAGCAGCTCGTAGGCGGCACGCGGCGTCTCGCCGCCCGAGAGCGCGACGTGGAAAGAGCCGCGCTCGGCCGCGGCCATGCGTCCCGTCGAAACGAAGAGTTCGGCGAGTGCGCGCGCCAGCGCTTGCGGGTCTCGGCAGATTTGTAACTCCCCTGGGCCGTGCACGTTACTCCTCTCCTTGTGCGATGATCTTTCCGGCTGCCGCGAGCGATGCTGCGAAGAGCCGATCGCCCTGGCCCCAGAGAATCGCGCGTTCGACCAGGGCGGCGATTCCGGGATTCTCGATCGCCCGATAACGTGGACCGTGCGCGCGCGAGCCGCTGACGCTCAATAGGATAGTCTCTTGGTTTGGGTCGACCTCCGCGACAAAACTCGAGCGCGACGAACGCAGCGCAATGCGAGCAATGCGCCGCGGCTCGCCCCGTCGATCGATGGAGAAGACGATCCGTTTTCCCCGCGGATTCACCAGCGTGTCCGGCGCGCTCGGCGTCCAATCCAACCGGCTCGCAAGCCATCCGATGAGATACAGGGCCTCGGGCTCCGAGCCGCACGCGATTTCGACCCGCTCGAGATCGGCAAGATCGCCGACCGCGTCGCCGTCGAAGAAAATTGCCACGCACTCCTGCCACGGCGCCAGCCGCAGGTAGGCGATATCGGCAATCGGCACGTCCGGGCGGTCTTCGAGATAGGCAACGAGCTCGCGCAACGCCCCGCGACCGCTATCGAGCAGCGAGCTGTTGTAGACGACGGTCTGGACGTCCTCACAGAGACTCTCGAAACGCGGGTCGCTTCCGATGCCGGGCGCGATCCACAGCAAGACGACCGGGGCTTCCGCAACGCGCAAGGCGCCGACGGCCGCGCGCAGCATCTCCGGTCCGATCTCTCGCACGCCGAGCTCGATCCAGTCGCAGCCGTCGACGCGGTGCATGCTGGCCGGCGCCGTCGCATCGAAAACGACGACGCGCGAGGGATGCTTTGCGGCGAGCCGATGGATGCGCTCGCGGGCGAGCTCGCCGATCGCCGGGTTCTCGAAAAAGACCACGATCGTCATCGTCGCGACGTTCGCGTCGCAGCCGCGCTCGCGGTACGATTCCACGAGCTGGTCTTGCACCGATGCGATGTCGAGGCTCACAGGTGGCGCCAGTCGGGAAAGAGCCGCTTCGCGCTCTCGGGTCCCTGACTTCCCGCGGCGTAGTTGGGAAACGAAAAGTCTTTGGTGTACTGCCAGACTTCCAAAATCGGCGTTACGATCTCCCACGCGCGCTCGACGGCGTCCCATCGCGTGAAGAGCGTCTGATCGCCCTGGATCGCGTCCCCGATCAATCGCTCGTACGCCGGCGGCGACTGCACGCCGAAACCCGTGCCATAACTAAAATCCATATAGACGCTGCGGATGTGCTCCTTCGGTCCGGGAACCTTCGCCTCGAATCGCATCGAGATGCCCTCGTCAGGCTCGATCTTGATTACCAATACGTTGGGATCGATGCGATCGGTCGAGTCGCCGTAGAAGCGATGGGGAATCGCCTTGTAGGTGACGGCAATCTCGGACACCTTTCGCGGCAGCCGCTTTCCGGAGCGAAGGTAGAATGGTACACCGGCCCAGCGCCAGTTCTCGATATAGAGTCGCGCCGCAGCGAACGTCTCGGTGTTGGAATCGGGCGCGACGTCCGCTTCCTGCCGGTAGGCTTTGACCGGCTTTCCGTCGATCGTTCCCGCGCCGTATTGACCGCGCGCCGACATCGACAAGACTTCATCGTGCGGCGGCGGGGCAATCGCCGAAAGTACCTTGTACTTCTCGCTGCGAATGTCGTCGGCGTCGGAGCTGATCGGCGGTTCCATCGCCACGAGCGCGAGCAGGTTGATGACGTGGTTCTGAATCATGTCGCGCAGCGCGCCGGCGTGGTCGTAGTAACCGCCGCGTTCCTCGACTCCCAGCGACTCCGCCGACGTAATCTGCACGCTCGCAACGTAGTTCCGGTTCCAAATCGGTTCGAAGATCGTGTTCGCGAAGCGTAGCGCGATGATGTCCTGAACCGGCTCCTTGCCGAGATAGTGATCGATGCGGTAGATTTCGTTCTCTGGAAAAACCGCCTCGATCGCTCGTTGCAGGGTGCGCGCCGAGGCGAGATCGGTTCCGAACGGCTTCTCGACGACGATACGCGTCCACCCGTCGGGATCGCGCTCCAGACCGGCCTCTTTGAGATGCTTGATGATCACCGGAAAGACCGGCGGCGGGGTCGAGAGATAGAAGAGATGGTTGCCGCTCGTCCCAAACTCGCGGTCGTTCTGCGCCAACCGGTTCTTGAGGTCGACGAAGTGTTTGGTATTGTTGAAATCGGCGGTGATGTAGCTGATGCGGCGGGCGAAGTCGTCCCAGAGCGCGCCCTGCGGCTTCTTGTCGGGCGGCATGAAGAGATCGAGCTGCTGACGGCAGTATTCGCGGAACGCCTCGTCGGTATACGCGCTTCGCGCGAAGCCGACGAGCGCGAAATCGGTGGGAAGCGTTCCGCGCAGGCGCATCGAGTAGAGCGCCGGCAGGAGCATGCGCTTGAAAAGGTCGCCGCTCGCGCCGAAAAAGACCGCGCTGCAGGGGTTGGTAATCTGGTCGGCGGCGAGGCCCTCGCGTAACGGGTTGCTCGCCGCGCCGTCCCCGGTCGGCGCCGCCGTGGCGACCGCGTCGTCAGCCATGCGGGCGCGCAAGCCGGTTCACGTTCGCACCGCTAAGGCCTCGTCGACCGCCGCAACCAGCGCCCGGAGCGCCGGCTCGACGTTACCCTTGAGGTGCACGCGGACGCCGCGCCGGTCGCGCTTGTCGAGCGACATCCAATCGCCGAGCGCCTGCGCCGCGAGCAAGGTACGGAAGCCGACGTTCATTCCCGGAATCATCGGATCGTCGGGATCGTCGGCAGTGATCTGCAGGACGACGCAGGTATCCGGACCGCCTTTATGGAGCTGTCCGGTCGAATGGAGAAAACGCGGCCCGAAGCCGACGGTCGTTGCAACGCGATGCGCGTTGCGAATCTTCAAGCGAAGTTCTTCCAGCAGCCGCGCGTGAGTCTCGTTGCGTGCGATATACGCGGTGATTGCGTTATAGTCGTGCGGCTGCAGCTGCGCGAAGAGTCCGGCCAGCGCCTGTAGCGGACTCTGGGCCGTAATAGCGCGGCTTCCCGAGAGATAGGTGACGTCGAACTCTGCGCCCTCGACGTTGGCCTTCGGTTCGTCGAAGCTTCCGTTCTTGGCGTACTGGGCGAGCAGCGTGACCGTGTTATCCTTCGATTCTTGAACGTTGGGCTGATCGAATGCGTTGATGCCGAGAATCACCCCGGCGGCCGCGACGGCGATCTCCCATAGATAGAACTGCTCGCCGACGTCGTACGCATCGTTCATGTCGAGGCGAATGACCGGGTGGCCGGCGGCCTCGAGCGCGCGCAGTCTCTCGTCGACGCCGGCTTCGGGGTCGGGCAGATTCGCACCGACGTACACGAACGTGCGGTCGTCGGAGTAATCGCCGGGTGCGCCGAGCGGCTCGCCTTCGATCGGAACGATCCCCTTGCCGAGTTTTCCCGTCGACTCGGCGATGAGTTGTTCGGCCCAGGCGCCGAAGGCTTTGATGGCGGGGTGCGTGACGATCGTGAGTTTGTCGCGACCGTCGATCGCAAGGCCGCCGATCGCCGCACCGAAACGCACGCCCGGCGCCTCGCGCGGGTCGACGGTCCGGTCGTTTGCGTGCATCGCTCCGAGCGCGCGATCGAGAAGCAAATTAATGTCGTATCCGGCGATCGCCGAGGGCGCGATTCCGACGAACGAGAGCGCCGAATAGCGTCCACCGATGTTCGGGTCGTTCTCGAAGTCCGCGCGGAACGATTCTTCCTTTGCCTCCTTGTCGAGCTTCGTACCGGGATCGGTGATGGCAACGAAGTTTCGCGCGGCGGCCGCCGCGCCGACCTGCTTCGAAACCTTCTCGTAGAAGTAGGCGTAGAAAGCGTTCGGTTCGGTCGTGGTTCCGCTCTTGCTCGAAATGATGAAGAGCGACGTCGGAATATCGATCTTTTCCTCGAGTTGCTTGATCTGTTGCGGGCAAGTGGAGTCGAGAACGAAGAGACGCGGATAGCCTTGGATCGCGCCGAAGGTGTCGGCGATGATATCGGGCGCCAGCGAACTGCCGCCCATGCCGCAGACGACGGCAGAGTCGAAACTCTCCTTCACCTCGCCGGCGAAGGCTCGCAGACCGGCGACCTCGTCGAGCATGTGCTGTTGAATGTCGAGCCACCCGAGTGCCTTCTTGATGATCGCGACGGCATCGGGGTCGCTCGACCAGAGCGATGCATCGTGTGCCCAGAGGCGCTTGAGGAAGTCGGCATCGGCGAGCTGCTTCAGCGCGGCGTCGTAGTGCGCGCCGGCGCTGCCGAGCTCGAGGTGAACGCGCTGGGCGCCACCCGATGCCAAGAGTTTCTGCTTGTACACGATCGCGCCGAGCAGCGCGGCGAACGAGTCGGAGAAGAGCTGGACGCCTTTCCGCTGCAAATCTTGAGTGACGTCGAAATACGAGATCTTCGCTTCCTGCAGCGCGCGCATCACGTCGGCGGCGCCGCGAACGTCCCGCTCGACGGTGCCGGCTTCGATCTTACCGTGATCCATCAACGCGTCGAGCGTTGCCGGCGGCATCGTATTGACGGTATCGGGGCCGACGACGCTCTCGACGTACATCAGGTCCGGATAGTGCGGATTCTTCGTCGAGGTCGAGGCCCAGAGCGGGCGCTGAACGGCTCCGCCCTTGGCCTTGAGTGCTGCGAATTCGTCGCCGTAGAAGATCTCCGCAAACTTTTGGTAGGTGAGTTTCAAACCGGCGATGCCGGCCTTACCCAGAAGATGGTCGAGCTTCTCACCTTTGTTGATGCGGTCTTGAAGCAGTTTGTCGATGGCCGTATCGATTCGGCTGACGAAGACGGAGTTCACCGAGCGAATTTTGTCGATCGGCTTTCCCGCATCGGCACGCCGGCGCAGTCCGTTGACGTAGGCAAGCGCGGCCTTTTCGTACATCTCCGTCGAAAAGATCAGCGTAACGTTGACGTTGTAGCCCCGGTAGATCGACTCTTCGATCGCCGGCAAGCCTTCTTTGGTGCCGGGGATCTTGATCATGACGTTCGGGCGGTCGACGCGCTTCCAAAGCTCTTCGACCATTGCGATGGTGCCCGCAGTGTCGTGCGCCAGCAACGGCGAGACCTCGAGGCTCACGAAGCCGTCGTTTCCGCCCGACGACGCGTAGAGCGCGGCGAAGGCATCGCAGGCGCTCTGAATGTCCGCGATCGCGAGATCCCAGAAGAGCGCGTCGGCGTTCTTTTCCGTGCCGATGAGGGTCCCGAGCTGCTCGTCGTAGTCGGTGCCCGCTCCGATCGCCTTTTCGAAAATCGTCGGATTGCTGGTCATCCCGCGCAGACCGGTTTCGATCAAACGTGCGAGTTCGCCTGAGGCAAACATGCTGCGGCGAACGTTATCGAGCCAGACGCTCTGCCCGGCATCGAGCAGCTGCTGCACGGGGTTTCTCATTGGACGTCGTCTCCTAACGGGCGGCGAGTTGGAACTTTTGGAGGGCTACCTCGGCGACGTTATCCGGGGTGAAGCCGTATGCCTTGGCCACGGCCGCATAGGGAGCCGACGTCCCGAACTTGTCGATGCCGAATGCAAGTCCGCAGTCGCCGACGTACTTGGACCACCCCAGCGTTGCACCGGCTTCGATCGACATGCGTGCGCCGATTTTTGGAGGCAGAATCTCGTCGCGATATGCCTGCGGCTGCTGGTCGAAGAGCTCCCAGCACGGCATCGAGACGACGCGCGTGCGCGCGCCCTTACCGTCGAGAATCTTCTTCGCATCGACGGCGAGCGCGACTTCCGACCCGGTCGCAATCAAGATGAGATCGGGGGAGCCGCCCTGCGCGTCGGCGAGGACGTACGCGCCCTTGCCCACGGCGGCGTCGCGCGCGCCCAAGAACGGAAGCTTTTGCCGCGTGAGAACGAGCACGTACGGCGCCCCCGCGCCGGCAACGGCAAGCTTCCAGGCTTCGAGCGTCTCCAGCGCGTCCGCCGGGCGGATGACGTAACAGTTCGGCGTGGCGCGCAGCGTTGCGAGCTGCTCGATCGGCTGATGCGTCGGTCCGTCTTCCCCGAGAAAGATCGAATCGTGCGTAAAGACGTAGATCGAGTGGACGCCGCTCAGGCATCCCAGACGCAGTGACGGCTTGAGATAATCGACGAAGTTGAAGAAGGTCGCTGCAAACGGGAGCAGCCCTCCATGCAGCGCGATGCCGTTCGTGCATGCCGCCATCGCATGTTCGCGAACGCCGTAGTGGATGTTACGCCCGGCGTAATCGTTCGGTTCGAAGTCGCCGCAGTTCTTAAGGTAGGTTTTCGTCGAGGGGTCGAGATCCGCGGAACCTCCGACGAGCTCGGGAAGGCAGGAGGCGATCGCGTTCATCACCGTGCCTCCCGCGTCGCGCGTCGCCATGCTGCCGTTCTCGGCGGTAAAGGTCGGCCAGGGCAGATTCGGCGGCAGCTCGCGGCGCAGCGTGCGCTCGAGCTGGGCGCCGAGATCGGTGTTCGCGCGCTTCCACGCTTCGAGCGTCGCTTTCCACTGCGCTTCCAACTCGGCACCCTTGCGGCCGATCTCCCGGTAGAATGCGAGTACGTCTTCGGGAACGTAAAAGTCCGGCTCGAGCGGCCACCCGAGTTCCTCTTTCGCTTTCTTGACGTTCTCCGGGCCGAGTGGTTCCCCGTGAGCGAGGTAGTTGTCTTGACGCGGCGATCCATAACCGATGTGCGTGCGCACCGCGATGAACGACGGACGGTCGACGACGTTCTTTGCCACCGTAATCGCTTGGTCGATCGTTGCGACGTCGTTGCCGTGATCGACGTCGATAAGCTGGGTATGCCATCCGCTGGCATCAAAACGTGCGACCGCATCGTCGGAGAGAGCGACGTCGGTCGGACCGGCAAGCGAGACGAGATTGTCGTCGTAGAGAACGATGAGCTTGCCGAGCTTGAGATGGCCCGCGAGCGAGAGCGCTTCTTGGCTGATCCCCTCCATCAGATCGCCGTCGCCGCAGATGCAATAGGTAAAGTGATCGACGATCGCCGCATCGTCGCGATTATAGACGGCACCCATATGCGCTTGCGCGATCGCCATACCGACGGAGTTGCCGACTCCTTGACCGAGCGGACCCGTCGTCGCCTCGACGCCCGGCGTGCGCTCGGCCTCCGGGTGTCCCGGCGTGATACTTCCCAGCTGGCGGAAACTCTTGAGATCGTCGAGCGCGACGTCGTAACCGGTCAGGTAGAGCAGCGCGTAGAGGAGCATCGAGCCGTGCCCGGCCGAGAGGACGAAGCGGTCTCGATTGAGCCAATGCGGATCCTTGGGATTGAAGCGCAGGTGGCGCGTCCAAAGCGCGTACGCCATCGCGGCGGCGCCCATCGGCATGCCGGGATGCCCGGAGTTGGCCTTCTGTACGGCGTCGACCGCTAGAAAGCGGATCGCATTGATTCGTTGCTCGTCGGCGGGCGAGTTCGGCACGGAATCTCCTTTCACTACGCGGGGGCGGGCTTACCTGGTGCCGTAGCTTCAGCGCGTGACGTTGGAAGAACTGCAGGCAAAGATCGAGTCACTGGCGCGAGGTGAAGGCGACGTACACGGGCGCGCCGGTCGTGCGATCGACCGCGCAATCGCACTGCTCGATTGCGGAGAAGTGCGCGCCGCCCAACTCGTCGGCGGTCAATGGGTGGCTAACGCATGGATCAAGGAGGCGATCCATCTCTATTTTGCGCGTTACCATCGGAGGGTTCCGCTCAAGCGCGACTATCGAAAGTGCGGCGTTCGCTGCGTTCGTCCCGGCGCCGCTCGATACGGAAGCTATCTTGCGCCGGGCGTTGTGCTAATGCCGGCGTTCGTCAACATCGGCGCTTACGTCGGCGAAGGAACGATGATCGATACCTGGGCGACGGTTGGTTCCTGCGCGCAGATCGGAAAGCGCGTGCATTTGTCGGGCGGCGTCGGTATCGGCGGGGTGCTCGAACCGCCGCAAGCCGTGCCGGTGATCGTGGAAGACGGAGCCTTCATCGGTTCGCGTTGCATCCTCGTCGAGGGCGTGCGCGTCGAGCGGGAAGCCGTCGTGGGCGCCGGAGTCATCGTCACGGCGAGCACGCCGATCGTCGACGTACGCGGAAGCGAACCCGTGACGCTGCGCGGATGCATTCCCGCGCGCGCCGTCGTCATTCCGGGAACGCAGGCGAAGCGCTTCCCGGGCGGCGAGTTCGGTACGCCCTGCGCGTTGATCGTGGGCACGCGCAACGAGTCGACCGATCTCAAAACGTCGCTCAACGACGTGCTGCGCGAGCACGAGCTCGCGGTATGAATCCGCGCGTACGAGAGATCGCGCCGTCCCTGATTCGCGAGGTCGCCGGTAGGAAGAAGGCCGGTTCGATCGACCTCGGTCTGGGCGAGCCCTCGCTGCTTCCCAACCCCGAGCATTTTCACGATGCGATGCGATTTGCCGTGGAGCAGGGCGTAAAATATACCCCGAACGCGGGCGACCACGCACTGCGCCGCGCAATCGCGCAGCATTATGACTATCCGGGAATGAATCGTGCCGAGAACGTCTGCGTGACCGTAGGCTCGCAAGAGGCGATGTACGTCGCCGTCAAAACGCTCCTCGATCCGGCGCGCGACGAGCTGCTGATCGTCGAACCGTGCTTTCCGTCGTACCGGAAGATGGCGGCACTCGAGGGCATTACCGTACGCAGCGCGACGATGCGCGAGGATGCCGATTTTGCCTTCGACCCGGATGCGATCGTCGACGCAATCGGCGAGCGGACTCGCGCGATCGTGCTCTGCTCGCCGAGCAATCCGACGGCCCGCGTGCTCTCGCGAGGCGCTGGCGAACGCTTGGTCCGCGGCCTCGGGCGGCGCGGCGAATCGATCTGGCTGATCCACGACGAAATCTATCGCGAACAAGTCTTCGTCGACGATTTTGCTGAGCTCGCACGACTCTATCCGCGAACGATCGTCACGAACTCCCTGAGCAAGAGCAACGCGCTGACCGGCCTGCGTGTGGGCTGGCTGCTGGGGCCGCACGAATTCGTCGACGAGGCGATCAAAGTGCACGCCTGGATCGCGTCGTGCGCCGGCACCTTCGCCCAACGCGTTGCGCTGAGCGTCTTCGAAACGCCGGGTGCGCTCCAAGAGCATGCCGACTGGTATCTCGAGCGGCGCAGCGAGCTGCTTGCGGCCCTCCACCGCAGCGGGCTGCGATTCATCGCGCCGGAAGGAACGTTCTACGTCTGCGTCCGTTTGCCCGAGGGCGCCGGCTCCTTGCAGGCGTCGCACGATCTGATCGAACGGTACGACGTCGTTGCCGTTCCGGGAATCGCCTTCGGCCCATCCATGGAAGGCTGGCTGCGTCTGAGCTGGGTCTCTTCGCCCGACCGCGTCTCCCTCGGATTGTCGCGCATCGCCGAATACATCGCGTCCCTCCATAGCGACGCGTCAACCTGAGCGAAGCATCGCGAAGCGATGCGAAGGGCGAAGGCTTCAGAGTTTCTTTATCCCCGTCGGCAACGATGTTCTCGGCGCGAACTGTATCCTTGGAGAGACCAGCATGAGACTACGCCTCTTTGCCGTCGCGGCGTTCGCGGCGATCCTTTGCGGGTGCGCCCAGCGCGGCGGCACGATGCCCTCGATGGCTCCGTCCTCCGGACTAATCGGCGAGTCAGCTTTTTCGAAGGAAGGGCCGCCGGCGCTCAAACTCTTCGGAACCCCGACGAAGGCCTCGTGGCCCGAGTACATCGTTCCCGGTCCGAAGCGATCGATGTGGTTTTCGGAGTTTTATTCCCGAGCGGTTGGCCGCATCGCGATGAACGGCAAGATCACCGAATTCCCGCTTCCCTACGGCGATGACATCGAAGGCATAACCGTCGGCGCCGACGGTAATATCTGGTTCACCGAGCCGGGCGCAAATAAAATCGGCCGAATGACGCCGCAGGGCGCCATGGTTTCGTTTACGGTCGATGCTTACAATCCGTCGCCTCGAGGCATTACCAGAGGCCCGGACGGAAACGTTTGGTACGTCGAATACTACGACGGCTATATCGGCCGCGTGACGCCGCAAGGCGTTATCACGCGCTTTGCGATTCCGCAATACGCGAGTTCGCCGTGGGCGATCGTGACGGGACCCGACGGCGACCTCTGGTTTACCGAATCGGACGCCGACTTGATCGGGCGATTCAACCCGGCGGAACAGCGGTTCGATGCGCCGATTGCCATCCCGACGCAGAACGCGACGCCTTGGGGTATCATCGTCGCGCCGGACAAACACGTCTGGTTCACCGAGCGCACCGGCAACAAGATTGGAAAGGTGCTCTCGAGTGGTAAGGTGCGGGAGTTTACGATCGCGCAGGAGGGCAGTTATCCCGACACGCTCGCGCCCGGCGGCGGGAATCTCTGGTTTACCGAAACGCTGTCGGGGAAGGTCGCCGCAATCGACCTAAAGACCGGCGCGTTCGGTCCGGTCGTCACGCTTCCCGATGCGAACGTCCCCATCGGCATCGCACAGGGACCGAATAAGAACGTCTGGTTCTGCATCTCCAGCGACGATCAGCCGATGCAGATCGGCGAGCTCGTCCTTCGCTAGAGGGGTGTAATCAGCCGATCCAGACGGTTTGAATATTGACGAACTCGTGAATTCCGAACGCGGAAAGCTCGCGCCCGTAGCCGCTCTTTTTGACGCCGCCGAACGGTAAGCGCGGGTCGCTGGCGACCATGCCGTTGATGAAGACGGCGCCGGCTTCGATGCGCCCGGCGAACGCTTCTGCGGCGCTCACGTCGCGCGTCCACAGACTCGAGCCCAGCCCGAACGACGACGCATTAGCAAGCGCTATGGCATGCTCGCGATCCTTTGCGCGCACCACCGCTGCCGCCGGTCCGAAGACCTCCTCGTCGAACATCGGCATGCCCGGAACGACCTCGGTAACGATCGTCGGCTCGTAGAAATAGCCGTCGCCTTCGATCGTCCTGCCGCCGAGTGCGAGCCGCGCACCGCGTTCGAGACTCTGCGATACCTGCGCGTGGACGCTCTCGCGCAGATCGTCGCGCGCGCAGGGGCCGATCTGCACCCGCTCCTCCATCGGGTTGCCGACCACTTGCGCGGCGGCGAGTTCCGCGAAGCGGCTCGAGAACGCGTCGTAAACGCTCTCTTCAACGATGAAGCGCTTCGCGGCGATGCAGCTCTCGCCGTTGTTCTGAAATCTCGCGGTAACGGCCGTTTTTGCCGCCGATTCGAGATCGGCATCGGCAAAGACGACGAACGGATCCGATCCGCCCAGCTCCAGCACGCACTTTTTGAGCGCCTCGCCGGCCGCGCGCGCTACCGACGCGCCGGCGCGCTCGCTGCCGGTGAGCGTGACCGCGGCAATCCGCGCATCTCTGACGATCCGCTCCATGCCGTCGCCGCGCGCGATCAGCGTACCGAAGAGCCCTGGCGGCGCGCCGGCTTCGCCGAAGACGCGTTCGAGCTCGAGCGCGCAGCGCGTCGTGTTCGCCGCGTGCTTGAGCACGAGCGTGTTGCCGGCCATCAGCGCCGGAGCGGCCGCGCGGATCACCTGCCAATAGGGAAAGTTCCACGGCATGATCGCCAGCAGCACGCCGAGCGGCCTGAACGCGACGTAGCTGCGCGCAGCCGAGCTCGGTGCAGCCTGCGCGCGGAGCATCGCTTGGGCGTGTTCGGCAAAGTATTCGAGCGCCCAGGCGCACTTCTCGACCTCCGCACGGGCCTGCACGATCGGCTTGCCCATCTCGCGTACCGCGGTCGCGGCGAGCGAATCGCGTTCCTCCCGCATGCGTGCCGCCACCGCCCGCAGCATCTCGCCGCGCCGGTCGAAGGCCGATTCGCTCCAATGCGCTCGAGCGCGCACCGCCGCGTCGAGTTTCGCTTCAATCTGCGCGTCGTCCATGAGCGAAAATCGCTCGAGCGTGCGTCCGGTCGTGGGATCGATCGTTTCGATCATATCGCGTGCAACGACCACGGACCCGACGGGCCGGCGTAGACTTCGACCAGCCGGCTCGGATGCAGGTACTCCCGCGCGACGCGCTGCACGTCGGCCGGCGTAATCTGTGCCAACCGTGCGTTCAAGGTCGCGTAATAGTTGAGCGGCAAACCGTTTGAGGCAATGTCCATCAGTTGCTTTGCCTGGCCCGAGGATGAAGCTTCGTCGAGCAGCGCGTTGCTGGCCAGCCGGACCTTCGCCTCGTCGAGTTCGGTCTGGGAGACCGGCGCCTTCTGCAGCCGCTCCAGCTCTCGGCGCACGAACTCGACCGCTTCGACCACGCGCTCCGGCGACGCGCTCAGCTCGATGCGGAAATCGCCGCGATCCGAATCGGAGTCGAGCTCGCTGCTGACGCTGTAGACGAGTCCCCGTTTCTGCCGCAGCTCTTGCCAGAGGCGCGATTCGAAGTCGCCGCTGCCGCCCAAGATCTGATTGAGCAGCAAGAACGTGTTGTAATCGGGGTTCGAGCGGGATAAAGCGGGCTGACCGAGTCGAATGAAGACTTGATTGGCGGCCGTACCGATGTAGTCGTGCCCGCTCGTTGCCGGGGGCATCGGCATCAGGCGCGGGTCCGGCTTGGGTCCGCTCACCTGCCAAGAACCGAAGGCCGACTCGAGCGCGTTGCGCACGCGCTGGGGCGAGAGATTGCCGACGACGGCGATCGTCGTGAGATCCGGGCGCCAGAAGCGTTCCGCATATGCGGCGAGGTCCGCTTGCGAAATGTCGGCGATGCTCTGCGACGTCGGTTGGCGCAGCGTCGGATCGTCGCCGGAGAGCAAGAGCCGGTAGTAGGCGCGATTGATCATCACGCCGGAGATATTCGACTCCGATTGAAGGCTGTTGGCGAGTTGCGAGCGTTCGACCTCAAACCAGGGGTCGGCGAAAGTCGGGCGGCGTTCGCCGTCGGCGAGGATTGCGACGATCCGTTCGAAATCGGCGCTCATCCCGCGCGCGGAGAAATCCGATCCGGTGTCGACGAACGCGCCCATCTCGTCGGTCTCTTTGCGCCGCTGCTCGAACGGATAGCCCGTGCTGCCGTAATCGGCCACGGCGCCGGCGAGTCGCGCGATGCCCTCCTTTCCCGGCGGCTCGAAAGCGGGCGAAGATGCGATTGCTCCTTGGAGGATGAACGTCGGGCGATCGCTCTTGGTCTGCACGATTACGCGCAGGCCGTTGGCAAGCGTAAACTCTACTGGAGAGAGCGCGCTGCGTTCGTGCGTCGGCGTCTGGATCGCTTTGGCAATCCACTGCGGTTCGACGATTGGACCGTGCGGAATTCGTTTTGAAAAGTCGTCGCTTGCAGCGGCGCTGCTCTTCTGGGAGGTTCCATGCGGCGGCCGTTGGTTGGGATTGAGGTGTCCGACGACGGTAGGACGGCGTAAATAGGTTTTTGCCGCGGCGAGCAGGTCGGTTTCAGTGAGCGACGCGAGCCGCGTGTCTTCGTCGGAGATTCGCTCGCCGACGATACCGTAGGTATAGCCGGCGAGATCGCCGATACCGTCGATCGAGTCGGCCGAGTAGAGGCGCTCGGCCATCGTCAAACGCTTTGCTGCCAGAACGAGATCGGGATCGATACCGTTCTGCAGCATCGAGTCGAGCGTCGTCTGGAAGACCGATTGCGCCTCCTGGCTGGTCCGTCCGGGATTGAGCACGATGAAGACGTTGAGTAGACCGCCCTTCAGCTGGGTATCCGCGTTCGCTTCGATCGCCAAGGCGATGTTGCTCTGGACGAGCGCTTTGTAGAACGGCGAGCGCTGGTTCTCCAAGAGCGTTGCAAGCGTGCTGATTGCCGGTTCGCCGTGTTGCGTGTCGCCGGGAATCGCGTAGGCGAGGTCGAGGATCTCAAATGGAAACGGAAACTCGGATTCGATGGTCGCACCCGAGGCGGGGACGGGATTGCTGTTCGCCTTTGGAGGCAGCTTCTTTGCGGGCACGGACGCGAAGTAGCGCGCCGCCTTGGCGAAGACCGTCGCGTGGTCGACGGCGCCGGCAATAACGAGCGTCGCGTTGTTCGGCGCGTACCACTCGCGGTAGTAGCGCGCGATGTCGGCGACCGTCGCGCGGCTGACGTCGCCGCGGCTGCCCAGCGGCGTTCGGCCCGCCGGCTGGCCCGGGAACGCCGCTGCCCGCACCCGTGCCAATAAATTGAAGAACGGAGAGCTGTCGTCTCCGTCGATCTCGTTGAGGACGGCGTTGCGTTCGATCGCCCAGTCGGCGGCACGAAGGGCCGCATGCTCCATCCGGTCGGCCTCGATGAAGAGCGCTACGTCGAGCTTGTCGGCGGGCATCTCGAAGTAAAACTGCGTGTAGTCGTAGCTCGTTTCGGCGTTCATCTGCGCCCCAAGTCGCGCGGTGATGTCGTCGAGGCCGCCCGACGAGATCTCCGGCGTTCCACGGAAGAGCATGTGTTCGAGCGCGTGCGCCAGCCCGGTCTTCCCCGGCGTCTCCTGCAGCGAGCCGAACCCGTACCAGACGGAGGTTTGAACGACCGGTGCGGCGCGATCCTCGACGACGACGACGCGCAGCCCATTATGCAGCGTCGTCGTGAAGATTCCGCCGTCCCCCGGCCCGCCTTGCGCGAGCGTCGCCTGCGGTACGCAAAACGCGAGCACAAGCGCGAGCAGGGCCATTTTCTTCGTCACAGCGTATCGACTCCTAAGTAATATGCGGCGGTCGCTTCAACTGCAGCCCAAGGAAGGCAACCGATGAGCTCGCAGCCCGCGATCTCGATATCGCGTTCCAATGCTAACCGTGCAACGAGCTCGACGATCCGATAGAGCGGTGTTGCAACATAATCCGTAACGTTCAGCGAAACCTGCACGCGATCGTCTCCCCGAGGAAGGGCGAGCGCACGAAGCGAGCGCAAGCCGCCGTTCCGTTCGCGAATGGCCAAAGCAATCGCCCGCGCTGCCGCAAGATCGTCGCTCGCCAACTCAATGTTGAACGCGATCAGAACGTTACGCGCACCGATCGCAATCGCGCCGGCACTGACGTGGCGGCGAACGTCCCCTTCATCGGGCAGCCATTCGACGTTGCGCCGTATCTCGGGAAGGAGTAGGCGTTCGGGCCTCCGCGCGGCCGCGCCGTAGTAAAATGCGGGGATTGCGTAGCGTTTCCAGATTTCCGCGCCGGCTCGGTGCGCCAGGGCCGCCGCATCGTCGAGCGTCGCGTCGCGTAACGGGACGAACGGGAGCACGTCGAGCGCGCCGATGCGCGGGTGGACGCCGCGATGATCGCGCAGATCGATCCGCTCCAACGCGATTCCGGCGAGCGCGACGGCGGCTTGGACGATTTCCTCCGAGTCGCCGAGAATCGTCAAAACGCTGCGATGGTGAACGGTATCGCTGCTCCAATCGATGAGGCGCGCTCCAGTACTCTTGACCGCATCGCAGGCCGCCACGATCGTGGAGAGATCGCGTCCTTCCGAGAGGTTGGGCACGATCTCGAAGAGCATCAGCGCAAAGCCGCTTCGATTGCGGAGAGCACGTCGGCCGTGTTTGAGGGCGAGATGATCTGCGAATAGCCGAGCTTGCGTGCTTCGGCCTCACGCCGCTCGGCGAAAGCAACTGCCCGCACCTCGCCCGACAGGCCCAGTTCGCCGAAGACGGCGACCGAGGCCGGGATCGCCATGTTGCGAAACGACGATGCGATTGCGAGTGCGATACCGAGATCGGCCGCGGGCTCGACGATGCGCAAACCTCCCGCAACCGACGCGTATACGTCGTGCGTTCCGAGGGAAAATCCCGCGCGCCGCTCTAAGACGGCAAGAATCATCGCAAGGCGCTGCTGATCCAGATTGTTTGCCAGCCGTCGCGGCGTTCCGTAGGCGGCCTCGCCGACAAGCGCCTGCACTTCGATGAGGAGCGGACGGGATCCGACGATCGAGGCGACGACGCACGAACCGCTCGGACGCTGCATTCGAACGCCGAGAAAGAGCTCCGACGGATTCGCCACTTCGCGCAGTCCGGCGTCGTGCATCGTCAGAACGCATATCTCGTCGATGGAACCGAAACGATTCTTATACGCGCGCAGAATCCGATACTCGCCTCCGGTCTCGCCCTCGAAGTAGAGTACCGTATCGACCAAATGCTCGAGTAACCGTGGTCCGGCAATCGCTCCGTCCTTCGTGACGTGCCCCACGATGAAGCACGCGCAAGCGGAACGTTTCGCATACTCCACCAGCGCCGCGGTACAATCGCGAATCTGCGTCACGCTGCCGGCGTAAGCCTCGGACTCCGGAAGCCAAACCGTTTGAATCGAGTCGATTACGACGGCGAGCGGATTTCGCTGTTCGAGCCGATCGAGCACCGCGCGCAGATTCGTTTCGGGATAGACCAAGAGCGCTTCGCCGTCGGTGCCGCCGATGGTGCGATCGGCGCGCAGGCGCACCTGCGAAGCCGACTCCTCCCCGCAAACGTAGATGACTTCGCCTTGCCGCGCCAAACGCGCGGC
The DNA here is from genome assembly GCA_963792005.1 of Vulcanimicrobiota bacterium. GTDB lineage: Bacteria > Vulcanimicrobiota > Vulcanimicrobiia > Vulcanimicrobiales > Vulcanimicrobiaceae > Cybelea. The sequence goes on from CAWBUG010000002.1 coordinate 335,477, forward strand.
GATTTGAAGCAAGAGCGTCGATTTTCCGGCGCCGGGGGGGCCGCCGACGAGCGTCAAACTTCCCGGAACGATGCCGCCGCCTACGACGGCATCGAACTCGGGCATGCCGACGCGTAAGCGCGCGACCTCCGCCGAACCAACGTCTCGCAAGGGCGTCGGCTCGGTGCTCGGCTGCGCCGGCGAACGCGCGCTGCGGTTCGTCTTCGGTCCGACTGCGAACGGACGCTCGTCGAATGAGTTCCACGCGTCGCACTGCGGACACCGCCCGAGCCACCGCGGCGATTCGAAGCCGCAGGCGGAGCAAAAGAAAACGGCGCGCGCTTTAGCCATTCGCAACCGTTCTGCGGGGCCGCTGCTTTGCCTGGGCGAATCGGGCGCGTGGTGAATCGAGCCTACCTGCAAATTGCAATCGACGGTCCCGCGGCGGCCGGAAAGACGACGGTAGCGCGCGCGACCGCGCAGCGCTTGGGTATTCTGTATCTCGACACCGGAGCGATGTATCGCGCGCTCGCCTCGCTCGCGCTGCAAACGGGGACCGACGTCGACAACGGCGCCGCGCTCGCGCGTTTGATGGCGGTCGCACCGATCGAAGTGAGACTCGACGAGAACGCGCAACTGGGTTTTCGCATCTTGGCGGACGGACGCGAGCTCGACGAAGCGACGCTGCTGCGTAACGAGGTGACGGCGATCGTCTCGGCGGTCGCCGCCCATCCGGAAGTGCGTTCCGAAATGGTACGCGCTCAACGCCGGATCGGCGAGCAGGGCTCCGTCGTCATGGCCGGCCGCGACATCGGCACCGTCGTTCTTCCGGAAGCGAACGTAAAGATCTATCTCACCGCGTCGTTGGCAGCCCGGACGGCGCGGCGGCGCATGCAGCTCGAATCCGCGGGAGTGGACATCGACGCGCACCGTCTTGCCGAAGAGATCGTCGAGCGCGACCGAATCGATCGAACGCGAGCCGTTTCGCCGCTGGCTCCGGCCGCCGACGCACACGTGATCGATTCCAGCGAAATCTCCGCCGAGCGCGTCGTCGCGCAGATCTGCGAGATCGCCAGGCGCACGGCTCGATGAACGCCGGCTTCTACGACTTCGCAAAGTTTTTTGTGCGCGCAATGGCGCGGGTATTCTGGCGCGCGCGGGTGTTCGGCGCCGAGAATGTCCCCGCAACCGGCCGCCTGATCGTTGCATGCAATCACATCTCGTATTTCGATCCGCCGTTGCTCGGCTGTCTCTGTCCGCGCCGGATCCGCTACATGGCAAAGAAAGAGCTCTTCGAAATACCGGTCCTCGGAGCGATGATTCGTGCGCTGGGTGCGTACGGCGTCGACCGCCAAGGCAGTGCCACCGGCGCGATTAGGCGCTCGCTGCAGGTGCTCGAGTCCGGCGGTGCGATCGGCATTTTTCCGGAGGGGCGGCGCAGCCCCAAGGGCCCGGCGGCGCCGCAGACCGGCGTCGCCTTGCTGGCCTCCCTGTCGGCCGCTCCGGTCGTTCCCGCCTGCGTCTATGGTACCGACCGGGCGCTCCGCCTCGGCCGCGTCGACGTCGCTTTCGGACCGCTGCTGGCGCTTCCGTCGGACCGGAAAGCAACGCGCGATGATTTGGCGAAGTTTGCGGCGGATATTATGAAAGCGATCGAACTATTAGCGGAGAGCATCGGTGGAGATACGTAAGGCGTCGGTTCAAGGGTTCTGTTTCGGGGTCGCGATCACGGTCAAAAAGGCCGAGGAGGCGATCGCCTCACGCGGCGACGTGACCACGCTCGGTCACGTCGTTCACAACCCCCAGATGGTCGAATCGCTCGCTTCGCGCGGTCTGAAGAACGCCCAGAGCGTCGACGACGTCGATGCCGGCGCGCTCTTCGTTCGCGCGCACGGCTTGCCGGTCGACGTCTTCGAAAAAGCAAAAGAGAAGAAGCTCGAAATTATCGATGCGACCTGCCCGATGGTCACGAAGATTCACGTACAGGCCGGGAAGCTCAAAGCCGACGGTTACAAGATCGTCGTCATCGGCGACCCGAACCACCCGGAAGTCAAAGGAACGCTGAGCCACGTTCCGGGTGCGTGGTGCATCCAGACGCCCGACGACGTCGACCGCCTGCCGCGCTCGAGCCGCGTCGGCGTCGTCGTACAATCGACGTGGTCGGGCGAAGGCTTTACCGAGATCGTTCGCGCGCTATCGGCGAAGTACTACGAAGTTCGTGCCGTGAACACGATCTGCACCGATACGCACAATCGCCAGAACGAAGCGCTGCGCCTTGCCAAGGACGTCGAAGTCATGGTTGTCGTCGGCGGCAAGACTTCGGCGAACACCAAGCATCTTGCCGACCTTTCGGAATCGCACGGCGCGCGTGCCTATCACATCGAAGGCCCTGAGGAGTTGCAAGCGCAATGGTTCAAGGGCGTCGGCGTGGCGGGCCTCATGTCGGGCGCATCGACCCCCGGCTGGCTCGTGGACAGGGTCGAGGCGCGGATGGAGGAGCTGGCTGCCTCTGCTTAAGGAAGCGACGCTCGCCGAGCGCTTCGAAAGCGCCCTCGAAGAACGGATTACGGGATATCGGGGATCTACAGAGATCTCCGATAGTCTTTTGCGGCATTTCGGTTACGCTCCCTACGGGCCGGCCCGGCGCGGCAAGCGGCTGCGTCCCCAGATGGTGATGCGCGTTGCCGTCGCCGAGAGGGCTCCGCTCGAACGCGCGCTGGACGCCGCCGTTGCCGTCGAGATTTTTCACAATTACTCGCTGGTTCACGACGACATCGAGGATCGGGACGAGCTGCGGCACGGGCGCCCGACGCTCTGGAGTGCGTACGGCATTTCCCGCGCGATCGATGCCGGCGACGCCATGTGCGCCCTGAGCTTTCTGAGCCTCGAGCGAGCCCGCACGCATCTCGATGCAAGCCGCGTGCTGCGAATGCTCGCCCTCCTGCACGAGGCGCATGCGGTGATGTGCGAAGGGCAGTCGCTCGATCTGTCGTTCGAATCGCAGCCACGCGTGAGTCTCGACGATTACTATCGGATGATCCAATGCAAGACCGCGCAGCTCTTCGATGCCTCCTGCCGCTTGGGCGCGCATGCCGCCGGCTGTAACGAGGACGCGGTCGCGCGTTATGGTGCGCTCGGCCGCGCCTACGGCATGGCCTTCCAAATTCGCGACGACGTCGCCGGCATTTGGTCGTCGGTCGACGAAACGGGAAAGACCGTCGCGAGCGACATCGCGCGCAGAAAGTGGACCTTTCCCGTGGTCTGGGCGATCGCACAGCCGCCGTCGCCGGCACGCAGCGCGATTGCCGACGCGTACGCGCGAGGCGAAGCGCTCGACGCTTCGACGGTCGAAGGCATCGTCGAAGCGCTCGAGGCGATCGACGCTCGCCGGGCGGCCGCCGACGCGGCCGCAGAGCACCTCGCCGTCCTAGAGAATCACCCGCACTCGGAGCTTCGCGATTATCTTTCGAGCACGCTGGGCTTGACCACGGCTCGCTAACGGCAAAGGAAGGATCGTGAACCTAAACGGTACGATGCGTGCGACTGCGCGGCAGGGATCGCTGGCCTGGGCACTTCCCGCGCTGCTGCTCGCGGGATTGGTCGTTCGGCTCTTCTTTATCGGCAACGGGGGCTTCAAGACCGACATAAGCACCTACGCGGCTTGGGCGATCGCTCTCAGCCGTCACGGATTTTCGACGTTTTATTCGACGGTCGGATTCGCCGATTATCCGCCGGGATATTTCTACATCCTGGCAGCGGTCGGACACATCTGGAGCGCGTTTTTCGCGGCGCACGACGGCAGCTTTGCGATCCTGCGCAATCTCGTCAAGCTTCCGGCGATTCTCGCCGACCTTGGCGTCGGCGCGCTTCTCTACGCACTGGTTCGCCGGTTCGCGAGCGAACGCATCGCCTTAGGCGCGGCGGCGCTCTATCTGCTCAATCCGGCGACGATTTACATCTCGGCGCTCTGGGGACAGGTCGACTCGATTTCCGGCGGTTTAGCGCTGTTTGCGGTCTACGCGCTGCTGCGAAGCGATGATGACCCTTCGACCCGCGCTTCGGGCTCGCTCGGGTCAGGCTCCGCGAGTGCATTGCGCCGGACCCAGATGGGTTGGATCGTTGTTGCGTGGCTCGCCTTCGCCTATTCGCTGCTGATCAAGCCGCAAGCGGCGGTTCTGCTGCCCTTGCTCGTCGCGTTTGCTTTGGTGAACCGGCAACGGCGCAGCGAGCGACTGGTCGCGACCGGTATCGGAATCGTTGCCGGAGTGCTCCTGGCGCTGCTGCTTTCCGAACCCTTCCATCCCAGCAACCCCGTCGCTGCGCTGATATGGCTGTACGAACGCTACGCCTACGGCTCGAACGTCTATCCGTACAACAGCGTCAACGCCTTCAATCTCTGGGCGATCCGCGGGACGCTCTGGGTCTCCGATACCCAGCCGATCCTGGGCCTGCCGCAGTACGCGTGGGGCGTCGTGCTCGTGATTGCGGCGCTGGCCCTGATCGTTTGGCGGTACCTGCAAGATCGCACGTCGCAAGCGCTGCTCGAAGGCTGCGCGATTGCGACGCTGGCCTTTTTTGCGCTGGCGACGCGCATGCACGAACGTTATTCTTTCGACGGCTTGGTCTTTACCATCGCCTGCATTCCCTTTGCGCGCCGCTATCTCTGGGGCGCAATCGCGCTTTCGGTGGTGCTGTTGGCCAACTTGATTTACAGCCTTCAGTATCTCGCGGTGGTTACCGGATCGGTTCCGGGCGCCAATGCGCAGAATCTCTGGGGCATATGGACCGTCGCATTCTCCTTTCTCGCGGTTGGCACGTTCTTTTGGCTCGGCTATCAGTATCTCGGCGCTGCCGAGACGTCCGCATCGCGCGCTCCGGCCGGAGGGCAGCGCGCCGAAGCGGCGACCGGCGAGGAAGCTGCGGAGATCGGCGCGCGACATTGGTTCGATCCCCGCGAGGGTCTGGCCACGATGCGGCTGCCGCTCGACTATGCGATCGCGGCGGCGCTGGGCGTCGGGAACTTTATCTTGTCGTTCGTCGGGTACTGGTGGCCGGCCGATAAAGTTTTCGACGAGATCTATTTTGCCCGCGCCGGCGAAGAGTACTTGCAGAACTTTCGCATCTACGAAAATACCCATCCGCCGCTGAGCAAGCTGCTCATCACGTTCTCGATCATGCTCTTCGGAGGTATGCCGAAGGGCCACGGGCTTGGCGGATGGACGGGGCTCAATGCGATCGTCGGACACTTGACCAACGGCGACAACTCGTACGGTTGGCGCTTCCTCGACGTCGTCTTCGGTGCCCTCGTCGTCATGCTGCTCTACGCCTTCGCGAAGCGGGTCACGGGCTCGACGCTCTTCGCAACGGTCGCCGCGCTCTTGCTCACCTTCGACGGTATGCATTTCGTCCAATCTCGCATCGCGACTCCCGAGGGCTTCGTCGTCTTCTTTGCGACGCTGGCCGTCTACGCGTTCTATCGGTTTTGGATTAGCTCGCAGGTGGGGGAACGCGCGCACGTTGCAACGCCCGTCGGGGCGATCTGGGCAGGCATCGGTGCTTCCGCGGCGATCGGGGCCGCGGTGGGACAAATTCTCCGCGCGGCGTTCGGCGTCGACGCGGCATCGACCGTGGTGGTGACGCTCTATATTGCGTGTGCCTGCTATTTGCTCGTGCGATACGCCGCGTTTCCACGGCTCTTCGGCGACGGCCGCCAGGAGTTTACCTTCGCCGAAGGCTCGTTTGCGCTGCGCGGCAAAGAGGGGACGCTTCTGCATGCGGCCGACGGCGGCTCGATCGACGCGCGCGGCCGGATCGATCGCGGCGCGATTTCGCAGGCCAAGGGCGACGCACTCGTCTATCGCGACGATCCGTTACGAATCGAGTACCGGCGCGACCCTAGCGTCACCTATTCGACGCCCGGCGGTGCGGCGGTATACGCCGATGACGAGATTCGAGCCGGCGGCGGAGTTGAAAAAGGGCGCTCTTCGAAACTGTGGCTCGTTCTCTTTACCGTTGCCTTGGGCTTGCTCGTGAGCTCGAAGTGGTACGGCGTTATGGGCTTCGGCGTCAGCTTCGTCGTGATCGTCGCCGTTTGGCTCCAGCGTTATTTATTGGAGGGCCGGCCGGCGCTTTGGGGAAATCCGCGCGGCTTCCGCCTCGACGTGGCGCTGGCCACGATCGTCTTCGTCAGCGCCACCGTCTACGCGCTCGTCTGGGTTCCCGATTTGGCGCGCCACTCACCCGATCCGGGAGAGATCCATAACCTCAACGACGTCGTCTATCGCCAATACTCGATGTACGAATATCATCGCAATCTCGTGGCGACGCATCCCTATTCGTCGCGGTGGTTCGAGTGGCCGATCGATTACGTGCCGATCGCGTATTTCTATCAAGACCATCGCAAGGATCCCGCGAATCCGCAGGGTTGCTGCGTTTACGAGATCACGTCGTTGCCGAATCCGGTCATTTTGTGGTTTGGATTAATTGCCGTTCCGTGGGTCGCATTGCTCGCGTGGAGGGAACGCAATAAGGCCTACGCGCTGATCGTGCTGACCTATCTTCTGCAATGGTTGCCCTGGATCGGATCGCCGCGGCTGACCTTTGCCTATCACTTTTACGTCAACATTCCGCTCATTTGCATCTGCAACGCGGTAATACTTCAACGCTTCTGGCAATGGGCGCAAGGGCGGCCCGGCCGGCGCTGGGTCGGCGGCCTCGGCGTCGGAGCGTACGTCGCAGCCGCCGCGGCCGGCTTCGTATTCTTCTATCCGATCTTGGCGGCTCATCCGATCAGCTGGAGCGCCTGGCACGCGCGCATGTGGTTTCCCACCTGGATTATCGGGCCGGGCTAGCGAAAGACGCGACGAGGTTCTTTGAATGTCGGGACACTCCAAATGGCATAACATCAAGCTGAAGAAGGGCAAGGTAGACGCCCAGCGGGGCGCGCTCTTTACCAAGCTGAGCAAAGAGATCATTCTTGCCGCGAAGGGCGGCTCGCCGGACCCCGAGGCCAACTACCGGCTGAAAATGGCGGTCGAAAAAGCGCGCGAGTTCAACGTGCCGCAGGAGAACATCAAGCGCGCGATCGCGCGAGCCTCGGGCCAGGGCGGCGAACGCGAGATCGAGGAGATCCGTTACGAAGGATACGGCCCGCACGGCTTGGCCGTCGTGGTCGATGCGGCTACCGATAACCGAAATCGAACCGCGGGCGAGCTGCGCTTTCTGTTCAGCCGCCACGAAGGGAACCTCGGCGAAACCGGGAGCGTGGCCTGGATGTTCGATCCGGTTGGGGTCGTTGAGATCGATCCGAGCGGAAGATCCGAAGAGTCGCTGATGGAGGAAGCGCTGATCGATGGCGTCGAGGACATCGAATACGACGACGAGTTCGCGACGATCTACACCGAGCCGGCCCGGCTTGCCGGCGTGCGCGACTCGCTGCGCGGCCGAGGTATCAAGATCTCCGACGATTACCTGGGAATGCGGGCAAAGACGAAGGTGGAACCGCGCGACGGGGAGCTTGCGGAATCGCTGGCATTTCTGGAAGCGCTCGAAGAGCACGAGGACGTGCAGCGCGTCTTCAGCAATCTCGACTTCAGCAACGTCCCCGCGGAGGCGCTCGCCTGAGGTCATCCCTCAACGCGTATCTGCCGCGCGATTGGATCTTTCCGATCGTGCTCGTAATTTTCGTTGCGATCGTCGTCTGGTTCGGCCGGCAGATCTACGATTTTCTCTTGCCGTCGTCGGCGACCGTTACGGTGCCGTCCTTCGTGGGCCAAACGCTCCAGGATGCCAACGCCGAAGTTGCGCGGTTGAAGCTCAACTCGGCGGTCGTGGATCATACTACCAGCGACCGTTACCCGAAGGACGTAATCATCATGCAGCGTCCGCAGGCCGGCGATCAAGTCCGCCAAGGCCGTCAGATCTCGTTCGTGATCAGCGACGGAATCGTCTCGCGGCTCATGCCCGACCTGCGCTACCAATCGATGCGCGAAGTGCAGCTCGATCTCTCTCATGCCCACTTGCAGCTTGGAAAAACCTCGTACGTTCGCAGCGACGTCATTCCGGAGGGTCACGTCGTGTCGCAGAATCCGGCTCCGCTGACCAGCGTTCATGAGGGAGACGTCGTAACGCTCGTGATCAGCCGGGGCGGCAAGGCGAACCTGTCCGTTCCGGATTTCGTCGGACTTACGATCGATCAAGCGCGAGCCGCGGCTACCGATGCGGGCATCAAGATCGGACAAGTCGTCTGGACGCCGCTCGGTAGATCCGGTCCACCGCACGGCATGGTCGCGCGGCAGCTACCTGCTCCGAAGGCAAGAATCGCCTCGTACGACCCCGTCGCGCTGCAGGTAAGCGCGGGACCGAACGAATCGGGTTATATTCTGCGCCAGGCCCACGTGCTGGTCTCGGTTCCCGTTTCGGATAACGCAGAGAGTGACGAGCCGCTCGATCTGCGCCTCTCGGTCACCGACGCGACCGGCCAGTACGATCTCTATCGCGCCTTTGCCGAGCCGGGCCAAAAGATGGACTTTATGATTACGACGGTAGGTACGTCGCTGCTCGATATGTACGTAAACGGTACGCTGGTCGGCGAACAACGGCTGGGCACCGAACCGCCGCACGTCTACGGTAGCCCCGGTCCTTCATCGGCACCTTCACCGTAGGGCGCAGGCGCGTTTATCGAAGCGCGCGAACGGCGGAGCGATGACCGTCCTCGCACCGTCGCTTTTGTCCGCCGACTTTGCACGAATTGCCGAGCAGATCCGCTGCGTTCAGGACGGCGGCGCCGAGTATCTTCACCTGGACGTCATGGACGGACGATTTGTGCCGAACATCACCTGGGGGCCGAAGATCATCGGCGATCTCCGTAAGCTCTCACCGCTGGTCTTCGACGCGCACCTGATGATCGCGCAGCCGGAACGCTACGTCGACGAGTTTCGAGCCGCCGGTTGCGACCGGATCACCTTCCACATCGAAGCGACGCCGCACGCGCAACGATTGCTGACGCACCTGCGCGAGCAGGGCGTAAAAGCGGGGCTGGCCCTCGATCCGCAAACGCCGATCGGCATGCTCGTGGACGTGATCGAAGACTGCGATACCGTGCTGGTGATGAGCGTGAACCCCGGCTTCTCGGGACAGAAGTTCATCCCGCGCACACTGGAAAAGGTGCGCGAGGCCCGCGCCCTCATCGACCGGCGCAATCCAAAGTGTCTCATCGAGGTCGACGGCGGCGTGAGCGCGGAGAACGCGCGCGATCTCGTCGAGGCCGGTGCCGACGTTCTCGTGATGGGGTCGGCGGTTTTCGGCGCGCCGGATCCGGCAGCAGAGTTGCGCCGAATACGCGCGCTGATTTTGTGACTGAAGACGAGATCGTAGAGTCGATCAAGGCCGTTATCGAGGAATATCGTCCAAGGCGCGCTCCCATAGCGAGCTCGGTCGAAGGAGATGATGCAGCTCTTTGGCAGCCGTCGCGGTCTCATCGGAGCGCGATTTCGACCGATATGCTCGTCGAAGGGGTCGACTTCACGCGCGCTACGATGTCGCTCGAAGACGCCGGCTGGCGAGCCATGGCCGCAAACGTCAGCGATCTCTGCGCGATGGGCGCCCGCCCGGTACTGGCAACGGTGGCGTTGGGATTCCCAAAAGCGACGGCGTCCGGCGATATTCTCGCCCTCTATCGCGGCTTGGCGCGATGTGCGGGCGCTGCCAAGCTCGACATCGCCGGCGGCGACTTATCGCGTGCCCGCGATCTGACCATTGCCATTGCAGTGGTCGGTGAAGTTCGCGCCTCCGATGCAAAACTGCGCAGCGGAGGGCGCCCCGGCGACCTGCTTGCCGTGACGGGTCCGCTCGGTGCCGCTCGCGCCGGTCTTGAAATCGCGCGCGATGGAACGGCCATCGGCGAGGATCTCGAACGAGAAGCGCTCGGCGCATTCCGGCGGCCGCAGCCGAGAATAGGCGAGGGCCGGTTTCTCGGCGCGAGCCGGAACGTCACCGCGATGATGGATCTCTCCGACGGGCTTTCGACCGACGTCGCGCGTCTCGCCGAAGCGAGCGGCTGCAGCGCGGAGCTCGAACGCGTTCCGGTCGCGCCCTCGGCGCGGGTGCTCGCGCAACGCCGTGGAGAGGATCCGGAACGCTTTGCCCTTGCGGGCGGCGAGGACTTCGAACTGCTCGTTGCCGTGCGGCCGCGGGCTTTTCGCCATTTAGCAACGCGATACGAGGCCCGCTTCAAGCGAGAGCTTACGCGAGTCGGTATATTGCGAGAGGGTTCGGGCGTTTTCTTCGACGGAGCGAGCTTAGAGCGCTCCGGCTGGGATCACTTCGAGACTTAGGCGCTAAGCTCGGCGCGTTACGCGATTCGAACGCAGGCACCCGGTGCAGACCCGAGCGGTCCGGTGAACGCCGCGGTCGTCGATTCTGACCGATTGCAAGTTCGGAAGCCATCGCCGCTTCGTCTTGTTCATCGCGTGACTGACGTTATTGCCCGCCTTCGGGCCCTTCCCACAGATTTCGCAGCGCTTTGCCATAGCCGGGCGATAGTATCACGAGGCCTAACCGGCGGGCAAGGCCCAAGGGTAAACCTCCGAAAAGTTGACGCTAGGCAAGGATTCCAGGGGTGGCTCCAAAAGACGCGGCCATGAGGCGTGCGCGCATCGCGGTCGACGCAATGGGCGGCGACCATGCTCCGGGCGAAATCGTCGCCGGCGCAGTGCTTGGCGCCGCTGAGTTCGATGCCGACGTCTTGCTCGTTGGCGACGAGGCGCGCGTTCGGCCGCTTCTTCGGGGAAACGGCGCGGATCGCGTCCGCGTAATTCACGCCCCCGACGCGGTGGCAATGGATCTTTCGCCCTCCGTCGCGCTGCGTTCGTGCGATCGCACCTCGCTCGGCGTTGCCGTCGGCCTCGTGAAGCAGGGCGAGGCAGATGCGGTTGTCTCGGCCGGCAACAGCGGCGCGTTTCTGGCAATTGCGCTCATCAAGCTGCGAACCATCGAGGGCATTTCCCGGCCGGCCATTGCGACGGTCTGGCCGGCGCTCAGGGGGCCGACGGTCCTGCTCGACTCCGGTGCGAACGTCGACTGCAAGCCCGAGTGGCTGGAGCAGTTTGCCGTCATGGGCTCCGCCTACTCGACGGCGGTGCTCAACATCGCCCAGCCTCGGGTCGGGATCCTCTCGGTCGGCGAAGAGCGCAGCAAAGGAAACCAACTCGTGCTCGAGGCCGCGCGCCTGCTCGAGCGCGCCCCGGTACGGTTCATCGGCAACGTCGAAGGAAGCGATCTCTTCCATAACGTCGCCGACGTGATCGTCGCCGACGGCTTCGTCGGCAACGTGGTGCTCAAGACGGGTGAAGGGATGATCGCCGACCTCGCGCGCGTGATGCGCGACGCGCTTCTCGGTGGAAGCGTGCTGACCAAACTCGGGACGGCGATGCTCGCACCGGCCCTCAAACGGCTGCGTAAGCGTTTCGATTACGAAACCTACGGCGGCGCGCCGTTGCTCGGTCTTCGTGGAAACTGCATCGTGACGCACGGACGCGCGAGCCGCAACGCGATCAAGCACGCGATAAAAGCGGCCGTTCAAGAAGTCAATCACGACGTCGTTGGAAAGATCAGCGAGCTCATCGCGCCGCATCTCGCGCCGACCTAATCCTGCCGGAGCCTCCATGCTCGGCGTCTACGTCCATCTGCCGTTCTGTCCGTACATTTGTCCGTATTGCGATTTCGCGAAATGGCCGTTGCGCGCAACTGCGGCCGGCCGGTATCTCGACGCCCTGTATGCCGAACTCGAGCGCGAGCCCGCGACGCCTGCGGCGACGATATATCTCGGCGGTGGAACGCCGAATGCCTACGACGCACGGACGATCGCCGAACTGATGTCGCGGCTGAACCTCCGCTTTCCGGGCGCGAGCGAGGTTTCGATCGAGCTCAATCCCGAGCTGGTACGCGACGGCGACTTCGACCGCTACCGCGCTGCGGGCATAACCCGCGCGTCGATCGGCGTGCAGTCCTTCGAACCCGCCGAGATTGCGCGGCTGGGGCGCAAGCATCGTCCCGAACACGTTGCCGAAGTCGTTGCCGCGGCGCGAAAAGCGGAGTTCGCATCGGTTTCGCTCGATCTGATGTTTGCCGTACCGGGGCAGACCGCCGCCAGTTGGCGGCGGACGCTCGACGCGGCGATCGAATTGGATGTCGACCATATTTCCGCGTACGGCCTCACCATCGAAGAAGGTACGCCGTATGCGGCGTGGCAGGCGCGGGAGCCGGCCGCCTTCGCCGACGACGTCCGGGAGGCCGAGCTCTACGCGCTCGCGATCGACGCGCTGCAAAGAGCCGGATTCGAGCAATACGAGATCAGCAACTTCGCGCGGACGCACCACCGCTGCGCACACAATCTGAACTATTGGGCGAACGGCGAGTACGTGGGGTTTGGCGTCGGCGCGGCATCGTTCCGCGACGGAGTCCGAAGCGTTCACACGCGCTCGCTCGATGAGTACGTCGCCGCGGCGCTGGATGGGCGCCCGATTCCGTCGGACGCCGAGCGGCTGGAAGGTCGAAAACGTGTGGGAGAGGCGGTGATGCTTGCGCTGCGGACGGCGCAGGGGGTTGGCCTAAGCGAGTTCAAAGAACGCTATGGTATCGACGTGATGGCCGACTACGCGCCCGTCGTGTCTCGGTTCGCACGGACGGGATTGCTGGAGCGAGTCGGAGACACGGTGCGGTTGACGCAGCGCGGTCGATTTCTTGCCAACGATGTTTGCGGAGCCTTCGTAACATTCGAATAACACCAAACGCGCTTTCCGAGACGGTCTTGCGCGCGGCCTTCGTCATCGTCTTCGGCGTCGCCGGTTTTTTACTCGGCCGCGAGGCCTATTTCAGCCTCTTTTCGCCGCACTTTGCGAACGAGGCATTGCAAGTTGCATTCCTGATCCTATCCCCCGTCGTCGGAGCGATCGTTGGAGCGCTGCTCGCGCCGCTCGCGCAGGCGCTCTTCGAGAATCAGCTGCTTCAAGCGGAGGGCGCGATGGAGCGCCTTACGCCCGCGGAAATTGCCGGTGGAGCGGTCGGCCTCGTCGTCGGTTTGCTCGTTGCGTTCCTCATCAAAGGCATCGTCTTCGAGCTCATCTCCGACCTTGGCCGCGCCGGAACGTACGTCGCCATCGTCCTCTATCTCATCGTGGCGATCTTTGCTGCGTATCTGGGCGCGCGGGTCGGAGCGAAGATTCGCATCGTTCCCGTTCCGCGAGGAGCCGCCGGAAGCTCGGGCGGGGGCATCGCTAAACTCGTCGATACGTCGACTATCGTCGATGGACGAATCGTCGAGATCGTCGAGAGCGGATTTCTCGAGGGCGAGCTGATCGTACCGCGCTTTGTCTTGCGCGAGCTCCAAGCCATCTCCGACTCCGTCGATCCGCTCAAGCGCACGCGCGGACGGCGCGGATTCGACGTGCTGAGCCGGTTGCAGGAGCTCGCCGCCGTCGAGATCAGCGAGCGCGACTTCACCGACATGGCGCCGGGTAACGTCGACGCGCGTCTGGTGCGGCTCGCGCAGGAGCTTGGCGCAAAGCTCGTCACGAACGATTACAATTTGAACCGAATCGCTCAGGTCGAAGGCGTCGCAGTATTGAACGTCAACGAGCTCGCCAATGCCGTCAAACCGGTGGTGCTCCCGGGCGAGGAGCTGCACGTCGCGGTAATTCGCGAGGGAAAAGAGTTCCATCAAGGCATCGGCTATCTCGAGGACGGAACGATGATCGTCGTCGAGCACGGACGGCGGCTGATCGGCGAAGAGACCGACGTCATCGTGACGAGCGTGCTGCAGACGGTGGCGGGGCGGATGATTTTCGCAAGACCGAAACGCGAAGGCGTCGCATCTTGAAGTGGGCCGCTGCGATCGTAGCCGCCGGCCACGGCACGCGATTCGGCCGGCCGAAGCAGTTCGTCGAAATCGCGGGTCTGCCGATGGTCGGATGGTCGATCCGAACCTTTGCGGCAATGCCGGAGATCGCCGAGATCGTCGTCGCCACCGAACCCGAATCGCTCGAACCGATGCGTGCGCTTCTCGCTGCGCTCGCGCCGGGGCGCAGCGTCCGCGCCGTCGGCGGTGGCGCAATCCGGCAGCGGAGCGTTTATGAAGCCTTGCGTGCCATCTCTGAGCCGTGCGACGCCGTCCTGGTTCACGACGGCGCGCGCCCGCTGCTCACTATCGAGGGCGTGCGCGCGGGTATCGACGAGGTACGCGCCGAGCGCGCTTCGCTGCTCGCCGTGCCGGTCGTCGATACGATCAAGCGAGTTGACCCGGCAACGCGGCACGTCGAGGCAACGCTCGAGCGCGCGACGCTTTGGAACGCGCAGACGCCGCAGTTCGCGATGCTCGGCGAGCTTCGCGACGCGCACGAGCGCGCGTTGCGGGAGGGATTCGAAACGACCGACGATGCGGCGCTGCTCGAGCGCGCCGGCATCGACGTCGTCGTCGTGCCGTCGACGAGCGAGAATTTCAAGGTAACCCTGCCCAACGACGTCGAGCGGGCCGCCGCAATCCTGCACTCACGATTGGTCCGCCGCTAATGCGCATCGGTCATGGCTTCGACGCCCATCGGCTCGTCGAAGGTCGAGCGCTCGTACTCGGCGGCGTGCGCGTTCCCTTCGAACGCGGGCCGCTCGGTCACTCCGACGGTGACGTTCTGGCGCACGCAGTTGCCGACGCGCTGCTCGGCGCCGCCGCACTCGGCGATCTTGGCGAGCGCTTCCCCGACAGCGACGCGCGTTGGAAAGATGCCGATTCGATGGAACTGCTCGCAGCGTGCGCCGCCGCCGTTCGCGACGCCGGCTTTGCCGTCGGCAACGTGGATGCGACGATCGTCTTGGAGCGGCCGAAGCTTGCGCCCTTCATCGAAGCCATGCGCGCAAACGTCGCGGAGCGGCTCGGTCTCTCGATCGGCGCGGTCGCCGTGAAGGCCAAGAGCAGCGAGGGCATGGGCTATACCGGCGACGGAACGGGGCTTGCCGTTTACGCGGTGGCGCTGCTCGTTCCGAAGTAGGCCCGATTGCAGCCTCCGATTGACCTTGCGGGTTAAACTGTTGGCGATGGTGACGGATGTTTAGCAGCGTGATCGCTGATTTACGGGCACCTTTGGAACGCGACCCGGCGGCGCGCGGGTGGCTGGACGTCGTGCTTTCCTATCCGGGCTTCCATGCGCTGGTCGCGCATCGAATCAACCATGCCCTGCATCGCGCGGGCGTCCCGTTTCTGCCGCGCTATCTGGCGAATCTCTCGCGCTTCTTTACGCAGATCGAAATCCACCCCGGAGCGAAGATCGGCAAGGGCATCTTCATCGATCACGGCTCCGGCGTCGTCATCGGGGAAACGGCCGAGATCGGCGACGGCTGCACGATCTATCAGGGCGTCACGCTCGGGGGAACGAGCCTCTCGCACGGCAAGCGCCACCCGACGCTCGGGCGTAACGTCGTCGTCGGTGTGAACTCGAGCGTGCTCGGAGCGATCGTCCTGGGCGACAACGCCAAAGTGGGCGGGGGATCCGTGGTGGTCAAAGACGTTCCGGCGAATGCGACCGTCGTCGGCGTTCCGGCTCGGGTCGTCATGCAGGACGGCAAGCCGATACGCATCGTCTCCGAACGGCCGCAAGTCGACATGCCCGATCCGACGGCCGACTCACTCGCGCGCTTACAGTATCAGCTCGCGCAGCTCGAACGGCGATTGGCCGAGCTCGAGCACGGCGAGGCGGCCGAAGAAGAAGCCTGGAGCTGGGTTATCTAAAGTCGTGACCCCTTCGACGTCGCTGCGGACTGCGCGCCTTCGGCGCTTGACGCTGAGGTATTCGTTTGAAATTGTATAACACTCGCACGCGCAGCGTTGAGGAGTTCGTGCCGTTGCGCGAGGGTGAAGTGGGGATCTACGTCTGCGGGTTGACGCCCTCGGCGCAGGCACATCTCGGCCACGCCCGCTCGTTCCTGTTTTTCGACGTGCTGCGCCGCTATCTGGCGCACCGACGCTACCACGTGACGTACGTGCAGAACGTTACCGATATCGACGACCGCAGCATCAACACGGCAAGAGAGACGGGCGAAAACTATCACGATATCGTCGACCGGTACTATGCCGAATTCAAAGCGTCGATGCAAAGACTCGGCGTACTCGACTACGATCGCGAACCGTATGCGACGCGGTATATCGAGCCCATTCAGAGGATGATTCGCGAGCTGGTCGAGCGCGGCCACGCCTACGTCGCGCAAGACGGCATTTACTATCGCGTCTCGAGCTTTGCGAACTACGGGCGTTTAGCCAATCGAAACGTCGACGAACTCGAAGCGGGCGCGCGCATCGAAGTCGACGAGCATAAGGAAGATCCGCTCGATTTCGCCCTCTGGAAGTTCGCGAAGCCCGGCGAACCGCGCTGGGCCTTCGATCCGTACGGAGAGGGGCGTCCGGGCTGGCACATCGAGTGCTCGGCGATGGCACGCGAGTTACTCGATCGCGAGGGACGCGGCTTCGACGTTCACGGCGGCGGCGCGGATTTGATCTTTCCGCATCACGAGAACGAGATCGCGCAGAGCGAGCCGCTCATGGCGCGACCGCCGATGGCAAACTTCTGGGTGCACGGGGGCTTGCTGCTCTTCGACAATCGAAAAATGGCAAAATCGCTGGGCAACTTCGAGCCGCTCTCGGATATGCTACGACGCCACGATCCGCAGGCAATTCGCTGGCTCTTTTTGCAGACCGGTTATCGTAAGGTGATGAACTTCACCGAGGATTCGATTTCGGCGGCGGCGCTGGGCCTCGCGCGCATCAAAGCCGCCTATCGGAGCTTGGCGCCGGCGACCGACGGCGAACCGGTCGCATCGCCCGATCTCGACGAGCGCATGGAAGCAGCGCTCGACGACGACATGAACACCGCGGCCGCCCTCGCGGTGCTGTACGATACCGTCGATCGATCCACGCCCAGTCGCGAGGATCTCGCCTACTGGCTGGGTATCCTGGGCGTCGCTCCCGACGATTCGTGGCTCGAGGAGCCGCGCGTGGAACTTGCCGCCGATTTCGTCGCGCGTCTACGATCTGCGCTTCGCGAAGCCGGCATCGATATGGCGTCGCACTCAATCGACGGCGCCTCGCCCGAAGACGCAATCGAACGCGTGATCGCGCTGCGCGGTCAAGCGCGCCGCGACAAGGATTGGGGGGCCTCCGACCGGCTTCGCGACGCACTCGCGCGCTGCGGTGTGGACCTCAAGGATTCTAAGGAAGGAACGACGTGGAACGTCGCCGCTCCGTAAAGAAACGGGGCCTGCGTGGCCGCCCTTTAAAGAAGCACGCCCGTCTCGGTGTCGTAAGCGAACGCGCCCCTCACGTCGTCACCCTGAGCGAAGCGCCGAAGGCGCGCGGTCAAAGAGTCGATTTCGACGATCTCATTTACGGCATCCACGCGGTCGGCGAGGCGCTCGCGGCGGGCGAGATGCTGCGCGTCGTTCACGTCGCGATCGATCGCAGCAAGGATAACGCGTTGCGAGCGCTGCTTGCGGCGGCGAAGGAGCAGAACGTTCGCGTGCGCTTCGAACGGCGTTCCTTCTTCGAGCGGCTGCCCTTCAAAGCGCATCAAGGCGTCGTTGCGCTCGGACCGCCGTTCGAGTACGCGTCGTTGCCGGAGATTCTCGGGCGTCGCGGTGCCGAGGGTACGCCGCGGCTTGTCGTGCTGCTCGACCATCTGACCGATCCCCATAACGTGGGGGCGATCATCCGGACGGCCGAGGCAGCCGGCGCGGCCGGGCTCGTCTTGCCCGACCGCCGGTCGGCGGGAGTCAATGCGACGGTGCGCAAGGCGGCCGCCGGAGCTGCGGCGCATCTGCCCATCGCACGCGTCGCGAACATCGCCGCGGCCATACGGACGCTGAAGAAGGCCGGGATCTGGGTCGTCGGCGCCGACCCGGGTCCGGAGGCCGTGGAGCTCGCGCAAGCCGATCTGGGCCGCGATCTGGCGGTGGTGATCGGGGCCGAGGGCTCGGGGCTCTCGCAGCTCGTCCGGCGCGAATGCGACTACCTGGTGAAGCTGCCGATGCGGGGGCGGGTCGCATCGCTCAATGCCTCGGTGGCCGCCGCTATTCTTATTTACGAGGCCTTAAGACAAGGAGAGTGCTCGCTTCGTCCTTGACGAGGGAGGGGGAACCTCTTATATACTTAGCCTCGACGTGCCGCGCCCGACGGGCTGCGGCCTGCGCATGCGGCTCGTCTTAACCACGAGGCAAACAGAACATTATGGCAATGACCCATCCAGTCTCGGATGGAGTGGAGTACCAGCAGAGAGTCGACGAGGACCTGGTCGCTATAGCCAAGACCGGTGATAACCTTGCGATGGAGTATCTGCTCAACAAGTATAAGAATTTCGTCCGCATCAAGGCCAAGAGCTACTTTCTGATCGGTGCCGACCGCGAAGACATCATCCAGGAAGGAATGATCGGTCTCTACAAGGCGGTGCGCGACTTCAAGGCCGACAAGCTTTCCAGTTTTCGGGCGTTCGCCGAACTCTGCATCACGCGGCAGATCATCACGGCGATTAAGACGGCGACCCGGCAGAAACATATTCCGCTCAACCAATACATCTCGCTGAACAAGCCGATCTATGACGAGGACAGCGAGCGCACGCTTCTCGACGTGATGGCTTCGCAGAAGACCTCCGACCCGGAGGAACTCGTCGTCACCCAAGAGGTCTCCGACGATATCCGTCAGCGAATTCGCCAGAATCTCTCCGAGCTCGAGTCACAGGTGCTCGAGTCGTATCTCGAGGGGAAAAGCTATCAGGAGATGGCTCGCGATCTGGGACGCCACGTGAAGTCCATCGACAACGCGCTTCAGCGCGTCAAGCGAAAGATCGAAAAGAACCTCGCCGAGTTCGAGTTTCAGTAATCGTTCGTCGCGCCGCGATCGCACCGATCGCGGCGCCGTCCTTTTGTGCCGCCGCGTTGCCGGTTTTAGTCCGTGAAGCCCCCGCACATTGGAATCGTTGCGTGGTCGGCGCCCGCTGCGCACGCGCGCAGCGAGGCTATCGGCGCGTGCGGCCCTGCGACGCGCCGTTACCCACGCCGCTTAGCCGCGTGACGATCTCTCGATAGATCGCTTCGCGATCCTCGACGGGGTCGACGACCACGACCGTCGTCTCTCCGACCTGCGGTTCGATGCAGACCGTCACCCGGCCACGCGCGCAAACGTCCATGCAGCTCGTGTTGATGGCCCGAATCGGCCCCCAGCGCCCGTCGGCTTTTAGGCGCTCTTTGAGCCAATTGCGAAGATGGAAATCGCCGATGCGTTCGGCGACGTCGGGATCTTCCTCGGGAATACGCTCTTTGAAGCAGCGCTCGCATACGAGCACGAGCCCCGATTTAAGCCATTTTGGATTAACGTTCTGCATTTCGCCTAGTGAGTGAATGCGAGTGAGCCGACGGTGGGATTCGAACCCACGTGTCCATTTCTGGAGATTGATTACAAGTCAATTGCCTTCGACCCCTTGGCTACGTCGGCGGAATGAGATTCAGTTGTATCGGGGATTGCTCAAACACCTTTTGCTTAACCGCCGGCTCCAGCCGCACTGCGGCTTTCCCGCGAGCGTTAAGCGGGTTCGCTCGCCCGCCGAGTCGATGAGCTCTTCCGCGTCCGCGATTGAGGCCGCGGAACGTCGGGGTAAGCGCGCGACAGTTGGGACAGAGCAGCGTCAGATTGTCGAGTCTATAATTTCGCCAGTTTCCGTCGACGTGCTCGACTTCGATTGGGACGTTGTTCGTCGTTGGATGTCGTTCCGACCAGCCGCAACGCGCGCACTTCTCGCCGAGACGCTGGATCAGGTATCGGCGAACAAAACGCGTTACCTGCAGGGCAACATAGACCCCTGATTCCAAGCTCTGTATCCTCTCGCGGGTTTGAACCGCTTGTTGGCATTTTAACGAGCAGTATTTTGTTGCACCCTTTTTAATCGCGTTACCGCAGTTATTCAAACACCAACCACGAAACTTCTCTGCACTCATACACTAATCTTATGCGCTACATGTGCCATCTGTATGGCACCTTGCTAATGCGCGTCGTTAATTCGATCCCATCGTGCTCGCGTGTATAGCGTTACGAAGCCGCTGCGATGAAAGTTTCGTTCCGATGCGCTCGCCGGTTCGGCGCTCGCAAAGATGATCTGCGCGCCGGACTCCCGCGCTCGCGCGAGACGATCGCGAATCAGTGCGAGCTGCAATCCGCGGTTACGGAACTGCAGCAGCGTCGAACCGGCAAAGAACGCGGCGCAGTCGCCGCTTACGCTGAAGGCCGCGGTCGCGGCGATCTCGCCGTCTTCGCGCACCTCCAACGGGGTCACGCTCTCCGACGAACCGATGATTCGCGCTAACGAGTCGTCGCTAGCATCGGGGCCCATGAATCCGTGCGCCGAAGCGCGCGCCCAAGCATCGAAATCGCTCGCCAAAACGATGCGGTCGTCGCGCAATGCATGACGATCGGGATCGACGGCGACCATCACGCTGTCGTAATCGACCGGCGTGTAGCCGGCGGCGACGAGGGTACGGGACACGGCGGGGTCGAGAAACGGGGTTACGAAGACGCGCGCAACCGCGTTACGCGACGCGTAGAAGTGCGAGATGCGCGGGATGTCTTCGGCACGCGCCGGGCCGAAGGTTCCGAGGCCAAACGTCTTCGAAAGGGGCGAATCGACGCCGGTGAATGCGGCGAGTCCGCCGCCGACCTCGATGCTCTCCGCGCCGGCGTTCGGGTAGAGTCGCTGCATTCCGGCGATGCTGCGCCGGATACCGTCGACTTCCGCGCGTCCGATCGTTTCGTACAACTCTCGCGTTAAGAGCACTTGCGTCACTTCGAACCTCGCCGAAAGGGCCCTCGGAGTGACGCGCAAAAGCAGGTCGACGTTATGGAGATAGATATGAGACTCTTCGCCGTTCCGTTGCTCTTTCTCGCGCTCGGCGTCATGGCTGCGCCCGCGGGCGTAACGGTTCAACCCTCGAGCATCGGCTTTAAGCAGGCGCTGGCGTCGTGCCCGTCCGGAACGCTCGGCGCAATTTCGCTAACGCTTGGACACGTACGCGTGGCCGAAGGGCCGGGCGTCGATTCGGACATCGACGATGCGAATCCGAGCGCGCAGACCATCATGTTTTCCAGCGGCAGCAAGGGCGCGACCGCGACGGTGAACGCCACGAAAAATACCGTCAGTGCGAAGCACGTTACCCTCGCGTCGGGCAAGCGCGTCGCTTGCGTGACGCCCGACTAATCCGAGCGAATTCGCGCGCTAGGGTGTAGGAGTTAGGTTCCGACGACGATCCAGTCGGCGATGACGTATTGTGCGCCGGTGCTGGTGATCGTCAAGGTTCCGTAACCGGTGGCGTTGGTGCGGAAGGTCGCGACTTGCGTGCGACCCTTGGCGACGACGCCCTCGACCTCGGCCGGCTGGTGATTCGAACGCGTCGTAACTTCGAGGTTCTCGCCGTTTGCGAATCGGCCGTTAACGACGCTGAGATTGGTCAGGTCGCCGCGATGGAACGCTACCGAGAGGGGAAGCGAAAAGGCGTTCTGAGCGTTTCCACCCTTGAGGACGAAGGCCGGCGCACTCATGGGGCACGCCGCCCCGGAGTATCCGTGCGCGATCGAGAGAGCCCCGATCGCTCCTTGAATGACGGAGCCGCTGGCATTTGCCGACCATCTCGCGCCGCCCCGGGCGTCGGTGGTACGCGTGCCGCCGGTCAGGGCGCCGCTCTGCCAGCCGAAGCTGGCGTCGAGCGAGGGGATTCCGTCTTCGCTATATCCCGCGGAGCTCTGGCAGTAGCGCCCTAGGCCCGAGCGCATGATGATCGCGGACCCGGCGGTGATGCGCCGCCCGTTCGCCTCGACGGTGTATTGCCGAATCGAATGGATCGGGCGCAGCGTCTGAGGGCGATTCACCATGGCGAGCGCCCGTTGATCGGAGCTGATATCGCGCACGAACGAACCGAGGGCATCGGTCACGGCGATTGCCGCCTTGGCATCGGCCGTTGCCGTGCTGCGGTGACCGTCGAGGGCGTCGGCGGCATCGCTTACGGTCTGGAGGCCATCGCCCGAGGCCGCGGGCAATGAGAGTCCGGCCTGCGGGAAAGTACCCCCGCTGCATCCGGCGAGGAGTAGACCGGTAAGGGCGGCAACCGCGAGGGTTGCAGAGCGAGCCATCCTAGTACTCCCGAGGTCGTAGGCGAGTTTGCTATGGCTCCCATGGTAGGCTACCGGGATGGGGGTCACATGAGAAGTCGATGAGGAGCGCTCCGGAGGTTGACCGCCATCACTAAGCCGAGGAGCCCGTAGCCCTCCTATCGTACCCTGGTGAGCCCCCAAGAACAACGGGAAAAGGCGAATTGGCACGGGTAGGTGGCCGAGTGGTTAATGGCACCAGACTGTAAATCTGGCGCGCGAAGGCGCTACGCTGGTTCGAATCCAGCCCTGCCCAGATTCGCCTTCTTCACCGGGTCCTGCAAGAGTCGTTCCATCGCGACGACGTCGACGTGCGCTCCGTCGACTATTCCATGTTCTTTAAATACGCCGACTTCGCTGAAGCCGCATTTGCGATAGAGGCGCTTTCCGGATTCGTTGCCGTTCAACGCGTGGAGGACGATCTTATGGAAACCGCCGCGCGCCGCGCATTCTACCAGTCTCGTCAAGAGCGCGCGGCCGACACCTTGGGCGCGTTTATCTCGCCGTACGTACACGGAAAGATCGGCGATATCTGAATGCGCGCAACGCTCGGAAAATGGATTGAGCGACGCCCAGCCGAGTATATCCCGCGCATCGGTTGCAACCAGAACGGTATAACGCCCGGAGTGCTGCGTCCACCATCGCTCCATTTCAGCGAGCGATTTTGGATCGCGATCGAGCGTGGCAATCCGATCTTCGATGCCCTCGTTATAAATTTGGCGGACCGCCTCTAAGTCGGCGTGCGAGGCGGGCCGGACCTCAAGGCCCGTCTCCCCCGAATCATCTCGTCCAAAACGGTTCATACGTAGCGCCCGGGGCTTCCTTAGCGACGGTCACGCTCCTCGTTCCCTGCTGCGGCGCTTTCGCGCGGTCGACAACCGACCGCGTCCCGTAGGGTTTGCGCGCTTCGCTGCGGTAAAGAGGTCGCCGAGCATTGCGGGCGTTGCATAGTGGTAATGCCCTTGCCTTCCAAGCAAGAGTCGCGGGTTCGATTCCCGCCGCCCGCTCAGTATCTTCCGTATTCTCCGCGGCCGGTAAGACGCTATCGTCCGACGACGACTGCGTTGCTAAAGGTCTTACGCGGGCCTTTGAAGCTGACGTGGAATGTGCCGGTGACGGTTGCGGGCGCGCCGTCGCTGCGCGATTGATTCGTTTTGTCGATGACGACGACGCACTTCGAGTCGCAAAGCTGGAAGCCGGCGACGGGGCCCATCGGCGTGCTCGAGGATTGGAAGTGCGCGACCTTACCGGTGACGGTGACGCTCTTGCCGTCGTAACTCGACGGATTGGCGAGTATCGTCGACGGCACGAGAGCGGCTGCAAGGGCTACCGTGGGGATCGACCCGAGCAGCGCGGTGAGCAGAACGCGCCGCATCTACATACCCCCCGGCATCATGTTGCAGTCGATCATCTTATTTAGCAACGGTCCGGCGACGATATTGACGAAATCCGTCCGCGCCTGCGAGTTGCCCTTGAGCTTCGCCGACATCGGACTCGGCGTCGCGCCCGACTTGTGCTTCATCTGAGCCATCGTGTTGGCAAAATCCGAACAGCTTTCGCCGTTGATCTTGCTGACGAATGAATTGGCGGCCTGTGTGGCCATCTTGTCGGCCATTTGCTGACGCATCTGCGCAGCTCCGGGAAGCGCCGTCGCACCGAATACCGCGACCGCGGCAACGGCGATGGCAATCCGGCGTAGTATAGTGGAAGAAAAAAGCATTACAATAGAACCTCCTAGCACCGAGATTTCTCCCCGCAAGCCGAGGTACCCTTGGCCGCTTACTCCAAGCACTGCCACCCTGTTGGCACTCGCGTGCCATACGCTTACGTTATGGAAGACTTCTGCGACCGGAAGGCCGAGGAAATCTCATTCCTGCGCGACACGAAGAGCGTCGGCGAACTGTCGGAGCTCATCGTCGCTGTGGCGTTAGGGAGAGCCGGCTACATTGTGGCAAAGCCGCTTGGGGAGAAGTCCCGGTACGATCTTATTATCGATAAGGACGGAACGCTGTCCCGAGTTCAAGTCAAGACAGGGCGCCTCCGAAACGGCGCGATCCTCTTTCATCCCTATAGCACGCACACGCATCGTAAAGGCGCGGCTTGTCGGCCTTACGTTAACGAGGTCGAATTTTTCGGCGTCTATTGCCCCGAGCTGCTCTCCGTCTATCTCGTCCCGATCGAAGCGACGCGCGCCTTAGCGGAACACTGCGCATACGGGCGACGAAGAATGGGCAGCGCGCTCAGGTCCGGTGGGCTCAGCCATATTTGATCGACGTTGCAGCCGTTCCCGAGCTGGTAGTAGGGGCCGGAGCCCCTGACGGAGTAACGCTTTTCGGCTCCGAAGCGCCGTCGTAGCTTAGTGGTAAAGCATCGCCTTGGTAAGGCGAAGAGCATGGGTTCAATCCCCATCGACGGCTCCATTTTTTTTGGGGGTACGCGTGTGATCGGCGGAAGCTCGCCTCAATTCGAGGCGAGCTTCGAAGCCGATGCTTTAGCGCGGCCGCTGCTAGGCGGGTGGCGCCTGGTTATGCCGTTGATCGTAGATACGTTTGCTATTACGATTGAGCTTTTGATAGAACTGATGGCGTTGGAGCGAGGTCAAGCGACCGCCGTTCTGTTGCCGGTCATTCTGCATCTGCTGACGTATCGTGTCGAGCCGATTGATGTCGTGATGGTATTGGCTGTAGTTGATCGAACCGCCGCGATATCCGGCTTGCAGCCTGTCGCGCTGATTCTCGACGCGCGCGTGTGGCGTGGCGCTCGCGGCGATCGGCGCGGCCAATGCCGCGAGCAGGATCGCTGCCGGGAGCGCGCGTACGAATCGTTGTAACATGCTTTTGCTTCCTTTCGAGTTGCTTTGAGTTTTCAGGATTATCACGCAAACTCGTTCCCGTGCGCTCGAAGCAAATAACGCAGCGGGCGGAATGTCTTCACGAATTTTTATGTTGCGTCAAACGTTATCGAACGCGCGACCCCATGCTTGCAGCGGATAGCGGTTAACGAAGGCTCAAGTGCCGCAGCAATTTATCGCCGCTTTGATGAACGCGTCGGCAGCGTCGCTCCAAGGACGCTTGAAATCAACCGGCCAGTGCGCTGGATCCGACCACAAGCGATTGAGTCCCCGCTGAACTTCGGCGTTGCCTTGCGTGAACTGGGCGAGCAGGACGCGCCATCGCGCGGCGAGGACCCGCGCCTCGTCGCCGGATGGGTCGATGCCGCGCTCCGCGGCTTTCTCGACCTCGGCAAGCAGTACGGCCCAGTCGCGTTCGGCTTGCGCGATCGCTTCGGGTGAAATGCTCCGCCGGCGTTCCTCGAGTTTCGTAAGCGCCTCTTCCGAATAGTATTTTTGCGTCCACTCCCAATCGTTTTGCATTTTGAAAGACTCTATGACGGTGCGGAGCGTCGTCCAAAGATCCGCCGGTTCGCCGCCCGAAAGCGCGCGCTCCGCCTCGTCGATCGCGGCTAAAGCCGACTCGAGGCGGCGCTTCTGCCGGGCGACGACCGCGCGCTGCATGCGCAATGCGACGAGCAGCGGGCGGTGCGAATGTTGAAGCAGCTCCTTGATTTGGTCGAGGTTGAATCCTACGAAGCGCAGCGCCAAGATATGCTCGAGCCGCTCGAGCTCGGCTTCGCCGTACATCCGATAACCGGCGTCACTGAGCGCGGCGGGTTTAAGCAGATCGAGCCGGTCGTAGAGGTGCAACGCGCGGACGGTGACGCCCGCTTCGCGGGCGAACTCCTTGACGCGGCGTAGCCCGGCAACCGTGGTATTCATCATTCCTCTCCAAGCGCGACCCTAGCCTCTGACGTAACGTCGGAGTCAAGTCCCGGCATCGCGTTTGCTTGAATCGTAGAGCGGGAGAGCATCTTTTTGCGCGGATTCTAACCCCGCGCAAGCGAGCGGGGCGGTATAATATTGTAGATATGCGTTTGCGAAGCTTCGAGACCGCCTCGAAAATCGTTGCCGCGCTGAGCGCGGCAGCCTGTTTGGCCTGGCCGGCGTTGACCTCGGCACAGGAGGCGCCGTACCCGCAACAGGCGCCCCCGCAGGAGCCCGATCAGAACTACCCGCAACAACGGCCGACCTACGCGCAGCCGCCCCCGGCGCCGGCATATGGGCGGCAGAATGCCATCAAGGGCACGATCACGGGCTTTGACGGGCAGTGGATCGTCTACATGCACGACGACAAGGGCTACACCGATCACATCACGCTGCACCAAGGAACGATCATTAATCCGACCGGGATCAAGTTGCTGGAAGGAATGCGGATAACGATCTATGGCAACGCCGACGGTCCGACGTTTCAGGCAAATCGCGTCGACGTCGCGTACTCGCCCTACTCGCCGTATTACGGTTCCAACGGTAACCCGGCCTACGGCTACGGCTACGGCGGCGACTACTATCCCGACGGCGGTTACGGCGGTTACGGCGGTTATGGCTACGGTGGGTACGGCTACGGATATCCCTATTCGGGCTGGGGCCTGAACCTCGGCATCAACTGGGGTTGGGGCTGGGGATGGGGCTGGCCCGGCTACTGGGGATACCCCGGTTACTGGGGCTATCCGGGCTATGGATACTATGGCTACCCGGGATACTATGGCGGATACTGCTGCGGAGGATACCGCGGCGGGTACTATCCGTACCGGCCGCCCTATCGCGGCGGGCGCGTCGGCGCTCCGGTGGGCGGCGGACGGGTCGGAGCCCCACCAGGCGGCGGAAGAGTCGGCGCACCGCCAGGCGGCGGAAGAGTCGGCGCACCGCCAGGCGGCGGAAGGGTCGGCGCCCCGCCGGGCGGCGGGATGCGGGCGCCGGTCAGCGGCGGGCGTCCTCCACGGCATTAGCCGGCAGCAGATTCAGCAAGGCTCGCTCACCAGAGCGAGCCTTCTGCTACCAAGAGGTAAAGAATCGGTCCCAGCCCCCAGATAATGCTGACGACGAACCAGACGAACTTCACCAGCGTCGTGAGGTCGCCGCGCGCCAGAAGATTGACCCACATGAGGATCATCGCGATCGGGTGGAGGATGATCGAGAGCAGAAT
Source organism: Vulcanimicrobiota bacterium (assembly GCA_963792005.1). Lineage (GTDB taxonomy): Bacteria > Vulcanimicrobiota > Vulcanimicrobiia > Vulcanimicrobiales > Vulcanimicrobiaceae > Cybelea. Next base: position 362,717 of record CAWBUG010000002.1, read on the forward strand.
TTCCAGGAACAGCTTCATAAGGCTCTGTTATTCCGTGCATCGCTTTGGTGCCTTCGCTCGTTATGGACGGTGAGGAGCGACGATGAAGCACGACGTAGATCCGGACGTTCGGAAAACGGAACAGGAGTGGAAAGCGCTCCTAGGTCCGCAGCGTTATCACATTCTCCGCGAGGCTGGTACGGAAGCGCCCTTCTCCGGATCGCTTTTGCAGGTGAGCGACGACGGCACGTACGTCTGCGGTGCCTGCGGCCAGCCGCTCTTTACCGGCGACTCGAAGTTCGAATCGCACTGCGGCTGGCCGAGCTTCACCCACCCCGAGGAACGGGAGAACGTTCGTCTCCTCGACGACTACAGTCACGGCATGCATCGCGTTGAAGTGCGTTGCAAGCGATGCGATTCACACCTTGGGCACGTCTTCGACGACGGCCCGGGACCGCAAGGGACTCGCTATTGCATCAACTCGGCTTCGCTCGATTTCCGGCCGTCGCAGCGGGAGTAGCGCTCGCCGCCGTGCTCGGCACATCCGCAGCACGCGGTGCGCTTCAAACCGTCAGCGTCCTCTACGCCGGCTCGCTCGTGACGCCGATGGAGGGTCCGATCAAAGCCGCGCTGCGCGAGCGCGGGATCGACTTCCAAGGTCAACCCGGGGGCAGCAAAGAGTTGGCCAATCTCATCGCCGCCGGCGTTCGATCGCCGGATCTCTTTTTGTGCGTCGATCCAAAACTCGTCGAAAAACTCGGCGACAGAGTCGCCTCGAGGAGGGTCTTCGCCGGCACCAGCCTCGGCGTTGCCTGGTCGCCAAACTCCCGCTTTGCCGGTCTTTTTGAGAGCGTTCTCGCGCGACAGACTACCCTCTGGCTCGCATTGGCACGACCCGGTCTCAAGATCGGGCGCACCGATCCGCAACTCGATCCGAAAGGAGTCTACACCATCGAGGGGGTGCAGATGTGGCTCGGCCGCGACCGGGCGCAGAGGATCCTCGGCGCCGACGAAAATCCCGCGCAAATCTTCCCCGAACAAGACCTGCTCGCGCGCGTGGACACCGGCCAAGTCGACGTCGGATTCTTTTATCGTACCGAGGCCGTGGCGCGGGGCTATCATTTCATTCCGCTTCCCGGCGCGGCCGCGCTGACCGATAAGATCACTTACGCGCTTGCGGTTATGAAGAACGCTCCGCATCCCGAGGCGGCCAAAGCCTTTTCCGAGTTCGTTCTGCGCGGCGACGGACGGGCGATTCTCGAGCGTGCCGGTCTGACCTATCTCGAGCCGCAATAGCGGGTACGAGCCGTTCATGACGATTAAAGCGCAGTTCCCCGAAGAACAGACGGCCGACGGCACTTTCACGCGCCAAGAGGACGCGTTTCGCGATTGGGTTCGCGCCGACGGCAGCTCGGAGTATCCGGCGGTCGCGGGCCGTTATCATCTGTACGTTTCGCTCGCATGCCCGTGGGCCTCGCGCACGGTGGTCGCGCGCAAGCTCAAAGGCCTGGAAGCGGCCGTCGGGATGACGGTCGTCGATCCGATTCGCGACGAGCGCGGTTGGCATTTTACGCCGGAGGAGCCCGATCCGCTCAACGGCTGGGCGTTCTTGAGTGAAGGTTACTTCGCCAGCGATCCCGGCTATCGTGGGCGCGTCACCGTGCCGGTTCTCTGGGATAAGGAGCGCCGGCGCATCGTCAGCAACTCCGACGACGATATCATGCGCATGTTCGAGACCGAGTTCGACGCCGTCGCTGCGAATCCGGAACTCGACCTCTATCCGACCGGGCTGCGTCTCGAGATCGACGAGCTCAACGATTTCCTCTACGAGACGTTCAATAACGGCGTCTACAAAGCCGGCTTCGCGACGTCGCAAGACGCGTACGAACGGGCCGCGTATGGCGTCTTCACGGCGATCGATGCGATGGAGGAGCGGCTCGCCTACCGCCGTTATCTCTTCGGTCGGCAACCGCTCGAAACCGACTGGCGATTCTTCGTGACGCTCGTGCGCTTCGATCCGGTTTACTACGGGCATTTTAAGTGCAATCTTCGCCGCATCGTCGATTATCCGAATCTTTACGGCTATCTGCGCGATCTCTATCAGATCGACGGCATCGCCGAAACGGTCGATTTCGATCAGATCAAACGCCACTACTACGTGACGCACGACGATATCAACCCCACGCGAATCGTACCTATCGGACCGCTGGAGGACCTTGCGTCGCCGCACGGCCGCGAAGGGCTGTAGCAAGGCCAGGCGCCCCCACTCTCGGCTTCGAAACCGTATCGGCGGAGGAAGATACGATGTTCGACGTCGAGCAGTTCGTGGCCGACTGTCGCGCCGCGCTGGCGCAAGACCAATCCTTCGCCGCCGTGTGCGAAGTCGTCGCGCGTTGCGTGAGCGAGCCTTCCGCCGTCATCAACGCGCTCGGCGAACCCGCGTACGGACAGATTCAGCGTCTCTACCGATCTCCGGAGTTGACCGTCTTAAACGTGATCTGGGCGCCGAAGATGACGATCTTTCCGCACAATCACAACATGGCGGCGGTCATCGGTATCTACTCGGGACGTGAGGACAATATTTTCTGGCGGCGCTCGCCGAGCGACGCACGCCACGTCGAGGCGATTGGTGCGAAGGCGCTCTCCGACACCGACGCCGCGCTGCTCGGCCCGGAGATCATTCACTCCGTCACCAATCCGATCGCGCGTTTTACCGGCGCCCTCCACGTCTACCGCGGCGACTTTTTCAAAGCCGATCGCAGCGAGTGGGACCCGGGAACGCTCCGCGAACGCCCCTGCGATCCGGAACGGCTAGCCCAAATCTTCGAAGACGAAAATCGCCGCCTAAACTAAGCTTCAAAAAGGGCAACCGGGGCATCTTGACATCGAACATATGTTCGATTAGCATGAATCTCCCATGGCGGCGCCGGCAACGGTTAAATCTAGTCATCTTGACGCTGAGCTTGCCGAAGCGGCCGCAGGCGCTGCGTCCAAGGGAGAGCGGTTCGAACTCCTCAAGGCCCGCCTGAGCGCGATGCCCCGGGTCCTTCCGGTCGAAGGGCTCGTCTCCACCGCGATACCGGAGCTCGACCGCTTGCTCGGCGGAGGCTTTCCCGCCGGCGCCGTGGTGACGCTCGAAGGGCTGACCGGCCGCTGGAGTCTTGCTGCCGGGCTCATTGCCCGGACGACGCGCCGGAGTTTGGTCGCAATCCTCGATGACGGCAGCCTCTATCCTCCGGCGCTTGTCGAGGCGGGTGCCGCGCTCGAGCGCGTCTTAGTCGTTCCGGTCCGCAAGGCGCTCGCAACGGCGCGCGCGGCCGACATTCTTCTGCGCGCGCGTATCTGCCGGTTGGTCCTCATGCCGGCGGTCGCCCTTCGCGATGCGGTCTGGGAACGGCTTGCGAAACTCGCGCATCGCAGCGGAGCGCTCCTGATCGTCGTAGCGGAACGTGCCGGCGCCGCGCTGAGCGCCGCGGCGGCCGTGCGCCTGCATTGCGCGCTCGAGCGCATTCTCATGCACGGCGGTCGCGGGCTTTGGGGAAACATCGCCGGATTCGAGCTCTCCGTTAACGTGCGCAAGCATCGTTACACGACGGCGAGCTGTACCGCGCGCGTACGCGTCGAGCGAGAGGAGAGCGGCGATGCTGCTCTGCGTTAACGTTGCCGGAGAGCTAACGCCCGAGCTCTGGGAAGAGATGCTCGATACCCTCGATGCCGTCTCGCCGCTCGTCGAGAGCCTTCGTCCAGGCCTCGCTTTTGTCGAGATGCACGGCGTCGCCGGAACCACGAGCGCGCAGATTGCGCGAGCGCATTGCGAGCTGGCCCGTTTCGAGCGCTCGATTCGAATCGGCGCCGGACCGAATAAAATCACCGCACAGGCGGCGGCATCGCTGGCCGACGGAAGCATCTGCGATCCGGGCATGGAGCGTGCGCTGCTCGCGCCGCTCCCCTTGACGCTGCTGGAAATCGATCCGGCTATCGTCCAACGCCTTCGGCTGCTCGGAATCGAACGTCTCCGCGATCTCGCTCGTCTGCCGCACGGACCGTTCGTGCGCCGTTTCGGCGCGGCTGCGGCGAGCTGGCACGAACTGGCACGCGGCGTCGATCGCCGCCCCTTCGTACCGCGTCCCCACGCCGTTGCAATTGAGGCTTCGATCTTTGGCGAAGGGCGCGCGTCCGACGAAGCGCAGGTATATTTTGCCTTGCGCGTGCTGCTGGCGCGCATCTGTGCCGATCTCGAGCAGTGCGGCAAACGCGCGGGTGCGCTCCGTTTGGCCGTCGAGTTGGAGGATGCCGGTGCGTGCCTCTTCGAGATACCGCTTGCCCTGCCGACGGCACACGAACGGACGTTGTTCGACATGTTGCGCGCCAAACTCGAGGGAGCGACGTTTGCTGCGGCGATCGTCGGACTGCGCTTGCAAGCGCTCCAACTCGAAGAAGGAGGAGAGGTTCAAACGTTTTTCCCCGCCGACGATCTCGATCCGCAACGCGTCGCGGTGACGATCGCTCGGCTCGAAGCGGCACTGGGCGCCGGCGTCGCACGCGCGCGGACGCGCGACGCTCACGTGCTCGAGGAGCGCTTTACCTACGAGCCTTTCAACCCCGCCGACGTGGCGAACGCCTCCGTCATCCTGAGCGAAGGCGCGGAGCGCCGCAGTCAAAGGACGATTCCCCAGCTTCGGCTGCTCGAGGTTCGCGAAGTCCCGGTGCAGCTTCGCGGCGGCGAACCTGCGGTCGTCGACCGGCAGGCGGTGCGCCAATGCGCGGGTCCCTGGCGAATTGCGGAACGTCCGCACGCTCCATCGCCGGTATTGCGCGATGAGTACGACGTCGTGCTCGAAGACGGAACTTTTGCGCGCATCTACCACCAAGGCCAGCATTGGTACTTGCGCGGCGTCTATGAGTAAACGATTCCACTTAAAACCATACTGTTCGTCTGCAGACGTGAGCATGGGCGACGAGAAGCGTCCAACTTTTTCGGCCATCACATGGATGTGATCTTCAAAACTCGTTCGGCCGAAAAAGTGGTCGAGCAGGAGCGCCGCCGGATGCGGCGCGACGAGCGTCTTTGAGTCGCCCATGCTCACGTCTGCAGCCGAACAGTATGCCGAACTCCATTGCTGGTCGAATTTTAGTTTCTTACAAGGAGGTTCGCATCCCGAAGAGCTGGTAGAGCGTGCCGCCGAACTGGGCCTGAAGGCGATAGCGCTGACCGATCGCGACGGTCTCTATGGAGCGGTGCGCTTTTCGAGCTACGCGCGTCAGCGCGGAGTCGCGGCGATCCTGGGAAGCGAGCTTACGTTTGAGGATGGCACGCGTATCGTACTCTTGGTTGAGAACGAAACGGGCTACGCGCAGCTCTGCGAGCTCATCTCGCGCGCGCAGATGCGCGGCCGAAAGGGCGACGCGCGGCTGCACCTGGAAGATTTCGAGGGCTGCAGCGACGGATTGATCGCGCTTTGCGGCGGTGAGTTCGGCGGCGCCGACCGTCCCCGTATCGCAGCCTACAAGAGGATCTTCGGCGAACGGTTCTATCTCGAGCTGCAGCAGCATCTCACCCCGCGAGAGATGCGTCGCAACGTTGCGCTCGTAGCGCTCGCCCGCGAATGCGGCGTTCCGTACGTTGCGACCAACGGGGTCGTCTACGCCGGAAAGGACGATGCGCTCGTTGCCGACGTGCTCGCCTGCGTCCGCGACCGCACGACGCTCGAAGCGGCGCGAGCCGCCAACGCCCTTCGGCCCAATGCGGAGTACCATCTCAAATCGCCGGCCGCCATGCGCTGCCTCTTCGAGCAATATCCCGAAGCAATTGCCGCAACGGTCGAAATCGCGCAGCGCTGCCGTTTTCGCCTCGAACGCCTGGCCGGACAGTTTCCGCGCTTTCCCGTGCCCGATGGAAGCTCTCCGCAGCGCTACCTTCGCGATCTCGTCTACGAAGGCGCGGCGAAGCGCTATCCCGTGCCGCTCGAAATGAAGGTCGAGCGGCAACTCGAGTACGAGCTCGGTCTGATTGCAAAGATGGATCTGGCCGGATACTTTTTGATCGTTTGGGATATCGTGCGCGAAGCCGCTCGGCTCGGCGTACTCTGCCAGGGACGCGGTTCGGCGGCAAACTCCGCGGTCTGCTACGCGCTTGGCATTACGGCGGTCGACCCCATCGCGATGGACTTGCTCTTCGAGCGGTTTATGTCGGAAGAACGGCGCGAAATTCCCGACATCGACATCGACTTTGCCCATCAAGACCGCGAGCGCGTGATTCAATACGTCTACGAGCGTTACGGACGGGCGAATGCGGCAATGGTCGCGGAGGTGATCTCGTACCGGACGCGTTCGGCAATTCGCGACGTCGGCAAAGTGCTGAGAATACCGCCCGAGGACGTCGATGCCATCGCGAGAGAGTTCGATGCTCACGAGCAGTTCCCCGAGGAGACTTGCCCCGAGCTCCGTCGAGGGGTGCTCTTTGCAATCTGTCGCCGGATCGCCAACTTTCCGCGCCATTTGGGAATTCATTCGGGCGGCATGCTGATCACGCGCGATCCGCTCGTGCGGGTCGCACCGGTAGAGTGGGCGACGATGCGCGACCGTACCGTCGTACAGTGGGACAAAGACGATCTTCAAGATCTCGGCTTGATCAAGATCGACCTGCTCGGCTTGGGAATGCTCTCGCTCTTGCGGGAAGCCTTTACCATCTACCGGCGATGCGTCGCGCGAAACGATTCGTGGCTGCCACCGAAGGTTGCCCGAGATCTCGAGCTGCATACGATTCCGGCCGGCGATCCGCCGACGTACGCAATGATGCAGCGGGCCGACACGATCGGCGTCTTTCAAATCGAATCCCGCGCGCAGCAATCGATGCTTCCGCGATTGAAGCCGGCCTGCTTTTACGACATCGTGATGCAGGTTGCGATCATTCGGCCGGGACCGATTCAAGGACAGATGATCCATCCGTTTTTGCGGCGGCGTTCGGGTGCCGAACCCATCACCTATCCCCATCCCAAGCTCAAACCCGTGTTGGAGCGAACCCTCGGAGTGCCGCTCTTTCAAGAGCAGGGGATGCGTTTGGCAATCGAGGCGGCGGGGTTCTCACCCGGCCAAGCCGACCAGTTACGGCGTGCGATGGGGCACAAGCGTTCGCGCGAGCGTATGGAAGCGATGCGCGCCAAGCTCGTCGACGGCATGGTCGCCAACGGTATCGACCGCCCCGCCGCCGAGCAGCTCTTTCACATGCTCGAAGGATTTGCCGATTACGGTTTTCCGGAATCGCATGCGGCCAGCTTCGCGCTCTTAGCCTATGCGTCGGCCTATCTCAAGTCTCACCTTCCCGCGGTTTTTGCCGCCGCGATTCTCAACGTGCAGCCGATGGGCTTTTACTCGACCGAAGTGCTCGTCAACGACGCGCGCCGCCACGGCGTGGTCATCAAGCCGGTCGAAGTCAACGCGAGCGAGTACTGGTCCGGCGTCGAGTGCGACGGCGCCTTGCGGCTAGGATTCCATCTCGTGCGCGGCTTGGGTGAGGTTCAGCGCAAACGTTTGGAAGCGGCCATTACGCGGGGAAGCTTCGACGACGTGCTCGATTTTGCGCAACGGACGCAACTCGAACGCGAGACGCTCGAGAATCTCGCAATCGCGGGAGCCTTCGCGCCGTGGTATGCTTCGCGTCGCGAGGCGATGTGGGCGCTGCGCGGTCTCGACGAACGCCAGGCGCGCGGCGAACTCGGCGCACTCATGGATTTAGACGAACCAGCGGTCGAGTTCGAGGCACCGTCGGCGAAGAGGCTCGTCGCATTCGATCTTTGGTCGACGGGCGTCACGCCGGCGGGTCAAGTAATGGAGCACTTTCGCGAGCATCTCGCCGCGCAAAACGTCGTTCCGGCGCAGAAGTTGGCGAGCCTGGCTCGCAACAGCCTCTGCCGTGCCGGCGGCCTCGTGATCACTCGCCAGCGCCCGGGTACCGCCAAAGGTTTCGTCTTTTTGACGCTCGAGGACGAGACCGGAATCGTCAACGTCATCGTGCGTCCCGACGTCTACGAAATCTATCGGCGCCCAATTCGATCGTCGTCGACGCTTATCGTCGAAGGGACGCTGCAAAAAGAGGCCGGCTGCGTCGATCTCCTCGCGAAGAAGATTTGGAGCTTCGACGACGAGGGCATCACCCGAACGCTCGCCATTCATAGCTTCCAGTAGCGGCCGCGCTCGCTCAAGCAGCCGGGCTAGGCGGCCCAATGCGGCGCGCGTATCTAGGAGGAACTTCATAGCGGCTCCCTTATACGATTCCAAACGATGCAGAAGGTCAACACGAACGAGCTGGAACCGTTGAGATGGTCGTCGCCGAAAGGAACGATGGCCGGTCAAGGCATTCAGATTTCCGAGGCACTGGGGCGTAAACGCGACTCCACCGATCTCCTGGAACGCCATCCTTTTGACGTCGAGATTCTTCGCATTCCACCGGGCAAGGCGCCCTATCCTTACCACTCGCACAGCGCGCAGTGGGAGTTCTACCACGTGATCTCGGGGAGCGGGAGCGTCCGTCACGCCGGCGGCACAACCGGCGTCGTCTCGGGAGACGCGTGTATCTTCAAACCGGGCGAGCCTCACCAGTTCTTCAATGACGGTTCCGAGGATATGCTCATTTACGTCGTCGCCGACAATCCGATCGGCGAGTCGTTTTACTATCCCGACAGCAACAAGTGGGGCGTTCAAATGCCGCAGCGACGTATGCTTCGCTCCGATTCGCTCGATTATTTCGATGGTGAGGAGTGAGCGCGCGCAAGGTTGGCGGCCTTCGTTCGTGTTACAGCCGAACCGGCGCGCCCAAGACCGCCTTCGCAACGAAGAAGGCAGCGGAGCGAGCGATACCGCCGAGGGCGACGCGATTGCATCCGTACCGGTGTCTCGTGCACGGCTGGCACCTTGGACACTAACGCATTCGCGGGATATCTGCGCCGCCACGCGCCGATCGGACTGACGCTCGCTTTCCTGGTACTCGTTGCCGCGCTGCTCGTTGCCGCGGGCTTTTTCGTGCGGGGCATCGTACGGTCGTCGTTTCGCGGTGCCGAGGATATTCGCGTGGCACGCACCCACGTCGCGGAGCTGCTCAACGCGCAGCTCGACGAGGAGACGGGCATGCGCGGTTACGTTGCCGCTCGCGAGCCGATTCTGCTCGCACCCTACTACACCGGGCGCAATGAGTTTCCGCGTGCCGCGCAGCGGCTCGATGCCGATCTGCACGGTCTCGACGTGACCGAGGCGCTGCCGGCACTGCAGGATGCCGTCGAGACGAATCGCCGCTGGCTCCGCGAAGTCGCCATCCCGCTTATTCTAACGCACGCTCCGCGCCCGCGATTGGAGCTGCGTGGAAAAACGTTCGTCGACCGTATTCGCAGGGACGGCAACGCCATCGATACCGCCCTTGCCGGCCGCAGCGCCGTCGTCAACGATCGTGCTCAGCGCGCGGTTTTTTTGGTCGGCGTATTGGCGCTGGGCTCGGTCGTTGCGATCGTCATTGCCGCGGTCATCTTTACGGTGCAGCAGTACCGGCTGGGAGAGCGGCTCGAAAGCGAACGCGCCTCGTCTGAAGCCGAACGCCGGCGATCGGCCGAAGCGCACGCCGCATACGCGACCGAGAAGCGCATCGCCGATACGCTCCAGCAAGCATTTTCGGAACGCGTCTTCCCGAATCTGCCGGCGATGAGCTTCAGCGCCACCTATCTGCCGGCAACCGAGGAGTCGAAGGTTGGCGGCGACTGGTACGACGCGCTGCAACTGCCGCAGGATCGCGTGTTGCTGGTGATCGGCGACGTCACCGGTCACGGCATCGACGCGGTCATCGCGATGAACCGCGCCCGTCAGGTCGTCAACGGCTCGGCGCTCATGGATGCGGATCCCGCCGCGATACTCGCGCGCGCGAACCTCGAACTCGTCCGAGTGAAATCACCGTTGATCACCGCGGTCTGCGCGGTGGTGGATACGCGCACCTACGAGGTGAGTTACGCGGTCGCCGGGCATCCCCCGCCGATACTCTTGGAACCGGGACGGCATGCCGCGCTCCTTGAGTTCGGCGCGTTGCCGTTGGGCGTCTCGGCGAAGACCTCGTACCTGACCCGAACGACGCCAACCGTCGCCGGAGCGATGATCGTGCTCTATACTGACGGTGTGATCGAGTACTCACGCGACTTAAAAGCAGGAGAGGCAACGTTGTTGGAGGCCGTCGAGTCGGCCGCTGCCGCGCCGCGCGGCCACGCCGCCAAGGCAATTCGCGACCGGATCTTCGGCCGCCGAAGAGTTGCCGACGATATCGCCATCCTTACGGCGCGACTGTGGGAAGCGCCCAATATTACGGCATCACCTCGGAGAATTGCATGAACAGCGATAAGGTAAGCATCATCCGTCTGAGCGGCGAGCTGGAGATCGCCCGAAAGTCGGAAATCCGCGACGCGCTCGCGGCCGCAAGCGACGGTGCGGCCGTTTTACTCGATTTGGGCGAAGTGACCTATGCCGATTCGATCGCTCTCACGGAGTTGCTGCGCTTCTGCGCCGATGCCGCACGCAACGAGCGACCCGTCGCACTCGTTATCCGGACGCCGCAGTTCGCACGCCTCGTGCAGTACGCCGGTCTCGCGAGTGCGTTTAAAATCTTCAGCGAGGTCGGAGAGGCGACGGAGTATCTCGACGAATGCGCGCAGGGATCGTGAGCGCCCCCTCGCAGCTCCACCTTCGTTGCCCGGCGCAATCCCGCTATGTGGCGCCGGTGCGTCACGCCCTCGCGGCGTTCCTAGAGGCCCTCGAGTTCGACCGCCGGCCGCTGGAAGATATTGCGACCGCCGCCGGCGAGGCACTGGCCAATATCGTCGAGCACGCATACGCACGCGGGAAAAAATCAACCGAGCGCTATCTCGAGCTTCGTGCGAAAGTCGATCGAAAAGGAAGACTCTGCGTAGTGATCTCCGACAACGGAGAGTTCGTCGAACGCCGGCCGTTGCCCGGACGCGGCTTCGGCCTGCGAATCATTCGAGCGATCGCGTCTCAATTAACGATCGACACGGCCGACGGCACGCGCGTGCGGATGCTCTTCGATCGCGGAAGTTGATACACGTCATCTCTTCGCCTGGGGACTTCACCGTGAAATGTCGTAACGGAGCGTAGGCCACCCTGCTATTTGAGGAGACGGGAATGCGTTGTCATCCACCCTTGAGCCGGCCGCTCATCGTTGCGGCTTTCGCGCTCGTACTTTCCGCCTGCAACGGTACGAATATTCCCGCGAACGGCGTTCCCGGCGCCGCTCCGGGCCTTCCGCCGTTCCTGCAAACGCCCACGCGCCAAGTGACGCCGGTCGAGCCCTTTCATCGCCGCCGCGCGGTCAGCGGCAAGATTCAGCACGTCGTCATCATCGTTCAAGAGAACCGTTCTTTTAATAACCTTCTTTATGGATTTCCCGGAGCCAAGACGACGAAGTACGGTTACGACTCGAGCGGCGAAGAGATCGAACTCCAGCCGGTCGGCTTGGAGACGATTTGGGATCTCGATCACAGCTCGACGTCGTTCTTCCAGGCCTGCAACGGCACCGGCAGCATTCCTGGCACGGACTGCCAAATGAACGGCTTCAACCGGGAGTATGTCGGCTGCGGACATAACGGCGGACCGCGCTGTCCGAACGACCATCCGCAGTATAGCTACGTCCCTCACTCCGAGACGAAACCATACTTTGCGATGGGCAAACAGTACGTCGTTGCCGATCAAATGTATGCCTCGAACTTCGATGCCAGCAGCTTCATCTCGCATCAATACATCATCGCGGGGCAGGCCCAATCTTCGGTCAACTACCCGTGGAGTTACTGGGGCTGCCCGGGCGGTTCCGGCGACATGATTGCCGAGGTCGGGCCCGACCGCCAGCTTCCCGACGGTTATCAGCAGGCGTGCTACAACGACACCACTCTGGGGCAAGAGGCCGACAACGCGGGCGTAACGTGGGGCTTCTATACGGCCACGATCAACGGTGACGGCAACATTTGGAGCGCGTATCAAGCCAATCGATACGTCTATTACGGCTCCGATTGGAAGAACGACGTCATCACACCGCAGACGCAGTTTTTCGACGACGTTTCGAACGGAAAGCTGCGTCAGATCAGTTGGATAACGCCGACGTGCGAGAACTCCGATCACGCCGGCTGCGGATCGAACACCGGCCCGGCTTGGGTGGCGTCGCTCGTCAATGCAATCGGCGAGTCGAAGTACTGGGATTCGACCGCCATCTTCATCTTTTGGGATGATTACGGTGGGTGGTACGATTCGCAACCGCCGGCCTACGTCGATTACGACGGGCTCGGAATGCGCATTCCGATGATCATCGTTTCGCCCTACGCGAAGCAGGGCTACGTTTCGCACGTGCATTACGAGCACGGCAGCATCCTGAGGTTCGTCGAGGATCAGTTCGGTCTGGGGCGTCTCGCGGCAAGCGACGCGCGGGCCAAGTCGCCCGAGAAGGATTGCTTCAACTTCAAGAAGCCGCCGCGTGCGTTTCAAGTGATTCCGACGGTGTTGGGAAAGGATTACTTCCTCCACCAGCCTCCCGATCATCGCTGGCCCGACGAACAGTAACCTGCCTCAACGTACAAGGAGTAAGCACATGCGCAGCAACCTGCGTGTAATTCGGCCGTATTTCGCCGCGACGTGTGTCGCCGTACTGTCGGCATGCAATGGCGGCACCGGCGGAACCGTTGCAGGTCTACCACTCAACGAGTTGCAGCCGCCGCCGACGGCGCAACGTCCGATCGGCATGCTGCAACGGCCCAAGGCCAGTGGCAAGATTCAGCACGTCGTTATCATCGTTCAGGAGAACCGTTCTTTTAACAATCTTTTCTACGGATTTAAGGGGGCGACCACCGCAAAGTACGGTTATAATACGTCGGGTCAAAAGATCCAGCTCCAGCCGGTGACGCTCGCGACGAGCTGGGATATCGAGCACGACTCCTCCGGCTATTTTGCGGCGTGCAACGGCACCGGAAGCATTCCCGGTACCGACTGCCAGATGAACGGTTTCGACCGAGAGTACTACGGCTGCGGCGGACGCAACTCTCCTTGCCCCAACCAGAACCCGCCGTACAGCTACGTTCCGCACAAAGAGACGAAGCCGTACTTTGCAATGGGCAAGCAGTACGTGTTAGCCGATCAGATGTACGCGTCGAACTTCGATGCGAGCAGCTTCATCTCGCACCAGTACATTATCTCCGGGCAGGCCGTATCGGCGGTAAACTTTCCGTTCGGCCCCTGGGGTTGCCCGGGCGGCTCGGGAGATATGATCTCTACGGTCGGCCCGCAGCGCCAAGTTCCGAGCGGCTATGAAGTGGTCTGCTGGGATCCGACGACGCTCGGCGACGAGCTCGACAACGCCGGCCTTTCGTGGGCGTTCTACGCCGTCTCCTACTCGGGTTATCCTTTTATTTGGAGCGCCTATCAAGCGATCAAACACATCTATTACGGACCCGACTGGAAGAAAGACGTGATCAGCCAGCCGTCGCAGTTTCTCAACGACGTCAGCAACGGCAAACTGCGCACGGTGAGTTGGGTAACGCCGACCTGGACGAACTCCGATCATGCAGGCTCCGGCTCGACGAGCGGACCGCAATGGGTAGCGACGCTGGTCAACGCGATCGGTCAATCGCAATACTGGAACTCCACCGCTATCTTTATCTTTTGGGACGATTACGGCGGATGGTACGATCCCGAACCGCCGGCGTACGTCGATTACGACGGCCTCGGCATGAGAATTCCGATGCTGGTCGTCTCTGCCTATGCGAAGAAGGGGCGAGTCTCACACGTCCACTACGAGCACGGCAGCATTCTCAAGTTCATCGAAGACCAGTTCGGCTTGGGACGCCTTTCGGCGAGCGACACGCGGGCGAACTCCCCAACGAAGGAGTTCGATTTCACGAAGCCGCCCCGCGCGTTTAAAGTAATTCCGACGGTGATGGGCAAGGATTACTTCCTGCACCAGCCGGACGATCATCATTTGCCGGACGACCAATGACGAACGGCAGAGCATGCGTCGTGGCGGCCGCCTTCGTCGCGCTTTCGGCCTGCGGCGGCGGCAACGTCGCCGCGCCGGCGGTCCCACTCGCTCTGCCCGGCTCGGCCGGTACCGCGCCCGATCGATCGGCGTTACCGCGCAACGACCCGGCGAGAGGCAAAATCAAACACGTCGTGATCGTCGTTCAGGAGAACCGTTCGTTTAACAATCTTTTCTACGGTTTTCCGAAGGCAACCACGGCCAAATACGGTTACGATACCTCGGGGCAGAAGATCACGCTCCAACCGGTCGGGCTCGAGACGAACTGGGACATCGAGCACGACTCCTATGGTTTCATTGCCGCCTGCAACGGCACCGGAAGCATTCCCGGTACGGACTGCCAGATGAACGGGTTCGACGGGGAGTACTACGGCTGCGGCGGCCGCAGCGGACCCTGCCCGAATCAGAACCCGCCCTATAGCTACGTGCCGCACTCCGAGACGAAGCCGTACTTTGCAATGGGTAAGCAGTACGTGCTAGCCGATCAGATGTACGCTTCGAACTTCGATGCGAGCAGCTTCATTTCGCATCAGTACATCATTTCGGGCGAGGCGGAGTCGGCGGTAAACTTTCCGGGCGGTACCTGGGGATGTCCCGGCGGTTCGGGCGACTTCATCGGCGAGGTTGGCCCGCAGCGCCAGGTACCGCACGGTCAAGAAGTCGTATGTTGGGACCCGACGACGCTCGGGGACGAGCTCGACAAAGCCGGAATATCGTGGGGATTCTATACCGCCACGCTCAACGGCGACTTAGGAATTTGGAGCGCCTACCAGGCCATTAAGCATATCTACTACGGCTCCGATTGGAAGAACGACGTCATCACGCCGCAGACGCAGTTCTTCGACGACGTCTCAAACGGAAAGCTGCGAGCGGTGAGCTGGATAACCCCGACGTGGGAAAACTCCGACCACGCAGGCTCGGGGCATAACACCGGTCCGGCGTGGGTTGCATCGCTGGTAAACGCTATCGGGCAGTCCCAGTATTGGAACTCGACGGCGATCTTTATCTTCTGGGACGATTATGGCGGCTGGTATGACCCCGAGCCGCCGGCCTATGCGGACTACGACGGTCTCGGCATGCGGATTCCGATGTTGATCGTTTCGGCATACGCCAAGAAGGGGCACGTTTCGCACGTGCATTACGAGCACGGCAGCATCCTGCGCTTTATCGAAGACCTGTTCAAGCTCGGACGGCTGGCCGCCAGCGACGCGCGCGCCAACTCGCCGGAGAAAGACGCTTTCAACTTCAAGCAGCCGCCGCGCGCGTTCCAAGTGATACCCGCCAAATACGGCAAGGATTTTTTCCTGCACCAGCCCACGAGCCACTACCCGCCCGATACGGAGTAGTACGCCGGGCCTCATCGCCCATCCACGAGTGGGCGCGGCGTTAACGCTTGCCTGCGCGCCCTCGCAGAAGTCCGTAATACGAGCCGTTGGATCGGCGGCAAACACCAATAGGCCCGCGAATTTAGCGGGCCTTCGACCTCTTACCGACCTCTTGTCGCCCGAATTCGCTTGGCCTATCTAATAAACCGCTCAGTTTGCCAAGCAGCCCTATCCCTGGAGACGTTTTGGTACTAGTATATTCGTACTACCTTTTATGCTTCCTAGCGCCTCCCGGCGCTGAAAGGGTAACTCAAA
Source organism: Vulcanimicrobiota bacterium (assembly GCA_963792005.1). GTDB lineage: Bacteria > Vulcanimicrobiota > Vulcanimicrobiia > Vulcanimicrobiales > Vulcanimicrobiaceae > Cybelea. Next base: position 378,398 of record CAWBUG010000002.1, read on the forward strand.
ATGCGCAAGATGATCGCTGTAACCGGCCTCGTCCTCGCTGCTGCATTGCTTGGCGGATGCGCGGGCGGCGGCTTTACCGGCGGTTCCCCCCTTCCTAGCGCTAATCAAAATCTCATGCATCACCTCGACTCCGTCGGCGGCGGCCCGGTTCCGAAGAGCGACCTGCGGCGCCTCGACTCCGTCGGCGGCGGCCCGGTTCCGCGGACCGATCTGCGGCGCATGGATTCAGTCGGCGGGGGTCCCGTCGTCGCGCACAAACGCGCGCACCGCCTCGACTCGGTGGGCGGCGGCCCGGTTCCAAGGACCGACCTCCGGCGCATGGACTCGGTCGGCGGCGGCCCAGTCCCGAAGACGACCGGTCATTCGTAGGCCCAGAGAAGGAACCAGGCAGACAAATGCACTAAGTAACTTCCGGCATTGTCCGGTGGTATAGACCGCGGGGCCCTTCAACCATGCACAATGTTGCTCAACCGGGGACGACCATGTTGACAAGCGCTGTACTGAACCACCGCGGCTTCGATGCCGTGGAGTTCGAAAAAGCCTTCACGGCTGCGGACTTTGACCGCTGCCGTGAACTCGTTGAGATCGGCGACGGTTACGACGCCGTCCTCGCTCGTGCGCGCCTTGCGTTGCGCGAGCGCCGGTACGTCGAGATCATCGGTGCGCTTTCGGAGGTTCCGAAGGCGGCGCCTGAGGTGCGTCTCGCGCGAGACGTTTTGCTTGGTGCTGCGCTGGGTCTTACCCGTGACTACGTCGCCGGGACGCGGTTGATCGAGCGCGCTCTCAACGAGCTCGCCCCGCAGAGCGCGTGGTACTTCGACGCCCTACACTATAAGGCGCTCATCGCATGGATGCGGCAGGACCACCGCGAGGCGGAGCAGGCCGCATCGACCGAGCTGCGCTCGGCCGACCCGAACAATCGTGCCCGGGCGCATATTCTGCTTTCGTGGATCGCTCTGCGCCGTGGTGAGATTCTTCGTCAAGTAGACGAGTTGCAGAAGGCACTCGACGAGCTCGACGCCGCCGAAGCGGCGGACGAATATTTCCGGGCCAACGCCGTCTTCACGCTGGCGCTCCTCTGCCGCGAACTCCCACTACGCGAGGTCGCCGATCGCGTCCGCAACATCTTCGAGGCGCTGCCGTGGACGAAGGGCCTTCAGCTCGAACATTTCCAAGTGACCCGATTCCTCGCCGCGATCGACGAGCTGGATGGAAACGAGCTGGCGGCGTTTGCGGGTTTCCGCCGGGCCGCGCGTCTTGCGCCCTCCGACCATTGGAGCGTCCTCTGCTTCCTCGACCGAGCGTTGCTCGCTCGAAATACCGGGGAGTACGCTTTCGCGACGGAGCAGATCCAAGAGGCACATGAAATCGCTCAGAGCGTTTCGTGGAACGACGTCTCGGGTGAGGAACGCTCGGCCTTGCTCGTCCTCGCGGAACTCTTCGCTCACGACGACCCGGCGGTCGCCGAACAATATCTCGCGCGATTCCGCACGCTGACCACCTCGGTCATCCCGATTCTCGCGTACGGAAGCGATCCGCGCGTCAAAGGATTCGAAGCCTATTCGCAGGGCGTCGCGTGGCTGAGACTGGGCGACGTCGACGAAGGGAAGGCGGCGCTCACCGAAGCGTGGTCGATCTTCGAGGACTTTAACTACGCCTGGCGGGCGGCGCTTTGCGCGCTGGCGCTCTACGACGTCACGCACGATCGAAAGTGGGTGCAGCGCGCGGCTCGCAAGATCGATCCGTGGCCGCATAGCTGGATCGCGCGCCGTGTCGCTGAAGCGACGAACACGTCGGTGCTGCGTCTCGATCGAATTCCGCCGGCAAAACGGCAGGTTCTCGAGCTCGTTCGCGCCGGCCGGCGAAACGCCGAAATAGCGACCGTACTCGGACGCAGTCCGAACACCGTGCGCAATCAGCTTTCGCAGCTCTTCCAGACGTTCAACGTCAAGAGCCGCGGCGAACTGGTCGCAGCTTTATCGAAGCCGGTCGCGCCGGTGACGATGCTGCGCGAGAAGCGCCGCTATACGTAGCGGCGCGGCTGATCAGTGCCGCAAGTTCGGAACGGTTGCGCAATCCGAGCTTGCCGTAGATCGAGGTCAGGTATTTTTCGACGGTACGCTGACTGACCGATAGGTTGGTCGCGATCCGCTGATTCGAGGCGCCTCCCGCAACGAACGCCGCGACCTCGCGCTCGCGTGCCGAAAGCGGGTCGATGCGGCGTAGATCGACGACCGCTTCCGCCTGCGCGTACCGCTCGACCGGCGCCGCGCGCTCGCCGGCGAGTTCGAGGGATCGCGCTTCGTGCAAGGTCCATCCGAGCTCGCGGTAAATTCGCGCCGCGCTCGAAGCGTGCGCGCGCGCACGAACCGGCGCGCCCGCGCCCGTCGCATGTATGGCGCGCAGATGTTCCGCGGTAGCGGCGTAAATTTCCAAGTGTGCGATGGATTCGAGTCTTGGGATGAACGCGAAGGCGGCTCGGCGCGTCGAAGCATCGCCGAGCTCGGCGGCTGCGAGAATCGTTTCGGTGGCGCCCAGGGGAGCCCGAAGTATTTCCAGGGCGCGCTGTAAGACCGATCGCGCCTCCTTCGTCTCCCCTGCGGCGTCGAGCCATCGCGCGTACGGTCCGGCGAGACGGCCGAGCGTCGTGTTAATGCGGCTCCCGAAGGCCGCTTCCACCAGTTCCTCCGATGCCGCGCGCTTGACCAGATCGTCGTCGCAGAGCGCGTGGCCGATCCAGATGCCCGCCGAGGCGAGTGCGATCGGGCCGGTGGTGGTCGGTTCGGGAATCGCTAGGCCGCGCTCGACCAACTCCCGTGCCAGGCGTAAACGCCCGGCTCGCGCGTGCACGATTGCCGCATTTGCATAGGCGAGAATTTCTAAGGAGGGCAGACGCGCATCGCGGACGTCGGGCAGGATCGCCTCGAACTCGGCGAGCGCCTCCCCGTCGATTCCCAGCACGCAGAGTCCGAAACCGCGGTTGAAACGCGCCTGTAAGAGGTGATCGTTGCCGAGGCTCGAGCAGATCCGGCGGTACGCGTCGTTGGTCGTCCTAAAGGCGCTCGGATCGGCGGCGTTGAGCGCCGCGTAGCAAAGCGCGTTTTGATAGATCGGCAGATCCGAGACGGCATCTGCCTGCGCAATCGCCGTATTTGCGGCTGCCGTATCGCCGCGGTCGAGCAGCATGAGCGCCGAAGTAATCCGCAGCATTGCACGCGCTCGAATTTCACCGGACGGCAGTTCGTCCGCGGCGCGCTCGAGGATTGCCAGCGCGCGCCGGCTATCGCCGGCTACGCGCGCTTGCGACCCCATCGCATAGTAGAGATCGGCGACCTGTTGCGGCGTTCCGTGACCCCGCAGCGCCGACGCCGCGGCGTCGTAGAGCTCGGCGGCGCGCTCGGCCATACCATCGCGCGATGCGCTGAGCGCGGCTTTCGAGAAAAGCCGCGCGCGAGTTGGTGCGTCGAGCGCTCCGCCGAGCGCAAGCTCGTAGCAACGGACCGCGTCGGCGTGCGCGTGAGCCGCCTCGGCTTCATCGCCGGCGCGTTCGTTGTAGCGAAGCGATTTGGCTGCGTCGTGCGCCGCCCACGCATGGTAGCCAAGATCTCGCGCACTGCATTCGCGCCCTTCGAGGGCCCGCAAGATCTCGGCATGCAGCGGGCGGGCTTCGGCTGCCAGCAGGCTGGCGTAAATAGCTTCGCGCGTTAGCGCGTGCCGGAACGAGTAAGCCGGCGGCTGCGCGGGGATCTCGTCGATCAGCCCCAGATCGCGAAGGCGGCGTAGAACGCCCAGCACGTCCGGCAAGGGATATGCGAACGTTTGCGCGAGCAGCTGCGCCTCGAAGCGCTCTCCGAGCACGGCGGCGCGCGTTGCTATCTCGGCTGCGGGCGCGTCGAGTGCTGCGATACGCTCCATGACTGCGGCACGGATGGTCGGTGGAAGCGCGCACGCCGAATGCGAGCGTTCGCACTCGATCGAGTTCGTCAGCAGCTCTTCGGCAAAGAACGGATTGCCTTCGGCTCTCCTGACGATCTCTTCTACTTGCGCGCCGCTCAATCGCCGTTCGCGCAACGCGAGGCGTATGAGGTGCCGGATCTGCAGCGGCGTAAGCGGTCCTAGCCTGAGCCGAAAAGTCGCGCGGTCGCGGACGATGCGCGTCAGGTACGGGACGAGTTGCGTGTCGATCGCCTCGTCGGGGCGATACGTGGCGACGACCAACAAGCGCATCGTCCCGATATACGTCAGCAGGTAATGAAGGAACGAAAGCGTCCCTTCGTCGGCCCATTGAATATCTTCCAGCACCAGCACGCGATTGCGGCGCTGGCACGAGAGCGCGAGGCGCGACCGTAACTCCGAAAGCTCTTGCGCCCGCGTCGCGGCGACGGGCCGTGCCGCGGTGCCGGTTTCGCCCAATGCCTCGGCGATCGGTCCGTACGACGTATTGCCGAACTCGCGACAGCTGCCGATCCCGACGTGCGCGCGCCCGTGAGTGAGCCGCTCGCAGAAAGCCCTGACGAGCCGGCTCTTCCCGATGCCGGCCTCGCCTTCGATCAGAACGAGCGAACCGTGCCCGCGCGCCGATGCGGCCCGGCGTTGCGCGAGCGCTTCGAGTTCGTCCTGCCGCCCGACCAGACGCGGAGAGACCAGCGCGTGGATAAGCATGCGACCTGAGTCTGCCTTCGGCGCGCAGCGAGGTCTTTCCGCGCTCTCCCGCTTGGAGGCGCGGCGACTAAGGGTATGAAAGCAGTCGTGGCCCGCAAGCTTGGTGCAGAGTTGATCGGCACGTTCTTCCAGACGCTCGTCGCGACCGGCGTCGACGTTCTCTACTATACTGGGACCGGACACGTCGATTACGTTTCGCGATGGTTGGCCCGCGGCTTTATTACCGCGGCGATGATCTACGCGTTCTCCGAAGTCTCCGGCGCGCACATCGATCCCGCCGTCTCGCTCGGCTTTGCCGTGCGACGTGCCATGCCGATCGTGCAGATGCTGTGGTACTGGGTCGCCCAGTTCGCCGGCGGCTTTGGCGCCGCACTGCTCGTCTTCGCGCTTTGGGGCCATGCGGTGGTGTTGGGCGCGAGCCATCCGGGCCCGTCGTTTACGCACGTGCAGGCCGCGATTGCCGAAGTCATCCTGACGTTCCTCGTGATGCTCGTCATACTCTTAACCGCCAAAGAAGCCGCGGTCGGGAAGCAAGCGGCACTCGCCGTCGGGCTGACGGTCGCCGCGTGCGGTTTCTTTGCGGGGCCGGTGAGCGGGGCATCGATGAATCCCGCACGTTCGATTCCGCCGCAGATCCTCGGCGGCGCGGAAGATCTCATTTGGATATACGCCGTCGGCCCGTGCCTCGGTGCGGTACTGGCGGCGCTGGCGATGTCGTTCTTCTTTGCGCGCCCCGGGCATGGCGAACGAAAGGCCGCAAAGGGCGCGTGACCGCGGCGGGCGGAAGAAGCCCACGTGCCCGAAAGCCGAGATGCGTTGCCGACCGGAACGGTCGCCTTCTTATTTTCGGACGTCGAAGCGAGTACGAGGCGGTGGGAGCAGTACGGCGAGGCAATGCGCGACGCCCTGCGACGCCACGACGAAATCGTTCGGCGGACGATCGAGGCCCGGCGCGGCTACGTCTTTAAAACGATCGGCGATGCGTTCTGCGCCGCTTTTTGGAGCGCGGCCGACGCGCTCTCGGCCGCTACCGACGCGCAGCGGAAGCTCGAACGCGAGGATTTTCGCGCCGTTGACGGCCTGTACGTTCGGATGGCGATTCATGCCGGCGTTACCGACGAGCGTTCGGGCGACTACTTCGGAAGCGCGGTCAATCGCACCGCCCGCCTGCTCTCGGCAGCGCATGGCGGGCAGATCGTACTCTCCGCATATGCCGCGGAACTGGCCTTCGGCGAGCTTCCCGAAGGCATCACGCTGCGCAATCTCGGCACTATTCCACTGCGCGGCATCAAAGAACCGGAGCGCATCTATCAAGCGGTGGGTTCCGGCCTGCGCTCGGAATCCAAGCCGCTGCGTGCGCTCAAAACGCCGCCGAACAATCTTCCTCGCCAGAGCACGAGCTTCGTCGGCCGTCGCGACGATCTCGCCCGCGTCGAAGCGCTTCTGGACGAAGCCTCTGCGGTCACCATCGTCGGTGCGGGCGGCATTGGAAAGACGCGCCTCGCTCTCGAGGTAGCCGCAAGCCGTCTCAACGACGAGCCCGACGGCGTGTGGGTCGCCGATCTCTCGGCCGTCGGAGATCCGGCGTTGATCTCCGATACGATTTGCTCCGCGCTCGGCGCCGAGCTTTCGCACGGCGGGGATTCACTCAACGATCTCGTCGACTTTTTGCAAGAGCGGCAACTGCTTTTACTTCTCGACAATAGCGAGCATCTCGTCGCCGACGTTGCGCCGATCGTCACGCGGATCGTGGAGCGGTGTCCGCACGTGACCGTCCTCGCCACGAGCCGCTCCCCGCTCGATATTTCGTGCGAGCGCGTCTATCGGCTCACGACGCTCGATGACGCGTCGGCCGTGCAGCTCTTCGTCGATCGTGCGCGTGCGGTCAACCGTGCCTTTGCGCCGGAGGCAAAGATCGCCGTTGTTCGAGAGATTTGCGAGCGATTGGATGGAATCGCCCTAGCGATCGAGCTCGCGGCGGCCCGCGTTGCGACCATGTCGTTGGAGAGCTTAGCTTCGCATCTCCAACTGCGGCTGCTCTCCGGCGGACGTGACCGGCGCCCGCGGCAACAGACGATGCGGGCGCTCATCGGCTGGAGCTACGAGCTGCTCAACGACGACGAGCGACGCGTGCTGCGCTCCGCGGCAGTCTTTCTCAAAGGATTCCCGCTCGCGCTGGCTACCCAAGTCTGCAGCGCGGGCGACGACGACGAATGGCGTATCCTAGATCTACTCACTTCGCTGAGCGATAAATCGCTCGTCGTCGTCGACGTCGAACAAGCCGACCAGCGCTATCGTTTGCTGGAGCCGATCCGCGAGTACGGCTGGGAGAAGCTCGTCGACTCCGACGAGCTGGGCGAGGCGCGGCGGCACCATGCTCTTGCGCTTGCGGCGTTCGCTGCGGGCGCGTACGACGAGTGGGAGAAGGGTCCGGCTGCCGACTGGCTCCTGCGCGTCGAACGCGAACTGGCAAACATTCGCGCGGCGCTGCGCTGGAGCGTCGAGGAGGGGTACGACGCCGCTCTCGGCGCGCAACTCACCGCCGACGCGACGATCGTTTTCTTGCGGCTCGGGCTCTTATCGGAAGGAATCGAATGGTGCCGACGCGTCATCGAGCGCGAGGCGGCGTTATCTGAATTGCTCGAGGCGCGGCTTCGCTACGGACTCTCGATGCTCTACAGCTCCGCGGGCGCGGAGCAGAAATGCCTCGATGAAGCATCGATCGCCGCGACGCTCTACCGTGCGGCCGAAGATCGCCGAGGCTTGGCGCGGGCTCTTTCACAAGTCGCGTCTCGGTACGCGCCGCAATCGCGGTATGCGGACGCGAGGCGGGCGGCTGAAGAAGCCTTGGCGCTCGCGCGCGAGAGCGGCGATCGGCGCCTGCTCGCCGACGTCCTCCGGCGTTGTGCCGAGGCGTTCGCCGACACGGGAAGCGATCTCGTGCGCCGGCGATACGAGGAGAGCGTGGCGCTCTTTCGGTCTTTGGGTCGTGCGGACGATACCGCGCGAGCGTTGCAGTGGTGGGGACAATGGGAGAACAACGTCGGCAATTACGGCCGCGCGGCGCAACGGCTGCTCGAGGCGGCGGAGCTTGACGATCGCGATGCGGCACTGATGTCGCTCACCAACGACATCGCGAGCGCCCTCCTTGCGGCAGGCGATCGGACGCGCGCCGAGCCGTACGCTCGTCGCGCTCTGACGCTCGCGGTTAAGGCACGTCACGAAATTTTCGCCGCTCTCGCGGTGTCGTACTTGGCCGTCGTGGCCGCCGGCGCACGGCCGCATATGGCCGCACGCCTGATCGGCTACGCCGAAGAACAGTTCCGTACGTTCGGGTGGACGCTAATTCCGCCCGATACTACGACGATTGCCGCGCTCTATGCCGATCTCCGCAGGCAGCTGGAAGAGAGCGATCTTGCGCGCTTGCTCGCCGAAGGCGCGAGTTGGAGTCAAGACCAGGGTCTATCGAACGCCCTATCCTACTAGCACGGCCGGGGTCCGTTATCGGGACGAACTTCGTCGTGCGACGTTCCCTTGAACGTGCATTGATGTTTGAGTTGGAAGGTCCCACTCTCACCGGCGCAGCCGTAGGCTGCCGCGTACGACCCGCTCAAGACATGCGTTGCCGTGTCGTAAGTCGCCGTCGTTGAAAACGTACAATAGAGGCTGCCCGCCCCGCCGGCGGTGCTTCCGTTGACGGAGCTGCCGCTAACGGTTTGCGAGACCGAGGCCGCGAGGGTGGTCGTCGCATATTTGATCGTCAGCTGCCCGCCGAACGCGCTTTGGTACTGCGCGTAGACGGCGTTGCCTTTTCCTTTCCCGTAGAAATTGTCGACGAACTTACCGGCGTATTCGCCGCTCAGGTTGAGATACGCGTGGGCGTGACGGCCCGCCGCGCCTTGCGACGTCACAGATGACGCTGCGGGGACGCCGCTGCCGCCGGCACCGCCGGCGCATGCGGCCAAAAGCGTCAGGGCGATCGCCATGCCGCCGGCTCTCCGAATAAGTGAGCTTTGCATCGTGTCCTCCAATGAGCTAGCAGAATAGAGGACCATACCGCTCAAAAGCGCTAAGTGCCTTCTCAACGTTGCTGCTATTCGGAGGGATGCATTTGAGGAGCTCGTCTCTCTTTTCGCTGTTGTGCGCGTCGTTGCTCGTTTGCCTTGGAGGGGGAGAAGCAACGGCCGGGACGACCGGCACGATCACCGGGACGGTCGTCGACGCCGCCACGCGAACGCCCATCGCCGGTGCCCAAGTGACGGCGTCGAGTCCATCGCAGGTCGCGCGCGTCGTCACCGACGCCGCCGGCCGTTACACATTTCTCTCGCTCGCACCCGAAACGTATACCATTACGGTCGAGCATGCCGGATACGACGCAGTCTCAATCACCGGCATCTCCGTCTTCGCCGATCAAAGCCAATCGCTTCCGATCGTCTTACAGAAGAGCCTCAGGCAAATTGCTCGCGTGACGTCGCGTTCGTCGCTCAGTCCGGTACGCGCCGGAACCGGCACGGACGTTTACTCCGTGAATCCGGGACTCACCAGCGCCGCTGCGACGCTTGGCGGCGGAGGGGGCTTGAATAACGCCTACTCAGCAATCGCCGCGATGCCCGGCTCGTACGTTCCTCCCAATCAAGTCGGCGTCAATCAGACGGTCTACATTCGCGGCGGATTCTACGATCAGATCGGTTACGAATACGACGGCGTACCGGTCAACCGTTCGTTCGATAACTATCCGGGGAACTCCGAGACGACGCTGGGCCAGCAAGAGCTGCAGATCTATGCCGGAGGAGGCGAAGCCGACGCTAACGCGACCGGCCTCGCCGGCTTCATCAACCAGGTCATCAAGACGGGAACGTATCCGGGCTTTGCCGTCGGAGGATTCGCGCTGGGAACACCGACGTTTTATCACGACGCGCGAGTGGAAGCCGGCGGCTCGACGCCCGACCGAATGTTCTCTTATTACGTCGGCGTCAGCGGAACGAACCAAGACCTTCGCTATTTCGATCAGTTCAACGGTGCCAGCCTGATCGATACGATCCCGTACGGTTATTGGCCGTCGTACGAGACGACGTTCCTGCCGTTCTGGCCGGCCGTCTATCCCAGCTGCCGAAACAATACGACCTATAACAACCCCGCGGTCAACGAGAAAATCGTTTACAGCGATCCGGGCTGTTTCGGATCGTATCCCTCGAACTTCGGGCAGCCTTCTGCGGTCGACAGCCGCGACGTGGTTGCCAACTTCCACGTCGGCATCCCGCACCGTCACGATGCCGGCCGCGACGACGTCCAGCTGCTCTACATGTCGTCGGCGAACTATACGCAGTACTACTCGAGCCTCGACGATGCCGGGCCGCTGGGCCTGGGGATCAACGATAACGGGCTGCTCGGAAACTTCAAGCCGAGCATTTATACCGGCGACGTGAATCAATGGCCCGACTTCTATACGTTTCCGGCCAATACGCCGTGGCTCGCCCCCGCGACGACGCCCAAGGTCGCCTATTACTACCCGGGGTCGCCGACCGCGCGCTGCGCCAACGTGCCCGACGTGCCGAATGCCTGTCCCCCGGTTCCCTACCACCCCAGCTATCAGACCTATTCGTTGGTTCCGGCCAACTTTCGCGACGCGCGCTGGGATACGTCGAGCATCGTCAAGCTGCAATATCAGAAGAATCTCGGCTCGACCGCCTACGTGCGGCTCTTCGGCTATACGTTCTACTCCAACACCAACCGCGCGAGCCCGAACGGCTGGGGAAACAACGTCACGCTCGGGGTGACGAACTATCAGTACGAGGTCGACTCTCACACCGGTGGTCTCGAGATGCAGCTCGCCGATCAAATCTCCAGTCAGCATCTGCTCGAAGGAATGGTCTCGTACATCACTTCCAACACCCTGCGATACTACAACCAGAACTACTACAACACGCCGGGCCAGCAGGTGAGCAACTTCACGAACGGGTCGGAGTGCTTCGCCACCTATTCGAGCGTCAAGTATCCGGTCGGCGACCCCGCGCCGTGCAACAAGTACGTTTCGCAAGGACAGTTCAAGAATCCATACGGCGGGTTCGACGGCCAAAATCCGTGCGGCGACGGCGAGCTGTCCGCGAACTCACCCGCCTGCCGTGCCGGCGCGTCGATGCTGCTGACCTACTCCGGCAATCAGGGCTTTCTCAATGCGGTCTCGCCGAAGCTGACCAACGCCTCGTTGAGCGACCAATGGCGGCCGGGCGACGCGTGGAACGTCAACGCGGCGGTTCGCTTCGAAAACGACACGTACGATCTCGCCGACACCGACAACGCGGCGACGAACTTCTGGTTTGCCGCCGCGCAGAAGGAGTTTTGCGTAAATCCGGTCACGCGTCAACCGATTTTCATACCGCAGCCGCCGCAAAGCATCTACGTTTACACCCCGTACGTCTCGTTCAAATGCCCGGTCGACCGCTCGACCGGAACGCCGATTCAGACCGTTCATCCCAACGGAACCGATGGCATCCTGCTGACCAACGTTTACCCATCCACCTATACGGTCTCGTACGTTTTGCCTCGGATATCGGCCACGTATACCGTCAATCCGGATACGGTTCTCCGCGCCTCGGCGGGCCGGTACGCGCAGCAGCCGCAAAACTATGAGATCCAGTACGGTACCCTCGAGCCGAATCTGGCCTCGCAGCTGCTGGGCTTCATCCCCTTCGGCTACAGCTCGCCGCTGCACGAAGCGCAGCCGCAGTTCTCGGATAACTACGATTTTTCGTACGAGCACCACTTCAAGGGTACGGATGTGGCGATGAAGTTGACGCCCTATTATCGCTACGCGACGGATCAGCTCTACGAATCGCCCAACCTGCCGAGCCTGAACGTCTCCCCTTCATTCAATGCCGGTACGCAGCGCGTCGACGGCGTCGAGCTGCTCGTCACGAAGGGCGATTTCACCAAGAACGGATTCTCCGGAACCTTTTCGTACACGTATACCAACTCGAGCGAGAAGTGGAACAACTATCTCAACAGCCCGATCGGCCCGGTCGACCAGTATAACCAGGACATCCAAGAGTTCAACGCGCTCACCAAAGCCGGCGGCGGAGCCCCATGCTATAAGCCCAACGGCAAAGGTAAGGCCGCTCCTACGTGCCCGTCGAATGCCATCCTCAACCCCTACTATCACATGTCCCCGCAGCCAACGCTCGATCCGCACGGCTGGTACGCGCCGGGGCTCGACTATCCGTACATCTCACCCAATACCTTTGCGCTGGTGATGAATTACCGCCACGGAAGGTTCGCGCTAACGCCGGCCATGGAGCTGCTCGAGGGCACGACCTACGGCACGCCCGCCGACGTCCAGGGACTCGATCCGCGCAGCTGCTATGCCAACCAGGGCAGAAGCGGAATACCCACCGCTACGCCGTTGATGGCTGATTATACGTCATGCGGAAAGGCGCTCACCAACGACGGAACGTCGCCGGGCTACCTCTATATTCCCAATCCGCAGACCGGCACGTTCGATACCTTCGGTGAGTTCCGGCAACCCTGGAACCTCAATCTCGGCCTGCAGATGTCGTACGATTTCACCCCGCGCATCTCGGGACGGCTGGTCGTAACCAATCTGGTCAACGAATGTTTCGGCGGTTCGAGCGAACCGTGGTCGCGCGCATATCCGCCCAACGGCGTCGTCTGCGGCTACACCTCGAACACGTTCTACAACGGGGGCCACTTCTACAACGGAAGCAGCCCGTACGACCTCAAGGCGAACGGCGTCGCTGAGAATCCATACTTCGCGCAATCGTTCGCGGCCTCATACGGCGACCCGAACTCCAGCAACTATCCGCTCGCGCTCAATCTGTATCTATCTTTGCAGGTCAAGCTATAAAGGAGGATCTGGAATGCGCCTTGTGATTGCGCTCCCTTACGCTGCCGTCATCGCCGTACTTGCGGTAAGCGCCGGATGTCACGGCGCGGGAGTTGCGCCGCCCGCGCTCTCCGCGCTGCCGAACGCAGCGGTGCCGCAGCAGGAGGGTGCGCCGTCGTGGATGGCGCCGGACGCCAAACACCACGACCTGCTCTACGTCTCCGACCTCGGAACGGAGCTCGTCGACGTGTACTCGTTTCCCGAGGGGAAGCTCAAAGGAACGCTGAGCGGCTTTTCGGCCGTTCACGGCGGCTGCGTCGACGCGGCCGGGGACGTGTTCATCACGAGCAGCGAGCGAATCTACGAGTTCGCGCACGGTGGAACCAAACCGATCGCCACGCTGATCGACGGGGGTTATGGGCCGACGGGATGTTCCGTCGATCCAAAAACCGGGACGCTCGCCGTAGCGAACATCGGCCCGATCTCCGGAAGCGGGAGCGGGAACGTTGCTTTCTACAAGCATGCAAAGGGCACGCCGAAGATGTACGCCGACCCGGCGATCTTTCTGTATTACGACTGTGCCTACGACTCCAAGGGAAACCTATACGTTAGCGGCGGGGACGTGCACGGGTTCTTTGCCTTTGCGCAAGTGCCGGCCGGGCATACGGCATTTCGGAATATTACGCTCGACCAGCCGATCAACGTGCCGGGCGGCGTGCAGTGGGACGGCCAGTACGTTGCGGTGGAGGATCAAGGCGCCGGCTACCACGGCTCGACCGTCTATCAATTTCAGATTCACGGCCGTCACGGAGTGAAGGTTCACACGGTCCCGCTGGGAGGCTCTTCGGATGTGATTCAGTTCTGGATCGCCGGCAAGAAGATCATCGGCCCAAACATCGGCAGCTCGCCAAACGTGATGGTGTGGAAGTATCCGAAGGGGCGAAAAGCGGTCGAGACGCTCACCGGCTTCACCGAACCGGTCGGCGTAACGGTCAGCCGCGCGCCGTAGATGCCGGAGACGCCGTGCACGATCGTGCTGCCGCAGCAGAAGGATCTCGCCGCACTCGCTCCACTCTTTGACGCGTATCGCCGGTTTTTTGCGGGCCACTGCGAGATCGAGCGGTCGCGGCGGTTTCTCGCCGAGCGCTTCGCCGCCCGCGATTCGGTGATCTTCATCGCTCGAATGGGGGACGCGGTACTCGGCTTCATCCAACTCTATCCGTTGTGGTCGTCGTGGCATTGCCGGCGGATATGGTTTCTAAGCGATCTCTACGTAGAAGAAGCGAGCCGGAAAGGCGGCGTGGGGCGGCGGCTCGTCGACCGCGTCGTGCAATACGCGCACGAGACCGATGCGGCGAGCATCATGGTGGAGCTGCCGCGGCGCGAGCCGCACCTCGAAGATTTCTACGCGCGGTTGGGCTTTCGTCCAGACGAGCTCTTCGAGCTCGCCCGATACACCACGGCTTGAAGGAAAGGAATAACGATGGATCCGATCGACCGGCGCACGTTTCTCGTTACCACCGGTGCCGCTACGGCGCTCGCCGCGGCATCGTCCGCGCCGGTCGCAGCGTCGAGCGGCCCGGTCTTCCTTACGACGTGGGATTACGGCATCGAGGCGAACCCGCGTGCGGCCCAAGTCTTCGCCGGCGGCGGTTCGCTACTCGATGCGGTGGAGAAGGGCATCAACGTCGTCGAGGACGATCCGAAGGTCGATACGGTTGGCTACGGCGGACTCCCTAACGCCCAGGGTGAGGTCGAGCTCGATGCCGGCATCATGAGCGGGACGACGCACCGTGCCGGATCGGTCTGCAACCTCCATAAGATCAAGAACCCGATCTCGGTCGCGCGGCTCGTGATGGAGAAGACGCTGCACACGACGATTGCGGGCGAGGGTGCGCTGCAGTTTGCCATCTCAATGGGATTCGAGCCGATGCAGCTGCTGACGCCGCACAGCCTCGAGGAGTGGCTCAAGTGGAAGAACACCCCGAACCATGAGAGCTTCTGGGTCGATCGGAACCATCACGACACGGTCGGTATGCTTGCCGTCGACGGTGCCGGTCACGTGGTCGCGGGCTGCTCGACGAGCGGCTTGGCGTGGAAGATTCCGGGACGCGTCGCCGACTCGCCGCTCGTCGGCTGCGGCTATTATGCCGACGACGCGGCGGGCGCGGCATCGGCCACCGGTAACGGCGACGTGATGGCGAACTATTGTACTTCGATGTTCATCGTGCGGCGTATGGCGCAGGGCGCGCATCCGCAGGAGGCGTGCGACGATCTCATGCGGCTTATGGCGAAGACCGCGCCGAATCTGCACGACGATATGTATTGCGTGATCGCCATCGATCCGAACGGCGAGATCGGCGCGGCCTCGATGAACTCCAAACAGCCGTTGCAGTACGCCGTGTGGCGAAACGGAAGCGGTGCGTTTCACACCGCTCCCGCATTCTTAGGCTAGCCGATGAAGCTCGTTCTCAACGTCAACGGCACGGAACGCGCGCTCGCAATCGAGACGCGCGTCACGCTGCTCGACGCGCTGCGCGACCGTGTTGGGCTGACCGGAACCAAAAAAGGCTGCGACCAAGGAACCTGCGGCGCCTGCACCGTGCTCGTGAACGGACGCCGAGTTCTTTCCTGTCTGACCCTTGCGGCGATGCATGAAGGCGACCGGGTCGTGACGATCGAGGGAATCGCCAAGGAGGGCGTGCTGCATCCGGTTCAGCGCGCCTTTATCAAACACGACGGCTTTCAGTGCGGCTTCTGCACGCCGGGTCAGATCGTGTCGGCGGTGGCCTTACTCGCGGAAGGCAAGCCGCTCGATCGCGACTCGGTTCGCCAGGAGATGAGCGGCAATCTTTGCCGCTGCGGATGCTATCCGCACATCGTCGACGCAATCCTCGAGGCGAGCGCTTTACCGTGAATCCGTTCGACTACGTGAAGGCCGAAAGCGTTACCGCGGCCGCTGCAGCGCTGCAGCGGCAGCCGGCGGGACGGTACCTCGCGGGCGGTACGAACCTTCTCGACCTTATGAAGGACGGCGTCGAAGAGCCTTCGCTGTTGATCGACATCAACGGCTTGTCGTTGACGGAAATGGAGATCCGCGGAAACGCGTTCTACGTCGGAGCGCTCGCGCGCCTGAGCGATGTCGCCGCGAATGGCGACCTTCGCTCCCGCCTTCCGCTCGTCACGATCGCGCTGCAGCAGAGTGCCTCACCGCAACTTCGCAACATGGCGACGATCGGCGGCAATATGCTGCAACGAACCCGCTGCCCCTATTTCCGCGACCGGGTGCAGCCTTGCAACAAGCGCGTTCCGGGAAGCGGCTGCGGGGCGCAGCAGGGCGAGAACCGTCGTCAGGCCGTCCTCGGAACGAGCGCGCACTGCATCGCCGCCCATCCTTCCGACCTCGCCGTCGCGCTCGCCGCGCTCGATGCAATCGTTCACGTCAGCGGAACGGCGGGCGCTCGCGAGGTGGCGCTGGACGAGTTCTACCGGTTGCCCGGCGAGACGCCGCAGATCGAAACGTCGCTCGCAGCGGGCGAGCTGATCGTGGGGTTGTCGCTGCCGCTCCTGCCGTACGGCGCGCGTTCGACCTATCTGAAGGTCCGCGATCGAGCGCAATACGATTTCGCATTGGTCTCCGCCGCGGTCGCTCTCGATCTCTCGCAGGGGCAGATTCGAGCCTCTCGGATCGCGTTTGGGGGCGTCGGTACGGTACCGTGGCGCTCGCGCGAGGCCGAGCGCGCTCTGGCCGCAATGCCGGCAACGCGAGAAGCCTTCGAAGCGGCGGCCGATGCCGCGCTCGCGGGTGCGCGCGGATTCGGCCACAACGACTTCAAGATTCCGCTTGCGAAGCGCGCGCTGGTTCGCGCGCTCGAGGTTGCGGCTGCATGAGTCAGCCGCTGATTGGCGCTCCACGCGATCGCGTTGACGGCCCGGAGAAGGTAACCGGCGCGGCGATCTATACGGCCGACCACGCCTTCGACGGTATGCTCCATGCAGTCGTGGTTACGAGTACGATCGCGGAGGGGGAGATCGCTGCGGTCGACGATACGGTGGCGCGCTCGTCGACGGGAGTGGTCGAGGTGATGACGCGCCGCAACGCTCCGCGCGTAAACGCTCGAAAAGAGTCGGCGTTCGCGTCGCATCTGTTCTTGCTCCAGGAAGATCGCATCGAATTCGACGGCCAGCCCGTCGCCGTCGTAATCGCCGCGACATTCGAAGAGGCAACCCACGCCGCGCGGCTCGTGCGCGTCGAATACCGGTCCGAATCGCCGCAGATGGATTTCGAAACGGCACCGCGCCACGTTCCCGAAGATATCTTCGGGCGGCCTGCCCGGCACCGGCGCGGCGACCCGGCAAGTGCGTACGCCGGCGCTGAGATGCGTGTCGAGCAGATCTATCGCACGCCGACCGAACATCACAACCCGATCGAGACGCACGCGACGGTTGCGCAGTGGAATGAGGGTCACCTGATCGTGCGCGATTCGAGCCAGTGGGCGTTCGGGGTGCGGCAGCGTCTCGCCGCCGTTTTCGGCATCTCCGCGGCACGGATCCGAGTACTCGTACCGTACGTCGGCGGTGCCTTCGGTTCGAAGGGTCAACCGTGGTCGCATGTCGCGCTGGCAGCCATGGCGGCAAAGCTCGTAAACCGTGCGGTGAAGCTCGTCGTTGCGCGGCCGCAGATGTTTGCCTGGATCGGCCACCGGCCTCAGACCGAACAGCGCGTCGCGCTCGGTGCGGCCGCGAACGGTCGTCTCGTCAGCGTTTCGCACGACGTTCTGAGCGAGACCAGCCTCAGCGATGAGTTCGTCGAGCCTTGCGGCCTGTTCAGCCGCGACTTGTATTCCGTCGCGAACTACGCGATGTCGCATGAACTGCCGCGCTTGAGCATCAGCAAGCCGACGTTTCAGCGCGGTCCCGGCGAGGCTACCGGATCCTTCGCGATGGAGTCGGCGATGGACGAACTCGCCTACGCGCTGGACGTCGATCCACTCGAGTTACGTCTGCGAAACTATTCGGAGCACGATCCCGATACGGGTCAACCGTACGGCAGCAAATACTTACGCGAGTGTTATCGTCTGGGCGCAGAGCGCTTTGGATGGAGCCGCCGTACCCCGGCACCGCGTTCGATGCGCAACGGACGTATGCTCGTCGGCCTCGGGATGGCGACGGCTTCGCGGGGCACGCACCGAAGCGAAGCCAAGGCGCGCATTCGTCTGAACGAGGACGGAACGGTCGTCGTGCAGTGCGGTACGATCGAGCAGGGTTGCGGGTCGCCGACCGTCTACGCGCAGCTGGCGGCCGAGCTGTTGGAGATTCCTTTCGAGCGCGTTCGCTTCGAGTTTGGCGATACGGAGCTTCCGTACGCCCCGCTCGCCGCCGGCTCTCAAACCTCAGGCAGCGTCGGCTCGGCGGTCGTGCTCGCTGCCGGCCGGCTCCGCGAAAAGCTCGGCGCACTTGGCGGACGCATTCCCGCCGGCGGCCTCGACCTCGAGGTCGAGTCAAAACCCGAGGCCGAAGAGGAGCGCTACTCGCATCAATCGTTCGGCGCGCAGTTTGCCGAGGTGGAGGTCGATCCGGACCTCGCCGAGGTGCGCGTCACTCGTTTCGTGGGCGCGTTCGATTGCGGCCGCGTGCTCAACGCGAAGACTGCTCGAAGCCAACTTTTGGGAGGCGTGGTCTGGGGGATCAGCATGGCCCTCTTTGAAAAGACGCGATACGACACGCGCACGGCGCGCATCATGAATGCCAACCTCGGCGAGTATCTCGTCCCAACGCATGCCGACATTCCCAATCCGGACCTCATCATGATTGAAGCCGACGACCCGCACGTCAATCCGGCGCACGTCAAAGGCGTCGGTGAAGTCGGGATCACGGGCGTCGCCGCCGCGGTCGCCAACGCCGTCTATCACGCGACCGGCGTACGCGTGCGCGACCTTCCGATCGCACCGGAAACGCTCTTCTCCTAGGCGAAAGCGTGCCGGGTGAGCCGATGGAGCCCGCCGCTATCGCTGGTCCTCATCCTGCGATGAGCCGAAGCCTGGCGAGCGCCGCGCTGGCCGCGGCCTTTTTCGTTCTTCCGCTCTTAGCCTCCGCGCAGACGCTCGACGTCCCGATCGCCTCGGGAGTGCGGCCCATTCAAACCGAGACGCTCTTTCACGAGCTCTTTGCCGATTTCTTCAAGGAACCCGACGGCACCACATACGTGCAGACGGGCGATATTCCGGCGATGTGGTTGCGCGACTCGGCGGCGCAAACGATTCCCTACGTTCGCTTCGTCCGGTCGTACTCGGCGCTGCACGCCGCGTTTTAC
Organism: Vulcanimicrobiota bacterium; assembly: GCA_963792005.1. Classification (GTDB taxonomy): domain Bacteria; phylum Vulcanimicrobiota; class Vulcanimicrobiia; order Vulcanimicrobiales; family Vulcanimicrobiaceae; genus Cybelea. The sequence goes on from CAWBUG010000002.1 coordinate 397,213, forward strand.
GGCGTCATTGCGCGCGATGCGAAGAACATTCTCACCGATCCGTATGCCGAAGCCTTCTCGGCCGATTATCACGTTTGGGAACGGAAATGGGAGATCGACTCGCTGGCGTGGCCGGTGCTGCTCGTCTTCATCTATTATGCCGATACGCGTGACGGCACGATCTTCACGCCGACGCTGCATCGCGCCATGCAAACCATCGTCTCGACCCTGGAGTGCGAGCAGCGCCACGCAAGCTGCAGCCGCTACGTCTGGCCGCAGCCGGTTCCCACGCACGACCAATACAACCCGAACACGGGGATGATTTGGAGCGCGTTCCGTCCCTCGGACGACCCGGTGACCTATCGTTTCAACATTGCGCAGAACGCGATGGCGGTGGTGGCGATGCGGCTGCTCGCCCGCTTTGCCCGCGAAGCCTTCAAAGACGACGACCTCGCGCAGCGCGCCACGACGCTTGCCGCCGCGGTGCAGACGGGCGTTCTGCGTTACGGCAAGGTTTACAATCCAAAGTACGGCTGGATGTACGTCTACGAAACCGACGGCTTCGGCCACGATAACATGATGGACGACGCGAACATTCCGAACCTCACCACGCTGCCGTGGTACGGCTGGTGCGCGACGCTCGATCCCGTCTACCTCGACACGCGCCGCTTCACGCTGAGCGCCGACGATCCGTACTATTACACGGGAACCTATGCGACGGGTCTGGGGAGCCCGCATACGCCGAAGGGTTGGGTCTGGCCCTTAGGGATTATCGGAGCGGCGCTCACGACGACGCGCCGTGACGAGATCGTCGACTCCATCGACATGCTCGATCGCAGCGATACTCTCAACGGCTTGATGCACGAATCGGTCAATCCCAACGATCCCCAGCAGTTCACCCGGCCGGAGTTCGGCTGGGCGAACGCCTTCTGGGCCGACTTGCTCTTCCGTACCGTTGCCGGCTATTCGGCGACGCCGATCGGACTGCTCAGCGCGATGGTCCCGTACGAGCGCCAGAGCCAGATTCCGACGGTCACGACGCCGTGGACGCAGGTATCCAACCGCGCGGAACTGACGAAAACGCTCGGCGATTTGCTCGAGCACGCGCCACGCACGTGGTAGCTCAGTCGCGCGTCCACCACGTACCGCCGGGATAGTAGATCGCCGCGCCTTCACCCCAGATCGCATAGTCGGTTCCCTTGGAGTCGACGGCGAGGCCGAGATAATCACCGAACGGAAAGTAATAACCGTTCGCGCTCTTGTACGATGCACCCGAACCGCGGTTCGAGAGGCGAATCGCCCGCGTCCACGTTTTACCGCCGTCGCTGCTGCGCGCGTACCACGTGTTCCACGCATGCGCGCCGTTACGATTGTCTTGCCAGACGAGCCGAAAGTCGCCGGCGGAGGGCCCCGAGACGATCGCCGGACTCGTGTTGTTCCCGAGGGCGTTTATCAGTGAGGGATCGCTCCAGTTCACGCCGTCGCGCGAGCGGCTGGCGTAGAGCGAGTTCGGACCCTGCTTCGACGCGTTCTTCGCGAAGACGAAGACGTAGTTACCGAGGCGGTCGACCGCGATTGCGGCTTGCGCGGTGAAGAAGTCGGGGTAGCAGTTATGCAGGCGGCACGCTGCGCCTTCGTGCGTGACGGCAAACGTAGTGGTACGCCAATGCGCGCCTCGGTCGGCAGAGGTAAGGAGCTCCACGTGGCCGTTGCCGGTTTGGTCCTTGCCGCTTTCGCCGTCGACGGCAAACCACACCGAGCCGTCGGGGGCCGTCACTCCGTTGAACGAGTAGTACCATCGGTTTTCATGCGTGGCCTTGAGCGGCGCTTGCCACGTCGAGCCGCCGTCGTGCGATACCGCGATGTAGAGCGCGTTGTACGAGTTGAACGCGACGTAAACGTTCTTGCCGTCAGCGGAAAGCGTCAACGTGGGCTTGTCGCTGTACCGTAACGGACGATCGAGGCGTACGCTGCGGCTCCAGGTTTGCCCGTGATCGCGGGATTGCGCGAATGCGACGCCCGGTAGAAAGCCGTTCAAGCATACGGCGTCGACGACGCCGCCTTTTGCCGCGGCGATCTGCGGGTCGTATTGAAAGGGAACGCGCGTACCGCGGCGGCAGATGAGCCGCGTCGGTTGCCACGTTCGGCCGCCGTTGCGGGAGGCTCGAAAGAGTAAGTAATCCTTGTGCTGATTGGTCGTCATCTGATAGACCCAGTTCGAATCGGGAGCTGCGGCGACGACGGGCTCCCAGCGCGTGACCGTGGCATCGCCCCAGCGGTGCTCGCTCGCGAAATGCGGCGCGGCTTGACTGCCGGCACGCACGACGCTCGGTACCGCCGGAGCATACGTGCCCTTCGAGACGATGCACGAGGAAAGAGCGAGGGCAAGGAAACACGCGGACGACAATCGCTGCAACATCGCGAACCTCCGGTCGAGCGTGGGATTGGCCTCACGGCAGGCTTCCCCTCCGCTCACTCGAAGCTGGTCTGCCGTGAATCGACTGCTGCTCGCTTTGCTCGCGCTGACCTTCGCCGCTTGCTCTGCCGGACGGGGAACGGCGGTTCCAACGGCGCTCCCGCAAGACGATACCGCTCTCGGCGCCATGGTCCCGGAGGCTGCCGGCAACGTCTTCGTCGCGAACTGGTACAACAGCACCGTTGCGGTCTATTCGAGCGGCGGTAAGTCGAAGCTGCGCACGATTACCAACGGCATCGCGTATCCGAACTCGCTCGCAATCAACAAGTCCGGCGGCGTGTTCGTCGGTAACTACGGCAGTCCGAGCGGCAGCATTACCAGCGACGTCACGGTCTACGGCAGCGGCGGCGGGCAGCCGACGCGCACGATAACGCAAGGAGTGATCGGGCCGTTTGCGCTGGCGTTCGGACCTTCGGGGAAGCTCTACGTCGCCAACGCCGGGCCGAGCAACGTCACGATTTACGGACACGGTTCCAGTTCGGTGCAGACGATCAAGCGGGGCATCCATTCCCCGGAGGTGCTCGCGTTTAACTCCGCCGGCAATCTGTACGTCGCGAATTGGTCGAACAGCAGCGTCACCGTTTACGCCCCTGGCAAAGTCGGCCCGATGACGACGATCAAGAAAGGCATCCTTCACCCTGACGGCATGGCGATCGATTCAGCGGGGAACCTCTACGTCGCAAATCGCGGGAACGACTCGGTAACCGTCTACCATCCGGGCCACAAAGATACGCCGCATACGATTACCAAGGGCGTGCGGCAGCCGCTCACGCTGATCTCCGCCGAGGGCGAGCTCTATGTTTTGAACTACGGCAACAACACCGTCTCGATATACTCCGAGAACACGCTCGCACTCGAGCGCGTGATCTCGTCCGGTATCGCCTGTCCGACGACGATGGCCCGCAGTTCGTCGGGCCTTCTCTACGTTGCTAATGCCTGTCCGAGCTCGCTCTCGGTATACTCTTCGACGGGAAGCAAGCCGATGCGCTCGCTCAGCAAAGGGCTCGACGGTCCGGTAGCAATCGGCATCTCGCCCTAAACGGCGACCCTCCGGGTCCGAGCCGGTCGCATGTCACCCCGGCCGTGACGGCGGGGCGACGTTTTTCATGCGCCGATCCGGCCGCGCGATCGCCTCGTAGATCGCGCCGGCGCCGACGATGAAGGCCATGACGAGCAACGTTACCCAACCATAGTTGAAGACTGCCCGCCCGCTCGAAAGCGAACTTGGCCAGACGATATCGATCAACATGAGCAGCAGATAGATCGTTCCGCCGATGGTGATCGGCATTCCCAACTTGCCGAGCGTGAAGACGCCGCTGGGCTTCCAGCCGCGCAGACGCGCCGTTAAGGCACCGGCAACCGTCAGCAGAAAGGCCAGGTAGATCCCCGAGGTGGCAAACGAGACCAGCGCGTAGAGTGCGTTGACGTTCGCCGGGTAATCGAACCACAAGAGATGCACCTTCTTGCTCGGATTGATGAGAACGAGCAGCAGGAAGAGAAACGGGACGATCGTTCCCACTAAAATCGCGTTTGCCGGAGTATGATGCCGGGGTGAGATCGCCTCGATCTTTTTGCTGAAGGGAAGCGCACCGTCGCGAGCGAGCGCGAAGGCGACGCGCGCACCGGCGCCTTGCACGGCGGTTCCGCAACTGAAGAATGCGACGATCACCATAACCAGAAAGAAGATTTGCAGCCAGTTCGGCAGCGTCCCGAGAATGGTATTGATGCCGCCGTTGACGACCGGTCCGATGCCGGCCGCGGGCGTTGCGAGTAGAAGGCCGAGCACCAACACGAACGAGGCGATGCCGCCATAGAGCAATGCGTTGCGCATTGCCTTCGGAACCTGGCGCTGCGCTTCGATCGTCTCCTCCGAGATATCGCCCGCCGACTCGAAGCCGTAAAAAATGTAGACGTTGGCGAGGACGGCGACGAGCGCGGCGCCGAGCCACCAGTCGCCCCCGAAATTCAAGCCGAGCGGATTGCTCTTGAGATGCTCGGTGCCCTGCGTCGTGAAAACGAAGCTGAAGTGCTGATGGAAGCCGTACGCGGCTAACGCGAGAAAGACGCCGAACGTGCCGATCGTTTCGACGTACACGCCGAAGCGCGCGACGCGGCCGAGGATCTTCGCGCCGATCCAGTTCAAGATCGCGGACAACACGATGATCGTGCCGGCGATTGCAAAGATCGTCAGGTGACTCGCGGGATCCCAGCGCGTCTTAAACCACGCGTTCGCCAGCGACGTGACGTACCCGACGGCGCCCGAGTCGACCGAAGCAACGGTCGCGAGCAGCGCGAACCCGTAGATCCATCCGATGAACCATCCGTAGCGTGGTCCGACGCTATACTTGCCGTACTGATAGAGCGCCCCCGAGAGTGGATACTCGCTCGCGAGTTCGCCGAAGACGAGCGCGACGAGGGTCATCAGGCCCACGACGACGGGAATCGTCCAGATGTATCGCGGACCACCGGTTCCCAGTCCAAGGGTATAGAGCGAGTAGATGCCCACCATCGGGCTCAGGTAACTGAACGCTACCGAGAAGTTGTCGAAGAGGGAAAGGACTCGCGAAAGTTCTTGACGGTAGCCGAACGCCGCGAGGCGGTCGTCCTCCTTTAGTGTTTTGACCACGCCCAGCCGGTAATGCGCCAACCGTTCGGCGATTTTCGCAGCGTAACGGTGAAGACGGCATTGCGCTCCGTGGTCGGTTTGCCGTGCATTTTATAGGAAAATTGCGCCGGAAGTACGACGTACGCGCGGTCTGCGGTAACGTCAATATACCACGGTTGACCCAGGGTGACGGCACCGTTGGTGATGCCGTCTTTCTTCGCTTCGGCCGCATACGCGGCGGTCCAATCGGCGCATGCCGTCGGCCCTTGCCATTCGTGCGGCGGAAAGTCGTCAATGACGGAGGCTTCCGCAGCGCAGGTCGCAAGTTCGGCCTTCGTGTCGCCACGGTTGAAGCCGTCGATGAACTGGCGGACCGTCGCCATCACGGCCGATTCTTGTGAGGCGGCCGCCGGGCGCGGCATGCCGACGGAAAGAAGTGCGACGCTCGCAAGGGCGAGGATGCGTGTGAGATTCATGGGCCTTTTGTTGGCGCGTCAAGGAGTTGGCGCCTGTCGAACGTAACTTTCGGCTTCCCACAGCATCCGCGGCGAAGGAGCCCGCATGAACGGATCGGCGAAACGCTTGATGGCGCTGGTAGCAGTGCTGGCGGTCTCGGCGTGTAATGCCGGCGAGTCTTCGAACGTACCGATAACGTCGGGCCACACCACGCCGGCAGCGGCCCGTTCGGCTATGCCGCGCTGGCAGGCGATGGGTCTGGCCAAGCCGGCGTGTCCGCAAGTAACGAGGAGGCCGACTTGCCTTGCGCTGATCGAGTCGAAGAGCGGAATCGATCCGAGCGTCGCCGGCTGGGCGCCGAGCGATTTCCAGGCGCGCTACGATCTGCCGTCTTCGACGGGCGGAAAAGGCCAGATCGTCGCGATCGTCGACGCGTACGACAATCCAAACGTCGCCTCGGATCTCGCCGCTTACCGGTCTCACTTCGGGCTAGGTACCGCGAGCTTTACGAAATACAACCAGCGCGGGCAAACGAAAAAGTATCCGGGCGGCAGCACCGGTTGGGGTCTCGAGATCGACCTCGACGTGCAGATGGTCTCCGCGATCTGCCCGCTCTGCACGATCGATTTAGTCGAGGCCGATAGCTCCGATAGCGCCGATCTGCAGACGGCCGAAGCGGAAGCGGTCGCGCTGGGGGCGCACGTCGTGAGCAACAGCTGGGTCTGCTACGGCTCGTATACCTGTGTCGATCCGTCGTACTTCGACAAACCGGGCGTTCTTTACACAGCGGGGACGGGCGATGTCGGCTACGGATTTAGCGGGGCGCCGGCAGCACTCCCGAGCGTCGTTTCGGTCGGTGGTACGGTGCTGGCGAAGAGCCGCTCAACGTACGACGAAATCGTTTGGGACGGTACGGGCGCGGCATGCGCAACGGACGTTGCGAAACCGGCATGGCAGCACGATCCGGACTGCACCTCCCGTACCGAGGGTGACGTTTCAGCGGTCGCGTGGCAAGTAGCCGAGTACGATACGTACGGCTACCACGGCTGGTTCACGGTGGGCGGCACGAGCATCGCCACCCCGATGATTGCGGCCGTGTATGCGCTCGCCGGAAATGCGGCCAAACAAGTGGCGGCAAAGAAGATCTGGTTGCTGAAGAAGCAAGAGCGCAACGCGGCGCTGCACGATATCAGCAGCGGGAGCGACGGTTCGTGCGGCGGTTCGTATCTCTGCCAGGCTGGGACGAATCAGTTCCATACGTATTCCGGTCCGGCCGGTTGGGGCACGCCGAACGGCACCCAAGCTTTTTAACGGCCGACAATCACAACTCGTCATAAAGCGGGGAGCTAGCAATGAGAACGATGCTGAGAGTACAGTTTCCGGTCGAGGCCTCGAGTGCGGCGATCAAAGACGGCCGGCTGATGAAGGTCATGCAGTCGACGATGGAGCGGCTCAAGCCCGAGGCAGCCTACTTTAGCACCGTCGACGGCGACCGAGGTGGCTACATCGTCTTCGATCTGAAAGACCCCAGCGATATTCCGTCGATCTGCGAGCCGTTCTTCATGGAGCTCGGCGCGAAGTGCGAACTAGCGCCGGTTATGACGGTCGACGACGTACGGGCCGGTATCGCAAAGGCATTTCCGTAAGAATGTGCCGCAACATACGAACGCTCCATAACTTCTCTCCGCCGGCGACGGAGCAAGAGATCCGGGCGTCCGCGGTGCAGTTCGTGCGAAAGCTGAGCGGCTTTGCCCGGCCTTCCAAAGCAAACGAAGCCGCGTTCGACCGTGCCGTCGAGCGCGTCAGCGCGGCGGCGGAAGAACTGCTGGCGTCGCTCGTCACGCACGCCCCGCCTCGCGACCGCGAGGCCGAGGCGATGAAGGCAAAGCAGCGTTCGCGGTTGCGCTTTGCACGCAACTAAGCGCAGCCCGAACGCGCCGTTGCGATACTTCGACGAAGAGGACGTACGGCAGCGGCTGGACTGGGACGCGCTGATTGCCGCGATGGAAGAGGCCCTGGCGGCCTTTTCGCGCGGCGAGTCGATGCACCCGATCCGTACCATTCTGACGCTGGAGGAAGGGCGGCGCTACGTCGGTCTCATGCCCGCCGTCGTCGGCGACGTTATGGGGCTGAAGTACGTGACGTTCTATCCCGTGAACGCAGATGCCGGATTGCCGACGCACAATGCGACGATCCTGCTCTACCGCACCGATAACGGTCTGCCGCTCGCCGCAATGGATGGCCGCTTGATCACCGAAATGCGAACGGCCGCCGTTTCTGCTGCCGTCACGAAGTATTTAGCGGCACCGCAAGCACGGGTTCTCGCATTGCTCGGAAGCGGCGTACAGGCGCGAGCGCATCTGGCGGCGCTGCTGCGCGTTCGGTCCTTCTCCGAGGTGCGCGTCTGGAGCCGCAGCGCCGCTCATGCGCAGCGATTTGCACGCGAGCATGGAGTGATTGCCGCAGAGTCGGCGGAGGAGGCCGTTCGGGAAGCCGACGTCGTGGTGACTGCGACGGGCGCACGGCAACCGATTCTTCGCGGCACCTGGCTCAAGCCGGGCGCGCACGTGAACGCCGTCGGTTCGTCACGGCCCGACTGGCGGGAGCTCGACGACGAAGCGATGCGCAACCTCGTCGTCGTCGACTCGCGCGAGGCGGCCGCAAAGGAGGCCGGCGACGTGATTCTCCCGGGCGCGAACATCTACGCAGAGGCGGGCGAAATCTTCGCCGGTACGATGGCCCCGCCGCCGCAATCGGCGACGACGATCTTCAAATCGGTCGGCCTGGCGATCGAGGATATCGCCGCGGCGCGGCTCGTTTTCGAAACAGCGGCCGCCGCCGAATCGTAAGGAACGCGATGCGGGCAATTTTCGTTGGCCCTAGCGGCGTTCGCGCCGGATGGCGTTTCCTCGCCTACGCGGCGATTCTGATCGGGATCAACCTGGCAGCGCAGGCATTCATCGCAGAGCGTGCGATGACCGCGCTGCGAGTTCCGCGGGGTCTTACCTCGTACGGAATGCTCGTCGCTGAGATTCTCGAGGGCATCACGGTGCTCGTTGCGACGGGCATCCTCGCGGCATTCGAGCGCAAACGTATTGACGCGTACGGGTTACCGGTGCGCTTGGCGTTCCGCGGGCACTTCTGGGAGGGAGCGGCGATCGGCGTGTTGAGTGCGGGAGCAGTCGCTTTTGCCATGATCGCCTCGGGCGCCATGGTCGTTAGCGGCATCGCTCTGCACGGCGCCGAGCTCGCCGTTCAGACGCTGCTCTGGCTGGCCGTCATGCTGCTCGTGGGATTGAACGAGGAGTATATGTTCCGGGGTTATCCGCTGCAAGCGCTGTCGCGCGGGTTGGGATTCTGGCCCGCGGCGATTCTGCTCTCGCTGCTCTTCGGCGCCGCGCATCTCACGAAGTCGGACGAGAACGCCATCGACATCACCAACATCGTGCTGATCGGCATCTTTTGCTGCTTGACACTGCAGCGCACCGGCTCGCTCTGGCTCGCCGCAGGATTTCACTTCAGCTTCGATTTCATGCAGTTCTTCGTCATCGGCACGCGCAACGGCGGCGCTCAGCCGGTCGGACATTTGCTCGACGTGTCGTTTCCCGGTCCGGCATGGGCGAACGGCGGTCCGCTCGGGACCGAGGCCAGCTATTTTATGCTACCGGCGATCGCGCTGCTCTTTCTGTACGTCGTGCTGCGCCATCCGAAGGCTACGCCGCTGCAGACGTAACGCAAACGGCGGTAGTTACTGCGGCTGGTAGGCGTTCGATGCGGTAAAGCCGACGAAGAGCGCGGCGATAAAGACGAGCAGCATTGCAACCATCAGCGTGAAGTTCCGGCGCCCCGAGCGCGCCATGATCCAGCCGTTGGCGGTCCCGAGCAGACCCGATAGAACGACCAGCGCGCACGCGACGTTGATTCGGCCGAGGAATTGCGCCGCCGCCGGATCGCGTAGGGCCATTCCGTTTGCGGCAAAGAGCCGATCGATCCAAATCCAGATCCCGCCCATGAAGAGCGCGAGGAACGCGCCCGCGCCGAGCGCGACCCAGCCGCGTCGCTGCTGACTGGCAAGGCTCTTGAGCCGCGTTCCGCAGATCGAGCAGCGTTCGGTGTCGGTGGTGCCTTTATTGCACCGCGGACAAATCATCGCCGAAGCGGTCGTCGAAGTGCCCATTATGCGTTCGTAATTGGCGTTAGTTCGGCTCGGCCCTTCGGGAGTCAGGCGAGGGCGCCGCGGATAAGGACGAGAAGAAGGTTCGGCTCGCGCTCGTTCCGCGGGCAAGGAGCTCGAAAATGAATAAATGGTTGGGCTTGGCTCTAGCCGTGGCCGCAATAATTGGAGCCTTTATACTCGGCCAAACGATGCACCCGTTTCAAGACGTAAACCCGGTCGGATTCCACGTCAAGGGTCAAGTGCAGATCAATGGCAACTCGCTCGACGCGTCAAATTGCCCGGCCACGCCGGTGCCGAAGCAACCCTGTACGTTGACCTTCGATTTCGCGCTTTCCACGAACAGCACGCCGGCCGCACAGGCGTGCAATGCCGGGACGAACTGTTTGTCGTTCACTAATTTGCAAAAGCCGCTTCAGGTTACCGTCAAGGATTCGTCGTCCTCGAACGGTACGACGTATAGCGACTACGTTAGCGGTCAGGTTCTGATAACGCAGTAATCGAATCGTTCAGCTCCATGCGGGAGCCCTCGTCGCGTAGTTGCAAACGGCGTGGCTCCGGCAGCGAAGTGTCGAGCATATGACTCGCGATCTCGTAGGCCACGTTGTCGTGCAGGGCGCGTTCGCTCTTGGCGCTAAGCCGATCGGCCAGACCTAGGAGGTTTGCTGCGGCGTCAACGTTCCCGGTGCGTCCGCGAACGGCGGCAATGCCGTGTAACGCCCGCACAACGTAATCGGTCAGTTGCAGCTCGCGAGCGCTCTTCAGCGTGGCGGCAAACTGCTCCAGGGCCTCTTCGAAGTTCGCTTCCTTGAGCGCCACCGTGCCGATACCGTGGTGTGCCGTGCACTCACCGTAGCGATCGCGCGCCTCGACCTTTTCGGCGAGCGTCTTCTCAAAGAGCGATCGCGCTCGCCCAAAGTCGTCAAGTCGCAGAGCGACCCATCCCATGGTAATCGTAAAATCTCCGGCGATTCTTCGGTCATCCAATTGCACGGCTCGAGAAATCGCGCCGTCCAGCAGTTCCGACGCACGGTGGTAGTCGCGGCGCAGGAACGCGAGCGTGCCGAGATTTCCCAGACAGAGCATTTCGCCTCGAGATTCGCCCGAGGCGATAAACCCATCAAGGGCCTCCCGGTAGAGGGCCTCCGCTTTGGCGAGTTGCCCTTGCCGGTGTGTCGCTTCCGCGATGTGAAAGACGGCGTACGCGATTCCCGCGCGGTCGCCCGCCGCTCGGTAGATATCCAGCGCTTTTTGAGAAGATGCAAGCGACTCCTCGAGCGCGTCTTGCAACGTCGCAAAACGTGCGGCATGGCAGAGAAGCGATGCGCGGTCCGAGCCGCCGATCCGTTCGACTTCCAGAATCCGGCGTATCCATGCGCGCGCTTCGTTAACGACCCCCCGTGCGCGCCAATACGGCACCAGGTGTTCGACAAACTGCGCGGCGGCGACGGCGTCGTTGGCAAGATGCCACTCGAGCGCCGCGCGGACGTTCGGCGCGTCGTCGTCCAGCTCCAGGTACGGCGGTTTCGCATTTGCCGCTATCTCCGCATAATAGGCCGCGTGTCGCGCAGCGATCTCCTCGCCGCCCTCGCTCTCGGACGGCTGCTCGCGTGCGTAGTCGCGAACGACTTCGAGGAGGCGGTAGCGCGGCTCGTTCTTCGAGGCATCGATCTGGACCAACGACTTGTCGACCAGCGCGTCGAGCACCTCGTCGACGCCACGGACGTCGTGAGCGACCGCCTCGATTGCCGCGGCCGTACAGGTGCCGCGAAAGACCGACAGCAGGCTTAGCGTTCGTCCCTCGTCCGGCGAGAGCAGATCGTAGCTCCAACGAAGCATTTCGCGCAACGTTCGGTGGCGCGCCACCTCGGTATAGTCCTTGCTCGCAAGATTCAGGCCTGACGTCAGGCGGCGAAGCAACTGCGGCAGCGGCATTGACGATAGGCGCGCGGAGGCGAGCTCGATCGCGAGCGGATTTCCCTCGAGCCGCCCGCAAAGCGCGGCAACGTCGTTAAGCGCCGCTTCATCAAATGCAAGTGACGGCGCAGACGCGCGCGCGCGCTCGAGGAAAAGGTTCGGCGCATCCGCCAGGGCGCCGAGACGGTAGATGTGTTCGCCGGCAACGTGCAGCGGTTCCAGGCTCGTGACGAGGATCGTGACATCCGGGCATTTTGCGAGGACCAGCTTTGCGAACGTCGTGACGTTCGATAACACGTGCTCGGCATTGTCGAGGACGAGCAGCGCCCTGCGCTCGTGAAGATAGGCGATCAGCGTTCGTTCGATCGGCTCGCTCGGCAGCTCGCGTACGTTCAGCGCGGTTGCGACGGCATCGGCGATCGGATCCGGCCCGCGCACGGTGGTTAAATCGACGAACCACGCTCCTGCGGGATATCGGTCGCCGTGAAGGTCGGCGGCGACTTGCAGCGCCAGGCGCGTCTTACCGATGCCGCCGGGTCCCACGATGGTCACCAGCCGCGAGCTTTCGAGCGAAGCGCCGACTTCCCGCACTTCGTGTTCTCGTCCGACGAAGCTGGATATCTGCGAGGGCAGGTTGTTCGGACGGGAGTCGATCGAAGCGAGTGCCGGGAAGTCCGATCGCAGGCCCTGCGCGACCACTTGAAAGGTGGGTTCGGGTTGGGCGAGATCCTTCAGCCGATGCGACCCAAGGGCTCGCAGCGCAACGCGGTCGCGCAGGGCGTCGCGCAGCAGCGCCTCCGTCGCGGATGAGGCGAGAATCTGATCGCCGTGGGCCAGCGCCGAGAGCCGCGCGACTCGGTTGAGCGTCGTTCCGAAGTAATCGCCGTCGCGCGCAATGCAGTCACCCGTGTGGATTGCCATCCGCACGTGAATCGCGCCGATCGCCGCTGGCCAAGTGTAATTGCGAATCGCGTGCTGCGCGTCGAGCGCGGCTTCGAGCGCGTCGCTGGGGCGTTGGAAGGCGGAGTAGACCGCGTCGCCGACGGTTTTGAAGACGACTCCGTTGTGACGCTCGACGGCATCGCGGCAAAGCCGGTCGTGCGCGACGAGCGATTCACGCATCTCGTCGGGAGCGCGTTCCCAGAGCCGGCTGCTGCCTTCGATGTCGGTGAAGAGAAACGTGACGACGCCGGTTGGTAGCACTCGAGCCGCCATAGACGGATATTCGCTGTTCCCTCGGACTCTTCCGACCTGGCCGCGAAGATCCGAAAACCGCAACGGCCCGGCGCAGCGTCCCAGCCGGCATCTCTTCGTGTGGCGATGGAGGTTCGACACCCGGCCGCGCCCCAAGGTCCGGCAGAGGGCATGGGCCGCGCCTTTCTTGCCGTCTTCACCGCCGGCTCTGATGCCTCGTCGTTTGCAAAGCTCGTGACGATGCTTCCGGTGGGCGAGCGTGCGGTCATGGTGCACCACACCAGCTGCGCCCTTCGGCCCAACGGCGTCCTATTCGTCAATGACTGGCTCGCCGATCGTACGTGTATCCGCATTCGTTCGTCTATCTTTCGAAGGCCAACACGCTTGCGACGTTTCAATATACTCGTGGATTCAACCGCGCTCCGGGTGGCCTGGTGGAAATCGACGGCCGAGGGCACGTAGTGAAGGCAAGCGGTGCCGCCGAGCAGCGCGGATACGATGGGCGCAGACGAGCCGTGTAGTACATGCCGATCGATCGCGCCACAGGTCTTTAGCAACCCGTAGCGCGGGGGGAACGGCTCAGAGAACCGTACTCAGAAACATGGGCAAGCGATCGGGCTTTTGGTTGTGGGCTATCGTGGCTCTTGTTGCGTCTGGCTGCGGCGGAGCTACCGGTTCCGGCATCGCGCCGCCGGTCGAGGCGCCCGGTACGGCTGGCGCCGCCCCTCCGGCCGTACCAGGCGCTACGCCGAAGACGAGTGACTGGGCTTCCTTCGGCTACGACCTGCAGCGCACGGGCTACAATCCGGTCGAGTCCACGATCGGTGCGAACAACGTCGGCAGCGTCCAAAAGCTTTGGACCGCCAATGTGGGCGCCGGAATGGTTCACGAGCCGGTCTTCGCTCACGCCGTAAAAGTGGAGGGGCACGCGACCGACCTACTGTACGCGGGCTCGGCGAACGGATCGACGATGTACGCCCTCGACGCGGGCACCGGGGCCGTCGTTTGGCACGACCCGGTTCTGCATGCAAGTTACCGGTGCCACGATCACGAGAAGTTTCAGTTCTCGATCGGTGAGACGCCGGCGCTCGACCGAAAGAAGAATCTCCTGTACTTTAGCGACGGGCACAATGACGTGCACGCCGTGAATCTGGCCACCGGAGCCGAAGCTTCGGGCTGGCCCTTGAAGATCGCCGATTATAAACGCGAGCGCAACTTCATGCACGGCGGCTTAACCTACAATCCTTCAAACAAGTTGCTCTACGCCGTAACGAGCTCTCCCTGCGACATCACGCCCTGGTACGGACGCGTCGTCGCGATCAACACGACCGTACCGAGCGTCGTGGGGACGTTCTACACGATGAGCGGGACGTCGGTCGAGGGCGCGAGCGGTGGAGGCATCTGGGGGCCGGGCGGTGCGTCGGTCGACCCTCGATCGAACGACGTCTTTATCGCTACGGGCAACGCCGATACCACGAAGGGCGCGGCGCAAAACTCCGGCTATGCGGAACAGGTGATCCAGCTCTCTCCGACGCTGGACAGCATCGTCGCCCATAACTACCCGACGAATATCCCGCAGGACGGCGACGAGGACTTCGATTTCGGCGCGACGCCGTTGCTCTTTGCGCCGCAGGGCTGTCCGCTGCTTCTGGCGGCGGTAAATAAATCCGGGATGTTCGAGCTTTACGACGTCGGGTCGATCGGTAGTGGACCGATTCAGTACATCGCCATGTCTATCCCAACGAACAAGGGCGACTTCGTCGGCGTTCCGGCATTCGACCCCGTCACGGGTTACGTGTATGTCGGGATGCCCGCATCCGAGGGCATCTATAAGCCGGGATTGGCGGCATTCAGCATCCAGCCGAACTGCACGTTGAATCCTGCGCCCGTTTGGAATGCGAGATTCGGACCGGATGGAAACCAAGTGCGGGACGGAGAGACACCGCGCTCGCCGATCTCCATCGCGAACGGCGTCGTTTACGTCAGCAACTATTCGCGTCGCAGAGAGTTCGCTTTCGATGCGGCGACCGGCGCGCAACTGTGGAGTGTCGACCTCCCCGATTTGGGCAACGTCGGAACGGTCATCGCCGACGGCGTGCTCTACGTCGGCTCGAAGGACGGCACGATTACCGCGTGGGCTCCTCCAGCGAGCAACGGTAAGAAGGGAAACGGACACCGAGGCGTGGGGCAGGCGGAGACGAACGCGCCGATTAGGCGCGGGAACCTCACCGTCGCGCATTCTGTCGACCTCTACACCGATCGTGCCGCTGCCGAAGAGGAAGTCTTCGACAGCCTCGTAAGGTTCTAGTGCGGCGAGCATACTACAAAGCTCGGCGCGTAACTCGGGGGTTGGCACGATGTTCCGTCGCGATGTAACAGCGCTTATTGCAGCCGGCACCGTTTTGGTGACGGCTGCCTGCAGCAGCGGCCCGGTCTCGCCGTCGAGCGGCGGGATTCCACGTCAAGCGACGCCGTCGCGGGCTATGAGCGGACCACCGGCGTGCAAAGGCCAACGGACCACGAAGAACTACGGCAGCATCGTTGTGAAGCTCAAAGCCAAAGGCGGTTCGCTCTGCGTTCCGTCATTCGGCGGCTTCGGCGGTTCGATCGAGTACCCGCATGTCGAGCGCGTTGCGAAGCTGACGATCCGCACCAGTACGCAGAACATCTACTACGAGCCGCAACTCGGCACCGGAACGTCGATGCTCTATCTGAACCTGCATTTCCACGCCGGAACGCACTTCGGCTCACACCTAAAATCGAAGGGCGGTCTGACGTCCGATGCGTTCTCCCCCGGCGATGCCTACACCGCGTACGGTATCGTGCAGGTTGGGCATCTCGCACTGATGTTTCCACCGTGCTATACCGTCGCGACGCAAGGCCCGTATGGCGGCGTCCTGCCAAACCTTGGAAATCTCATGCGCAAAACGACGATCACCGGCGCGGGATTCGGAGTTATCGAAATTTATTCCGGGCAACAAGTCAGCGAGGAGTGCTAACGCGAAGCTCTGAGCTTTTGCGTTAATCCTGCATCCGGCGTTTCGGCGCTCGCGTCTCGCCCTCGCCGGTCGGCGGCGTTTCCGTAGATTCGGCTGCCTCAGCTCCGCCTAACAGCGGCTGCTCGTCGGGCAGCGTTAATCCCTGCGTTCGTTCGGTCTCCCCCACACCGTTGAGCAGTATCTCGACGTCGCCAAAGTACCCCGCGGGATAGGCCCGACGCACGGTTGCGGTTGCGCCGGTGCTTAGAATCACGGCGTCGCCTTCGGAAAGCGCGCGGCGAAGGCCCGTTTCGGTTTTCATTACGGAAGAGTGCCCTAAATCGCAGCAGACCATTCAATTTGCGCCGCAGGCTAATGAAGCCTCGAGATCTTGCCCCCGCGGTGCGCGTTGCCGCGAGAATGTTCATCCGCAGAGCGTCTATTCTTGCGATGAGCGTACAAGGACAGCGAGCTGCTCTTTGCACGGCCCAATGCTCACCGATAGACCCGTGGAATTTCGCTCGGGCCGTTCGAGACCTCATCCTTAGAGCTAAGTCACAACAATCACCTTGCACGGCTTGCGCGATACCCACGCTTCCCTGTTAGCAAAGGCCGGGGTGCCGATTGAGGTCATCAGCCAACGTCTTGGCCACGCCTCAATTGGGGCTACAGTTTCGCGCTATCTCCACGTTTATAAGAGCCGGGATGCCGATGCGGTAGATGCCTTCGGTCGCCTGGTAGGCTAGACATGAAAAGGACCCGCTGTTGCAACTTCTGTTGCACGGGGTCCGCAATATCTCGTAAAAACTCATATGGTATCGGTAGTTTTGAAATAGCCCCAGCGGGATTCGAAGCACCGTGCGAGGATGACGACGAGTACTGACGACTAGTGTCATCGCGTAACGGGAAGCCGCCTAGCCGATATAGGCTTTTCGCGATCGCGCCGTTCGATCGTCGTGATGGCCCGTGCCATCGTATACGGACCTATACGCGCGCATTCGGCCCACAACGGACCCACGCCCCGAGAGCGCGATAAACACCCTATACTTGGGCGAGATTTGCCCTACAACGGCCCTCGCTGCCGCGTTCGCGATCTTTGCGTCGCGCCGCGAGTCGAAACCCGTTGGAGCCGAAGCCGGCGCACCAGACTCGCGAATCGTCAAAGCCCCCCGCCGCGGGGTGCGGGCCGGGGGCCTATGCTGGCTTGGGACTCCCGAAGGGGAGGCGAATCGGCAAGCGTATGGACTCATAAAAGGCTAGCCAACAGATTCGGCTGGCGCAAACTTTGGCGTTGCCTGCGCGTTACGCTTCGCGTTGCGGATCGTTTTTCGAGGCTCTGCGGCGGCTAGGCTTGACGCGCTGGAGCCGGAGCTATAAGGTCGCCGCACTGGCGAATCCAGCACGCGTGCGATCTCAAATAGCGTCGCAAAGGTTGGGTTTGCTTCTCCTGATTCAAGCTGCTGATAGTGGCGCGCCGAAAGGCCAGCATCAAAGGCCACGGCTTCCTGCGTCAGGTTGCGATCCAGCCGCCGTGCCCTAATGTTGCGAGACAGTCTCCGTAGCGCCGCCTGAAGCCCTTCTGACCCCACGGGAGCGACCGTAGCGCAACACGAACTAAATGCCCACGAGATAGAACCCGTCTTATGTTCGGAAAGTGGTCAGTCCGCAGCCCGCCTTCCGGTTCGAACCGAAGCTCTCTGCAGGAAGGCGGTCGGAATGCAGATAGAATGGCCCCGAAAATGCCAATAAAAACCCGTTGCCTCCGCCCACTCGTGAGCGCATTAGCGTCGGGGACCATCGCGTGTCTGACCGTCTTTATATGCCCTCCGTCCCCCGCTCAATCGGGCGCGCTGTGGAGACTTGGAAGGATCGACCAAAGCTTCGTGTGGTCGCCACGCGTCAATGTCGTCCCTGCGATCGATGCGTGTGACGCGAAGCTCACAGAACCTCAGATACAGCCGACCTGGACAGGCTCGTCCTACGAACTGCCGCAGCCGGTATGCTTGTTACGGGCGATGCGAGCGGGTGGAGCGTCGTCTAAGGCAATGGCCTTCGCGCGCTGGTACTCCACGTACTCAGAGGGCGGAGAGGCCTTCATCTATCAGCTTTCGCAAGCCTCGATTTGGCGTGGTGTCGATTGCGGAAATCGAGCTCCCTGGCCGAGCAGACAATAACTGGTATTACATCTTTATCAACGGTAAACCGGGGGTAATAAACCCCGAAGAAGCATTTACGACGAAGTTGCCATGGACGAAAACTGCCGCGTTCCTGGCGATCAAGAGAGCGCATCCGAACGCTGGTGTGTTCCCGGATGAGGCCTTCATCGGCGAGTCTGCGAGGACGGGCGGTGGGCAGCGCTTCACGATTGCCGCCCCTATTGTCGATGGTTGCCACGCGTGTGCGCGCGTCGGGATAGTTTACATTGGTTTCGACTTTAGGGCGGACGGCTCGGCGAAAGGATTCGCCATCACTGCGGTCCATCGCTGCCCATCGGACGCGCGCTGCATGAGCAGCTTCTCGTTTGCATCGAGTCGCCTAATGGGCGCCCGAAAGGATCGTCGGAGGTTGCGATTCGATGCGGCGATGATATGAATTCGTTGCAAAAGGCGATTCTGGTCTTTGTTATTGGCGCGTCAGTCGTAGTCGCGCTTTGGGCTTTTCCCCGCTACGAGCGCTGGAGGGGAAACACGCTCACAACGACGGACGTCGGTTATGATCAGATGCAGGCGGTTCGCCAAGCGTACTACAACGAAACGACCCGGCTCGCTTTCACCGCCGAGGTAGTCATTCTGACGATTAGCGGGGTGGCGTGGTTTGTGTTCCAACCCATGAACCAAAGGCGCTAAGCTCAGTGGCCAGCCGAAAAAGCAGCGCAACAGCCCAGCCGTTTAAACAGAGGTTAGACAAAGCGGTGTCCCGAGTTCCTAGTTGGGTGTGGGGAGTTCTGCTCTGGGGCCTTCCACTTGCAAGCTTGTTTGTAGCAGCGAGCGGGCACGTTGTTATCGTAGTCGCTATGTTGGCACCAGCTGCAATTATTTTATTCGCGTATACGGCATACGTGTTTGTCGGTGTGGCGCTGGGACTTAGCAAACTGCTCTGGCTCGGCGTGAGCGCTGCGTGGCGGGTGCTTTGCCGGGCCATAGTAGGCACTGCACAAGGTGCAAACGAGCAAGAGCGATGAGTCGGCGCGTGCTATGAAGCTGGTACTGATACTCGTACTCGGGTGCCTGACCCTGTTCTTCGGCAGCCTTTTGGTATCCGATATCTTCTGGCCGGTAGGCTTTCAGCCGTTCATAGAAAGCCTAGTGATCACTCTGTGCCTGGCGCTCGCGTTGATTTGGGTGTTCCGCCACACTGCGGAAGACGCAATGAAAAAGTGGGTGGGTCGTCCTCTTGGCGCTGTTTGTGCTGCGCCTCTTTCATAACGTCGACCAAGCCTCGCAACGGCCGACGGCCAATGCTACGTGTTCCGACAGCGATGCGGCGGCAAAGCGACTGATGGGTGTCCTGAGCGCTGCTAGGCAAAACCTAGGCAGTGGTCATTACGCGCTTGCGATTCGCCAATCGCGGGCTATAGAGAAAACTTCGACTAGCTGTATCAAGGCGAGCGACGAAGTGTCGCGCGCCAAGTGGGCGGCGACGGCGACAGCGGATGCTGGTGACGACGCCATAGCAAACTTGTATCATTACGTCCATGCGGTCGCGGCGATGATTGAAGCGCAGGCTCGCTTCGCGAGCGGTGACACTGCGGGGTTTACAATCTTTATGGATGCGACGACGGAGGCGCAGGAGCTTGCCGACAAGTCAGACGTAGACCCCGACTTGCAGAAGCTGGCGAAGAACCTGGCAGTGGGGGCGCACGTTGAGATGAAGGAGATGCAATCCGCAAAGAAGGGCGATTTGATTAAGCCCCCGAGCCCCTAGTGCCCGGTGTGCCTTTGTGCGTAAACTCTAGGCCTCGAATACCCCGTTAGCGGAAGGCGTGCGCCTAGACTCCGAAGGGTGTGCGCCATAGCACGCTTCACCATCCGTCGCTAGATGGGAGCACCTGGCTCCTCGCAGTCTCCGCGGGCGCCGTTCGCGACGTACCGCTGCCCGCGGAGTCTTCCTCAACGAGCGGGCGCGTGGGGACGTGTGGCATAGGAACAGCCTTGTATTTGCGGACCTCGTTCGCGAGCATCTCAAGGCCGAAGGCGAGCAGCGCGGACGTTACCACTGTGACAGGAACGTCGCCGAGCAAGGCGAGGAGCGCGATCGGCTCCGCGATAGTGCCCGGTATTCGCAGCGTATTCCGAAATGCGTCGTGAGGGTGCTCTTGTGCTTCGAGCAGCATGGCACGAGCGCTGCGCCGTAGTCGTCTGCGTCCGTGCGGCGCTTGTGCGAGCATCTGCGCGAAGCGGGGGAGCGCCGAAACGTCAAGACGGTTGGCTGAGCGCGGGTCGCGCAAGAGTCTTTGCAAGTATCCTGTGCCTGAAGGTACTAGCACCGCTTGCATTTTGCGCTTCCGCCGCTTGTGCATCCAAGCGACGTGCGAGCCAAGAGCGCGAGGCCCAAGGCAGACTTTCCCGCAACGCTCGCCGTTGACGAATTTGGGGCAGTTGCGCGGCTCAAGGTCGTGAATAGCGCAGACGCAGCCGGTGGGATGCGCACGCTTCTCTGCCATTCGACCGTGATTTATGATTGAGGAGCGACAATCCCCGTCAGCTAATGCGCTTGTTAGCCGCACGCACCCCCTAGATTGCCACTTGCGGCAATGGCGAAATAGGAGAACTAGTTTGGCGATTTAGAGACCCGCCGACGGCCGCGCTCGGTAAGGCCCCAAATCCATGGTTCGCTAAGGTTTCCGCCACCGTGTGAGCGTTCGATATACCCGTCGCTGCGAAGGCGGGCGCGGCGCCGCTCGAACGCGCGAACTCCGACGCCCGCTGCGCGAACCTGCTTCGTGAAAATCTGGCTAAGAGAGGTCCGGGAGCAAGCGTTTGGAGGATGGCCTCGTCAGCGTTCGTTTCTTCGGCGCACTCGTCGGCGGTTTGGGCTGTTGCCATTGAAAAGGGAATCGGCTCGTATTCGTTCGGTGCCGAGCCATCGTATGCGAGGAACCGTCCACTGGTACCCCTCTTCGTCAACGATCGGCGAACCCTCGGCGTCACAAACGGACGCACTCTCAATGCTGTAAGTTAACGCATCGACAACCTGCGAGAGGCCTGGCTTGGCAACGGCGAAAACGAAAGTCCCCTCGTTGCTTGGGTGCGGCGCAAATGACAAGAATGACCGGGCGATGTTTGTAACGTCCGCACTTCCAAAGCCACGATGCTTCGCGCCCTGGGGGGCTTTCGTCCAATGCCGCGTTGCAATGATTGTAACGCCCTCGTGCGCCAATTCCACAAGCGGACTGAGCGCAAATCGTACGTCCGTTGTTTGGTTAGGATTAAGCGGCTTGCCGTCGCGAGTCCCGAAATGATTGAAAAGCGAGTCAATGTATACGAGTTGAGCATTCACTTTGCGAATCGCGTCCCTCAGCTGCGGAATGTGATCCGGCATTCGAAACGTGCCTTCGCCACCGCCCGTCCACTGCACTACCGGAGCAAAGAATATCTTAGTTAAGTCGGCACCGGCCGCACGAAGCAATTCTTTTAAGTCTCCGCGGCGGTTCTCCTCAGCTAAGATGATGCAATTCCACGGCCCGCGTTGCGAATCGTCGGGGAGCGGAAGGAGCGATGATACATCGGCGATTATTGTCATTGCCACTGAAGTTTTGCCGATTCCGCCGTCACCGTCGAAAAGTGTAAGCTCATCTCGCGGGATTCGACCGCGTAGGAGCCAGCGTATTGGCGTCGATTCGACTTCGCTGGCTCGTATCAGGCGCAGAGTCGTGCCGCCGTTTGACGTATGCTGCCTTCTTTGACCTTCATCGGGACGCTCGCCGGTGGTTGTAACGACTTTCGCGATCGTTATTTCCCCGTACGTTTTCCCGTCCGCCGAATGCCGAGCGTCCCATTTGTCTGCTCGTCCGGGCCGTCGATATAGCGCGCTCATCCTGTAAAGCCGATCGAGAACGGCGGGATCGGGACCGCACTCGCGGGCGATGTCGCACAGCATTCCATAGTCAGCGTCTGATTCGCTCGCGTATACGCTTACGTCGCCGTCGTAAAACAGGCGGCAAAACGGTGCGCCTGCCTTTTCCGCCAAACGCTGAGCGACGGAATCGTCGTTTGCCTCATCCACAGTGTTGTTAGGGAAATCGTCGTCCATGTTGGCCCCACCACCTGTGGAAGATTGCGGAAACTCGCGCGCGAGCAGCGCTTTTAATGCCTCATCTAGCGGCTCTATCGTCAGGGGCGTGCCTTCTAAGTGCCTGCCGGTTACCGTGAGATACCGCGACGAACCGTAAACCTCAACTTTACCGCCATCCGCTAGAGCGCGATTTATACCGTAACCGCACCAAGTGGGGAGCGAAGCTTAGGAACGCATGAAGGCCGCGCCCTGAAGGCGACCGTTCCCAATAGGTCGGCAACGCATCCACGATCCGCAGAGCCCACGCGGTGATCGTGCCGTCATCGCTGATACATTCGTCGAGGTCCACGCCGATGAGGTCATCAGGCGCACTCAGAACGAAGCCGACGCCATCGAAGGTCCAAGGCGGACAAAGCGGATCAGGAAATGCCGCGATCACTGCCTCAAACGAACTCCACGTAGTGTGATCGTTTACCTTCGCGGTTTTTCCGTCCGGCATCAGGGGGCACTTTGTACGCTTACCGTTTTGTCTGGGCGCGCCGAACCGCCAAAGAACCCACTGCGGCAGGGCGCGTAACTCTATCGGAATCTCATCTTGTTGTAGGGCGCTCACGGTAACCACTCCGGCAAAGTGTGCGGCGCGACGTGCCAGCGAACGACGCAATCAAGGTGGCACCAACGGCGGCGCGGATTCGACTCCGGTGGCGCCGATGCGATGAGTCTGCCCAGCGAATTACGGTAAAACATAAGACCGCACCAGGCCGAGAACCGTGCGGCGAAAGCCTCGCACGAAGTTCCCGGCGCTTGGCCTTTAGCGCCGCATCGACTTGCGCTGGCGTGCTGAGCGGCGAGGTTTCGACGTGGGCGTGTGGAACGTGATCGTTGCAGGTATCGGTTCCGCGCGGCGCCCCGTTTAACGCGGGCGCCGCCGTGAATTTTGCTGCTCCTCTCCGAGAAGCTTTGCGAGCGCGGCCTTGCCAATGACTATCCGGCGGGGCGAGATGCGGATTGAGGGCAGGGTCCCGGTTCGAACCGCTTCGTAAGCGACCGCGCGCGATATGCCAAGCCGTGAGGCGGCCTCTTCGACCGTCAGAGTATTGCACGTTTTTGAGTCAATCATCTAGGGCCTCCTATTATCGGAATATCCCGTATTGTGCTGCCTAATGCGATTCTGGCCCTTCACATTCCGCGGCACCGATGTTAGGATTAATGAGTCATGAGTCGCCCACGCGATTTGTCGGCGCTGCCTCCCCGAGAGGCGGCGTTCGTTCGAGACCTGTAATTCAACGGGGCAAGAAGCAGTATCGGCTGTCATGGCAAGAAATTGCTATTGCGGCGGACTATGGCGAGAGGGCCGTTCGAAATCACATGTCGGTCGATCGGGCTATGCCGAGGCGCGTCGCAAAGGCGCTTGTGCGGGGCGTTCTCGACGCGAAAGGAGCGCGAGCATGGCGCCGCGAGCACGGCTGTTGCTCAGAGCACCGAACAGGCGACGCGTTTGATTGCCCCTGCGATCAGTGGGTCATGTTGCTACGAGTTTGGCTACCGACGCGCAGGTGGCTTAAGCGCCAACCTGTACCAGCTTTGTTCACGCATGAGGCAATCGACGGGCTCTCGGAAGAGCTTGCACGTCTGATTTGTAGTAAAGCGGGGCTCGGCCTTGGCGATGGCAAGCGCGAAGGCGCTGCGAAGGTGTTCCGGTCGTTCCTCAGTCGAAACGGTGCGCGGTTCGCGGGTGACGCCATCGCGGTAATGGGCTTTGCGTACAACAGGCCGCGCGCACCGACAACCATAGGGGAGGCGGCGGAGGCATTGTTTTCGTTGCGGCTTCGTCTAGATGAGGGCGGCTTCGGTTCCGCGACGACTAAAGAGAAGCTGACAGAGCTTGCGGCGGCGTATCCAACGCGAACGCTTTGCGAAGCCGCGTTGTCGTTCTGGCCAAACGCCGAGGTTGACCCCGGAACAACGTTCTCGGAACGACTGAAGGCAACGGAAGAGGAAGGCTGACACAGTGAAAGGTTCGATTAAGAAAGGCCGCGTCGTCGGCACGTTTTATCTTCGCGTGGAACTCGACCGAGGAGCAAGCGGCAAGCGCCGTCGGATGCGGGAAACCTTCCGCGGATCACGTCGCGAGGCGGAGGCACGCCTTCGCGATCTCTTGCGCGAGAGCGAAACGGGCGGACTCGACGGTGCTCGCGTAACGGTGCGAGAACTTTGCGAGCGCTGGCTGGAGGCTGTCGAGCACCGCGTCAGTGGTCATACCTACGTCCGCTATCATCAGCTCGTCACGGATTATGTTGTGCCCGAGTTGGGCCGGTTGCGGGTACGCCAGCTGCGCCCGGCGCGCATCGAGGCCGCCGTCACTAAATGGCTCGCGACGAAACGCGCCGATGAGAAGCGCCTGCTTTCCCCTCGTTCTGTGAAGCACGTTTTCGACGTGCTGAAAAGCGCCTTGAACTGGGGCGTCAGAATGAACGTGATTACCCGAAACCCAGTCGATGCCGTTGAGGCGCCGCGTTACGTTCAGGCGGAGATGAAAACGCTCGACGCCGCAGGAATCGCGAAGCTGCTTCGGGCCGCGGCCTCGTCCGACTTGCGCCTTCCAATTGCCGTCTTGATCGGTACGGGCCTGCGTCGCGGCGAATGCCTAGCGCTCAAATGGGGCGACCTTGACCTCGATGCTGCGCGCATGACGATTCGCCGAACCTTGGAACTCGTTAAAGGCCAGATTCGGGAAAAGCCTCCAAAGACGGCTCGTTCGGCGCGCACGTTGGCGCTCGCGCCTTTCGTCGTGGCCGCGTTGCGCGAACAGAGGGCGCTCCAAGGCGAGGTTCGCATTAACAAGGGCATGGGTCGCGCGAGCGATGACGATTACGTCTTTGACCGCAGCGATCGGCGCGGCGAGCCATGGAATCCTGACACGTTCGGTTCTCGCTTCTATAGCCTTGTGCGCCGTAAGAAGCTGCCCACGGTGCGGCTTCACGATCTACGGCATTCGTTTGCGTCGCTGTCGTTGGTTGCGGGTGCTGATCTGAAGCTTATTAGCTCGTCGCTAGGCCATAGCACGATCGCCGTTACCGCGAACACCTACTTGCACGTCGCGCAGTCCTTGCAAGAAAGGCACGCGGCGCAGCTCGACTCGCTGCGTCGGTGGCGCTGTCACCGAGGCGCTTGCAGCAGGCTCGGGCCCACAACGGGCCCACGCGCAGCCGATCGTAATGAAAAAAGCCCGTAAATACAGGCCGGATTTGAAATAGCCCCAGCGGGATTCGAACCCGCGTTACCGCCGTGAGAGGGCGGCGTCCTAGGCCTCTAGACGATAGGGCCGTGATCTCCTCCCGGGCCTCGACTCGAACGAGGAACCCCTGGTTCAGAGCCAGGTACGTTGCCATTACGCCACCCGGGAATGTTAGCGCGGTTTTATACTACAGCCTGTCCTAAGTTTCTTGCAAGCACGTGCGTCGGACGTTCCGCCGGCCGTATGTTGCTGTTTGGCTGTGACAGTTTGGGCATAGCATTCGAAGGTTTTCCAGCCGGTGGTCGTTGCGCACGCCATTTACGTGATCTATTTGAATAGTCAGGGGCTCGCCTAACCAGTCGCTGATACCGCACTGCTGGCAGCATCTCTGTAGTAATCCCGCCCTTATCAACCGTCGCTTAACGTTAGCTCGAGACTTTCCAATGCTAAGAACCTCATGAAGCGGACGGCCCAGCGGTCTCACTGTCACTTCGCCTCGGCGAACGGCCTTGTGCCACGCGGCCCGGCAGAACCCGAATCTGCGCATGCACGCGTACAGCGAATTGCCTTCCTGGTAAAACGATTGAACGGCGCTCCAGTCGTATTTCTTGCGAAGGTCGCGTGGGTGAGAACCCAGTCGCAAGTGACCGCGCCTGACTGCCATATTCCAAGCTCCATAGGCAACGTCGAATGCCCTACGGCATCTCTCCGAGTCTTGATCCCGATCGTACTCGCGCTGAACTGCAGCCCAATCGTGACGCTTTCTCACGAAAGGATCCTGTCGAGGCGCCTGTGGCGACGGACATTCCGGCCGGAAAACGTCGGTGTTTGGCTGTGACAATTCGGGCAAAGCATCCGGAGGTTCTCTAAACGCCAATCGTCATTTCTACCATTTACGTGGTCGATATGGATATTGATCGGCTTTCCACGCCACTCGACGATGCCGCATCGACTGCACTCCTCGCGGAATAGACCCAACTCCAAAAGACGGCGCTTTATTGAAGCGCGAGCCATGCGACGGTTCACCATCGTTTCGATCGATAATGCCCGAGCTCTGGCCTTCAGCTCTCCGCGTCTCACTGCCGAAGTCCAGGTGTCGGTTCCGAATCCGAAGCGCGCGATGCACTCGGCATATGTATGGCCCGCATCATAGTAAGCTTGCACTTCAGCCCAATTGTATTTACGCCGTCGATCCGCAAACGGTGTTGTAGCAACCTTCAGTGTGCCGCGTTTTATGGCCTTGACCCATGCGGTGTGAGAGAATCCGAAGCGCTCTGCACATCCTACAAACCCATGCCCGCCGTCGTAATACGCTTGTACGGCTTTCCAGTCATACAGTTTTCGTGGCATGCGAAACATGCTACGCAAAGGCTGTGCCAACTGTATGGCATCGTGCATTAATGCGATTCGACGTCTTCCTTCGACAGGCTCAGGATGCCACGAACGACAGGGGCGCAGGATGACAGGGCCCATGCAACGTGGTAGAAAACCTACCGCGCATGCAGGCAATCGTGCTAGTTGGGGGCGAGGGAACGCGGCTGCGGCCGCTGACGTACCGCACGCCGAAACCGATGGTGCCGATCATGAACGTGCCCTTCCTTGCCCGCACGCTCGAGCGACTTTACGCCGCCGATATTCGCGAAGTGATCCTGGCAGCCGGTTACATGCCGCAAGCGATCGTCGACTACTTCGGCGACGGTTCGCAGCTGGGCATGAAGGTCATCTACGCCATCGAGGAAACTCCGCTCGGCACGGCGGGAGCAATCAAAAACGTCGAACCGCACATTGCGGGGCCGTTCTTTGTGCTCAACGGCGACATTCTAACCAGCCTCGATCTGCGCGCGATGCGCGAGTATCACGAGAGTAAAGGCGGTATCGGAACGATCCACCTCATTCGCGTCGAGGATCCGTCGCACTTTGGCTGCGTCGCGCACGACGCCGACGGCCGCGTGAGCGCGTTCGTCGAGAAGCCGCCGCAAGGCGAAGAGCCGACCGACGAGATCAACGCCGGCACGTATCTGCTCGAACGTGAGATCCTCGACTACATCCCACCGGGGCGCAACGTCTCGATCGAACGCGTGACGTTTCCGGAAGTCATCGCCAAAGGCAAAGCGATCTACGCCTACACCACCAGCGATTATTGGCTCGATCTCGGGCGCCCTGAACAATATCTTGCGGCCCATCGCGACGTGCTTAGCGGCGCGATGCCGCTTGCGGTCGAGCCCGGTATCAGCGGCGAAGGCGGTGAAGCGTTGCGCGGACATCCGGGAGTGATCCCGCCGGTGCACGCCGCCGCCGACGTCGTGGTCGCGGCGAGCGCGAAGATCGGTCCGAACGTCGTACTCGGAAAATCGTGCAGCATCGGCGCCGACGCGTCGGTGCGCGAGTCGGTGCTCTGGGAGCGCGTCAGCGTCGGCGCGGGCGCCGTTATAGAAGAAGCGATCCTCGCGAGCGGCGTGACGATCGGCCCGAAAGCGCACGTTGCCAAGGGAAGCGTGATCGGTCACGACGTCACCGTCGATCCGAGCGCCGTCTTGGAACCGGGGGCTCGCCTGGGTTCGCCGGCGCAGGGAGTAGCAGGCTAGCAAGCGGACGTCCGGTTTACCACGCATCTGCGCGGGGGTACACTAGGGTACTGAGGAGGAAGGGAGTCCATCGCCGACATGCTGCCGCCGCGAGCTTTGTTCTTGGGTTCGTATCCCCCGCGCGAATGCGGAATTGCCACGTTCACAAAGGACGTAGTCGACGCATACGATCGCGCGTTCGGCTTCTCGAGCCCGGTCATCGCGGTTGACGAACCGGGCGCCGACGTGCGCCGCTATCCGCCCGAAGTCGTCGGCCGCATCGCCGAGGCCGAACGCGCAGGCTATACCGCCGCGGCGCGTTTCGTGAACAAATATCCGGTCGATCTGGTCAACGTCCAACACGAATACGGCCTCTTCGGCGGCGAGCGCGGCGAATGGCTCGTCGATTTCATACGCGCGCTCGAAAAGCCGGTGGTCCTCACGCTGCACACCGTGCTGCCCGAACCCGACGAAGCCTATCTTCGCGTAACGCGGGAGCTCTGCGAGAGCGCCGCCAAGGTGGTCGCGCTCTCCGAAACCGGACGCGGTCTGCTCGAAAGCGTCTATGGCATCGATCCGCAGCGTCTCGAAACGATCCATCATGGAGTTCCCGACGTTCCGTTCCAAGATACTTCGTCCGCGAAAGCGTCGTTCGGAATCGGCCAGCGAACCGTGATCTCGACCTTCGGTCTGATTAGCCGGGGCAAGGGTCTCGAATACGCGGTCGAAGCGATGCGCAGCGTCGTTAGGCGCCATCCCGAAGCGCTCTACCTCATTCTCGGCGAAACGCACCCCGTCGTGCGGCGCCAAGAAGGCGAATCGTACCGCGAATCGCTTCACGCAATGGTTCGCGATTTCAAGCTGCACTATAACGTTCAGCTGGTGGATAAATATCTCGATTTCGACGAAGTCGTCAGCTACCTCGCGGCGACCGACATTTACTTGACGCCATATCTCAACCCGGCGCAGATCGTCAGCGGCACGCTGGCCTACGCGGTCGGCTGCGGCAAGGCCATCGTGTCGACGCCCTATCTTTACGCGCAGGAACTGCTCGCGCACAATCGCGGCTTCTTGTGCGACTTCCGAGATTCGGCGTCGATTGCCCAGGGGTTGAACATGCTGCTCGACGATCCGGCTCTTCGCCGCGCGACCGAGCGGCGCGCTTATCGTTTCGGCCGGCAGATGACCTGGCCGCACGTCGCCGCCGAGTATGGCTCGCTCTTCACCGAACTCTGCCCGCGCGGACCGCTCGAGCTGGTGACTTCTGCCTAAGGCAGGCCAAAGGGCTCGGGCGGGTACGCCGCCGCCGCCGCCGCTCGACCACGTCGTCGTGCTCTCCGACGACGTGGGTATCATGCAGCACGCGTTCGAGAACGTGCCAAACCGCAAGTTCGGCTACTGTACCGACGACGTCGCGCGGGCATTCATGGTGGTGCTCGCGTACGCGCGGCTCAACCCGTCCGATAAGCTCAGTCTACGGCTTGCCTCGACGTATCTGGCGTTTCTGCAGCACGCGCAACTCGATGACGGACGCTTCCATAACTTCATGGATTACGACCGCACCTGGCTCGACGAGATCGGCACGCACGATAGTTGCGGCCGCGCCGTCTGGGCGCTGGGCTACGGCGTCGCCAATGCGCCGAGCAAGACGTGGCGGCACGTCTGCACGAGGTTGTTGGACCGGACGATTCCGTCGTTGAAGGATCTCGAGTACGTCCGTTCGCGCGCGTATGCCGCGATTGGGTTCGCGCACGCACAGAGAGCGCTTGACGAACCGAAGTACGCCGAGGCGCTACGCTATTTGGCCGACGAAGTTCTCGCCTGCTACGACGCGACGGCGACCGAGGACTGGCGATGGTTCGAGGGCGTCATGACCTACGACAACGCGCGCCTTCCCGAAGCGCTGATTCGGGCCGGTCACGTGCTCGGCGAGCCGCGATACGGCAAAGCCGGTCTTGCGGCGCTTCGGTTCTACGAAGAGGTGGCGATCGAGAACGGCATTCACGTACCGATCGGCAACCACGACTGGTACCCCCGCGGGGAGCGGCGCGCGCGGTACGCGCAGCAGCCGCTCGAGTCGTGCGCCTTGGTCGACGCGGAGCTCGCAGCCTTCGACCTCACCGGCGAAGCTAGCCATGTCGCTACTGCCGAGATTGCCCTGGAGTGGTACTACGGCAAGAACTCGCGCGGTGTGGCGATGGCCAGCGGCGGCGGCTGCTTCGACGGCTTGGGCGAAGATCAAGTCAATCTCAATATGGGCGCCGAATCGACGCTCGCGTTCCTTTCGGCGGCCTACTCGATCGCCGCTCGACGGGCCCGGGTTCTTCGCGCCGTGCGTTAAGCGCTGCGCCAAACGTCGCACTCTTTCAGGCGAGGACAGGCAAGAGCCAGGCCTTCGGCGAATCGCTACTAATGCTCCTCGAAACGGAAATTCTCAACGACGCGCAGTTAGCCGCCGTTAGGCAGAGCGATGGCCCGGTGTTGATTTTTGCCGGTGCAGGGAGCGGTAAGACTCGCGTTCTGACGCATCGCATCGCCCATCTTCTCGACGATCTGCACGTCGCGCCCGAGCGCCTTCTCGCCGTAACCTTCACGAACAAGGCGGCCGGCGAAATGAAGTCGCGGCTGCAGACGATGGTCGGACCGGTCGCGCGCGACATTTGGGTTGGAACGTTCCACGCGATGTGCGTGCGCATTCTGCGCCGCGATGGAACTCGCATCGGCATCGGACGCAGTTTTGCGGTCATCGACGATTCCGATCAGCGCCAGCTCATCAAAGAGATCCTCGACGACCTCGATTACGACGAGCGCCACCTTTCCGCCGGAGCGTGTCTGGCCGAGATCGACAAGGCCAAGAACGCACTGATTTGGCCGGAGCAGTACGCGCAGAGCCAAACGTCGTTCGCCGGCGAGCGCATCGCCAACGTCTACACCGAATACCAGCGCCGTCTCGCGGAGTCGAACTCGCTGGATTTCGACGATCTGATCGTGCGCACGATCGACTTGCTCGAGCGCGACAAGGAGACCCGCGAAAAGTACCAGCATCGTTTCGAGTACGTGCTGGTCGACGAGTATCAAGACGTCAACGCGGCACAGTACCGGGTCATCGCGCTGCTTGCCGGCTATCACGGCAACGTCACGGTCGTCGGGGACGACGATCAGTCGATCTATTCTTGGCGCGGCAGCGACTATCGCATGATCCTGCGCTTCGAGGAAGATTTTCCGGGAGCGAAGATCTTCAAGCTCGAAGAGAACTATCGCAGCAGCGGGCGGATCCTTGAAGCCGCGAACAGTCTCGTCGCCAACAATCGTTCCCGCGCGGCCAAGCGGCTCTTTACCTCGCGCGGCGAGGGCGAACCGATTACGGTCTATCCGGCCGCGACGGAGCGCGACGAAGCCCGCTACGTCGTGGAAAAGGTCAAGAGCATGGTTCGCGACGGCGCGGCCTACCGCGATTTCGTCGTGCTCTACCGCACGAACGCGCAATCGCGCGTCTTCGAGGAGGCGCTGCTCTCCGAGGGGATTCCCTATCGCGTCGTCGGCGGCGTCGGATTTTACGCGCGAACCGAAATCAAGGACGTCGTCGCGTATCTTCGCTACATCGTCAACTCCTCCGACGCGCTGGCCTTCAAACGAATCGTCAACGTACCGCGTCGCGGCATCGGCCAGCAGACGCTCGCCGCGCTGGTGCAGGCGGCAAACGCGTCGCGCGTCTCGGTCGGCGAAGCGGTCTTCAGCAGCGACCTGTTGCGCGCGGCGGTGCCGAAAAAGCTCAAAGAGCTCGAGCGCTTTGCCGAGCTGATCAGCGAGCTGCGCCGCGTCGCCGAGAGCGGCGGCGTGGCCGACGTGCTGGTGGCGGTGACGGAGCGCTCCGGATACGTCCGCGAGCTGCAGGCGGAGGATACGCACGAAGCCCGCGCGCGGCTGGAGAATCTCTCCGAGCTCGTCGGCGTGGCGCGCGACTACGAAGCCAACGACGACGCGCCGTCGCTCGCGGGTTTCCTTGCCAACATTGCTCTCGTCAGCGATCTCGACTCGCTCGACGATGACGCGTCGTACGTGACGCTGATGACGCTGCACAGCGCGAAAGGCTTGGAGTTTCCGAACGTCTTTTTGACCGGACTGGAAGAGGGCGTCTTTCCCCATAGCCGCACGCTCACCGAGCCGGCCGAGCTCGAAGAGGAACGGCGGCTCGCCTACGTCGGGATCACCCGGGCGATCGACCGCCTCTATTTGACCTACGCGGCGCGGCGCGCGCTCTTCGGAAATACGTATGCGTATCCCAAGTCGCGCTTCCTCGACGAGATTCCGTCGCTGGAGATCCTCGAAAGCGGGAGCGTTCCGCTTCCCCGGCCGTCAGGTGGCCGATGGCGGGAGGTCGCGATTCACGAATCGGCCGGCGCGGGCGTGCATATGGGGCTCAAGGCCGGCGACCGCGTGCGCCATCCGAAGTGGGGCGAAGGAAGCATCGACTCGATTGTCGGCGCCGGCGGCGACGGGCTCGTTACGATCGATTTTCCGAACGTTGGCCAAAAAATGCTCATGCTCAAGTACGCGCCGCTCGAGAAAATTTAGCGCCGCCGTCCTCGGCGAAGAACTCGGATGGCTCAACGACTACGGGTTGCAGTTGCGGGCGCGCTCGGCCGCATGGGTACGGTTGCCCGCGAAGCGTTGCAGCGCAGCGGTGAATACTGCTGCGGACTCGCGCGACGCAGCGAGCCCGAGCTTCAGGTCTTCGACTCGCTCGACGAGGTCTTCGCCTGCCGTCCCGACGTCCTGCTCGATCTGACCACGCAGCCCGGGAGCTACGAAATTT
Source organism: Vulcanimicrobiota bacterium (assembly GCA_963792005.1). Lineage (GTDB taxonomy): Bacteria > Vulcanimicrobiota > Vulcanimicrobiia > Vulcanimicrobiales > Vulcanimicrobiaceae > Cybelea. Next base: position 429,844 of record CAWBUG010000002.1, read on the forward strand.
CGCTTGCCGCACTCTCGCGCGGTTATCACGTCGTCATCGGTTCGAGCGGTTGGAGCGACGATCAGCGAGCCGCGTTGCGGGCGGCGGCCGACGAGCAGGCCACCGGTGCGATCCTCGTTCCGAACTTCTCGCTCGGCGCGATGCTGATGATGCGTTTTGCCGAAGAAGCGGCGCGATTCTTTCCCGAGGCGGAGATCGTCGAACTGCATCACGCCGCCAAGAAAGATGCACCCTCCGGTACCGCTCGCGAGACCGCCGCTCGCATCGAGCGCGTCACCGGCGCGTCCCCGGCAATCCACAGCGTGCGGCTGACGGGTCTGCTCGCGCATCATGAGGTGATCTTCGGGCGTGCCGGCGAGCTGCTGACGATTCGCCACGACTCTTTCGCGCGCGAATCGTTCGTCGCCGGGATGCTGGCGGCGGTGCACGCGGCGGTGGAGCGGCGCGGACTGACGATCGGTCTCGAGTCGATCCTGGAGCCTCGCGCGTGAACGTCGCGGTCGTCGGCGCGACGGGCGCCGTCGGTGAGACGATTTTGCGGCTGCTCGAGGAGCGCCGCTTGCCGATCGCGCGGCTCGGTCCGTTCGCGTCGCGTCCGCGCGCGAACGCCATTCGGTTTCGCGGCGCGTCGCTCGACGTACGCGCCGCTTCAGAAGATGCACTGCTCGAGTTCGACGTCGTCTTTTTTGCCGGCGGAGAAGATGCCAGCGAACGGTACGTACCGGCGCTGCTCGATCGCGGATCGATCGTGATCGACAACAGTGCGACGTTCCGGATGCGCCAGGACGTGCCGCTGATCGTCCCCGGCGTGAACGCGCAGTTGCTCCGTGCGGAGCACCGGCTCTTTCCGGTTGCAAACTGCACCGCGATCGTCCTCTGCACCGCCTTACGGCCCATTCGCGACGCGGCCGGATTGCGCTCGGTTCGCGTCGCCACCTACCAGGCGGCGAGCGGCGCCGGACGCCCGGGCGTCGACGAGCTTTTGGCCGGGGAGCGCGCGCTCGCGCGCGGCGAAGCAGAACCGCCGGCTTCGGTCTTTCCGCGTCACTTGGCCCGCAACGTCGTGCCGCAGGTCGGTGCACTCGACGAGTTCGGCTGGAGCGGCGAGGAACGCAAGGTTTGCGGCGAGACGCGCAAGCTGCTCGAGCTCCCCGAGCTGCGCGTAAGCGTGACGGCCGTGCGCGTTCCGGTGATGACGGCGCATAGTGAGGCCGTCTTCGCGGAGACGCAGCGCTATACGAGCGTCCGCGAGCTCTCTGAAGCATTTGCGGCTGCGCCGGGAATCGTCTTTCACCCAGACGGCATCGTCACGCCGCGCGAGGTCGAGGGAAGCGACGACGTCCACGTCGCTCGCCTTCGCTCTCTTCCGCAGGGCGATAGGGAAATGGAGTTCGCTTTGTGGTGCGTCGGCGATCAGTTGCGCCGGGGCGCGGCCACCAACGCGGTAGAGATTCTCGAGTTGTTGCTTCGAAAAGGCTACGTCGCCGCATGAACGCGACGCAGCACATTGCCGTGCTTAAGTTCGGCGGCACCTCGGTTGCCGACGGTGGCGAACGCGCGATTGCCTATCAGCGCATCCGCGACGCCCGCGAGGCGGGATTTGCGACCGTCGCCGTCGTTTCGGCGATCGGCCGCGCTCCCGAGCCGTATGCGACCGATACGCTGCTCGGGCTCATCGACGAGCGCAGCGGCAGCGCCAATGCCGATCTCTTGCTCTCCGCCGGAGAACTGATCTCCGCCGCGATCTTCGCCGAGGAGCTCTGTGCGAACGGCATCGACGCGATCGCGCTCTCCGGCGTGCAGGCGGGAATCGTCACTGACGCGCGGCACGGCGACGCGCAAATTCTCCGCGTCGAGCCTCGCGCGATTCTCGAGGCGCTCGATCGCGGGCTCGTTCCCGTCGTTGCCGGCTTTCAAGGTGCGACCGAAGAAGGCGCCGTGACGACGCTCGGTCGCGGCGGCACCGATCTCTCGGCGATCGCAATCGGAGACGCACTCGATGCAGAACGGGTCGACATCTATACCGACGTTAGCGGCGCGATGACCGCCGATCCGCGCCGCGTTCCGGAAGCGCGAACGATCCCGCGCGCGTCGCTGGTCGAAATGACCGAGCTGGCAAATCACGGCGCGAAGGTCGTGCACGATAAAGCGGCCGAGTACGCGCATCGCACCGGCACGCGATACTCCGTCAAGGGTCTGCGCAGCGATCGCGGGACTCTCGTCGACGATCGCTCGAGCAAGGAGCATCCCATCACCGGAGTCACCTCTACCGGGCGGGTCACCTGGGTTAGGATCATTCGCGGCGATATCGAATCGCCGAAGCGCCGTATGGAGACCGAGCTCGAAATGTTTCGCCGCCTCGCAGAGGCGGCGGTCTCAATCGATCAGGTGACGATCAATCAGGCCGGCGTCGCCTTCGTCATCGAAGGCGACCGGGGGAACGAAGTGCGCCAGCGGCTTGGCGATTTGAACCTTGCCGTGCGCATCCGCGAGGGATGTTCGAAGCTCTCGATCGTCGGAAGCGGCATGCGCGGGGTCCCGGGCGTCGTCCACCGCATCGTCGACGTTCTGTCGCGAGCCGACGTCGAGATCATTCATTGCACCGACAGCAACATGACGATCTCCGTTTTGGTGCCGGCGGATCACGTCACGCGCGCCGAGCGCGCGGTACACGAAGCGTTTGGTCTCGATCGGGAAGAGTCCGGACCATGATGCCGGCCACCGGCCTCGGAGCCATCCTCACTGCGATGGTGACGCCGTTTGACGGCCGCGGCGAGCTCGATCTGCGCGAAGCGCAACGGCTCGCGCGTTGGCTCGTGGATCGCGGAAACGATGGTCTCGTCGTCGCCGGCTCGACCGGCGAGGGGCAGACGCTCGACGCAGACGAGCGCGTCGCCCTATGGCGTACGGTGGCGGAGGCCGTCGGCGATCGTGCCGTCGTGGTAGCCAACGCCGGGACGAACTCGACGCGCGAATCGGTTGCCGAGGTGGAAGCCGCTGCGAAAGCCGGCGCCGACGTCATTCTCGCCGTCGTTCCCTATTACAACAAGCCAACGCAGAGCGGCATGCTCGCGCACTTTGGCGCGATCGCCGAGGCGACGGATCTACCGGTCGTCGTCTACAATATTCCCGGACGCACGGGTGCGAATATGCTGCCCGAGACACTCTTGGAGCTCGCGCGCCGGCACCGCAATTTTGCCGGCGTCAAAGAGTCGAGCGGCGATTTGAAACAGATCGGCATGGTGCTGCGCGATCGAGCGGACGGGTTCGTCGTTTGGGCCGGCGACGATCATCTCTTCCTGCCCTGTTTGGCGCTCGGGGCCGACGGCGTCGTGGGGGTTGCGTCGCATCTCTGCTCGCTCGAGTACCGCCGAATGTTCGACGCATACCGCGGCGGGCGCGGCGACGAAGCGGCGCGCATTCACGCGTCGCTGTTGCCGTTGATCGACGCGCTCTTTGCGACGACGAGTCCGATACCGGTGAAGTGGGCGATGCGCCAGTTGGGGTTTGCCGTCGGAGAGTGCCGTCTGCCGCTCGACGCTCTGCCGTCAGCCGTTGCGCAACGGTTGCACCCGCTCGTCGCTCCGTACGCGCAATCGCGGTAGCGCCGTGCAGATCTTAGGCTGCCGGCTCGATCCCATCGATGCGGATGAGGCAACCACGGGCATAATGGAGCTGGCGCGAACGGGGAAGGGCGCGCAAATCGTCACGCTCGGTACCGAGATGGTGGTCTACGCGCAGAACGACGCGCGCTTTCGTGCGATCGTCAACGCGTCGGCGCTCTCGCTCTGCGATACCGTCGGCTTGCTCGCAGTCGCGCGGCGCCGCGGCGCACGGCTGCGCGAACGCGTGACCGGCGTCGAGTTGATCGAGCATCTTTGTGCCGCTGCGTCGGCGCAGGGCGTGCCGGTCTATTTTCTCGGAAGCGCCGAGGGCATTGCCGCCGAAGCGGCAGCGACGCTGCAATCGCGGTATCCCGGGCTTCGGGTCGCCGGGGTGCGCAGCGGATACTTTGGCGAGAGCGAAGCGCCGGCGGTGGCAAAGGAGATTGCCGCCAGCGGCGCGCGCCTGCTCTTTGCCGGAATGGGATCGCCGCGTCAAGAGTATTGGCTCGCCGAATACCTGCAGCAGACCGGCTGCGGGGCCGGCGTCGGCGTCGGCGGATCGTTCGACGTCATCGCCGGCAGGATCGACCGGGCGCCGGCACTCGTCCGGCGCTTCGGAATGGAATGGCTCTACCGCCTGGCCAAAGAACCCTGGCGCTGGCGCCGGCAGCTCGCGCTGCCGCGCTTCGTATGGCTCGTCGCGCTCGACGAGTTCGGTATTCGCTCTGCTCGAAAGGGAATGGTCAGCCTGTGAAAGCGATGATCCTGGCCGGAGGTCTTTCGACGCGCCTCTATCCGCTCACGAAACTCGTCCCCAAGCCGCTCGTTCCCGTCGCGGGCGTTCCCAATGCCGCGCACTTGCTGCATTATCTCAAGGCTTACGGCTTCGACGAGATCGCGATCAACACGCACTATCTGGCCGACGCCATCGTTGCGACGCTCGGCGACGGTTCGCATTTCGGCGTCAAGCTGCACTACTCATATGAACCGCAGCTCCTCGGCAGCGCGGGCGGCGTGAAGAAAATCGAGGATTTTTTCGACGACGAGCCTTTCCTCGTCATCGGCTGCGACGAAGTGACCGACATGCGGCTCGACCGGCTCTTCGATTTTCATCGGGATCGAAACGCGATCGCGACGATCGGTCTGGTCGAGTGCAGCGACGTCGATCAATACGGCGTCGTCCTGCTCGACGATCGCGGCAAGATCGTTGGTTTTCAGGAGAAACCGGCAAAGGGAACCGAGCTCAGCAAGCTCGCGAACACCGGCGTCTACGCGTTCTCGCCGTCGATCTTCGACCACATTCCCGCAGACGAGTTCTTCGATTTCGGCAACCAAGTCTTTCCGGCGCTGCAGAGTGCCGGCGAGCGTTTCTACGGCTTCGAAGCACGCGGCGCGTATTGGGCCGACATCGGAACGCCGGGCGAGTACCGTCGCGCGAGCTACGACGTCGTGCGCGGCATCATGCGCATTCCGCACACGGCGCCCAACGGAATCGACCCCTCCGCGAAGCTCGCCGGCGACGTTCGCATCGAGGGGCCGGTGCGGATTGGTGCGGGCGTCGTCGTTGCGGAGGGCGTCCGCATCGTCGGCCCGAGTATTCTCGACGACGGGGTGTGCGTCGACGACGCGGTGCGTCTCGAACGCACGATCTGTTGGCAAGGTGCGCGAATCGGCGCGCAAGCCGAACTGTTCGACACCATCGTCGGCAATGGGTACGTCGTCGAGCCGGCGAGTGTAATCACCAACGCACTCGTCGCCGGCAGCGCGCAGGTCTAGCCGTTCGGCGATTTCGTCGTGATCGAGCGGCATGGTATGGCGGCCGCTGCTCGACCTGCTCTTTCCGCCGCAGTGTGCGGGGTGTAATGCGCTCGGCTCGGGACTCTGCGACGCTTGTACCGGCTCTTGCGAGCGGATTCGCGTTCGGTTCCCGCTGCTGCATGTGACGGCGTTCGGCGCCTACGAAGGAAATCTGCGGGCAGCCGTGCTCGCGCTCAAAGACGGGCGGCGTGACGTTGCCGAAGCGCTCGGCGGCAAGGTCGCGCCGCTGCTGCTTCCCGGCTCGCTGCTGGTGCCGATTCCGACCACGCCTCGGCGCCGCCGGGCTCGCGGCTTTGACGGCGTCGCGCTCGTCGCGCAGCACGCCGCCGCGATTGCCCGGGCATGCGTCGTCGCGGCGCTCTCGCAGTGCGCCGGCGACGCGCAGCGCGGCCGTTCGCGGGCGCAGCGAATGGCAGCCCGAGGCCGATTTACCTGCGATCCGGAGGCCGTGGCCGGCCGGCGCGTCACGCTCTTCGACGACGTCTGCACGACCGGCTCGACGCTGTGCGATTGCGCCGCCGCGGTGCGCGAGGCCGGCGGCCTCGTCGAGGATGCCGTGGTCGTCGCGGTGACGAAGAGCGGTTCCCCGTGGAGCCTACCCAACGTGAGCTGACGCCGCTCGACGAGCTCTATCTCCAGCATGCCTACGAGCTGGCCGCACGCGGCACCGGTAATACCGCACCGAATCCGCCGGTCGGGGCGGTGGTCGTGCGCAACGGCCGCCGCGTCGGTGAAGGCTATCACCACCGCACGGGCGACGCGCACGCGGAGACGACGGCGCTCGCGCAAGCCGGGTCCGAGGCTCGCGGCGCAACGCTCTACGTTTCGCTCGAGCCCTGCCGCCATTTCGGACGCACGCCGCCGTGCACGCAGGCGCTCGCTGCGGCCGGAGTCGCGCGCGTCGTGGCGGGAACGGTCGATCCCAGCGGGCGCGGCGGAAGCGAGGAACTGCGCGAGCGCGGCATCGAGGTAACGATCGCCGACGACCCGGCGGCGCGCGACCTCATCGAAATCTTTGCGCGCTCGCACGCGGGCACGCGGCCGTTCGTTGCGCTGAAGATGGCGATGTCGCTCGACGGCGTCGTCGCGGCGCGACCCGGCGTGACCGAGCGTCTCGGCTCGCTCGCTGAGGAACGATACGTTCGCGACCTGCGGACCCGGTACGACGCGGTCATGGTGGGGGCCGGAACGATTCGCGTCGATGACGCGCGGTTGACGGTTCGACCGCCGCACGATCGCGTGCGTCCGTACGTGCGCGTCGTTGCCTGCGGCGGCGAGCCGCTATCCGCGCAGAGCCGCGTCTTTTCTGCCGCCGACGGATATGCAACGACGATCGCGCTGGTTCCGGCGACTCGTCTCGCGCGCTTCGAAACGCTGCGCTCGGATGCCGAGATCGTCGAGGTTGGTACCGGTGACGGCGACGCTCTCGATCTGCACGCGGCGATGCGGGCGTTGTGCGAGCGCGGCATCTTCAGTCTGCTCTGCGAGGGCGGCCCGAGACTCGCTGCGAGTCTGCTCGCTGCCGGTCTCGTCGATCGTATCTACTGGGCAATCGCGCCGCGCTTTCTGAGTGGCGCTACCGCCGTGCCGGTGCTCGCGGGGAGCAGTATGACGGGCATCTCCGTTCGGATCGATCGCGTCGAGCGCGCCGGTGACGATGTGATCCTCTCCGGCGTTCCGAGTAACGTCGCCGCCGAAATCGAAGCGGATACCGGTGTTTAGCGGATTGATCGGGTATCGCGGCAGCGTGGTCGCGTGCGAGCCCGTCGCCGGCGGCGGCGCGATGCTGAGAATCCGATGCGAAGGCGTCGCGCGCGAGCAGCCCGAGCCGAAGGATTCGATCGCCGTCGACGGGGTCTGTCTCACCGCAACGGCGATCGACGGCGACGTCGTTGCATTCGACGTCGTACCCGAGACGCTCGCGCGCAGCACGCTGCGCGAACGCGTTGCCGGCGACGGCGTCAACATCGAGTACGCACTGCGCCTGGGCGATCGAATCGGAGGACATATGGTGTACGGTCACGTTGACGGAACCGCGCGCGTGCTCGGGCGGACGCGCGAGGGGCAAGGCGAACGCGTGAAGATCGAACTGCCGCAGCGGCTCGCGCCGGCAATTGCTCCCAAAGGCTTCATTGCGGTCGACGGAGTGAGTCTTACGGTCGCGAACGTCGAGGCCGACTCGTTCGAGGTTGCGATCATTCCCGAGACGCTGGCGCGCACGACGCTCGGGAGCCGGCCGGCCGGCAGCAGCGTCAATCTCGAGGCAGATCCGCTCGCCCGTTACGCCGCATACGCGATTGCGTCGCTGCATCGTGACGAGCGAAGTGCGGGCCCGGCATGACCAAATTTCACGACACGCTGCCTTCCAGCGCGCGTATCTTCGAAGCGAGGCTGCAAGTTCAGTGGGCCGACGTGGACATCGCCGGCATCATGTACTTTGCGGCCTACTCACGCTTTGCGGAGTATGCGGAGATGCAGCTCTTCGCCGAACTCGGATTTCCTTACGAGCGCGTCTTTGACGACTACGATTTTTGGCTGCCCCGCGTGCGCGTCGAGGCGGAGTATCACGCTCCGGCGTTGATGAGCGACTGGCTGCGCATGCGCACCCACATCGATCACGTTGGCGCTTCGAGCCTCCGCTGGCTGACGGTCTTTTTCAACGAGCGCACCGGAGAGCCGGGCGCCGCGATCAAGCTCGTCGTTGCGGCGATGGACGGCTCAACGAAGAAGAGCCGGCCGCTGCCCGAACCGATTCGCGCCGCGCTGCTCTCGTGCGTGTAGCCGTTCTGGCGGCTCCGCGCCGGATCGAGCTGCGCGACGAGCCGTCGCCGAGCGCTCCGGACGGCGGCATCGTGGTGCGCGTACGCGCGGCGCTCACCGACGGGACCGACCTCAAAACCTATCGTCGAGGCCACCCGAAGATGCCGATGCCGGCGCGCTTCGGACACGAGTTCTCCGGCGACGTCGCGGCAGTCGGCAGCGGCGTCACCGCGTTTGCCCCCGGCGATGCCGTCATGTGCGTGCATACCGCTCCCTGCGGGAGCTGTTTCTGGTGCCGTCACGGGCAAGAGGAGCTCTGCGAAGAGCTGATGCCGACGATGCTCCTGGGTGCGTATGCCGATTGCATCGCGGTTCCCAAGCGCGTCGTCGATCGGAACTGCTTCGTCAAGCCGCCCGGCGTGAGTTACTCCGAGGCGGCCTTTCTCGAGCCGCTTTCCTGCGTCGTGCACTCTCTCGCGATGCTGGCGCCGGCGCGCGGCGCGAGCGTCGCCATTCTCGGCAACGGAGGATTCGGGATACTGCATGCGCTGCTGCTGGCGCGCCGCGGCGTCGACGCGATGCTCTTCGGAAGAAATGCGGCGCGCTTGCAATTGGCGCGCGACCTCGGATTGCAGAGCATCGATACGCGGTCGATGCCGATTGGCGAAGCCATCCTGGAGCGCACGGGGGGGCGCGGTGCCGATGCGGTGATCGAATCGACCGGAACCGCCGAGATGTGGGAGAGCGCGCCGTCGTTCGTCCGGCGCGGCGGGACGGTCTCATTCTATGCGGGGTTGCCGGGCGACGCGCGCGTTTCGTTTCTCGCTGCCCGACTCCATTACGACGAGGTACGGCTGATCGCGCCCTTTCACTTCACCCCGGAGGACGTGCGCGCGGCATACGATCTCATCGCCGCGCACGCGCTGCCCCTCTCGCGGCTCATCTCGCAGCAGTATCCGCTCGCCGAAATAGCGACGGTCTTTCGCGATCTCGATGCGGGCGTCGGGCTGAAGGCGCTGATCGAGCCGTGAGCGAGGATACGATGCGCGCCGGCGTGCTCTACGACGTCGACGATATTCGCATCGAGGAGCGCACCGTTCCGCAACTCGCCGACGGTGAGATTCTCGTCCGCACGATGGCCAGCGGCGTCTGCAGCGGCGACGTGATGCCCTGGTACATTCGGCGAAAGGCACCGCTCGTGCTGGGGCACGAGCCGGCGGGCATCGTCGCCCAAACGCGCGGGGACGTGCCGTTCGCCGTGGGGGATCGCGTCTTCGTGCACCATCACGCGCCGTGCTTTGCGTGCCGCGCCTGCCGGCGCGGCGAGCCGGTTCAGTGCGCGACCTGGCGCGCGACGAAGATCGACCCCGGCGGAATGGCCGAGTATTTTCGGGTCGCCGCGGAAAATTTACGCGACACGCTCGTCCTCCCGCCGAGCGTCGCGTTTCCCGACGCATCCCTCGTCGAACCGCTCGCGTGCGTCGTGAAGTCGCTGCGGCGCAGCGGCGTGCGCGCGGGCGACCGCCTGTACGTCGTCGGCCTGGGAGTGATGGGCTTGCTGCACGTCCTTGCCGCGCGTTCGCTCGGCGCCGAGGTGTTCGGCAGCGATTACCTCGACGCACGGCGCGCCGTCGCGCAGCGCAACGGTGCAATCGTCTTTGCGCCGGGCGACGTGCGCGCTGCGTTGCCCGGTGGTGCCGACGTGGTAATTTGCGGTCCCGGTACCGAGGCGGCGATGCAGGCCGCCGTGGAAGCCGCCGCGCCGGCCGGCACGGTGGTCATGTTCACGCCGTTTCCACCCGAGGTGCCGGTGACGATCGATTCTCAGCGCATGTATTTCGGCGATCTGCGTATCGTAGCGAGCTATTCGTGCGGTCCCGACGATACGCGCGCAGCCCTAGAACTCATTGCGAGCGGCGTCGTCAATGCGGAAAAAGTCGGTGCCGATCTCGTCGTGCTCGAGGAGCTTCCGCGCGCCTACCGGCAGCTCGCCGAATCGAAGATCATCAAACCGATCGTCGTTTTTGCTTAGCTCTCGGCGTAGATCGGCGGCGCCGGTTCGGGAACCGGCAGAACGACGTCGTCCGCGCGCGAGGTGACGCGCCAGGCGAAGAAGAGCGAGACGGCATAGAGCAGCGCCGCCAAGAACCAGGGCGCGCCGATCAGTCCGAGCGAGCGCCACGGACCAGCGAACTGCGCGAAGACCAACGTGAAGAGCGACGGCCCTATCAGCATCGAGATCCCGCGCACGGAGCCGAGCGCACCCTGGAGCTCGCCCTGTTCGGCCGCGCCGACGCGGCGCGTCATCAACGCTTGCGAAGAGGCTTGATACATCGGCAGCGAGATGATGACCGCGGCGACGAGGAAGAGGATGCCGTTGTTTACTCCCATCAAGGCCAGCCCGGCGACCGCGATGACGAGACTAGCGAGCAGCGTTCGCCGTTCGCCGAGACGCTTGACGACCGGACCGATCATCGTCGCCTGATTGATCGCGGCAACCGTACCGACGAGGGCGAGCGTCAGGCCGATGCTGCCCGTGCTCCACCCGAACGCGGCGATGCAATAGATCACCCAGACGTTCGGAAAGACTTCGTGCGCGAGATAGGTGACGAAATTTACCCACGTGAGGCCCCAGAGTTCGTGATGGGAACGCAGCAGACGCAACGAGCCGACCGGATTGGCGCGCTTCCATTCTAAGCGCGGCGTGCGCCGTTCGCGCGACAGCGATTCCGGCAGGACGAAGAGCCCGTAGAGCGTGTTCAGCAGTGCGATCGCTGCGGCGGCCCAGAAGGTGATCCTCGGATTAACGTTGCCGACGATGCCGCCGATCGCCGGACCGAGAACGAAACCCAAGCCGAAGGCGCTGCCGAGAATGCCGAACGCGGCGGCGCGCTTTTCCGGAGGGGTTACGTCGGCGATGTAGGCCCCCGCCGCGGTCATGTTCGACGTCGCGATTCCCGAGAGTACGCGACCCGCGAAGAGCCACCAAAGATTCGGCGCGAGCGCCATGATGGCATAGTCGACAACCGTGACGGCGTTGGAAACGAGAATTACGGGGCGGCGTCCGACGCGATCGGAGAGCATGCCGAGCAGCGGCGAGCAGAAGAACTGCATCAAGGCCCACGCCGTCGCAAAGAGTCCAATGATCTCCGCGGCCCAGGCGTAATCGTTGCCGACGAAACCGGCAATCAACTTCGGCAGCACCGGCCCGATCATACCGAAGGTCACCATGTCGATCAGGACGGTGATGAAAATGAACGTCGTCGCGGCGCGACGGTTTTGCTCACGCACCGTAGACTGCCTCAAGCCAGCGATCGACCGCGCGATCGATGCGCGCGCGATCGTGCGTCGCCAAAAGATCGAGCAAGAAACCGCGAAAGCCGGCGATGAGCATCGTCGCCTGCGTGACCGTGCAGCCTTTGAGCGCATCGAGCCACTCGTTGATCGAACCGTCAAGGTAGCCGGGAAAGCGCGAACGGTCTTGCAGCGCGAGCGTATATACCTCGAAGGCGAGACGCGTGAGCGGCTCCCACTCGAGCCTGCTCCACTCGCGCCAGAGCGCCCGCGCGACCTCGCGCGGCGAGGATGCGCCAACCTTGAGCTGCACCAACATCGCGCGCTGGCGGTCACGGCCCCGCCGGACGATCTCGACCACCAACGCCTCCTTCGAACCGAAATAGTAGAGCAGAACGCGAGGACTCGAGCCGACGGCCTTCGCGAGCGGCCGGAGCGAGAGCTCGGCCAAACCGTGACGGCAGACGTAGTCGACGGCGAGGTCGAGCAGCTCGGCGCGCCGGGCCTCGTCCGCGGTTCGCGACACGGACTATCCTAGCATATTTGAAACGGTCGTTTCAATAATATCCACGGCTTTGCCCATGAAAGGCGGTTTTTCGCCCCTTTTATGGGCAGAGGGGGGATTTTGTAGGCAACTGCGACTTGGCGCAGTAGGGGCTCACTCAGTCGCTTGGAATGGGCATTCGTGGACACGCTGCATAGCCTCTGGATTTGGCTTTGGGATACCGTCGCCTGGGCTTCTCAGTGGACCGTATTCGCGGTCTTTGGATTCGCCTTGGGCATTCTATCCGCTTTCACGTCCACGGAAAAGCGCGTGAGGAGTTTCCTATTGGTTGGGTCCTTCGTTTGCTTGGCGATTGCGTTCTTCCATTCGTGGCTAGTCGAACACCGAAAAGCAGTTCGAGAGTATGCCGAGCTTCAGGACTATTTCAACAGGGTGAACACCGCAGTAACGATCTCGCAATCCTGGGTCTACCCCGGACAGCAACCCGTCTTTTGGACACCATGCCGCTTTGGGGACAAGCGGACTCTGTGCTTCCCCGGAATTGTACTTCTTCTACGCATCAGAAATGTTCACGATTACCCGGTAATGCCCGAACGAGTTACTCGCCCGTCATTCATCTACGTCGGAGCAAAGTACAATCTGCCGTTCGATCTAAATTGGACGCTATACTACGCCGACAATCCATCGCAAGGACTGCGCCAAGTCAACAACACTTTGCGAAATACAGGGATGATTCAACCTCACTCGTACACTGATTGCATAGTCTCTTTTTCCTCTCCGTTTAAGACGACGATTCAGCCGGACAGTATTAGCTTCAACATAGTTGATACTGCGGAAACGTCCTTACCGGTAAAATGGACACAGGCAAACCCGGCTGATATAAGTTACTCCATGGTGCATATTCCGATGGTGGACCTTTCTAAAGCTGTCATTAAGTTTAAGCCTGAGGCTCCCTATGCTCAATTCATAAATTACGGTGGGCTTTAGGCGACTGACTCCTTATGCCAAAACTTCGCTTCAATCCCAAGCTCGTAGATGCTCTGCACGATCACGCAGAGATTATGGCAGAGAATCTTGCACAGGACTTCGTTAACCTGTGCCGTTTCGGTCTTGGAGCGGATACGGCTTCCGAACTTCGCCTTAATCATGTGGAACGTGGTCTCGACGTTCGAACGCCTATGATAATGAGCGAGGAAGTCTGTAGTGCTCCCCGCTTATGGAACACTCAGTTCAGCTTGCGCGGGTTGGCTCTTAGCGGCCTGATGATACATTCTCTCGAACTCGGCCGGAGACCGCTTTCCGAGCGAGCTATGTGACCGATTCTCGTTGTAGTCGTGGATAAACGCACCGATCGATTTGCAAGCGTCCTCGAAGTCGACATAGGCGCGAACCCAGATTTCTTCGCGTTTAAGCGTTCCGATGAAACGCTCGCACACCGGATTATCGGTTGGTGTGCCCGGCCGACTCCAGCTCTGCTTCAGCTCTCGCTCAAGCAATGCGTCTTGGTAGCCGGAACTTCCGTACTGGCTTCCGCGATCGGAATGGTGAACCAGCGTCGCTTTGGGTCGACGGGAGACAATCGACATCTGCAACGCCTCGAGCGTCAACTCAGTGCTAATCCTTGTTCCGAGCGCCCAACCGACGCATCTCCGACTAAATGCGTCGACCATGACGGCCAAGTAGATCCAGTACGACCGCAATCGCACGAAGGTAATGTCAGTGACCCACAGCTGATCGGGGGCCGTTGGGTTAAAGCGCGAAAGATTGGCAAGCTCGCCGGCTGCGTGTCCGCCCCGCCACTTAGGGCGCCTCAACGGCTTATGTTGCAAGTCGTGCGAACGCATAAGCCGCAGCGTCCTTTTGATGTTGATAACAATGCGCTTTCGGCGAAGGCGATTCGTGACTTGGCGATAGCCGTATCGCGGATGCTTGATCAGAATATCCTTGATAGCGGCGACGACCCGCAGATCGCCTTTGCGCAGCGGCGGCTGCGCCGGGCGATAGAAGGCCGATCGAGGAATGTTGAACGCCCGCGAAAAGATCGTGATCGTCAAGCGCACCATACCGTATGGCGTTGGAACCACCGTGCCGGTGAGCTCCTTGGCCAGCGCGAGGCAGGCTATGCGCCTTTGTCGCGGGCTAAGTCCTTGATGCGCTGCAAGGCTTTTTTTAGCACCAGGTTTTCGGCGGCCATCTGGCCGAGCTGGCGTTCCAACTCACCGACCTTGGCATTGTCGGTGTAGGCTTTGCCACGGCCGGCGAACGCATCCTTTTGATACGTCTTGAAGTCGCGCACCCATTTGCGCACGACCTCGGGGTGCAGATCGTTGGCTTTGGCGACCTGACTGGCGACGGCACCTTTCAAGATGGACTCGACGATCTGCATCTTGAACTCGCGGCTGAAGCGGCGGTAGGATCGCGGCATGACTTCCCTCCAAGTGGGGCAGGCAAGCCATTCTTTCTGTGTCAGCCACGGGGAGCACTACACTCGGGCTGAATTACTACAAACTCTCTTGCAGCGGTTTCTGCGAGAGGAACTGGCGCGTTGGACTAAACTTTTTCCCGACGAGTTTTACGAGCAGATTTTTAGGCTACGCGGTTGGACTTGGAAGGGTCGCTCAATTAACCCGCCGGGCGTCGTTGCTCACTACACGAAAGACTTTGTCTATGCAAGGTTGACTCCGGGTATTTTGCCAGAACTAGAGCGACGGAATCCAAAGATCGGTAAGTATCGCCGTCACAAGCATACGCAGTTTCTGACGGACGACTTCGGGGTTCCAGCCTTAAACCAACACCTCGCCACCGTCTTAACGATCATGCGCGGGTCCCACTCGTGGGACGACTTCAAGGGCTCTATGGACAAATATCTGCCGCGTCAAGCTGAGAATCTAAAGCTGCCCCTGTTGGAATGGGGCAAGGAGCAGGTCCCGGATGAGTAAGCCGCGCCGTTGCTGGAAATGCGAAAAGATATTTGGCCGCGACGTGACCGAGTGGCAAACGTCGGGACTTTGTGAATATTGCCACCACTTGCTCGAAGCGGAGCATCCAGATGCTGAGTAGCCCGCTTTTATGGGCAGATCGTGGACTTCTTAGGCAACTAGCCCTTTATAGGCAAAGCCAATATCCACTCGGCAGGCGCCGTTGGAACCGGAAGCTGCGCGCTAGGTCGCTTGACATGTGTCAAGTTCGGTTTACGCTTGAGGAGTGACGGAGTTTGCCGATCTGCTTAATGGGGTGATGGATGAAGCCGGCCTCAGCGCGGCCGAGGTGGCCGAAGGTGCCGGACTGACCGAGTCGGCGATCTCACTGCTGCGTTCCGGAAGGCGCGAACCGTCGTACCGGACGCTCCAACGGCTCGCGCAGATCTTCCCCTCGCTGAGCGAACAGCTGACCGAGCGCAATGGCGCCTTCGATTCGATCGCCGAGGCGATCGCCGACATTCGCGCGGGCAAGATGGTCGTCGTTCTCGACGACGAGGACCGCGAGAACGAAGGCGACCTGGTGATGGCCGCGCAGATGGTCACGCCGGAAGCGATCAACTTCATGCGCAAACACGCGGGCGGACTGATCTGCGTTCCGATGGTCGGCGCCCGTCTCGACGAGCTGCACATTCCGCAAATGGTACGCGAGAATACCGCCGTGCACGAGACGGCGTTCACCGTTTCGGTCGAGGCGCGCGACATCACGACCACGGGCATCTCGGCCCACGACCGGGCCGCGACGATCAAACGGCTGCTCGATCCCGAGGCGCGCCCGGCCGATTTCTTGCGACCCGGGCACACCTTTCCGCTGCGCGCGCGCGAAGGCGGCGTACTGGTGCGCGCCGGTCAGACCGAGGCGGCGATCGATTTGGCGCGTCTCTCGGGTCTCTATCCGGCCGGGGTCATCTGCGAGATCATGGCGGAGGACGGCACCATGGAGCGGCTGGACGGACTGCGCAGCTACGCCGATCGCCACGGCCTCAAACTGATCACCGTCAAAGATTTGATCGCGCACCGAATGCGCACCGAGAAACTGGTGACGCGGATCGCGGAGTTCGACCTGCCGACGACCCTTGGAAAATGGAAGGGCGTCGCGTACACGACGACGATCGACGAGAACACGCACGTCGCGCTCGTGATGGGTGACATCGGCAGCGGAAAAGAGCTGCTGGTTCGCGTTCACTCCGAGTGCATGACGGGCGACGCGCTCCATTCAATACGCTGCGATTGTGCCGCGCAACGCGACGGCGCGATGGAGATGATCGCCCGCGAGGGCCGCGGCGTCCTTCTCTATCTGCGTCAAGAGGGCCGGGGTATCGGGCTCGCCGATAAGCTGCGTGCCTACGAACTGCAAGACCGCGGCGCCGATACGGTCGAGGCAAACGTCGCGCTCGGCTTGCCGATTGATAAGCGCGACTATGGCATCGGCTCGCAGATTCTCGTCGATCTCGGCGTGCGCGAGATGCGGCTCATCACCAACAATCCCAAGAAGATCTTCGGGCTCGAGGGCTACGGCCTGCGGATCGTCGGGCGCGTGCCGCTGCACACGACGCCGACCGCGCACAACAAGCACTACATGGATACCAAACGCTCGAAGCTCGGGCACATGATCGACGAAGTCGCGGCGTCGTGAAGCGCGGCGGCAGCGCGCTGCCGATTCCCGACTGCCGCGGCCGGCGATTCGCGCTCGTTGCTGCGCGCTTCTACGCAGAGCTTGCCGAGATGCTCGTGAACGGAGCAAAGCGCGCTTTACGCGACTGCAACGTCGACGACGACGCCGTCGAGATTTTCGAGGTACCCGGCTGCTTCGAACTTCCATTGGCCTGCCGTAACCTGATCCGGTCGGGTCGCTTCGACGCGCTCGTGGCGCTCGGCGTCGTCGTGCGCGGCGAAACCCCGCATTTTGAGTTCGTTGCAGGTGAATGCGCTCGCGGAATCATCGACGTGCAGCTCGCCACCGGGACGCCGATCGGGTTCGGGGTCCTGACCACGGAGAGTCTCGCCCAGGCGCAGGAACGTGCCGCTGCCGAGGGCGGCGACAAAGGCTATATGGCGGCGCTCGCCGCGGCGACGCTCCTGACCATGGTCCCGGCCGGCTACGGCGACGAAGGTCGCAGGAACTGACTACCTGTGGTCGCATGTAGCGCAGCTCGAGCTGCACGGGGAGTAGAGCGTTGGAAGACAAGATTCTTGCCTGTAAGGATTGCGGGATCGAATTCATATTTTCCCAGCGAGAACAGCTATTTTTTGCCGAAAAGGGGTTCGCGAATCAGCCGCAGCGCTGTCGCGAGTGCCGTCAGGCTCGCAGGGCCCAGGGCGGGGAACGATCGGCGAGTGCGCAGAGCCGCCCGAGCTACGGTGCCGTTTGCGCCGCCTGCGGCGCCGAGACCACGGTTCCGTTCCGGCCGCGCGGCGACCGGCCCGTGTTCTGTCGTTCCTGTTATTCGGCGAAGGTACCGGCCGGGGTCTGAACCGTACCCTGCGCGGGCGCGCAGCGAGGTGAACGCGCCATTCGAGTGATCGAATGGGATGGCGACGCCGTGCGCTATCTCGATCAGCGCCTGCTTCCGCACGAAGTTCGGTACGCGCGAGCGCAGACCGTCGATGAGATTACCGGCGCCATCAAAAGCCTCGCCGTTCGCGGCGCTCCGTGCATCGGCGTCTTCGCCGCGTACGGCGTCGCGTTGCTGCGCCGGACGATCGCCTCGGACGCCGAGTTCGCAACGGGCGCGCAGCGGATACGCGAAGCCCGTCCAACCGCGGTCAATCTGGCCTGGGCGGTCGATCGAGTTCTCGCCGCAAGCGACCCGCTGGACGAGGCCCGGCGCATTCACGAGGAGCAGATCGCCATCGACGCCGCGATCGCAGAGCACGGGCTCGAGCTCGTTCCGAAGGGTGGGCGGATTCTGACCCACTGCAATACCGGTCCGCTGGCGACGGCGGGCGGCGGAACGGCGGCCGGGGTGATCCTCGCGGCACAGCGCGGCGGAAAGAAACCGCGCGTCTTCGTCGACGAGACACGTCCGCTGCTTCAAGGCGCACGGCTGAACTATCTGGAGCTGCGCGATGCCGGGGTCGATGCGGTGCTGCTCGTGGACTCCGCCGCCGCCCTCGCCATGAAGCAAGAGCGAATCGATTTGGTGATCGTCGGAGCGGACCGCATCGTGCGCAACGGCGACACGGCAAACAAGATTGGCACGTACGGGCTGGCGATTCTCGCCGCGCATCACGGCATTCCATTTTACGTTGCCGCACCTCGCTCGACGTTCGACTTGGACTCTGAAAACGGCACGGCGATTCCCATCGAGCAGCGCGACGCCGGCGAGGTGACCGCTTTCGCCGGCAAGACGATCGCGCCGGAAGGCGCGGTCGTTTACAATCCGGCCTTCGATGTGACGCCCGGGCATCTCGTCACGGCGTTCGTCACGGAGTACGGCATCCTGCGGCCTCCCTACGTGGAAACGATTCCGGCGCTCGAGTACGCGCCGCGCATTCTCACCGCGAGGCGCTAAGCCTTGAAGTTTTACGACTTTCTCGATCGGGAACCGGCGATCGGCAAGCTCGTTATCGTCGAGGGCACCGAACGCGTGCTGGCCGAGCGCGCGCTCGAGGTCCTCGTCGATCGTCTGCTGCCGGCCGAAGTGCGCGATCTCAATCTCGAACGATTCTCGGCGGAGGACGCGGGCGATGCGGGTCGCGTAGCGGAGGCGCTGCAGGCAATGCCGTTTCTCGCCGACCGCCGAGTCGTCGTCGTTTCGGAGGCGCAAACGATGCGCGCGCAGCCGCGCCGCGATCTTTGGGAGGTGGCGCAAAACGTGCCTGACGGCAGCACGCTGGTGCTGATCGATTTGCTCTCGCCGCGGGGCAAAGGCCCGCAATCGTTCGGCGTTATGGCGGGCCGCGCGGCGCTGCGAATCGACACGACCGCGAGCGAAGAGACGCGCGCGCGATTCGTCGAAGAAACGCTCGCGCGTTTGACGGTCAAAGCCGAGCCGCGCGCGGTCGACGAACTAGCGCGCAGCAGCGTGGAACTGGCCGCCGTCCGAAACGATCTCGAGAAACTGGCGCTGCTCGGGAAAAAGATCACGCTGAAGGATTTGGAGCGCGAAGCCATCGCCATCGAGGATCCGAAGGCGTATCGCTATGCAAGCGCACTGGCCGAAGGGCGAGTGAGCGAGGCGCTCGCGATCGCGCACGAGTCGTTCGACAACGATTCACGCGCGGGGGTATCCCTGCTCTCCGCCCTCGCGAGCGAATGTATGAGCCTCTGGGAGCTGGCGCGCGGCGGCGAATTGCCCGCCCGCGCGCGCTGGCGCGAGCGCGTCTTGCGCCCGGTCGCGCAGCGCGTCGGAGAACGCCGAGCGCGCCTCGCCTACGAGCGCGCCGTTCGCGGAATCGAGTCCATCGTCACCGGCCGCGCCGGAAGCGATCCCGGCGACCAGCGGACGCTCGTCGACCGGATCACCGCAGAGCTCGCCGGACTCTCGCGGCGCTAGCGATGGGCGCCGTTGCGGGCGTCGCGCCGAGCGTCTTTGCGTCGCGCACCTTTCGAAGATACTTCGCCGGTCAGTCGCTCAGCTTCATCGGCGACGGGCTGCGCACGCTCTCGGTTCCGCTGCTCGCCTATCACCTCACGCATTCGGCACTCTCCACCGGGACGGCGCTCATCTGCGAAATCGCGCCTTTCTCGCTCTTTGCACTCGTGGGCGGCTCGCTGGCCGACCGCGTCGACCGGCGCAGGCTCATGCTGGGGTGCGACGCCGTGCGCTTCATCGTGATGAGCTGCTTCGCAATCACGTACGCGCTCCACGTGCTAACGCTTCCGATGATCTACGGCGGCCTCGTCATCATTTCGATCTGCGCGGCGGGCTTTCTCGGCGGTCAGTCGCCGAGCATACCCTATCTGCTCGGCCGGGATCAGGCGACCAAAGGCATCGCCATCTTGATGACGGCCGAGAATACCTCGAACTTGATCACGCCCGCCATCGGCGGCGCGCTCTTTGCGTATTTCGGTCCGTTGCCGGCGTTGACGATCAATGCGTTGACGTACCTTGCTTCGCAGCTTTCGCTCGTGTGGATGCCGTCGCTCGGCCCCGACAAAGTTGCGGGCGTTCCGTCGCTGCGGCATTTATTCGCCGACGTCGCCCTCGGATACCGGCACCTATGGGGCGACCTCGGCATGCGCGCGCAAGCGTTTGCTGCGTTTTCGCTCAACATTTTCGGCTTCGGCGGCTATGCGATCTTGATTCCGTTTCTCAAAAAAGGCTTCACCGCGACCGATCAGCAGGTCGGCATCTTTTTTGCGATCTCGGCGCTGGGTTCGGTGGGAGGCGCGTCGCTGGCCGCGCGCTATCCCAACCGTTGGCCGTTCGGGCGCGCGATCGTCGTGGCGTATATGCTCGACGCGCTGCTCTTCATTCCGGTCGTGCTCGCCCCGAACATTTGGGTCGTCGCCGCTTTCTGGGGCAGCGCGAATGCACTCGCCAATTTTGAGGTCGCGCAGATTCTCGGCTTCCGCATGCGCGTCACGCCGCCCGAGCTGGTCGGGCGCGTCATGGGGGCAGTACGGCTCTTGGTGCTCGCGGGCATCGCTCCCGGGGTGCTGCTCTTCGGCTGGGTTGCCGATCATCGCTCGCCTCACGCGGCGATGGTACTCTCCGCGGTCGGCTACACTATCATTGCTTTCATCGCGGTCTGCACGCCGGCCATCCGAAACGAAGCCCGCTAAATACTCCACTGCCAGGCGTTCCACGATTCGACGACCGGGTTGGGCGCGAAGCCGTGAAAGTCGGCGCTGATCGCCTCCTGCTGGCGTTGCCACCAAAAGAAGAGAATTGGGTTGTCGACCGAGAGCAGATGCTCGATCTTTGAATAGGCGCCTTTGCGAGTTCGGCGATCGTAATGCGTCAGTGTGATCGCCTGGAGTGCGTCCATGTCGCGGCTGCAATAGCGCGGATCGTTATAGCCGTGAGGCGGAAAGTTCTCGCAGGTTAGCTCCGAGGAGTTGTCGGGATCGATGCCCGCATACCAGCCGTAGATGAGGAGATCGAACTTTCCGCCGTGCTGGATGCCGCCCATGCCGGCCGGCGAGTAAAGAATGTCGAGGGGATAGTACTTCACCGCCATGGAGATCCCGATTCGGCGCAGCGCCGCTTGAACGAGGAGGCTCTCGGCGCGATGCGCGGCCGTTACCGAATCGGTCGCGAGGGTCAGTTCGAGCGGCTGACCGTTCTTACGCGCGATTCCATCGGAGCCCGCGACCCATCCGGCACTCGCGAGCAGCGAGCGCGCCGCGCCCGGATCGAACGGTACCGATCGCACCGTCGGATCGAACGCCCATATCCAGTTGGGGAGGTCCTCGGTCGCCGTAGTGCTTTGACCGTGCGTCACTTCGCGGGTAAACGCGCCCTTGTCGAGTCCGGCCGCGATCGCACGCCGCACGCGAACGTCCCCCAACGGCGGATGCGAGAGATTCATCTCCATTCCCTCAAAACCGTTGACGTTGACCCAAACGATGCGCGTATCGGGCAAACCTAGCAGCGCGGGATAGGTTCCGATCGACGGCTCGTGGATGAAGTCGATCGTGTGCGTCCGCAACAGGTTCACCGCGGTCTCTTCGTTCGGAACGAAATGAATCTCGACGCGACGGAGCCGAGGGGAACCACCGAAGAACGACGGGTTGGCATCGAGCAGAATGCGATCGCCGCGCTGCCATGAGACGAAACGAAATGGCCCGTCGCCGATCGACGGGCGCTCGTTGAACGGGATCTGATTGATGTCGGGATAGCGAGCGAGCACGTGCGCCGGCAGAATGTCGTAGGCCTGATCGCTTTCGGCAAAAAACGTGTTCACGAACGGCGAGAACGGCCGCTTGAGGTGAACGATCGCCGTATGGGAGTTCGGGGTATCGATCGCGCGAATGTCGTCGTAACCGTGGCGTGAGACGACGTTATTCCGCGTGTTTTCGATCGCCTGCCACGACCAGAGCACGTCGCGGGTGCTGACCGCCGTGCCGTCGCTCCAGCGCGCGTCGCGGCGCAGATGGTAGACGATCGTCAGGCCGTCGCGCGAAACGCCGCCGTTATCCTGCGTCGGAACGCTCTCCGCCAGCATCGGCACCGGATTTCCGCGCGGATCGGCCGAGAGCAGCGGTTCGAACATCAAGCGGTCGATAAAAATTTCGATCGTCGTGCCGGCCAGCAGCGGATTGAGATTCTTCGGTTCCTCCGTGACCGCGACGCGAAGCAGGCCGGGCACCGTCCATGGGTGGCGGCCGGACGTCACGTTGCCGGCCTTCGTGCAGCTCGAAATGGCGACCGCAAGAAGAAGCGGCAGCGCGGCAACGGCCTTCATTAGGCGCTGCAGTACGCTGACGAGGCGGCGGCTTCCCGCGGGGCGAAGGGCCGTCCTATCCATGGATTACGAATCCTACGCCTCCCCGTTCTCGTGGAGATACGGACGCGCGTCGCTGCGCGCGCTCTTTTCGGAGAGAATGCGCCGCCGGCTCTGGCGCGCGGTCTGGGTCGCGCTCGCCGAGGCGCAGTCCGTGCACGGGCTCATCGAGGAAGGCGAACTCGCCGACTTGCGCGCGCATGCCGGTGAGATCGACGTCGAAGCGGCGATGGAGATCGAACGCGAGATCCATCACGATCTCATGGCCGAGATTCGGGTCTTTGCACAACAGGCGAGGCGGGGCGGAGGCAAGCTGCATCTCGGCGCGACGTCCATGGACGTTGAGGACACGGTCGAAACGTATCGGCTGCGCCTTGCGCTCTCCTACGTCGGCAAGAACCTCGACGCGCTGCTCGCCGCCTTTGCCGCGAAGATCCGCGAATACGCGGATCTCATCTGCATGGCGTACACGCATCTGCAGCCGGCCGAGCCGACGACGGTCGGGTACCGGCTCGCGGCGTACGCGCAAGATCTGCTCGTCGACGACGCGACGCTGCGTTTCCTCTTTGAGAATCTCACGACGAAAGGTTTGCGCGGTGCGGTGGGAACGGCCGCGTCGTACGAGCGTCTCCTTCGTCACAGCGGCCGGTCAAGCGAGATCGAGGCCTTCGTACTGGAGCGTTTCGGGTTGATGGCGCGCGAAATCAGCACGCAGACCTATCCGCGCAAGCTCGACTATCTGCTGCTCTCCGGGCTTGCGGGGTTGGGCGCCTCGCTTTCGAAGTTCGCCGCCGATATTCGCGTGCTGGCGAGCCCCGGTTTCGGTGAGATCTCAGAGCCGTTCGGCAAAGGGCAGGTCGGCAGTTCGGCCATGCCGTTCAAGCGCAATCCCATTCTCAGCGAGCGTATCGGCTCGCTCGCGCGCCTTCTTCCGGCTTACGCCGACGTCTCGTGGCAGAACGCCGCGACGAACTTTCTCGAGCGCACGCTCGACGACAGTGCAAACCGGCGCGTCGTACTGCCTGAGGCGCTGCTCTGCGCCGACGAAATCGTCACGCTCGCGCGCACGGTCGTCGACGGCCTGCAGATCGACGAGCGGCGAATCGCGGCAAACCTGCGCACCTACGCACCGTTTGCCGGCACGCAGGCGGTCATGCTCGAAGCCGTCCGTACCGGCGGAGACCGCCAGCAGCTCCACGAAAGACTGCGCAGTGCATCGATGGAGGCATGGGCGGCGGTTGGACGCGGCGAGGACAATCCGCTCTCGAGCCTGCTTACTGAAGATCCGGAGTTGACGGCCTTGCTCGACCCTGCCGAAGTCAGGCGCTTGCTCGATCCGAGCACGCAGGTTGGAACGGCGCCGCAGCGTGCGCGCCTGCTCGCGGGCCGCATCGAAAACCTCGAGCCGTTTCCGCGTCAAATCGAGGTGCGCGTTTCGTGAACAAGGGCATCGAGATCGCGCGCGGCAAGACGAAGGTTCTTTACGAGAATCCCGGTCAGCCGCACCAACTCGTCGTCGCTCAAATGGACAATATCTCGGCCGGCGACGGCGCCCGGCGCAACGAGATCGCGGGCAAGGGGCGTCTCGCCGCGCAAACGACTGCCCGCGTCTTTCGCCTGCTCAACTTGTGCGGCTTGCCGACCCACTATCTCAACGGCGGCGAGGACGACGACGAGAACGAGATGGTCGTCCGGCGCTGCAATATGATTCCGCTCGAGGTCGTTACCCGCGGCGTCGCAGCCGGTTCGTTCGTCAAACGAAATCCCAGCCTGCAGCGCGGCACGCTGCTCGTCCCACGCGTGATCGAGTTTTTCTTCAAGGACGACGCCGCGCACGATCCGATGATCGCGACCGATCAGATCGTCGCTCGCAACATCGCAACGCCGCAAGAGGTCGGCATTATGACCGAGCTCGCGCGCTTGACGTTCGACATTCTCGCGCACGCATGGCGCAGGCGCGACGTACTGCTCGTCGATTTGAAGATCGAGTTCGGACGCTTGGCGGGCGGTGAGAATCAGGGTCAGCTGGTGATCGCGGACGTCATCGACAACGATTCGTGGCGCATCTGGCCGCAGGGGCGTGAAGAGTTGATGCTCGACAAGCAGATCTACCGGAATCTGGAGGCGGTCGACGAGGGCGCGCTCGAGCGCGTAAAGCGCGCGTACGAGCGGGTCGCGGATTTCGTCGGAACCTTTCCGGTCGTGCGCCCCGGCATGGGCGCCGTCATCGCCGATTCGCCGGCACAGATCGAACGGGCGAACGAAGTCGTCAAGATGCTCGGCCAGCTCGGTCTGCCGACGGTTCGCCACGTTGCCAGTCCATCGTCGACCCCGGCATTCGTCTTGCAGTTGACGCAGCAGCTCGAGACGAGCTTCGGGCGCTTGATCTTCGTAGCGGTCGGTGAAAACGATCTGCTGCGCAGAATGCTCGACGAAACGTCGTCGGCACCGGTGCTCGACGGGACGATGGAACCCGAACTGCTTGCGATGCAGTGCGCCAAGCTGCTCGGCCTCGAAGACACGGTGCTCTTCGGAAGGACGCTCCTGATGCAGGCCAACGCGCGCTCGAGCGTGCTCCATGCCGATGCCTCGTTGCAACAGCAGGCTCCGATGCCGCAAGGAAGTGCCCTTGGTTGAGCGGCCTGTGCTGCAGGACGCTACGCTCTCCGGAGCTCCGAACGTCGCATTGCGCGACGACGAGCTGCAGCGTATAAAAGAGCGGCTCGGACGCGAACCGAGTGTCGTCGAGCTGCACGCTTTTGACGCGCAGTGGAGCGAGCATTGCAGCTACAAGTCGAGTCGCCATCACCTCAAGCGGCTTCCGACCAGTGGCGGCGGCGTCGTGCTCGGTCCAGGTGAGGATGCCGGGGCGCTTCACCTCGGCGTCCACGAAGGCGAGCGTTACGCCGTCGTGGTCGCTCACGAGTCGCATAACCATCCGTCGCAGATCGTTCCCTTCGAAGGGGCGGCGACCGGCATCGGCGGCATCGTACGCGACGTGCTCTGCATGGGGGCCGAAGTCATCGGCGTCGCCGATCCGCTGCGTTTCGGGGATGCGGAGCTCGCGGGGACGCACGCGCACCACGTCGCGCAAGGCGTCGTAGACGGCATCGGATCGTACGGCAATGCCATCGGCGTACCGAATCTCGCGGGAGACGTCTACTTCGATCGGGGTTTTGAGGAAAACGCGCTGGTAAACGTGGTTGCGATCGGTATCGTCAAAGAGCCGGAGCTCGTGCACTCGTACGCGCCCAAAGGTGCCGAGGACTGGGCGATCGTGCTGGTTGGCAAGGCCACCGATCCCAGCGGCTTCGGCGGCGCGTCGTTCTCGTCGCTGGC
Source organism: Vulcanimicrobiota bacterium (assembly GCA_963792005.1). GTDB lineage: Bacteria > Vulcanimicrobiota > Vulcanimicrobiia > Vulcanimicrobiales > Vulcanimicrobiaceae > Cybelea. The sequence goes on from CAWBUG010000002.1 coordinate 455,538, forward strand.
TCTCGACGCGCAGGAGGCGGACACCAACAAAGGTGCGGTTCAAGTTCCCGATCCGTTCCTCAAGAACGTGCTCATGCGCGCGAGCTATCGTCTCTTCGCCGTGCTGCGAGAGAAGAAGATTACCGCGGCGTTCAAGGACCTCGGAGCCGGCGGCATCGTCGGCTGTTCCGCCGAGATTACCGCCCAAGGCGGCTACGGCGCGGAGATCGATCTCGATAAAGTCAACGTGGCGGTCGAGGGAATGCCGCCCGAGGTGATCGCGGTGGGCGAGACACAAGAGCGAATGATCTGGATTCTGCCCGCGGAGACGGCCCTCGAGGCGGTGCGCATTTATAATGAAGAGTTCACGCTGCCCGAGATCGCCTTCAACGCGCGCGCGACGGTCATAGGCAGGGTCACCGCGCAGCCGCGTTACGTGCTGCGCTACCGCGGCGAGGTCGTCATGGACGTCGAGAGCGAGTTTCTCACCGGCTCGATCCGCGACGATCTGCCGTACACCGAAGTCATCCGGCACGAAGGCGCGGTCGACGAGCTGGCCGCCGTCGACGTCGAGCAGCTCTTTCCGCGCGTGCTCGCTCACCACGATGTCGCTTCGCGCGAACCGCTCTGTCGCCGGTACGATTCCGTGGTGCGCGGCTGCACCGTGCTCGCGCGTGGCGCCGCCGACGCCGGCGTCCTCGCGCCAATTCCGGGCTCACCGATCGGCGTTGCGCTCGCCGTTGCGGGGAACCCGCGTTATGGTCGCATCGATCCCGGATATGCCGCCGAGCACGCGGTCGTTGAAGCGATGCGAAACGTCGCCGCCGTCGGCGCGCGCCCGATCGGTTTGACGGATTGCCTGAACTTCGGAAATCCGCGCAAGCCCGATCAATACGGCGAGTTCGTCGCGGCGGTCGACGGTTTGACGAAGGCTGCGACCGAGCTCGACCTGCCGTTCGTCTCCGGAAACGTCAGCTTCTATAACGAGTCGAGCGATGGCAATGCGGTCCCGGCATCGGCCATCGTCGCCTGCGTCGGCGCGCTCGAGGACGTCGGAAGCGTCGTGACCCCCGGTTTGAAGGCGGCCGGATCGTCGTTACTCTGGATCGGCAGCCGCGAGCTCGCCGTCGGCGGATCGGTGATCGCCGAGCTGCTCGGTATCGACGGCGCGCTTCCCGCGATTTCATACGCCGGCGAACGCGCGGCGTTGGGAATCCTCGACGATGCAAAGACGCGCGGCGTTCTCCTTTCGTGTCGCGCAATCGGCGCCGGCGGCATGCTCACGGCGCTCGCACGCTTGGCCTTCGATGCGATGGCCCGCGGTCGAGCGCTGGGGGCGGAGATCGACTTCGGGAATCCGCTCTGCGAAGCCGGCGGGTTCATCTGCGAAGTGAGCGACGAGCGTGAGATCGATCTCACGGGCACGCTGCGCATCGGGCGCACGATTGCCGAGCGCGAGCTCATCGTGAACGGGGTCCGATTCGACGTGCCGCGTCTCTACGCAATCTGGTCGCAGCCGCTGGAAAGCATCTATCCGTGAGCGCGCGCATCGCCGTGCTCGTCTTTCCGGGCACGAACTCCGAAGACGAGACCGTGCGCCTGCTGCGCGATTGCGGCGGCGACGCGGATCTGGTGCACTGGACGCAAGCCGAGCGGCTGCGCGAATACGACGCGTACGTTCTCTCGGGAGGCTTTGCTTACGAGGACCGGGTGCGCGCCGGCGCGATCGCCGCGCACGACCGAATGATGGATTTCGTCATCGAGGGCGCGCAGCGCGGAAGGCTCGTCTTCGGCGTCTGCAACGGCGCGCAGATTCTGCTCGAAGCGGGACTGGTTCCCGGCACCGGAGCGATTCGGCGACCGACCGCCGCATTTGCGCGCAACGAACCGCAACCGCACTTCGTCTGTCGTCACGTCTATATGAAACTTGCCGTCGAGCCGTCACGCTCCGCGATTACCGCCGCACTCTCCGAAAATGCGCTCGTGCCGGCCTGGGCCGCGCATGCCGAAGGGCGACTCGCGGCAACGCCGGAGCACCTCGAGGAGATCCGTTCCGGGGCACATCTGCTCTTCGTTTACGCGCATGCCGACGGCCGGGTTGACGAAGCGGCGATTCCCAACGGCTCGGCACTCGGCTGTGCCGGCCTGGTCAATCGCGAAGGCAACGTCCTCGCGATCATGCCGCATCCCGAGCGCGATGGCTGGAACTTCAATCATCTCGACCGCCGTGAAGGCGACCTCCTCGCGCCGTCCGGCGGCGCAATCCTATTTCGCAGTTTCGTCGCGGCGGTCTCCTCGTAAATGCGCGCGGTGGCGATAGCGCTGAAGATTCCCGACAATACGGCCTACACGGCGCTGGTCACCCTACGGCGGCTCTGCGTCGACGTTGCGCGGCTCGAGCGCAGCGAGATCTATTTCTACGAATCGGCCGACGCTGCGGCGCTGGCGGCGCAGGTCGCCGCCGACGAAACGATCTTTAATCCGAACAAGCACCGTCTCGCCGTTCTCGACGAGCCGGTTCCGCGCGCCGGCGAAGTCTGGATCGAACCACTCGGCGTGGGCGACGCTAAAAAGGCGGTGGCCTGGCGCCTCTTCGACGAAAACGGCGCGCCGGTTAGCGGCGCAGTGCTCGATGCGGCGATCGAACGTCTTTTGTGCAATCCGGCGATCGATCGCGCCGTCACATCGCCCAGCAGCGCGCACGACCGGGACATTCATAACGAGGGCGAGTACTAGGGACGTATGGACCGGCCGTACACGATCGCGACGCTCGGCTCGCACTCCGCGCTGCAAATACTCAAAGGCGCGCACGACGAAGGGTTTCGAACCCTCGCAGTCTCCAACCGCGTTACTGAGCGGCTCTATAAATCGTTTGCCTTCGTCGACGAGGTGATTTCGCTCAACGATTACTCGGAGTTCATGACGCAGATCGCCGAGCTCGAGAAACGCAAGGTCATCATCGTGCCTCACGGCTCGTTCGTGGCCTACCTCTCGCTCGAAGAGCACAAGAAGATGACCATCCCGTATTTCGGCAATAAGGCCGTGCTCGATTGGGAGGCAAGCCGCGAACTGCAGCGGGAGTGGCTCTCGCGGGCCGGATTGAAGCTGCCGCGCCAGTTTCGCAGCGCGGGCGAAATCGACCGGCCGGTCATCGTCAAGCTCTACGGGGCGGCGGGCGGCAAGGGTTACATGTTCATTAGGGATACGCACGACTTCGAGGCACGGGCGGCGCATCTCAAAGAAGCGTACACGATTCAGGAGTATATCATCGGCGTACCGCTCTACATTCATTACTTCTACTCGCCGCTGCAGCGCAAGCTCGAGATCATGTCGATGGACCGCCGTTACGAAACGAACGTCGATTCGCTCGGCCGAATACCCGCCGCTGCGCAGGAAGGCATGGACGTCAGCCCCTCGTACGTCGTCGTCGGGAACCAGCCCGTCTCGCTGCGCGAATCGATGCTCGCCGAGGCGCTTCGCATGGGCGACGACGTGGTGCGGGTGAGCAAGGAGATCTGCGGTCCGAAAGGACTCTTCGGCGCGTTCTGCATCGAGACGATTATCACGCCCGACATTCAATTTTACGTGATGGAGATCTCGGCGCGCATCGTTGCCGGAACGAATCTCTTCATCGACGGCTCGCCCTACTCGTATCTCAACTATTCCGAGCCGATGTCGACTGGTCGGCGGATCGCCCGCGAGATCAAGAACGCGCTCCTCACGAACAACCTCCACCTGGTGCTTGATGACTCGAGCGTTCTGTAGCGGCGTCGCGGTGCTGCTCGCCCTGCTCGTTCCGGTCGTCGCACCGCCGGCCGCCCGCGCGACGCTCGAGGTGGATCCGGCGATTCTCTACACGCAAATGAAGGATGCCTATGCGAAGGGCTCCGCCGCCGGTTGGAACTTTCGTTCGCAAGAGATCTATCTTTCGACGATATTCAACGCCGGGCGAGCCTACTCGCTGCAGTATCCCGACGACCCGGCCTATGGCGAGCTCGCGACGCTGACCGTTCGTATCGGTGAAGGTTTGCACTACAATCCGCTGACCGATCACGATGCCGCGGTCTGGTGGGTACGCGAGGCGGCCGATTGGGTCGCGAAGCATTCGGAGGATCTGCAGCTGCTCTCGCAGGCACAGACGCTGTCGCGCCGGGTAAACTCCGAGGACGATCCGGCGGAGTTGGCGCGCCTTGCCGACGCCGACGCAACGGCGAACGTCAAGGCCTATCCCGGCGATACCGATGCCCTGCTGATCCAAGTCGAGGCCGATTGGCGCGCGTGGCTCTTGACCCGTAATCCGTCGTGGCGCGCGCTGGCCTTTTCGCGAGCGGCCGCGCCGTCGTTCCCCGTCGCACACCTTCCCACGACCTGGGGCAACGAGCTGGTGAACGCCGCGAACGTTGCCTCGACCGATCGCGGATACAGCGGGGCTGAGGTTTCGAACGCGCAGCATTTTCTCGCGCGGCTCAAGGCGGTCGACCCGATTCGCGTGATCGTAACGGTCAACGCCATGCCCCACGATGCCTATCTCTCGACGCTCGCGCCGGCGGACGAGTACTTCGGTCCAATGGGCATGTCCATACTCGAAATTCAGAACCGGCTCAAGCACATCAACTTCATGCTCGACTACAATTACGGCAACCGCGAGAGCGAGCCGGCAATGGACGTCGCCAAGGCGATCGTCGCGATGCAGAAGGTCTATCCGCGCGACCGCGACCTTCCGATGCTGCTCTATTGGTGCTATACGACGCTCCAGCGCATGACCGACCGGGATTCGCGGCTCGCCGCCGGCCAGCTCAAAGCGATCCTTACCGTCGAGTATCAAGACAGCGCCCAGGCGCGCAAGCTCCTGGGAACCTAGCGTGACCAGAGAGCACGCCGGCGCAGCGTTCGCGCGGTACGATCGTTTCCGCTTGACGCTATGCTCGGTCGGGAGCCACTCGGCGCTCGAAGTCGCGTACGGCGCGCGTCAGCAGAGATTGCGCAATCTCATCGTGACCGCCAAGGGCCGCGAGAAGACCTACTCGCAATACTTTGCCGCCGCGCAACGCCCGGTACCGCGCGGATGCGTCGACGAGGTCTTGGAGCTCGGCTCGTTTCCGGAGATTCTCGATGACGACGTCCAGCGCCGGCTGCTCGATCGAAACGTCATCTTTATTGCTAACCGCTCGTTCGAAGTCTATTTGCGTGAGAAGTTCGATTACGACGAGATCGAGCGGCGCATGCTCGTGCCGTTCTTCGGAAACCGGCATTTGCTTCGCGCGGAGGAACGTGAGGGAGCGGGCAATCAGTATGCGCTGCTTGCCGATGCGGGGATTCGCCATCCGCGCGCGTTCGTTGCGCCCGAGGAGATCGATCGGCTCGTGATGGTCAAGGCGCCGCACGCGCGCGTGACGTTCGAGCGAGCATTTTTCTTGGCGTCGTCGCCCGAGCAGTACCATGAGACGAGCCGAAAATTGATCGAGTCCGGCGTACTGAGCGCCGAAGGTTTGAAGGCGGCGCGCATCGAGGAGTACGCGCTGGGACCCTCGGTGAATTTCAATTTCTTCTACTCGCCGCTGCTCGGCGAGCTCGAGTTGAGCGGCACCGACACGCGGCGTCAAACGAATCTCGAAGGTTTTCGAAACCTGCCGCCCTCGGTGCTCGAGGCCGTACGCGACGTCCCGCTGCGCCTCGAGGAGGCGGGACACATCGCCGCAACGGTACTCGAATCGATGCTCGAGCCGGCATTTGCAATGGGCGAGCGCTTCGTCGCAGCGGCGCGCGAGGCGCGACCGCCCGGCGTCATCGGTCCCTTCGCGCTGCAGTGCGTCGTTGCCGCCGGGCCGCCGAAGGAACTGGTCTGCTACGACGTATCGCTGCGGATGCCCGGTTCGCCGGGGACGCGATATACGCCGTATTCGGCCTACCGATGGGGACGCGACGTTTCGGTCGGCGAGCGGGTCGCGATGGAAATCGTCATGGCGCGCGACACCAATCGTCTCGAAGAGGTGTTGACATAGAGCACTCACATCGCTGCTGGAGGTATCGTTCATGACCGTCGATCAGGTGCAAAAGCGCACCGGTGCAGTCGTCTTTAAAGGAAAGCCGGTAACGCTGCTCGGGCCCGAGCTGCACGTTGGCGATCCCGCCCCCGAGTTCACCCTGACGACCGGAGATCTCTCGACCGTAAATCCCGAGATCCTCACCGACGAAGGGCGGCACGCGGTGCTGCTCATCGTGGTTCCGTCGCTCGACACGAGCGTCTGCTCGCTCGAGTCGCAAAAGTTCAACGCTCGGCTCGGCGAGTTGCCGGAGAACGTCCGGGCCGAAGTCGTCAGCATGGACCTTCCCTTCGCGCAGGCGCGCTGGTGCGGCGCGCAAGGCGAGATCAAGCTGGGGATGCTCTCGGACTACCGCGATCATAGCTTCGGATTGAACTACGGGTTGATCATCGAGGAGCTGGGCTTTCTCGCCCGAGCGATCGTCGTGATCGGCAAAGACCGGACGATTGAGTACGTGCAGATCGTTCCGGACGTCTCCGCCGAGCCCGACTACGACGCTGCATTGAAGGCTGCCGCGGCGGCGGCCTAGGGCGCCGATGCCGGCAACCGTTTTCGTTCTCGACTTCGGCGCGCAATACGGACAGCTCATCGCGCGCCGAATCCGCGAACTCGGCGTCTACTGCGAGATCGTACCGCACGATACGCCGTGGAACACGCTGTTGCTGCGCGAGCCCGCCGCGTTCGTTCTCTCCGGAGGACCCGAGAGCACGATGGTCGCCGGCGCGCCGGAGATGGATCCGGCGATCGTCGAGTCGGGCGTGCCGATCTTGGGCATCTGCTACGGGATGCAGCTCGTCGCGCGCGACGTCGGGGCGGAGCTGGTCAAGCTCGATCAGGCGGAGTACGGCCCCGCGCGGCTCGTCATCCTCGATCGCGAGACGCCGCTCTTCGACGGAGTTCCCGAAGAGTCGCGCGTTTGGATGTCGCACGGTGACTCGGTCGTCGCGCTCCCCGACGGGTACCGCTCGCTCGCCTCGACGGCGCGCTGCCACGTCGCCGCGATGGGCGATGCAAAGCGAAAGATCTACGGCGTTCAGTTTCATCCCGAGGTCGTGCACACCGAGCACGGGCGAACGATTCTGGACAATTTTTTGCGTGAGGTCGCCGGGCTCGGACGAGATTGGAAGATGGACTCCTTCCTCGACGCGTCGATCGACGAAATTCGTAAACGCGCCGGCAACGACAAAGTGATCTGCGCGCTCTCGGGCGGCGTCGATTCGGCGGTCGCCGCGACGCTCGTGGCGCGCGCGATTGGGCAGCAGCTTACCTGCATCTTCGTCGATCACGGTCTGCTTCGCCAGAATGAAGCGGACGAGGTTCTGGCGGCCTTTCGCGAGCTGCTGCATCTCAACGTCGTTGCGGTGGACGCGCGCGAACGCTTTCTGCGCAAGCTGGAAGGGGTCGAGGATCCCGAGCGTAAGCGCGTGATCATCGGCCACGAGTTCATCGACGTCTTCGAACGCGAAGCCGCGAATATTCCCGGCGTAAAGTATCTCGTGCAAGGGACGCTCTATCCCGACGTCATCGAATCGAAGACGCCGGCGAGCAAGGCCGGCGAGAAGATCAAATCGCACCACAACGTCGGCGGCCTTCCTGAGAAGATGGGTCTGGCATTGATCGAGCCGCTGCGCACGCTCTTCAAAGACGAGGTGCGCGCGCTCGGGCGGGTGCTCGGTCTCCCGGAGCGGATCGTCAACCGCCAGCCGTTCCCCGGTCCGGGACTCGCCGTTCGAATCATCGGCGACGTTACGCCCGAGCGCCTTGCGATCGTGCGCGCCGCCGATGCCATCGTGCGCGAAGAGATCGATAACGCCGTTCTCGATCCGCATCCGTGGCAGTATTTCGCGGTGCTGACGCCCGTGAAGAGCGTCGGCGTTATGGGTGACGGCCGCACCTATGCCAACCTCGTAGCGATCCGCGCGATTACGAGCGAAGACGGAATGACGGCCGACTGGGCGCGCCTGCCGCACGAACTGCTCGAGCGGATCTCCGCTCGGATCGTCAACGAGGTGCGCGGCGTCAACCGGATTGCGTACGACGTAACGACGAAGCCTCCGGCGACCGTCGAGTGGGAGTAGCGGGTGCGCGTACTCGTCGTCGGTAACGGCGCGCGCGAAGACGCGCTCTCGTGGCGCATCGCGGAATCGCCGTCTTGCGACGCCGTCGTTGCCGCTCCCGGAAATGCCGGTACGGCTTCGCGCGGTGACAACTGGGACGTGGCCGCGACCGACGGCAAGACGATCGCCCAGCGCTGTCTCGACGAACGCATCGATCTCGTCGTGCTCGGCCCAGAGACGGCGATCGCGGCCGGCGTGGGCGACCGCCTGCGCGATGCCGGCATTACGGTATTCGGTCCCGGCCGTTCGGGCGGACGGCTCGAGTCGAGCAAGATCTTCGCAAAACGGTTCATGGAACGTCACGGAATTCCGACCGCGCGCGCGGTCGTCGCGCATTCGCTCGATGCGGCACAGAAGGCGCTGGAGAGTTGGAAGGGTGCGGTCGTGGTCAAGGCCGACGGTCTCGCCGCTGGTAAAGGTGTCGTCGTGGCGCCCGACGTCGAGTCGGCTCGCACGGTGCTGCACGAGTGGTACGACGGCGCTCGAATACCCGGCGGCGGTTCCGACGTCGTGCTCGAGGAGCGGTTAGAGGGGCGCGAAGTGAGCATCTTCGCGCTCTGCGACGGCCGCGCGATCGTACCGATCGGCGGAGCCTGCGATTACAAGCGCGCCGGCGACGGTGACACGGGACCGAATACGGGCGGGATGGGTGCGTACTCGCCACCGGGCGGATTTCCCGACGACCTCGAAGACCGCGTCCGCGAGCGCATTTTGGGGCCGCTGCTGCGCGGTCTGATCGCCGAGGGCGAGAGCTACATTGGCGTCGTCTATTGCGGTTTGATGTGGAACGATGCCGGTCCGCAGGTCGTCGAATTCAACGCACGCTTCGGCGACCCCGAAACGCAGGTGCTGATGCCGCGCATCGGCGGCGATTTCGCCCTGCTGCTCGATTCGGTCGCGCGCGGTGCCATGGATCTTTCGCTGCTGACGATCTCGGCGCAGCACTGCGTCGGCGTCGTCCTGGCGACACCAGACTATCCCCGCACGAGTACGCCGCTCGAAGGGTTGAGTCCGGACGTCTCACTCGCCGACGGTTGCCGCGCCTTTTGGGGTGCTTCGCGCCGCGTCGACGGAAGTGTGAGCACCGGCGGCGGCCGGGTGCTCACCGTCACCGCGCTCGGGGAGTCGCTCGAGCAAGCGCGCTCGAGTGCCTACGCCGGAGTCAAGCAGCTTGCCGGCCGTCTCGGTACCGGCGAACTGACCTATCGTTCCGACATTGCGATAGTCTAAGCCGGCCACCGCTGCCGGAAGCGCTCGTTCGGCGCGAGGTAGATGCGCGCGCTCGGATAGTCCAAATAGACGTCGAAGTTCCGGAGGAAATCCTGACCGATCAGGCCGTCGTAATCTTCGAACTCGAATGCCGAGGCGTTCTGCGTCACGTCGAAGAGCCACGTTGGAAACGACCAGGTACCAACCACCACCGGCCCGAGCTCTAGCGGACGATAGTCGACGCTTCCACCAACGCCGGTAAAATCGTTGACGAATGGAAACGCGGCAGTCATTGCCTCGCCAAGACCTCGGTCCGGAAATCGGGTTGCGTGCATCTGGGCGTAACGCGAGAACATGGCGCTACGGTACGCGCCGGTATCCAGAATAAAGGCCGGCGCCGCCACGCCGTCGATCGTTATGCCGAAGGTCGGCACGAAGTCGTCGAATGTAACCGGAAAGGCTCGAGCGTTGGCGGGCGGGACGAAGGACGAAGGCGCCATTGCATCGAGGGTCCGGTGTTCGTAGTCGACGTGCCAGACGACGTCGGCAATAAAATCATAGCCCAAGAGTCCGCCGATCGGTTTTCCGTCGTCGCTCCATTGAGCGAACGGAAGGCTTCTGGCGTGGACGTTATTCAACGTCAAACCTCCCACCGACATCTGAGGAATGACGACGTTGCTTTCGACGTAGGTGCCGGCAGTCTCATCGGTTATTCGGCCGTACTCTTTGATTCCGAATGCTTGCGCGAGCGCATTATCCATCACGATACCCGAAGCGCCGGAATCGAGGATAAAATCGACCGTATGACCCGCGATTGCGACCGGAACGACGACGTCGTCGCCCGACATGTTTGCCGAAACCCGAGCCGGCGCACCGGTCACGGAAATTAGCGGAACTCCCCGAGTGGGGACGCTCAGCTCGGAGGCCGGAATCCGGATCCCGAGCTCTAACGAGACCAGCACGCGATCTTCGTCGTTCGTCGCAAATCCGTCGGAGACGCGCACGCGCCATGGCTCCGTGAGACCTTTCGTTGTGCGATAGTCGCTGAAGCTCACCGTGAGACGCCGGGCGTGTCGAATTTCTTCGATCCGATCGAGCAAGAACGTCTTCGCATCGTAAAATCGATATTCCAGGCGGCCGTTCGGGGGCTGCACGCGCACGACGTAGGCATCGACCGGCGTTGCCACTCGTCCGAGCAGCGCGACGCCGGGGTGGGTGCGTGTGCGAATTGAGGCAGCGTCAACCTCGTCGGACCGATGCAGTCCGCCTCCGAAGCAGACCTGGCCGTTTGCGTTCATGCTCCACAGTCGTCCCGCGCTGCGGCCTTTTGCAACGTGGTCCGGTCCGAGAACTTCATCCTCCCGAAAGTCGTTACCCGACTCAACGTCGCTAATCGTTCCGGTCATCGAACCGAGCGTCGTCGTCCATCGCTCACGGCGGTCTTTCGGTACTCGCGCGGCGAGGGTTCCCTGTGCGCGCGCATTGGCGCGCAATACGGCATCGAGCGAAATCGCTGCCGGAGCGATCCCCGGCGGCGGCCCCGTGTCGACCTCGTCGGCGCGAACGCCGAGTGCAACGAGCGGCGCGGCCACGAGCATCGCCGCGGCGAATCGGCTAGCTGCTGCGCTTAAACGTCTTATAGAAGAGAGCATTCGGTTTGACCAGCAAGCGGCCATACGGATAGTCAAAATACAAATCGTAAAAGCCGAGATAGTCGGCTGCGATTAATGCATCGACTGGCTGATCGTGAAGGTCGATGGTAGCGTTGGTAGTCTCTATGCCGACTTGCTCATAGTCGGAGACCGCAAAGCGAAAGTGCGACACCAGAGAGTACCAGTACTCAACCTTCATGCCGTAGGTCCCCGCGTCGACCAGCGGCAACGTTCCCGTCCCGTGCGCCTTTCCTTTGGCGTCGCGTACCTCTTCGGGATGGGCCGCGGCGAACGTTCCAAAGAGCATGCTGAAGGGCATCGCGGTGCTAAGGACGGCACGCTTCGTAAATGCGTTGCCGACGCCGAGTGCAACAAGCGGCGTTCCGTCGTCGATCGTCAAGGGAATGTCGATGGCTCCCGCGACCGGATTCACTTGCGAGAAATCGCCGATCGGCATCGCGTCGAGGCGACCGTTTGGAAAGTCGAAACGCAAAACGTTCGCTGCAAAGAAGTCGTAGCCGAGCACGCCGACGATCTTGGTGCGCTCGTCGGGATTGTAACCGAAGGGTTCGGCATCGACGACGAAGTCGTTCATGGCGATGCCGCCTACCGAGGCGTGCGCCAGCACGGTTCGGTACGACACCTCCGAGCCGTCCGCAAGCCGGGTCGTCTGGCCGTAGGTCGGCAAGCCCAGCTCTCGGGCGGTGTCCGAATCGATGATCGAACGAGAGACCCCGGAATCGATGAGGAAGTCGAGCCCGCGCCCCGCGACGTCCATGCGTACGATGAATCCGGCCCACATATCGGTGAAATAGAAGTTCAGCCACATCGTGCGGGCGGGCAGCGGGGTGACGGCCGTCGCGGCGGTTATGTTGGAATGGTTGGTAGCCATCGAGAAGGTCGAAGGCGGCAACGTTTCGCCGTAGGAGACCGACTGCAGCAGCCAATCGTCGTCCAGCTCGGGTCTGCCGTCGGTGTCGTGAACGTGCCACGCGCGCGATATGCCGTCCGTCGTTCGAAAATCGCTGAACGTTTGAATGCGCCGGCGTTTTGCGACGACCGACTCTACGCGCACGATCTGAGCCGAGCTCTTGTTATAGAAGATAAACTCGGGGTGCTTGTAGCCGGGACGCATGACCTTCACGACGTAGGCCGGCGTCGTTCCGGGGCTCTCTCCAAGCACCGTCGCATCGTTTTTTGGGTCGGCGGCATCTTCGAGCACGCGGGTAGCGTAGAAGCTGAGCGTATCGATCTCGGTCGTTGCGCTGGTGGAGCCGTTGGCGTCCTGATGCCATCGCGCATCGCCACGCTGACCGTACTGGTCGACGAACGGGCCTTGAACGATGCGCGAGTGATAATCGGTTCCGGCACGGGCCAGGTCCTCGGTGCCCGCAAGGCCCGAGTCGACGAAGTTCCAATGTTCGACGACCGTGTCGGCAACGTTTGCTGGTCGGGTTCCGATGGCGCGGCGATGTGCCGCGAGGATGTCGGCGAGACGCGCGGTCGTGGCAACGACCGCGGGCGGAGCATCTAACTGCGCCTGGTCCTTGTCGGCGCACGAGCCGGAGGCGGTGGCGGCAAAAAAGCCCGCTCCAACGCCGACCGCAATGACGAAAATTCGCAGCGTCCAGACCGCCACAAAATTCCATTCCACGGTCGAGCGCTTGCCACCTTGAGCGCACGCGATGGGTACGTTCGTCGGGAAGTGGCGCCCGCAGCGTGCTCTGCTTCCCATTTATGCCACGAGGCTCGTCGAGACACTGGGCGACGCGCTGATAAGTCCGCTGTTGCCCGCGATCTGGGAGAGCTCAGCGCGTTGGTTCGGCGTCCTTCCGGCGTGCGCGCTTTGGCGGCCTTCTTGACGGGACGCTACCCGCGTGCCGTCGACGAGGGGATAGCCTGCCCTAGTGTAACCCCGCGCCGAGACGGGGGTTATTAGTAGACGTCATGGCTTATCGGTTTCAACCGCAGAACCAATTCGGCGGTCCAATAGCGCCCGCCGTACCCACGAACTCGCTCCTTGCACAGGTGCTCGGCATTACCGCGCTGGGGCTCTGTGTCACGGCGCTGGCGGCGTGGCTCTTCCGAGGGTTGCCGTACGGCGTCGGTCTCATCGCCATGATAGCCGGATTCATTCTCTTGATCTGCATCAACGTGACGCGTCGCAACGAGGCAATCTCGCTGCTGCTCTTCTACGCGTTCACTTTTTGCGAAGGCGTCGGCATCGCTCCGGTCATCGGGCAGTACGTTCGCGCCTTCGGGCCGGATGTGGTCGTGAACGCCGCGATCACGACGGGACTGGGCATGTTCGCGCTTGCCGCAATCGTCTATGCGACGGGCCTGGATCTGCGACGCTTCCAAGGCATCTTCATGATTGCGCTGCTCGGCCTGGTCGTCGTCGGGATCGTCTCGATTTTCGTGCGGTTCATTCATCCGGAGGTGTATGCGTGGATCACGCTGGTCATCTTTTCGGGGCTGGTCTTGATCGATTTCGCGCGGCTGCGTGCCGGCGGCGACGGCTTGACGCCGGTCTTGATGGCGACGAGCATATACCTCGATGCAATCAACATCTTCCTTGCGCTGCTGCAGATTTTTGGCGGGAGGCGGTCGTCCGACTAGGCGTTCGCGAAGAGTCTGGTATAATGGGCTAGGATGTGCGGGATAACGGGCGTCTTCGCACCCGGTCGCGACGCGGCTCGCCTCGCGTTCTTTTCACTCTACGCCCTGCAGCATCGCGGGCAAGAATCTGCAGGAATAGCCGCCGCCGACGGCGGCACGATCCGTTCTCACAAGGAGATGGGGCTCTTGGGCGCCATCTTCGACGAGGATATTCTCTCCGATTTGAGCGGGCACATCGCCATCGGCCACACGCGCTACTCGACGACCGGCTCGTCGATCGTCGTCAATGCGCAGCCGCTCCTCGAGCGCACGGAGCTCGGCGATTTCGCCTTCGCGCATAACGGCAACTTAACCAACACCGACGAACTGCGCGAGTCGCTCGCGCCGACGACCGTTCTGCAGGCGACTTCCGACTCGGAAGTCATGGCGAAGCTGATCGTCGAGACGAAGGGCACGATGCTCGACCGGATCAAAGCGGTGCTCGCATCGGCGCGGGGCGCCTATTCGATCGTCCTCTGCACGCAGAACGAACTCTACGCGTTTCGCGATCCGTGGGGCGTTCGTCCGCTCTGCCTCGGCCGGCTCGGTGAGAACGGATACGTCGTCGCCTCGGAATCGTGCGCTCTCGGAACGGTCGGCGCGCAATACGTCCGCGAGATCGGGCGGGGTGAGATCGTCCGGATCGGACCGGAGGGCTTGGAGTCGCATCAAACCGCCGTTGAGTCCGCGCAGCCCGCGCTCTGCATGTTCGAGTACATCTACTTTGCGCGCCCCGATTCCAAGTTCAGCGAGCGCTCCATCTACATGGCGCGCTACGCGATGGGCCGGGAGCTGGCCAAAGAGCACCCGGTTGAAGGCGACGTCGTTATGGCCGTTCCCGACTCGGCGGTGGCCGGCGGCATCGGGTACGCGTCGGAGAGTGGATTGCCGTACATCGAAGGCCTAATCAAAAACCGTTACATCGGCCGAACCTTCATCAGCCCCGACCAACGCATGCGCTCGCGCGGCGTGCATCTCAAGTTCAATCCGGTCGTCGAGAACCTGCAGGGACAGCGCGTGATCGTCGTAGACGATTCGATCGTCCGCGGAACGACGACGCCGCGCATCGTCGCTCTGCTTCGTGAGGCCGGTGCGAGCGAGGTTCACCTGCGCATCACCTCGCCGCCGATCAAGCACCCGTGCTATCTCGGCGTCGACATGGCCACCTACGGCGAGCTGATCGCTGCGAATCACTCGGTGGAAGAGATCCGGCAGAAGACGGGAGCCGATTCGCTCGGCTATCTCAGCCTCGGCGGATTGATTGCGGCGGTCGGGCGCAAGCGTGAGGAAATGTGCCTCGGCTGTCTGATCGGCGAATATCCGAACGTTCCGGCGGCGCATCAGCTCCAAAAGGTATAGCCGTTCGGAAATACCGATTGGTTCAAGGGCCTTGGCGTCCGGCTGCTACAGTCCAGATGCGTGACGCTGGGAAAGAGAATCGCCGCGCGGCGCCGTGCCTTGGGCTGGTCGCAGAACGAACTGGCGCGGCGCGCCGAAGTGAATCATCCGACCCTGTACAAAATCGAAGCGGATCAGCGTCTCAATCCCTCGATTAGCGTCGTCGTGCGCATCGCTCGCGCGCTCGGTACCACGGCCGAGGCACTCTACGGCCTCGAACGCGAGGAGCCGCGTTTTCTCGTCGAAGCGAACAAGACCGGCATGATCGTCGAGATTCGCGTCCTGGGGCGCAAGCTCGGCGAGGCGGCGCGTACGCGGGCGCACGCGTTCGTAACCTCGGCGCTCGAGCGCGCCGGTGCGCGCGTTCGAGAGGCGACGCCTACCGGCGCCGAGGACGAAGCGGAATTACATTCGACACCGGAGGCGGGCTTGGCGGCGGGAGGGATAGCGCTGGTCGACGAGCTGCAGACGGTGCGACGGCGGCTCGACGCTCTCGAGGCGTGGCGTCGCACGCAAGAAGGACGCGCTCGAAAGCGCGCATCGCGATGATCAGCGGATCGGACGGGCCGGCTGTTTCGAACATGCACCCAGCCTAGCGCTGCAGAGTGCCAACTGGTGGGCACTGAGCGTCGGCTACGGGCTACGTGGCGCTCAACTCTTATCGAATAGCTTCAGCGCCAGCAATCCGTGCGTGAGTGCGGCGCCGGCACGCAGCGCTGCGGCGACGTGCACGGTCTCGGCAAGCTCTTCGCGCGTCGCTCCGGCTTTTTTGGCATTTGCGGTGTGAACGTCGAGACAGTACGGGCACTGCGTCGTCAAAGCGACGCCGATTGCGATCAGCTCGCGGTACTTTTGCGGAATCGTACCGCCGGAACGCCCCGCGGTCTTGTCGAGTGCGACGAATCCTTCGAATCCCGTGGGGTCGAGCTTGCGCAGTTCCGAGAGCATCGCCAGGTCGGAGTGCTGATGATATTCGGTCATGAGATCCTTTTTGCAACGGGTTGGCTCGGAAAAGTTCGCTCGCGCACTTCACGAGCGTAGGCCTCGAGCGCTTCGGTGGCGAGCCGTCCGACCTCGGCATAGCGCTTGGCAAAGCTCGGCGAATGCGGGTACATGCCGAGAATGTCGTGCAGCACCAGGACCTGCGCGTCGCAGTGCGGTCCGGAGCCGATTCCGATCGTGGGAATCGAGAGCAACTCGGTGATCTCGCGCGAGATCTCGTAATCGACCACCTCCAAGACGATCGCATACGCTCCCGCCGCTTCTACCGAATGCGCGTCGTCGATCAAACGGTCGCGGTGCGTCCGCATTTTGAAGCCGGGGCCGAGTCCGGCCGTCTGCGGCGTGACGCCGATGTGTCCGACGACCGGGATCCCCGCACCGGTGATCGCGCGAATTCGTTCGGCCTGTTCGCGGCCGCCCTCGAGCTTCACCGAACACGCACCACCCTCTTTGACGAAGCGTATGGCGGCGCGCAGGGCCTCTTCGTTGCTGATCTGATAGGAGCCGAAGGGCATGTCGGCCATGATATGCGCGCGCGTCGTGCCGCGCGTGACGGCCTGCGTGTGGTGAATCATGTTCTCGAGCGTTACCGGCGTCGTCTCGTCGAATCCGAGCACGACGTTGCCGACGCTGTCTCCGACCAGAATAACGTCGATGCCGGCGGCCTCCACGAACTGCCCGAAGGGAGCGTCGTACGCGGTGGCGATCGGAAAGATCGTCTTGCCCTTGCGGCGTTTGATGGCGCCGGCCGTCAGGCGGCGGATTGCCGGATTCTTCTCCGGTTCGTACGGGCGCGCGCTCTCGAGGCCATTACGGCGCGCGTTTCCCTGCGCTTGTCGAAGCGTCACACGCGCAACTCTTCCGATCGTGCGCCGTTTCCGTGGGCGTCCTTCGAGTCGTCCTTCGACTCGCCGCTTCGCGGCGGCTCAGGATGACACAGCGATTCCACCAGCGCGACGAAAGCGCGCACCGGGGTGCCGGTCGGGCCCTTTGCCTGCCACGGAAACTCGTTATCGAGATAGGCGGTGCCGGCGATGTCGAGGTGGATCCACGGCGTGGTTCCGACGAACTCGCGCAGGAAGGCCGCGGCCGTGAGCGTGCCGGCGGCGCGACCGCCGGTATTCTTGAGGTCGGCGATGTCGCTCTTCATCTGCGCGGTGTAATCTTCGTAGTAGGGCATCTGCCAGTATCGTTCGCCGCTGGGCTTCGCGGCTGCAAGGAACTGCGCGCCGAAGGCGTCGTTATTGGTGATTGCCGCCGAGGACGCGTGTCCCAGCGCGATAACGCAGGCGCCCGTAAGCGTCGCGGCATCGACGATCTTCGTCGCGCCGAGTTTATTGGCGTAGCAGAGCGCGTCGGCGAGGATGAGCCGTCCCTCGGCGTCGGTATTGATGACCTCGATGGTCTTGCCGTTCATCGCCGTCACGACGTCGCCGGGCTTCGTCGCCTTTCCGCCCGGCATGTTCTCCGTTGCGGGAACGATGCCGACGACGTTGAGCTTCGGCTTGAGCTTGCCGATTGCGCTCATCGCTGCGATCACCCCCGCGCCACCGGACATATCGTACTTCATGTCTTCCATCTTCTCGGCGGGCTTGATCGAGATGCCGCCCGTGTCGAAGGTGATGCCTTTGCCGACTAACGCTAGCAGCTCTTTGCTCGATGGATCGCCGTTGTAGCGCAGCACGATGAACTTCGGCGGCTGAATGCTGCCGGCGGCGACGGATAGAAACGATCCCATGCCTTCGCTTCGTGCTCGAGCCTCGTCGAAGACCTCGATCTCGAGCCCCGTTGCCTTTGCGACCTTCGTTGCCTCGTCGGCCATCTGTGTCGGCGTCATGTCGTTTGCCGGCGTCACCGCCAAGCGACGCGCCAGATTCACCGCTTCGCCGAGTGCGGTGCCGCGGGCGATGCCGCCCTCGATCTCTCCGGCATCGAAGCCGGCGCTCAGAACGGAGATTTCGGTGGTCGCGAGCCGGCGCTCGGGTTTCTCCTGATAGAGCGTCGTATCGAAGCTTCCGGTGATTGCGCCTTCGGCGACGAAAGACGCACAGATCGCCTCTCGTCCATGGGCCTGCGGTGGTAGAGCGATCGCAATCTTCTCGACGTTGCGCCGGCCGAGATACCGCACGGCGCTCCCGGCGTAACGACCCAGCAGGTACGGTTCGAAGCTGCTGCGATCGCCGAGCGAGACCGCGAGGACGCGGCGATATGGCCGATCCTTCGCGTAACTGAGGACGTGTTCGCCCAGCTTCCCGCGAATTTCGCCCGACGCGAGCGCATCGGCGATGACGCCGCCGCTTGCCGCATCGATATCTTTGGTAATGCCCTCGAGCGGGCCGTCGGAGAAGAACGGAACGACGAGGGCGCCGGCGCTGACGTCGCTTGCGGCGTCAGCCGTGAGAAAGACTTGCATGGTGGACCTTTCGGACGGTGAAGTACTGCCAGCCTATGGCGGAAAGCTTGGAGAATCCTCGTTTGGGCGAAAAAGCCGCAGTTACCGACCGCTACACCGAAGCGGGGGTGGACATAGCGGCCGGTAACGATGCGGTTGCGCGCTATCGGAACCTGCTCGCGCAGTGGCGGCACCCCGATCAGCTCGATTCGATCGGCGGATTTGCCGGCCTCTTTAGCCTTCCGGGCGACGCCGGCCGCGCGCTGGTTGCCTCCACCGACGGCGTCGGCACGAAGATCCTCATCGCGGCCGAGCTCAAACGCTACGACGGCGTCGGACGCGACCTGGTGAACCATTGCGTGAACGACATCTTGGTCTCTAACGCGACGCCGCTCTTCTTTTTAGATTACCTTGCGGTTGGTAAGCTCGATCCGGCGGTGGCAGCGGACGTCGTCGCCGGTTGCGCGCAGGCATGCCGGGCGCACGATTGCGCGCTGCTCGGCGGCGAGACGGCCGAAATGCCGGGACTCTACGCGCGCGATCACTTCGATTTGGCGGGAACGATCGTCGGCATCGTTTCGCTCGAAGCGATTCCGGACGTGCGCAGCGTTGTGCCCGGCGATGCGATCGTTGGGCTACCGTCGGTGGGCTTGCATACCAACGGATATTCGCTCGCGCGCAAGCTGATACCGCGCGTTGAATGGGAGGAGCGCTTCGACGGAACGACTTATGCCGACGCGCTGCTCGCCGAGCATCCCTCGTATTACCGTGAGGTACGCGCAATTCAGGGCGTCGCAACCGTCAAGACGATGGCGCACATTACCGGCGGCGGATTACTCGAAAACGTACCGCGCACGCTTCCGGCCGAGTGCAAAGCGGTCTTCGAACAGCAGCGCTGGAGCGTGCCGCCGATTCTGCACGAGCTGGTCCGCCGGGGAGATCTCGGCCCCGAAGAGCGATATCGCGTGCTCAACATGGGCGTGGGCTTCACGCTGATCGTCCCCCTCGCCGACGCGCCGGCCGCGCTTGCGGCCGTTCCGCAAGCGAAGGTGATCGGCTGGGTCGAGCGCGGAGAACCCGACGAACCGAAAGTAATCGTTCATCCCGCCCGCGACAATCGATGAAGGCAATCGTCCGAAGCGTTGCCGAGGCGGCCGACACGGAGTCGCCGCGGGAGCAGCGCGCTCGCGCGAGCGCCGAATTAATTCGCAGCGCCCGCGCCTACCGTTGGGTCGGGATTTACGACGTGGGCGACGACGAGATCACGCTCGTGGGCGATACCGGCGCGGAGCCGCCCGCTCGTCAGCGGCTTGCCGTTAGCGAAGGGCTTGGCGGCGAGGCCGTCTCCACGCGGGCGACGGTTGTCGGCCGGGAGGGCTCGGAAATCATCGTTCCGGTGCTCGGCGCGGAGAGCGGCATCGTCATCGGCATGCTTAACGTGCAAAGCGATGGTACCCACGCAATCTCCGATGAGGACGTACGCTTTTTGGAAGAGTGTGCGGCCGTTCTCCGTCCGCTCTACGATTAGCGACGTGTCCGAGCTCTGCAACCTCATCGTCGAGCTCGACCGCCGATTTCCAACCGATTCACTTCCCGGGATTGAAATCGGGCCTCCGGGCGCGGCCGACGAGCGAGTGCTCGCGTGGATCGATGCGACCTTCGGCGGCTTCTGGAGCTCGGAGGCTGCGGTGGGACTCACGATGGTCGCGCGGCGCGGCGAGGAGCCCGTCGGGTTCGCAACGCTCGATCCGAAAGGACCGCGCTTCTCGTGGCTCGATGCGTCGTCGCGCGATCCGCAGACGGGAATCTTTGGCCCGTTCGGCGTCGCGTTGGCGGAGCGCAGGCGCGGCATCGGCACGCTCTTGTTGCACCGCGCGCTCAACGCGCTTCGCGAACGCGGACATGCGCGCGCGCTGATTCCGGCCGTGACGGACGAGGCGCTCGAACGTTACTACGCCGACACGGTCGCCGCGCGGGTCGCCGAACGCTTCGAGCGAACCGCGCTCTATCGGCGCGGGCGGCGCGCGCTCGTCATGGCCTCGGGAAACGGCAGCAACTTTCAAGCCGTACTCGATGCCGCGCGAAGCGGCGAGCTGCCGATCGAGATCGTCGGCCTAGTGAGCAACAACCCGCGGGCCTTCGCGCTCGAGCGGGCCCGCAGCGCGGGCTTGTCGTCGGTCGAAGCCGTCGCTTGGAATCGGGCGGAAGAACCGCGAGCTTCCTATGACGCGCGGCTGCTCGACTCGGTTCGGGCGCATCGGGCCGATCTCGTGCTGCTGCTTGGGTGGATGCATCTGCTCGACGCGTCGTTCGTTCGAGCATTTCCGGAGGTGCTCAACCTGCATCCCGCCTTTCTGCCGCTCGATCCGCAGCGCGACGTGGTCGTGATGCCCGACGGCAGCCGGATACCGGCATTCCGCGGGCCCCACGCGGTACGCGACGCGCTTGCCGCGGCGAGTCCTTGGGTGGGCGCGACCCTCCATCGCGTCACTGCATCGACCGACCGCGGCCCGGTGATGGCTCGGGCCCCCCTTTGGGTGGAACCGGATGAAGATGAAGAGCATCTGACGCAGCGAGTCCACGCGCTCGAGCGGCGCGTCGTTCGCGCCGGGATCGTCCGCTGGCTGTGCGAGCGCTGATTGCCGCGCAATTAGCGAGGAACCGGTCTCTTGTAATAGAAGCGCTCGAGCGCAGGTTTCACGTTAATGCGCGTTCGATCGAAGGCCGTGGTTGCGCTCGGTGCCGGTTTTGGTGCCGTGGCGTTCGCGTTTTCGGCGGCGATTTGCGCGGCTGCCGTAAAGCCGACGCAGCTGCTCGTCTTTATGCCGTGGACGTCGACGGGACTGCAACGCGGGTTCGGCATTTCGTCGAGGGTGAAGGGCCTTTGCTGGACCCACGCCGTTTCCACAAATCGCCCCGATGCGTGGCGATGCACGGCCGGCAACGACATCTACGATCCGTGTTTCGTCAACCCAACCCACCGAGACCAAGTCGTCTGTGCGGAGACGCCGTTCTCGCGAAGCCTCGTCTTCATGCGTCTCGGCAAACCGTTAAGCGAGAACGCCACGTCGATGGCGCGCTGGAAGGAGCACAAAGGCGAACCATGGGCGATTCGCCTCGATAACGGCGACAAATGCGCGGCAATCACCGGCGCCACCGACATCGTCGACGGGAAACGATTGGACTACGCGTGCGTGCGCTCGGGGTGGATTGCCGGCTTTCCGGATCGATCGTCCGGCGTGATCTGGACCGCACAAGTCTTGCCGGGCCCCACCGAAAAGCATCTCCAAACGCTGCGCATTACCACGGTCGTCTTTTAGAGCTGCTGACCGGATCCGTCGCGCCGCTTCCGGTTTTGCAACGTTTGGTGGAGGCAAGGAGACTCGAACTCGGTCGGGACGCGTGCTGTGGAGTGGTGCGGGATGACGAAGAGTAACGAAAACCGTTATCGCGTCTGGCATTTCCACGGCCTGCCCGTGCTATCCGGTGTCGGCGAGGACCGGCGCATAGTGCCGAAAATCGCAGCGTAGGGCAACCGAATGGCAACCGCGCGTGTTGCTCGACGAGGATGCGGTTTTACCCGGACCTGGCGCAGCTATTCATGGTTCTCGAAAGGGCCGCGCCGCCGGTCTGGCGCCGCGTGCATGTTTCCTTCTTTACGAAGCTCGGCGGGCTGCATCGTGTGATCCTGGCTGTGATGGACTGGGACGGCCGCGTGCCGCATCGCTTTATCCTAGCCGGCGATATATTTAAACGAGTCGCCCCCGGCGAGGCGCTCGACGCCAAAAGGGAGCGAAACTGGCGCCTTGATTCAGCCTTCTATCCCGACAAGACGTTTTGGTACTGTTACGGTGGTGCCGACGACTGCCGGCTTCGGATCGAGTTGGAAGATTACGTCGATGGTGAGCCGCACTGGCGCTATCCGCGTTGCGTCGGTGGCGAAGGCGCATCCCCGCCACAACTAGATTGCACGTTCACGTTGCTTCCGCGAATCGGTGGCTGTGGCGCAGCCTAAAGCGACGCTGACGTAGCGTACCGGCAACGAGATACCAATAAGGCCTTCAGCACAATCCGTCGCCAACGAACGATTTGCCTGAGGGGCTTGAGGCAGCGGTTGAATGGGGCGGTCTTGAAAATCACTAAGGCCGCCCCTTCAAGTCACCGCTAGCGTCGATTGAGCACAAGAATGGGATCTGCCGTGACCTCGGAATACCCACGAGGAACTATTCCGTTAGCAAATTGTTAGCAAGTCGAATTTGCTCCGAGGTGTTAACTGCCGGCGATGATGAGCCCGTGCTTAGAGCGTTAAAGCGAAGACAGTCCCGAAATCGCAGATGTCGCCTGAATGCGGGCAACTCGGGGGCGCAATACCGCCCTCTACCGTTGTGCCGTAGAGCGCGCCATTGACTTTAGTCAGGGAGGCCGCTGGATACAGGCCGTCATTCTTATAGGCTTCACCAAAGCTGTGCAGCGCGCGTTCTTTGCCGTTCGTATTCACGCGGAAGATCGTCCCGCAGCCGGTTCCGCTACCCCTGCTTCCGCGGCACGCGGTACCGCCATTGTATGTCGTGCCAAATAACGCACCTTTTACGGCGATCAGACCAGCATATGGCCGCATTCCGTCCTGTCCATTGTTGCTGAAGTTGTGCAGCACACGCTCGTCGGTGCCACTTAAGTTGATCGCAAAAACAGTTCCCCAGTTCGCTGAACCGCCGCCGTACGTCGTACCGTAAAGTGTGCCTTTCATGATTGTCAAGCCAGCGACGGGATTGCGGGCAGCGGGAAGTGAACCACTGAAGCTGTAAAGCATAGTTTCGGCGCCTGCGGTGCTCATCCCGAATGCCGTACCAGCACCGTGCTGACCGCCTTCCTCCGTCGTGCCGTAGAGCGTACCCTTCACGTCGATGAGACCCGACACGGGATATGCACCATCTGAGCTACCACCGAAGCTGTGTATTATGCGCTCGCTACGTGTCGCCAAATTTATGCTAAAAACGGTCCCCCCCGAGTAGTTGCTACCCCCATATGCACCGCCTTCGGCCGTCGTGCCGTAAAGCTTGCCACCTATTTCGACCAAGCCTGCCATCGGAGCCGCACCGTCTGTGGCACCACCGCGAAACGCATGAAGTACGCGAAAGTCCTTGCCTGTTGTTTTGACACAGAACACGGTTCCGGCGCCGTACTGGCCGCCCGCTGATGTCGTGCCGAACAGCCTGCCCTTCACGTAGATTAGGCCGCTAGCGGGAGCAGCACCATCGGTGCCGCCACTAAAACTGTAAAGCACATTTTCCGCTCCGGTGGTGCTGATGCTATAGACGGTTCCGTAGCCGACGTGGCCTCCGGAGCCATACGATCCTCCGTAGGAGGTTGTGCCGTAGAGGGCGCCGTTTATTTTAGTCAGCCCCGCCAAGGGATAAGCTCCATCATCGCCATAGACATTGTTACCAAAGCCGAACAGCACTTTGTATGTCCGCGTTAAGTTGCTGAGACGCGCTCGTGCGTCGCCAGCAGGCGATTGCCCACTGGCCGGCCTAGCCGGAGTCGGCGAAGTGACGCTCCCCGCGCAATTCGTGAGGGTCGCGGCACAGAGCAACATGGCGGTGGAACAAAACAAACGGTCAATGAACATCGAGCTTCTAAAGCGAAACATGATACCCCTCATTGTGGAATGCGAACGTCTTCGAAGGCGCAAAACCTGAGGCCCCAGCGCCGACGGCACTCACTACCGCGATCAGCACCAGCCCTGCAAAGATGCCTGCATGGAAATTTTTACGTCGGAGGTTCTTTCGTTCTCGAAGCATCAAACCAGCCCGCAGCTTTCTCTGGTTCGTCAGGCAGCCTTGCACTTATGCTTGCCGCGGATGCCGCTAAGCTTACCACCCCCAGCGCCCACCTGCAAGACGTCACCCGTGCGGCTTGCCGAGCTGATCCGAAAGTGAAGCAGCGGTGACGTGGTTTCGGCGCGCTGGTTGTGCCTTCGTGGCGCAACCACCGGCTTGCGTTTTGAAAATCCGTCGACCGAAGTAACGCGCCGCAACGAATCACGGCACCAAAAAAGCATAGCAAGAAACTTGCGTTCGTGATATACTCGGCGTGAGACAACATACCCGACTTACATACGCATAATAATGCGGGTGTAATCCAAAGTCCCGACGCGATCGTTCGCGCGGGGCTTTTTCTTTTGCCCGAGGTGACGTCATGATCTCCAAGTCGGTGCCGGCGCGCTGCCACACGCGCAGCTTCGCAACCGGCATCGACTACATCACGGAGCATGCTCATGAGCGCGCATGTAGACAGGCTGGACGTTCCTTCGGCGACGGTATCGGATACGCCAGTGCATTGAAGAAGGCGGCCTGGGTGCAGCTGCGCGGCGTCACTTCGGTCGAGACGGCTGCGATCGAGATGGAGGCGGTGGCAGTACTCTCGCGGCGCTGCAAGGATCCCGTCTATCATCTCATCGTTGCGTATGCTAATGGCGAGCATCCGACACGCGAGCAGGTCGTGAGCGACGCGGAACGGCTGCTGAGATCGATCGGCATGGAGCGTAGCCAGTACGTGTTGGCGGCGCATCAAGACACCGATAACTACCACGCCCACGTGATCGCCAATCGCATCGGTCCGGACGGTAAGGCGAACGACTTGTGGCACGAGCGGATCAAACGCGAGCGCACCTGTGCGGAGATCGCAGCAGAGCGGGGTCGGGAGATCGTTGTCGGCCACCACAACCGCGACATCGTGCAGCGGGTGCGCCACCTGTATGCGCCGCCGCCAGACCCGGAGCGGCGCCTGAGCGACGGTGCGTATCGGCAGCTGCACGAGCGTAGTGAGCTGCCGTGGCACGAGAGTGCGCGTCCGTACGTCCTCGATGCGGTCGACCGCGCGAAGGACTGGAACGACCTGCATCAGCGCCTCGCTGCCCATGGCGTCGTCGCCAAGCTCGTTCGGCGCGGTAAGCGGATACGAGGTCTAGCATTCGCCGAGCGTTTCGAACGCGGCGCGCCGGGTTGCGCGGCGTCGCGCATCGATGGGCGTTGCGCACTGCCGGCCCTCGAGCGGCGCTTCGGACCCTTCATGCCCTCGCATGCCCTCGCGAAGGAGACGATCTCAGCAACGCACTGGTCCCAGAAGGCGCGAGCGACGATCCTCAACGCGGTCGATAGCGCGCGCTCGTGGGATGAACTCACGCAGCAGCTCGCTCGCGACGGGATCTCCGTCAAGCTGATTGCGCGCGGAACGCGCGTGCAAGGACTGGCATTCGCACAGGGTCGCGATCCCTGGCGCACCGGCTGCGGTGCGTCGCGGATCCATCCGCATTGCAAGAAAGCGGCACTTGAGCAGCGCTTCGGACCGTGCCCGTTCACGCCGGAGCAAAGGCCGAAGCGCAGTCGCAGCAGTCTTCGAGATCGGGCCGAGCGCGACGCCTGCACCGATCCGCGTTGGGCTCTGCGCGACGCGCAACGCATCGTCGATCACGCCCGGATGCGCTCGGAGTACGCGCAGTATCGCGACCGGTTCTTCGGCGAACGCCATAAGGCAACCGCAACGCGTCGAGAGCTAGCATGGGAGCGCGAGAGTGTGCAGCGCCGGTGCGAGGCCAAGCGGCGGCGCGAAGCGCGCATGCTCTTGCGCGCAGTGGCGCGGCTGGCCGCGCGCGGCGCTATAGCTCGTCAATTCGCGTATTGGTCGATCGATACGATCATGAATCGCCGGCGCGCACGCGAGTACGACGCAGGGCGAGTGCGCTGGGAGGCAACCAAGATCATGCTGGCGTCAGAACGCAAGCTCATTCGCGAGGAGACGCCGATGGGCTACCATTCGTACGTCGCGGAACGAGCTCGCGCCGGCGATCTTGGCGCGCAACGCGGGGTTGATGTGCTCGACGCTGAAGGACGCAATCGGCCCGAACGTGCAGCGGAAGCAGCATCGCAGCCCGTAACGCTCGATCAGATGCGCCAGCGTCTTAACGTCATTCGCGCCGAAGAAGAGGCTCGCTGCAAGCGCGCTCGCGTCGAGCGAGCGCAGCTGACCCGCGTCGGCAAGCCGCCGACCGTCGAGCGAACGGTCGCGTCGGCGCAAAAAGAGATCGAAGCGCTCGTCAGCGAGGCAACGCAGTTCACGCCGGCCCAACGTGTGCAGCTCTCGAGGCTGACGAAGGAACAGCAATCCTGGAATCCGTTCGTGCGCCATATGGCCAAGAAGGCGACCGAGAAGCTGCATGCCGGGCAGCAGACCCGCTACGAAGCGGAGCTCGCGAAAGCTATGCGCGGCTTTGAAAGCGACGCTCAGCGCATTCAGGAACGCATTCGAAGCGATGAGCGCATCTACCGCGAATACGTGGGTGCATCGCTTGGTCTCGAAGCCGAGATGCGCCAGGCGCGGACCGCCCTGCGTGACGAGATTCCAACGCTTGAGACGCGGCTCAAGGTCTTGGAGCGCGTCGGCGTTGCGCAGCTCGACTGCGATGGACCAGCCTGGAGCACTCGGCTCGACCAGCTCGCCGCGGCAGTCGATCGCGGCTACCGGGCGGTACCGGATGTCATGCGGCGGGACGTCGAGTTCGCGATCCGCAAAGAGCAGCGCGCCCTTAGTCGTACGCGCTCGATCTCGATGGATCGATAATGTGCCTGGGCGGATACCACCTTATGGCTGGTTGCTCGCTTGTCACTGAACAAGGTCTGTGATATCATGGCATCACGATGTCAGGCCTAAAAACTCTTCCGGTCCGCCTCGATCCAGCGACCTACCTTCGACTGCGACGCCAGGCGCAGTCGGAACGCCGTTCGATGAACGAGCTCATGCTCGCGGCACTGCATGAGCATCTAGAAGCAAACCCCATCCCCCGTGAGCGTTTACGAGAACTCGCGCGTGAGATCGTTGCGGAAGATAAGGAACTTCTCGAGGCCTTAGCGCGCGCCTAGGTGCTCTTCCTCGACGTCGACGACGTGCTCGAGCTCTATGCCGAGCACGTCGGTTCGCGCCGGCAGCTGGTACGGCCCGAGCTTCTTGAGTCCGCCGTTGCCTTGCCCCAGGCAACGATGTTCGGTGCCGAGCTCTACCCGCATATCTTTCAGAAGGCGGCGGCGCTACTGCGCTCGATCGCGCAGAACCAGCCGTTTCTCGACGGCAATAAGCGAATAGCGTGGATTGCGATGCGCACGTTTCTCGCGGCAAACGGTTTCGAAGTCCATGCCGAGGTTGATGAAGGTCTCCAGCTGATGATCGATCTGGCGGAGCGCAAGCTAGACGTCGACGACATCGCCGAGTTTTTGGCGACGCATGCCGCCGCAGGCGACAAGTTCACTTAGGCTTCGTCTTCTTGACGTGCGCGGTGTATTGGACGACAATTAACGTCAATACTATAGAAGACTTTCGGCCGCATAATAATGCGTATCGAAATCAAAGGAGTCGCGTCAAATGCCAGCGCAGCCAACCGAGCCCGGAAGAACCAGCGACCTCACTCGCGTTTTTAGAGACCTGCCCGACGTACTTACCCCGCGCGATCTTATCGCGTTCCTACCGATTGGCCGAAGCTCGGTATATGAAGCGCTAAGGACGCATGCCATAAAGAGCATCAGGATCGGGCAGCGGCTATTAATCACGAAGGCGGCGCTGCGAGAATTCCTCGGCGGTCACGTCGAATAGCCGAACGAGGTGCCAATGTGAGCGTCTACAAGCGCAAGTCGGGTCGCTGGGCAGTTCTCGTCGAGGTCGAGCGCGGAATCGGTGGTAGACGCGCGCGTCGAGCTCTGGGCACCTTTACAACGCGCAAGGAGGCGGAGCGCGCCGAGCGGCAGGCGCTTGAGTCCCGCGACCGCGGAGTAAACGTAGCTCCGGAAGCTCTCACGGTGGGCGAACTGATGTCGCGATTCATCGAACATTGCCGAGCCAATGATCGAACCGTTGCAACACTCGAGACATACGAAGAAAAGTCGAGACGCTACATCGTGCCAAACTTGGGCGCTATTGCGCTTTCAAAGCTGAGGCCGACTCATATTTCGGAATGGGTCACGACGTTGCGCACCCGCGGAGGCGAGAAGTCAAAGCCTCTTTCGCCCAAAACCGTTCGCAATGTTTTTGGCCTGCTGCATGGCGCGATTGAGTGGGCGTTAGGGCTTGAACTCATTGGGCGCAATGTGTGCCACACAAATGCTGCCAAGCCTCCTCGACCTTCGCCTTCGCCGGCTAAGGCGCTATCTGATGAAGAAGTCGCGAGGCTGCTAACGGTCGCTAATGCGACCCGATGGGGCCCTTTTGTAACTCTCGCATTGGCGACGGGTGCGCGACGGGGCGAGCTTTGCGCCCTCTCGTGGAGTGACGTGGATTTGGAGAATCAGATCCTTACAATCGCAAAGAGCTTGTCGCAAACAAAGGATCGCATAGAGCTCAAAAGCACGAAAACCGGCGGCATTCGGCGTCTAGGTCTTTCGCAGATAGCCTTAGACGCATTGCGCCGGCAACGTGGAATGCAAGAGCAGGATAAACGGCTTGCGGGCGAACCGTATGTCGACGAGGGCGGCGTGTTCACGTCGCCACTCGGTTTGCGAGTCACGCCGATGTCAGCGACCAAGGCGTTCGTTCGACTTGCCAAAGCCGCCCGGATTTCGACGACGAGGTTGCACGACACGCGGCATACCGCGGCGACGCATCTTATCGTTGGTGGCACTGATGTCCGGACGACCGCATCCGTGTTGGGTCATACGACCCCGAACGTCACGCTCGCGATCTACGCGCACTTGGTTGCGGACGTGCAGCGCGCCGCCGTGGAACGCTTGGGCGCAAAGCTAGAGTCGATCTCCGCCGAGGGCAACCGAATGGCAACCGTGACGCCGATCGCAACGAAAAACGCCCGTAGAAACGAGCGTTCTATGGTGGAGGCAAGGAGACTCGAACTCCTGACCCTTACGCTGCCAGCGTAATGCTCTACCAGCTGAGCTATGCCCCCGCTATCCGGCCTCTGCCGCGACCCGGCCTATTCATTCCGCCGCCGTTCGGAATCCTTTGCTTCTCGAGGAAGGGGAGGCGCGAAGCCCAGAGGGCGAAGGGCCGTCGGCAAACAAGCTAAGGCGCCGCGGGGATGTAGCTCAGCTGGTAGAGCACCTGCTTTGCAAGCAGGGGGTCAGGGGTTCGACTCCCCTCATCTCCACGAAAAACCTGGCAATCTACAATGAAAGGCGCTCGCATTGCGAGCGCCTTTGTTGTGCTAGTGCACGGGACTTCTCCCTTTAAACTAAACGTCTACGTCATACCCAATCCCGGGAAGACGAATCCCTACTTTGCCCGACTGACGACCGCTCCCAACGGTGCGTACAGCCCGCTGATTGTTTTGGTGGCCGAGCCTCCGGCCGGATAGTTCCAAATCCCGACATCGCCGCCGAGGGCGTCGGCGCCGATGACTTTCGCGCCGTCGATCCAGTACTGAAACACTTCGATGGCGCCGCCGAGCATCGTCGATCCGGCCTTCGTCGCGTGCTTGCCGGAAACCGTGAACTGATACACCGTGTTCGTCGTTTGGTCGCCGATCGTAACGTACGTGCCGTCCCAGGCGACACCGCCGGCGCTGCCGATACTCTGATTGACGGAAATGTTCGTCAGCTTTGTCGCTCCATGGCGAAGCTCGGCGAATGCAAAGGCGCTTCCCTGCGTTAGCCCGTCAACGAAGAGATTGCTCGCGCCGTCGTAGCTGCAGAGCAGCATATTCGGCATGGCGGAATCCATGTAGTGACCGGTCGGCTTTCCCTTGGCGTGTTTGTAAATCACGACGTTACCAGGTCCGCTGCTGCTCGTCGAGAAGTTAGTGACGGCGAGATTGCCGGTGGCCGGGTCGACCGCGCACCCGATCGGAAACCAGCCGTTATCCTTCAGCGTCGCGACCGGCGTGCTGCCGCCGTGAGCGTACTCGATGACATTGCTGCCGCCGGTGTTCGTGATAAAGACGTTGCCGTTATCGTCGACGCACTCACCGCCCGGCTCGGCGAAGGGGCCGCTCAGCGTCTGCAGCAGCTTGCCCTTCGAATAGGAGAAGACGTAGACTTCGCTCGACCCCGTGTCGGAGACATAAAGAAGCGCGCCGTGCGCCATAGGTTTTGCCGCCGAAATCTGCGGCGCTGCGGGAGGAAGCGTCGTCGGGGAGGTGAGGCCGCCGCAGCCCGCGACGAAGAGAGAGAGCGCGCATAGGCCGCACGCGGGAATCCAAGAATGCAATCGGTTCATGGCGAATACTCCGTGCAAAGGCCGACGTTACCTTCCTATGACAGTTATCGACGTTACCTGCCACCCGGGGTCGAAGCGGCCGGGAATCGTGGAAGCCGATGGCGCGTTGGTGGTTCGTGTGCGCGAACGTGCGATCGACGGCGCGGCGAACGAGGCCTGTGTTCGCGCGCTCGCGGCGGCTTATG
Organism: Vulcanimicrobiota bacterium; assembly: GCA_963792005.1. Taxonomy (GTDB): domain Bacteria; phylum Vulcanimicrobiota; class Vulcanimicrobiia; order Vulcanimicrobiales; family Vulcanimicrobiaceae; genus Cybelea. The sequence continues at coordinate 486,384 of CAWBUG010000002.1, forward strand.
GTGTTGCCCCAAGCGCCGTGCGTTTAGTGCGGGGCATTCGCAGCCGCCGCAAGCGCTTCGCAATCGACTTGCCGGTCGCGAAGGGTCGCTAAAGAATGGCCGCGTACTCCCCGCCGGAGAGGCGGATGCAATGATTAGCGGCATGCACGTGATCCTGTTCAGCAAGCACGCGGAAGAAGTGCGCAAGTTCCTCGGCGAGGTGCTCGAGTTGAGGTCGGTCGACGCGGTGGAAGGGTGGCCGATCTTCGCCGCGCCTCCGACCGAGATCGCCGTACACCGAACCGAAGATTCGCCCGAACATGAAGTCTATCTCATGTGCGACGACATCGAGGCGGTCGTCGCCAAACTTGCCGAGCGCGGCATCGAGACCGATGGACCGATTGCCGACCGAGGTTGGGGCTCGCTAACCGCATTGGTGCTGCCCGGCGGCGAACGCATCGCGCTCTATCAGCCGCGTCACCCCTCACCGCTGACGGCATGAGTTCCGTCCGCGTCTTGGTCGGAACGCGCAAAGGCGCGTTCGTTCTGGAAGCGGACGGTAAACGAGCGTCGTGGACCGTCTCGGGTCCGCACTTTGCGGGTTGGGAAGTTTACCACCTGAAGGCCTCCCCCGCCGATCCGCCTCGGATTTACGCATCGCAGACGTCGAGCTGGTTCGGCCAGGTCGTTCAACGATCGGACGACGGCGGCAAAACCTGGGCGCCGGTTGGAAACCGTTTCGTCTATGACGGAACGCCCGGTACGCATTTGTGGTACGACGGCACGCCGCATCCGTGGGAGTTCGCGCGCGTTTGGCATTTCGAGCCATCCTCGGACGATCCCGACCTCGTTTACGCCGGAGCCGAAGATGCGGCGCTCTTTCGATCGAGCGACGGCGGCCAAAACTGGGAAGAGCTCGCGGCGCTTCGCACGCACCCCTCGGCGTCGTCGTGGCAGCCGGGTGCCGGCGGCATGTGCCTGCACACGATCGTCCTCGATTCGCGCGATCCGAAGAGAATCTTCGTCGCGATCTCCGCGGCCGGCGCCTTTCGCAGCGACGACGCGGGCGCGAGCTGGCGACCGATCAATCGCGGCCTGAAATCGACCGGCATTCCCGAGCAGGAAGCGGAGGTCGGGCATTGCGTGCATCGCATTGCGATGCATCCGGCCAAGCCAAACGTACTCTTCATGCAGAAACACTGGGACGTCATGCGCAGCGACGATGGCGGCGAGTTATGGCGCGAGGTAAGCGGAAACTTGCCGACCGACTTCGGCTTTGCCATCGACGTTCACGCGCACGAGCCCGAAACGATTTACGTCGTACCGATCAAGAGCGATTCGGAGCACTTCCCGATCGACGGGCAGCTTCGCGTCTATCGAAGCCGCACCGGCGGCGATGAATGGGAGGCGCTGACGAACGGCTTGCCGCAGCGCAACTGCTACGTGAACGTCTTGCGCGATGCGATGGCCGTCGATTCGCTCGATTCGTGCGGAATCTATTTCGGCACGACCGGGGGTCAGGTCTACGTCTCTCCGGATTCGGGTGACACGTGGCAGGCGATCGTTCACGATCTGCCCGCCGTGCTCTCGGTCGAAGTGCAGACGTTTGCATGATTCGCGTCATCCTTCCCGCGCACTTATGCACGCTGGCGCGCGTCGACGGCGAAGTTCGACTCGAGGTTGACGGCGAGCCGACGCAGCGGTCGTTGCTCGACGCGCTTGAATCGCACTATCCCGCATTGAAAGGTACGGTTCGCGATCACGTGACGAAGCAGCGGCGGGCCTACGTGCGCTTCTTCGCCTGCGAGCGGGATCTATCGCACGAGCGTCCGGACGCGCCGCTGCCTCACGCCGTCGCTGCCGGTGAAGAGCCGTTCCTCGTCGTAGGGGCGATGGCCGGCGGATGACGCCGACGACGCGAGGTCTGGCGCCGCTGGCGTCGGCGATTGCATTCACCGTCGGATTCAACGTCGTCGCGTCGACCGCGTCGGCCGCACCCTCGATGCGGGACGTGCTCACGGCGTCGTACCGAGTCCGCGACCTTCGCGACGTCGATCTGTCGCCGGACGGCCGCGCCGTCGCATGGGAAGAGCAGTATCACGATCCGGCCGATCTGCTGCAGTCGCCGATGTATAGCGCGCTCTACGTACGGAAACTCCAGGGCGGCTCGCCGCCGGTTCGCTTGACCGCAGGAGGACGCAACGGCAACTACACCGAGGAGAACCCCGTCTGGTCGCCCGACGGACGCAAGATTGCATTTCTGTCGGACGCGCGCTCGAAAGGACAGCTGCAGCTCTTCGTCGCCGATGCCAACGGTCGGAACGTGCGTCAGATCGGCGTCTTCAAGGGCGACGTGCAACGGCTTACCTGGTCTCCCAAGGCCGACGCACTCGGGGCGCTGTATATCGCCGCCGCACACCGGCTCGCCGGAGCGCTCGCGCCGGGCGCGCGCGATGTGGGCGTCATCGGTACGACGGTCGACGAGCAGCGCCTCGTGACGATCGACCCCGCCGCCGGCACTCGTCGCTTCATCACGCCGGCAAACGTCTACGTCTACGAATATGGCTGGTCGCCCGACGGTCGTGAGATCGCCGCGACCTACGCAAAGGGCAACGGCGATAACAACTGGTGGATCGCGCGGCTCGCCCGCGTCGACGTCGCAAGCGCAACGATGCACGATCTCCTTGCGCCCTCCTACCAGATCGACGACCCCCAATGGTCGCCCGACGGCAGCCGCATCGCGATGATCGGCGGAATCATGAGCGACTTCGGATCGACCGGCGGCGACGTGTATATGGTCGACGCGCGGAGCGGCGAATCGGTCGACGTCACCGACGGTGCACCGGTCTCGGTGCAGTCGCTTCGCTGGAACGATGCATCGAGTCTCGATCTCGTCGCGCACGTCTCAGGATCGATGCGCCTGATGCGACTCGACGTTCCGGCGAGCGGACATTCCGCCTTGACCTCGCTGACGGATCGCGAGGAGTCGCTCTGGAGCTGGTCGAGCACTCGAGGCGGCGCAAGCGTAGCGCTCGCGCGTGCTTCGTTCGCCGAGCCGCCCGAGATCTGGGCTGGTTCGCGATCCGCTCTCACGCAAATCAGCTCGAGCAACGCCGGTGCGACGCGCCTGTACGGTAAAGCAGTTTCGCTGCAGTGGCAAGATGACGGGCTTCCCGTTCAAGGCTGGCTGATCTACCCGCTGAATTTCGACGCGCGCAAGCAGTATCCGATGGTCACGGTGATCCATGGCGGCCCGTCGGCCGAGACCGTGCCGTCGTTTGGCGGGCGCAACCTCAATGCGCTGGGCTCGCGCGACTACTTTGTGTTTATGCCAAATCCGCGCGGCAGCTTCGGCAAAGGCGAAGCCTTTACGCGCGCTGACGTCAAGGATTTCGGCTACGGCGATTGGCGCGACGATTTGACCGGCGTCGATGCGGCACTCAAAGCCGCGCCGATCGATCCGAATCGATTGGGTCTGATGGGCTGGAGCTACGGCGGGTACATGGGAATGTGGGCCGAGACGCAAACCACGCGTTTCAAGGCGATCGTCGCCGGCGCCGGAATCGTCAACTGGCAGTCGTACTACGGACAGAACAAAATCGATCAATGGATGATCCCATTCTTCGGCGCGTCGGTCTATCAGGATCCCGCCGTCTACGCACGAAGCTCGCCGATTACGTTTATCACGCAGTCCAAGACGCCGGTGCTCATCCTCCAGGGCGAACTCGACGAAGAGGTTCCGGCGCCGCAAGCGTTCGAGTTCTGGCACGCCATGGTAACCCTCGGCGTCCCGACGAAACTGGTCGTGTATGCGGGCGAGGGGCATGGACCGAGAAAAATCGCCGATCAAATCGACATTCTCGATCAAACCGTGGATTGGTTCGATCGATATCTTGCTTCGAGCGTTGGAGGATAGATTTTTGCGCGCGACGGCTAATCGGCGCGGCGGAAAAACTAAGATCATTCCCTGCAAATCGGCTAGCTAAACCTCGGTAAAGGAGCATTAAGGCGCACGTCGGAGTTCCGTAATGGGCGCGGGAATTCTGGCAGCTTGCAACGTGCACGCGCGCGGAAAGGTGCGGTGACCGTAGAAACCACCGGGGCATGAAAGGTGCCACTACTCTCGTCCTGATTATCGTTGCAACGGTCGTGATACTACTCGGAAACCCGAGCCAATCGGTGAGTGTATTCTTGCAGCGCGCCTGTCAGTTGACGCATTGGAGCGATTCGTGCGACCTTGCATCGGATGCAGCCAGCGCAAGTACGAGCACGAGTACGAGTGTGAGCACGAGCACGAGCCTGAAATAGCGGTCTCGACCGTACCGGGACTTTAAGTTTCCATCGGGGACGACCGTGAAACCAACGTGAGCATGCGAACGTCGGGCGTTTCGAAAGCGACGGAGTGCGACAGCTCTCCGAAGCCGTCGCGAATGTCGAAGATCGTGTCAAAGTGACAGACCTCGAGAATACGTTTGACGCCGGAGCTCAAGCCGACCAGCACGAGGCGAGCGCCGCGGTCGTTGGTACGGCTGCGCAGCTCGAAAAAGCATTTGAGCACGCTGGAATCGATGTAGGTCGTACTGCGAAGGTCCACGACGACGAGGCTCGCGCTGCTCGGGATCGAGAAGGCATCTCGCAAACGGTCACAATCGGAGAGATCAAACTCCCCTTCAAGCTTCAAGACGAACGTTAGGGTGCTGGTCCCTGCGCTCCCAAGTGCGGGCATTTCCATGGCAGGTCTCCTCCGATGAAGTGCTTCGTGCGGGTACCGCCCGGTGCCTTTTATTCATAACAGGGGAACAACTAACGGGCGTCTGCTCGCTCACGTGCTCTTTGCCGCCGCGCGGGATTCGGCGATACAACGGGAAACATTGAAGTTGTGAATACGCGAACCGCCGCAAAAGACCGACCGAAAGAGTTTTCCGCACGCGTTGGCGTCGCCGCTAACGCGCAGCGAATCACCGTAAATCTCTCTGAGGAAATAGGCGAACGTCTGCACGAGATAGCGTCGCAATCGCGCGTAAGCGAAAGCTCGATCGTGGAGGTTGCCTTACGGCAGCTCCTTCGCAAGGTTAGCCCGCTAGCTTTGGGCACGTTCCTGCGTGCCAACGGAGCCTGCCTGCGGCGTCCGAAAACTTGACCCACATTCGAGATCTTTCACGTTTACTCGCTGCGATTAGCAGCGCGGCCGAAGATCCGGCGAATTTCGAGGACCTGCTCGATGCGATCGTCGGCATGGAACGAATGTTCTCGAGCGCCCTGCTCTTGAAGTCGGCGCGGCCCGACGGAGCGTTCGTTATCGCGGTATCGCGTGGGTTAACCGGCACGCACGCCCGGTATTGGATGCGGTGGCCGCTGCGGCGGCTCTTCGTTCGCATGAGACCGACGCGCATTCTGGATCCCTCAAGTGGCCGCCCGGCGATGGCTATTCCATTTTCGTATAAAAGTGACCGATGGGTGGTAATCGCGCCGCTTGCCGAATCGGTGCGGATGCCCGCGGTGAACGATTTCTTCGAGGCGCTGGAAAAAGTCACGATACCCACACCCGTCCCGCCGGCGGAGCAGTACCGCTTCCCGTATACGCTGATGGAACCGAGTATTCTCAGCTTCGGCTTGGACGACGAAGTGCATCATTCGCTCGTGTCCGGCCTCGCTCAGCGGGGCTGGCCGTTGGAACGCGCGTCGAATTTTGGAGAGCTTTCGCAGCGGGTACTGCAGAAGGACGTCCCCGACATCATCGTGGTCGACGTTGCACGGCTATCCGATCCGATCTCTGCAGTCGCTAGCATCCATCGGATCGTCAACTGCAGCACCCTGCGCATCCTCGCGTTCTGCCCGGGCGACTTTCCATCGTGGCAAAGCCGGTCGTTGATCGATCGGTGTCTGCCGTACGACGCTCCCAGCGAAGCGATCTTCAAGGCGGTCAAGGAACTTACGCTCGAAGCAGGGCGTTTGCGGAGTGCTCGTATAGAGATGGAGCGGCTGTTAGTTCGCGACGCTGCGGTAAGCGCCCAGAACCCGAAAGAGCTCGTCGACTTCGCTTCGGAAAAGGCCGCGGCCATCATGCAGGGTTGGGGCTGCTGTTTTTTGCTCGACGAGCAGGGGACGGTATTCCGATCGGAGTTTCCCGCCGGCCGGCCGCCGGTCGTTACATCTATACCGAAGAACTTCCTCAGCGGCGCGTCCTTTTTTTCGGCGGGGTGCGAAGATGGTTTCTTTGAAAAAGTGAGCGACGTAGCGAGCGAGCGCGACGCATTTCTCGCAATGGCGCCTTCCTCGGCTGCGGCGGTCGCGCTCGTCGATGCAAGCGGCTTGCATCGCGGAGTTCTCATCGCTTGCTCAATCGGTCGCCAAGCCGCGGCGACGGCATTCGAGGCGATCGACGGACTCGGTCAAACCATCGTGGAGCGATTCGGCGAGCTGCTGCAGGGCTATCGCTCTTTGCCCGAGATCCGAAAGGAACGCTGGTGGGAACGGCTTCGCGATCGCGCGTTTGGTTTGGACGTTTACCGTTCGAGCGATTGCGCGATTCCCTGGCGTTACCGGCTCGTTACGGAAACGCGCGGTTTGCTTACTCTCAACCTCAAGGAGAGCAGCGGATTCAACCAGGCGTTGATCGAGTCCGTAGCGCGCGAGCTTTCCCCTGCGGAGGCCGCGCGCGATCATGCAAACGGCGAGGCGTTTTTCGCCGCCTCCTTCGATTTCCATTCGAAAGAGATGGAGTATGCGACGCAAGGATTCTCGGCGCCGATTTTTTTAAACCAGTCGGGGCCCGCGGGGACCATCGCTACGTCGCGCGGCGTCACGAGTGGTGTGGCAGTGTTGAAGTCTCCGAGGCAGGCCGTCGTCTGCGACGGGGCGCTATGGGGCTGGCTCGGCGACCGCTTCTCGTATTTAACGCGGTTACATGAGACGCTCGATCTGGAGCGTCCGCAAGGTCTTGCTTCGATTATTACGCTGGGTTAGTTACTGCGTCGAAAGAGGCCTCAAGCGCTTGACGAACGCGCGCGAGGTCGTTCTCCACTTCCCTAACTCTCCGTTCGAAACGGTGAAAACTCGCGAGCTCGCCGTGCCCGCGCGAACGCTCCCGCAAGCGAGCTAGCAAGTCGCGGCGCTCCTCGAGCGCGCGAATCGAGGCCCACAAAGCGGACTCCAAGTGGCGCTCGTGTGCCGAGAGCATCGACTCCCCGCTGTACGCATGTCCGGTGCGGCATCGAAATCGAAGCATTCCGGCGTCGTCGAGTTCCCACAGCGTCCCGCCGCAATCCGGACAAGTAAAGACCGATGGAGTGCCGGCTTGGCGTTCGTCGGGCGCCGTTCGCTGCACCGGCCGTTCGGCGGAAACCGGTTGAGCGACCCATTGCCGGATCGCAGCGACGAGATGTCGAGCGGTGTAGACGCCGTCCACCGCTCCCGTCTGGATCGCATTGAGCGGCATAGCGGCGAATTCCGCGTCGTCGGGATCTTGCACGAACGTCGCTCCTCCGGCGCGGTGAATGGCGACGAGGCCGGCCGAGCCGTCGTCGAGCATACCCGAGAGGAGCACGCCGCAGGCGCGGGAATCAAAACTTGAAGCTGCGCTCCGAAAAAGTACGTCGATCGACGGGCGGTGATTGTTTTCAGTCGGTCCGTGCAGCACGCGCATCACGCCGTCTTGCAAAACTAAATGATGGTTCGGGGGAGCGACGATAATCTGCGCGGGCGCGATCGGGGCGCCGTCAATCGCATGTGTGGCAAAGAGCGCCCCGGCGCGGGCTAAAAGATGCGGTAAAGCCGAAACGCGCTCTGCCGGAACGTGCGTCACGACGAAAACCGCCGCTGGAAAGTCGGCGGGAAACTCCGCGACGATTTTCAGCAAGGCTTCGAGGGCGCCGGCCGAGCCGCCCACGACTACTGCAGGAAAGCGATGCGTCGCTCGATTCTCCACGTCGGAGGCCTTGTTCCCTGGTTGGATAAGAACCTCACATGCCGAAAGCACATAACCCCGACGAGTCCTACCTCGTCGTGGTTGGGGCGTCCGCCGGCGGCATCGAGGCGCTCGAGCGCCTGGCCGGAGCGCTTCCGCAAGACTTCCCCGCACCGGTCGTCGTCGCACAGCATGCCGATCCCAGCGCGCGAAGCCACTTAGCGGAAATTCTGCGCCGGCGAACGTCCTTGAACGTGACCGTCGCCGAGCACGACGAAGAGTTGGTGCCGGCCACGATCTACCTCGCTTCGACAGGCCAAAACGTTGCGATTCGCGGTCAGCGCGTGGTAGGCAGCGAACGGCTCCAGGGACATCCCGTTCCATCGATCGACGCGCTCTTCATCAGCGCGGCCGAGAGTTTCGGCGACCGGGTGGTCGCATTGATTCTGACGGGAATGGGGACCGACGGGGTGGCCGGAGTTCGCGCCGTCAAAGAGTTCGGGGGCACCGTTCTCGTTCAAGAGCCCGAATCGGCGGCCTTTCCGGCGCTGCCGGCGGCGATTCCGCTCAGTCACGTCGATTACACCGCAAACCTGGAGTCGCTGGCGCCGCTGTTGACGACGCTGACCGCCGGACCGCGCGACGCCGAGATCGGCAATCCGGACGTCTTGAATGCGTTTCTCGGCCAACTGCGCGGCCGTACGGGCATCGACTTCAGACAGTACAAAACGCCCACCATCATTCGCCGGCTCTCCCGGCTTATGGCGACGGCGGGCTGCGCGACGCTGAAGGATTACTTGCGCCACCTTAACTCGCATCCGGATGCCTATCAGCGTTTAATCGGCGCCTTTCTCATCAAGGTTACCGAGTTCTTCCGAGATCCGGCGCTCTTCGCGTATCTGCGGGAGCGGATTCTGCCCGATATCCTGGATCAGGCGCGCGCGAATCGCGGCGAAGTGCGGCTATGGTCCGCCGGCTGCGCGACCGGCGAAGAAGCGTACACGCTGGCGATAGCGTTGGCGGAATTGCTTGGCGACGACCTCGAAAATATTCCGATTAGGATCTTCGCCACCGACCTCGACGCCGATGCAATCGCGTTTGCTCGCCGGGGCATCTATCCTGCGAGCGCGTTGAAAGAGATTCCTCCGCCGGTCCTAAACAAATATTTTAGCCGCGTAGACGATGCGTTTCAAATAAAAAAGCGCATTCGCAACTTGACCGTCTTCGGCGAGTACGATCTGGCTCAGCGCGCACCGTTTCCCCGAATCGACCTCGTCCTTTGCCGCAACGTGTTGATCTACTTTACAAAGGAGCTCCAGCAGCGAACGCTCCAACTGTTTGCGTTCTCGTTGCGTCCCGGCGGATATCTCGTATTAGGAAAATCCGAAACCACGAACCCGTTGCCGCAATACTTCGCGACCGTTCAGCCCACTCTCAAAGTCTTTCAGCGTCAGGGAGATCGCCTGCTGATTCCGGCACCGGCAATAGTCGACGGCACGGCCTTGCGCGAGCGTCCCTCGGTGCGCCAGGCTGCAATGTCGACGGTCTTGCCGCGGCGCTCTTCGGGAGAATCCTTGGCGCCGCGCTGGTCGCTGGTCGATCGCCTGGGAGCGTTTTTGTTCGATTCGTACCTCGGAGTCGTGGTCGTCGATCGGAACTACGATATACTTACGATCAATCACGCGGCGCGATCGATGCTCGGCATTCACGGACAAGGCATCGGCGAAGACCTCGTCCATTTTGCAAAGATGCCTTCCAGCGATCTGAAAACCGCGCTGGACGCGGCATTTCGGGGTGAGGACATGGCCGAAGTGTGCGAGGTGGAAGTCAAAGATCTCGCAACCGATACGACGCGCTACCTTCACGTCGAGTGCTTCCCCGACCGGACGTCGAGTAAAGACGGCCGCGTCGAGGGAGTATTCGTCCTCGTCACCGATGTTACGGACCGCACGGTCGGCAGACGTGCGCTCGAAGCCAACAACCGCAGGAACGAAGAATCGTCGGCGCGATTAGCGTCGCAGAACGCCGAGCTGCAAGAACGGCAGAGAGCCTTGATTGCGGCAAACGACGAACTGACTTCCGCTAACGCCGATCTGCGTAACGCTAACGAGCACCTTCTCATCTCGGCTGAAGAGGCGGAAGCCGCCGCTGAAGAGGTGGAGACGCTCAACGAAGAGATGCAAGCGACCAGCGAAGAGCTGGAAACGCTAAACGAAGAGCTTCAGGCGACGGTCGAAGAACTCAATACGACGAACGAAGAGTTGGCCGCTCGCAGCAACGAGCTCGAGAAGACGGCACGGGAGCGCGAGACGGAACTCACGACGGGGCGCAAAGCCCTGGCGACGCTCGAGGCGCTGGTCGACAAGACGCCCCTCGTTCTATCGCTGCTCGACGAAGCGCAGAAAGTCGTCAGCGCCTCTCGAGAGTACCTTCGTTTTGCCGAAAGGAACAAAGGGGTGCTTCCGGCGATCGGCGAGGTTTGGAAAAAGACGCCGCCGTCGGTAACGCTTCACGGTCCAAACGGGCAGCAGCAAACCTTTAGCGTCGACATGACGGCCACGCCCGGAGACGGGGCCTCGCGGATCGTGCTCTTGCACCCACGGTAGCCGCTCGGCTGCCGTCCCGTTTGAATGCCGCGCAGAACCGGGTATGCCAACCGCAACCAATCTTTTTTGCGAGGCCTTCAATGCAAATCGACACGACGCTCCTGCCGGTACGCGGATCCGATGCCGTAGAGATTCTCACCAACGATCACCAAGTCATCAAGACGCTTTTGAACGAGCTTACCGAGGCAAGCGGCAGCGGTCGCCCGCAGGTGCTCGAGCAACTCAAAGGCGTGCTGACCATTCACAACGCGACGGAAGAGAATCTCGTCTATCCGGCGCTCAACAAAGTCGCGGGAAGTAAGCTCGAGGCGCAGCATCTCTATCACGAGACCGCGGAGGCTGACACGCTGCTTTTCGAACTGGATTCGATGTTACAGGAGCATGACGATTCGGAGTTCGGCGCAAAGGCCGAGAAATTTGCGGAAGCGGTACGCCATCACATTGAAGAGGAAGAGCAGAAAGCGTTCCCGCGATTACAGGAGAATGCCGACGCCCTCCATGCCGAGATTCTTGCCGAATCGGTGAAGAAGTTCCGCAAGGCGGTTCACTTCGAGCTGCCCACCGCGTAGCGTCGGGCCTTTTGCACGGAGCGCTCGAGCGTTCCCTGTAACGGCTCGCGCCGCTCCCAGCGCCGGATGAACTGCAGTGCGAAGCGCTCCTCGGGCGAGAGCTTCCCACTGCGCGCCGGAATAGCCCGCGCCTTTCCCTTGCGCACCGGCAGGCAGCGGTTACGCTCGTACGTCTCGATGACCGCGGGATGGACGTAAGCTTTTCGGCAAATCGCGGGGGTGTTGCCCAGACGCTGCGCGACCGCGGTAAGCGCTTCGGCGATTTTGCGCTTGGCCTCGGTCTGGTCCGCGGCGGACTCGCTGAGCGCCGCGATGCAGTGCACGGTGCCGATCCACGTGCGGAAGTCCTTCGCAGAAAACTCGCTGCCCGCAACATCCCGAATGTACTCGTTCACGTCGTCGGAGGTAAGCGCGCTCACGGCTCCGGTCTCGTCGACGTAGGTAAAGAGCTCTTCGCCGGGCAAATCGCGGCAGCGCTTGACGATCGCAGCGAGTCGCCGATCGTCCAGGGCGACGGTGCGCTCCCGGCCGGTCTTGGCGCGGAAACGAAGCCGTACCGTCGAACCGTTTATACGTGCATGCCGCCCGCGCAGCGTCGTCAACCCGAACGACCCGTTTGCGCGAGCGTACTCTTCGTTGCCGACACGAATGCCGGTTGCATCCATAATCGCGACGATCGCCGCCAGCACTTTTCGTCGTGATAACTCGGTGGCGTTAAGATCCTTTGCGATCGCGGCCCGGATCGCCGGCAGCGCCTGCCCGAAGGCAGCGAGTCGCTGATACTTGGCTTCATCGCGGACCTCGCGCCAGCGTTTGTGGTACCGGTACTGCTTGCGGCCGCGGACGTCGCGCGCGGTGGCCTGAATGTGGCCGTTTGGAATCGGCGCGATCCAGACGTTCGTGTATGCGGGCGGAACTGCCAGCGCTTTGATTCGCGAAATCTCCCGAGGCTCGCGCACCGGGCTGCCGTCGGGATACACGTAGGCGAAGTGGCGTCCGCAGCGGCGGCGCGTGATACCGGGTTGCCGGTCGTCGATGTAACGCAGGCCGGCTTCGCGCGCAGACTCGAGTGGAAGCATCGCACGAAGCGTTCCCGTCGGCGCGAGCAACCAAACCCTAGACGGCGCGTCTTGCGCTTTACCGGTAAGCGTGTGAACGAAAACGCCCTTCAAACAAAGGGCTTTCGATGGTGGGCCGTCCTGGGATCGAACCAGGGACCTCATGCTTATCAAGCATGCGCTCTAACCAGCTGAGCTAACGGCCCGAAATGCGGGAAGCAGTATACGAGGCCGTCTTGTCCGACGCCTCCTAGTGGGCGGTCAAGAACTCGAGCAGCAACGCGTTGAACGCCGACGGTTCTTCCATATTGCTCATGTGACCGGCGCCGGCCAGCGTGACCCTCGTCGCATTTGGTATCTCGGCTGCGAGTATGTCGGCGATTCGGTGAAAATCGGCGAGATCGCGCTCTCCGACGAGTATTAATGTCGGTGCTTGTATCTCTTTGAGCCGCGCGCGTGCCGGCGGATCGATCCCTTGGACGGGACTCTCGTGCAGCCAGATCCATGCTGAGTCGTTTCCCACAATTTCCGCTAACTTGGACGAGCAGTGCGGATTCTCGCGTGACGCCGCAAAGAGCTCGTGCGCGAGCCACATCGCGTTTGCCGCTTTTGCGCCGTCGCGCTTCGCGCATGCTTCGATTGCGTCGAGGGAGGCCTCCCAGGATTCGTCCCATTCGAATGCATCGAGAGCGGAATCAACGAGAACGAGCGCGCGGGTCGCTTGCGGATAGACGAGTGCATGGTGCAGCGCGATGCGTCCGCCCATCGAGAGGCCGACGACGTGCGCTAGCGGAGCATCGAGGTGGTCGAGAAGCGCGCGAAGGTCGTCCGCGTGGCGAAACGCTCGGCTCGTAGGAACCGCCGAACGGCCAAAGCCCCGAACGTCGTATCGAATGACCCGAAAGCGTCGCGCCAGAACGTCGACCTGTTCGTCCCACATGCGCGAGCTCAAACACAGCCCGTGAATCAGCACCACGGGAACGCCCTGACCGATCTCTTCGTAGTAGAGCCGCGTACCGTTGACGTCGGCGAACCCGCTCGTCACCTCGGACTGCATAGCGCTGATTGTAAAGCCTCAAATCAGCGAAATCCACTTCTTCATGATTTCGTCCTCGGTTTTCTGTAACTTTGCGACAGGACGAAAGACGAGCTGATTGCGGTACGCTGGATCGGCGAAAAGCCCGCCAAAATCAGGGCTTTCTGCAAGGACCGCATCGAGGGCGCGCGCGAGCTCCTGTTTGAGCTCGACCGTCGTTTCCGTCCACATCTGGGGCAGTTCTTCGAGCAGTTGGGCAAACGAGCAGGCATTGCGCTGATACTCGGCTTCGGAGGCGCGCGCTGCCCTCGCGGCGTCTCTCGCCTCTACCGCGGCGCGGCGTTGGGCATCGAGCTCGGCGAGGCGAACCTGGAGTTGGCCGGCATCGAGCTGTGCCTCTTCGGCGAGTTTCCAGATGCGTTGAATCCGCTTTTCCGCGTCGGCGATGCGCCGCTCGGCGTCTGATTCAACAGCCTCCCATTGCGTATTGGGTTTATGGTCCTGTAGCGGATCAGCCAACTTCGGATCGGCCCGCAGAGAACGCAGCAGGTCCAAGAAGTCCGCTTCAAGCTTGTCAGCGCGGTGGCCGGGATGGGATGTTTCGCCTGGCTCAAGCGTGTGGTCCAGACAGGTGTAGTATCTGGTCCGCCACGGGTCTGATCCACCGCAATGCCCGCGTAGCAGCTTGCCGCACGTGCAGCGCACGGCACCCTGCAAGGGCCAATCCCAGCGCTTTGGAGCGCGAGAGCGGAAATCGCTTTGGCGTGCTGCCTTCGTCCGCTGCCATTGGTCTTCGGAGACGATCAAGGCACGGATCGTCTTGGACGTTAGAATACTCTTGATGCTGGAAACGCACCATCGATAGGGCTTATCGCTGCCGTCGTGTGCCCGTTTTGGTGGTGCATGTTCTCGGGCCCAGCGCGCTAACCGCGTGTAGCCCCAGCGTTGCTCGGCGAGCCGGAAAATCTCGCGAACGATCCGCGCCTCGGGCTCAAACGGAACGGCCTTACTCTCGACTAGGATAACGCCATAGGGAATGCTCCCGACGTGCTTGCCCTCGGCACGGCGCCGCGCGTGGACGGCCTTCCACTTGTCCGACCGAGCCGCGTTCTCCATTTCCGCCGTGACGAGCTCGAAGATGGGGCGCAGGGAGTCCATCGCCGTTTCGAGCTTCACGTCGCCGTCTTGACGGGTATGCAGGAGAACCCCAAGCTTGCGAAGCTGCGCGACGGCGGCGATGCAGTCCAAGGCGAGTCGTCCCACGCGGTCGATGCGAATCATGAGCACGCGCTTCGGTCGCGCGGCTTTGGGCGTTCGCTCCAGCTCCTCGATGAGGTTGCTGAGGATCTCGCGGGTGCCTTTGGCGCCCGAGCTTACACCGGCGAACTCTCGCGCGATGACCCAGCCGTTACGAACAGCGGTTTCCTTTGCCCATTGGCGCTGGTCTTCGAGGGTCGCCTCTTGGGGTGAACTCGACACCGCAGCATAGAGCCAGACGATCGATGCGCCGGGAAGAAGTTCGCTGCTTCGACGAGCGTCCATTAGTTGTACGAGATCGGAACGAGCCGCATCGTCGGCATGATCTTGATCTTGAGGCCGTTGGGAACGCTGCGGACCTCGACGCCCACCCAACTCCAGACCGCGACGACGCGACGGTCGTCCAGATCGAAGCGAACGGTCGGCCCGGGAAAGACGGACTCCCGCCATTTGCAGCGCCGGTCGCTGCGCCCGACGTTCCCGGCGCCGGTTTTGATCGAGATGAGCGTATCGTCCACAGTACCTCCACCAGATTTCCACAGGGCAATAACACGAACGCGTGTTCGTGTATCGGCAAATTCAGTCTCTGCTAGACCCACTCTGGCGCCGAAGGTTTCAGGCGCGGTGGTTGTGGTGTGGCGGGTGCCATCTGGGCGGATCACCGGTCCGTGGCCCGTTCTTGGCGGATGGCCTGTGCGATCCGCGTGCGAGGTTTACTACGGCCGGTGTCACGGCGACGATAACCAGGTCGGCACTGATTTCCCGGGGAGATGGAGACTCGGTTGCTGGGATCGAGTCGTCTGGTCGCAGAGCTTTGGGGAGGCTGTTTCTTCACCGGGCCGCGTTACAAGCCGGCCTAGACGATTTGGGTCGATCGTGTCCGCAAAGAAGGTCATGACCTCAACCTGATCGCCAGCCGTGGGCACGGCGTCGGGGGTGTTGAATCGTCGAACTGCCCTGAGGGCCTGTGGTCATGGAATGTAAACCCCCGAAGATCGCGGGCGATATTCGGACTGGGCGACAGCGTCGCCGGCATCGCTGAGCACGTCGACCTGGTCGTCGTGTGCACCGTTGGGAAAGGCGACGAGCTCCGATTCGAGGGTATCGACCCACGGCGCATCGCGCAGATGGAACACCTGGCCCATCTCATACCGGGCCGCGATCGTCCACGCTCGCGTCTCTTTGCTTTCCCCGCCGCGCGTAATGCCGACGGCGGGCAGTGCAGCCCTCACGGCCGCCTGCACGGCCGTCCACTGGTACTGGACGGCCTCGATGCCAATCCGCCCTACCTTGTACTTGGATCGGAGTTGGGCGATGAGCGAGATCTGATCGGGACCTTCGATTTTGTTGTCGCGATAGATGTGCAGCACCGCGAGCTCCTTGCGCGGGCAGAGGGCAAAGATTCCGATGGCGGTGTAGTCCGACTTAGCTTTGGTGCGGGTGATCCCCGAACGCAAGGTCTGCGTATCACCCGAGGCCAGATCGACCATTGCGAAGATGCGGCACTCCGCGAGCCGATAGCTTTGCATCGGTTCACCGGCGGCGTTGAGCAGACGGATTGTGTCGCCGGTGCGGTCGAAGTAGCGGAACCAACTCTGCCGAAAGATCGACCCGCCGGCACGCTGCGGTCGCCCTTGAAACTGAGCCATGAAAACGCGCAGTCCCCCGACATCGAGCACTTGCCGTTTTAAGAGCTCGATTGGCCGGACGCGCGGCCAGAGCGCCTCACCCGGCAATCGCCCCAGCTCGTCGCGAACCCGGTGGTCGCAGACGTCGATCGTGACCTGGGTGATGCCGGTTGTTTCGTCTTGATCAAAGCCGATGGTGGGCGCCTCGCACTCCTGTACGCGGCAGATCGCGATTGCTGGGTAGTCGAGCACGCGGTAGTTCCAGCCCGAACTCTTTGCGAGTCCGATCAGTTGGGCGATAAAGTCATCTTCGTGCCAGCGCGACATGATGGCGATCATCCGGAGCGTCGGTTTGCGCCGCGAGATGATATTGGCTTGAAACCATTGCCAGACATCGGCACGGTGCTGCGGATGCAACGCTTCCTTGACGCCGGGATACGGGTCGTCGATGACAAACGCATCGGCCGTCCGCCCTGCCACCGGCTTCTCGACGCCAACCGCGACGAGACCGCCGCCTCGGGTGGTGCTCCACCGCTTCATGGAGTGTGATCGCGGGCTTACGCCGACACCGAAGTATTTGGGGCCGTAGCGTTCCAGGATGTCACGCGTCGGGCCGCCGATCTTGTCTTCGGCGAAGTCGGTGTTGTAGGTCGCCGCGATGATGTTCCAGGTCGGATGGAGGCCGAGCATCCAGGCTATGCCCCACTGTGAGGCCGTTGTGGATTTGCCGTGCTGCACCGGGATCTGCATCACGAGCAGCTCCACGCGCCCTTGTTCAATGTCCACGATCGATTCGGAGATGGACGCGTGGAAGTTCGCGGGTAGATATGGCTCGGCGTGATCACGCGTGGCAACCATCGCAAAGCCGGCCGGCGAGTTCCGCACGAAGGCAAGATCGCGCTGGAACGCAGCTAACGACATTGGCAAGCGTCCTGGATCGTCGTGGTCGAAATCGCGGCGCTTCATGCTGCTGGCTCTTCGTCTGGGTCGATTTCACCATTGCGAGCGTGACCGGCGTCCATGGCCGCCTCGGTCGCGGCGACGATAGCTTGATGCAGCAGTGCCGAGGCTTCCGGGCTCTCGCGAATCCGGTCGGTTGAGTCGAGCTTAATCGGATCGCCGTCGGGAATGCCGCCGAGCATCACGCGCGGACCAAACTCCCGCGGAAAGCGTCGTTCAAGCACCCACTGCGCGGCTGTGCTGCCCTTTTCTCCCTTAAGGACCCGGGTGAGCAGGTGCTTTGCCCCGATCGCGCGCGCTCGTTCGACGTCCGTAAGGAACGATTCGTAGGGCTCGACGCCCTCTCTACCTTGCTGGCACCAGTAATGGAACGTGCGCTCCGGAACGCGAGCGCCTTCGGCGGCAAGCTTCTCCGGCATGCCGATCTCCAGCGACGCGCAGATTTCCGCTGCGACCGCGGCGGTGAGCGTACGCGGCTTTCCCTTACGGCGCGCCACGGCGAGCCTTCTTTCCGGTGAAGTTCTGCCATCGCTCCACGATGACGTCGCAATACGCCGGCGAGATCTCGCAGCCGTAGCCAGCGCGCTGCAGTTGCTCGCAGCCAATGAGCGTTGTGCCCGCACCGCAGAACGGATCAAAGACGCAATCGTTGCGATCGGTCAGTAAGCGGATGAAGAAGGAGGGCAGGCCGACGGGAAAGACGGCGCCGTGGCCGAGGGCCTCGCGATTCTTGCCGAGTGAGAGGACGTTCGAAGGATACGCCAGGCCGGATTCGGGTCCCAGACGCTGATCGTTGCCGGTTTCCTTGTAGGAGCGCCCCTGCGCCACAGAGGTCGGCATCCGACTGCGGCGCGGCTTGTTTTTCATAGCCATACCGTCGGATTGCGACGGATGCGCGCCGCGCCAGTCAGGGATGTCCTCAATATCGCAGAGGTGCCGAACCTGATCAGGTCGCCATTTGCAGTCTCCGACCGCGAAATGGAAGATCGGCTCAAAGCCGTTCTTGAACCGGGTCGAGTTCTTGGGGTCACGCGGTGTTCCGCCGTGCGTCCAAACGAACTCGTCGACCAAGCGCCAACCCCACTGTCGGACCAACGCGATCGTGAGGTCCTTCACGTACAGACTGCGCTGCCCGGCCTCCGCGTGCTCTTTAATATTGACACAGAACGATCCGTCGTTGGCGAGGTGCGAGCGAACGCCGGCAGCGACGTCCGCAAACCAATCGACGTACTGATCGGGCGGGATCGGTCGGAAACCGGAGCCTTCGTCGTACGTACGTTGCTGCGCGTACGGCGGCGACGTCAGTGCCAGCGTGACCCGGGCGCCGCCAAAGAGTCGTGTGAGCGACGGAGCATCGCGGCAATCGCCACAGAGCAAGCGATGCCGACCCAGCCTCCACAGATCGCCGGGCTGTGTGACCGGCGTCTTGGGGAGTTGCGGCACGAGATCCGGGTCGACCAGACCGACGGGCTCTTGCGCCTGTGCCAGCAGCGCATCGAACCGCAGGTCGCTAAACAACGTGGCGTCGTCCGCCTGGATTTCGGCCAGCAGCGCCTGCAGCGCATCGGTGAACTCACCGCTTAAGTGGGCACTGTTCAAGGCAAGGTTGAGGGCCTTTTCCTCAGTTTCGTCGAGGTCCACGACCACGACCGCGACCTCCCGAACCTTCGTTCTTTTCAGGACTTTGAGGCGTTGATGGCCCCCGACGATATAACCCGAGCGCTGGTTCCAGACGATAGGCTGCACGTCGCCGAAGCGTTCCATCGACCTCGTTAACCCCGCCATCGCGGCACGATCGATTCTGCGAGGATTGTAGGGCGCCGGCTTCAGTGCATTGAGGGGCACGACGCGGATTTGGGGGTGGCTTGGCAGTGAGGCTGCCGCAATATTTTCTTTCACCGGGAGCACCTTGGCCGCCAACGAGCCCCAGAATCAACGCGTGTCCGCAAAAAATAAGCCCAGCTTAAGAGCGCCGTTGCGCCGCATCCTTGGACGCGCTGGATCTTCGGAATTGGCGGTCGTAAAGCGAAAACGCCCCATAAGGAGCGTTGCTGGGGGTGCCAGGCGGGATTGCCCGCCCGCCGCCGTCCACCACTCGGTTTTACTTCCGAGAACGATCAAGGACAGTCACCCTAGATGATCGCTTCTACTTGCAACGTCTCAAAAGGTAACGCCGTTCGGTCCGGGGGGTAGAGCGGCGAAGGCAGGCCCGGGCGTGGATGCTCGAGCGGCTGTTTCCCGATCGGTATGGATGATCGGCGGCGCCGGTGCTGCCGCCGGGTCCTCCAACGGAAAGCAGGCGCTAGCCGTCGCAAGGGCATTCGCACAACGGTGCGCGATCGCGATGCACGACCGGCTCCTGACCTCGTCGACCGCAAGTTCGTCGCCGATGCGCCGAACAAACTTTGGGTAGCGGATATCACCTACGTTCCGACCTACGCGGGCTTCTTGTTCTTAGCCGTCGTTCTTGACGCGTTTAGTCGGCGTATTGTAGTGCTCCCCGCTTATGGAACACTCAGTTCAGCTTGCGCGGGTTGGCTCTTAGCGGCCTGATGATACATTCTCTCGAACTCGGCCGGAGACCGCTTTCCGAGCGAGCTATGTGACCGATTCTCGTTGTAGTCGTGGATAAACGCACCGATCGATTTGCAAGCGTCCTCGAAGTCGACATAGGCGCGAACCCAGATTTCTTCGCGTTTAAGCGTTCCGATGAAACGCTCGCACACCGGATTATCGGTTGGTGTGCCCGGCCGACTCCAGCTCTGCTTCAGCTCTCGCTCAAGCAATGCGTCTTGGTAGCCGGAACTTCCGTACTGGCTTCCGCGATCGGAATGGTGAACCAGCGTCGCTTTGGGTCGACGGGAGACAATCGACATCTGCAACGCCTCGAGCGTCAACTCAGTGCTAATCCTTGTTCCGAGCGCCCAACCGACGCATCTCCGACTAAATGCGTCGACCATGACGGCCAAGTAGATCCAGTACGACCGCAATCGCACGAAGGTAATGTCAGTGACCCACAGCTGATCGGGGGCCGTTGGGTTAAAGCGCGAAAGATTGGCAAGCTCGCCGGCTGCGTGTCCGCCCCGCCACTTAGGGCGCCTCAACGGCTTATGTTGCAAGTCGTGCGAACGCATAAGCCGCAGCGTCCTTTTGATGTTGATAACAATGCGCTTTCGGCGAAGGCGATTCGTGACTTGGCGATAGCCGTATCGCGGATGCTTGATCAGAATATCCTTGATAGCGGCGACGACCCGCAGATCGCCTTTGCGC
The DNA here is from genome assembly GCA_963792005.1 of Vulcanimicrobiota bacterium. GTDB lineage: Bacteria > Vulcanimicrobiota > Vulcanimicrobiia > Vulcanimicrobiales > Vulcanimicrobiaceae > Cybelea. The sequence goes on from CAWBUG010000002.1 coordinate 506,653, forward strand.
AGCGGCGGCTGCGCCGGGCGATAGAAGGCCGATCGAGGAATGTTGAACGCCCGCGAAAAGATCGTGATCGTCAAGCGCACCATACCGTATGGCGTTGGAACCACCGTGCCGGTGAGCTCCTTGGCCAGCGCGAGGCAGGCTATGCGCCTTTGTCGCGGGCTAAGTCCTTGATGCGCTGCAAGGCTTTTTTTAGCACCAGGTTTTCGGCGGCCATCTGGCCGAGCTGGCGTTCCAACTCACCGACCTTGGCATTGTCGGTGTAGGCTTTGCCACGGCCGGCGAACGCATCCTTTTGATACGTCTTGAAGTCGCGCACCCATTTGCGCACGACCTCGGGGTGCAGATCGTTGGCTTTGGCGACCTGACTGGCGACGGCACCTTTCAAGATGGACTCGACGATCTGCATCTTGAACTCGCGGCTGAAGCGGCGGTAGGATCGCGGCATGACTTCCCTCCAAGTGGGGCAGGCAAGCCATTCTTTCTGTGTCAGCCACGGGGAGCACTACATATCGTCGGCTGGGCGACGAGCTCGAACATGAAAACGCAGTTGGTCCTCGACGCGCTCAATATGGCAATCCATCGGCGCCGGCCAATCGACGTCGTTCACCACTCAGACCAAGGAACGCAGTATACGTCAATCGCGTTCGGCTCACGCTGCCGAGAAGCTGACATTCGCCCGTCAATGGGATCCGTTGGGGATTGTTACGATAACGCGATGTGCGAGAGCTTCAACGCCACGCTGGAGTGCGAGCTACTCGCCCGGCGCCGGTTTCGCACACATAAGGAGGCAGAGCTGGCGATCTTCGACTTCATTGAAGGATGGTACAACCTTCACCGCCGGCATTCCGCACTCGGCTACCGATCGCCGGCAGTCTTCGAGCGGGAAACCGCCGCATGACTTTCCAATCTCAAACTATCCACGAAAGCCGGGCAACTTCAGGGCGAGCTGGTGGCATTACCAATCGTGATATAATAATACGAGCCGAGGCATGCAGCACCTGAGATTCGGACGCTCTGCGCGACATTGACCCAAATTCCGTAACTGTTGAGCGCGGCCCCTGTTTGAAAGTTATTCCCAGCGTACGCGCAGACGAAGTTCTATCGCTATTCGGCGAATCAGAGAGATGGCAAGCAATTGAATCTCAATTTCGGCGAACTGACGTGGGAGGCCGCCGGCGCGATCATAGCGCCGAACAAGGACCTGATCGTCGCCCGAACGGTGCCGGAGCGTTGCTCTTTTTTGCGCCTCGCAACGGCAATCCGAAGCGCACGCTCCAGGACGCCGGCATGCCGCGTATGCTCGCTGCCGACTTCAGTCATAACCGTCTCTTCGTCGCCGATCAGGGGGCTCGCCACATCGCCGTTCTTGCATATCCCAATGGCAAGCAGCTCGGCACGTTCTCCGGCGGACTTCGCTCGGTCTACGGAGTCGCGTTCGACGCAAAACCCTAATCGGCAGCATTTTCGGTAACCGCTTGGCGTCGCCGACTATGTGCATGGCTCGGCCTGTCCGGCTCCCATGTGCGGAACGAATCACTGCGGAGTCTGCGACGCTCTACTGGCTCGCACCGGAACTGTTTGGCTAGACTGAAACGAATCCGGTAATGAACTGGTGCTGGCATTCACTCCCTTCGAAGGGCCGCCCCTTCGATTTCACCTGAGCGCGGCGGTGATCGCGCATTTCATTCGGCAAACGATTTTTTCACCGGACGAGGGCTAGGTGCGCCCCTCGCAGCAGCCTCGGCCGCAGATTGGGCGTCGGCACGTCCGTTTGCGGTTCGGCGGATTGGGGAGGTCGGGCATGCTTGTCGCCTGGCGCGGCGGCAGGCCTTGCTTAAAGCCCAGTCTTGCACAGGAAGCCTCTCGGCGCGGTCTTAGCCGTCGAGTAGCGTCGTCTATTCTTCGAGGGTGAAGATTTGGTCGAACGCCACAATTTCAAAGATGTGGCGGATGGCCTTCGATGCGCCGGCGAGGGCGATGCGGCGATCCTCCCGGTTAACACGGAGCTTGGCTAACTCGGCCAGGATGGTCGAGTCCAGGAACGTTACCCGTGAAAAGTCGATCACTAGGGGACCGTCGCCATCGAGGGCACGAAACAGCCGCTTGATCTCGTCCTTGCGAGTGAGGTCGTATTCCCCTTCGAGCTCGATGCGCGTGGGGGTGTGCGAATCGTTCTTCGACACGCTAGCCCTCCAACTACCAAGCAGCGAACGAGATGATCACAATCGTACTCTCAACCGCACGTCGGGTTAGCACTCCGCGCGTGCCGAGGGCGACCGGCAGCTTGGCGCAGTAGGACGGCATGTGGACGATTTGCTGGCGCATATCGCGCCCTCGTCGTTATTACCGATTTTTGGGAGCCGGTTGCCGCAGCCGCATCTGTGCCTTCCATTGGCCGGCGCCGTTGGTCGGGATTCGAGGGCCGAACAGCTTTCACGACGGCTTCCCAATCATTTGATATGAATACGATTCCAAATGAATCGCGTCTGGCGACGGATCAAAGAGATCGGCGATGGCCATGCTGAGCGCCGGGAGAGACTTAGCGAGCAAGAGGCCCGGGAGCTGGTCCTCAGGATTTGTCGCGAGGTACCGGTGGATCCGCCGAAGGCATGACCTCCTCGGCTACATGGCCTACGCCCTAGCGCGGCGGACCTGGTAGACAAAAAGGGGATCGGCTTCCCTTCCCGATCCCCTCCGTGCCTCTTAAGGAAGCGCTTTGGCTAGGTGTGCTCATTATAGCAAAAGCCGCTCGGCTTGAGCCTCCTCTTCGGACAAAAGGCGCACACCCGGAAGCTCGTGGTCCGTCGCTATTCGTCCGCAGACCGCGCAATCCCGAGGTTCTCTGTTAAGCTTTGCTAGGACCGCGAACCTCAGACAAGTTCGCGGGCTCAAAATATCCACTTGGGGGATCCCTTCTAAGAAAAAGGGGGAGCAGATTCCCCAGATCCGCCTTTATGATTGCGTTGGCTTCCTGCCCATAGTATAGCGTGGCGCGAGCCTTTTTGTGCGGCCCTGGGGCTTATGTGCAAAGCTCTACGGTTCCGGCAATGCCTGGTCGGCGGAGAACCGCAGCACTGCCGCCGAGCACCAACGCTCGGGACTTCTGCCGGAGCTCCCGGCCAGCCGCTTGAGCAATCCAAGCCTCGCCATGCCCTTCTGCTAAATGTGACACCGGATTTCTCGTATTTCACGTCCGAGCGAGCCGAAAGGCATCAGGGCAGGGTGACACAATTTTTTCACCAATCGTGGACCGGTTGCTCGCTCTTAGCCGCCGCTACGGATTACCCGTAGCGCACCCTTGGGCTCGACGCGGGCGGATTGGCGACGTCGAGGTCTGTGAGCGCCGTCGGGTGGTGCAGCAGGCAACTCCGACCGTGCTTCGCTCATTACCCTATCCCGCTGAAGCGGGAGATACGGGTGCAGATGACTTGGTAAGTTTTGTGCGAACGGCCATCTTAGATGTCTGGCGAACGCATGCAGTTCGAGACGCGGCAGGAAATCCTAGATGCTCTCTTCATGGCTCGCGCAGCCCAAGAAGCTGCATGGGAAGCGTGGTTTGCGGTTCGCGATTGTCGCTCAGGTCAGTTCGAGGCTTCGCGCGCGGCATACACTGAAGTGAACGCGGAAGTAAATCGGCTCATTGCGATTGACAATGCCTTCATCGCGACTAGCGTGAGGTCCGGGAAATCGAATGGCCTCGCTTCTTCGGTAACCGCAAGATAGGTTTGCCAGAGTGCGATTTTTAGCGTCGATAGGACGCCACTGAAGATCAGACCGCGATGTCCGGCAACCTCGCCACCAGCGCCTCGCTGACGAGCGCGTAGCCGGTGCGCGTCTGCGTCCTGCAGTTGGGCGCTGAGTCTTCCTATTGCGACCGATCAGAGGCTCGGCCCTGGCGGTATCTCCCAAGGAAAGCCTCGGGCAGACAACACAAGACGATTGCGCCGATAATAACCGTTAGACTGATCAGATTCCAACCGTGCTTGCCCAGCGGTGCCACGCCGAGACCGTAGAAGAGCGAAACGACCGCCATGATCAAGAAAAATGGCCCCGTGGCATAGCAATGCACCCTGCCGCAACGGATCGCATTAACGACACAGGCGACGCCCATCGCCGTTAGAGCGACGACCCAGACCACGGTTCGCCAAGCCTGACTGATGTCGAGAAATCCGCTTGTAATCAGGACGACAGCCGGAAACCAAAACACCGCGCCGGCCACCATCCGATCGGAAAGAATGTCACGGGACTCGGAGGTCTTTGCGTTAGTTCTCGTCGTTGGATCCTGGCATTCTCGGTTCCGCCTTGGCATTAGCGCGTCTGGCAACGCGCCTAGGTGCGTGCGAGCTCGCTCGGCGTCGCGGCGTCGACGACCTGCCAAAGATACATCTGGTTGCCGTCGGGGTCTTCGAGTCGTGCGAACTTACCAGCATCGTCTTCGACGATCGCACCGGTGAACCGCACACCCCTTTCATTCAGACGCGCGACGACGGTTTCGATTGGTTCGTCGATCTCGAGTCCGAGCGTCATCGCCCCCTTTGTTCCCGGGGCTGGGTACTTTGGCGATGCTGGGTGCAGGCCGATTGTAAGGCCTTTGCTCGCGTCTACCGTCGCCCACGCATCGCCGAAACGGTTCGTGAGCCGCAGCCCCAGCACGTCCGTATAGAACCTCACCGCTTCGTCCATATTCGAAACGAAGATCGTCGCATTTCCGCCTGAAATCATCTTTACTCTCCTTCAGTAGACTGGAATCATGATGCGCCAAAGGATATAGAATTGGAAGAGCCAAGAGGCAGAACCACTTTGAACCGCCGTCGCGACTTTATTGTTCCGGACCTCGCGCTCGACCGAGGGTCCCCGGAACCACTGCGGCAGGTTGCTCGTCAGATCGGCGATGCCATCCGAGCGGGAGAACTTGCCCCTGAGGCTCGCCTTCCTTCGACGCGGTCGCTGGCGCAGCTATTGCAGGGCTCTCGCAACACTGCTGTTGCTGCCTACGATGATCTGATCGCTGTAGGTCTGATTCGCTCGGCAACCGGCGCCTGCGTGCGCGTCAATGCGTGTGTTCCGCTCTCAGGCGTGTCACCAGCGGGGATGCGCCGCCTAATGGATGACGCGCATTTTCCCGAGAAGGTCGTCCTGATCCAAGACGCCGACGCCAATCCGCTCTACCTCAGATATTAGCTCCGAGCCGCACGGGATCCCCGCGCAATGGCTGCACCTTGAAAGGCACGTGCCTTACTCCGATATGATCGTCTTTCCGAAAACCTGAAAGCCAACGAATGGCCGATTGAACCCCGCTTTTCGGCTTGCGTCGTCCTTTTAGCAAAACGAAGCACTTGTTCCGTTTGCTGGAGCGACGCTCTTCGCCCTGTTTCGCTCTTTCCGTCGAGCGGTCTGCCAATCGGGTCGGGCATTGTCGGCGGACCTTTATCTCGAGGGCGGAATCCGCCGTTTAAGTCAGGACGATGATGTTCGGATACACCGATGCGTAGACCGGCGAGGAAACCACCGCGGCGATGGAACTAGTTCGCCTAGCCTTTCTGCGCCCCGTTTATACCTATATACCGCGCCGAGACTACGCTTCACTTCACCGCTGGCCTTTTGCTTTCTCCCGAAGGCGGATCGCGAAGCGCTTCCGGCGGCTTCGAGCTCCGGCGATGAGCTCGACGGCGCTCCGCGGAACGCCGTAGGCGACCGCGAGCGCACGAATGCACGCGCCATTCGCCGCACCATCGATCGCACGTTCGCGGACGCGCAGGACGAGCGCCCCGCTCCCTTCCGAGAGTCCCGGTTGCCTCGATCCAGGCTTGACGATAATGTCGAGTATCATTTGTGGGCCGCGAGTTCGCTACGCTAGCGATACCGGACGGGTCTTGCAGTAACCACTCAGCCTTCTCGACTTCTTCGATCAACCCGCACCTCCCCGCAGCCCCACCCGAGCATGCCACGATTCGCCATCGAGGACGTCAACGATGCTCGAGCACTCGTTGCGACGACGGCGGACCTCGTCGATGAGTCGCTCGACTTGCTTTAGGAATTGTTACCAAGTTTCCGATTTGGTAACGGATGACGTACCCGCTGACCCTTGAGCCGCCTGACGAGCATGCCGCGCGCGATCTCACTGACGTGCGCGAACGGCGGTGAGCGGCGCTTCAAGAACCGCCGGGATGCCTTCGGCTCAAACTGACCCGCTACATGTCCCGGCCAAAAACCGCCCATTCCGAACTTTTGTGATACGATGATCGTGTATCGGTTGCGCTACATCCTCCCGTTGGGGACCAATATACGCAGCCCGCACATTCCAAGTCGCTTCACGAGCCACAACGGCAGCCGTTTTGTTCGTCTTCAGCGGCTGTCGCTGTGTGTGTCGGTTTTCGGGGCCGACCCCCAGGGGTCGAGGATATGTGCTATCATGGAGATGGATTACACGGGGTAAACCCGTAGGCTCGTTTCGATGCGAGCGGCCCTGAACGGGGTTAACGCTCCTTCCAGAGTCTCCCAAATAAAAAGCCACGTCTAAATACGCGGCTTTTTTTGATTTCACGCCCCGTCACGCGCGCCTGCCATGGATTATCTTCCTGGGCCGTTTCGGGCATCGCAGTCCCGGCAGAGGTGGTAGCCGTTAGTGCCGGGCCGGTCCTCACCGGCCTCCTTTATACGGCAGCCCACCGGGCAGGAGCTGTTGTTGTGATAGACGCGCTCCTCAACCGATCTGTATGCCTCATTAACGGAGTAGAAATCCGAGGTTCTTGGCAAGGAGCAATCCCTCCCTGGGTTACGTTGCGCGTAAGGGTGACGTTATTCATCGGGGACCCCGCCTGGTGACCTAATAGCGCCTTCATGGCGGAGAGCAGCGGGGCATTCGCAATGATCTTCGCAACGGCCGCAAATGTAATCCCCTTGCTTTTCTCCGCTGCACCCGCAGCCCCAAAAGGGCTCGCTCATAACGCGATTATACTTAACGATACAGCTCGTATGGCTGGCGCTTTTCGCGGCCCTCTCGTCACTAGTCTGGCGCTCCGCCTCGAATCGCGTCATAATCTAAGGCGGATGATCAGCACCGACGTCAAGTTCGAAGTCCTCGCCGGTCGCGCGGCCGAGCTCGCCTTTCTACGCGAACGCGTTACGAAGGCGGCTGGGGGCGAAGGCTCCGTCACCCTCATCCTCGGCGAGGCTGGGCTTGGGAAGAGCCGCCTAGTCGCCGAACTTCAAAAAAGCGCGGGTCACGAGATCCCACGCTTATTGGTCGCTGAATGCTTGGAGCACGCACGGGTGCCCCTGCAACCGTTTCTTGCAATCGTAGCCGCTACGCGTGCCGATTTGCTTTCGCTTGCCGATTCGTGTGCCGAAATCTCCGATGTCATCTTGCAGCGATTGCACGCCACAAGCGCTCATTCGCTGCCACACATCGTCGCCATCGAGGACGTGCAGTGGGCCGACGATATGACTTTGCAAACGATTGAGTATCTTGGGTGCCACGTTGAGTCGCTGCCTTTGTGCCTGCTTATCACATGCCGCAGTGATGTCATGCGTGACGATCCCCGAATCGGTGCGGCGTTATCGGCACTGCAGCGCCGTGGCGCTCGCGCCGTTTACCTCGAACCGCTCTCGGAGATTGACACTCGCTTTCTGCTCAACTCCTTACTCCGTCAGAACCACGGCCTTTCCACCGTGGAGATCGACCACATCCAAGACCTTTCCGGCGGAAATCCACTTTATCTTCAGGAGCTGATCCGTGACGCGATTGATCAGCGGCAAACGGGCGCCGCTGTCGTAGCCGACCGCGTCCCAAGCAGCCTCAAAGTTGGTGTCCTCGAACGCCTTCGGGGGCTCGCATCATCGACACGTCAAACGCTCCTCGAAGCGGCTGTGCTCGGCGTTGAGTTCGACCTTCAGCTCCTATCCTTGCTCTGCGGTCACGGTTTCACTGGTGCCGTCGATGCTTTGCAGCAAGCCGTCGAGGCGAAGTTCCTAACGGAGATTTCGTCCGACGGGCGATACCGGTTCAGGCATCCACTAATTCGCCAGGCGCTGTATTCCGAGCTGACGACGCCGGCGGCAATCGCCCTGCATCAACGTGCTGCACAAGCGCTGGAACATCGGGTGGGGAGCCGTCATCGGCTGGCAGAGCTGGCGTACCACGCCTCGGCCGCATCGAATGCGAAGACGGCCTTTCGTTACAACGAAGCGGCGGGCGATGCTGCGATGCTTTCGTACAGCTACCGCGATGCCATACGATTCTTTCGAGCTACCGTTCGCTTCGCACCTCGGTCGCAGTCTCGGCTCGGCGAAGTCAACGGGAAGCTGGCCTATGCGCTCTACTGTGACGGCCGCCTGGACGAGGCAAAGACCTATTTTCGCGCGGCCATCGACGGTCATGTACACGCGAAGTCCTTCAAGCCCGCATTTTGGCTCATCGACTTGCTCTACAGCGTCTACTGGCACGACGGCGACGCGATAGGTGGACTTGAGTTCGCTGCAATGATCGTTCGCATCGCCGAGCATAATGGAGATCGCGATGTCAAGGATTCGTTGCTCATTAGGACGGCAAGCTATCTGAACGTTCTCGACATGCCGTGCCAGGCCGAAGAGCTGCTTGGACGCATCGGACAGACGGAAAGCAATCTCGGCGTCTCCTCGCGGATCAGGCTCCACGAGCTTCGTGCAATCGCTCTTGTCGGCACCGGGTGTTTTTCGGAGGCGATTCGCGAATTCGAACTTGCGCTCGATATCTCGCAAGCCAACCAGGTCTATCTCGAGACGACCAAAGTTACCGGAAACTTCGCCACCTGCTATCGCCTGATGGGCGACTTGGACGGTGCCGAACGACTGGCTCGATATGCACTTCGCTGCGCCGAAGCACAGCATTTAGGCCTCGTTCACCAATGCTGCCGGACGATTGAGCTTGCTGAAATTCTCTTCCTCAAAGGACGGCTGCAAGAGGCTGCCGAGCTGAGCTTTCCGGCGCTGGCCAACGGGATCGTTTTGAATGGGATGCAGATCAAGGCCGCGAGCGTCATCATACCGATTGCCCTTGCCATGATGCGTGAAGATTTGCTGTCCTACTTTGACGAGGATTCTATCGTAGCCCAGGCCTTTGCCACGCGGATGATATCTCACATCGCCTCAATGACCGACGCCATTGTCCCACTCTATCTTCATCGTGGCCGCAGCGAGGACGCTCAGGTACTACTGCATCGAGCAATGACATGCGCAGCGGCGCCGGATCCCTTCGCGCTCGACATGCTGGTACGCGTAGGGAAACACGGAGTGACCAGCGACGTGCCGAAAGCGCGCGAACTCCTTCTGCAGATCTGCGCCCGCCGGCCACAGCTCATCGGTAAGGCATACGTCGCCTATTTCGATGCTGTGGTGGCTCGGCGCGAGCGTAGCTGGGAGCGGCACAAGCGCCTTGCCGCTACCGCGGCGGCTAGCTTTGCCGAACTCGGCATACCGATGTTCCAAGCAGATGCCTTGGAGCTCGGCGGCCGGCAGAGAGACGCCCTCACGATCTATCGGCGCATCGGCGCCGCCGGCCATGCGGCCCGTCTGGAACAGATGTTTTCCGATCGCGGACATCGAGGTGGCCGGCTGACGCGGCGGCAGCAGCAAATAGGCAAGCTGATCGCCGCTGGTGCCAGTAACCGCGACGTGGCTGGACGTCTGCACATTAGTGAAAAGACGTTAGCCAATCATCTTACCGGGATCTACCGCCGCCTCAATATCGACTCGCGCGGAGCTCTCGTCGAATACCTGACCCGGTATCCGACCTGACCTCCTAACCTTTGGCCGTGGACCTCCTATTCTCGCCGAGGAGCCCCTTTGATACTATTGTAGGCCGAAGTCGTCTCACGTCAACCATGGTTCTCGCGCATTGTCGGAGGTAGCGTATGATCCGTTTCCGATCGTTCCCACTCTGTGCATTTTTCGTTGGGCTCACTGCGTGTAGCGGCGGAATCACGGTTCCTTCGGGCAGCGCGTCCTCTTCGGCGCAAACACAGGCCCCAACGCTGTTCAGTGACCCGAGGGCGCAGAGGGTCGTGCTGCCCAAAGGCGTACACACGGCGCCGGTCGCCGAACAGTACGAACGCGAAGCGGCGGAGTGGAGCCGAGAGCATCCGCTGCGCGCCGGTGCGCCGTTCCGCGACGAATCGCCGGGCCAATATCTGTGGTTCGGCGATGCGCGTGGAGCGATCTGGCAGACGAAGGCGGGATCGACTCCCAAGGACACTGGCGCGAAAGTCGTCGGCGCGCTTTACGACTGCAATAATCCGCTCGGCCTTAAGATCGACCATGCCGGAAACCTGTGGGTGGCGTGCGCCGGGAACGGAACGATCAATATGTACTCGCCAAAGGCCAAGAAGGCGACGCTCGTGCTGCACGAGACGCGAACCGAAGGATCGACGCAAATCCAGGCAATCCCCGACGACGTTGCGTTCGACGCTTCTGGAAACCTTTATGTCGGCAACGAACAAGTGATCAGCGGCAACGGCTCCGGCTATTCGTTCGAGATCGCCGAAGTTGACGTCTTTCTCGCTAGCTCGAAATGCGGCGGAAAGCCGTGCAACAACGCGACGCCGGACATCGAGCTCATAAATCCGCATGCCAATTCGTGCACGGACTGCGGCATCGTCGAATCGGCGGAAACCTTCGTCGACCTCGACGCGCGGGGAAGACTGTACGAAGACTTTCTGTACCAAGCCGGAAAGTGCGGGAGGAAGGGCTGCCGAATCACGGTCAGCACGATCGGCGTTGACGTCGTCGCGGCACCATTGAAAAAGAATCCGACGTTTAAATCACTCGTGCGAGGCATGATCTTCCCGGGCGGGCTCTACACCACATCGAAAGGACGCGTAGCCAACGTGCTCGATCGTGGAACCGACATCATCACGCAGTATGCCCTGCCGTCGTTCAATGCGATTGGCACGCTCGGCCCGACACCGCAGGACAAGCACTTCGGCGACTGCGATCCATTCGGCATCGGCTTCAACGAAGCCGAGACCCTGATCGCCGCGGGGGACACGACCTGTCACGATTCCATCGTGGGTCTCATCGCGAAAAATCAATTCGTGTCGCACCTGAACTTGGCCTACGGCGAACTGGCCGGCGCCGCTTTCGATCCATCGGACAAGTAGGAGGACATGATGACAATGCTTCGTTTCTTTCTAGTTTACGGTCTGTGTTTGTTCGCCGCAGCCTGCACGGCGAGGAACTCAGTTCCGTCTGTAACCACGCCGGCGACGGGCCAAGTTCAAGCGGCGGCACGGTCCTCGAAATACCCCGCTGACCTGTTCTCAATACTGCCGAACCGCGTGCGGCTCAATCCCGCGATTGCGAATTCGCTCCGTGAGGCAGCGGCGTGGGCGAAAGCACACCCCTTGCACAGTGGTGCGGCGCATCGGGCCACTGACACCGGCGCGCATCTCTGGATTTCAGACGAGCGCGGCGCAATCTGGGAGACGAAAGCCGCAAGCAGGGCGACCGGCACTGGCAAGAAGATCGTCGGCGCCTTGTACGATTGCGATGCCCCGCTTGGCATTAAAACCGATTCGACCGGAAATCTCTGGGCGGCTTGTGCGGCGAGCGGAACGGTGAACATGTATGCTCCGAAGGCGACGAAAGCGACGCGCGTTCTTGAGCTTAACCGCACCGAAGGCTCGACGCAGATTTACGCCTACCCCGACGACGTGACTTTTGACCGCGATGGGAACGTCTACGTCGCCAACGCTTATACGGAAAGCGTTACCGGTTCGACCTACACGTTGAACAACGCCGAGATAGATGTATTTCTCGCTAACCCGAGGTGCGGCAACCTTCCCTGCAACCATGCCACACCCGACAAGATGATACTCAATCCGCACAGCAATCTGGCGTGCCCCTCATCGGGATACTGCGAGATCGGCGTCGGGTACTCGTTCATCGACGTCGCTGTCGACGGCAGTCTGTATCAAGATTTTTACGACGACGTCTATTCCTGTACCCAGTCGTGCAAGCTGGTGCACAGTAATATCGGGCTCGATCGCATCCGCAACCCACTGGATAAAAAGCCCGGCTTCGGATCGCTCGTTCGGAAGATGCTGTCGCCCGGGGGAGTCTACACGACCGGCGGCGGCGCGGTCCTCAACATGCTCGACTCGGAAACGTACAAGATCACCCGCTACACGTTGTTCCCGTTCAAGAAGATGGGTGTGCTCGGCCCGACCCCGCAGGATCCGCATTTCGGCGACTGCCTCCCAATCGCGATGGGATTCAACAACAGCGAGACACTGGTGGCCGCGGGCGATCAAGTTTGCCACGACGCGATCGTGGGCGAGGTGGCGCAGAATCACTTCCTCGCTCAGCTCAACATCAACTATGGCGCCTTGGCCGGCGCGGCATTCGAGCCGTCAGACAAGTAGGAACGAAAGGTCAGTTGCTCGAGGAACGGTGATCGTTCTCTTCGAGCCACCGCCGATTCCACGATCAGCGCGAGGAAACCGGTGTATAGGTATCAATGAACGACCGCAGCAGCGAGTTGCAGACGTTGTCACCCGGCTGTGGGTTTAAGACGCCGCGCGTCCACTAGATTCCTTCATTTTTCGGGCAAGCCACGATCTTGGGTACTGCTCGAGTTTTTCATCGGCGAGATGCATCCAGCGCGCCTTACCTGTAGCACGATACAGCGCCAGGGACGCCAACGAGGCGCGAACGTCGTACCCGATCCGATCAAAGGTGCCCCAGGCTTCACGAAGCGCCTCTTCAGCGGGCTCCGTGTCGCCAGCTACCATGGCCACGAGGCCGCTCGCGTATGCCGCCATTGCCTTGAGTCGATCGTCGAAGGCAAAATGGACAATGCTCGTCCGAAGTTTTCCTAGATTATTAAATCGCGCCATGTAGAACCGAGCGCGCTTGGGCGCGTGATACCGTTAGACGCCGATGCAGACGTTCTTCGATAGCCTCGAGTTAGCCAAGGAGAAGTTGTTTGCGGCCTGAATCAGCCGCGGTGAAACCATCTGACACTCTTCGACGCGATCATGCGCCGACTGTCAGACCAAGTCTCGGCTTATACATCTTAGGCGAGGGCGAGGTGGCCGGCGGACTTGCGATCGCAACCGTCGCGGCGGCACCTGTACCGCCGTTGGTCGTAGGGCTCGGTGCTCTGACAATCGGCACTGCCACCGGATCATACTTTCTGGACGCGAGGTTAGTATATCCAGGTGTTGAAACGTTTGTTCGGGGGTTCCGTAAATGACATCCGAGAAGATCTTGGCTCGATCATCAAGTGGCTGGTACGTGTGGGCAGCGGCAAGTGCGCTTGTGGTTATTGGCGACATGGTACTCCGAGGCGTCACGAACCTCAAGTTTTTTGCAGCGCTGCTTTCAATAGTTTTCGGTGTCCTCATGTTCTCGGGTAAACGAGCGGAAGATTTCGTGATTGCGCGCTATCAGGACCTGCGTGCGTAGCGCGCTGATAGCGTTGTGGAAGCTGCATTAGGGCCAGGGCCGCGTGGAGCGCAATTTCCGGAGTCCCAACGCGCGCGCGCGTACCATCAATGTCAAGGGCTCGCTTTCAGCGCACCGTCAAACGCTAACCGCACTGGTTACAAGTGTTCCGAGCTGGAAACGCTTCTGTTAGTGCAAATCGCCCCAGGATGCGTTGGGATCAACGTCAGACAGAGGTAGCGGCCTTCGCGGGTGGCCCAGCAGCGTAAGCACAACAGCAACGCACATCCGAGCAACCACAGCCGGGCTACTAAGTTGACCGCGATGTTCGTGATCTTTGGTCCCGGCGAAATTTCATATTGCGTGGTCGGAACGACGGTCGTGGCGAACGTACGACCGCCGCGAAGAATCGGAAGCGCCATCGGCTCAGTTGCCGGTTGGTAGAGCAGACCAAAACGCCGGTATGCGTCGAGATTGCGAATGTCCACGCGATCGCTGTTTCGAATCCCGGCACGGAAGGCAGCTCCGCCCGGAACGACCTGGACAAACTCGGCGAGATAGGGTTTCCCGGCTGCTATCGTGACCGAGTCCCAATAGCCGAACCACGGTTTCCCGGTGAACCCGAACGTATCCGCGAGTCCGAGGAGCAGCATAATGAGAGCCACGGACCACAGCGCCCCTAAGAGCGTTCGCCAGTAATCAGCGGTGCCGGCCACGACATCGCCTTCGACAAGGACGCCGGCTTCTCCAGCGGTTTAATAAAATCTAGTGAACTGAATCGCGTCGGCTAGCACAGCGGTATCAGAGCCGGCTATGAAAGCTGCAATCGGTCCTCAGACCGAGGCAGCTCCCGACGAATCCATGTCATGCGGTAGCCAACCCGCGAATATCAGTCTGATTCACCGTCGAGCACTCAGATCGACCGCTGACCGATGTGCCTCACCCTACGAAGGAGTAGAACATGCCAACAAAGCGTCGACCCAAAACCCTTGACGAACGCTCCTCCATATCAGGATGTATGCCGTGGTTCGTGCCCTTATCGAGCGAACCAGTTTCCGGAGTCCCAACGCGCGCGCGTGTAACATATTTGTCAAGGGGCCCATCGGGCGGTCGAGGTTCTATTTCTAGCGGCATATCGTCCGTTATATTGAAGCCCCGAAATCGCGAACACTTGTACCGGAAATGGCGAGGTCAGCCGTTACATTCTGATCCGGCTCCATGACGGTGGAGGATTGTCAGAGGCGGCGCTTTTTTCGACATTTGACCGAATGCGGTGCGCGATGGAGGCGAGTCCGCGCCTTGTCGCGATGGTGCGGAAACCGTCCATCTTGCGCTGCGCCATGTCGACGTTACGGAGTGTATCGACTTCGCGCATGTTTTCGCTGCGCTCGTCCATCATTTGGTCGAAGGCCTCCGACTGCATTTGAAGCTGCTCTTGATTCTGAACTTCGGAGGCGTACATTCCGAGCTGAAAGGTTTCGTCTTGAGTGTTTAAGGCGTTCATCGCAGAGTTCTCGGCATTGCCGATGCCGCCCGATCCAAGCGCTCCGCCGATTGCGTTGCCGAGCAGACCCGAGCCAAGACCTTCGAGGACTGGAAGCAGGAATGCCATGTTCGTTGCTCCTTATGAGATCAGTTCGAGTCGTCGCTGAACTGCGTGTAGTCGGTGGCTTGCGGCTTATAACTCTGACTCGCCGGCAAGCCGGGCAGATTTGGCGGACTGAGCGGAAGGCTCTGTGCTTGCGCCGATAGCGTGCCTAACGATGCGATGAGATTTCCGACGTCGGCGGCGGCGGAGTTTTGCAACGAGCCGCCGAGCGCGCTCGCGAAGGGCGCAAGGAGCGTACCGGTCTTCGGGGATTCGAGCGCGCCGCTTACCGTGCCGGCGACGGCGTCGGCGACCGGCTTGGCGAGCGCTCCTTCTATTGAAGGCAAGAATGACACTATGCTCTCTCCTTTACGTGTTCTTTTGGTCGTCATCGTTATCGAATAACGCGACATAATCGGTCGCTTGCTCGTGATAACCGCGAGCGCTTTGCGGCGCCACGATCGAGGCTGAGGGAAGCGCCGGCATCGGCGGCAGGATCTGCGCGCAGGATTCGAGGGCGCCGACGCTGGCGACCGTCGTGCTCGATTCGGCAATGGCCGAGGATTGCGGCGACTCGCCGGTGAGGCGATCGTAGTGTCGCAACACCGAGTCGGCATAGCCGAGATCCCTGCCGTCCGCCCAGCGGGTCTCCGTGCCGGTCGCGTTCGGGGATCCGGCATTATAAGCAGAAAGCGCCTCGTGGAGGTTGCCGCCGTAACGCTTGATGAGACCGGAGATCATCCCGGCGGCGTAGTCGGCGTTCTGGGTCGGATCCATGGCCCCGGGCGTCGAGGCGAAGGAATGCCAGCGGTCGTCGATTTGGAAGATACCGTGGCCGTGGCCCCCGTCGCCCACGACGTTGTGCCCGGCGTTGGTATCGGGGCCGCCCGTCTCCTGAGCGGCGACGGCGGCGAGCAGGTCGGGGTCGAGACCGTAACGCCGCGCCGCGCCGGCGATTTGCGGGGCGAAGGCGACGCCGTGTGCGGCCAGGCGCGAAGCGGTTGGATCGATGCTCATGGCAGGCTTCTATCCCGCGCTCCGGCGCGTTTGACAAGGCGTGGCGACGGGTTCTAGAATGGCAAAAGTCCGTGGCGGCCCTGCTAGTTGGCGGGGCCTCGTGCTGCGGAGCCGTTGGTTCTTTGGTTCTATGGAACGTTCGCACAAGGTAGACGTCAGCGGGCTGCTCGCCGGCAGCCGTCAGCTGATGGTGGTGGAAGATGAGGTGCCCCTCGAGCCGTTCGAGGGCCTCGTTTTTCCCGAGCCGGTCCAGGTCGTGCTCGAACTGCACCGGGGCGACCGTATGCTCGTCGTGGAGGGCAGCGTCGACGCTCGGGTCCATGGCCAATGCGATGCTTGCCTGGAGGACGTCGATCTGCAGATGCACGTCGAGGTCGGCGAGCGGCTCGATCCCGCTCACGGACGCGAGGTCGACCCGTTCGGTGAGAGCAACGTCTTGACGGGCGCGCGGCTCGACGTGGCGGATTTAGCGCAGCAGAGCCTCTTGAGCGCTCTACCGATGGGGCTGCGGTGCAGCGCCGAATGCCGGGGTCTCTGCCCCTCGTGCGGGGCGAATCGTAATGCGGGCGAATGCTCGTGCGAATCTGCGTAATATTTCGAAACGGAGAAAAATGTGGCCAACTTAAAATGGAAGACGCCCCGCAGTAAGACTCGGAGCCGTCGGGCTGCCAACTGGAAGCTGGGGGACGTCACGACGGTGCTCTGCTCGCAATGCCACCAGCCTAAACGGCCGCATTTTGCTTGCCAGAACTGCGGAACGTATAAGGGTCGCCAGGTCATCAAGATACAAGAAGAGCCGGCCGGTTAGGTTCGGTGCTGCCTTCTGGCGTGAAGATCGTCGGCGTCGGCCATTACGCGCCGCCTCGCATCGTCAGCAATCACGATCTCGAAGCCTGGTTGGAGACGACCGACGATTGGATCACGACCCGGACCGGAATGAAGCGCCGCCACTGGGCATCCGAAGAAGAGGCGACGAGCGACTTGGCGACGGCGGCGGGCGCCGCTGCGCTAGTCCACGCTGGTTTGCAGCCGCAAGAGATCGATTGCTTTATCGTCGCGACCGTCACGCCGGATTATTATTTCCCGGCGACGGCGTGTTTGGTCGCCTCGAAGCTCGGCGTCACCGAGAAGCCCGCGTTCGACATCGGGATCGCGTGCAGTGGGTTCATCTACGGGCTGACGGTCGCGTCGGGGCTGATCCGCTCGGGCGTCTACCGGCGGATCATGCTGATCGGCGCCGAGACGCTCTCGAAAATCCTCGATAAGGAAGATCGCGCCACGGCGATTCTCTTCGGAGACGGCGCAGGCGCCGTCATCCTCGAGCAGAGCGAAGGAGAGAGTTTTCTCGCGTCGGCTTTGGGTGCCGACGCTAGCCGGCCCGAACTGCTCTACGCGCAAGGCAGCGGTGCCAGAAGGCCAATCGATCATGCCGCGATCGACGCAAAAGTACACCTCATACACATGCAAGGCCGCGAAACGTTCAAGCTTGCGGTGCAGCGCATGGTAGAAGCCACCGAGACCGTGCTGGAGAAAGCCGCGCTGAACAAAGGCGACGTTACCTTTCTGGTTCCTCATCAAGCGAATCGGCGGATCATCGACGCGACTGCGCGGTATCTCGAACTCCCTGAGGAGAAGGTCGTCGTCAATATCGCTGAGTACGGCAATACCTCGGCGGCCTCGATACCGATAGCGCTCTCCGAGACGGTGCGCGCCGGGCTGATCAAGCCCGGAGATCTCATCATCTTCGTCGCCTTCGGCGCAGGACTCTCGTGGGGCGCCGTAGCGTGGCGCTGGGCCGCGTGATGCGCGTTGCCGTCGTCTTTCCGGGTCAGGGTTCGCAAGGCGTCGGCATGGGCTGCGACGTCGCCGCTCATGCGGCTGCGGCGCGCGAGATCTTCGATCGGGCGAATGCCGTACTCGGCTACGATCTTCTCGCCTTGCAGCGCGAAGGTCCCGAAGAGAGGCTTCGCGAGACGGAGTTCAGCCAGCCGGCGATCTTCACGACCAACCTCGCCCTCTATGCCGCCGTCGGCGGCCTCTTTACGCCGGTCGTCACGGCGGGACACTCTTTTGCCGAACTATGCAGCCTCGTCGTTGCAGCATCGCTCTCGTTCGAAGACGCGTTGCGAATCGTTAGCGAACGGGGCAAAGCGATGCAGGAGGCGGCCCGGCGGGCCCGCGGCGGAATGTCGGCGATCTTAGGTCTCGACGCGACGCAGGTTCGCGACGTGCTCGCGCAAATGCGCGGTCGCGGTCGCGTCGGTCTGGCAAACTTCAACTCGCCGACGCAGATCGTCATCAGCGGCGAGCTCGACGCGGTTGCGGCGGCGGGACAGGCGATGCTCGACGCCGGGGCAAAGCGCGTCGTACCGCTCAACGTTTCCGGCGCCTGGCACAGCGAGTTGATGGAGCCGGCTCTCGCGCGCGTTCGCGAGGCCGTGGAAGCGAGCCGTTTTTCGCTGCCCGCCATCGACGTCGTATCCAACGTCGATGGACGCCCCTATCGCGACGTCGAGACGATCAAAACCAATCTCATTCGCTCGGTCGTCGATGAGGTTCGCTGGCACGATACGGCCGAGCGGATTCGTACGTACGTTCCCGATCTGATCGTAGAGTTCGGCGCGAGCGGCGTGTTGAGCGCGTTGTTTAAACGAATGCCCGGGTTGGCCGAACGCAGCAGTTTGAGGACGGTAAGCGATTTTGCCGGCGTGCAACGCCTGCGTGGTGCAATCGAAGGGCGCGCGGAGGCCAAGGTATGAACTTTACCGGCAAAACGGCGCTCATTACCGGCGGCAGCCGAGGAATCGGCCGCGCGATTGCCGTCGAACTCGCGCGTCACGGTGCCGACGTCGCGCTCGTTGGACGGGACGTGACCGCTCTCGCCGAGAGCGCTGCTGCGTGTGCGAATGCCCGCCCCGGCGCGGCCGCAGACGTTTACGAAGGCGACGTGACCGATCAAGCAGCGATCGAACGTATCGCGAGCGAAGTGGTGGCGCGATTCGGGCGGATCGACTTCGCGATCGCCAACGCCGGCCAGTCGGTCGACGCATTGCTCCTGCGGCTCAAATCCGAGACGATCGATCGTCTGCTCGACGTGAATCTTAAATCGGCGTTCTATCTTTGCGGCGCGGTTGCAAAGCCGATGATGAAGCAGCGTGGCGGCTCGATCGTCCTCATGACGAGCATCGTCGGCATGATGGGCAACGCCGGCCAGGCCGCGTATGCGGCCTCGAAAGCGGGCCTCATCGGGCTCTGCAAATCGCTGGCAAAGGAGTTGGGTTCGAGGAATATAAGAGTCAACGCCGTCGCGCCGGGCTATATCGAGACCGCCATGACTGAAAAGATGCCCGCCGCCGCCAGGGAGTTTTTGATCAAGCAAGCCGCTCTCGGCCGGGCCGGGAAGCCCGAAGATGTCAGCGGAGTCGTCGCATTCCTATGCTCCGACGCCGCGGGATTCATCACCGGGCAGACGCTCGTAGTCGACGGCGGTATCCTCATGTGACCCCTTTGACAAGGCCTGAAAGGAGACGTAATGCCCACCACCTTCGATAAAGTAAAGAAGATCATCGTCGAGCAACTCGGCGTCGACGAGTCGGAAGTGACGCCCGAAGCGTCGATCACCGACGATCTGGGTGCCGACTCGCTCGATCAGGTCGAGCTGGTGATGGCGTTCGAGACCGAGTTCAACATCGATATTCCTGACGAGGAAGCGGAGAAGATCAAGACGGTCGGCGATGCGGTCAAGCGCATCGACGAGACGACAGCCGGTTCTTCGACCTCCTAACCGCATTGTTCGATCAACTCCAAGAACGTCTGGGCGCGATCTTCGATCGCCTCAGCGGCCGCGGCAGGATCAGCGAAGGTGAGGTCAACGAGGCGTTGCGCGAAGTGCGCGTTGCGTTGCTCGAGGCCGACGTCTCACTCGGCGCAGCCAAAGCCTTCGTCGCCCGGGTGAACGAACGCGCCGTCGGCGCGAACGTTCTCGAGTCGCTGACTCCGGCTCAGACGATCCTCAAGCTCGTTCACGACGAGCTCGTGGAGTTGCTCGGTCCGCCGACGGGATCGGGACGCGCGCGCCTGCAATTCTCCGACGCGCCGCCGTCGATCATCATGCTGGTCGGACTGCAGGGCTCGGGCAAGACCACGCAGGCGGCGAAGCTCGCGCTTCGTCTCAAGGAGCAGGGCCGGCGGTCGCTCCTTATTGCGGCCGACGTCTACCGTCCCGCCGCAATAGAGCAGCTCAAGACGCTCGGAAAGCAGATCGGTCTTCCGGTCTACGAAAACGCCAGCGGCGAACCGGTGCGGATCGTTCGGGAGGGCGTCGCGGAGGCGAAGCGGCTCGGTCTTTCGACGGCGATTATCGATACCGCGGGGCGCCTTCAGATCGACGAACCGTTGATGAAAGAGCTCGAGAATATCAAAGCGGTCGCACAGCCCCGCGAGATTCTGCTCGTGGCCGATGCGATGACCGGCCAAGAGGCGACCAGCGTCGCCAAAGGCTTCCACGAGCGGCTCGGCATTACCGGCGTGATCCTCACGAAGCTCGACGGCGATAGCCGCGGCGGAGCCGCGCTCTCGATTCACAGCGTCACGGGCGCGCCGATCAAGTTCATTGGAACCGGTGAAAAGCTCGCCGCGCTCGAGCCGTTCTATCCCGAACGGCTCGCCTCGCGAATCCTAGGCATGGGCGATGCCCTGACCCTGATCGAGAAGACCCGCAGCCTGTACTCTGAGGATCAGGCGAAGAAGCTCGAAGAGAAGTTTCTCAAACAGACCTTTACGCTCGACGATTTTCTCGAGCAGATGCGGCAAGTGCGTAAGCTCGGTTCGTTCAACGATCTGTTGAAGATGATTCCGGGTCTGTCGAAGGCGCTGCCGAAAAATTTCGAGATTCCGGAACGCGAGTTCGCGAAAGTCGAAGCGATCATCTGCTCGATGACGCGCGGCGAGCGCCGCAACCCCGGGGTTTTGAACGGATCGCGCCGCAAGCGAATTGCACTCGGCTCGGGTACGCAAGTCTCAGACGTAAACCGGCTGGTGAAGCAGTTCGATCAGGCGCGCCAAATGACCAAACAGCTGAGCCGAAGCAGGCGGAGTTTATAACGGAATCATGGTAAAAATTAGATTGCGCCGGATGGGCGCAAAGAAACAGCCCACGTATCGCTTCGTCGTTGCCGACGCGCGCGCACCCCGAGATGGCCGTTTCATCGAAATCTTAGGCCACTACAATCCGCGGACCGAGCCGCGAACGGTCATCGTCGACGAGGAGAAAGCGCGCGAATGGCTTGCAAAAGGCGCCCAGCCCTCCGATACGGTTCGCCGCCTGTTTGCTGAAAAGGGAATCATGGAGCGCGGACCGGTCCCGACGACGAAGCGGGCGCCGAAGAGCGCGCAAGGCAGTGCGTCGTGAGTGCCTTCGATGACGAGTTCGGCCTTTTCGGCGAGACGGTCGTCGACGAGCCCGAGCGAAAGGCGCAGACGCGACGAGAACCGCCGCCGCGCAAAGAAGCCGCGCCGCGTCAAGAGGCGGTGCCGCGTCAAGAGGCGGTGCCGCGTCAAGATCCGGCGCCGCGCCCTTCGCGTCCGGTCGCGCGTCGCGAGCGCCGCTCCAACTCCGCAGGCGATCCCTGGGCGGGTCACCGGCGGGCGACGGAGTTGCTCGACTTCCTCGCGCGCAAGCTCGTGCAAAAACCGGAAGCCGTCAGCGTCGAACTCTTCGTCGACGAGCAGGCTCAGCCGGTCATCGAGCTCATCGTCGATCCGGAAGATTTGGGAAAGGTGATCGGTCGCAGCGGTCGCGTAGCGCAGGCGCTCCGCACCGTCGTGCGCGCGACGGCTGAGGGGCGCGTCGCAGTCGACATTCTCGACAGCGAAGAAGCGGCACTAGGGTTGGACGACGACGGGCCGCGCGAAGCGCGGTCCTGAGCGAGGCGCGTGAGCGCCGAGACGAAGGGGTACGTTGTCGTAGGAAGAATTGCAGGCGCGTTCGGCGTTCGCGGTGAGTTGAAGTGCGACCCGACTAGTGCGGGTCGCACCGCTATTTTAGCCGGGTCGGCGCTGCGTTGCGAGTGCGGAGGAGAGACGCGAGCGATACGCGTTACCGAATCGCGGCCGCACAAGAATCGTCTGCTGCTTCGTATCGACGGAATCGACGACGCCGCCGCGGCCGCGGAGCTCTGCGGCGCCGTTCTTTACGCGCCGCGCGCGGAGATTGCACTCGCCGAGGGAGAGTATCTCGACGACGATCTCCTGGGCTGCGCGGTTGTGGGCCGCGACGGCACGTCATACGGGGCCGTCGAAGGCGTCGAGCATTTTCCCGCGAGCGACATGCTGGTCGTTCGCGGCGGGATGGTGCCGATGGTAGAAGCGATCGTTGCGGAAATAGACCTCTCGCGCAGAACGATCGTTATCGATCCGCCGGCGGGATTGCTCGAGCCGCCCGGCCCCGCGGCAGGCTAGCCGTTCTCGGGGTGAGCGGTCGCGTAGGCCGCCACCGCGGCGTCGACCGCAGTTTTGATCGACGAGCCTTTACCGGTCTGATGATCGAGCGTCGCGCCGAAACAGGTGTAGATGTAGAGTTCGAAGACGTACCCCTTCGCGTGGGGCGCCGGTGGTCGCAGGGTGCCGCTCGCAATGGTGTTGTCGCGATTCGCGCCGCAGATGGCGTCGGCCGACTGCGCTACGCTCGATTGAACTGCCGTCATCTGCACGTTGAAGTGGCCGTTGAGCGCGAAGTACAGCTCGTGCGTGGCGCCGGTCAGATCCTGCGCCGAAACCGTTCCCGAAGCCGTAACCGGTGCGACGATAACGCCGCGCGACGGCTTAGCGACGGGACCGGGCGCCGGCGTGTGCGCCGCGCCCTTATGCTTGAAGACGGCGTTGACGATGCTGCCGAGTCCGCGGATCGGAACCTGGGCACCGTTGGTGGAAGTGGGTGCCGGCGTGTTCGACGGCTGCGTCTGCACCGATTCGGTGCCGCGCCCCACAAACGTGAGGATCTGCGACCGCGCGAGGAGCGACTGCGACGCGACGTCGGCAACGCTCGAAACCTGGGCCGTTTGCGAAAAGAGAATGACGCCGCTCTCAACGCTTACGACCTGTTCGACCACGGCGGCGCTGTCACCGACCGGCGTCACGTAGCCGCTGATGTAGAAGTCGGCATGCGCCGTGCGCGCGTTATCGAGGAAATCGGCCCGCTTAACGCCCTGAGGCACTGCCGGAACGTTGATCCCGCCTGCAGCGATCATTTCCTGGGCGAGTATTTGCGCGATCGCGCTGCCGATACGCGGATCGGTGCCGGTCTGAACGTCGAACGGATAGATAACGACGATCGGCAGCTGCTGGATTCCCGCGGCCGGCGTGGGGACCGGCGGCGGCGGCGTCGGCGGCGTGGCCGCAGTGGAGAAGAGCAGCGCGCAAGCGAGCGCGGAGAGACCGGCGAGGCCGCGCAGCGTGAAGTTCCTAGGCATCAACGGCCGCTTCTTCGCGCAACGAAGCCCGATGTCCGGTTTGCCACGCGATGCTGTACTCCGCGCCGAAGAGAAAGATCGATCCGATGCAATAGAACCAGAGAAGCAAGACGAGCGGTGCCGAGAGCGCTCCATAGATGTGTGTAAAGTCGACGTGCGTCAGGTAGGCGGCAAAGGCATATTGTACGGCCGGCCATGCGATCGCGACGACGGCGGCGCCGCGTAAGGCAAACGCCCAAGAGACGGTCCGGTTCGGCAGCCATTTGTAGAGCACGACCGTAACGATGAAGACCAGCGCGATCGATAGGAGATAGGCGAGAATGTGCGTGATGCGGCGCGGATCGGTCAAGCCGGCAACCTGGAAGGTAATCGACAGTACGATCGGGAGTGCGGTCGCGATCATCAAGAGTATGCCCGTAACCGGAAGCATGATCAGCGAGAGCGCCAAATTGTGGACGAGCGGGCGCCCCTTCGGAACGTTGAGCGCGCGGTCGAGCGCGTAGGCGAGTCCCATGAACAAATTTTTCCCCGACCAAAGGATAAAGGCGAAGGCAATGAGGCTCGATATTCCGCGCCCGTAAATGTAGGTCTCGAGATTGTTGACGATATAGTCGTGAAGCGTCGGCGCGAGCGTGTCGAAGAAGGCCAGTGCCCGGTGCTGCGACTCAGGAAGGACGAGCGTTAGCGCGCTGAGCGTCAGGACGCTCAGCGGAAAGAGCGCGAAGAGCGCGTTGAATGCCACGGACTGTGCGTGAAAGGCGCACCCGTCGCGAGCGAATCGCAGCAGGGCGTCGTGCGATACGGAGATGAGTCGGCGCATCCCGGGCGGTATATCGTGGAAGGTGCCGCTATTCCCACCGGCCGCCGTCGTCGCCATCGTCGTCGACGGCCATCCTCTCGTCGCCTATCGACGCGCGTACCTGGCGGACGGGCGCGTCTTTGCGCCGGTTTCGCCGTTGCTGACGCGAGTCGCCGAGCGCGTTTGGCTCGACGGCGAGACGCTCGTCGCGCAGCGCGATGGCCGACGTGCGTACGTCCGTTTAGTCCCTCAAGCATCGGGCGAGCTCGGTGCGGCGTACGTTCCCGCCGGGCCGGTGCTTCGAGCGCTCGGAGCGACGGTGCATTATGAGGCGGCCGGGCGGCGTTTGGTGGTAACGCTTCCCGCGCATGGCGCGGTCGGCTCGCCGACACCCTTCAACCCTGCGGCGCCTTCTACGGCGCCCAACGCGGTATTTACGCCCCCGGTGCCCGCGACGCCGCGACCGCTCTGGACCGGCTCGCCGATGCCGCGCCGCACGGCGCTTCCGTTTCCGCCGCCGCTCGCGAGGGTAAATGCGATTTCATCATCGCGCGGCCACCGCGGCAAGATCGAGCGCACCGAGTCCGCGGTCGGAGAGGTTTCGCAACAGCGCCTCCATCGCGTCCACCACGGGAAGGCGCTCGTGGTGTGCTGCACCTTGCATCAGGGCTGCATCTTTGCGTGCCATGTCGATCGTCCAGAGCGGCTCGTACGCTTCGGCGACCATGCGTTTGCCCCGCCCGGAGACTTGTCCGGAAGGGTCGTAGAAGTCGAAGAGCGCGTAGGCTTGCTCTCGCGTGAAACCCTGCCGCTCCGCAATACGGAAAAGATCGTTCAGTCCGCCGATCACCGCTAAGATCATCGCGTTGCCCATCAACTTATACGCGGCCGCGTCTTCCGGACGCGGGCCCATGTAGCGAAGATCGCCGCACATTGTCTCGAGTGCGCCGCGCAGCTGCTTCACGAGCTCCGGATCCCCGGAGGCGAGCATCACGCCGGCCGCCTCGAGCGCCATGGGCGGCCCCATAAAGACGGGTGCGTGCAGAAACGCATAGCCCGCATCGGCGAGCCGGCGCGCGCGTTCTGCGACGTGCTGCGGCAAAACCGTCGTATGATCGACGATCGGACTCTCCGGTGCGATTCCTTCGAGCGCACCGTCGATCACGGCGTCGACGCTTGCGTCATCGCTCAAACAGCAGTGAACTCTTTCGGCGCCGCGTGCGGTTTCCGCGAGATCGGCGAATGCCTTGGCCCCGTACGTCTCGAGCGCCTGAGCTTTCTCGTGCGTGCGGCTCCAGACGCGCACGTCGATTCCGCAGAGCAGCAAATTCCGGATCATCGCCGAGCCGAGCATACCGGCACCGTAAAATGCGACCGTCACGATGCGGGCCTCCGCGCGAGCAGGTTGAGCCCGGCGACGATGACGGCAGCCGCGAGCGCATACCAAATTTGGATCGGATCGGTAAGGAAGCTGAGATTCAGGGCGCTATCGAGCGAGTAGATTCCATTGCCGCCGAAGGCAATCGCCATTGCCGCCGCGACGTTCGTCAACGGAAGCTCGTAGCCGCCGCCGCTCGTGAAGAATCCTTTGGAGATGTGCACGGAACCGATCGCCACGAGCATGACGATGACGATGAGCACGGGGCCGAGCGCTCCGCCGAGCCCCAGCACCGTCAACAGACCGCCGCCCGCCTCACCCAGACCGGCCATGAGCGCGAAGAGCCGGCCCGGCCGGAACCCAACGCCTTCGAAGAAGGCCCCCGTTCCGGTCACTCCACCGCCGCCGAACCACCCAAAGAGCTTCTGTGTGCCGTGGGCAACCAGAGCGAATCCGAGGATCAATCGAACGACCAAAAATGCCGCGCTAACCGCAACGCTCATCGGTAACCCTCCTTTCTGTGAAGCATATTACCCGTAGTCGCGGTTGGGGTTTGCAGGAGCGCCCGCCTCCAGGATATCGGCCGCGCGAGGCTGTACCACGGCGGCTATGCAGTTAGAAGGACGAACTTTTCTGGTAAGCGGTGGCAGCTCCGGACTCGGCGCGGCCTGCGCGACGGCTTTTTCTCGTTGCGGTGCGAACGTCGTTATCTGCGACGTCAGCGAACGCGGCTCCGAGCTCGCGCGCGAACTCGGCGATTCGGTCGTTTTTGCGCGCACGGACGTCACCGACGGCGAGCAGGTTCAGCGTGCGGTCGATCTGGCCGCCGAGAAGTTCGGCGGACTGCACGGAGCGATCAACTGCGCCGGAATCGCGACGGCCGAACGAGTGATCGGGCGAAACGGCCCGCTCCCGCTTGAAAATTTTGCGAAGGTCATCTCGGTCAACCTGATCGGAACGTTTAACGTCATCCGCCTGGCCGCGGCGAAGATGCTCGAGCGCGCGGTCGAACCGGGCGAGGATCGCGGGGTAATCGTCTGCACCGCGTCGGTTGCCGCCTACGACGGACAGGTTGGTCAGGCCGCATACTCGGCCTCGAAGGGCGGCGTCGTCGGAATGACGCTTCCGATTGCGCGCGAGTTCGCGCAGCATCAGATTCGCGTCGCCGGCATCGCGCCCGGCATTTTCGATACGCCGATGCTCGCCGGTTTGCCCGAAGCTGCGCGCGAGTCGCTCGGGAAGCAGGTTCCGTTTCCTTCGCGTCTGGGCAGGCCGGACGAATATGCGGCGCTCGCACGCCACATCGTCGAGAATCAAATGATCAACGGTGAGATCATCCGTCTCGACGGCGCAATTCGTATGGCGCCGCGATAGGCTTCCAAGACTCTTCGGCGTGAAATCCGCGCTCGTCGCACCGCTCGTCTTGTTCGGCATCGCCATCGCTGCGGCGCCGTCGGTAGCGACACCGCGACCGGCAAGCGTTGCGACCCCCATCCCGTTGCCCTCACCGGAGCTGCTGCTCTATCAGATCCGCCGCCAGTTCCGGTCGCATCGGCCGCCGCCGCCATACGTCACGTACACGCTGGTCCGCAAGCAGACGCTCGACGACGGCTATCCGGACTTGCTCAACAGTTACACCTATCACATCTGGTGCCGCACAATCGATCGCGCCGCTCTCGGGCGGCGCGTCTACCGCGGCTCTTCCCGCGGAACGCTCGAGTTTCTGCGACCGTCGTTCAACGAGCCGTGGGATCCCGGGCCTCCGACCGCCGATCTCTTCGAGCCGGCGCCGGTTCATCCGCATACGAATCCGCGCGAGTTCGTTCCGACGCCGGAGCCGACGGCGAGCCTTCCCCCGATCATCGCGACCGTCACCGCACTGGGCGAGTTCGACTATCGCGTCACGCGCGTCGCCGACGAGGGCGACCTTATCCACGTCAGCCTATTGCCTCGGCGCGACCCCGATCGCAACCGGCTGCGCGAACTCTACGTCGACCGCAAGACGCTCGAGCTCAAAGAAGTCATCGCGACCGACAAACTCTACGAAGAAGACGGCGGGCACCACGTCTATCCGATGCTCTTCACGGTTACGCTCGGGTGGATGGACAACATGCCGGTCGTCACGAATATTCACGGCACGCCGACCTATCAGGCCGACGCTGACTACCTGGGCCGCGACGCGACGGTCGACTACGACTTCACCGACATCACGTTCCCCTCGTCACTGCCGCAGTGGTATTTCGATCCGCGGTCTTACGCCGCCCACGTAAACGACGCTCCCCTGTAAGAAAGGCATTCTATCCAAAGGGGGCGTTGGGTTTGACGAGTTGGGGATACTCCTGGCGCAGCTTGCGGAGCTTCGGCAGATCGTTGAAGACGATGTACGGATTGTCGGGATTGTGAATCGCGTAATCCTGATGGTATGACTCGGCGGGATAGAAGCCCCGCAGCGGCGCGACGATGGTGACGATCTTCGACGAATAGACGCGCTGCCGTTCGAGCTGGGCGATCGTCGCAATCGCCTCGGAGCGCTGCTGCTCCGTAGTGTAAAAAATTTCCGAGCGGTATTGCGAACCGTCGTCCGGACCTTGCCGGTTGAGCTCCGTCGGGTCGTGCGCGACGCGAAAGTAGACGTCGAGCAGTTGGGCAAACGAGATTCGCGAGGGATCGTACGTGACTTCGACCGATTCGGCGTGGCCGGTCGTGCCGGTGCTCACCGTCTCGTATTGAGCGGTAGCGGCGTTTCCGCCGGCATAACCGGCTACGGTGCGCTCCACTCCGTTGAGCGACTCGAAGACGAGCTGCATTCCCCAAAAACAGCCGCCGGCGAGAACCACGCGCTGCGTACCGCCGCTGGCCGGCGCGGGTGCCGCTGCGGCGACGAGTAAGCTAAGGAAGAGACCGATTGCACTCAAGCGTTTCACGTCTTCTATAACGCTCGACCGGCCGATTTGGATGAGGCGTCTTATGATTGGTGCGCTCAATGGAGGTGCTCGCCGAGGAAGTCGAGCCAGAGGCGGGTTAGTGCCGCCCGCTGCCGCGGGTCGGCGGGGCCGTGCGTGGCGGCGGCAAAGACGGCGAAGCGCACCGGTACGTGACGCTCTTTGAGCGCGTGGAAGAGCGCATACGACTGCGTGATGGGAACGACGGGATCGAGCGTCGTTCCCCAGATCAGCGTCGGCGTCGTAATCTGCGCGTAGAACGTGATCGGAGAGTTTTCGCGGTAGATGCGCTCCCCGTCATCCGTATACGGAGTCGCGCCGAGCGGATAACGGTCTTGGACGTTTGACGTCGAGAGATTATATTCGTCGAACTCGCTATTGACGGCGGCTCCCGAGACGGCCGCGCGCCAGCGATGATCGTGGCCGATGAGCCACGAGGTGAGTTCGCCGCCGTAGGACCAGCCGGAGACCGCGACGCGCGAAGCATCGACGTCCGGGAAGCGCTCGAGCGCCGTTAGTCCGGCCAATATATCCGCGCTCGGCCCGACGACGGTATTGCGGACGATTGCCGTCATGTAGGCATTGCCGAGGTTGTCGCTGCCGCGATAGTTCGGCTGCAAGACGATATAACCGCGCGAAGCGATCATCTGCGCGAGCGGCCACGCTTCGAAGACTGAAGTCCCGCGTGCTCGACAGCTCGGGTCCTCCGTGAATCAGCAGAACGACGGGATACTTTACGCCCGCGCGCGCGTTGGGCGGCCGGGTGACGACGCCGTTTTCGGCAAAGCCGTCGGAGCTGCTCCAGTCGAGCTCGCTCATAGCGCCGAGTGCGGTCTTCGAAATAAAGGCGTTGAAGTGGGTCACCTGCTGCGGCGTCGCCGAACCCGCAGGAAGGTAGTAGAGTTCGCGCGCGCTGCGCGAAGTGGTTGCGATGAATGCGATAGAACCATCGGCTGCCGCGTCGCCGGCAATCCCGGAATCGAACGTGCTGCTCGAATACGGATCGCACACGGGATGGATCTCTCCCAGCGCCAGGCGCCGATAGTTCCCGGCGAGATCGGCGCGCCAGAGCACGTCCTGCGTTCCGTCGGTCGCGCAGATCAACAGGTGCTGCGAATCGCGAAACCAGAGCGTCGCGGAGACGTTGCGATCGAGCGCGGCCGCCAATTGACGATCCCCCGAGGCGCTCTTGACGCGCAGCGTATTCTCGGAGTTGAAGTCGCCGTGGAGCGGATACCAGTAGGCGAGATATCTGCCGTCGGGTGAATAGGCGGGGCTCAGCTCGAAGGCAGTGCGACCGGTGAGCTTGCGTGTGGCTCGCGTCGCAACGTCGATCTGCCAGAGCGTGGAATATTCGCTGTCGCCGCTAAACGTGTTCTCGACCCGCGTGTAGGTTATCCGCCGGCCGTCGTGCGACCAGGCGATCTGCGGCGAGAAGATGCCGCCGGGATCGGTCGGCGCGATCGTCCAAGATCCGCTCGTCAACCGTTGCGCGCGGCCGCCCTCGGCCGGAACGATCCAAAGATGATCGGACGGCGTCAGCGCGCTCGCCGTATAATCGTTGTCGCCGGCGTAGAAAAAGGGTGCGTTCCGCTCGGGGTCAGCGGCAACGAACGCGAGGCTGCGACCGTCGGGACACCACGCTTCATCGATGACGTCGCCTCCGGCGTGCGTTAACTGCGTCGTACGGCCGCTCGGCGTTCGAATCATGAGCTGGTGCAGAGAACTGCCGGGAGCACGGGCGATGTAGGCAAGGCGAGATCCGTCGGGCGACCAGCGCGGAACGGAAACGTCGCGGCCGTGCAGCAGCGTCACCCATTCTCCCGAACGCAGATCGACGCGCACGAGATCGTTGACGTCGCTCGCATGCGCGACGTCTTGCCGTATCGCGATCAGCGCGACGTGCGTTCCATTGGGCGAGATCGCCGGCTCTTCCAAGTCGACGATGCGGCCCATGTCGCCAATCTGTAAGACGGCCGCTAAGAGTAAAGTCGGCATTTCGGCCCGGTTCGGGCCGAAACGCACGGAGCTCTTCTCGCGAGGGCTCTAGGGCGGCCCGGAGATCGTCGTCGTGGTACGGCGGCTACGGCCGCCGAAAAGTCCCAGTAGACCGATCAAGCCCACGAGGCCCCAGATGCCGTTGCCGCCGCCTCCGGTGGTCGTCGTGTAGGTGCTGGTCTCCGGGGCTGCGGTTGCGCCGGCCATGGATTGGTCCGTGGCGGTCGCCATTGGGTTTACCGTTGCCGTAGCCATTGGGACCGCGGTGGTCTGATCGCCGGCTTGCGCGAGGGCCGCGTATGGAACCGCGATGAACCCGAGCGACAGGATAAAGGCTAGTATGATTGAGTTTTTCATAGCGCCTTTTTGCCCCTCATGGCGAGCGGCCCAAACCCTTTGTGCGGCCGGTGTGTCATGCGGAGAGATGCCGTAGGCCCGCGCCGCAAGGGGGTGAAGTACACGAAGATGCCGGCCGAATTCCATCCGCTCGTGGCCGAGTGGTTCTCCACGGCGTTCGCCGGGACGACCGAGCCGCAGAGACTCGGCTGGCCTGCGATTCGGGCGGGCGACGACGTGCTGATATCGGCGCCCACCGGATCTGGCAAGACGCTTGCCGCCTTCACGCTGACCCTCGACGATCTCGTGCGTCAAGCGAGCGCGGGAACGCTTCCCGATCGAACTCTCGCGGTCTACGTTTCGCCCCTCAAGGCGCTTACGAACGACGTGCGCGAGAACCTCGAAAAACCGCTCGCGGCCCTGTTCGCTCTCGCCAACGATCGGCTTGCGCCGCTGATGCCGATTCGCACGGCGGTGCGAACCGGCGACACGACGCCGGCGCAGCGACAACTGATGCTGCGCAAGCCGCCGCACGTTCTGGTAACGACGCCGGAGTCGCTCTATATTTTGCTTACGGCCGAGAAATCGCGTCGTCTCTTTGCGGGCGTCGCGACCGTTATCGTCGATGAGATCCATGCGATGGCGGCCGACAAGCGCGGCGCGCACCTCGCGTTAACGCTCGCTCGACTCGACGATTTGGTGAAGCGCGAAGGCGGACGGCCGCCGCAACGGATCGGCCTTTCGGCAACGGTACGGCCGATCGCGGAAGTCGCCCGCTTTTTGAGCGCGAGCGCAACGGCCGTGAACGTCGGTCACCGGCGCGAGATGGAGCTCTCGGTGCGCGTTCCGGCCGACGAATTGGGCCCCGTCGCCAGCAAAGAGATGTGGGGCGACATTTACGACCGCGTCGCGGAGCAGATCCAGGCGCATCGCACGACGTTGATCTTCGTCGGCACGCGGCGCATGAGCGAGCGTGTCGCGTTTGCGCTGAACGAGCGCCTCGGCGACGGCTTCGTCATGCCGCATCACGGAAGCCTCTCGCGCGAGACGCGGTTTGACGTCGAACGGCGTCTGCGCGCCGGCGCGCTGCGCGCCGTCGCTGCGACGGCGTCGCTCGAGCTCGGCATCGACATCGGCTCGGTCGACCTCGTCGTGCAGCTCGGCTCGCCGCGGGCGATTGCGGTCGCGCTGCAGCGCATCGGCCGTTCGGGACACTGGGTCGGCGCGAAGCCGAAGGGCATTCTCTACGTCACGACACGTGACGAACTGCTCGAATGCGCGGCGCTGGTTCGGGCGATCCGCGGCGGTACGCTCGACGCGCTGCGTATCCCGAAGGCGCCGCTCGACATTCTCGCTCAGCAGATCGTGGCCGCCTGCGCCCAGCACGAGTGGAAGGTCGAAGAACTGTACGGTCTCGTGCGGGCCGCGTACCCGTATCGCGAGCTCGAGCGGCGCGACTTCGACGAAGTGGTCGCGATGCTCGCCGATGGCGTCGCGACGTCGCGCGGGCGCAGCGGCACCTTCCTTCATTTCGATCGCGTCAACGGCCGCCTACGCGCGCGCCGCGGCGCGAGGCTCGCCGCGATAACGTGCGGCGGCGCGATTCCGGACACGGCGAACTACAACGTGGTCGTGGAGCCCGAGGGGCACGTCATCGGCACGCTCGACGAGGACTTCGCGATCGAGAGCATGGCGGGCGACATCTTTCTGCTCGGGACGAACTCGTGGAAGATCCGGCGCGTCGAAGCCGGCGTGGTGCGCGTCGAGGACGCGCACGGTGCGCCTCCGTCGATTCCGTTCTGGAACGGCGAGGGGCTCGGCCGTACCATCGAGCTGTCGCGCGAGGTCTGCGCGGTTCGGAGCGCGATCGACGAGCGCGCGGACGAGGCGGCAAACGAGTGGCTCGAGCGCGAATGCGCGCTCGATCGTGCCGGCTCGGAACAAGCCGTCGCGTACGTGCGAGCCGGCAAGACGATGCTTGGCGTCGTTCCGACCGATCGCACGATCGTCGCCGAACGGTTCTTCGACGAAGGCGGCGGCATGCAGCTCATCCTGCACACGCCGTTCGGCGCGCGCATCAACCGTGCATGGGGACTCGCCCTGCGCAAGAAGTTCTGCCGGTCGTTCAATCTCGAGCTGCAGGCGGCGGCGACCGATAACGGTTTCGTGCTCTCGCTGAGCGATCAGCACGCGTTTCCGCTCGACGCCGTCTTCGAGTTCGTGAAATCCGCAAGCGCCGAAACGACGCTGACGCAGGCGCTCCTGCCGGCGCCGATGTTCGCCGCGAGATGGCGCTGGAACGCTTCACGAGCGCTTGCGATACTGCGTTTCAGCGGCGGTCGCAGGGTGCCACCGCAGATTCTGCGGATGCGGGCCGACGATCTGCTTGCCGCCGTTTTTCCCGATCAGGCCGCCTGTCCCGAGAATCTGACCGGACCGATTCGGATACCCGACCACGTCTTAGTTCGTGAGACGATCGGCAACTGTCTGCGCGAGGCGATGGATCTCGACGGACTGCTCGACGTGCTGCGTTGCGTCGAGACCGGTGCGGTGCGCACCGTTGCGATCGATACGCCGGAGCCGTCGGTCTTCTGTCACGAGATCCTCAACGCGAATCCGTACGCGTACCTCGACGACGCGCCGCTCGAGGAAAGGAGAGCGCGCGCCGTGCAGTTGCGCCGGACGCTGCGGGACGACGTGGATGGTGCCGGCGTGCTCGATCGGATGGCGATCGCCGAAGTCGCGGCCGAATCGTGGCCGATCGTGCGCGACGCCGACGAGCTGCACGATGCCCTGACGTCGTTGATCGTGCTTCCGCCGATCGCGGAGTGGAACGTTTGGTTCGACGCGCTCGTTGCGGACCGCCGTGCCGCGACCGTGGAAGGCTTTTGGACGTGCACCGAGCGAGCCGAGCTCGCACGCGCGGCCTATGCTCCGCCGTCTGAAGAGCGCGACGTTGCGGTCACGGAGATACTTCGCGGCTGGCTCGAGTCGAGCGGTCCGACGAGCGCCGCAGAGATCTCGCAGCGACTGCGGATCGAAACGGAAGCGATCGAAGCCGCGCTGCTGCGGCTCGAAGCGCAAGGGCAAGTCTTACGCGGTCGCTTTACCGGTTCGAACGAAACGGAAGAGTGGTGTAACCGCCGCGTGCTCGCGCGCATCCATCGTCTGACGATCGGAACCCTGCGGCGCGAGATCGAGCCCGTCACGACGGCGGCGTACGTCACGTTCCTGCAGCGCTGGCAGCACGTCGCCACGGCCTCGCGGCTGCACGGCATCGACGGCACGCTGCAGATCGTCCGTCAGCTCGAAGGTTACGAAATACCCGCGTTCGCCTGGGAGACGCAGATTCTCCCGGCGCGCGTGGCCGGCTATAAGCCCGAGCTGCTCGACCGGCTCTGCTACGCGGGCGACGTAATGTGGGGGCGCCTCACGGCGCATCCGGCGTTGGAGCCCGGCTTCGCACCGGAACGCACGCGCGTGCGGCCGACGCGCCTCGCACCGATCGCACTCTTTCTGCGCGCGAACGCCGACGAGCTGATCGTTCGCCGCCGCAGCGACCCGGCCGCGCTCTCGCAGACGGCGCTCGAAGTGCTCGAGCAAGTAGAGCAGATGCGCGCGCCGTTTTTCGGCGACATCACTCGTGCGACGAAGCGTCTCCCGAGCGAGATCGAAGAGGCACTCTGGCAGCTCGTCGCAGCGGGTCTGGTAACCGCGGACGGGTTCGACGCGCTGCGCTCGCTCAGCGACCCGAAGCGCCGGCTGGGAGAGAAGGGTTTGCGCGCGCGACCGCGCGCTTCGAGCGGACGATGGACGCTCTTGCAAGCGGCAACGGCACAGGTCGATCGCGAGGCGTTTGCGCGGCGTCTTCTCGCCCGTTGGGGCGTCGTCTTTCGCGACGTCATCGCGCGGGAGAGCCTCGCGCCGCCGTGGCGCGATCTCCTTGCCGTTTTCCGGCGGATGGAATCGCGAGGAGAAATCCGCGGCGGCCGATTCGTCGCTGGTTTCGTCGGCGAGCAGTTTGCGCTTCCGGAGGCCATCGACGCGTTGCGTGCCGTGCGGCGTGCCGGGGCGGATCGCGAGTCCGTCAACCTCGGACCCTACGACCCGCTCAATCTCGCCGGCATCGTGCTACCGGACGCGGTCGCTTAGCACTGCGTGCTGGTTTGTTGCCCCGAATAGACCTCGATCACGCCGCTCGCCTTACCGGGAACGGACGCGCCTTCGAGTAGCGTCCCGATTCCGCCGATGACCCCGCCGTACTTGCCCTTTGTCGCGGTCGCATAACACGGACCGAAGTTAAACTTGATGCCGTAGAATACGGCCCGACCGTACGCCGTGTACGGCTTGCCGGCAACGATCTTCTTCGACGTGAGACCGCCGCCCGCCGGAGCCTTCGAGCCGAATCCCGTCTTGCCCGAAATCGCAAGCTGCAGATAGAAGATCGCACTGCCGCTGCCGAGCTCCGGCATGTTGTCGTAGTTCGTGGTGCTGCTGGTAAGATCGAGGTTCACCGATGGATTGGCCGGCGGATAGGTGACGCTGCCGCCGAAGCCGCCGAACTCCGGAATGCAGACCTTTCCGCCCTTCGTCGAGAGCGTTACGGTGAGCGTGGCGTACTGCTTGGTGTTCTGCTGCCCCTTGCATTTGGGCGGATGCCGGTCGGGCAGAATTAGCGCGGGCGCGACTCCCTGCGCCGGCGCGGTGCCGGGCAACAGGGCGCCGTGTTGGGCGCACGCCGCCAACAGGACGGCCGTCGCGAGCGCGCACGCCGCACGAGCCGAGAAACGGAAGAGTTGCATCGGTGTCAGGCCTCCGGAAGAGCGGGTGTCTTAGTGAGACGCAAGCGTCTGCAGTTTGGTCTCGCCCTCCGTGGCGAGCGCTTCGAGATCTTTGGCCGCGGCGTACTCCGCCGCAGTGGGTTTAGCGTATGCGCCTTCGAGCGAGTTGAAGAGAAACGCGAGCTGCTCGCGGATCTTCGTAGGATGCACGACGTCGTACTCACTCGAGGTAACGTTGAGCAGCGTGAGGTTCGCGATCTCGTCGTCGATTTGCGAGCGCTGCGCCGCCGGTGCTTTGTCCCGAGCGGTCATCGCCGCTGCGATCGCGCGGTCGAGACGGTCGATTGCGGCGAGCAGCTGCTGTTCGAGCGCGAGACGCGCTTCGAGGTCGCCGGCCGCCGGATGGATGCGCGGATCGAGCTGGACCTTCAACGGTGTCTGCAGACGCTGCGAGCCGTATTGCAGAACGACGGTGTACGAACCAGGAATGATCGTCGGGCCGTCGGAGGTGTCGGGCCAGTCGTCGGTGGGCACCATACGGAACCCCGGGTAATCGTAGGCGGGCGGGTACTTCAAGTCCCATTGGAAGTGATTCATGCCGGCGTCGACGACGTTGTTCTTGTCGAGGTCGCGCTGGCGCGTCTGCGTGCTGTCGAGAAGCTCTTCTTGTTCCGGCGTGAGCTTGC
Organism: Vulcanimicrobiota bacterium; assembly: GCA_963792005.1. Taxonomy (GTDB): domain Bacteria; phylum Vulcanimicrobiota; class Vulcanimicrobiia; order Vulcanimicrobiales; family Vulcanimicrobiaceae; genus Cybelea. Next base: position 543,069 of record CAWBUG010000002.1, read on the forward strand.
GCTCTTTTTTGTTTTTGACGTGCAAGTTGAAGGTTCGTATCGTAGCGCCGTTCGCATCCAGGAACGAGAGCGTCACGGGCGTCGTGCCCTTGTAGTCGGGCGGCAGATTGAAAAAGACCGCTGCGCCGTAGGCCGGATTCGCGCCGAAGTCGGGGATCGAGAAGAACGACGGCCCGCCGTAGGCATTCGAGAGCCACGCCGTCTCTGGTGCGAAGAGCTGCGCCGTCGCGGTCGACAGCGTACCCTGATGGGCCAACTGCTCGAGCAGCGTGATGTTGTCGAGAATCCAGAACGCCCTGCCGTGCGTCGCCGCGACGAGCTCGCCCTCGCGCTCGTCGATCGCCAGATCGCGCACCTGGACGCCGGGAAGGTTCAGCGTCAGCGGCTGCCACTGTGCGCCGCCGTCGAAGCTGACGTACGCGGTGCTGCGCGTGCCGGCAAAGAGCAGCCGCGGCTCGCGGGGATCCTGACGCACGACGAAGACGTACTGATCGGCGGGCAGACCGTTTGTCATCGCGGTCCAGTGCGCGCCGTAATCGGTCGTCTCGTATACGTAGGGATGGTAGTCGTCCCACATGTAGCGCGATGCCGTGAGATACGCCGTGCCTTTATCGGTGTGCGAGGGCTCGATCGAGCTGATCTGCGACCACTGCGGCAGGTCCGGGGGCGTGACGGCTTTCCAGTTGGCACCGTGATCGGTAGTCACGTGCACCAGCCCGTCCGCCGAGCCCGCCCACAGCACGTTCGCGTCGAGCGGCGATGCCGCGAGCGACGCGATATCGGGAAACGTTTCCGCGCCGGTCTGATCGAGGATAACGGAACCGCCGGTCGGACCCTCGGTGGTGGGATCGTTGCGCGTCAGATCGGGGCTGATGATCTTCCACGTCTGGCCGCGATCCACGCTGGAGAAAACGACTTGCGCGGCGACGAGTAGCTCTTTCGGATCGGCCGGCGAGAAGAAGATCGGGTGCGTCCAACCGAAGCGGTACTCGGTGTCGGCGGCGGCGTTGCCGGGCATGTAGCGCGGCCACGGGCTCACGTTTTTTCCGTTGCCCGTCTTATAGTTGAGCTGTACGAACGAACTATAGTAGCCGCTGCCGTAGGTCACGTCGTGATCGTCGGGGTCCGGCGCGACGAACGTGCTTTCGCCGAGTGCAACCGGGTGCCACTCGCCGGGACCGATGCCCGGTCCGACCGCTGCGCTGGGGCCTTCGAACGCCCCCTCGTCTTGACTCGCGCCGAAGACGTGAAACGGAAACTGATTGTCGATGGAGACGTGATAGAACTGTCCGGTGGGCTGGTTGAGATCCGTGCTGAACGTGTCGCCGCCGTCGGTCGAGACGCTGGCCCCGCCGTCGTCGCCGACGAGGAGAATTTTTGGATTCTTCGGGTTGATCCAGATAATGTGATTGTCGCCGTGGGGCGGACTGATTTCGCTCCACGTTTTTCCGCCATCCTTGGTCTTGTAGAAGGCATCCACTTCCGGCGCGTAGGCAACCTGCGAATTGGTCGGATCGACGAAAATGGCGCTGTAGTAGAACGAACGCTGCCGCAACTTCATCTGCGAGTTCACGCGTTTCCACGTCGCTCCGGCGTCGTTCGAGCGATAGACTCCGCCGTCGTTTGCCGTCACGATCGCGTAGACGACGCGAGGATTGCTCGCCGAGACGGAGACGCCGATCTTCCCGAGGATGCCGGTGGCGAATCCCGGGTTTGTGGAGATCTTCGCCCAATGCGCGCCGCCGTCGGTCGTCTTGTAGAGACCGCTGCCGGGCCCCCCGTTGGTGAGCTTCCACGGCCGGCGCTGCGCCTGCCACATCGCCGCATAGAGCACTTTGGGATCGCGCGCATCCATGACCAGGTCGACTCCGCCGGTGTTATCGTCGACGAAGAGCACCTTGCTCCAGGTCGCGCCGCCGTTGGTGCTCTTGAATACTCCGCGCTCGGCGTTAGCTTTGAAGACGTGACCCATCGATGCCGCGTAGACCACGTTGGGATCGCGCGGATCGATCACGAGTTTAGTAATCATGTGCGTGTCGCGCAGGCCGGCGTAGCTCCAGCTTTTGCCGGCGTCGGTCGTCTTGTAGACGCCGTCTCCGGTATCGAAGTCCCCTCGGATGTCGGCCTCACCCGTTCCGATGTAGATGATCTTCTTATTGGACGGCGCCACCGCGATCGCGCCGATCGGGCTCGCGACGCCGGGAATCTTTCCGTCGGTGATGTTCTCCCAGCTTATCCCGTAATCGTTGCTACGCCAGACACCGCCTTCGACGCCGCCGAAGTAGAAGAGGTTCGGATCGCTTGGTACTCCGGCGACCGCGACCGAACGTCCACCGATGTACGGGCCGATGCTGCGCCACTGCAGCTTGCCGATGAGCTTTTGCGCGGGCGTTGTGCTCGCGGCCGTTGGGGCCGCAGCTTGGCTCTGCAGCGGCGTAGCGAAAAGCGATGCGATAGCGAGAGCAGTAAGAAGACGCTTCATACCTTTGATATCGGGTTTCGGGCGAGAAAAACCCTGCGTTCGTGGCGGGCGCCGGAGCGGTAGCGAAACGGCTAAGCGGGCGGTCGTGACGTCTCGGGCGAGGGCGACGCGTCCGGGAGCTGGCTCGGATCGACGTAAATCGTGAGCGGTTTGCCGACCGAGCCCGACGGGCCCAGGGTGCCGTGCATATCGAAATAAAAGTCGCGCTCGGCGCTTCCGTCGGAGCACCGGGCATGAACGACCGCGTATGCCAGCGGGTCGTTTTTGGCGGTGTCCGGCTGGATTTTTGACGAGGTCTGCTTCCAGTGCGCGTTGTTCCCGCACGAGGTCATCGCCAAGTATGCATCGATCCACATGGTATTCGCCAGCAAGTTCGACGGGCGAATCCAGATCGCGGTGTCGAGCGAGCTGCCGGCGCTGGGAGCCGTGGGCGGACCCGGCGCGAAGCTCTGCGCAACGCTCGGCGAGGGAATGAGCTGGATGAACCCGAGATTGTCCGAGTAGAACTCGTAGATCCACGCGTATTGCTGACCGTAGTACCAAAGATCGACCGAACCGTCGTCGGCGTTGGTCGTCGTTCTCGCCGGAGCGCCGAGCTTCGCACGAAGTTGCTGGGCATTCATTCCAAACGCCGCTCCGTTCGCATCCGTGTAGGCCCCTCCCCGAATTCTCCGCACCACGGTGACCGACGACGCGGCGTTCTCCTTGACGAGCACGTCGATAAAGATGGCTCCGCCCGCCGCGAGATAGCGCCAAATCACCGTGCCGCCCGCACTGATAACCTGCACGGGATCGCCCATGCGCTGTTTGAGCCCGGCGATCGGCTCCCCCAGCGTGATCCCTTCAAATTTTGGAATGGCGACCGGCACGGGCACCTGCGCGAGCGCCGTACCGGTGGTAGCGGCGATTGCCGCGAGCAAAAGCAGCAAGCGCATACCGAGTTCTTCGTAGTCCGATTAAGGACTCCGCCAACCAGGCGCAGAACCGCTTGCAAAATATGAAGAGCCGGTGCTTCTCTTTGCTGGGGCTGGCGGTAGCGTTCATCGCTATAGGCGGTTCGCCGATGCCGGGTCGGGCCTCGGCTCCGGCGCCGAAGAACTTGGCCTGCGGCGCGTACGGCGGACCGCGCGAACTCGTCGAGTCGCCGGACGTCGAGATGTGGACGCAGCCGGTTGACGCAAGCGGTGAACGCGAGCTCGTCCTTACGGTTGCTACCGACGGTAAAGGAAATAACCAACGCTTTTGTTATCGCTATGTCTTGAACGGCGCCGTGCAAACGGTTGCGCCGACGATTCGCGTTCGGCGCGGGGAGCATTTTGCAATTCGAATCGTCAACGAGATCGGAGGACCGAGCAAAGCCGAGCACGTCGCATCGACCGCAATCCCGCCTTGCATGCCTATGTCGATGCCCAGGGTGAAGACGAACCATTACGTTGGATACTTAAATCACACGATCGACGACCGGTACATGCCGCCGGGGTCGACCGATACGAACCTGCATCTCCACGGATTTCAAGGTCCGGCGGCTGAGGAAAATATCTTCCTGTCGACGCTGAGCACGCCGATGCACGCCTGCGAGTATCACATCACGATACCGAAGACACAGCCGGCGGGGACGTACTTGTATCACCCGCACGCGCACGGCGCGTCCGATGTCGAAGTCGCTAGCGGACTCGACGGTGTCTGGATCGTCGAGCCGGATCAACCACAGCTTCCGCGCGCCGACGAGCACGTGATCATGCTGCGTTACCGCATTCCGTTCAAGAACGATAATCCGTTCGCGCCCGACGAAAGCGCCTTTGGTCCGCCGGCAATCGTACATGAGGCGTCGCTCGCATCCGCATCGCCGGTGCCGTACGATCCGTTCGAGCCGCCGCCGTGGCCGCTCCCCTTTCCGATGGCGGCCGGCGGACAATCGCTCGATCCGACCGGCTGCAACGGCTACGGCTCGGAGGTTTACGTCGCCGCGAACGGTTCCGACACACCGGTCAAGCTCCGCGTACCGGCAGGGTCGCCGCAGCTCCTTCGGATCGCCAACGGAACGTCGGATTCGGCATCGGCGCTGCAGCTACACGACGCCTCGGGCGCCGCGCAGCCGATTCATCTCGTCGGGCTCGACGGCAACCCGGTCTCGGGCGACTCGGCGCATCCACTCTCCGCTTATGTTGCGAGCAACGAATTGATGCTTACGTCGATGTCGCGTGCCGACGTCCTGCTCACCTTGACGCCGGGTGAGAAGCTCACCCTCTCCTCAGAGCATTATTGCGGCGGTGTGGATGGATTCTACGAAATGCACCACGACCTAGTAAAGATCGAGGCGGGCGATAGCGTGCAAACGCCAGCGGTCACGGTGCAGACGGCGCCGGCGGTGATTGCCGACACGCCCGCCGGGCGGCTCGTCGCGTTTGCTCGCGCGAACCCGTCGCTCGTTCACCGCCGCGCGCTGAGCTTTACCGAGTACATCTTGCCGAAGAAGGGCAGGATACCGCCACATCAGGCGTTTTTCATTACGGACATCACGAATCCCAATTTTCACGAGCACCAATTCTGGCCGGTCTACGCGTCCGGCGCAACCGTTCCGTCGAATGCGGACATCGTCGTCAAGCGCGGGACGGTCGAGGAATGGTATCTGGTCAACGCCACGATGGAGACGCACGCGTTTCACATCCACCAGATGGCCTTCGTCCAGGAACGTGCCGTTCCAGGCGTACCGCTCATGGCCGATACCGTATTCGTGCCGATCGGGACGCTGCTGCCGAACAAGAAAGATCCGAACTATCCCCTGGTCAAGCCGCGCATCACCAAGATCTTGCTCGATTTCCGCCACGTGCCGCGCGGCACGTTCGTATTCCACTGCCACATGCTCTTCCACGAGGACCGCGGCATGATGGCGATCATCAAGGTCGTTTAAGGCGGACCGGTATAGCCGGGTTTGTACGGGCCTTCAAAACCGCCGGGCAAGATTAATGGCGGGCGTGGCGGCTGCGTGAAGTCGAAGTCGCTACGTAAATCGCCGAGGATCGATTCGTTCTCGGCGACCGTCGCGCGCGGATCGGGACGCCCGTCGGTCTTCGGGTCGAGACGCGCTCCGTCGAGAAAGTCGTCTTCGATGAACTTGACGTAGGCGTCGTGGCTGAGCGTCTGGTGATCGATGTATCCCCTGCGCGCGTAGGGACTGATCACCATCGCGGGTACGCGCAGGCCGTAGCCGAAGAAGTTTACGTTCGGCGGCGCAACGTGGTCGTAGAAGCCGCCCCAGTCGTCCCAGCTTAGGAAGATCGCGGTCGAGTTCCAATACCGGCTGCGCATCACCGCGTTGATGACGCCGGTAACGTAGGCTTGACCGGCGCTGATGCGTCCCGGAGGATGCTCGCTGTAGCGATTTCCCGGCGCGAGCCACACCACGGAAGCCAGCTTGCCGTCGCGCAGGTCGCTGAAGAAGAGGCTCGTGTCTTTGACGTTGCCGAGCTGGCCGTCTTGCTTTACGTCGGTGAACGAGGGCAACGGATTCCAAATACCCGGCGTACGCGCGCTTTGGGGCCTCAGCTTGCAGCTGCTCTGATCGGCGATGCAGTCGGGCTCGAAGCCGTCCATCACGTAATACGCCCACGAGACGCCTTTGGCGTGCAGCAGGTACGTCAAGTCGGTCCATGGGTAATCCGGACGGCCCGGAACTTGCGGTGAATCTTTATCGAAGAGATCGCGTGGAAAGTCGTTCGGATGTAAATACACGTTATCGGACGTACACCTCCCCGGATCGCCAATTTTCTTGCACGTCGCGGCCCACTCGGAGACCATGTACAGGTGCGCCGGCAGACTCCAGGAGCGAACGGGCTCGAACATGCGGTCTTGTAAGACGAAATTCCGGGCGTAGGCCCAATAGTTCGGCAGCTCTTGTTCTGTGTGGTACCCCATGACGCTGCGCTCGTGACTCTTGACGACGCAGGTGGGAATATCCGTGGGGCAACCGCCGGTCGCGTGGGCCGCTCGCATGACGCGAACGAATCCGTCCATCTTTCCGCCGTCGATATCGGTCTCGGCCGCGCGGTTGCCGTGCGGACCGCCGGCGTTCTCGTCATGCGCGTCATGGTACGGCCGGACGCACGTTTTGGTCACCGGGTCGGGAACGCAGACCTGCGGGACGCCGTCGCGCATCGGAATTCCGTCGGCACCGGGAAACGTGCCGAAATAGCTATCGAACGAGCGGTTCTCCTGCATGATGATGACGACGTGCTCGATCTTGTGAATGCCGTCGGGTACGGGATCGGCAAACGCGCTTCGCAACCCGCTTAGCGCCGCGACCAGAGCTGCCAGAAGAAGAAGCGCTGCGAGCCGGCGCCGCAGCGAAAGGCCACCGCGCAGCATCTCAGCGGCCAAGATAATCGAGCGGGTCGACGAACGTGAGCTTCGGATTGAGTCGCACGAGGTCGCGCAAGAGATAAGCGTGACCTTGTCCCATCAAGACGACGGCTCGGTCAGACGGGCCTACGACATTTAGAATGTTGGAGAAGATGTAAACGTTGCGTGTGTACCACTGGGTCACGTATTCCGCGCCCGCGTTATCGTTCGTTTTGCCGATTCCGGCCGCGACGCTGTACCACGACGCGTTGGCCTCGATTGCCGCCGTAGTGTTCAGGTAGCGCAGGAGATCGAGGTAGGTGCCGGCTTGCTCGATCTCGCCTTGCCGCTGCAGGAACTCGCCGGTCGTGGGATCTTGGACTTTGGGCAAGCTGGCTTCTAAGTAGTTGTCGACTCGTTGTCCGAGGGGCGTCTTGTCGTCCACGAGGCTCGGCCCCCAGGTATCGATGGGATAAATCGACGAATTCCCTGCCGCCTTTGCGAGCCTGAACCCGAATTGGTAGACTTCGTTCGCGGGCAGCACGAAGTTACCGGTGAGATACGACTGGTAGCGTGCAACGATCGCTTCATCGGTCGCGGATGCCTCGACGAGCACTTTGGTCGGACGAAATCGCGCGAGTCGCTCAACGACGTCGGCAATTTGCAGCTGGCGCTTTGGCGACAGCGGGCTATCGACGAACGTGCTGTTGTGGATGTCTTTGCGGCGACGAGGTGCGCCACGCCGACGATCATGACTTGCGGGTCTGCCGTCGCAATCGGTGCGGCAGCCGTCAAGGCGGCAAGAACGACGGCAATCATGGCCGGCGCTTTCCGGCCGCAAGCATCGCACGGGTATTTTCGATTCTAAGGTCGTGCGTCAACGCGAGGGCCTTGCGGAGATCCGCGGGTACTAAGGGTTCCGGCGTTTCCGTGGCGGCTGTATCGTTCATCGGATCTCGACCATATTCTCAGCGCCATCGGCATTTCACTGTACGGTCAGAGAAGGCGGCGCATTTATTGCGCCGCCTTCAATACAAAGCCCCAATTTCGGAGCCTGAGTTTTCTACCGAGCTAACGGGCTAACTACAACCCGACGTTGCTCCGCACGAGTCGCACTTTTCGCAGGCGCCGTTGCGGACCATGGTAAGTTGGCCGCACTCGGAACATGCATTGCCGGTATAGCCTTTGGCTTTCGAGGCATTGATCGCTTCGGTTCGTGCAAGCGTGGCGACTGCGGTTCCGCCCCCATTGAGCGGGGCAGGTCGCGGCGCCGGGTCGGTCGCCGGCGCCGCAGCCGAGACTGAACCCTGCGGCGGCTCTTGACCGGGGTGCAGATGCGAGCTGACTGGATGCAGTTTTTCTGCAACTCCAATAGGACGCACTCTCACGCCGGCCTCTTCCTCGGCGATATACTCTTCCTGCGCCTCGGGGCCCATCGCGTCCATTTGCATCGAGGGCTGCACGTGCGCGAGATCGTAGCGGCCGAGATAGCTCACTGCGAGCTCGCGGAAGATATAGTCGAGGATCGACGTCGCCATCTTGATGTGATCGTGACCGACGACCGGACCGTTGGGCTCGAATCGCGTGAAGGTGAACGCCTCGACAAACTCCTCGAGCGGGACGCCGTGTTGCAAGCCGAGCGAGATTGCGATCGCGAAGTTGTTCATCAACGAGCGGAAAGCCGCGCCCTCCTTGTGCATGTCGATGAAGATCTCGCCGAGCTGGCCGCCTTCGTACTCGCCCGTGCGCAGATAGACCTTATGGCCCGCTATCGTCGCCTTTTGCGTGTAGCCGCTGCGCCGCTGCGGCATCGGTCGCCGCTTGGCGATGTAGCGGTAGACGATCTTTTCTGCTATCTGCATCGGCGTTGTGAAGGGCTGCGGGCCGGCAGCGGCCGCCGATTCTTCGTCGCTCGCATCGCCGCCGAGATCGTAACTCGCGGCGAGCGGCTGCGAGAGCTTGGAGCCGTCGCGATAGAGGGCAACGGCCTTGATCATGCGCTCCCAGGAGTAGCGATACGCCTCTTTCACATCGGCGATTGTCGCCGTCTGAGGAAGATTGATCGTCTTGGAGATTGCGCCGGAAACCCAGGGTTGTGCCGCTGCCATCATATCGACATGTGCGAGCGGCCGTATGTAGCGCGTTCCATACTTACCGCATGGCGTCGCACAATCGAAGACCGCGAGGTGCTCGTCTTTGAGATCGGGCGCGCCCTCAACGGTCATCCGGCCGCAGATATGCGCCGAAGCCTCCTCGATCTGCCGAGTACTGAATCCAAGGCCGTCGCGCAGAATCGAGAAGTTCCAATCGTTGAGCTGCTCCTCGGTAAGTCCGAGCCTCTCTTTACAGAAGTCTTCACCGAGAACGAACTTGTTGAAGACGAACGGCAGCTCAAACGCGCTCGGCAGCGCCGTCTCTAGGCGTGCGAGCGCCTCTTCGTCGAAGCCTTTTGCCTTGAGCGTCGCGCGATTGACGTGCGGCGCCTCGGCGAGCGTGCCGGTTCCCTTCGCGTAGGTCTCGATCGCTTCGATTTGTTCCTTTGAATAGCCGAGCTTATGTAATGCGGCATCGACCGATTGATTGACGATTTTGAAGTAGCCGCCGCCGGCGAGCTTCTTGAACTTAACCAGCGCAAAATCCGGCTCGATGCCGGTCGTGTCGCAATCCATCACGAGACCGATGGTGTTGTGAGAGATAAAGCCGTTCGCGATATAGGTGACGTTTGCGGGCACGGAGAGATCGTAGGTCAACTGCTCGCCGCCGTCTTCGTTCGATGCCACATCGTCGTAGTGGAACTGAAGAGCGGTCTTCAGTTCGAAATCGTTGGTTTGCTCCAGCAAGGCCACGGCCGTGTTACGGCTGACCACGCCTTCCTTGCCATGGCGGTGGCGGTAAAGGAGCGTGCTGTTGTATAACGCGCTGGAACGAGGAACCAAAGACTCGATCAAGTCTTTTCGCAGAAACACGCGGTCGCGCTTGGTGCCCTGCCAGCTGTCGCAGAGACGAATGTTCTCATGCTTACGGTGCCCGATGAAGCCAACGCGCTGCAGGAACGTCTTCGCATAAGCTGCGTTACGCACGCGGAGTACGTAAAGATCGGACGCACCCCAACCCGATATGTCGATTTTCGTGCTCGTCGGGATGCCGAGCATGAGAAGCACGGTTCGCACTTCGTCGGAGAGGCTCGCATGTGCCGTCGAAAGGTGGGCGACGCCTTGAGTGGTGGTTCCGTCGGCTTCGAAAAGGCCGCGTAAGAACGCGCCGTAGATGCTCGGGTCGTTTGAGGCGAGTACCGCGTTGGGAATGTGCGGAACGTAACCTTTTCCTCGATGGTCGGTTGACGGATGGTGCTTAGCGAAACCGCACGCGTCCCACCAAATCGCCAATGGCACGGAGTTCAGGGTTACCTCACGATAGCCGGTTTTCTGAGTAACGCCGGCTTCGATGTTAAAGAGCTCCTTGGCGCGCGCGACCAGGTGCTCGGCTACGTCGACATCGCGGTCGGCAACGCAAAGACGGAGCCCCTTTGCGTGTAGGGAACCGTCACCCATGAAATAGCCGACGAACTCGGCTAACTCTGCGGACATCGAGCGCGGAACTCGCGTCGTAAAGTCGGCGGTCCAGTATTCATCGCCGAGCGGCGGCAGCGTAACGGCGCGTGGCGCTCCCGCAAAACCGCCCATCGACAACGCCACCGTTTCGCCCGGAGAAACCTCCGCGAATCGCTTCCAAACGAGCTGGCCCGTAATCTTATCGACGACTTTAACCCGATGCTCCGGCGTGCCCTGAATCACGTAGCCGCCGGCGGTCGTGATGCGTCTGGTCGGGGCGATCCCGTTCACGTAAAACTGCGTCGCGCGCTGTTCGCCGTCATCCGTTAGGACTCGCGCGTCGATGGCTTGCCATTTCGCGCCCTCGGGGTTTCCCAGCCGCTGAATGCGCGTAAGACCGCGATCGGTGACGACGAGCGAGTTGCCGACGATGCATCCGGTCGGCGCGGTTACGGTTACCTGAGCGTTGCGATAGCCGCTGACCTCGCCGATCGAGAGCGCCTCATCCCACATCTTCCGCGCCAGCGCCCACGTCTGCTGCGTAAACAGGGTCGGGGCATATGTCACCGGCCTTACCGTCAGGCCTTCGTAATCGCCGGCCGGCGCCGCATAAGCAGCGCGACGATGATTTCGGATGACTCGCAGCATCGGCTCGCTATTCGCTTCGAATCGCGCGAATGGCCCAAGCTGCTGCGCCATCTCCGCCGATGTGCGATACGCCATGCCGGTTAGGAGCGAATTGATTGCGCCGCACCAGCCGAAGCTCTCCTCCGAATCGTAGGGGAGGCCCATACGCATAAGCAGCGTACCGAGGTTTGCGTAGCCGAGGCCGAGCGTGCGATAGCCGTGGTTCTTCTCGGCGATGCGCTTCGAGGGCATCTGTCCCATTGTAACGGAGATCTCGAGCGTCGTCGTCCATATGCGAGCCGCCTGGGCGAACCGCTTGGCGTCAAAATTCCCGTCGTCATTGAGGAATTTGACGAGGTTGACGCTGGCTAGATTACACGCCGTGTCATCAATAAAAACATATTCCGAACATGGATTGGTAGCATTTATCCGATCGTCGTTCGCGCACGTATGCCACTCTTGAATCGTGTCGTCGAATTGAAGACCGGGGTCTGCCGACTGCCAGGCGGCAACGCCAATCTGCTCCCACAGATCGCGCGCCTTGATTCGCTTGACGACGTCGCCGGTCGTCCGCGCGGTCAAGAGCCAGTCGTCGTCGCGGTCGAGCGCGTCAAAGAAACCGTTAGTCAACCGAACTGAGTTGTTCGAATTCTGCCCCGAGACCGTAACGTAGGCTTCTGAATCCCAGGCCGTGTCGTATTTCTCGACCTCGATGCGTGTGTAGCCCTGACGCGCGTAGTCGAGGGCGCTCTGCGCGGCGCCTGACGGAACCCCGGCGGCGACGGCGTCACGGATTGCATGGCGCAGAGGCGCATTCAGCGCAGGGTCGAGCCGCGCACTTTCCGGAACGCGCGTATCGTGCGCGGCGGAAATGACTGCATTGAGATGCTTTTCAAAAACTCGGGAGCCGATGACGAGATCGGCGACCTTGCGTTCCTCGCGCACTTTCCAATTGACGAACTCTTCGATATCGGGATGGTCCGCATTGAGCACGACCATCTTCGCAGCGCGGCGCGTCGTGCCGCCTGATTTAATGGCGCCGGCCGCGCGATCGAATACCTTCAAGAACGACATCAAGCCACTCGACGTGCCACCACCGGTCAGCTTCTCGCCGGCCGCGCGAAGCTTTGAGAAATTAGCGCCGCTCCCCGAGCCGCCTTTGAAGATGCGCGCCTCGCGAATGACACCGTCGAAGATGCCGCCTTCATTGACGAGATCATCTTCAATTCCAAGGATATAACAGGCGGAGACCTGGGCTCGAGAGTAGGTGTCCGATGACGGCTTCGCAACGCCGTCGGCGGCGTCGACGTACCAATGGCCTTGCGCCGGGCCGGAGATTCCGTACGCCCAATGCAAGCCGGTGTTGAACCATTGCGGTGAGTTCGGCGCGCCGATTTGGCGCGCGAGCATCGCGCACATTTCGTCGTAGTAGATCTGGGCGTCGTTCTCGGAATCGAAGTAGCCGTGCTTCCAGCCCCAGTAGGTCCAGCAGCCCGCGAGCCGGCTGAAGACCTGGCGCGAGTCGCGCTCGGCTCCGAACTGCTCGTTGCGCGGGAGGGCCTCAAGCGACGGCCCGTCGGCAATCGAGCGCTGCAGCCACTCGGGGACGCCCTCTTCGGCGACCTTGATCGTGGCCTTCGGAACCCCGGCCTTGCGGCAATACTTCTGAGCAAGGACGTCGACCGCGACCTGACTCCAGCCGGCCGGAACGAATACGTCCTTGGCCTCGAAGATCACCGAGCCGTCGGGGTTGACGATCCGAGAACTCCGAGGTTCGAACGTGACGCCCGCATAGGGGTCGTTCGGGGCGGAATAGGTACGCGAAAATTTCATAAATGCGGCTCCTGGCTCGTATCGAACACCTGTTCGTATTCGATAGTTTCTGGGTCTCGAATAGGATACCTATTGTGTCATATCGTCCGGATTACCACAAGATATTGGGGTTCGAGCCGAACTCCTTGTGGAAGGCCTGTGGCTAAGGTCGCGAAATCGGTGGAAGCCGCCCGCCCCGGCGAGCAGGCGGGTGGAGGGCATGTGGATAGTCCCGAGGATACCGGGGATAACCGGTGCAAGCCATGAGCCCGATGTTTGCGCCCGATCGCTTCGCGCCGCGCCTTCACGACGTTCCGCACGAGGAGCTCGAGGCGGCCGGAATTCGGGGCCTCATCGTGGATCTCGACAACACTCTGCTCGGCTTCCGCGAGACCGAGCTGGCGCGAGAGCACGTCGATTGGGTTGCGCGGGCGCACGAGCGAGGCTTTCGCATCGTCATGCTCTCGAACAACTTTTCCGATCGCGTAAACATGCTCGCCGCTCAGCTTGAGGTGCGATGCTTCCCGAATGCGCTCAAGCCGCTGCCCTTCGGCTTTTTGCGGGCCAAGCGTTGCCTGCAGCTGCGGCGCCGTGAAATCGCCGTCGTCGGCGATCAGCTCTTCACCGACGTCCTGGGCGGCAAGCTCTGCGGGCTCTACACGATTCTCACCGAGCCGATCGAGTTGAAAGACTTTGCGGTGACGCGATTCTTCCGGTTCTTCGAACGTCTCGTGCTGCGCAACCGGCGCGTATGAAACTGGCGCTGATCGGCGACCCCGTCGAGCATAGCGAGAGTCCGCGTCTGCATCGCGAGTTTCTCGAAGAAGCCGGCATCGACGGAAGTTACGTAGCAATCCGCGTTGGAAACGGCGACGGCGCCGCGGCGATCGCCCGTCTTCGGCGCGAAGGGTTCATCGGCTGCAACGTCACCTATCCGCTAAAAGAAGAGGCGTGGGTGGCCTGCGACGCCCTGACCGACGAAGCGCGACGTGCCGATGCCGTGAACACGATCTTCTTCGGCGCGCAGATCCTCGGAACGAACACCGATGGCATCGGCGCTCGCACGGCGATCGAGGCCATTCTCGACGAGCCCGTGGCTCTCAAACGCGTAGGAGTGCTCGGCTATGGCGCGACGGCCCGCGCGATCTTGGCCGAGTTGCACGACAATGACGCCTACGCGTTTCTTTGGGGGCGCGATGCCGAGCGGCTTCGCGAAACGTGCCGGCGTTTCGAGGCGCGACCGTGGCCGAACGATAATCCGCCGGAGATCGTGGTGAGCACGCTGCCGCCCGATGCCGAGCTCTCCGAGGAGCTTCGCGCTGCGTTACGCCTGCCCGACCTCGTAATGGATGCGAACTACGGTTCGCGCGCGACGCTCGCGCAGCGGCTAGGTCGCGAGGTCATTCCCGGCGATGCGATGCTCGAGGCGCAGGCGCGCGCAAGTTTCGATTTCTGGCTGGCGCATCTCGATCGCGTTGCGGGCGCGTGATTCGGCCGGCGCCCACAGGGATGTGTGACGCCTCGGAGAGGGAGGGATTCGAACCCTCGAGAGGCTCATCACCTCTGCTCGCTTTCCAAGCGAGTACATTCAACCGCTCTGCCACCTCTCCAAAACCCATGGGCGCGCTAGTTGCGCTGCTGGCCGTGACGCTCCTGGTTGCCGCCGATCCGGCACCGAGCGCCCAGCGCCACGCGATGACCGGTCACTTCATCTTACCGTGGACGTTCGTGCGCAGTTCGGTTGCCACGGCCGCATCGCCGAATGCGCTCGGCAACGGCGGTTTCGAAAGCGGCGGCGTTAATAGCGGCTGGCTGCAGTGCGCAGACGTCGCTGCCTACGTACTGCGGGCGCATCCGTACGCCGGCATGTACGATGCGTTCTTGGGAGTGCGAAATGGGGGCGGCGAGCCGCGGGGAAACTCCGGCGTCTGCCAGCGCGTGACCATACAAGACGGATTTTCGAGCCGCTCGACGCAGCAGTACGTCGACGACGTGGTGCTGACGAGCGCCGGTCCAGCGTCGAAATAACGGACTCGCGTACCCGAAGCACGAACCAAGCCTCTATGTATTCTCCGGACCCACGACCGGAATCCGAAGGGGTCAACGAAGGCAAAGGGCGGCATATGCCCCCGGCGCTCTTCTGGATTGGGATAGGTCTCGGCATCGCCGCGCTCGGCGCGACGATCGCATACGTCTCGTTACGAGTTGCCGCCGCGCAACGGCGCGAAGATCCTACGACCCACCGCATTCAAGAGCTGATCGATGAGGCGAACTCGTTGCTCAAAGCCCTTGACGAGCAGCGGCACAGCGCCTAACGACGATCCGGCGCTCGAAAGAGGCGTCGAACTCGAACTCGCGTTCACCGATCTCCTCGCTAACGGACAAGGCGTCGGCCGCACCGGCGGCATTGTCGTTTTCTGCTTCGGCCCCCTTCCCGGCGAGCGCGCACGCGTGCGCGTTTCACTCGTGAAACCGCGTTACGCCGTCGCGGAGTGCGTCGAGGTGCTGGTCGAATCGGCGCAGCGCGTGCGGCCGTTCTGTCCGGTTTTTGGAGCCTGTGGGGGCTGTCAGTTCCAGCATCTGAGCTACTCCGCGCAATTGGAATGGAAGCGCAAGGTGGTTCGCGAGGCGCTGCAGCGGATCGGCGGCTTCGGCGACGCAACGGTCGAGGCAACGATCGGCATGGCGCAGCCACGCGCGTATCGCAACAAAATGTCGCTCGTGGTCGACCACCGCGCGAGGCCGCCCGCGCTTGGTTTCTACCGCCAGCGTTCGCACGACGTCGTTCCGATCGACGCTTGTCCGATCGTCGTGCCGAAACTCGACGACGATCTTCGACGGCTCAACGCGCTGCGCGGCGACGATGCCGTGAGCGCCATGCTTTCGGATGCCTGTCATCTCATCGAGCGGGCGACGAGCCAAAACGATTCGAGCGTCTTGACGATCACCAGCGCCCGCCGCTCGGAGCGCGCCGAGCGTGCGGTGCCGGTCCTGGTGCGCGACGGTCCCGCTTTTGCGGGAATTACGAACTCGTACGATCTTTCTAGTCAGAACGCGATTCTGGGTCGCCGTCATCGCACGCTTGCCGGCGAGGCGGAGATCGAGGAGACGATCGCCGGGCTGCGTTACCGGTTCTCGGCGGCCTCGTTTTTTCAGGTGAACGTCGAGATGGTTCGGCGCATCTTCGAGCAGCTGGCGCCCTGGCTCGGCGCGCCGCGCCGAATCGTCGATCTCTATTGCGGTGTCGGCACCTTCGCGCTCTTCTTCGCGAAGCACCGCTGGGACGTCCACGGCGTCGAAGAGAACGAGGCGGCGATTGCCGAAGCGAAGGGGAACGTCCTCCGTAACGGCCTGAGAGACTTCGTGCGTTTCACTACCGGCCGAGTCGAGCAGCTCGCGAACACCGGCGCTCTCAGCAAGGCGCTCCGAGAAACCGACGTGCTCTTTCTCGACCCGCCGCGCAAGGGTTCCGACGAAACGACACTGGCCGCCGTCGCCGCGGCGCGCGTCCCGTCACTCTGGTATCTCTCGTGCGATCCGGCGACGCTCGCACGGGATTCCAAGTTCTTGGTGGCCAAGGGCTACCGGCTCTCGACGGTTCAACCGTTCGATATGTTTCCCCAGACCGGGCACGTCGAGACGCTCGTTCGACTGGAGTACTCGCAAGATTGACCGCTGACAGCATCGACATCCGTTACGTCGCAAAACTCGCGCGGCTCGCCTTGACCGACGAAGAGATCGCGATCTTTGGACAGCAGCTCGGCGACCTTCTCGGCCACGTCAATGCGCTGGCCGAGCTCGACACGGCCAGCGTTCCGGCGACCGCTCAAGTCGTCGAATCGCGCAACGTCGTTCGCGACGACGTGCCGCGACCGTGTCTCGACCACGAGCGCGTTCTCGCGCAGGCCCCGCAGCGCCAGGGCGGCTTCTTTCGCGTCCCGCGGATAATCGCCGAGTAGAACGCGATGCCCTCAAACGGTTCGATCGAATGGAGCGGCGCGCAGATCGCGGCTGCGGTCCGCGGGCGAGAGATCAGCGCGGCCGACGTCACCGAGGCCACGCTGGCGCACGTGGATGCCGTCGACGGCGCCGTCGGCTCGTACTTGACCGTGCTGCACGACCTCGCTCGTTCGCAAGCGGCTAAGGTCGACGCGCGCATTCGCGACGGGGAGGCGCTGCCGTTGGCCGGCATTCCGATCGCCGTAAAAGATAACATGTGTCTGGACGGCACGCGCACCACCTGCGGCAGCAAGATCCTCGAGCACTGGATCGCACCCTACACGGCGACGGCGGTCGCGCGTATGCTCGAGGCCGGCGCCGTTCCGATCGGCAAGGCGAATTGCGACGAGTTTGCCATGGGTAGTTCGTGCGAGAACTCGGCGCTCGGCATCACGCGAAATCCGTACGATCCCTCGCGCGTTCCGGGTGGTTCGAGCGGCGGCTCCGCCGCAGCCGTCGCCGCGTATGAGGCCGCAATCGGCTTGGGAAGCGATACCGGCGGTTCGATTCGCGAGCCGGGCGCGTTCTGCAACCTCGTCGGGTTCAAACCAACCTATGGACGGGTCTCGCGCTACGGTCTGATTGCGTTCGCATCCAGCCTCGATCAAATCGGTCCCTTGACGCGAACCGTCGAAGATGCGGCACTCGCCTACGACGCGATGGGCGGTTACGATCCGATGGACGCAACCTCGATCGACCGGCCGCTCGAGCGAACCGCCGGCGCACTGCGCGACGACTTGAAGGGCCTGCGCATCGGGATCGTCCGAGAGTTCGCAACGGAGGCACTCGGAGCCGATCTCGACGCGCTCTATCGCGCCGCATACCGCGATCTCGGGCGGCTCGGCGCGGAGCTGGTCGAGGTCTCGCTGCCGACCGCCGACTACGGCGTCGCGACGTATTACCTCATCGCTCCGGCAGAATGTTCGTCGAACCTCGCGCGCTTCGACGGCGTTCGATACGGCTTGCGCGTAGAAGGCGACGACGTCCGCGCCATGTACGACAGGACGCGCGCTGCCGGCTTCGGGCCCGAAGTCAAGCGCCGCATCCTTATCGGAACCTACGCACTCTCGAGCGGCTACTACGATGCCTATTACGTGCGCGCGCAGAAGGCGCGAACGTTAATCGCGCGCGATTTCGACCGCGCCTTCGCGCAGTGCGACTTGATCGCTTGCCCGGCGGCGAGCTGTCCGGCCTTCAAGTTCGGTTCGAAGAGCGATCCCTACAGCATGTACTTGATGGACTACTATACGATTCCGATGGCGCTCGCCGGATTGCCGGCGCTCTCCGTCCCGTGCGGTTGGAGCACGCCGCAAGGCGGTCGCACGCCGATGCCGATCGGCTTGCAGCTGGCCGGGCCGCTCTTTGCCGAGCGGCTGCTGCTCGGCGCCGCGCACGCATACGAACGCTCCACGCGCCACGCGCTCGCGCGAAAGCCGGCACTGGAAGGAGCGCGTGCGTGAACGGGTCCTACGAGGCCGTCATCGGCATCGAGTGCCACGTCGAGCTGCGAACGCGCACCAAGATGTTTTGTGGTTGCGTCAACGAGTTCGGCGGCGAGCCGAATACGAAGGTCTGTCCGGTCTGCTTGGGTATGCCGGGCGCGCTTCCGGTCCCCAACGCGAAGGCGATCGAACATATCGTTACCGCCGGTCTGGCGTTCGGGGCGGAGATCCCCGCGTTTTCGAAGTTCGACCGGAAGAATTACTTCTATCCGGACATGCCGAAAGATTACCAGATTTCGCAGTACGACATGCCGCTGGTGGTGGGCGGCGCGGTCAAGTACTGGCTGGAGGACGGAACGATTCGGCAATGCCGTCTGACGCGCATCCACCTCGAGGAAGATACCGGAAAATCGACGCACGCCGGCTCCGGCGACGGGCGGATCGCCGGCAGCGCCTACTCGCTGGTGGACTTCAATCGTGCGGGCGTGCCGTTGATGGAGTGCGTCTCCGAGCCCGAGCTCCACAGCGCGTCGGATGCGGTTGCATTCTTGGAGTCACTCCGGCGCACGCTGCTCGCGCTCGGAGTCAGCGACGTCAAGATGGAGGAAGGCTCGCTGCGTTGCGATGCCAACGTTTCGATTCGACCGGCCGGCGCTGCCGAGCTCGGCACGAAGACGGAAATCAAAAACATGAACTCGTTCCGATCGGTGGAGCGGGCCATCGAGAGCGAGATCGCTCGGCAGTTCGAGCTGGTAACGACCGGCGGCCGCATCGTTCAGGAGACGCGCGGCTGGGACGAGGTCAAGGGCGTCACGCATTCGATGCGAAGCAAGGAAGAGGCGCACGACTATCGTTACTTCCCCGATCCCGACCTCGTGCCGTTAGAGGTTGCGCGCGAAGACGTCGAGCGTTTGCGCGCGGGCCTGCCGGTGCTGCCGTTGGAGCGGTTCGAGCGCTACACGCGCGAGTACGCGCTCGGTACGAAGCAGGCGACGCAGCTCATCGACAATCCATCGCTCGGAGCGTACTTCGATCGCGTGGTCGCCGCGAGCGGCAACGCGCAGCAGTCGAGCAATTTCGTGCTCGGCGAACTCTCGCGCCTCGCCAACGAGACCGGCGTCACCGTCGCCGATTCCGGCGTCTCTCCCGAACATCTTGCGGAACTGATCGGCCTCGTGGAGGGCCGGCGCGTCAACTCCAAGATTGCCAAGGAGCTGCTCGCGCGCATGTGGCAGGGCGCCGGCTCGCCGGCGGAAATCGTGGAACGCGAGGGTCTCGCGCAGACGAGCGATCCGGCAGCCGTCGAACGTTTCGTCGACGAAGTTCTCGCCGCCAACGCATCAGTCGCCGACGACTATCGAGCGGGCAAGATCAACGTCATGGGCTTTCTGGTCGGTCAGGTGATGAAGGCGTCGCGCGGTAAGGCCGATCCGGCCCTTGTCAACGAGCTGGTGCGAAAGAAACTCTGCTAACCGACGACCGTACGCTCGAAGCGCTCGATTTCGCCGCGGTACGCGACCGCGTCGTGGCAGTCACGCGCACCCAGCGCGGACGATCCTACGCGCAGCTGTTGACGCCGCAGGGCGACTTCGAAGCGGTGCGACGCGAGCAGGTGCACACCGAGGCGGTGCGCTCGCTGATCGCGGGATCGGATTTTCGCGTGATGCCCGCCATCGAGACCGAACTATTCACCGACGCGGCGGCGGCGGGACGCACCCTGGGCGGGAGCGATCTGCATGCAATCGGCGAGGCCATCGCATCGGCGGCGGCGGCGCATCGGGCGGCCGGCGTCCAGACGGAGCTGCGAAATGTCCTCGCCGGATACACGCCGCTGCGCGAACTCGGACGCGCGATCGGCGACGCCGTCGACGAACGCGGAGCGGTGCTCGACCGGGCCTCCCCCGCGCTCGGGCGAATACGCCGGCAGCTCGCCGCGGCGCACTCCGACGCGCGCGACCGAGTCGGCGCTGTCCTGGCCTCGGCGAAGTATGCCAAAGCGATTCAAGACCGTATCGTAACCATCCGTAACGGCCGCTTCGTCATTCCGATCAAGTCCGAGTTTTCGGGAACGCTCCCGAGCATCGTTCACGATACGAGCTCCAGCGGTCAGACGCTCTTCGTCGAGCCGCTCGCCGCGCTCGAAGCGAACAATCGCGTTCGAACGCTGCAAATCGAAGAGGAACGTGAGATCCAACGCATCCTGGAATCGCTCTCGCGCAACGTCGGCGCCCACGCCGCCGCGATCGAGTCAAACGTCGAGATGCTGGCGCGCGTCGATCTTCTTGCCGCCAAGGCCGAGCTCGCGCATCGCGGCGGGTGCGTCGCACCCGAGTTGACCGATGCACCGCTGCTCGCGATCGAACGAGGTCGCCACCCACTGCTCGGGGATCGTGCGGTGCCCCAATCGCTGGCCATTGACGAGACGACGCGACTGCTCGTCATCAGCGGTCCCAACATGGGCGGCAAGACGGTCGCGCTGAAGATGGCCGGGCTCTTCGTCGTGATGGCGTATTGTGGAATGCAGCTCCCCGCGGCCGGCTGCGCGATCGGGCGGTTCGATCGCGTTATTGCCGACATCGGCGACGAACAATCGCTGGTTGCCAATGCCTCGACCTTCTCCGCGCATCTGGAACGGATGCGTGAGATTCTCGCGTCGGCGGGCACGCGAACGCTGGCGATCGTCGACGAGATCGGGGGTGGAACCGAGCCGAGTGCGGGTGCCGCGCTCGCCGTCGCCATGCTCGAGCGCTTGCTCGAGAGCGGTACTCGGGCGATCGTCTCCACACACTCCGTCGAACTCAAACTCTTCGCGCACGCAACGCCGGGAGTCGCAAACGCGAGCGTGCGCTTCGATCCGGTAACCTTCGCGCCGACGTTCGAGCTCGACGTCGGGATGGCCGGTCAATCGCTGGCCTTTCCGCTTGCGGCGCGGCTGGGAATCGATTCGGAGATCGTCGAGCGAGCCAATGCACTGCTCGAACGGCGCGAACGCGACTACGAAACGGCTTTGGCCGAGCTCGCACAACGCAGCAGCGAACTGCGCGAGGAGCGCACGCGGGTCACCGGCGAGCTCGCCGAGATTAGGCAGGAGCACGATGCGCTACGGCGCGAGCGCGACGACCTCGATGCCGAACGGCGCCGATTCGGCGCGCGCGCCGAGGAGCGATTGCAACAGAGCCTTCGCGATTTCGTGCGCGAGCTTCAGCGGCGCGCCGAGGAGCTTGGGGGCGAGCGGGGGCGCAAGGGCAAGGTGACGCCCTCGCAAGCGGCGCTCCTCTCGCAAACGGTCGAGGCGATGCGTCGCGACCTCGGTATCCGTCCGCGCGAGGATGTCGCCGCGCAAGAAGGCTCGTTTGCGGCAGGCGATCGCGTGCGAATCCTCTCGCTCAATCAGGAGGGCGTGGTCGCGGAGGATTGGGACGAGAGGTTGCTCGTTTCAGTCGGTTCAATGAAAATGATGGTGGAGAAGAGCGACGTTCGCCGAGAAGGCCGCGCGGTCAAACGTACCGAGCGATCCGGCACGAAGACCGACGCGCGTTTGAGCGCCGCGCAGCGTTCGTCGGCCGAACTCGACGTGCGCGGCAAGCGCTACGCCGAGGCCGAGCCGCTCGTCGAGCGCTGGATCGACGATGCGTTGCTCGCGGGAAACTCGCCGTTGCGCCTGATCCACGGCAAAGGGACGGGGATGCTCGGGCGCGGCCTGCAGGAGTATCTGCGCGGGCATTCGGGAGTCAAAAGCCTTCGTTACGGCAACGAAGAGGAAGGCTCGACCGGCGTTACGTTAATCGAGTTGCGCGCGTGAGCGCCATCGATCCGGCCGATTTGCTCGAGGGTTTCGACCACGTCGAGACCGTTGCGGAGTTTGGGGAGCGGCTGCGTGCCGGGCGGCCGCTGCGGATCAAGCTCGGCGTCGATCCGACCAGTCCCGATCTCCATCTCGGCTTCATGGTCGTGCTCCATCCGCTGCAGCGTTTTGCCGAGGCCGGACATCGCGTTACCCTCATCATCGGCGATTTCACGGCGCGCATCGGCGACCCGAGCGGACGTAACGTGACGCGTCCGCAGCTCTCGCGGGAAGAAATCGAAGCAAACATGGCGGCGTATCGCGAGCAGGCGGGCAAAGTGCTGGACCTCGAGCGGATCGAGGTGCGCTACAATTCGGAGTGGCTCGATCCGCTCTCGCTCTCAGATCTCGTTAAGCTGCTCGCAAAGACCACCGTCGCGCAGATGCTTGAACGCAACGATTTTCGCGAACGCTACGATTCCGGCGTGCCGATCTCGCTTCACGAGTTTCTCTATCCGGTTGCCCAAGCGTACGATTCGGTAGCGATCGAAGCCGACGTGGAACTCGGCGGCACCGATCAGCTCTTCAACCTCTTGCTGGGCAGGCAGTTTCAGCGCGAGTTCGGACAACCTCCACAGATCTGTGCGACCGTGCCGTTGCTCGTCGGGCTCGACGGCGAGAAGAAGATGAGCAAGTCGTTCGGAAACTACGTCGGCGTCGCGGAGCCGGCCCGCGAACAGTTCGGCAAGCTCATGAAGATTCCGGACGAGCTCATCTCAGTCTACTCGCGGCTAGCGGCATTTCACTCGCGCGCCGATGCCGAACGGCTCGCGGCTGAGCTTGCCGCGGGACGGCTCAATCCGATGGAAGCGAAGAAGCACGTCGCGCAGGAGATCGTCGCGCGTTATCACGACGCCGATGCCGCTGCGGCGGCGCGCGACTACTTCGAACGAACCGTTCAGCGGCGCGAGATTCCGACCGGCGATATCGCCGCGATCGACCTCGGCGAGTGCAAGCGCGTTGCGGAGGTTCTGGTCAAGGCCGGCTTCGCGGAGAGCCGGCGCGCTGCCGAGCGGCTGATCTCCGGTAACGCGGTAAAAATAGACGGCGAGCCCGTGCGCGACGCCAACGCGGCGTGGAGCGCCGCCGAGGCGGCAGTTCTTTCGGTGGGCTCTCGCCGGTTCGTTCGCGTGCTGCCGCGCGCGACGTAGCTACAAACGCGCGGCGAGCTCGCGAATCTCTTGCGCGCTAAGGACGTAGCGCGTCTTGCAATATTCGCAGGTGGCCTCCGTGCGATCACGCTCCTGCGTCAACTGCAAGAGCTCGTTGACGCCCAATCCGAGCAGCACCGCTTCGACCTTCGTGCGATTGCAGCGACATGCGAAGCGGAGCTCCATGGTACGATGCGAGCGCAGCTCCAAATCGCCGGCGAGCTCGCGTAAGAGCTCGCCGGCATCGGGTTTGCGGGCGATGAGCTGCGTCACCGGAGGCATGGATGCGGCTCGTTCCTCGAGCATCGAAATCGCCGCTTCGTCGGCGCCGGGCAAGGCTCGCGCGATTATCCCTCCGGCGGCAACGACGCCGTTCGGATTGGCGAGCACGCCGAGGGCGACGACGCTGGGAATCTGCTCGGACTGCGCCAGATAGGCCGCGATGTCTTCGGCGATCTCACCCGATTGTATCGGGACGATGCCGACGTACGGCTGACCGACTTCGCTGGATCGCGTCACCTGCAGCGAGCCCGCACCGACGGCACCGGCCACGTTAAATTTGCCGCGCGCGTCGATGGGCAGATCCACCTGCCCGTTGCGTACGTAACCGCGCGCGCCGATCGTCTCCCCGCCGAGAAGCCACGCTTCCGCCGCGAGCGTCCCCAAGGGGCCGTTGCCGGCGATCTGCAGCGAGATTCGCTCGTCGCCTTTGATCGCAGCGGCAAAGAGCGCGGCGGCGGTGGTCAGACGCCCGACCGCCGCCGTCGCCGTCGGCCACAGGTCGTGGCGATCGCGAATTTCCGTGACCAGCTCGGTCGTTATGGCCGCGACGAGCGCGACTCCGGCATCGAGGTTCGCTGCCGAAATTACCGTATCGGGCATGAGCGCCTCTGGTTCGGAGGCCGGCGCATTTCCTCCAAAGAAGCGAGAACCATGCGCATTTTGGTCTTGCACGGACCGAACCTCAACTTGCTTGGCGAACGCGAGCCGGAAATATACGGTACGCAGACGCTCGCCCAGATCGACGACGCGATCGCGGCAGCCGCAAAGGAGCTCGGCATCGAGGTACGTTGCGAGCAGCATAGCGGCGAGGGCGCCATCGTCGATGCGCTTCACGCGGCGCGCAAGAACGACGCCGGGATAGTGATCAACCCCGGGGCGTACGCCCACTATTCTTACGCGATCCGCGATGCAATCGCGGCCGCCGGACTTCCCACCATCGAGGTGCACTTATCGAACGTCGCGGCGCGCGAAGCGTTTCGCCGGACGAGCGTAACGGCAGCCGCTTGCCGCGGCGTCGTAAGCGGCCTCGGGGCGTCGGGGTATACGCTGGCGTTGCGTGCGCTGGCGGAAATTCTCGCGCGATAGGCCTCTTCAGAGGAGAGCAGATTGAGTCTGCGTATATCCTCGGTTAGGCGGCCTCCCGAGAGCGATCGCTCGATCGTGCCGCCGGAACCCGGAGAAGATGCGCGTTGACGAAAGCCGATGTGATTGACGCCGTCGCCGTCGAAGCGGAACTGTCCCGACGCCGGGCCGCTGCGATTGTCGATTTGATTCTGGACGAGATCAAACGCGCGTTGCAAAAGGGCGATCGCGTCGCGCTGAATCCGTTCGGAAGCTTCGTCGTTCGCGCGCGCCGAGCGCGCGAGGGGCGAAATCCCAAGACCGGCGAAACGATCACCATCGCGGCGCGCAAGGTTCCCGCGTTCGTCGCCGGGCGATCGCTCAAGGATGCCGTGGATGGTAAACGAACGCGTAAACGGAAGTCCGCGTCATCCTGAGCCTGTCGAAGGATGACGTCGCAAGAATCTCATGACGGGCTGTAGCGAAGCTTGGTTATCGCGCTAGTCTGGGGGACTAGAGATCGCTGGTTCGAATCCAGTCAGCCCGAAATTCTTTCAACGGAGCGTGCGAGCCATGAACGTTTCAGCGGAGCCGCGATGAAGATCGGTACTCTGGAAATGAAGATCGCGCGCGTCGAGGGCTTTCAGGTGCGCATCAAGACCGCCGACGGACGCGACATCCGGTCGGACCGGGAAGGCATGCCGCCGTGGCCATTCGAGAAAGGTGCGCGCGACCGATGGTCGGTCGCCCACTGGAAACAAGAGCGTTTCGTCAGCTTATATCCGGGATTTTCAGTCGACGTGCTCGATGGTGACGGTACGATGATCGAGTTCGGTCAAACGCTGCTCGAAACGGTGCGCGAAAGCTACGACTAAGTTTTCGCACCGCGCGAACGCGCAAACAAAACCATAAACAAAGTCAACTTCCTCTTTGCGTAAGAGGAAGAAGCCCGGCTCGGTGGCCAAGTAGCGGCGGCTGGAATGGTAGGTGCCTGCTTGCAATCGCGTCTCCCCGTCGTCGCTTTCTCTCTGCTTCTCGCGGCGTGCGGTATCGCTGCTTGTAGCGGCGCTCGTTCGGTAGGAACCGCGAGCGGCGCACTCCCGCCCACGAGTTCCGGGCAGGGACCCAAGGCAAGTTCTCCGATTTCGCACGTGATCGTCGTCGTGCAGGAGAATCGCAGCTTTGATGATTTCTTCGCGACGTTTCCCAATGCGAACGGAACGACCTACGGATGGGCCAAGCCGATGCCTTCGCCGATCGCAAGCTCGTGCGCGGCGCGCAAACAGCCGGTGATAAAAGCGCGCACCAAGGTTACGCTGACGAAAGTGACCCTGACGGGTAAGGGCTTTCCTGATTCATTTGGATGGGACAACGACCTCGCGCACAACTATAAGGCCGGATATTTGCTGGAATGCGATTCGTCCGCGTCGCGTCCGAGCGCGTCGAGTCCGTGCGCTATGGACGGCTTCGACGCCACGAAGTTCGGTCCCGACGGCGAAGGCCCGCAGGCAACGTGTACCTACACGTATCAGTACGTCGACCCGCAAGACATCAAGCCGTACTGGGATATGGCGCAGCAGTACGCGCTCGCCGACGATGCCTTTCAGACTCAGGGCAGCGAGAGCTTCACCGCGCATCAAGCGTTGATCGCCGGCGGAACGGCGATCAACGACCAGGAGAGCCTGATCGACGATCCGACCGGATTCCCGTGGGGCTGCGATGCGTATCAGAACGCGACCGTGCCGGTCCTCACAACCTCGGGCCAAGAGAAGCAAGGTCCGTTCCCGTGCCTGAGTTACCCGAACGGAACGATTCGAGACCTTCTCGACGCTGGGAGCGTTTCTTGGAAGTATTATGCGAATAAGGTCTACTCGTGGCAGTATCC
This sequence comes from Vulcanimicrobiota bacterium, assembly GCA_963792005.1. Lineage (GTDB taxonomy): Bacteria > Vulcanimicrobiota > Vulcanimicrobiia > Vulcanimicrobiales > Vulcanimicrobiaceae > Cybelea. The sequence goes on from CAWBUG010000002.1 coordinate 569,544, forward strand.
TAAGGCGGGCAGCTCCGGCATCTGGAGCGCGTTCGACGCCGTCTCCAACGTGCGCTACAGCAGCGAGTGGGGCACCAAGGTGACCAACGACGATCGGAAGATCTTCGCCGACATCAAAGCCGGGCAGCTTCCCGCCGTCTCTTGGGTAACCCCCGACGGTGCCAACTCCGATCACCCGGATGAGAAGAACGGTAAGAACAAGCCGCTCGACACGGGACCGTCGTGGGTTAGCTCAATCGTCAATGCGGTCGGCGAAAGCAAGTATTGGAAGAGCAGCGCGATCGTGGTGCTTTGGGACGACTGGGGCGGCTATTTCGACCACGTGCCGCCGCCGATGTATGACGACCAAGGCGGGCTCGGCTTTCGCTTTCCAATGATCATTATCTCGCCGTACGTGAAAGCGCACGTGGACCACACGCAGTACGAGACGGCGAGCGTACTGCGCTTCATCGAAGACAACTGGAATCTGCAGACGCTCGGTCAGGAAGACGCGCGCGCGACGGGAATCGAGAAGGCCTTCGACTTCAAAATGTCGCCGCGTCCATTTAAGAAAATTCAAGCCAAGTATTCGACGCAGTTCTTTCTGCAGCAGAAGCCTTCGGGCATCCCGCCCGACACCGAATAACGCGTTCGTGCAGGCGCGCATCGCGGGTCTTGCCTTCGGACTTCTCGCTATGACGGCGGGTATCGTCGCCTGCCGCGGCGGCGCAACGCTGCCCTCCGGCGCCCCGGTCGCACCGATCGGGCTCGAGCGGCGTCCGAGTGCAACGACCCCAATCCGGCATGTCGTCATCGTCATTCAAGAGAATCGCAGCTTCGATAATTTCTTCGCCACGTTCCCGAACGCCGACGGCACGCTCACCGGTCGCGCCGCAGCGATGCCGAGCGACGAACGGAAGTACTGCCGAGAGAACGGATTGCCGGTCATCGCCAAGCCAACGTCCGTGCCGCTGAAGAAGACCGACCTCTTCGGCGCGGGCTTCGGAAGGGGCGGGCGGTTCGACTACAATACCGATCTCGACCACATCCACAGCGGATTCGAGCTCGAGCGCGACGGCGGCAAGATGGATGGCTTTGACGTATCGGGGGTCGGCGCCGACGGCAGCGGTTTTCCGACGTGCACGTACGTCTATCAATACGTCGACCCGCAAAAGATCCAGCCATACTGGGAGATTGCCAGGCAATACGTGCTGGCCGACCATACGTTTCAGACGCAAGGGAGCGGAAGTTTCACCGGGCACCAAGACCTCATCGCTGGCGGCACGCAGATAGACTCGGAGGAAGCGCTTATCGATAACCCTTCCTACTTCCCGTGGGGCTGCGACGCGAAAAAGTCGGTACGCACGGCGGTGATCGAGCGTAACGGAAAAGTCTATCCGTTCCGAGGTCCGTTTCCGTGCCTCTCCTACACGACGCTGCGCGACCTGCTCGATGCAAAAGGCATTTCGTGGAAGTTCTATGCGACGCCGACTCAAGGTTGGAAAGGCTGCCTGCACGGAAATACCGCCGGCATCTGGAGCGGCTTCGACGCGATCAAGGCCGTACGAAAGGGTCCCGAGTGGCACACGAACGTCGTGCGCAACACGGCGTTCTTTACGGACATCGCCAAGCGCGCGTTGCCGGCCGTTTCTTGGATTACTTCCGATGGCGCGAACTCCGATCATCCGGCAGAGTATCGCCACCCGCCGTGTGCTACGCCCGGTCCCACGGCTCCGCCGGAAGACCACGGCCCCTCATGGGTCGCGTCAATCGTCAACGCCGTCGGGGAGAGCCCCTATTGGAAGTCCACCGCGATCGTCGTCGTTTGGGACGACTGGGGCGGTTTCTACGATCACGTCCCGCCGCCGCATGCGTACGGTTGGCAAGGCGGACCGGGATTTCGCGTGCCGATGCTCATCGTTGCGCCCTACGTCAAGCCGCACGTCGATCATACCGTCTATCAGTTCGGCAGTATCTTACGCTTCATCGAGCAGACCTGGGGTCTCGGTTCGCTCGGTAAGAACGATGCTCAGTCGAAGAGCATCCGAAACGCGTTCGATTTCGAGATGAAGCCAAGGCCGTTCAAAAACATCGCCGGCACCGAGCCGCAATCGTTCTTCGAACAGCAAACGCCGTCGGGCATTCCGCCCGACACCGAATAGGATGGAACGCTCGTGAATCGCCGCACGTTACATTGCTGGATCGGCGTAGCCGCCGTCAGCCTGACTCTCGCGGCGTGTGGAGGCGCAGGGTCGTCGCTGCCGCAAAGCCTCTCGCCGGGATCGCTCGGACGAGCCGGCAGTTCGCCGATTCAACACATCGTCATCGTCGTGCAGGAAAACCGCAGCTTCGATAACTTGTTCGCGACGTTTCCCGGTGCGAACGGGGCGACTCGCGGCAAGATGAAGGTGAAACAGGGAGGCAAATACGTTGACAAGTGGCAGGCCTTGCAGCCGCATCCGCTCGTCATGTCGACCGACCTGCAACATTGCCACAAAGCCTTCGTGACGGATTACGACGGGGCAAAGATGGACGGCTTCAACCTTGAAGGCAAAGGCGCGTGTCCGAACGGGCAGCCGGCCGGGACGCTTCCCTATCAATACGTGCAGCAGTCGGACATCCAGCCCTACTGGGACATGGCGCAACAGTGGGTGCTCGCCGACGATATGTTCCAGAGCCAGGCCAGTGGAAGCTTCACGGCACATCAGGATCTGATCCGGGGCGGCACCTGCATCCAGGGTTGCGGCAAACCGCATAGTTCGACGTTGAGTCTGGTCGACAATCCGACGTACTGGCCGTGGGGCTGCGATAACCCGAACGCGACGGTCTACACGATCAACATCAAGGGTGTCGTTGCGCACGACGGTAACGTGCATCCCTGTTCGAACTCGTTTCCAAACTACGGTTCGGGCGGATATCGAACGATCGCCGATCGCCTCGATGCCGCGGGCATTTCGTGGAAATACTACACTCCGTGCTTCAGTTCGAAGCAAGCCGGTTGCAGCCCGAGCTCCGATTGCGGCGGCGGTAAGCAGCCGTGCGACGGCGATCTCCTCAACGCCTTCGACGTCATCTACCCCGTCTGGCACGGTCCGCAGTGGGGCACGAACGTCTCGTGGCCCGAGACGAACATCTTTAGCGATATCAAGAACGATGTGTTGCCCGCGGTATCGTGGGTGATCCCCGAAGACGATGCTAACGACCATCCCGGTGCGGCCAAAGACGATGGGCCCTCTTGGGTTGCGAGCGTGGTCGATGCAGTCGGCGAGAGCAAATATTGGAACTCCAGCGTCATCATCGTCTTGTGGGACGACTGGGGCGGTCTCTACGACCACGTGCCCCCGCAGCAGTTCAAAGGGGTGCAGGGCGGGCTGGGCTTCCGCGTGCCGATGCTGGTGCTCTCGCCCTACGCGATAACCGGCACCTCCAGCAAGGGCGGGTATATCTCGCACACGCAGTACGAGTTCGGCAGCGTTCTGAAGTACCTGGAGCAGAACTGGAACCTTGCTTCGGTGGGCACCACCGACCAGCGCGCCAACAGCATCGCCGACGTCTTCAATTACAGTCAGTCGCCGCGCGCGTTCAGCTCGATTAAATCGAAGTTCACCGCGCAGCACTTTATCGATCGACCGCATCGCGTCCAACAAGGCGATCCGCAATGAGCGGCGCCGCGCCGCTTCGGCCCGCGATGGCAGCTCTCATCGCCGTGCTGACCGGATGCTCCGGAGCACCTGGGTCGCTGCCCTACATGCAAGGCGGTGCGCCGATTCACGTGCTAAACTCGACCGGCGCCGGCAAGATCTCCCATATCGTGTACATCGTGCAGGAGAACCGCAGCTTCGACAATCTCTTTCAGGGCTATCCGCACGCCGACACGGTTTCGAGCGGAAAGATTTCGAACGGCGAGACGATCAAGCTCAAGCCCGTCTCCCTATCGGTGGAGTACGTGATCGACCATTCCGCGGCGGCAATGTTCGCCGCCTGTCATGGAACCGGGAAGCTCCGCGGCACGGAGTGCCGTATGGATGGGTTCAACAAGGAGTACAACGCAGAGGGGCCTCCCAACGTAAAGTATCCGGAATACGTGTACGTTCCGCATAGCGACAGCAAGCCGTATTTCGATATGGCGCATGAAGGCGTTCTCGCCGACCGCATGTTCCAGTCGCACCTCGACGAGAGCTTCGTCAGCCATCAGTACGTAATCGCGGCCCAAGCGGCCTCGAGCGTTGACCTGCCCTACGGTCAATGGGGCTGCGGCGGCGGCTCCGACAGCAGCGTTCCGACGATTACCCAGAATCGCAAGATCGGTCCCCTGCAAAGAGCCTGTTTCGATTATCAAACGCTCGGCGACGAACTCGACCGCGCGCACCTTTCGTGGCGATTCTACACCAGCAAGTACGGCAGCCCGTCGAGCGGCGACGGCAGCTTCTGGTCGAGCTATCAGGCCGTCAAACACATCTACTACGGGCCCGATTGGCGCAGAGACGTGATCACGCCGAACTGGAAGTTCATTACCGACGTGCGGGCCGGAAAGCTCGCAAACTTTACGTGGGTGACGCCGGTCTGTGACGACTCGGACCACGTCAACTGCCCGGGCGGTTACGGCCCCTCCTGGGTCTCGGCCCTCGTCAACGCCGTCGGTCGCAGCAAGTTCTGGAATTCGACCGCGATCTTCATTCAATGGGACGATTGGGGCGGGCTCTACGATCACGTTCCGCCGCCCTTCGAAGATTACGACGGACTCGGCTTTCGCGTACCGCTGATCGTTCTTTCGCCGTACGCCAAACGCGACTACGTTTCACACACGCAGTTCGAGACTGCGAGCGTATTGCGCTTCGCCGAAAATCTCTGGGGTTTGGGTCAGCTCGCCGCGGCGGACAAGCGCGCGAACTCACCGGCCATCGACTGCTTCGATTTTTCGCAACAACCGCGTCCCTTCGTCAAAATTGACGCACCGCTTCCTCCGAAGTTCTTCATGCAACGCTACGGCGAGTACCGCATCCCCGACTGGGAGTAACGAGCGAGCACGATTCTCATCGCGTCGAAATCCACCGTGTATGCGTAGTGCCGCAAGAACTCGTGCGAGATTGCTCCCCACACGGTGAAGGGAAAGATCGAGAACGGCGTTCCTTGCGGCGTGTAGATACCAGTGACGTCATATTGCAACGCGCCGCCGACGGCAATACGCCGTGCGACCAACGGCACGGCGGTAATCGCCCCGCCTCCGCCGTACCCCGTGCCTGCCGATGCTCGGTTGAGTGGGAGCGCAGCGGCCGCAACGAGCTGCGCGGTAGGCATTAGGCCTCCGCCGGCGAGTCCCGAGTCGAAGAGGAAGAGGCCGGGTGCGGCCTCATTCACTTGCGCCTGCGCGAAGACGAAGTGATCGCCGACGAGATAACAGGGAACGACCGCCGCGTTCGAGGCCGCAGCTTGCGTTTCAAAGGCGGCCGACGCGCTCGGACTTCGCGGACGCAGAATCAACTGGTCGTGCGGGTAATCGATGGTCGTCAGAAAGCGCTCGAAATACGTCGTACCGACGACGCCGTCCACGTGCAGCTTCGGGAAGAGATCCGAGGCGTGAGTATCCATCACGTGCACCGGCACGTCGTAGGCGGTCGCGGTACCCAGCGCCAGCGACGCCAGCATTCCGCTCTGAACCGGAGCGTGGAGTCCACCGGCAAAGACGCCGCTGCCGGCGTTGCTCGTCTTCACGCCGATTCGTTGCGCGAAGGCGGGTTCGAGCGCGACGTCGGCGCCGGTATCGACGATAAATACGCCGGGAGTCCCATTGGCGACGATCCGCACCGCCGGAAGCGGCTGTGAAACGACGAAGGGGAGACGCGCTTCGGCACCGTCGACCGTCGAACGGCGTGCCGCCTCGGCGCGCCGCCTCATCACTTCGGCCAGCAGGCGCTGCGCGCGCGGTTCTGCGGATCTGCCGCAAGCACGGAATCCAAGAGCGGCTCGGCCGCGCGCAGGTCATTTTGATATACCCGAATCGTGCCGAGCCCGAGCAGCGCGCCCGCATCGGACGGATCCGATTTGAGTTCCGCCGCGTACGCCGCAGCCGCTGCCGTAAAATCGCCGCGCGCGAAGAGCGCTGCGGCCGGTCTCGCCGTCGTGCCGGCGGAGGAAGTCACCGCCATGAGGGTAATCGCGAGTAATGAACTCATTGCACTCCGTTTCGCGGAAGGGCGTGCTCGAAGCGGCAGCCTCTTTCGGTCTACTCGCGGCGCTCGGTAACGTTACGCCTGGCGCGGCCGCAACGCAAGAAGGAATCGTCGGTGCGTGGAGTCTCGTCACCTTCGACGTCGACGAAGGCAAAGGGGTGACGAAGCCGCGCTTCGGCTCGGACCCGGTCGGCTATCTCATCTACAGCGGCAACGCGCGCATGGCCGCGGTCCTCGCGGGAACGCACCGTCCGCAGCTGAAATCGCCGGCCGGCGCCGCCGCCTCAGAGGAGCAGCGCTCCGAAGCCCTGCAGAACTTCCTCGCCTATGCGGGACGTTATGAAGTGCGCGGCGATCGCGTCTTCCATCACGTCGAGGTGAGCGTCTTTACCAATCTGATGGGCACGACGCTCGAGCGGCAGTTCAAGATTGCCGGCGATACGCTGACCATCCGAACGCTTCCGCCCGAAATCTGGGGTTCTTCGAACGTTCTGGTCTGGAAAAGGGCGTAGCGCCGTGCCGCCGTTGCGCGCGCGCATTGCCCTCGCCCTCGAAAAGCTGCGAGAGCGTTCGCTCGCCTAGCCTGCCGATCGTAGGTGAAGGCCGCGAGGAACGCCTGGCAAAGGTAGGTTCAGAATGAATGCCAGGTTTACGCTCGTCGCTGCATCGTTGGCGGTATCGGTATTTGCGGGCTGCGGCGGTTCGGGACCGGGTGGACCGGCCGGATCCGGCTCTCTGCCCGTTGCGGCACCCGGGGCTGCGGCGCAGCAGCCGGCGACGGGAAATCCGGTACACAAATACATCAAGCACGTGGTCGTCATCATTCAAGAAAACCGGAGCTTCGAAAATTTCTTTGCGGGCTACCCCGGAGCCAACGCGCCCCTCTATGGATACTCCGGCAAGCACAAGGTCAATCTGCATCAGATTACGTTTAAGAACGCGAACTTGCAGCACTCCTGGCACTCGTCCATAGTCGACTGGGACAACGGCAAGATGGACGGCTTCAAGAAGTTCGGTTCGGCGCAATACGGGCAATACGCCGCCTATGCCTACGTCGAGCAGTCTTTGATCCAGCCGTACTGGGATATGGCGAACCAGTACGTACTCGCCGATGGGATGTTCCCTACGGAGTTCGGCGGCAGCTTTACGGCACATTTGACCTTAGTCGCGGGAACGGACAACCTCTCTCCCACCAAGGCCGAGGTCGATATCCCGAGCGGTCTACCGCCCCAGGATTGCGACGCATCACCCGGCGCTAAGAGTTCGTACATCACGCCCAACCGCGTCGAGCACGCCTTCAAGGGCCCGTTTCCGTGCTTCAATCAGTGGAAGACCCTCGCCCAAACGCTCGACCACGCGGGCGTTACGTGGAAATACTACGCGACACAACTCGTCGGCGCCGGTATGTGGGAACCGTTTGAAGCGATGAAATACGTTCGCTACGGCCCGGACTGGAATAAGGACATCATCGCTCCCGAGACCACGATCTTGACCGATCCCGGGAACGGCCAGCTCGCGCAGATGACGTGGGTATCGCCGAGCGACAAGAACTCCGACCACCCGGAATCTCAAAGCGACCAAGGTCCCTCATGGGTGGCGTCGGTTGTAAACGCCGTTGGAGAGAGCAAATACTGGAAATCTTCGGCGATCGTCGTTCTGTGGGACGATTGGGGAGGATGGTACGACAACGCGGCTCCGCCGCAACTCGATTTCCGCGGCCTCGGCATTCGCGTCCCGTGCATCATTATCTCTCCGTACGCGCGCAAGAGCACGTCGAGCATGCCGTACGTCGATCATACGCAGTACGAGTATGCCAGCATCATCAAGTTCGTCGAAGAAGCATTCAATCTGCCGTATCTGGGGCAGACCGCAAACGGTTACACCGATCGGCGTGCCACGAGCATTGACGACGCCTTCGACTTTACGCAGAAGCCCCGAGCGTTCACGCCGTTCAACACCAAATATAGCCGGGCGTTCTTCCTGCGTCAGCCCACTTCGCACGAACCCGTCGACACCGAGTAGGTCCGAGCGGAACTATAACCCTTTATTCACCTTGGCAAACGGCACGTTGCTGGGCGTGACGATACGCGCGATGTCGCGGAACATGGCATTTGCCACCCCGGGAGCCGGTGAGCTCGCCTGTACGTCGACCCACACGACGATCGTGGCGCCGGTCGCGGGGAAATAGTAGTCGGCCGTGTTGTAGCCGGGGAGTCCGCCGGTGTAGCCGTACCACCCGGCGCTGCAGCCGAGACCGAGTCCGAACGCAAGCCCCGGCTGGCCGGTCGGTATGCATTGCGTCAGCGCGCGATAGGTCGCGGGCGCGCTCGTCTTACCCGTTACGTAGAGTTCGATCCAACGCTTGATGTCGTACATGTCGGAGATCATTGCACCCGCGGCGCCCATCAGCGAGACCGGGATCGTCCCGCTGACGTCCTCCCATCGGCGATGCTTGTCCAGGCCGTAACCGTGCGCCCACGGCTCCGGCATCGCTTGCGTGTGCGGAAAGGACGTGTTCGTCAGGTGAAACGGCTTGATGAGGCGCTTGGCGATTTGATCGCCGACCGTGTCGTGCGTGATGCTTTCGATGATGAGGCCGAGGATGAGGTAGTTGGTGTTGCTGTAATGGTAGCCTTGACCGGGAGGGAAGTACGGCCGTTGGCGGACGGCCCACGAAACGATCGTCCGGGGATCGAACTTCGTATTCGGCGTAATATCGGCGTTTGCGAACTGCGGAGCGTCGTATGCCTCGAATAACCCGCTGCGCATCTGGCAGAGCTCGCGCACGGTGATCTTCGCCGCATTGGGAACGGTAACGCCGATTTTGAAGCGGCCGATCGGGTCGTCGAGACTGAGGCGCTTCTCATCGACCAATTGCAGGAGCACCGCGACGACAAAGGTTTTCGTATTGCTGCCGATGCGAAAATGATCCGCAGGCGTTAAGCGACGGCGTTTTGCGACGTCGGCATAGCCAAAGGCGTGGATAAAGCGACGGCCGGCGCCGTCCCAAACGCCAACCAAAACGCCGGGTACCCGCGCGCTGCCGCCATAGATCTTGCGATCTTGCTCGACCGCTTTGACGATCGCCGCCTCGACCGCGGTGTTTGAGACGGAGGGCGCCGGACGCGGCCGATTTCCCGCGCACGAGGCGAGTGAAACCGCGCAAGCAAGAACGAGTGCGAAAGCGACGAGCCTGGACACGGCAACCTCTCCGAATGAAGAAAAAGGCTCGTTCGCTGTTCGCGCCGCTGCCGAAGCGACCTTCCGTCGCTCCGGCTGGAATCACGCTCTACTGCGTGCCGATCCTCTGATTTGCGTTGTCGAGCAAGTAGATTTTGTCGGCATGGCGGATGCCAAGGCCCTTCTGGTCGTAAATGATACCGACGTACTGACCGGCTTTGACCTTGCTCATCTGATACGTCGTTTTTCCGTTCGCCGAGAATACCTGATCGAACTTCGGTACGATCATAAAGCTCAAAACCTGCTTCGTTTTTGGGTCTTGAACTTTGATGTTCTGCGTCGAGACGTGCACGGTGATGCCGTAGAAGGTCGACGTCGTTGCGGCGGCCACCGAGACCGGCGGGGCGAAGAGTCCCGCGGCGAGCGCGAGCGTGGCGGCTCGAAGGATGGTTATGTGCGTCATGCCCCCCCGTGTACCCATGGGCCGAGCGGTCTATGCCTTGGCACCGGCGAAGCCGCGGTTGGTGGAGGCAACACTCTTTGCCGACGGCGGATCGCGCGGCAATCCCGGCCCTGCCGCGAGCGCGGCGGTGCTCATCGATCCGGGCGGCGAGCTGCTCGAGGAGATCGGCGCCTACCTCGGTGTGGCGACGAATAACGTCGCCGAATGGACCGCACTCGTGCTCGGTCTTGAAGCCGCGGCGAAACGCGGGATACGGCGCTTGGCCGTGCGGCTCGATTCCGAGCTGGTCGTGAAGCAGTTGCGCGGGGAGTACCGCGTTAAGCACGCCGGGCTGCAGCCGTATTATCGCCGCGCGCAACAACTCGTTCGTTCCTTCGCGGAGGTCGAGGTTCGCCACGTACGGCGCAATGAGAACAAGCTCGCCGATGGGCTTGTCAATCGTGTGCTCGACCAGGAAGCCCCTCCACGGGCGAAGTAGGCGCTCGTCATGCGGCGGTTCCCCATCGAAATTCTCATCGTCGTCGTCATCGTCGTGATGATCGCGATCGGCTGGCGCATCTACGGCGCGGGCGAAATGGGCCGTTTCGGCCCGGCGATACACGCCCAGAAAGCGCCGAGCGGACTCTACGCGCGCATGCTCGTTCGCTACCCGAAGCCGCCGATCTACGAAGAAGAGTACCGCATGTCCGATGTGGAGGGCGTCTCAACGTTCCAATATCGGATCCGCGGCAACAAGGGCCACGAGATCACCGTAACGGCCCCCGCGGCGCGGGTGTACGACGTGAGCTTTTTCTTCGGCAAGCTCGTCCAGGACGGCGTCTGGGATCTCGTCAACAGGCCGCCGCGGCCGCATCCCGACGCATTCTATACCGTCTACGTAAAACAGGTTGTCGACTATAAGCAGGGCCAGCGGACCGTCACCTTCACCAATCCGAAGTATTGGGCGACGAAGACCGGACATCAGTTCGAGATCGATCTCTCGAAGGGCATTCCAAGCGACCTGGTCCACATGCAGAGTACGCAGGTGGCCGATTCGCGCTACCAGGAGATCGTCGACGACTTCCGGAGCTTCGGACCCGACGAGTTTCGTCACAACGTCACGGTTGCGCAGAAACGCATCCGCGGCATGCACGGTTGAGCGTGCTTCGGCGCATCGCTATTCGCGGCGTCGTCGCGCTGGCGGTGCTCGCCGCCGCAGCCTTTCAGACCTACAAGATTCTCGAGAATCCGACGAGCCAGCTCTTCGGCAAGACGCTGGTGAGCGGCCCGAAGAACCAACGAATCATCGCGCTCACCTACGACGACGGCCCAAATCCGCCGTATACCAACCAGATCCTCGAGGTGCTGCGCGCGGAGCACGTGCACGCGACGTTCTTCGTCGTCGGACGCGCCGTCGCGGCCTATCCGCAGATCGTTCGAGAGGAGTCCGGCGACGGCAACGCGGTCGGAAACCACACTTGGGCTCACGAGCATTTGCTGCTCGACGATGGGAGCAGCTTGCGCCGTACGCTGGTCCGGACCGATCGCGCGATCTTCGCCGCGACGGGGCATCACACGAGGATCATGCGGCCCCCCTTCGGAGCGCGCGATTGGCTCGTGCTCGACGAAGTTCGAAAGCTCGGCTATACCCCGGTAATGTGGTCGGTGCCGCTGGCAAACGATTGGGAGAATCCCCCGCCGCGGATCATTGCCGCTCGGGTCTTGCGTTACGCCGGCGACGGCGCAATTATCGCACTCCACGACGGCAATCGGGGAATCATCTGCGCGCGGGTCCGAACGCCGGGTAGGCTCTGCGACCGTAGCGGCGACGTCGAAGCGACGCGTTTAATCGTCGAAGCGCTCAAGCGCCAGGGCTATCGCTTCGTTACCATCCCGGAGCTGCTGAAGATGGAAGCCCACCAGTCTATGCGTACAGCCTCCCGCGCAAGCGAATGAAGCCGTCCGGGTGATGATGCGAAGGGTCGTGATGCGTCCAGTGGACGACCGGCGGGCGCCCGGGATCATGCACCATCTCGCCGCGGATCTCTACCGCGTCACCGACATGGACCGGACAGCGCGGCGCAATCGCGACGTTGTCCACGATTTCGATTTTGCCGGCGCTGCTCTGCACGTCGAAGGCCTCGTGCGTCGCGTGCGTGCGCGAGCCAAAGAAGAAGTGTGGGGCCGAAGCGACCGTTCCGGCAAAATCGACCCATGCCGGCGCGGTCCCGGTGTACGCTGCTGCGAAGTCCATCGCGTCTCTCATCACACGCTGCGGTATAAGCGTCTAGTGGTGAGCCGGTAAAAATGAGAACGATTCGAACCGAACGCTTGCGGCTCGTGCCGGTTACGGCGGCGAACGCCGGTTTGCTGTGGCGCGTGCTGCAAGAGCCGGATCTGCGCCGATATCAAGACCTTCCCGACATCGATCGCGATCAGTTCCGTCGCGTCGTGGGGGGACGGGTAACGCGCTTTGCGCCCGGCTCGGTCGGACGATTCGAATGGCTCCTGCAGTATCCCGATGCCGGTGACGACGCACTGGGCTGGGTATCGCTGCGCATCGCCGAATCGAATCGCGGCGCTGCGGAAATCGGGTATAGCGTGGTACGCGCGCATCGCGGAAAAGGCATCGCAAGCGAGGCCGTCGCGGCGCTCATAGATGAAGGCTTCACGCGCGCGCGGCTACGGGAGATTCGCGCGTACTGCTTGCCGGAGAATCTCTCGTCGCGCGCGGTGCTGCGCCGCAACGGCTTTCGCGATCAAGGAACGCTTCCGCGCGGGGCGACCGTTCAAGGGCGGCCCGTTGACGTCATCGCCCATTCGCTGGAGCGAGCGCAGTGGGAGAGGTTTAGCTCGAATCTGCGGGCCATTCGATCGTGACGCCCGCGTCGTGGAAGCCGGCATAGCGTCGCGCTAATTCGCCGCGCAGATAGGCCAGCAGCGGCTCGCGTACCACCGCGATCGTCATCCGATCGGCGATCTCGCCGATCGTCACCCATTCCACCGCCACAACGTGATCGCCACTCCCCGTGTCATCCTGAGCGGAGCGACCGTAGGGCGCGGAGTCGAAGGACGACTCGCCGACAACATCGAGCGCGAACGTGACGTTCAAAAAATGCTCGTCGCCGTCGTAACTCTCGCTCACATACGCAACCTCACGCGGCTCAACCGCAATGCCCGTCTCTTCGAGCACCTCGCGCACGACCGTTTCGGTTAAGAGCTCCCCGGGCAGCTGCCTTCCGCCGGGAAGATTCCATAGCGGCTGCGGATGATTTGGATACCGCGACGCCACGAGCAGCAAGCGCCCTTGGTTAACCACGATGCCGCCGGCAAGATGGATCATTCTACGCGGATACTACGTGCGTGCTCTTTAGACTTGCAGTTTGGTGCCCGATGGGCCGGTCGCGTCCCCATCGGCCGCCGCATCACCCACCGTCCCCTCGATAACCGCAAGTGTTGCCGAGGCGGTGCGTTCCCACGTAAACTTGGCGGCGCGAATCGGTCCGAGGCGCCGAAGTCCGGCCGCGTATTCGGGATCACCGGCGACGCGTAGAATGGCCGCGGCGAGCGCTGCGGCGTCGCCCGCCGGAACGTACGATGCAGCATCGCCGCCGGTCTCGGGCACCGAGGCGGCGTCCGACGCAACGACGGGCGCGCCGTAACTCATGGCCTCGAGGACGGGAAGTCCAAAACCCTCGTAGCGCGAAGGAAACGCCAGCAGTGCGCAGTGCCGGTAGAGTGCCGCCAATACGTCGTCGCCAACGTATCCGAGTTCGTGCACGCGTAGGCCGGTCGGCACGTTCCATCCCTCCAGCCGCGTCGTGACGACGAGTGAAAGATCTTCACGCTCACTTGCCACGCGCTGCATCGCCTCAAGGAGGGTATCGAAGCCCTTCCGCCGTTCGGCGGTTCCGACGTAGAGCACGAATGGCCCCAAAGCCGCCACGTCGATGGAGACCGGCATGGGAGTTCGCGGCGGCGCGACGCCGAGTGCAATCGGTACGAGCCGCTCGGGCGCAATCTGCAGCTCGCGAGCGAGTTCGCGCTGAGCAAAGCGGGAGTCGGTGATTAGTGCGCGGCATCGCTCCGCGGCGGCGCGAAAGATGCGCTGGGCGTCGCTAAGATATTCCGAAACGACGAAGTTCGAAGCATCGTGCAGCGTCGCCGTTGCCGGCACTGAAAAGTTCGTCCAGCTGCAGCCGTTGAACGGAAACCATAGCGCATCGAGTTCCGCACGGTAGTGACCCCGGCGGGAGACGATGCGGTATGCGCGCCCGTCGAGTTCGCGCAAGTAACGCTCGCGCACCGTCCACGTATGCCATTCGGGAACGATGAGCGTCACGTCGACGCGCGCGCGTTCCCGTTCGTACCAGACACGTAGGATCTCGCGCAAATAGCGTCCGATGCCGCGGTGATCGCCGGGCAAGTTCCAAGCGTCGACGCCCAGGCGAATCACGCCGCGACCGAACGAAAGACGGCGAGGTGCTTACGGACGCTCTCGTCCCAGGTAAAATGCTGGGCGCGCTCGATGCCGGCGACGCGTAACCGCTCGCGCAGATCGAAATCGTCGCAGACGCGCCGCAGCGCAGCGACCCAGGCATCGGCATCGTCCGGCGGCGCATAGAGCGCCGCTTGCCCGGCGATCTCGGGCAGGCAGCTCGCGCGCGAGGCGACGACCGGCGTTCCGCAGGCCATCGCTTCGAGCATCGGCATTCCGAACGTTTCGTGGTACGAGGCGAGTGTCAGCGCGAGAGCTCCGCGATAGCACGCGCGCAGCGACGCGTTTGCCCCGGCGCTCAAGTCATCGGCAAAGTTCCCGGCGTGGACGACGCCCGGTAGTTGCGGTGCCCGGGCGCCGGCAACGGCGAGCAGCGGTCCGTCGCCCAGCGGCCACGCCCGCCGGTATGCCTCGTACAACAGCGTGAAATTCTTGCGCGGCTCCGCAATCGGGTCGCCGACGAAGAGCAGAAACTCGTGCCCTCGCAGGTGCGGCGGCAGCGGTTCGGCCGCGCCCGGAGTGAACGACTCGTCGACGCCGTGCTCGATCACGTCGATCTTCTCGAGCGGAATGGAGAGGAGTTCGTGCAACTCGCGAAGCCCGAACTGCGACACGGCGATGACCCGCGCCGCGCCGCGCGCCGAACGAAGGAAGGGTTCCTGTGCGAGGGCACGCCGCTTCGAATCGGGATCGGGATAGCGAAAGGGAACGGCATCGTGAATCGTCGCGACGCTCGGCAGACGCGACGAGAAGAACGTTCCATTTGCGGGATGCCAGAGAACGTCGAGGTCGCCGGCGGCTCGGCCGCGCAGCTCGAACGCGTCGCTGCCGAGGGCGCGAGCGTACGCGCCGCGCCGGCGTTGGGGGAACGGCCGATCGGCAAGCAGCGTCAGCGCCACGTCGCCGCGGTGGACGAGTCGCCGCAGAATGGCGCGAGCGTAGCGTCCGATGCCGCGCGTATCTTCTGCGATGGCGCGCGCGTCGACCGCGAGCCTTAGAGGCTGCATCGCGCGGACTTCGAACTTGCAACCATGCGGTCATGCTCGCTCGACGTCATCCTGAGCGGAGCGCCGTAGGGAGCGGAGTCGAAGGAAAGGTGGTAGCGGCGCACTTGATCGTAGGATCGCGCGAAGAACCGTTCCTGGGTGCGATGCTCGACTCGATCGGCGAGGTCGCGTCGGTGTTGATCGTCAACGATAACGCGCCGGAGCCGTCGCCTCACGCAGAGACGCTCGCGAAGAGCCGCTTCGGTCGCGAAGGAAGGATCGTCGTCGACCGGACGCCGTTCGCGACGTTCGCGGCGGCCCGCAACGTCTGCATGCGTTTACACGCCGAACGCAGCGACGCGCCATGGGTTGCCTTCGTCGACGCCGACGAGGTACACGGACCCGCCATCCGCCGCATTGCGGCGAACCTCGGCGGCGTACCGCCGGCGTACGATTTCGTCGACGGTTATACGTGGCATTTCTTCGGCTCGTTCGACTACTACACGTCGATCGAACGGCGCATGATGTTCTTCCGGTATCGCCCCGGCGTGCGCTGGGAGGGCGCGGTTCACGAACGGCTCGTCGGGTTGCACGGGAAGCGCCTCGCGCTGCCCTACCTCTACGCCCATTACGGACATACGCTCGAGCCGCGACGCCACGCGGAGAAGGGGCGCCATTATTCGTCGCTCGGCGCTCCGGGAAACGTGCTGCGTGAAGACCAGCTCGAGGACTTTGACGTCGTCCGGTACTACGCACCGATCTACCCCCGGCTGCTCCGTTTCCGGGGCCGCCCTCCCGCCGCGGCCCGCGCCGCCGTAGACCGTTTGAGCCCGGGGCTGCGAGATCATCACGACCTCACGGACCGGGTCGTCCGGGCCCAGCCCTTCGCGGTCAAGCTCCGCAACCTGGGCCGACGGCTCAACTACGCGGCGCGCTGGCGCTCGCGCTGGCTGAATCCCTGGGCTCGCAGGCTTCTCGCCATGCCTTCCAGCAACCGGAATGTTGCGCAGATATGATTAGGATAGTATACTTGTACTACAGAGGGGGCAGCTTACTGACCGCCCCTAGGAAGTTATGAGCTCAGGGATGATGCCTCGCCTTGGGCCGTCGATCGTCCGGCGACAAGGCCTGGAAGAATGGTTGGGACGCTTTAGGAGCGTTCCGGTTCGGTTTTTAGTCGCGCCGCCCGGTTACGGTAAGACGATGGCGCTACTTGGCTATCTGCGCCATGCCGCGGCCAACGGCGTCTACTGCGCCCTCCCGGCGAACGCCACCGCGGAGACCTTCTGGAACGCGGTCGCTCGGGCGCTTCAATTGGAAGTCCAGTTCGGGTCGCAGGACGAGATGGTCCGGGCGCTCTCGGCCCGCGTTCCCATCGAGCTCGCGATCGACTGTGAAGACGTGCCGGATGCCGCCGGCATTGAAGCGATCCTGAGCCTGATCGAGGACCTACCCGAAGACGTGGCGCTGCTGATCTCCTGCCGCTCCCGCGCGGCGTTCCACGCTGGCCGCTTCGTTTCGGAGGGCACGGCAGTGCTCTGCGATGCCGAACGGCTCGCGTTCGATGCGGCGGGAATCCGCCATGTTGCCGAGACGTGCGGCGTCCCGTTCACCCATGCCGACGTCTTGCGGATGCTCGAGTCGACCGACGGATGGCCCCAAGTGGTCAGCGGCGCGCTGCGCAAGGCGGCCGAAGACAACGTAAACCTGTCGCAGGCCTTCGAGCATTGGCGCATGCGTCACGGACATCTGTTCAACGAGTTCGTTGCCGAGGCGCTCAAGCACGTTTCGGAACGCGAAGCCGACCTCGTGCTCAAGCTCATGAGCGGGTCGTATCTCGACGACCGCGCGCAACTCCAGGCGCTCGAAGAGCAGGGCCTCTTCGTCGTTCACACTCCCGACGGTTATCGGCCGTTACGCGCGCTCTCCCGGAGCAAGCTCTACGATCGCTACGGGCGGCGCTCGCAGCCGGTAACGCCGATGCAGGTGCGCCTTTTCGGTTGGTTCCTCGCCGAAATCGACAAACAGCCGATTGAATGGGTGCGCCGTCGCGATCGCCAGATCTTCAAGTACGTCGCGCTGCAGCCTAACGGTACTTGTTCGCGGGCGGAGATTGGACAAGTCTTTTGGCCCGACGCCGAACGGCATCTCGTTGCCCAGAGCCTGCGGACGGCCTGCTCGAACATTCGGAAAGCGATCGCCCACATCGTTGGCTTCAAGGAAGTCGAGTCGTACTTTCGCGCGGGTGAAGAACTCTCGATCGATCTCGACAACGTAATCGTCGACGTGAACCGATTCGTTTCGCACGCCAACGATGCCGACGAACAATACGAGCGCGGCGAATTGCGGGCGGCCTACGCGCATTA
This sequence comes from Vulcanimicrobiota bacterium, assembly GCA_963792005.1. Lineage (GTDB taxonomy): Bacteria > Vulcanimicrobiota > Vulcanimicrobiia > Vulcanimicrobiales > Vulcanimicrobiaceae > Cybelea. The sequence goes on from CAWBUG010000002.1 coordinate 587,165, forward strand.
CCGCAGCGCGGCCCGCGTCTACCGCGGCGATCTGCTCATCGGCGACGCGCACGAATCTTGGGTCTCCTCCCTCGATACGGCGCTGAAGCAGCGACACGTCATGGTGCTCGAGCGAATCTCCGAAATCGTGGCTTCGCTCGACTATCAAGCCACGGACAAGCCGAACCTGCGTCTCGTTTCGGGCTCGTAGTCCCGTGGGACGGCGCTGGATCAGCGCGGGCGTCCTGCTTGCAGCGCTCATTGCACTCGGCCTTCAAACGAGCGTTGTTACTCGAACCGGCTTTCTGCTGGGCGATTTTCGGGCGTTCTATTGCGCCGCCCGTGTGACGTCCGAAGGAGCCGATCCCTACCGCGTCGAGCCGTTGCGCTCGTGCGAGACGGCGCTCGGAATGACGCAGTTCTTCAAACAAAATCCCGGTATTGCCGTTCCCGCGCCGCTGCCCGGTTATCCGCTCGCCGCCCTCGTCCCGCTCGCGCGTCTGCCGTTTCCAGCGGCGGCCGCGCTCTGGAGCGCGCTGCTGATACTCGCGAGCATCGCCTGCGTCCTCGCCCTCGCGCGCTTTGCGAATCTCGGCTGGGAGACCGCCTTGGCCACCCTTGCGGTGCCGCTCGTCGCGCTTTCGTTGCCGTTCGGGGAAGTGGTTCCGATCTCGCTGGGCTGCATCTCGCTCGCGGGCTATTTTGTTTGGCGAGGACGCGCCCGCGCCGCCGCGCTTGCGGCCGCCGGAGCGATGATCGAGCCGCACGTGGGGTTGCCGGTCTGCGTGGCCTTTGCGGTCTGGCTGCCGGCAACGCGCGTAACGCTCGGAGTTTGCCTCGGCGCGCTGGGGCTGCTCTCGCTGGCCGCGCTCGGCCCGGCGGTCAATCTCGAATACTTCAGCAGCGTTCTGCCGGCGCACGCGCTCTCCGAAGTGAGTCGCGATACGCAGTACAGCCTCACCGCCGTATTGGCCGCGCTCGGAACTTCCCCGCAGCAGGCGGTACGGGGCGGCACGCTTTGGTACGTCGCGATGCTCGTTGCCGGCGTACTCGTTGCCGGCCGGCTCGCCAAACGAACGGAGAATGCAGCCTTTCTTGCCTGCGTTCCGCCGGCGTTTGCCGTCTTCGGCGGGACGTTCATCCACATCACGCAGATCGCCGCGGCGATTCCGGCTGCCGTCTTGCTCGTCGCCTACTCCACGCGCATCTATCGTATACTGGCGATCGCCGTTCTCGTCGTGCTGGCCGTTCCGTGGTATTGGGTCATGTCGCCGGTGCTGATCGTGGCGCCGATCGTTCCCGTCGCGTATCTGGCATGGCAATACACTCGCGAGGCACGATTCGCGCTCGTTGCGGGCGTGAGCGCGGCCGCGCTCTTATTCGGATTGCTGGAGCTCGTCACGACGAACTCGCATGTCGCCGCCCACGCCGTCGCACCGCCGATCGACCCGCGGCTCGCCGAAGCCGCCTGGAGCCAGTTCACGGTGAGGAGTTCGACCAACGTGCTTGCGAGCTGGATGCTGCGGTTGCCGACCTGGATCGGACTCGGCGTCCTGCTGCTGCTGCTGCTCGCGCGCGCAGCAAGGTTGCGAGTAACGCTGGCGCCGGCCGTCGTGCTCGGTGCGCTCTTTACGCTGGTGCCGATTGCCGCTCAAGTCGATGGCGATAGATACGCCGGCTGGCTGGGTGTCGACGCACGGGCGTATTACTGCGCGGCCCGAATCCAGCGCGAGGGCGGAAATCCGTATCTGGCTGCGCCATTGCACGCATGCGAGAGCGTCGCGGCGGGCTCGTATTATCGTGCACCCGGGAGGGTGACGGTTCCCGCGCCATACGCGCCCGTTGCGCTGGCTTTGCTTTATCCGCTCACGTTTGCGCCGTTCCAAGTGGCGATCGTTGCGTGGTGGATCGTGCTTGCGCTCGCCTTGCTCGTCGCCGCTTACGCGCTCGCGAGAGTCGCACGCGTTCCGCCGCTCGTCGGCTGGGGAGTCCTCGCGCTCTCCGCGGCGCTCACCTCGTTTTCGACCGGCAACGTCCTTCCGGTTTCGCTTGCAGCGCTCGTTGTTGCGGCATTATTCGCCGCACGCGCTCAGCCGGTGCACGCCGCGGCGGCCGTAGCGATCGCCATGGTCGAGCCGCATCTCGCACTCCCCGCCGCGGTCGCGCTCTTCGTCTCCTATGCCGCAATGCGCATTCCGTTGGCCGTTGCATTGTTTGGGCTCGCGGCGCTTTCCGTGACGGCCGGCGGCATCGGGCAAACCCTCGCCTACATCACTCAGGTGTTGCCCGCTCACGCGCTCTCGGAGGTATCTCGCGACAACCAGTACAGCCTCTCGACGATCGTCGCGGCACTCGGTCTTTCAGATAATGCCGCGGTCTTGTTCGGCGAAGCATGCTACGTGCTGATGACTGCGCTGGGCGTCGTCACGGGCACCGTGCTGGCGCGCCGCTACGAAGAGCCGGCATTGATCGTGCTCGTACCTCCGGCCTTCGCGCTGCTGGGCGGAACGTTCGTGCACACGGGAGAGATCGCTGCCGCCGTGCCGGCTTGCCTCGTGCTCCTCACGCGAGCACGGGAGCACCGCACTTGGATCTTCGCGGCGCTCATCTTGCTGGCAATCCCATGGATGATGGCAACGTCCGCCGCGCTCTTCCTTGCGCCGATTTTCCCGGCGGCATACCTGACGTACGCCCTGTGGCGCAACGATCGCACTGCGGTGCTGGGAACGGCCGTCGTTTCCTTTGCGGCGATCGCCGTTCTCTTTTCGCTCGCGGGCTACTCGCAGCATTACCTGCCTTCGGTTCGGCACGTTGATGCAGCAATCGACCCACGCTTAGCCGAGGCGAGCTGGCGTCAGTTCGTGCTGGGAAACACCACGAACAATCCGGTAACGTGGCTATTACGCCTGCCGAGCTGGATCGGTCTCATCATTCTGAATGGAACGGCGGCCATGCTGGCCTTGCCGTCGTTTTACGCGCGCTCGCACGCTTCACGCGAGCAGCTCCGCCCCCTGTCGTCCTAAGCGACGCCGATACAGGATCGACCTGAAGCGCTGACTACGTTGCGCCCGAATGGAGGAGGCCCGTCACCTGATCCGTCAGATTTAAAAACCGTAAGCGACATGACGGCCGACTGGTGCGCCTCGCAAAGCGAACGTTATCGCATGTGGGCTTGGATTTGCCTCGTCATCGCCGGAGGGGGTGTCGGAATGGCCTGGCGGCTTCATGGCGCCGGCATGGTCTTCGGTGTTTTTGTTGCCGTTCTGTTCGGTGCATTTTGGCTGCAGTGTGCATGGAATGCCAGGTTCTATCGTCGGGTCGTCGCAGATCCGGTGATGTGGTCGTACGTAACGCGCCCCGACATCGACGACGGGCATCACGTTATCCGGGCGACGACTTTCACAATCCGCGTCGTTCGGTACGCGCGGGGAAGGTATTCGTCCGACGGCTTCTATCTCGACTCGTACAACTATGCGGCGCTGGTGAAGGCGCTCTTAGATCCGCTCGGCAACCGCGGTTCGAGAATCTACCGCCGTGCATTCTTCGATCACCGCATCGCCAACGCTATGTCGGGGGCCAGCGCCGCTACCTCGGCGAGCGCCGCCCAACCGAGAGAGCCTCAATCGTTATCGAGAACAGCCGACTCGAGAAGCCGGCTCTCATGCGGCCCTCACCGCAATCATCGATGTAGCAGCACCACGATTCCCGCTCCACTGTAGATGCGGCGATACACGCCGCTTCGGATGAGCCGTTCGACCTTCGGTGCGTCGCGAGTCGTCCAGTAGACCGGGTCGGTAAAGGCGTCGAAGACCAGATAGGTCGCGCCGTCCTCCATCGCAATAGTCGCATGTGGATTCATCGCGAGGTGCGGCAAAACCCAAGCGCCGCTTCCTACCACGGCCGTCCGCGGCAGCCGGCCGAGGGCCTCTTCTCGAAGCCGATCGGCCGTAGTGGGCCGGCGGTACAGCGCGAAAGCCGGATCGATTGGGCTGTAGTAGCGAGAGGTCCAGAGCGATGCCAGGAATGCGAAGAGAAGGGCGGCTATTGCGAACGTGTGCCGATGTCGGTAAACGACCGACGTTCCGTCGACAAATGCACAGAGCAAGTAGGGGCACCAGGTTGCCGTGTAGTGCGCTCCCGGGAGCATCGTACCGTCTCGTGCGACAGCAGTACCTCGGCAAGCCCCGGGAGCGCGAAGATCGCATACCGCGAGGTCAACGGAAGAAATGCGAGCGGCAGCAGAATTGCAAAGAGATGTTGCGGACGCAGGGGAGAGAACGGGCCGGCAAATCCGGCGGGCGTCGCCGGAAAGCGCCACCACTGGTAGTAGTGGAGTGAGAAGTAGCCAAAGTGGGCGTCGATCAGCGGCCTGAGGATACCGAAGTAAAAGATCCCGGCTGCAAGGCCGATCGAAGCGATCCATATACCGCAGTAGCGCATTCGCCGATCGCTTCGCTCCATCAGCGCGACCGCGATTCCGATGAACGCCAGGGCGACGAACTGATCCTCCTTCACGGCCGCGAGCAAAGCAGCCATCAAGATTGCAACCCCGACACGCTTGCTGTCGACCGCCCAAACGAGCGTTGCGGCCAGCGGGGCGCGAAAGCGAGTTCGTGAAAGTCGCCGACGGCTTCCGCGGCGAGAACCGGGTAAGTCGCCGCGACGAAGACCGTCGCAAACGCAAGCCCTCTCGGTAGTCGTGCCGCGGCAAGGCCCCACAACGGGACGATCGTCGCCGCCGTTAGCAAGCATTGCAGCAGAATCAACCCGCGCGCACCATCAAATGCCCTAACGAACGGAACGGCAAGGGCCAAAATGGGAGAAAAGTGCACGAGAAAGTGACTGACCGAGCCTTCAACCGTCGAGGAGAATCCGGAGAACGCGCCGTTAACGACCTGCGTGAAGATGAGGTCGTCGATGCCGGCTCGGAAGATCGCGTACCGCCACATTCCCAGATAGACGTAGACGCCGGCAAGCGACAGATAAAGCGCGGCGACTGCCGTCGGCCACGCCGGTTGCGCGCGCGCTACTAGCGCTGACTGCCGCACCATAGCGGTTCCAGCCTTACGCTTTCGCCGATCGCCCGCCTGCTGGAGCCCGAAGCTGCGAAGCGGCGGACCTTCAGTTCGCGATCGGGGTGTGCGGAGTCTTAGTGGCGCGAAGTTGTATGGCGATCCAGATTGTGAGTCCGGCGAGGACCGGTATCGCTAGGGCGTCAAAGTGCACCGCGCGCGAAAAATAATAGAATGGCGCGATGCAATAGGCACATGCAACGCCGGCAACACGCACGCCGTTTGGCTTCGAGACGAGGAGCCAAAGGGACGGCAGCGCCAAGAGCGCCTCGTAGCCGTATGCGTGCGGACTGCATGCGATGCCGATCAACGGAACGACGCTTGCCGCCTCGAGTCGCGAAACTCGCAATAGCAAAGGCGTGGTCGCAAGAAATGCCGCTATCCCCACCCCTACGGCGATTCTACTGGGGACTCCAAAGTTGAGCAGCAATCCGGGAACGTTGATCGAAAATACTGCGTCGATCCCGGCGTCATATCGATACCACGTGGAAAGGGTGTGGCTGAAGGTCTGCGGCCACAGCCAATCGTGCGTCGCCGTCGAGCTAAGCAGGTACCAAAATGGCAAAGAGCATGCAACGACGGCCAGAGGACGCCACTGCCTTAAGATGCTGAGAAGAAAGACGAACGGTATTGCGTCGTTCGGCTTATAAAGCAGCAAGCCGATGCAAAGACCCGCGAGAAGATCGCGGCGCTTGGCAATGCCAAATATCGCGAGCGTGCTGAGCAATAGCGCAACCGGCGAGTTCTGACCTAAGAGTATTGCGACCGTGAAGGGAAACCACGCCAGAGCCATGAGCGTAGCGAGCGCTGCGGGTATCCGGTAAAGTCTCGCCGCAACGACCGCCGCACTTGCGGCGAACAGGACCATCAAGGCGACGTAAATGTAGTATCCGGTTGCCGGGGAAAGTTTCGCGAACGGCCAGAGCGCCCAAGCAGCGGCGGGCGTGTAGACGAAGTGCGCTTCGGTAAGGAGCGCGATGTTGCCGACGTGGCGACCGGCGTCGGAAAAAAGCTTCCAGTCGTCGCCGTTGCCTCGTACTTGCGCAGCGCCCAGAACGATCCAGAAGAGCGTCAGGCCGAGCGCCACGAAAAGAGGGCCGTTCCATCGTCGTCCGATTGGCGGCGATCGCTCAGCCAAGAGATTCGCCTGGCCCTGACGATACGGACATACGGCCTTGATATTGCGAGAAGACGAGATCCTTCAGTGCGAGACTACGCTTCTCGATCCCGAACCAGCTCGCTGCGGCAAAGGCGAGACTGATCAGGTAAGCCGCGCCCAGGTACGCGGGGTATCCCGCGCGGGCCGCACCGAAGGCGGCCAATAGCTGCAATATCGGATAGGCGTAGATGTAGATGCCATATGACAGATCGCGGCGCTTGTCGAAGTCGCGCAAAGGTAAGAACATCGCAACGTACAGCGTCAGGTAGCTCAGCGAGAATGGCAGTACGATGCCGTAGGCGTGCGTCGTCAGGGTCGCTGCCGTAAGCAGGGCGGCCAAGAACGCGAGCGAGCCGCGCATCGGTATGCGGTCGCGGAAGAGAAACGCGAAGGAGCCGATCCAAAAGAACGTACAGATCTCGAATCCTCGTAGCGTTGTCGGCACCGGTTGGAGACCGCGGTGCCACGAGCCCGCAACGAAAACCACGAAGCAGGCGGCGAGCGGCACGAGAATGATCGCCGGCCTTCGCGCTAGGATGACGAGCGTCCCGAGTGCGCCGATGACGAGGTAGCAGAAGAACTCGTACTGCAGGGTCCAGAGCGAGTGATTGAAGAGCAGCGGCACCGGTGCGTGCGCTAGTAATCCGGCGATGCCGTACTGATTCATCACCAGCACCGCGTTCGAGCTTACGTACGTCCAGGGCGAGTTCGTTCCGGTAAAAAATCCGGCCAGCGTTCCACGTTCGTGAACGTAGAGCATAGGGGCGAAGGCAAAAGCCGCGACCACGAGGCAGGCCCAAAAGCCTGGAAAGATGCGCAGCGCGCGGTGCCAGAGGTAACGACCGAGACCATCGGCTCGTTGGATGCTTCGGGTAATGAGAAGCCCGCTGAGTAAGAAGAAGCAATCGACCGCGACTGAGCCCGCGTCAACGGCGCCCTTGGTAATCGCGAATAACGGATCGACGCCGAAGCCGCCGAGCGTAAACGCGTGCGACCACACGACCATCGACGCAAAGAAGAAGCGCAGAAAGCCGATGCCGTTATGGCGGAAGTCGAAGTCGCTGAGGAGGCGGCGGCCGCCTAGTGAACGGTGTTGGCGAGATGCGCCATCAGCGGCGCCATCGTCCTGAACTGGGAGATGTCCCAGAGCAACAAGTGATAGAGGGGGTGCCATCGCAGTTCGACGGCGGCGAGCACGACGTTTGCGCTCCAATACGCAATCGCCGCGTACGAAAGACGCGAGGCGAGCCGGCGGGGGGACCGGGCGAGCAGGAGCATCGTAGTGGCTTCTACCCATACCGCTCCCAAAAAGATTCACCTGCGTCACCCTATTTTTGGACAAGTAAGCGCTAGCTTAGTTTCCCAAACTCCGGTACCGACAGGTCACCGACCCACCAGCGGCGGGTCCCCGAATCGAGATGAACGTGGTCGTCGTAGTATCCCATTCCGCCGGAGACCGAACGCGACCAGCACGTGTCGAATAGGTCGCGCATCGAAATTCCGTCGACGTACATATCGGCGGCCTTCGCGTAGAGGTGCATGCTGTTACGCGCCGCGCCTTCCGTCGCTTGGTTCGTCTCGGGCGTTCGATAGCCGCTGGTGATGACCAAGGGACGATAGATGCCGCGCAGGGCGAGCGTGCGCTGCACTTCCCAGAGCGCTTCGATCTCAACGATATCGAACTGCACGTATCCTTCCGTGGCGGGAACGTGACGGTCGCGCATCAGCCAGCAGATCTCGCGGTAGCCGGGCTGATAGATGGTACGGCCGTCGAGGCAGAACGGCGCGATCACTTCGCTGGAATCTGACGCATGACGTAACCACAGGATGCGCCGCTGCGCGTTCGGCACGGCGGCTCGGACCGCGCGCGGCGACATGCCGGCAAACGTCGCCGCGGAAAGTGCGTAGAGAAAATCCGTTCGTCGCATGGAAGTGCCGCGCTTAGCGAGACAGACCCAGCGGCAGTGCGATGCCGGTTGCGGCGGCGATGTACGGAGCGAATGCGATCGGACCGCGGCGCGCGCGTCCGAGCCCGTGCATGACGGCAGCGACGGCGCACGCAACCGCGAGAGCAAAGACGACGAGGGGTATCCCGAGCGCCGCACCCGAAAGCGCGACGAGCTTTACGTCGCCCCAACCCATACCGCGGCCGTGCGAAAAGAGTGCCGCTAAGGCGAAGGGCACGAACGCGATCAGTGCCGAGAACCAGATATCCCAAGTATGCTGTGCGAAGGAGAAGAGCAGCAAGGCCGCGAGCGGCGTCAGCGTAAAGATGTCGGGAACCAAACCGCAGAGCGCATCGCTGCACCAGCACGCGACCAGCGCGAAGAGCACCATCGCTGCGATCCCAAGCTGCAAGGGGGTCGCGTGCCAGTACATCAGCAGCCCGCCCAGCAGCGCCGATGCGGCGATCAGCACGGCATACGGCGGCTTCCCTGCGGGCGGGCCATCCTCGTCGGGTGTCACGCCGGCACAAACGGCGCGACTCGCCGCGACGGCAATAAAAGCGATCGACGCAAAGAAGAGCGTCGCGACGATGGGCGCGGTCACGGCTTCCCCGCCGTCCCGGCAAAATAGTTCGCGGCAACCGCCCCGAAGATGACCGTGACGATTGCCGGAATCATGAAGAATACCATCGGAAAGACCATTTTCACCGGCAACTTTGCCGCGATCTCCTCGACGAGCATCAGCCGCTGATGCCGCGCATCCTCGGCGAGATCCGTGAGCATCTTTGAAACGTTGGCGCCAAGGCGTTCGGCTTGCGTCATCACGCGCAGTGCGTTGCGCAGCGCCGGATGATTCGTCCGCTCGCCGACGGCGCGCAGTGCGTCGGCGCGGGCGCGACCGAGGCGTATCTGCGAGAGCGCCTCTTTGATCTCTTCGCCCAGCGGACCGGGCACCGCTTCGACCGCGTAGCCTAGGGCCGAGTTCAGCGCCAGTCCCGCCTGCACCGTCGACGCAACCATGTCCAAGAACTCCGGCAGGCTCTTTTGAATCGACGCTTTGCGTCCGTCGCTCGCACGATTCAGGAAGAAGTACGGCGAGTAGCCGCCGACGAACGCCAGGCCGCCAATCATTGGAACCAACCACTTCGCATCGACGTCGAAGAAGCGCCAAACGAGCAATGCAAGCAGCGCACCGAAGAAGGCACCGCCCACGACACGCAACCCGAACTTCAAGGGCGTCGTGGTGTACCACCCCGCTTCGGCGAGCCGGCGGGCGAGAACGACTCGCCGGTCTTCGTTAAAAATTTGCTCGACGAACGGAAGCGGCGAGCGCCCCTTTTTGAGCGGATCGCGAGCCTTGAGTTCCTCGAGCTGCTCGGCCAGAACGTTCTTGGTCGGAATCGCCGAGAGCACGAAGAAGAACGCCGAGAGCGCCGCGAGCATCGAGATGATCACGATGAAAATCGCGGCCATTACGCGTCGATCCTCAAGAGCGCCTTGAGCCAGAGAAAGGCGCCGGCTTCCAGTCCGGCTACGATCAGCAGAACGATGTGACCGATGGTCGTGTACAACAGCGCGTGTCCCATGGTCTCTTGCGTTGCCACGATGAAGGCCCCGAGGCAGAGCGGAATGAGCATCAAGACCCACGCGCTCATCCGTCCCTCTGCGGTAAGCGCGTCGCATTTACGCTGCACCTGGCGCCGGTGCTTGATCGTCTCCGCCAGCTGATCGAGAATGCGCGCTAAATCTCCGCCGGTCTCGGCTTGCACGCGAAAGACGCGTGCCAGCATCAAGGCTTCGTGGCTGGGCATACGTTCGGCGAGGTCGTCGAACGCATCGTAGACGCTCGCGCCCAGATTTGTCTGACCGATTACGCGGCGAAATTCATGGCGGGCCGGGTCCGGGAGCTCGTCGATGACCATCGCGAGCGCTTGACGCAGGCCGAGCCCGACGCGCAACCCGCCGGCCAGGAGCCGCGTCGCCGGTTCCAGCTGGGAACAGAAGCCCTTTAAGCGCCGCCCGATTGCGAAGTTCACGTAACCGGAGAACCCCACCGCGGCTATAACGGCGATCGCCGGTAAAAGAACGAGCGAAAGCCAAAGCGGCGGATGCAAGAAGAGCAGGATCGCGATCCACACGATTGCCGCTCCGCTGACGACGCTCAGCACGATCTCCTGCGAGCCGGTTCGAATTCCGGCACGGTCGAGCTGATCCGAAAGGCTGCGCACGCGAGCGTTCGCGCGTTCGTTGACCGAACCCCAGAAGGAAAAGAATGCAAAGAACACGGTCGCCGAAACGCCCGCGAAGACGGCGATGGGGACGAGTGCGGTCACCATAGCGACGGCAGCTCTTCGAGCTCGCTGAGCTCCCGCGCATCGTAGGGTACGCCGTACTCCGCGAAGCGCTTGAGACAGACCGGCTGTACGCCGGTATAGCAAAACGCGCCGAGCACCTTATCTTCCTTATCGACGCCGCGCTGAGAGTATCGGATGATCTCTTGCATGGTGACGATCTCGCCCTCCATTCCGACCACCTCGCTGACTCCGATAACCTTACGCGACCCGTCACGCATGCGCGAGGTGTGCACGACCAAATCGAGGGCGCTCGCGATCTGCTCGCGAATCGCCCGCACCGGAAGATCGAAGCCCGCCATCAGGACCATCGTTTCGATACGCGAGATCGCATCGCGCTGGCTGTTGGCGTGAATCGTCGTGAGCGAGCCGTCGTGGCCCGTATTCATCGCTTGAAGCATGTCGAGCGCTTCAGGACCGCGGCACTCCCCGATGATGATACGGTCGGGTCGCATACGCAGCGCGTTGCGGAAGAGATCGCGGATGCGAATCTCACCCGTTCCCTCGACGTTCGGCGGGCGCGACTCGAGTCGCACGATGTGCGGTTGGTTGAGGAGAAGCTCGGCCGCATCTTCGATGGTCACGATGCGCTCGCGCGGGGGGAGAAACGACGACATCACGTTGAGAAAGGTCGTCTTGCCGGAGCCGGTGCCGCCGCTGACAATGCAGTTCAGGCGCGATTTCACCGCAGCGCTCAGAAAGTTCATCACGACGCGCGGTGCCGCGCCGATCTCCACGAGGTCGTCGACGGTGAGCCGGCGCTGGCCGAATCGCCGGATCGTCAGCGACGTCCCGTCGATAGCCACGGGCTCGATGATCGCGTTGACGCGCGATCCATCGGGCAGACGCGCGTCGACCATCGGCGAAGATTCGTCAATGCGCCGGCCCAGGGGCGTAATGATCCGTTCGATGACGAGCCGCAACTGACGATGGTCGCCGAAGCGCTTGGTCGTCTTTTCTATGATGCCGCGGCGCTCCACGTAGATCGTGTCCGCGCCGTTTACCATGATTTCGGTGACGTCGGGATCCTTCATGAGATCTTCGAGCGGCCCGAGACCGAGCGCTTCGTCGAGAATCTCTTGGCGCAGCGCGGCGAGATCTTCGGCCGAACCTGCGAAGTTCGTCGAGGCAGCGAGCGACGACGTGATGCTGTCGATTTTGGATCGTAACTCGGCGAGCTTATCGGCGTCGCTTTGAGCGATGCTCGCCGAGACGAGATCGATCTGGCGCAGCAGAGCTTGATGGACTTGCTGTTTGAACGCCTCGCGCTTGGGATCGAGCGAAGGGGCCGGCGTTCGGCCGCCGTTGGCGCGGACCACCGACGTGCGCCGAAGCGGAACGTGCGCATCCCCAGGCGGCGAGGCCGCCGACGGTTGAAGACCGGATAACCGTTCCTCTGCCGGAAGCGACTCGAAATACTGCGCTATTGCGCCGACGCTCTTGGCGTAGGCGCGATTGCTCGATGGCGGAACTTCGGCGAGAACCTTCGTGCCGAGCGTGCGTTCCACCTGACTGCGGGAAACGGTATCGTCGCTGCGCGCGTTGCTGACCGCGGCGATGCGAGCAGCGGGGATGCCGAATCGAAGCAGATCCGCATATAAAGTCTGCGCGCCGGCTATGCCGAGCAGCGTCGGCTCGAGCACGAGGAAGAAGCGCTTTGCACGGACGAGAAATGGCCTCGCCGCCGCCGCGAACGGTTGCGGCGCGTCGACGACGACGGCGTTGAAGCCCGCCATCTCTTCGGCAAATGCTTCCACCGCGTCGGGTTCGAGCGTGAAGGCCGCGTCGTATCGGTCGGCAAGCTCCACGAGACTGATGCCCGCGGCGCGAACGCGCGAGATCGGCGAGCCGACGCGCGCCGCGTCGAGCGTCCGCATCGCTTCGAAGAGCACCGCGATGCTGCGCCGTCCGGTAAGATCGGCGTCGACCAGTGCGACGTTGCCACGTTGGCCCATCGTGCGAGCTAGCTCGCAGCAGAGCGTGGTCGCGCCGACGCCTCCCTTCGATCCGACGAAGAGCGCGATCGGCGATTCGTTCATTGGCTTGGCGGCGTGTTGGGATTCGGGTTGTTGGGATCGACGATCTGGTCGCCGATGATGAGTTCTACCGGAGAGGTAAAGCGCCGCGCCGGCGGATCGCGCCGCGGGGGCGTCATCGAAAACGCGACGGGGCCGGGCGCGATCGGCGGCGCTGCCGCAACCGCGTTGCCGGTGATCGTTAACCGTTCGACCGGTTCGGCGCGAATCGACTCTCGCGGCGATCGAAGCGCGAGGCGGAGGATCGCGTTGGTATCGGCCCACGCGAGCACGTCGGCTTGGTGCGGCGTCACCTCGAGCGTGACGGTCGACGCGTCTTGCTCCTGCGGTGAAGGCGTCGCCGACGGGTTTTCGAGCGCGTTGCCGACCGCGAGGACGCGTACGCCGCGGAAAATCGTCACCGCTTTGGGCGGCGGACCGTTATTGCGCGCGGGCGGAATGGCGATGACGTCAACTCTGTCGCCCGGCTGGATCAGACCGGAAACGTCCTTGACGCGGTCGACCGGAATGCTCACCGCGCGCATACCGGGCTGCAGGCGGACGGGAAGGGCGAATGCGACGTTCGTACCGATCGTAGACGACGTGAGCTGCGAACCGGCGGGAATCGTGATCAGCGCGAGCGACCCCACCGCCTGGCTCGGTTCGGAAAGCGCGTCCGGCTCGAGCGATTGTGCCGGACGCATCTCTTTGGTGAACATCGTATCGACGATCCGCGAACGTGCCGCGATCTCTTGCGACGCAATCAAGACGGGGCGTTGCTCGTTCGAGGGCGGGCGTAAGGCCGAAAGGTAGGTCAACGTCAGCCATCCCGTACCGATCGCCAAAACAACGGCGACGAGCAGCGTCGTGCGGCGAATGTTCACGACAGTATCCTTAAGAAGGGTGCCACGCTTTGCGCGAGCGCAACCGCCAGCGCGCCGCTAGCGAAGGCGAGCGCGTAGGGCAGGCTCGTGCGACGTTCGGCGATACTCCGCACGTCGCCGGCAGTGATGAGCGCAACTCGCGAAAACGCCGCGCGCGCCTCGCCTTTAAAGGCGAGAAAGCAGATTGCCAGCAACCCGCCGCCGATCGCCGAGTAGAGCAAGAAAGGAATGAATAGCGGATGGCTCAACATGCCCGATGCCGCGACGGCAAGCTTGACGTCGCCGCCGCCGATACCGCCGCGCGCGTAGACGAGCGTGCTCGCAACCAGCAGACCGGCCATGACGAGCAGGCTTACGGCTAAAGATTGCAGGCCGCCGAAAGCGTGAACGATCGCTGCGCCGATCGCCAGCGATCCGGTTAGGACGTTGGGAATGCGACGGGAACGCACGTCATAAAAGGCGGCGACGCAACAGCCCGTGAGGGCCAGCCAAATCGTAGTGGACATATGAAGAAAGGTTGGGGAGGCGCGAATCCCCCGAGCCGCGCCCCATCAACCCTGCGTTTCGTCGTCTTTAGAGCGAGCCGGATATGTTACTGAACAGGCCGTTGAGTCCGGCACCGAGCGCCTTGACGCCCACCAAGGCGACAAGTGCGATGAAGGCAACGAGCAGGCCGTACTCGACCATCGTCGCGCCTTCTTCGTCGCGAATCATCGCGGTAAGGGTGGTTAGCATTGGTTCTCCTTTTGGTTCGTAGTAATGCTAGGTTCTGTGATTGCGATTACAGACTGCCCGCGATGTTGCCGAACAGACCGTTGAGCCCGCCGCCGAGCGCCTGAACGCCGACGAGTGCGACGAGCGCGATGAACGCCACGAGCAGGCCGTATTCGACCATCGTTGCGCCCTCTTCGTCGCGAATCATGGAGTTGAGAATGCTGAACATGTGTCTCCTTATTTACCAGATGCCACCGGGAAACGCATCAGCGGGAACGTTAGTCCCGGTATTGGGTGCCATGACCAAGAGCTGCGCGCTTGCCGTAGTTACGCCCGGCACAGACGTTGCCAGTACGTGGATGAATGTGTCGCGCATGTAGTCGGGCGAAATTGGGACGATTGCTTGGAACTTCCCATCCGGCCCTGCCGTCAGGTCGTGACGGCTGAGCAGCACGTTGGGTAGCTCGGAGGAGAGCGTGGCGAGAAGCGTGATTCGCACGGGGGCCGTCGGCGGCGCATATCCCGTAACGAGCACGGCTTCCGCGCCTTGGAGTGGCGTGGCGTTGAGGACGATCGTGCCGCGCAGTTCCGGCACACCGAGTTGCTGCTGCTGTTCTGCGCTCACGCGACTCGCGGCTTCTGCTTCCTGCTCGCTGACGAGTGCGTACGCCTGCCGTGCAAGTTGTGTGATGTGTGTGGCAAGCGCATGTGAGACGTAGATGTCGTTGGAGATGTAGCGTGGCGTAACTGTGGTTGTTTCGACACGATCGTCCACTTCGTACACGTTGTCGCCGGGGCGAATAACGAGCACGATTCCGGGGCCGCTCAGTTGTACGGCTCGCGTCGCCGCCAACCACGTATACTCGAGACGAGCGTCGTGGGCGACGGTTGCGAGCGGAACTCCTTGCTCCGCTGCTGCCGCGGCGCCTTGTGCCGAAAGCAGGCAGCAGAGTACAGGAAGAACCACCTGACGATAAGGCCGCATGGGAACCTCCTAGCTCCTGGTTCGCGTATCATGCCATCCTCGGCGGCGGATTGGCAACAGAAGCGAAGCCGTTTGCCGCGATTCTAACTCAACGTCCTCGTTGCGTTGACGCGTTAACGCCGCGATCCGTGGCATAATACTCGACGATGAACGCCTTAAGTCGTCGGTTTCTTTTCATTATTGCGGCGATCATCGCCGCCTCATCGGGCCCGGTTTGCGCCGACCAGGTGAGTCTCGTCTCGATACAGTCCGGCCACTCCATATTGCTGAAGGCGGAGGGCCTGACGCGCGTCGCGGTAGGCGACGGGCGGATCGCCGGCGTCGTCCCGGTCGGAACGTCGCAGGTCGTCGTGAACGGCAAAGCGCCGGGTCACACGACGGTCTTCATTTGGGCCGGCGGTAAGCGCGTGACCTATGAGATCACGGTTACGCAGCAGCAGCTCGACGACGTCGCACAGATGCTGCGCAGCGCGATTTCCCAGCCGAGCGTCCAAGTCGTGAGCTTCGATCACTCGATCGTCGTCCGCGGAACGGTCGCCGACGGCGCGCAGTTCCAACAGATCAACGACATCGTCAACCGATTCCAGCCCGTGCTCAAGGCGCAGGATGCGGTCATCGTCAACGCGGTGACGATTTCGCAGAATCTGAGCGACCTGCAGCACGCGATAGCGAACATCCCGGGCGCCAGCGACATTCGTGTGGATCCGGACGGTAAAGGTAACGTGATCGTCAGCGGCAACGCCCAGGATGCCGTTACGGCTCAGGCGATCCTGGACCGCGCGCGCGGTCTTGCCGGACCGTACTTGGCGAGTAACGGACAGCTGATCGATCGGCTGAACTCGCTGAGCAACAGCCAGGTCGACATCAAAGTGTACGTGCTCGAAGTCGATAAGACCGCGCAGTCGAACCTCGGCATCTCACTGCAGTCGGCCACGTTTCTTCCGCAGGGCGGATACCAGATCGGCTCGCCGTCATTCCCAGTCGTGGAGTCGCCCTCGCTGCCGGGTTCGGGTCTCGGTTTTACTATCCAGCCGTTTTTCCGGACGATCACCCTCGCGCCGACGCTCAACCTGCTGATGCAGGAAGGCCACGCGAAAGTGCTTTCGAGCCCGAACCTGGTCACGAGTCCGGGGACGAAAGCCACATTCTTGGTGGGCGGCCAGATCCCGGTCGTTACCTCGACGGGGCTTGGCGCAGTGAACGTGGAGTATAAGGATTACGGCGTTCAACTCAACGTCACGCCGGAGATTCTCGGCAACGGGTCGGTCCACGCGCTGGTCGCGCCGGAGATTTCGCGCCTCGACTATGCGAACGCGGTCATCGTCTCGGGCTTTACGATTCCGGCGCTGCTCGTGAGCAAACTCTCGACCGACGTCATCACGCGCCCCGGAGAGAGCATCATGCTTGGCGGGCTCGTCAACCGCGTCGAAATGAAGACCATTTCGAAGATCCCGCTGCTCTCGTCGATCCCGATCCTCGGTAAGCTCTTCACCTCGACGGCCTATCAGAGCAATCAGTCGGACGTGGTTTTCGTAATGACGCCGGAGATCGTTACCCGGTGAGGCGCGCCGGCGAGTCGGGCCAGGTCATTCCATTGATAGCGGTCTGCCTCGGAGCGCTGATGGGCTTCGGCGGCATCGGCGTCGACGCCGGGTACTGGGAATACCGTCAGCAAGCGCAGCAGAACGCGAGCGACTCTGCGGCGATCGGTGCCGCGCAGCAGCTCGTGCGCACGGGTTGCCCGAACGAGACCGCGGCGACGACCGCAGCAGACTACGACGCCGGCATCAACGGCTTCAGCAGCGCAAACTCCACCATTGCGGTACAGAACCCGCCGTCAAGCGGACCCTATGCGGGCAATAACTGCGCGGTGTACGTTCGAATCTCGAGCAACCAGTCGTCGTTTTTTGCAAAGGTCTTCGGATATTCGAGCGGCATGCAAGAGACGACGCAAGCGACGGCCGCGCAAGGTTCGTCGTATTACAGCAACTGTATTTATCTGCTGAGCCGAACGAATTGGAGCAGTTTTAATAACGCAACGGTATCGTCGCCGGGATGCGCCATCAATATCAATTACTCTGCAAACTTCAACGGGGGAACGATCACGGCGCCGTTTATCGGCTATGCCGGCGGCAGCCCCAACCGCGGCGGCACGGTCTTCCCGCAAGCGAGCCCGGTCCCGATGCTGCCGGTCGCGGATCCCTGTCCGGAGATACCCGGATGCGCGGCGGTCGCGGCGAGCCCGCCGCCCGCAACGAATTGCAAGACGTTCAATCAGAACGGCGTGCCCGGCACGCTGCAGCCCGGGTGTTACCAAAACCTCAACCTAAACGCCGCTACGACGATGCTGCCGGGCAACTACGTCATCAGCGGAAACATGAATCTCAACTCCGGCTATTCCTTGACCGGGACCGGCGTGACGATCTACGTGCCCGCCGGCGGCAATCCGCCGAACTTCGACGGCGGTACCGTCAACTTGTCGCCGCCGACGAGCGGCAGCTATGCAGACGTCTTATATTATCAAGCGCCGTCGAACTCGGGGTCGATCAATTTCAACGGTCCGAACGTCAAGATGAGCGGCCTGATCTACGCGCCCGGCTCGAACAGCGCCAACTTCGACGGCGCGAACGGCAACTACGTGGTGCTGGTCTTCGGCTCGGCGAACTTCAACGGCAACACCGCCTACGAGTTCGCATCCCCGCCGCCCGGCCAGCAGCTGGTCCAACAGGCGGTATTGACACAATGAAACGACGATTAGCGGAAGCGGGTATGGTGCTGCCGCTCGTCGCGGTCACCCTTGCGGTGCTGATGGGCTTTGCCGGCGTCGGAGTCGACGCCGGATATTTGGAGTACCGGCAGCAGGCGCAGGAGAATGCGACGGATGCGGCTGCGATCGGCGGCGCTCAGGCGCTCGTTCGGTCCGGTTGCGGCAGCGGCGGCGCGGCAACGACCGCGGCACAGGCGGACGCAAGCGCAAATGGGTTTGCCAACCTGGGCAACAACGGGAACACGACCGTCACGGTCTACAATCCGCCGGCGAACGGTCCCTATTCCGGAAGCTCCTGCGCGGTCGAGGTGCAGATCAAGACCAGGCACGTCGCCACGTTCTTCTCCCGTCTCTACGGCTACAACGCGGGCATGGATGAGTCGACCGACGCGGTCGCGTCCTCGGTTTCGTCCACCTCGAGCGCGTGCATCTATCTGCTCAGTCCCACCGTTTCGGGCAACTTCAACGGCGCCAACGTGAACTCGCCGGGATGCGGCATCGCCATCAACGATACGGCGAACTTCAACGGAGCGACGATTCTCGCGCCCTCGATCGGATATGCGGGACCGGCGCCGAACGAAAACGGATCGAACTTCAAGCTGGCAAAGCCGGCACCGATGCTGCCGGTCGCCGATCCGTGCGTCGACGCTCCGGGTTGCTCCTATATCGCGAACCATCCACCCTCGTCGAGCGGCTGCACCTCGTTTAATGGAAACGGATATCACGGCTACCTCAATCCGGGCTGTTACAGTTATTTGAACCTAAACGGTGCGAACGTTACGCTCAATCCCGGCGTATACGTTCTGAGCGGCAGCTCGAACTTCAACGGTTCGTCCGTTACGGGCAGCGGCGTAACGATCTACGTTCCGGTCGGGGGCACCGCGCCGAACTTCAACGGGGCGACGATGAATCTCTCGGCGCCGACGTCGGGGAACTACGCGAACGTCCTTTACTACGAGTCGCCCAGCAACACGAGCAGCGCCAATTTCAACGGCACGAACCAGTTTTACACCGGAATCATCTACTGCCCGGGCGCGGCGTCGGTGAACTTCAACGGAGCGCACGGCGGCTATGTCGTTCTGATCTTCGGGTCGACGAACTTCAACGGGAGCGCTGCGGTCGACTTCGCTACGCCGCCGCCGAGCGGCGGCTTCATCAAACAGGCGGTGCTTGCAGAATGATTGCTTCGCAAAAAAGATCGTGGATCTCCATGCTTCGTTCGAACCGGGGCACGAGCATGGTCGAGCTCGCCCTGGTCCTCCCCGTGATGGTTTTTCTCCTGATCGGCGTCATCGAGGTCGGGCGCTTTACCTACTTCTGGATCGTGGCGGAACATGCGGCGCGCGCCGGCGTCCAATACGCTTCGCAGAATCTGCAGACGGCCGCCGACGCGGCCGCGAGCGGTCCCGGTACGGCCGCCGCAGCCAAGGCCGATGCGAACATCCCGAGTTGGACGGTGAAGTCGTCGCTGACGTGCACCGTCAACGGCGCTTCGGCACCCTGTCCGGCCAATAACGCGAACTCGGTATCGCCGACCCTGGTCTACTACGTTCAGGTGCAGGTCACCGGCACGGTTACGTCGCTCTTGAACTATCCCGGCATCCCGCACTCGATTCCGCTCAGCGTCACCGCCAGCCAGCGCGTGGTGAATCAATGAAGACGCGAAACGGTCAACGCGGCAGCAGCTTGCCGGAAACGGCTATAATCATGACCGTTTTGCTGGCGCTCCTCTTTGGGATCATGGACTTCGGGCGGGCGGCGTATACGTATGCGTTCGTCGCGCAAATGGCGCGGCAGGGAGCGCGCTGGTCGATCGTGCGCGGAAGCCAGTGCAGCCTGCTCGATCATTGCAACGCACAGGCACCCGACGTCCAGAACTACGTGCGCGGCCTCTCCGAGGGTCTAACGACCGCGAGCAAAATCAACGTGGCGACGAGTTGGGGCAACTGCCCGCTCGGCGCCAGCGGCAAAGCTCCAGGCTGCACCGTGACCGTTGCGGTTACCTATCCGTTCTCATTTTTGCTGCCCTTCATGCCAAGCGTTGGGTTGAATATGACGAGCACGTCGCAAATGGTGATATCGCAATGAGGCCTGCGATTCGGGCGTGAGCACGGCGCTCGCGAGGTTCGCCCCCGCCGAGCTGGAGAAGCCGGCTCGATACGGCTGCGGTACGGCAGTGCAGACGCTCGCCGGCAGCGTCTCGGCCTTCTTTGCGCTCGAGAGTTTCGATCGCCGCCACGGCGTCGCCACCTACGCGCTACGCGTCGTCAATCGCACGTCCTCGTCGCTCGTCTGCCGCACCTGGGTACTCTCGCGGGCCGGTGACGCGGTACTAGCGCACCCGCTCTGCGTGGAAGTCGCTCCGCTCGCGACGACCTCGGCTCACGTTCCGGTTTGGCCGGGTGATTTTGCCTCCTTCGATCGCGCGATCGCCGAGATCGCCGGCGACGGCGTTCACTGTATCGTCGAAGCTCCGTCACCGGAACGCAAGCGCTCGCGACCGCCCTACCGCACCGCGGCCGTCCTCTCGCTGTCAGGCATGGTGCTCCTCGCAGCCGTCGGTGCCTTGCACGCGGCCGTGCCGCGGATCGCCGCCTTTGCCGTGCCGCCCGAAGCGATCGCCGGCACGACCGTCCGCGCCGAGTACGACGTGTCGGGCGCAGGTCGTCTCTCGTATCTTGTGACCGCGCCCGACGGTCGTACGCTGCAGAGCGGATCGCTCGGCGCGGCCTCGGGTTCGCTTCCCATTTCGATTCCGGCGTCGAATGAGGCCGGTGCCTACACGCTGCAGATGACGATGAACGGGTTGCTCGGAACGCAGAGCGTCACGCGCGTGCTCAATACCATTCCGGCGCGCGGGCATGCGGCCGCGCAGATCTCATCAATCTCCGTCACGCCGGCCGTTGCGAAGCCGGGCGAAGCGGTCGACGTGGCCTACGCCGCGTCGGGCGATGCCGGCTACGTTCGTCTCGTCGGCGACGACGGGACCGTTTGGCAGCAACGCGCCTTCTCGCACGACGGCACCGCGCGGTTTACCGTTCCCACCGCTGCAAGCCTGCGCGAGATGCGCGTCGTGCTGCATGTCGTCGCCGGCCGGACGACGGCGCAGTCGATGGCCGGCCTGGTCGTGGCGGGCGGTCTGGCGGCACCCGCGTTCGCGGCGGCCGGTCAGGTGGCCGGCGACGACAATCCCGCGGCCCCAACGGCGACGCAGGACGCAAACGAAACCTTCGAAGTCCTCACGCCGACCGTAAAAAGCGGCGGATCGATCCACGTACGAATACTCTCGCCGCGCAACGGTATGCGCGTCGCTCTCACCGATGCGCAGTCCCATGAAGTCACCGGGATCGATGTCGGCGCCGAGGCCGACTCGATTACCTTGCGCGCACCGCTCGTCTCCGTGCCGACGCGTTATACGGTGGTCGCGACCTTTACGGACGGTTTCGGGCAAGAGAGCGTCATCGCGCCGGTAACCGTCACCCCGTAACCCTTAGGCGGCGCTCTGTTCCGGCGCAGCGACTGCCGCAGCCGCTGCCGGCCGGTGGCGCCGGATTAGAAAGACGAGCGGCGTCGTGAGAACGAAGACGATCGCGGTGACGCGGAAAATGTAGTTGTACGCGATCATCGTCGCCTGCTGGGCGACCATGGCCGTCAGCTGCCCGACGGTGTAACCGTGACTCTGCGTCACCCCCGAAGCGAGCTCGTTCCACGCGATGGCCGTCTGATGGGTAAGCAGCGTCGTCAAGATCGCGATGCCGAGACTGCCGCCGAGCTGGCGCAGCAGCGTGAAGACTCCCGTCGCGCCGGCAAGCTTCGGAACCGGAACGTCGCCGAGCGAGATGGTCGTAAGCGGAACGAAGAGGAATCCGAGGGCGAAGCCTTGCACGACGCGCGGCCAGAAGACGTCCCAATATCCTGCCTGCACGGTGAGGCCGCCCAGCAGCCACGTCGACCACGCAAAGAGCAGCGTTCCGAAGACGATCGACCAGCGCCCGTCGATGCGGTTAAGGATTCGTCCGACGATCAGCATCGAGACGGCAGTCGAAAGCGCGCCGGGCATCAGCGCCATGCCGGTATCGAACGCCGTAAAGCCGAGCATGTTCTGAAAGAAGAGCGGCAAGATCAGGGACGTTCCGAAGAGGCCGAAGCCCATGATGATTCCCAGGAACGAGCCGACCGAGAACGACCGGAACCGAAAGACGTTGAGGTCGACCAGCGGGTGTTCGTCGCGCAGCGTTTTGAGTACGAAGACGATGAGAGCGCCCGCGGCGACCGCGCTAAGAATGACGATCGTCTGCGACGCAAACCAATCGTCGCGCTCGCCTTGTTCGAGCACGAACTGGAGCGACGCCAAGCCCGTCGTGAGAAGGCTCAGTCCTATCCAATCGATTCCGCCCTTCGGCTTGGCGATGTACTTCGGATTTGGAATGAACGCGAGCGTCATCAAAAAGGCGACGATACCGATCGGCACGTTGATGTAAAAGATGAG
The DNA here is from genome assembly GCA_963792005.1 of Vulcanimicrobiota bacterium. Classification (GTDB taxonomy): domain Bacteria; phylum Vulcanimicrobiota; class Vulcanimicrobiia; order Vulcanimicrobiales; family Vulcanimicrobiaceae; genus Cybelea. The sequence goes on from CAWBUG010000002.1 coordinate 609,526, forward strand.
CGGCCAACTGGCGTTATCGACGATCCATCCGCCCAACGTCGGTCCGATCGCCGGCCCGACCATCGCGCCCATGCCGAAGATCGCCATGGCCGCGCCGCGCCGTTCCATCGGAAAGGTCTCGAAGAGAATCGCTTGCGCGGTCGGCTGAAGCGCACCGCCGCCGATCCCTTGGACGATGCGATAGAAGACCAGCACCCAAATCGAGCGGGCGGTTCCACAGAGAAGGGACGCGAGTGTGAATAGCGCGAGCGAGGCCGCGTAAAACGTCTTTCGGCCGAGGAAAGCGGTCAGCCACCCATTGAGCGGCATAACGACGACGTTGGCGAGGATGTAGCCGGTCGCGACCCAGGCGACCTCGTCGACGGTCGCGCCGAGATTGCCGCCGATCGTGGTGAGCGCAACGTTGACGATCGTGCTGTCGATGATCGCCATGATGAGACCCAGCATCACCGTGATGGTGATCAGGGCTACCGGTGTGCCGTGTCGTTGCCTGAACGGGCTCTGCATCCTAATCGAGTAACATTCCCCTAGAGGCCTCCAACCCGTCTCCGAACAAGGGACGTTGCGGTGCGCTCCCCCTTCGAGACGTCAGGGAAGAAGACGGCCGCTCTTCTTATTGCCGCGGCTTTCGCGATCTTTGCCCTCGTCGACACGGTAGCGTTTCGAACCAGCCTCTATCGCAATCTCCTCGACCCCGCTTCGAGCACGGGCAGCTTCGAGGGCGCGATCGCGCAGTTCCGCGCGCTTGCTCCCCAGGCGCGGACCGATGTCTTGGTCTTGGGCGATTCACGGATCTACTCCGGTCTCGATCCGCAAATCGCCAGTGCCGCGAGCCGAAGCTTGCGTTTCCTCAACGGCGGCGTTCCCGGCACGACGCCGCGTTGTTGGCCGTTCTTCGTGCGCGCGGTCGATCCGGGCGCCGACCGTTTTCGAGCCGTCGTTATTGCCGTCGATACCTATGGCGATGACGACACGGCAATCGGCAGCCTCGACGGCGACGATCGGCCGATGGACCTGCGCTACGTCGTCTTTCAAACCCGCTTGAGCGACCTGTCCAAACTTGCCGGCTCGTTCTCCGATCCGCGCGAACGCGTAGAGCACGGCATCGATCTCTTCTGGCGGGGCACCGAGCTGCGCGACGACGTTCAAGCCTTCGCCGCAAATCCACCGGCGCGCTTCACGGCAATCGCGCAGGCGCGGCTCGCACCGGCCTACGATCCATTGGCGGCGCATCCGCGATCGGAGTCACTCGCGGGCCTGGCAGTCGATTTCGCCACCGGCGCGATCCGATACCCGCCCGGAGTTACCGACGATCAGCGCGCCGCAATCGCAACGCAAGTGCTCGCGATCCCCAAACCCTCTCCGTCCTACGCGAAATACCGGCTGCAGTGGCTCATGCCGATCGCCGCGCAATACGAGTCCGCAGGCGTTCCGGTCTTCTTCGTGCGTATTCCGACGCGTCCCGTTCATCGCGACGCGACGCAGAGCCCAAGCGGTTCGCTCGTCGCCATCGCCGGCGCAACCGGCGCGCGGCTTATCCCCGCTGCGGCGTATATGGCGCTCGAGCGTCCCGAGCTCTTTGCCGATGAAGATCACCTCAATCGGCAGGGCAGCCGGCGTTTTAGCCGCCTCCTCGGCCACGACGTTGCGTCGCTGCTCGCTCCGCACGGCAGGGCGCTCAACGGCGCGATACAACTCCCTCACGTCAGCCCGAAGACGCCGCGACCTCATCATTCGCTTTCGTGGTTTGCCGCGGCTGCCGGCATCGGCATTCCGCTTCCGTTTCAGTCGTACGAGTTTTGGCTCTTCGTAGCGATCGTCGCGGCGCTCTTCTACGGGCTGCCGCGTCGCGCCGGTCGCTACGTGCTTCTGCTCACGAGTTACTATTTTTACGCGCGCTGGAACGCTTGGTACGTGCTCTTTCTTTGGGTCCTGACCGCGAGCGATTTTGCGATTGCGATCGTGCTCGAACGGTGGCGCGAAACGCGCGGACGCAGTCCGAAGATTTTGCTCGCGATCGGCATCGCGGCCAATCTCACCTTTCTCGGCGTCTTCAAATACTCAAACTTTGCCAGCGGAACCGTCGCGGCATTGCTGGGAATGCATCAAAACCCGTGGCTGGTCGATCTCTTCGTTCCCATCGGCATCAGCTTCCATACCTTTCAAAGCATCTCGTATCTCGTCGACGTCTATCGCGGCCGATTGGCGGCGATTCGTAAACCGCTCGACTACGCGCTCTATCTTGCGTTCTTTCCGCAGCTGCTGGCCGGACCGATCGTCCGCGCGGGACTCTTTTTCGGCGAACTCTTCGCCTGGCGGCCGCCGAGCGCGGACGACGTCGCCTACGGTCTGGCGCGAGCGGGCTTTGGTCTGGTGAAGAAGATGGCGATCGCGGATCAATTCTCGGGCGTTGCCAACGCCTATTGGTCTTCGACTGCGAGCCACCCCGGAGCGCCGGCGGCGTGGAGCGCGCTCTTCGCTTTTTCGATGCAGATCTATTTCGATTTTTCCGGATACAGCGACATCGCGATTGGATGCGCGCGTCTCTTCGGCTTCGTCTTTCCCGAGAACTTCAGCATGCCGTACCTGGCGACGAGCATTACCGATTTTTGGCACCGTTGGCATATCACGCTCTCGACGTGGCTGCGCGATTACCTCTACATTCCGCTCGGCGGAAGCCGGAACGGCCGCGCCGCCACACTGCGAAATCTCATGATCACCATGCTGTTGGGCGGACTCTGGCACGGCGCGCAATGGACCTTCGTCGCGTGGGGCGGATTCCACGGTCTTTTGCTCTGCATCGAACGGCTCACCGGGATCGGCCGGGAGGAGCGGGCGCCGCGGGGATTCGTCGCGGCGGTTCGCATCGCGATCACGTTCCTCGCCGTTTCGCTTGCGTGGGTGCTCTTCCGCTCGCCGGCATTCGATACGGCGCTCGCCGTTTACCGGCAGCTCTTCGCCGGCGGCGCCGGGCCCATGCTGCTCGCGGGATGGCAAGCGATCCTGGCCGCCGGCATCGTCGCATTCGCCGTCCTTCGCCTGCTGCTGCGCCGCTGGGGTATCGAGCCGCGCTGGCCCGCGCTGCCGCCGCTCGCACAGGTCGGGACGCTGGCCTGCCTGCTGCTCGCGCTGGAGCTCTTCACGTGGCAGGGCGTCTCTCCAACCTTTATCTACTTCAAATTCTGAGTCCGAACCGCTACACTATCGAACGATGAAGATTGAAGACGATCAGGCGATTGCGACAAATGAGTTCGAGGGGCTCTGCGTCGTGACGCTGCGCGGCGAATGGGACGTCGCCACTCGCGAACGGCTGCGCAACGCGTTGCAGGCCATCGGCAGCGCGCGCGACGTGCTCGTCGACTTACGCCAGGCGAGCTTCTTCGATTCGACGGCGCTGGCCGAGTTGATCTCGCTCTATAAACGTCTCAACGGTGAGGGCCGGCGACTGGAGGCACTCGTCGGCGACAGCAACATGCGCCGCCTGCTCGAACTCACGAGTCTCGACGTGCTCCTCGGCGTCTCGCCCGAGCGAGCGCGCTATTTGATCGAACGGCTGCCGCAGCCGGCATGGTCCCAGGACTAGCCGGTCGAGCGGGAGGGAGACTTCGGAAAGGCTGCGCGGAGCCGCTCCAGCGTCTCGGCGATGGTGAAAGCGACTCTTCCGAGCGCCGGAATAACCCGCGGGCGGATGAGACGCGGATCGAAGGCGGCCATGTAGCGCTCGTTCTCGTCGACGCAGGCTCGCAGGAACTTGGTCATCGTCAAGTTTTTAATGACGTCGCCGAAGAGATCGGTGGTTTCGCTTTCGGGTTTTTCGCGCTGCATTTCGACGCCGCCCACGATACGCCGCGCGATCGCAGCTCCGTAGCAAATTAACGCCGGAATCGCTTGCAGGAGTGGTCCGCGCAGCCCGCGGCGATAACGATCCCAGGCGACCCAATTGACGAAGAACACGATATGCCGCGCCTCTTCGACGAGGACGCGGGTGAAGAGCGAGGTAAGCGTTTCGGGAAGAATGCGCGCGTCGCGCGCGAGACGGAAGATCCCGAAGCCGGCGAACGAGTCGACGCACTCGTTGTAGCCGAACTCGACGAAGGCTTTTCGCGCGGGCACTTGCTTGGGAGGCTCCGGCGTCACGTCGAGGTTGTAGCGCGAAACGAGGCATTGAAGAATGCGTCCGTGGCGGTCCTCTTCATAGCCTTGCAGCGCGAGCGCGTCGCGGACCAGCGGGTCGGGCTCGCTCTTCGCAAAGGCGGCGAGCATCTCACCCGCGCCGAGCTCGACTTCGAGCGCCAGCGTCCAAATCGGAATCGCCCGCAGGCGTGCCAGCGATAGGTCATCAAGTTGCGGCCAGGGCCACTCCTGCGGATCGTAGGCGCGATGCGATTCCATGAACGAGCGGCAGAAGAGCTCTTTGTGTTCGGTCGATCCAATCTGCACGGTGATCTCTCCTCTGGCACCGTTGGAAGGCAAGTATGCCGAGAGCAGTCGAAGGACTTGCGGTCATGACGGCACTCCGCGACCAGATTCCCTTAAGCCATCATCGGGCCCGCGTCGCGCAGTACCTCCGAGGAATCGCCCTTCCGGAGCGTTCGGTTGCAGCGCGGATTATCGAAGAGCGGCTCCCCGAACGGAATTCTGAGGATTCGCTCCGGCCGAGCCTCCTACTTTGGTCGTGCGACGCTGCCAACGGCGACCTTGCCGACGCGCTCCCGGTTGCGGCGGCTTTCGACCTTTTCGACCGATTCCTGTCGCTACACGAAGAGCTTGGCGACGAGTCGGCTGCGGCCGTCTCCCGTTGGGGCTTGGGCCAGAGTCTTAACGCCGGCGATGCCCTCTACGCGCTGGCTTTTCGCAGCCTCGCACACGACGCGTCGCAGCCGGAGCGGCGACTTGAAACGGCACGGCTCGTCGCTGCGGCCGTGCTCGAAGCGATCGCCCAGCGTACCGGTGCCGCGCGCGATTCGGCGCTGACGGGCGCGGCATTGCAAGCCGGGTCGGTACTTGCCGGCGCGCCCAAGGAGGTCGCCGACGCTTTTGCGGAGGCGGGGCGGCTCTTGACGGCCCAGCCGCACGTCGCCGTCGAGCGGGTTCGCCCATACGTCTCAACGAGCGCCCTTTCCGATTTCGAAGAAGTGGCGCGTTACCTTGCACGACGAGCGGCATAGTCGCGCGACGCCGTCGCGCAAGGCGGAGCACTTACGGATCAACATCGAGCGAGACGTCGGCGCCAAGGGTGTCGGTGCGGGATTCGATGCATACCGGTTCGCGCACCGTGCCTTACCCGAAATCGATCTGACGCAAGTCGATCCCTCGGTGGAGTTCTTCGGACGCCGGCTCGCCGCGCCGGTGCTGATATCGTGTATGACCGGCGGAACGCCGGAGGCGCGCCGAATCAATCACCGCCTCGCTCGCGTCGCGCAAGCACACGGATTCGCTATGGGGCTCGGCTCCGGACGCGCGCTCGTCGAGTCGCCGGAGCTTGCCGGGACCTTTGAGGTGCGATCGCTCGCGCCCGAGATTCTGCTCTTTGCCAATCTGGGCGCGGTGCAGCTGAACGAGGGATACGGCGTCGACGAATGCCGGCGCCTCGTGGAGATTCTTGCGGCCGATGCGCTCGTGCTCCACCTCAATCCGCTCCAAGAAGCACTGCAGCCCGAAGGCGACACGCGTTTTTCCGGACTGCTGGGGAAGATCGGCGCGCTCTGCGCGACGGCATCCTTTCCGGTGATCGTCAAGGAGGTCGGCTGGGGCATCGGCGCTAGCGAAGTGCGTGCGCTCTTCGACGCCGGCGTCGCGGCTGTCGACGTCGCGGGAGCAGGTGGAACTTCGTGGAGCGAGGTCGAGCGGCACCGAATCGCCGAGCCCTGGCGCGCGCGCGTCGCCGGCGCATTTGCCGGATGGGGAACCCCCACGGCGCAGGCCCTGATAGAAGCGCGTCGCATCGCGCCGAAAGAACGGCTCATTGCCAGCGGCGGCATTCGCAATGGCCTCGATGCGGCGAAAGCGCTGGCGCTCGGCGCCGACCTCGTCGGAATTGCGGGACCGTTCCTGCGCGCTGCGGCCGAGAGCGACGACGCGGCCGGCGACCTTGCCCGCGAACTGGTCGAGACTGTACGGGTCGCGATGTTCTGCGTCGGCGCGCCGACGCCGGCCGCCTTGCGCACCGGCGCACGTCTCGTGCGCATCGAAGACGCGCTCTCGTGAAAGCGAGTCACGGGCCGGCGCTGAACCTGGAGGCCGCCGACGGCTACTGCCGCACGCTCGCAAGCCGGCATTACGAAAACTTCAGCATCGCTTCGCGATTCGTGGATGCCGCGAAGCGGCGTGACTTGACGCGCATTTACGCGTTCTGCCGGACGACCGACGACCTCGGCGATGAGAGCCGCGCGGGCAGCGCGCTTCCGCGTCTGGAGCGCTGGCGCGAGGAAGTCGAAGCCCTTTTTGCCGGCGTCGAGCCCGTACATCCCGTGCTCGTCGCGCTTGCGCAGACTATTACGCGTCGCGCAATGCCGGCCGCGCCGTTTCTCGATCTCATCGCTGCGAACGTCATGGACCAGCACGTGACGAGCTACGCGACGTGGGAGGAGCTGATCGGCTACTGCCGCCTCTCCGCGGCGCCGGTCGGGAGAATGGTCTTGCGGATCTTCGGCCTTACCGGAGCGGAGGAAGAGGCGCTCTCCGACGACGTCTGCATCGGGCTGCAGCTCGCCAATCACGCTCAAGACGTCAGTCGCGACGCCGCAATCGGCCGAAGATACCTTGTGGATAGCGACGTCGATGCCAGGGGAATTACGGGCGCCGCACAAGCCATGGTGGAGCGGGCGCGTACCTTGCTTGCCTCGGGCCTCGCGCTCGAGAAGCGCGCTCCTCGACCGCTGCGCCTGCAGCTCGCACTCTACCGAATGGGAGGTTTGGCCATCTGCGATGCAATCCAGGCGAGCGGGTATAAGACCGAGCATGAACGACCGAGTGTCTCGGCCGCTACGAAACTGGCGCTCCTGTTTCGCGCCGCCGTGCATGCGCTCTCTCCGAGCCGGTTCGCGTAAGTGATCGGTCTTCAGCGCGCGTTGCGGGGAATCGTCGTTCCGGAATCCGATCAGCATCGCGCCGAACGCTTCAATCGCGAGATGGCCAAACGTGAGGCCGGAAACTTCTATTGGGGGTTCATCTCGCTCGGCTATCACGAGCGCATGGCGATCTATGCACTCTACAACTTCGCGCGTCAAGTCGACGATGAGGCCGACACCGTCGGCATAGAGAATCTGCCGGCGCGTCTCGCCGTCCATCGCCAACGGATTTCTCGCTGCCTGCGGGGCGACTACGGCAACGATCCCATCATGCGCGTTCTCGGCGAAGCGGTCGAACGCTATGCCATTCCCGAGAGCGAGCTGCAAGCACTCGTCGACGGCGTCGAGATGGACTTCAGCCGCTCGAGCTACGAAACGTTCGAGGAGCTGCGGGCGTACTGCACGCTGGTCGCGTCGGTCGTCGGGCGCATGTGCGTGCGGATCTTCGGCTTCACCGATCCGGTTGCGCTCGATCGCGCCGACGACCTCGGCTTGGCGCTGCAGCTGACCAACATTCTGCGCGACGTACGGGAGGACGCGGTGGACATGAGCCGGGTCTACCTGCCTCAAGATGAGTTGCGCGGCTTCGGCATTCCGCAATCCGCGCTGGCAAAGGGAGAAATCTATCCCGGCTGGGGCGAGCTGATCGCACATAGCGTCGCGCGAGCCCGCACCTACTTCGCCAGCGGCTACGAAGTGCTGCACTATATTCCACGGCGCCCGGCGGCGTGCGTCCAAACGATGGCCGGAATCTACGAGGAGTTGCTCAAGAAAATCGAGCGGGATCCCGGGCTCCCGTTGCGAGCGCGAGCGGCGCTATCGAAGACGGAGAAATTACGAGTCGTCGTGCGGTCGTGGCTATCGAGCGCATAGCCATAATCGGCGGCGGGCTCGCCGGCCTCGCCGCCGCCCTGCAACTCAAAGACGCCGGCATCCACGTCGAACTCTTCGAGCGTAGCCGCCTGCTCGGCGGCCGCGCCACCTCATTTGAGATCGACGGCGTCGAAGTCGACAACGGACAGCACGTATTTCTTGCATGCTGCGACGAGTTCGTCTCCTTCGCGCAGCGTGCCGGAATGGGCGGCCGGCTGCGTCTCCAAGACCGATTCGACGCGCGAATTCTTTCGCGCGACGGGCGAAGCGGACGCTTGCGCGCCGGCCTCCTTCCGGCTCCGCTTCATCTGCTCGAATCCTTCACGACCTATCCTTTCCTAACGATCCGTGAGAAACTCTCGATCGCCCGCGCCCTCGCCGCCGTCACGATGACCGCGCCGAAGGAGACTCCCGGTGTCACCCTGAGCCCGACGAAGGGCGAAACCGGAGCAGAGACTTTCGAAGAATGGCTGCATCGCATGGGACAAGGGCCCGGCGAGCGCCGCGCCTTTTGGGATCCGTTTTTCATCCCCGCGCTCAACGCGCCGTTCGATCGCGTCTCGGCCGCCGACGCGCTGTTCGTTTTGCGGACGGCTTTCCTACGCAACGCCCGCGCCGCGCGATTCGGCTTTTCAAACGTTCCGCTCGCGCACCTGGCCCAAGCGGCGGCCGGGCAGCTCGACGCCGTCCACACGTCGTGCGCGGTTTCGAGCATCGACGCAGATCGCGCTTCGGGAAGCGGATCCGGTGTCACCCTGAGCCTGTCGAAGGGCGAAACGGCCGACTTCGACGGCGTGGTGCTCGCCGTGCCGCCGCGGCAGGTCGCGCGCATCCTCGGGGATGCTTCACGCTATGGCGTTAGCGGCCTCGACGCGTACGACGCCTATCCCATCGTCGACGTTCACCTCTGGCACGATGGCGGCAGCGCCGGCCTCGACTTTGCCGCGGCGCTCGAATCGCCGCTGCAGTGGATCTTTGAGAAGGCGCCCGGCTATCTCTGCTGCAGCATCAGCGCGGCCGACGAGTATCTTCAAATGTCGACCGATTCGCTGCAAGAGCTCGCGTGGAAGGAAACGCAAACGTTTCTGCCCGCACTACGGAATGCCAAGCTTACGCGAAGCGCCGTAACGCGTAATCCGGAAGCGACGTGGCTCGCGCGCCCGGGCGTCGCGCGTACGCAACAGCGCACGAATCATCCCGCCATCGCCATCGCGGGATCGTGGACCGAGACGGGTTGGCCCGACACGATGGAATCGGCCGTGCGCAGTGGTCGAATCGCCGCAAAGTATTTGCTCGAGCCCGAGGCCGCCGGGGACCGCTCCAAGCAAAGTCTCCAACTTTTTCGGACTTCACAGGATGTGAACTTCAAAACCTCGTTCGTGCGAAAAAGTGGCGAAGCAGGAGCTCCACATGGAGGCGGAGCGACGAGCGTCTTTGCGGGAGCGGCCCCGTCGGCGGAGGGCTCGGCCAGGAGGAACGAACAGACCCTGCACCGCGCTATAGGTTGGCTGTTGCAAGAGCAGTCCACCGAGGGTTGGTGGTCGGGCGAGCTCGAGACGAACGTTACGATGACGGCGGAGCACGTGCTTCTTTTCCGCTTTCTCGGCTTGCCGCTCGACGAGTTTCGCGCAGGCGCGATCGCTCATATGCTGCATCATCAGCGCAGCGACGGATCGTGGGCGCTCTATTACGACGGGCCTGCGGACGTGAGCACGACGATCGAAGCCTACGTCGCGCTCAAGGTGCTTGGGGTCAGTGCCGAGCGCGACGAGATGCGCAAGGCGCTCGCGGTGATACGGGGCCAAGGCGGCGTCGCGAACGCGCGCGTCTTCACCAAGATTTGGCTCGCGCTCTTCGGGATTTATCCTTGGTCGGGCGTGCCGTCGGTGCCGCCGGAGATCGTCTACTTTCCGCTTTGGCTGCCGTTCAATCTCTACGACTTCGCCTGTTGGGCGCGCGGCACGGTTGCGCCCTTGACCATCGTGCTGGCGAAGAAGCCGGTGCGCGATCTCGGAGTCGACGTCAACGAGATCGTCTCGCCGGGGACGCAACGCGAAATGACGCGGGTGAAAGGGCGCCGGCATTGGCTGCTCTACGCGGAGAAGCTGCTTAAACTCTACGAACGTCTGCCGAAGCAGCCCGGTCGCGACGAAGCGGAGCGGCGCGTCGCGCAGTGGGTCGTCGAGCGCCAAGAAGCCGACGGCAGCTGGGGCGGAATCCAACCGCCCTGGGTCTACTCGCTGATCGCACTCGATCTCATGGGGTACGCGCTCGATCATCCGGTCATGCGCAAAGGCATCGAGGGAATGAAGCGCTTTACCATCGACGACGCGCAAGGATGGCGATTCTTAGCCTGCATGTCGCCCGTCTGGGACACCGCGTGGGCCGTGCGCGTACTCGCGCTCGCCGGCTTCGACCCGTCGCATCCGGCGATGCGTCGCGCGGTCGAGTGGATACTGCGCGAACAGATACCCGACGACGTCCCGGGCGATTGGCGAATGAAGTGCGACGAAAAGCGCGGCAACGGCTGGGCCTTCGAGTTCGATAACGACGCCTATCCGGACATCGACGACACGACCATCGTCGTTTTGGCATTGCTGGAAGGGGGCGACCGCGACAAGGTGGCCTCTTCGGTCGAGCGTGCGCGGCGTTGGACGCTCGCAATGGATTCGCGCAACGGCGCGTGGGGAGCATTCGATCGCGACAATACGCGCGAGTTGCTCTATCGCATGCCGTTCTCCGATTTCGGCGCGATGATCGATCCTCCGACCGAGGACGTCACCGCCCACGTTTTGGAAATGCTTGCAGCCTTCGGCTACGATACCGACAACCGGTACGTCGCGCGAGGCTTAGCGTATCTGCGTGCCACCCAGAAGCCGTACGGCGCGTGGTATGGGCGCTGGGGCGTGAACTACATCTACGGCACGTGGTGCGTGATATCGGCCCTTGCCGCGCTGCGCACGGGAAGCGATATGGTCGATCGCGCGGCGGCGTGGCTGATTTCCGTGCAGAATCCCGACGGTGGTTGGGGAGAGAGCTGTCATTCCTATGCCGACGAGTCGTTTGCCGGGATCGGCCGCAGCACCCCGTCGCAAACGGCCTGGGCCGTGCTTGCGCTGCAACTTGCCGGTCGGGCGCAACACCCCGCCGTTGCGCGGGGTCTAACCTATCTATGCGAGCGGCAGCAACCGGACGGAACCTGGGACGAGCCCGAGTGCACCGGCACGGGATTTCCGCGGGACTTCTACATCAACTACCATCTCTATCGTCATCTCTTCCCAACGATGGCCCTCGCCATGGACGCAAGCCTGCACGCAAATTCGGCACAATTGCACCACCGCACGCCCTGTCATCCTCGAGCGAAGGCCCGCAGCGCCGGAGTCTAACGGCCGAGCCCGTCGAAGGATGACGCGCCCTCCGACCCAAAGGACCCCACAGTCATGAGCATGCCGCTCCAACAGAAAATTGCCGTTGCGAAGTACGTCGCCGGCAAGAAGCTCAAGGGTCAAGCGAAGTATCCGCTCGTGCTCGAGCTCGAACCGCTATTGCAATGCAACCTGGCATGCGCCGGGTGCGGCAAGATTCAGCACCCCGACGAGATCCTGCGTCAGCGTCTCAGCGTCGAGGAGTGCATCGCCGCGGTGGAAGAGTGTGGGGCGCCGATGATCTCGATCGCGGGCGGCGAGCCGCTCGTGCACGAGCAGATGCCGGAGATCGTCGAGGAACTCGTCAAGCGAAAGAAGTTCGTCTTTCTCTGCACCAATGCGCTGCTGCTGAAGAAGAAGATCGATCTCTTCAAACCGTCGATCTACTTCGTCTGGATGATCCATCTCGACGGCATGCGCGATCGCCACGACCAATCGGTCTGCCGCCAGGGCGTCTTCGACAAAGCGATCGATGCGATCAAAGAGGCAAAAGCGCGAGGCTTTAGAGTCTATACCAACACGACGTTTTTCGATCAGGACGGTCCCGATTCGATCCGCGAGGTGCTTGACTATCTCAACGACGAGCTGAAAGTCGACATGATGCAGATCTCACCGGCGTACGCTTATGAGAAGGCGCCCGACCAAGAGCACTTCCTGGGCGTGCGGCGCACGCACGAGATTTTCCAGGCCGCATTCGAAGGCGGCAAGCGGAAGAAGTGGCGTCTCAACCACAGCCCGCTCTACCTCGACTTTCTCGAAGGGAAGGTCGACTTCGAGTGCACGCCCTGGGGAATTCCGTGTTATACGGTGTTCGGTTGGCAGCGGCCCTGCTATCTCATGAGCAAAGAGGGGTACGCGCGCACCTACAAAGAGCTGCTCGAAGAGACCGATTGGTCGAAGTACGGGCGCGGCAAGCACGAATCGTGCGAAAACTGCATGGCCCACTGCGGCTACGAGCCAACGGCCGTGATCCGCACCACGGCGTCGTTCAAAGAATCGGTTCGCGCCGCCTTCGGTAACTAACCAACACTTGGCCGCGCGCCGAATTCATGCAACGGTGCGGTAATGGGAAGCGCTACGCTTTAGTTGCCGAGTACTGAAAGCGGACAGCCGGGCCGTTGCGCTTCGACACCCGCGCCTTCCCTTTCAGCGACTTGCCGATGATGGTGGCGGTAGCCTTGGCATTGCGTCCGGGGCTGCCCTCGATGACGAAGTGCAGAATCGCCTTCCCATGCGACGATGATACGGTGCCCTTGATGATCGGAAACTGATCCTGGATCGTTTTCAGAATCATATCGAAAATACCGGTGAATTTGCTGCCGGATTGTTTGAGCGTGATCTTCAGCTTTGCCTTGATCGTGCGCCCCTGGGAACTCTCGGTCACGTTGCCGTTGTAGACGCCGCCGACCTTGGGAATCGTTGCGCTGTGCACCGGGCTCTTTGCGAACGCACTCCCCGTCCCGGCGCCCGGCACGAGCGGAGCCCCGTGCGAGCTGCATGCTGCGACGGCAAGCAAAAGCGATCCCGTTAAGAGAATACGAGCGAAATCTCGGCGCACGATAACCTCCAAAATGCGGCGATGCCTCGAAGAAAAGACCCCTTCGCCCGGGCCCGGGCGGTTCCCACCGGAACGCGCGCCGTCCGATGCGGCCCTCGCTAGGGACGGGGCTTGGGGCTGAGCCGCAGCCGTTCGTCGAGGGCGCGGATCCCTTCGGGCGGCCCGGCGGCGACGATTTCGTCGCAGTCCTCAAGCCGCGTCTCGGGTGCGGGCCGAAAACGCATCGTCTCGGCACGTTTGAGCGCGAGCACGATCACGTCGTCGCCCTGTGGCGCGATTGCGGAGACCGGCTCGCCGATCCACGGCGATCCGGCGGGGACGCGAAAATCCTCGAGCACGAGTTGACTGTTCTTGGCGAAGAGCACGGTATCGACGAACTCGACTGCGGTGGGGCGCATCGCTAGGCTCGCCATTCGGCGCCCGCCCATCTGGTACGGCGAAATGATGCGAGTCGCCCCGGCCAAGCGAAGCTTCGATTCCGCATCGTCACGATTCGCGCGCGCAACGATGAAAAGGTTGGGATTGAGCACGCGCGCCGAGAGCGTCACGTAGATGTTGATCTCGTCGCTGTCGACCGCTGCGACGAGGCCGCGGGCGCGCTCTACCCCGGCCGCACGCAGCGTCACGGTCTCGGCCGCGTCCCCGGTGATCGTTCTGAAGCCGGCCGCAGCGGCGCGCGCGAGCGAGTCTTGGTTGATGTCGATGACGACGAAGTCGATGCCTTCGTCGGTGAAGACCTTCGCGATCTCACCCCCGACTCGCCCGAATCCGCAGAGTATATAGTGTCCGGTCATTCCAGCAACTCGTCGCCGCATTCGCCGCTCGCCGACTACGGTCCCTAGACGCCCCTCGAGCGTATAGCTGAGCAGCCGGAGCAGCGTATAGGTCAGCACGCCGAACCCGATAGCGACGACGCCGATCGTCCACCATCTGCCGGCAATATCCATCGGACGAGGTTCGCCGTTGCCGATAGTCGTGATCGTGGTGATCGTCATATAGAGCGCGTCGAACCAATGCCAATGCTCGAGCTCGACGTAGCCGAACGTTCCGACGACGATGACCGCTGCAAGCAGGGCGAGTGCCACGCCCAGGCTGCCGCGTAGACCGCTCCTCAATTACGGTGCTTCAAGAAGAACACGATGACTCGCGCGAGTAGTTCGCCGGGGACCCGGCGCCCCATTGCAGAAACGCGTGGCCGCAATGGCTGCAGCGTTCTATCTCGGGTGGATCATCGCCGTCGTCCTCGTCGTCGTCGGCCTCTATGCGATCTTTGCGCCCCATCCGCTCGCACGCGGCTACGGGGTTCCGGTCGACGGACACCAAGGCGCCGGCTTCGTTCGTGCGACCGGCATTCGCGACGTCGCCTTCGGCGTCGCGCTCGGCGCGACGGCCTACTTTCACATGCTTGCGCTCCTAATCGTGCTTGCCGTCACCGGCATCGCGGTTTCTATCTTCGATCTCTGGGTGGTCTCCCAGCACGGCGCCCCGCACCGAAATCATCGAGCCCACGCCATCCACGCATCGGGCATCGTCGCCTTTGTCCTCGTCCTGGCGATGGCGCTCTTCGCAATCGGACGATAGAGGCGACGGCGGTTGAGCTGGGCGTACCGCCATCGAGGCGAGGCTAGTCGCTTGTAGGCGACAAAAAGTCGCGCCAGCTCGACATTATATACTTGGCGGAAGTTAGCCACAAGCGGGCGAAACCGGGCGCTTGTGACAGGGCGACGAAATCTGGGGCAATGGCTCAGCTCGCCCGATGGCTGTTCTTTCTGCAACTCATCGTATTGGTGATGATCGTCGTCGAACTGTTCGAGCGTTTGCCTTCGTGGCCAATCCCCTCCCTAACGATTATGGCGTGGCTGCTACTAGCAATCCTCGCGGGCGTCGCGCGGGGGTTGCGCGAGATGCGTCGGTAGCTTGGTTCCTGCCCCTCCCTAGTAGCGTGGTATCATGGAGGGGATGGACCGCCCCGAAATACCCCTGCCGCCGATCGAAGCCCTGAAGCGCACTATGTCCGCGCTACTGCGGGTTCCGAAGGCGGCGATCGAGGAAGCCGAGGCCAGGCGGGTCCGAAAGGCGAGCCGCAAGCGTAAGGCGGTTTGACCCAAAACCCGATCCCCTGGTAAGAATTAGAAGGGCCCCTGGAAACCAGGAGCCCGGGAGTGTGGTATTTTGGGTTCGCCGCGCCAGCGACGCTTATCAGGGCAATGCACTGTGGACCCTCACCTCCTTTCCTGGGTAGGCTGACTTTCACGATTCGCCGGGTCCGTTGGCCGGCGCCGAGGCGCTCACGTTATCAAAGGAGTGCCTCTCCTTCGCTGGAGGCGCAGGCGTATTGGCCTTTTCGTATTCTTTGAGACTCTTGATTAGACCGAACACGAAATTTTGGTCGGCATCATCGAGCTCATATGGATTGATCGAAACTGTGAGCGTAACGGTGCCAGCGCCGCCTTTCAACGCGACCGATTTGGTGCTTCCCCCGGCCGCAATGCCGACGCTTGGGCGGGAGCCTTGATCTGGGGAGCCGGGGCTCGCGGGCCCGCTAGTGCGCTTGCGGCGCCGTGGGGCTCTAGGGGGGCTCGTGTTTTCACCCCCCGCAACCCGTGCACCACCAACGTAGGGTGACAGCTTTAGTCCCACCATATGGGCAGCTTGCAAAAAGAAGGACTTTGCTTTTTTGTGAGTGTCGCCACTAACGCCGTACTCTCGGAAGGCGTTGTCGAACTGCTGCTGAGTGGCCGTCAGCCCTAGGCCCAGAACGCCTTGGTACTTATCCCGAAGTACCTCTTCCAAGGCGGATTTTCGCTGGCCTCCGTCCACGAGGCGAGCTAGAACGGGCTGAGGATGATCGGCATCATCCACACAACCCAGGGCCTTTAGCGACGAAATTAGCATTGACTGTGTGCTGCCTGACTGCCCCCGGAAAACCGAGCGATCCAGCGGGTCCGGAATACCCTGCCTTAGCGTGTCCAAGGCCGTTAAGAAGGTCTTAAACGGGACGTAAGCGATTTTTACTTCTGCCTCTCTAGCCATTAATACTCTCCTTGCGTGAGGAGCAGAGTATAAACCAGAAATATTGTCGCGGTCAATACTCTTGCCGGGAAGTCCGAAGAGTATTTTTGGAAATATCGTTCCCATACTCTATAATTGCTACCATGAAGCAGGGCGACTGGGTTGAGGCGCTAGCCTACGGCGGGGAGAAGCTCCGGCGCCGGGTCGTGGCCGTCGAGCCAGACAAAGTCTACATTTGCACGGATGAAGAATATCAGGCGGCCGTCCGTGATCGGCGCGAGCCGACCTCCGTGGGGTTCAATCCCGGCAACGTCCGGCTGGTTTGAGATGAACGGGGGCAAGGTCGCTCTGCAGGGCGAGCGGAACGATTCCGGCATGGACAATCCCGCGCTGCCGCCTGAGGCTGAGCGCCAGACCGTATTGGCTAACGCCATAGCGGACGCTCGCGACGCCGACGTTTTGATCTTCAACGCTGACATTGACTACTCGTCTTTTTTCGAGCTCGTCGAGAAGGTTCGTAGTCGAAAGAGCCGGCGAAAAAACGTCGTCGTTATCTTGGTGACCGGAGGCGGTGACCCTGATGCGGCATACAAAATTGCTAGGTACCTTAGGATGAACTACGACGGGTTCGAGTTGCTCGTTCCAGGTTTTTGCAAGAGCTCCGGTACGCTAATCGCCGTAGCCGCAGATTCGATAACCATGGCGGACTACGGAGAGCTAGGTCCCCTGGATATCCAAATTCCGAAACACGACGACGTAGGGACCCGTGATTCTGGGCTCACGGCCACCACGGCCCTCGACGTTCTGCGTAACGAAAGCTACGCTACCTTCGAGATGGTGTTTCTAAAAATCAAGGCGCGCAGCCGTGGGCAGATTTCGTTCAAGACTGCGACAGAAATCGCATCCGCTCTTACTGTGGGTTTGTTTCAACCGATTTCCGCTCAGGTGCAAGCAATGCATCTAGGCGAAGTCGAGCGAGCGAGCAGAATAACAGAGTACTATGGTAAACGCCTCGCGTCGCAGAACGTAAAAGAAGATGCTATTGAGAATCTCGCAAATAGCTACCCGTCACATGGGTTCGTAATCGACAGGGAAGAGGCATCCAGGTTTTTCCGAAAAGTGGAAAAACCCACGCAGGAAGAAATCGAGTTGTTCGACCTTCTTGGCGAGGCTGCGATAGCTTGCGTTCACGACGCTGCTGGAGATCACATAAGCGTAATTGGGTACTTATCTGTAGAGGTGCAAAAGGAAAATGAAAAGGACGAGCTACGCCAACAGCGTAACGGAGAGAATTCGGCTTCAACGAATGATGGAGAGCGATCGGAGGTTCGAGATTCGTCGGCAGGGGCTAGACCAAACGGACCTACCGCAGAACTCCCCGCTTGAACGAGCTATACACGATCATGACTGCCGTCCAAAAACTTGTTCCGTAGAGCATGAAAGATTCTTCAGGGAATAGCCCGCGAAAAGAGCCCCTCGGTGGAGGGGCTCTTACAATAGGTCCAACGGATTGCCGATCCTTACCGCCTAGAAGTTAGGTCTTTGTAGGTCAGACGCTTGCCCTCGACGCCTTTAACCGCCTTCGCGAAGCGCGGGCCATCCGTATTCTCGCGTTCGTTGTACCGGAAAATTTGTTCGTCCAAGTAGCGGTCCAAATGCTGCGGGCGCGGACAGATATACGTCCCGCCGATCGTGCGCTTCAAGACACTCCAGAAGTTTTCGATGCTGTTGGTATGCACCCGACCGTCAACGTACTTCTCGGCGTGGTTGATTATATGGTGAACGTAGTCGGCAAACTTGAGCGAGTGGTACGCATGGGCCTGATCGGTGTAGATCGTAGAGCCTTTGGCAACGTGCTCGAAGATCTTCGGCAGGAGCGTTTCGCGGCGGTTATCTTTGACGACGAAGGCCCGCACCTTACCGCCGCGCTCGCGAATCCCTATCACGGGCGTCTTGCTATAGCCCGGGCCTCGGCCTTTTCCCTCAGGTGTCCGATTGCGGTCGCGCCGATTGATCGAACGCGCCTTGGGGCCAATCCAGGTTTCGTCGGCTTCGACCTCACCGGATAGCTTCTCGAAGGTTCCGTCAGCCATAGCGAGGCGAACCCGGTGAAGGATGAACCACGCCGTCTTTTGGGTGACGCCCAGGCCACGCGCTAGCTCGCACGACGAAATGCCGTTGCGGTTGGCGGTGAGGAGCCAGATCGCCGGCAACCACTTGTCGAAGCCGATCGGGGAATCCTCAAAGATCGTGCCGACCTTGGCCGTGAACTTCTTTTTGCACTCTTTGCAGTACCAGGACCGATACTTCGGCATATAGGCAACGTTGGCGTTACCGCAGCCCATGCGCGGGCAAGCCACGCCGTTCGGCCAGCGTAGTTCGGTGACAAACTTGTGCGCTACGTCAGGGTCCGCGAAGTAGCGGACCGCCTGAAGTAACGATTCCGGCACCTT
Source organism: Vulcanimicrobiota bacterium (assembly GCA_963792005.1). Classification (GTDB taxonomy): domain Bacteria; phylum Vulcanimicrobiota; class Vulcanimicrobiia; order Vulcanimicrobiales; family Vulcanimicrobiaceae; genus Cybelea. The sequence continues at coordinate 627,917 of CAWBUG010000002.1, forward strand.
GGTTTCCATACTTCTAGCATATGCCTAACCGTCGCTTCTGTCAAGTATATAATGTCGCGCCAGCTTGACATATTGTCGCTCTAAGGTTACTATGGGCGCATGAAGCAGCTCAATCCGACTCAGGCCGCAGGGCGGCGGTACCTCCTCCAGTTTGGCCTTTTGATGGTCGCGTACGTCGCGGTGCTCTTCGGCTCGATCGCCGCCGTGAACGCGACTCACCCCGAAGGCGCGCTGCGGTACGCGCTCCTGCTCGCTCCGCTCGTTCCCGTCGCGCTGCTCGTCCCGGCGATCGTGGGCTACTTCGTCGACACCGATGAGTTCGAGCGTCGCGTCATGACCGAATCCCTCGCCATCGCCGCCGCAGTGACGGCGTTGATCGCCGTAACCTACGGCTTTCTCGAGGTCGCGGGTCTCCCGCGTCCCTCGGCGTGGCTCACCTGGGTCGTCCTGATGGGTAGCTGGGCGGTTTCGCGCTGGGTCGTCGCGCGCCATTACCAGCAATGAAGAACCGTTTAAAGGTTTTACGCGCAGAACGCGACTGGTCGCAGGCAGAGCTCGCGGATCGGCTGGGCATCGCTCGTCAGACCGTCGTTGCGCTCGAGGCGGGAAAGTACGCGCCGAGTCTGCCGCTCGCGTTCAAGATCGGCAAAGTCTTCAGCCGCACGGTCGAAGAGATCTTCCAACCCGAGCCGTAGGTTAGAGAATCGGAACCTCTTTTGCGGCGTCGCGGCTGGTCAGGCCGAGATAGCGCGGATCGTCGAATATCTCAATCGCGCGCTTGTACGGTACGAAGCCGGAACGGCGATAAAAGCGCAGCGCATTGGGATGATCGAGCGTGCACGTGTGCAGCCAGAAGCGCTCGATTGGCTGCGCCCACGCGGTCTCGATGCCGTAGTTCATGAGAAAGCGCCCCGCGCCGCTTCCCACGAGCCTCGGTGCGACGCCGAAAAGGCTCAGCTCGCACTCGCGCTCGATCCGGAAGTCCAGCTCTAAAATTCCCTCATCGCCATTCTCCGTGACCAGCACGTAGAGCTCGAACTTGGGATCGCGCAGCAGCTGCTCGACTTCGTCGCGAGACATCTGCAAGCGAAGCGTCCAAAGATGCTCGTCGCCGACCCGATGGAAGAGCGCATGGAACCGCTCGAGCTCGACGGGCTCGAAGCGTTCGATGCGCCAGGCTTGCGCTGCGGAAAATGGACGCAGCTGCGGAGCCCGGCGCATCTCCAGGAACGTCTGCACCGCCGCAAGCTTTCCGGACGGAACCGGATGGTAGCCGTCAGTGAGCGCTGGGGTACTTATATCGCATCACCTTCGTAAGGTCGATGCCGCGGATGATGCCGTTCGCGTGATAGGCTAATCCCCACGAATCGATCGAGGACTCGTCGGGGAAGATGCAGGCTTCGAGCGTTTGGTCGATCGATTTTTTCCTGTACCATCCGCCGCCCGCGCCGTAGGTTCCGCCGAATTGGTCCGATGCTCCCAGTAGCGAGCAGTAGCACGACGCCGGATTTCCGTTGCACGATCCCGTTGGCGGTTTCAAGTAGTACGCGAGTGCTGCGAGCGTTGGCTTCGTCGTATACAGGGTGCTCAGCAGAATATGAATGCGCGAGCCGTCGCTTTTGCTCGTGTATTGACAGAAGCTTTTTACACCGGCGAGAAAGAGCAGACTCGGACCGTTGCTGCCGTAGACCGCGTGGCGCACCTCGACCTTGCCCTTCGTTTGCCGGCAATAGGCTGCCGCTCCGGCATCGGCCGGATCGAGCCCGGCGGGCAGCTGCACTGTCGGCGACGATTGCGCGCCTCCGGAGCCGATCGGGCCTGTCGCGCCGGTCATGCCGGAACCGCACGCAGTAAGCGAAATTGCAAGAATTGCCGCCGCGGCGGCCGGTAAGCGTTTCATGTGCGAATACTCCTTCGTCGCGTACTACCGGGTGACGCGCGAGGAGCCCTCCGCGCAGCGGCAGTATCACGCGAAATGGCCTCGGCTCGGCTCGTCTTTCTGACCGGTGCAACCGGGTTCGTCGGTTCGCACGTGCTGCGCGAACTGCTCGGGGCGGGATATTCGGTGCGCGCGCTCGCGCGAACGCCGCAAGGCGTCGTCGAGAATCTCCAGTGGGTCCGCGGCGATTTGCGCGACGTCGGCGCGTTCGCACGCGCACTTCACGGTTGCCGTTATCTCGTGCACTGCGCCGCGCTCTACTCGTTCGCTCCGCGCGATCGCGCGGCGATCCGATCGGTGAATGTGGAGGGTACGGAGAGTCTTCTGCTGGCCGCGCATTTAGCCGGGGTGGAACGCGTAGTGCTGACCTCGAGCTCGGCGACCGAAAGCCACGCGCAAAGCGGATACCATCGTTCGAAACTCGACCAAGAGCGTGCGGCCTTTGCTGCACGCATCCCGGTGGTCGCGCTGCTGCCCACGGCCCCCGTCGGTCCCGGCGATCGCAAGCCGACGCCGACCGGGCGGCTGGTGCTCGACTTCGCGCGGGGGAAGATCGTCGCAAAAGCGCCCGGAAGCGGCGGCATGAATCTCGTCGCGGTGGAAGACGTGGCGCGCGCGCACGTCGCCGCCTTATCCCGCGGCACGATTCACGAGCGATACATCGTCGGCGGCGAGAACTTGAGCATGGACGAAATCTGGCAGTTGCTCTCGGAGGTTACCGGCAGACCGGTACCGCGTTGGCGGGCACCCTACGCGCTCGCGTTTACGGCGGCGGCGGTCGACGAAATGCGCTGTACGATCACCGGGGCTACGCCGGCGGTGCCGCTCGAGGGCGTTCGCCTCTCGCGCGAGCGCATGTACGCGGCCTCATCGAGGGCACAGCACGACCTTGGATACGCGGCAACGCCCGTCCGGGCCGCGCTCGAGCGCGCCGTGCAATGGTTCCGGGCTAACGGCTATCTAGCCGTTTAGAAACGGCCGGCCCTCATGTGCGACCAGCAGGTCGTGCATGTCGTTGGCGTGCTCTTCCTCCTGCGCGAGGATGCCTTCGAGCATGACTCGGGTCGTCGGATCTTTCTCACCAAAGAAGCGCACCAGCTCGCGATAGTGCTCGACGGCGATGCGTTCGGCGACGAGATTCTCCTTGATCATGTCGACGAGCTTTTCGGCGTTGCCGTACTCCGTTGCCGAGCGTGTGTGCAGCCCTTCCGGGTTGAAGTCGGGCGTGCCGCCGAGCTGGTTGATGCGGTCGGCGATCTTCTCCATGTGCGCGCGCTCCTCGGCAGCGTGTTGGGCGAACTCGTCCTTGACCGCCTCGCTGTCGATGCCGACCGCCGCGACGTAATGCATCGTGTAGCGCAGGACGCAGACGATCTCGGTCGCCAGCGCCGTCTGAAGCAGGTCGATTGCCTGCTGCACGTCGCCGCCGTAGTTCTGCGTCACCGCGCCGCGATCGATCTGCTCGCGCGCGCGGCGCCGAAGCTCGGTGACGTCGGAAAGGAAGGGTTGGCTCGAGGCGGTCATAGTGAACTCCTTTTACTGCTAGTCTCTCTTCGATCGGTGCCTGCTAAACGTAATCTTTACGCCGGGCCGGCTCGACGATGGCGCGAATATCCGCCGGAGCATGAGCCTACGACCGCACGCAAAAGAAAACCTACGTGTTTGAGGATCGGGATAGCGCGCCGACATTGATCGCAGCAACCGCGCTGGAGTGCAAGGCATTGCGACGCGGGGTACCCGGCGCGCGCGTGGTGCAGACGGGGATCGCGCTCGCGGACCTCCGGGAAGCGCTGGGGGACGTCGTCGTCAGCTGCGGTCTCGCCGGCGGATTGCATCCAGGTTTGCCGACCGGAACGATCGTCATTCCGCGCCAAGTCTGTCGGCCCGATGGCGGAACGCTGTTCTGCGATGCGGAGCTCGTTGAGGTCTTGACGGCGAGTGCCCGGCGGCTAGGATTCGAGCCGCGTTTCGATCCGATGGTCACCGCAGCGACGATTGTGCGCGGAGGCCTCCGGGATCAATGGGCTGCGCGGGGCTACGTTGCTGCAGATATGGAGACCGGCTTAATCGATGCGCCGCGGGTTGCGGCCGTCCGCGTGATCCTCGACACACCCGAACGCGAGATCTCCGACGATTGGCGAACGCCGGTCGTGGCAATACTCAAACCATGGAATTGGCCGCAAGCAATGTGGCTCGGGCGTGAGGCTCCCCGTGCGGCCGAACTCGCGGCGCGCGTCGTCGCCGGCGCGCAGGGCATCGGCTCGCGGGTGCGTATAACGGGCCAATGATTATCGAGCGAATCGACTCTCCTGCCGACGTCAAGCGCCTCCGGCGCGACGAAATCGACGTCCTCGCCAGCGAGATTCGCGATCTGCTCGTACGAACGTGCGCGGTTAACGGCGGACACCTTGCGCCGAACCTCGGCGTCGTCGAGCTGACGCTCGCACTCCATCGCGTTCTGGATCTGCCGGTCGATAGACTCGTCTGGGACGTCAGCCATCAAACGTACGTGCACAAAATTCTCACCGGCCGGCGCGATCGCTTCGCTACGCTGCGCAAGGGCGGCGGGCTTTCCGGCTTCGCGATGCGCAGCGAGTCGCCGTACGATCCGTTCGGCGCCGGACACGCGAGCACGGCCGTCGCGGCGGCGCTCGGAATGGCGACGGCGCGCGACTTGGTCGGCGGCAAAGAGACGGTCGTCGCCGTCCTCGGCGACGGCGCGCTGACCGGCGGACTCGCGTACGAGGCGCTGAACAACGCCGGCGCGCTCAAGACCCAGTTTCTCGTGATTTTGAACGATAACGAGATGTCGATCGCGCCGAACGTCGGCTCGATCGCCTCGTACCTCTCCGTTTTGCGCAGCAAGCCATTTGCAAACTTCGTCCGGCGTACCGGTAAAGAGATGCTCAAACGGATCCCGCTCGGCAGTGCCGCGAAGAAGGCGATTGAAGGCGCCGAGATCGGGGCGATGCACTTCATGGGTCCTTCAGAGAAGACCGCCGTCATTTTCGAAGAGCTCGGCTTCCGTTACATCGGGCCGATCGACGGTCACAACTACGACGTGCTCGTCGACGCGCTGCAAACCGCGAAGGACGTCGAGCGACCGGTGCTGCTTCACGTTCGTACGGTGAAAGGCAGAGGCTACGAGCCGGCCGAGCGCGATTCGCGGACCTTTCACGGCATCGGTGCCAACGCGTTCGAGCCGAGCGACGGTACGAAGAAGAGCACTCCCGGCGCGCGCCCGAAGTTTCAAGACGTCTTCGGCGACGCGATGATCGCCGTTGCCGAGAAAGATCCGCGAATCGTCGGTATCACGGCCGCGATGCCCGACGGCACCGGCTTAGCAAAGTTCGGGAAACGATTTCCGGACCGGTACTTTGACGTCGGCATCGCCGAGGCGCACGCGGTCTGCTTTGCTGCGGGATTGGCATCGAGCGGATTCCGGCCCGTTTGCGCGATCTATTCGACCTTCTTACAACGCGCCTACGACCAAATCGTTCACGACGTCGTCGTGCAGAATCTTCCGGTGGTCTTTTGCATGGACCGTGCCGGTTTTGTCGGCGACGACGGTCCTACGCACATGGGCCTCTACGACGTCGCGTACATGCGTACGTTGCCGAACATGACGCTGATGGCGCCGCGCAACGAGGCCGAACTGCAGCCGATGCTGGAACTCGCCCTCTCGTTGAACTCCCCGGCCGCCATTCGCTATCCGCGGGGCTCGAGCAACGGCCGGCACGGCGAACCGCTCGCGCCGCTCTACCATGGCAAAGCGGAGGTATTGCGCTGGGGCAGCGACGTGGCCGTGCTCGCCTATGGAACCGCCGTCGACGTTGCCCTCGACGCCGACGTCGAAGGCGTGACGGTGGTGAACGCTCGGTTCGCCAAGCCGCTCGACGAAGCGCTGCTCCTCGAGCTGGATCGCAGTCATTCCCATTTGATCACGCTCGAAGAGCATTCGTTGGCCGGCGGATTCGGCTCGGCCGTTGCCGAGTTCGTCTCCGACCACGGACTAAAGCTTCGGGTCGAGCGCATCGGAGTACCGAGCGTCCTCGTTCAGCACGATTCCCAGGATAAGCAGCGGGCGCTTTTCGGCCTCACGGGCGAGGCCTTGGCGGCTCGAGTGCGACAGATCGCCGGCCGGCCGGCCGGCGTGTCGACTCCCTCCCCCACACGGTAGTCGACCGCCATATGGCTCGTCGCTCGGCGGCTCTAGCGGCCCAGGGTGCCCCCTCCGACTAAAGCAGCCGCTTTAAACTGACCCGCTACCCATACTGGCCAGGTGACGGCACCGAATAATCCCCCGCCTGAAATTCAGGCTCTTATCGAGAAGCATATCAAGGGGTTTAACGCCCAGAATATTGAGCTTTTCCTCGAAGTCTTTAGCGACACCGCCGTTATTATTGACGGCATCGCGCCCTATCGCTGGCTGAATCCTCATGCTCCGACCAACTGGCTTGCCGACGTGGCGAAGTGGCGTCGAGACCTTGGCGTGACCTACGAGCACCTATCCTACGAGATGGGGTTCTGGAACGTCGAAGGCTCCGTTGCCTATGCGGTCATCGCCGGAACGCTGACGGTGACGATCAAGGGGCAGACCGCCGCTCGCACCGGCACCATGGCATACACGTTCTCAAAGCACGGCGAGGAGTGGAAGATCGACTCCCAAGCGTGGGGCCGCACGTCTTAATCTTTTCCTCCGACTAAGGTCGGAACCTTAATACTGACCCACTACCGCCAAGCAGGGTTCCTTGACGCCTATGGCGACGGGTGTTAAACTCGTGGCGATGCCCCGGGGCGCATGAAAGCCGCCGCAAAGAGAAGGGCGAGACACCTCCATCTATCGGAGCCCGTGTTTCGTCTTTTTGGTGTGCCCTAAAGCCCGTTGCAGCGTATTCATCGATCGAAGATTCATTAGCAGAGCATCAGCAGAGAAAGAGAGTTAATGGCGAAGACGACAGCTCCGAAACCCGCCCCAAAGAGTACACCGGAGACTGTCCCGAGCTCGCCGAGGGCTACTAAAGGAAGAGCGAAGCGTCCCACCGCCGCCTCACTGAAGATGAGCGATGGTAACGGCGCCTCGACCGTCATGCCCTCGACCTTCCCGATGCCGACGGGCGCCTTTACCGTCGAGCAGCGGCCCGAGCCGGGTCCGAAACGCGAGCGTTACACGTTCGCGAAGATCCCTCACGTCCTCGAAGTTCCCAACCTCATCGAGTTACAGAAGGCCAGCTTCGACTGGTTCAAGACCGAGGGTCTGGCGGAAGCGTTTGCCTCCATCTCACCCATCAAAGACTTCACGGGCAACTTGATCCTGGAGTTCGGCGAGCATTCGCTGGGCGAGCCAAAGTATTCGATCGAGGAGTGCCGCGAGCGCGACATGACTTATAGCGCGCCGCTGCGCGTGCGCGTCCGCTTGATCACCGCGGAGTCGGGCGAAATCAAAGGCATCCCCGACCAGGAGATCTTCATGGGAGATTTCCCGCTCATGACGGACAAGGGCACGTTCATGATCAACGGCGCCGAGCGCGTTATCGTGAGCCAGCTCGTGCGCTCCCCCGGCGTCTACTATAGCCAAGACGTCGATACGAACGCGCGTCCCACCTACAACGCCACGATCATTCCAAATCGCGGCGCCTGGATCGAGTTCGAGACCGACAACGGCACGAAGAACGACGAGACCGAGGGGACGATCGGCGTACGCATCGACAAGAACCGAAAGATCTACGTCTCGACCTTCATTCGCGCCCTCACGCGGCCCGCGCTCGGCTACGACTGGGAGAGCGACGACGCGATCATGGGACTCTTCGCCGATCTTCCTGCCGAGGGTCAGGCGATCATCCGCAATTCGATCGAAAAAGACCGCGACATCAAGACGCGCGAAGATGCGCTTAAGGAAATCTATAAGAAGCTGCGCCCGGGCGAGCCGGAGAACGCCGAGAACGCCGAAAAGCTCATCGAGTCGCTCTTCTTCGACGACAAGCGCTACGATTTGGCGGGCGTCGGCCGGTACAAGCTCAGCAGCAAGTTTCAGTATCGCATCCAGAATCCCGATCCCGAGCAGCGCGTCGAACAGCCGCATCTGGCGATCAACGAGTACGCCGACGCGGGTCTGACCGAGCCGAAGGCGATCGTCACGGCGCGCGAAGACGGCGAGGTTCTCGAGATCTCCGACGTCTTCGATAAGGACCGGCCCGAGGCTTCCGAGTGTGTCGTGACGATTCGCTACAAGGACGGCGAGACGGTCAGCTACGACCTTTACCAGGATTTGGGCATTCGCAAGGTGCTCGGCGTGCGGCCGCGCGTCGCGCCCGGCATCGTTCGCGGACAGAGCGTCAAGAAGGGCGACACGGTCGGTGACGGCGCCCGTTGTCTCTTGCGCGAGGACATGATTGCGGTAATCCGGCGGTTGATCCGCGTTGCCGTCGGCATGGTCGCGAAGGACGACATCGATCATCTTGGGAACCGTCGCGTCCGCTCGGTCGGCGAGCTGTTGCAGAACCAGTTCCGCGTCGGCCTGCTTCGTCTAGAACGCGTCGTCCGCGAGCGAATGACGGTTCAGGACATCGAGACGGTTACGCCCCAGGCGCTGATCAATATTCGTCCGGTCGTCGCCGCTATCAAAGAGTTCTTCGGCTCCTCTCAGCTCTCGCAGTTCATGGACCAGACCAACTCGCTCGCCGAACTTACGCACAAGCGGCGGCTCTCGGCGCTCGGTCCGGGCGGTCTCTCTCGCGAGCGGGCGGGTTTTGAAGTCCGCGACGTCCACCACTCGCACTACGGACGAATCTGTCCGATCGAGACGCCGGAAGGTCCGAATATCGGCCTGATCGGTTCGCTTGCGACCTACGCGCGAGTGAATAAGTTCGGGTTTATCGAGACACCGTATCGCGTCGTGCATACGAGCGACCGGCACGAGACGGTCGTCACCGACGAGATCAAGTATCTTACCGCGGACAAAGAAGACGAGTACATCATCGCGCAGGCTAACACGCCTATCGATTCCGCGTCGCGCATAACGGCCGAATCGGTCGTCTGCCGGTATGCCGAAGAGTATATCGAGGAACCGGCGGCGCGCGTTCAGCTGATGGACGTTTCGCCCAAACAGATCGTCTCCGTCGCGACCGCGCTTATCCCATTCCTGGAGCACGACGATGCAAACCGCGCGCTCATGGGCGCGAACATGCAGCGTCAGGCCGTCCCGCTGCTTCGTCCGTCGGCGCCGATCGTCGGCACCGGTATGGAATATCGCGCCGCGAAAGACTCGGGAAGTCTCATCGTTGCCGAAGAGGCCGGAACGGTCGCGTCGGTCGACGCCAAGGGGATCGTCGTTCGCAATCAGGAGGGAATAGAACGCACGTACGAACTGCTCAAGTTCGTGCGCAGTAACGCGGGAACGTGCATCAACCAGCGGCCGATCGTCGGCGTCGGCGACGAAGTCGTCGCCGGTCAGGTTATCGTCGACGGTCCGTCCTCGGATCAAGGCGAGCTTGCTCTGGGACAGAACGTGCTCGTCGCCTTCATGCCCTGGGAAGGCTACAACTACGAGGACGCGATCCTCATCAGCGAGCGGATGGTCAAGGAAGACCGCTTCACCTCGATTCACATCGAAGAGTACGAGTGCGAAGCGCGCGACACGAAGCTCGGTCCGGAAGAGATCACCCGCGATATTCCCAACGTCGGCGAAGACGCGCTCAAAGATCTCGACGAGCGCGGCATCATTCGCATCGGCGCCGAGGTTCGTCCCGAAGATATTCTCGTCGGCAAAGTAACGCCGAAGGGTGAGACCGAGCTGACGGCCGAGGAGCGCCTGCTCCGCGCGATCTTCGGGGAGAAATCGCGCGAAGTGCGCGATACAAGCCTCAAAGTACCGCACGGCGAAAAGGGCAAGATCATCGACGTCAAGGTCTTCTCGCGGGAGAACGGCGACGAGCTCTCGCCGGGCGTGAATCATCTCGTCCGCGTCTACGTCGCGCAGAAGCGCAAGATTCTGCAAGGCGATAAGATGGCCGGCCGCCACGGCAACAAGGGCGTCATCGCCAAGGTGCTTCCGGAAGAGGACATGCCGTATCTCGAGGACGGTACGCCCGTCGATATCGTGCTTAATCCGCTCGGCGTGCCGTCGCGTATGAATCTCGGACAGATCATGGAGACGCATCTCGGGTGGGCTGCGCGCATGCTCGGCATGAGCGTAGCAACGCCGGTCTTCGACGGCGCGCACGCCGAGGATATCGCCGAATGGCTGCAAGACGCCGGTCTTCCGGCGGACGGCAAGACGTGGCTGCGGGACGGCCGCAGCGGCGAGCGCTTCTCGCGACCGATCACGGTCGGCATGATCTACATGCTCAAGCTCGCCCATCTCGTGGACGACAAGATCCACGCGCGTTCGACCGGCCCGTACTCGATGATCACGCAGCAGCCGCTCGGTGGAAAGGCGCAGTTCGGCGGCCAGCGGTTCGGTGAGATGGAGGTTTGGGCGCTCGAAGCCTATGGCGCGGCCTACACGCTGCAAGAGCTTCTCACCGTCAAATCCGACGACGTCGTGGGACGCGTCAAGACGTACGAAGCCATCGTCAAGGGTGAGAACGTGATGGAACCCGGGGTTCCGGAATCGTTCAAGGTGCTCATCAAGGAGCTGCAATCGCTCGCGCTCGACGTCAAGGTGCTCACGGAGAACCGCGAAGAGGTCGAGATCAAGACGCCCGAAGACGACATGGCTGAATCCGAGCGGCGCGAGTACGGACTGCTCATGGGCGACGAGCAGACCGCCGTATCGCAGACGACCGTCGCGACTCGCGAGGCGATCTCAGAGACCGAACCCGCACCCGAGGAAGAGGAAGAAGAGGAGATCGACGACAGCAAACCGCTCGACGCGACTGCCGTCATCACGCCGCCTCCCGTCGCGCCGCGTGCGGCCGAGATCGAGCCGGAGGAGATCTTCGAAGAGGAAGAGCCGGCCGACGAAGAGCTCGAGGGACCCCAAGGTTACGAGCTGGAGGAAGAGGACGAAGAATCGACCTACGAGGACGAAAAACCGGCCTACGAAGGCGAGGACGAGGAACCGTCCTTCCCGGAAAACGGCGCCGCCCAAGAAGAGGAGTTCTGAAAGAAAAGAGGCCCCGCGCGAGCGGGGCCTCTCGATTCAGGGCGGCACTCGAAGCTAGTGCTTCGTGCAGACTCCCGTGACCGCGACGACTCGTCCCGTCTTTGCTTCGGTGAACGTTGAAGCAAACGTCATTTTGCTGTTGCTCACCTTGGTGACGACGTTATCGGTTTGACTCTTGATGTCGCTCGACGGAGCGAAGGAAACGTCATGCCACGTGATCTTGTTGCCGGTCCAACCGCTCGCAAACGAAAGGCTGTACTCGCCTTCGTTTCCGTAGTCTACGTCGGCCCAGCGATGGGTGAACGGATCGTACGTGATCTTATCGTACGTCGTGGTGGCCGTCGGGATCCACGAACCGTTGGCTTTGGTGACCGAGGTCTCGTCGATGTACCAACCGTTCGGATCCATCTTATAGGTCGACATCGTCATGTACGCCGCCGGGCGGCGGGCGCTCTTCGTGCTGCAGCTCCAGGTACCGATCATGAAACTCATCGAGGAAAAGCTCGGCTTCGCCGGTGCCGGGATCGGGGTGCTCTCGACCTGAGCGGGGGCATAGGCGGGAATCGCGGTTGCTGCGAGGACGGCAGCGGCGACGACGACACGCGAAATATGCATTGCGTCTCCTTGTAGGAAAGAGGAAAATTTCCACTTGGCGGATCCCGTTAGGTGCGCCTGCTTAAGGCTTAAGGCGATCGAACGGTATGCTGCAGGTTGGGCCACCCCACTCGGAGTAATCTGGCCGGCCATCACTTAAATCGCGGGGGGTCGATGAACGGGCTTCCAAGAATCGGCGTCGTCGGCACCGGCCGCATGGGCGCAAATATCGCCAAGCGTCTGCACGACGTCGGTTATCCGATCGCCGTGCTGTACGACGCAAATCCGCAGGCAGCCGCGCAGACCGCCGCCGAGAGCGGCGGCGAGGTGGCGACGTCGCTCGCCCGCGTCACGGAACTTGCCGACGTCGTCCTGACGGTCGTCAGCGACGACGCGGCAATGTATCGCATTTTTGCGACCTCCGGCGACTCGCTGCTCAACGACGCGCGCGGGAAGATCTTCGTTAACTGTGCGACCGTCTCGCCGCAGGTGCACGTCGACGTCGAGGGCCTCGCGCAAGAGCGCGGTGCAGACTCGCTGGAAGCCTGTATGGCCAGCTCTATTCCGCAAGCGCGCAACGGCACGCTCTACTTGATGATCGGCGGCCGGGAGGAAGCATTCAAACGCATCAAGCCGATGCTCGAGCATATGAGCGCGTCGTTGAAATACGTCGGGCCCGCCGGAAAGGCGGCGCAGGTCAAAGCGCTGGTGAACATGGTGATGAACATTAACACCGCCGGATTGGCCGAAGGCTTGGGACTCGGAGATGCGCTCGGGCTCGATCTCGACATGCTGCGCGAAGTCTTCTCTCAAACCGGGGCGAACTCGAGGGTCCTCGAGACCGATGGCGCCGATATGCAGAATCGCGAGCACGACGTGTACTTTTCAGCGGCACACGCCGCGAAAGACTCCGGGATCGCCCTCGCGCTGGCAAACGAAGCCGGCCTCACGCTCCCGTTGGCGCGAGCTACCTTCGAACAATATGAGAAAATGAAGGAGCTTGGGCTTGGCGAGCTCGACAAGTCTGGCGTATCCGAACTTACCTTTAAATCTCGTCACGGCTAAGATAGGAGAATTTCATGTCCGAACAACAGACGGTCGTACCGCTGATCAGCTCCGGAACCGCCGGGCCGCTCGGCGCGATCCATTTGCCGCGCCTCTGGTTGAAGCTCTCGCTCGCCGCGGTCGACGCCCTGCCCGAAGGGTACGACGAGTGCGGCGCGGGTTTCGATGCGATGACCTTGGACGCGCTGGGGCTCGACCGTGGAAAGACGATCGAGTTCGTTCGGCAGAATCGGCCGACGTACATGGAGTTCGAGCAATGGGTCGTCGAGAACGGCAAGACCGACAAAGCAACGATCGCGGCACATAACGCGGCAGTCCGCGGTTACAACCACGCCGACGAGCTCGCGCGCAATATGCGCGAGTCGTCAAAAATCAGGGACGCCGGCGTCAAGGACGCGGTCTGCTTGAACACCATCGAAGACCTCGACGAGATCCATCGGCGAATCAATCGCAAGTAGCCGGCTCTGCAACGAGGCGAGCGCCGCTTGCGTTCGCCTCCCGAGCCGGCTGCCGCTAGTTTAATCACCTTGTAATCCCGCGTTCACGTTTAACGCGCTATTTGCGCCGCATATCTTCCGACAATTATCGCAGATCGCAATTGTGCGGTCGACTACTTCAAGGAAGGTACGATGCGCAAAGTACTCATTGCCTTAGCAATCGTGCTCGTTGCTAGCCTTCAGGCTGCACGGGCCGACGTCAACCTCAACGCCGCGCCGGCCGACGAATACTTCGGGCCATACCAACAGAGCGTGCTCGAGATTCGCAATCGATTGAACGACTACGATCGTCTCGACGATCGCACGATGCTCGATCCCTCCGTTAGCGCATACCTCGATCACCTCCAGCTCGCGATCCGCGACTGGCAGCATAAATATCCCCGCGATCCGTGGCTCGCAGCGATTCTCGGGCACTTGATGCGCGAGTATTGGCGGGCGGGACAAGCCTCGAGTGCCACGGGCATGGCGGCGCTGGCGTTTATGCGGGCTGCCTATCCGGACAATCCCATCACACAAAGAACGGTCTCGATGATCTACGGCTCTAATCGCGGTCTCGACGACATCGCGCGCGACGGATCGGAGCCCGCGGTGGAGGCCGCTCCGGTCGCGGTGCTGCCGGCGCAAACCGAACTGCCCGAACAGACCGCGATGCCGTCGTACGCGCAGATTCCGGCGTACGGTTCGGCGTCGTACGGCGCAACCAACGGCTATGCAACGATTCCGTCGTATGCGACGCCGGACAGGCCGACGTCGGACGTCGCAGCTTCGGACCAAGCGCCGCCGCCGGATGAGGCGCCGGCTTCGGACCTTGCGCCAAGCGAAGACGCGGCCACCGACGACGCACCCACACCCCCGCCCGTTCGATAAGAACGCCGAGAGAAGCGGAGCGCCCGAGACCTCGGGCGCTCTTTCTTCGATGTGGTATCATGCTACGGCATGACGCCTAAGAGCACGTTTATCGATCCCGCAATTCAAGAGTATATCGCCGCGACCGTCGTTCGAGAGCATCCGGCGCTGCAGGGACTGCGTGAAGAGACGCGGCGCCATCCTCGCGCGCGAATGGCGATCGGTCCCGAGCAGGGGCAGCTGATGCAACTGCTGGCGTATGCGATCGGCGCGCGCCGCTATCTCGAGATCGGGGTCTTTACGGGATACAGTTCGTTGGCGATGGCGCTCGCGCTTCCCACCGAGGGCTACGTACTCGCCTGCGACGTCAGCGAAGAGTACACGGACGTTGCTCGGCGATATTGGGAGGCTGCGGCCGTTTCGCAGAAGATCGACTTGCGCATCGGTCCGGCCCTCGACACGCTCGCCGGCGTACGGGCGCAAGCCGTGGAGCCCTTCGACATCGCGTTCATCGACGCCGACAAAGCAAACGTCGACGCCTACTACGAGAACGCGCTCGCGCTGCTTCGCCCGGGCGGTTTGGTGCTCGTCGACAACGTTCTTTGGGATGGAGCGGTCCTCGACGAAGCGGCCGATGACGCCGATACGCAAGCACTGCGCGCGATCAACGCGAAGGCCGGCCGCGACGAGCGCGTCGACGTTGCGCTCGTGCCGATTTGTGACGGATTGCTGATCGCGCGAAAGCGGGGTTAACGATACGCTGTGGGGGGCCGGAGGTCGTTGAACCGCGCCCATGCATTGCGTTCCCCCGTCGCCGGGAGGTTCGGCGAAGCGACTTCGCTGTAGCCGCTGACGTCGAAACAGATGCGTCGATGCGGATAATCGACCGCCATCGCGTGAACCGATGAAAGATTTGTCTCGATGATGCCGTTATATCCATCCGGGCGTTGCGGCTCGGTGCAGATCGGCATCGAGCTCTCCGGTGCGCCGGCGGCATAACGAATGGCCGCGACCCCACCGCAGGCAAACCCCTGGCGAACTGCCGACGGCATCGTTTCGTAATTGGCGTCGGCCACGAGCGGGCGGTGTAACTGCGAGCGCACTCCCTCCCAAAGCGCGCCGCCGCCGGCCATACCCGAATCGAGCACGATGTGGCTCACCCACGTATCGTTGATTTCGATGGTCGCGAGCGGTACGTGCGGCGTAAGGTCGACGGGCAGGCAGTGCATCCGCGCAAGATGCGCGCTCGACGGAAAGAGCGTGACCTGCCGGTGCACCCGATCGATGAGCGCCGGGAAGTGCGCGAAAAAGTCGTATCCGCAGAGGGCGTTGTCTCCGCTGACGTTCGGCGAGATCAACGCCGAGACGTCGTGGAGAGCGTATTGCGCGACGCCGAGACGCGGAATATCGGTCTGACGGTCCACGTAGGTACGCCCGTCGGGAGCGAGTTCGAAGGTGCCGGCCCGCCCGGAGAGCCGTGCCTGCTGAGCGATCCACGACGAGACGATGATCGCGGACGTCCCGGTATCGAGGACGCACGACGCGCGGATGCCGTCGACCGTAACGGGAATGGTGGTGCGCGTCGCGTTCTCGCCGCTTGTAATGACGACCGGTGCCGCGGCTGCGGCGCCTCGCGCGTCGCCGGCAACGGCCGCAAGCCCGGCGCCGGCACCGAGGCTTAATATCAGTACGCGCAACGCCAACGACCTCATCACCGCTCGAGCGTAGAGTACCACAGCGAGCGGGATTCGTCTGCCGCTCTCATCAAAGTGTAACCGCGTGAGATCACGCGGCGCTTGGAGAGGCTGATGCGCGTTACGTGCGTAGGGGGCGGTCCCGCCGGCCTCTACTTCGGCATCCTAATCAAGCGGCGATTCCCGGCCTGGGAAATTCGGATTCTCGAACGCAATCGTCCCCTCGACACCTTCGGTTGGGGCGTCGTCTTCTCCGACGCGACGCTGGAGAACTTGCGGCAGGCCGACGAATCGACGCACCGCAGCATAACCGAGGCATTCGCGCATTGGGACGATATCGAGATTCACTTCCAGGGTCACACGATCGTCTCGGGCGGCCACGGCTTCTGCGGTATTTCCCGTAAGCGGTTGCTCGAGATCTTGCAGCACCGCGCGTTGGAACTGGGTGTCGAGATCGCTTTCAATCGCGAGGTCGACGACGTTCGTGCTCTGCGAGAGCAATGCGATCTGCTCGTCGGCGCCGACGGAATCAATAGCCGGGTTCGCGCAACCTACGCGGCCGCATTCGCTCCGCAGCTCGACGGGCGGCTTTGCCGCTACGTCTGGCTCGGTACGACGCTCCCCTTAGGCGCCTTCACCTTCATTTTCGAACGGACCGAACACGGCTGGTTCACCGTGCACGCCTATCGTTTCGATGCGGAGCTCAGCACGTTCATCGTCGAATGCCGGGAGGAAACGTGGCTCGCGCACGGCCTCGAGTCGGCCGGCACCGAGCAGACGTTAGACTTTTGCCAGCGGCTCTTCGAGCCGTATCTGCACGGTCATCGGCTGATGGCCAACGCCACGCACCTTCGCGGCCGCGACTGGCTGAACTTTACCCGCGTCAGCAACGAACGATGGGTCTACGAGAACGTCGTGCTGCTCGGCGACGCCGCGCATACCGCGCACTTCTCCGTGGGCTCCGGGACCAAACTCGCGATGGAAGACGCCGTTGGGCTCGCCGATGCGCTTACCTCGGGGCGAACGGAGGGGCTAGAGGCGTACGAAGCACTGCGGAAAGTCGAGGTGCTCAGGCTGCAAAACGCGGCGCGAAACTCGACCGAATGGTTCGAGAACGTCGAGCGCTACACGACGCTGCCGCCCGAACAGTTTGCCTACAGTCTCTTGACGCGTAGCCAGCGCATCGGTCACGAGAATCTGCGATTGCGCGACACGCGCTACGTCGATCGCATCGAGCAATGGTTCGGCGGCCGTGCCGTACCGCCGATGTTCGTGCCGTTTCGCTTGCGAGGGTGCGAGCTCGCGAACCGAATCGTCGTCTCACCGATGGATATGTACAGCGCGATCGACGGAACGCCGCAAGCCTTTCACCTGGTCCATCTGGGCACGCGAGCGCTCGGCGGCGCGGGACTCGTCTTCACGGAGATGACCTGCGTGACGCGCGACGGCCGGATCTCGCCCGGCTGCACCGGAATGTATCTGCCCGAACACGTACCCGCATGGAAGGCCATCGTCGATTTCGTGCACGCGCATTCGCGCGCAAAGATCTGCCTGCAGCTCGGGCACTCCGGACCGAAAGGTTCCACGAAGCTGATGTGGGAGGGTATGGACGAACCGCTCGACGAGGGAAACTGGCCGGTAGTCGGACCTTCACCGATCCCCTACGCGTCGGTAAATCAGGTGCCCGCAGAACTTACCGCAGCGCAGATGCGCGAGATTCGCGATGCGTTCGTCCGTGCCGCGGAGATGGGTATCGAGGCCGGATTCGACATGCTCGAGCTGCACTGCGCTCACGGCTATCTGCTCTCGTCGTTCATCACGCCGTTACGGAACCGCCGCAACGACGAGTACGGCGGGTCGCTTGAAAACCGGCTCCGCTATCCGCTCGAAGTCTTTTCGGCGATGCGCGCCGTCTGGCCGCAGGATCGGCCAATGTCGGTGCGCATCTCGGCGACCGACTGGGTCGACGGCGGAATCTCGGCCAGCGACTCCGTCGAGATCGCGCGGGCCTTCAAGGCGGCAGGTGCCGATCTCATCGACGTCTCGACGGGTCAAACCTCACCGGACGCCAAACCGGTCTACGGCCGTATGTTTCAAACGCCCTATGCCGACGCAATCCGTAACGAAGTCGGCATCGCGACGATGGCCGTCGGAAACATCACCGACACCGACCAAGTGAACGCGATTCTCGCCGGCGGCCGCGCCGATTTGATCGCACTCGGCCGGCCGCATCTTGCCGATCCGTACTGGACGCTGCATGCCGCGGCGCAGCTCGGCTACGAGGCGGATTTGTGGCCCCCGCAATACTACGCCGGGAGAGATCAACTCGAACGGCTGATCGCGCGGGCGCGCGCGGCCGCGCCATGAGTCTTGCCGGTAAGCACGCTGTCGTCACCGGCGGCGCGCGCGGAATCGGGCACGCGATCGCCGAGCTGCTCGCTCGTGAAGGTGCGCGCGTCAGCATCGTGAGCCGAAGCGCGGTCGCCGGCCATCACGAGCGGCCCACCGAGGGCATGAATCGAAGGGTCTTTCGCACGCAGGCCGACGTCAGAGACCGGGAGCAGATTCGCCGCGCTTTCGCGGCCTGCCGTGCGGAGAACGGTGCGGTTGCGATTCTCGTCAACAACTCCGGAATCGCCGAGTCGGCGTCGCTGGCACGCACGAGCGACGCGCTGTGGGACCGGATTATCGCGACGAACCTGACGGGAACGTTTCTGTGCACGCGGGAGGTCGTTGAGGAGATGCTCGCCGCCGGTTGGGGGCGCGTCGTGAACATCGCCAGCACCGCCGGTCTCGGCGGCGCACCGTACATCTCGGCCTACTGCGCGAGCAAACACGGCGTCGTCGGGTTCACGCGGGCGATCGCCGCCGAGTTGGCCGGAACCGGTGTGACCGCGAACGCTATCTGTCCGGGTTACACCGAGACCGAGATGATGGGGCGTGCGATCGCAAACATCGTGTCGAAGACGGGGCGCAGCGAGGCGACGACGCGCGAGCTGATGGCCAAAGGCAACCCGGAGGGACGAATCGCGAGCGTGGCGGAGGTTGCCGGCGCCGTGCTCGATTGCATCAACGGAACGCAAACCGGCGAAGCGCTCGTCATTCCCGCACCGTCGCCGGCGTTGTCCTGATCTCCGTTCGAGGCAAGACACACTGGCCGAGAGCACTTTGATGAAGTCGAACGACTCCCGCCCTGCGATCACGCGGCCGTGAATCGCGGTCGTAATCACCGGTCCGGTAAACGAGCAACACTTTCGCCGGTCGCCGGCGACCGCATTTAGCCGGAATTACGCGCCGTACCACTTCAGCGCGGGCCATATGACCGAGAGTGGCGCGACGGGATCGCGACAGAGATAAATCGGCGACGGTCCCTCGACGATCCACTTGAGCGGTTCGACCGAGGTTCGAACGAGCACCACGCTGCGATAGAAGCGGCGCAGCCGGTCGATGCGAGTGGCGCCGATCGCCACGAGCGTGCTCCCGTCGTATCCATGCGTGCCCCAGAGATAGTAGTTGTTCTGACTCGAGATGACGCTCGGTAGCCCGTAGCGCGGACCGAAGAAGTCGAGTGCACCGGCGTCGCCATACGTATCGGCGTAGATCGCGGTGCGCGCGCGAATTCGCGGTGGAAGCGAAGCGTAGACGCTTGCGACGTCGCGGGCGAGCCGTTTCCAGCCGAACTCTTCGGCGAAGACCGGCTGCACGAGTTCCGCCGGCGCCCCGTTCCGCCCGGTAACGCCAAGCGCGCGCGAGTACCCGATCAGCATGCCGACGGGGAGAACCGGCAGCGAGAACGGGAGTGCGACGATTCCCACGGCGCAGAGCGCGGCAAGGGTCGCGGTTCTCAATACGACGGACGTGCGTTCGACGGCTATCGCGCCCAGCGCGAGCAGCGTCGCGTAGACTCCGACGATATAGTATCCCTTTGCGGCGAGCGCCGCCGCTACGATGAAAATGACGGCATATGCGATCGTCACGAACCGGAGATCGCGCAGCTCTGTGCTGCGGAAGGGTGCGATGGCGCCGATCAGCCAGATCGGTGCGGCGGCGGGATTCGTATAGACCAGCTGCTCGAGTGCAAATCGCAGCGCATTGGCGGCCACACCGTACGATTCCAAAACGAGTCCGTTCTGCAGTGCGGGACGGTGCGCGGCGTCGCCGCGCAGCACCTCGACGATCGGCCAGTGGTGCGCGGCCTGCCACCACAGATTCGGCGCGATCAGAACGAGCGCGAAGGCCGCCGCATAGAACGGATACGGCGAATGGAGCACGCGGCGTTGCGGAGTTGCGAGCAGTCCTGCGCCCACGCCGGCAACGGCCAGGAGCATCGAGTACTTCGCGTACATTGCGCCTGCGACGACCGCTCCGAGCGACAGCCACCACGGCAACGATTCGCCCGGCACGGCCCGTACGATTCTGATCGCGCAGTAGAATGCGAGCGTCCAAAAGAGCGGCTCGAACGAGCTGGTGGTCAGCGTGTTGCCCAGGAGGAGATAGGCGGGCATCGCCAGCGTCGCGAGACCGGCGAGCAGTTGCGCGAAGCGCGCTCCTCCCAGTTCCCGCGTCAGCGCCACCGCTATATAGACGGTTAGCGCCGCAGCGAGAATCGGCAGCAGCCGCAGCGCGATCGGTTCGTAACCCGCCGCTGCCGAGAGGCGTGCGGCGGCCGCGACGAGCGGCGGCTGGTCGACGTATCCCCAAGCGAGATGCTTCGAGCACGCGATGAAGTAGAGTTCGTCGCGAAAGTAGCCGTAGCGCCAGGCCGTCGCGGCGTGCGCTGCGGCGGCGACGATCGCCAGTGCGAGCGCGATCACGCCGTACGGCGCGCGACGATCAAGAGGCTGAGCGCAAAGCCGCAGACGCCCGACCAAATCCAACAGCCGAGTGCGACGTTCCAATCCCACCAGATGCCGTCGGCTATCGCCGTCGCGACGAGGTACGTGCCGATGTACGTCATCGGTACGCCCGCGGCAAACCAGCGGAACGCACGCATCGCCGGCGCCGCGGGATGCGGGTCGAAGCGTGCGATGAAGAGATCGCCGAGGACGCCGGTCACCAGCGATTGCGCCAGCGTGACGGCAAGCAGCGGGGTCTGGTTGGTGAAGGCGGCTGCGGCCGGGAAGTTTCCGATCAGAAGGATGAGCGTCAGCATTCCGGGACGGGGTTGCATCCGCGCGACCAGCCAGAGCGCGAAGCCGCCGATCAGCGTGCTTTGAAAGATCACGATCAACGCGCCGGTCGCCACCTTATAATAGCCGATCGAGAGCGCCGTCAAGTAATGCGCGTTGAAGGGAACGATCGGCGGCGGCGCGTTCGTCCGGCCCGCGGCTGGGTCGAAGGCATACGCGGTGCCGAAGTGCGCCAGAATGAGCCACGTGGCAAGGCCCAGCGCGAGCGGCGCTTGTCTTGACAGCGTCGAGGCGCGTGTCCGCTCGGCGAGGACCGAGCGTATCGGTCCGCTTGCCAAGAAGAAGATGCCCAAGCCGAGGATCTGATGCGTTGGACTGAGCAGCGAATCGACGCCTTCTTCGATGCCGAACGCACGGTGCCAGAGCATGTCCCCGATTCCCCCGAGAACGAAAATCGGAATACCGAGCACCGCGATGCGATAGCTGCGCGGTAGCGAGTCGGACCAGTCGTATCCCGCCGCGTGCGCGCGAGCTGCGAATGCGGCAATCGCCAGCACCATCGCGAGCATGCCCGAGTAGAAGACGGCGTGATACGGCGTAAAGAAGCTCTCGACCGGGACGTGTCCGTGGGCCCACGCGTCCAGAAAGAAGCCGCCGGAGATCCAAATGCCGCAGATGCCGACCGCGTAATCGAGCGCGATGCTTCGCGGAGCGGCATGCTGCTGCGCCATAGCTCGGGAGGCCTTACGCGCGAATCCCGCGAGCGCCTTCTCGCGAGCAGGTGGCCTCGTAAAGAGTTGCGTACGCTTCAAACGTGCTGCTTCGCATCGGGGCGCTCGCGTCTTGCGCGCTGGCGGCGGCTTGTGCGTCACGTCCCCCCGATCTGCCGGCAAACGTTGCCATCGGATTCGCGGCGTTGCCGACGCCGCGGGTGGAGGGCAACGACGCGCCGCCGGGGATTTTTGGCATGCGGTTCTCCTCGCTCGACGTCCGCCGCGGCCAACGCTGGTCCGGCGCCTTCGTTACCGGCACGAACGTTGCCAGCTTGGAGGTGCGCACGAGCCTTTTTTCGATTAACGTTCCCAAACGCGCCCCCGGCCGATTCACGTTTGCACTCGACGTTCTGGATACGCCGCCGATCTTCGTGCGCAGTTACCGCCTGCGGGTTATTGCCCGCAATAGCGCGGGAAGCGAATACGAAGAGGACCTGCCGTTTCGCATTCGATGACTAGAGCGCGATACGAAACCGACGGCGCGGTTCTCGCCATCACCCTCGATCGCCCCGAGCGTAAGAATCCGCTCACCTTCGAACTCTACGCGGAGCTGCGCGACCGGTTTCGAGCCCTGTGCGACGAGCCTCTCGTCAAAGCGATCGTACTGGCGGGCGCGGGCAAGAACTTCTGCTCGGGCGGCGACGTTCACGAGATCATCGGTCCCTTGACCGCCGCCTCGCCGGCGAAGCTCTTGCAGTTCACGCAGATGACCGGCGATCTCGTGAAGGCAATGCGAGCCTGTCCGCAACCGATCGTCGCTGCCGTCGACGGCGCGTGCGCGGGCGCCGGTGCCATTCTGGCGATGGCAAGCGATTTGCGGGTCGGGACGGAACGCTCGCGGGTCGCCTTTCTTTTCGTGCGCGTCGGGCTGGCCGGGTGCGACATGGGCGCGTGCGCGATGCTTCCGCACATCGTCGGTCTCGGACGCGCCGCCGAACTGCTCTATACCGGACGGGCGATGCCGGGAGACGAGGCGCATGCATGGGGCTTCTACAACGAACTCTGTACGCCCGAGCAACTGCACGATCGCGCGCGTGCGATCGCGCACGATCTTGCGCGAGGGCCGACGCTCGCCCACGCGATGACGAAAAAGATGCTGCACGCCGAATGGGCGATGCCGCTCGACGATGCGATCGATGCCGAGGCGCAAGCGCAGGCCGCGTGCATGGAAAGCGCGGATTTTCGGCGAGCCTATGAAGGCTTCGTCGCAAAGCGCCCGCCGCAATTTGAAGGGAACTGATGACCGACCTCAGCTGGCCGTTTTTCGACGAGGAGCATCGCGCATTTGCGATCGGTCTGGAGCGATGGCTCTCGACGGCCGACGTACTGGACAACGAGTCCGACGCCGACGCAAGTTGCCGGGCGTGGGTGCGGGCACTCGCCGAAGCGGGATGGCTTCGCGCCTGCGTCCCGGGCCTCTACGGCGGACTGCGTCCAGAGCTCGACGCGCGCACACTCTGCTTGGCACGCGAGCGGCTCGCGTATCGCTCGGCGCTCGCCGATTTCGCCTTCGCGATGCAGGGCCTCGGGAGCGCGCCGATTGCGCTCTTCGGAAATGCCGAGCTGCGGCGCCGCTACCTTCCCAACGTGGTCGATGGGCGCTGCGTCGCGGCCTTTGCCCTCTCCGAACGTGAAGCCGGGTCGGACGTCGCCGCAATCTCGACGCGCGCTCGCCGCGACGGCGACGCGTACGTTCTCGACGGAGAGAAGGCCTGGATCTCCAATGCGGGCATCGCCGACCTCTACGTCGTCTTCGCACGGACCGGCGCCGCCGGCGCGAGGGGCCTGACCGCCTTTGCCGTCGATGCGGCAACGGGCGGCTGCTTTGCGGGGAAGCGCACCGAAACCATTTCGCCCCATCCGCTCGGTGCGGTGCGCTTCGAAAACTGTCGCCTTCCCGGCTCCCACCGCATCGGTGAAGAGGGTGAGGGCTTCAAAATCGCGATGGCAACGCTCGACGTCTTCCGAAGCACGGTCGGTGCCGCCGCGCTTGGCTTCGCGCGCCGGGCCTTTGACGAGTCGGTCGCGCACGTTCGAACCCGCCGGCTCTTCGGAGCCCCGCTCGGCGCGCTGCAGTTGACGCAGGCGGCGATTGCAGCGATGGCAACCGACGTCGACGCGAGCGCGCTGCTCGTTTATCGGGCGGCGTGGGCCAAGGACTCGTCCGCTCTGCGGGTGACGCGTGAATCGGCGATGGCGAAGTGGTTCGCGACCGAAGCGGCGGGGCGCGTCTGCGACCGCGCCGTTCAGCTCTTCGGCGCACGCGGTGTGGCACGCGGCGAAATCGTCGAACGTCTCTACCGCGACGTGCGCGCGTTGCGGATCTACGAAGGAGCGAGCGAGATCCAGCAAATCGTCATTGCAAAGCACGTGCTCGAAGCGTGACGATGCTCACCGCTCACGTCGACGGCTTCGCCGAGGAGCGGCTGCCCGCCGCCGATCAAATGCCGGAGCTGCTCCTCGATTCCTTGCCGCAGTATTCGCAGCGCGTCAATGCCGCAGGCGAGTTGCTCGACCGGCACGTCGAACGCGGCGGCGGAAGCGATCGCTGCATCGTGCTGCCCGGAGGCGGCGCCTGGAGCTACGCCGATTTGCAGAGTGCCGCAAATCGAATCGCCCGCGTGCTCGTTGAAGATCTCGCTCTCGAGCCCGGAAATCGCGTGCTGCTCCGCGCTCGCAACGGCCCGATGCTTGCCGCCGCCTGGTTCGCAGTGCTCAAGGCGGGCGGCGTCGCGGTCACCACGATGCCGCTTTACCGCGCGGGCGAGCTGCGGTTCATGATGGAAAAGGCGCAGATCAAACACGCGCTCTGCGACGTGAACCTGCGCGACGACCTCGATCGCGCGTGTCGCGACTACGGCGGCGTTCGTGCCGCATATCTTGACGGAGCCGCTGGAGCCGACTCGCTTGCGCAGCTGATGGAGCGGAAGTCCGAAGATTTCTCGAACGTCGAGACCGCAGCCGAAGACGTTGCCATCATCGCGTTCACCTCGGGTACGACCGGAACGCCGAAGGCCACGATGCATTACCACCGCGATCTGCTGGCGATTTGCGATACGTACGCGCGGCACGTACTGAGGCCGCGCTCCGACGATCTCTTCTGCGGAAGCCCACCGCTGGGGTTTACCTTCGGCCTGGGCGGTTTGCTCTTGTTCCCGCTCTACGCCGGTGCGGCGACCCTCTTGTTGGAGCGAGCCGGTCCGATGGAACTGCTCGACGCGATCTGCGCCGCGCGAGTAACGACGATCTTCACCGCGCCGATCGCCTACCGCACGATGGCGGGCGCGCTTGCCGGCCGCGACGTTTCATCGCTGCGCACGTGCGTTTCGGCGGGTGAAACGCTCCCCAAAGCGGTCTGGGAGGAGTGGCACGCGAAGACGGGACTACGAATTCTCGACGGTATCGGCAGCACGGAGATGCTGCATATCTTTGTCGGCTCGCCGGTCGAGGATGCACGCGCCGGTTCGACTGGCCGCGCGGTGCCCGGCTACATTGCCGAAGTGCACGACGACGAAGGGCGCCCCGTCCCCGACGGAACCGTGGGGAGGCTCGCGGTGAGAGGTCCGACCGGCTGCAAGTATCTCCAAGACGAACGCCAGAGCACGTACGTTCGGCACGGTTGGAACTATCCCGGCGACGCGTACCGCCGCGACGGCGACGGCTATTTCTGGTACGTCGCGCGCACCGACGACATGATCGTCTCGGCCGGTTACAACATCTCCGGACCGGAGGTCGAACAAGCGCTGATCGCGCACGCCGACGTTCGCGAAGTCGCGGTCGTCGGCAAGCGCGACCCGCAAAAGGAGACGCAGCTCGTCAAAGCGTTCATCGTGCTCGTGGACGGCTGCGAAGCGGGTGACGCGAAGGCCGAAGAGCTGCGCGAGTTCTGCAAAGCGCAGATCGCGCCGTTTAAAGCGCCGCGCGAGATCGAGTTCGTCACGGAGCTGCCGCGGACGGAAACCGGAAAGCTGCAGCGCTACAAACTGCGCATGGCGTAACGGCGCGTTCCACCCCGAACGAGGACCGTCTGACCGAGCCGCGGAGCCAGGAGGGCGGGAGCGGCGAGGCAGTCGATACGAGCGCGACGGGATGTCGCGCGAGGAGTGTGTCCGAGTTCGGGGTTGGGACGCGCCTGTTACGCCGTCGGCAACACTGCTGTCCCTTCGATTTCCACTTTTGCGCCGGCTTCGAGCAGCGCCGAGACTTGAACGAGCGCCATCGCCGGATAGTGGTTGCCGACGATTTCGCGATACGACGCGCCGAGCTCGCGAAGGCTGGCGCGATACTCGTCGGCATCGGTGACGTACCAGGTGAGACGCACGAGATGCTCGGGCTTGCCGCCGGCGGCGTGCAGCACCGCGACGACGTTGCGCAGCGCCTGACGCGCCTGCTCGAGGAAGTCTGCGGCGACGAGTTCGTTGTGCTCGTTCCAGCCGATCTGTCCGGAGATCGCGAGGAAGCACCCTTCAGCGACGATACCGTTGGCGTAACCGCTGGGGCGCGGCCAGCCCGGCGGGTTGATCGCTTCACTCATGCGTAGTCCGCCGCGGTCGTGCGATCGATTCCAGCGTTCGAACCGGTCGCGCGCAGGGCGAGCGTCAGGAGCGTGCTGACGGCGAGGTTGACGGCCAGCGAGTAGAGCGCGATCAATCCGGTGAGTGACGCACCGAAGGCGTGCAGGGTGTAGTTCGACGTGAATCCGCTTGCATAGGCCATGGCGCAGCTTGCGATTAAACCGCAGGCCCAACCTGCCAGCAGCGCCTTGGGGTGGAACCAGCGCGTCCATAACCCGAGGACGAAGGCGGGGAAGATCTGCAGCATGAGCGCGCCGCCGAGGAGCTGGAAGTCGATCGCGTACGGCACGGGCACGAAGAAGACCAGGAGCAGCGCACACGCGCACATTGCCAGCGTCAACAGCTTAGCAATCAGCGTTTCGAGCGAAGAGCGCCGCGCGGAGAACTCGCCGAAGACGTTGCTTGCAAAGAGGTTTGCCCCGCCGATGCACATGATGGCGGCCGGCACGAGCGCACCGATGACCACGGCAGAGGCCGCCACACCTTGGAACCACTGCGGAAAGTAGCGCGCGAAGAGCAGCGGCACCACGTTGGTTGCATCGCGCGCCGTGATGCCGGAGGCCAGCGCGCAATAGCCTAAGAGCGCGACGAGGCCGAGCAGCACCGAGTAAATCGGCAGCAGGGCAGCGTTGCGCCGGACGACCTCGCGGCTGCGCGCTGCAAGCACGCTGGTGATCGAGTGCGGATAGATGAAGAGCGAGAGCGCCGACCCGAAGGCCATCGTGGCATAGGTAAAATATTGCGAGGGCGCGAGGTATATCGAGCTCGGATGCGGCCGCCTGGCCAAAGCGGCTTGCGAGAGCGCGAAGACGTGGCTCCAACCGCCAAGGCGCGCGGGAATGACGACGACTGCGGCGATGACCGTGATATAGATCAGCGTGTCTTTGACGAAGGCGATGAGCGCTGGAGCGCGGAGACCGCTCGTATACGTGTAGGCCGCGAGCAGGACGAACGCGATCGTGAGCGCTCCCAGCGAACCGCCCGGACCGAGGGCCGTGAACTGGATGAAGACGGCCCGCATGCCGACGAGTTGCAGCGCGATGTACGGGAGCGCCGCGACGGCCCCGGTGAGCGCGATCGCGACTTCGAGCGTGCGATCGCCGTAGCGGTCGCGGACGAAGTCGGCCGTCGTCAGATACCCGCGACGGCGCGCGACGCTCCAGAAGCGCGAGAGAACGACCAGAGCCACGGGATAGGCGATCGTCGCATATGGAACGGCGAAGAATCCCAAAGCGCCGACGCCGTAGACGAGCGCGGGCACCGCGATGAAGGTATAGGCCGTATAGAGGTCGCCGCCGAGCAAAAACCAGGAGACGATCGTTCCGAAGTTTCTCCCGCCCAGCGCCCACTGCTCCAGATTCCCGAGGTCGGCGCCGCCCCAGCGCGCCGCGAAGAACCCCAGTCCGGTTACGCCGAGCACCGCGACGACGAGAATGAGCGTGGCGCTAGACATCGTCGCGCGTTTTGGTCAGCACGACGACGAGGCCGAGCAGCACGGCCGTCGCCGCTATCCACGCGAGCTGATACCAGTAGAAAAACGGCATTCCGAGGAGCGGCGGGTCGGCACGGTTGTAGAACGGCGGAATCAGCGTTCCGACAAAGGGCAGGACGAGCAAGGCATACGAGGCGCGCCGCATCGCTGCGCTCGTTTTCACGCGCTCCGTCGTCGGGCCTTTGCCGGCAAGCGCTCGACGAAGGGCCGCAAGCCTTCTAAAGCAAAGCAACGACCCAAAGCTCGGGAGCCCGAAAACCGAAAGGAACGTGATGTCGGTAACTCAACCCCCGAAAGACACGCCGTTTGGACTCGATGCCAACGTTGCGGCGGGACTTGCCTATCTCTTTTGTTTGCTCGGCGGTATCGTGATGCTGGTCGGCGGCGGCACGAACCGTTTTGTGAAGTGGGCGGCGGCTCAATCGATCACGATTTGGGTGCTGTACTTCATTATCTCATTCGTGTTGAGCTTCATCCACCTATGGCTGCTCTACCCGATACTTTGGATTCTCGGACTCATCGTATGGGTCTGGACGTTCATATCGGGCTTCCAGGGCAAGGAAGTCCGCGTGCCGGGTGTTGCGTCAATCACCGAGAGCGTCTTTAAGTCGCAGCTGACCTAAGAGCGCCCCACTCGCGGCGGCGTTAGCCGCAGGAGCGGGCGTTCGAAACAGTAGGTTACGAGGGCCGCTTGCGCGATGGTCAACGCAAAAGCGGCCTCCGTATAGCCTATCTGCCACTCTTGGTCGTAATGCGGATCGCCCGTGTGCGCGGGGATGTTGTGCGATAGCAGTTCGCGAGCGATGAGTTGGTGGTAGAGATAGAGGTTATAGGAAATCGCCGCCATGAAGCGCAGGACGAAATTGTCGAGCAGCACCTGCCACCAGCGCGGGCTGACGAGCGACCCCAGTGCGACCGCGGCGAACGCCGCGCCCAGCAGCGGCCGCTGATCGATCTGCCAGACGCCGGCCCACTGATCGAAGAACCGGTACGCATAGAGATTTTCGAGCAGCGCGATGAAGGCGGCAACGCCGGCTATCGCGAGAGCCGGCCCGGCGTAACGGAGGCGCGAGCCTCGCCAAGCACCCCCGAAGCGAGTAAAAATGTACGCCGAAATCATGCCGAAGGCGAAGATATCCAGGTAGCCCGGTAAGTTCTCTTCCCATTGCGCGAAGAGCGAGGAATAGCAGCAGGCCGCCATGGTCGCGCGCCACCACCAGGCGATCGCGATCATCACCCCGGCGGTCAGCCACGGCCGGCGCTTG
Organism: Vulcanimicrobiota bacterium; assembly: GCA_963792005.1. Lineage (GTDB taxonomy): Bacteria > Vulcanimicrobiota > Vulcanimicrobiia > Vulcanimicrobiales > Vulcanimicrobiaceae > Cybelea. Next base: position 656,891 of record CAWBUG010000002.1, read on the forward strand.
AAAGACCACCACAGCAGCGGGAAAACGCAGTAAAACTCCACCTCGACCGCGAGCGTCCAAAGGACGCCGTCGATCGTGCCGTAGCGCTGCGGAAACCAGGTATGGATAAAGAGCAGGTGCGTCACCACGTCGGGAATGGTGGATGCATAGGGTTGGGTCTGGGCATATCCGATGGCGTAGGCAACCGCAATAGAGAGCACGTACGACGGTACGATTTTGATGAAGCGCCGCCAAGCGAAGTGACCCCACGTCGGCGGCGGTTTTGCATTGACCGCGGCTCGGATGAAGGGATACGAGATGACGAAGCCGCTCAGGAAAAAGAAGAGATGCACGCCGACGAAGCCGGTTGCGGGAAGGAAGTTGAGCAACGGCCCCGGCGAGAGCCACGAGATCTCCCAGACGTGGTACCAGAGCACGAGCAGCACCGCGATCCCTCGCAGACCGTCCAGGACGCCGAGCCGCGGATTCTCCGAAAAGACTTCACCCTGAGCGGCCATTGGCGCGCGAAATACGGCTACGCGCGGCTTCAACCTTTGCCGGAGGCGGTTCTGCGAGACGAGGAGTCTGCCCAATCCTGCGTAAAACGCAGGCGCCATGGAAACGACGCCGTCAACATGCTTTGAGTCGCGGGTCGGAGCGGCGATCGCAGAGCGCCACCTGCTCAAGCATCCGTTTTACGTCGCCTGGACGAAAGGCGAACTCACCCTCGAGCAGCTTCGGACCTACGCCGGGCAATATTTCCATCACGTGCTCGCAGAGCCGACGTACTTGAGCGCGGTCCATTCGCGAACGCCCCACTTCACCGCGGACGGGCGCAGCGATCTGAGCGCGCGGCAGAGCATCCTGCAGAACCTCATCGAGGAAGAGTACGGGCCGAAGAACCACCCGGCGCTCTGGAAGCGATTCGCCCAAGCGCTCGGAATGACGGCGGACGATCTGGCTGCCGCTGCGCCCAACGCGGCGACGCGGCGCCTCATCGAAACGTTCACCGACCTCTGCGCCAACCGGCCCTATTATGCCGGCCTTGCGGCGCTGCACGCGTTCGAGTCGCAAGTGCCGGCAATTGCTGCGGTCAAGATCGACGGTCTGCGCCGCTTTTACGGCATCGCCGATCCGGAGGGCGTCGAGTTCTTTTCGTTACACGAGCGAGCCGACGTCGAGCATTCGGCTGCCGAATGGCGTCTGATCGAGCGTGCCGCCGACTCGGCCGAGAAGCAAGGCGAGGTCGTAGACGCGACGGCGGCGGCCTGCGAGGCCCTGTGGAGCTTCCTCGACAGCGTCTATGTAAGATAGCGATCCGGCGACGGCAGGGCAAGCGAGCGGGCCGCCGGCGCCGCCCATTTGACGGCAAAAAAGGGCCTTGGTATAGTTGAGGCTCGGTCCCACCTGCGGGTGAGGCCGTGTTTTGTGTGCCGGACCCGAAACGAGGAGCGAAGCGATTCCGACGATCAACCAACTCGTGCGCCGCGGGCGCGAAAAGACCGAGCAAAAGGTCAAAACGCGCGCGTTCCGTGTGATTCTCACCGGTCCCAAGCCGGGCCATCCGGACTTGCCGACGCGCACCTTTGAGGTGACGGGCAATCCCCAGCGGCGGGGCGTCTGTACGCAAGTCAAGACGGTCACGCCGAAGAAGCCGAACTCGGCGCTGCGCAAAGTGGCGCGCGTCCGTCTGACCAACGGCGAAGAGGTGACGGCCTATATCCCCGGGATCGGGCACAACCTGCAGGAGCACTCGGTCGTCCTCGTACGCGGCGGACGCGTCAAGGATCTGCCGGGCGTACGCTACCATATCATCCGCGGTACTCTCGACACGGCCGGCACGGCGAACCGCAAGCAAGGCCGCTCGAAATACGGCGCCAAGCGTGAGAAGAAGAAGTAATGCCTCGTAAAGGACCAGCGCCCAAGCGGCAAATTCTTCCCGACGGGAAGTTCAACTCAAAAGTGCTCGCGCGCTTCATCAACAAGGTGATGTTGCGCGGCAAGAAGTCGACCGCGGAGCACATCACCTATGGTGCGCTCAACATCGTGGCCGATAAGACCGGGCGCGACCCGATGGAAGTTTTTTCGCAAGCGCTCTCCAACGCGATGCCGCTGGTCGAGGTTCGTCCTCGGCGCGTCGGCGGCGCGACCTACCAGGTGCCGATGGAGGTTCGTCCCGATCGGCGTCAGGCAATGGCGATGCGTTGGCTTATCGGTTTTGCTCGCTCTCGGGGCGGCCGCTCGATGGAAGAGAAGCTTGCAGCGGAGCTGCTCGATGCCTCAAACAACACCGGCGCGACGATCAAGAAGCGTGAAGACACGCACAAAATGGCGGAAGCAAACAAAGCCTTCGCCCATTATCGTTGGTAAATATCTAAGACTAGCACCATGGCATTAAGGGAATATCCGCTCGAACGCACGAGGAATATCGGCATTGCCGCGCACATCGATGCCGGCAAAACGACCTGCACGGAGCGCATCCTGTTCTTTACCGGACGGGTGCACAAGATGGGCGAGGTGCACGACGGCGCCGCGACCATGGACTGGATGGTCCAAGAGCAGGAGCGCGGCATCACGATTACCTCAGCGGCTACTGCGACGACCTGGCGCGATACGCGAATCAACATTATCGATACGCCGGGCCACGTTGACTTTACCGTCGAAGTCGAGCGATCGCTGCGCGTCCTCGACGGATTGGTCGCGCTCTTCGATTCGGTTGCGGCCGTTCAGCCGCAGTCGGAGACGGTCTGGCGGCAGGCCAACAAATATAAAGTTCCGCGGATCATCTTCGTCAACAAGATGGATCGCGTCGGCGCCGATTTCTTCAACGTCGTCGAGAAGATTCGCGAGCGCCTGGGCGCGCGCGCCGTGCCGATTCAGGTCCCGATCGGTGCGGAAGATCAGTTTAAAGGCGTGGTCGACCTCTTCACGATGAAGAAGATCGTCTACACCGACGAGCTCGGGTCGACGATGGCGCAAGAAGAAGTCGACGGCGAGCTCCGCGAGCTGGCACTGGAGTGGCGGCGCAATCTCGTCGAGGCGATTGCCGAGCAGGACGACGAACTGCTCGAAATGTTCTTCGAGGGCAAAGAACTGCCGATCGATCGAATGAAGATCGCGCTGCGTAAGGCGACGATCGAAGGTACCGTTTTACCGATGCTCTGCGGTTCGGCTTTCAAGAACAAAGGCGTGCAGCCGCTGCTCGACGCCATCGTCGAGTATATGCCGTCGCCGCTGGAGGCCAAGCCGATCGTCGGTCGCGACCCGAAGAGCGGCGAAGAACTCGCGCGAAAGGCCGACGACGAGGAGCCGTTCTGCGCGCTGGCCTTCAAGATCGCGACCGATCCATACGGAAACCTGACGTACTTCCGCGCCTACTCCGGCGTGTTGAAGAAGGGAAGCTACGTGCTCAATACGCGGACGGGGCGCAAAGAGCGGATCGGCCGCATTCTGCGGATGCACGCGAACCATCGCGAGGACATCGACTCGATCGGCGCCGGCGATATCGCGGCGGCGGTCGGCCTCTCGGACACGCGCACCGGCGACACGCTCTGCGACGAGCGCGCGCAGATCGCGCTCGAATCGATCACCTTTCCCGAACCGGTTATCCATCAGGCGATCGAACCCAAGAGCAAAGCCGATCAGGATAAGCTCGGTCTGGCGCTGGCGCGGCTGGCGCAGGAAGATCCGACCTTCCGCATGCGGACCGACGAGGAGACGCAGCAGACGATCATCGCCGGCATGGGCGAGCTTCACTTGGAGATCATTCTCGACCGCTTGCGTCGCGAGTTCAAAGTCGATGCGAACGTCGGCAAGCCGCAAGTCGCGTACAAAGAAGCGATCACCAAGAGCGTTGAAAAGGAGGGGCGCTTTATCCGGCAGACCGGCGGCAAGGGGCAGTTCGGCGACGTATGGATACGGGTCGAACCGCAGACTCCCGGCACCGGTTTCGTGTTCGAATGGAAGATCGTCGGCGGTGCTATTCCCAAGGAGTACGCGAAGGCGGTTCAGGAGGGCATTCGCGAGTCGGCCCAGAGCGGCGTACTCGCGGGTTTCCCGGTGATGGACTTTAAGGCCGAAGCGTTCGACGGTTCGTACCACGAGGTCGACTCGTCCGAGATGGCCTTCAAGATCGCGGCCTCGATGGCATGGAAAGAGGCCAATCGCGCGGCCGGGCCGATCCTGCTCGAGCCGATCATGAAAGTCGAGGTCACGACCCCTAAGGAGTACATGGGCGCGATCAACGGCGACCTGAGCCGGCGGCGCGGTGCGATTCACGCAACCGAAGAGGCCCCCGGCGGCGCGCAGGTGATCACGGCCCACGTTCCGCTCTCCGAAATGTTCGGATACGCGACCGACATGCGCTCGGCGACGCAAGGGCGCGCAACCTACACGATGGAGTTCGCGCACTACGAGAAGGCGCCTAAGAGCGTCGAAGAGGAGATCGTTGCGAAGTCCGCCGGCAAGAAGGTCGGCGCGGCTTAAGACGAAGTGCCGCCCGAGCGGAGGCTCTCGTTGACAGTCCTCACGGGGCCTGATAATATTCCGTGGTCTGCGCCCTCCTAGCGAAGTCGAAAGGAGGGCGTTTACCGCCCCGGGCGGGGCAGAGCCGGGCAGAACGCCTGGGTCCGTGTACCTTGAAAGGGAGATATGGCGAAACAAAAGTTCGAGCGCAAGAAGCCGCACGTGAACATCGGCACGACGGGTCACGTCGATCACGGCAAGACGACGCTGACCGCGGCGATCATGCATTGTCTGGCAACCGAGGGGTTGGCGCAGAAAGTCGGTGTCGATCAGATCGATAACGCGCCCGAGGAAAAAGAGCGCGGTATTACGATCGCCATCTCACATCAAGAATACGAGACTCCGAAGCGCCATTACGCGCACGTGGACTGTCCCGGGCATGCGGATTATATCAAGAATATGATCACGGGCGCGGCCCAGATGGACGGCGCGATTCTCGTGGTAGCCGCCTCGGACGGCCCGATGCCTCAGACCCGCGAGCATATTCTGCTGATGCGTCAGGTCGGCGTTCCGCGGATCATCGTCTTCCTCAATAAGGTTGACATGGTTGACGACGAGGAGCTGCTCGAGCTGGTGGAGATGGAGATCCGCGAGTTGCTCAACCAGTACGAGTTCCCCGGCGACGACACCCCGATCATTCGCGGCTCGGCGCTCAAGGCGCTCAACTCGAGCGGCAAACGTGGCGACCCCGATGCCGATCCGATCTTCAAACTGATGGACACCGTCGACGACTATATCCCCGAACCCGAGCGTCAGGTGGACAAGCCGTTTCTCATGCCCGTCGAGGACGTCTTCACGATCACCGGTCGCGGTACGGTCGGAACGGGTCGCGTCGAGCGCGGTCAAGTCAAGGTGGGTGAAGAGGTCGAGATTGTCGGTCTCAAGGACGAGACGAAGAAGACCGTCGTCACCGGTATCGAGATGTTCCGCAAGCTCCTCGACTCGGGCATCGCCGGCGACAACATCGGCGTTCTGCTGCGCGGTATCGACCGTAACGAGATCGAGCGCGGTCAGGTCCTTGCCAAGCCGGGCTCGGTCAAGCCGCACAAGAAGTTCAAGGCCGAGGTCTACGTTCTCTCAAAGGAAGAGGGCGGGCGTCACACCCCGTTCTTCGGTAACTACCGGCCGCAGTTTTACTTTCGCACGACCGACGTGACCGGGACCATCAAGCTGCCGGAGGGTGTCGAGATGGTTATGCCGGGCGATAACGTTCAGATGGACGTCGAGTTGATCACGCCCATCGCCTGCGAAGAGGGCCTTCGCTTCGCGATTCGCGAGGGCGGCCGAACGGTCGGTGCGGGCGTGGTAACGGCCGTCGCGGAATAAGCGTAGCAGCACAACGCATGGCCAAACAAATGATTCGGATACGCCTGAAGGCGTACGATCACAAGGTGCTCGACCAATCGGCCGAGCGCATCGTCGAAACGGCGAAGCGAACCGGCGCGTTCGTGAGCGGTCCGGTACCCTTGCCGACCGAGATCAACCGGTTCTGCGTTCAGCGCTCGACGAACAACGACAAGAAGTCGCGGGAGCATTTCGAGATGCGTACGCATAAGCGCCTGATCGACATTCTCCAGGCTTCGCCCAAGACGATGGATGCGCTGATGCACCTCGACCTGCCGGCAGGCGTCGACATCGAGCTCAAGGCCTAGCGTTCCGCGATAGGAGATATTGGAGGCCGGATGCCAAAAAGGCATCCGGTCTTTTCTTTTGACGAAAAGGAGCAATCGTGGAAATCAAATCGACCTACCTCGGCACGATGATCGCTCTCGCAACGGTGGCGTTTGGGCTCTTGGCAGCCGGAGCGTGGAATAAGTTCATTTCCGATCTCATCGGCCAGTTCATCAAGTCCGGCAACGGCGTCTGGGCGGAGTTAGTCTACGCCCTTCTGGTAACGGTCATCGCGATCGTCGTGATTCAGGGCCTCGGCAAGCTCGCGGAAAAAGAGGCCGCCCTCGCGGCGAAGCTGCCTTTCGGAAAGAAGCCGACGGAGTAACGTTTCGTCGTGTCAGGGCGCCGCGTTCGCGGCGTCCTGTTTCTTTGGCGGTTTCCCCGCCCGAATCTTGAAGGCCACGGCCGGCCGGTGCTGGAGCGGGGGATAGATGTGGGCGCGTACCTCAAAGCCCTTGCGCTCGAGCCCGAGCGCGAGCGCCGCTTGCTGAATTCCGTGCAAGATCGCCGCGTTGATGCCCTCGTCGGCAACGCCGAGGTCCATCAACGTCTCAACGCCCTCTTTCTTTGAAAGCAGCGTTAGGCGTATCTCGCCCGGTACGCGCTTCGATTCGTGTTCCTCGTCCTCCGGATCGTGAAAGACGACGACGTGGCGGTCTTCGTAGACGACCTCGTTGTCGGCAACGAGCTTCACCCACTCTTTCGGCTCTTTGGGCCACTTCGGTTCCGCGCCGAGCACGTCGAAGGCCGTCAGCGCTTTCTTTCTGCGATCGCCGCTCACCACGCGTCGCTTCACCGCGTGCGAGAGGACGCCTGCCTGTTATGCGGAAAAAATTTCACCATGACGCAATGGATTTCGGAGATGATTTCGAGCCCCGAGCAGCGGGTCTGGGAGAAGCCCGATCCGGAACATACGTTTCGCGGCAGGCTCGACGGCACGCGGGCAAAAGCGGACGAGGTCGTCTATCAAGACGACGACGTTTTCGCCTTCCGGCACAACGTGGATGAGAGCAAGGAAGAGTGGTGGGAGATCCACGTCGTCATCATTCCGAAGAAGTGGATCCCGACGATTCTCGATTTCGGCCTTGGCGATGCGTGGCTCTGGCATAGGTTGATCGCCGGAATTCAAAAGGTCGCGCTATCGCTCGGGCTCTTCGAGAAGGGCTTCATGATCCGGATGGGCGTCTTGCCGCCGTATCAGCATACCGAGCACGTACACATTCACATCCTTGCGGGAAAGCATACCTCACCGGTGGTCGACGGACCGATGCCGGATGTCAGTTGACGCGGCGCAATCCGTACCGGCACGACCCTCGCTGGCAAGCATCGCGCTGACGTTCGCGACGATCTCGTCGACCGCGTTCGGCGGCGGTCAAAAGGCGAGCGTCCGGCAGCAGGTGCTCAATCGCGGTTGGATGGATCACGAGCGCTTCATGGATGGGCTCGAGATCGCGCAAGTCCTCCCGGGTCCAAACATTTTGAATCTGGCGCTCTTCTGCGGCCAACGGGTACGCGGTATCCCCGGCGCGATCGCGGCATTTCTCGGCGCGAGTGTTCCGCCGTTCGCGATCGTACTCATCGCCGGCGCGCTCTACTTCAAGTTTTCGGCCAATCCGTACGTGCACGGTGCGTTACGCGGCTGCGCCGCCGGAGCGCTGGGTCTCACGGTCGGCAACGCCCTCGAGCTTACCTGGGACGAGCGCACGTCCTGGCTGCGGATACTGCTGGTCGTTGTGACGGCCGTCACCGTCTCGCTCCTGCATATGCCGCTCTTACTCGTCCTGGTCACCTTCGGCGGAATCGGAATCGCACACGAGTATCTGCGCTCCCGCAAGCCGGCGATACCGAAGTCCGGCCCATGAACGCCACGCTGCAGACCGTACTGCATCTTCTTTGGACGTTTTCACAACTCTCGGTGCTCGGCTTCGGCGGCGGCAAGGGGATTATTCCGCAGATGCACGCAGACGCAGTCGACCGCTACCACTGGGTGACCTCGCAGCAGTTTACCGAGTTCTATACGATCGGAAAGCTCGTTCCCGGACCGACGACGATCTTCGCGGCGCTCGTGGGCTATGCCGCGACCCCGGTACGTCCGTTGCTCGGCGCCGCCATCGCAACGGTCGGAATGTTCGTCCCATCCAGCGTGATGATGGTCGGATTCGATGCCGTCTGGGATCGCTTTGCGGCATCGCCATGGCGCCCAATCATCTCTCGCGGGTTGGCGCCGGCGATCGTGGGTCTGGTCTGGTCGAGCGTTCTGACGATTGGGAGAGGAGCACCGTCGGGTCTCGTCGCCTACGTCATAACCGCAATCGTGCTGCTCCTGATGCTTCGCACCAAAATCGGCACGCCGCTGCTGATCCTGCTTGCGGGCGGTATAGGGGTCGCCGCCCTTCGCTAAGCGAACGACGGCCCATGCCAATCGAGCTCCACGAAGTGCGCTCGCGCACGTTTCACGGAACCAAACGGCGCATGTACCACCTGCTCGAGGAGATGGGTACCTCGGGCGATCAGATTTGGCCGTTCGCGTCGCAGCCATTCATGCGCAGCCCGGGACCGCTCGCGCCGGGACGCACCGAGGAGTGGCACCTCGGGATGCACGCCGTGCTCGCAGAGGCAGTCGCGGAGGAGCGCATCGTTTGGCGTTTCCGTAACGAAGGCATCGATGGGACGCACGGCTTTTATCTCTCCAGCGAAGGCAAGGAGACGCTGCTCGAATATCGCGTTGACGCGATGCTCTCCGACACCGACGGCCGGCTTCTCTGGCGGCGTTTCGAGGATCAGTTCGAGCGTTCGACCGACGCGCTTTTCGACAAGCTCGCGCGAGTGCTTCGCCGTTGACCGTTACGGTCGCGCAGAGCCCCGACGCCGTCGATTTCCTTGGGCTCGGTACGCAGCTCTCCCTCGAAGAGCGTCTCGTACGCGATACCGTTCGCACCTACGTTCGGACGCGCGTTCTGCCCAACGTCGCCGAGTGGTTCGAAGAGGGAATCCTGCCCCGCGAACTGGGCCTCGAACTCGGCCGGCTCGGCCTTCTGGGAATGCATCTCGAAGGATACGATTGTCCGGGGGCGAGCGCGGTCAGCTACGGCCTTGCGTGTCTCGAACTCGAGGCGGGCGATTCGGGCGTGCGCAGCTTCGCTTCGGTGCAAGGCTCGCTCGCCATGTACGCGATCTACCGTTGGGGAGACGAGGCACAGAAGCGTGCGTGGCTTCCGGGGATGTCGCGCGGCGAGCTGATCGGCTGTTTCGGACTGACCGAACCAGATTTCGGCAGCAATCCGGCTGGCATGCGGACGTATGCGCGGCGTGCGGGTTCGGATTGGGTGCTCGACGGCACGAAGATGTGGATCACCAACGGCTCCATCGCCGACTTGGCGATCGTCTGGGCGCAGACCGACCAGGGCATTCGCGGCTTCGTCGTGCCGCGCGAGACCAAGGGATTCCGCGCCTCGAACATCCATCGCAAGCTCTCGCTGCGCGCGTCGGTGACGAGCGAACTCGCGTTGAGCGAATGCCGCATTCCCGCCGATGCGCTTCTGCCGGCTGCCGAAGGTCTCGGTGCGCCGCTCGCATGTCTCAACGAGGCGCGGTACGGTATCGTCTGGGGGGCGATGGGCGCGGCGCGCACCTGCTACGAAACGGCACTCGAATATTCCAAAACACGCGTGCAGTTCGGCAATCCGATCGGCGCCTTTCAAATGACGCAAGCGAAGCTCGTGAACATGCTAGTGGAGCTGAATAAAGGGACGCTGCTCGCCCTTCACGTCGGACGCGCAAAGGATGCCGGAACGCTGCATCCCGCCGTCGTGAGCTTCGCGAAACTCAACAACGTACGGGAGGCGCTGAAGATTGCTCGCGAAGCGCGCACGGTGCTCGGCGCGAACGGCGTGACGCTCGAATACCCGGTGATCCGTCACATGAATAATCTGGAATCGGTCCTCACGTACGAAGGCACGAGCGAGATGCACGCGCTCATCGTCGGCAAAGAGATTACCGGTCTCTCGGCCTTCGCCTAGCCGCTCAGACGTAGTCCGCAAGTTTCAACGTTGCATCCCGTTCGCGGCCCGCGGGCCCGCGAAGGCGTATTCGCACGAGGTTTCCGGCCGGACCGGAGAGGAGGGCGCGCAGCGCGGCAAGCGATTGTGCCGATGCCGGCGTTCCGTTAACGGCGAGAATGACGTCGCCCTTGGCGATTTGCGCCGCGGCTGCGGGCGAACCGGGAATCGCGTCGAGAACCGTATACGCGCCGTTTGAGTCGATGAGAAAGAGCCCGGACCGGTCGTAGGTAAAGGGCTCGTTGAAATTAGCGTTCCGTGCGAGCAGAAGCTGTTCGCGCGCATAATCGAACGTCAGGCCGAAACGGCGTAAAACGTCGCCGCCGATGTTGGCGGGATCGAACGGATCGCCGGAGCCGCCGGCATGCTGATAGCCGAACGAGGCGATGCAGTTTGCGATCGCAAAGGGCCCGATCTGCAACGACGGGATGCGCCCGAGACGCGCGAAGAGCGGCCCCGCGGGACCGAAGTCCACGACGCTCGGCGGCGTTCTCGCAAGCCCGGCGATCTGCCCGTGAGCTGCCAGGAAGGGCGCGGAGAGTTCCAGTCCGCCGCGGTCCCCGGTATCGACCTCGGCCGAGGTCGTGACCCCGTCGACGCCGATGGAAATCCGCGGCGTCCGTCCGTCGATATAAAAAGGAACGGCTGCGGTGCCCGATACTGCAGGCGGCGCGCTACCGGGCATTGCGAGCGTCAGCTTGCCGTTGACGTAGTCGATCGTCGTGAGAAAACGCGCCAAAAACTGGTAGCCGAGCACTCCGTCGACCTTCAAACCCTCAGCGGCACCCAGTTCGGCAGCGGTGGGCAAGACCACCGAATACTGATTGCGCACCGTCGCATTACCGACCGCGATCGACGTGAGGTGAGCGAAGGATGCGGAGTTCTCCAAGCCGAGCGCTGCCGCCACGGCGGCGGTGACGGCGTAATCGCCGCCGCTGTCGAGCTCGAACGTATACGGTCCGCGTCCGTCGAGCATCACGTTGGTGAGATAGACGTGGTTGCTGACGACCTGCAGGGGAACGGTCGCGGTGCCTCCTGCCGAGATGGAAACGTCGTGCACGTTCTGTCCGGGAACTCGCATGCGTTCGGCGGCGTCCGTGTTGATCTCGAGCGAAGAGACCTGCTCGGAGAAGGCGTCGCCGTTCGACATTTCCGTGGCGGTCTCGAACGGATAGAGAAGGCCGCCGGAATGCCGGTAGTTCGAGAGCGTCGTGGTTGAGGAGATAACGCCGATCGTCAGCGTTTCGCGCGCGATTAAGTGCGTGCGGGGATCGAGCCAGAGATCGATTTCGCTTCCGCGGGGCGGCGTGACCGCGAGGACGTCGTAGCTCTTCTTTCCGTCACTTCGCATGCCGGCATAGACGACGGTTGCGCCTCCGGCATCGGTGCGGAGATAGCGGAGGTTCGTCAGATAGGCTCGATCGATTGCTTGGAGCCGTCCGGCCGCGCCGCCGTCGATCGTAACGAGTCCGCCATAATCCTGGCTCCAAGCGACCTTGCCGTCCCACCCCGAGGCTCCGCTGCTCGGGCCGGCGTTCTGCGCGGTCGTAAAACGGACACCGCGCACGTCGTCCCACTCCTGTGCGCGCCCCCGAATGCCGCGCACTTCGACGCTGCCGACCGTGTGAAGCGAAACGATTCCGCCGAGCGGCTGGCCGAGCATCGCTTTGCGCAAACCCTCCAGCAGCGTCACCGTCGAGGTGGGTGCCGCCGCGCCGCTCCCGCCGGTTAGGAAAAGAGCGAGCGCGGCAGGAAGGGCGGAGGCCGCCCCAATCCGAGCCTTGACCTCATTAAGCCGTCCTGGTAAACTTCCGTGGTTGCGGTTCATGCGAGCAATACGCCTGGATCCGTTGGAGTCTCCCTACCCACCGAAAGAGCGATTGATGAAGAACATCCTGGGCCGTAAAGTCGGGATGACCAGCGTCTTCACCTCCGACGGGCGTTCCGTGCCCGTGACGGTGATTGCTGCCGGTCCCTGTACGGTCGTGGAACGCCGAACGAAGGAGAAGCACGGCTACGAGGCCGTCGCTTTGGGATTCGAGCCGGTCAAACGCAACCGCCTGTCGCGAGCCCTTGCCGGACACTTCAAGAAGGCTGGGGTCGAGCCGGCGCGCTTCGTGCGCGAGTTCCGCTCGGGCTTCGGCGAGGAGCAGGTTGGGGAGAGCGTCACGGTCACTGCGTTCGAACCGGGCGATCGCGTCGACGTCGTCGGCATCTCGAAAGGCCACGGTTTCTCCGGCGGCATCAAGCGCCATAACTTCAGTGGCGGCGGCGCCAGTCACGGATCGATGATTCATCGTCAGCCCGCGTCAAACGGCGATACGAATGCCGGGCGTACGACCAAGGGCAGCCGGCGCCCCGGACATTACGGCGTCGACCGAACGACGCTGCAGAATTTAGAGGTCGTGCGCGCCGACGGCGAGCGTAACCTGCTCCTCGTGCGCGGCGCCGTCCCGGGCGCAAAAAACGCGCTGGTGATCGTCAGCGAGAGCGTGAAGCCGCGAAAGGCGAAGGCGTAGATGCCGAACGTCATCGACGGCAGCGGCAAGGTCGTTCGGGAGGTTGAAACGCCGGCGCTCTTCGCGGAGAACTCGAGCGACAAGCGCGACGTAATCTACCGCGCGGTCCATCGGGAGTTTGCCAATCCGCGCGCCGGCACGGCCTCGACGCGCAAGCGCGACGAAGTGGCCGGCGGCGGTCGCAAGCCTTGGCGCCAAAAAGGCACCGGACGCGCCCGCCAGGGTTCGATCCGTTCCCCGCAGTGGCGTCACGGCGGGGTCGTCTTCGGTCCCCAGCCGCGAAGCTACGTCGAGAGCCTCAATAAGAAGGAACGCCGCGTCGCCTTTCTGGCAGCGCTGGCCGATCGCTTTGAGAACGACGCCGTGACGCTCTTAGATGCCGGCGACTTTTCGATTGCGAAAACCGCCGCCTTCGCGAAGATGCTCTTCGGCAGCGCGAAGGCCGCCCGCAACGGGCCGTCGACCCTGATCGTCTGCGGCAACGAGGAACCACACGCGAACGACATTGAGCGGGTCAGCCGCAACCTGCGCCGCGTCGGCGTAACCAAACAGGGAGCCGTCGACGTCAAGGACGTGCTTCGCTTCGAGCGTCTGGTCTTCACCGTTCCGGCATACGAGGCGTTGATGCGCACCGTGGGCGGCGAGGAAAGGGGCAACGATGGACGCGCGTGACGTAATCGTTTCACCGCGAATCACCGAAAAAGCGATGGCGGATGCCCTCGTACAGCAGTATACGTTCGTCGTCCATCCGGAGGCGACGAAGACGCAGATCCGGCACGCGGTCGAAGAGATCTTCAAAGTCAACGTGCTGCGCGTCAACACGGTCAACGTGCGCGGCAAGACCCGCAACTTCGCTCGTCGCGGCCGGCGCACGAGCGGCCGGCAGAGCGACTACAAGAAGGCGATCGTCACGATCAAGTCCGGCCAGAAGATCGAACTTGGCGGAGTCAACTACTTTGAACAATAAGACGATTCTTGCGAGGCGCGCGTGCCTGTAAAAAAATACCGGCCGACATCGCCCGGAAAGCGTTTCATTACGACGATCGACTTCTCGGATCTGTCGAAGGTCGCCCCGGAGCGTTCGCTCGTCGAAGTACGCAAGCGGCACGCGGGACGAAATAACAACGGGCACATCACCGTTCGCCATCGTGGCGGCGGCACGCGCAAGCTCTATCGAATCATCGACTTCAAGCGCTCCAAAGACGGCGTTCCCGCGAAGGTGGCGACGATCGAGTACGATCCCAATCGCTCCTGCCGCATCGCGCTGCTCAACTATCGCGACGGTGAGAAGCGGTATATCTTGGCGCCGCTGGGCATGCGAGTCGGCGAGCTCGTGGAATCGGGACCGAATGCCGACATCAAGATCGGCAACGCGCTGCCGATCCGCAACATCCCGGTCGGCACCGTGATCCACAACATCGAGCTGCGGCCGGGGCAGGGCGGCAAACTCGTCCGTTCCGCGGGCGTCTCCGCTCAGCTCATGGCCAAAGAAGGCGAGTATTCGCAAGTGCGCATGCCGTCGGGCGAAGTGCGCAGGATTCACGTCGAGTGCCGCGCGACCATCGGGCAGCTCGGGAACATCGAGCACGAGAATCAAGTGATCGGCACAGCCGGCCGTTCGCGCCACCTCGGCAAACGCCCCAGCGTCCGCGGCATCGCGATGAATCCGGTAGATCACCCGCACGGCGGCGGCGAGGCGCGCTCGACGTCGGGCCGTCCGCCCACGACGCCGTGGGGTCAGATGACGATGGGTAAAAAGACGCGCCGCAACAAGCGTACCGCAAAGATGATCGTCCGCCGTCGAGGCTCTAAATAATGTCGAGATCGTTAAAGAAGGGTCCGTACGTCGCGGATCACCTCGTGCAGAAGATTGAGCGGCTCAACGAGACGCGCGAGCGGCGGGTCGTCAAGACTTGGAGCCGGGCTTCCACGGTGCTGCCGGCGATGGTGGGACATACCATCGGCGTGCATAACGGCAAAACGCATATTCCGATCTACATCACCGAGAACATGGTCGGGCATAAGCTGGGTGAGTTCGCCCCGACGCGGCATTTCCGCGGCCACGGCGGTGAAAAGGCGACGGTGAAAACGTGACCGAGCACGCGCCGCAGGCGGTCGCGCACCTGCGCTTCGTCCGTACCGCTCCGCGCAAGCTGCGCCGGGTCGCCGATGCGATCCGCGGCAAGAGCGTGCGCGAAGCGCTGGCACTATTGAAGTTTGCGGAAGTCTTTGCGGCCGAGCCGATTGAAAAGCTCGTTCGCAGCGCGGTCGCCAATGCCGGCAACAACCACGACATGAGCTCCGACGAGCTTTACATCGCGCGTATCACCGTCGACGGCGGTCCGGGCGGCCGATTCACCAAACGTCTCGATCCGCGTGCGCAAGGCCGGGCGGCGTTCAAGCGCAAGCGGCTTTCGCACGTCACGGTCGTCGTAACGGAATCGGCGCCGGCGAAACCGCAGAAACGGCTTGCCGGAGCGTCGATTCAAGCCGCGCGTGCGACCCGCCGTGCCGCGGCAGCCGAGGCGCCGGCCAAGACGCGCCGCAGGAAGACGAGCGCGCGCAAGCGTGCGGCCGGAAAACCGGCGCCGGCCGAACCAGTCGCTGAGAGCAAGAAAGCATAATGGGCCAAAAAATTCATCCGGTCGGCATGCGGCTGGGCATCACGCGCACGTGGGACAGCCGTTGGTTCGAGAAAAAGCACTACGTCGAGTGGCTGCACGAAGACGTCGCGATTCGCAAGTCGTTTAACCGGTGGATGCGCTCCGCCTCGATCAGCAAAATCGAGATCGAGCGGCGCGCAAACCAGGCGCGAGTCATCGTCAACACCGCCAAGCCCGGTATCATTATCGGCAAGCGCGGCGTCGGCATCGACGACATCCGCAAGAATCTCGAGCGCTTGACCGGCAAGAACGTCGCGGTGAACGTGATGGAGATTTCGCATCCCGAGCTCGACGCGCGATTGGTTGCCCAAAACATCGTCGATCAGCTCGAGAAGCGCATTGCATTCAGGCGCGCGATGAAGCAGGCGATCATGCGTACGATGCGCGCCGGCGCGCGGGGTGTCAAGGTGCAAGTTTCGGGGCGGCTCGGCGGTGCCGAGATCGCGCGAACCGAGCACAATGCGGACGGTAAGGTGCCGCTGCACACGCTGCGCGCCGACATCGACTACGCGCAGGTGGAAGCCTTTACGACCTTCGGCCGGATCGGGGTCAAAGTCTGGATCTATCGCGGCGAGGTTCTGCCGGATCAGTCCCGCGGTGACGGCGCGGTCCGCGAGCGAGCCGATCGCGGGCGCGAGCGTCGCGAGCGCGGCGGCCGCGGGCGCGGCCGGGACTCGCGTCCACCGGCAGTCCCCGCGCCGGTCGCGGCACCGGTTGCCGATCCGATCGCGGAACCCGTTGCCGAACCGGTTGTTACGGTCGCGGAGCCGGTTGCGGTTGCCGAGCCGGCGCACGAGCCTGCGTCCGACGCGGCGCCGCCGGAAGTGCCCGCGGTCGGCGAGGTAGCGGAATAAGATGCTAACGCCAAAACGCGTCAAATGGCGCAAGGTTCAACGCGGGAGAATGACCGGCGCGGCATCGCGGGGGAGTTCCCTGAGCTTCGGCGATTACGGTCTGCAAGCGATGGAACCGTGCTGGATGTCCAACCGCCAGATCGAAGCTGCTCGTATCGCGATGACGCGCTACATCAAGCGCGGCGGCAAGGTCTGGATCAAGGTCTTTCCCGACAAACCGGTGACCAAGAAGCCTGCCGAGGTGCGCATGGGTTCGGGTAAAGGCAATCCCGAGTTGTGGGTTGCCGTCGTTCGTCCGGGCCGCGTGCTCTTCGAGCTCTCCGGAGTCGCGCCGGCCGTGGCCCGTGAGGCGTTGCGCCGCGCGGCCGCAAAACTGCCGATCGGTACGAAGATCGTCTCCCGGGAGGAGATCTAAGTGAAGAAGGAGCTCGAGGGACTCCGCGATTTGACGATCAAGGAGCTGCAGCAAAAGGCGCGCGACGCCAAGGCCGAACTCTTCAATCTGCGTTTTGCGTTGCGTACCGGCCATTTGACCGATTTCAGCAAGATTCGCGCGATGCGCCGTTCCTACGCGCAAATTCAAACCGTTATCTTCGAGAAGCGTCTCGCCGAGGGTGAACATGGAGCAGCCTAACCAGTCCTCGGGGCGCGGAACGCGCCGGGTTAAGCAGGGGCGCGTCGCGTCGAACAAGATGCAGAAGACGATCGTGGTCGTCTCGGAGACGCGCGTCCCTCATTCCGGCTACGGGAAGATCGTGCGCAAGTCGACGCGTTTCAAAGCCCACGACGAGCGCAACGAAGCGAACGTCGGCGACGTGGTCCGCATCGTGGAGTGCCGGCCGCTCTCGCGCGAAAAGCGCTGGCGCCTGCTCGAGATCGTGGAGCGCGCGAAGTGATTCAGCAAGAGACGCGGCTGAAAGTCGCGGACAACAGCGGCGCGCGCGAGCTTCTGGTGATTCATATCAGCGGAGGCGGACGCCACGTGTACGCGCACGTCGGCGATATCGTCGTTGGAACCGTGAAGAGCGCGATTCCCGGCGCCGCCGTGAAAAAAGGGCAAGTCGTGAAGGCGGTCGTCGTGCGGACCAGCGCGCCGATTCGTCGCGTCGACGGCTCGGTCGTACGCTGCGACGACAACGCTTGCGTGATCATTAAAGGTGAAAAGGATAACTTGGACCCGCGCGGGACGCGCGTCTTCGGTCCCGTCATGCGCGAGCTGCGCGAGCGGGGATTCCTCAAGATCGCTTCGCTCGCTCCCGAGGTCCTGTAGAGAACGATGAAGGCAACGATACTCAAGGGCGACACGGTGATGATTCGTCGCGGCAAGGAGCGCGGGAAGCGAGGCACCGTCAAAGCGGTGCAGAGCGGCGCGCGCACGGCCACGGTCGAAGGCGTCAACATCGTCAAACGCCATACGAAACAGGGCACGAAATCGAGCAACATGGGCGGTTCGACTCAGACCGGCGGAATCATCGAAAAAGAGGCGGCGCTGCCGATCTCCGTGCTGCAGTACGTCTGCGAGAAGTGCAAGCAGCCGACGCGGCTTCGCCGAGGCCGCACGGCCGACGGCACGGTGCACCGTATCTGCGCGCGTTGCGGCGAGCCCGCACGCGACTCGGCAAAGGGGGCATAGCGACGATCGTGGCCGAGCGTTTACGAGAGTTGTACGAAAAGCAGGTTCGGCCGAAGCTGCAGGAGCGCTTCGGTTATAAGAACGTCAACCAGATTCCGAAACTGGAGAAGGTCGTCGTGAACGTCAGTATTGGAGAGGCGATAGCCAATCCAAAGGCGCTCGACGCCGCGGTGGGCGACCTCAGCGCCATCACCGGACAGCGTCCGATCGTCACGAAGGCGAAGAAGTCGATCGCCGCGTTCAAGCTGCGCGCCGGAATGAACATCGGCGCGAAAGTGACGCTACGAGGCGACCGCATGTACGTCTTCGTCGATAAGCTCTTCAACGTCGTCCTGCCGCGCATTCGCGACTTTCGAGGTCTTCCGGCGAAGTCGTTCGACGGGCGCGGGAACTACAACCTCGGCTTGAAAGAGCAGCTGGTCTTTCCGGAGATCAACTTCGATAAGGTCGACAAGGCACGCGGGATGGACGTTACGATCGTGACGACGGCCAAGAGCGACGAAGAGGCTTCGGAGTTTCTCGTCGCGATGGGCCTTCCGCTACAGAAAGGGCGCGGCTAGTGGCAAAAACCAGTCTGATCATCAAGTCGCAGCGGGAGCCGAAGTTCGGCGTGCGACGCCACAATCGTTGCCGCGTCTGCGGACGGCCGCGCGGGTATCTGCGCAAGTTTGCGATGTGCCGCATTTGTTTCCGCGAAAACGCGCACGCCGGCGTCGTTCCGGGCGTGACCAAGGCGTCGTGGTGAGGGAGAGAGGCAAATGTCCGTAACCGATCCGATTGCCGACATGCTGACGCGCATACGCAACGCGAACACGGCGAACCACAAGACGGTCGACGTGCCGGCGTCGCGGGTCAAGCAGGCAATCGCGCAAATATTACGAGACGAGGGATTCATCGAGAGTTTCGAGCGAGTCGAGGAAGGTCCGCAAGGCACGATTCGGATCGCGCTGCGCTACGGACCCGAGAAGGAGAAGATCATCACGGGCCTGCGGCGCATCTCGCGTCCCGGACTGCGCGTCTACACGCGTAAGACGGAGATCCCGCGCGTGCTGGGGGGGCTGGGGCTGGTCATCATCTCGACGCCGCAAGGCATTATGTCCGGCAAGCGGGCGAAGAAACAGGGCGTCGGAGGAGAGGTCCTCGCATATGTTTGGTGAGTCATGTCGCGCATAGGTAAGCTTCCCGTTGCGGTTCCGTCGGGCGTCGAGGTCAAGATCGAGGCGGATTCCGTTCAGGTCACCGGCCCGAAGGGCACGCTACGCCAGCATATCCTCGCCAATGCCGTCGACGTTACTCTCGACGACGGCAAGGTGGTCGTCGTTCGCAAAGGCGATGCCAAGGCGCAGCGCAGCGCGCATGGTTTGACGCGCACGTTGATCGCAAACATGGTCGAAGGCGTAAGCAAGGGCTTTCGCAAGAGCTTGGAGATCTCCGGCGTCGGCTACCGCGTCGCCAAGTCGGGCGAACGTCTGAACTTGAGTTTGGGTTATTCGCATCCGGTCAGCTTCGAGGCGCCGCAAGGCGTCGCGCTCACCGTAGAGGGGCAGACCAAGATTCACGTTGACGGCATCGATAAACAGGCAGTGGGTCAAGTCGCCGCGGACATTCGTCGTCTGCGTAAGCCCGAGCCCTATAAGGCGAAAGGCATCCGTTACGAAGGCGAGCGGATTCGAAAGAAGCTCGGGAAGGCCGGAAAGGCGGCGAAGAAGTGATCAGCAGAGCCCAATCGCGCCGCGAACGCCACGTGCGTCTGCGCAAGAAGCTCTCGGGGACGCAGGAGCGCCCGCGGCTCTACGTGCGCCGCTCGCTTCACCATCTCTACGCGATCCTCGTCGACGACGCGCGCGGGCATACGCTGGCAGCCGCATCGACGCGCGACGCTTCCCTGGGCGGCGAGCTCGCATCGAAGACGAACGTCGACGCGGCCAAGGCGGTCGGCAGCGCGATAGCCGCCAAAGCAAAAGCCGCGGGCATTTCCGAGGTCGTCTTCGATCGCGGCGGTTACAAGTATCACGGACGCGTGCGTGCGCTGGCCGACGCGGCGCGTGAAGCGGGGTTGAATTTCTGATGCAATATCGTGGTCGCGATCGCGACGGCAGCGGACTCGAAGAGACGGTCGTCCGCGTCAACCGCGTAGCCAAGGTGGTCAAAGGCGGCAAGCGCTTCAGCTTCAGCGCGCTCGTCGTCGTCGGCGACCGTAAGGGAAAGGTCGGCTTTGCCATCGGCAAGGCCACGGAAGTTCCCGAAGCGATTCGCAAAGCGGTCGAACAGGCGCGCAAGAGCCTCATTACGGTAGCGATGGTCGAGAAGACGATCCCGCACGAGGTACGTCACGAAGTCGGCGCAGCTACCGTACTGCTCAAGCCTGCCGCGCCGGGAACGGGCGTCATCGCGGGCGGCTCGATGCGCGCCGTGCTCGAGTTGGCCGGTATCCACGACATTCTGACCAAGTGTCTGGGCACGAATAATCCGATTAACGTGGTCATGGCAACCGTCGCGGCGTTGAAATCCTTGCGCACGGCGGAGCAGGTCGCGGCAATGCGCGGCAAAAGCGTCAAAGAGATTTACGTGGCATAAACAATGGCAGAGAAAACGATCCTCAAACTGGGAGCGCTCAAACCGGCGCCGGGGAGCCGGCCGAAGCGTCAACGCATCGGTCGCGGCCACGGCTCCGGCATGGTGAAGACCGGCGGTGAGGGCGGCAAAGGACAGAGCGTCCGTTCGGGGGGCGGTAAAGGACCGGCGTTCGAGGGCGGACAGACTGCCTGGGCGCGCCGTCTTCCGCATCGTCGCGGCTATTCGCAGAAGGCGCGCGACCGCGGGCACTTCGGCGGTCGCCTCGCTATCGTCAACCTGCATCGCTTGAGCGGGTGGGATGCGGCGGTGGAGATCACCCCGGAGTCGCTGCGCGAGAGCGGCCTGGTGAAATCGGAGCTCGACGGCATCAAGATTCTCGGCGCCGGTGCCGGCACGCCGCTGCCGGCGGGTTTGCGGCTGCGCGACGTGCTCTTCTCGAAGAGCGCACGGGATGCGCTCGTCGCGGCCGGCGCCAGCATCGCTGAGAACGGATAAGTGTTTAACAACCTGCGGGCGGCGGTGCTCGTCCCGGAGATCCGCCAGCGCATCCTCTTCGTTCTCTTTGCGTTCGCGTGGTTCGTCTTCATGATCCACGTGCAGCTTCCCAACGTGAACGAAGCGGCGTGGCAGCGCGTTCTGCAAAGCGGTGCCTTCTATAACCTGCTCGGCTTTCTCTCGGGCGGTGCGCTTCAGAAACTCTCGATCATCGCCATGGGCATCACGCCCTACATCAACGCCTCGATCATCATGCAGCTGATGACGGTCGTGCTGCCGCAGCTCGAAGAGATGGCGAAGAAAGGCGGCGAGGAGGGGCGCAAAAAGATCAGTCAATATACCCGCTGGCTGACGATCGTTCTGGGAACGGTTCAGGCGACGTTCATGGCGATCTCGATGGAACGCTCGGGCGTCTTCTACGATACGAGCCTCTGGTATCTTCTTTACGCGATCGTCGCGATGGTCGGCGGAACGCTATTCCTCATGTGGCTCGGCGAGCAGATCAGCGACAAGGGCATCGGCAACGGCGTCTCACTGATCATCTTCATCGGTATCGTGCTGCGCTATCCGCAGTACGTCAAACAGACGTTCGCGTCCACCAGTCAGGGCGCGGAGTCGATCCTCAATCTGGTTCTCTACATCGCCATCGCCATCATCGTCATCATCTCGATCGTCTTTCTCTATCAGGGACAGCGGCGCGTACCGGTGCAGCAAGCCCGGAGAGTCGTTGGCCGCAAGATGTTCGCTGGGCGCTCGACGTACATTCCCCTGCGGCTCAACAACGCGGGCGTCATCTCGATCATCTTCGCGATCTCGATCCTGTTGCTGCCGCAGCAAGCGCTTTCGTGGTTTGGGCGCGGTCAGGCCGCCGCAAGCACGGGCGGCATCCAGCACGTGCTTGGCGGCGTTTCCGCTTGGCTCAACGTTTGGTTCAGCCCGAACGGTCTGCTCTACAACATCGTCTACTTCTTGCTCGTCGTCATCTTCACGTTCTTCTATAGCTCGATCGTTCTCAACACGCGAGACGTCGCCGACAACCTGAAAAAGACCGGGGCGTTCATTCCGGGCATTCGCCCCGGCCAGCCGACGGTCGACTATCTCAATAAGATCCTGATGCGCATCACGACGGCCGCCGCGATTTATCTCGGGCTCTTGGCGGTGCTGCCGGGCGCGCTTCAGCGGGGTCTCTCGGTAACGACGTTCTATCTCGGTTCCACGTCTCTGCTGATCGTCGTCGGCGTCGCGCTCGACACCATCACGCAGATCGAAGCGCGGCTCGCCATGCGCGATTACCGGGGCTTCATCAAACGGTAGGTGGGCAAGAAGGGCATGCGCGTAGTCTTTCTCGGTCCGCCGGGTGCCGGTAAGGGCACGCAGGCGCGCCGGCTTCACGATCGCTTCGGACTCAAGCAAATCTCGACCGGGGATATTCTGCGAGAGAACCTGGTACGCGGCACCGTGCTGGGTCAAGAGGCCGAGGGATACATGCAGCGCGGTCAGCTCGTTCCCGACGACCTGGTCATCGAGATGATCGAGCACGAGCTCGAAGGGACGCGGGACGGCTTCATTCTGGACGGATTCCCTCGAACGGTCGCGCAGGCCGAGGCACTCGACAAGTCGCTGGCGCGGCGCGGAACGCCGCTGACCGCGGCGGTGCTCTTCAACGCAGACCGGGCGACGCTGGTGGCTCGGCTCGCCGCGCGATGGACGAATCCGCGCAACGGCCGAACCTACAACGCGCTGACGAATCCACCGAGAGTCGCCGGAATCGACGACCAAGACGGCGGCGAGCTCGTGCAGCGCGAGGACGATCGACCGGAGACCGTTGCAAAGCGGCTCGACGTGTACGATCGCCAGACGCGCCCGCTCATCGAATATTATCGCAGGGCCGGCATTCTCACCGAGGTCGATGCGCTGCAGAGCGTCGGCACGGTTGCCGAGAAGATCGCTTCGGCGATCGGCGCCGAGCCGGCGCGGCCATAGCGGGTTCCCGATGGTTACCTTGAAATCGGCGCGCGAGATCGACACCATGAGGCGAAGCGGCAAAATCACCTCGAACGTTTTGACCGGGTTGATGAAGTCCGCGCGTGCCGGCATGTCGACGAGCGAGCTCGACCGTCTGGCCGAGCAGGGCATTCGTGACGCCGGCGGCATCCCAACGTTTAAGGGCTATAACGGATTCCCCGGTTCGATCTGCGTTTCGATCAACGACGAGGTCGTTCACGGCATTCCCGGATCGCGCGTTCTCGCCGACGGCGATCTGCTCTCGATCGACATCGGCACGACGCTCGACGGTTACGTGAGCGATAGCGCGGTGACGATTCCCATCGGCAACGTCGGGCAAGAGGCGCGCCGCCTCCTGGACGTTACGCAGACCTGCCTAACGATCGGCATCGCGCAAATGGAGCGCGGCAATCGCGTCGGGGACATCGGTGCGGCGGTTCAGGCGCACGCCGAGCGGCACGGTTACGGCGTCGTGCGCGAGCTCGTCGGTCACGGCGTCGGCCGGGAGATGCACGAGGAGCCGCAGGTACCCAACTACGGCGAGCGTGGGACCGGGATCGAGCTGCGGCCCGGCTTGGTGCTCGCGCTCGAACCGATGATCACGCAGGGGAGCCCGAAGATTCGGATCCTAAGTGACGGCTGGACAGTCGTGACGGCAGATGGTAAGCTCGCAGCGCACTTCGAGCATACGGTCGCGGTGACGCAGGACGGTCCGAAGGTCTTGACGCTTCGCGATTATGCGGAAGACCCCGGGATCGAGCGGTATCGTCCAAAGCGGGAGGCCATTGCCTAGTATGGCCGGTCGCTAAAGTGGCGCGCCGGCGTGGCGGGCGTGCCCCGCGCGGCAAAGCCGGCGCGGAGAAAGCCGCGAAGATTGCCACCCCGAAGGAAGAGGCCATCGAGGTGGAGGGGACGATCGTGGAACCGTTGCCGAGCGCAACGTTCCGGGTCGAACTCGCAACGGGACACCGCGTGCTCGCGCACGTTTCGGGAAAAATCCGGATGAACTTCATCCGCATCTTACCGGGCGATCGCGTGCTCGTAGAACTCTCGCCGTACGACCTCTCGCACGGAAGAATAACGTATAGGTATAAGTGATTATGAAAGTTAGACCGTCGGTCAAGAAAATCTGTGAGAAGTGCAAGATCATTCGCCGGCACGGTAAGGTGCGGGTGATCTGCGACGTGAATCCCAAGCACAAACAGGTTCAAGGTTAGGAAAGAAGAGGCGTAATGGCTCGTATTGCTGGTATCGATCTGCCGCGCGAGAAGCGCGTCGAAGTGGCGCTGACCTATATCTTCGGCATCGGCGCCGCCACCGCGCGCAAGCTTCTCGCATTTGCCGGTGTCGACCCCAATCTGCGCGTGAAAGCCATGAGCGAGGAAGACGAGAAGAAGCTTCGTGACGCGATCGATTCCCTGCAGCTCCGAGTCGAAGGCGACCTGCGCCGGGAGGTGCAGGGCAACATCAAGCGGCTCACGGATATCGGCTGCTATCGCGGTATGCGTCATCGCCGCGGCCTGCCGGTACGCGGACAGCGAACGAAGACCAATGCGCGTACGCGCAAGGGTCCCAAGCGCACGGTGGCCGGCAAGAAGAAAGCCATCGCCAAGAAGTAGCGCCCGCTTGGGCATCGAGGCCCGACGCGACAACGAGATGCGCCAAATCGGAGCTTTCACTGCATGAAAGCGGTCGTTACGGCGGGAGGCCGCATCGACGGCGCCTTCGCGCAAGCGGCCGGTACCGACGTAAAGGCGCTCGCTCCCGTGCGCGGGGCGACTATGCTGGAGCGGATGCTCGCAGCATTGCGCGAAGCCGGCGCTACCGAGATCGCGGTCGTCGGGGGCCGCGAGGTTCGGCAAGCTTGCGCATCCGCGATCGATCGTTTCGTCGAAGAAAGTCCTTCGGGCAGCGAAAACCTGCTGCGCGCGCTGCGTGCTTGGCCGCAAGACGAGCGCCTCGTGTATGCGACGAGCGATCTCCCCTACGTCACATCGGCCGCCATCGGCGATTTTCTCACGCGTGTCGGTCAGGGAACGCTCGCGGTCGCGTTATCCGAATACGCGCAGTTTGCGGCGCGTTTTCCCGCCCCCCCGCCGTTCGGCATTAAGCTCGCGGGCGAGCGGGTCGTCAACGGTGGGCTCTTCTCGATCCCGCAGGGCGCAACCCAAAGGCTCGCCGACGTAGCCACGCGGTTTTTTGAAGCCCGAAAGCGGCCCTGGCTCATGGCGAGCCTAGTCGGACCGGGAGTATTGCTGCGGTTCTTATCGGGGCGGTTGCGAGTCGCCGATTTAGAGACGATGGCGATTCACGTGCTAAAGGTACCGGCGCAAGCGCTGCGAGGCTGTGCGCCGGAACTCGCCTTCGACGTCGACACGATCGACGATTACCGGTATGCCTGCACGCACGAGTAGCGCGGCGGCCGCGCCGAGTCCGTTCCGGCTCGCACTCTTTTGGCTCGGCATTCAAGCCGTTTGGGGTGCGCTCTTGGGGATATCGCTGCAGGCGCGGACGAGCGAGCTCGTTCCGAACGACGCACTTATCGCATACAGCCGTTTGGCGACGATCGGTGCGGCAACTGCTGCGGTCGTTCAGATACTCGTCGGGATCCTTTCCGACTCGCGCCGGCGCGAAGGCAGCCGTCGCATCGAGTTCTACGTCGTCGGGGCCCTTGGTGGTGCCGCCGCCATCGCGTTCTTTTACGGCGCGCGCAGCTTCGTCGCGCTGACCGTTGCCTTCGTCGCGCTGCAAGCGGCGCTGAACGTTGCAATCGGGCCCTATCAAGCAATCATTCCGGATTTCGTCGAGCGCACGCGCATCGGCATCGCGTCGTCGTGGATGGCCGCGCTCCAGTCCGCCGGCAACGCCGTCGGCGCGCTGGCCGCCGCTTTTATTGCCAATGCCTCGGCGCTCGCCGCCTCGCTCGGCGGCCTCTTGCTAGCGACCTGCGCGATAACGTCGGGTCATGCCGGTAGGCTGCAGCTGCAGTCCGGCGCCGAGAGAAAGGAGCCGCTGCGGGTCACGCGCCCCTTCGTAGATCTTTTTATCTCGCGCGCGCTCGTGTACGTCGGTTTCTACACGCTATTGGGCTACCTGCTCTTCTATGTTGAGGCGTTGCTGGGCACGGGCGGCCTCGCCGGTGCCAAACGTACGACGGGGATCCTCATCATCTGCTTCACCATCGTCGGCACGCTCGGGGCGGGATTAGCCGGCCGGCCAAGCGATAGACTAGATAAGCGGCTGGTCGCTACTGCGGGGGCTGCCGGCTTCATATTCGCCTTGGCGCTTTTTATCGCCGCGCACTCGCTGACCGTGGTGATTGCCGCAACGCTCGTCGCGGGAGTTGGTTGGGGTGTCTTCCTCGTCGCCGACTGGGCGATTGCCTGTCGAGTTCTGCCTTCGTCGGCGATGGGAGCCGGCATGGGTGTCTGGAATCTCGCAATATTGTTGCCCCAAGTCATCGCGCCGGCGTTGACGCTCTTTGTTTTGACGCATTTTCAGATTGCGAACGGCGGGGCGGCCCCGCGCGTTGCTTTCATATTAGCATTAGGTGAGACATTGGTCGGGATCGCGTGGCTTTGGCGGCTCTCTGCTCGGGCGATAGGAGAATAGGCGACCGAGCGGTAAAGCAAAGCACCTGACGCGCCTTCGCGCGATCTTCTTGCAGACTTCTTAAAGACTTCCCCACCTTTTGTGAGACTGCATATCGGAAGACAAAACCATACTCTTTAAGGAGGCACTCGTGAAACGACTGAGCATCGGAGTGCTCGCAGCGCTGTTCGTAACGCTCTGCGGGCTCAGTGCGGTTGCCGCTCCTGAGAACGCGACGCCAGGAAACATTGGAAACGGCGTCGCGCAAGGGAGTGCGCCGCCGGCGGATTTTGGTTCTCCGCCGTCCGGTCAGATTCCAATTCTTTATAACGATCATCACGTCTACAGCAAACCCGACGTGCTCAAGCAAGGGCGCGTTTTGGCGGCGCTGGTGAAGGGCGGAACGCTCTTCATTCCGTTGCGCTCGATGTTCGAGCAGATGGGCGCAACGGTTTCCTGGGATGCAGGAAGCAAAACTGCGACAATCTCCAAACCCGGCGCCGAAGTCAAGGTAACCGTCGGCAAGCCCGAAGTCATGATCAACGGCGAATCGCGTCCGCTGGACGTTCCGCCGATGATCTACCAGGGCGTCGTCGTCGTTCCGGTTCGCGTGATTTCGGAAGGCATGGGCGCCTACGTGCAGTGGGTTCCGGACAAGCGTCTGGTGGTCGTGCGGTATATTCCCGCGACGCCGCCGCCGAGCCCGGCTCCGCCGCCGCCGGCACCTCCGCCGCCACCGCCGCCGACTCCCGCACCGACGCATGCGCCCAACGTGGCATTCATCGCCGGCGACTATCTCTTCAATCCGAAGATGTACAACGAGTTTTCACCGGGTAACGGTGGACCTGGTTCGTACAGCGTTCGCGGTGGAATGGAGTTCGATGCGTGGAGCCTGCCCTTCATGGTCGAAGCCGACTACAACAACTGGCAGTATCCGCATAACTGCGGCGTCGCGAACGGCACGTCGGCGCAGGCCGCTCCGCAGTGCTACGTCACGGTGATCGGCGGACGCGGTTCGACGTTCGTACCCGCATTCACGGCGGTCAACCGCGACATCGATGCGCGGTTCGGTTTCCGGATCTTCGATCCGCACGTCTACGTTGCGATCGGTTACATCTGGGGATCGAACAACTACGGGTATCCGAATCTGCAAGCCGTCGGCGGCGGATTAGAGAAGCTGCCCGACTACGGTCATTCGTTTACCTACTACGGTTCGGTCTACTACTATCCGAACTTCCGTGGAACGTACACCAGCGGCTCCAACGCGGTTCCGCCCAACCAGACGTTCGGCGTCGGATACAACCTGCTGAAGTATAAGGTTGGCATTGCCTGGGCGTTCGTTCCGGCGGTCGCCATCGAAGCCGGCTGGGACGGCGAAAATGGCGCGAACAAGAACAACTTCCCGATCTCGTACACCGTCAACGGTGCGTACGCCGGTCTGCTCTTCTTCGCACCCTTCTAACCCCGCCCGCGGCGCGGATCAGACAAAATTCCGCTCGCAGAGAGAGCGCTCCTCAGAGGGAGCGCTCTCTTCTTTTGGCCCACCGGCGGAATTTGAGATTTGGTGAGAGTCGCGCGGGTGCCCGGGTTTATCGCATTGCAAGGCCGGGGAATAACCGCTATCGTGTGTTTGCGCGAGAGGCGGCACTCCAAGCGGCAACTCGCGCTATAAAGCTGGCGACCGAGGCGAAAAAACCCGGTGCGCCAGCACGGTTTTCCATTAAGGAGGCACTCGTGAAACGACTGAGCACCGGAGTACTCGCAGCGCTGTTCGTAACGCTCTGCGGGCTCAGTGCGGTTGCCGCTCCTGAGAACGCGACGCCAGGAAACATTGGAAACGGCGTCGCGCAAGGGAGTGCGCCGCCGGCGGATTTTGGTTCTCCGCCGTCCGGTCAGATTCCAATTCTTTATAACGATCATCACGTCTACAGCAAACCCGACGTGCTCAAGCAAGGGCGCGTTTTGGCGGCGCTGGTGAAGGGCGGAACGCTCTTCATTCCGTTGCGCTCGATGTTCGAGCAGATGGGCGCAACGGTTTCCTGGGATGCAGGAAGCAAAACTGCGACAATCTCCAAACCCGGCGCCGAAGTCAAGGTAACCGTCGGCAAGCCCGAAGTCATGATCAACGGCGAATCGCGTCCGCTGGACGTTCCGCCGATGATCTACCAGGGCGTCGTCGTCGTTCCGGTTCGCGTGATTTCGGAAGGCATGGGCGCCTACGTGCAGTGGGTTCCGGACAAGCGTCTGGTGGTCGTGCGGTATATTCCCGCGACGCCGCCGCCGAGCCCGGCTCCGCCGCCGAGCCCGGCTCCGCCGCCGCCCCCGCCGCCGCCCACGCCCCGGCCTTTAATGGGCGAAGCGTTCGTGGCCGGTGACTACATCTTCTCGCCAAAAGTCTACAACGAGTTCAGTCCCGGAAACGGCGGCAACAACTCGTACGCGGTCCGCGGCGGAGGTGAGTTCGGCCTGGGCAGCATTCCGCTCATGGTCGAGGGGTCGTACGAGCGCTGGCAGTACCCGCACAACTGTCCGGCCAGCGCCGCCGGTGCGGTTTCGGCCGAGTGTCTCGTGACGGTCATCGGAGGCAACGGCAGCACGCCCGTCATTACGACGTCGCCGCTCTACGACCAGGACGTCGACGCACGGCTGGCCGTACGCGTCCTTCAGCCCCGGATCTACGTCGGTGTCGGATATCTCTGGATGGCGAACAACTATGGCTATCCGAATCTCAACGGCGTCGGCTTCGGCGGCGAAAAGCTCGCGGACCTCGACCATACGTTCTCGTTCTTCGGCAGCGTCTGGTACTATCCGAACGTCAACGGCACCGCAAGCGTCCAACTGCCGAATCACTTCCCCAGCACGGGGTTCCACTCGGCCTCGTTGCCGCTCCAGTACGCCATCCTGAAGTATCAGGCGGGCATCGCGATCGCGCTCGGTAACTCCCCGATCTTCATCGAGGGAGGTTGGATGGGCGACAGCTGGTCAAACAAGCAGAACGCCCCCATCAACCGCTCCTACAACGGGCCGTTCGCAGGCATCGGATTTAAGCTCCTTTATCCGTAGCAGCTGGAGGGACAGCGGGCAGGGGCTCGGTGGAAAGACCGAGCCCCCTTGCCTTTGGCCGCCCCCTCCAGGTAAGATACCTTCTTGGGCCTTCTCGAGGCCCGATATCATCGTCGGTTCAAACTGCTATACCCCACTGCGGGCGGAGAGATTTTTGGCGGCCAAAAAACAGACCAAGTCCAAGCGCAAGCGCGAGGTAAAGAACGTCCAGGCGGGCGTCGCGCACGTGCACGCATCGTTCAACAACACCATCGTAACGATCAGCGACCCGCACGGGGGCGTCATATCGTGGGCCTCGGCCGGTAATCTCGGCTTCAAAGGCTCGAAGAAGTCGACCCCCTTTGCCGCGCAGATGGCCGCGGAGGCCGCTGCCCGCAAGGCGATCGAGCACGGAATGAAGTCGACCGAAGTGCTCGTCAAGGGTCCGGGGGCCGGCCGAGAGGCAGCAATCCGCTCGCTTCAGGCTGCCGGCTTAGAGATCACCATGATCAAGGACGTGACGCCGATCCCGCACAACGGCTGCCGTCCCCCCAAGCGTCGCCGGGTTTAGCTGCGTTATGTCGCGTTACACCGGTCCGGTCTGCCGTCTCTGCCGCCGGGAAACCGCCGCGAGCAGGACCGGAGAAAAGATCAAACTCTTCCTTAAGGGCGACCGCTGCCTCTCGCGCAACTGCGCCGTCGAACGGCGCGGAACCGCACCGGGTCAGAAGACGGCGGGGAAGTCTCGGACCAAGGTCTCCGAGTACGGCCGCCAGCTTCGCGAGAAGCAGAAGATGCGCCGGTACTACGGCGTGCACGAGACGCAGTTCGAAAACTACTTCCGCGAAGCCGCTCGCGTGCCCGGTCAGACCGGACGCACGTTTCTGCAGCTGCTCGAACGCCGGCTCGACAACGTCGTCTACCGTTTGAATTTGGCGACGAGCCGCGCGCAAGCGCGTCAGCTCGTCACGCACCGCCACTTCCGCATAAACGGCCGCATCGTGAACATTCCGTCGTACGTCGTGCGTCCGGGAGACGTCATCTCGATCGCGCCCGGCAGCCTCAAGTCGCCGGTATTCGAGTCGAATCTCGAGGTCGCGCAGAGCCGGCGCCCGCCCGAGTGGCTCGAGTGGAACGACCAGGAGAAGACCGCCAAGGTGCTGCAGGCGCCCCCGCGCGAGCAGATCGATACTCCGGTTGACGAGCAGCTGATCGTAGAATACTACTCTCGCTAAGGTTTTCGTCCTCGCCACTTCCGGCGAGGACCGTCTGACCGAGCGCCGGAGCAGGATTGCGAAAGGCGTGAGGCAGTCGATAGGAGCGCCACAGGAGGTGGCGCGACGAATGTGTCCGAGCCGGAACGTGGCGAAGGCAAACGCACTACTCCGCTGCTAGGCGTACGATCGTCGTCGGCCGGGGGTCGATGGCGGATAACGTAAGTAGCAATAAAGGACAACGAAACCAATGACAACCATGATGGAGGCGCCGGTCGGCGCGACCATTGAAGTACGCGAGCGTCGCGACAACTACGCGAAGTTCGTCATCGAGCCGCTCGAGCGCGGCTTCGGTATAACGCTCGGCAACGCGCTGCGGCGCGTGCTGCTCAGCTCGATTCCGGGAGCCGCCGTCACGTACATGAAGATCGACGGCGTGCTGCACGAGTTCTCAACCATTCCGGGAATGGTCGAAGATACCATCGCGCTGATGCTCAACTTAAAGGGACTGCCGGTCAAGCTCAATAGCGACGAGCCGAAGGTCTTGGCGCTTTCGGTAAGCGGCGCGCGCGACGTCACCGCGGCCGACATCGTGCCCGACGCCGACGTCGAGATCCTCGATCCGAACTATCGGCTCTGTACGCTCTCGTCGAAAGACGCAAAGCTCACGATGGAGATCGGCGTCGAGCAGGGACGCGGCTACGTGATGGCCGACCGCCAGCGCAACGTCGAGCATATGATCGGCCTGATTCCGCTCGATTCGATCTTTTCGCCGATTCGCAAGGTGAACTTCACGGTCGACGACACGCGCGTGGGACAGAGCGTCGATTACGATCGCCTGACCGTCGAGGTCGAGACGAACGGCTCGATCACGCCCGACGACGCGCTTTCCACGGCCGCTTCCATCATGCAGGAAGAGCTGGATCTGTTCGTCTCGTTTACGAACCGCTCCGAGCCGCTTCCGGAGACGCCGCCGAACGAGTGGGACGTTCCGGTCGAAACGCTCAACCTTTCGGTGCGGTCGTTCAACTGCCTCAAGCGCGCGGGCATCTCGAAGGTCTCCGAGCTGCTCGATCTGACCGAGGACGAGATCATGAAGATGCGCAACTTCGGTAAGAAGTCGCTCGACGAGATCAAACAGGTTCTAGCAGAGAGGGGGCTGTCGCTGCGCCTAGGGTAGCGAACAGATAAACAATGCCGCATTCTATCGCCTACAAACGACTCTCCCGAACGGACGGCCACCGAAAGGCGCTTCTGCGCAACTTGGCGACCTCGCTCTTCAAGCACGAGAAGATCGAGACCACGTCGGCAAAGGCGAAGGAGATCGGCCGGGTGGCCGAACGGCTGATCACCACGGCGATGGCCGGCGATCTTGCCGCCCGGCGCCGCCTCGCCGAGTTCATCACGGAGCCTGCCGTCGTGAAGAAACTCGTGGAGCAGATTGCTCCGGCGCTCAAGAGCCGAACCGGCGGATACACGCGCATCACCAAGACGCGCGTGCGTCCCGGCGATGCCGCCGAACTTTCGCTGATCGAACTGGTACGATAGCGCCGCGAACCACGACGGGGTACGAAAGCGAGTCGCAGGCGCTCGACGCGGAGATTCTTCGCGTCATTGAAGCGTGGCACCGGTCGGGGGAAACGCCGAGCGACGATGCCTTCAACGACCTCGCGCTGCGCCTATTCGAGTATCAGCTTCGCTATAGCGCTCCCTATGCGCGCTATTGCGCGCGCTTAGGCGTTACGGCCGTTCCTGAGTCGTGGCAGGAGATTCCAGGCGCTCCCGCGCCGGCGTTCGCGGAAGCAACTCTGGCAACGTTCGATCCTGCAGCGGCGGCGGCAGTATTCGAGACGAGCGGAACGACGCGCGGTACGCCCGGGCGGCACTATCTCGAGACCACCTCGCTCTACGATGCCGCCTTACTCGCCGCATTCGAGCGATTCGTTCTTCTCGAGCGCGCACCTCTGCGCTATCTCAACCTCGTGCCGAACCCGGCGGAGCGGCCGCATTCGTCGCTCGGATACATGATGGCGCGCGCGTCGGAGCGGTTCGGAGACGATCGCACGGGCTGGTACCTTCGCGGCGATGGATTGCTCGTCGAAGCATTCGAACGGGATCTCCATGCCGCGATCGCGCAAGGCGTACCGGTTTGCATTGCCGCGACGAGCTTCGCGCTCGTCCGTCTGCTCGATGCGATGAGCGAACGGAACCGGCGCTTCGAGCTCGCGGCGGGCTCGCGGATCATGGGGACGGGCGGTTTCAAGGGCCGCACGCGCGTCGTCGAACGCGACGTGCTCGAAACGCGCCTCTGCGAACGCTTCGGTCTCCGGCCCGGCGCAGTATTCTTCGAGTACGGCATGACCGAGCTCTGCTCGCAGTATTACGACGTTGCCGGAACGCGAAGCTACGTGGGGCCGCCGTGGCTGCGCCCGCGCGTCGTCGGACCCGACCGCCGAACGCTGCCGCAAGGCGAAATCGGCTCGCTTTTGCACGTCGATCTCGCCAACCGCTCGTCATGCATTGCCATCCAAACCGAGGATATCGGAATGCAGAGCGCAGACGGGCTTGTCCTCATCGGACGCGACCGTAAAGCGGCACTGCGCGGCTGCTCGCTCGATGCGGAGGGTTTGGCGGCCCGGCGCTAAAGCGGCGTTACCGCCGCTTCCAGCGTGACGTGATGACGCCGCTGTTGAGGCCGCTGGTCGAGAGCCCGCCGCTGAAGCGCGCGTGCTCGACCTTCAGGCAGCGGTCGACGACGACGTCCATCCCGTTGCGATCGGCAAGCGCAATCGCTTCCTCGTCTATCACGCCGTACTGAAACCAAATCGCCTTCGCGCGAATCTCGATTGCCTCGTTGACGACGGCGATCAGTTCGCTCGGCCGGCGAAAGACGTCGACGATATCCGGAGCGCCGCGCCGCGCCGCATAGGCGGTCAGCGACGGGTACGCGGCGACGCCGTCGATTGCGTCGAGCGTGGGATTGATCGGCGTAACCTCGTAGGCGTCTTGCCGCCGCAGGTAGGAGAAGACGGTGTAGCTCGGGCGCAGGGGATTCGCCGATGCCCCGACGATCGCGATCGTGCGCGTTCGGGAGAGCAGTTCGCGGCGTTGCGCGGGTGTCGTGAGAATCATCGGCCTTCGGAGCGCTCCAGCGCGTTGCCGAGATCCCAGACGAGATCGTCGACGTCTTCCAGCCCCACGGAGAGCCGAATCGATTCGGGCTCGACCCCTGCTTTGCGCAGCTCGTCGTCGGAAAGCTGAGAGTGCGTCGTGGAAGCGGGATGGATGACGAGGCTCTTTGAATCGCCGACGTTGGCGAGATGACTCCATAGTTCGAGTTCGTCGATGAAGCGCCGTGCCGCGTTACGGCCGCCGCGCAGGCCGAAGGTAAAGATCGACCCGAGCTGCGGCGAGCGCACCCAAACGACTTCCGGGCGCGCGACTAGAAACGCGGCGACGGCGCGGGCGTTCTGAACGTGGCGCTCCATGCGCAGCGGCAGCGTCTCGAGCCCGAGGAGAAGCAGCCACGCGTCCATCGGCGACATCTGCGCCCCCACGTCGCGCAAGACTTCCGCGCGGGCGCGCATGAGAAAGGCGTACTCCCCGAAGGTCTCGGTGAAGACTTTTTGGTGATAGCCGGGGCTCGGCTCGGCGAGCAACGGAAATCGTCCGTTTCCCCACGCAAAGGTTCCCGATTCGATCAGCACGCCGCCGATCGAGGTTCCGTGACCGTTGATGAACTTCGTCGCCGAGTGCACGACGATGTCGGCGCCGAGTTCGATGGGGCGGCAGAGGTACGGCGTTGCGAACGTGTTGTCGACTGCCAGCGGTATCCCGGCGTCGTGTGCGAGCGAGGCGAACCCGCGCAGGTCGGCGACGACGCCCGACGGATTGCCGACCGTCTCGACGAAAAGCAGCTTGGTTTGCGGCCGGATCGCGTCGCGCACCGCGTCGAGATCGTCGGCGGGAACGAAGGTCGTTTCGATTCCCATGCGGCGGATCGTGACGCTGAACTGGGTCACCGTTCCGCCGTAAACGTTCTGCGTGCAGACGAGGTGATCGCCTGCTTGTGCGAGCGAAAGCACCATGCAGAGCTGCGTCGCAAGGCCGCTTGAAAAGGCGACCGCGCCCAGGCCGCCTTCGAGGCTCGCTATCCGTTCCTCGAATGCGGCGACGGTCGGGTTGCTGATCCGGCTGTAAATGTGTCCGTAGCTCCGCAGCCCGAAGAGTTCCGCCGCCTGCTCGGTCGATCCGAAGACGTACGCGGCCGTCTGGTAGATGGGCACGGTGCGCGACCCGGTCGTAGGATCGGGCGGTGCGCCGGCATGGAGCGCGCGCGTAGCAAACCCGAATTCGTGTTCAGTCATGGATAGGGGCCCTTACTTCGCCCTATAATGTTTGTATCATGGGCATGACACTCACCGAAAAGATCCTGGCGCGCCACTCAGGCCTCGAGCGCGTCGAACCGGGGCAGATCATCAACGCGAAAGTCGATCTCGTCTTGGCCAACGAGCTCTCGGCCGCGGTCGCCATCGGCGTGATGCGAAAGATGAAGGGCGCGTCTCGCGTCTTCGATCCCGACAAGATCGCGCTCGTTGCGGACCATTTCGTGCCGGCAAAGGACGCGCAGTCGGCGGGACTCGCGCGCCTGATGAAAGATTTCGCCTACGAGCAGGGCGTGGGGCACTTCTTCGACGTGGGCCGCGGCGGCATCGAGCACGTGGTGCTTCCGGAGGAGGGACTCGTCGCGCCCGGCGAGCTGATCGTCGGCGGCGACTCGCACACCTGTACCTACGGGGCGTTCGGCGCGTTCGCTACCGGCATGGGATCGACTGACATCGCGGCCGCGTTCGTTCTCGGTGAAGTCTGGCTGAAGGTTCCGGCATCGATCAAGATCGTCTACAGCGGCAAGCCCGGTCCGATGGTCTTTGCGAAAGACATTATGCTGCGCACCGTCGGCGAGCTCGGCATCGACGGCGCCACCTATCGTGCGATCGAATATCACGGATCGACCGTCGACGAGCTCTCGATTACCGGGCGCATCACGATGGCGAACATGGCGATTGAAGCGGGAGCGAAGAACGGCATCTTCCACGCCGACGCAAAGACGATTGCCTACGTGAAGGAGCGTACCGACCGGCCCTTCGTCATCGAGCGAGCCGACGGCGACGCGGTTTACGAGCGAACGCTCTCTATCGACATCGGATCGCTCGAGCCGCAAATCGCCTGTCCGCACACGCCCGACAACGTCCACCCGATCTCCGAGATTGCGGCCAACGATCTTTGCGTGGATCAGGTCTTCATTGGCTCCTGTACGAACGGCTACATCGACGACTTACGCATCGTGGCAAAAATCCTCGACGGCAGACGCATCGCCCCGAACCTGCGCGTCATCGTCAACCCCGGCTCGCAAAAGGTCTGGATGCAGGCGGCTCAAGAAGGCGTTCTCACGACGCTCGCGGCCGCCGGATGCGCGGTCAACACGCCGGGCTGCGGCGCCTGTTTCGGCGGCCACATGGGAACGCTGGGCGACGGCGAGCGCGCGATCTCCACGACGAACCGCAACTACGTGGGCCGGATGGGATCGCCGAAGGCGGAAATTTACCTCGCCTCGCCGGCGACGTGCGCGGCGTCGGCGCTCACCGGACGAATCACCGACCCGCGCGTCCTAGAACTGGCGGTGGTGTAACATGGAAGCGACGCTGCGCGGGCGCGCCCACAAGTACGGCAAAAACGTCGACACCGACGTCATCATTCCCGGCAAGTATTGCAACATCGTCGATCCCGCCGAGCTCGGTAAACACGCACTCGAGGGTCTCGATCCGGAGTACGCGACGCGCATGAAGAACGGCGACATCATCGTCGCCGGCACGAACTTCGGCTGCGGCTCGAGCCGCGAAGTGGCACCGATCGCCATAAAGGCCTCAGGAACTGCGGCGGTCATCGCAAAGAGCTTCGCGCGGATCTTTTATCGTAACGCGCTCAACATCGGGCTGCCGATCTTCGAATCGGCCGAAGCCGTCGACGGCATCGAGTCGGGCGACGAGATCGAACTCGAACCGGCAAGCGGACTCGTTCGCAATCTCACGCGCGGAACCGAGTACCACGCAGCGGAGTTCCCACCGTTTATGCGCGCGCTCATCGACGCCGGCGGTCTCGTGCCCTACGTCGAGGAGCGCTTAGCGAAGCGTACTTAGCGGTTACGGCGGCGTGTACGAGCCGGGTTGCGGAATGCCGCCGGGCGACGGATTGACGTTTTCGATCCACTTCGCTTTCGCGCGATAAGCCGCGGTAAACGGCACTTGCCCGTCGGGTGCGGTGAGCATGCCGACCATGTCGGTCGTGCCGTCGAGCCTGCCTTCGAGCAGAAGCGTCGTTCCGTTCGGCATCGTTACGATCAAGCGGATTGCCTGCCCGTCGACGCTTCCCGAGAGCGGATACTTTTTGCCTCGTGCGTCGAGATAGACTCCGGTCAAGGCGTCGCCTTGCTGGCGAAGCTGAAAGTGGGTGTAATCCGTCACGCTGGGATGCTGGATCTGTACCTCCCAGACGCCGTCAAGCCCCTTGCGCGCGTCGACTGGCGCAGCGGGCCGTCCTTTGGACGCGGCCGTCGTTGCCGAGGGTGACGGCGTAACCGCCGGGAGCGCGAGGGCGTTGTTCGGAGCCGGCGTTGCCGGCGTGCCGATCGGCGGCGGGGTTGGCGGCGGCGTCGCTGCAGAGGCGGGCAGCCGTGCGCCAGAGTCGGCAAAAAAGAAGACGATGCCGGCCGCGGCGCCGGCCGCGATCGCGGCAAAAAGAGTGGGGGATCTCACGATAGGGGGCTTTGGGAGGCGCACAAGCGCCTCCTGTTCGCGCTGCTTTACTCGCTGTCGGGCGGTTGCATGTCCAGCGGCTGAGCCATGAAGTAGTTTTGATCGAACGGCGCTTTAATTGGCACGAACTTACGCGGTGGTTTCCCGAAGTCGAAGCAGCAAAGCTGCGGTGAAGTCGCGCGTTGATCGCTTGCGGCCAGTTGCGCGAGACCGAACCGGTTCTCTACGAACCGCAGAATGCTGCCGTGCTCGAGGTGGACGTGCGTGACGAATCCTTTCTTCGCGTACGGCGAGATGATCAGGAGCGGAAGGCGGAAACCCAGACCGTCGTTGTCGAGATATGCCGGCGGCTCGGGATCGTACCAGCCGCCCGAATCGTCCCAGAAGACGAAGATTGCGGTCGAGTTCCAGAATGGCGACCTGCCGATGGCGTTGACGATCGAGGCGACCCACGATGGGCCGGATTTCGAGCTGTTGCCGCCGTGATCGGAGTTCGCGTAGGTCGGCGTGATCCACGTGACGTTTTGCAGCCGGCCGCGCGACAGATCGTTGAAGAATCGCGTCGGCGGCGAGAATACGTCCTTCGCCCAATCGGGGCCGTAGCAGATGTGCCGAATCGCCTGATAGGCGCTCCAGATTCCGCGCCGCCCTTTCGATGCATCCGGCCCGATGCCGCCGCTGGTACCGCAGGGCGTCTCGCCCTTCGAATAACCGACCGGCGCTGCGTAGAAGCGCCACGTTACGCGGGCCGCGTCGAGCTCGTCGGCGAGCGTCGTAACGTCGGAGCACGGATGCTCGCTCTTCGGAAAAAGAACGATCTCGCGATCGGGCCCGAGCCGGTCGATCCGATCGGGCTTGCCGCCGGGGCAGCCCCAAATCGTTTCGGGATAGTTCGCGGCGCTATCGGGATTGATTCCCGCAATGATGTACTGATGCGAGATGTAGCTGCTCGTATCGAAATCCGAGGCGTAGAATTCGTCCCCGAGCACGTACTGGTTCGCCATGTCCAGGTACGGCTGAATTTGGTCGTGGGGGACGTAGGCATAAGGCGGATATTTGATCGGACACTTCGCCTTGCCGGGCTGATTGCAGCTCCACGTCTGCTTATCGAAGCCGTTCATGCGGCAATGCGTGCCTGGAATCGTTCCCGTACCGTTGCACGAGCGCAGAAAACCGCCGCTATTATGCTCGAGATCCCAGGACGTCGCGAGCGAAACGGGCTGCAGCATCACCTTGGCGCCGGTCGAGATCTGGCCGTACTTCACGGTCTTTGCGCCGGGATAGCCGTAGAATAAATTGTTGAAGCTTCGGTTCTCTTGGATGACGATCACGATATGCTGGATTTTTTCGAGGCCCTTACCCATGGGCTGCATTCCCGTCGGGCTCAGGGCCTCTGAGGCGGGGACGAACGATTGAGCCGGAACGCCGCCGCCGGCTCTACAACCGGCGACGAAGAGCGCGCAGAGCGCTGCGGCGATGAATCGACGGCCGGTCGAACGAAAACGCATGGCGTATTTTACCTCACCTCTAAAGCGGTAGCGGGGAGCGGCTTCTCTCGAGGTAGTGATTCGACCAAGTACCGCTCCCCTTACCTCTCGGGAACGAATTTGAGGGCGCCGCCGTCGCTTTCGCAGCAAGCAAGCGGCGCTTTTGACACGCTTGGTATAATGCAGGGGCTGTGAAGACGAAGATCCATCCCAAGTGGTACCCCGAAGCCCGGGTGCATTGCGCCTGCGGCAATACCTTCGTGACCGGCTCGACGCTGCCCGAGATCGCGGTCGAGATCTGCGCAGCCTGCCACCCGCTCTTCACCGGGCAGCAGAAACTCGTCGACACCGCCGGCCGGGTCGACAAGTTCAACCAGCGCTCCGCGGCGGCGCGCCGGAAGCAAGAGGAGGCCGCTGCCCGCAAGGCCGTGCGCGAGGCGAAGAAGGCGGCAGCCGAGCTCTGATCGACCGGCTCGGTTCGATGGCGAGGCGCTTCGACGAGATCGACGCACAGCTCGCCAACCCGGGAGGGGCGTTCGACCAATCGCGTTACACCGCGCTCGTCAAGGAGCGCGCGCAGCTCGAAGCGCCCGTCGAAACCTACCGTAAGCTCTGTGCCGCGCGCGCCGAAATCGAAGCGAACGAGGCACTCGTTCGTCTTGGCGACGGCGAGCTTCGGCAGCTTGCCGAAGAAGAGAACGCCGGCTTACGCGAACGCGTACTCGCGCTCGAGCGCGAGCTCGCGCAGCTCATGATGCCCCGGGACCCCAACGACGCTCGAGACATTTTCATCGAAATTCGTGCCGGCACGGGCGGCGACGAGGCGGCGATCTTTGCCGGCGACCTGGCGCGCATGTACATGCGCTTCGCCGAGGCGCAGGGCATGAAGACGGAGCTCGTTTCGGAGAGTGCCAGCGAGGCGGGCGGCTACAAAGAAATCGTCTTTGCGGTGACCGGCAAGGAGCCGTATCGCTACCTCAGACACGAATCGGGCGTCCATCGCGTGCAGCGCGTCCCGGCGACCGAAGCGCAGGGGCGCATCCATACCAGCACGGCGACGGTCGCGGTGCTGCCGCAAGTGGAAGAAGACGTCGAGATCGAGATCAGGCCGGCCGACCTGCACATCGACACCTATAAGGCCTCCGGCGCCGGCGGCCAGTACGTCAATAAGACGGAATCCGCGGTTCGCATCACTCACGTGCCGACGGGGGTCGTCGTCGCTTCGCAGCAGGAGCGTTCGCAGCAGCAGAATCGTGAGAAAGCGATGGCGATGCTGCGAGCAACGCTCTATGACCGCAAACAGCGCGAGCAAGAAGAAGCGGTCGGCTCGCTGCGGCGCGCGCAGGTCGGAACCGGCGAACGTGCGGAGAAGATCCGCACGTACAACTTTCCGCAAGACCGTATCACCGATCACCGGATCAACCGGAGCTTCGGTAACATTCGCGGCGTCATGGACGGCGATCTCGGTCACATCGTCGACGAGCTCATCGCCGACGAGCGTGCTCGCCTGCTGTCCGGCGAAGCCGCCGGGTGAGCAGCGTCGCACCGCTGCTCGCCGACGAAATCACTGCCCTCGAAAAGAGTAGCCCCTCGCCGCGTTCCGACGCGGCCCTTTTGCTGGCCCACGTACTCGACCGTCCGCGCGAGTGGTTAATCGCGCACGGCGAGGCTGCGGTCTCCACCAACGAAGAAAGCGCATTTCGCGCGCTCTGCCGCCGCCGCCGAACGGGCATTCCGATTGCCTATCTCACCGGCACGGCATGGTTCTACGGCCGAGAGTTCGTGGTGAACCAAAGCGTCTTGGTGCCTCGTCCCGAGAGCGAGCACCTCATCGACGAAGCGCTGGCATTTATACGAGGACCGATGGGCGTGCTCGACGTGGGCACCGGCAGCGGCGCGATCGCATGCACGATTGCCGCCGAGAGCGCCGCCATCGTCGACGCCACGGATTCTTCGGCGGTGGCCATCGAGCACGCGTGGAGAAATGCCGTGCGCCTCGGCGTGGCGGAACGGTGCCGGTTCTATCACGGCGATCTTGCAGAGCCCGCCGGCGAGAATCGCTACGACGTCGTCATCGCGAACCTACCATACGTTCCTACTTCGGAGATTCCGAAGCGACCCGATCCCGCCTCGTTCGAACCGAGATCGGCGTTGGACGGTGGACCCGACGGACTCGTCCATTACCGAAATCTGCTGCCCCAGCTTCCCGCACTACTAAATCCTTCCGCCTTGGTTCTGCTCGAATGCGCGCCCCCCACAATTAAAAAGCTCGCCGTGTTAGTCCGCACAACCCTCCCGAAGTTCGTCATTGAGGAGTGTAATGATTATGCCGGCCTCCCCCGCTACCTCAAAGCCGTCGATCGGCGTCCTGCGGAGCTACGTGGCGCTTCGGCGGCGTCTGAAGCCGCGCGAAGCCCTGGAGGGCGAGAGCGCGGCTGAAGCCGAGCGCGGGGTCGCGCAGGAAGCGCGACCCAATCGTCCGCGGAAGCACCACGTAGCGATGCAAGGGAACGTACCAACCGGTCCCAGGTAACCAAGCAACGCCGGGCGAACGAAGACAACCCGAGATGGCGAAGTATATCTTCTTCACCGGGGGCGTGGTGAGTTCGCTCGGCAAGGGCATCACCGCCGCCTCGCTCGGACGGCTCCTGAAAGCCCGCGGCCTGAGCGTTTCGATTCAAAAGCTCGATCCCTATATCAACGTCGATGCCGGTACGATGAATCCGTATCAGCACGGCGAGGTCTTCGTCACCGAAGACGGGGCCGAGACCGATCTCGACCTCGGTCACTACGAACGCTTCATCGATGAGAATCTGCAACGCGCGAACAACGTCACGACGGGGCAAATTTACAATTCGGTCATTGAAAAGGAGCGCCGCGGCGATTACCTGGGCGCGACGGTCCAGGTGATTCCGCACATCACCAACGAGATCAAATCACACATCAAACGCGTGGCTGATGCGAGCCGCGCGGAGGTTTGCATCGTCGAGGTTGGCGGAACGGTCGGCGACATCGAGTCGCTCCCATTTCTCGAGGCGATCCGTCAGATGCGCTACGACGTCGGCGACGAGAACGTCATGTACGTGCACCTCACGCTCGTCCCGCATCTCGGGGCTGCCGATGAACTCAAGACCAAACCGACGCAGCACTCCGTTCGCGAACTGCGAGGCATCGGCATATCGCCCGATGCCATCGTCTGCCGAACGCAATCGGCCCTTCCGATGCCGCTTGAGCTCAAGGAGAAGATTGCGCTCTTCTGCGACGTAC
This sequence comes from Vulcanimicrobiota bacterium, assembly GCA_963792005.1. Lineage (GTDB taxonomy): Bacteria > Vulcanimicrobiota > Vulcanimicrobiia > Vulcanimicrobiales > Vulcanimicrobiaceae > Cybelea. The sequence continues at coordinate 699,281 of CAWBUG010000002.1, forward strand.
CACCGAGCGCGGTCGTGCAGAACGTCGACGCGCTGACGATCTATCAGGTTCCGCTCAACCTTGAAGCCGAGGGCCTCGCTCAGGCCGCGGTGCGGAAGCTCAACTTGCCCGCCGCAGCGCCCAAGCTCGACGAGTGGGTCGCGATTGCCGAGCGGCTCCTCCACCCGCGGCGGCGTGCGACGGTCGCACTCGTCGGAAAGTACGTCGAGCTCAAAGATGCCTACATCTCGATCAACGAAGCGCTCGCCCATGCCGGCATCTTCCATCACGCTGCCGTCGAGATACGGCGCATCGACTCCGAGCAGGTCGAGAACGAAGGCGTCGACGTACTGCGCGGGGCGCACGGCGTTTTAGTCGCACCCGGGTTCGGTGCGCGCGGCGTCAAGGGTAAGCTGCGGGCGATCCAATACGCCCGCGAGCAAAAGATCCCGTTCCTCGGAATTTGCTACGGCATGCAGCTTGCCTGCGTCGAGTTTGCGCGCAACGTCTGCGAGCTTCCCGAGGCGATGACCAGCGAAGTGGATGAGACGAGCGCCGATCCGGTGATCGACTTCATGCCGGATCAGCGAAATCTCGAAATGTACGGCGGTACGATGCGCTTGGGGACGTACGTCTGCACGCTCGAAGAGGGAAGCCAGGCCGCGCGGGCCTACGGCGATCTCGAGATTAGCGAGCGCCACCGTCATCGTTACGAGTTCAATAACCGGTATCGTCCGATTTTCGAAGAGCATGGAATGCGTTTTAGCGGCCACCATACGATCGACAAGACGCGGTTGGTCGAAGTGATCGAACTGCCGCCGGACATGCATCCGTGGTTCGTGGCGACGCAGGCGCATCCGGAGTTCAAGTCGCGCCCGAATCGCCCGGCGCCGCTCTATCGCGATTTTATCGGCGCGTCGCTCGCGCACGACGAACGGATCGAGGCGCGCGCGCATATCGCCGAGGCAGCTTCCTGGACCCAAGCCTAATTACCGCAGTCGTCCTCACGCGCGACGAAGAACGGAATCTGCCGCGCGCCCTTACCAGCCTGCCTCGCGGGATAGGCATCTTCGTTCTCGACGCGGGATCGCGCGATCATACCGTGCAGTTTGCCCGAGCGGCGGGGGCGCGGGTCGAGCAGCGCGAGTGGTCCGGTTTCGTCGACGCACGCCGCTTCGCGCTCGCGCAGGTTGCGACGCCCTGGACGCTGATGATCGATGCAGACGAGGCGCTCGACGACGTGCTTTGCGATGCGATGCTCCGGGCGCCGGGCGACGCCGACGGCTACCGGCTCAAGCGCACGACGTACTTTTGCGGAAAACCGATGCGCATTTGGCGTGACGAGCCGCTCGTCCGCCTCTTTCGAACCGATCGCGTGACGCTCGAAGCGCATCCGGCAGCTTCGGAAAGCGCGGCGATTCACGAAGCCTGGCACTGCGATGGGAGCGTCGGAGATCTGCCCGGCACGCTGCTGCACTACTCATATCCCGACGTCGCTGCCTATCGCTCGAAGTACGAGCGTTATACGACGCTGGAGGCGGAGAACGTCAAGGGCTCGCTTCCGCGCTTGCTCGCCGTAGGCGTCGAGAGCGTCCTCCGATTTGCGTGGCTGCTCTTCGCTCGCGGCGCCGTGCTGGACGGTCCGCGCGGCTGGTACGTCGCATACCGCTCGGCGCTCTATCCGGTGGTTACGCAGCGAAAAGCGCTTCTGCGTTGAAGGCACGAATCGGACTCGACGCGCGACCGACGCGGCAGCTCTCGGCGGGAATGCTGGCCTATGCGCGCGAGCTGGTGGCGACTCTTCCGGCCGTCGCGCCAGAGTATGCCTACGTTACCTTCACGCGCGGCGGCAACTTCGGCTGGAGCGAGCAGATCGCGCTTCCGCTGGCACTGCGCCGCGCAAATCTCGATCTCGTGCACTTTCTCTCGCAATACGTACCGGTATTGCTGCCGCCTCGGTTCGTCGTGACGATCCACGACTTGATCCATTTACGCTTCCCCGAGTATTTTAAAGCGAAGGTCGGGCCGTACTACGCGACCGTCGTGCGCTACGCGTGCGCGCGCGCGCGCCGCGTCATTACCGATGACGAGCGAACCGTCGACGATTTGGCAAGCTTTCTGCGCGTCGATCGGGCGAAAGTTCGCGTCATCCCGCTTGGCGTCGCCGAGAGTTTTCGCAATCCGCCCGTGCCTTATGCGGGCGCGCGTCCCTACCTGCTCTACGTCGGCAACCATCGGCCGCATAAGGATCTCGCAACGCTCTTCGAGGCGTGGTCGTCCCTGCCGGAAGGCTGCGGCTCGGTCGACCTCTACGTTACGGGTCCGGACGATTTTGGCGGCGAGCTGCAGCGCCGTTCCGGAAGCGCGCGCTCGATCGTCGCCCTGGGAGACGTCACGACCGAACGCCTTGCCGCCTACTATGCGGGCGCTTCTGCGCTGGTACAGCCTGCGCTGCGTGAGGGCTTCGGTTTGCCGATGCTCGAGGCCATGACGGTAGGCTGTCCGGTCGTCGCCTGCGAAGATGCAGTACCACAACCGCTGAGGGCCGCCGCGCTGACGTTCGGCGCTCGCGATGCGGCGGCGCTGCGGGTTGCGCTCGAGCAGCTGATTACCGACGAAGCGGCGCGCACGCGATCGGTCGCACTCGGACGGGCCGCGGCGAAGGAGTTGACCTGGGAGCGGTGCGCGCGTGCGACCGCCGACGTCTATCGGGAAGCATTGGAGGAAAATTGAAGCGGTACTTCGCCGTCGTGGCCATTTTGATCGCGGTGGGACAATCGCATGCTGTTGCGGCAGCGCCAAAGGCCGCCGCGTCAAAACCCGCCGCGCCAAAGACGATCGCGATCGTTATTAACGGCGATACGCTTTCGCTCGATCCGCCGGCGCGGTTCGAGCACGACCTGCTCTTCGTACCGGTGCGCCGGACGATCGAAGCGCTTGGGCTTTCCTTCCAGCGGTCCGGCAAGCGCATTTCGACGCAGGTCGGATCGAAGAGCGTAACGTTGACGATCGGCAGTCCGGTCGCCCTAATCGACGGCGAACAAGTGAGACTCCAAACCGCGCCAATCGACGTTCACGACGTGCTCTACGTGCCGCTGCGCTTCTTCACCGACGTGCTCGGCGCGCAGGCACGCTTCGACCGGCGCACCAATACGGTGACGATCGTGGCGCAGCTGGTGGGACGCTCGTCGAACGGCTTTCTTTCCACGGAAAGCGGCTACCAACGGTTCGGAACCGTCGCGGCCGTCGACGTGCTCTCCGATCCGCCGACGATCAGTTTGCAGCGCGGCGGCGGAGTGCGGACGATTCCGGTTGCCGCGAACGCCACCATCGAGATGGAGGACGTCAACGTCAACGTCACCTCGCCGGGCGAACTTGGCGACGTCCGGCCGGGAGATTTCGCGCGGGTCGACATGCGCAAAGACGGTCACGTCGAGCGCATCGTGGATGAGTACGGCTCGCGCAACGGTCATATCGTCGCGATGGCCGGCAACCAGTTCGTACTGGGAGACGGCCAGGTAATCGCGGCCGGCCGAACGGCCGAGGTCTCGCTCAACGGTAAAGCTGCATCGTTCGACGAGCTTCGCCCCAACGACCAGGTCACGGTTCGCTATAACGTGGAGACCAACGAGGTCCGGGAAATTCTCGCCAGCCGCAGGGTGGCCAATACTCCGCCCGGTGCGGGCGGTGCCGTGCAGATCAGCGCCGTCGAGACCGATGCCAATCATCCGCTTCGCTCGGGGGATACGATTCACGTCACCCTCCGTGGTACGCCGGGCGGTGCGGCGACCTTCGACATCGGCTCCGACGTCGCCGATCAGGCGATGCAGCAGCGCGCAGCGGGCGTCTACGTCGGCAGTTATACGATTCCGCGCGGCGCGAACTTCGATGACGTCGCGCTCATTGGGCGGCTCACCATCGGCAACGAAACGGCGCAGGCGCCCGCCGCGGAGACGGTGTCGGCTTCCAGCTTCGGTCCGGGGATTTCGGACTTCGCGCCGGATGCCGGGTCCGCGGTGAACACGAATCGGCCGGCCGTGTATGCGAGCTTTGCCTCCGACGCGGTCCCGGTTAATCCGGCGAGCGCGCTGCTTTGGATCAACGGGCGAGACGTTACCTCGGAATGCGTGCGCACGGGCGACTTCATTCAGTACTTGCCTTCGTACGAGTATCCCGACGGCCGCGTCAGCGTAACGGTTCGCGTTGCCGATCAGGCTGGGAATACCACTACGAAATCGTGGAGCTTCACGATCCGGTCACGCTGATGAGCGATTGCATCTTCTGTAGGATCGCCGCCGGAGAGTTGCCGGCAAACATCGTCGAGCGGGACGACCGCGTCGTCGCAATCGAAGACCTCAATCCGCAGGCTCCGACGCATCTCTTAGTCATGCCGGTCGACCACTACGCGACGCTGGGTGACGCATCGTCCGCAAATACGGGCCTAGTTGCCGAGCTGATGGGCTTGGCTTCGCGGCTCGGCGCGCGGCACGGGGGCTCCGATGGATTTCGGCTCGTCGTCAATACCGGCGATCACGGCGGCCAGACCGTGGGTCACGTACACGTACACGTGCTCGCCGGACGCCCGATGAGCTGGCCTCCCGGATAGCGCCGCTGAAGGAATCCGCTATTTGACGCACCCGGTTGGCTATGCTAGGCTACGTTAGGCCCATTGGGGCCTAATTTTTCATGCTTCGAAAAGGGGCATTTTGAAAGGGGGGTCGTCGATAGATGGAAGTTCGCATCGCTCCGGGCGAAACGATCGAGAGCGCGTTGCGCCGCTTCAAGAAGGCCACCCAGAAAGCCGGCATTCTCGCCGAGGCGCGCAAGCACGAGCATTATGAGAAGCCGAGCGTCCGCCGCAAGAAGAAGTCCGCCGCGGCACGTAAGCGCCGCGCCTAGCATTTCAACGTGGGCGTCCTAAAAGATCGCATCGCCTCCGACCTCAAAGAGGCGATGCGGGCTCGCGATCAGTTGCGGCTCGACACCCTGCGCTCGGCGCTCTCCGGCTTTACGTATAAACGCAGCGAGAGCGGACGCGAGCTTTCCGAGAGCGACGAGCTCGAGGTCGTACGGCGGCTGGTGAAACAGCGCGGCGACTCACTCGCCGAGTTCGAAAAGGCCGGCCGGACGGACCTTGCCGAGAAAGAGCGAGCCGAGCGCGAGCTCCTGCTCGCCTACCTGCCGGCACAGCGCTCGCCGGCCGAAATACGCGAAATCGTTCAGAGCGTCTTGGCCGAGCTTGCGCCGGAGTCGCGTAACGCGGGAGCCGTCATGAAGGTCGTCATGCCCCAGCTGCGCGGACTCGCCGACGGAAATCTGGTGCGCCAAATCGTCACCGAGCTCTTATCCTCCTGATCCTTCGACGCCGGCCTTCGGCCTCGCTCAGGACTGCGCTTCGCGCCGGCGCTGAGAAGCTTGTAACCTGAGACGGTCTGCAAAGGTAGCTAGCCGCATGAGGAAATTTCGGCCGCAGATCTGGCTCTGGTGCGGCCTCGTGCTTTCGAGTTTGAGCGCAACCGGGTCCGCCCAAACGCTCCAGCGCCCAATCGTCGTGATCCCGATCAACGGTACGGTGGACGAGGGGATGGCTCATCTCGTAGACCGTTCCGTCGCCGAAGCGAATCGCGACCACGCCGCCGGCGTCGTTCTCGACGTCAACAGCCCCGGTGGTTTGCTCGATGCCGCCTTTAGCATCCGCGACGCGCTCTTCTCCGCACAGGAACCGGTCTATGCGTACGTGAGCGAACGTGCCTATTCGGCCGCGGCGCTGATCACGCTCAGCGCAAGCCGCATCATCATGGCGCCCGGCGCGTCCATCGGTGCCGCCGAACCCGTCGAAGCCGGAGGCGCAGTTCCGCCAAGCGATAAGATCGTATCGGCGGTGCGAGCCGAGTTCGAGTCGACCGCGCAGCGGAACCATTACGATTCGAAGCTTGCCGGCGCGATGGTCGATAAGAACGTGAGCCTGCCCGATTATAAGCGCAGCGGCATGGTTCTCACGCTCAACACCGCCGACGCGGTGCGTTCGGGTATTGCGACCGGCACGGCGCCGACGCTCGACGCGGCGCTGGGAGAGCTGAATCTCGCCGGGGCGCCGCGCACGACGGAAGCCTTCTCATGGGCAGAGAGCATCGCGCGATTTGCAACCGATCCGGTCGTCAGCGGGCTGCTTCTTACCATTGGAATGCTCGGCCTTCTCATCGAGATGCAGACGATGCACGGTATCGCCGGCATAATCGGCGTCGGCGCGCTCGCGCTCTTTTTCGGCAGCCACGTCGTCGCCGGTTTCTCCAACGGATTCGTGGCGGTACTCGCGATTGTCGGACTGATCGGAATTCTCTGGGAGCTGCACGTCGTTCCGGGCCACGGTCTTCCGGGAATACTCGGTGCCGCCGCCTTGCTGGTCGCGGTGCTCTTTGCCTTTGGTATGCCATTTTTCTTTGTCGGGCTCGAGACGATCGCGACGGCGATCGTGCTCACGGTTATCGCGTTCTCGCTGACCGTGCGTGCCGTGCCGCAGAACGCCTGGGCGCACCGCCTCGCGCTGGCCTCGGCGCAGGGTCCCGAGTACGTTACCAGCGCGGACTATCGTGATCTTCGGGGTCGGGCCGGTGCCGCGGTCAGCTACTTGCGACCCGCCGGAATCGCTTCGATCGACGGCCGGCGCGTCGACGTGCTCACCGAGGGTGAGTTCATCGCCCAGGGAACCCCCGTTCGCGTCGTTCGCGTCGAAGGCGCGCGCATTTTCGTCGAGCCGATCTCGGAATAGGAGCGGATATGATTGCCGTCAGCAGCGCGATCGTCATTCTGGTCGTCATCATTGCATTCTTCGCCTTTATCTACTACTTCCCAATCGGATTGTGGATCCGGACGATCGCCGCCGGCGTGCCGCTCGGCATCATCGCGCTCGTACGCATGCGGCTGATCGGTATTCCCCCCGGAGTTATCGTAACGAACTACGTTCGTGCGCGAAAGGCGGGACTGAACCTGAGCGTCGATCAGATGCAATCGCATTATCTCGCCGGGGGAAACGTCGAGAACGTGACGCTGGCGATGATCGCCGCGCAGCGCGCCCAGATTCCGTTGGAATGGCAACGTGCCGCAGCGATCGATCTCGCTGGGCGCAACGTCCTGGAGGCGCTGCAGACCTCGGTTACTCCGAAGGTCATCGAGACGCCGATCTTCCAAGGCGTCGCGCAGAACGGCATTCAGCTCAACGTCAAGGCGCGAATAACGGTTCGCAGCAACCTCGACCGGTATGTCGGCGGCGCCGGAGAGCCGACGATCGTTGCTCGCGTCGGCGAGGGTGTCGTCTCGGCCGTCGGCGCCGCGATCGATCATAAAGAAGTGCTCGAATATCCCGACCGGATCAGCAAGACGGTGCTGGCGAAAGGACTCGATGCCGGCACGGCGTTCGAGATCGTCTCGATCGACATTGCCGACGTCGACGTCGGAAAGAATATCGGCGCCGAGCTCCAGACGAGCCAGGCCGAGGCCGACCGTCGTATCGCGCAGGCAAAGGCCGCGGAGCGGCAATACGCCGCGCTAGCCGCCGAGCAGGAGCAGAAAGCCGAAACGCAAGCGATGCGCGCAAAAGTCGTCGAGGCCGAAGCGTCGATACCGCAGGCGATCGCGCAGGCCTTTCTGCGGGGTAACCTTGGAGTGATGGATTACTATCGCCTCAAGAACGTGCAAGCCGATACGGAGATGCGCGCGTCGATCGGCGCTTCGACGGAGTCGTCGAGCGAGCCGCAGCAGCCGCCGCTCGCCGGTCCGGGGCCGAAGTAACGCGATCGCGTGCGCGACGTCGGCCTCATCGTATGGGTCGTGCTGCTGGTCGTCGGCGTTGCCGGCAGTATGGCTCGGCGAATCTCGACGCTCCGTCAGATGCCGTCGCAAGCACCGCAGGGAACGGCCGGGCGCCCGCGCCCGGCCGCCTTCATGCGGCCGACAGCGCCTGCGCCGGGCGCCGCGCCGGTACCGCCGGCAAGCACGCGCGCTGCGGTACGTAAGCCCGCACCGCCAGCTCCGCAGCCCGTGGCGCAGGCCGCCCTCTGGGAAGCGTCTGCGAAGCCAACGTCGCGCCTCTTCGGGACGCGCCGCGAGTTGGTGCGGGCCGTGATCGCCGCCGAGGTTCTCGGCAAGCCCCGCGGTCTGGGCGACGAATACTCTCCCCGTTGACCGCGCAACGATCGATCGATCTCGGCGAGCTCTCAGACCGTCTCCGCCTCTTCGGCGAGTACGATCGTAACTTGTCGGCAATAGAATCGTCGCTCGACGTTGCCGTTCGCACGGAAGGCGACCGCCTGCTCGTTGCCGGTGACGAAGCCGCCGTGGCCCGCGCCGAAGACGTGGTCCGTCGCGTTCTCGACGCCGCGGTTGCGGGCGCGCATATCACGCCGGACGACGTCGCGCTTGCGCTTTCGGACGCGAAGACTTCGCAGACGACCGCATTGCCATCCACGCTGCTGCGAAGTCACCGTGGACGAGAGGTTCGTCCGCGGACTCCGGGTCAACGGCGCTTCGTGCGCTCGATCGAGGAAACGACGCTCACCTTCGGAATCGGTCCGGCCGGCACGGGAAAGACGTATCTTGCGGTCGTGATGGCCGTCAGGGCGCTCAAGCGGCGCGACGCGAGCCGGGTCGTTCTTTCGCGTCCGGCGGTCGAAGCGGGCGAACGTCTCGGATTCCTTCCCGGCGACTTGCGCGAGAAGTTCGATCCGTACATGCGACCGCTCTTCGACGTGCTCGGTGAAATGCTCGACGAGGCGCTCGTGAATAAGTATATGGAGCGCGGCACGCTCGAGGTCGCGCCGCTGGCCTTTATGCGCGGTCGAACGCTCTCGGATTCCTTCGTCATTCTCGACGAGGCGCAGAACGCCACCGACGATCAGCTCAAGATGTTTTTGACGCGGCTCGGCAGCGGTTCGAAGATGGTCGTCACCGGCGACGTGACGCAGATCGACTTGCCGTTGGGTCAGCGCAGCGGATTGCGCTCCGCAGCGACCCGATTGGCGCAAATCGACGACGTCGGCGTCGTCGAGCTGGACGAGAGCGACGTCGTCCGCCATCCGCTCGTCGCAAAGATCGTTCGCGCCTACTCGCGCGCGGCAGCCTCCCCCGTCACGCCGTGATCTACTACCGTAACGACGTGCGCAGCAGCGGCGTCGACGGCCGCGCTCTGGTTGCGACTGCAAGCCGGCTCCTCGTCGCGGTCGGGGAGGGGGAGGCTGCGCTCTCGCTCTCACTCGTCGACGACGACGCGATTCGTTCGCTCAATCGGGAGTATCGCGGACGCGACGCCGCCACCGACGTTTTGAGTTTTCCGCTGGAGGAAGCGATCGCACCCGAGCGCATGCTCGGCGACGTCGTGATCTCGATTGAGACGGCTCGCCGCCAGGCGGCGGCATACGACGCGCCGCTTCAGCGCGAGCTGTACCGGTTGCTCATTCACGGGCTGCTCCATCTTACGGGTCACGATCACGAGGAGCGCTCGGAGCGAAGCCTTATGCGCCGAGAGGAGCGGCGCCTCGCTGCCGCAATCGACCTTCCGTGGCCCTATCGGGACAGCCGCTGATGCACCACCCTGCCGACGATCGCGGCAAACGAAGCGCGCCTCCGCCGCGCGGGAATCCGCCGCACTACCTCCCGATCGAACGCCACCGCTTCCTGCGCTCGTTTCATCACGCGTTCGAAGGCATTATCTACGCAACGCGCACCGAGCCGAACATGCGCGTGCACTTTCTCGTCGCGGCGCTCGTGCTGCTGGCCACCCTCGTCCTTCGCTTGGACCGCTATTACGTCGTCGCGACGATCACGCTCATCGCGCTGGTCCTTAGCCTCGAACTGACGAACACCGCGATCGAGGCGATCGTCGATCTGCTCACCGTCGCTCATCATCCCTTGGCGAAAAGCGCAAAAGACGCCGCGGCGGGCGCCGTGCTGATCGCCGCGATCGGCGCCGCACTCTGCGCCTACCTCATCTTTTATCAGGGGATCCTCAGCGGTGGGGCCAGCGTCTTTGCGGCGGTCCAGTCGGTGCCGGCAAACGTCGCGCTGATCGCGCTCGTCGTCGTTGCCATCGGCACGGTCTTCGCCAAGGCCTGGGTTGGCCGTGGCTCGGCACTACAGGGGGGCGCCGTCTCCGGACATTCGGCCTTAGCCTTCGCGGTAGCAACGATGCTGGCGCTCTTTTACCAAAAACCCCTCGCGGCCATCCTGGCCTACTTCGGGGCGTTTCTGGTCGCCCAAAGCCGAGTCGAGGCGCGCATTCACCGGCCATTTGAGGTCTTCTGGGGCGCCATGCTCGGGACGCTGGTCGCTCTCGCGATCTACCTGCTGGTGCGGCCGCACGTTATGCTATAATGGCGCCGATTTGAACAACGACCCCGCGCCAAGTACTCCCGAAGGCCTCGCCTTCTGGACCGTCGCGCTCGTCGTGCTCGTCCTCCTGGCCGGCTTCTTCGCCGCCTCGGAGGCGGCGCTCGTCTCGATCTCGCGCCTGCGCGCGCGGTCCATCGCCGAACGGCGCGTGCGCGGCGCGCGAAACCTCGAACGGATCGTCGACGAAAAGACACGCTTTCTGACCGCCATCCTGGTCGGCAACACGATCGTGCTGCTCGCAGCCGATTCGCTCGCGACCTACATCGCGCTGACGCTCGGCGTTCCGTCGGGCGCCGTGCTCTCCACCATCGTCATGGCGGTCATCTTTCTGCTCTTCGGCGAGATCATTCCGAAGACGGTCGCAACCGGCGACAGCGAGCGTTGGGCGCTGAAGCTCGCGCTGCCGACGCGTTACGTTGCGTACGTGTTGATGCCGATCGCCCACGCGTTCGCCGTAACGACCGATCTCATTCTACGCCTCTTCGGGATCAGGCACGCTCACCGGCCGTACGTCACGGAAGAGGATATTCGCGCGCTCGTGAACGTCGGCGCGGAGCAGCGCGTCATCGAGGAACAGGAACGCGAGCTGATCCATTCGGTGATGGAGTTCGGCGACACCATCGTTCGCGAGGTGATGAAGCCGCGACCGGAGATGGTCGCCGTCTCCGTCGAGGAGTCGCCGCGACGCGCTCTCGACCTGGTCATTGCCGAAGGCTACTCTAAGCTGCCGGTCTATCAAGAATCGAAAGACGACATCGTCGGCGTCATTCACGACCGCGAGCTGCTCATAGCGCTCGCCAACGGTTCGCTCGCGCACACGAGCGTTCGCGCGCTCATGCGCGTGGTCGTGCACGTCCCGGAAACGAAGAAGATCGCCGATTTGCTGCGCGAGATGCAGCGCGATAAGTTTTCGCTTGCCATCGTGGTCGACGAATACGGCGGCACGGCAGGCTTGGTAACGATGGAGGATCTGCTCGAAGAGATCGTCGGTGAGATTCGTGACGAGCACGACATCGACGAGCAAGAATCCATCTCGGTGATCTCGGAGACCGAAGCGGTCGTCGATGCGGGCACGAACATCGAGGACGTCAACGCAAAGCTCGGGACGGAGCTTCCAACGGAAGACTTTGAGACGATCGGCGGCTATACCGTCGGACTCTTCGGCCGGCTTCCGAACGAAGGCGAAGAGATCGACGGCGCCGATCAAACGCGGCTGCGGGTCGACCGCACGCGCGGACGGCGGATTCTTGCCGTTCGCATCTACACCAACGGCAGGCGCGAGCAGAGACAGGAATCGGAGGAGACTGACGCAGCCGCGCGCCTATAAGACGCGGGGCGTGGTCTTACGCGGACGGCAGCTCGGCGAGGCCGACCGCATCGTCACGCTCTTCACGCTCGAGCGCGGCAAACTGGATGCCGTCGCAAAGGGCGTCCGCCGTCCTCGCAGCCATCTCGGCGGCCGGCTCGAGCAGTTCAACGAGTGCGACCTGCTCGTGCATCGCGGGCGCTCGCTCGACGTCATCGTCTCGGCGGAAACGCGCAAGGCTCACTGGTCGGCGCTCGTCGAGCCGCACCGCTACGCGGTTGCGGCGCTGCTCGCGGAGCTGATCGACGCCTTCTGCGAGCCCGATTTCGCCCTGCCCGACGTCTACGAGCTGCTCGTCGGCGCTATCGCGGCCGTCGCCGTTTCGAACGCGCCGCGAACGCTGCTTCCACGGTTCTCACTGAGGCTGCTCGAGATGCTGGGCCTGGCGCCACCGCTCGAGAACTGCGTCCGCTGCGGCGCACCGCTCCAATCGGCGGAGGTGCGCCTCGACGCGCAAGCGGGCGGACTCGTGGACGAAGGCTGCCGCGAGCACTGGCGCGATCTTCCCGAGCTCGACGGGCAAGACGTCGCCAATCTTCGCGCGCTGGCCCGTGCCAAAGGCGATGGAACGGCAGTCGTGCTCGCGACCCCACGGGCGGCCGCCGCAACCGAGGAGTTGATCGCGCATCATCTCGGCAAGCGCCCGAAGGCACTCGCGCACCTTGCGGCGCTGGGAGCGTAGCTTCGTGGTTATGGCGCTGGACGTCGGCAGCAAGCGGATTGGAATCGCCGTGAGCGATCCAGGGGGAAGTTACGCGCTTCCGGTAGCGACGCTCACGCGAAAGAGTCGCCGAGACGATCTTTCGGCAATCAAGGCCTATCTCGACTCCTACGGCGTGGACGAGCTCGTCGTTGGGGATCCCCTCACGCTGCGGGGCGAGCGGGGCATCGCCGCGCAGGCAATGGATACCTTCGTCGAGGATTTGCGCGGGATCTTCGGCGGTGCCATTCACCGCGTGGACGAACGGCTGACGACCGCGCAGGCAAATAGGTCGCTCATCGCCGCGGACGTTTCGCGAACGAAGCGCCGGCAGATCGTCGACCGGATGGCCGCAGCACTGATTCTCGAATCGTTTCTCGCGCGCCGGCGAAACGAGTCGCACGGGTGAAGGCGCTTCGTTATGGCGTACTGGCGACGGCGTGCCTCGTACTCGTCGCCGCGGCCGCCGCGGGAGCGCTGTGGTATGCCGTCTACGGCGACCGCTCGCACCCGGCAGCTTCGGTTCAGATCATCGTCGATCGTGGATCGAGCTTCAGTGAAGTTGCGCGGCGCCTCGCGTCGGCAGGAGTCATCAGCAACGTCGCGAGCTTTCGCGTCCTGGCGCGCCTTCGCGGACAGGAAGCCGCGGTGCGGGCCGGCGAGTATCGCTTCCCGGCGCATCAGACGCAAAGCGAGGTTCTGCGGGCGCTCGTCACCGCAGGCGCACAGGTGGCAGCGTGGGTAACGATTCCAGAAGGTTTTACCGCGGCCCAAATCGCGCAACGCCTCCAGAGCGCCGGGATCGGTTCTTCCGGGCAGTTCCTTCGCACGTTCGAGCATCGCAAGCTCGTGGTCGACGGCACTCCAACCGAGAGTCTCGAAGGCTTTCTCTTTCCGAGCACCTACCTCGTCCCGCTCGGCGCCTCTCCCGATCAGGTTGCCGACCTGATGATCGCGCAGTTTTTCAAAGAACTTCCCGACCACGCGCAGAGCCGCGCGCGCGCGCTGCACGTCACCGTGCCCCAAGCGGTCACGATCGCGTCGCTCGTGGAGCGCGAAGCGAAGAGCGAAGTAGACCGGCCGCGGATCGCCGAGGTGATTTACAATCGGCTGCGCCTCCGCATGCCGTTGCAGGTCGATGCGACGATCGAGTACGCATTGCCCGAGCACAAGAGCCGCCTCAGCTTCGCCGATTTGCGGATCGACTCACCCTACAACACCTACCTGCACGCCGGGCTGCCGCCCACCCCGATTGCAAACCCCGGGCTGCCGTCGCTGGAGGCTGCGCTCCATCCGTCGAAGGGCGACGACCTGTACTACGTCTACTGCGGGAACGGACGCCACGTTTTTGCTAGGACGCTGGCCGAGCACCAGGCCAACGTCGCGCGCTGCCTGTAAATAATCGCCGGAAGGAAAGGCCTCAATGACGACTTCGAACGGAGAGAGCGAGACCCCGCGCGCACCTCTCGAACTGAGCGAAACGCTCCACATCGAGACCGATGACGGCAGGTCGCTGCCGTTCGAGGTGGTCGGCATTCTCGAGGACGCCGACAACGGCACATCCTACGCCGTCCTCCGTCGCGACGCCGAAGAAGACGATGAGTTCGTGGTGACCGACGCGACCGGGAACCTCCTTGAAGACGACGTGCTCGCCCAGGAGATCCTCGACGATTTTCTGGCCTTCGCGGAAGAAGACGGCGATCGTGCCGGACAGAACGGGGAGCCGGACTAATTCGCGTCCTCTTTCTCTCTGCAAGCGTCGGCGTCGGCCACGTGTCGGCGGCAAACGCGGTTGCCGATGCGCTGAGATCGATCGATCCGCAATCCGAAACGAACGTCGTCGATTCGTACGAGTACGCGGCACTCGTGTTGGCCCGCGTCGTCTCGGACGGTTACCTCCGGATGGTTAAGACGATCCCGCAGCTCTACCGGTACATCTACGCAAGGGCCGAGCGGGCCACCGAGGTTGGACGCTTTCGCATTTGGGCGCATCAGTTCACTGCAAGCAACTTGCGGCCGCTGATGGAGCGACTGCGGCCCGACGCCGTCGTCTGCACGCACGCATTTCCGTGCGGCGCGATGGCGGAGTACAGGAATCTCTATGCCGACGCGCCGCCGGCGGTGGCGATCGTCACCGACTTTGCCGTACACGGTTTTTGGATTCACGAGAATATCGATCGTTACGTTATCGCAACCGAGGCGATGCGTGCCGTCCTTACCGCGCGCGGCATATCCGATTCGTCGATTGCGGTGACGGGCATCCCGGTCCGCAGGGAGTTCGGGGCGGTTTCGGAGACGCGCGACGCATTGCGCGAGCGTCTGGACTTGCCGAAGGATCGTTACGTCGTGCTGCTGATGGGCGGAGGGCTTGGGATCGCTCCGGTGGAGCGAGTGCTGGGCGCGTTGCGCGCAGTACGCGCGCCGCTTGCCGCTGTAGCGCTAGCGGGAAGAAACGCGCGGATCGGGCCGCGGCTCAAAGAGGTCGCCGAGAGCGTCGAGTACCCGGTACGCGCGCTTGGTTTCGTCGAAAACGTCTACGACTACATGCATGCGGCCGACGTGCTGGTCACCAAACCCGGCGGGCTGACGACGGCCGAGGCCTTGGTCGCAGAGATTCCGCTCGTTTTGTGCAAACCGTTGCCAGGGCAAGAAGAACGTAATGCACGAGTCCTCATGGAGGCGGGAGCGGCGCTGCGGGCGCGGAGGATCGACGATATCCCTTCGATTCTCGAACCGGTGCTTGTCGATCGCGGGCTGCGCGAGCGGATGATCGCCGCCGCGCGCCGGCTCGCGCGTCCGCGCGCGGCCTGTGAAGCGGCGGCCATGATTGCCGGCCTCGCGCATGCGCCAAAGGAGATCGTTGCATGAACCTACCGTCGTCGCGTACCTACGCAGGATGGCTCGCGCTCGTACGAATTCTTACCGGAGCAATTTGGCTGATTCACGCGATCCCGAAATTTCTCAACGGCGCCGCTTTCTTGCCGCCGAACGGCGCGTTTGCGATGTACCTCCAAAACGGTCTTACGAAAACGGCCGGTCCGTATCACAATTTTCTAGTCAACGTCGTCTCGCCCAATGCCGCGCTTTTTGCCGAACTCGTGCGCGTCGGCGAACTGCTCGTCGGAATATCGCTCTTCCTCGGCCTCTTTTCGCGCCTCGGCGGCTTTGTCGGAATCGTTTTGCCGCTCAACTACATGGCGGCTCGCGGAGTATTGACGACGGTCAGCGGCTGGAGCTCGCTCGACGCGTGCATCGCGTTGCTCTCCGCGATCAGCCTCGTATTGCCGACCGGCCGTATCGTGGGTTTTGACGCCCTGCGTGTGCCGCGCGCGCAGCGCCGGCGCGCCATCGTCCCGGAGATCGTTCCCGAACCGCCGCTCGAGCGCCCAACGGCACCGCCGTAGTTTCGCTGCGCTCGCGGCCGGAGGGAGCGGCCTCCCCGTGGGCAAACCGTGAGAAGCCGGTACGAGTTTGGAGAGATGGCCGAGCGGCTGAAGGCGGCGGTTTGCTAAACCGTTATACGATGTAAAGTCGTATCGAGGGTTCGAATCCCTCTCTCTCCGAAGATTCCGAAAGACATGACCAGCAAGAGGAGGCGCAACGGGGTGAGGCTTTTGGCGTTTGCGCGTTTCTCAAGCCTTTTTGCTGCGGCAGTTCTCTTGGCCGCTTGCAACGGCGGCGGTACGACGCCTTTCAACGTGCCGCTCACGTCGAAGGGCGACTCAGGCAGCCCCTCGAGCCCGATCCAGCACGTCGTGATCGTCGTGCAGGAGAACCGTACGTTCAACGACTTTTTTGCGACGTTTCCCGGGGCCGACGGCACGACGACCGGCAAGGTCGTCAAGAATATGAACTGCAAGCCGAAGATCCGCCGCAACACGACGATCGCGTTGAAGAAGAGCCCGCTGCTCGACCCTCAAGATATGAACCACTCGTACAGGACCGGCTACTCCGTCGCGTACGATGGCGGAAAAATGAACGCGTTCGACCTCGTGGTTTCCAACGGGGGCAAAGGGGTGGCGGAGTGCACGGTTCCCTATCAGTACACGGATCCGATGCAGATCCAACCGTATTGGCAGATGGCGGAGCAGTATACCCTCGCCGAGCACATGTTCAGCACCCAGGGCAGCGACAGCTTTACCGCCCATCAAGATCTGATTGCGGGCGATACGGTCGTCCAACCGAATCGCGCGATGGTCGATCTTCCCGGCTGCTCGGTCGGATGCATGTGGGGATGCGACGCGCCGCCGGGTGCTCGAACGCATCTCATCACTGCCGGGAATCAGTATCTGCGCAAAACCTTTGGCCCGTTTCCTTGCACGACCAAGTTCAAGACGAAGTATTCCACGCTGCGCGATTTGCTCGACGCTCACCAGGTCTCGTGGAAGTACTACGTGCCCCCATGCGGAGAGCCGTGCGGCGGGAAAGGGAGCACGAACTTCGGAAGGCTGATGAACGCCTTCGACGTCATTTGGCCCGTCCGAAATGGCCCGGAGTGGGGCACGAACGTCGCGTGGCCCGAGACGACCATGTTCAACGACATTTCGAGCAACGCGCTGCCTGCCGTTTCGTGGGTGGTACCGATCGAGAACAACTCCGATCACCCCGCCACGAGTAAAGACGATGGTCCGTCGTGGGTTGCGAGTATCGTCAACGCGGTTGGCGAGAGTCAGTATTGGGGCTCCACGGCCATCGTCGTGGTGTGGGACGACTGGGGCGGTTTTTACGACAACTACGCGCCGCCGATCAAGGATTACGGCGGCCTGGGATTCCGCGTTCCGGCAATCATCATCTCACCGTACGCGCGCGCCGGATTTATCTCCACCACGCAGTACGAGTTCGGCAGCATCTTGCGCTACATCGAGGACAACTTTAACCTCGGCCGCCTAGGGCCGCCTTCGAGCGATAAACGCGCGACGAGTATCCTCGACTGCTTCGACTACACGCAGAGGCCGATCAAGTTCAAAGCCATCGAGTCGAGCCACGACAAGGCGTATTTCTTGCGTCAAAAACGATCGCCGGGTATTCTGGAGAGCGACTAGCGACGGCTTCGCGTGAAGCAGGGGAGCCGCTCGCATCGGATTAAATGAGGGCGGGCGCGCGGTCGTAGCTCAATTGGATAGAGCAACAGGCTACGAACTTGTAGGCTGGGGGTTCGAGTCCCTCCGACCGCGATTCTCCTTGGCGGAAAAGACCGAGCAGCCGCCGAATTGCGGCCTCCGTAAAGGAGGCCAACATGTCTTTTAGTCGTTCTGTTGCACCCAAATCCACGTACAGCATCTCACGCGTCAGCGATCTCTGGGTTCAAGGTACGGGAGATGAAGGCGCCTACGGCGACCGGCCCGCGCACAAGAGCTTCTTCTTGATCGGCTACGATCCTAAGAAACATCTGTACGTCAGCACGGGCGGCGATACGCTTGCCGGCGACTACGGCATTTCGACGGCGTCCGCCAGCCCGTCCGCGATGAAGATGACGTACGTGAACGCGTACCCGGCGGATCCGACGCACGAAAAAGACGTTTGGAACTACGGGACTTCGAGTATCGCGATCGCTTCGGCCTGGACGGAGAAGAGCAAAATGACGACCGCGAAGTCGAGCTGCACGAAGCAATAGGGCCGAACGCGCGGCTGCAACGGTTGTCCGCTGACGCCGGTCCTGCTATACTGCGGTGTCGAACCGCGTCAGCGGCTACGGCTCGGTAGCTCAGTGGTAGAGCAGGGGACTCATAAGCCCTTGGTCGTAGGTTCAAGTCCTACCCGAGCCAAAACGAAAAAGGCTAGGTGTACTTTCAATGTCGACGATTCCGTGTGATTTTTGTCCCCATCCGGTCGATCGCAGCCAGATGGAAGAGATCGAGATCTCTCACTACGTCCCGGATAGTTCCGGTGAAGACCTCGCCTACGCGCGGACGTACTTCTTCGGTCATCCGGATTGCGTGCGGAAGTTCTACCGAACGCTCGTCGATCACAAGCTCGATCTCTTCAAGCACATCCCCAGTGCGGGATCGCCGCCCGACGCTTCGCGCTGAGTGCGCGAAGTTCGTGCGCCCGTAGCGTAGCTGGATAACGCACAGCCCTCCGAAGGCTGGGATCGGGGGTTCGAATCCCTCCGGGCGCGCATTTATGACTGACGACGAAATCCGCATGCGGCGAGCGCTCGAGCTTGCCGAAGAAGCGGTCCAAAACGGCGACGTGCCGGTCGGCGCGCTGCTCGTGAGCGGCGAGCTCGTCCTCGAGGCAAAGAACGAGAAGGAGACGCGCCGCGACCCGACCGCACACGCAGAGATGCTGCTCGTGCGAGAAGCGGCGCGGCGACTCGACGCGTGGCGGCTCTGCGAAGCCACGATTTACGTCACGAAAGAGCCCTGCGTGATGTGTGCGGGGGCGATGATCGCGGCACGCATCAAACGGGTCGTTTACGCCGCCGGCGATCCGAAGGGCGGCGCCGACGGGGGAGCTTTCGAGATCTTACGCTCGCCGAAAACAAACCACCGGATCGAAGTCACCTCCGGCGTCCTGGAAAGCGAGGCGGCCGCACAGCTGCAGGAATTCTTTCGACGGCGGCGCCAACCCACTGCCTCGGAGAGGTGGTCGAGTGGTTGAAGGCACCCGCCTCGAAAGCGGGCGAACGTGTTGAGCGTTCCGTGAGTTCGAATCTCACCCTCTCCGCCATCCTTCGACAAGCTTCAGGATGACAAGACGAGTGGCTACGACGCCAGGGGGAGCTCGACCGTAAAGCGCGAGCCGTTCGGGCCGGAGTCGAGTCGTATTGCGCCGTGCGCGCGCTCGACCGCACGCTTCACGATTGCCAAACCGAGTCCCGAACCGGGAACGTCGCGCTGCGTTCCACGGTAGAAACGATCGAAGACGCGGGCGGCATCGGTTGACGGAATGCCCGGGCCTTGATCGGCGATTTCGATAACGGCAGTCGAGTCTTGCGCGCGTACGGCAACGGCGATCTTACCCTCGCCGTACTTCACCGCGTTGTCGGCGAGATTCGTTACGACATAACCAAGCTCGGTCGGATCGATCGACGCAAGGATTCCCGACGGTGTCGAGAGTTCGAAGCGCCGTTCGGGGTGCGCGTCGGCAATCGGGCCGACGAGATCGGCAACGAGCGTTCCGACGTCGATCGGCGCAGCGGCCGGCGCGGCCTCAGGGCTCTCCCAACGCTCGAGTAAGATGAGTTTGTCGATCAGCGATCCCATGATGCGGCTCTGCGCGTTCATCGTATCGAGAATTCGCTCGCGATCCGCCGCGTTCTCGAAACCGCCGCGCCGCAGGATCGCGATGAAGCCCTGCACGACGGTGAGCGGCGTTCGCAGCTGGTGACCGGCATCGGCGATGAACTGTCGCATCGAGGTGTTAGCACGGTCCCGCGCGGCAAAGGCGCGCTCCATCTGGTCGATCGCACCGTTATAGGCCGCTGCGAGCGCGCCGAGTTCGTGCCGTTCGTCGGCCGCAATCGGTTGCGGCGTCAAGTCGCCCGAGGCAAAGCGTTGCAGGGCGGCCGTGACGTCGTCGAGCGGACGTACCGCCTGCCGCGTCAGCGCTCGCGCGATCAAGATGCCGCAGGCGATTGCCAGTAAGAGAGCGATCGTCAGCGGCACGAGGAACGCGCTGACGGTCGAGACGAGCGTCGAGTTGTTGGCTCTGGCGATGATGTAGAGGTTTCCGGCATGCGCGTAGAGCGGCTGCAGTCCGAAAGCGGTCGCCAGGCCGAGGATGACGTTGGCGAGCGGACCCGAGACGCGCGGATCGCCTGAGAGATCTCCGCGTCGCCGGACCGCGACGATGGGTCGCGCGTCGGAACGATGTGCGCGGTAGACGGTGACTCGCGTGCCGGCGTCGAGAAAGATGATCTCGGTACCGGCGCCAAGCAAGAGCGATGCCGCGAACGCACCGCCCGAGCGTGCGTCCGCGGGCGCAGGCTGCGCCAAGGAGGCTTCGAGCTGCGTCATCGTTCCGGAGAGCTCGTTGGAGAGCGAGCGAATGTAGAAACCGAACGCAAGCAGCGCGCCGGCAAGGATCGCCGCCACCAGAACGAGCGAAATTTCGATTGCCGCGAGGCTCTGAATGCGCCGGGCCAGCTTGGTGATCACGGCGGCGTCGACCGCAAGGCGTAACCCGCGCCGCGTAGCGTTTGAATCAGTTTGACGGACTCGCCGCTGTCGAGCTTCGCACGTAGGAACGAGACGTACGTCTCGACGGTATTCGGGATGACGTCACGATCGATGCCCCAAACCATGTCCAAGAGCTGCGATCGGGTTAAGACTTCCTCGGCGTGCTCGGCGAAGACGCGCAGCAAATCGAACTCGCGCGGTGAAAGCTCGATCCGGCGATTGCCGCGATAGACCGTTCTACTTGCCGCGTTGATGCTCAGATCCGCGTACTGAAACGTCTCGTGCTGCTCGATTCGCGGCCGGCGCAGTAGCGTGCGCAGGCGCGCGACGAGCTCCTCGATGTCGAATGGTTTGCCGACGTAATCGTCGGCACCGGCGGTGAGGCCGGCTACCCGCTCCGCGACCTCGGTTCGCGCCGTCAGCATGACGACCGGCGCCGTCGTGAGCCGGCGTATTTCGGGCAGAAGTGCGAAGCCGTCCAGACCGGGTAACATAACGTCCAACACGATCAGATCGGGCGACCACGTTTGCAGCAACGGCAATGCAGCCGAACCCTCGGTCACGCCCCGCACGGCGAAGCCCGCTTGCTCTAGGCCATACTCGAGAAGCTCGCGGAGAGCTCGCTCGTCGTCAACCACCAGCACCCGGGCTCGATGCCCCGCGGTCCCCATTCTCAGACTCACTCCAGGATTAAGAACTCATGCTTTCGTTACAATCGGACCATCCATGGCAGCCAGGGAACGGCCCTTAAAGCGAGTCTTCGTTACGCTCTGCGCTATCCTAGCCGCCGCCGGCTGCGGCGGCCGCCCGGCCGCGCGCCAAAGCCCGGCCCCCTACGTCCAGACGGCGGTTGCGAGCTTCGGATCCATCGAACCGTCGCGTCAACTCGCCGGCGTGATTGCGCCGTTTCAAAACGTGGCGATTCAAAGCACGCTCGCCGAACCCGCCGATTCGGTCTACGTGCGCGAGGGCGAATCCGTCCACACGGGTCAGGTCTTGGCACAGCTCGACACGTCCGATCTGCAAGCGCAACTGCAATCCGACCTGGCCACCGCGAACAGCAATCATGCCAATACCGTCCATACCGTCTACCAGGGCTCCTTGAACATCGCGCAGGGGCAAGACACGTTGCGCACCGATCAAGCGGCAGTGCGACAGGCAGAACAAACCTTGACCAACGATCAACGCAATCTGCAACGCGATCAAAACCTGCTCAATCAGGGCTACGTTTCACAGCAGGCGGTGGACGCGCAAGCGACCTTGGTCAAGAACGACCAGCAAGCACTCAGTTCCGCAAACGCCAACGTCTCGTCGGCACGCTCCAACGTGCAGGCGAACGGAACGCTCTCCGGTCAAGGGATTCAGTCGGCGGCCGTGCAGCAGTCGGCGGCGCAAGAACAGGTCGCCCAAGCTCAAGCGAACCAAGTGCGGGTTCAAATCGCAAAAGCGGCGATCGTTTCGCCCATCGACGGGGTCGTCGTTAACCGCAATATCAATCCGGGCGAATACCCCGGCTCGCGCCAGATTTTTACGCTGCAGCAGATCGATCCGATCTATGCCATCATGCATGCATCGAGCGAGGAGATTGCGCGCATCGTCAACGGTTCGCCGGCGACCGTCACGGTGCCCGATCTCGGGGGCAACGCTCGCTTCCAGGGTCACGTTGCCGGCGTACTCAATCAAATCAATCCCGGCTCGACCGATTTCCAGGTGAAGGTCTTGCTCGCGAATCGCGGGGGGAAGATTCGCCCCGGCATGGTCGTGCAAGGCAGGATTGCGACGCCGCCGGTTACCGGCGTACGAGTTCCCGCCTCGGCGTTCACCGACGACAATCACGATGCGGTGATGATCGTTCAATCCGACGGCACGGTGAAAACGTCGAAGGTTGCCGAGGTTGGAACCGACGGAACCACCTCGGTCGTTTCCGGCCTTGCGCCGGGGACGCGCGTCGTGAGCAACGGACAGATGAGCCTGGGCGACGGGGAAAAGGTTTCGTTCCAGCAGTGAACTTCAGCCTGACCCGGCTTTTCATCAACCGGCCAACGCTGGTCTTCGTCATCGTCGCCCTGATGCTGTTTGCGGGCGTGCTCTCGATGGCGACTATCGTCAAGGAGCTGTACCCGAACGTCAGCCAGCCGACGGTGACCATCTCGGTTTCGTACAACGGCGCCTCGGTCACCGAGATGCGCGACAACATCGTTCAGCCCATCGAGCAGACGTTGGCCGGAACGCCCGACCTGCAAACGTATAACTCCGTGGTGCAACAGGGTCAGGCACAGATCACCGCCATCTTCGGCATCAGTTCGGATACGGCGACCGACCTTGCGCTCACGAACAAAGCGATTCAGGCTGCCGAGAAGTATCTGCCGACCAATATCAGTCCGCCGACGGTAAACCTGCGCGATCCCACGCAATCGACGGTCGTCACCCTGGCGCTCTTCTCGAACAAGCTCTCACTTTCGCGGCTGGCGCTCTATGCGAGCAACGTCATCGCGCCCCAGTTCGAACAGATTCCTGGCGTCTC
This sequence comes from Vulcanimicrobiota bacterium, assembly GCA_963792005.1. GTDB lineage: Bacteria > Vulcanimicrobiota > Vulcanimicrobiia > Vulcanimicrobiales > Vulcanimicrobiaceae > Cybelea. The sequence goes on from CAWBUG010000002.1 coordinate 722,356, forward strand.
GTACGTCAACGTCGGCGGCGTCGTAACGCCGGCGTACGAGGTGGTCGTCGACCCCGATCGGCTCGCGGCAGCGAACCTGACGATTGACGACGTCATCAACACGCTGCAGTCGGATAACCAACGTGTCCCCGGCGGCTTCGCCTACGAGCCGAACCGTCAGACGACGATCGACATTCGCGGCGACATTCAAAATCTCGATTCCGTTCGCAATCTGGCGATTATCCCCGCCGGATCGAGCGTTGCCGCGGCAATCGCCAGCTCGACCGGAGCGCAAGTGGAGAATCTGCGCGGCGGCGTCTCGGCGATGGCCGGCGTCGTCAATCCGTGGAGCGCGACGAACTCCGTGGTGCACGTCGGCGACGTCGCGACCGTGACGGAGGGCTACGAACCGCGTCTCTCGGCGGCGCACATCAACGCACGTCCCGGGCTCTTCCTCCAGGTCCAGAAGGCTGCGGACGCAAGCGAAGTCGACGCTTCGAACAACGCGCTGCGCGCGTTGCCCCAGATCGAACGGCAGTTCCCCGAGATCAGCTTCAACGTCATCAACGTTCAGTCGCGCTTCACGCAGCAGCAGATCGTCATCGTCACGCGAACCCTGGCGCTCGCGGTATTCTTTACCTGCATCGCGATGCTCTTTTTCCTGCGTTCGTGGCGCAGCGCCATCGTCGTCTGCGTCTCGATTCCAACCTCGCTCGCAATCGCGTTGACTGCGATGAAGCTGATGCATCTCACGATCGACACGATTTCGCTGCTGGGGATGTCACTCGTTATCGGAATCCTCGTGGACGACTCGACGGTCGTCTTGGAGAATATCGAGCGCCATTTCACGGAGCTCAAGCAGCCGCCGGCGGAGGCGGCGGTACGAGGCCGCGAAGAGATCGGTGCGGCGGCGGTCGTCATCACGCTGGTGGACGTCGTCGTATTCTTTCCGATCGCCTTCATTCAAGGACAGGTCGGCCGGCAAATCGCCGAGTTTGCGGTGGTCGTCGTGATCTCGACGCTCACCTCTCTCTTCGTGTCGTTCACCATTACGCCGACGCTCGCCGGGCTCTGGGCGTTGCGCTCCCATTGGAAACCGTGGGCGGTCATCGATTGGTTCGGCGAACGGTTCGACGATACGCGGAACTGGTACACGGACCGCGTCTTGCCGTGGAGCCTCGAACGCGGGCGGCTCGTGGCGCTCTTCTGTGCGGGAACTTTTCTCTTGGCGCTTGCGCTCGTGGGGATGGGGGCCGTCGGCGAGGAGTTTATTCCGCCCGTCGATCGGGGCGAGATTTACGTTCAGTTGGTCTACCCGATCGGTACGCCGCTCAAGACCGTCGAGGACGGTACGTTTTCGCTCGAGCGCAAGTTCCTGAGCACGCCCGATGCTTTCGCCATGACGACCGTTTCCGGTGCCTATGCCGCATCTTTCGGCGGCTTCGTCAGCCAAACCAACGTCGGACAGATCCATATGTGGCTCAAAGACGACCGCAAACATTCCACCAATTACTGGGCGCAGCAGTATCGTAAGATTTCAAAAGAAAACCTGCCGCCGGGCGTTGAGGCCGTCGTCGTTCCGGCAACCTCTACCGGCGGCGGCAACGCGCAGCCGATCGACCTCCTCGTGACCGATCTTACCGGCGGCGATCCGACCAGGTTCGCGCAACAGGTCCAGCAGCTTTTGCGGCGAGTTCCCGGCGCTACCAGCGTCAACAGCACCGGCACCCAGCTGGCACCGGAAATCTCCATTCAGTTCGATCGCGTCAAGGCTCAGGCGCTCGGCGTCGATCTCGGCCAAGCGGCTGAAGCGGCGGGCGCCGCGTTCGGCGGAAACGTGGCGACGCAGTTCGAGACCACCTCTGGACTCGAGCAGGTTCAAGTGATCTACCCGGAGGCAGATCGCACGAGCATCGACAAGCTCAAATCGATTGCCGTTCGGTCGTCGACCGGCGGCATCGTCTACCTTGGCGACATCGCGCGCTTTGAATCGACGCCGACCGCTCCCCTCGTGACGCGTACCGACCGCCGCAACGTCGTTCACGTCGACGCAAACTACGCGCCAAACTCCTCGCTGTCGGCCGTGGAGAAGGGTTTCTTCAAACGGTTGCCATCGCTGCATCTGCCGCCAAACATCGTCGTTCGGCCCGCGCCGCTCGGCCAGCAGGACTTCATGCATCAGACCCTCGTCGGTATGGGGCTCTCGATGATCGTCTCCGTGATCTTGGTCTACCTGCTCATGGTGGCGCTCTATAACAGCTACCTCTCGCCCTTTATCATCATATTTTCGGTTCCGGTGGCGGCGATCGGTGCAATCGGCGCGCTCTTCCTGACGCATCGAACGCTCAACCTCTTCTCGTTAATCGGTACGATTCTGCTGATCGGGATAGCAACGAAGAACGGGATACTCTTGGTCGACTATGCCAACACGCTGAGAACTCGTGGCCTCGATAAGCTTTCGGCAATCAAAGAGAGCGCGCATACCCGGTTCCGCCCGATCATCATGACCAGCTTTTCCGTCATGGCCGGCAATCTTCCACTAGCGCTCGCACTCGATCCCGGCTCCGCTGCGCGATCGAGCCTGGGTATCGTGGTCATCGGCGGCGTATTCAGTTCGCTCGTTCTGACGCTTCTGCTCATTCCCAACGTCTACGTCTGGGTCGCGCCGAAAGACCACCCATCGCCCAACGGCGCGGGCCGTCCCGGGCCGCGTCAGCTGCCGCTGACCGCTACGGAGACGCAGAGGCTGCCGGCGTAGGGCTGCCGGCAAGGCGCGGGTCGGGGGCGGCTTCGGGAAACGCGATATCCCTGAACGTGACGTCGGCGATGATCTTGTACGTGAGAAACGCAACGTGCATCGTCTGGCTGAAGGTGCCGTGGACGATCACCCAGTGTCCGTCTATGACCGAGTAGTCGAGCGCGAACATCTCGTCGCTCGCGCCGGCGGCGCGCATCTCGATGTGCTTGGGAAGATTGGTTGCCGGATCTTCGATGACTTCAGACGGGTAGAGTCCGTTCTGCACCCGCGGGGTCGGAGTGATGAGCAGATGCAGCGCGTCCGCCGTCGAGTCGGGCGCGAACCGAGCATCCCAATAGCTGTTATAGGGAACGACGGCGTTGACGCTCGGATCCTCCGCCGGAATATGGAGAAAGAACGGCGCGCCCCGATCGAGGGTGATATCGACCCGCTTGAGATTGGCGAAATATCCGAACTTGAAGTTCGAGAACGGGTCGAAATAGGCGACGATGGGGAAGGCTTGACCGACGCGCTGCGAGCCGTTGGGAAGATCTTTCATTACGGCGACGTTGTCGCCGACGCGCACCGCCACCGATCGGTTGATGTCTTGTGCCCGCCCGAGCGTCGGGGCGCTGACGTGCGTCGTCTCGACGTACGTCATGTACGCCGGCGGATTGGCGTCGTAGTATGCGCTCGAGCGGTTGATCAACGTCGCGAGGGCGAGATCGGCGGTCATCATTTGCGAAGCCGTCCTTCGGCGGCGGGAAGGAAAGTACCGGTCCGTTAACTTCGGCGGGTAATGGACGTCGAAGTAAAGGAACCGTTGGCCGCGCGGATCGTGGAGTTACGGCGCACGATTCACCGCCATCCGGAGCTCGGGTACGAGGAGCGCGAGACGGCCGCATTGGTCGAGCGCGAGCTTGACTCGCTTGGAATCGAGCACCGCCGGGTGGCCAAGACCGGAATCGTCGCTCGTATCGAGGGTGCGCGCCCGGGGCCGGCGGTCGCGCTGCGCGCGGACATGGACGCGCTGCCGATCGGCGAGCGAAGCGGCGAGCCCTTTTCTTCAGAGGTCGAAGGCAAAATGCACGCGTGCGGACACGACGCGCACACCGCAATGCTGCTCGGAGCCGCACACCTGCTCGCCGCAACGAAAGATACGCTAGCCGGCAACGTCGTGCTGCTCTTTCAGCCGGCCGAAGAGGGTCCCGGTGGTGCGCTGCCGATGATCGAAGCGGGAGCGCTCGACAATCCGCGCGTCGAGGCGATCGCGATGCTGCACGTCGACTCACGGCTCGACGTCGGAACGATCGGCGTTACCCCCGGAGCGGTCAACGCCTCCGCGGACGAGTTCTACGTTACCGTGCGCGGCAGCGGCGGACACGGCGGCTATCCGCACACGTCGATCGACGCGATTCCCGCAGCGGCGGCGACGGTGCTCGCATTACAGAACGTCGTAGCGCGCGAAACCGATCCGCTGACGAGCGCCGTGGTCACCGTCGGCACGATCTCCGGCGGATATCGCAATAACGTCATCGCCGACGAAGTAACGCTGAGCGGAACGCTGCGCGCGCACGATCCCGCGGTTCGCGACGAACTCGAAGCGAGCGTGCGCCGCATCGTCGCGGGCGTCGCGGCCGCCTACAACGCGCAAGCCGAGGTGCGAGTCATTCGCGGATACCCGCCGGTTCGTAATAACGTCCAGCTCGCAGAACAATTTTCGGAGTGCTTGCGTACCGAAAGCGCCTTGCGCGTCGAAGCTCCGCCGCCGACGATGGGTGCTGAGGATTTCGCGTACTTCGCCGAGCGCGTTCCGGGTTTATTGATGCGCCTTGGCGTGCGCAACGAGATGGTCGGCGCCACGCATCCGATTCATAGCGCGCATTTTCGGCTCGACGAGCGCGCCTTGCCGCTGGGCGCCGGCGCGTTCGTGCGCTTCGTTCGCGCGATGGGGAGCGGTGAAATTCGGTTATAAGCATCCACAGTACATGTGGATAATTTAACGAAAGGATAAGCGTCGGCGCCGCGCAGAATAAGCCGCGCATGATCGTCAGCGATCAAACTATTGCCGCGGGCTCGCAAACCCATAGCGCGAGCCTCGATCTCAATTGCTCGGTCGAAGATGCGTTTGCGCTGCTGTGTGCGGTCGAGAAGTGGCCCGTATGGCTCGCCTTTCTTCGCAGCGCGCGGCGCACGAGCTCGGCCGGCGAGATGGCGGTCGGAACGGAAGTTTCAATCCGCTCCTCGCTTCCCGGTGACGAGGAAGAGCTCTACGAAGTCGACGCGCTGATCGCCAACTACCGGCTCTCGCTCGTCGGCGCCTATTCACTTCGCCGGCGGATCGAGTTCCGGATCGAGCGCCGGACGACGTGTTCCAGGCTGCACGTTCGGCTCTCGTATCCCGCCTACCACGGCCGCTTCGGCTCGCTCCTCGATCGCTGGCAGCGCGGGCGCCGGGTCGCCAGCGCGCTCGACGATTCGCTCGTGCACTTCAAGGGACTCGTCGAGTACAACCGGGATGCGGCAGTCCTCGCCGACTTTTGAAGCAGCCGCGGGCTAGCAGTCATTGACCGGGAGTGCTAACGCCGGTATACTTTAAGCATGCCGCTCTATGACTATGCCTGCACGCAGTGCGGCCGGACCTCCGAGGTGCGCCACGGCTTCGACGAGACCCATCAAGCGCCGTGCGAGGCGTGCGGCGGGCCGTTGCGCCGAGTATTCAATCCTGCCCCGGTGCTCTTCAAGGGTTCGGGATTTTATGTAACCGATTCGCGGCGCAGCTCGAGTTCGGAGAAAACGGAGAAGCCGAAGGAGGAGGCCGGCAAATCGCCGGCCGGCAAGACGGAGCCTGCGCCCGCGAAGAGCGAGAGCGCGGCGAAGCCCTCGGATTCGGCCGCCTAGGCCTCTCGTAGGCTCTCCAGCGTTTCGAGAAAACCTGGAAAGCTTACGTCCAGGCTCTCGTCGCCGTCAAAGGTGACGGGGCCGGCCGCGCGCCCCAGTATGGCGGCGGCCATGGCGATGCGGTGGTCGCCGCGAGTTTCGATCGTCTCCGCTCGGGCAACGGTGGCGCCGCCGCCCGGAACCGTCAGCGTGCCGCGATCGTAGGTCGCGGCTATCCCCAACGATGCGAGCAGACGCTCGATGGCGGAGATACGATCCGACTCCTTGGAGCGCAGGTCGGCGATGCCGGCGATCGTCGTGACGCCGGGGGCAAACGCCGCGGCGATTGCGAGGAGCGGAATCTCGTCGATGGCGCGCAACGCTATTTCAGGACCGATGCTCGCCGCGCGGAGCGGGCCGGCGTCGACCGCGATGTCGGCAACGGGCTCCCCGGCGAGGAGCCGTTCGTCGCGAAGCTCGATTCCGGCGCCCATCGCACGAAGGGCGTCAAGCAGCCCGGTCCGCGTCGGATTTACGCCGACGTCGCGAACGATCACCCGGCTGCCGGGCGTCACCGCCGCCGTGGTGATGAAAAACGCCGCCGCGGAAAAGTCGCCGGGAATCTCAACGGTTCCGCCGCCTAGCGCTGCAGTGCCGAGCCGCACGGAGCGCCCGTCCCACTCGATCTCGGCGCCCAAATGGCGTAAAAGGCGCTCGGTGTGATCGCGTGAGGCGCGATCTCCGTCGATCTGCACCGGATGCCCGGAGAATACGCCGGCGAAGAGGAGCGCCGACTTCACCTGCGCCGAGGGCGCAAGGAGGATGAAATGGCGCGTCTCGATCGCCGGCGTGCCACGCAGATGCAGCGGCAGCCGTCCGTCGCTCGTTTCGATCCGCGCGCCAAAGGCGCGCAACTGAGCCGCGACAGGTTCCATCGGCCGGCGGCGCAAGGAGGCGTCGCCGTCGAATCGGGCGCTGATCCCGGCGCCGGCGCAGGCGCCGAGCAGCATCCTGACGGTGGAGCCGGAGTTCATGCAGTCGAGCGTGACCGCGGGCGAGGCGAGATCCCCGCGACTGACCGTGAATGCGCCGTCACGGCGATCGACGCTAACTCCAAGCGCCGTCAACGCCGTGCGCGTCGCCAGCACGTCGCGACCCGGATTGAGGTTCACGATTCGCAGCGGCGCGCGTCCGGCGGCACCGGCGATGAGCGCCCGGTGCGAAATCGACTTATCGCCCGGCACGCGGGCCGTGCCGCGAAGCGGTCCGGGCTGAACCGTTACGACCGAATCGGCCATGTGCAGTTGATTTCAGACAAGGAGTCCATCATCATTTCGTAGCAAGCAGCGCGAAGGTTTTCGTCGAGCAGGGCTGCTTTTTCCATACGAAAGGAACCGATGAACAAACTAGATTTGGTCCGCTCCGCGGTCGACCGTTTGGAGCTCTCACGCAAGGATGCCGTCGCGTTGATCGACGGTGTCTTCGACGACATACAAGCAGCGGTCATTGTGGGTGACGCGGTCAAGATACCGGGCTTCGGCCAGTTCAAGGTGCGCGATCGCGCGGCGCGTATGGCGCGCAATCCGGCGACGGGCGAACAGGTAAAAGTTCCGGCGAAGCGCGTCTTCAAGTTTCTCCCGGCAAAGGCGCTCAAAGAGGCGGTGATGTCGAAGCGCGGATCGCGTGGCGGCGGCGCTCGTAAGAAAACCGCAGCGAAAGCGCCGGTACGCAAGACCGCGGCGCGCAAGCAAAACACCCGTAAGAAACGCTGACGGCACCGCAAACTTCGTTAGGTTCTCGCAGCTTGCCGGCTCTTTAGCCGGCGAGCTCTTTGCTCCCCCGTTCTAGGAGGCATGAATGCGACGTTTTCCCTTTGCGCTCTCCACCATCGTGGCGGCGGCGCTGATCGCGGGATGCAGCAATAATGCTGCGGCCCCGCCGGTCGGCGCAGCCGCGTCGCCGGCGGGGTCGCACATCGTCGACTCCGGAATCGCGCACCCTCGTGCGTTGCGCTTGTTCCGCACTCCGGCGCATCCGCCGCCGCGGCGCCATATGATTACCGCGGCCATGCGCGCGCGCGCAAGGGCCGGCGGTTGGCAACAAACCGCGTCGATTCCGGCGTTTCCGAACGGACCCCAAACCGAAGAGTTGATGACCGACGGCTCCGTCCTCGTCTTCGATTACTGCGCGACGAACGTTTACAAGCTGACGCCGGATCAGAACGGCAGCTATACGACGGGCTCGTGGACGCAGCTTGCGTCGTTGCCGTCCGGATACGCGCCCCTTTACTTTGCGTCGGCGGTGCTGTCCGACGGCAAGCTGATCGTCAACGGCGGTGAGTATAACTTCTGCAACGGAGCCGAAACGACGCTCGGCGCGATCTACGATCCCGTTGCAAACACCTGGACGCCGGTTAGCGCCCCGAGCGGATGGGGACGGATCGGTGACGCGGAGAGTGTCGTGCTCAACAACGGCACGTACATGATCGGTAACTGCTGTACCTCGGTTCAGGCGCAGCTCGACGAGAGCACGATGACCTGGACGCAAGTCGGAACCGGCAAGGGCGATACGAACAGCGAAGAAGGCTGGACGCTCATGCCGGGCGGAAACATTCTTACCGCTGACGTCGGAACCGCGCCGAACTCGGAGATCTTTAACTGGAAGACCGCGACGTGGTCGCCCGCGGCGCAGGTTCCGGTCAACCTGACCTCCGGATTCGAGATCGGCCCGCAGACGCTGCGGCCCAACGGCACCGTTTGGGTGGCGGGCGCAAGCGGCTTATCCGCGGTCTATCACATCAAGACCGGAACGTGGTCGCAGGGTCCGACCTTCCCGGTCGTTGGTGGGCAGCAACTCGACGTTGCGGATGGTCCGTCGGCGCTGCTCGCCAACGGTACGGTGATGATTGCGGCGAGCCCGGGGCTTTACGACGCACCGGCATCCCTTTTCATCTACAACGGAAAGAAGCTCAAGAGCATTCCCGCATTCCCCCAAGCGCCGAACGACTCGTCCTATAACATCCGGTTCTTGGTACTTCCGACGGGGCAGATCTTAGAGGACGACGGATCGTCCGATATGGAGGTCTACACACCCGGAAACCAGGGTTCACCCAGCTATAGGCCGAGAATCAGCTCGGTGCCGACGACGCTGACGCACGGCGACACGTATAAGATCAAAGGGCAGCGGTTTAACGGGGTCTCGCAGGCCAACATGTACGGTGACGACGTACAGCAGGCAACGAACTACCCACTCGTTCGCATCACCAACAATACGACCGGACACGTGTTCTACTGCAGAACGCACAATCATAGCTTCATGGGCGTCGCATCCTCGCGCAAGGTCTCGACGATGTTCGATGTTCCCTCGACCATCGAGACGGGCGCGAGCAGTCTGGTCGTGGTGACCAACGGCATCGCCTCGGCGCCGGTGAGCGTCACGGTCCAGTAACGCTCTAGCCGGAGTGCAAGGGAAATGGCCGGGACCGTCACTCCCGGCCATTTCTACATAGGATGGGCCTCTCGGCGCTTCAATCGTTCGGTTCGGCCGCCGGGAGCTTGAAGAAATAGCTTGCCGGATACTTCGTGCGGATGCGGTTGAACCTCGTCATCTTCTTGGTAAAGTCGAAGCAGTCGGATAGGTCGTCCGCTCGAACGTCGGTAGTACCGAGCGAGGGCAGATCGAACGTCTCCTCGACGAACTTGAGGATGCTTCCGAACTCGTGCTGCTGATGGGATACGTAGCCTCGCTTCGCATAGGGCGACACGACGATCAGCGGCACGCGAAAACTCAACTCGAACGAATTATAGATCGTTGGAGTAACGTGATCGAACCATCCGCCCCAGTCGTCCCATGTGATGAAGATCGCCGTATCGTTCCAATACGGGCTCTGTCCTATGGCATTGACGATGGAACCGACCCACGACGGCCCGGAGCCGGGTTAACTTTCGGATGATCGGAATCGGCTTGCGTTGGCGTCACCCAGACGACGTCCGCGAGATTTCCGTCGGCAATGTCGGTAAGTACCTGCGATGAGGGACTGACGACGTCGGCTGCCATCTCCGCTTTGTTCGACCAGATGGATTGGATCGCGTCGACGGCGTTGTAGAGCCCTGCACCCTGGGTTGCCTCATAGTACTTCCAAGTGACGCCGGCGTCGTCCATCTCGTTCATGATCGCTCGGCGTTGAAAGCACGGGTAGGTCTTCAAGGACTTCGGCTCGCCGCCGGCCGGATTGATGACGGCGACGAGGGAGCCGCTGGGAGAGTCGCAGCCGCCCACGAGTGCTCCGGTCGGAGAAAGGGGATTATTCGCAGCCTTGTTCTGAGAAGTATCGCTGACCGCGGAGGTGCCGCTCACGAGATACTGATGCGCGGGGAACGTGGGTCCTTGATCGCTCTGAAAGAGATGGTCGGCAAACGTGTACGTCTCGGCAAGCGTATAGTACTCTTGCACGGCGCTCTGAGGAACGTACGCAAAGGCTGCGTCCTTTGGACACGTTCCCTTGCACTGCTCGCGATCGAAGCCGTTCATGCCTCCGGCGTTATATTCGGTCAGCCATGCCTGGTGTGTGTGGACGGGGTCGTAGGGCGCCGTCAACGACTCAGGCCGCAGGTGAATGACCTGATGTCCGTGCGAGCCGTATCCAAACGATTGGGTATCGGCTCCGGGGAGGAATTGGAAGAGATTATCGACGCTGCGATTCTCTTGAACGATGATGACCACGTGCGCAATAGGAGACTGTAGTCGATGAACGTGTCCGGCCTTCCGCGCGGCGTACGCGGGTCCGGCGGGGGGAATCGCCGACGCGGCAGTCGACGTCGTTGAGTTCTGCGCGCAACTTGCGAGCGCTACGGCCGCGCCAAGCGAGTAGTGGAGCAGGTTTTTCATCACGATGTCCTCCTTGAGAGTTGATCTAGTCTTCCGGTTCTTTGGCGGGCAACGTACGGAAGTAGTTCGGCGGATATTTCGTACGAATTCGCTTGAACTTCAACGCCCCTTTTTGGAAGCTGAAGCAATCGGAGAGATCGTCCGAGCGCGCGTCGGTCGTGCCGAGCGACGGCAGACCGAACGTCTCCTCGACGAACTTGAGAATGCTGCCGAACTCATGCTGGGTGTGCGAAACGTAGCCTTGCTTCGCATACGGCGATACGACGATGAGCGGCACGCGGAAGCCGAGCTCGAACGAGTTATAGATCGTCGGTTTGACGTGATCGTAGAAGCCGCCCCAGTCGTCCCAGACGATGAAGATCGCGGTATCGTTCCAATACCGGCTTTCGCCGACCGCATTCACCACCGAACCGACCCAGGACGGACCGGAGCCGTCGTTGACCTTTGGATGATCGGAGGCGGCTTGCGTCGGAGTGACCCAAACGACGTCGGCGAGATTGCCGTTGGCGATGTCGGTGAGCACTTGAGTCGGTGGGGTGATGACGTTCGCCGCCATCTCGGTCTTATTGGACCAGATGGACTCGATCGCATCGACGGCATTGAAGAGTCCGGATCCGGGCGAGGCTTGGTAGTATTTCCAACTGATGCCGGCGTCGTCCATCTCGTTCATCAGCGATTGGCGCTGGAAACAGGGAAACTGTTTGAGACTGCCGGGCTCCCCGCCTCTGGAGTTGATCACTCCGACGAGCGAGCCGGAGGGCGCGTCGCAACCACCGACGAGCTGTCCGCTCGGCGATTCCGGATTGTTCGCCGCTCTGTTCGGTGAAGTGTCGCTGACGCTGGACGTTCCGCTCACGAGATACTGATGTGACGGAAAACTCGGACCTTGATCGGTCTCGTAAAAGTTGTCGGCGAACGTGTAATCTTCGGCGAGCGTGTAGTACTCCTGAACTTGACTCTGCGGAACGTAGTCGTAGGCGGCGTTGCGCGGGCAGCTGCCCTTGCAGACTTCCTGGTCGAAGTCGTTCAGCTGGCCGTCGTTGTATTCGGTGACGAACGCCGCATGCGTATGAGCCAAATCGAAGGGTGCATCGAGCGCTTCGGCTTGAAGTCCGATCCGCTGATGGGCGTGATTGTATCCATATGACTGGGTGTTGGCACCGGGAAGGAACTGGAAGAGGTCGTCAACGCTGCGGTTCTCTTGAACGATGATGATCACGTGCTGAATTGACGACTGCATCGGGTGCCCGCGGTGACGGGCGTCTGGTACGGTGTGCGTCGCCTCGGGTGTCAGCGGGCCCGGTCCCGAAGCGCTCGAGACGTTTTGAGCGCAACCCGCGAGCACGACGATAGCTAGGGAGAAGTAGAACGGGTTCTTCATAGTAGGAATATACCACCACTCTGCAGCGAGCGAGAGGCACTTCGTTTGTTTTTAAGGCACCGTGCGCACCGCTGCTCCGACGGGGCCTGCGATCAGATTGGGATTCTCGTACGTCGCGACCGGCGTTCCGCCGCCTGGATAATGCCATCGGTCGACGTTCGGCGTCACGTTCGAACAGCCGTATCCGCCTTCGCCGCCTAAAATGTTCGCCTTGCGTCCGCCGGTGATGACGCCTTGGACGAAGTCGCAGAGCGGTCCACCCTGCGCGTCAAAGATCTTCGTTGCGCCGATAACCGTGCCGGCGTTTCGTGAAAGCGAGACGTGATAGATGCACCCTTCGTTCGAGCCGCAATTTCGGTCGCCGACGGCAAGATAGTTCCCGGGTTGGAACCATTGCACCATCCGGGGCGACGTATAAGACTCCGTGCGGATCGTATCCGACGAAGTAGTAGTTGGCGAGATTTCGACATGCGAGCACTCGGGGAATGCCGGACGCCTTAGGAAAAATCAGCACCATGCCGGCATAGCTGTAACCCATGATATTCGCGACGGCGAGGTCCCCATTTTTGGGATTGACGGCGCAACTGACCGCATAACCCAGCGAATTAAAAAGGCTCTGCAGGATTTTGCGGGAGTGCGATAGCTCGACGACGTGTTCCTCATCCGCTACCCAGACGTTGCCGGCGGCATCGGAGCAGAGTCCCTCAGGATAGACGAAGCCCGCGACGGCACCCTTGAACTTCAGGTCGGGCAACGAGAACATCTCGACCGTCTCATATTGCGTGTCGGACTCAAAGAAGAGCGGCTTTTTGCGACGTGCGTCGGGGGAGATCCACGATCGCCGGTCCGCACGAGTCGCGACCGGCACCATGAGGGCCGAATCACCGGGAAAGCGCCAGCGAAGCTCCGGCTCCTCCGTTTACAGGCGGCGGGGTACTGCCTGCGCAGCCGGCTACGAAGGCGACTGAAAGAAGAGCGATGCTCGCGGCTGCTCTGCGCATGGCGTTACTCCGTATCGGGTGCTCGGTAATCCGGCGATTGATTCAAGAAATAGTTGCGGTCGTATCGCGAGGTGAAGGGAATAAACGGGCGAGGGCCGCCGGAGAAATCGAAAGCGTCGCCTTCCGGCGAGTTCGCACGCGAGTCGCTGGCGGCAAGCCGCGCCAGGCCGAACTGGTCCTCGATGAACTTTAAGACGCTGCCGTGCTCGTAGTCGACGTGCGAAACGTAGTTCTGCTTCGCGTAGGGCGAAATAATCAATAGCGGCAAGCGGAACCCAAGGCCGTCGTTATCCACGTAGGTCGGGGCAACGGGATCGAACCAACCGCCGGAGTCATCCCAGAAGATGAAGATGGCGGTACTATCCCAGAACTGCGATTCGCCGATGGCATTGACCAGTTGCGCGACCCACGACGGTCCGGTACTCGATCCCGAGCCGCCGTGATCGGAGTTGGCGTAGGTCGGCGTAATCCACGTTACCGTGCGAAGTTTTCCTTTACCGATATCGGTCAAGAACTGCGACGGCTGCGAGATCACATCGGCGTTCCAATCGGGCCCGTAGCAGATGTGTTTGATCGCCTGATAAGCGCTCCAGATCCCGGTACGGCCTTTTGACGCGTCGGGTCCGTTGCGGCTGCCGCCGCAGCCGAAGCTTCCGCCTCCGCGAATTTTGGCCGCATAAAAGGCCCATGACAGGCCGGCATTGTCGAGTTCGTCGCCGAGCGTCGTCGGGTCCCAGCACGGTACTTCATTACCGTTCGGCACTTTACGATCTGCGCCCAAGACCTGTATCGTGTCGGGCGGACCACCGGGACAGCCCCACAGGCCGACCGGGTAGTTGACGGAGTGGTTCGGATTGATCGCGGCGATTGCGTACTGGTGCGAGATGAAGCTGCTCACGTCAAAGTCGGATGAGAACATTTCGTCGGCGAGTACGTATTGGTTCGCCATATCCCAATAGGGTTGGACTTCGGACTGCGGCACGTAGCTATATGGCGGATCCGGATTCGGGCACGCCGGCGAGGACGGCTTACCACAGGTCCAGGTCTGCTTGTCGAAGCCGTTCATCCGGCAGTTCGTACCGGGAATGCTCCCCGTACCGTGGCACGACTTGAAGAAACCTTTGGCGTTATGCTGCAAATCCCACGTGGTGGCGAGTGTAACCGGCTGGAGCGCGATCTTTTGCCTCTTCGTGTTGTAGCCGAACGTCGACGTCGTCGCGCCCGGATAGCTCATGAAGAGATTGTTGAAACTGCGGTTCTCTTGAATGATGATCACGACGTGCTGGATCTTGCCGCTTGACCCGGGATAACGCTCTCCCTTTGCGGGGAGCCCGTCGGTGCGGGCCGCGTATCCGAGTGCCGTCGGCCCGGCGCCGGCCCCGCAACCGGCCAGCAGGAATGCCGCCACGACGGGCAGCGGCGCGAGGGCACGGGACGAGCGACGCATGAGCACTCTCCTCGGCAACAAACGTTGAGCGGCCAGATACTACGCGCCCCGTTGGAAGTCCCTTTGCTCATCGCACTCTAACATTGATTGCAAGGCAAGCAGACTCGGCGCCGGGAACCGCTCGTTTGCTAGGAGCGTTGTCTCGGAATGCAGTGGACTTTGGCAATTGTTGCAGCAGCCGCGCTGCTGCACTTTCACGGCGAGGCCGGCGTTCGCGCCGACAGGGTGACGATTGCCGGACACGCAGTCACGTACGTGGACGTGCCGCTCGATCGGGTGCGCGTCCGCGTGACCATCGGTCAGGATCGGCCCGGCCGAACGGAAACGCTCGGAGGCATGGCGAGTCGCCATCACGCCATCGCCGCGATCAACGGCGGCTTCTTCGAAGCGTACACTGCGGGCCCGATCAAGAATCTTATCCACACGACCATCGTGGACGGAAGCATCGTCTTCAAAGGCGACGTGGGCGACGAGCTCTACTTCGACCGCAATAACGACGCGGCGATCGATCGCGTACCGCTGCGCATCGAAGGAGCGCTCGACGGCAGCTACGAGTATCCAAATAATTGGTACGCCTATTGGATCAATCGCATGCCCGAAGGCAGCGCCGACACGATTACGATCTTCACTCCCGATTGGGGGAGCCGGACGGGACTCGCGGGTTTTCAGGTGCAGGTTGACGGTGGCATCGTAACCGCGATCGGCACGAGTTCCTTGGCGATTCCTCGCGACGGCTACGTCATCTATATTAAAGGCGAACAAACCGTCGCGCGGCGGTTCGCGATCGGCCGCCGCGCGGAATATCGCGTCGTGCCGGTCGGTGGGGACGCGGCCTCGAATTTTCTGAGCTCGTGGGAAGCAATCGGTGGAGGTCCGCGCTTGCTCACCGACGGCCGAGTTACCATCGATCCGCGCGCCGAGCAATTCAAAGATCCAAAGGTTTGGGCTAACGACGCTCGCAGCATGGTCGGTATCTCCCGCGACGGACGCGTCCTGATCCTCGCCGTCTCGGACGGCACGCTCGAAGACAGCACCGCAATCATGCTGCGTTTAGGCGCATATCAGGCGATGAACTTGGACAGCAACGCATCGAGCGGCCTATGGTGTCAGGGCCGGTACCTCCGCGTGCCGGGACGGCCGCTCAGCAACGCCTTACTGATTCTGCCGCGGAGGTGATTGGGTCTCGAGACCGGTCGGGTGGCGCGCTGCCTAACCCGAAAATCGGTCCAGTACTTATGGTGCGGATGCTTCCACCGCATCGCATTGGGATTGAAAAGCGGTACGCGCGGAGAGATCGCCACCCCGAAGGAGCCGCCGTTTCCGATCAGCACATATTGCCCCGAGCAGCGATCCCGAAGGATAGGCGAAGACGTCTACGCAGCTCGCATAGCACGGGTACGTATTATAGGCGACGTAGAGCCGATTTCTGCTATTGCCGAGTCGGCGATC
The DNA here is from genome assembly GCA_963792005.1 of Vulcanimicrobiota bacterium. Classification (GTDB taxonomy): domain Bacteria; phylum Vulcanimicrobiota; class Vulcanimicrobiia; order Vulcanimicrobiales; family Vulcanimicrobiaceae; genus Cybelea. The sequence continues at coordinate 738,117 of CAWBUG010000002.1, forward strand.
CCATTCGTTTGCGCAACGAGCAAGTCGCCGGCCTGATCCAACGCAAGGCCCGTTGGGGTGCCGCTCAGTTGGAGCCCCAGATTTGACGCGGTTCCGGCTGTCAGCAAATCGACCTCGGCAAAGTTCTGATTGCTGATTCCACCAACATCGGTACGGCCGGGAGCGCCGACGGTCGCACTCTGCAACGACGCTAAGTTGGGGCAACTTTCCAACTTCTTCATCGTAAATTCCCAGGATTCGCCAACGATTAGCTGACTCACGGTTATCGCTAGGTAACGGCCGACACCTACGCGCGCGTCGCGCCGGCCGTACAACAGGCTGCGGCCGCGCGTCTCGGGGGTAATCGGTGCATGCGGCTCGCGCGCGAGTCTCGATTTGAGCGGTCAGGCTTTTGACTTTCGTGACCAATCTGTGACCAGTAAGGGTATTTTGCGCGGTGATTTGTGCTCAAATCTTATGGGGAAGGTGGGAGTCGAACCCACATGAGTTGCCTCGGCCGCTTTTGAGGCGGCTGCGTCTGCCATTCCGCCACTTCCCCCAGGGGCTACGGCTCTTTCGCGTCGAGTAGTCGCTGCGCCTCGGCTGCGCTCGGAACGGTATGGACGCCCAGACGCAGCTCAACTGAGGGGCGAGCGAAGACAAGCGTCACGAGTTCGGCGCCGCGCGTTCGTCGCCAATATGCATGCGCGACCTCAGCGGGTTGCCAGCGGAGCGTTGCAAGGCGATTGCCGTGCAGTATTCCAATCGCATCGTATTCTGACGCAATCAACAAACGATCGGATGCACCAAACGCGAACCCGGAGATGGATTCGAGTCGGGCCGCCGAGCGCCGATCGCGCGGATGGAACTCCTCATCGACGAGCAGTTCGCTGCTGCCGGCTCCCGATGCCAGTGTGCGCGCAAAGGAACCGCCGCCGCGCGGAAGATCGGGAGCGTCGTAGGTGCACGTCTCGCGCTGGGTGGTCAGTGCGTCGGCTCGGGTGCAGGAGTAAGGGCGGTTAAACGTGCCGGCCGGCAGCGGATGCGTGTAGGCCGCGATGTAGTCGCGCTTCGAAACGGGGGGCTGAGGATCGATGGCGTCGCGCAGCAGTCCGATACTCGTCGCGGCATTCCATTGCGCGTCTCCGAGTTCGGAGATTCTCGCACCGGCAAACGGCGCGAAGACCACGCGAAGGTGCGCGTTCGCCATCGTCGTGCCGCCGGGATCGGCAAACGGCGGCGGGGTTCCGCGCGGCGGCGCCGGTGCGGCAACGGTGGCGGAGCGTGCAACGCCTACCGGCACCACCCGCGTACCGTACGCCGGTATCGCGAACGGCGCAACGTGGACGAGACGACGCCCCAGGCGAATGCCCGCAACGGCGACTCGGCGCCGCGCGTCACCCGGATTCACTGCGACGAGAAAGCCGAACTCACCATCGTCGGCAAGCAATAGCGTTACGTTCGGCACGTGCGGCAAACCGGAGACGGCGTGCACGGCCGACACGTCGTCGGCCAGTCGGCCCGCGCGCCGGAACTCACCGAGCACCAAAATTCCGCGCGGGCTCATGCGACGGCGTAGCGACGCAGAAAGTGACGGGAGCAAGAGCGTGGGCAACTGGCTCGTTCGCTCGCGCGACGCGAGATCGACGAGCGTGCAGTTGAGGCCGCGGGCGTTACAGGCGCGTTGCATCGCGCTCGTCGCGTCGGCGAGCGTCGCAAAGTCGTCGGAGCTCAAGCTCCCGGGCGTAAAGAGGGTTGCGGGCCAGACGATCGAGGCGTCGGCGGCGACGTGGGTTGCGGCGAATAAGGCGCCGTAGCGCGCAATGAGATCGCCGAACGCACGCGTCGGCGCGTAGCGCGGTGCGGCGTGAAGATCGACCGTGAGCGCGGCGTTCCACGCATACGACCAGTTTGCCCAGGGCGCTTCCCAACCGTGTGGATCGATCGTGTCCTGCACTGGAAAGTTGACGATGCCGTGCGCACCGTCGCGCAATAACTCCGCGAGAGCAATCGCGGTGTTCGACGGATCGCTCGGCCTCGGCATGGCCTCGTCGGCGCCTTGAAGCCATCCGGCCTGAAACTCCGATTGCATTACCGGCAGGCGCGGCTGCGTTTGCAGTAGGCCGGTTGCAAAATCGAGATTGGCGAGGTCGTGGTCCGAGATTCTATACGATCCGCTCTGGTACCAATTGCCCCACGCCCAGGCGGGCGAGGCACTGGGAACGCGCATCTCGTACGTGTTGACGAAGAGCGGCACTCGATTGCCGACCACCGAGCGGACGGTATCGCGCAGCCAGCGCACGTACGCGTGCCAGTGCGGCGCCGGCCACGTGTCGTTATCGAGGTAGGCGCCTTGATCGTCGTCCAGGGCGATGGCGAGCACGTCGTGCGAATAGGGTTCGGCGACGCGCAGAACGCGGCGAAGCCAGTCGGACGCGTTGGCGAGGTGCACCGGGTTGGCCAGCCATTGCGCGCCGGCTGCGTCGGCATGCGCGTTTTGCAGCGTCGCAGTCGCGGGGTAGCGTCCCTCCAGCACATCGTGCAACGGCATGTGGTACGGCGACGTCGCGAGCAGCCAACCGGGATACCCGCCGTTACGCCACTCGTTGCGGATGACCGGTCCGGGCCGAAGGATCAGTTTGAAGCCGAGCTCATGGGTAAGCTTCAGCAGTCCGGCGAGATCGCGCCGCGGATCGGTCGCGCCGGTAAAGTCGAGCACGTCGGCCGAAGGGGCGTGCCAGTTCCAGATGAGGTAAAGATCGATCGTGTTGATACCGAGGTCGCGATAGGCCAGCAATGCGGGCCGCCACTGCTCGCGCGGAATTCGCTCGTAGAAGAAGGAGGCCCCGTAAACAAAAAACGGCCGACCGGCGACGACAAACACCGGATAGCCGCGATCCATTGCGATCCGTGCACTCTTCCAGGTTCCCCAACCTGCCGCGGTCTGCGCATGCACGGCCGTCGGAAGCGTGAACGCGAGCAACGGCGCCAGGAGGAACGGCCACCATCGCCGCACGCGAGCGGCGAGGAGATAGACCACCGCGCCGCAGACGAGCCAGCCGACGCCAAGCGCAATCGCACCGGCACCCGACGCGACGAATGCCCAGATCCAGCCGGTCAGTGCAACGAGTGCGGGTAGCGGATAGAGCGGCATCATAAAGGGTGCTCGAACGCGCCGCGCGCGCAACACGCCGAGCGCGACGATCTGAGCGACGGCTTGAACGAGCACGATGCCCGCGGTGAGAAACGCAATCACCTGATCGAGCGTGAAGAGGCTCGCGATGAGTGATAGGCCGCCGATGACGATCAGCGCGACGTGCGGAATGTCTTTGGTCGGATGAAGCCGCGCGAAGATCGGCAGAAACGCATCGTCGCGAGCGGCGGCGAACGAGATTCGAGAGAATCCGAGCAGGTTGCCGTAGAGCGAGGCAAATGCCGTTACGAGCACCAGCAACGTGACGACGACCGCCGCAGCGTGTCCCCACGTTCGCTCGACCACGAACGATCCGACGTATTGCGCTTGCGCAGTGGGCTGTCCGTGGGCGTCGAGCAGCGAGCGCCACGGCACGGCACCCAGCACCCCGAGCTGCAGCACCACGTAAAGCGTTGCGACGATGAGCACGGAAAGCAAGATTGCCGGTGGAATCGTGCGTTCGGGCTTCGTCACCTCGTCGCCGAGCAGCGCGGCGTCGGCATAACCGGCATAATCGTAGAGCGTGATGTAAAGCGCGCTGCCGAAGCCGGCAAGAAACCCGGCGCCGAGGCGCGCCGGCTGCGTCAGATGAAATGCTTGCGCGAAGTTCGCGTGGCTCAGACCGGCGAATGCAACGACGACCAGCGTGAGGATCGCTGCAACGGCCAGCGCCGCACCGGTCGAAGCGACCTGCGCCGTGCGGCGATAGAGCAGGAGAAGCGTTACGACCCCGATCCCCACGGCGATTGCGTCGTGTACCACCGCGTTCGTGCCGAGAGCCGGATCGAGATAGGCGGCATAGTTCGCAAAGCCGATGTAACCGCTTGCCAGCAGACAGGGCGCAGCCAATAGGAACTGCCAGTTGAACAGGAACGCCAGCGCACGGCCGAGACCGTCGGGGCCGAAGACGTTGCGAAGGTAGACGTACGTGCCGCCCGATCCGGGGTAGCGTGAGGAGAGCTCGGCCCAGACCAAACCGTCGCAGAGCGCGACGACCGCACCGGCAATCCATCCCACGAGCGCGAGCGGCCCGCCGAGCGCCGCGATCACGAGCGGAATTGTGACCAGCGGGCCGATTCCGATCATCGTGATGACGTTGATCGATACCGCGCCGCGTAAGTCGATCGCGCGCTTTAAGCCGTTCATTCTAGGCGCCGGGATTTCGGGCGCCGAAGGCTCTCGCCATGCACGAGCGTTCCGGCCTCGCGCGTCTGCTCGCGCTCGACGGCGATATCCGCATCGATTTTCTCGAGAGCCCCGCGCTGGCGGACAATCCCCTTGGGGACGCCGCGACGCGACCCGTCGTCGTCTACTTGCCGCCCGGATACGACCCGCAGGGTTCCCGACGCTACCCGGCGCTCTACGTGCTGCACGGCTACACCGGCGACGCTGCCGCGCTGCTCTCGGCGCGGCCCTGGGAGACGAACGTTCTGCAGTGGGCCGACCGGCTGATCGGTGCGGACCGAATGCCGCCGGTAATGGTCGTGCTCGTGGACGGCTTTACCCGGCTTGGCGGGTCGCAGTATCTCGACTCCGTCCACAACGGCGCGTATGCGACGTACGTCGTGCGCGATATCGTCGGTCACGTCGACGGCGGCTATCGCACGATCGCGGGCGAGGGCGGACGTGCGGTTCTGGGAAAGTCATCGGGCGGCTTCGGCGCGATGCACTTGGTGCTGGAACGTCCCGGCACGTTTGCCGCGTTTGCATCGCACAGCGGCGACTCGTACTTTCGCTACGCCCATCCGCCCGCGTTTGCCACCGTCCACCGCATGCTCGAAGCGCACGATTTCGACGTTCGCGCCTACGTCGAGGCCTTCGAGCGAAAACCGAAGCGCAGCATGGCGGAATATACGACGATGGAGATGCTCGCGTATGCGGCGGCCTATTCACCCCGCAACGCCGTGGCATTCGACCTCGATCTGCCCTTCGACCGAGCCAGCGGCGAGTTGCGCGAGGACGTCTTTGCGCGCTGGCTCGCGTACGATCCGGCAGAGCGCGTGGGGACGCATTCCGCGCAGCTGAGTCGATTGCGGCTGCGTTACCTCGATTGCGGGCGAAAAGACGAATACAATCTCGACGTCGGCTCGCGCGTGGTCGCGCACCGTATCCGAGAACTCGGCCTTCCCGTGCGCCACGAGGAATTCGACGACGACCATCGCAACGTCGGATACCGGTACGAAATATCGCTGCCGGCACTTGCCGACGTTCTGGACAAGGAATGACCAAAGGCTTCTTTCTCGCGTCGATTCTCGCATTGCTGACGATGGGAACGGCAATAGCGCAGGTTCCTGTGCCGACGCCCACGCCGGATCCGCATTCGTATACCGATCCGGCGATGACGTTCCAGGCACCGCCCGAAGCAGTGCTGGTAAACCGCCAAGAGCTCACCGCCAACGAGCTCAGTGAGGATCTGCAGCCGGTCGCAGCATGGCTCGTTCACCCCGGCAAAGAGGATGCCCGTTTAATTCGGCTCGAGATGGAGTCGTACACCGGACCGCCCGACCAATGGGAAGGGCTCTTCGAGAGCCAGATGCATGGCTCGCAAGACGGAACGTTGATTCGCGACAAGACGCCGATGGCATTACTCAACGGAATGCCCGCCTATTTCGTGGAGGTAACGTACGGCAACGGCTTCGATGCGAAAAAGGAGTACGCGATTGTGTGGGCCGACGGGCAGCGGGGCATCGTTCTTTCGGAGACGACGCGCCTCGGAGACGGATCGCCGGAGGAGGCGAAGGCCCTCCTCAAACAGGTGACGGCGACTCGATATCCTTCATACCAGCCGTAGCCTCGAGCGCCCGCCACAAGTCGTCGAGCAAATCTTCCGGATCTTCGATACCCACCGAGAGCCGCAAGAGAGCGTCGGTGATTCCACGTCGCTCGCGCTGCTCTTGAGGAATCGATCCGTGGGTCATGCGGGCCGGATGACAGATCAACGATTCGACGCCGCCAAGACTCTCCGCCAAACTGAAGTAGCGTAGCCGCGCGGCAAATTCGAGCGCGCGCGCCGGAGGGCCCTCGAGCTCGAAGGAGAGCATGCCGCCGAAGCCGCTCATCTGTCGTGTTGCGAGTTCGTGCTGCGGGTGCGACGGTAGGCCCGGATAGTAGACGCGAGCGACGTCGCCGCGAGCCTCCAGAAACTCCGCGACGATTTGCGCGTTACGCGCGTGCTCGCGCATCCGCAGCGCGAGCGTCTTGGCCCCACGCATCGTCAGCCATGCATCGTGCGGTCCGGGGACGCCGCCGGCAGAGTTCTGAATGAAACGAATCCGATCGTGGAGGCTCTCGTCATCGGTGATCGCAATGCCGCCGATGACGTCGCTATGACCGCCGATGTATTTCGTCGTCGAGTGGACGACGATCTGCGCCCCCAGTGCGAGCGGCTGCTGAAAGTACGGCGTGGCGAACGTATTGTCCACGACGACGATGCCGCGGCTGCCGTCAGCGCGAGAGGAAGCGTGAGCGATTTCGCAGATCGCACGGATGTCCACGAGCTTGAGCAGCGGATTCGTCGGCGTCTCGATCCAGAACATTTTCGTCGCCGGCCGCACTGCGGCGGCAACTGCGCTCGTATCGGTCATATCGACGTAATCGAAGTGCAGCGAGTACCGTTCCAAGACGCGGCTGAATAGACGGTACGTCCCGCCGTAGAGATCGTCGCAGACGATGACGTGGTCGCCGGCGGAGAGCAGGCCGAGCACGCCCGACGTTGCCGCCATGCCGCTGGCGAAGGCACTCCCGTACCGCGCGTCTTCCAGCGAGGCGAGTTGGCGTTCGAGCGCGAGACGCGTCGGATTGATCGTGCGGCTGTAGTCGAAACCGCGATGTTCGCCGACGCGCGTCTGCGTATAGGTCGAGGTTTGGTAGATGGGAACGATCGTCGCGCCGGTTGCCGGATCAGGATCCTGCCCGACGTGAATTGCCTTCGTCGAGAACTTCATCGCGTCACCGGGACTATTTGCGGATGACGTCGGAGCTGGTGGAGAGAAAGCTGATGATGTCTTGACGCGCCAAGACGCCGATCGGTTCGCCGTCGTCGGTTACGACGACGGCCGGATTGGCGAGCGTCAGCAGCTTATAGGCGCGTTCGATCTCCTCGGATTGTTCGAGCGTCGGGAAGGGGCGCGCCATGACCTCGCTGACCGGTTGGTGGATGATGTCGGCATGATCGAAGACGCTCTGCATCACGCCGATGTCGTTGACACTGCCGACCTGCTCGTGCGCGCGCATCACGGGGATTTGCGAGATTTCGTAGCGGCGCAAGAGATCCAGGGCCACCTTCACGGTGTCGTCGTGTTGGACCGTGATCAGCGGCGGTACCGGCGTCTTGCTGCGCAGCACGTCGCCGACCGTGGCTCGCCGTTTCGAGTCGGCGAGAAAGCCGTTTGCGATCATCCAGTCGTCGTTGAAGATTTTCGACATATATCCGCGCCCCGAATCGGGCAGGATCACGACGACGATTGCGCTGGCGGGCAGCGTCTTTGCGAGCCGGACGGCGGCGACCGCCGCCGTACCCGAAGAACCGCCGACGAGCAGCCCCTCTTCGCGCGCGATGCGGCGAGCCATCAAAAACGAATCGCGGTCGGAGACGCGCACCATTTCGTCGATCACGCGCAGGTCTACGGTCTCGGGAAGATAGTTCATTCCGATCCCTTCGACTGCGTACGAGCGGGGAATGTCGCCGGAATAGATCGATCCTTCGGGATCGGCTCCGACTACGTGAATCGCCGGGTTCTGTTCTTTCAAATAACGCGCAACGCCCGAGATCGTTCCCCCGGTGCCTAGCCCGGCGACGAAGTGCGTGATCTCGCCGCGCGTATCTTCCCAGATCTCCGGTCCGGTCGTGTGATAGTGCGCCTCGGGATTGAAATGATTGTGAAACTGATTGGGCTGAAAGGCGCCCGGAATTTCCGAAGCGAGCCGATTGGCCACGCCGTAATACGACTCGGGAGATTCGGGGGGAGCGTTCGTTGGCGTGATGACGACGTCGGCACCGTAGGCGCGTAAGAGATCGATCTTTTCGCGCGACATCTTATCCGGCATGACCAAAATGCAGCGATATCCGCGGATCGCGGCCGCCATCGCGAGACCGCTGCCGGTGTTGCCGCTGGTCGGTTCGACGATCGTCCCGCCCGGCTTGAGCAGCCCTTGACGTTCGGCGGCATCGAGCATGGCGACCGCGGGCCGGTCCTTCACGCTGCCGCCCGGATTCATGTACTCGACCTTGCCGAGCACGAGGCAGGGCGCTCCGTCGACGACTTTGTTCAACCGCACGAGCGGTGTGTGGCCGATCGCCTCGAGAGCGTTTGCGCAATAGTCCAGACCGGCCGCTCGGGGCGACTCGACGGGGCTTGCCATAGGAGCGGCGCCTTCGGCGCGCTAAAGAAGTTCGCCTATGAAACGATATGGCGGCGCATTACCGCTGGCGATCGCGTTGCTGCTCCTCGTCACGCCGGGATGTAACGACGATTCCCTGCCGCCGGCAGCGGGATTCGCGAGCGTCACGGGCAGCGTCATCGATGCGGGGACCAACGCTCCGATCTCCGGCGCAACGGTAACGATCGATACCGTGCTCACCGCCACGACCGACTCCGCCGGGCATTTCTCGATCGAGAAAGTTCCCAGTGGAATTGCCGACTATGCAGTGCAAGCGAAGGGGTATCAGTCCGTCGCTTCGTCGACCAATATCGAGCCGGGCAAACCCTTCCAGTTGAATCTGACGCTGCCGGCGCAGCCGCCGCCGAACTAGGCCGACGCGGCCGAGCGCCGATAGGCGCTTGCGGGCTTCATCAGCGTCGCACGGTCGGCGACCGTGCGGTCGACGATTCCCAGCACGACCGTCGCGAGCTTTTCCGGATCGTGGCGCACCATCTCGGTTTCGCCGATAACCGCGGCGCGAACCGGCTCCAAGCCCAGCGCCGCGATGCGGTCGCAGTCGGGCTCCACGGGAACCTGGCCTTCCTGCGCGTACGCGCCGAGGAGCCGCGACGGCGGCTCGTCGTTCACGATCACGTAATCGCAGACTCGCTCGCCGGCGTTCTGCAGCAGCGCCTCCACGTGATCGGCTGCCGTCATGCCGTCGGTCTCGCCGGGCTGCGTCATCACGTTGCAAACGTACATTTTGACCGCGTGTGCGTGCGCGACTTCGCGGGCAATTCGGCTGACCAAGAAGTTCGGTGCGACCGAGGTGAAGAGCGAACCCGGGCCGAGTACGATGGCGTCGGCATCGCGAATCGCCGAGATGACCTCTTCGAGCGGCGCGGCGGCAGGTGGATCGAAGAAGACCTGTTTGATCTTGCGCGCTGCCGCCGAGATGTTTGACTCTCCCTGAAGGATCGTTCCATCGTCGAGCTCGGCGCAGAGCTGTACGACTCCCAGCGTTGAGGGAAGGACTCGTCCGACGATGTTGAGCACCCGGCTCGATTCCTTGATCGCGTGATCGAAGTTCCCGGTGATTCCCGACATCGCGGCCAAGAAAAGATTGCCGAAAGAGTGTCCGCTCAGGCCCTCGCCTTCGGTGAAACGGTACCGGAAGAGATCGGTGACGAGCGCTTCGTCGTCGGCGAGCGCGACCAGGCAGTTGCGTACGTCGCCGGGCGGCAAGACGCCGAGTTCTTTTTGCAGCCGTCCGGAGGAGCCGCCGTCGTCGCTCACGGTGACGATCGCGGTGAGATTGCTGGTGCGGCGTTTCAGTCCGCGCAGCAGTGTGGAGAGCCCCGTACCGCCGCCGATCGCGACGATCTTATAGCCCTGCTGGAGCCGCCGTCCGGCGAGCGCCTCGCGAAAGCCCTTCGGCGCGCGTCCCCGCGCGATCCGCGCGACCGCGCGAAGCCACATCGAGACGCCGAGCACGAGGAAGCCGATCCCGGCGACGGCGAGGATCCAGGTGAGATACGCGGGCGGGAAATAGTCGTCGACGATATCGTCGAGGAGCTCGTTGATATGGATCCCGGTGCCTTCGGCAATCAGCCAGCGTGTGGCCGCATCGAGGAGAACGACGATGCCGAGTACGGCGATGAGAATCCACCGCTTAATGCCGACGCCCGGTAAGAGCCAGCCGAGCGATCGCGCGAACCGTTCGCGCATCATGCGGCCCTTACGAGATCGCGCGCTTCGGAGGCGACGTCGAGGCGCGGATCCTCGGCAAAGCGCTGCATGAAACGCCGCGCGACGTAAACCGAACGATGGCGGCCGCCGGTACAGCCGATGCCGACGGTGAGCTGGGTCTTTCCCTCGGCGAGATAGCGCGGCAGAAGGTAGTCGAGCAGGTCGCAGACCTTCGCGAAAAACGGCTCGAGGGACGGATCCTTTTCGATGAACGACCCGACCGGCGCGTCGTCACCCGTCTGCGGTGCGAGCCGCTCGTCGTAGTTCGGGTTGCGCAGGAAGCGGACGTCGAAGAGCAGATCGAGATCGATCGGCAATCCGAACTTAAAGCCGAACGCAACGAACGTCATCGTTAGGCGTACGGGACGATCGGCGAGAAATGCCGCGGCGATGCGCTCCTTCAGGGCGCCGGGGGAGAGGTTGGTGGTGTCGATGATCGTGTCGGCCCGTTCGCGGAGCGGCGCGAGGAGGCGCCGGTCCATCTCGATGGCCTCGTGCACCGACCCCGCTGGGGAGAACGGATGGCGGCGGCGCGTCTCGCTGAACCGCCGAACGAGCGAGTCGTCGGTGGCGCCGAGGAAGAGCACCCGCACGTCGTGTCTGTCCGCGACGCGATCGATCGCGCTTCGCGCGTCGCCTAGCGCTGCATCGCCGCGAAGATCGAGCGCTATTGCCGCCTCGCGAACGCCGGAACGCTCGAGCGCAGAAACGGCGCCGTCGAGCACGACCGGCGGCAGGTGTTCGATGCAATAAAAGCCCAAATCTTGGAAAGACTTTATTGCCTGGCTGGAGCCGGCGCCCGAGAGACCCGTCACGAAGACGATACGCAACGAACCCATATGAAGCTATTTTCGCCCGACCGCGCCAACGCCCTCATTTCCAAGCTCGAGCCGCTCATCGAAGAGCTTCTCGCGCGCCGTCGCGAGCTGGCGATCAAGCTGCTCGAGTCCGACCCGGCCCTGCATCATGCCCAACCGCGTCGCCCGCGTCTGGCGGCTGCGCGCTCGGCGCTCCCACCGCCGCGCTTTGCGGAACTGAAGCATGAGATCGGCCGGTTGATCTATCGGATCGAATCGCTCGGATGCGTCGTTAAGGATATCGATCTAGGGCTCGTCGACTTCCCGGCCATGCTGCACGACGAGCCGGTCTATCTCTGTTGGAAACTGGGTGAGTCGAGCGTCGCGTATTGGCACGGCATGGACGAGGGATTCAGCGCTCGCAAGGCGCTGCCGCTCTGATCGCTAGCTCGCGACGGCGATAAAGTCCTCGGCGAGCCCCTGAAGGCGTACCTCACCGAAGTCGGCCGTATAGGCGCCGCTCTCGGCGCCCGTGATTTCGCCCACCTCCGGAACGCTGGCCAATTGCGGAATTCGGCTGCGGATTTCGTCGGGAATGCGCACGCGGTCGCCGATCGATAGGGTTCGCTCGTCGAAGAGAGCGTTGAGATTCTCCAGCAGCATCGGCAGCGGGATGCCGTAATCTTCGCTGATCGCACCGATCGTGTGCGTTTCGCTGATGGCGCAGTTCGAGCAACCGCCTAGATGGAATCGCGCGAAGACCCGCCGCGCGCCTGCATGAAGTTTGAAGGCTTCGTCGACCGTCATCTCGGGAGTGAATTGTTGCGTGCCGCTCATGTTCTGCATCCTTCGCTAAAACGCCGGGGACGCCCCACCGGGTTGCGGTAGACGCGGAGTATGCCTGTAAGCCGGATTCTGTTCCCACAGGTGGGCGATGACCATCTCTCTGGGGCGCGCGTTACCGAGCGCCTCAATGCGACGTTTGCTCGTTTGGACGGGCCGTCCGTTGAATCGAGCGGTCTTGCTTCGGGTGGGGTTTGCCCGAGGCTGCGTCACCGCAGCGCTCCGTGAGCTCTTACCTCACGATTTCACCCTTGCACGGCGCCATAGGCGCCGGCGGTATGTTTCTGTGGCACTTTCCTTCGAGTCACCCCGACAGGACGTTATCCTGCACCCTGCCCAGTGAAGCCCGGACTTTCCTCCCCTTACGGGGCGGTCATCCAGCGTACTCCGCATCGCCATTATACCATCGCGCTATTCTCTCGGCGGCATCGATTAGCCGTGGGCCGGGCCGGCTGAGATACGCGTTGCCGTCCATCGCCAGGACGCGCCCCTCGCGGCAGGCGGGCAGCGCGTTCCACACGTCGACTGCGGCTAGCGCGGCGATCGCCCGCCGCGTTTTGGGCAGGTCGAAGCCGCAGGGCGCTACGATAACCGCTTGCGGTGCCGCCGCGGCGATTGCCGGCCAGTCCAGCCGCTGCGAGTTTACACCGGGATTTGCCAGCACCGGATCGCCGCCGGCGAGTTCGATCAGCTCGGGAATCCAGTGTCCCGCGCTCATCGGCGGATCGGTCCATTCGAGCACGAGCGTACGCGCCCGACCCGCAAGGCGGGCGGTACGTTCTTGAAGCACCTCCAGCCGACGGCGCAGCTGCACGAGGAGCATGCGCGCTTGCTCCTGATGCCCCGTAATCTCGGCCAAAAGCGAAATGTTCGCCAATACGTCGTCCAGCGAGACCGGCTCGAGCGAGACGACGCGCGGGTCCGAGCGCAATCGTTTCGCCGCCGCGTCGACGACGTCGTACGAGACGGTACAGACGGCGCAGAGCTCTTGCGTGACGATCAAGTCCGGTTCGAGACGTTCGAGCAGTGCGGCGTCGAGATCGTAGAGGCTCGATCCGGAGTGTACGGCGCGGCGTACGTGCCGATCGATCGCCGCCGGCGTTTCGAGCGTCGTTCCGCAAGCCGCCGTGAGTTTGGGACGCTGCCGCGCGACGAGCGGATAATCGCACTCGTGCGTGACGCCGACGACCTCGCTCCCCGCGCCGATGGCGAAAAGCATCTCCGTCGCGCTGGGGAGCAGGCTGACGATTCTCGTCGGCGTTACTCGCCTTGCGCGAGCGAGTAGCCGCGCTCGCCGTTGAACGTGTAGAGTCCCTCGGTCTTAATGACGTCGAAGCCGGCGTGTTCGGCGGCTGCGAGCAGCTTGACCACGTGCTCCGCGGTAAAGAGCTCGCCGTCTGCTTCAAAACGGCAGCACCAGTGATCGCTCCAATACGTGTCGGGGTTGCCGTTGGGCCAAACCTTCGTACCCCGATTGCTGATCGTCGTCAGCTTGGCGCCGGAAACGGCAAGCTGCTGCATGACGGCCGCGATTTGATCGGGATCGCCGTCGCGCCGGTCGATGAAGATGTCGACGCCTGCGCGGAGCTTCATCGGCGGCTTACCGGCGGGGCGAATCGCCAGATTCATCTGCGCTTCCTTGTCGTACTCGGCCGGCTTGAGATGGGCCGGCTTCTGGCCGAGCCGCGCGATAACCGCGTCGCCGAACTCCTTCGTGCCGACCCTTTTCCGCGACGTTCCCTCTTTGAAGATGTCGTAGGTGTGGATGCCGTCTTCGATCGTCCGCAGCCAAGCGTTATGAACGCGCTCGGCGACGCCGGCTTGCCCGATGTGGACGAGCATGAGAATAGCACCGTGAAGAAGGCCGGAAGGATTGGCAAGATTCTGACCCGCCCGTCGCGGCGCCGAGCCGTGGATCGCCTCGAACATCGAACAGTGGTCCCCGATATTCGCCGAACCCGCCAAGCCGACCGAGCCCGTGATCTGGGCCGCCACGTCGGAGAGTACGTCGCCGTAAAGATTCGGCATGACGATTACGTCGAATGCCTCGGGCGTATCGGCCATCTTCGCCGCGCCGATGTCGACGATCCAGTGCTCGCTCTCGATCTCCGGATACTCGGTCGCGATCTCGTTGAAGGTGCGATGGAAGAGTCCGTCGGTGATCTTCATGATGTTGTCTTTGGTGAAGCACGTCACTTTCTTACGCTTGTTGGCGTGGGCATACTCAAAGGCGTAGCGAATGATTCGCTTGCTGCCCGGACGCGAGATGAGTTTCAGGCACTGCGCAACTTGGTTCGTTTGCCGGTGCTCGATGCCGCCGTAAACGTCCTCTTCGTTCTCGCGAACGATGACGATGTCCATGTTGGGATGCTTCGTGGCAACGTAGGGATGGAGCGAGGCGCAGGGACGCACGTTAGCGTACATTCCGAGCGTTTTGCGCACCGTGACGTTGAGGCTTTTAAAGCCGCCGCCTTGCGGCGTCGTAATCGGCGCTTTGAGAAAGACCTTGGTTCGGCGAAGCGACTCCCACGACGAGGGCTCGATTCCATTGCTCAGACCCCGGTTGTAGATCGGTTCGCCGATCTCGATGCGGTCGAGTTCGAGGAGTGCGCCCGCCGCGTCGAGGATACGCAGCGTGGCGGTCATGATCTCGGGGCCGATTCCGTCGCCGTACGCGACCGTAACCGGCACCTTCTTCGCCGTTGCGATGGTGGCCAATTCGTTCTCCTTATTGCATCGTGCCCGCGCGGGCCGCTTTTCGTACGGCGTCTAGCGCCGCCACTCCTGGGCGTTCCAGCCTTCGCTGATGCCGTTGGGTTGGAAGTTCTGCAAATCCCCCGCGTGCGCGTAGCGCAGGGATTGGTAATAGATAAACGCCCCGGGGGCGTCGCGCAGAAGCAACGACTCGATTTGCGCATAGGCTCGCTTGCGGACGTTTCGGTCGAAGGTCGAGAGTGCCAGCCGCTGCGCGGCTTCCATCTCGGGTGAACAATAGCGCGAGATGTTGTTGCCGGCGGGCGGGATCATGGCGCAGGTCCATTGCGACGAATCGTCGGGATCGGAGCCCGAGACCCAGGCGTACATGGCCAGGTCGAACTTTCCGCCGTTGAGGATCCCGCCGCTCTGCGCCGCCGCATAAAGCGTTGCGTAGTCGAAGCCTTTGAGTTCAACGTCGACGCCGATCGCGCGATACATCTGCTGAACCTGCGCGGTAATCGTGTGCACCGTCGCGCTGCCGAGACCATAGGCCAGAAGCAGCGAGAGACGCTTTCCGTTGCGCTCGCGAACGCCGTCCGGACCCGTATGCCATCCCGCGGCGTCGAGCAGCGCCTTCGCTCGTGCCGGATCGTAGGGCGTCGGATGGAGTCCCGCGTCGAAGGCCCAGTAAAATGGCGAGAGATCGGCGACCGCGAGTTGGCCGGTGCCGTAGGTATCGTCGCGGACGATCGCCGCGCGGTCGATGCCGAGCACGAGCGCCTGACGAACGCGCAGGTCGTCTAACGGCGGTCGCTTCGTATTGAACAGGATCGCGGTGAAGGCGGGAGTTTCGGCCAACTGACGCACGACGCCGGAAGCGCCGGCGATGTCGCGATAGACGCTCGCGGTAATCTCGATGCCCAAGTTCGCTTCGTGCGTTTCGAGCTGCGCTTGGGTCGTGTTATCGTCGGGAATGATTGCCAGCGTCAGCTCTTTGATCGCAGGCACGCCGCGGAAGTATGTGGGATTCGCCTGGAGGACGATCCGGTCGCCCCTCAGCCAGCGAACGAAGCGATACGGACCAGTGCCGATCGGTGCGGCATTGAAGGCCACGTGATTGAGGTCGGGGTACCGCGCCAGCAGATGCGCCGGTAGAATGCGCGTCGGCGTATCGCTCTCGGCGAAGATCGTGTCGACCGCCGGTGGAAAGAGCCGCTTCATATGCATGACGACTGTATAGTCGTCCGGCGTATCGATCGACGCGATTTGATCGTAGCCCCGTTTGGAGACGACGTTGTTTCGCGGATTCATAACCGCTTGCCAGGTGAACTTCACGTCGCGGCTCGTGAACGGTGCGCCGTCCTGCCACTTCACGCCGCGGCGCAGCCGATACGTGAGCGTCATCCCGTCTTTGGTGATGCCGCCGTTCGCGAGCGTCGGTACGGTGGCGGCGAGATCGGGAATTTGTTGATGACGTCGATCGTGGGTGACGAGGAGATTGAAGATGAGGCCGTCGACGAAGCTCTCGATGGTGTTCTGCGCGAGAATGGGATTGAGCTGGGTCGGGTTGATGGGAATCGCGATTCGCAAACGATCGGGCGTGCCGCCGGCGCTCTGGGCGGTCTTCGAGCACCCCGTCGCGGAGAGCAATATAACGGCGGCGACGCAAGCCGGAGCCGCTGCGCGCATCAAGCTACGCAGCGGAATTTCGCGTACATGTATGGGTAGTCGCCGTAAAACCAGTTGCGGAAGGAACGGCGAATCAGCTCGCGGGGCGTTACGGGCGACGCCCCCTTCAGTACGTAATGCTTGCCGTCGAAGAAGTCCGCGGAATATTGCGGATATGAAGCCATCGGCTCGAATCCCGGCAACGGCTCGAACGGCGTAGCCGTCCACTCCCATCCGTTACCGATCAGATCGGCGACTCCCCACGCGCTTGTGCCGTCGGGATGCGCGTCGACCGGCTCGGGATCGAATCGTTCGAATGCGAAGTTCCCGTAACGTGGAGAGACCGGCTCGTTTCCCCAGGGAAAGGCACGTTCGGCTCCCGATGGCGTGCCGAACGTCGCGCGGTGATACTCTGCCTCGGTCGGCAAGCGCATTCCGACCCATGCGGCGTAGCGTTCGGCCTGATCGTGCGTCACGTAGGCGGGCCAGGAACGCGGGAGGGCGATTTCCTCGAACTGCGCGCGCAACCACCACGCGCCGTCGCGTTCGCGCCAGAAAAATGGGACGGGGCCGCCGTCTGCTACGAATCGCAACCAATCACCGTTCGTCACCGGGTGCGATGCGATTGAAAACGCCGGAACCTGCACTTCGAGGCTACGGAACTCGTTATCCCAAGCGAATGGAATCGTTTCGGGGTCGGCTCCGAGCGTCGCGATGCCTGCGTCGACTCCCAACATCGTGCTCGGCGAAAGCGGCCGGTCCTCATGGCGAGCCGAGATTTTTCGCTTGCGATCGTAATCGAGCTGATGGACGATGTACAACAGCGTCTCTTGATGCATCTCCTCGTGCTCGAGGATCGTATACGCGGCCTGCCCGCGCACCAGGCGCGGTACCGACGCATCTTCGAGAGTAGCAACCTGCAGCGCGCGCTCGACTCGGGCGTCGCACTCGGCGGCAAACTCCGCTGCCGCTCGGCGATCGGGCCAGTCGCTTCGATCGTGACGCTGCGCTTCGACGGAACTGCCCGGATCGATACCGCGTTCGAAGAGGCGTTCCAGGAGCGAGTCGATCGGATCCTCGCCCAGCGCTCGCCGGTTCAGGGTGAGAAAGCTAAATGCCGGGATGTGGCCTTCGTAAAAGACCAAAGGATGGCGCCGCGGGATCGGGCGCTCGTAGAACGCCCGCTCGTTGACCAGACCGAAAAGCGTCGCGGTTCGTTCCCGGTTGAACCGGTACCACTCCAGGAGTCTCCCGCGGTCGAGGGCAACGGCGGTACTTACAGCGTGCCTCGCTTTTCCTGCTCGCGCTCGATCGAGACGAAGAGCGCCTTGAAGTTTCCTTTACCGAATGAAAGACTGCCCTTGCGCTGAATGATTTCGAAGAAGACCGTCGGCCGGTCCTGGAGCGGCTTGGTGAAGATCTGGAGCATGTACCCCATATCGTCCCGGTCGACGAGAATGCGCAACTCGCGCAGCGTCTCCATCGCTTCGTCGATCTTTCCCACGCGCTCCTCGAGCATGTCGTAATACGAATCGGGCGTATCGAGAAACTCGACGCCGTTGCGGTGCAATGCGCGGATCGTCGTCGCAATATCGTCGGTGCGGATCGCCATGTGCTGAACCCCGGCGCCGCGATAGAACTCGAGGTACTCCTCGATCTGCGATTTCTTTTTGCCTTGCGCGGGTTCGTTGATCGGAAACTTGACCTGATGGCGCGAATCGGTCATTACCTTGGACCGAAGTGCCGTGTACTCGGTCGAAATGTCTTTGTCGTCGAACGAGACGAGCTGCGAGAATCCGAAGACGCGGCCGTAAAAGTCTCCCCACGAGTCCATCTCGCCCCAGCCGACGTTGCCGACGCAGTGATCGATGAACTGCAGGCCCGGCTTGGCGGCGTGAGCGATCGTCTTGCGCGCCTCGACGAAGCCGGGTGCGAAGATGCCCGCGTACCCATCGCGTTGGATGAACGAGTGAACCGTATCGCCGTAGGTCGCGATCGTCGCTTTAATCAAACGCCCGCTCGAATCTTCGAGGACGGTCGGCTCGAGAATGACGCGGGCTCCCCCGCGCACGGCCATCTCGAAGGCGGCCCGTGTATCCTCCACCAGGATCGCGACGTCTTTGACGCCGTCGCCGTGAAGCATGACGTGCGCAGCGATCGCGTCGTCCGGAAGCAGACTCGCAGTGATGAGGAAACGAAGTTTGTTTTGCGCGAGCAGGTAACTTACGCGGTCGCGAACCCCGGTCTCCGGTCCCGCGTAGGCGATCTGATCGAAGCCGAAGGCCGACATGTAATAGTATGCAGCTTGCTTCGCATTTCCGACGTAGAACTCGACGTAGTCCCAGTCGATCTGCGCGAGCGGGTTGCTGCGCGCTTCGGTCGCGGTGCTCATGACGCCCGACTTGGCGAAGCCTCTTGGGCGGCCCTGTCGAAACGGGGAGCATGACCTCATCGACGGCGCTCCGCCCTTCGGTGCGTGCCGCTTTCGGCGCGCTGATCGACTATGCCGGGCTCTTTCCGCCGGCTCGGCTCGCGCCGGCGGAGGCGCGAGACCAGTATCGGATTGCACGCGACGGTCCGCACGCCTGGATGCTCGGCCGGTTCATCATTCCCGCGGCAGCGCTCGACGAAGCAGCGGAACCATTCGACGCGGCATTCTCGGCCATCGTCGAGCCGAACGTCGATGCGCTCGATCGCCTCGCTCGACTTCGCGCCGGCGGTGCGCGCGTGGAAGCGCTGGAGATTCCGCTGACGGAAAGGCTCGCGCCATTTCGCGACCACCTGTCGCCGGACGAGATGCTGAACGTCATGGGAGCGCTGGAGACGGATCTCTCCGTTAGCGGGCTACGCGACCTTCCGACATTCGTCGAGATACCGCGCGCGCATCCCTGGTGGAACGCGCTGACCGAAACGATGGCAACGCTGTCGCGCTTTAATCTCGGCGCGAAGCTTCGTTGCGGCGGACCGACCGCCGATGCATTTCCGAGTATCGGCGAAGTAGCCGAGTTCGTCGCCGCCGCTGCGGCCGCGGGCGTACGATTCAAGGCGACCGCGGGGCTGCACCACCCCGTGCGGCACGAGGACGCAAGCACCGGATTCCTCATGCACGGTTTCTTGAACGTGCTCGCCGCCGCCGCGTTTGCGCCGCAAGCCGACGCAGCGACGCTGCGCGCGATCGTTGCCGAAGAAGAAGTGGGCGCCTTCGTCTTCGCGCCCGATTCATTTGCTTGGAGAGGGTTGCGGGCCGGCATCGCGCAGCTCGAAGCGGCGCGCCGCGACGGATTTGTTGCTTATGGGAGCTGCAGCTTTGCCGAGCCGATCGCCGATCTCACGGCGATGGGACTCTTGACGAGCGCATGATGAACGCAGCCGCAACGACCGACGCCGGGCTGAATTCGTGGGTCCAGGTTTCCGCCGAGAGCGACTTTCCGATTCAAAATCTTCCCTTCGGCGTCTTTGCACGCGAGGGTTGCATCCCGCGAATCGGCGTTGCGATCGGCGACATGGTGCTCGATTGCCGCGCGGTTGCGCAGCGCGGATTCTGCGAGGATTGCTGCGAGGCGGAGTTGTTGGAGGCGTCGTCGCTCAATCCGCTGCTGGCAGCCGGACGCAGCGTGTGGGCGGCCTTGCGCGCACGGTTCTCCGAGCTGCTTCGCGTCGACGGCGATCCGCGCTTACGCGAATCCGGGGCCGAACATTTCTTGATCGGACGGGACGCGGTCGAGATGCGTCTACCGGTAGAGATCGGCGATTACGTCGACTTTTATTCGTCGATCGAGCACGCAACGAATCTCGGCCGTCTCTTCCGGCCAAATGCGGAGCCGCTGCTTCCCAACTGGCGCTGGCTGCCGGTCGGCTATCATGGTCGTTCGAGCACGATCGTGATCGACGGCACGCCGATTCGCCGGCCGTGCGGACAGCGTAAAGCCCCCGATGCGCCCGCTCCCGAGTTCGGGCCGAGCCGACGGCTCGACATCGAACTGGAGATGGGGTTCGTCGCCGGTCCCGGCAACGCGCTTGGCGTGCCAATTGCTATCGCGGATGCGCGCGAGCATATCTTCGGGCTCGTATTGGTCAACGACTGGAGCGCGCGGGACATTCAGGCGTGGGAGTATCAGCCGCTCGGGCCGTTTCTCGGAAAATCCTTTGCGACGACGATTTCGCCGTGGGTCGTGACGCTCGACGCGCTCGAGCCCTTTCGCGTCGCCGGACCGGCGCAGGAGCCCGAACCACTGCCGTATCTGCGCGTCGAGGAGCCCTGGGCATACGACATTCGGCTTGGCGTCGATTTGCAGACGGAGAACATGCGCGAACGCGGTAGCTCACCGGTGCGAATCTCGCAGACGACATTCGCCGCTATGTATTGGAACGTCGCGCAGCAGCTGGCCCACGCAACGGTCAACGGTGCGGCCGTGCGCCCCGGAGACCTCTTTGCATCGGGGACGATCAGCGGCTCGGAGCCGGGTACGCAGGGCAGCCTGATCGAGCTCAGCTGGAATGGCGAACGTCCGATCGAGCTGCCGGATGGCGAGAAGCGGACGTTCCTTGAGGATGGCGACGAGATTACGCTGCGGGGCTGGTGTGAGAAACCCGGCGCGCGCCGCATTGGGTTTGAGGCGGCGCGCGGCCGGATTGAATCCGCGCTCTAGCGCAGACTAAACGCGGGTCGGCTCCTCGATCCAGGAGCGGTAGTACTGCGCATCCTCGCAGTCGAACGCCGCGCGCGCGAGCTGGAGCGGTTTGAACGTGTCGATCATCACCGCGATCTCGTCGGTCGACTTCTTGCCGAGGCTCGACTCGACGGCGCCCGGCTGCGGCCCGTGCGGTGCGCCGGCGGCGTGCAGCGTAATCGAACCTTCTTCGACGCCCCGCCGGCTCATGAAGTTACCGCTGACGTAGTAGAGCACTTCGTCGCAATCGACGCTCGAATGATTGTACGGCACGGGAATCGCCAGCGGATGGTAATCGAAGAGGCGGGGCACGAACGCACAGAAGGCCGCGCCGGGTGCTTCGAACGTTGAATGAGCCGGCGGCGGCTGATGAAGCTTGCCGGTGATCGGCGCGAACTCGTCGAGGTTGAAGGCGTAGGGATAGCAGTAGCCGTCCCAGCCGACGACGTCGCAGGGATGGTTCTGCACGATGTAGATGGCGTTGCGGCCGCCGTTGGTGACGCGGCATCTCGTACTCGCCTTGGGTTTCAACCGGCGGCTTCAGAACCGGCACGCGGAAGTCGCGCTCGTAGTAGGGCGCGTGTTCCTCGAGCTGGCCGAACTCGTTGCGGTAGCGCCGCGGAACGGTAACGGCCCCGACGGTTTGATAGACGAGCATGCGCGTGGGGGCCGACGGCAGGACTCGGTAGGTCGTTCCCGTGGGAATCACGAGATAGTCCCGCTCGCGATAGGCAAGTTCGCCCAACTGCGTCTCGATCACGCCGGATCCATGATGGATGAAGAGCAGCTCGTCTCCGCCCGTATTACGGTAGAAGTACTCCATCGGCTCGCGCGCATCGGCGACGGCGATCAGAACGTCGTCGTTTCCCAGCAACGGCGTTCGCGATTGCACCGGATCGGTTCCGTCGAGTTGAAGTGAGGCGGTCTTGAGGTGCCGGTTGCGCAGCGGTTCGTTCGGTTCCAAGGCAACCGGCGCCCGCTCCCAGGGGCGAACGTCGAGCGTCGCCGTTGGAGGGTGAACGTGATAGAGCAGCGAGTAGACGCTCTCGAAGCCCTTGGTGGAGAGGAGTTCTTCGGCGTAGAGACCACCGTCGGGGCGGCGGAACTGAATGTGCCGTTTATGCGGCAGCGAGCCTTCTCGAACGTAGGAGGGCACTAGGCCGGCTCGCTCTCGGCGGCCGCCGCACGCTCGGTTGCGCTGAACCCGTTCGTCTTATGCGATCCGTCACAGAACGGCTTCGTCTGCGAGCCGCCGCAACGGCAGAGCGCCACGTTTGGGCCAGCGACCGTGTAGACGTTTCCATCCGCGTCGGTCAGCGTGAACGTTCCGCGCAGCAAGTACGGTCCGCTCTCGCGCACTTTGATCGTTACATCATCCATGGAGATCCCAAGGTTCGACAAGAGACCGATACGGTCCTAAGGATTGGACTCTCCGATGGACGACGCCGTTCCCGATAGCTTGGCGCGGCCCAAGACGTGCGCGGCGATGCGTTTCGTCAGCTGGTCCGCGGTGAGCGGCGGCGATGCCGCGATATGAGCGATATCGAGCGCGTACAACGTAATGACGTAGTGATGGGTCGAGTTCGGCGGAGGGCACGGCCCCCAATAGCCCGGCTTTCCAACGGAAGTCTCACCCAGCTGGTCGTGGCCGAGCCGCGGGTCGGATTTGAGCGAGCGCATCGTTGCTGGAAGATTATAGACGATCCAGTGGTAGAACCCGCCGGGAACGGGCGCGTCGGGATCGTGCAGAACGAGGGCAAACGATTTGACTCCGGCCGGAACGCCAGTCCAGACGAGATGCGGCGTTCGGTTGTCGCCGCCGCACTCGCTCGCGATGAGCGCATTGGGGATGATGCCGCCATTGTTGAAATCGGTGCTGGCAAGCTGCATCGACCCGGCAAGCGCCACGGCGATACCTGCTGCCGCGATTAATGCGTGCATAGGCGTATGGTATCATGGCCTGGCCATGATGGGAGTTAGGCCTCACGCGGCGTAAACCCGCGAACCCCGCCAGAACCGGAAGGTAGCAACGGTAAGCGGCTCCTTACGGGTGCCGTGAGTTCCCTGGCTCTCGTCGTGGTCAGCGTCGGGAGCAGATCTAAAGAGGTGGAGTTGGTCACGTTCTACGCCGCCGCCGGCGCGTTTCTCGGCGCTCTTGTGGCGCTCGCCGTCTACCACGCTGCGGTCGTCCGCCCGGCGCAGCGGCGCGCCAGCGAACTGCTCGAGCTTCACGACAACTTGATCGCGGGAGGCGACGGCAGCGCGGCCGGGCGGCTTACCGCGCTGGAAAACTCGCGGGTTGCGACCGATGCGGCGCTCGAACGGCTCCAGGGCCGCATTGCCGAGCTCGAGGCGCTCTCGACCGCCGACCTCTCCTGTTCCGGATTCGTGCGTTACGACGCCTTTGCCGGCAGCGGCGCCGGACTTTCGTACGCGCTTGCATTGCTGAATCGGCGCGGCGACGGCGTCGTGCTCACCAGCATCTACTCGCGTGAGGATACGCGGACGTACGGCAAGCCGGTTGCCGGGTTCAAGCCCACCGTCCAAGCCTCGGCGGAAGAGCTCGAGGCGATCGAGCGGGCTCGGCAGCCTGCATCGTAGAACGGCGATGCCGTGAATCAAGTGGTTTGCAGCATCGCAAACGTCCTCTATTACCTCGTCTACGCCTATACCGGCGTGCTTCTGGTCTATGCGATCGTTTCGTGGATTCCGGATCTTCGCCGCGGCCGCTGGGTCTACGCGCTGGCCTCGATCGTCGAGCCGGTGCTGATGCCGATTCGCCGGATCATTCCGCCCGTCGGGGGATTCGATCTCGCCTTTCTGATCGTGCTGCTCGTCCTGCAGCTTCTCGTGCGACCGGAGCTGTATGCGTTGGCGAATAGCTGCGTGCCGAGCTTCTAAGTGGCGCTAAAGTCCGAACGGCCTCACCGCATCGACGTCGCGAACAACGTCCGCAATTTTTGCATTATCGCGCACATCGATCACGGCAAGACCACGCTCTCCGATCGTCTCTTGGAGATCACCGGGACGCTGCACACCCGCGAGCGCGAGGCTCAGGCGCTCGACGCGATGGATCTCGAGCGCGAGCGCGGCATCACCATACGGATGCACCCGGTAACGCTCGAGTATCGTGCGCGTAACGGAGAACTCTATCGCCTCAACCTCATCGACACGCCCGGTCACGTCGATTTTTCGTACGAGGTCTCGCGTTCGCTGGCGGCGTGCGAAGGGGCCCTCCTGATCGTCGACGCGGCTCAGGGTATCGAAGCGCAGACCCTCGCGAACTATCACCTCGCGCTCGAACACGACCTGACGATCATCCCGGTGATCAACAAGATCGACCTACCGGCGGCCGACCCCGAACGGGTGATGGGTGAGATCGAAGAGCTCCTCGTGATGGAAAAGAGCGAATGCATCCTCGCAAGCGCCAAGAACGGCGTCGGCATTGAGGAGATCCTCGAAGCGATCGTTCATCGCATTCCGCCGCCGAAAGGCCACCGCGATCATCTGCGCGCGCTGGTCTTCAACGCGCAGTTCGATCCCTACCGGGGCGTGGTCAGCTACCTCCGCGTCGTTGACGGGACGCTCTCGGCGGGGACGCGGTTCATGTCGATGGCGCACGAGCGCGTCTTCGAGTGTACCGAGGTCGGGATCTTCGCTCCGCAGATGCGCGCGACGAAGAGCCTGGAGATCGGAGACGTCGGTTACGTGATCGCAAACATCAAATCGCTCGGCGAGATCGACGTCGGCGATACGGTCACGTCGGCGACCGATCCCGCTCACGTTGCCTTGGCCGGCTATCGCAAGGCCGTGCCGATGGTCTATTGCGGCCTCTATCCGAACGAAGGTGAATACGAAGGCCTTCGCGACGCGCTCGAAAAGCTCAAGCTCAACGACGCCGCGCTGGTCTACGAGCCGGAAAGCTCGGTCGCGCTCGGTTTTGGGTTCCGTTGCGGCTTCTTGGGTCTGCTCCACATGGAGATCGTCCAAGAGCGGCTCGAACGCGACTACGGCCTCGATCTCATCGCCACGTCGCCTTCGGTGGTTTTCCGGGTCACGCTCACCGACGGCACGACGATAACGATCGACAATCCGTCGAAGCTGCCGGCGCCTAACGTGATTGCGACGATCGAGGAGCCCTACGTGAAGGCGACGATCATTTCGCCTCCAGAGTTCGTCGGTGCGATCATGGATCTGACGCAGAGCCGCCGCGGGACGCTCTCGAATATGGAATACCTCCATGACGGCCGCGTGATCATCACCTACGAGATGCCGTTGATCGAAGTGATCGTCGATTTCTTCGATGCGCTGAAGTCGCGAACGAAAGGCTATGCCTCGCTCGACTACGAGGTTATCGGCTATCGCGAGGGATCGCTCGCGAAACTCGAGATCCTGCTCAACGGCGAGCCGATCGATGCGCTCTCGTTTATCGTCGCGCGCGATAAAGCCGCCCAGCGGGGGCGCGCACTCGCGGAGAAGCTCAAGGAGCTCATCCCGCGCCAGCTCTTCGAAGTGCCGATTCAAGCGGCGATCGGCGGCAAGATCGTCGCACGCGAGACGGTGAGCGCCATGCGCAAGAACGTGCTCTCGAAGTGCTACGGCGGCGATATCACGCGCAAGCGAAAGCTGCTCGAGAAGCAGAAGGTGGGAAAAGAGCGCATGAAGCGGGTGGGCAAGGTCGAGCTGCCGCAGGAAGCGTTTATGGCCGTCTTGCGGTTAGAGTCGTGAAGGCCTACGTCGCGACCACCAATGCCGGAAAGCTGCGCGAGCTCAAGGCATTATTTGCGCGCTCCGCCGTTGAGATCGTAACCCCGCGAAAGCGCATCGCGCTCGACGTGGCCGAAGACGCCTCGACATACGCGGGAAACGCGCTGCTCAAGGCACAGGCGCTGGCGGCCGATTTGCGAGAACGGCACGTTGCAGCGGCGGTACTCGCCGATGACAGCGGGTTGGAGGTCGACGCGCTCGAGGGCCGCCCCGGGATTTACTCGGCGCGCTACGGTGGTACCGAGATCGACTGGCCCGCGCGTCGCGCCGCGTTGCTCGCCGAACTCCGCGGAGTTCCACCGTTCCGGCGAACGGCTCGCTTCGTCTGCACGCTCGCGCTGATCGAACCGCACGGCGAGCCGATTCTTGCGATGGGTGAAGTCGCCGGCTACATTCTGGAGAGCGAGAGCGGTACGGGAGGCTTCGGCTACGATGCCGTCTTCCTTCATACTCCCTCGGGACGGAGCTTTGCCGCGCTGAGCGAGAAGGAGAAGAACGCGGTCAGCCATCGCCGCCGCGCCGCCGAGGCGCTGCTGGCGGCGCTGGCCGAACGTGGCTGAGATCGCCGCGGCGTCGTCACCGGACGGCGTTCGGCGCATCGCGCAACGCCGAAATCTCGACGAGGCCGGCGTGCGGCTCGCCCTGCAAGCGGCGCAGGCCGGGCGCGTTTGGCTCGCGCGCGACGAGGACGAGCCCATTGGCGTGGTCGTGGCGCACGACTCGGAGGACGAGCGCTATATCGGCGACCTGTACATCGAGCCGTCCTATCGGGGACAAGGCATCGGTGGGCGGCTCGTCGCGGCCGCATTCGGCGAGGGCGACGATGCCGGCCGCGCGATGTCGGTCGATCCGCGCGATGCGGCTTCCCTCGCGCTCGCGTTGCGGTATCGCTTAGCCCCGCGCGAATCGCTCCTGCGCTTTGCGGGGGCGATACCGCGAGAGGAAGAGCTGGCAAAGATGGCCGCCGGCGATTACCGGTTCGAAGTCGAGCCGATCGATCCGGCGTTTCACGGCGGGGCTTTGAACGAACTCGACCGTCATGCGCGGGGCACCGCTCGACCCGCCGATCACGCGCAGTTCGCTTTGAGGGCGACGGGGAGTGTCTTCGCGCTGCGCGGTGAGTGGGTCGGCTACGCCTACGTCTGGCCCGACGGCCGAGTCGGACCGATGACTGCCGCTTCCGGGGCCTATCTGGTGCAGATTCTGGCGTACGCGCTCGTTACGTTGCAGCGACGCCACTCGGCGTCGTGGTGCACCGCACTGGTCCCCGGCGCGAATCGCCGCGTCGCGCGTGCCGCGCTGCGCGCCGGCTTGCGCATCGAGGAAACCTGGATGCTCGCTGCCGATTCATTGATCGGCAACATGGCCAACTACGTCTGTTATCATCGCCTGCTGTTGTAGATCTCGGATTTTATTGGCCGCGCCTGCGGCGCTGTGCAATACGGTTGGCACAGTAAGGGGCGAAGGTACGATGCATGGGGCGATGCTCGAAATGCTTTGCGCTTTTGCCGCTCGACTCGTTTTCGCCATCTGTGGCGTCGCTCAATCACAAGCGCTGGCTAGACCAAGTGCGGTATCGTGGTCGTAACCGGGAAAGAATAGCCGAGTACCTTTTAACGCATCCGTGTGTCGACTGCGGCGAAACTGACACGCGAGTTTTGGAGTTCGATCACGTCCGAGGCAAGAAGTACGAGGACGTAAGTAACTTGGTACGGGAAGGCCGGGCGTGGCAGAGGATTGTTTCGGAGATCGCGAAGTGTGTCGTGCGTTGCGCGAATTGCCACCGGCGTAAGACGGTTGAACAGTTAGGATGGCCGCACGCATCGGGGCGTAGCTCAGCTTGGTAGAGCGTCGCCTTTGGGAGGCGAAAGTCGCAGGTTCGAATCCTGTCGCCCCGACCAAATCCGCTTTTATGGTACCCTACCCTTTGTTGCGCCCGTGGTCTAACGGGATAAGGCACGAGTCTTCTAAACTCGAAGATGGGGGTTCGAGTCCCTCCGGGCGCATGATACAATGCCGTTTCCTGGTGACTGTAGCTCAGTTGGTTAGAGCGTCGGTCTGTGGCACCGAAGGTCGCGGGTTCGACCCCCGTCAGTCACCCCAGATCTGCCGAAGGAGTCTCCATAGGCACTGCGTACAACTCAACCCGGCGCGACGCGCGAGCGCCTTTAGCTCAGTCGGTAGAGCAGCGGCCTTTTAAGCCGTTGGTCCCGGGTTCGAGTCCCGGAGGGCGCAAAATCGCACCGCTAGCTCAATGGTAGAGCAGGTGACTCTTAATCACTTGGTTCGGGGTTCGAGTCCCTGGCGGTGCAAAAAAAGTGAACGGAAGGACGGTGCTATACCGTCCTTCCGTTCGTCCGAGCGACGACGCAACGGAAAGGGCGTCGCTATTCGTGGGAACGCGGGGAGTAGGCCACACCCTCGACTACGTCGGACGCCGAGAGCCCGTTGTTGAAGCTGTAGAGATACTTGATTTTCTTCGGCGTGTACATATACACGTCGATTTGACCGTATTGGAAATCGGCCGTCGCCAATGCCATCGCTTGATGGTTCAGATGGCCGAAGATCGCCTGACCCATGAGCTTGAACGGTCCGGAGACGAGGTTACACGCCGGGTTGCACCCGGAGTAAACGTAGACTTTCGAATCGTACGAGCTGATCGAGACGATGTTGCCTTTGTTATCGATGTCGAGGCCGCCGATGTTCTGATTGAGGAAACCGGTCGCAGTCTGGCCGGGCCCTTGGCAGCCCTGGAAGTACGTCATCGTCGGGTCGCCGCTGCCGTCGAGCGCGGTGACCCAGCAGTCACCGCCGCGCGACATCGCGACACCGCCGACTTCGTACATGTTGGGATTGACCAGCGGCGTCGCGCAGCTGCCGGAGATCGTGCAGAGCGTGACCGTACCGCCGCGGCGCTTGAAGCCCTTAGAACTATAAATATGCGCGACGGCGATCGCGCCGGTCACCGCATTCTGGCTCGTCGCATCCGACGGCTGGCCGGATCGGTCGTGGAAGGACCCGATGAGAGCGCCGCACTTGCCGGAGCCCTTGAATACCATCACCGAGCGGCTGCCGCCGTCGGGGACGATAATGTTGCCCCGATCGTCCGAGGCGATGTTGTTGGGGAAGACGACACCCGAAAGGGTGCAGCTCGGGGGATTGTTGTCTTTGTTCTTACGCTCGAAGCCGTATAGGTCGGTCGAGTAAAACTCGCTGACGTAGACGCCGCCCGCGACGGCGTCGGGACCGGGACGCCCGTGCAGCGGCATCGGAACGACCGGTCGCAGCGCATCGGGGATCAACGTGGCATTCTCGGACCACACCGGGGCGAGGTGCCCGCGTGCGCCGACTTGAGGGGCGGCGGCACCGCTACTCGGAATGGTGCCGGTCGCTGGGGCGTTCGCTGAGCACCCCGCGAGGAGTGCCAAAGCGACCGCAGCGCATAGCGCTGAACCGTAGAAACGCATTTGCTAGAAGCCTCCTTCGGTAGGTGAGCGAAGCTAGTTCTAAGCTTTAGCGCCGTTCAAAAAAGGGCGCTTCGTACCTTGGTACATTTGTACCATTTTTGTAGAATTCGTTGATTTTTACTGATTTCGCAGCTTTTTCGCGGTTGCTTGCATGTTCGGCGGAAACCTCCTATTCAAAAAAGCGGCTGCGGGGGTGCAGACCCGACCGGGCGACGCCCCTCCGGCCGTTCGATGCGAGCCGAAAGCCAGCCGTTCTAGCGTTGTGATCTATTACCCAAACGCGCGGCTTTTCGAAGCCTGCCCGAGAAGGAATCTCGACGGGACCCCGCAGTATTACGCCCCTGATACGCTGTCGTTAAGGAGAGCGCTCATGCGTCGTACTCCCCCGCGGCGGGGGCTGCTCGCGGGTATAACCGGGGCGTTGCTGTTATCTGCTTGTCATGCGAACGGAGCGCTTGGGGCCGCGGAAGGGCTCCCGGCCGGCGCCGTGGATCGCCAAGCGTCCATTCATCGCCTCGCTAAAGCACACGGAAAGATTCAGCACGTCATCATCGTCGTTCAAGAGAACCGAAGCTTCAACAATCTCTTCTACGGCTACCCGGGCGCGACGACTTCGAAGTACGGCTACGACGAGGAGGGGAACAAGATCGAGCTGCTTCCGGTGACGCTCGCTACGACTTGGGATTTGCAGCACAATGCCGCGGGCTTCTTCGCGTCGTGTAACGGTACGGGCCAGGTGCCGGGCACCAACTGCCAGATGAACGGTTTCGACCAGCAAACGTGGACCTGCGATCAGCCGAGCCAGCCACCGTGTCCGAACAAAAATCCGCCGTACAGCTACGTACCGCAGTCCGAGATCAAACCGTACCTCGATATGGCCAACCAGTACGTGCTGGCCGACGAGATGTTTGCGTCCGACTTCGATACGAGCAGCTTTGAATCGCATCAGTACATCATCGCCGGCGTGAATCCGGAGCACTCGGCCAACTATCCGGAGACGATATGGGGATGCCCGGGCGGGCAGCAAGACAAAATCGACGAGCTGCTCGATAACCGCAAAATTCTGCGGGACCGCTCGACTAAGGACACGCTCTTCCCATGCTGGGATCCGACGACGCTTGCCGACGAGCTGGATGCGGCAGGTCTGACGTGGGCGTTTTACGCCGCTCCGGTAAGCGGTATGCCGAGTTTGAACTGCGGCACGGGAGCGAGAGACGGCCGTTCCGGAGGAGACAGCGGAATCTGGAGCGCGTATCAGGCTATCCGCCACATCTGTTACGGCGCCGATTGGAATAACGACGTGATTACGCCGCCGTCGCAATTTCTGACCGATGTGGCTAGCGGCAAGCTGCGGAACGTCACCTGGGTTACGCCGACGTATAAGAACTCCGATCATGGCGGCTCCGGGTCGAGCACCGGGCCATCCTGGGTCGCGTCGATCGTTAATGCCGTAGGAGAATCGCAATATTGGGACTCCAGTGCAATCTTTGTCTTTTGGGATGATTCCGGCGGATGGTATGATCCCGTTGCTCCGGCCTACGTCGACAACGACGGCCTCGGATTCCGCCTACCGCTCTTAATCATCTCGCCCTATGCAAAGGAAGGAGTGGTCTCTCACGTCCACTTCGAGCACGGCAGCATCTTAAAGTTTGTCGAAGACCAGTTCGGGTTGGCGCGTCTCGCGCAGAGCGACGCGCGGGCGAAGTCGCCCGGGCCCTGCTGCTTCAATTTTAAAAAGGCACCGCGGAAATTCACGCCGATTCAAGCCCCGTACGACCGGCGGTATTTCGAAAGTCAGGCGCTCGATGGAAGGCCGCCCGATGATAACTAAGAGGGCCGCTAGGGAAACTGAGCGAACCAGAGGTGCCGAGTCACTCGTCGACCATCCCCCTAAGTCGAATAAGGAGACGCAGATGGAAATCATTGGTCCGTCATTAACGCCTCCAACGTTTGTGACAACGAACGGGTCGCATCGGCTACCCAGTGTAGAATCGACGGCGGTGCTGCATCCGTCACACTCGAACGGCCTCCGGCGTATTGCGATCGTCGGAACCGGCTACGTCGGCCTGGTTACAGGCACGTGCCTCGCCGAGCTTGGAAACTCCGTAACGTGCCTCGACACGGACGCATCGAAAATCGCAATGCTGCGGCGCGGCGAAGTGCCGTTCTTCGAGCCCGATCTGCTCGAAATGATCGTTGGCAATCAACACGCCGGTCGCCTCGCCTTTTCCGATGAAGTGGAAGCGGGCATACGCGATGCGGGAATTATCTTTATCGCCGTCGGGACGCCGATGCGTCACGACGACAATGCCGACCTTTCGGCGGTTTGGGACGTTGCCGCGACCATCGGTCGCGAGTTGAACGGACCAAAACTCGTTTTGATCAAGTCCACGGTTCCCGTAGAGACGTGCGAGATGGTTGCCGCAATCATCGCCGAGAACGCAGCAAAGGCGCATCGCGTCGATGTCGTGAGCAATCCCGAATTTCTGCGCGAAGGATCGGCCGTCGCCGACTTCATGCATCCCGACCGGATCGTCATCGGCACGAGTAATCCCCATGCCGAAGCGCTCGTGCGCGAACTTTACGAGCCGCTGGACGCGCCGTTCGTCACGGCCGACGTGCGAACGAGCGAGATGATCAAGTATGCGGCAAACGCATTTTTAGCGACGAAGGTTTCGTTTATGAACGAGATCGCAAACATCTGCGAACTCGTCAACGTCGACGTGAAATCCGTTGCCCGCGGCATCGGTTTCGATCACCGGATCGGCGCTCAGTTCATGAGTCCGGGCATCGGTTACGGCGGCTCGTGCTTTCCGAAAGACCTGCGAGCGCTCGAGCGGACGGCGCACGGGCGTAACTACGATGCGACGCTGCTGCGAGCGGTCGAAAGCGTCAACCGGGCACAGGTCCATCGCACTTTTGCCAAGCTGGAGAAGGCCCTCGGCGGTTCGGTCGAGGGGAAGAAGATCTGCGTGCTCGGGCTCGCATTCAAGCCGAACACGTCGGATATCCGCGAATCGCCCGCGCTCAATCTCATCGAGCTTCTGGTAGAAGCGCGAGCGACGATTGCGGCGCACGATCCGATCGCGATCGAGGAGGCGCGCGAGCGGATCGCCGGCGAGATCGGGTACTGCGAGCAAATGTACGAGGCGCTCAACGGATGCGACGCGCTCGTGCTGGCAACGGAGTGGGGCGAGTATAAGGGCATCAACTTCCGGATGGTCCGCAAGCTGATGCGCGGCAATCTCATTGTCGACGGCCGCAATGCATTCGAGCCCGACGACGTCGTGCGGGAGGGTTTGCGCTATCTCGGCGTCGGCCGCTCGAAAGAGACGACGACAACGGTCGACGTTGAGTACGCCGAAGCCTTGAGCGAATGACGCTTCGTTGAAGGTTCTGGTCACCGGAGCCGCGGGCTTTGTCGGATCGCATCTCGTCGACCGACTGCTCGCGGCCGGCGACCGCGTCGTCGGCATCGACAATCTGGCGACGGGGTCGCGCAATAATCTCGCGCATCTCACCGGCGAAAGCGAGTTTGCTTTCGTCGAAGCCGACGTGTCGCTTCCCTGGGTCTGGGCGAGCGATCTCGATACGCCGGACCTCATCATGCACTTCGCCTCGCCGGCGAGCCCCGTCGATTACGGGCGCGAGCCGCTCGCGACGATGGCCGTCAATGCCTTGGGCGCAATGCACGGGGTCGAGCTGGCGCGGCGCACCGGGGCTCGCCTGGTTTTCGCCTCGACTTCCGAAGTCTACGGCGACCCGCTCGAGCACCCGCAGCCGGAGACCTATTGGGGCAACGTCAACCCCATCGGAGTCCGCGCCTGCTACGACGAGGCCAAGCGCTACGCCGAGGCCTACATCACCTCCGCCGTCCGCAAGGAGGGCATCGACGCGAGGATCGTCCGGATTTTCAATACCTACGGTCCCAGGATGCAGCCCGGGGACGGCCGGGTGATCCCGAACTTTTGTTTAGCCGCCCTTCGGGGCGAGCCGCTGACGGTCTACGGCGACGGCAGCCAGACCCGGAGCTTTTGCTACGTCAGCGATCTGACCGAGGGAGTACTCCGGTTGGCTAAGGGCGAAGCTCTCAAGGGCAAGGTCGTCAATGTCG
Organism: Vulcanimicrobiota bacterium; assembly: GCA_963792005.1. Taxonomy (GTDB): domain Bacteria; phylum Vulcanimicrobiota; class Vulcanimicrobiia; order Vulcanimicrobiales; family Vulcanimicrobiaceae; genus Cybelea. The sequence continues at coordinate 771,422 of CAWBUG010000002.1, forward strand.
GCAACCCCGGCGAGTTCACGATCTCCGAGCTGGCCCGGATCGTGTCCGAGCTCGTAGGCGTGCCCCTCAACGTCGTTGCCCGCGACTTGCCGCCCGACGACCCGACACGTCGCAAGCCGGTGATAGCGCTCGCCCGAGAGCTCTTGAACTGGGAACCGAAGGTGACCCTTCGTGACGGTCTCACGTCGACGCTCGAGTACTTTCGCACCACGGAAGGGATCAGTGAAATTTTCACACTGAGCTGAACTGAAGGAATCATGACCTCCACCCTCCCCGCGCAACAACCGCTCATCGAGACCCTGGTCATCATCTTTATCATCAGCCAGGTGCTCTATTTCCTTACGTTCGTCGTTGACGCGTATTTTTTGAGCTTGCCGGTCGACTGGGTCGACATGTCCGAGCCGCTCACCGAACCCGAGAGCGAGTGGCCGTACATCGTACTCTTCTATCCGGTACTACGCGAGCTGGAAGCCACGATGCGCACGACGTTCGTGTCGCTGGCCAAGATGGATTATCCGAAGAGCCGTTATCGCGTCATCGCCATTCCGAATTGGAACGACGAAGAGACCGTTGCGAGCCTTCGCCGGCTCACCGCAGAGTTTCCGTTCGTCGAGATGATGATCGTACCGGCGACGACCGATCCGTCGTGGCAGGTAGTCTGGGACGCCTGGGACGCGAATCCAAAAGCGTACTGGTGGCATCAGGGTAAGCGCGCCGGCGTCAAAGACCTTCCGCCGAAGAAGACGCGCCAGTTGATTTACGCGCTGTACAACGTCGCGCAAAATCTCAAGAACGAATCGAACCTGGTGATCAACTACATCGACGCCGACAGCTGTCCTCCGATCGATCACTTCAAAGGCGCGGCGATCGGTCTCAAACACTACGACGTTCTGCAGGCGCAAAACGTCGTCGGCAACCTCAATGCGACGCTTCCGACTTCCTGGCACGCTCTCGATCACATGGCCTGGGACGGCTACAAGTACACCCACCTCTCGGCCCACGGGCGCCAGCCGTACTGGGTGCTCGGAAAGGGGCTCTTTTACCGCGTTTCCGACCTCATACCGCTGGGCGGGTTCCATCCGTGGATCACGATCGAAGACCCCGAAGTCGGCTTGCGGTATTGGAAGAACGGCAAGCGGCTCGGCATTCTGTCGAGCTCGCTGATCGAAGAGTGTCCGAAGACGTGGATCGGCGGCATCACTCAGCGCAAGCGTTGGATTTGCGGGTTCTTCCAATCGCTCGGACGGCCGACGCGATATATGGGCTTCACGGCGTGGGAGCGCTTCAAAGCCTGGCTCGTGTTCTTCCCGTGCCTCTCGCTGACCGTTAACGTCATCGGGATACCGATCGGCATCTGGGCGGCCTACGAGTACTTCACCCACGCCGACATTCTGCCGGTATGGACGGTCTGGCTCGCGATCGTCAACTTGGTGCTGCTGGTTATCGAACTCACGCTGCTCTACGTCAACGTTTGGAAGCGTACGGGATTGGTCTGCACCCGATGGGCCGATCGCGTGTGGTATATGATTCGCGTCAACCCGATCTCCGCGATGTTCTGGTGGTTCCTCTGGATTATTCCGCTCTTCATCGGGTTCCGTATGTATCTGCTCGACGAAGGCCTTGCTTGGCAGCGAACCGAGAAGATCGATGCGAACAAGTTGCTGATTCGCCGCAAGTTCCGAGGCGATCGCACCGGATCTGCAGAGGAGACTCGAGTTGACTAAGCACGTTCTCGTTACCGGCGGCGCCGGATTCATCGGATCGCATCTTGTCGACCTGCTCTTGGAGCGCGGTTGCGAGGTGACGGTACTGGATTGTCTACTGCCGCAAGTGCACGGCGATGAGGAGCGCGACTCGGAGGGCTGGCCGGTCTACCTCGACCCGCGCGCGAAGCGGATCAACGCCAATCTGCTCGACGAGGGTGCGTTCGAGTCGAGCCTGCGCGGCGTGACCCATCTTGCGCACCTGGCCGCTTCGGTCGGCGTCGGTCAGTCGATGACGAACATCGTCGACTACACGCGCAATAACGTGATGAGCGCGGCGAAGATGCTGGAGATACTCTCCCAACGGCCCCATACCGTCGAGCGAATGGTCGTCGCCTCTTCGATGTCGATCTACGGCGAAGGCGCGTATCGGGTGCCGTCGACCGGCGCCGTCGTCGCGCCGCCGTTGCGGACGCACGAACAACTTGCGGCGCGCCGGTGGGAGCTCTCCTTGAACGGCGAGGATCTCGTCCCGGTGGCGACGACCGAGGAGAAGCTGCTCAAGCCGGCCTCGATCTATGCGGTCAATAAGCGCGACCACGAGGAGATGTTTCTCGCCGTCGGCATGGCGCTCCGGATCCCGACCGTCGCACTGAGGCTCTTCAATGCGTACGGGTCGCGTCAGGCGCTCAGCAATCCGTACACCGGCGTGGCAGCGATTTTCATATCGAGGCTGCAGAACGACCAGCGGCCGCTGGTCTTCGAAGACGGCCGGCAGCAGCGCGATTTCGTTCACGTGCAAGACGTCGCCGAAGCCTTCGTCGCCGCATTGGAGAGCGAGACGCCGGTCTACGACGTCTTTAACGTCGGGAGCGGAACTCCGATCACCGTTGCAGAGATGGCCCACGCGCTCGCGCGCATGCTGCACAAGGATATCGAGCCGGAGTTTCTCGGCAAATACCGGGTCGGCGACATTCGTCACTGCTTCCCCGACCTAACCAAGATCGAAAAAGAGTTCGGTTTCAGACCGCGGCGCGCGTTTGAGGAAGGCATGCAAGAACTCATCACGTGGGTAGCGGCGACGAAGAAGCCGATCGATCGGAGTCAGGCGAGCGTCGCCGAGCTCGAAAAGCAGAAACTTCTCGTTTAGGAAGGGTGCGATGCCGTTAAGGTCCCGTTTTTCACTCCTTACCATCGTCGCGGCGGCCGGTTTCTTTAGCCTCGCAGGACCGCAGGCTGCATCGGCCGCGGACAACCTGGCCGTCTTCGCCGGAGGACAGCTCGACTTTTCGAACTACGTTTTCGCCGGCGTGACGATCGCGCTGCCGGGCTCGACCGTCGGCAACGGCGCCGAAGTGCGCATCCTCGGCGACACCGGCGGCTACAGCTACGTCAACAATAATCTCGGAACGATCAATGCGACGTTTACCGGCGGCGAGTTCGACGGCGTTTACGCCTTCACTCACAAGAACGTGTGGGCCGACTTCGGCGCGGGCGTGAACTACACGTACACGGGGCTCTCTCCGAACGATCCCGGCAACCCGTTGCGCGGCGACCAAACCGAGCTGCGTCTGCTGACCGACGGCGGAACTACCTCGGGACCATGGCGCTTCGATTGGGACGGATATTACGGCACGCGCCTGCAGGATTACGAGGCGCTGATCGATGGTTCGCACTCGCTCTCGCCGTTCTGGCGTCTGGGCGTCGAAGGTTATGGCGAAGGGAATCCGACCTATTCACTGGAGCGCGTCGGCCCGTTTGCCGGCGTGAGCACGGGGCCCAACGGAGAGCTGCGCTTCTCGACCGGCGTTTCGTGGGAGTCGGGATTCGCGACGCCCCGGGCGTATTTTACCGCCCTCTACTATCAGCGTTTCTGACGGTTCGGCCGAACGGACCAGAGGGCATCTCGTATCGCGTAGTACATCGGCTTGCGCTGCATCGACGAGTCGAGCGGAAGCCCGCGATTGAGTCCGGGGCCGCTTCCGTTGGTCCATGCGCCCGGAAATCGTGCGTAATCTTCGAGCGTAACCTTCAGCCAGGAGTGGCGGTCGCTCAAGCCCCAGGTCGTTACGCCGAGGACGCGCGGCTGCTGTAAGACAACGTCGAGGTAGCGTCGCACCTCGTCGCCGGCCATTTGATCTCGCTGCTGCGCCGAAGCGATGTAATCCGATTCCTTTACGTCGAGCTCCGTCACGACGAGCGAGAGCCCAAGATTCGAGACGTCGTGCAAGAAACTCGCGATCGCGGATTCCGAAATATGGCCCTTGCGCAGGTCGAGATGGCCTTGTAGACCGAGCCCGTCTAATGGTGCGTTTTGATTTCGTAGACGTTCGAGCAGCTTGAGCAGGAGATAGCGCCGATCGCGCTCCTCCGGCAGATCGTACTCGAGCCCGTATTCGTTGATGAGGAGTAACCCGCGCGGTGCAAACGCGCGCGCCTGGGCCAAGGCGCGATTAATGTAATCCGGGCCGAAGACGTCGAGGAAAATATTCTCGCGCAATCCGTCCATGCGGTGTCCGGTATCGATGGGTTCGTTGACGACCTCCCATTCGCCGATGATGTCTCCGTAGCGAGGCATAACGGAACCGAAGTACCGGGCGACGATGTTCCAGTCTCGCGTCTCGCGCAGCATTTGAACGGCCCACTCCGGCACGGCGAGGTGCCACAAGAGCGTGTGCCCGCGAACTTTCTTTCCGTTGCGAATTGCGAAGGTCGCGAGGTCGTCCATGTGTTCGAACGAGAGCTGGCCGTACGCCGGCTCGACCTGATTCCAATTGAGATCGATTTCCGGAACGAGATACGAGCACTCGCGTAGTACCGCGTCGCGCAGATCCTGCTCCGCGTCGAGCTCTTCGATGCGAACGGCCGAGCCGAAGTAGCGTCCGGTATGCGCGGCGGCCGCAGCGAGGCTGACGTTCGGCGTGGCGCCGACCTTCCCGCCGGCGGCCGCAGCCGCCGTCGCCGCCAGGGTCGCCGCAATGAGATCCCTGCGGCTGATTCTAACCTCCGTCGTATCGTCGCCCATTGAAAACTTTTACGTTGTTACGTCCCGCAACAGGTTTAATCCGCTCGCTCCGGCAGCGGGCGCTCGACGCCGGCCGCTTGGAGGAAAAGCACCGGGCACGTTCTATCTATGGGGGTCGCCGGGGCAAGTGGCGGAACTGGCAGACGCGCTGGATTTAGGTTCCAGTGGGGCGACCCGTCAGAGTTCGAGTCTCTGCTTGCCCAGAGCAGACGGGGAGCGCCTGTCGCCATCGAAAGGATTTTACAACCAAGCCATCGTTGTGGTTTGATAATGCGGTTCGCGCGCCGTCCCCGGTCGCGTGAGAACACTACGGTAATTTCGTTTAAGCGAGACATGAAGATTTGTGTGAGCGAGGAGCCTCCGACCGACGAGCGGCGCCCGGAGCGCAAAAGCGAGGAGGCGGTGGAGCAGGAACGAAGCCCGGATGGCGCAGTGACGCGCATCTCCGAGCTCACATAAGTATTCATGAGCGAGCGACAATACGCGGAAGTAGCTCAGTGGTAGAGCATCGCCTTGCCAAGGCGAGGGTCGCGAGTTCGAATCTCGTCTTCCGCTAATCTCTTATGACCGGTTCTACGTTAACGCAGCTTGCCCCGACGCAGGTGGCGCTGGAGTTCTCGCTGAGTGAGGCGGAACTCGCCGCCGCCGAGGAGCGCGTATTCCGCCGGCTCGTGCGCAACGTGCGCTTACCCGGCTTTCGTAAGGGCAAAGTTCCGCGCAAAATTTTCGAGCAAACCTACGGCAAAGACGCGGTTACGACGGAAGCGGTGGACGAAGTCGTGCCCGATATCTACGCCCAGGCCCTGCGCGAACACGATCTCGAGCCCGTAGAATCTCCCAAAGTGGAAGTAGTTGAATCGGCCGGCGGGCGCCCGACGAAGTTCAAGGCAACCGTCGAAGTGCGTCCGGCAATCCAGCTGGGCGCGTACAAGGGCGTGGTCGTTACGCGGCCGGCGATCGTCGTTAGCGAGAGCGACGTCGAGCGCAGCCTTCAGGCTCTGGCTCGAGAGCGTGCGACGCTCGTTCCGGTCGAACGGGAGGCCCGGCTCGGCGACGTCGCCACGCTGGATTACGAAGGCTCGATCGACGCAAAGCCATTCGACGGCGGCAGCGCTCAAGCTCAAATGGTCGAGCTCGACGAGAACCGGTTCATCCCGGGCTTCGCAGCCGGGATCGTCGGAATGCATGCCGGCGAAACGAAAGAGCTCGAGCTGCGCTTCCCCGATGAGTATCCCGCGGCCGACCTAGCCGGAAAAAACGCAACGTTTCGCGTGAGCCTACGCGAGCTCAAAGAGCTCGAGCTTCCCGCCCTTGACGACGATTTTGCCAAGGCCGTCTCCGAGAACCAGACCCTCGCCGAACTCCGGGCGGATCTGCGCCGGCGGCTGGAAGCCGTTGCGGCCGGACGGTCGCGGCGAGGCGTCGCGAACACGATCGTTTCGCAACTGCTTGCGACCCACGATATCCCGCTACCGGCGTCCATGGTCGACCGCGAATTCGAACACCTGCTCGCTGAAGGCGGCGAAGCTGCGGCCGACTCGCAGGCGAACGATGACGAACGACGCGCGGCGTTGCGCAAAGAGGCGGAGTCTCGGGTTAAGGCGTCGCTCCTGGTACAGGCGATCGCCAAAGCAGAGAACGTCGCCGCCACGCCCGCAGACGTGTCGGCCGAACTCGAGGCGCTGGCGCGTCGGTACGGCCAGCCGGTCGCGCGCATACGAAAGGCCCTGGGCAGCAGCGTGCTCTCGATCATGGACGGCATCGTGCGAAACAAGACGCTCGACTTGCTCGTCGACAACGCCGTGATCACCGAGGACCAAGAAACCCCCAGTGCCACGTCGTAGTTAGAGCGAGACATGGGACATCTCGTACCAATGGTCGTGGAACAGACCGCGCGCGGCGAACGCGCTTACGATATTTATTCGCGCCTCCTCAAGGACCGGATCGTCTTCGTCGGCGGTCCAATCGACGATCACCTCGCGAATCTCGTCATCGCGCAGCTGCTCTTCCTCGAGAAGGAAGATCCCGATAAGGACATCGACATGTATCTCAACAGCCCCGGCGGGAGCGTTACCGCGGGTCTGGCCATGTACGATGCGATGCGTTTCATTAAACCCGACGTCGCAACCATTTGTATGGGCTTTGCGGCCTCGATGGGATCGATACTGCTCGCGGGCGGCGCACCCGGGAAGCGATACGCCCTCCCCCACGCGAAGATCGTGATCCATCAGCCGTGGGTCTCGCAGATCGGCGGGCAGGCTACCGACGTGGAAATTGCCGCCCGGGACCTGCTTGCCACCCGCCAGACGGTCGCGCAGATCTACGAAGAGACGACGAAGAAGCCCATCGATCAAATCTTGAGGGATATCGAGCGGGACTACTATATGACCGCCGCCGAGGCCAAGGAATACGGGATAATCGACCAGATTATCGAAAATCGTCAAGGCCTGCCCTTACCGGCATAGGCAGAGGAGAATCCGCCACCCGATGTTTCGTTTTGGGGACGACAAGGGTCAACTCAAATGCAGCTTCTGCGGGAAATCGCAGGAACAGGTCCGCAAGCTGATTGCGGGACCCGGCGTTTACATTTGCGACGAATGCATCGAGCTCTGTAACGAGATCATCGAGGAAGAGCTCTATAAGAACGTCGACGAGAACCTGCGGCTGCGCAATATCCCCAAGCCAAAAGAGATCAACCACATACTCAATCAGTACGTCATCGGGCAAGAGCGCGCGAAGAAGTCGCTCGCGGTTGCGGTCTACAACCACTACAAGCGCATCAACGTCGGCGGCACGGCCGACGACGTCGAGCTGCAGAAGTCGAACATTCTCCTGGTCGGACCGACCGGTTCGGGGAAGACCTATCTCGCTCAGACGCTGGCAAAGATTCTCGACGTGCCGCTGGCCATGGCCGACGCGACCTCGCTGACCGAGGCGGGTTACGTCGGCGAAGACGTCGAGAACATCTTGCTGAAGCTCATTCAAGCCGCCGACTACGACGTCAAGCGCGCCGAGAAGGGCATCGTCTACATCGACGAGATCGACAAGATTGCACGAAAGAGCGAGAACCCGTCGATTACGCGCGACGTCTCTGGTGAGGGCGTTCAGCAGGCGCTCCTCAAAATTCTCGAAGGTACGACCGCCAACGTGCCGCCGCAAGGCGGGCGTAAGCATCCGCACCAAGAGTTCATCCAGATCGATACGACCAACGTGCTCTTCATCTGCGGCGGCGCGTTCGATGGCCTCGAGCGGATCATCGAGTCGCGCGTCGCGGCGAACAACATGGGGTTCCGCGCGCAGCCCGCGGGGAAACGCGAGGTTCGCGTCGGCAAGCTGCTGCAGCAGTTGATGCCGGAAGATCTGCTGCGTTTCGGACTGATCCCGGAGTTCATCGGCCGCCTGCCGATCGTCGTAACGCTCGATGCGCTCGACGAACTCGCGCTGCGGCGGATCCTCACGGAACCGCGTAACGCGCTGGTTCGACAGTTTCAAAAGATTCTCAACATGGACGGCGTCGATCTGCAGTTCACCAAAGAGGCGCTCGTCGCGATCGCAACCAAGGCGCAGGGCCGTAAGACCGGCGCGCGGGGTCTGCGCTCGATCCTCGAGGAGACGATGCTCGAGGTGATGTACGATCTGCCCTCGCTGCAAGGCGTCAAGAAATGCGTTATCAATAAGGACGTCATTGAGAAAAAGGAATCGCCCACGCTCGTCTACCACGAACAGAAAAAAGATATGCCTGCCTAGCGTGGGGCCCGGTAACGTTCGCAAGTGAAAACTGCGACGAGCCCGGACCAGCACGGGATGTGCGCCTCGTTCAGAGCTTGCTCGTCCGGGCGAGCGCCGTAGCAGGAGGAGCACAGGAGGTGCGACGACGAGCGGTTTCACGGCGAACGTTAGCGGGCGCCACGCGTAGGCGCCGTCTTCTTTTTACGGAGAGGCCGGGCCTGAGGCCGTGCTGAACGCTGGCGAACCGATGGATCTCCCGAAGCACTACGATCCCCAAGCCGTGGAACCGCGTCTCTACGAGCGCTGGGAGCGCAACGGCTACTTTCACGAAGAACCGGATCCCGCGCGTCCGCCGTTCATCATCTGCATGCCGCCGCCGAACGTTACGGCGCGCGCGCATCTGGGCCACGGATCCACATATCTGCCGATGGACGTGCTGACGCGTTATCATCGCATGCTTGGCGATAATGCCGATTGGCTGCCGGGGGTCGACCACGCGGCAATCGCAACCGAGGCCGTGCTGGTAAGAGAGCTCGCGCGCGAAGGAGTTCGGCGTGAGGATTTGGGGCGCGAGCGGTTCGTCGAGCGGGCATGGGAATGGTCGCGCCGTTATGGTGGTGCTATCAACGAACAGTTTCGCCGGCTCGGCTTCGGCGCCGATTGGGAGCGTTCTCGCTTCACGATGGACGAGGGTTTATCGGCGGCCGTTCGCCGGGTCTTCGTACGGCTCTATCGCGAAGGTTTGATCTATCGCGGAACGCGTCTGATCAACTGGGACCCGACCGCGCAGTCGACGGTCTCCGATGCGGAACTCGAGTACGTCGAGCGCGACGGCACCCTCTGGCGCGTGCGCTATCCTTTGCGCAAAGAGAATCTTTCGATCGGGATCGAGGTCGCGACCACGCGCCCCGAGACGATGCTTGGCGACGTCGCGATTGCGGTTCATCCCAAGGACGCGCGGTATACGCACATGATCGGAAAGAGCGTTTGGCTTCCGCCGCTGCTCGAGCGATCGATCCCGATCGTCGCCGACGAGGCGGTCGATCCCGAGTTCGGCACGGGCGCCGTCAAGGTTACACCGGCGCACGACCCGGTCGATTACGAAATCGGGCGGCGCCACGGGCTGGCGACGCCGTCGGTGATTGCGCCCGATGCGCGCATCTCCGGCGGTGAGGTCGAGGTCGGGCGCTATGCCGGGCTCGATCGATTCGAAGCGCGTTCGCAAATCGTGGACGATCTGCGTGCTCTCGGCGTGCTGGTCGGCGCGCAGCCGCATCGTCATTCGGTGGCGACGAGCGAGCGCAGCGGCGACGTGATCGAGCCGTTGCTCTCGTTGCAATGGTTCGTCAAGGCGGCGCCTCTGGCCGCCCCGGCGCTCGAAGCCTATCGCAGCGGGCGTCTTCGCTTCATCCCCGAGCGCCACGGGCGTACGTACGAGCAGTGGCTGGAAAATATTCGCGATTGGAATATCTCGCGACAGATCTGGTGGGGGCATCAACTTCCGGTCTGGTATACGCCCGAGGGTAAGGAGATCGTCGCGGAAAGCGAGGACGAAGCGCTCCAAGTCGCCCGGCAGATCTACGGCACGGACGAGTTGACGCGCGATCCCGATACGCTCGATACGTGGTTCTCCAGCGGCATTTGGCCCTTCTCGATTCTCGGTTGGCCGCAAGAGACGCTCGAGCTGCGCTGCTGGTATCCCTCGCAGGCGCTGCTCACCGCCGGCGAGATCATATTCTTGTGGGTCGCACGCATGGTGATGCTTGGGATTCACGTCATGGGCAAAGGTCCGTTCCGCGACGTGGTGATTACGCCGCTGGTCTTCGATGCGGCCGGCCGCAAGATGTCCAAGTCGCTGGGCAACGTCATCGACCCGATCGACTTAGCCGAGAAATACGGGGCCGATGCGTTCCGGTTGTCGATTCTGCGGCAGATGCGATTGGAGAGTCAGGAGCTGCGTTACCAAGAATCGCGCTGCGAAGAGTCCCGCAACTTCAACAACAAGGTCTGGAACGCGACGCGGTACGTGCTCGCGCTTCCCGAAGGGCTGCCGCCGCCGATGACGCTTCCCGAAGCGGCCGCGCTGACGATGCCCGACCGATGGATTCTGACTCGGCTTCGGGAGACGATCGTCCGCGTGGGAGGCTTGCTCTCCGAGTACGACTTCGGCAATGCGGCCGAAACCATTTGGCGCTTCGTCTGGTACCAGTTCTGCGATTGGTATTTAGAGGCAACCAAAGCCGACGAGAACCGGGCGACGCGAGCCGCGGTGCTTTCCTACGTCTGGAACGCCGCCATGCGGCTGCTTCATCCGTTCGCACCCTTTATCAGCGAAGAGGTTTGGCTCGCGCTTCCGCACGACGGCGAAACGATCGTCACGGCAAACTGGCCCGACGCGCTCGAGGTTCCGCAGTTCGAGAGCGATGCGCGCAGCTTCGAGCTCGTACAGCGGGCGGTCGAGCGGGTTCGCAATCTTCGCGCCGAGATGGGACTCCATCCGCGCGAGCGCGTCGTACTGGAGGTGCCGCAGAACGTTTCGGCGGCCGCGGCCGCACTGCTCTCACAGCTTGCCGGTGCGTCGCTCGCGGCGACGCCTGCGTCCGGAGATACGCTCGAAGAGGCACTTGCGGGAATCTCGGCGCGGGCCCCGCGCGAACTTCTCGCCGAGCGTTGTCGCAAGCAAGTGGAACGCTTGCGCTCTGAGATCGAACGCGGCGAGAAGAAGCTCGAAAATGCGGCTTTCGTTGCTAAAGCCGCGCCGGCGATCGTCGCGAAAGAACGAGAGAAACTGGCCGGCTATCGCGACGAACTCGCGCGCATCGAGTCGACGTTGGACTCACTGAAGGAGCCGGCGTGAGCTCGGCTTCGGATGGCCGCGTGGTCGCACGCGGTGCGGAGATCGATCGCATCATCGCTCGTCTCGCGCATCAGATTTTGGAGCCGGTGCAAGCCGAGCAGGGGCTCGTGCTCCTGGGCGTCCGGCGCGGCGGCGAAGCACTCGCTTCGCGGCTTGCAACTCAGATCGAGCGCATTAGCGGTAAGGCCCCGGCGCTTGGCTTTCTTAACATCAACCTCTATCGTGACGACAGTGTAACGCACGAAATTCCGGATACACAGATTCCGCTCGATCTCGCGCAACGGCTCGTGGTTATCGTCGACGACGTGCTCTATACCGGGCGTACCATTCGCTCGGCGCTCGATGCGGTCACCGATCTCGGACGCCCCGCCGCGGTGCGTCTCTGCGTCCTGATCGACCGAGGCCTGCGCGAACTGCCGATTCAAGCGGATTACGTCGGACGCGCCATTCCCACGACTCCCGACGAACGCGTCACAGTCGCGCTTTCCGGCGAGCCCGCCGCCGGCGACGAGATCAGGATTACGGGGAGCGGTGCGGATCCGGCGTAGCCTTATCGACCTCGACGATCTGACGGCCGAGGAACTCGCTCTCGTGTTCGAACGCACGGCGGAGTTCGAGCGTAAGGAGCCCGGACCGTTGCTCGCGGGAAAAGCCTGCGCGAATATGTTTTTCGAGCAGAGCACGCGCACGTTCGCCTCGTTCAATCTCGCGGAGATGCGGTTGGGCGCATACGTCGTGAACCTCGCGCCGAAGAGCTTGAGCCTTGCCACGAAGGGCGAGACGCTGGAGGATACGGCGATTACGCTCGGCGCGCTGGGGATTTGCGTCGTCGTCGTCCGCCACCAGGAAGCCGGTTTTCCGCAACGCGTCGCGCTGGCGTTTGACGGTCACGTCATCAACGCCGGGGACGGCGCGCACGCACACCCCACGCAAGCGCTGCTCGATATCTACACGCTCATCGAAGAGTTCGGCGAGCTCGGCGGTCGCACGGTTGCCATCGTAGGCGACGTTTTGCACAGCCGGGTCGCGCACTCAGCGATTCGGGGACTCGGCAGACTCGGCGCCTCCACCGTCCTGGTTGGGCCCGAAGCGTTCCTGCCCGGCACCTACGCGGGGAACGGCGTGAGCGTGGCACGCGACTTCGACGCGGTGCTGCCGCAGGTCGACGCCGTCATTCTCCTGCGAATCCAGCGCGAGCGGTTCACCGAGATTCCGATCTCCGACGAAGAATACATCGATCGTTTCCGGCTCGATGCCCGCCGCTTGAAACTGCTACGCAAGGACGCCATCGTCATGCATCCCGGACCCTACAACCGTGGGGTCGAGCTCGACGATTCCGTGCTCGAGTTCGCGGGATGGCGATACGCACGCCAAGTGATGCACGGCGTCGCCGTGCGAATGGCCGTTCTCGACCTTCTCGTCAACGCAAGGCAGCGTTAGATGTCCGCTCTCTTGATCAAGGGGGGCAGGATCGTCGACCCGGCGGCCTCCCTCGATTCGCTGCGGGATCTTCGTCTACGTAACGGAGTGATTGCGCAGGTGGGCGAGCATCTCGACGCAATGCCGGGCGAGGAGATTTTCGACGCTCGCGGCAGCGTGGTGGCGCCGGGGTTCGTGGACATCCACGTCCATTTGCGCGCGCCGGGATTCCCAGAGAAAGAGACGATTGCCACGGGGACCGAGGCGGCAGTACGCGGGGGCTTCACGACGATTGCCTGCATGCCGAATACGAAGCCCGCGCTCGACGATCCGGAGGTCCTGGCCGGGTTGGCCGATGCGATCGAGCGCGAAGCGCGGTGCCGCGTCTACCCAATCGCCGCAATCACGCGGGGTCGCCGCGGAGCGCAACTCTGCGATTACGACGCGCTTGCTGCGGCCGGTGCGGTTGGCTTTTCTGACGACGGCGATACCGTCGAAGACGGGCGCCTGATGCGAGAGGCGGCGGTGCGCGCGCGCCATCTCCACGCGCCGTTCATCGTTCATTGCGAGCCCGAAGAGGAGATCGTCGCCCGCGATCTCGCGATCGCCGGCGAGACGGGAAAGAACTGGCACCTCGCGCATCTTTCGACGTCCGCCGCGCTGGAAATGGTCCGGATGGCCCGCGCGAGCGGAACGCGGGTGACCTGCGAGGTGACGCCGCACCATCTCACGTTTACCGGCGCGCTGTTGGCGGCAGAGGGTGCGGCAGCGAAGGTGCATCCGCCGTTGCGCGCGGAGTGCGACGTCCAAGCGCTGCGTGCCGGCGTCCGCGACGGCACCATCGATGCCTTCGCGAGCGACCACGCCCCGCATACCGCCGCGGAGAAGACCGGCGACGTGCGGCACGCCGCTCCAGGGTTTTCTGCCTTAGAGATCGCGGTCGGCGCGTACGCTGCCGCGTTGCCCGATCTCCCGCTCCGGCGTTTCGTCGAACTGCTTTCGACCAACCCGGCCAAGATTGCAAGAGTGCGCGCCGGAACGCTTTCGGTCGGTGCTCCCGCCGACGTGACGATCTTCGCCGAGCGGGAATGGAGGGTCGAGGCGTCTTCCTTTGCGTCGAAGGGACGCTGCACGCCGTTCGATGGAGCGCGGCTTCCGCGCAAGATCCTGGCGACGATCGTGGGCGGTGCCGTGCGCTACCGCGCCGCGGAGTGCACGGCGTGACGGAGGCGCGCAAGCCCGCCGCCCTGTTCCTTGCCGACGGAAGCCGCTTCGACGGTCACGGACTCGCCTTCGAAGGCGTAGCGCTGGGGGAGGCGGTCTTTTACACCGGCATGACCGGCTACGAAGAGGCGTTGACCGACCCGTCGTACGCCGGGCAGATTTTGACCTTCACCTATCCGATGATCGGCAACTATGGAGTCTCCGGTGTCGCCGCCCAGTATCGGCGAGCCTGCGTTGCGGGGACGGCGATCAAACAAATTTCCTACCATCCGTCGCATCATCTCTGCAAGGAGACCTTGCCTGCATGGCTCGATCGCGAGCGCATTCCGACGTTGATCGGTGCCGACACGCGCGCGATCACCATCGCCTTGCGGGAGCACGGCACGATTTGGGCGGCGTTAGCGGTCGGCGAAAGCGCCGTAGCCCAGGCCGAGGAGCGTTTGCGCGATTTCGTGCGCGACGCGAGTACGAAGGAGCTCGTGCCGAGCGTTGCAACGCGCGAAGCGTTCGAGGCAGGCCGCGGCAGCGGCAGGCGCGTCGTCGTCATCGACTGCGGCGTGAAGCGCGCCATCTTGCGCGAACTCGAAGCGCTCGATGCGAGCGTCGCCGTCGTACCCTACGACGCCACCGAAGAAGAGGTGTTGCGCTCCGATCCCGACGCGGTCTTTATCTCGCCGGGGCCCGGCGATCCCACCGATCTCTCCGCAACGATCGAAATGCTTCGCGGACTCGTCGGGCGCAAGCCGCTCTACGGCATTTGCCTCGGGCATCAGCTGCTCGCGCTCGCCTGTGGTGCGCGCACCTACAAACTCCCCTACGGTCATCGGGGCGGCAATCAGCCGGTGAAGGATCTGATCGCGGGCGGAGTGCTCGTGACCGCGCATAATCACGGCTACGCCGTGGACGGCGCCTCGCTTCCCGGCGACCTCGAAGCGACGATGACGAACCTCAACGACGGCACGAACGAAGGATTTCGTCATCGCAAGCACCTCGTTGCGGGCGTGCAGTTTCATCCGGAGGCTTCACCGGGTCCCTTCGACGCGCGGGGGCTCTTCGAGCAATGGTTAGGCGAGCTGCCGCCCCGCTAGCCCTGCTCGCGTTCTTCGCGATCGCTAGCACGAGGGCGCCGGCGCAAACGCTTGCGCGCCTGACGGTCGAATCGTTCAATTTGAGCAGCGACGCGGCATCGCCGGCGGTAGGGGTGCCGTTTCACTTGGTGCTGCGTCTGCGCGTCCGCGAGCATGTCGCGCGAATCGAGAATCTCGACCTGCCCATGCTGGCCCAGTTGGAACTGCTCGGAGACGAGCGCGAGACGGCGGTCGGCACAGGCGGCACGCAGTACCGCGAAACGATCGCCGTCGTCGCACGCGCGGCGGGAACCATTGCGATCGCGCCGGCGACCCTTCAAGCAATCGATGCCCGCGACGGCAAAGCGAAGGAATGGTACACGAACGCACTGACGCTGCGCGTCGGCGCGAGCGCCGCGGAGGCAGCCGGAACGCTGCTGCGAGCGGCGCTCGGCGTGCTGCTCTTGGCACTCTGCATAGCGCTGATTGCCGTTGCCGTCGTCCTGGCGCGGCGTCCACGCGTTGTGGCCGCACCGCCTCCGCCGGCCGTCGCGCCGCCCGAACCTCCGCCGCCACCGGCGGTACGCACGCCGGCGGACGTCGCCCGCGACGCGCTTGCGGTTCTGCAAGCGGAACGGACGCGGGCGGCGGCCGTCGCCGTACGCGCCGGAGTTTGGCGAATGCTCGGTGCTGCCGAAGGAGAGACGCTTGCCGACGTACTGCGACGCCCGCAAACCGGGGACGAAGCCGTACGCGGTCTTCTGATCGCGCTCGAGCGAAGCGCGTTTACGTACGACGAGGATCTCAACGCCGCGATCGACGACGCCTGCGCCGCCCTGCAGCGATATATCGAGGAAAGCGCGTGACGGACGAACGCAAGCCTGCGGAACTGCGCGCGGCGCTCGGCCGAACGATCGTCGGCCAAGAGGGCGTCATCGAGGCGCTGATATTGGCGCTGCTCGCAAACGGGCACGTGCTCCTGGAAGGGCCGCCGGGATTGGCAAAGACGCTGGCCTGCCGTTCGCTGGCCGCGGGCCTCGAGGGCGAGTTCAAGCGCATCCAGTTTACGCCGGACCTGCTCCCCAGCGATATCGTCGGCACTCGAATCTTCGATCAGCGCGAGAGCGCTTTCGCGACTGTTTTGGGCCCGATCTTCGCTAACGTCGTGCTGGCGGACGAGATCAACCGCGCTCCGGCAAAAGTGCAGTCGGCACTCCTTGAAGCGATGCAGGAACGCCAGGTGACGATCGGCCCGCAGACCCACGCACTGCCCGACCCCTTCGTCGTTATGGCCACGATGAATCCGCTCGATTCTGAAGGAACCTATTCGCTTCCGATCGCTCAAATGGACCGATTCCTGATGAAGGTCAACGTCGGATATCCATCGCGCGAGGAGGAGCTGCGGATCCTGGATCGCTTTGCGGTCGCCGACACGCACCCGGTGCGCGCGGTCGCGACGCTCGACGACGTTCGGCGCTGGCGCCAGCAAGCGCACGACGTCCACATCGATGAGAAACTCAAACGCTATATCGTCGACCTGGTCGCGGTCACGCGCGACGCGCAGGGCGTGAGCGTGCGCGCAGCCTCAGGTGCCGTACTCCCAGTCCGGGAGCTCGTCGACTACGGTGCCAGCCCGCGGGCGACGCTGGCGATTGCCTTTCTAGCGCGAAGCCGCGCGCTGCTCGACGACCGCGATTTCGCGCTACCCGACGACGTGCGCGCGATCGCCGCACATGCGCTGCGCCATCGCATCGGCTTCAACTACCGGCTCGTCGCCGAAGGCGTGAATACCGACCGTGCAATCGATGCGATCGTCGCATCGGTCGCGGCGCCGTGACGATTCGCGAAGCGCTTTTACGCGCGCGCCGACGACCGCGCCATCTCGGTGCCGGCTCGCCGACGATCTATCGCGGCGACGGCTACGAGTTCGTCGAACTGCGGGAGTACGTGCCCGGCGACGACGTCCGCCGCATCGACTGGGCCGCGACCGCGCGCTCGAACGAGCTTCAAACGCGCGTCGTGCTCGAGGACGTCGCGCTCACGCTGGCGGCGATCGTCGACGCTTCGGCGTCGATGCGCGTCGGCCGCCGCCGTCCGATGCTCGCTGCGGGGCGCGAAGCGCTGGAATGCTGGTTCGGCGCCGCGACGAGCGAAGATCGCTGCATTCGCGTCGCGGCGCACGGCGTAACGCCGCTCGCGTTACAGCGTAAGGCACGTCGCGCGCTGGCGTTCTGCAACGACGAGGATTCGTTCGATGCGGTGCGGGCGTTGCGCACGGCTAGAGCGGCACTGCCGCGGGGTACCGCCTTGCTCGCGATCGGGGATTGGTACGAGCTCGATTCCTCGATCGATCGCGAACTGGCGGACCTCGGCGCGCGATTCGATTGTACCGCATTGATCGCACGCGATCCGTGGTACGACGGGCTGCCTCTCGGCGGCATCGTTCGCGTGCGCGGAGCCGAGGGCGGGAATGCCCGGGTATTCATCGGCGCGCGCGAGCGCGCCGCATTTGCGCAGGCGGTACGCCGCCGAGAGCGTTCCTTGCTGGACCGCTTCGATTCGGCAAACTGGCGCGCGGGCGTTCTGCACGAAGAGAGCGGCGAGGCTTCGCTCTATGCCGCATTCGGACTGCGCCGATGAGCATCGATCATCCATTGCGCCTCGCGGCGGGCGTTCTAGCCGTGATTGCGTTCGGAGTGCTCTACGAACGATTGCAGCGCCGCGCGACCGCGCGCGATTTAGCCTACTCGAGCGTGCCGTTCTTCGTCGACGCGGTCAAGCCGCGGCAGTGGATTCCCCGCGCTCTGCAAGCTCTTTGGCTGATCGCCTTTGCGGGAATCGCGCTGGGCATCTCCGGGCCGCATCTCACCGTGCCGGTGCCGGTACGCGACGGCGCCGTCTTCATCTGCATCGACACGTCGGGTTCGATGGCTTCTACCGACGTCGTTCCGACGCGCGCACAAGCCGCGAAGGCCGCAGCGCAAGCCTTCATCAAGGAGAGCGCGCCGGGGACGCGCATCGGCATCATCTCGTTTGCGGGAGCCGCCGGGGTGGTTGCGCCGTTGAGTGCGGATCATCAGGCGGTCGTCGCGGCACTCGACGAAGTTCCGCTTCCAAACGGTGCGACCGCAATCGGCGACGCGCTCAAGCTTGCCGCGCAGATGCTTCCGCCGACGGGACATCGCGTCGTGGTTCTCATCACCGACGGCGTGAATAACAGCGGCAGCGATCCCACGGAGATCGCCCAGTGGCTGGGGGCACATCACGTTCCCGTTTATACCGTCGGTATCGGAACTCCCAACGGCGGCTTGATCCCGGGAACGAACGAAGAGGCGACGATCGACGAGGAGGCACTGCGCGGCTACGCCGAGGAAAGCGGCGGCGCTTACGCTCGCGCCGAGAATGCGACGCAGCTTCGCGACGCACTTGCACGGCTGGGGCGGATTACATCGCTGCAGCGCAAGGCGGTCGATGTGGCGCTCGGTTTCACCGTTGCCGGCGCACTCGGCATGCTTGCCGCATTTCTCACGGGGTTTGGGCTGGGCCGGTATCCGTGAACGATCCCATCGCCCTGCTCTCCGCTTGGATCGAGGATGCCGGTGGGCTCGACGCCATCGAGGCCGTTGCGATGTGCTTGGCGACGGCGACTTGCGCCGGAATCCCCTCGGCTCGGATCGTCCTCTTACGCGGTGTCGACCGCCGCGGTCTGCAGTTCTTTACGTCCTACGGGAGCCGCAAAGGTCGAGAACTCGCGCAGAACCCGCACGCCGCGGCCGTTCTCTATTGGCGCGAACTGCACCGGCAAGCGCGCATCGAGGGCGACGTCGCCCGGTTAGGCGAGGAGGAATCCGACGCGTATTTCAACGCGCGTCCGCGCGGACACCGGATCGCCGCCTGGGCCTCGGAGCAGAGCGAACCGCTCGATGCCTACGCGACGCTCGAAGAGCGTTTCGCGCACTTCGACGCGCGCTTTGAAGGCGAAGACGTACCGCGACCGCATTCCTGGGGAGGCTATCTGCTGGCGCCGGCTCGGATCGAACTCTGGGAAGGGCGTCCCAACCGAATGCACGAGCGCACGCTCTATCGCCGCGTAGACGACGCCTGGACCGTAAGCCGCTTGCAACCGTAGCGGCAGCCCAGGGACTTGACGCGCGCTCAGATAATCCCTCGATTTTAGTGCCGCCGCGTAACGTCATGGTCATCGGGTCGGGACCGATCGTTATCGGTCAGGCCGCTGAGTTTGATTACGCCGGCGTTCAAGCGTGCCGCGCCTTGCGCGAAGAGGGCCATCGCGTCGTCCTCGTCAACTCGAATCCGGCGACGATCATGACCGATCCCGAAGTCGCGGACGCGGTCTATCTCGAGCCGCTGACCGTCGCTTCACTCCAGGAAATCATCGCGCGCGAACGCCCGGACGCGCTGCTGCCGACGTTGGGAGGGCAGACCGGCCTCAATCTGGCCGTGGAACTCGACGAAGCCGGCGTGCTCGAGCGATACGACGTCGAGCTGCTCGGCACTCCGATCGAAACGATTCGCCTGGCCGAAGATCGCGAGCGCTTCAAGCTCAAGATGCTCGAAATCGGCGAACCGGTGCCGGAGAGCGCAATCGTCACCGCGATCGACGAAGGTCTTGCCTTTGCAGCGATTGCCGGCTATCCGCTCGTGGTGCGGCCGGCGTATACGCTCGCCGGTACCGGCGGGGGCGTCGTCTACGACGAAGAGCAGCTGCGCGAACGCCTCGACGCCGGGCTCAACGCAAGCCTCATCCATCAGGCGCTCTTGGAAACGTCGCTCCTGGGTTGGAAGGAGATTGAGTACGAAGTGCTCCGCGACGGCGCGGGCAACTGCATCGTCGTCTGTAACATGGAGAACATCGATCCGGTCGGCGTCCATACCGGAGATTCGATCGTCGTGGCGCCGTCGCAGACGCTGTCGGATCGCGAATACCAAATGCTGCGCAGCGCGAGCATCAACGTGATCCGCGCGCTCGACGTTCAAGGCGGCTGCAACATCCAGTTCGCGCTGCATCCGCAGCGCAGCGAGTACGCGATTATCGAAGTAAATCCGCGCGTGTCGCGCAGCTCCGCGCTCGCCTCTAAGGCGACCGGTTATCCCATCGCCAAGATCGCGACGCGAATAGCGCTCGGTCAGCGGCTCGACGAGATTCCTAATCCGGTCACCGGAATAACGAAGGCCGCGTACGAGCCGACGCTCGACTACGTGGTGGTCAAGATCCCGCGCTGGCCGTTCGACAAGTTTCCAATTGCCGATACGGTGCTTGGAACGCAGATGAAGTCGACCGGCGAGGCGATGGGAATAGGACGAACCTTTCGCGCCGCACTGCTCAAGGCAGTTCGCGGTCTGGATCTGAACCGCGAGACGCTCACGGGAATGCTCGCCGAGTGGAGCGATGCCGAGCTCGATGCCGTCATCGTGCGGCCAACGCACGAACGCCTCTTCGCGATCTGCGAGCTGCTGCGCCGAACGCCGCGTGGGGCGGCGGCAGAGGCGATCGAACGAATCCACGAGCGCAGCGCAATCGACCTGTTTTGGCTCTACGAAATGAACGAACTGGTGGCGCTCGAAGAGCGGCTCCGGCGCCAGCCGGCCGAGGGTGATTTTGCCGACGCGTGGGAGTCGGGCTACGCCGCGGCGGGGATCGCACGGCTCACCAATGGTACCGCAGCGCCTAACGGCCGCGCGGCGTTGCGGGGGGCCTTTCGAATGGTCGACACGGCCGCGGCGGAGTTTCCCGCGAAGTCGCCCTACTACTACTTATCGCGAGGTGAAAGCGACGAGATACGGGCGACCCCACGCGATGCGGTCGTCGTGGTTGGGAGCGGGCCGATCCGCATCGGCCAAGGGATCGAGTTCGACTACAGCTGCGTTCACGCGGCTTGGGCGCTCAAAGATGCGGGACGCTCTCCGGTGGTTATCAATAATAATCCGGAGACGGTCTCGACCGATTTCGATATCTCCGACGCGCTCGTCTTCGAACCGCCGGGGGCCGACGAGGTCGAGGCGACGTACCGTGCGACCGGCGCCGGCGGCGTGATGCTTGCCTTCGGCGGACAGACGGCGATCAATCTTGCCGGCGAGCTGAGCCGCCGCGGCGTGCCGATCGTCGGCAGCGATCGTCGCTCGCTCGACATGGCCGAGAACCGCGAGCAGTTCGATGCGGCCCTTGCGCGGCTGGGCGTCGCACGGCCCCAGGGGCGAGCGGCACGCAGCTTTCGTGAAGCACGAGCGATCGCGCGTGAGCTGGGCTTTCCGGTGCTCGTTCGCCCCTCATTCGTATTGGGCGGGCGCGCGATGGAGATCGTTGACAACGAAGCGCAACTCGCCGCCTACGCGGAATCGGCGCCCCCGATTCTCCCCGATGCTCCGCTGCTCGTCGACAAGTACCTTCGCGGTCTCGAAATCGAGGTGGACGCCGCCTTCGACGGAACCGATATCCTGATACCGGGAATCTTCGAACACGTCGAGCGCGCCGGGGTACATTCGGGCGATTCCATCGGCGTCTATCCCGTGCAGTCGGTCGACGCAGATATGGAGGCCCGCGTTGCGGAGGTTACCACGGCGATCGCGGCGGAGCTGGGTATCCGCGGTCTCGTCAACATTCAGTTCGTGGTGCACGACGGTGCGCTGTACATCCTCGAAGCGAATCCTCGAGCGAGCCGCACCGTCCCGATCATTCAAAAGGCGACGGGGATCAATCTCGTAGCGGCGGCCACGCGGATTGCGCTCGGCGAGCGCCTGCGCGATATGGAGTACGGGACCGGATTGATCCCCCACGTACCCTACGTGGTCGTCAAAGTGCCGGTCTTCTCGTTCTCGAAGATGCGCGGAGTCGAAACGGTGCTCGGGCCCGAGATGAAGTCGACCGGCGAGGTGCTCGGAATCGACGAGTCCTTCGGCGGCGCTCTGCGCAAGGGATTCTTGGCGGCCGGCGTGCGCCTGCCGGGAACCGGCGGCCGCATTCTCGTCTCCATCGCCGATGAAGAGAAAGACGAATCGATTCCCGTCCTGCGCGCCTACGCGGATCTCGGTCATCGGCTCGTCGCGACTCCGGGGACGCGCGCAACGCTCGAGCAGGCGGGCATTGCAAGCGAAGCGATCAACAAGATTGCCGACGGCTCGCCGCACGTGCTCGATCTCATCGCGTCGCGCAGCGTCGATCTGGTGATCAACGACGCGAAGGGGCCGCGTGAAATCTCGGACGACTACAAGATTCGCCGCGCTGCGGTCGAAGCGAGCATTGCGTGCTTGACGAGTCTCGACACCGCGCGAGCGCTGGCGGAGGCGCTCACCAGCAAGGCCGGCCCCCCGCGCAGCCTGCAGGAGTATCGGAGCGTTCGAGCGGCGACCGTCTCGTAGAATCGGGCGAAGAGCCGCAGGTATTCGCGCTCGCCGCAAATCTCAGCACCCTCGCCATCGTCGACAGGCTCTACGCGTCCGACGGCGGGACGATTGCGATTCGTCTCTTGCCTCTGGCAGCTACACCGCGCGGGATCACCGTCGGCGACACGCCGCAGAACGTGAGCGTTGCTTTCGCCGGACTCTTCGACTGGATCGACCGCTCTTTTCCGGCCGACGACGAGCACGCGTTCGTCGCATCGGCGCGCGATCTCGAACTGCTCGCCCGCACTCGCTGGGGTTCCGGGTTTCCAGATCGCCTCGAGCCCGGCAATATACTCAACGTCGAGGATCTGCCCGGCGACGTCGTCGAGGCGCTCGCCGAGCCGCAAGTCCCTCTCGCTCAGTGCGCGACCTGCCGGCGACTCTGCGTCCGCGGCGACTTCGTCTGGAAAGAGAAGGACCTCTGCGGTTGGGATTTTCATGCAGCAGCCTTCGGCAAGCGCGGTCCCTGGCGCCAAGGGGCCTACGAAGCGCGCCACTTTGAGACGATTCCGTCCTGCGCGTACGTCGTTTCCGAACTCTTGGAGGAGCTCGGAGTCGATACGCTGCTCACGGTGAGTCTTGCAGCCGCAGATTCGGCGAACGCAATCGCAAACGCACTGATCGAAAACGACGCCGCTCGGGCGCACCTAGTGGTGAGAACCGCCGACGGCTTCGCGGTGTTGCGCGAACGATGACGAATCGAGCGATCCGCGATCTCTCGGCGTTCTTCGTGCTGCTCTTCGCCGTGCTCGCGGCGCGGCAAATCTACGTGCAGGTCGTCGCAGCGCCCCAGATCGCCGCCCGCGCGGCGAATCCTCGTCACGCGCTCCTCGATGCCGGGCGCGGTCGCATTCTTGCCAGCGACGGAACCGTGCTGGCCGAGACAATCGAGGGAAAACGTCATTACCCGCTCGGCCCCGAACTCGCAGCGCCGGTTGGTTACGATTCGATGCGTTACGGGACCAGCGGCATCGAAGGCAGCTTCGATCGCGCGTTGAGCTCTCCGGATGTCAGCGGGGATCCGTCAGCGCAGCTCGGCGATCTCCTGGCGGAGCTGCGTGGGAGCCGCGCCGCCGCACGAGGCGCCGACGTCGTTACGACGATCGAGCCTGCGGTTGAATCGAAACTCTTCGAGCTGCTCTCGAAGTACCCGCGCGCGGCGGGCGTCGTCCTCGATCCGCGCACCGGCGCGGTGCTCGCGCTGGCGAGCGTGCCGAGTTACGACCCCAACGACTTCGACGCGCAGTTTCCCTCGTTGCGAGCCGATCCAAACGCGCCGCTGCTCGATCGAGCGCTCGACGGTCTCTACCCGCCGGGGTCGACGTTCAAGATCTTCACCGCGGCCGCGGCCCTGGAGAGCGGCACGGTTACGTTGGATTCGCGCTTCGAGGACCCTGGGTATCTCGTGATCGGCGACTTTACGCTGCACGACAACGAAAGCGAGGCAACCGGGTACGGCGATTTGACTACGGCTTTCGCGCTTTCCAGTAATGTCGATTTCGCGCAGATCGCACTGAAAATGGGTGTGGACACGTTCTACGATTATCTCGGACGTTGGGGGATCGGCGAATCGCTCGATTTTCAGCTGCCGGCCGAGCGCGACCGGGTGCCGCCGAAAGGGGAGATCGTCCCCGGCGAGCTGGCCCAGATGGGTTTCGGTCAGGGAGCGCTCCTCATGACGCCGCTGCAAATGGCGCTGCTCGGGGCGACGATTGCCAATGGCGGAGACGAGCCGCGGCCGTACATCGTTCGCGCGGTCACCAACGGCGGCGTTTCCGTGAGCTCCTACGGCCCGGCAACGCTCGCGAGCCCGGTATCGCAGCAGACCGCCGCGAAGGTTACCCAGATGATGGTTGCGGTCGTTCAACGCGGGACGGGAACTCCAGCGCAGCTGCCGCGCGTCACCGTCGCCGGCAAGACCGGCACGGCGACGAATCCGCTCGGCCGCTCGCACGCATGGTTCGTTGCCTTCGCGCCTGCGCAGGCGCCGCGGGTCGCCGTTTCGATCGTCGTCGAGAACGTCGGCTACGGCGCAACCTACGCCGCGCCGATCGCGCGCGACGTGCTGGCGGCCGCGCTCGCCGGCGCCGGGAACGAATAGTTGATCGAAGAGCGTATCTTCAATAACCGGTATCGACTCGACCGCAAGCTCGGTGAGGGCGGCATGGCTACGGTCTTCTGCGGGACCGATATCCTCTTGCGGCGGCGCGTCGCGATCAAGGTGTTGCGAGAACAGTACGCCGCCGACGACGAGTTCGTGCGGCGCTTCTATCAAGAGGCCGAATCGGCGGCAAAGCTGTCGCACCCAAATATCGTCAACACGTACGACGTCGGACATCAGGACGATACGTACTTCATCGTCATGGAACTGGTCGACGGGCCATCGCTCGCCGAGATCATCGCCGCCGACGGACGGCTGCCCGAGCCGGTCGCGATCGACTACGCGGCGCAGATCGCCAGCGGGCTTGCCTACGCGCACCGTCAGGGTCTGCTGCATCGCGACATCAAACCGGCGAACGTCTTGGTAACGAAGGACGACGTCGTCAAACTCTCCGATTTCGGGATCGCGCGCGCCGTTTCGCAGCAGACGATGGCGCTCACCAAGCCCGGTCTGGTGATGGGCAGCGTCTACTACATTTCTCCGGAGCAGGCGCAAGAGCACGGGGTTCAGGAGACGTCCGACCTCTATAGCCTCGGCGTCGTACTCTATCAGATGCTCACCGGCAAGCTTCCGTACACCGGCGAATCGCCCGTGACGGTAGCGCTCAAGCACATCGGCGATCCGGTTCCGACGATCGACGTGCGCGATACCGGCGTAAGCCCGGCACTCGCTGCAATCGTGAACCGGCTGCTCCAGAAGAAGCCCGAGAATCGCTTTCAATCGGCCAGCGAGCTGGCAACCGCGCTGCGCGAGGCACGGGAGCGGCCGGGCGTCGCCGGATACCGGATTGCCGACGACGCGCCGACCAGCGTTATGACGTCGACGCGCCTTCCGCCTCGGCGTTCGCCGATGCCCGACCGCTCCTACCGCGGCTCCGAAGAGGTCGAGCCGGCGGTCGTGCGGCGCTCGCCGTGGGTCGCGCTGGCGCTGGCCGCCGCACTCGTCGCGGCGACGGCAATCGGGTATGTGATCTTTACCAGGTCGCTCCCCGCGATCGGTACCGGCGTGGTGGTCGGCGACTACACCGGCAAGACGCAAGCGGAGGCGCAAGAAGCGGTGGTCAACGCCGGATTACGCACGCGCTTTATGAAGAGCGCGAGCGAGACCGTGCCGCCCGATCACGTAATCCGGCAATCGCCTCCCGCCGGAACGAAGGTGGAGCGCAATCAAGTCGTCGAGCTGGTCGTGAGTAACGGCAAACCACTGCGCGGGCTCGAGGACGTACGCGGATTCAACGTCAACGACGCGCAGCGCGCGCTGCAGCAGGAAGGCTTTGCCGTCACGCTGAGTCGCCGCTTCGACAATACCGTCCGAGATAACGTCGTCGATCAGGCGCCGAAACCCGGCGCGAAAGTTCCGGAGGGCAGCCGCGTCACGTTGACCGTCTCGGACGGTCCGCCGCCGGTGAAGATACCCAACTTCGTCGGTATGGCGGTCGATCGCGCGCGCGCGCTTGCGGCTCGGCTCGGAATCACCCTCGATACGTCGCAGAGCGTCCCCGGGCTGCCCGCCGATACCGTCGCATCGCAAAACGCCGCTGCGGGAGCGACGGTCGATCGCAACGCGACGGTTCGCGTCGTGATCAATAGCGGCATGCCCAACGCTGCGCCGACGCTCGCACCGAACGGGCCGCTTGCGAATCTGCCCAATGTCGTCGGAGAGGATTACGGCTCGGCGCAAGCGGCGCTGAGCCAAGCGGGGTTCCAAGTCTCGGTGCGGTACGTGCAGCAGACGGGAAACAACGGCAAGGTCGTGGAGCAGACCCCGCCGGCCGGATCCGTCGCTGCTGGTTCGACGGTGATCCTGATGCTCTCGGTCTCCGGCGAGGTTCCCGACACCGAAGGCTTGATGCCGGACGACGCTACCGCGCTCTTGCAATCGTACGGATATTCGGTGGCGCGCCGCGAGTATACCACCACGGTGGGCGCCGGTGGAAAAGTCGTCGGTACGGAACCGGGCGCGGGCACCAACCTCACTCCGGGATCCTCCGTCACGCTGACCGTCAATGGAACGCCTCCCTGACCCCCTCTACCGTACGGATTCTCGGAATCGACCCCGCGCTTCGTACCACCGGCTACGGCGCGATCGAGCGGCGTAACGGGCGGGTTCGTCTCATTGAGGCGGGCGTCGTCGTTCCACGCGCAAGCGCGACGCTCGAGCAACGTCTGGCAGAGCTGTACTCCGGAATCTGCGACGTGATCGCCGCGACCAAGCCGGAGCTGGTCGTCATCGAAGAGCTCTATACGAGCTACACCAAGCCGCGTACGGCGCTGCTGATGGGGCACGCGCGCGGGGTGATATGTTTGGCGAGCGCGCAGGCCGGCATCGCCGTTCACTCCCTGGGTCACGCACGCGTCAAGCGCGCATTGGTCGGTTCGGGGAGCGCGCGAAAGGAGCAAGTCAGTGCGATGGTGAGCGGGCTGCTCGGCTTGCGCCAACCTCCCAAACCCTACGACGTCTCCGACGCACTCGCGCTTGCATTGGCCTTCCTGAACGTCGTCGAGCGCGAAGCGAGGTTGAATGTTCGCTAGGATATCCGGTTCGCTCGTCGAGCGCCTCGGCGAAGCGGCGATCGTCGAGGCCGGCGGCCTCGGCTACGAGATCGTGCTTCCCCCCTGCATCGCCGAAAAGGTGCCGGCCTCGCCCGGAGAACGCGTCACGCTGGAGATCTACGCCGTGGTGAATCTCGACGGTAATAGCGGCCGCTTCACCTACTACGGTTTTACCAACGCGATCGAGCGCGAGTTCTTCGAAGCGCTGCTGACGGTTGCGTCGATCGGGCCGCGCTCGGCGGCGCGCGCCTTCAGCGCACCAATGTCGACGATCGCCGGCGCAATCGATCGCGGCGATTATGCGTTTCTCAAGAGCCTGCCCGGGATCGGGCAACAGAAGGCTCGCGACATCGTTGCCAAGCTGCAGGGAAAAGTCGCGAAGTTTTTGCTGATACGCGACGCTCCGGCGCCCGCGCCCAAGCCGATTCCGGATTTCGCCGACGAAGCGCTGGCGGTGCTGCTGCAGTTGGGATATAAGCGCGGTGAGGGAGAGGCGATGATCCGTCAGACCCTCGACGCAGATCGAAGCATCGACGATGCCGAACGGCTGCTCGCGGAGATATACCGGCGCAAAGCGAAGGAATCGCCATGAGCGAAGTGCGCAGGCGTCTGCTCGGCCCCGCGGACGTCGCGCCCGAGCCGAGCGTGGCCGGTACGTACGACCGCGTCGTCGATCCCGGCGATACGCTCGAAGATGAGGTGTACGGGGCGAGCCTGCGTCCGCGTTCGTTCGACGAATACGTCGGTCAAGAGCACGTGGTCGAGAGTCTGCGGATCGCCATCGCGGCCGCACGCGGCCGCGGCGAGCCGCTCGAGCACGTGCTCTTCTACGGTCCTCCGGGACTCGGCAAAACGACGCTCGCCGCGCTCATCGCGCGCGAACTCGCGGCGAACTTCCGCCCGACCAGCGGACCGACGCTCGAGAAACCGAAGGATCTCGTCGGCGTCCTCACCTCGCTCGAGCACGGGGACGTTTTCTTCGTCGACGAGATTCACCGGCTCAGCCACGTCGTCGAAGAGTTCCTCTACCCGGCGATGGAGGACTTCCAAATCGACTTCGTGGTCGATCGTGGCGCGTACGCGAAGACGCTCAAGCTTCCGCTGCAGCGCTTTACGCTGATCGGAGCGACGACGCGCGCGGGGATGCTGACCGCTCCGCTGCGCGAGCGATTCGGCATCGTTCACCATCTGGATTATTACGGCGTCGCGGAGCTGGAGCGCATCGTACACCGTTCGGCGAGCGTTTTGAACGTACCGATCGACAACGAAGCGGCACGAACGATCGCATCGCGAAGCCGCGGAACGCCGCGTATCGCAAATCGCCTCTTACGCCGTGTTCGCGACTTTGCCGAGGTGCGCGCGAACGGTCACATTACGACGGCCGTAGCCGAGGAAGCACTGCAGCGCGAGGGCGTCGATGGGCTCGGCCTGGATCGGCTGGATCGCGCCTTCCTACGGACGATCGTGGAACAGTATCGAGGAGGCCCTGCCGGCATTGCGGCGATCGCCGCGACGTTAACCGAAGACGCGGAGACGCTCGAAGACGTCGTGGAACCGTTTTTGCTCAAGGAAGGCTTCGTCACGCGAACGGCAAGCGGACGCCGCGCGACGGCGCTGGCCTACCATCATCTCGGCCTCGCCGGCGGCGCGCCGGCGCAGGAACGCTTGCTGTAATCGGCCGGCGATGCGGCGCGCGACGTTCCTGATGCTCGGCACCGTGCCGTTGGCATACCCCCGCGCGGTGCGCGCGCAGAGCTTTGCCGACCCGTCGGCCTCGTCGCCGCGCCAAGCGCTGCGCGTATTGCTTGGCCGGGGTACTGCGACGGCGGCCGCCGCTTCAACCTTCGAGTTCGACGGAAAACTCTACCGCGGAACGTTCGAGCAGACCGAGGACGGCCAGATCGTGAACCTCGTCGACCTCGAGCAGTATCTCTATAGCGTCGTTCCGCGCGAGATGCCGCCATCGTGGCCGCCGGGCGCGTTGCAGGCGCAAGTAATTTGCGCGCGGACCTACGTGCTTCAGCGCAGCGATCCGCGCCGATTCTACGACCTCGTCCCTTCGGAGATCGACCAGCGTTACGACGGAATCGCCGCCGAGACGCCGTCGGGAATCGCCGCCGTCGATGCCAGCGCGGCACTCGTCCTCGGTTTCGCCGGCGGATTCGCGCAGGTTGCCTATTCCTCGTGCTGCGGCGGCCATACCGAATCGTCGGCAGACGCTTGGGGCAACCTGCCGATTCCCTATCTCGGCGGAGTCGTCTGCACGTCGTGCTCGGACTCGCCGAACTACCGCTGGGAGCGCACGCTCGGCTTCGACCAGATCGCCTCACGATTTGCCGGTGCGATGCCGGCGCTCACGACGGTCGACGATCTGCGCATCACGACCCGCGACGCGAGCGGCCGTGCGCGCGGCTTCGAACTCGTCAGCGATCTCGGCGGCACCGTCGTCAGCGGCAGCACCTTTCGCCGTGGTATCGGTACGCGCGTGCTGCCGAGCCTGCTGTTGACCCAGCTTCGCCGCACGCCCGACGGCACCGGCGTCCTCATCGACGGCGGCGGCCTCGGCCACGGCGTCGGGCTCTGCCAGTGGGGAGCGCGCGGCATGGCGCAGGCCGGCGCTGCCGCCGCGGCAATCTTAGCGCTCTACTTTCCGGGTACGGTTGTCCAACGTCTTGGCTGAACGCGCGTCGCCGGATTCGGTTACGCTCTTCGATTATCCGCTGCCCCCGGAGCTCATCGCACAACGTCCCGCCAGCGTTCGCGATCGCAGCCGCTTGATGGTGGTAAACGGCGATGCGATCGCCCATCGCTCGTTTTTCGACCTGCCGAATCTGCTCGCACCGGACGACCTGCTCGTACTCAACGAGACGCGCGTTATCCGCGCGCGGCTTTCCGGCCAGCGCTCGGGCGGCGGTCGCGCCGAGCTTCTCTTACTCCACCCCACGACGTCCATGCAGTACGACTCGCGGTCCCTGCGATGGGTCGCGCTGGCCAAACCGGCGCGGCGCTTACGCACCGGCGATCGCATCGCATTCGGCACGCTCGGCGAGGCGATCGTCCGCGATGCGCTCGGCGAAGGCATGCGCGAGGTCGAATTTCGCCTCAACCTTCCGTTCGAGACGTTTCTGGAGCGTGCGGGCCATATGCCGCTCCCGCCCTACATTCGCAACGAAAGCGCGCGCGCGGAGCGGCGCTACCAGAGCGTCTTCGCGCGCTGCCCTGGAAGCGTCGCGGCCCCGACCGCGTCGCTGCACTTCACCCCACGGCTGCTGCGCGAGATCGAGTCGAGCGGCGTGGAAGTTGTACGCATTGCGCTCAACGTTGGTCTCGGGACGTTCCGTCCGGTCGCCGCCGAGTCGATCGGCGAGCACGTCATGCACGAAGAGTCATACTCGATCGAACCCGACGCTGCACGCGCCGTCGAGTCGGCACGCGCCGCTCGCCGCCGGATCGTCGCCGTCGGAACGACGGTCGTGCGCGCACTCGAGGGAAGCATTCACTCCTACGGCCGCGTCGAGGCCGGAGAACACGTCACCGACCTGTTCATCACACCGGGATTCACCTTCCGCGTCGTCGGAGCGATGATTACGAACTTTCATTTGCCGCGTTCGACGCTGCTGATGCTCGTCAGCGCCTTCGCCGGGCGGGAACGGATCCTGCGCGCCTATGCCGCGGCGGTCGCACGTCGCTACCGGTTCTACTCGTTCGGCGATGCGATGTTCGTTTTGCGACGAAACGAGTAGCGTGCGGTACGTCACACAGTCGGGGCCCGGTGGCCCCGAGTTCCTGCGCGTCGCCGAGATCGAGATTTCAAGGCCCGGGCCAGCCGACGTCATCGTCGCCGTTGAGGCCGCCGGCGTCTCCCACGCCGACCTCATGCAGCGTCAAGGAACGTATCCGCCGCCACCGGGCGCATCGGAAATACTCGGGCTCGAGGTCGCGGGAACGATCGCGCAGACCGGCGCGCGCGTGAGGCGATGGAGATCGGGCGACCGAGTCTGCGCGCTTACCAATGGCGGCGGCTATGCGGAGTACGTCGCGGTGCCGGCCGGCCAAGTGCTGCCGATTCCGCGCGGCTGGAGCGCGGCAGAAGCGGCGACCCTGCCCGAGAACGCCTTTACCGTCTACGACAATCTCTTCACACGCGCGCGGTTGCGAGCCGGCGAGACGGTCTTGGTGCACGGAGGTACGAGCGGAATCGGATCGACCGCGATCATGTTTGTGCGGGCGCTCGGAGCGACGGCAATCGCCACCGCCGGCTCTGCCGAGAAGTGCGCGGCCGCGCTGTCGTTCGGCGCGAGCAGCGCAATCGACTATCGAACGTCCGATTTTGTTGCCGAGATCGCGCGGCTCACCGGCGGTCGCGGCGTCGACGTCGTGGTCGACATCGTCGGGGGCGATTACGTCGCGCGCGATATCGAATCGCTGGCGGCCGACGGACGAATCGTCTGCATCGCCGCGCCGCGCGGGCGCAGAGTAGAGCTCGACCTCGGCAGGCTCTTTTCGAAGCGTGCGACGATCCTCGCGTCGACGCTTCGTCCGCGGAGCGCGCGCCAGAAAGCCGCGATTGCCCGGCTTCTGGAACGGCGAATTTGGCCGCTGCTGCCCGCGCGCGAGGCAATCGTGCCGGTCGTCGACTCGATATATCCGTTCGAACGGGCCGCCGACGCGCACGCTCGCATGGAGTCGAGCGCACACGTCGGCAAAATCGTGCTCGTGCCTTAGTGGTAGATCCAGTGACTCATCGACGTCGGGCCCGTCGCCATAAAGAAGAGCATCGGGATCGAGAGCAACGTATTGGCCCTCGACGCGAGGAAGGCCACGCGACGCGCTTTTGCCTTCTCGGCATCCGTGGCCGCGACGATGCCGAGAATCTTCTTTTGATTCGGCCAGATGAGACCCCAGACGTTGAAGAGCATGATCGTTCCCAGCCAGGCTCCGAAGCCAATCGGCGCCATCTCGCCGCGTAGAGTGAATGCATCGACGAATCCGTTGCCGCCGCCTGGCGCATAGTAACCGCCCAGAAGCGCGGCGCCGAAGATCCACGTCAGGACCGCCCCCCAGCGGAAGAAGAAGAGCGCTCGCGGTACGACGTATTTTGAGATGGGGCCTGCCTCGCCGGCCGCGGTCGCCTCCTTGACGGCTGCGACGTTCACGAAGTTGAAGAAGTAGAGCAGGCCGATCCACATGATGCCGGCCAGGATGTGAAACCAGCGAAGTATCCAGTCGGTCTGCGGATTCATGCGCCGGCTCCCGCCCCATGCGAGACGATAAGCCGTGCGACGTACCAGAGTATCGCGGTCAAGATGAAGCCGCTGATGACGGTGCCCCAGAGCGAGTCCAAAGGATTTTTCACGTACAGCCTCCCGGAGTTCGTGCTTTGCTGACGGGAGGAGTTGCGCGCAGCAAGGGAGTGTCCTCCTCGTTGCCCGGCGAGCGGGCGGCGTTCGGCGGGCGGTCGTTTGACGCCGCAGTTTGCCGGGTATCGAACGGAAGAAATGAACGTATCCACGCCATTAAAAAACTATGCGGCTCGCAAATGGAATCTCGCGGGTCTGCACGGGATCTCCGACGCAACGCTCGAGATGCATTTCGGCCTCTACGAGGGTTACGTCAAGAATACGAACCTCCTCAACGAACGATTGCGCGAATTGCGCAGCGCCGGTAAAGCCGCGGGGAGCGATCCGTCCTATGCGGAACTCGTCCGGCGCCTCGGGTTTGAGTATAACGGCATGCGTCTGCACGAGTACTACTTCGACAACCTGTGCACGCAGCCGCGTGAGATCCGCAGTGGGCGGCTCTACAACGCGCTCGGCGAGGCGTACGGCGGCTTCGAGGAGTGGAAGAAGGACTTCGTCGCGGTCGGCGGCATGCGCGGGATCGGCTGGGTGATCGCCTACTGCGATACGACGAACGGCCAGATTACCAACCACTGGATCAACGATCACGAAAACGGCAACCTCGCGGGGTTCGTTCCCATCGTGGTGATGGATCTCTGGGAGCACGCCTACATCAAGGATTACCGGCCGGCGGAGAAAGGCAAGTATATCGAATCGTTCTTCGCAAATCTCGATTGGCCGGCGTGCGAGGAACGGTTGCCGGCGACGCCGAGTTAAGAGCGCGCGTCGATCGTCTTCGGTTCGACGACGACGGTCTTCGCGTGAGTATACCAGACCAAGCCGGGCGGTGCTGCGCGCTGCTTGCGGACGTGCTTGCGTAACGTATAGTCCACGGGAACCGCGGTCGCGGCTCGCGCTCGCGAATGGAACGCTGCAAGAGCCGCCGCGGTTTCGACGTCTTCCTCCGGCACGCTCGCGCGATCGTCCCGGGTCAGAACGACGTGGGCACCCGGAACGCGCTGAGCGTGAAACCAGAGATCGTTCGGCCGAGCAACGCGGAACGTGAGCTCGGCATTCTCAGTGGGGGAACGACCTACGAGGATGCGCGAGCCGCTTGACGTCCGAAACTCTAAGGGCGGCCGTTTGCGTTGCGGAGTGCGAACGCCGGCCTCCGTTCGGCGCTTCGGTCCGAGCTCCGCAACGGCGGATTCGACGGCATCGAGATCGTCGGCGCGCTCGGCCTCCCATCGCAGCGTTTCGACCGCTTCAAGCGCCCGCCGAACCACGGCCTCTCGAGCGTCGACGTGCGGAAGGCTCTTTGCGAGTCGTTTATACTCAGCGAAGAGGTTGGCCGCACGTTCTTTCTCTGCATCGCGCCGCTCGGGCGCAAGTTCGTGCAACGTCGCAAAGATTGCATCGCCTTGCTCGCGCAGGGCTTCCCGCCGTTGCGCCGCTCGCCGTTTGCCGGCAAGCGCTTCGAGTTCCGCCTGCAGCCTTCGGTCGCGCTCGTCGAGCCGTTTGACGATCGTGCGCCGGCGCATCGCCGTGCGGTCCCCCCCGGCGCGGTCGGATTGCTGCGAGCGCAGTTCGCCAAATAGGGCCAGCAGTGAGGACTCGCGCGAGAGGTCGGCATCGGCGTAGCCTTCGAGCGCGGCGCCGTATGCCTGCAGCAGCGAACCGCCACGGCGATAAACGAAGAGCGGCTCCAAAGGCAACGGTTCTTCGGGCTGCGTAACCGGCGCGAGCGTTCGTACGCGCTCGGGAAGCGGCGGAAGCACGTAGGGCGCCCCTGCGGCAACGGCACGGCGCGGATTCTCGGCGGGGCCGAACTCTTTGCTGGCGGCTACGACGCCCCCGTCCTTGACCAACACGACGTTACCGAATCGCGGAACGAGTTCGATGAAGAGCTCCAGCTGCTCCCCGACGCCGAATCGCGAGCGCGAAGCGAACGTCAATCGCAATACCCGGTCGTACCGGCGGGCGGAGACGTCCGCGAGCACCATTCCGTGGAGCGACCGCGCGAGGAGGCGAACGAAACCGGGCTCGGTGAGGATTCCGAGCTCGCCCGTTTCGAGCGTCACCAGCGGAGGCGAGGCGAAGAGGTCGATCGCGAGCAGCAGTTGCCGTCCGCGCGCACGGAGTACGATTGCGATGCGGCCGTCGCCGAGGAGGCCGGCGTCGTCGGCGCGCGCCCCGCGAAGGCGTTCGCGCAGCTCGGCGGCCAGCCGGCGGATGAGGACCCAATCGGTCAGCATCAAACCCTCTTACTTGTGAGAAAAGCAATACTCTTGGCGATCGCACTCGCGCTGCCGCCGGCGGCCTGCAGTCGTGGAGGTTCGGCGATTGCGCCGAAGGGATGGCAGCCGGTGCCCGGCGCAAGCAGCCAATGGTCGAATGGCAGCGCGCAGTCGTATAGCGTCCTGCAACGCCCGTTCGGCGGGTCTCTTCAAGATCTCGCCTCCTCGGCCACGATCGACGTACTCCTGCACCATCACGGCTCGCGTTTGCGCGGCAGTACCCCGTTCGGGCCTTGCCCGGGCGCGGCCGGCGTCGCCACGTTCGCGCTGCCGGGCGCTCAGGTGCTGCAAGAGGGGTTCGCCGTGCACGACGGCATCTCGGTCCGAACCAGCTACGCTCGCCCCGCCGGCGCTTCCGCCGATCCCGCAGTCGCCGACGCAATGCAACGCGCCCTCTGCGTGCCGCCCGCTTAAACGAGCGCGGCCTTGCCTGCTCCGAGGTTCCTTGAGGTGCAAACGTGAAAGGAGTCGCAGGTTGATCACCGGGCCGGGTCTGCTATTCGTGGTATCGGGGCCATCCGGCGCCGGCAAGGATACCCTGGTCGAAGCGCTACGCGAGCGCCGGCCAAGCCTTCGGTACTCGGTCTCGGCCACGACGCGGCCATCTCGTCCCGAGGAGCGCGACGGAGAACATTACTTCTTCGTCTCGAATCTCGAGTTCGAGCGGCTGTTGCGCGACGGCGGTCTATTGGAGTGCCGTGAATACGGCGGCAACCTTTACGGAACTCCGCGAGATTACATCGAGCGGACGCTGGCGGAAGGCTACGATGTGATCGTAAAGCCGGAAGTCAACGGCGCGCTCGCCGTCAAGGCGGCGTATCCGGATGCAGTGCTGATCTTTCTCGTTCCCGACCGGTTCTCGCACCTTCGCGAACGGCTGCTCGCCCGACGCACGGAGACGAACGAGGAGATCGCCCGGCGGCTCGAGATCGCACAAGAGGAGATGCAGTTCATCCGCCGGTTCGATTACATCGTCGTCAACGCCCAGGACCGCCCGGAGGAGGCGGTGCGCGATCTGGAAGCGATCTTGCAGGCCGAGCGCTTTCGCATCCACCGGTATCCCGAAGACTCCATACAAAGAGTCAAATCGTCGTAAAAAAAGTACAAACCGTCAGATAAAAGGAATCGTTCGACTATCTATGAGTAAATCCGTATTCGGCGACCTCGACGGCCTGCTGGTGCATGCCGATTCGAAGTTCAGCCTCGTCAACATCGTCACCAAACGTGCCCGACAGCTGAACAATTGGATTCGCGTCCAGCAGCTTCCCGCGACCGACCGGCGCGAGTACTTCGCCAGCGAGCCGCTCGTCGACAAGGAGACGATCAATCCCAATAAGCCGGTCTCCATCGCGCTCGACGAGATCGCGGATGGAAGAATCGCTTACCGGCGCACGCGCGAAGGCATCAAGTAGCCGGCGATGTGCGGGATCGTCGGATATATCGGCCAGCGCGATAGCGTTCCGATCATACTCGACGCATTGGGGCGCCTCGAGTACCGCGGATACGATAGCGCGGGCATCGCGGTGATCGACTCGGCCGGCAAGCTGACAGGCTCCAAGGCCGAAGGCAAGCTGTCGCGGCTCGCCGAGCGCCTCAATAACGGCGAGGCGCTCTCCGGCGCCGTCGGCGTCGGGCACACCCGATGGGCGACGCACGGCGCGCCCTCCGACGCCAACGCTCATCCGCACCTCGATTGCCGCGGGCACATCGCCGTCGTCCATAACGGCATCATCGAAAACTACGCCGCGCTGCGCGCGCGTTTGCTCGAGCTCGGTCACGTCTTCAGCAGCGAGACCGATACCGAGGTGCTCGCCCATTTGATCGAGCTTCATTACGACGGCGATCTCGAAGCGGCGGTGCGCCGAACCGTGCATGAGGTTCGCGGCGCCTACGCCCTCGGCGTGATCTCCAGCGACGATCCCGATCGCCTCGTCTTCGCGCGCAACGGCGCGAGCCCGCTGGTCCTGGGAATCGGCGAGGGCGAGATGTACGTCGCATCCGACACGCCCGCGATCCTTCCATACACGCGGCGCGAGATCATCATGCAGGAAGGCGAGATCGCGGTCGTTTCCCGCAACGGCGTTCGTTTGAGCGACTACGCGGGCGCGCCGATCGACCGCGAGCCGATCTCGATCACGTGGGACGCCGGTTCGGCCGAGAAGACCGGCTACAAACACTTCATGCTCAAAGAGATTTTCGAGCAGCCGCAGGTCATCAAGGAGACGCTCAGCGGCCGGATCGACGAGAGCGGCGGCGTCCACCTCGGCGCCGAGCTGGGTGCGATAACCGCCGACCGGCTGCGCGAGATCAGTAAGATCGCCATCACCGGCTGCGGAACGGCATATCACGCGGGGATGGTCGGAATGTATCTCCTCCGCTCGCTGGTACGGCTTCCGGTGGAGATGGAGTTGGCCAGCGAGTTCCGGTACGGCGACCCGGTCATCGACCCCACGGCGCTCGTGATCGCGATGTCCCAATCGGGCGAGACCGCGGACACGATCGAAGCCGTCCGCATCGCCAAAGCCGAAGGCAGCGACGTAATCGGGATCTGCAACGTGTTGGGATCGCACCTCTCGCGGCTCTCCGAAGGCATGCTCTATACCCGCGGCGGCCCCGAGATCGGCGTTGCGGCGACGAAAACGTACGTCTCGCAAGTGATCGCCATGACGCTCTTTGCGCTCTATCTGGCGCGTCTTCGCGGAACGACCGACGAGCGCCGTCTCGACGAAATCGCCGACGGCACGAAACTGCTGCCGGCGGCGGTCGACGTCGTGCTCGATACCTCCGACGAGATTCGCAAGGTTGCCCGCAAGTTTCGCAAGGCGTCCAGCGTGCTCTTTATCGGACGCTACGTCAATGTTCCGACGGCGCTCGAGGGTGCGCTCAAACTGAAGGAGATCTCGTACATTCACGCCGAGGGCTATCCCGCGGGCGAGATGAAGCACGGACCGATCGCACTGCTCGACTCGACCGTTCCGGTCGTCGGCATCGCCACCGACGACCGCGTCAGAGAGAAGATGATTTCAAACCTCATGGAGTCGAGGGCGCGTGAGGCGCCGGTGATCGTCGTAGCGAACCACGGGGACCGCGAAGTAGCCGCCGTCGCCGATCACGTGTTCTGGGTGCCGAAGGTCGACGAGCTGCTCTCTCCGATCGTCAACGTCATCCCGCTGCAGCTATTCGCCTATCATATCGCCGATATCGAAGGCAAGGACGTCGATCAGCCGCGCAATCTCGCCAAGACGGTTACGGTTGAGTAGGAACGGTCTCAGTGATCCGTAGCGACGGCCGAGCGCGCGACGAGCTGCGTCAGGTACGCATCGAGCCGAACTTCCTGAAGTATGCCGAAGGCAGCGTCTTGATCAGTGTCGGCAACACGCGGCTGATCTGCGCCGCTTCCGTCGAGGATCGCGTACCGGCTTGGATGAAGGGGCGAGGCCTCGGATGGGTCACCGCGGAGTATGCCATGCTGCCGCGCGCGACGCAGGAGCGGACGCAGCGCGAAGCGGCGCGCGGACGCGTCGGCGGCCGGACGCAAGAGATTCAGCGAATCATCGGCCGCGCATTGCGTGCGGTCACCGATATGACGAAGCTCGGCGAACGCACGATCTGGCTCGACTGCGACGTGATTCAAGCCGACGGGGGAACGCGCACCGCGGCGGTAACCGGCGCCTGGGTGGCGCTCGCGCTCGCGTTGCGAACGCGCTTCGATCCGGCCGACCGCGCGCGTTGGCCGCTTACCGCGATGGTCGCCGCGACGAGCGTCGGGATCGTTACCGGGACGCCGTTGCTGGACCTGGCCTACGACGAGGATAGTCAGGCGCACGTCGACATGAACGTCTTCATGACCGATGCCGGCCGGTTCGTCGAACTCCAAGGCACGGCCGAAGCAGCCCCGTTCGACCGTCGCGACCTCGATGCTCTGCTCGCGCTGGCCGAAAGCGGCATACGCAGTCTCTTCGCGCTTCAGAGTACGGCGCTCGAGGCGCCGGCCGCTCATGCCGGTTGACGCGGCCTTGATCGAGCTCGTCAAGCAGGTCGCGGCATTCCACATCACCGCGCGGCCGATGCTGCGGGCGC
The DNA here is from genome assembly GCA_963792005.1 of Vulcanimicrobiota bacterium. GTDB lineage: Bacteria > Vulcanimicrobiota > Vulcanimicrobiia > Vulcanimicrobiales > Vulcanimicrobiaceae > Cybelea. The sequence continues at coordinate 810,276 of CAWBUG010000002.1, forward strand.
AACGTACGGTCGAAGCGGCGATTGCCGGCGGCAGCCTCGACGATGCGATACGCGACGCGTACGTGGCCGAGGTGCGCCGTTACTTCCAGGCGTTCGACTCCGAAGCGCGGGCGCATCTGCGCGACGTGGATCGGCGGCTCGAGCGGGCCAATCAAGTGCATTTTAATCTCACCGCAGAGCGCGGCGTCGCGGTGAAGCGCATCGAGGCGACACAATCGGTGCTCGACGCGCTCGCGCCGGTCGACGGGAAGCCGTGAGACTTCTCGACCGCTTCGGACGCGCGACGACCAACTTTTTCGAATATACGGGCGGCTTGACGCTGCTCTCGGCCGAGTCGCTCGGCTTCATGGGGCGGCTGCGCATCCGCGTCAACGAGACGATATCGCAGTGCGCGTTCTTAGGCGTGCAGTCGGTGGTGATCGTCCTGCTGACCGCGCTCTTTACCGGCATGGTCATCTCGCTGGAATCGGCGCAGCAGGCGGTCGCGTACGGCTTCGGCGGTTTCGTCGGCGGGGCCGTGGCCTACGCATCGGTGCGCGAACTCGGGCCGATGCTGACGGCCGTCGTCGTCGCCGGAAGGGTTGGTGCCGCTATCGCCGCCGAGTTAGGCTCGATGGTCGTGACCGAGCAAATCGAGGCGCTGCGCTCGATGGGCTTGGAACCGACGCGCTTTCTCGTGGTGCCGCGGTTGACCGCGCTGCTGTTGATGCTGCCGCTGCTGACGATCTTCGCCGACGTCATCTCGATCGTCGGCGGCATGTGGGTCGCGCAGACGTACGCGCACATCCCGTACGATTCGTTCCTCTCTTCGGTGCGGCAGTCGATCGATTTCAACGACGTGCTCAAGGGCCTCGTGAAGTCGTTCGTCTTCGCGACGATCATCGCAATGGTCGGTGCCTACCAAGGGCTCTCCACGCGCGGCGGTGCAGCGGGCGTCGGCAAGTCGACGACGGGGTCCGTAGTGCTTTCGATTATCCTGATCTTCGCCTCGAACTTTCTGCTCTCGTTTCTGCTCTTCCGGTAGCCGTGAATCGTACCGACTCGAATATTATCGCCCGTTTGGATAACGTGAGCCTCGCCTTCGGCGAGCGCGTCGTGTTGAAGAACTGTATGCTCGACATCGTCGAAGGGGCAATTACCTGCATCATCGGCCTCACCGGTGCCGGCAAATCGACGATCCTGCGTCTGCTCGACGGTCTGCTGCTGCCCAATGCGGGTCACGTCTACGTGCACGGTCGGGACCTCTGCCATATGTCCGAGGAACAGGTCAACCGGGTGCGGCGCAAGATCAGTCTCTCGTTTCAATTCTCGGCGCTTCTCGACAGCCTAACGGTCGGCGACAACGTCGCGCTGCCGCTGCGCGAACGCACGAAACTCTCCGAAGCCGAGATTAGAGCGCTCGTAATGGACGCGCTCGAGAGCGTCGGTCTCACCACGGCCTACGACAATCTTCCCGCCGAGCTCTCCGGGGGGATGCTCAAGCGCGCGGGCTTCGCTCGGGCGATCGTTACGGGGCCGGAGCTCGTTCTCTACGACGAGCCGACGACCGGACTCGATCCGATCGTTACCAATCTCATCACCGACACCATCCTGAAGCTGCGGCAGAAGCTCAAGGGAACTGCGGTCGTGATTTCACACGACCTCCCTTCCATCTTCGCGATGGCCGACTACGTGGCCATGCTCTTCGAAGGTGCGATCATCGCGTACGATACCGCCGAACGCATTCGTAACTCGACCAATCCGATCGTGGCGCAGTTCTTGCAAGGCTCGGAAGTGGGACCGATTCCGATCTGATGGAGCGCTCGCACGCGGCCGATCGCTCTTGCGCGAGGCGATTTATCACCGTTCGAGTAATAAGGCGGCCATGACCAGGCAGGCTCAGGTCGGCGCGTTCGCAATCGTCGCATTGCTGCTGCTCTTCGGAATCTTTTACGTGATCACCGATTTCGGCACGCGCCACACCGGCTATCGCATCGGCGTCCATTTCCAGTCGGCGGCCGGAGCCACACCGGGCTCGCTGGTCTATTTCAGCGGCGTCGACGTCGGATCGATCGACTCGATCGTGCTGCTCTCGGATAACACCGTCGACGTGATCTTGGCAATCAACCGCGATATCGACGTCCCCGCGGCATCGCGCTTCCTGATACAGGCACCGCTCACGGGGTCGCCCGTCGTCGTAATTCTGCCGCCGCGCCAGAAGCCGCCGGTGCCGCTGCTGCCCCGGCAGGTCTTACCGATCGCCGAGCAGCCGCGCGGAATGAATGGGGCCTCGATTGCCGACCTGCTCGAGCAGGGACAGGGCGAGCTCAAACGTTTCGACACGGTGATGTCGCTGATCGAGCAGCGCACGCCGAAGCTGCTCGACACGCTGCAGTCGACGCTCAACAATGCCCAAGATTTAACCATCGCGACGAGGGCGACGCTGGCTCAGCTATCCAGCCCGCTTCTGAATGCCAGCGCAAACTTCGAGCAACTCTCCGCGACGCTCAACGCATCGGCGAACGCCGACTCGCAGAAAGTTGGGGCGATGCTCGATCAGTTTCAATCGACGGCGGTCGCGCTCAATAAATCGATGAACTCGCTGCAAGACCTGGCGACAGATCCTCGGTTGAAGGAGAACGTCCTGACGACTACGCAGAGCATCGCCGAGGCTACGCAGACGCTCGCCGCGCTTACCAAGGACCTCCGAACGGTGACGGGCGATCCGCAGACGCAGGCGCAGATGCGCAATACGATTGCAAATCTCGACGCCGTCATGCAGCGCGCGAACTCGCTGCTCGGCGAGCTCGGCGGAACGAGCAGCGTCTACGGCGTCGACGCCGGGGCGACGCCGGCACCCGTCACGCTCCCGAGCGCCTCGCCCTACCCGGCGAATCTCCCGGGTACCTCGCAGACGCCCGCTCCGGGCGGCGTCAGCCCCGAAATGCACGCGAAGCTGCAGAGCACGCTTGGGAAGCTCGCACGCAACCTCGTGGCGATTCAGGTACGGTTGAGCGGACTCTCGCCGCAGCATAATGCCGGCTTGAACCCCGTGCTCACCAAGAGTCAGGGACCGCTGGGCGATATCAACCTTCTGGTGCTGCCGCACGGCAGCACCAGCGTAATGGTGGGTGCCAACGCGATCGGCAACAATACGACCTGGAATGCCGTGCTGGAGAAGAACGGCACCAACTTCCATCTTGGCGCCGGCGTCTTGTACTCGCAGATCGGCGTGCTCGGAGCGTACGCCCCGCTGCACGGTCTCGGATTCGAGACGCGCATCTACGATCTGACCTATCCGATGATCGACTTGTACGGAAATATCCACGTCGCACCCGGCGCGGAGCTCTTCTTTGGACAGCGCGACGTTACGCACGCCTCGCGCCGCAACACCTTCGGCTTCCAGTACCAGTTTTGATCGATCGTGGCTGAGCGTTCGCAGCGGTCTCGCGTCGGCATCATCGGAGCCGGTGCGATGGGCACGCTCTTCGGATTTCATTTAGCGCAGAACTCCGACGTGACGATCTTGGACGACAACGCCGAGGTGGCGCGGTCGGTAGAACGCCACGGTTTGCGCGTCAACGACGAGCGCCCGCGCAGCGTCGCGGTGGCCGCTCGCGCACGCGACCTCTATGGCTCGCAGGTGCTCTTTCTTTTCGTGAAGGCGGTCGATACGCTGCACGCGCTGCGTGCCTTTGCCGGAGAGCTCGATCCGTCCGCACCCGTCGTCTCGCTGCAGAACGGCGTCGGAAACGAAGACGCGATCAAGACCGCTCTCGGCGGAGCCGTTCCGGTCATTCTCGGCATCACGACCGAATCGTCGCAAACGATCGCTCCGGGCCACGTCCGCAGTTCCGAACAGGGCAATACGATCGTCGGTTCGATGACGGCGTCGCCGACGACCGCACGCATGGTGACCGAGTTGCTGAACTCCAGCGGTCTACGCGCCTCGCTCGTCCACGACATCCGTCCGCACCTGTGGGGAAAGCTCGTCGCCAATGCCGCCGTCAACGCGCTTTCGGCGCTGCTCGACTGCAACGCGGGGGAGATCCCTCGCGATCCGAACGCCGCGCGTCTTGCCGAGGCGCTCGCCGAGGAGACCGCGAGCGTTGCGGCCGCCCTGAAGATCAGCCTGCCGTTCGTCAATCCGTGGCAATACGTCACCGAAGTCGTCGCGCTGGGCGCGGATGCGAAGAGCTCCATGGCCTACGATCTGGAGTCGGGCCATCCGAGCGAGATCGACCACATCAATGGAGCGGTCGTCGCGTTCGGCCGGCGCACCGGCACGCCGACGCCCTATAACGAAGCGATGATGCGTCTGCTCAAGGCGCGCGAAGCGCTGCTCGCCCGATCACGGCTGCGGCTCGAGACGGAGTAGCCGGATGGCGCCGGCAGTCGTTTCGACGTCGATGCGCTGATCCGAACCACCGTTGACGCTGCCGTCGATGGTCTCGGCGACGCCCTTCGACGTGCCGCGCAGCCCGAAGTCGGTAAAGAGCACGCCGTCATCGGTATGCAGATGCACCCAAAACGCGGCCTTTGCGCCGATCCAGACCTCGACGTCGCCGCGCCGGCTCGAGAAGTGCAGCGTACCCGGCCACTGCGTTGCGCCCATCATGACGGAGACGTTCCCGTCATCTGCGGCGACCTGCGCGTATCCCGGTACCTTCACGTCGACGTTTCCCACGTGGGCGACGACGCGAACGTTTCCGGTGATGTCGGTAACGTTGACGTTGCCTCGATTCGATTCGATGTCGAGGTTGACGCCGTCGGGCACGCGCACGAGCAGCGCCCGCAACGTTCCGGACGTCGTGACGACGAGTCCACCGGGTACCGCTTGCACGCTCGGTGCGGGCGGCGTCGTCGCTTTCGGCAGCGCCGTTGCCGAGATCGTGTAGAGATCGCGAGGACCGTTTACAAGCGGTTGGTAGGCATTGACCACGGCCGTTCCCGTGCGCACGGCGAGCGACTCACCTGGTTTGAGCACTCCGACTCTCGTCGTGTAGGGAGCGGGAGAACTGCAAGCAGCGACCGCGAGGGTAAGAAGAAGGAGTGCAAACCTCACGAATCGCTTGTTCGATGAGTACCAAGGGCCTCTTGCATGCAGCGTTTCTGTCGGCGCTGGTCGGGTGCGGCGGTGCAACGGTGCCTTTGCCGGGCGCGCCCTCAGGCAGCGCGCCGCCGACCGGCGCGACCCGATGGGTTCCAACGGTCGGCCAATCGTATCAGATTCAATATGACGGAAAGATCGATCTGCACGTTCCGGCTAAGATCTACGATCTCGATATGTTCGAGACGAAGCCGGCGGTCGTCGCGCAACTCCATCGCATGGGGCGTCACGTCATGTGCTACGTTGACGTCGGCACTTGGGAGAAGTGGCGCCGCGACGCAAAAGAGTTTCCCAAGAGCGTACTCGGCAAGCCCGACGGAGGCTGGAAAGGCGAGCGTTGGCTGGACATCCGCCAGACCTCGATCCTCGAGCCGATCATGGCCCATCGTCTCGACCTCTGCAAGAAGAAGGGCTTTGACGGCGTCGATCCCGACAATCTCGACGGCTACGAGAACAAGACCGGCTTCCCGCTGACCTACCAGGAGCAGCTCGACTACGATACATGGGTCGCGAAGGCCGCCCACGATCGCGGCCTTACCGCCGACCAGAAGGGCGACAACGACCAAGTCAAAGACCTCGTGAAGGTCTACGATTTCGCGGTCGTCGAGCAATGCTACGCGCAGGGATGGTGCAAGGAGTTCGATCTCTACACCAATGCAGACCGGCTCGTCGTGGACGTCGAGTACTACCATAACCGCAAACGGTTTCTCGACGGCAACTGCCGCGAGGCGGCGAAGAACCACGACACGGCGATCCTGAAAAAATTGGAGCTTACGGCCTGGATCCTAACCTGCAAGACGCCCTAGGGACGGCCCTGGTCCGGATATAGGACTCCAGCTTCTCACGCGCGAATGCGACAAAAGATTTATTATGTCGCATTCAACCACCGTGAAGAAGGCTGCGCCGAAGGCCGATCCGCTGATTCGCGACCTTCGGGGGTATCTGCTGACGGAGCGTAAGCGCAGCCCGTTGACGGTGGAGGCGTACGAGCGGGACCTGATGGAGTTTACGGGTTTCCTGGCGGAGGACCAGCCGCGGGTCGGTCTGCGGTCGGTGAAGTCGTCGCATATACGCCGGTACATCGCGCACCTGTTCGACGACCGCGGCTACGACAGCCGCACGGTCTGCCGCAAGCTTTCGTCGATCCGTGCGCTCTACCGGTTTCTGAAGATCACCGGGACGCTCGAAAACGACCCGGCCGCGGCGATCCCTGGACCATCGGTGGCGAAGCGCCGTCCGGCGCCGCTGAAGGTCGAGGAGGTCGTGAAGCTGTTGCGCACCTCGCTTGCGGGCAAGAACGACTCCGCCCGGCGGCGCGACGCGGCAATCATGGAACTCTTCTATGCCAGCGGTATGCGCCGAGCCGAGGTCGCAAGCGTCCGGCTCGCCGACGTCGACCTGGCCGAGCGCACGATTCGCGTGACGGGAAAGGGCAACAAGGAGCGGACGGTCGTGATCAATCGCACGGCGGCCGCGGCAATCGAGGCCTACCTAGGCGTGCGGCCGGCGAGCGCCGATCCGGCGCTCTTTCTCGGGCGCGGCGGCAAAGCGTTGACCCCAAAGCACGTCTGGCGAATTTTCCGGACGATCTATCGGGTGAGCGGAATCCAAAAGCACGCGTCGCCGCACACGCTGCGCCACTCCTTTGCGACGCATCTCGTCGAGAACGGCGTCGATCTCGAGACCGTGCGCGAACTGCTCGGGCACGAGAGTCTCGCGACGACGGGGGTCTATTTGCAGTTGGCCATGGGCCATAAGCGGCGCGCGTACGACGAAGCGCATCCCCGCGACCGCACGGCGGATCGCTAACCGCAGCATTGGTCTACGTTATCGCGGCCGTCGCGATCGTTCTACTCGGTCTGCGTCCATGGCGTCTGCCCGGCTGGATCTGGCCCGCCGGCGGCGCTCTCCTCGCGGTGACGATCGGCGCCGAGCCGGCGCGGGCGGCGGTCGCGGCGATCGCCGGTCAGTGGAACGTGCTGCTCTTCATTCTCGGGTTGATGGTGCTCTCGGCGGCCGCCGAAGAGAGCGGCGCCTTTGAGTGGATCACGCATCGGCTGCTCGAGGTGGCCCGCGGCTCGCGGCGGCGGCTCTTCGTGTATCTGTTCTTAACCGGAGCCGCGGTCACGCTCGTGCTCTCGAACGACGCTACCGCGATCGCCTTGACGCCGATCGTCTATCGCGCAGTCGTCAAGGGCGGCCGTCTCGCACCCGAGCCGTTTCTCTTCGCCTGCGTTTTCATCGCAAACACGGCGTCGTTTGGATTACCATTCTCTAATCCGGCCAACGTCTTAATTCTGCCGCACGCGCAACTCGGTGACTACGTGCATCACCTCGGTCCCCCGCAGCTCGCAGCGATCGCGATCAATCTCGCGGTGCTGCTCTTCTTCTTTCGCCGCGAGTTGCAAGGAGGCTATGCTGTTCCGACGCGCGTCATGCCCGGCGCCCGGACGATTCGCACGCTCGCTGCGATGCTCGCACTCGTCGCGGCGTACGTCTTCGCGCTGTTGAAGGGATGGTCGCTCGGCCCCGTCGCGGCGGTGGGAAGTACGGCCATATCGGCCATCGCCTTCGTGAATCCCAATCGCATCGCTCGCCGAATTTCCTGGGGAACGTTCGCGCTGCTCGCCGGGCTCTTCGTTCTACTCGATGCGGTGACGCGCGCGGGCTTCACGCAGTGGGCCCTTACCGAGCTCGGCGCCGCCGCGCGTTACGGCGCGCTGGCCATCGATGCGATCGCCGCCGGAGGCGCGGCACTGCTTTCCAATGCGCTGAACAATTTGCCCGTCGCCGTCGCGTCGTCGTACGTCGTCGCTCATCCGCCGACCGCGCGTCTCGCCTATGCGCTGATTCTCGGGGTCGACGTCGGGCCGAATCTCTTTACCACGGGTTCCCTGGCAACGATCCTCTGGCTCTCCGTGCTGCGCGGCTACGGAATGCAGATGAGCCGCCGGCAATACTTGCGTCTCGGGCTATTGGTCGTGCCCGCGACGCTCGCCGCCGGCATACTCTGGCTCTGGCTTTTGGGACTCGATCCCTAGCGCACGGGGTTACTCTGCCAACCAATCGCGCGTGAGATAGAGCCAGAAGGCGAGGCCCGCGTATCGGCCGTAACGCGCGAACGCGCGCCGGATCGTCGAGTCCGCCGCGCGCTTCTTTCCCGCCAAACGCCGGTACTTCGGACGCGTCCACGAGTCGAGGACCAACGACCGGTGCCGCCCCAGGAGTTGCATCACGTGCGCCGCACCGTACGGGCCGATGCCGGGAAGCGCGAGGAGCATCGACTCCACCTCCGCGTCGGAATGGCGCTGCGGCGACGCGAGCGCTTCCAAATCGAGCTCTCCTGCGCTGACTGCACCGGCAATCGCGCGCACGTAGGGTCCGCGGTACCCCATGCGCGCGATCTGGCGGTACCACGACTCCGGCGTTGCGGCGAGGGTCTGCGCATCGGGAAACGCGCCTTCCCCGAGCTCGACGAGCGCGCGCGTCATCCGTATCGTTGCAGACCAGGCGCAGTTGGTCGTGCAAATCGTCTTCACGACGTCCTCGAAGACCGTGGGACTTGCCAGAATGCGGCCCGCGCCGCGCGCCGCCCATCGAAGAGCGTCATCTTCGGCGATCTGCGCGTAGAAAGGCGAAAGATCGTCGTCGAGCCGGAACATCCGCGTAATCGTGCGCTCGAGCTGCTTCGCTTCGGCCGCGCGCGGCGCGGACGAAGTTACGACGACGAGCATGCCCGCACGTTCGGTCATCGTCGCGTCGAGCAGCCTCGTACCTAGGCGAAATCGTCGGCGATAGCTTGGCGGCGCCTCGGCTACCTCGGCGGGCGGCAGCCGCGCGCATCCGTGCGAATGGATCGTGCGCACGAAGGAGACCGGCTCACCGCCGGCGCCGCGCAGCGGCAGCTCGCAGACGACCTTCACGCCGGAGACTATGCTACGTAGGAAATGTTAACGGCCACGCCGGCGGCGGCGGCGCGCATCAGCACGCCGTAGACTTCGTCGAGCTCCCGCTCGATTGACGCAATCTCGTGAGCGCTGACCGGAACGCGCGCGGCGTTGAGCCAGAGGATACTGCGCGCCCGTTCGAGGACGCTGTGGAGCCGTTCGGGCGTCGCCTCCAATACCGGCCAGTCAAGGTCGCCCTGCGCCGGAACGACGCGCCAGCCGGGGCCCGAGACGAATGAGACCTCTTCTTCTGCACCCAGGGCGTGCGGCACGGCGGCCAGGACGTCCACGGCCTCCTGGTCGGCGAGCGAGAGGGACAGACCCACCTCGCCGAGCCGCAGGATGTACCGAAAGAACGAAGCGCTTCCCACCGTGTAGGCGCCGGCCGTCGAAGCGACGTTTACGTGCACTAAATCGAGTTCCGGGCGCTCGCCCGCGGGACCGGTCATGCCGTTTAGTTCGCGGGGATCAGCCCGAGTTCTTTGACGGCGTCGCGCTCCTTGCGCAGCTCCTCGAGCGTAGCGTGAATCCTCGCTTGCCCGAAGGGGTCGTGGTCGATACCTTCGACGATGCGAGAGACGCCGTGCTCGGTGCGCGACGGAAACGAAAAGATCAGGCCCGGATCGACTCCGTACTCGCCATGGGAGCAGCGGCCGACCGAATAGTATTCGCCCTCGGGCGTATCGTGCGTCAGGTTGTGAACGCCTACGATCGCCGCATTTGCCGCCGACGCGGCCGAGGACGCGCCGCGCGTTTTGATCACCTCGGCGCCGCGGTTCTGAACGGTCGTGAGGAACTCGTTTTCGAGCCAGTCGCGATCGGTAATGATCTCGTGTGCGGCGCGGCCGCGGATTCGCGCGTGCGCGAAATCGGGAAACTGCGTGGTCGAGTGGTTTCCCCAGATTCCCAGCCGAGATATTTCGGAGATGTCCGACCCCGCCTTGCGCGCGAGCTGGGCCCGCGCGCGCAGCTCGTCGAGCGTCGTCATTGCGAAGAAACGGTCGTTCGGGACGCTCGGCGCGTTGTTCATTGCGATCAAACAGTTCGTGTTCGCCGGGTTCCCGACGACGAAGACTTGGACGTCGTCAGCGGCACCTGCGTCGATGGCGCGCCCTTGTTCGGTGAATATTTGGCCGTTGACGCGCAATAGGTCCGAGCGCTCCATTCCCGCTTTGCGCGGTACCGCACCCACGAGAACCGCCCAGTTGACGCCGGTCATCGCCTCGCGCACGTCCGATCCGTGCCAAACGCTCTTGAGCAGGGGGAAGGCGCAGTCTTCCAGCTCCATGACGACGCCCCCAAGAGCGCCGAGCGCTTGTTCGAGTTCGAGGAGACGGAACTCGATTTCGGTCTCCGGGCCGAACATTTGCCCCGAGGCTATGCGAAAAACGAGGGCGTATCCGATCTGCCCGGCGGCACCCGTGACGGCGACGGTAATTCGTTTTTTCACGCTGCTCCATTTCGTCGGGAGAAGTGGCGCTCATCCGAGGCGAAGGCACGATGCCGATGAGCGGGCATGCAGCCGGTCCGGAGCGAGCGCAGCGCGCCGAAGGCGGCTTCAGCGGAAGCGACCAGCCGCAGGCATCAATTTACGACACCTGCATCCGGTGCGGTCTCTGCCTGCCCTCATGCCCCACCTATCTCGAGACTATGACAGAAACGTCAGGCCCTCGCGGCCGCATTAGTCTCATCAAAGCCGTCGCCGAATCGCGTCTCGATCTCTTGAGCGACGGCTTCGTCAGTCAGATGTGGGAGTGTCTCGACTGCCGCGCTTGCGAAGCCGTCTGTCCTTCCGGGGTCCGCTACGGACAGCTCGTGGAGAGCGCCCGCGCGCAGATCCGCCGCGCCGAAGGTCCCCACGCTCGAGCCTCAGAGCAACCGGCGAACCGAATGCTTTGGCGCGCGCTTTTCCGCCGTCCCGAGCTAATGCGCGCGGCCGCCGCGACGCTGCGTTTTCTGCAGCGCACGCACCTCACGGCGTTGGCCGGTCTCATTGGTTTGGGCCGCGCCGCACGGATGGCACCATCGATCCCGGGCTCGTTCTTCGCGGCTTGCGACCAGCGCTTCGAAGCGCCGGCGCAACGCGGCGTCGCCGTTCTTCACGTCGGCTGTATCATGGCCGTCGCTTTTGCGGGCGTCCATCGCGCGACGGTGCGCATGCTGCAGCGCGGGGGCTTAACGGTCTTGGTTCCGCGCGAACAAGGATGCTGCGGCGCAATCGCCCTTCATGACGGTGAACCCGAATTTGCGCGCGAGCTCGCCAAGCGCAACATCGCAGCGTTCGAGCGCTCGGGTGCGGACGTCTACGTGGTCAATGCCGCCGGCTGCGGCAGCGCCCTCAAAGAGTACGGGGAACTCTTCGCCGAGGATCCGGATTGGGCGGCACGGGCGCGCAGTTTTTCCGCGCGCGTACGAGACGTCACCGAAGTGCTCGACGCGCTCGATCTCGGCGAAGCGGCCGGGCGTATCGAGGCGACCGTGACCTACCAGGACGCATGCCATCTCGTCCACGCACAGCGCGTTGCCGGCGCGCCCCGTCGTCTCTTGACGCGAATTCCCGGCATACGTTTGGTTGAAATGGAAGAGAGCGCGCTCTGCTGCGGCAGCGCCGGAACGTATAATCTTACGCAGCCGGTAATGGCGGATCGTCTGCTGCGCCGCAAGGTGCACGCCATTGCGCGCACGGGCGCGAGCATAGTCGCGACGGCGAATCCCGGATGTGCCATCCAGATTGGTGCGGGCTTACGCGATGCGCGCTATCGCGCGACGATCAAGCACGTCGTCGAGTTACTCGACGAGGCCTACCGCTGAGCTAGATCGCTGGGCTCAGCCGGTCGCGCTCGCCGACCGCATCTTCCATCGTATGGTATGCGGCGAAGACGGCGATCAAGCCGGTAATGTTGAGAAGACGCAAGATCGGGCCTTCGGGCACGACCAGCCGGAGCGAGCCGCCATGCTCGGCGGCACGCCGGTGCGCGCCGATGAGAACGCCGAGCCCGGTCGAGTCCAAGAACTCGAGCTGCGTGAGATCGACGACCAGATCGTGCGTGCCCTTCTCCGTCGCTTCGCTCAGCGCCGCGCGAACGGTGGGCGCCGTCGCAAGGTCGAGGCTCCCGCGCAGTTTGAAAAGAAGCCGAGCGCCATCCTCGTCACTTTTAAAGTCGATATTCAACTCGTCGTGCGTCATCTTCGCGGCTGCCCATTCGAGCCGTCGAACGCGTTGGCCTTGAATTCGGCGCCGTCAGACGAAGCGCGCCGCGTCGTCGTCCCAGCGCGTGAGGTTCTCGGTGGTGAGCCGCACGCCGCCGATCCATCGATCGATCGCCCGGTGCGCGAGCCAATCTGCGTCGCCGGCAAGCACGCTGCGGCCGAGCACCGTGGTAACGAGCGTGCCCTCTTCTCCTTCGACGAGCGCACTCTCGCCGGCCGCGAGATCTTGCAGCATTCTGGCGAAGACGCGCTCGCCGAGAAAATAGGACTCCTCACGCGCTTGCGCCCGAGCAAAAAGATCCTCGGGCCGGCCCGGGCCTTGGGCGACGGCATAGAGTGCCTGCCGCTCCGATCGCGAAAGACCGTCGCGCTTCCACGGATACTCTTCGCAGAGACGCCGAAATGCCGAGCGCAAGTAGGGCAATCCGATCGCGTCTTCTCCGGCGGCGGCGTAGAGATCGGTTGGCGATTCTGAGGTGAAACGCTCCCACGTGCGACGCGCCGACTTAAAAATCGCGGGCGTCGCCGTCCGCCGCTTCGCAAAGAGCGGCACGATTTCGTCAACGGTCATATTGGCGAGATAATGGTCGCTCTGAACGACTGAAATGCGGCCGGGCTCGAGCTCGAGCTCTTCCAACGACGTGAGGACCTGCAGCACCTGAAGTTGATCGAACAGGTCGTGTTCGAACCAGAGCACGACTTCGTCGAAGTCGGCGGCGCGGCGAATCTGCTCGTCGCGTCGCTCGAAATCGTGAATGAGTTTTATCGGGTTGCCGTAGCCGCGCTCCGCCAAATACCGCGCGCGCAGCGCACTGGTCTTTTCGAGAGAGAGGCCGGCCGGCACGGGACCTTCGTTGAGTGCGTCGCGCCATGCAACGTGGGTGCCCGGCATGCCGGCCTTCTTGATCAGGTAAAGCGCACCATCGCCATTGGTGATATGGAGCGTCGCCGACCGGGCCAGTTAGAAGGCTCCGATGCCGTCGGGCGATCCCCAGCCGCCTTCATACGAGTAGGTCTTATAAAGGCACGACGACTGACAGACGTTGTAGAGGTCCTTACGGTGCTTCTTATTCCAGAACGTCCGGCCGCCTTTTTGGTCCGTCGCATTTCCGGCCAGACCGAAGATGCCGGCGAGTAGCGGCGAGGAGACGCTCGTTCCGCCAACCGTGAACCAGCCGCCATATCCGTACGAGTCGTATTCCGCAACTTGCCACGCCACTCCGGAAGCGTCGCCGACCGCGCGGCCTTTACAGAATGAATCGTGCTGCCATTTCGGTTTGTGAATCGTCGTCGCGCAGCCCCCGCCGGCGCCGGTCCAAATCGTTTCGTTGTACGAAGAGCCGCTCTTCGAGAGCATCGTTCCCCCGATCGCCGCGACGTCATCGAAAGCCGCCGGCGCGGTAACTTGACCGAAGCCGGAGTCGCCGGTTGACGCGAGATACTCGACGCCCGGCTTGTCGAAGTGTTTCTTGTTGAGACAATCGACCGTGTTGCCGCATCCCCAGCTGTTGCTGATGATGTGCGCCCCAAGTTTCACCGCTTCGTCTTCGGCGGCTTGGAGATCGTTGGAGTCCGAGCTGTTCGCTTCGACGAGATAGATGGTGCAGAGAGGACACGTCGCCGAGACCATTTGCACGTCGAGATCGGTCTCGATGCCCCAACCGGTACTTCCGCTGGGATAGTTCGAAGTTTGGCCTTGCTGGTTGTACTTGGTAAAGCTTCCAGCGGGCAAGCCGAACTGCGAGCGGTACTGCGCCATATCCGATGCGACGTTCGGGTTGTCATACGCATCGACGATGGCGACAATCTGCCCGGATCCCTTCGTTCCCGAAGGAAGCTTGTACCGCGCTTGAAAATCGGCCGGCGCCCATCCGGCGACGTTCGGCTCTACCTTGGTATTGAGGACTAATGCAAAGCACGTAATCTCCCCGCGGCGCGTCTGCGGGCACGCCGGACGCGCCTCGTGCTTTACTTGCCACTCCGGGATGGAGGCGACGCCGCCGGCGCTCGATTGGGGCGCGCTGCCCGGAAGTGACGACGAACCGCAACCGGTGAGCGCGGCCATCGCGAAAATAAAGATGGGACCATAACGCCGGGACGGCAAGAGGTTCATTGCGAGGCTCCTTCGTTCAACGGTAGATGTGTCAGGGAGTTCAAAGGCACTCCCACACATCGCGCCGCCGCTCCTTGCACGAATGAATAGAATGCGGCTATGCCGCCGAACTCAAGTGAGCGGCCGCTTCGGCAACGCGTCGGGAACCAACGCAAAGGCAATGCTGGGGGTGGCTGGATTCGAACCAACGCATGGCGGAGTCAAAGTCCGCTGCCTCTTCCCCAAAGTGTCCGCACTTTGGGGACCCCATAGGGTGAACTCCGCTGCGGCGCTAACGCGCCTGCGCTGCGGTAAGGCAGCGAACCCTGACTCGCCACGCGGCAATGCTGGGGTGGCTGGATTCGAACCAACGCATGGCGGAGTCAAAGTCCGCTGCCTCTTCCCCAAAGTGTCCGCACTTTGGGGACCCCATAGGGTGAACTCCGCTGCGGCGCTAACGCGCCTGCGCTGCGGTAAGGCAGCGAACCCTGACTCGCCACGCGGCAATGCTGGGGTGGCTGGATTCGAACCAACGCATGGCGGAGTCAAAGTCCGCTGCCTCTTCCCCAAAGTGTCCGCACTTTGGGGACCCCATAGGGTGAACTCCGCTGCGGCGCTAACGCGCCTGCGCTGCGGTAAGGCAGCGAACCCTGACTCGCCACGCGGCAATGCTGGGGTGGCTGGATTCGAACCAACGCATGGCGGAGTCAAAGTCCGCTGCCTCTTCCCCAAAGTGTCCGCACTTTGGGGACCCCATAGGGTGAACTCCGCTGCGGCGCTAACGCGCCTGCGCTGCGGTAAGGCAGCGAACCCTGACTCGCCACGCGGCAATGCTGGGGTGGCTGGATTCGAACCAACGCATGGCGGAGTCAAAGTCCGCTGCCTTACCGCTTGGCTACACCCCACCGGGCACTTTTGTCTGTTCTACGCGTGCCTAGGTTCGCTCATCGAACCTCAAAAAGCAAGCGCCGCCGAGATCGGCGGCGCTTTGGCACCTTGGCGAAGGGAGCGTGCCTACCGGGAGGCCATGAATCGCTTCGCTCCGACGTATCGGGCGGCCCAATAAGAATCCGAAAGGTGGCTGACCATCACGCCGTGGCTGGAACTCGCATGAACGAACTCGCCTCGTCCGAGATAGATGCCGACGTGCGAAACGCCGCCGTAGGTGTCGAAAAAGACCAGGTCTCCCGGCCGTGGGCCACCCACGGCGGGCTTCCCGACGTCGTACTGCGCGTCGGCCGTACGCGGCAGATCGACTCCCAGCGTCGCGAAGACGTGCTGGACGAAGCCGGAGCAGTCGAACCCGGCTGCGGTCGTTCCGCCGAAGACGTACGGTACGCCGAGAAAGCGCAGGGCGCTGCTGGTGAGGCGCTGGGCGATCTTCGAAGCGCGCGCGAGGATGCCGCCGGTAAAACGGTCCATGCTGCCCTTGTGATGGGCCGGCGCGTGCACGATGAGCCGCGACGTCCATTCAGCGACGTCGGGGCTGAGGTTTTGGGCGCTTACCGCCCGGGAAGAACCAGTGTAGTCGATTTGGGGGGTGCTGTGGGCGTCGGCTCGCGCAATGGCGGCCGACCCGGTAATCAATAGGGCAAATGCCCCAACAACTAGCACATGACGCAAGAAACCGCTCCTCTTTCACGACACTTGCGGGGTTAGTTGACGGGTTCGGACGGGAAAGAATCGCCCTAGGGCCGACCGGCCCATTCACCCCTACCGGGATATCCCCCGCTCGGGACTATCGTCCCGACTCAGTGACTGCTTTTGGCAGATGTGGTCGCGCTTCGGCATTACGCCGGGGCGCCCTTCCACGCGCTTGTTGAACCTCCGATTTTCAGGGCTTACGTTGCCGCGAAGCGCGCGACCTCCTGCTCGATTCGCATGGCAACCCGGCCGGCTATCCCCTCGACCAATGCGGCGTCGTCGCCCTCCGCCATGACGCGGATCAATGGCTCGGTGCCGGATGCGCGTACGAATATTCGGCCCGAGTCTCCCAACTCCGACTCTGCGGCCGCAATTGCGTCGACAACGGAGGTCGCTTCGAGTATGTCGCGACGATTCGACCGGACGTTCAATAGGATCTGGGGTACGTAGACGACTTCGCGCACCAACTCGTGCAGCGTCGCATCGCCGGCCGATAAGAGACTCAGCAGGGTGATCGCCGTGCGCGGTCCGTCACCCGTCGTGTTGTACCGAAAGTCGATTACGTGTCCCGATTGCTCGCCACCCAGGCCGTAGCCGCCGGCCCGCATCTCCTCGAGCACGTAGCGATCGCCCACGGACGCTCGGATCAACGTGATGCCGTGCCGGTTGAGCGCACGTTCGAATCCGATGTTGCTCATCTGCGTCGCGACGATGGTGTTACCGGGAAGTTCACCCGACGATTGCATCGCTCGGCCCAGCGCGAAGAGCACGTGATCGCCGGTCACTATGCTCCCCGTTTCGTCGACGAAGAGCGCCCGGTCCGCATCCCCGTCGAACGCCACCCCGATCACTCGTCGTTCGCTCGCTGCCCGCTCCCGTACGGCACCCCGCAGTCTCGAGAGATCGGTGGCGCCGCAAGCGACGTTGATGCGCGTGCCGTCGGCTTCGCAGTTCATCTCCGTCACGGCAGCGCCGAGTTTCCGTAACGCGTACGGAGCGATCGCATAGGCGGCGCCGAAGCCGCAGTCGACGATGACGTGAAGCCCGTGCAGATCGTTCGCACCTTCATAAAGCTCGCGGTAATAGTGACGCGCGAGATTCTGCGCCAGTCGTGCGGTGCCCACGCTCGTTCCGGTAGGCCGAGGCAGATCGTCCGATAACACGAGCGCTTCGATGCGGTCCTCCACCGCGTCGGAGAACTTGAAGCCGTCCTCGGCAAAGAACTTGATGCCATTGTCCTCGACCGGATTATGGGATGCGCTGATCACCACGCCCGCGGCAGCCCCGGCGGCTCGCGTAACGGAAGCGACCGCCGGGGTCGGCACGATGCCGAGAGAGATCGCGTCACGCCCGACGGACGTAATGCCGGCAACGAGTGCCGCTTCGAGCATCGTACCGGAGACGCGCGTATCACGTCCCACTAAGACCGGCCGCCGGTCGTTGGGGGCCAGCACGCTCGCGGCGGCGCGGCCGATCCGCATGGCCAGTTCGGGCGTCACCTCGCGATTGGCAACGCCGCGGATTCCGTCGGTTCCGAAGAGACGGGTCACTTGGTGCCGCTGCTCCCTGCCACGAACCGGCTCTGCACGCGAACGAGGTCCGGCGTAACCGAGAGACCGTCGATCTCGGCACCGGATGCATCCACGGCGATCGGACGGACCATTTCGTCGACACTCTTGGGCTGATTCGGCATCGCGACGTCGGCGCGTACCGCGACCACCTTGGCAAGAGACGAGAGCGCTCCACGAACGACGACCGAGTCCGGCGAAGCCCCGGTATAGCTTACGACGACGTCGCTGGGGTGCGTTCCCACGTAATGCACGGTGACCGGGAAGGCGTGCTGCTCGATGCGCTCCACCGTTAACGTCACGGACGCGGGACTTAAACTCTGCACGACCACGTCCGGAGCGACGAGCTGAACGGGCAAATTGTAGACTCCCGTCGCCCGGTTCGTCAGGTCCAGCACGGCCTTGATTTGTTCCGGTTTAACGGCAAGTTCGCCGTGCTTCGTGGCAACGGTCACGACGGCTTGGTGATCGGTGTAGCGCGCGATGTAACCGAGCGGCAGATTCACCGCGTTGATCGGAATCGAGAGTTGCTGGTACTCCGGCGCCGTGACGTTGGAGCTTCCGGTCACGCGGAAGTACGCCCACCCGACGAGCGCGAGGGAGACTGCGAGCATTTTAAGCGCGAAGTTCTTCTGGAGGATCTGCACCGAGACGCTTCCTTACGAAGGAGTCGACGTGGGTTCTCCACGTGGAGTGCGCAATCGCCCGCGTAGATTGCCGATGAGATCGCGGCGGCCGCGTTGGCGCGGAGGCCGTGTAACGGCGAGCAGCATCTTGACGAGCCGCTGCTCCTCATCGATCGGACGCGAGAGCAGTCCGTTTCGCGCGATGGTTATGGCACCCGTCTGCTCCGAGACGACGAGCACGACGGCGTCGGTCTGTTCCGAGATCCCAAGCGCCGCGCGATGGCGCGAACCGAGCCGCCCCTTTGCCGGCGATTGCTCGGAGAGCGGCAGAAAGCACCCTGCCGCCTCGATGCGCCCTTGCTGCACGATGACGGCCCCGTCGTGCAGCGGCGACGCGGCGGCGAAGATCGAGATGAGCAGCTCCTCGGAGAGGTCGGCATGGAGCATCGTTCCGGTCTCGGCGTAATCCTTTAGCCCGCTCTGCTGTTCGATGACGATCAGTGCCCCTTGGCGGCTGCGTCCCATCAGAAAGGCCGTGCGTCCGATGATCGCGACGGTGCGATCTTCCGTGCGGCGTTCCGAACTATTACCGATATCGAGGCGGAAGAGACCGCCACGGCCGATCTGTTCGAGCGCCCGTCGCAGCTCCGGTTGAAAGACGATCGGAATCGTCACGGCGGCTCCGACGACGAGGATACGGAGAATCGTTCCGAGCAAGTACAGATGGAAGAGCGTCGCCAATCCCAGCAATGCGAAGAGTACGAGAATGCCGGTGAGAATCTGCACCGCGCGCGTCCCGCGAATGAGAACGAGCACGTAATAAATGAGAACGCTCGTGGCGATAACGTCGATGACGTCCGAGAGGCCGACGTATCCCAGTGGGCTAGGCATGCGGCATCCGCAACTCCAGGATGCGCTCGGGCTCGATCTCCGGCGCGCGTAACCCGCAGGCCGCGATCTTGGCAGCGACCGCAGCCGAAATGGGTGAGAGCAGTACCGCCGCGCGGCCGCTTTCGAAGCGCCGCAGCTCCACGTCGATCAATCCCATGATAACGGAGGGGGTCGTAATCTCAGGGTCCCACTCGACGACCACGGCGCCGTCGCCGCGGTGGCAGCCGAGAACGCCGGCCGGGCGGCCCGAACCGCCAAGGGCATCGAGTAATCGCGGCAAGGCTTCGGCGACCGTTGGGAAAACTGCCAATGCGATGATTGCCTTGTCGTACAACGCCGGCCCGGCAGTGCGCTCGATCGCCTTTCGATCGTACTCATCGGGAAGCTCGAGCAACGCGTACCAGCGTCCGGCGCGAGGATTCGCGCGCCAGACGGCCGAGCCGCCCTGGTGCCGCAGCGTTTGGTCGACGGCGGCGCGACGCGCGTCGTCGAGTTCTCCTTCGGCACCTAAAGTGAGATAAATCACGGTCGTTTCATCGTTAGCCGTCGAAAGCGTGCAATCTTGCGCGTAGCGTCGACGCAACGAGCGCTCGTCGTCTCAACGGGAAAGAACTCCGCGCGGATCTCCGTCGACGGAGAGAGCGGTCTCCGGATCGCACAGCTGCGGCGTATGACCGGCGAGCGCTTTATGCCGGTTCCCGGTGACGTCGTTACCGTCCGGCTTTTGGAAGACGGACAGGCTGTGGTCGACCGGATGGAGCCCCGCACCTTTACACTGGAGCGGCGCAGCGCCGGCGGACGAGCGAAAACGATGGCGGCAAACGTCAATCTGCTGATCGTCGTTGCCGCACTTGCCAATCCCCCGCCGCGCCTGGTCACGCTCGATCAACTCCTTGCCTTCGCCGAAGTGGAAGGCATCGATGCGGCGGTTGTCCTGACGAAACCCGATCTCGCCGACGACCGGCAACGCCGGGAGTACCAGGAGCTCTATCGGGGGCTCGGCTACGACACGATCGTCGTCAATCCCAAGAGCGGTGAGAACGTCGATGGCCTTCGGGCGCTCATTCACGGACATCGGGCTCTGCTGGCGGGAAACTCCGGCGTCGGCAAGAGCACGATTTTTCGCGCGCTTGGGGGCGAGACGTCGATCGGCGAGGTTTCGCGGTACGGGCTGGGCCGCCAAACGACGAGCGCAGGACGCCTCTACCAAATCGGCGACGGCTTCCTGATCGACAGTCCGGGAATCAACGAGTTTGGACTGGGCAATATCGAGCCGAAGGCCTTGTCCGAGGCCTTTCGAGAGATGCGGGGTTCGGCTCTGCAGTGCCGCTTTACCGATTGCACCCATCTTCAAGAGCCCGACTGTGCGGTCCAAGCGGCGGTTGCGCAAGGGAGGATCTCGGCCGGACGCTATGCCAGCTACCGGAAGATTCTCCTGGAACCGAGCTAGGAAAAGGGTCCTTTTGCGCTGGACACTCGCGCGAGGGCCCTGCTATGATACACGCCGTGCCAAACATCAAAGCCGCCGAGAAGTGGGTCCTCCAATCCGAGAAGCGCACTACGCGTAACAAGAGCGCGAAGAACCGGCTCAAGACGCTCTTCAAAGCCGCCGTCGAGGCCCGCGAAGCCGGCGCCGCCGCCGCCGTCGAAAGCGCCTTGGACAAAGCGGCGGGCAAGGGGATTATTCACCCGAATAAGGCGGCGCGAAAGAAGTCACGGCTAGCTAAGGCGCTTCGGCGAGCGCCCGTGGCGACCAAGAGTACCAAGGCCCGCTCGTCCCGCAAGAAGTAGCGCTCGCGCGCTACGGGTCGACGTTAATCGCCAGGCGTGTCGCGCGAGCGGCGCGAGCCGCCGGCAGTATCCGTTCCCGGACGAGTTCGCGCAGCTGCGCCGGCCTTCTGCCGCGCAGGGCTATCCGGTAACGCCATTCGTTGTTGAGCCGCGCGATCGGGTATGGCGCGGGGCCGAGCACCTCCACAACCTCTCCAACGCGCAAGAGCGCGGCGTAGTTCTGGGCGGTCTCAACGACCCGCCGCCGTTCGCGCCCGACGACTCCAAGGTAGATGAGTCGCTGCGCGGGGGGGAAACCCGCTGCCGCGCGTTCGCGCAGTTCCGCCTCGGCGAAGCCCTCGAAATCGTGAGCCGCCGCGAAACGGATCGCCGGGTGCTCCGGTGCGTACGTCTGTACGATCGCCTCGCCGCGTCGCGCGCGTCCGCTGCGCCCGCAGACTTGCGCGATGAGCGCGAAGCTGCGTTCGGCCGCACGGAAATCCGGAAGATAGAGCCCGACGTCGGCGAGCACGATTCCGGCAAGCGTGACCGTCGGATAATCAAGCCCTTTGGCGACCATTTGCGTTCCGACGAGGATGTCGCCCTCGCTTTCGAAGGAACGCAGGATGCGGGCGTGATCGCCGATGCGCGTCGTCGTGTCGGAATCCATGCGCAGCACGCGCGCCGCCGGAAAGAGGCGTCCCACCTCGTCGACCACGCGTTCGGTCCCCACCCCAACCTCACGAATTGCATCCGAGCCGCAGACCGGGCAGCGTACCGGGATCGCCGTCTGGTAATCGCAGTAATGGCAGCGTAACAGCCGCTCGCCGCGGTGCACGGCGAGCGCGACGCTGCATCGCGGACAGTGCTGCGACTCCCCACAACTGCGGCAGAGCAACGCGCTGGCGCTTCCGCGACGGTTCACGAAGAGCAGGCTCTTTTCGCCGCGCTCCAGCCGGTCGGCAATGCCCTGCACGAGCGCCGAGCTGAAGATACCGCGGCTCGCGCCTTCAAAATCGCGGCGCAGATCGACGACGCGTACCGCCGGAAGCGGCGCAGCGGTAGCGCGTCGCGTCAACTGGAGCAGCGCGATGCGCCCCGCCTTCGCGGCCGCGTAACTTTCGAGTGAGGGTGTCGCGCTGCCGAGAACGAGCACGCCTTCTTCGCGGCGCATTCGTTCGCGGGCTACGGCTACGGCGTGGTACCGGGGTACGGTATCTTGTTTGTACGACGGATCGTGGGCCTCGTCCACGATCGTCAATGCGACCCGCTCGAGCGGCGCAAAGATCGCGCTACGCGCGCCAACGACGACATCGATCTGGCCACGCGCGCAGGCTTGCCAAGCTTCGAAGCGCTCGCGCTCCGATAACGCTGAGTGAAGCACCGCAACCCGATTGCCGAACGCCGCTTCGAATCGCTGCGCCGTCTGCGGCGTCAGCGAAATCTCCGGGACCAGCACGATCGCGCAATTGCCTTCTCTCACGACTCGCTCGATCGCTTTGACGTATACAAAGGTCTTGCCGCTCGCCGTCACGCCGTACAGGAGCGCGGTTGAGAAACGCCGCGCATCGAGCTCCGCGTCGATCCACGCGAGCGCACGCGCTTGCTCGGCAGTTGGGTCCACGAGCGATACTCGTCTTTCGTCGAGCCGTGCGGGTGCGGGTGCCGGCGCCAACCGTTCCCGCAATGCGCCGGCTCGGACCGCTCGGGTAATCACCGCAGTGCTGAATCCGGCCAGCAGCGCTTCGGCGCGCGGAAGGCCGTCGCGCTCGCGGACGAGCGCAACGAGCGCGTCGGACTTCGGACCGCGTATCGTCCCATCGCCCGGCTCGAGCAAACGGATGCGATATTCGCCCGTTCGCGGATTGACGAGACGCCGCACGCGCCGCAGCGCGCCGGCTCGCACGAGCGTGGCGACGAATCGCAGCAGGCCGCTGCGATCGGCGATTCGGCGCGCTTCGGGGTGACGCAACAGTTGCTCGAGGTCGAAACCGTCGGCGAGCTCCTCCCAGATCAATCCAAACAGACGCGCCGGCACCGACGGGTAGCGCCGCGGATTCGGCGCTGCGCCGCGCACGAACGAGTCGCGCATTCGGGGAATCGCATCGGCAAGCATGATTGCGCCGAGCGCTTCGCCGAGCGTACAGAGATAACGTTCGGCGACAAACGATGCCAAGTGAAGACCGGTCTCGTCGAAAGCGCGGGGGACGTCTAGCCGTTCGAACACCGGCTTGGGAGTTTTTACCGGCATTGCCTCACGCGGCGCTGCGACGATGAAGGCGACGACCTCGCGCCCGCCCAGCGGGACGCGCACCACGTCGCCCACTTGCAGGTCGAGATCTTCGGCAGCGTAGGTCAGTGGCAGGTCGAAGCGCGACGATCGGATGGCCGGCAGCGCGTCAACGACGCGCACGGAAGCTCTCGGGCTCCTCGCGTAGCCGGTCGAGTACGGCTCGAACGCTCGGTTGCGAGCACTGGACGCCGTACTCGACGTCGCCGATCGCGCGCGGCAAGACGAAACGCAGCCGGCCGCCTCGCCGTTTCTTATCGCTGCGCATGGACGCAAGAATGTCGTCCGCGTCGAGCTGCGTGCAAAGCGGCAAGCCGAGGAGCGCTAATACCGTCAGCACGCGCAAATGCTCCGCTTCGGTGAAGCGGCCGGTTCGCAATGCGAGCAGTCCCGCCCCTCGTAGACCGACCGCAACCGCGGCGCCGTGCGGCGTTCGATAGGCCGAAGCGCGCTCGATCGCATGGGCGAACGTATGGCCGAGGTTGAGCAACTCGCGCGTTCCGGCCTCGAGCCGGTCGTCGGCAACGGTCATGGTCTTGACCTTGACCGCCTCGTCGATCACGCTCGTCCACGGCCATCGCGATAGCGGATGCGCTGCGAGCTCCTCGAGACCGTCGAAGAAGTCGCCGCCCTCGATGATCGCCGCTTTGACGATTTCGGCCAAGCCCTCACGCACCGCGCGGGCCGGCAGCGTACCGAGCGCGCGGACGTCGCAAAAGACCGCGACCGGGTCGCGAAAAGACCCGGCAAGATTCTTGCCGGCGCGCAGATCGATGCCGGTCTTTCCGCCGATTGCCGCGTCGACCATTGCCACGAGCGACGTGGCGAGATGCGCGTATCGAACGCCGCGCATGTAGATCGCGGCGGCGAACCCGAAGAGGTCGCTCGCAACGCCGCCGCCGACTCCCAAGACCAGGCCCGTACGCTCCACACCGGCGCGAGCGAGCTCGTCGAGTACGCGTTCGAGCGTGGTAAACCGCTTGCGCCGTTCCCCCAATGCAAAAGCCAGCACCGGCGGCGATCCGAGCGCACCGGCAGCCTCTCGTGCGACGGCCACGACCTCTCTGTTCGCGTCGCAAAGCACGACGCTGGGGCGATCGTTCCTGCGCGCGAAGGCCGAAAGCGTTGGGGTGAGGCTCTCGCCGATGACGATCGGATACCCGAGATCCTCGTTGACGACCGGTTCGGCCGTCACGATGCAACGTCCGCGCCGACCTTGCGGTCGCGAAGCCATTCGAGCATGGCCGCTACCACCTGTGCGTCGCTGCGCCGCGTCGCGTCGATCACGCAGTCCGCGCTTTCATACTCGCGCATCCGTTGCGTATAGAGTTCGGTGATCCGTGCAAGCGTCGGCGCCGCTCCTAAGAGCGGCCGCGCTTCCCGGCTGCGCCGCACTCGCGCGAGAATTTGCTCCGGCGAGACTTTGATGAAAATACAGTACGCGTGCCGGCGCAGCTGCTTGCGGTTCTCCGCATGCGTGAGCGCTCCGCCGCCCAGCGCGATCACGGATTGCACCGGACTCGCCAACGCAGCCGCCAGCGCGGTACGCTCGTATTCGCGGAATGCCGGTTCCCCTTCGTCGGCAAAGATTTGAGAAATTGCTCCGTGCTCGCGGATGACGAGTCTGTCGGTGTCGCAAAACGTCCAGGCGAGTCTTCGTGCGAGTTTACGTCCGATGGTCGACTTTCCCGAAGCCATGAACCCGGCGAGCGCCACGTGGCGCTTCATCGCTCGAAGAGGCGCGCCGCCGCGTCTTGGCTCCGCCGCAAATTATCGAGCGTCTCTTCCATCGAATCGCCGCCGTACTTTTCCAGTACCGGCGCCATGAGTGCCAGTCGCACCATCGCTTCGCCCACGATGGCCGCGGCCGGAACCACGCAGACGTCGCTGCGAACGATCGTCGCGGGCGCGTCGGTACCCGCGTGCAGGTTGACCGAGGGCAGTGCCTTCATCAGCGTCGGAATCGGCTTGACCGAAACGCGTACGGCGATCGGTTCGCCGTTGCTCATTCCCCCCTCGATTCCGCCCGCGCGGTTGCTCGCGCGCACGACGTTCTCTCCGTCCATTGCGAAGACGTCGTGGGCCTGCGATCCGGGAGTCGCCGCGACGCCGGCGCCCAAGCCGATCTCCACCGAACGCACCGTCTGCATTCCCATCAGTGCCCCGGCAAGGATTCCGTCGAGCCGCTGGTACGGTTGACGATTGCTGCCGACGCCGGCGGACATCCCGTCAATGCGAACGACGAAACGTCCTCCGAGCGTGTCGCCGGCGCCCTTCGCATCGTCGATGGCCGCGATCATTCGCCTCGAGGTCTCGCGATCGGGGCAGCGCACGTCGCTGCTCTCGACGTCCTGCTGTTCCCAGTCGCCGAGATCGGGCGCTTCCACCGGCCCGATCTGCGAAACGCAGCTCCGCGTGCGAATGCCGAGCGCCGAGAGAAACTGCGCGCAGATCGCGCCCAGACAGACGCGCATCGCCGTCTCGCGCGCGCTCGCGCGTTCGAGGACGTTACGCAGATCGCGCTGCCGATACTTGAGCGCGCCGGCATAATCGGCGTGTCCGGGGCGTGGATTGGTCAATGGTTCGCCGCCGCCGGTCATCGGATCCATCAGCGCGCGCACCTTCGGGGTGAGATAGTCGCGGTTGCGCACGATCGCAGCGATCGGCGAGCCGAGCGTCTTACCGCCGCGAATCCCGGCGAGAAACTCTACCTCGTCCCGCTCGATCTTCATGCGCGCGCCGCGCCCGTAGCCTCCTTGACGTCGCGCGAGCGTTTCGTTGATCTCACGTACGTCCAACTGCAGATGCGCCGGAATGCCGTCGAGAATTCCGACGAGCGCGGGACCGTGCGATTCACCGGCGGTGAGATACCGAAACATCGCAGGCTGCTTCGGCAGAGCGCAGCGCGCCTACTTCAGTCGAGCTTTTCAGGCGCTCGAGAGCCGCGCGGTGTAAGCGGGTGACGTGGCGGCGCGAGTAGCCCAGGCGTGCCGCCAGTTCGACGACGCTGATCCCGTGGAGGTGAATTGCCCTGACGATGCGCCGTTGCAGCGGCGAAAGCACGGCAAGTATCCGTTCGACGGTCAAACGATCGAGCAGATCGTCGATGCCGCCTGGAAGCGCGCGGCGGTCGCAGCCGGCGTAAACCTCAAAGGATACGACCGATCTGCTCGCGCGATAGGTTCGAACTTCACGAGCTTGCGCCGGAGTCGCGGCGATGAATCGGGCGGTCTCGCTCTCCGTGGGTTCGCGACCGAGCAGCGACCAAAGGTCGCGCTCGGCGGCGCTCCAACGCCGGTCGAGTTCTCGAAGGCCGCGCGGAGCGCGTACGAAGCGTTCGCTGTCGCGGACGTAGTGCATCAGCTCGCCGACGATCAGCAGCCACGCGTAGGCCTCAAATGGCGCTCTTTGGAGGGGATCGTAGCGATCGACCGCTTTGATGAGTCCGATCGCGCCGACTTGTTCGAGGTCGGCCCGATCGAGGCCGGGACGCACGAACCGCCGCGCCGCCCGGCGGCAGAGGTACCAATATTCTGCAACGAGACGCTCGCGTTGAACCGACCGGCGCAACGGCGTTGCACGGAAATGAAGAGCCACACCCAAACCTCTTCTCCGAGATAATCCACGGCGGCCGCCGAAAGCGGAAGCCGTTGTCCAACGTTATATATCAACCCCATTGAAAGCGCAAGAGCGCGGGAGGCGCAGTTACCGCGGCTGCAACGGCGAAACGTCGTGCAGCTCGCAGAAAGGGGCACGAGAAATGACGCGTTTCCTCAGAGATTGCGTTTTCGGCGCGGGTGTCGCCGCGCTCTTGGCCGGCTGTGCGGGCAGCGTGGGATCGTCGCTAGCGCCGCAACTCCAGAGCCTCCACGCCGGCCGCCCCTGGACGCTGCGCGGCACAAAGAACACGGCGCTGCTTTACATAGCAAACGCCGATGCGTACTCGGTGAGCATTTATTCCGATCCGGCATGGCAGCCGGTCGGCGAGCTCTTGAGCTTCAGCCAGCCCTGGCACCTGTGCGTCGACGCGGCGCAGGATGTCTACGTGGTCGATCTAGGGGCGCGGCGTATCGCGGAGTACGCTCACGGCGGGGTGACGCCCATCCGGACGTTCGACGATAGTCAAGGCGAGCCCGATGCCTGCGCCGTCAATCCCATCACGGGCGATCTCGCGGTGGCCGATTCGAACGGACCGAATAACTCGCCTGGGGACGTGCTCGTCTATCACAGTGCGAAGCGCGCGCCGAAGAAATATATCGCACTGGGCTTCACGTTTTATTTCAGATTGGCGTATGACCCGAAGGGGAACCTCGTCGTCGACGGCAGCGATAAGTACATCTATCAATCCTACTTGGCGGAACTTCCAGCCGGCGGGCGCGCCTTCGAGACGCTGAGCCTCGATCAGAACATCGCGTTCGGCGATCTTGCCTGGGACGGCAGATTCATGACGGTCGCATACTCGGCGGGTTACAGCACGTTCATTTATCGTCTCGTCTTCTCGGGCTCGAACGTTATCGTGAAGGACTCGACGTTCCTCAGCGACGCGCAATTGAACGGTGTGTGTTTCGAGATGAGTCATTCGAAGAACCCAAAGGCCATCGCGGTCATTGGAGCCGACGCCCGGGCGGGCACGGTTGGCGAATGGAGCTATCCGGCGGGCGGTGCCGCAACCAAGAGCATTGGCGGTTTCGACGAGCCGCTCGGGGTAGCGGTCAGCCAATGAGCGCCGCTCTTCTCAGCGGTTGACGGTATGAAAGCGGCGCGCGGCGTTCTGCTCGTGGCGCTCGCGGTTTTGGCGCTGGGTGCACTGCGTGACTGCGCGCGGCTTGGTGACGAGTTACCGTGGCATCAGCTCTACGACTTTACCGACTTCTATTGCGCCGGCTCGGCGCTCGATGGGGCGGCCGACCCGTACCACTACGAACCGCTGCATCGCTGCGAACATCGAGTCAGCAGAGACCCGGCGTATGCTGCAGATCCGCATCGCACCGTCCCGGCTCCGCTGCCCCCGTACGACTTTCCGCCCTTCATGCTCGTCGCGCGGCTAGACTTTCCGACTGCGCGAACGGTCGACGCCGTCGCGATCGTCGTGGCGATTGCAATCTCGATCGCCGGACTCGCGCTGGCGGGAGTCGCTCTCGACGTCGCTGCCCTCGCGCTCTTGCTCCCCGCGGGGTTCGTCTTATTGCGCGCCGGCCAAGTAGTGCCGTTCGCGCTGGCTGCGCTGATCTTTTGCGGTGCGGCACTCGCGCGAGGTCGCCCGCGGCTCGCGGGAATGCTCGCGGCGTTGACCCTGATCGAGCCGCATCTCGGTCTTCCGGTCTGCGCCGCGATGCTCGCTTGGGTGCCGCGAAGCCGTCTCGGCCTTCTCGCTGCCGCGCTCGCGCTCGCCGGCATCGGCGCGCTGATGGTCGGAGTGTCGGGGCTTGTCGAGTACGTTGCGCGGGTACTCCCCGCGCAGGCCGCCGCCGAAACGGGCTACGCCTATCAATATAGCCTCACTTACGCATTGCGTATCGCCGGAGTGCCGGCCTCGGCGGCGCTGGCGATCGGAGAGGCCTCCTATGCGGTCATGCTGCTGCTGGGAGTCTGGCTGGGCGGTCGAAGTGCGCACGCGCTGCGACGTCCGCAGTTGATCGCCTACATACCGGCGGCGTGCAGCGTGATCGCCGGACCGTACGTCCACATGGTCGACCTTCCGTTCGCGATTCCGGCCGCAGCGGTCTTGGCGTGTACGCTGCGCGGAAATCTCAAGGCAGTGGCGGCCGTCGCGCTCTGCGTTCTCGCGGTCCCTTGGATTCCCGTTTGGATCACGAAGAAGCTCTTCCTGATCGCGCTCCTCGTCATCGTGGTCTTGCTCGCGCGCCTGCGCCCCGGTACCGCGATCTCCGTCGCCGCGTTTGTCGCGATCGCGGCAAGCATCTATCTATTCGAACTCAGCCCACCCGCGCCGTTTCAAGCAGTCACGGCCGGAAGCTTCGCCGGCACCGATCTCGCACAGCGCGCCTGGGCCGCGTACGTCGCCGCACTCGGTATCCCGAGCCTTACTTGGCTTGCCGTCAAAGTACCGACGTGGGCCGCACTCGTTGCCGTGCTGGTCGCGGCAGGAAGCGCTGCACGCGCAACGGCGCAGTCGTGAAGGCCGGCGGCGGCCGCCGGATACTCGTGGCGACCCTGATGACGGCGCTCGCGCTCGCGGCACTCCGCGATCTGAGTCGCCTCGGCTCGGGGATGCCGTGGCGAAACATGGACGATTTTCCCGACTTTTATTGTGCGGGCGGGGCGCTCGATCTTGGTGCGAGCCCCTACACGTACGAACCGCTCCATGGATGCGAGCATCGCGTGAACTCCGGCGGCGCATTTCGCAGCGCGTTCTTCGCAGCTAATCCGGCACTAGCGGTCCCCGCGCCGCTGCCCGCATACGACTTTCTGCCGTTCATGGCCATGGCCCGCGTTTCGGTGGGCCTTGCAGCATTTCTCGACGCTGCCGCAATCCTCGCCGCCGTAGCGCTGACCGCGCTCGCGCTTTGGCGTCTGCGAATATCGCTGCCCCTCGTCCTCGCCGCGCTCGCCCTCTCCACTGCCTATATGGAACTCAACACGGGACAAGTCGTTCCGTTCGCGCTGCTGGCAGTCGTGCTCGCGGGGCTCGCACTCGCCCGCCGCCGCGACGGCGTTGCCGGCGCGCTTGCCGCGTTCGCCGCCATCGAGCCCGCCGTCGGCCTGCCGGTCGTGGTCGCAACGTTGATTTTTGTGCCGCGCGCGCGATGGAGCGTGCTGCTCTGCAGCGCCGTTCTTGCCGTCGTCTCGTTGCGATTGGTCGGCGCCCAGGGACTCGTACGGTACGTCAGCGCGGTCTTGCCGGCACAGGCAGCCGCCGAACTGCACTTCCCGTACCAATACAGCCTTTCGTACGCGCTGGCATACGTCGGGCTTCCGGATCGCGTTGCGGGCTTTGCAGGTGGAGTCTCCTACGCGCTCATCGCCGCGGCCGGCATCGTGCTCGGTCTCGGACTCGCGCGCCGCTTGCAGCGACGCGAACTGCTGCTCTTCGTTCCGGCGCTGTGCAGCGTCGTCGGCGGCACCTACGTGCATCCCGAAGAGCTCTGTTTTGCGATTCCCGCGCTCTTGGTTTTGGCGAGCGTTACGCGTGGCGTGCCGCGTGCCGTGCTGGCGCTTGCACTCTGTGCGTTAGCGGTTCCGTGGATACTAGTCTGGGGCATGAAGCAGCTCTTTCTCGCAAGCATGTTTGTTTGCGCGGTGATTTTACTCCAGCTTCGGGCCGATGGCCGCCTGGCGCTCGCCGCGCTCGGCGCGATTGCGGCAGTCGTCTACCTGTTTGAACTCCATCCGCCGCATCTGCCGCCGCCCGTCGTTTCGGCGCACGTATACGCTGCGTCGGAGCTCGTCCAAGAAGAATGGCGGCGCTACGTGCAGGCGCGCAGTACGCGCGACGTGTTTTGGTTTGCGATCAAGCTTCCGGCGTGGGCCGCATTCGCGGCGAGCATTGTCGTCGCAAGATTGATTGCCCGCGGAAAGGACGCCGGCGTGACGCCGCCGATACTGTAGCATGGCCTTTCGCAATTGCGTTCGAAGGACTCGATCGATCGCGCCGCTCGCTTGCGTCGCAGTACTTGCCGCGATTTTGAGCGGATGCGGAGGCTCCAGCGGTTCCCCGGCACCCCCGTTCTTGCCGCTCCCGCCGCCCCCCAAAGGCAAGTACTTCGATCACATCGTCATCATGATCCAGGAGAATCGTACTTTCGACAACCTCTTTGCGACTTTTCCAGGCGCGAACGGAACGAAGTTCGGAAAGACGCACAACGGCGGTATGAGGCGCCTGCGTCAAGGGGATTTGTTCAGCGCGATCAACCCGGCAAACCCCTACGGTAACTGGGTACGCGATTGCGACGCCGACGCCGCGGGAGTCTGCGCAATGGACGGCTTCGACACCGTTCCGGTCGGACGAATGTCCGGCACGTACGTGTATCAATACGTGAATCCCGCCGAGATCAAGCCGTACTGGGAGATGGCGCAGCAGTACGTTCTCGCCGACGACTTCTTTCAGACGCAAGGCAGCGGCAGCTTTACCGCGCATCAAGATCTCATTCGAGGCGGCACCGAGCTCACCCCGACCGAGAGTCTCGTCGATCTTCCCACCGACGTCCCGTGGGGCTGCGACGCGCCGGCGGGAACGATCACGTCGCTGATCACGAAGAGCAATCGCTACGAGCCCGGCGCCGGACCCTTCCCGTGCTTCAAATACCGAACGCTGCGCGATCTGCTCGACCCCGCGAAAGTTTCGTGGCGATACTATTCGCCCGTCCTCGGATCGAGCAACGGCGGAAACGTTTGGGTCGCCTTCGACGCGATCAAAGCCGTGCGCTTCTCACCGGAGTGGACCTCCAATCAGGCTTCGCCGGAGACGAAAGTCTTCACCGACATCGATAGAGGCTCGCTCCCCGGCGTCGCGTGGGTGATTCCCGATTTCAATAACTCGGACCACGCCGGCAAAGGCGCCGACAAGGGACCGTCCTGGGTTGCGCAGGTCGTCAATGCCATCGGCAAGAGCCCGGCATGGAGTTCCACGGCGATTCTCATCACGTGGGACGACTGGGGCGGATGGTACGACCACGTTCCGCCGCCGGGCCCGCACCGCTTTGGAGGCCTCGGGTTTCGCGTGCCGCTCATCGTCGTATCGCCGTACGCAAAGGACGGCTACGTCTCGCACAACCTCTACTCGTTCGGCAGCATCATCCGATTCGTCGAAGACAACTGGAATCTGGGACGGCTAGGGACGACGGACAAAACCTCGGCGGACTTCGCAAACGATTTCTTCGACTTTACGCAGAAACCGCGCAAATTTATGCCGATCGCGGCGCCGTATTCCAAGCAGTTCTTGCTGCGCCAGCCGCCGTCGAACAAACCCGTCGACGACGAGTAGGTCAGACGACCGTCCCGGAATGCTCGGCGACCCGTCGTTCTGGGATCTCGATCTCCGCGCGCATCTGGATCCATCCGCGAAAGTTCGCGTGAAAACTCGAATCGTCCGAGGGCGTGGCCACGTGTTCGAACGGACTCAAATGCCGATCGCTCTTGAGGCGTTCGTAGAGCTCGAGATCCTTCTCGATCTCGCGCTTGCCCTCGTGCGTTAGATAAGAGACCCGGGCGCAACGCGCGGCCGAGACGCGCTTTCGCGCTTCGAGTTCCAGCCCGGCCTCGTCGGGCTGGATCAAGGGAGTATGCCACGCTCCTATGCCGACGTCGCGCGGCCGGCTCTGTGCGATTGCCTCGCGCATCAGCGAGGCCGCAGCGCGAATCTCCGGTTGCGCGTTCGGCGCGCAGCGCAGCTCGAAGAAGTTCTGCCACTCCGTTGCCGTCACGATCACGGTGTGCCACAGAAACGGTTCGAGGAGCCGGTTGAGCTCCTGCTTGTGCACCTTCAGCGACAGAAGCCTGCGTGCGTGCGCGACCGCATCGTCGCGGGCACTCAGCCAAATTCGCCTCGCGGTTTCGGCCTCGTCGCCCGAGAGAACGTCGCTCGCCGACATGCCCGCTTTGTTACGCCCCCACTCCAGCGGTACGACCGGATCCGTCTCGACCCGCTCGAGCAATCTCGCCGTCGGAACCGCGCGCGACGATGCACTCGATCGCGAAAACGTTCGGTGCGTGTTGAACTCCGCCAGGACGAAGCGCGGAAAGGTTACCTCGAGCGTCGTGAGCCGGATCCCGTTGGAGCCAACGGAATCCAGCAGCACTCGCGCGTTATAGGCCACTCAGCCGCGATAGCGTAAGAAGGCCGGAACGTCGATATCGTCCATCGTGACCGGAGCGACCGCTTCGAGTCTCCCCGTGTCGAAAGCGTAGCCGCTTTGCGCCGCGCGATAACCGCGGCGCGAGCCGAATCCGGCGGCGAGCACCGTTACGCGGACCTTGCCCGACATTGCGGGGTCGATCGAAGCCCCGAAAATAATCTGCGCCTCGGAGTCTACCGCACGGCTGATCATCTCCGCCGCCTCGTTCACCTCGTACATCGCCATATCCGGACCACCCGTGATGTTGAAGATGACGCCGTGCGCGCCCTCGACCGTCGTCTCGAGCAGCGGTGACGCGATCGCCTTCTGTGCGGCGTCGGCCGCGCGATGTTCGCCGCTCCCTTCGCCGATGCCCATCATCGCCGATCCCGCATCGGTCATAATCGTCTTGACGTCGGCAAAGTCGAGATTGATCAGTCCCGGCTGCGTGATGAGGTCGCTGATGCCGGCGATTCCCTGGCGAAGCACGTCGTCCGCATACGAAAACGCCTCGTTGAGCGGCGTCTTCTTCTCGATGACCTGCAGGATGCGTTCGTTCGGAATGGTGATCAGCGTGTCGACCTTCGATTCGAGTTCCGCGATGCCGTTCTCGGCGATCTGCATACGCTTTTTGCCTTCGAAGGCGAACGGCTTGGTGACGACCGCGATCGTCAGCGCGCCGGATTCGCGCGCGAGTTCGGCAATCACCGGAGACGCCCCGGTTCCGGTTCCTCCGCCCATGCCGGCGGTGAGAAAGACGAGATCGGCGCCGTCGAGGATCAGCGCGAGGTCCTCGCGCGAAGCCTCGGCCGCTTCGCGCCCGAGCGTCGGGTTCGCTCCGGCCCCCAGGCCGCGCGTCTGGTTTCCGCCGATGTGCACGCGATTCTCGGTTAACGCGCCGCGCAAGGCTTGTACGTCCGAGTTGACCGCGAAGAAATCAACCCCGCTCAAGCCGCCGGCAATCATACGATTGACCGCGTTGCAGCCGCCGCCGCCGATGCCGACCACCTTGATCGCCGCGGCGTGCTGGGGTTCGGATGTGGAACGTCGTCCATCAGCCATTGCGTCGGGTTCCTCCGTCAAGTGATGTGCCTTAAGTCCAGAGATCTGCCAGCCAACGCTGGATTTTCGAGATGACCGAATGTCCCCGGCGTCCGCCGCGTAACGCGTCGTCTCGTTCGCCGTTTGCGCCGAAAAGCACGAGTCCGATTGCCGTCGCGTACTGCGGCGCCGCCATTACTTCGGTTAATCCTCCGATTGCCTTTGGCGTACCGATGCGAACCGGCAAACCAAAAACCTCTTCCGCAATCGATTCTATGCCGGGAAGCTGCGCGGCGCCTCCCGTCAGTACGACCTCGCCGAGCACGACGTCTCGCGGCACGTTCTCGACAATCTTCTGCCGGGCCATCCGAAGCGTTTCGAGTACGCGGGGAACGACGATCTGCCGAAGTTCGACGGTCGAGTGCTCTCGGGTCGCCCGTCCGTCGAGCGTGCGCACCTCGAAGCGCTCGTCTTTTTCCGTTGCTCCGAGTCGCTTCTTGACTTCCTCGGCCTCGCCGAGCGTCGTTTTGAGACCGAGCGAAATGTCGCTCGTCAGCACGCTGCCGCCGACGGGTATCGTCGCGGTATAAATTGCGCTGCCGAGCGAATAGACGGCGACGTCGGTCGTACCTCCGCCGATATCGAGCAGCACGACCCCGACCTGCTTCTCCTCGTTCAAGAGCGTCGCGGCCGAACTAGCCAGCGGCTCGAAGACGACACCGTCGGCCTCCAGACCGGCACGATGAACGCACTTGAGGACGTTGGTGATGAAACTCGTGCTCCCGGTTACGATGTGCGTGTCGACCTCCAAGCGCCCGCCGGCCATACCGACGGGATCGTTCACGCCCTCCTGACCGTCAACGGTAAAGTAGCGCGGGAGTGCGTGGATGATCTGGCGGTCGCTTGGGAGATTGATAATCTTACTGGCGTCGATGACGCGTCTGACGTCGCCCGAGGTTACCTCGCGGTCATCGCCCGAAACCGCCACGACGGCACGGTTGTTCGTACTGCGGATGTGGTCGCCGGTGATTCCGACGATAACGTCGCTGAAGTGGATTCCGGCCATCCGTTCGGCTTTTTCGGTCGCGGCCTCGATTGACTTGATCGTCTCGTCCAGATCGACCACGACCCCTTTGCGCATGCCCAGCGAGGGGGCCTCACCAACGCCGACGATTTCGAGGCCGGAAGAGCCGTTCACGGCAACGACCGTACACGTTTTGGTCGTCCCGATATCGAGCCCGCATACGGTCTCGTGCCTCATCCGCTCCGTCACACCTGTCCTTAGCCCGCTAGTCCGCTGACCACGATATATTGTGGTCGTATACGCCGAATCCTACTACTCCTAGCGTGGAACCCGGCGGATTCGCAAGCCTTGGCGAGCGACCCATCATCTCCTTGAGGAAAAGCGCCCAAAGGTGTGGAGAAGCTGTGCATTGGTCGGCGGCGCATTTGCACCGCCCGGAAGGGCTTATCAAAAAGAGCTCAAAATGGAGCCCGCAAAAGTGCGGTCGCGCTCTAGAAGCGCGACGATACTTCGGTTATGATGCTGTTTTGATAATTTGCTGCTCGCTGGGGGTCCGCCTGTGAATCGTATTCGCTTACTCGCCGCCTTTTTGCTCGGATCGTTGTTGCCGACTACGGCTCTCGCCGCCACCGTTGCCTCGACAAGTATTCCGGACGGCACGTATACCGTGACGGTTCTGCGAGTTGTCGACGCCAAGCACGTCGACGTAAAGATGGACAACGGGCAGGAATCGACGCTCTCCGCGGGACGGCCGACGGTCGACTTCTCGAAAATTCAAGCGAACGATCAGCTCAAGCTCTCGTTGATCAACGGCAACGTGATGGTCTACCTCGACCTGACGAGCCACTAACCTCGTCGCTTTACCGGCTCGCCCCGTAGACGAGCACCGGCGCCGCCGGGGCTCGAAGATCGATTGCGTCGACGCGCCTTTGCCGCGTTACGACTTGTGCGAGAATCGCCTCCGCGAGGCTCAGCTTTCGGTCCAGATCGCGCGGATTGCCGAGCAGCAGCTTCAGTCCGCCGCGAATCGTCACGACCAGGCCGCCGAATCGATCGAATGCGAGCTCGACCGGCACGATATGCGTGGTCGCGATCGCATCGTAGGCACCCCGTAGTTCGAGCGCATCCCGCGCCTTGACGTAGCCGCCCGGGAGCAGGTCGGCTCCCGGTGCGATCGTCATCACCGGCAAGCGATCGTTCCCCGTGAGTTCGAGCACCCGCAACGCGTGGTCTACGACGGCCGCCTCGTCGCCGCTGCGGACGATCGCGAAGGGCACGCGTTCGACGACCGCGATGCGGATCGCCGCGGGAAGCGACCGCCAAACGGCGGCCTTTCCGATATATGGAATCGTCTCGATTCGGCGCGAAATCGCACCGGTATTTTGGAGCCAAATCGTCACGTGCGCCGGAATCGCGGCGTGCGCCAAAATCTCGTTGCGCGCTACCCGATGGTTGCCGGTAACCGTTATCTTCTTCGGTTCGAAGCCCGGCCACGTCGCGGCGACGCCCAGCGCAACCAGGACGAGCATTGCGAGGATTGCAATCGGCATCCAGAACGGGCGAACGCGCGCGACCGCCGACCGTTTGCGGCGGCGCTGCTTTACGCTCACGCTAGTACGTACTTCTCGATCGCCTCGGCGACGCCGTCGTGCGCGAGGTCCTCGACGACGCGATCGCAGATCGCCTTCACTTCCGGCGGCGAAGAACCCATTGCGATCGAAAGCCCCGCCGCTCGCAGAAGCGGTGCGTCGTTCCACGAATCGCCGATAGCGACGGTCTGCTCGATATCGATCCCCAAATGCTGCACTACGAAGCGTAAGGCTTCACCCTTGTCGGCGCCGGGATCGAGCACTTCCACGAACTCGGGAAGACTCCGTGTTACATTCGCGCGCCCGTTGAACGCCTCGGCGAGTCGCCGCGCGTATCGCGCCGCGACGGGCTCGTCGGCGATGACCACGCCTTTGGTTGCCGGGCTATACGCAAAGGCCTCGCGCAGGGAAGGAACCACGATCGGCTCCGTCATCGAAAGCGAGGCATAGAGCTCGGAGTATTGATTTCGCGCTTCGCAGTAGTATTCGTCGTTGCGATAGAGCTGCAGATGCATGCGGTCGCGCTCTGCGAACGACACCAGCTCGAGAACGAGTTGGTTCTCCAGCGCACGATGCGCCAGCACCTCGTCGCTCGCGGGATCGATGATCGCGGCACCCTGATAGCAGATCAGCGGGGCGTCAAAACCCAGTTCTCGGGCAAACGGAAGCGTGGCGCGGTACATCCGCCCCGTAACCAGAGAGCCGGCGATCCCCGCCGCCTGCATTCGCGCGATCGCGTCGCGCACGTTCTGAGAGATCGTCAGGTCGCGTCCGACGAGCGTTCCGTCGACATCGAAGGCCACCAGCTTCGGAAGGGCCGTCAACTACCGGATCTCATTCGTGCCGCCTGCGCGTGCTGCGGTAGACCGTCGAACTCGGCGAGCAACGCCAGCATCGGCGCATCGCTTTCGATTCGCTCCGGGGTGTTTGCCACGACGGCGAAACTGCGGGTGAAATCGGCCAGCGATAGGCTCGAGGCGAAACGTGCGGTCCCCGAGCTCGGAGCGACGTGATTCGTGCCGGCGAGGTACTCACCGCTGACGACCGGCGTCATGTCGCCGACGAAGACCGTTCCCGCAGCGTAGATGCGCTCGAGATACGCGGAGGCATCGCGAACTTGCAGCGACAGATAGGCCGGCGCAAAGCGATTAGCGAGCTCGAAGAGGCTCTCTCGCGACGACGCTTCGATCAGCCTGCAGTGCGTCGAGATCGCCTCGCTGACGAACTCGTGACGTTCCAGCGTGCGCAGATCGAGCGTGTCGATCAGCTGTGCGACTGCCTCCAGCAGCGGACGCGACTCCGAGACTACCGCGAGGCGCGTTACCCCGGGCAGTTCCGCCTGAGCGAGCAGTTCGCCGACGACGTACTCGCTGTTCGCTCCGTCGTCGGCGAGCACGAGGACCTCCGGCGGTCCCGCGATGCCGTCGATCCCGCAGGCTCCAAAGACTTGGCGTTTCGCTTCGGTCGTCCATAGACCGCCCCGCCCGACGATTTTGTCGACCGCGGCGAGCGACTCGGTCCCGAAGGCGGCAGCCCCGACCGCGTGGGCTCCCCCGACGGCATAGAGCTCGTCGACCCCGCAGAGCGCGCAGGCGAAGCGAACGGCGCCCGCGGGCCCGCTCTCGTCCGCCGGCGTTAGCACGACGACGCGCGGAATGCCCGCAATCTTTGCCGGCGCCGCACCCATGAGTATCGCAGCGCTCGCTCCGTTGCGAGGCGCGTAGACGGCGACCGAACGCAGCGCGCGACGGCGTACCGCGTAACGCGTACCATCCTCCTCTACGTAGTTCACGTCGGTCTGACGCTGTCGCTCGTGGAAGCGCGCGATGCGCTCTCTTGCCAGCTCCAATGCGGCGCCGATCTCATCGGGCACGAGCGCGCGCGCGCCCTTGAGCATCGGAATCGGCACCCGCAGTTTCGAGAGATCGAAACGCGCGTCGTCGAAAGCGCGCGCGCACTCTACCACTGCCGCGTCGCCGTTCGCGCGCACGCGCGCGAGGATCTCCGCAACCGCTTTGGAGACCGGGTCGGGGACGCTCCAGCCGCGGTCGAGCAATCCCTCCAGCGCTGCCGCGTCCGAGGCGGAGACCACGTTCATCCGTAGGCGTCCAGCGCGCCTTCGCGCACGCCCTGCGGATCGAAAATGCGCTCGAGCTCGTCGCGAACGCGCACGTCGTTCGCGATCGTGCGCGCGACGCGCTGCGAGCGTCCTCGCACGTGCATCACAACCGGAACTTCGCCCGGCCATTCGTCGATGAGTCGCGCGAGCCGGTCGATTTGGTCGCGGTGAGTGACGTCGACGTGCCATCCACGAACTGCGCCGCCGAATCTTTGCGTGGCCGGCGGCACGAAGGGTGCGACTTCGTTGGCTGCGACCGAGAGCTCGACTCGAGGTTCCTCTCCCGCCGGCCCCGGCCGCTCGCGCAGGCGCAGCCGGCCCTTCACGATCAGGATCGCATCGTTCGCAAAGAGGTGGTGCATCTGCGGGTAGCTCTTGGAGAAGAGCACGATGTCGCAGAGCCCGGTCATGTCCTCGAGTTGCGCGACCAGAATTTGCTGGCCGCTCTTGGTGAGCGACCGGCGCACGCCCGTTATCGTGCCGGCGACCGTCACTGGGGCGTCGTCTTGAACTTCGCGCAGCTCCTTAATGGGCAATGCGCCGCAGCGTGCCAAGAGCGGGGCGATTTCGGCGAGCGGATGTCCCGACACGAAGATGCCTAACGTCTCGCGTTCCCATGAAAGCATCTCGCGGGTCGTCGGCGCGGCGACGCTCGGAAGTTTCGGAACGAGCGCCGGCGCTTGCGCCGCCTCGCCAAAGAGCGAAACTTGACCGAGCTCCGCGTCGCGCGTCAACCGCGCGGCCAGTTCGAGCGCGGTATCGAGCGCGGCAAGCTTCTGCGCCCGATTCCCCGGGATGCCGTCGAGCGCACCGCATTTGATCAGCGCTTCGAAGACGCGGCGATTTACTTGCTTGCCGTCCACGCGACGCGCAAAATCGAAGAGGTCGGCAAAGCGTCCGTCCTGCAGCCGCGCTTCGATAATCGATCGCACTGCCGATTCGCCGACGCCCTTGATCGCGGCCAGACCAAAGCGAATCGCCTCGCCGACGACCGCAAAATCGGTAAGCGACTCGTTGACGTCGGGGGGCAAGACTTCGATGCCGATCTTCTTGGCTTCCTCGATGTACTCGACGAGCTTCTCCGTCTTATCCCGCACCGACGTCATGAGCGCGGCCAGATAGGGCAGCGGATGCTTCGCCTTCAAATACGCGGTTTGATAGGCGATCCAAGCGTACGCGACCGCGTGCGCCTTGTTAAAGCCGTACCCGGCAAACGGTTCGATGTAGTGAAAGAGCCGCTCGGCCAAGCCGCGGTCGATGCCCGACCGCTCGCGAGCGCCTGCCACGAAGCGCTCTTGATAGTACGGAATCTTCTCCTTCTGTTTCTTGCTCATCACTTTGCGCAGTTCGTCGGCTTCGCCCATCGAAAAGCCGGCGAGCTCGCGAGCCATCTGCATGACTTGCTCTTGGTAGATCGGGATCCCGTAGGTCTCGGCGAGAATCGGCTCGAGTTTGGGGTGAAGATATTGACGCTTCGCGCGTCCGTGCTTGTTGGCGATATATTGCGGAATGAGCTCCATCGGCCCGGGACGGAAGAGCGCGACCAAGGCGACCACGTCTTCAAAACGCGACGGCTGCAACTCCGCACAGACGCGCTTCATTCCCTCCGATTCGAGTTGGAAGACGCCCATCGTCTCTCCGCGAGCCAGCATCTCGTACGTCGGCGCGTCGTCGAAGGGAATCCGGGTGAGGTCGAACTGCGAGTCGACGGTCCGCCGTATTTCAGCGACCGCGTTCTCCATGACGGTGAGGTTGCGTAGACCGAGAAAGTCCATCTTGAGCAGACCGATGCGCTCGATCCAGTCCATGTCGTACTGCGTATTGATGCCGCCGTCGCCGAAACGGACGAGCGGCGTATAATCGGTGAGCGGACCGGCCGAGATCACGACGCCGGCGGCGTGCGTGCTCGCATTGCGCGCCAGTCCCTCGATCTCTTTTGCCGTATCGAGCAGCTTGCGAATCTCCGGTTGGGTCGCGTAGATCGACTTGAGTTCCGCGATCTTCTCGACCGCGTCTTTGATCGAGAGTCCGCCCGGGCCGGAGGGAACGAGTTTGGCGACGCGATCCACCTCCGGCAAAGGGACGCCGAGCGCGCGCCCTGCGTCGCGAATCGCCGCCCTGGCCGCCATGGTTCCGAAGGTGACGATTTGCGCAACGCGGTCCTCACCGTACTTTTGCGTCACATACTCGATGACTTCGTCGCGGCGTTCCACGCAGAAATCCGTATCGATATCCGGCATCGAGATACGGTCCGGATTCAAGAAGCGCTCGAAAAGCAAGTCGAAGCGGAGCGGGTCGAGGTCGGTAATCTTCAAGCAGTACGCAACGACCGAACCGACCGCCGAGCCCCGACCGGGACCGACCGGAATGCCGCGATCGCGCGCGTATTTCACGAAGTCCCAGACGATGAGAAAATAGGAAGAGAAGCCCATCTTCGTGATGACGCCGAGCTCGTAATCCAAGCGCTCGCGTAAAGCTGCGTCGTTTTTGGCGCGATCTTCGCCGTAGCGTTGGCGAAGACCGAGTTCGCAGAGCTCGCGCAGATACTCGGCGTCGCTGCGCTCGCCGGTCGCCCCGTCGCGCGGCACGGGATATTGCGGGAGGTGAAAGATCTTCTCCGGGATGCGGATGTCGACGCGCTCCGCGATTCGCGCCGTATTCTCGACCGCCTCCGGCAAATCGGCCCAGAGTTCGCGCATCTCGTCCGGGGATTTCAGGTAGAACTGGTCCGAATAGAACTTCATTCGGTTCGTATCGGAGACGGTCTTTCCGGTGCCGATACAGAGCAGCACGTCGTGCGCCCCCGCATCCTTCTGTTCGAGATAATGGGCGTCGTTGGTTGCGACGATCGGCACCCCGAGCTCGCCCGCGATTCGAACGAGTCCGCCGTTGATTTCATCTTGCTCCGGCATACCGTGGCGCATGACCTCGATGTAGAAGCGGTCGCCGAAGATATCGACGTACGTCTTGGCGTTGCGCAACGCCGTCGCGTAATCGCCGGAGAGCAGCGGCGCGGCGACCAGCCCGGACATGCACCCCGAGAGCGCAATCAGGCCGTCGTGATGCTGCGCGAGCAGATCGAGATCGATCCGCGGCTTGTAATAGTAGCCCTCGAGGAAGCCCTTCGAAACCAGCGCGACGAGATTGCGATAGCCGACGAGGTCGCCTGCCAGGAGCGTGAGATGCGCCTCGTCGCGGACGGTGCGGTCGAAGCGCCCGCGCGGTGCGAGGTAGGCTTCGCAACCCAAGATCGGCGTAAGCTTGAGCTCCCGCGCCGCGTAGTAAAACTCCATCGCGCCGTACATGACGCCATGATCCGTCAAGGCCACGGCAGTTGCTCCAAGCTCGGCCGCTCCGGCGCAGAGCCGGTCGATTCGGCAGGCGCCGTCGAGCAGCGAGTACTCGGAGTGAACGTGGAGGTGAACGAACTGACTCACGAGCGGCTCGACGCAGAGGGCACGAGGACGTTTACCCTAAGCGGCGCGGACGAACCTTGTCGCGTTTTGCGCGTGCACGCTTGGCTTGGACGGAGAGCTCCCAGCGATACCCGTCGGGGTCGTGAAACCAGATTCCCATGTTCGGCGATCCGGGAGCTTCCGGACCGATCTCGTCTCCAGGATCCTCGACGGCGACGCGGTGCTTTTTCAATATCGCGAGCGCGTCGCGAAGCCGGCGCATGTCGGGGAGATGAAACGATACGTGGTCGATCGTTCTGGGGCGCGGAACGCCTTCCATCAGCACGATGGTCACGCTCCGGTTGGATAATCCGACGTATCCCTCTCCTTCAAATATCGATTCGAGATCGAAGACCTTCTTCCACCAGCGGGCGCTCTTGCGCGGGTCGCACACGGCCAAGCCGAAATGGCCGACCGTTCCGAGGGCTACTCTCATTGCGGCCCGATGGCGTGCGCCGCGCGCAGCATCTCCATGACGCGGTCGACCGGCAGCGCGTAGACCGTCGCTCCGCCGCGCCCCGTCATGGTCTTCGCTTCAAAGAGCGCGTCGTAGATCGCCGCTTGCGTCGCCTCCGCAGTCGCGCTATAGAGCTCGTCCAGCGCGTCGTCGTCTTCCAGGATCGCTTCTCTCGGCGCGGCTACGGTAAAGTCGGCCACGCGCTCGAAAACGCGCGTCGTCGAGAAGGCGACGATGAGATCGCCGCTGCCGGTCGACGACGTCAAGCCGGTCCGGGCCATTCCCATCGCGGCGCGAAGCGTGAGCGCACGTAATTGGCGGCTGTCGAGCGGCGCGTCCGTCGCGACCACAATGATGATGCTACCACTTCCAAGCCGGCCCTTCAGCGCTACTCTCTTGGGAAAGACCGGCCGGTACTCGTTCTCGAGCCGCTCGCCGACGGGCACGCCGGCGATCGTGAGCTGCCTGCGCCGGCTCCCGGTGTTGTCGTTAACGAGTACGCCGACCCGATACCCGCCATTGTCGCTGGGCAGAATGCGCGACGCCGAACCGATGCCGGCGCGGAAACCGAACGCGTTCATCCCCGTGCCGGCGCCCACGCTGCCTCGTGCAAAATCTCCCGGCGCCGCCGCATCGAGGAGTCGCTCGACATCGTTCGCCGACACGGCGCGCGCTTGAATGTCGTTGAGCAGTCCGTCGTCGCACTCGCCGACCACCGGAAGCGGAACATCGTCGCCGCGTCCGACCGCCGGGTGGTGCTCGATTACCCAACTGACGACTCCGTCGGCGGCTCGTCCGACGTCGAGCGTATCGGTTAAGACAACGGGTTCCTCGAGATATCCCGACTCCTCGATCCAGTGCGTCCCGGTCAGCTCGCCGTTGCCGTTGAATGCGAAGAAGGCGGCCGACACCTTGTGATCCCAGGGATCGGGGTTCGGAAGCACGGCGGTCGCTCCGGTTCGAATGTCGCTGCCTTCGACTTTCGTCAGATTCGAGACGCGTACGCCGGCC
Source organism: Vulcanimicrobiota bacterium (assembly GCA_963792005.1). Lineage (GTDB taxonomy): Bacteria > Vulcanimicrobiota > Vulcanimicrobiia > Vulcanimicrobiales > Vulcanimicrobiaceae > Cybelea. Next base: position 853,893 of record CAWBUG010000002.1, read on the forward strand.
ACGTCAGTGATGGCATCGAGGGGGCCGGCCGCGAAGAAACCGAAGTGAAACGGCAGGGCGGCATGGACTCTAACCGCCGTCGCCAGCATAACGGCGGCAAGGCCCGGGAATAGACGCATCCAACGCATACCGCTTTGCATTGGACGCGCTCGCCTCGGGCCGCCTGCAGGCACGCCCGTGGAACGCGGGAAAGCATGACCGCCGCACAGTCGTAAGTCGTAAGAGGAGGCACGGTATTCTTTCGGTCCCTGATAAACTCAAGGTCGTCAAACTCTGGGAGAACCTCTCGGGCCCGGCGCTCGTCGAGCATGCAATTGCTCGAGGTGAGGGCGTCCTGGGCGCGGGCGGCCAGTTCATCGTCGACACTCGTCCGCATACGGGCCGTTCGCCGAAGGATAAGTTCTTCGTGCGGGAGCCGTCGAGCGAACAGCTCATCGACTGGAGCGAGTCGAACCAAGCGCTCGATCCGGCTCGCTTCGATGCGCTCTGGGAGCGCGTTGCGGCGTACATGTCCGAACGAGAGGCGTATAGCTTAGACTGTTACGCCGGCGCCGACGAGCGGTATCGCGTTCCGCTTCGCGTCTACACGGAACTTGCGTGGCACAATCTCTTTGCGCGCCATCTCTTCATTACGCCGGAGCGACCCGATCCCGATTTCGTTCCGGAGTTTACGGTTGTCGACGCGGCGCTCTTCTCGGCCGATCCGGCTCGAGACGGGACCCGGAGCGGTACGTTTATTCTGGTGAACTTCGCGCGCCGAATGATTCTGATCGGCGGTACGCGTTATGCGGGCGAAATCAAAAAGTCGGTCTTCACGGTGATGAACTATCTCTTACCGCTGCGCGAGACCTTGCCGATGCATTGTTCGGCGAACGTCGGAGGAAGCGGCGACGTCGCCGTTCTCTTCGGACTCTCCGGTACCGGGAAGACGACGCTCTCCTCCGATTCGCGACGTCCCCTTATCGGCGACGACGAGCACGGCTGGTCGGCCGACGGCGTCTTTAACTTCGAAGGCGGTTGCTATGCCAAGGTGATCCGTCTTTCTGCCGCCGCCGAGCCGGAGATCTGGGCGGCGACGAATCGCTTCTCGACCGTCTTGGAAAACGTCGCCTACGACGAGCAGACGAGAGCGTTAGACGTCGACTCCGATGAGAAGACCGAGAACACGCGCGCCGCGTATCCGCTAGAGTTCATCCCGAACATCGTTCCGGCGAGCCAAGCGGGCCATCCGCGGACGATCATCATGCTGACGGCCGACGCGTTCGGCGTTCTGCCTCCCATCTCGAAACTCACGCGAGACCAAGCGATGTATCATTTTCTGTCTGGATACACCGCAAAAGTCGCCGGTACCGAGCGAGGCGTCAGCGAGCCGCAGGCCACGTTTTCGACCTGTTTCGGCGCGCCGTTCATGGTGCACCATCCCACGGTATACGCGCGACTGCTCGGGCGAATGATCGACGAACACGCCGTCGAGTGCTGGCTGGTCAATACCGGGTGGACTGGCGGTCCGTACGGTGTCGGCCACCGCATGTCAATCGCACATACGCGATCGATGGTCAACGCCGCAATTGAGGGCCGCATCGCCGACGAGTTCGAGCAAGAGCCGTTCTTCGGTCTCATGGTGCCCAAACACGTCCCGGACGTTCCCGATCGCGTACTCGACGCGCGTGGCGCCTGGAAGGAGCCAGCGGCCTACGACGCGCAGGCACGCAAGCTGGCGCAGCTCTTCTTCGATAACTTCAAGCGTTTCGAAGAACACGTTACGCCCTCGATCAAGGCGGTTGAGATCAGGCCGCTTGCCAGGTCCTAATCCGCCGTTCAGGCGCCGCGCGCGGGGACCGGCTAGTATCGGAGCCATGAAGATCAACCTCCTGGCCGTAGGCGCTTTCGCTGCGGTGCTGGCTCTGCCGCTCGGCGCTTACGCCCAGCAGGATCAGCCGCCGGCACAGCAAGCGCACGGCCGCACCACGACTCCGAGTCAGTCACGCATTCAAAGCCATTGGGCAAAGCGCTTCAACACGCTCAATCTCTCGGGCGATCAGCAGCAGCGAATCCAGTCGCTGATCAATCAATACTCGCAGGCACATCCCGAGGGAAGCCCGCGCGATCGCAATGCGAGCCGAGACCTCCGACACCAGATTATGGGCGTTCTCAGCGACGATCAGCGCAACGCCTATCGCCAACAGATGCGAGCGCACCGCGCGCAGATGCGCCAGCGCCAGCAAGGGCAGATGCAGGGTCAGTATCAGAACCAAGGCCCCGGCGACCAGCAACAGTACGATCAGGGTCCAGGACCGCAAGAACAGGGGCCGCCGCAGCAAGGCCCGCCGAACGAGGGTCCGCCGCAGCAAGGCCCGCCGAACGAGGGTCCGCCGCCGAATCAAGGCCCTCCCGATCAGCAGCCGCCGGCCGGCCAATCGGGTCCGCCCCCGGCGTAACGCAATCAACGAGGCGCAAGCTGGGTGACGGCGCGCGGGCGACCGAAGGGAGTCGCGATGCGCGCCGTAATTTTTTCCCTCGCCATACTTCCCGCCGCATGCGCAGCCGCGTCCGTTACGGGCTTACACGTTCCGGCCGGCTTCGCAATCGAGGCGATTGCGAGCGTCAACGGCGCGCGTGAGCTCGCCGCGCTTCCCGACGGCAATCTCCTGGTTGGAACGCGCGGCCGCGACGTGTACATCGTTCCCGACGCCGAGGGCGCGGTAGGCAAGCCGCGCGTTTTCGCAACCTTCGACGACGAACACGCGTCGGGCGTCGCCTACGCGCCGGCACGACGAGAGATCTTCGTCGGCACGATGCATCACGTGTGGTCTATTCCGTATGGCCAGGAGAGCACCGCGCCGCACGTTACGCGGATTGCCGACGTACGCAGCGGCCCCGTCGCGCCGGGTACCGACGGTGACGTTCACACGACCACTTCCGTCGCCTACGCCGGCGGCGTCATTTATGTTGCCGTTGGATCGTCGTGTAACGCAACCGTGTCCGGCGGCGAACCGTGCGTGGAAGTCGACCCAACCCGCGCGGCCGTTTCGGTAATGCGACCCGGAGGCTCGGGCTTGGTGGTTCGCGCGAAGCGAGTACGCAACGCGATCGCACTGGCCGTCAACCCGGAGACCGGTTCGCTCTGGGTCGGCGATGCCGGTCAGGACGATCTCCCGCCCGGTCACCCGTACGAGTTTCTCGACGATCTCTCCGGCCATCCCGGCGTTGCCGATTACGGCTGGCCGGTCTGCGAGGAAGACCGTCACGCCTACGTTGCCGGTTCGAACTGCTCGGGCACCGTCGAGCCGCTCGTGGAGCTGCCCGCATATTCGACCATCATCGGCGCGGCGTTTTACCCGACGCACCAGGGCGGGCGCTACGCGTTCCCTGAGCGCTATCGTGGCGGACTCTTTGCGGCGGCGCACGGTTCCTGGCACGAAAGCGCCGGCGGCTGCAACGCCGCACCGCCGCGCGTGGTTTTTATTGCGATGAACGGCGACCGTCCGCGCAAGGGCGTCGATTGGTCGAATCCGGCGATGCAGTGGACCGACTTCGTAAGCGGTTTCCAAAGCGGATGCACCGCGCGCAATGGGCGGCCGACGGGCATTAGCGTCGGAACCGAGGGTTCGCTCTTCATCGGCGACGACGCGAGGGGAACGATTTACCGGGTGCGCCCCGCTGGTGGCTGACACGCTCGCCGTCCTCGTCGGCGGCGGTCCCGCGCCCGGAATCAACGGCGTCATCGCATCGGCCGCGATGGAAGCGATGAAGTGCGGATTACGGGCGATCGGAATCTACGACGGTTACCGCGAACTCGCCGCCGGCCGAACGCCCCAAACGCTCGAGCTGACGTTCGACCAAGTCTCGCGCATCCACACGAGCGGCGGCTCGATCCTGCGAACCTCGCGCACCAATCCCGCAGCTGACGAGGCGACGCTCGAACGCTGCGTTGCCTCTCTCGACGCGCTGCACTTACGATATCTCGTCTGCATCGGCGGCGACGATACGACGTACGGAGCGGCTCGTATTGCCGAACGTGCGGGAAGCCGCCTCGGCGTCGCGACCGTACCGAAAACGATCGATAACGACCTGCCGCTGCCGGAGAACGCGCCGACCTTCGGGTTTGAAACCGCGCGCTCCGTTGGCGCCGGCATCCTCGAAAGTTTGATGGAGGACGCGCGCACCACCGCGCGGTGGTACGTGGTCGTCTGCATGGGGCGTAAATCCGGATCGCTCGCCTTGGGAATGTGTAAGGCCGCGGGCTCGACGCTTGCCGTGCTCCCCGAAGAGTTCCCGGAAAGGGCCACCATTGCAGCGGTTCGCGACACCATCGTCGGCGCGATCGTAAAGCGCCGGGCGCTCGGGCGGCGGCACGGCGTGGCGGTCGTCGCCGAGGGGCTCGCGGAAAAAATATGGGACGACGTCTTCAGCGCCAGCGAGAATCTCGGGCGCGATTCCTTCGGCAACGTGCGCCTCGCCGACGTCCCTCTGGGAGTGCTCCTGCGCGACGCCGTGCGCACGCGGCTCGGCGCGATCGGCGTCGACTCCATCATTCATGCCAAGGATATCGGCTACGAGCTCCGCTGCGCGAAGCCCGTTGCGTTCGACGTCGATTACACGCGAACGCTCGGCTTCGGTGCCGTGCGCTATCTCGTCGACGGCGGCAGCGGCGCGCTGATCGCCCTCGAGGGCGGACGCGTTCGTCCGCTCGCGCTCGAGGATCTTCTCGATCCGTCCACCGGGCGCATCCGGACGCGCCAAGTCGACCTTACCACCGAAGCGTATCGCGTCGCCCGCGACTACATGGTCTATCTCGAGCCGGCGGATTTCATTAGCCCTTCGCAGCTCGACGCGCTCGCGGCGCAGACCAATCTCGACTCGCAAGGGTTTCGAACCGAGTTCGAATACGTCGCGCTGCCCTGACGCGGGCCGCGTTCGTTAGGCCCCGCCGACGATAAAGCGCCCCGCATGCGGCAGCTTCTCGATGGTGGCGAGATCGAGACCGAGGTTGTCGGCGAGTAAGCGGCGCGGATTCGACGCTAGCCACGTCGAGATCGAGATTTCTTGGTAGTCGGGACTGTTGAAGGCCACCAGGATCTGCGTCTCTTCGTTATCGATTTGCCTGATGTAGTGGCCGAATCCGCGATTGATGAAGGCGACGTCGCCCGGTCCGAACTCGTCCTGCCGATACTTTCCATTTGCGCCGAAGATTCCGATCTCCGAGCGTCCCTTGATGTAGTACTGCCATTCGTCCGCGTTCGGGTGCCAGTGCAGCTCGCGCAGGCCGCCGGGCTTGAGCGTGAGCAGCACCCCGGTAATCGTCGATGAGATCGGAAACTCTTTCTGCGAGACGAGCCGCTCGGTGCCTCCATCAAAGCTCATCGGCGGCGCCGCTCCGAGACGAAACTTATGACTGAGCTGACTCGGTTCGAGCGCAGGGTTCAACGCCGCGGGCAAAGCCTCGGGCGGGACCTCGCCCGCAACGATGTAGACCTCTTCTTTTGGAAGCTTCGCGAGCGCTGCGGACGGCAGACTGAGATTCTGCGCGAGCACGTCGGCCGGAGTGCGCGCCAGCCAATCGGTGATGCTGAAGGTTCCAAACTCGGAGAACTGCCCGTTGTCGAAAACGAGCAAAAAGTGGCACTCGCTCGGACCGAGGCCTTGAATCGAATGTCCGTGACCCTTTGGGAAATACCAGACGTCGCCGGGCCCGAAGTCGGAAATCTCGGCGTTACCCGACGGTGCGATCACCGTAACGCGGCATCGTCCGGAAATAACGTAGGCCCATTCCGCCGCGATTGCGTGCCAGTGCAGCTCGCGCAGCGCGCCCGGCTGCAAGCACATCGAGACGGCCGCGAAACTCTGCGAAACCGGAAACTCGTTAATGGTATGTTGCCGAGCCGAACCGGCCGCGCCGCTCCAACCTTTGGCGGCTTCGAGAGCGAATTTAAAGTTGGGTAGATCGCTCATGAGGCGTTCGACTCTGCTTGCGCGGTGCGAATGCCCGAGCTCCAACCGTACGTCTTCATCGCGAACCTCCTTGCGTCGGCGTGGCCTTCGGCAGAGTACGAAAGAAGCCCACCGCGTGCGGTGGGCTTCTGAAAAAAATCTGGCGTCGTCCTACTTTCGAGGGGCCCTGCGGCCCGACTATCATCGGCGCTGGCGGGCTTAACTGCCGTGTTCGGGATGGGAACGGGTGGGACCCCGCCGCCATGGGCGCCAGAAACCTTGGTCCCCGAGCGCGATGGCGAGCCGGAGCTCGAGCCGATCGCGCCGGGAAGCTTTAAAGCTGTACAGAGAAGAACTTCCAGTGTCGCAACGCGCACACGTTAGTTAAAATATCCGAGCTATTAGTACCGGTCAGCTCCACACCTTGCGGCGCTTCCACCTCCGGCCTATCAACGTGGTAGTCTACCACGACTCTTCACCCTTGCGGGATTGAGATCTCATCTTGGAGTCAGTTTCACGCTTATATGCTTTCAGCGTTTATCTGATCCGAACATAGCTACCCGGCTATGCTCCTGGCGGAACAACCGGTTCACCAGAGGTTCGTTCGACCCGGTCCTCTCGTACTAGGGTCCAATCTCCTCAAATCTCCTGCGCCCACAGCGGATAGGGACCGAACTGTCTCACGACGTTCTGAACCCAGATCGCGTACCGCTTTAATGGGCGAACAGCCCAACCCTTGGGACCAACTACAGCCCCAGGATGCGACGATCCGACATCGAGGTGCCAAACCTCCCCGTCGATGTGGCGTTCTGCAATCTCTTGCAGCGCAGACTATACCTTCATCTCTTTCGAGATGGTGGCGTGTTATGAACGCGATAGATTTGGCGCTCGCGCGCCAGCACGTCCATCTCTCGCGGCAAACGAGAAGTCGTTACAGGGAGAGCTTGTATAGCATACTCGGAATCGTGTGAGGCCGCACAAGAGCCATGAGACGTTCCATGCTCATCGCTTTACAGCGAAGTCTTGGACGCTCTTTCTCTCGGTTGACGGTCATAACGATACCGAACTTAGCTCGTATGAGACCTACGAGTTCCTCAGCCTCATCGGCCGAAAAACTCTGAGTGTTGAGACGCAGCTGGTTGCCCTCAGCGGCGCCGTCATCCATGATCCACACCGACAGACCGAACTCGGTTAAGTTGCACGCAAGCAACTCAATCGGTACGATCTTCCGTTGGCCGGCATAGAAGGCCTCGCGTAGTTCCGCGAGCCTTGGATGCGTCACGGTCCGAAAATAATATCCATTTCCGGACTTCCTTGGTGCCGAGCGCACGTACCGAGCTCGACGACCAAATAATGTCTCTACGACAGCTCTCTTCCCTCGGTATTGCCCTTTCGCAAGGGTTTCACCGATATGAGCCACTGTTCATCGCCCGATCGCTCGGGCGAGGAGCCCTAATTGACTCTTGGGGGAGATAAGCCTGTTATCCCCGGAGTAGCTTTTATCCGATAAGCGACGGCCCTTCCATTCGGAACCGCCGGATCACTTAGCCCTGCTTTCGCACCTGCTCGACCTGTCCGTCTCGCAGTTAAGCTCCCTTATGCCTATGCACTCTGTACGAACGGTTTCTGACCGTCCTGAGGGAACCTTTGGGCGCCTCCGTTACTCTTTGGGAGGCGACCGCCCCAGTCAAACTGCCCACCTGACCATGTCCTACCACCGGATTACGGCGGCTAGTTAGAATCCCAAGATCATCAGGGTGGTATCCCAAGGTTGCCTCCCCGACGACTAGCGCCGCCGGATCATCGGCTCCCACCTATCCTGTACAGACAATTTCAGAACCCAAGATCAGGATACAGTAAAGCTTCACGGGGTCTTTCCGTCCTGCTGCGGGTAACCAGCATCTTCACTGGTACTGCAATTTCGCCGGGATCCCCATCGAGACAGTGCCCAAGTCGTTACTCCATTCGTGCAGGTCGGAACTTACCCGACAAGGAATTTCGCTACCTTAGGACGGTTATAGTTACCGCCGCCGTTTACTGGGGCTTCAGTTCGCCGCTTCGCTTGCGCTGACGACTCCCTTTAACCTTCCAGCACCGGGCAGGAGTCAGCCCCTATACGTCCGCTTTCGCGTTCGCAGAGACCTGTGTTTTTGTTAAACAGTCGCTTGGGCCTATTTTGTGCCGCCTCCCTCAGCTTTCGTGGTAAACACTAGACCAAAGGAGGCACCCCTTCTCCCTAAGTTACGGGGTTAATTTGCCGAGTTCCTTAACAGGGATTCTCCCGTCGCCTTAGCATGCTCTGCCAGTCTACCTGTGTCGGTGTACGGTACGGGCACCTACGATCTACCTAGGGGCTTTTCTTGGCAGCGTGGAGTCAGTCACTTCGGCTCCGAAGAGCCTCGCATTCGTCCCTCGGCGTTACGTGCTGCGGACTTACCTACAGCACCGCCTACCAACTTAGACGCGCACATCCATCCGCGCGCTGACTTATCCTCCTGCGTCACCCCCTCGGCTCATAGACTTTGTCGAACGATGTCCAACGCCGCTGGTCTTTTTGTCGATCGCTTCGTCGCGCCTCGGTTACGGTCCATAGACCGCGCCCGAGGCGCTCCTCGCACTCGACGAAAAATCCTCAGCGGTGATCCGTTAAACACTGTCCGGCAAAGTCTAAACGGTCGTCGGTGGTAGCAGAATATGAACTGCTTGTGCATCGCCTACGCTTCTCAGCCTCGGCTTAGCTCCCGACTCACCCTGAGACGATTGACGTTGCTCAGGAAACCTTAGACTTCCGGCGTGCGGGGTTTTCACCCGCATTTATCGCTACTTATACCTGCATTCGCACTTGTGGGTCGTCCACACGTCCTCACGGTCGTGCTTCGGCCTACACCACAACGCTCCCCTACCGATTATTTTTAGTAATCCCAAAGCTTCGGTTCGATGCTTGAGCCCCGTTGGATTTTCGGCGCCCCATCACTCGACTAGTGAGCTATTACGCACTCTTTCAAGGGTGGCTGCTTCTAAGCCAACCTCCTAGTTGTCTGAGCGACAGGACTTCCTTTACCACTGAGCATCGATTAGGGACCTTAGCTGTTGATCTGGGCTGTTTCCCTTTTGACCATGGAGCTTATCCCCCACAGTCTGACTGCTGCGCAGTTCGCCGCGGTATTCGGAGTTTGATTGGGTTCGGTAATCCGGTAAGACCCCTAGCCCTGTCAGTGCTCTACCCCCGCGGGTTAACGCGCAACGCTAGTCCTAAAACTATTTCGGGGAGAACCAGCTATCTCCGAGTTCGATTGGCTTTTCACCCCTATCCACAGCTCATCCAATGTTTTTTCAACAACAACAGGTTCGGGCCTCCACGTGAGGTTAATCACGTTTCACCCTGGCCATGGATAGATCACTCGGTTTCGGGTCTACTGCAACGGACGAACGCCCTATTCAGACTCGCTTTCGCTACGGCTCCGGCTCAACACCTTAACCAAGCCCGTTACAAGTAACTCGCAGGTTCATTCTTCAATAGGCACGCGATCAGCCTTGCTTGCGCATGGGCCTTTCACGGTTTGTAGGCACGCGGTTTCATGTTCTATTTCACTCCCCTCCCGGGGTTCTTTTCACCTTTCCCTCACGGTACTGGTACGCTATCGGTTTCCACAGAATATTTAGCCTTGGAAGATGGTCCTCCCGGTTTCAGACAGGGTTTCCCGTGCCCCGCCCTACTCACGAACAGCTCCGCGAGATCGAATGCTTTAATTTACGGGACTTTCACCCTCTATGGTGCGGCTTTCCAGCCGGCTTCTACTAGCGATCGATTTTCTTACTCGCGCTCGGAGATTCGGCTCCGAGACGGCTGTCGTACAACCCCGTACGTGCAACGCCCGAACGCTTGCACACGTATGGTTTAGGCTGTTCCCTGTTCGCTCGCCACTACTAGGGGAATCTCGGTTGATGTCTTTTCCTCCGGCTACTTAGATGTTTCAGTTCACCGGGTGAGCTCACTCGCGACTATTGTATTCATCGCGGTGTCCATGCCCATGACGGCATGGGGGTTGCCCCATTCGGATATCGCCGGATCATCGCTTCTTAGCAGCTCCCCGACGCTTTTCGCAGCTTGGCACGTCCTTCATCGCCTGTGGAACCAAGGTATCCACCTGCATGCCCTTGATTATTTTTGACTAACGCAAAATTGCACCGCCCTACGAAGCACACGGTGACGATTGTCATCCTGAGCTTGTCGAAGGACGGCCGCTTTTATGTGTCATTACGACACATGAAAGTTCTTCTCTATACAGTTTTCAAGGAACTCGCGGCTGCTCGCTCAACGCGATCCATCCGCGATTTAGAAACGTCCTGCGCCGGTTCAGTCGAACGCATAGCGTCGAACTGGCGGCGAGGTTCGTTCCCTCAAGACTGAACAGTGCAGGCAAAACGCGATACGGGCGAACCTCCGGCCATACGATCGAGATGATCGATAGACTCCTCGGTTCGAACGTTATATTCTGTGGTCGTCCTTGGCCCTTCGACACGCGCCGCTTACGCGGCGCTACTCAGGGTGACAAGGCGACAACAGTAGTCTGTGGTCGACTTAAGGTTTTTGTACGCCGGCGCGATCGCGTACGCGATCCGACGGCATGTACTCCTTAGAAAGGAGGTGATCCAGCCGCACCTTCCGATACGGCTACCTTGTTACGACTTCGTCCCCCTTACCTAGCATACCTTAGACGCCTTGCTCCTTGCGGTTGCACGGGCGGCTTCGGGTACACTAAACTCAGGTGACGTGACGGGCGGTGTGTACAAGGCCCGGGAACGTATTCACCGCAGCGTAGCTGATCTACGGTTACTAGCGATTCCGACTTCATGAAGGCGAGTTGCAGCCTTCAATCCGAACTGAGAGAGGGTTTGTGAGATTAGCTAGCCCTCGCGGGTTCGCGACTCGTTGTCCCCCCCATTGTAGCACGTGTGTAGCCCGGGACGTAAGGGCCATGCTGACTTGACGTCATCCCCACCTTCCTCCGGCTTGTCACCGGCGGTCCCGCGTGAGAGATCTTGCGACCAACACACGGCAAGGGTTGCGCTCGTTGCGGGACTTAACCCAACACCTCACGGCACGAGCTGACGACAGCCATGCAGCACCTGTCTCTGCGTCCGGTTGCCCGGAAACCTAGTCTCCTAGGATAGCGCAGGATGTCAAGCCCCGGTAAGGTTCTTCGCGTTGCGTCGAATTAAACCACATGCTCCACCGCTTGTGCGGGCCCCCGTCAATTCCTTTGAGTTTTAACCTTGCGGCCGTACTCCCCAGGCGGGACACTTATTGTGTTAACTGCGGCACAGATGGAGTCGATACCACCTACACCTAGTGTCCATCGTTTACGGCTAGGACTACCGGGGTATCTAATCCCGTTTGCTCCCCTAGCTTTCGCTCCTCAGTGTCAGGTTAGCCCCAGATGATCGCCTTCGCCACTGGTGTTCCTCCCGATATCTACGCATTTCACCGCTACACCGGGAATTCCATCATCCTCTGACTACCTCGAGATCAACAGTTTCCACACGGATTCCCGAGTTGAGCCCGGGTCTTTGCTTGCAGACTTGTTGATCCACCTACGAGCGCTTTACGCCCAATAATTCCGGACAACGCTTGCCCCCTACGTCTTACCGCGGCTGCTGGCACGTAGTTAGCCGGGGCTTCCTCCAAGGGTACCGTCAATATCGTCCCCTTCGACAGTGGTTTACGACCCGAAGGCCTTCTTCCCACACGCGGCGTCGCTCCGTCAGGCTTTCGCCCATTGCGGAAAATTCCTCACTGCTGCCTCCCGTAGGAGTCTGGACCGTGTCTCAGTTCCAGTGTGGCTGGTCGCTCTCTCAAGCCAGCTACCCATCGGAGTCTTGGTAGGCCGTTACCCCACCAACTAACTAATGGGACGCAGTCCCCTCTTCGTGCGGATTGCTCCTTTCATCGTCTCGAGATGCCCCGAAACGATCGTATGCGGTATTAGCTAACCTTTCGGCTAGTTATCCCCCACGCGAAGGTAGGTTGACCACGTGTTACTCACCCGTCTGCCACTGGGTATTGCTACCCCGTTCGACTTGCATGTGTTAGGCACGCCGCCAGCGTTAGTCCTGAGCCAGGATCAAACTCTCCATAATAAAACTATGGAGCCTTCGATATGGCTCTCAATCTCTTTTGATTTGTACGAAATCTCGCGACCCAAAGACATTGCCGAATGACGTTGTCTTATGCGTCGGAGACCCACAGACTTTTGCGCTGCTGCACTGTTCAGTTTTCAAGGAGCGAGCCTTTGACTGCGCCGCTTTGCGGCGCGCTCAGGATGACATGGCCCGCGACGACCTTGGATCGATCCACCGGAGCACCGGGAACCGTCCCGTCGTCAGGGCCGACGGCTATCATATCGCCGCCAATATGGACTGTCAAGGAAATACTTTCGGAGGGGGTCGCCCGGCTGACTTAGCCGCCGTCCTCTCATAGCCGCCCAGGAGATCGCCCATGCTCTTCGACCACGTCGACCTTCGGGTCAGCGACCTTGCAAAGGTACGCCGACTCTACAACACCCTGCTCCCCGCAATGGGTTTCACCCGGGTCGTCGAGGATGCCGACTCCATCTGTTACTACCATCCGGGCGACGACCGGTCCGAACCGTTCTTCGGGATCGACGCGGATCCCAACCACCGCCCCAACGGCTCCCGAATCGCCCTGCGTGCGGGCTCACGCGCCGAAGTCGACCGTCTCTCGGAGCTCGCCCGAACCGCCGGGGCCACCGCCTTCGAACCCGCGCACCTCTGCGAAGAGTATCGCCCGCTCTACTATGCCAGCTTCTTCGAAGATCCCGACGGCAACAAACTGGAGATCTGCTACCGCGAAATGCCGTCGTAACGGGCCTCACTCGGACGAGGATCGTCTGACCGAGCCGCGGAGGACGCGCGACGAATGTATCCGAGTCCGAGTGAGGCCCGTTACGACGGCAGAGAGGGCCGCTAGACTTTTCGCGAGATGGTCTTCGCCTGCATGAAGAGCAGCAGGTAGTCGCGTCCGCCGGCCTTGCTATCGGTGCCCGACATATTGAAGCCGCCGAAGGGATGTACGCCGACCATGGCGCCCGTGCTCTTGCGGTTGAAGTAGAGATTGCCGACGAAGAACTCGTCGCGGGCGCGCTCGATTTTCTTGTCGTCGCTCGTGTAGAGCGAGCCGGTCAAGCCGAACTCGGTATTGTTCGCGATGGCAAGGGCGTCTTCGAAGTCCTTCGCCTTGATGACCGCGAGTACGGGGCCGAAGATCTCCTCCTGAGCGATGGTCGCCTTCGGGTCGACGTCGGCGATGACCGTCGGCTCCAGGAAGTAGCCGCCCTCCCCAACGCGCTTGCCGCCCGCAATCAACCGCCCTTCGCTTTGACCCCGTTCGATATAGCGCATGATGGACTTGAGCGCGCCCTCGTTGACGACCGGTCCCATGAAGTTGCCGGGATTGCGCGGGTCGCCGACGGAGATCGTGCCGACGCGCCGGCGCAGCTTCTCGACGAACTCGTCGTAGATGCGCTCGTCGACGATGGCGCGCGAGCACGCCGAGCACTTCTGACCCTGAAAGCCGAACGCCGAAAGCGCAACGCCTTCGACCGCCGCATCGACGTCCGCGTCGGCAGCGACGATGATCGAGTCTTTGCCGCCCATCTCCGCGACGACGCGTTTGATCCACTTTTGCCCGGGCTGCGGTTTCGCGGCGAGCTCGTTGATTCGTAGTCCGACCTCTTTCGAGCCGGTGAACGAGATGAACCGAATCTCGGGATGCGTGACGATCAAATCCCCGATTTCACTCCCCGACCCCGGAACGAAGTTCACGACCCCCGCGGGGAGACCGATCTCGGCCAGCAAATCGACGAACCAGGCAGCGACGATCGCGGCGTCGCTCGACGGCTTCAGGACGATCGTATTGCCGCAGACGATTGCGGCCCCCGTCATTCCGATCATGATCGCGCCGGCGAAGTTCCAAGGCGGGATCACCGCGCCGGCGCCGAGCGGAATATAGATGAGCTCGTTACGCTCGCCTTCGATCGGCACGACCGGCTGCGGCTGCGCGTACCGGAGGGCCTCACGCGCGTAGAACTCGAGGAAGTCGATCGCCTCGGCAATGTCTCCGTCGGCCTCCGGCCAGCTCTTGCCGACTTCGTGGACGAGGAGCGCATCGTAGGCAAAGCGGCGCTCGCGCAGCAGCGCGGCCGCCTTAAAAAGGTAGTCCGCGCGCTCGGTCAGCGGCCGGTGGCGCCAGGACTCGAACGCTTGAGCCGCAGCCGCGATCGCCTCGCCCGCTTGCTCCTTCGAAGCGGAACTCGTCAGGCCGACGACTTCGTTCGGATCGGCCGGATTGAGCGAGCGGATCCTTTTCTCGGTCTCGATCTTGCGCCCGCCGATAACGAGAGGGTAGTGCCTGCCCAAATCGCGTGCGATCGCCGCGAGCGCCGCTTTCATCGCCGCGGCGTCGGCGGGATCGCGAAAATCCTTGACCTTTTCGTTTTCAAAAGGCGGCACGTTGAGGGCGGGCTTCGTCGCTGTCGTCGTCATGACGCTATACTACCAGCCCTTCGACGCCGCGCCTCCGTCTTTTGGGCCTGGTGCGAGGCGGAGCTGTCTGCCACAGCGAGAAAGCGTATGCATGACGCAGCTTCTCGCGGTTGCGATTGCGGCATTTTTTCTCGGCCTCGGCATGGCGGGCGAGCCGCTTGCGCCGTTGCACGCGCTGCTCGCTATCGCCATTCTCCTGCTGATCGCAACCGCACTCGACCGGCGCCAAACCCCGCTTATCGTCTTCCTTTTCGGCTTCGCGGGAGTTCTTCTCACCTGCTATCTGCAACACAGTGAGATCTATCCGGGGACGGGAATAGTCGGCATTGGGCTCGGCGGCCTCGCGGCGTCGTCGTTAGGGCGCCCCAGCGCACCCGCGTTGGTCGCGGTGCTGGGAACGGCGGTGGGGACGACGCTGTACTTTTTGCTATAGCGGCGCGGCGGCCGGGCTGCGCGCGGCGCGTCGCAGCGCGGCGATCAGCGATGCGGGATCGTCGCTGCGCATCAGCGCCTCGCCGACCAGAAAGCCGCGCGCGCCCGACGCGCGCAGGCGCGCGACGTCCGAGGCGTCACGCATTCCACTCTCGCTTATCGCAAAGACCCGCGGCGGTACTTTGGGCAGCAGATGCTCGCTTACGGCCAGATCCGTCTCGAGGGTTCGCAAATTGCGGTTATTGATGCCGACGAGGCGTGCACCGGCAGCAACGGCGCGCTGCAACTCTTCCTCGTCGTGCGCCTCGGTGAGAACGTCGAGGGCATATGCGGCGGCTTCGTCGATCGTCTCGTGTAAGGCACGATCGTCCATTCCAGCGACGATGACGAGCACGCAGTCGGCTCCGTATGCGGCCGATTGCGCGATCTGGTAGCGCGTCCACATGAAATCCTTGCGCAGGATCGGGAGCGAGGTTGCCGCGCGAACTTCGTCAAGGTAGGCGAGCTCGCCGAGGAAATGATCGCGCTCGGTGATCACGCTGATGGCGTCGGCGCCGGCCGCCGCATACGCGCGCGCGATCGAAACGGGATCGAAGCTGCGCGCGATCAATCCGCTCGACGGGGATGCGCGTTTGATCTCGGCGACGATCGCGCCGCCCGCAGCCTTCTCAAGCGCCGCAAGAAAACCGCGCCGCTCGCCGAGGCGCTCGAGTGCTCGCGCCCGCAGCACGTCATACGATTCGCGCATTTGCTCCTGCTCGAGGGCCGCGGCCTTCGCAGCAAAGATCGTCTCAAGCGTATCGATCACGGCGCGGGTAACGAACGTGCGCTATTGCGGCGTCGGCGTCGGAGTGGGGCCGCCCGAGGGCGTCGTGGAGGGCGACGGCGTGGGTACCGGAGCGGGCCCGACGTTAACCGTAGATCCGGCGGCATCGTGGGCAATCGTCACATTCTTGCCGGCCGCACCGGCCGCGAACGTAAGCATGCGGGGGTACTGGCCGTGGCGATTTGCGCCTTGCTGACTGGGATTCCAAATGTCGTCGAGAGCGTAGACCGTCTCGCTGCGCCTTTTTAGATCAATCTCCGTGTTGCGCGCGCCGATGAAGGCGTTGCCGCCGCTCGACTGCGCCGCGCCGCCCCCGAAATCCACCGCGCCGCGCACCGGGACGGTGACGACCGCAGCGAGCGAATCGGAGAAGGCAACCTGGCCGCTCTCGAACGTCTCATCCGATACGGTCACGCTGATGCTGCCGTCGGTGATGATGTCGAACATCTTTGCGCCGATCGCGCTATCGGCGTCCCCATGGGCCAGCGTTATCGACGGTGTGGTTGCGTAGGGCGAAGAGCTCGGCAACGGCACCGTCAGCGCGCCGATTCCAAAGTCGTTACCGTGAATTTGGCACGACGTGCAACTCAGCGAGCCGCCGGCGACGAGAATACCGTCGACGTTGGGCAGCAACAACGTCTTGCCCACGCCGAAGCTTGCATCGGAGGCCGTGACCGTCGTTATCGCGTCGAATGACGCGTAAAACGCTTGCGAACCCGGCAGCGAGAGTTTCGAGGTCCCGACGTAAACTTCGCTTATACCGACGCTCGCCGGCGGTATCGCTTCGAGCGTCGTATACGCGGAGTGCGGCGGTGCATGCACGAGCTTCTCGAAAATCGTATCCTCGCCGACGCCGTCGATGAAGGTGCCGGTCTTCGTACCGCGGCCGTAGCTCAGGCCTTTGATCGTCACGCTCTTGGGAATGACGATCGGGAATACCTCGCCGTTGGCGGCGTTGTAGTCGCCCGGTGAAAGATTGATTGCGACGCCGGTGGACGAAAGTTGTTTTGCGGCCGCGAGCACTGCTACGGCCTTCGTCAAGGTCTTGTACGGCTTCGCCACGCTCCCGTTGCCGGTGGAGTCGCTGCCGGTAACGGCATCAACGTAGATCGTCGAGAGCGGGGCGAGCGTCGGCGTCACCGGTCCCGGCTGGCCCCATCGGGTGCAAGCCGTCCCGCTCACGAGACCGGCAACTGCAAACGCGCCGACGACCGCAAAGAAGAGGCGCGCGACCCAGCCACTCTGCATTGAGCCTCCCCTTTGCCGCAGCCGACCTGGGAACCTCGGGGAGTCGCTCTTTGCATTCCTGAAGAGATGAAGCGATGGTTAAGACGCCCGTGCGCGACATTATCGGCGCCATCGACGCGGCTTCCGCTCGCTGGAGGAAGCACGCTTTCGAACCGCGCGTACGGGCCTGCAGCGCCATCAGCGCACGAACCGGGTACTCGCTTGCAGTCGTCCGGCATGCGCTCGACCAGCTGTTCGGTGAGCTGCGCCGGGATAAAATCGAGGCGGTCATCGCCGACGAACTCGGCGCCGTCGAGGTTCTCGACGATTTCGTGCCACGCAACGGAAGGCCGCGCGCAAGAACGCTTCCAATCGGGCGCGTCTGCATCATCTCGAGCCGTACGACGGTCGGCGTTGCGATCGTTCCCGCGGTCTTCGCTCTCTGCGCCAAGTGCGACGTGCTGGTAAAGGATCGTGAGGACTACCTCGTCGCGGCTTTTTTCCAAACGCTTGCCGAAGAGCTGCGGCCGATGCGCGACCGCGCATCGGCGCAAACGTGGTCTGGCGAAGACGCCGCCGCCGATCTGTCGCGGCACGATGCGGTCGTCGCTTTTGGTGACGATGCGACGCTGACGAGGATCGCTGCGCAGGTTCGTTGGGATGCGCGCTTCGTCGCTTATGGATCCAAGGCGAGCGCCGGTTACGTAACGCGTGAAGCCCTCGCCGATGAGGACGCGGCGCGCGTCGTCGCGCGCGGCGCAGCAACCGATTTGGCGCTGTACGAAAGCGAAGGGTGTCTCTCGCTCCACGCGCTCTTCGTTGAGGGCGGCGGCACCGTCTCCGCCGCGCGCTTTTCCGAGCTGCTCGCCGATGCAATGGATGCAGTGGCGCGCGAGTTTCCGCCGGCAACGCCTGACCCTCAAACGATTTCCCGGCGCGCAATCGAACGCGACCTCGCCGCGTTCAGACCCGGAAAAGGCGCCGTTGCCTCCGGAGCATCCGCCGCATATTTGCTGCTGCTCGATCCTCCCGTCGAACAGCCGCCGCTCTTCCTTGCCCAGACGATCGGCATTCATTGCGTCGAGACGCCCGAGCGCGCCGCGCAATACTTCGAGCGCCACGGCATTACGCTGGAAGGACTCGCCGTTGCGGGAGCGCGTGCGGACGTTCTCGAGCTTGCGTTTCGTTGCAAGGCCGCGCGCGTCGCGCCCTTCGGCGCGCTTCAAGCGCCGCCGCTCGGCGCCTTTCACGGCGGCAGAGCTCGCATTAGCGAGTTCGTGCGCTGGATCGGTGACGAGACGTGACGACGCCCAAAGCCCGCAGCGCCGCCCTGGCCGAGCAGCTGCGACGATACGAACAGCGCAACGTCACGTATTTTGGGAACGACTTTCCGGTCTTTTTGGAGTCGGCGCACGACGCTACGGTCGTCGACGTCGACGGCAACGCATACGTCGATTGTTCGGCGGCCTTCGGCGTAGCCAACGCCGGCCATTGCAATGCGAGCGTGAGCCGCGCTATCGCCGAGCAGGCGAAGCGTCTGGTACACGGAATGGGCGACGTTCATCCCACCGAGATCCGCGTTCGGCTCTTCGAGCGTCTCAGGTCGGTCTTGCCGGACGGACTCGATCGGTTCTTTCTGGCCACGACCGGATCGGAAGCGATCGAGGCCGCGCTCAAGACGGCGATTCTTGCCACCGGGAAATCTCGCTTCGCCGCATACCGCGGCGGCTATCACGGCCTTTCATTCGGAGCGCTCGCCGTCGGAGGAATCGCGCGCTTCCGCGAGCCGTTCGCCGCCGCCGTTGCCGGCGAGCCGCTCCTGCTGGAGTATCCCGGAGCGCGCAGCGCTCCCGCGCAAGCCGCTTCCAACGCACGTACGGCACTTCGCTCGCACGGCGAAATCGGCGCACTCGTGATCGAGCCGATCCAAGGTCGCGGTGGCTGCATCGTTCCGCCGGCCGGATACTTACGCGCGATGCGCGATGTCTGCGACGAACTCGGCATTCTGATGATCGTCGACGAAATCTTCACCGGCTTCGGCCGCACCGGTAACTGGTTTGCCGTCGAGCGCGACGGCATACTCCCCGACCTGCTCTGCATCGGAAAGGCCCTGGGCTCGGGCGTTCCCATTAGCGCCGTCGCGGGACGTGCCGCGGTCATGAACGCCTGGCCGCTCTCAACCGGGGAGGCGCTGCACACCTCCACCTATCTCGGCAATCCTTTAGCGTGCGCCGCGGCGATTGCCACCATCGACGAACTGCAGCGGTACGAACTTCCGGCTCGATCCGAGCGGCTCGGGGCGCAGTATGCGCCGTCGCTTCGTGCGCTAGCGACGCTTGACGGCGTGCTCGAGGTCCGCGGCACCGGTCTCTGTTGGGGCGTGCAGCTCGACTCGCCGCAGCGCGCAAGCGACGTCGTGCGGCGAGCGTTGCGCGAGCGCGTGATCTTTCTTCAATCGGGCGTCGACGGCGACGTCGTCGCCGTCTCACCGCCGCTGGTGATTGGCGAGACCGAGCTCGATCGGGCGATCGGCGTTCTCGGCACCGCTATTTCGGAGGTCGAATAATGGTCTACCGCATCGGCATCGTGGGAGCCGGATTCGGCGCGACGAGCCACCTGCCCGCGCTGCAGAACCATCCGCAATTCGACGTCGTCGCCATTGCATCACCACATCGTGCGGCCGAAGTCGCCGGCCGCTCGAACGTGCCTCACGCGTTCCGATCGTGCGCCGAGATGCTGGCCGGCTGCGAGTTCGACGCCGTGACGGTCGCCTCGCCGCCCGCGTTTCATTGCGAGGACGTTCTGCGCGCTCTCCAATCCGGGAAACACGTCCTCGCCGAAAAGCCGTTTGCGACCTCGCTCGCGGCGGCGACCCGTATGGTCGAAGCGGCCCGCCTTGCCGGAACGGCCTGCGGCGTCGCGCACGAGTTTCGCTTCGTGCCGCAGGCACAAGCGCTCAAGGAACTCCTCGCCAACGGTCACCTCGGCCACCTTCGCAACGTCGAGATCACGCTGCTGCGCCATACGTTGCGACGCGACGAACGCCGAGCTCGAAGCTGGTGGTTCGAGCGCGAGCGCGGCGGAGGTCTCGCCGGTGCGATACTCTCGCACTTGGTGGATCAGGCCGATTGGCTCGTCGGGGCCGCTCCGCTGCGCGCTTTCGGCTTTCACCGAACCGCCAATCCCGACCGCATCGACGAGCAAGGCGGCTTTGCTTCGAACGTTGACGACGGCGCTTTCGCGCTCCTGGAGTATCGCGACGGCGTAGCGGCCCGTCTCACGGCCGACGCGACGGCCGCGGTTGAATCCTATACCTGCGCCGCGCACGGCGAACGGCGCACCGCCGTCGCGAGCGGGCCGGACATCGCCGATCTCACGCTGTACGCCGCGGATCGCGAGCAGACCGACGAGCTTACCTGCACGGCCTCGCGATATCGGCAATACGCGCGCATCAACGGCAACGTCCCGCTGCTCATGGAGCTCTACGACGAGTTCGCCAAGGCGATCGAAGGGCGGCCCAACGCGCTACCCTCGTTTCAAGAGGCCCTCGCGACTCAGGAGGTGCTCTCAGCTATTGGTTACGAGCTTTAAGGTGCCGCCAAAGCATGCCGAGCGCGACGGTCGTCGCGCGCTGGATAACGGCCTCGCGTTCACCGGAAAACCGCGCATGCATCGAGCTTGCGGTTTCGCCCGCATCGTCGAGCGCGAACCAAACCAATCCGACGGACTTGTCGTCGGTTCCGCCGGAGGGCCCGGCTATCCCGGTCGTCGCCAGCCCGATATTCGCGTTCAGGCGTAATCGCACGCCGCGCGCCATCTCGCGCACCGTCTCCTCGCTGACCGCACCGAAGCGCTTCAGCGTCTCCTCCCGTACTCCGAGCAGCGACGTTTTCACCTCATTCGCATAGGCGACGATGCCGCCGAGAAAACTTTGCGAAGAGCCCGGCACCCTCGTCAGCGCCGCCGCGATGCCTCCCCCCGTGCACGACTCCGCTACCGCGAGGCGACGCCCGCGCAACCGCGCAAGTGCGAGGATCGCGCTCGCCGGTGAATCGGCGTCTCGCCCGAAGACGTAGCCTTCGAGCCGGCGTTCGAGCTCGCTCTGCAACGGCGCAATCATCGACTCGGCCTCCTGCGCGGAGTGGGCCTTTGCCATGAGTTTTACGTCGGCGCGATAATCGTGCGCGAGCACGGCGATCTTCGGGTTCTCGGAAGTGGCGAAGAGGTCGGCGATCCGGTGATCGATCTCGGACTCACCGATACCAACGGTGCGTAACACTCGGGTGTAGATCGCTTCACCCGTTCCCAAGCGCTCGCGCAGAAAGGGTAGCACCGCTTCGACGAACATGGGCTTCATCTCGCGCGGAACGCCCGGCATCGAAGCGACGAACTTCCCGCCGGCGGCGAAGGCGATGAAGCCCGGCGCCGTTCCGTTGGGATTGTCGAGCGGCCGGCTTCCCCGCGGCAGCTCGGCCTGTTTGCGGTTGTTCTCACGCATCGGCCGTCCGTACGCGGCGAAGATTGCTTCCATCTGGCGCAACGCCGGCTCGTAGAGTTCCGTGCCAAGCTCGAGTGCCGTGCAGACCGCTTCCTTCGTGAGATCGTCGACCGTCGGTCCGAGCCCGCCGGTCGTTACGACGCCGTCAGACCGTGCGAGCGATCCGCGAATCGCCGCGGCGATCCGTTCGCAGTTGTCGCCGACCGCGTGCGTCGCGTGGAGGTCGATGCCGGCCTGCGCGAGACCTGCAGCGATGAACGTCGTGTTCGTATCGGCGAGCTGGCCGAGCAGCAACTCGGTACCGACGGCGATGATTTCAACGCTCGGCATCGCTCTCGTCGAACCACTTGGGATAGGCAAAGTGCACGTCGGCCGAAAAGCCGCGAGCCGCTTCGATCATCGCGCTTCGCCGAACGGACGAATCCTCGTCGCGCGGGTGAAGCTCGCGCACGCGCTCGCGCCGTTGGGCGAGTTGCTCGACGAAGCGTGCGAAACGGCCGTCCATCGCGCGCTGCAGTGCGTTTTTGAGGATCTTACCGACGCGGGGCGCCAGTCCGGCCGTCGATATGGCGACGCGCACCGGGCCGGCCTTGGCGATCGCCGCCATGGCAACGAAGCCGTGTTTTGGCTGATCGATGCAGCAAAGCAAAAACCGATCGCGGTCGGCGAGCCACCGAAGCCGCGCCGAAAGCTCGGCATCCTGCGGCGTCGAAATCACGAAAAAAGCTCCGGCGAGTTCGTCTTCGTCGAGGCTCTTCCACTCGTAGACTCGGCGCACGTCGGCTCCCGACTCCTCAAGGGCCGCGCTCTTTTCGATCGCTTCGCGATCGTCGGCCGCACCGATGACCACGCAGAGCCGGCCTTCGAGATTCAAGCTCACCGGAAAAAACGGCAGACGCACGCTACGGCTTTCCCGGCGCGATACGGCGGCGACGAGCGTCTGAACGCATCAATAATCCACCGGACGCAGATAAAACTCGTTGATCGCCGTGTTGGTAAGCATTGCCGTCGTCGGCAAGTGGCGCTTCCAATGCGTCGAGTCGACCCGGCGGCGCACGAGGGCGATTTCCGCGGGCGCGAAGCCATGTTCGGCGAGCTGCGCGTCTGAGTAGCCGAGTAAGAGCTGCGCGAGAATCGCATCCGCACGAACGTAGCTGATGCCGAGGTCGGCCTCATCGGTTTGATCGGCCTGCAAGTCGGCCGTCGGCGCCTTGTCGATAAGGCGTTGCGGTACGCCGAGATACCGCGCCAGCTCCCAGACCTGGGTCTTGAAGAGATCGCCGATCGGATTGACCGGAGGCGAATCGTCGGCGTGCCACGTGAAGTATCCGAGCATCCGCTCCGTTTTATTTCCCGTGCCGATCGGCAGCGCATCGAGCTTCGCCGATTGGTCGAAGAGCACCACCATTCGTACGCGCGCCATGACGTTGCCCCGCCGGCGTGCGTCGGCCGCAGGCTCGAGATCGAGATACCCGTCGACGGCTGCGCTGATGTCGATCGTCCTGCAGGCGATCCCCAGCGCATCGACCACGAGTTGCGCATCGCTCACGCTCGAGGGGTGCGACGTTCGATACGGCAGCCGGAATGCATAGACGTTCTGAGATCCGAGCGCGCGCGCGCAGAGAAACGCCGTCACTGCCGAATCGACGCCCCCCGAGAGACCGATCACCGCTCGCGCGATTCCGCGCCGCCCCAGCAGCTCGTCGCGAAGGAAGGCGACGAGCCAATGCGTCGTCACCTCAGGATCGATTCCCGGCGGCGCGGGTGCGGGCGCGCCGCCCTCAACGATCGGCAGCGTCACGTCGCGCCTGCGGCAACGGGAGTTCGTCGTCGAGCAGCAGATCGGGCAAGACCGCGCGCAGGTCTCCAAGCAATGGCAGACCCGCTCGCGCAAGGTCGACTTCGCGCAGGTCGAGATCGGCGCGCACGATGCAGGCTTCGGCCGGCGGTGCCTGCACGATGACGCGCCCACGCGGGTCGATCACGCACGAAGAGCCGGTCATACCCTTACCGCCTTCGAACCCCGTCAACCCCGCGTAAACGATGTAGACGCCGTGTTCGATTGCGGCCAGTCGCAGCATCTCCCGCCACTGTGCGATGCTTTCGAGCTCGCCTTCGTGCTCGATTCCGCGTCCGGGTGAAGCGCTCGGTACGAGCAGAATGCGCGCTCCCTTGACCGCGGCGATAGTCGGAACGATCGCGTGCCAAGCGTCCTCGCAGATGAGGATTGCCATCGCGCCGAAGCGCGTTTCGAAGACGCCCAGACGATGTCCCCGTGAGAGAAAGCGTTCCTCGTCGAAGACGCCATAGGTCGGAAGAAACATCTTGCGGTGAAGGTGCACGATGCGTTCGCGGCCCCGCTCTATTTCCAGGTAAATCGCGCTATTATAGTACGTCCCGCCGTCGTTCTCGAAGAAGCCCGCCGCAATGTCGACCCGCTCGCCGCCGGCGTCGGTCCACGTACGCGCTAGATCGCGTGCAAAGGTTGCGGCCGGAAGTGCCAGATCGTAGACGGCGCCCTCGAGAAAATACCCGGTAAGCGCGCCCTCGGGCAAGAGAATCAGACCGGGCGGGTCGCCGGCCAGTTGCGCAAAGGCTTCACCGGCGTCGCTCAAATTGCGCGCGTAGCGGCCCTTTGCGGGCTTGGTCTGCAGCAACGCGACGCGCAGGCGCGCCGTCCGTTCACTCACCGGCAATACTCGTTGCCAGTTCGATCTGCTCGTCGCCGGGGATCCGCCGCCCGAGTTCCGCCGCGCACGCTTCGGCGGGATACGTCCAAATCTCCGCAAGCGTCGGATGGAGATGCGGGATGCGCATGAACTGATCCACCGTCGCGTTAAAGTTCATCGCCACGATTACTTCGTGGATCAGTTCCGACGCCTGCGGTCCGAGGACGGCGGCCCCGAGGATGCGCCCGTCCGCGCGATCGGCCATCATCTTAACGAAGCCTTTCGTCTTAGCTAGGCACTGCGCTTTTCCGTGCTCCGCAAAATCGTAGCGTCCGGAAACGTACGAGATGCCGTTGCGGCGCAGTTCCTTTTCGCTCATGCCGGCGGCGGCAAACTGCGGATCGGTAAAGACCGTGTGCGCGCCGATCAGGCGGTAATCGGCCTGCTCGCCGGCGTTCAGACAGGCGTTTCGCACCGCCACCTCGCCCTGATAGATTGCGACGTGCACGAGCATGTATTCGCCGGTTACGTCGCCCACGGCATAGATGTTTGGATTACTCGTCTGGAGGCGGCCGTTGACGGTGATGCGCCCGTCCGGCCCGCGTTCGACCCCCGCATTGCCGAGATCGAGGCCTTCGGTATTGGGCGTGCGGCCGAGTGCGTAGAAGATCTCGTCGCCGGCGGCCTCGCGTTCGACGCCGTCGCGGAGATAGCGTACGATTCTCTTCGAATCCCGACGCTCGACGCGCAGGAACGTCGCGTGCGTTACCACGTCGATCGCTTCTTCTCGAAAGTACTCGGTTAGCGCGTTGCCGACGTCGTCATCGCTCGAGGTCAACAGGTGCCCGCTGCGAATGAGTATCGTCGTACGCGAGCCCATTCGCGAGAGAAACTGCCCGAGCTCGCACGCCGTATAGCCGCCGCCGAGCACGACCACCGACTCCGGTATCGCTTCGAGCTCGAGCACGGCGTCGCTATCGACGTAACCTACCTCCGCGAGCCCCGGCAAGGATGCTCCCGTAACTACGCTGCCCGTCGCGATCACGAACTTCGGCGACTCTAAGACCGCGCTCTCACCGACGATCAGCTGCGTCCCCGAAAGAAACCGTGCGGGGCCGAGATAGAGTGGAAACTCGTCGATCCCCTCGACTCGATATTGCGCAAACCCGGCAACGAGTTCGCGCTTGCGCGCCGCGATGAAGGGCATTTCGGCCAGCAGCCCCTGCGCGCCGATGCCCAACGCGCGAGCCTCTCTCGCGTCCTGCAACGCGTCGCTCGAGGCGAGGAGCGCCTTGCTGGGCATGCAGCCGCGCAAAATGCAGAGACCTCCCAGCGGCCCCCGGTCGACGAGCGCTACGTCGCAGCCGACGTCGCGCGCCGTCCGCGCGGCCGCATAACCGGCCGAACCGGCGCCGACGACGATCAGATCGTGGCGGCGCGGACGTTCGCGCATTACCGCCCGGGCGGGCGGGCGCCGAGCCGGTGGGTCGATTCGATGAACCGCACCGTTCCGCTGGAGTGAACGAGGATCGAGTGCGTTCTCGCCTGATTTCCGAAGAAACGCACGCCGCGCACGAGATCGCCGTCGGTAATCCCCGTCGCGCAGAAAATGACGTCGTTGCTTCGTACGAGGTCGTCGAGTTCGAGAACGCGGTCGATGTCTTCGATGCCCATCGCGATGGCTCGTGCCGCTTCTTCCTCGTTACGCGGCTGCAGGCGGCCCATGAAGTTTCCGCCCAAACACTTGATCGCCGCGGCCGCAAGGACACCTTCCGGCGCACCGCCCGTTCCCATCGCAACGTGAATCCCCGTCGAATCGATCGCGGTGGCGATGCACGCGTCGACGTCTCCATCGGAGATCAAGCGAATCCTGGCCCCGGCCGCACGAACCTCGTCGATCAATGCCGCATGCCGAGGCCGGTCGAGAATGATCACGCAGACGTCGTTGATCGGCTTTTCCAGCGCGTTCGCCACCGCTTCGAGGTTGTCGCGCACCGGCGCGTCGATATGCACGTACGGCGCGGCCTTCGCACCGACCGCCAGCTTTTTCATGTACGTATCGGGTGCGTGAAGCAGACCGTTGCGCTCGGCAATCGCCATTACTGCGATCGCATTCGGCAAACCGTTGGCGACGAGATTCGTCCCTTCGACCGGATCGACGGCGATGTCGACCTCCTTACCGCCGATTCCGACCTTTTCACCGATGTAGAGCATCGGCGCTTCGTCGCGCTCGCCCTCGCCGATCACGATTCGCCCCGAAATCTCCATGTCGCCGAGCGACTCGCGCATCTTCTCGACGGCCGCACCGTCCGCGGCGTCACGTTCGCCGCGACCCATCCAACGCGAGGCGGCCAGCGCCGCGCTCTCGGTAACCTTGACGAAGTCGAGCGAGTGAACCGGATGGTCCAACACCGCGCGCATGATCGAACGTGGCATCGTTGAGTCGCCACTACAAAGGGAAGCGGCGTATTTCCTGTTAAGAACGCATCTCGTGTTCGCAGGCACCCGTCTCTTTCGCCCCATGCAATCGCGGCTCGCCCCGTTCGGGAATCTGAACTTGCGCGGATGGGTAGCTCCTTCGATCGTCGCTTTGGCGGGGCTGACCCTTGGGTTCTTCGGCTGGTACGCGTTCGTCGTTCCGCGCCACCACGGCGCCCTCAGCGAGCTCGGGCTCATCGCCGATGCGGCGGTCGGCGTGGCCGGCGCGCTCGCGATCTGGGCCGCCTACGCTCAATACTTCGCGCGGCGTGCCGGAATCGTGCTCGCGCGTTCGCTTCAATACGACGCGCTTACCTGGCTGCCGTTCCTTCTGCTCTGGTTTACCTTCGTGCTTGCGCCGCAGCTCACGCACGGGGCTCGGCTCTTTCTCGTTGCGCTCACCCTTGCATGTGTCGGTAAGGTCCTGATCGCAGCGCGATTCAACCAAACCGTCCGCGAAGTCTTGATCGACTTTGCCGCAACGCGCCTCGCCATCATCGTCATCGCCGAGCTCGCCGCGGTGATTATCGGACAGCGTGCCGGAATTCACGTTCAGGAATCGTCGCACGTACTGCTCGCCGTTTGGGGACGGTGGGATGCGGTGCACTACCTCGACATCGCGACTCAGGGATACTACGGAACGAACGCCGCGTTCTTCCCACTCTACCCGCTGCTCATTCGCCTCATCGGGGCGCTCGCCGCAAACCATCTCGTCGCCGGGTTGCTCATATCCAACGCGTCGTTCTTCTTCGGACTGCTCTATCTCTACAAGCTGCTCGAGCACGAGTACGATCGTGCGGTGGCGCGCCGGGCGATCTTCTACGTTTCGATCTTTCCGACATCGGTCTATTTCACTGCAGTCTATACCGAATCGCTTTTCTTCATGCTCACGGTCGCGTCGTTTTACTACATGCGCGGCCGGTTGTGGTGGCTTGCCGGATTTTTTGGTTTCTTGGCCGCGCTGACGCGCGTGGAGGGCGTACTATTGATCGTGCCCTTCGTCATCGAGTGGTGGGCGCAAGATCGGCTGTTGCATCCGAGAGCGTATTGGGATCTCTGCGCGGGCTTGCTCGTTCCGCTCGGGCTGGCGTGCTATATGGCATATCTCTGGGTGCTCCGCGCCGACCCGCTCTACTTCTCGCACGTGCAGATTCACTGGAATCGCCATCTTGCGCCGCCTTGGGTCAGCTTGGTAAACGCCTTCGGCAAAGTAATCCACGGCCCCGGAGCGCTGCTCGTAGCCAACCAATCGCTCGAGATTGCCTTCACGCTCTTGATGATCGCCGTCCTCTTCGCCGGCTGGCACGCGTTGCGGCCGTCGTACATCGCTTATATGGCGCTCTCCATTCTCGTCCCGATGTCGACGTCGAACCTCATGTCGATGCCGCGCTTCGCTCTCGTCTTGTTTCCGATGTTTGCGATTCTCGCGCGCTGGGGCGAGCGCCCATGGGCCAACAACGTGATCCTCGCTTTCTCACTCCCGCTGCTCGGTCTCTTTACCGTTCTCTTCGCCGATTGGTACTGGGTTGCATAACCATGCAGCGCCGAGTCTCGTGCGCGGCCTGAGCCGTCGTCGCGGCGTGCGCCAGTTCGTCAAGTTTGGAATCGTCGGCGCCTCCGGCATGGCGGTCAATTTCGTCGTGGCGCACATCCTGGAGCGCACGACGCAGCTCTCCTGGTTCGCCGACTTCGCAATCGGCTTCATGATCGGCGGCATCTCGAACTATGCGCTCAATCGCATCTGGACGTTCGGCTCGCGACGGAATCCGTTCGTCGAGGGATTGCAGTTTCTCACCGTCTCTGCCGTCGCGCTGGTTTTCGGCAGAGTCGTATTTGCAATCGCCCAACGCTTCGGCTTCCATCACTTCACCACGGTCTGGTTCGTTGCAACGCTCGCCGGTATCTTTGTGAACTTCTTCCTCAACAAGTATTGGACGTTCAGGCATCTCAATTGACTCACGCTGCGGCCCATACGTCCTTCTCGCGGACGCTTGCTGCGCCCATCCTGCGCTTCGCCGCGCTCGCTTCGTGCGCCGCTCTCGCCCTCCGTGGCTTCGCAGCGCCCTCAGACGCCCCTCGAACGACGTAAGGGCCGCATTGGTTCGTCCGTTGAGGATTTACTGGTGGTTTGGGCTCGGCGTTATTCTGGTCGTTGCAGTCGTGCTGCGGCTGCACGGTATCCACGACCCGATGCTCGATCACCCCGGTTGGCGCCAGGGCGATACCGCGGCGATCGCCCGAAACTTTGCGCGGCTGCGCTACAACATTCTCTTTCCGCAGACGATGTACGACGGGCCGCCGCCGAACTACGTCGAGCTCGAGCTGCAGATCGTTCCGTTTCTTGCGGCCTCGCTCTACAAAATCTTCGGCGTTCACGAGATTTTCGGACGATTGATCACCCTGGCGTTCGGCGTCGCGACGGTCGCGACGGTCGCCTTTTTCGGGCGTTGGCTCTTCCGCAGCGCGATCGCCGGCCTTGCAGCGGCCTACTTTTACGCCATATTTCCGGGGAGCGTCTATTACGGACGCACGTTTATGCCGGACTCCGCAATGGTCTTTTTTTTGACCGCGGCACTCTTTGTCGCCGCGCGGTATTGCATCGACGACGACCGGCTCTCGCCCAAGCGCACCGCCTCGGTAACGGGACTCTTGACCCTCGCCTATCTCGCCAAACCGGTCGCCGTTCTTGCCCTAGTTCCGCTCGTCGCCACGATCGTCGAGCGTGCGCGTGCCGGGCGGCGCATCGCTATCGGCGCGATCGCGGTGATAGCGCTCGTTCCGCTGATCGTGCTCGCTCTTTACGATCGAGCGGTCGATTCCCACGCACAATGGCATTGGGCGAGCGGAATCACCCGCCTGCACGTACTTCCTTCGCTCCGCGAGGCTTTGACGAACGCAAACGCGCTTGCAAGCAAACTCGCAAACTTCCGAATCGTCCTCGGCCTGCTGCGCGACCGCCTTCTCGGCGGCCTCCCTTTTGTGCTGGCAATTGCGGGGCTCGGCTGCTTGCCGTGGCTCAAGCCGCGAAGCCGCTCGCTGCTCTGGGCATGGCTTGCCGGCAGCCTACTCTACGTATTCGTGGTGGTAACGGTCGAACGAGTCGATTACTACATGCTTGCGCTGCTGCCGCTGGCCGCACTGCTCATTGGCGGTTTTATGGGCGGCTTCGCCCGCATGGTTCGGCGCGCAGACATCGCTCCGGCGGCACGCTGGGCTCTGCTGGGGATCCTTCCGATCGTTGCCGTTGCAGCGCTCCTCTATAGTACCGCGCCCGTATCCGCGTACTACCGCTATAACAAGGCGGCGTATCGCAACGCGATCGCTCTCGGCCATTCCCTGCCGCGCGACGCGCTCGTGGTGGTCGGGCATTACGGTCCCGACGTTCAGTACTACGTCGATCGGTTCGGCTGGGAAGAAGATCCCTTACTCTGGACGCCCTTCGACGAGCAGAGCGCGATCGCCAAAGGATCCCGCTACTTCATTTCCATCGAAGATCGTCGTCTGCGTCGCAATCTCGAGCTCTGTGCGTGGCTGCAGCGTTTTCCAGTCGTCGCCCTGCCCGGCGGCTGGCCCGTCTACGAAACCGACCCGGCAAAGGTCGTCCCCGGAGCCGATCGCTTCTGGCACGCGTTCCGCCGGGCCGAGCGTGCGGGCTCGGGACGAAGCTTCTTAAACGCGCAGCGCGTCTGCGTTATCCGCCGATCCCCTTGAAGCTCTCGAGCAAGGCACGGAAGGCCTCGGGCTCGACCGCGATGCTCCCGCGAAATGGATAGTCGAGGGCGATGATGAGGAAGAGCACCAACCCGATCAAGAAGCTCAAGCCCCCGATCATCAGCTGCTGCATCAGCGTTTGATCGAAGCCGAACAAGTACGTAAAGGCGACGGTCACGACGGCGCCCGCGATGAGGGTCACCCACATGATCCGGCTGATGCCATTGGAGTCCATGGTCAGACGTGCACGGCGATCCATGAGGGCCGTATCGATCGCGGAAAGCATTTGCGCCGCAATGTTCTGGAGTCGAGGAGAATCGACCGGAAGCGCTCGCACGTCGCGATCGGCTTGCTCCAGCAGCGCGTTGGAGAGCCCGGACCGCTCTCCACGATGCATTCGCGGCCATTCGACGTTGATGATCGAGAGCACGTAGGCGCGGAGGGTCCTTCGCAGGCGCGGACCCTGCGGGAACGATCCGGCATCGCGATAGACGGTCGCAATCGCACTGGCCTCGTCGTAGCTGCGCGCCTCGGCTTGCTGAAAGCGCTCCCAGACTCCGATCGCCACGAACGCGAGCAAGACCGCATAGATCACCCCGATGACGGCCAAGATAAATCCCGCACGGTCGTTATGCGCCGTTCGAACCCGGTCTGAGGTGAAGCGTGAGGCGACGTAGCCGAGCGCCAGCGCGAGGGTCACGAAGCCGCCCACGACCACGATTCCGGCGTCCCCGGTCGGCAGCGATTCAAGCCAAGTAATCATCGCGTTACGGCAGCGGCAGCAGCGAGCCCGTACCGAGCGTCGTCGATTCCGTCGGCGCCTCCGGGACGCCCGAGGTCACGAGCTGGCGGTAGAGCATCAGACGATTGAGATTCTTCGACAACTCCAGCTGCATCTCGTAGCTCCGCTTGATCGCGCTGGTAAGGTCGCTCCCATCGAAGGTATAGCCGAAACGCCGCAAATCGCGCAGCAGCAGCGCGTTGGTCGCGTTGAGCCGTTGATACGCGTGTTCGATCTCGACGCCCGCCGCGCGATACGTCGGATAGTTCGAGAGGACGATCTCCCGCTGGAGTTTCGTCTGGTCGATCGTCTCCTTGAGTGCGGCGAGCCGTACGCTCTGCGGGTCGACCGCAAGGCCTTCGTCGACCGTCGCCAACGCATCGTCGAAAAGCCCCTTTGCATACTCGACGCGCGCCAGCGCCGCCGCCGCCTCGACGAAACCCGCACGCGCCCGCGCGTTCCGCGCGTCGACCCGGAGCGCCAGCCGGTAGGACAGTTCCGCATCGCGGGCGTCGCCGCGCCCGAGCGCGACGTCTCCCTGATGAACGCGCGTATCGACGATCCAGCGCTCGATCGACCCGGCACAGCCGCTCAAGATGGCCGCGCCGAATACCACGGCGAGAAACCTAGAAATGTACATGCATAGCAAAGAGCGCAACGACTTTGATCACGACGGCAGCCGGATAGAGAATGGCCTGAGAAAGGAGCGATCCGACGATGGCCGTCAAGGATAGATAGAACACCATCGAACGAACTTCCTCGACGGTCCGCCTGCCGTGGATTGCTTGATCGGTGATCATCGAGGACGTCGGATCCACAAAGAGCGTGAACGCTATGGTCCCGATACCGTTGATGACGCCCGAGAGACCGATCGCCGTTCGCGCCACGGTCGGGTCGAGGACCGACGCCAGGTACGACGCCTGAACGCCGATGGCGTAAACGCACATAACGACGGTGTTGAAGATGAGCAATCGCTTCGGCAAAAGTCGCCAGTCGAATTTTCGCACCTCGGAAAGGCTTGGCAACCGCTCCGAGCGCAGGACGTCGGCGATGACGCGCGGCGAGAATAAACGGGCCAGCGAATGCGGCACCGACCCCCGCGCCTCGAACGAATGAACGCCGCGCCGAAACAGATACGTAAACATCGGCAGGTAGAGCGAGAACCCGATCATGCCGACCGTTCCGGCGAGAACGATCAAGCGCAGCTGCAGCTCAAAGACGTGGTGCCAGGCCGGAATCGCCACGGTGGCGTTCCCCGCTTGATCGGAGAGCGGCCCGATGAAGAACGCCATGAACAAGTTTGCAAGCCGTCCGGTCGTAACGAAGAGATTGAAGAGCGAAATAGAGGTCGCAATCCGCTTCGTTTGAACGCCCGCCAGTCGCGCGGCATACGCCCCGATCGTCACGCCCTGCACGACGAACGTAATCGCCATCGCGCCGATCAGCTTCCCCGACCAAACGTGCGGAGCAACCACCGCGAGCAGCGGCGTCATTGTCGAGCTATGCGTCTCGTGAGGGCCTCCAACGCGAGCGCCACTGACACGATGTCAGAATTGTCCTCAGCAGGTGGCGCGAGCGTGGCGGAGCAGGTGCGGAACATGGATGTGGAGCACCGAGCGTCCCGAAACGAGGCGCGTGGGTCGACAATGTGCGCGACAAGCTACGCAGCGGGGCGGCTCCACACGATTGCCCCCTCGTCCACCGGACCAATGATACATAACCCAAGGTTCTCTTCGACCAGCAGGTCGCGTGCTAGTTCTTGGACCTCGCCGGACGTTACCGCGTCGATTCGTGCCTCGATCTCTTCGGGCGTGACCTGCCGCCCGAGTGCGAGTTCGTTGCGGCCGAGCCGGAGCATTCGGCTCGACGTCGACTCCAGTGACAACGTGAGATTGCCCTTGATGTGCTCTTTGGCAAGCTCGAACTCGTCTTGCGCAATCGGGATATCGCGAACGCGTGCAAACTGCTCGACGACGACGTCGATGCACGCCTGCACGTTTTGCGGCGAGGTTCCCGCGTAGACGCCGAAGAGTCCGGCGGCTCGATACGCGGCTTGAAAGGAATAGACGCTATAGACCAGACCGCGCTGTTCGCGGATCTCCTGGAAGAGCCGGCTCGACATGCCGCCGCCGAGCACCGTATCGAGAAGCGAGAGCGCGTAACGCCGTTCGTCGCGGACGTCGATGCCGCGAGTTCCGAGGATGACGTATGCCTGTTCGCTCTCTTTATGGCGTACGTTGGTCGCCGGCGTGGTCTCCGGACGCTCGGGCTGCGCTAAGCCACACAATCCGTTGAATCCCGCAAACTCCTCGCAGACCAGTTCGACGAAGCGATCGTGGTCGACGTTTCCGGCCGCGGCCACGACGACCGAGTTCGGCGCATAGTGCGCCGACATGTGCCCGCGCAGATCGGCAGGCGTCACTTCCACGACGGTGTCGGCAAAGCCGATCGTCGGTTCCCCGAGGTTCGAGCCCTGCCACATCGTCTGCAGGAAGACGTCGTGGATCAGATCGTCGGGTGAATCGTCGTACATCTTGATCTCTTCGAGGATTACCTTCTGCTCTTTTGCGAGTTCCTCTGCGTCGAAAAGCGAGTGAAGGAACATGTCGGCGAGCACGTCGAGCGCCAAGGGAACGTGACGGTCGATCACCTTTGCATAGTAGCAGGTCGACTCTTTGTCGGTAAAAGCGTTGAGATTTCCGCCGACTCCATCCATGGTTTCGGCGATTTGCCGAGCAGTGCGGCGCTGCGTTCCCTTGAAAAGCATATGCTCGACGAGATGCGAGATGCCGCGCTGCTCCCGGCTTTCGACCGCGGAACCGACGTCGGCCCAGATACCGACCGTGGCGGAGCGCACCGAGGGCATCGTCTCGGTCAATATGCGCAGTCCGCTAGGCAGCGTCGTCTTCTGGTACATCTACTCCGGCGATTTGAATGCGGTTCGAGCCCACTGCTCGTCCCAGAAGACGCCGTCGTTCGGCATACCGAGCCGCGTCTCCAGCGCCGGCGTGACTTCGCCGCGTCGCGCGGTGACGCTAAAGACGGTTCGCGAGGTGGGTTTGGCGAGATCGCCGCTCACGATCACGCCCTTGGCAACGCTAATCGGCACGCTCGCCCAAATATCCACCTCCTCCGCCGAGGGAGCTGCGGCGAAGGCCTTCTCGGCGAGCGCTGCGACTTCCGAGACAAACTCCTCACGCGTCACCGGCTGGTGAAACTTCACGCCCAAAATCCGGATGCCGACGATCAGGTGATCGCCCAGCGCGTTGGCCGAGATTTGACTTACCTCCGCCGGCCAGGGCGTCCCAAAGACCGAATCACCGATCTGCGTCGCCAGATCGCGGCGGTTTCCCGCGGCCCGCGCTTGCGCGTCGAGCTCCGCAACCGTGGGCGAGTAGGCCGCGGCAGCGCCTTGCGCGGCCTGCAGCGCGAGCGCCGCCGCGAGCACGATTTTAATACGACTGCGCAAAATAGGCTCGGGCTTTTGCCGGTTCCCCGCAGGCCACACACCGTGAGTTCGGCGCTTCGAGCGGACGTACGATTCGCGTCGTCGCCGTCGTCAGCGCCTTGACGTTGGCTTCACACTCGGGGCGTTCGCACCAGGCGATATCGATCATTCCGGCGCGCGTCTTGCAGAGCTCGAAGAACTCCTCGCGGTCATCGGTCGCGACGGTCCGGTCCTGCAGAAACTGCTTCGCCTGCGTGTAGAGCGAGCGCTGAATATCGTCGAGCAGATCGGCAAGCCGCGACGGCACGATCTCGATTGCCACGCTCTCGCGATGTCCCGCCTCTCCTTTGCTGCGGTCGCGCCGGGCCAGAACGCACGTTCCGGCGTCCACGTCGCGCGGTCCGATCTCGATGCGTACCGGTACCCCGCGAAGATCCCATTCGCTATACTTCCACCCCGGCTGCTCGTCGCGCGCATCGACCCGGACGCGAAAGCCGGCCTCCTGCAGACGGCCGGCCAGCTCGTTACAGCTCTGGATTGCCCGTGCGTCGTTCGAGCGCACGATCGGAATCAAGACCGCTTCGATCGGCGCCATCTTCGGCGGGACGCGCAGGCCGCGGTCGTCTCCGTGCGTCATGATCAATCCGCCGAGCATGCGCCACGAAACGCCCCACGAGGTGGTGTAGGCATACTTAATGGCCCCGTCCGCATCGGTAAAGCGGATCTCGTACGCCTTCGCAAAATTCTGGCCGAGATCGTGTGACGTACCGGATTGCAGCGCTTTTCCATCGGGCATCAGCGCCTCGATCGCGAACGTCTCAACGGCCCCGGGGAAGCGTTCGCTGGCGCTCTTACGCCCCGCGTAGACGGGTACCGCCGCGACGCTCTCAGCGAAGTCGCGATAGAGTTCCAGAATTTTTAACGTCTCTTCGCGCGCCTCGGCCGCCGAAGCATGCGCGGTATGACCCTCTTGCCAAAGAAACTCCATCGTGCGCAAAAACGGCCGGGTCGCCTTCTCCCAGCGCACGACGTTCGCCCACTGATTGATCAGGATCGGCAGGTCGCGGTACGACTCGATCCACTGCGCGTACATCGTACCGATCATCGCTTCGGACGTCGGGCGAATCGCCAGCCGTTCGGTGAGTTCTTCGCTTCCGCCCTGCGTCACCCAAGCGACCTCGGGCGCAAATCCTTCGACGTGTTCGGCCTCCCGGACCAAGAGATTCTCCGGAATTAAGAGCGGAAAATACGCGTTCTCGTGACCGGTTGCCTTAAATCGCGCGTCGAGCTCTCTGTGAAGGTTCTCCCAAAGGCCGAAACCATACGGACGAAGCACGACGCAGCCGCGTACGGGTGAATAGGAGACGAGCTCGGCCTTGAGGCAGGCCGCCGTATACCACGCCGAAAGATCGGCCGCCTTCGGAGGGATCTCCTTGAGGACGCCCGCGGAGAGCGCGTCGGACATGACCGGCCCCGCTTCGCGCGCCATGGCGAAACGGCCTTTGCCGGGGAAGTTCGCGCCGAAGCGAGCATAGGATAGGCGATGCCCAAGGCGACACGGATCTACACGCGGACCGGCGATAAGGGAATGACCGGGCTCGTCGGCGGCGGCCGCATCAAGAAGAGCGCGCGCCGGATCGAAACGTACGGTACGCTCGACGAGCTCTCGAGCGCGATCGGCGTTGCGCGCGCGGCGCTTCGCCCGCTGCTTTCCGAGCGGCCGCGCGCCGCCCGTCTCGACGCATGGCTGGCCTGGACGCAAGACGGACTCTTCAACTTGGGCAGCGAGCTTGCAACGCTTCCCAAGGACCGCCGGGACGGGCAGGCCGCGATTCGTAACGCGGACGTCGCGGCGCTCGAGCGCGCGATCGACGAGGCGACGCACGATCTGCCGCCGCTCGCGAACTTCATTCACCCGGGCGGATCGCTGCCCGGCGCGCAACTCCATCTCGCCCGTACCGTTTGCCGCCGCGCGGAGCGTCTTCTCGTCGCACTCATGGACGACGAGGAGCCCGCCGCCGATGAGGCGTTGCGGTATCTCAATCGCCTCTCCGACGCGCTCTTCACTTGGGCTCGCTGGATCAACGACGCACTCGGCGTTCCCGAGCATCTTTGGAATCACTCCGGCAGGCCGCCGGAAAACTAGGTTCGAACGCCCGCCCGAATGTCGTTCTTCTCCGAGCTTTTTGCGACGACCGATGCGGACAAGCTGCGCGAAATCGGCTCGCGAAAGATTCTCAGGCGTGCCCTGACGGCGAAGGACTTGATCGCAATCGGCCTTGGCACGATGATCGGCGGCGGCATCTTCACCACGATCGGCACGGGCGTCAAGGGAGCCGGACCTGCGGTCATCATCTCCTATCTGCTTGCCGGCCTCACGTCGTTCTTCGCCGCACTCTGCTACGCCGAGCTCGGCGCCATGGTTCCGGTTGCGGGAAGCGCGTACACGTATGCGTACGCGACGCTGGGGAAGCTCTTCGCCTGGATCATCGGCTTCGCATTGATCTTCGAGTACGGTATCAGTGCGGCGCCGGTGGCGCAACAGTTCTCGGCCGCGATCCAAGACGTTTTCAAGGGAAGCGGCCTCGCATTGCCTGCCTGGGCGCAGCAATCGAATCTCGCAATTCACGGCGCGTGGTGGCAGCCCGCAAGCTGGGATCTCGCTCACTCCCAGTGCGATCTGGTCGCGGCGCTCTTCGTAATCGGTTTGAGCCTTTTGCTCTCCGTCGGAATTCGCGAGTCGGCGACCGTGAACAACGTCTTCGTCGTGCTCAAGATTTCTGCGCTGATAATCTTCGTCATCGCCGGCGCTTTTCTTATCCACGGCGCCAACCTGCGCGACTTCAATCCCGTGGGCTGGGGCACGCTGCGGCCGTTCGGCGGCCTGGCCGATTATTCGTCGTCGGCGCAGCCGTATGGGATCATCGCGATCAGCGCTTACGTCTTCTTCAGCTACATCGGCTTCGATACCGCGACGACGACCGCCGAGGAGTGCAAGCGCCCGCAGTTCGACATTCCCGTCGGCGTGATCGGCGCGCTGGCAATCGGAACGCTCATCTATTGCGCGACCGCGGTCGTGCTGGTCGGAGCCGTCCCGTGGAGCCAGGTTCCGATCAAGAACCCGCTCGTTTACGCGCTCGCACCGCTGCATATGCCCGCGTTGAGCTGGGTGATCACCATCGGAGTTCTAGCGGGAACGACGAGCGTCGCCTTGGCATCGCTCTTGGGTCAGTCGCGAATCTTCTACGTCATGGCCCGGGATGGGATGCTTCCGCCGGCGGTCGCCGCGATCCACCCGCGCTTCAAGACGCCGTTCATCACGACGCTGATCACGGGCGTCGCAGTGGCGGTCCTCGCGCTCATCGTACCGCTCAACAACTTGCTCAACCTGGTGAACATCGGAACGCTGATCGCGTTCACCGTCGTCTGCGCCGGCGTGCTCTACCTGCGCAAGCGGCGCCCCGACCTTCCGCGCAGCTTCCGGGTGCCGTTCGTGCCGCTCTTTCCGATCTTGGGAATCGTTTTTTCGCTCTTCCTCGCCGTCTTCGGTCTCTCGCGCGCTACCTGGACGTGGTTCGGCATCGCGCTGGTCTGCGGCCTGGTCTTCTTCTTCGCCTACGGTTTCCGCAAATCGAACCCCGCCGAGATCGTACCGGTCGAAGAGCCTGCCGGACTTACCGAGTACGCGTAGCTACTGAACGGCGCTCTGGGCGTTGGGCACCTGGCCCACGCCGGGCGTGATGACTTCGATCCGTGCGCTTCGCGGATCGTACTTTGCGTGCACGCGTAAGGCGCGCGCGACCGCGTCGAGCGAGATCATGACCCGACCCCGAACGCGAAACGGCGCGTGTTTGAGCGTAAAGGGCATTCCATTGAGGCTCGCGTGGGTATCGCCGATTCGCACGCGCAACGATTGCCCGCCGAGCACGACGTCGATCGTGCCCATCTTAACATCGGCTTCGGTCTCGGCGCCAAGCGCGTCGGCGATCGAACGGAGCGGCACGTACGCGCGATCGCTCGCGGTCGTAACCGGAGGGACGTCACTGTCGACGCGTTCGCCGTCGACGAGCATGACGATCGGTCGCGAAAGGGCCAGCAAGAGCGAGGCGAGCAGCGCGATAGCGGCGACCGTGGCCAACTGCCGCGCGCTAAAGGCTTCGTAGAGCGCGGCGACCCGGCGAATCATGCCGTCGAGCCGCCGAGCTCCGCGAGGTAATCGGGATACTTCTCGGCGATTACTTTCTCGATCTCCAGGCGAAGCATGCCGAGAAGATCCTCCTCCGGATAGGTACCGACCAGTTCGCCCGCGCGGTAGATCGCGCCCTTACCCTTCCCGCCGGCGACGCCCACGTCGGCCATCTTCGATTCGCCGGGCCCGTTGACCACGCAACCCATGACGGCGACCTTCACCGGGGCGCTGTACGATTTTGCAATCGCTTCCACGGCGCGGCCGAGCTCGAGAACCGAAATTTCGGCGCGTCCGCACGAGGGGCAAGCCGTAATTTCGAAGCCCTTTTCACGCAATCCGAGCGATTTGAGAATTCCCCAGCAGACCGGAACCTCTTCGACCGGATCGGCCGCAA
This sequence comes from Vulcanimicrobiota bacterium, assembly GCA_963792005.1. Taxonomy (GTDB): domain Bacteria; phylum Vulcanimicrobiota; class Vulcanimicrobiia; order Vulcanimicrobiales; family Vulcanimicrobiaceae; genus Cybelea. The sequence goes on from CAWBUG010000002.1 coordinate 893,042, forward strand.
GCGAGACGCGAATCGTATCGCCGATCCCTTCCCACAGCAGGATGCCGAGACCGATCGACGACTTGATCGTACCGTCGCGCAACAATCCCGCTTCGGTGATGCCGAGGTGAAGCGCGTAGGGCGTCGCGCGCTCGCGCAAACGCTCGTCCATCAACCGGTAGGCTTGAACCGTCGTCGCAACGTCGTGTGCCTTCAGCGATATCGCGAGATCCGTGTGACTGTGTTCCTCGAGCAGCTCGACGTGGCGCAACGCGGAGAGAACCATCGCCTCCGCGGTGTGCCCGAACGACTTCTCCAAATCCGGCGCGAGCGAGCCCATGTTCACTCCGACCCGGATGGGAATCGCACGCGCTTTGGCCGCTTCCACGACCTCCGCGACCTTCTTTGGGTCGCGAATGTTTCCGGGGTTCAAGCGCAGTTTCGCCACGCCGGCCTCGATCGCGGCGAGCGCCATCTTGTGATCGAAGTGAATGTCCGCGACGATCGGCACCGGCGAGCGGTGGACGATGGCCGGCAGGCCCGCGGCGTCGGGCGCGTCCTTTACGGTAACGCGGACCACCTCACACCCTTCCATCGCCAGACCGTAGATCTGTTCGAGCGTCGCGTCGGCGTCGGCCGTATCGGTCGTGGTCATCGATTGTACGACGACGGGATTGTTTCCGCCGATCCAGACGCTCTTCGCGTCGGACTTTCCGGTCTTGTTCTGCAGAAAGATCGGCTTGCTCTTACGTCGGACGCGCAGCATCACATAATGCCCTGGCCGCTGACGATACGGGCGATATCGTGGAAGGCGACGAGCATGATGAGCGCCATCAGCGCCGCAAAGCCGGCGATGTGCACCATCGCTTCCTTCTCAGGGTCGACCGGGCGCCCGCGAATGAGCTCCGCGATGATGAAGGCGGCGCGACCGCCGTCGAGCGCCGGAATCGGCAATAGATTGAAGAGGCCAAGTGCGAACGAGATCGTCGCGGCGAGCGAGAAGTACGGTCCCCAACCCCAATCCTGAACGGTTGCGGCGACCTGCCCCATCCCAATCGGTCCCGAGACTTCCGGCGCGTATTTGGAAAACTGGGTGGCGAGAAGCGCGAGGCCGCTAAACGTCTGGCTCGCAATGGCGGCAAACCCATCGGCGCTCTGTCGTACCGCCGCGGTGAACCCGACGTGCTCGTACGCCGGAACGGGCTGAAAGCCGATGCACCCAAACTGCTTTCCGACGCTCGCGGGACAGGGCCGCGGCCGCACGTGGATCTTCGAGCGGATCCCGTTGCGCTCGTAGACGAGATCGAGCTGCTTCCCGAGCGCTCGATGGATCGTATCGACGAGCGACTTCCCCGACGTGATTACGGCGTTATCGATCGCGACGATGCGATCGCCGGGACGGATCCCGGCGACCGCGGCCGGCGATCCCGAGATCACTTCGCCGACAACCGGCATGGCCTTGTCGCTCGCGACGCCGAACGCCAGCGCGCTGACGAGCAGAATCAGATAGCAGAGAACGAAGTTCGCGATCGGCCCGGCCAAGATTATTCCGAGCCGGCTCCACGCCGACTTGGCCTGAAAGTTGCTCGCCGCAACGCGCCCGTCGGCGATAAACTCGCGCTGCTGCTGCGCCTCGGAGCTCCGGTTATCCTCGCCCTCCATCGCACAGAATCCGCCGACGGGCAACGCGCGCAGCGTGTAGAGCGTTCCGCTGCGGGGGCTCTTCCACGCCAAGAGTTTCGGTCCAAAGCCCACGGCGAACTCGTTGACGCGAACCCCGTTGCGCCGGGCCATGATGAAGTGCCCGATCTCGTGAAGCACGATAAGGACCGAAAGCATCACCAAAAAGGTGACGACCTTCTCGAACCCCACGAACGTAACGACTGCTAACAAATTCAACGATCCGGTCTTTCGATGGCTTCGACGATCTCTCCGGCGGCCCGACGCGCGTCCCGGTCGGCCCTTCTTACCCCGTCTAGGGTCAATGCATCCGGTCGGGCGCCGCGCATCGCCCCTTCGATCACCGCAGGGATCTGTCCAAAGGATATCCTCCCTCCTACAAACGCGTTTACGGCAATTTCGTTTGCAGCCGAGAGGGCGGCGGGCTGGGTGCCCCCGGCGGCGAGGGCTTCGTACGCGAGGGCGATGCAAGGGAAGCGAGCCGGATCGGGCGCCTCGAAATCGTAACGCAGCGCCGCCTCTCCGTTGCGTGCTCCGAGCATTTCCAGCATGTCGCCGTTCGAGAAAATCGGGGAGTCCGCGCCAAAAGAGGCGAGTCTGTCGGGGTAACTCAGCGCGTAGCCGATCGGAACGCGCATGTCGGGCGCGGCGAGCTGCGACTTGACGCTTCCGTCGCTGAAGAGGACAAAGCCGTGCGCGACCGATTGCGGATGGACGACGATGCGTATCCGTTCGCCCTCGATACCGAAGAGGCGGCTGGCTTCGATCACCTCGAGTCCCTTGTTCATCATCGTCGCCGAGTCGATCGTGTTCTTCGTACCCATTCTCCACGTCGGATGCGCGAGTGCCGCGGCGAGATCGGCTCGCTCCATCTCTTCGCGGGACATCGTACGAAACGGACCTCCGGATGCGGTCAGCACGATCGCCGCAACGCTCGAACGCGCTTCGCCGACCAGGCATTGAAAGATCGCACTGTGTTCGCTGTCGACGGGCAAGAGGCGCGAGCCGCTGCGTGCCGCCCGCTCGACGAGCAACGCGCCGGCGGCAACGACCAGCTCCTTGTTGGCGACGGCAATGTCGATGCCGCGCTCGACCGCAGCGAAGATCGCCTCAAAGGCGACGGAACCGTCGGTCGCCGCGAGCAGAATATCCGGGTTACTCTCTACGGCAACGCGATGCAACGCCTGCGGACCGTCGGCGGCCGAGGTGGCAATCTCCGGCCGGAAACGCTCGACCTGCCCGCGCAGTAACTCCACGTTTTGCCCGGCCGCCAACCCGACGACCGTAAATGCATCGGGATGCCGCGCGATGACGTCGAGAGCTTGCGTACCGATCGATCCGGTCGATCCAAGGATTGCGACCCGCTTGCGCGTCACTGGACCTGAATAACTCCGATGAGATGGAGCGTTGCGTAGAAGGTCACGCCGCCGAGCAAGTATGAGTCGAAACGATCGAGAACGCCGCCATGCCCCTGAATCATCGCGCCGGCATCCTTCACGCCTGCGTCGCGCTTGAACGCCGACTCGACGAGATCGCCTATTTGTGCGGCGATGCTGGTTGCAAAGCCGAGCGCCGCTCCCTGCCACCACTCGATATGAATCTGCGGAAGCCAGCTCGCGGCTGTGCCGACGAGGGTCACGATCGCGAGCGCTCCGAGAGATCCTTCGACGGTCTTCTTCGGCGAGATCCGCGTGAGGCTATGGCGTCCGATACTCGATCCCACCAGCATCGCGAACGTATCGCTCAGCGCGATGAGCACGATGACGTAGAAAGTTAGCCACATGCCGTTCCCGGCGATCTGGCGGATGAAGGCGAAGTACGTCAAGAGCTTGCCGATATAGAGAACGGCGAGCAGCGTGTAGGCCGTGCGCGCGAAGTACCCCTTCTCTTCGCCGTACATTCCGATCGCGAAGGCGACGATCACGATTCCGGCAAGCAAGACGCCTTCCCACTTGTGCAACAGGCCGAAGACCGCCATCGCGATGTAGGCGCAGACGCCGAGCACGGCAACCGGATATTCGAGCGGTTGGCCTTTGATCGCGCACAGATAGTTGAACTCGTAGATACTCGCCAGGCCGATCGCGAGGATCAACAGATAGAACGCCCACGGGAAGAGCACGCACAAGAGCCCGATCGCCGCCACGATCAAGCCCACGACGATTCGGCGCTCGCTCAAGTCCCGCCGAAGCGCCGTTCCCGATGCTGAAACACGATCAACGCTCGTACGAAGTCATCCTTCGAGAAGTCCGGCCAATAGACGTCGGTCATAACGAGCTCGGCGTACGCGGCCTGGTAGAGCATAAAGTTCGAGAGCCGTTGTTCTCCGCCTGGCCGAATGAGCAAATCGAGCTCGGGAAGATCGGTCGTATAGAGATATCGCCCGATGAGCGCCTCGTCGACGCTCTCGGGTGCCAGCACTCCGCGCGAGACGTCGCGCGCGATGCCGCGAACCGCTCGCTCGAGCTCCGCCCGAGAACTGTAGTTGACGGCCATGTTCAGTACCAAACCGGTATTTTCGGCGGTCTTGGCCTGCAGATCGGCAAGCGCGTTGCGGGGCGCCGCGGGCAGCGACTCCCATTCGCCGATGACTCTGACTCGAACGTTATTGCGGCGAAGCTCGACGAGCTCGTTGCGCGCGAAATAGACGCAAAGCTCGAAGAGCAGCGAAATCTCTCTCTCGTCGCGGTTCCAATTCTCGGTTGAGAACCCGTAGACCGTCAGCGCGTCGATGCCGAGGTCGCTCGCGGCGCGCGTCACCTGGCGCAACGCGATCATTCCGCGGCGATGGCCCTCGATCGCCGGCATTCCCCGCTCGCGCGCCCAGCGGCGATTTCCATCCATGATGATCGCGACGTGCCTCGGAACGCTGCGCACGTCGAGCGACGGAGTCGCGCCCGCGACCAACGATAGGCTCACGTCCGGTACGACTCGTATCCGACCGTCAGCTCGGCCGATCGGTCTTCGTGAATTTTCAAGCGCAGCACGCGCAAGGCACCGTAGCCGACGCACGTGCCGATCGGAGCGAGTACTCGCAGACGAATCTGCCGATCTCCCAAAGCGCGCCGCGCCTGCACTTCGGGAAGCAGGACGAAATCCTCGGTCACACTTCCATGATCTCTTTCTCTTTCGCGACAACGAGCTCGTCGATATCCTTGACGTACTTGTCGGTCAGCCGCTGCAGCGATTCTTGCATCCGTTTGCTATCGTCTTCCGTAATCTCGTGCGATTTGAGCTGCGCTTTGAGTTCGTCGTGCGACCGGTGCCGGACGTTCCGGACGGCCACCCGCCCGTCCTCGGCCTTCTTTTTTACGAGCTTGGCCAGTTCTTTGCGGCGCTCTTCGTTGAGCGGCGGAATCACGAGGCGAATCGCGGATCCGTCAATATTCGGCGTCAAGCCGAGGTCGCTCTTTTCGAGCGCCTTGCGGATCGCGGGGACGACGCCCTTGTCCCACGCGGCAATCAAGAGCGTGCGCGAGTCGGGCGTGGATACGCCGGCGACCTGTTTGAGGGGGACCGTCTGACCGTAGGCTTCCACCACGATGCGGTCGAGAAGCGCGGGCGCGGCGCGGCCGGTCCGAATCGAGGCGAACTCGTTGCGGGTTGCCTCGGCGCATTTTTGCATTCTCGACTCGATCTCTTTGAAATAATCATCCGCCATGCTTACGAACTCCTCACTCCCGCAGGCGCCGGCTCGCGGCGCCCGACGTACGTGCCGATCGGTTCACCCCAGATGACCCGGCGTATGTTCCCCGCAACCGACATGTCGAAGACGATCACCGGCAGCGCGTTGTCCATGCAGAGCGCCATCGAGGTTGAATCCATCACCTCGAGGCCTCGCTGCAGCACTTCCATGTAGTCGAGCCGCTCGAAACGCGTCGCCCTCGGGTCTTTCTTCGGATCCGCCGTATAGATGCCGTCTACTTTCGTCGCTTTGAGAATCGCCTCGGCATTGACTTCGACCGCGCGCAGCGCCGCCGTCGTATCGGTCGTAAAGTACGGATTTCCCGTTCCCGCGGCAAAAATCACGACGCGTCCCTTCTCGAGATGGCGAATCGCACGCCGCCTGATATACGGTTCGGCAATTTGATGCATCGCGATCGCGGTCTGGACCCGCGAGGCCACGCCCATGCGCTCGAGCGCATCCTGCAGGGCGAGCGCGTTGATTACCGTGGCGAGCATGCCCATGTAGTCGGCGGTGGCGCGATCCATGCCGGCCTCTTCGTGCACCTTACCGCGCCAAATATTTCCTCCCCCAACCACGATCGCGACCGAGACGCCGGCGCGGCTCACCTCGGCGATCTCTTCGGCCATCGTCCGCGTCGTATTGACGTCGACGCCGGTGACGTCGCCGCTGAAGGCTTCGCCGGAGATCTTTAAGAGGACGCGAGCGTATCTCGCGTTGCCCGGCTCACTCGCCAAGAGCGAATCGCGCAAAGCGGCGTACGCTGATCTTTTCCCCGAGGCTGCCGATCGCTCGAAAAACCAGTTCGCCGACGCTCATCGCGTCGTCTTTAACGAACGCTTGGTCGAGCAGGCAGTGCTCTTCAAACCACCTTGCCAGCTTGCCCTCGACGATACGGTCGCCGACTTCCGCCGATTTTCCCGCGGGAACGGACGCGCGAAACTCGCCGCGCAGGCGCTCCACCTCGGCGGCCGGTACGCTCTCGCGATCGAGATACTGCGGCGACAATGCGGCGATGTGCATCGCGATGTCGCGGGTCAGCTCGGTGAACTTTGCGCTGCGCGCGACGAAATCGGTCTCGCTGTTGACCTCGACGAGGACGCCGATCTTTCCGCCGGGGTGAATGTAACTGGTTACGAGACCCTCTTCGGCCGTGCGCTCCGCTTTCTTGGCGGCCTGTGCCGCGCCGCGTTCGAGCAGCAGCGCCTTCGCTCGTTCCACGTCGCCTGCCGCATCGAGCAGCGCCTTGCGGCAATCCATCATCGGGGCGCTCGTCTCTTCACGCAGCGCCTTGATTTCCTCGGGCTTCGGTTGGTAGGAAATCAACTTCCGACCTCCGCCATCGCTGCAGGTGCCTCGCCGGCAAACTCGCGCCTTCCGGACTCGTACGAATCCTGGTCGTACGCGCTCTCGCTCTCCGTCTTGCCTTCGATGATCGCGTCGGCGATTTTTCCAACCATGAGCTTGACGGCGCGAATCGCATCGTCGTTACCGGGAATCGGATAGTCGATCTCATCGGGATCGCAGTTCGTGTCGATAACCGCGATGATCGGTATCTTGAGTTTGCGCGCTTCGAGCACCGCGATCCGCTCCTTCTTGGGATCGACGATGAAGATCGCGTCCGGCAGCCGGTGCATGTCTTTGATTCCGCCCAGAAAGCGCTCGAGACGATTCATCTCGTCCTGCAGCTTTGCAACCTCTTTCTTGGGCAGCCGATCGAAGTCGCCTTGCATCTTCATGTTCTCCAACTCGCGAAGACGAGCGATCCGCTTTTGAATGGTCGCGAAGTTCGTCAGCGTGCCGCCCAGCCAGCGCTGGTTGACGAAAAACGTGCCGGCGCGCTCGGCCTCTTCCCGAACGACGTCCTGCGCTTGTTTCTTCGTACCGACGAACAGGATGATCCGGCCGTCCCGCGCGAGCCGCTTGACCACCTCGTAGGTTTCGCGCAGCTTGGCGACGGTGAGCGCGAGGTCGATGATATAGATGCCATTGCGCTCCTGAAAGATGAAGGGCTTCATCTTCGGATTCCAGCGGCGCGTCTGATGGCCGAAATGGACGCCCGCTTCCAGGAGCTCCCTCATGGTAATGACGCTCATAGAGTAACCTTTCTGGCTCCCGGCTGCCGCCCATCCCGGCATCGCAGCCGCGTCGTGGAGCCATCGCACCTCGCGTCCGTGCGAGGTGAAGTGAAGACAGCCGCGCGATTATAGCACGCGAGCCAAAGACCTCCAAGGGCGGGCGCGCAGCAAGCAGACGGCCGCCCCGAGCGCGCGAGGCGGCCGTCTCTACGCCATGCCTACGGGCGAGCCTCGTAGACGATATTGAACGGCGTCTCTGCGGCACGGCGAAAATCGGAGAACCCGGCGCTCAGAGCGACCTCGCGCATCCGCGCCTCGCCGGCCTGCGCTCCGAGTGCGAAGCCGACCTCCTGCGCCAGCGCCGAGGGCGTGCAGAGCATCGTGGAAGCCGCATAAAAGATGCGCCCGACCGGCGTGAGATTCTCTTCGAGCGCGTCGGCCGCGTACGGCTCGACGATCATGAGCGTCCCGTTGCTCTTGAGAGCCCCGCGCATTCTCGTGAGGGCACCGATCGGATCGCCCATGTCGTGCACGCAATCGAAGCAGCAGATGAGGTCGAAGCCGCTCGGCGTCGCGTCTGCCGACGCGACCTCAAATCGCACGCGATCCGCGACGCCGGCACGATTCGCCGCCTCGCGAGCCGCTGCGATGGACGCCTCGTGATAATCGAAACCGACGAACGTCGACATCGGATAGGCTTTCGCCATGAGGATCGTCGAGCTGCCGTAGCCGCAACCGACGTCGGCGACGACTGCGCCGGTGCGCAGCTTCGCCTCCACTCCGTCCAGCGCGGGAATCCAGTCTTGGACGAGATGCGCGGCGTAGCCGTTGCGAAAGATGCGGTCGGTTGCGCCGTAGAGGCGCGGGTCGTGCTCGTGCCAGCCGATCCCTCGCCCGGTTTTGAAGGCCTCGCTGATCTTCGGCTCGTCGGCGAAGAGCGGGGCGGCCATGCCGAAGAGCCCGCACATGTTCACTTCGCTTCGGTCGTCGGCGAGCAACGGCTCGTGTTCGGGCGGCAGTTCGAATCGCGCCGTTGCCGGATCGTAGCCGACGTACCCGGCGGCGGCCTGACTGGAGAGCCACTCCCGAACGTATCGCTCGTGCGTCTGCGTCCGCTCGGCAAGTTCGTGGGAAGTCTGCGGACCGCCGGCCGCAAGTGCCTTATATAGGCCGAGCCTATCTCCGGTCAAAACCGACGCTGCGGTCATGACGGCGCCCACGTCGCCCAAGAACCAGCCAATGGCCGCTTCCAGCTTTGCCTGATCGATCGGTACGGCAGTACTCGTCAAGGTATCGTCCCCCCATGAAGAAAAAGTCTTTTCCAAGCACCATAGCAACGCGGGAAAGGTCGTGCATCGGGAGGTGTACGGAGGAACGGCAGAGCGACTTCGGAGCCCGCTCGTCGGCAGAGAGGCGGAACTCGACGAACTCCGGCGCGCTTTCGACCAAGCGCTGCGGGGTACCGGGAGCGTCACGCTGCTCCGGGGCGAGGCCGGCGTCGGAAAGACGAGACTGCTCGAAGAGTTCGCGGCGATCGTCCGTACGCAACCGATACGCCTGACTGCGACCTGCTGCCATCAATCGCTCTCCGCGCCGTTCGCGCCGCTTGCAGAGGTCTTCTCGGAGCTGGCACTCCCCGATCCCTTCGCGTTGGAGCCCTTACCGGCACGTGCGCAGCCCTCCGAAAGCACGCGGTATAGCCGGTTACTGGACGCCGCATCGGCCCTCCAGAGCGTCTCGTCGCCGCTGGTGCTTGTGCTGGACGATTTGCAATGGGCTGATTTTGCGACGCTGGAGTTTCTCGGCTTTCTCATCCCGCGACTATCCGGCGCTCGAGTCTTGGTGCTCGGCGCCGTCCGTACCGATTATCTCGAGCGCGACCACGCTCGCAGCGAGATCTTCGCCGATCTGTCCCGCCGCGGTTCGAGGACGGTAAAGGTCTCTCCACTGACGAGCCCACAGATCCGTGCGATCGTCACGGGTCTCTTGCCCGTCGAGCGCGCGCTCGACGAACGCGCGATCGAGCGCCTTTGCTCGCTCGCCGAAGGCAAACCGTACTTTGCGGAGGAGCTCGTCGATGCGCTTCTGACGAACGGAGACGAAACGGGTTCCGGATTCTCACCCTTGAGCATTCGCGCGGGCGTGTTGGCGAGATTCGAGCGGCTCTCTGCGCAGGCCCGGCAAACGCTCCTCTACGCGTCGGTGATCGGGCGCGACTTTGATGCCTCGCTTCTCGAGAGCGTCAGCCGGTCGACATATCATGAGATCTGCGACGCACTCGTAGCTGCGCGCGAGTTGCAGCTGGTGCGCGAGCGCGCCGGCGGCTTTGCCTTTCGACATGCGATTACGCGTGAAATCCTTTACAACGAGCTGCTTGCGCCGCAAGCGCGTGAGATCCATCGGCGACGTGGCGCAACGTTTAGCCGAGACGCCGGATGCCGATCCCTTCAATCTCGCCTATCATTGGAACGCGGCAGGCCAACGGCGGCGCTCGAGCGAGGCGTACGAACGGGCGGGCGATGCGGCACTCCACCGCAACGCCCACCGCGACGCGGAAGCCGCCTATCGGGGCGCGGTAGAGACGCGCGCCGAATCCGAGGCCGGCTACGCGTTGCTGTGCGAGAAGCTCTCGCGAGCGCTATCGGCAAACGCGGCCGTTGACGAGGCGCGCAGCTTTGCACAACGAGCGGTGGACGCATACGAAGCCGCCGGCGAGCGCGGACCGGCCGCCTCACTCGCGATCCGTCTGGCGCGCCGCACGTACGAAATCGGGAAGCCCCTGGATGCAAAGAGCGTTGCGCTGCGCGCCTTGCAGCTCAGCGGGGAGCGCGGCCCGGTGGCCTTCGACGCGTACGTGACGCTCGCACATTTCGAGGCGCTGCAGGGTAGAAACGACGTGGCGCGCCGGCATCTCGACGCAGCTGCGGCGGTCCCCGGCGAGCACTCCGCGGTCGACCGGCGAAACTCGTTTATGGTGCGCGCAGTCGTCGCCGCAACCTCCGGCTGCTTGATCGAAGCCTTCGAGCACTACGAAGCCGCCGCCGCCATCGCGCGCGCTTTGAACGACCGCGAGCAACTGGCATGGACGCTGAACAACTACGCAAGCCGAGCCATGGCGACCGGCTGGATGGATCGCGCGAATGCGGCCCATCGCGAAGCGGACGCCTCTTTAGCCGGCGAGGAGTTCGCGAAGGTGCGCGGATCGACGATCCAGGGGCTGGCGTTCGCCGAACTTCTTTCCGGCGATCTCCCCGCGGTTGAAGCCCGTCAGCGCGAAGATGCGCGGCTTCCGGCGGGCATCGCGATGACCCGAAGCGCGCGCATCGCACTGGGCGTGCGGCTGGCCTACTACCGCGAAGATGATGCCGCGGCGGCGTTGCTGTTGAGCCCGGAGGTGCTCGAGAGTGCTTTCGAGTCGGGCGAAGCGCAGCGAGTCGGTCTGCTCGCGGGGTGCGCCGCGGCCTATTACGACGCTGCGGGGCGCCGCGACGATGCCCGCCTTTTGCGCAGCCGCGCGCTGGCGATGATTCGTACCGTCGACTTCTCTTTCTGGCTGCTCGATCAGCTTGCGGCCACGCAGAGTCCGCCGGAGTCGGAACGGGCACGAGCGCTGCTCGCGCAGGCCGCAGCCGACTCCGGAAATCTCGCCGCGTGCGCCTATCTCAAACTCTTCGACGCGCGCATCGCTCGGTCGAGCCGAGCCCCGCGGGCTAAGTCCCTCGCCGGCGAGGCGGCCGCGGCGTTCGAAACAATCGGATGGCCTTGGGAAGAAGCGCAGTCGCTTGAAGTTGCCGGCCGTAGCGCCGAGGCGCTCGCTATCTACCGCCGCCACGGCTTCACTCGCCATGCCCGCGCGCTCGAACGGCGTCGCCGCCGCATTCGCCATCGAGCGGGAAGCCACGAGCTGACGCCCCGGGAGTACGAAGTCGCGCGCCTTGCCGCGCAAGGCAAGAGCAACCGCGCAATCGCCGAGCAGCTCTTCATCGGCGAGCGCACCGTCGAAACGCACATCGCAGCGATCTTCGATCGCTTCGAACTCACCTCGCGTCGCGAGCTCGCCGCGCTGCTGGAGAGTCCCGCGCGGCAGGTCGCGGGCAAATCCTCTGCGTAGAGCGCGCAATGCGCTGGCTGGTCACCGGTGGCCTCGGCTTTATCGGGTCCCATTTCATTCGAATCGCGTTGCGGGAGCGGCCGGCGCTCGAGATCGTCAATCTCGACGCGGTAACCTATGCCGGGAATCCCGTCAACCTGCGCGACGCCGAAAGCGACCCGCGATACCGCTTCGTCAAAGGCGATATCTGCGATGCGGCCTCCGTCCGCGAAGCGCTCGGTGGGGGCGCCGATGCAATCGTCAACTTTGCAGCCGAGACGCACGTCGATCGTTCCATCCTCGACCCGGAGGCGTTTTTGCGAACCGATGCGGTAGGTACGCTCGTGCTCTTACAAGCGCTGCGGCGGACGGACGTCCCGCGTTACCTTCAAGTCTCGACCGACGAGGTCTATGGCAACGTTCCGGCCGGCGAATCGACCGAGGGGGATGCGCTGCGTCCGCGCAGTCCGTACGCGGCGAGCAAGGCGGCCGGAGATCTTCTCGCGCTCGCCTACCACGAGACGTACGGCGCTCCGGTCATTATCACGCGAGGCAGCAATACGTACGGTCCGTATCAATATCCCGAGAAGATCGTACCGCTCTTCATTACCAACTTAATCGACGACCGGCCGGTGCCCGTGTACGGTGACGGTCTTCAGATTCGCGATTGGCTCTACGTCGAAGACCACGCCCGCGCGATTCTGCACGTGCTCGAGCACGGCGATACCGGAAGCGTCTACAACGTTTCCGGCGGAACCCCGCAAACGAACCTCGACCTCACGCGCAGGCTCGTGATCGGCTGCGGCCGTTCGATGGAAACGCACGTCGAACACGTGACCGATCGTCCGGGCCACGACCGGCGCTATGCTGTCGACTCGGGGAAACTCCGTACGCTCGGGTGGCAACCTCGCACGAACTTCGAAATCGGGATTGCCCAAACGATCGATTGGTACCGAGCAAACGAAGCCTGGTGGCGCCCGCTTAAGCATGAACTATCCGCGCCGTGAAAGGCATCGTGTTGGCCGGCGGACTTGGAACGCGGCTTCGTCCGCTCACGAAGGTAACGAATAAGCATCTGCTCCCGGTCTACGACCGGCCGATGATCTACTACCCGCTCGAAACGCTGCGCCGGGCGGGCATTGTCGAAGTCATGCTCGTCACCGGGGGCAACTCGGCGGGCGACTTTCTTCGCTTGCTCGGCAACGGTGCAGAGCTTGGCTTCGAGAGCATTTCCTACGCGTATCAGGAGGGAGAGCGCGGGATCGCCGACGCGCTGCGGCTCTGCGAACACTTTGCCGCCGGTCATCGAACGATCGTGATTCTCGGCGACAATATCGTCCAGGAGGATATCGCTCCCTACGTTCGCCGCTTCGAGGCACAGCCGTCCGGAGCGCGCATTCTCCTCAAGCAGGTGGACGACGCTCAGCGCTTCGGCGTGCCCGTATTTGAGAACGAGCGCATCGTCGAGATTCAGGAGAAGCCCGCGCAGCCCCGCAGCCGCTACGCCGTCACGGGCGTCTACATGTTCGATGAACGGGTCTTTAACTTCATTGCGGGCTTAACGCCGTCGCAGCGTGGGGAACTCGAAATCGCGGACGTGCACAATCGCTACATCCGCGAAGGCGACCTCTGCTACGACGTGCTGGAAGGCGCGTGGAGCGACGCGGGCACGTTCGAGAGTCTCTTCCGCGCCGCCGAACTGATCCGCGCCAACTCAGACATGCACAAAAAAGAGTAAGCCCGGCGCTAAATTCCTAGCCTTTTGCGTGAGGAAGGATGGGCAACAGCGCCAACGCCACGACGACGAGGACGCCGGCCAGAGCGCTGCGGAACCACCGCTCGGGCAGCCGCGTCACGAAATGCGTCCCCACGAAAACGCCCGGAACGGAACCCAGTAGCAGCGAGACCGAGATCGTCGGGTTCACGTCGCCGAGCTTCCAGTGACCGATCAAGGCTGGTACGAGTATAATGACGGCGAATGCGAGATCGGTCCCAACCAGCCGTCGCAGCGCAACGCTGGGAGCAAGCAGCAGCAGCAGCGGGAGCGTCAATGACCCGGCACCGATTGAGGTAACGCTAACGCAGATGCCGACGAAGAGACCGAGCAGCGGCGGCCGCCACATCGAAACGGGATCGCCGGACGCGATCGACGCATCGCGCGCCAGCTTTCGGTTGAAGATAATTCCCGCGGCGGAACCGAGCAGGGCGACGGCGACTGCGATACGCAACACGAGCTCGAGCTGTTTGACGTCGAGGTGCTGCTTCAGCGAGGCGCTCAGGAGAACGCCGACGATCGCGCCGGGAAGACCCCCCGCGGCCAGCCGCCAGAGAACCGACCACTCTATCGTGCGGGCGCGCATGTGGGTCAGCATCGCCACGATCTTCGTGCCAAGTGCGAAGAGCAAGTCGGAGCCGATCGCGGTATTCGTCCGAACCCCGAGAAAAATTAAGAGCGGCGTCGTTATCGCCCCGGCGCCGACGCCGCTGTACGCCATGCAGGTACCGACAATGAAGCCAACCAGCACGTAGCTCCAGGTGATCGTCATAGATGCGGCGTCTCCTATGGATTGCTAACTTCGGTCAATGACCGATGTCATTGTCTCAGGTCAACATTTTGCCACAGGTCGCGGACATTCCCGCCTGAGCGCCCTCCGGCGGGGAAAGATCAAAGGGGGCAGGGCTTGGCTGGCTGGTCAGCCTTTTGCGTGCGGCATGATCGGCAAGAGCGCTAAGGCCACGACGACCAGCAACCCGGCGAGGGCGCCGCGGAACCACGCCTCCGGCAGCTTTGTCACGAAGTACGAGCCGACAAAGACGCCGGGAATCGAGCCCATGAGCAGCGACGTCGCGATGCCCGGGTCGACGTCGCCGATCCGCCAGTGCCCCAAGAGTGAGGGCACGAGGACCACGACGGCAAACGCGAGGTCAGTGCCGACAAGCCGCCGGAGCGCGACCACCGGTGCGACGAGCAGTAACAAGGGCAGCGTCAGCGAGCCGGCGCCAATCGAAGTGATGCTGACGGTTACGCCGACGAAAAAGCCAATCGCCGCGAGTCTCAGCGTCGGAAGGTTATTTGCGTCGCCGCCTGCGTCGCCGCCGAGTTTGCGATTGAAGATGATGCCCGCAGCGGAGACGATCAGCGCTGCTGCGACCGCAATCCGTAGCACTCGCTCGAGCTCGTGTACTTCGAGCATGCGGTGAAGATCGGCACTGACGATCACGCCGATGATCGCGCCGGGCAGGCCTCCCAGCGAGAGGCGCCAGAGTACCGACCACTGCACCGTGCGCTTTTGCAGGTGGGCGATCATTGCGACGAGTCGGGTACCCAACGCGAAGAGCAGATCCGAGCCGATCGCCCGATCGGTGCCGACGCCCAGAAAAATGAGCAACGGGGTCGTGATCGCGCCCGCGCCGACGCCGCTATATGCGGTGCAGGTGCCGACGATAAATCCAACGAGCACGTAGCTCCAAGTGATGGTCACGCAACAACTCCCGTCGGCAAGCACCGGTTCGCCGCCATGCGGCGACCGTTCCCGGCGCGATCCTGAGCAGACCTACTCATTCAGCAAAGAACCTGAGTTAACATTCAGAGACTCGTGTGGTTCCGGCGCCTGCCTCCGTCTCCGGCATCGGCGTGCGCGCGGTGGCGTGCATGGACCGCCCTAGCGGGCGGCATCGCCGGGTATATCGGCCTCCGCAGGCGCTTTTCCTACCGGTCCTGCCGGGCCTTGCTTGCTTGGCGCATTCACTGCACCGTCACTGCGTTGGATCTCCGCGAAGATCTCAAAGCGATGCACCGGCACGTGGCGCGGCGCCTCAATACCGAGCTTAACCTGATCGCGGTCTACGCCCACGACCAGAATGCGAATATCGCTACCAATCATAATAGACTGATTCGCCTTGCGGCTAAGCACGAGCATTGACGCCCTCCCTGGCCGGCCGTAATGCGTTGAAGGCTGCTTCTTTCGGCGCTAGGGTTCGACGGCCTCCGTATGCAAACGCCCCCCGATGGTCAGAGACATTGCCTTCTTCGCCTACTCGGTTCGCGACGTACCTCGCGCGCGGAGTTTCTATGCCGAGACTCTGGGGCTCAAGGAAGGCCAAGCGTTCGGCGATCATTGGATCGAGTTCGACGTCGGAAACGCCACCTTCGGGATCGGCAACGGAGAGCCGCTGGGATTCGTCCCGGGCGCTTCGACCGGAGCGGCCTTCGAAGTCGACGACCTCCAAGGCATGCGCGAGCGCCTCAAAGCCAGCGGCGTTGAAGTCGGAGAGGTACACGAGTTTCCGGCGTGCGTCACGTGTTTTGCTCGCGACCCCGAGGGCAACCGCTTCGCGCTCCATCAGCGCCGCACGCCTGCCCCCGGAGACGCAGCATAACCTTAGGCCGAAGCGGTCTCCCGCGCGGCTTCGATGAGGATCTGAGCGACTTCGGGGCGCGAGAACTCCGGCGGCGGCAACTGCCCCGCGCGTAACATTTCGCGCACCTGCGTTCCGCTGAGCGTAACGTGGCTCTCGGCATCGTGGTTACAGGTCTTCTTCGAAGCCATCGACTGACAGCGCCGGCAGTAGAAGCTGTTCTCGAACTTGAGCGGTGTAATCCCAAGCTCTTCGCGCGTAAACTCGTCGAAGAGCTTCTGCGCGTCGTAGGTGCCGTAGTAGCTTCCGACGCCTGCGTGATCGCGCCCCACGATGAAATGCGTGCATCCGTGGTTCTTGCGCATCATGGCGTGGAAGATCGCTTCGCGCGGACCGGCGTATCGCATGGCGGCAGGCAACGTGCTCAAGAGCACGCGATCCGGCGGATAGTAGTTCTCCAGGAGTGCCCGATAACAGCGCATGCGTACCTCCGCCGGAATGTCGTCGCTCTTCGTCTCGCCGACGAGCGGGTGGAGGAGCATTCCGTCGACGGTCTCGAGCGCACACTTCTGGATGTACTCGTGCGCGCGGTGCACCGGGTTGCGGGTTTGAAATCCGACGATCGTATTCCAGCCGCGGCGTTGGAACTCGGCGCGCGTCTGGGCGGGCGAGAGGCTCTCGGGATCGTGTTGGGTGGGAAGCACCCAGACCGGCCCGCCGATCAGCACGTCTTTACGCGCGTACAACGCGGCGACGCCCGGATGTTTCTCTTCCTCGGTGCGATAGACGTTTCGCGCTTCGTGGTACTTGTCGTACTCGAAGACGTCCTCGACGTCGATGGCTCCGCGCAACCGGCCCTCGCCGTCATAGAGCAACGCGCGCGCGCCGACGACCGGTGCCTCGTCCCGATCGACGGCTAAAACCACCGGAATGCTCCAGGGCAAGCCGCCGGCTAGGCGCATCGAGGTAACGACCCGTTCGTAATCCTGACGAGTCATGAAGCCGGCCAGCGGGCTGAACGCCCCGTTGGCGATGAGCGCGAGATCGTTGAGCTCGCGCGCGGTGAGCGTCAGGCCGCGCAGGCCTTTGCTCTCCTCGCGCAACTCGGCTTCGACCTGAGGCGACTCGACGGTTCGGTTGATGAGTGTGCCGCCGTGAGGATTGATCATGACACCGCCTTCAGCTCGGCGACGTGGCCGCGCCGCTCCAGCTCGGTGAGGATCTTTCCGACGCTCTCCTCGACCGATTCCCGTTCGCTATCGACGACGACGTCGGGGTTCTCCGGCGCTTCATACGGATCCGAGACGCCGGTGAAATGTGCAACTTCGCCGGCAATGGCTTTCTTGTACAGGCCCTTGACGTCGCGGCGCACCAGTTCGTCCAGCGAGCAGCGCACGTAAACTTCGATAAAACGATCCTGTCCGACGCGCTGGCGCGCCTCGGCCCGAGCCTGCGCGTAGGGTGAAATTGCGGCCGTAATGACCGCGGCACCGTGCTTGACCAGTAATGAAGCCACAAAGGAGATGCGTCCGATATTGATGTCGCGATCCTCGCGGCTGAATCCGAGTCCCTTTGACAGATGGGTGCGGACCTCGTCGCCGTCGAGCACTTCAACGTTTCGACCGCGAGCCGAGAGCTCGGGCTCGAGCCGTTCGGCAATCGTGCTCTTACCCGCCCCGGACAGACCGGTAAGCCACACAGTGAATCCCTGGTTCAACTGGAGTTCCTTTCTGGACGTGGATGAAAAAGGGCACCCATCACTCAAAAGTGGGACTTCTAAGGCGGACGTCCCCAGATGCGGCCGTTTCTTCGACTCGAGATTATTGATTTCCGTCTACTTCCTAGCGCATTGCCGCTTAAGGAGCCTTAACCGAGAACTGCGCAGCGTGGAGCCGCGCGTACGCGCCGCCGCGTGAGAGCAGCTCCTCGTGCGTTCCCACCTCGATCACCCTCCCGGCCTCGATAAAAAGCACCTTGTGGGCGCGGCGCACCGTCGAGAGGCGGTGCGCGATGATCAGCGTGGTGCGACCCGGTAATAAGCGATCGAGTGCTTGCTCGACCATCGCCTCCGAATGGCTGTCGAGCGCGCTCGTCGCCTCGTCGAGAATCAGGATACGGGGGTCGCGCAAGACGGCGCGCGCGATGGCGATCCGCTGGCGCTCTCCGCCCGAGAGCCGCACGCCCCGTTCGCCGACTTGGGTCGCATAGCCGTCGGCGAAGTTTCGGACGTACTCGTCGACGTTTGCATCGCGTGCGGCGGCCAGCACTTCGGCGTCGGTCGCTTCGATTCTGCCGTACCGGATATTCTCCAAGATCGACCCGCGAAAGAGCTGCACGTCTTGCGGCACGATCGCGATCGCCTTGCGTAAATCGCTCAGCCGTACCGTCGCAATATCGAGACCGTCGAGCAGTACCCGTCCTTCTTGGGGCTCGTAGAAGCGCGGTACGAGATTGACGATCGTCGTCTTGCCCGCACCCGAAGGCCCGACGAGCGCAACGATCTCGCCGCCGTCGATCGTCGCGTTGACGTCGCGCAGCGCGGGCGGGTCACCGGCACGATATCGAAAGGTGACGCCGGAATACTCAATGCGACCGCGCACCGAGGGCAGCGCAACCGCGCCTTGAGGATCGCGGACCTCGACCGGCAAGTCGAGCAGTTCGAAGACGCGACCCGCACCGACGATCGCCTTGGTGATGTCGCCGAAGAACGCGGCAACCCGGTTCATCGGATTCATCAAGTTCACCAGCAATCCCCAATACATAAAGACGCGTCCGGTGTCGAGGCGCCCGACGAGAACTTCGCGGACGGAGAGCCACATGATTCCGACGACGGCGGCAACCATGATGGTCGAAACGACGAGCGGCTGCGTTTGAATGAACTGCGTCAGCTTCATGTACGCGCCGAAGAAATCGTCGTTTCTGCTGCGAAACCGCGCGACTTCGAACGCTTCGCGGCCGAACGATTTCACCACCCGCTGCCCGCCCAGAACTTCCGAGAGATTCGCCGTGAGATCGGCGATTCGCTGTTGCGCCCGGTGCGTGCTCGCGGAGATCAGATGCTGAAAGTTCGAGACCGCCAGCGAGACGATCGGCGCGACGAGCACGAGCGAGAGCGTGAGCAGCCAGTCGAGATAGATCATCGTCGCAAACGACGAGGCGAACGTCGCGAGTGCGACGACGAGCTGCGGTACCGAGACGCTCACCGCGTCGATCATGATCTGCAGGTCGGTCGAGAACCGCGCGATGAGCTCGCCGGGACGCCACTTATCGAACTCCCCGAGCGGCAAGTTCAACAAACGCTCGAAGAGACGGACGCGCAGGCGCGCGACGAGATTCTGACCGCTCCATGCCGTGAGATAAGTCTGGCCGTAAATCGCGCAGTTGCCGAGTACGAGCGCGATCGACGTTAGTCCCAACGAGAGGTAGAGCGCCTTGAGGTCCGGCGAGCTGCCGTGGAGGGGAACGAGTACCTGGTTGATGATGATGCGAAACGCCAACGGGGGTACGATGGAGAGGACGCCGGCGACGACGCCCAACGTCATCGCGAGCGTCAGGCGCGGATAATACGGGCGCGCCTCGCGCGCCAGCCGCACGAGAATGGATCGGCGGCTTAACGGGGCCTGGGGCTGCAAAACGCCTGCGGTCTTGCCGCCGTCACGCGGTGAAACCTCCCCCTATGCGATTCGGTACGTGATGGTGGCAAAAGATTCGGAGGATCGCGTAACCTACATGGACTGCTATTTTCACTCGAACGTCCCGTCGGCCGCACCGTGCACCGACTGCGGAAAACCGATCTGCGCAACCTGTCGCGACGAACGCGGCGGCTGTCCCAGTTGCCGGCTGGCGGCGAAGGTCGAAGCGGCAACGGCGACCCGCCGGCAAATTGCCGGTTCCGTGCCCCCACGCCCCGCGCCGGCGAGCGTTCGCGGCAAGGCGACGGTAGCCACCGCACCCGATCCGGTGGAGTCGCGCGCCCTCGTGGCACTCGGTTATCCGCTCTGGCCGCTGGCGCTGCTCTCGCTGCTCGATCGCAAGCAATCGCGTAACCTGCGCCGCCAAGCGTTCCAGGCACTCGGTTTCAATGTCGGGTTCTTCGGCTTCTGGGGACTGCTTTCGCTCCTCGCGCAAGTACCGTTCCTGGGATTCTCGGCTTGGGTGCTCGTGCCGTTGCTCGCGCCGCTCTTTCTCGTCGCGAGCGTCTATTACGGAATCAAGACCTGGAACGGCGACGAGGTGCGCATCCCGGTCGTCACGAGCTGGATCGACGAGCGAATGCCTAACGGAGTCGTCGACTGAACTCGCGATAGCGGCCGAGAAAGGCTCGCGCCGCAACCTCATGGTCGAGCGCCGCCGGCGGATAGGCGTCGGCGGCGTAGAGTCCGAGCCCGAGCTGCGGCGAGCCGGCCGGGCGTCCATACCAGGCTTCCAGCGGTACCTCCCGCAGCTCCGGTATCCACCGCCGTACGTAGACGCCGGCCGGATCGTAGCTCCGGCGTTGCCGCTCGGGATTGTAGATGCGCGGATACTGCGCCATGTCCGCTCCTACGCCGGCGATCCATTGCCAGTTGCCGTCGGCGAGCGCCGGATCGTCTTCGACCAGCCATCGATCCCAATAATCGCGGCCGAGCCGCCAGTCGACGCCCAAATCGAAGCAGAGAAACGATGCGGCGACGGCGCGCACGTGCGGATGCATGTAGCCGGTGGCGCGCAGCTGCCGGACTCCGGCGTCGACCAACGGGTATCCCGTGCGGCCCTCGCACCATGCCTCGAGCGTGGGATGCGACGATTCCCAGGAGAATTCGCGCATCTTTTCCTGGAGCGGCTCGTCGTGCGTCGTGGGATGGAACCACGCAAGCTGCAGGAAGAAGTCGCGACGGGCCAGTGCGCGCAGAAAGAGCCGTAGCGAGAGCCGTTCCTCGCTGAGGGCGAACGGATCGTCGAGGCGACGGTGAACCGCACGTGCGATCGTTCGAGCCGCGATCGTCCCAAACGAGAGATCCGCACCGAGGTGCGAGGTGCGATCCTCCCCCGGCGACGTTGCGGCTATCGCATACTGCGCCGCATCGTCGCGAAGAAACCGGTCGAAGCGCCGGCGTGCCGCCGCCGGCCCGGCGAGCATGCCGCTCGTCGTGCTTCCGAACTCGTCCGGCGTTGGTAACGGCTCGCCGTCGTCCTGCGAGCGAATGAAGCGCAGCAGCAGCGGGTATTCGTGCGACGCAATCGGCAGCTTGAACCACACGTCGAAATAGGGCGCGAAGGCGCGGTATCCGGTACCCCCTGGGCTATGTGCCGCCGCACTCTCCTCAGGCGCGACGACCGGCGCATCGTGCTCGACACGCACTTCGCGCCCGGCCTCCTCCAGCGCCGATGCACAGCGCCGGTCTTGTGCGACTCCGGCGCGATCGTACGCCGCACTCCAGGCGGCACCGCTCGCGTCGATCTCCTTCGCGATGGCCGAAAGCACGATCTCCGGTTCGCCCCTTCGCACCACCAAGCGGCTTCCGCGCTCCTGCAGCTCCTCCGCCAACGCGCCAACGGCGCTGCAAAAGAACTCCGCGCGGCGCGGCGAGGCCGAGAGTCGCCGCGTCATCGAGCGATCGATAACGAGCAGCGGAAAGACCGGTCCGCGTGCGGCGGCAGCGGCTAATCCCGCGTGATCGTCGAGACGCAGATCGCTCCGGAAGCGATAGATGAACGGCCTCTCCGGCATGGCAGGCCGTTTCGGTCGCTCTTGCGCGCGTGCCTACGCGCGCAAGAGAACGAGCGTTTACCGGTGCGCGGGTTGGTGCAGCGCGTAGCGCGCGCGCATTGCGGACCGGCAGATGGAGCGGTCGAAAATTCCGTTTCCGGAACTGGTCGTAATGCGGCAGCCGACGGGCGTTCCGTGCGCGTTCACGTTCACCTCGACGGTCACGGCAAGCGTCGCCTCCGGTCCGACGGCAAGGGACTCCGCGCGACCTTCGCGATGCGGCAGCGTTTGCGTGTTGAGCACCGCGATGGCGCGCGCCTCCGGAGCGGTCACGCTTCGTTGCGCCAGCGGCGCCTGCTGCGGTCTCTCCGTTATTCGAATGCCGACGACGAGCGCAATGGCGGCCGCCAACAGCGCGACCGCGGCCCAGCCAAACCTCGGGGAGGGCTTGCGCGCGAGCATGGGGCGGCAATGGGGTTCCCAGCGTTCCTCGGCCCGTGCCTGCACGATCGCCGACATCACGCGCTCGATCTCGCGTTCGCCGCTCAGCTCTCTGAGACAATGGGGACATGCGGCGAGATGATTGCGATACGTTTCACGCTCCGCGTCGCCGGCTTCGCCGAGCGCGATCGCACCGGCAAGCCGTTCGATCGCATCGCAAGTCGCTGGAAGAATCGTCACTCGCTTCTCTCCTTCATGGTTGTCCGCAACACGCGCATCGCCCGGCAAACGCGCTGACGAACGGCGTCCGAGGTCGTGCCGAGGATCGCGGCCGCCTCGGACGACGAATAGCCGGCGTAACTCGTCAGGAGCAATGCCGCAGATTGCTCGGGAGGCAGGCGCATCAGCGCTGCCTGCAGGTCGAGCGAGGCCGTACTGCGCTCGTCGACGCGCCACGCGCTTCGATCGACTTCGCGATCGAGCGGGAGAACGCGAAGGATCTTCTTGCGCCGAAGGAATGAAATCGCAGCGTTCGTCGCCGCCCGGTAGAGCCACCCGGCGCTCAGCTCGCGCCGCGGATCAGCCTGCAGCATCCGATAGGCGGAGAGAAAGACGTCTTGCGTCAGATCGAGCGCGACTTCCGCATCGCCGACCATACGGCGAACGTACCGTGCCAACTTCGTCTGATACTCGAGAACGAGCGACTCGACGCGCGTCGTCGCGATCGCCGTTGCTTCGCCCGTCACCCGGACCGCGTCCATTCGTTTCCCCCTTATCCTCCCAACGCCCGCGGCCCCGCCGTCGTGACCGCCCGGCGTCAGCCGCCGATCTCGGAGAAGGCTCGCATCCGCGAGGCGCTCTCACCCAAGCGCAGATGGTGGCGTTCGGGCTTGATGAGCATGGCCGACCGCAGGAGGGCGGCGAGATGCTCCGTCGTCGCCCCCGCGCGGAGCGGGGAGCGCAGGTCGAGTGCGTGGTCGCCGAAGAGACAGAGGCGAAGGCGCCCGTCGGCAGTCAAGCGCACCCGGTTGCAGCGTTCGCAGTAGTCGTGCGAGAGCGGACTGATCACCCCCACCGCGCCCGCCGCACCGGCCAATGCGAAGTATCGTGCCGGTCCGTTGCCGCCCGGTCCGGTTACCGGGCGCAGCTCGCCGCCGGCGGCGATGCGCTCGAGAATCTCGTCGGCAGAGACGTAAGCGTCGCGCTGGAGCTGCGTGTTCTCGAGTACCGGCATCACTTCGATGAAGCGCACGAATATCGCACGGTCGCGCGTCAGCCGGGCGAAGTCGAGCAACTCGTCGTCGTTCTTCCCGCGCATGACCACGCAGTTGAGCTTGATGGGCGCGAGACCCGCCGCAATCGCCGCATCGATTGCGCGCAGCACCGTATCGAGACCGGGGCGGCGCGCGATCGCTTCAAACCGCTCGGGCCTCAGCGTATCGAGCGAGAGATTGATGCGCCGCAATCCAGCGGCAACGAGCTCGGGCAGCTGCTCTTCGAGCAGCAATCCATTGGTCGAAAGCGCGACGTCGTCGACGCCCGGAATCGCCGCAATGGCCGCCACGAGCCGGCTGAGGTCGCGGCGGACGAGCGGCTCTCCTCCGGTCAAGCGAATCGTCCGCACGCCCACCGATGCGGCGGCGCGAACGATCTCAGTAATCTCCTCGTACGTAAGAATCTCCTCGCGCCGAAGCCACGGCAGACCGCCCTCGGGCATGCAGTAGATACAGCGCAGGTTGCACTTGTCCGTTACGGAGACGCGCAAGTACGTGATGGGGCGGCTGAAACCGTCGATCAGTGAGACTGCCGTCATCGATCCTCGAAAACCCCGTCCGGCAGCGACGGATTGATCTTGTATTGACCGATCGTCGAGCTGATCTCCGCAACGTAGCCCGGCTCCTGTACGCGTCCCGTCTGCGATTCGACGAGCAGATAGCCTTTGACGGACGCGTAATGATTGGCCAACTCGGCATAGCCGCCGTTGACGTAGTTCCAACGCATGGAGGTAACCGTCGCGCTCTTGTCGTTCACGCTCGCGTCGATGCGAACGACGTTGCCCTGCTTGCGAGGAACGAGGCGCAGCCGGGTCGTCGTGCCGTCATCGGAGAGCGGCGTAATCGCATAGATCGCCTGCCATTGCGAAGGGCTCTCGATGTGCGCGTAGAGTTTATCGAACTGCTGGGCGACCAGCGGAACGCCGCCGATAAAAACCACCTTCTCCCGGTCGGGGGCTTTGTAGTAATACGTGCCGTCCAAATCGGCCGAAAGAAATGGGAAGGATCGCATCGCCACGTGAGCGTGCATGGTGGCCGTAAACGTGTGAAGGTCCGCGTTGACGGCGGCCATTCGGGCGAGCAGCGCCGCCGCGCCGGCGATCGCGAGCAGACTCATTCGAAGGGCTCCAATGCGGAGCCGATCTCGGCGCGGACGCTCTCTTCGCGCTCGGCCGCACGCCGACCGCGTAATGCGGCAACTGCGGCCGGCGAACCGATCCTTCCCAGCGCCCAAGCCGCGTGACCACGGACCATCGGATGCGGATCGCGCTGCAGGCTCTCGACCAAGGCACCGACCGCCGAACGGTCGAGCGCATTGCCGAGAGCAACCGCGGCGTTGCGCCGCAAGACCGCCGCGCCTCGCCAGCCCATGGCGCTGGCGCGATAGCGCCGCTTGAAACTGCCGCTGCGCAGGTGCAGCATGCCCACGAGCGACGGATGAGCCGTCTCCTCGTCAGGCGACGGCCGGCGCGGGGCGGACGGTCGCAACGCGCGTGAGTTCGGCGGGCAGACCGTTTGGCAGATATCGCAGCCCCAGACCCAATCGCCGATCAGCGTTCGCATCGCGCGGGGAATGGCGCCAGTCCGCTGCGTGAGATCGGAGATGCACCGGGTCGCATCGATCGTGTAATCGCCGCGCAGAGCGCGCGTGGGGCATGCGTCCACGCACCGAGCGCACGCGCCGCAGCTCTTACGCAGCGGCTCGTCGGCGGGCAGTTCCAGCCTCGTTACGATCTCGCCGAGAAACACGAAAGAACCCATTTCCGCAGCGATCAGATTCGTATGCTTGCCGATCCAGCCCAATCCGGCGCGGGCGGCGAACGCGCGCTCCGCAAGCGGCCGCGTGTCGCACGCGATCGCGGTGACCGGCTCGCCGGCCGCATCGTCGATTTCCTTGGCGACGGCCTCTAAGAGCCCGCGCAGTTCGCGATGGTAATCCGGCGACCAGGCGTAGTTCGATACTCGTCCGCGCAGCGGAGTCACCGGTCGCGCGGCGTGCGTTGAGTACGGCATCGCGATGCAGAGAACGCTGCGGGCACCGTCGAGCAGACTCGACGGGTCGCTCGCACGTCGCGCGTACTCTGCGTCGTATCCCCACGTCGCCAGGTCGCGGCGAGCGAACGCGTCGGTCATTCGCTCGCGCGTCACCGCGTCGGGCGAAGCCGAGACGACGCGCACGTCGGCCGCACCCAGCTCGAGGGCCCGGCGGATCGCGCGTCGCTTGATTTGAGTGTTTTCGGTTCTCGTCATCATAAGGTGGCCAACGGGCCCAGTTCTCCCCGCGGAAAGGCGCGCTCGATCTCCGCGATCTCGTTTTCATCGAGCTCCAGCGCTCCCGCCGCAGCGTTCTCTTCGACGTGTTCCACGCGGCCGGCTTTTGGAATCGCGAAGAGCCCCCGCTCGCGAGTTAAAAATGCCAGCACGACTTGCCGAAGGGTCGCCTGGTGCTCGAGAGCGATGCGCTCGAGCGCTCGCCGCCCCGCGCCGGAACGAAGGAACCGGCCGCGACCGAACGGCGTGTACGCTACGACGGCGATTTCACGCTCGCGTGCCGCCGGAACGAGCGCGTGTTCGATCCCACGCTCGCAAAGGTGGTAGAGCACTTGATTGCAGGCCAGAGGCACCGCACGCAGATATGAAGCCGCTTCGATCATCTCGTGTGAGTCGAAGTTGCTCACGCCGATAAACCGCGTCTTCCCCTGTTCGACGAGGCGCTCGAGCGCCTGCATCGTCTCTTCAAGCGGGTGCGATCCCGGCCAGTGCAAGAGATAGAGGTCGACGTAATCGCATTTTAGCCGCGAGAGGCTTCGATCGGCGGCGGCCAGCGTTCCGCGATAGCTGGCGTTTTCCGGCAAGACCTTCGTTGCGATAAAGAGCCGCTCGCGAGCGAGACCGCGTATCGCTTCGCCCAGGCGCTCCTCGACGCGGCCCGCGCCGTACATCTCCGCCGTGTCGAGATGGACCATCCCCAGCTCGATTCCGCGGCGAAGTGCGCGTTGCGCTTCTTTGAGGCCGGCACCGCTCTCCGCCATATTCCAGGTGCCCTGACCGATAACGGGCAGGTCTACTCCGGTCCGGCCGAATGCTGCGTACCTCACGCGTCGCTCAAAAGAACTCGAACTCGTGATGACGCGCCGCATAGGCCAGCAGGCCGCCGCGCAAATGCGTTAGCCGCGTGAATCCCGCTTCATGCAAGCGCCGTACGGCCCACATGGATTTGGCGCCGACGCGGCAGGCGACCACGTAGCGCACGGCGGAATCGAGCTCGTGCATCCGCGCATCGAGCTCCGACGCCGGAATACGTACCGCTCCGTCGATGGTTCCGAGTACGGCTTCGTGCGGCTCGCGCACGTCCAAAAGTATCGCATCCGCAAGCGCCTCATCGAGACGCTCCGCACCGATCTCCGCAACCGGCGACTCACCGCGCACCTCTTCATACGCTCGCTCGTCGACATGGGCGACGACCGGCGCTTCACCGCAGAGCGCGCACTGCGGGTCGCGCTCGAATCGAACCTCGCGGGTTCGCGCGTGCAGCGTGTCGACGAGCATCAGCCGGCCGATCAGCGGTTCGCCGATTCCCAGCAATATCTTGAGCGCTTCGCTCGCCTGCCACGCGCCCACGATACCGGCGAGCGCTCCGAGCACGCCTCCCTCCGCGCAGGTCGGGCGGCTCTCCGGGGGCGGCGCCTCCGGATAAAGACAACGGTAGCACGGCCCCTGCGGCGCGCGAAAGACGCTCACCTGACCGTCGAAGCGAAAGATCGATCCGTAGACGTCGGCGCGCCGCTCCAAATAGCACGCATCGTTGATGAGAAAGCGCGTCGGAAACCGATCGGTGCAGTCGAGGACGACGTCGTACAGCGATACGAGCGCGCGGGCATTCGAGGGCTCGAATCGCACCGCGACCGGATCGAGGTTAACGAGCGGATTGAGTGCCTGCAAACGTTCCACCGCGGCGACGGCCTTCTTCTTTCCGATATCGGCGGTAGCAAAGATCGTCTGACGCTGCAGATTCGTTTCGTCGACCACGTCGTCGTCGACGATGCCGATCCTGCCTACGCCCGCCGCGGCGAGATACTGCAGTGCCGGCGATCCGAGTCCGCCGGCACCGATCACGAGCGCGCGCGAGCTCCGTAGGCGCTCTTGGCCGGCCAGCCCGACCTCGGGAATCAAGAGATGCCGGCTGTACCGGCGGCGCTCGAGCGCGTTCACGAGCCGCTGCCCGCACCGTGCGGATGGAGTTCGTCGAGCCACTGGAGCACCGTTGCGCGCGCGTGCTCCGCAGCATACGTGTGATCGCTGGCGATCGTCTCGAAACGCTTCGGTCCGGGAGCACGGTCGTAGAGTTTGCGGACGCTCTTCGGACTGACCATTGCGTCGCGGTCGGCAGCGACGTACAGGGCCGGACGCCCGGCCAGG
The DNA here is from genome assembly GCA_963792005.1 of Vulcanimicrobiota bacterium. Taxonomy (GTDB): domain Bacteria; phylum Vulcanimicrobiota; class Vulcanimicrobiia; order Vulcanimicrobiales; family Vulcanimicrobiaceae; genus Cybelea. The sequence continues at coordinate 920,733 of CAWBUG010000002.1, forward strand.
CGCACGAGCAGCTCGGCGTAACGCCCATCGACGCCGGCGACGAGTTCCGGTAGCGTAACGCCGACGACGTACGACGAGCGAAAGTCGGTGACGCCGGCGCGCTGCAACGATTCGAGCGAGGTCGGACGCCCGTATCCGGTCGCGATCGCGATCGTTCCCAGCACGCGCGCATCGAGCGCTGCGGTGAAGATTGCGGTCATTCCGCCCATGCTGTGACCCAGCGTATACGCGGCGCCGTCACCTCGCTCGCGGGCGAATGCCAGCACCGCCGACATTGCATCGATGCAATCGTCCACGCCGCGCAGCACTCCCGCGCTCGCGCCGAGCTTATGTCCGGGAAAGTCGAGGCTGTAGACGCCGAAGCCGTGGCTGGCCAAAAACGAAGCGAGAGAGTCGAGATTCTGCTTGCTCGACGAGTATCCGTGTCCGGCGATAATGCCGATGCCGCGAGGACGGCGCGGCTCGTACCAAAGCACCGCTACGGGATTGCGCTGCGCTTCGATACGGAAGAGCTCGACGTTAGGCACCGTTGCGCCATTCTGCGCTGCCGTCCGCGTAACACTCTTTCTTCCAAATCGGCGCGCGGCGCTTGAGTTCGTCGATCGCGTAGCGGCAAGCGTCGAAGGCCGCCGCACGATGCGCTGACGCGGCGAGCACGGCCACCGAGATTTCGCCGGCGCGGACCTCACCGACGCGATGCACGATCCCAATCTGTACGTCGCCGAAGTGCTCGCGCGCCTCCCCGGCGATCGCCTCGAACTCGCGCAGCGCCATCGATTCAAAAGCCTCGTAACGAAGCGCCGTCACGATCCGGCCGTCACCCGAATCGGCGCGGACGACGCCCAGGAACGTAACGACTCCGCCGTGCCCGTTCCCGACGAGCTCGTCGATCGTTCGCGATTCGATCGGCTCGCCGACGATGCGAAAGGACGCCATCGCGCTATCCGCCGCCGACCGGCGGCAGCAGCGCGAGCTCGTCGCCCTCCGAGAGCACGTCTTCGAACGAAGCGATTCGACCGTTGCGGGCGACGCGCGTCGTACTCTGGTGCGCGTCGATCGCCGGATGCTCGCGCGCGAGCGCGCGCCATGCATCGGCGACGCGCGCCTTCTCCGGCAGATCGAGAGCGTGCTCGGGCGCTTGAAGCAGCTCGCGCAAACCGGCGAAGGCAAGGACCCGTATCCGCATCACGGCTCGCTTCGACGGGTATCGCCGGGAATCGTACCGAATTCGCTAAGTTGAGTTTCCGTATGTGGCGAGCGTTCGTAATCATCGCATTTTTCGCGGCAAGCAGCCTTCGAGCAGTCTCGGCGGCGCCGCAGTGTACCCAAGAGACGCTCACCGTCGAGGGACGGCCGGTCACGATCGGCTACTGCATCACGGGCGCGCTCCGGTCGAACGGCGCCGAGGAGGTGGTCGTTCCGGTAACGGCCAGCTATGCCGCGGCTGGCACGGCGTTCACCCGCGCGATCGAGCTCCACTTCATCGCCGGCGAGCGCGTCTCGCGGGTACTTCAAAGCCTCGATCTGACAAAGTTGGGCCTGACCGGCACGCTCCATCTCACGCTGGCCTACTCGAAAGGCCTCGTTCGCGTCGAGGGTGCCCTCTTGACGCCGGGGGCGATCACGATCAAATGAGTGCAACCCTAGCGAGGGACCGGGGACTCTAGAGGGTCGTATGCGCCGGCGGTACATCGCCTTCAGCAACTCCAAGATCCCCGACGGCTGTCGATAGAGGAGGCGGCCTTTTAGCCATGCCCTGTACCGCGACGATTCCGAATCTCACGGCTCGAGAGCAAGCACAGCGCCTATACGAAGCGATACCACCCGGCCTATTCCGGGTTGAGAACGAAAACGACCGTATCGCCTGGCGCGTCAGCCCCGAGCCGTTTGCATTGTCGGCCAAAGAGGCCGACGCGATCGAAGCGCTGGGCACGGACTTGTTGGCGTTTTATCGAGCGCTCAACAATCTCTACAATCGCAGCACGCGGGGCACTGCGCCCGGCTTCATCGCCGAGTATCTCGAGCGCGGTAAGCCCGAACAGATCGTCAAACTCGCACGCCAGAATCGCTTCAAGCAAGAACTCCCCGGCGTTATTCGTCCCGATCTCATCCTCACCGCCGAGGGCTTCGTCGCGACGGAGCTCGACAGTATCCCCGGCGGCATGGGATTCGTCGGGGCGATGAGCGAGGCGTATTGCCGCCTCGGCTACGAGAGTCTCGGCGGCGAAGACGGCATTCCCTCGGCCTTTGCCGCAATGTTGGCTCACGTTTCGCGCTCGGAGTATCCCACGGTTGCGATCGTCGTTTCGGACGAATCGGCCGACTATCGCAACGAGATGGAGTGGCTCGCTGCGGCGATGCGCAGCCGGCATCTCGCCGACGCCTGGCTGCGACGCCCCGAGGAGATCGTCTTCACCGAAGAGGGTCTCTTCATCCGTCACGAGGACGGGCGCGAAGCGCGATTGGACGCGCTCTATCGAAACTTCGAGCTCTTCGACCTCTTCAACGTTCCCAAGCAAGAGCTGATGCTGTACGCGGCCCGGCACAATCGCGTCAAGATGACGCCCCCGCCGAAGGCGCCGCTCGAAGAGAAACTCGCTTTCGCGCTCTTCCACCATCACGCCCTCGCATCGCTTTGGCGTTCGGAACTCGGCAACGAGCGCTTCGAGCGGCTGCAGCGCCTCTTTCCGCAGACGTGGGTGATCGATTCGCGGCCGCTTCCGCCGCAAGCGACGATCGCCGGATTGGAAGCGAGCGGCGTTGCGGTATCCGACTTCCGCCAGCTGATCACGCTGCCGAAAAGCGAACGAAACTACGTGGTGAAACCCTCCGGTTTTTCCGAGCTCGCCTGGGGCTCGCGCGGCGTAAAGGTCGGCGACGATTTGACTCGCGACGAGTGGGCGTCGGCAATCGAAACGGCGCTCGAATCGTTCGACCGCACGCCGTGGATTCTGCAACGGTTCCATAAAGCGAAGCTCGTGCGCCAGCGATATCTCGACCGCGAGCGCGACGAGATCCGCGAGTACGACGGCCGCGTGAGGCTCTGTCCGTACTATTTCGTCGACGGCGAGCAGAGCGTCCGTCTCGGCGGCGTGCTGGCCACGATCGCTCCGGCCGATAAGCGGCTGATTCACGGAATGAACGACGCCGTGATGACGTCGTCGATCCGTGTCTAGTCTCGTCTTCTGCCGTCACGGCGCGACAGAACATAATCTGACGAAGCGCTTTCTCTCCGTGACCGACCCGCCGCTGGGCACGCTCGGACGCGCGCAGTGCGAATCCTTACGCCACGCATTGGCGCGCTACGCCTTCGAGCGCTGCTTCGTGAGTCCGATGCGACGCTGCTTAGAGACGCGCGCGATCGTCGCCCCCGCGTTGCCATTCACGGTCGAACCGGCGCTGCGAGAGGTCCACTTCGGCGACTGGGAGGGTCAAACGCTCGAGTGGGTCGAGTCTCACGCACCCGAGCTGCTCGCTGCACGGCGCCGCGACCCGGTTCGCTTTCGTCCGCCCGGCGGCGAGAGCTTCGAAGATGCCGCGCGACGGCTGCGCAACCTTGCCGAGGCGATTCGCAGCGACACGCCCACGCTCGTCATTGGCCATCGCGTTACGCTAGGTATCCTCGAGCGCCTCGTGCGCGAGCTGCCGCTCGAATCGCAAGAGGTTCGGCCGCTCGAACCGGGCGAGTTCAGGATCGTATCCGAGTAAGCACCGCGCCTTGCGAGGGTACGATCACCTCGTCCGGCACGAGCGTCGCCGGATCGTACCAAATCGTCAGCGCGATGGGCTGATCCACGGAGAGTACGGAATCTTGCGACGGCACGCCCGATGGCCTGGAAGCATTCGCGGCCGAGCCGACGACCAGCGGTTGCCCTTGCCCGGTTGCCGGCGTGATCCACGTAACCGAAGACTCCCTCCACGCCCCCAGTTGGGCCGGAAGAACGAAGAGCCCGGCGAGTAAACCCGGCTCGATAACCACGAAATGCCGCGTATTTGCCGCGAGCGAGAGTCGCCGAGGTTCGCTGGACATCGCGGCAATCACGGTGGCCGACGAGGGCGTGAGGGTCACGCTAACGTTGGGGCTCTGAGCGCCCACCCGGTAGCTGCCCGTATAGCTCACCGGCGCGAGATCGGAACCGAGCGAGAGCGAAGCCGTGGCGGACATCTGCATCCCGGCAATGGTAGCCGTCGACGTCTCGTCGACCTGTGCCCCACCGGCCTGCTCTTTCACGCTGACCGACCATCCGCCGATGCTCTGGCCGCCCATCGAAGCCGCGTAGCGATACTCACCCGCCGGCGGAAAGGAAGCGCCGGCGCCGGCGGCGAGCAGAATCGTTGCGAGCAGCGGCATCTTACACCGTCACGTTAGAATGCGCGATCTTTGCGACGCTCTCGAGGAGCAGATCGATCTCTTCGGCGGTATTGTAGCCATGCGGCGAGACCCGGACGCCGCCGGCACGGTAGGTCGTCACGATGTTCTCCTTCTCAAGCGCGCGCCCGAGCTCGATGCTATCGATGCCCGGCAATGCGAACGTCACGATACCCGACGAGATTCCCTCGCCACGGGCCGTCGAAAGCTGCGCGCCCAACTGCCGTAAACCCTCGTAGAGCCGGTCGGTCAGCGCGAGCACGTGCGCGGCGACCGCCTCGGTGCCGCTGCGCTCGAAGAGCTCGATGGCGGAGACGAGCGAGATCGTGCCGAGCAAGTTCGGCGTGCCGCATTCGAACCGTGCGGCGCCGCGGGCGTACGGCTGTTCGTAGTTGTGGAAATCCCACATGTCTTCCATCGATCGCCAGCCCGGCAAGGCCAGCTCGAGCCGTTCGTTCAGCACCGGACTGATGTAGAGCAGCGCGATGCCGTGGAGTGCGAGCAGCCACTTCGGGCCGCCGGCGAAGAGCGCGTCCACGCCCGTCCGGCCGACGTCGACCGAGAACGCCCCGAGCGCCTGCATCGCGTCGACGCAGATCAGCGCCCCGGCCGCGTGCGCCACGCTCGCCAGCCGCTGCAGATCGTGACGGTACCCATCGGCATACGATACCCACGAAAGCGCGACCAGCCGAGTGCGATCGGAAAGCGCACGCGTGAGGACGTCGGGGGTGAGCCGGTCTTCCGCCGTGGCGATCAGGCGCACCCGCACTCCGCGGCGGCGCAGCGCGATCCAAGCAACGGCATTTGCCGGAAACTCGTTAGCGCAGAGGAGGATCTCGTCGCCGGGGTGCCAGTCGAGTCCCGCCGCAATTGTTGCGGCGGCCGCACTCGTGTTGGTTAAGAGTGCGATTTGCCTTCCGGGCGCTCCGATATACCGCCCGATCCGTTCGCGATACTCGGGCAGTCGAAGATCGTACGGATAGGTGCCGAGAACGCCGCGGCGTGCGTGCTCGCGCACGAACGCTTCTATTGCGGCCACGCTCTCGCGAGGCAGGACGCCCGCCGATGCGTGGTTGAGGTAGACGTAACGCTGAACTACTTCGAACTCGGAACGCGGGAGCGGCGGGTTCACTCGGCGCCGATCATATCCTTCGTATGCCAAGCGATGTTGCCGGCCCGGTCGCCGACGCGTTCGATCGACGCCAGCACGAACAGATATCGCGTGCCCGGGCGGACGATCTCCGGATCGGCTCGCATCTCCTCCTGAAGCAGCTTGATGCTGCGCTTGTACAGCTTGTCGACCTCGTCGTCGCGATCGATCACGTCGCTGGCAAGGCGAGCATCGCGCTCGGTATACGCGCGCATGGCGTCGAGCAGCATCGCATGCGCGACGGCCGCGATCCGATCGATCTCCACGCGCTGCGGGCGCATCGGCTGATCGGAGAGTTTGATGGCGTTCTTCGAGATGTCCACGGCGTAGTCGCCGACGCGCTCGAGATCGGTTGCAATTTCGAGCATCGCCGCGATTTCTCGCAACTCGCCCGCGACGGGTTGCTGGCGCCAGATAAGCTCGATGCAGTGCGCGTCGATCTTCCGGCGCAAGTCGTCGATCACGTCGTCGCCGGCAAGCACGCGCGCGCCCGCCGATGCGTCGCGGTTGTTGAGCGCATCGACGGCGACCCGAATCGCGTCACCCACGAGTGCCCCGAGGCGCACCACGTCGAGCCGTGTCGCCTCCAATGCCTCGTGATACGCCGTCCGAACTGCCACCGCCACCTCCTTTGGAAAATCGCTCCCAGTATAGGTCAAAGCGCCCTTCCCCGCAACGCAACGCAGGAACCTGCGGCCTTTATCAAATCATAAGGTTCTTTACCATGCCATATGAAGATATTCTCGTCGGGATCGAAACGCCGCTCGCGGTCGTCACCTTTAACCGCCCCAACGTGCTCAACGCCCTGCGAACTCGCCTGCTCAAAGAGGTCGCGGGCGCGCTTGCCGACATCGAAGCCGACGATTCCGTTCGCTGCGTCATCGTCACGGGCGCCGGAGAGAAAGCCTTCGCCGCCGGTGCCGACATCGGCGAACTCAACGCACTCGCCTCCGCGCACCAGGGCGCGACGCAGTCGCGCAGCGGACAGGCCCTCACCCGGCAGATCGAGCGAATGAGCAAGCCGGTAATCATGGCGGTCAACGGGTTTGCACTCGGCGGCGGTTGCGAAATCGCGATGGCCGGCGACATCATCCTCGCAAGCGAAACTGCGAAGTTCGGTCAGCCCGAAGTCAATCTCGGTCTGATTCCCGGCTACGGCGGAACCGTTCGCACGACCCGCCGCGTCGGAATCGGCATGGCGAGTTATCTCTGTCTCACCGGCGAAATCATCGACGCGCGTGAGGCGCTTCGGATCGGGCTGGTCGAACGAGTCGTTCCATCCGCGGAGTTGATGAACGAGGCGCGGCGGATCGCGACGCTCATTTCATCGAAGGCGCCGCTGGCCGTCAGCGCCTGCAAGCGCGTCATCAATAACGGCGCACATCTCTCGATCGACAGCGCGCTCGAACTCGAGGCGTTGGAGTTCGGCACCCTCGTCGACACCGAGGACATTAAAGAAGGCACCAGCGCCTTTCTCGAAAAGCGAAAGCCGGCTTGGAAAGGCCGCTGAGGCGATCTACTCTTTGGAGCGCGGGGTGAAGGCGACGCCTTCGACCTGGTACGTACCGTTGAGCCCGTTGTCGAAGCTGTATTTGTAGCGAACCCGGCTCGGTCGGTACGCGTACAGATCGATTTTGCTCGTCTCATAGTTCGCCGCGGCAAAAAGCGTCGAATCGGCATTCAAATGGCCGAATATCTCCGACGCCTTGAGAATGAATGGACCGCCGGCGAGCGCGCACCTTGGATTGCACCCTTCGTACACGTAGAGTTTCGAATCCGAGAAGCTGATCGATACGAGGTTCCCGCTGCTATCGATATCCAAGCCGCCGTAGGAACGGTTCTTGAAATGCGTCGCGGTTACGCCGCCGCCGTCGCAGCTCTTGAAATAGATGAGAACGGCTGTATCCGACGCGTTGGCGCCCGAGGCCCAGCAATCGCCGTTCTTTGCGTAGGCGACGGCAGCGACGAGGTTCAAATTCGGATTGGCAAGGTTCTGCGCGCAACCGACGGCCACCGTACATATCGTCACGCTGCCCGGATAATCTTTGCTCGCGGGACCGTCGAAGATGTTTGCGACGACGATCCTTCCGCCGCGAGCGTCGAAGCTCGCCGCGTCGCTGGGCTGCCCGTAGGGATCGGAGAGCGTCAGCAGCTGCGGGCCGCAGAGATCCGGGCCCTTGAAGATCTTGACGGTACGGCTTCCGCCGTCGGGATCGATCAGATTACCCTTGCGGTCGGCACCGATTCCGTTGACGTAGCTGACGCCGGAGACGGTGCAGACCGGCGGCATGTTCTGACGATTGGTTCCCCCGTAACCAAAGAGCTCCGGGAAGTAAAACTCGCCGGCATAGATGCCGCCGGCAACCTTCGCCGGCGCGGCCGCGGGCTCGAGTGAAAGCAACGGATCGGGCGGGTTGCTGCCCGGTATCAGCGTTGCCGGAGTTTGCGCCTGCCCGGCGAGACTCGCGCTCTGCGGATTCACGTCGCCGTTACATCCGGCGGCTAGCGCGCCGAGCGTCAAACAGAGAACCGAAGCTGCCGGTCGCATCGCATTTTCCTTCTCTTCATAAGTGCGCGTACGCGTTGCTCATTGCTAAGCCGATCGCCGGGTTGAGTCCTTGCCATTTCGCGCGAATCTTTCCGTTCGCGTCGATGACGACGACGGTCGGGAATCCCTGGACGCCGAAGAGTGCCGGCGCGCTGCCGCTTGAATCGAGCGCGACGTTCGCCAGCGAGTACCTTCGCGCGAACGAAGCCGCGACCGCCGGCGACTCGCCGACGTCCACCGGCACGACGACCGCGTCGCGATGACCGCGCCACCACGACTCGACGAGCGGGAGCTCGATCTTACACGGTTCGCACCAGCTGGCGTAAAAGTCTAAGAAGACGATGTGACCGCGCTGGTCGGCTACCCGGAACGTGCCGCCCCGCAGCAACGGATAGACCGCGTGCGGCGCGGGGTGAACGGGTGAGGCGAACGATCGCGGGGCGATGAAGATTTTCCAGAGCGCAAACGCAATCGCCGCAACGGCGAGCGCGTCCCAGAGACGGCCGAGATTGAGCGAACGTCTCTGCGATTCGCTACTCTGCACGAAAGAGCGCGGCGATGCCCTGACCGCCGCCGATGCAGGCGGAGGCGACGCCGTATCCGCCGCCTCGCGCGCGCAATTGATGCAGCGTCGTAATCGCGAGCCGAGCGCCCGAAGCACCCAGCGGATGACCGAGCGCGATGGCGCCGCCGTGCGCGTTCAGCGGCATTCCATCGGTCTGCATTTCGCGCAGACAGGCGAGAACTTGCGGCGCAAAGGCCTCGTTGATCTCCAGTACGGCGAGATCCCGCATGCCGACGCCGCCGCGCTCCAGTGCCTGAGGAATCGAAAACGCGGGACCGATACCCATCATCGTGGGCTCCACGCCGACGACGCTCGCGGATACGAGCCTTCCCAGCCACGCAATGCCGTCGGCCTTCGCGCGCTTGACCGTCGTTAGGACGACGGCCGCCGCGCCGTCGGTAATGCCGCTCGCGTTACCGGGCGTGACGACGCCGTCTTTGACGAAACGCGCCGGCAGTTTGCCGAGCTTCTCCATCGTCAGACCCGCACGCGGACCCTCGTCCTTTTCAACGCGCGTCGTCGTGCCTTTCGGTCCGGGAACGTCGACCGGCACGATCTCTTCGGCGAAGTATCCGCTCTCCGTAGCGGCGAGTGCGCGTTCTTGACTCGCCAGCGCAAACTCGTCGCTCTCTTCGCGGGAGACCCGGTATTTTTTTGCGAGATTCTCCGCCGTGATTGCCATCGGCGTATTGCCGTACGAATCGGTGAGGGCGGTCCAGAGCGAGTCTTCGAATGCGACGTTCTGGCCGAGATGGAAGCCTTTGCGCGCGCCGCGCACGACGTGCGGCGCCTGGCTCATGTTCTCGGTGCCGCCCGCGAGCGCGTATCCGGCGCTGCCGAGCGCGAGCGATTGCGCCGCGGAGAGGATCGCCTGGAGGCCCGAGCCGCAGAGACGGTTGACCGTTAGGGCGGGAACGCCAACCGGTAAGCCGGTGCGAAGTCCGACGTGACGCGCCAAGTAGATGGCGTCCGCCGAGCTCTGAATGACGTTGCCGAAGACGACTTCCTCGATCGATTCGCGCGGCACGCCGCTGCGCGCGATCGCGGCTTGCGCAGCAGCGACGGCGAGATCGGTCGCGGTGAGATCGGCGAGCGCTCCACCCAAATTCCCAAAGGGCGTACGGGCTCCGGCGACGACGACGATTTCGCTATCTTCAAATGAAAGGTTCATATCGCGCCTTCATATTCCGCGTGCGCGCAGCCTGTCCCGGCAGGCGCGGCCGCGAGGCTTCCCTAAGACCGTCCGCCTATGCCGATCAACCGTTCCGCCGCGGTCGCGCTCGACGCCCGGTCGCTTCAGCCCGCGACGAAAACCGAGCAGATCCTCGAAGCATTCGACCGGCTGCAGATTGGAAGCGCGCTCGAAATCGGCGAAGAGACCGATCCTCGCGCCCTTCGCAACGAGATGGCGCAGCTGCGGCCGGGACGCTTCTCCTGGGACGCGCGCAACCTCGGAGGCAACCGCTGGACGATTCGGCTCGAACGCATCGACGAACATGCCGACGGCGAGACGTTTCTGACGCACGTGACGGCGTTCACTTCCGCCAAAGGCGGCACGATCAAAGAGCTGGCTTCGCAACTGAGCGAGCGCAGCTACCGCGCCGGCGATACGATTTTCGATGAAGGCGAAGTTTGGCCGTATCTCGGCATCGTCAAAAGCGGCAAGATCATCTATACGCTGCTCTCACCCGACGGCAAGACGCACACGATCGGCGAGCGGCTCACCCACGATACGCTCAACGAGAGCGGCACGTTCGACGGCGGCGGAGCGACGACGCGCGCCGAAGCCTTGACCGACGCGACCATCGTGACGCTGCCGGCGGAGGCGTTGATTCATGCCGCGCGCAGCGACGCGGAGCTCGCGCTCGGCTTCCTCATCGCATCGTCGCAGGCGCGCCGGCGCTCGATCGATACCATTGCCGACCTCGCATTCGCGCACGTTCTGCAGCGCGTTGCGAAGTTTCTGCTCGGCTACGCGCGCACGTCGGTCGGAATGGCACGCGGCTTACCGGGTGTGGAGAATCTCTCGCAAGCGCAGATCGCCGCAGCCGCCGGCACGGTGCGCGACATGGCGGCGCGCGCGCTGCTGCGTCTCAAGAACGCCGGTGCTTTGGAACTCGATCGAGGGCGGGTGCGGGCGATCGACCGCGCGCGGCTCGAGGCCTTCGCCCACAACGTTCAAGCGCCGCCCGTTTAACTATATCCGGTAGACGTCGGCCGAAGTATTCGGGTCGATCATGGCGGGATGCACGCGCGGCCCGCTGCACATAATCGCATCGTGCCCGATCTCTAGGCGCACGCGCGCAACTTCGTTACTCATCACGTCGTCGACCGCGCAGCCTTCGACCTTGCCGGGCAGCCGCGCCATAATGACGTAGCGCCCCGGTTCGAGCGTGACGTCGCTGAAGAAGCCGCGATCGTTGGTACGCAGCGTCATGATGCGGTTGGGACCGTGCTCGAGATAGGGCGACCGATAGTAGTAGAGCGTCGCATGGGATATCGGCTCTCCCGTCTTTGCGTCGACGACCGTCCCCGATATACCGCCGAGGTCCGCCGCGAGTGCCGGAACGGCAAAGAACCCGGCGAGCGCGAGCATGATTGCCATCTGTTTCATCTCACCGGTATTCCCAATGAAGCAACGGCTCAGACGGATTCGAGCGCGGCGGTCTCCTCGGCGGCGGTCTGCGAGTCGAAGGCCGCCCGTTTGCTCTTCGCGGCTGCGTCCGCAAGAGGCTGATCCGCCACCTCGCGAGGTTTCTCGAGAACTTCGCGGCCCTTTCGGACCGCACCGATCGCGCCCGCGAGGCGGCTCTCCATCTCCCCCAGCACCTGAGCGGCATAGCGATCGGCACCTTCGCGGATCGCGCGGGCACGATCTTCAGCCTCGCGCAGGACGACGTCGGCGGTAGTGCGCGCGCGTTGGACGATCTCGTTCTCGTCCACGAGCTCCTCGTGCTTGCTGGCCGCCTCGTCGACGATCGCCTGCGCCTTCTCCTGTGCCACGCGCAGCATGCGCTCGTGGTCGCGAGCGATGACCTTCGCGCGCCCAACCTCCTCCGGAAGCGACGCACGGATCTTCTCGAGCAGCTCGAGTAACCGCTCCTCCGACAGGATCCGGTACCCGGCAGGGAGCCAGGTCCCTTCGTGGACGTAGGCCTCGAGCTTATCCAACACGCGATAGACCGACATTACTACCTCCGTTGCAGGTGTGTGCGTTTCTCCGTCATGACGCGGAGTACCGGTTCGGGAACGAGCGCGGCGACGTCGCCGCCGAGAAAGAAGACTTCTTTGACCAGGCTGGAGCTGACGAAGGAATACTTCTGATCGGACATTAGAAAGAGCGTATCGACGTCGGAGAGCGAGCGGTTCATCAGCGCCGCCGACATTTCGCTTTCGAAGTCGGAGACCACCCGCAGGCCCTTAACGATGACGTCGGCTTGCGCCGCGCGCACGTAGTCGGCAAGAAGACCGCGGAAGTGCTCGACGCGGACGTTGGGGAGGTTGGCCACGCAGGCCTTGAGCATTGCTTCGCGCTCGTCGAGCGGGAACATCGGCGCGCGCTTCTGCGGATTCACGACGATCGCCACGAGCAGTTCGCCGAAACAGCGCGCCGCCCGCGCGATGACGTCGAGATGCCCGTTCGTGGGCGGGTCGAAGGATCCGGGATAGACCGCGCGCGTCGCACGCATCGGCTTGCCGTTCGTCACGATTCCGGCGCCAAAAAGGCGAGTGCGACATCGCCGTAGACTTCCTCGCGCGCAGAACGATATCCGGGTATTTCGGGCAGAATTCGCCTTGCCGCGTGCTCGTAGACGACCAGCGCGTCGGGCGCGAGCAGCTCGCGTTCGCGCAGCAGGCGAAAGAGCGACAGCGGCACGGGATCCGCATAGGGCGGATCGAGGTAGACGATATCGAACGGGCCTTCCAGACGATAGAGCGCGCGCTCCGCCGGCGCTTGGAAGACGGTCACCACTTTTTCGACGCCCAGATCCTTTGCCGCGTCTTCAATGACGTTTGCGATCTCGCGTTGCGCCTCGACCGAGACGACGCGCGCGGCTCCGCGCGAAGCCGCCTCGAAACCGATCGCTCCGGTTCCGGCGAAAAGGTCGAGAACGCGCGCCCCTTCGAGCCGAGGCAGCAAGATCGAGAAGAGCGACTCCTTGACCCGTCCCGGCGTCGGACGGACGTGCGAACCCTTCGGCGAGCGAAGCTTCCGGCTTCCGAGCGATCCTCCCGTAATCTTCGGTGCCATCGCCGCCTCAAAATGCCTGCGGCGCGACGGGTTGGAGCGACCGGCCAAGCCAGCTCGCATCGCCGAGCCATTCGTAACGGATGGTCGAGTACGGCACCGTGCCGTACGAAAGCAGCCGGTCGTGAAAGCTTCGCTGAGTGAACGAAGCGCCGTCGTGGTCTTGCACCAAGCCGATCAAGGTCTCGATCTGCGTCTTACCGATGAGATAATCGATCGCTTGCCCCGGATCCATCGCAAAGCGGGTCGCCTCGCCGCGCGCGGTGACGTCGTCGATGTTCGCGTTCTGCTTAAAATACGCGATGGCTTGCGGCAGGGTCATTTCACCCGTCGCCAAACCGACGTCGACTCCGACGCGCGTCGCGCGATGGCGCATCAAGTGAATCACCTGACGACGCGCCCCCGGATCGTCGTCGTAGAGACCCTCACGCATGAGCATCTCCTCGCCGTAAAATGCCCAGCCTTCGGCGAAGACCCCGTCGTCGTGGACGTGCCGTATGAAGTCGGGGTTGTGGTAGGCGTACGAGAACTGCAGAAAGTGCCCCGGAATGCCCTCGTGTCCCAGCAGCGGCAAGACCGACTGCCGGGCGTCCTGCACGAAGAAGCTCGTGTTGCTCGAGCTAAAATCGGGGACGAAATAGAAACCTTGCGGGTCGCTTGAAAACATCGGCGGCGGGTTCATAAAGCCGCCCGGGTACGTTGCCGCGAGGGCCTTGGGCACTTCGACGATGTGGAACGGTCCGATATAGGACGGGATCGTTACGATCTGATGCGCGTCGATGAATGCGATCAGTTTTGCGAGGCTCTGCTCGTAATGCGTGAGGAACGCCTGTTTCGACGCAAAGGTTGGAGCGGGCGACGGGGAGGGGAGCTGGGCGTCGCGCGCCGCCTCCCAGACCTCCAGCGCGCGATCGCGAGCGAGCTCGACCTTCCCGATATGCGCGAGCTGACTTGAATCGTACGGCAGCATCAAGACGCGCCGCAGAAACCAATCGTACTGCTTACGGCCGACGGCAAAGCCGCCGGCGTGGAAGCTCGCCATCCGCGCGTCGAGCCAACTCCGATAGCCGTGCAGCGCCCGCAGCGCGGTCTGCTGCGCCGCGGCTAAGTCGCGCCGGGTATCCGGCGAGGTATCGGCAGCGATTTCGTCGAGCGTCGTCGTGTAGAGCGAGTCGCCGTCGCGAATATCCTCCGAAGCGATCTGCGCGAACTCCCGCACGGGCTGCGTAAGATTAGCCCGGCCTTGCTGCAGCACGCGCGGGCAGGCGCGCAGCCGCGCGATGGCAGCGCGAACGCGCACCTCGTCGCTAGCGTACTGCCGCTTGACGATCGAAAAGATGCCGTTGCTGCACTCGCCTTCATAGATGCTCGGATTGCGCTGGAGGCCCCGCAATACCATCCGGCTCCACCAGTCGCCTTCGAGCTCCGAACGAACCAAGAGATAGTCCACGCGTGCGTGCGGGCCGACGTCGCGCGTAGGCTCGAGCCCCGCGAGCTCGTTGCGGTAGCGCCGCAGTTGCACCATCTCCGCCGTTTGCGTCGGCGGTGAGTAATCGGCGAGCCGGTCGTCGTAGGTATGAACTCCGGAATCCGTTGCGAAGGTCGGCTGCTCTTTGAACGACCAGTCCGTATAGCTGCGCTCGAGCTGCTCGAGCCGCGGCTGATAGTTCGACGGCGCTGCCGGCGGGGAGGCCGCGGCGAGCAGCAGGCAGCACGCCGCAAGAACGGCGATCGCACGCATCATGCGATCCGCACCGGCGATCGTAAGAGCGTCAGCAGCTCCGGAAACGCGCCGATCGTATGTCCCGGCGGGCGCAACTCGGGCGGGTACTGCTTACGCTCCCAATTCATCCAGATACTCTTCATTCCAATACTCTGCGCGCCCGCCACGTCGCCGTGGGGATCGTCGCCAACGTACCACGTCTCCTCCGGCGGCGTACCCAGTGCGAGTAAGAGCAGCTCGAACGCTTGCGGTTGGGGCTTGCGTTCGCCGATCTCGCTGCTCACGAGAATCGGCCCACGGAAGCCCGCCTGTTCCGCCTTGCGCGCTTGGAGCGGATTCCAGCCGTTACTCAAGATGGCGACGGCGATGCCGCGTTCGTGCAGCGCGTCCAGCGTCGGCCTGACTCCCGGAAGCGGCACGACAAACTCGCCGACCATCTCGACGGCGCTTCGCCGGAACGACTCGACGTGGCGGTGAGCCGGTTCCACCGATCGGTCCGCGACGAATCGCCGCACGGCTTCGTCGATCGAGAACTCGCCGCCGCGCTGGCGAGCCAGCAGATCGTCGATGCTTTCAATCTCGTCACTGAGCGTTCCAATGGTTCGTCCACCCTCGGCCAGGACGACCTCGAGCAGGCGCAGCAACGCGACCCGCTCCAGCCGGTTGTCGATCGCAAGCGTGTGGTCGAGATCGAAACCGATCCCGCGGACGATGCTCATCTTCGGCGCGTTCGACACGCCGTCTCGCGAGCCCCTAGGACGGCTGACGCTGCCGACTACGGCGGCGCCGGCCCGGTCACCACGCGCACGAAGGCGTTCGGGCGAATATATTTGGCGAGCGCCGCTTGAACGGTCGCCGCCGTTGCGGAGAGCTCCGCACCCGCGTCGATCACGTCTTGGTTGAGCGGCAGGCCGAGCGAGGAGTAGCGAAGCAACTCGGCGGCGACGCCGTCGTAGCTCGACTCGCGAATCGGTACCTCTCCCATGAGCAGGGCCTTCGAGCGGAGCAGCCGGTCCGATTGAATCGGCGTCTGCTGCAGCTGGGCGAGAATGGCCGCGGCCTGCGCCTGCGCCGGAAGAATATTCTGGGGATCGCAGCCGTACGAGATTCCAAACGTCGCTCGCACTCGGCCGGCCGAGACGCGGCTCTCGACGTCGTACGCGTATCCATGCACCTCGCGCAAATCGTGGTAGAGCAGCGACGAGTAGAAGCCGCCGCTGAGCACGGCGTTGGCGAGTTGGAGCTGCGGCCACGACGGATCGCTGCGGACGATCGGCAACGTCTCAACGAGCTCGACGGAGGACTGCACGCGGCCGGTCGCGGGCACGTCCGTCTGACTCGGCGGATTCGGCGGCGCCGGCGGCAACTCGATGTTTGGTTTCGGCCCAACCGCCTTCCAGTCGCCGAAGTACTTTTCAAAGATCGCCTTTGCCGCTTCGGGCGTCGTGTCGCCGATCACCACGATCGTCGTCAGATCGGGCCGGTACGCACTTGCATACCATGCTTTGACGTCGGCGAGCGTCAGCGCGCCGACGCTCTTCGGCGTCGCAAAACGCTGCGACGGATCGCCGAGGGGATAGAGCGCCTTATTGAGCGCGACCTCGGCGAGGTGCTCGGGTGACGTCATCTCCCCCACGAGCTCGGCCGCCGTCTGCTGCCGGACGATCGCGAAATCGGTGGGAGCGAATGCCGGATGCAGTTCCTCGTCGGCCAGCAGCGCGACGCCGCGTTCGAAGTGCGAAGAAAGCACGTCGAGACCGAAATCGGCGCCGGCATCGGTCGTCGCGGCGATGTCGTCGAGCTCGCGTTGGAAAGCCAAACGGTCGTAGGTCGTCGTTCCGTACGGAAAGAGCCCGTCGGCAACGTCGTCGACACCCTCCTTTCCGGCGGGCTCTTGCACGTTCGCGTTCTGCTCGATCCTCCCGGCGACGACGACGGTATGGCTGATCTGCTGGGGTTGAACGATCAAACGGATTCCGTTGGAGAGCCGCATATCGACCGGCGATATCGTCTGCTCGGGCACGCGCAGATTCTCCAACACGTGCTGCGCCCAATCCGGAAGCGGCTCGTGCTTCGAGGGAGGAACCGCGTTGTTCTCTTTGGCCATGCCGCCGCCGGGGGCGGTCGCACCGCTATTCTTCGGCACGGCGTACGCAACTACGGCCCGCTTGTCGTCGAGATACGTACGCAGGACGCGGTTCACGTCGGCAACGGTCACTCGTTCGTACTGGGCGATCATGTCGTCCGGCGAGCGCAGCCCTTGCACGGCGACCGCCTGACTCCACTCCGAGGCAAGGCCCTCGATGGAGTTGGCATTGAACTCGAGCTGCGAGATCTCGCGAAGCTTCGCCGTCGCGACCAAGTCCGGCGGGACGCCGCGCTTCTGATAACCTTCGATCGTTGCGCGAAGCTCCCGGTCGATCGTCTGCGGGGGCGTCGTCACCCCAACGATTCCCACCGCGATCCCGATGCCGATCTTCGGATAGATTTGCGTCGTAAACTGCGTCGCGAGCGCCTGGCCGGTGAACGCAAGACCACCGAACGTGCTGCGCTGACTCGAGAGCACGTCGCTGAGAATTTGGCCGGCGGCGTAGTCGGGGCTATCGTACCCGGGGAAGCGATAACCGAGCGCGACGGCGGTGAACGCCTGATCGGAAGAATCGTGGTAGAGCGCGGGCCGTAACGGTCCGAGATGGAAGGGCGCGCGAGCCGGCAGCGTCGCGGCCGGTATGTCCCCAAAGAGCGCCTTCACCTGCGCGATCGTCGCCTGCGGATCGACGTCGCCCGCGATCACGTACGTCGCGTTATTGGGATGGTACCACTCGCCGTAGAATTTCAGCAGCTGCGTGCTGTCGACGCTTTTGGCAAAACCCGCGACCGTGCCCAGCGTGTTCTTCGCATAGGGCGTTCCGCCGATCAAACGATCCTGCATTTTGACGAAGAGCCGGTAGAAGGCGCTGCTGTTATCCTGCTGCACTTCTTGCGTGATGGGACCGCGCTCCTGAGCCCACTGATCGGGTGCCATCAGCAGGCCGGTCGCCCGCGAGCGCTCGGCGCGCAGCGCGATATCGAGATAGGCCGAGGGGACCGTGAAGTAATACTGCGTCAGCGTGCTGGTCGTCTGCGCGTCGAAGTCACCGCCGGTGATTCCAACCGATTCCATGAGCTGCGAGGACGAGAGGCTCTTGCTTCCACGAAACATCATGTGTTCGGTGGCATGCGCCAAACCCGGAATCCACTGTTCGTCCGACCCGACCTGATAGTTCAGCATCGCCGTCGCGACGGGCGCGAGCGTGTCGCGCACCACGACGATTCTCAGACCGTTCGAAAGCGTCGCGCGTGCGACGTCGGGTGCGGCCGCGCGGGCCTGTGCGGATTGCGCGAACCAGATCGTCGCCGCCGCGGTAAGGGCAAGGAACGTTCGTGCCGGGCTCACGAGGAGACCACCAGCGACCGGCTGCGGGGTTGACTTTCGAGCATCGCGCGCAACCCCGCGTGCTCGGGCCGGGTGAGCGACGGATCCTGCGCGACGATCGCTTCTGCGGCGGCCTTTGCGGCACGATAGACGTCGAAGTCGCGCAACAGGTCGCCGAGGCGCGTCTCCGCCGCGCCCGACTGCAGCGTGCCGGCGAGCTGACCCGGTCCGCGCAGGCGCAAGTCTTCGTCTGCTATACGGAATCCGTCGGTCGATTCGGTCAAGATCTCGAGCCGCTCGCGTTCCCCGGCGTCGTCCGGGTAGACCAGAATGCAGTACGACTTCGCTGCGCCGCGGCCGACGCGCCCGCGCAACTGATGCAGTTGCGCCAGACCGTACCGCTGTGCGTCGAGCACGACCATTGCCGTCGCGTTCGGAACGTCGACGCCAACCTCAACTACCGTCGTGGAAACGAGCACGTCGAGCTCTCCACGCACGAAACGCCTCATGATCTCCTCTTTCTCCCGCGCGGCAAGCCGCCCGTGCAGCAATCCGAGCCGCAAGTCCGCAAAGACTTCCTTCTTCAGCCGCTCCGCTTCGCCAACGGCGCTCGCAAGCATCCCGTCTCCTTCGTCGATTGCCGGCGTGACGACGTACGCCTGGTGGCCCGCCCCCACGATCTTGCGCACGAACTCGTAGACGCGTGCGAGACGGCTGCTTCGTACGGCGAACGTATCGATCGGCGTTCGCCCCGGCGGCAACTCGTCGATGATGGAAAGGTCGAGATCGGCGTACACCGATTGCGCGAGCGTGCGCGGGATCGGCGTCGCCGTCATGTGCAGCGTATGCGGTGAAAGCCCCTTCGCGCGCAGACGCGCGCGCTGTTCCACGCCGAAGCGATGCTGCTCGTCGATGACGGCCAGACCGAGACGATCGAAATCCACTCCTTCGGTAAGCAGCGCGTGCGTGCCGACGGCGACCGATGCCTCCCCGCTGGCAAGCTTTCCTAGGGCGGCACTACGCGAGCGCTGACTCTGGCTGCCGAAGACCGCCTCGAGCGCCAGGCCGAAAGGTTGGAGCAGCGGCGCGAGCTTGCCGGCATGCTGCCACGCGAGCAGTTCGGTTGGTGCCATCAATGCCGACTGCATGCCGTTGCGCGACGCGAGGAGGATCGCCGCGGCGGCAACGAGCGTCTTCCCGCTTCCGACGTCGCCCTGAAGCAGACGGTTCATCGGCACGTCGCGGCTCATATCGTTCCAGATCTCGCCGATGACGTTGCGCTGCGCGCGCGTGAGCGGGAAGCTCAGCGTCGCTTCGAACTGTTCGAGGAGTCCGGGCGGAATGCGCAATGCGCGCGCGCCGCGATCGCGTTCGCGCTCGCCGCGCCGCAGCTGCGCCGCCGTGGCCAAGCCGAGAAACTCCGCGAAGATGAAGCGCTCTCGCGCGCGTTCTGCCTCCTCCAGCGTTGCGGGCGCGTGAACGGCTCGATAGGAGGCGCTCTGCGAATCGTAGCCGCGCGCGGCAGCGAGCGCGGGCGGTATCGGATCGACGGGCGCAACTTCGAGCAGCCGAGGCAGATTCTTGCGGATGACCGCGGCGATCTTCCGGCTCGCCAGATCTTTCGAGGCGCGATAGATCGGAACGAGCTCTCCGCGATACGCTTCGTCGCCGGCGAGTTGCCCGTAGTGCGCGACGTTCACCACCGGACCGGAGAGCAGACGCTCGACGCGCCCCCGCACGAAGAGCCGCAAACCTTCGCGAAAGCGTCCGTAGACGTACCGATTGCGGCCGATCCACTTGGCGACGAACGAATCGCCCGTATCGTCGACCATCCGCGCTTCGACGATCTCCAAACCGCGCACGCGGCGCTCCTTCAGTGCCGTTATGCGCCCGACCGCGTTCTCTTCAGCGCCCGATGCTCCCAGCCGGCTCGCGGGCGTCGGAAACCGAAGGTCGTCGTAACGAAACGGCAGATACTCCAAGAGCGCGGCGCCGCTTTCGATTCCAAGCTCGCGCAAGAGTTGCGCCGTCTTCGGGCCGACGCCGCTCAACGCGGCGATGCCCGAACGAGTCGCGCTTTCGGCGATCAACGCGGCGCCTCGGCCCCGGATAAGCGCTGCAGCCGAGCGTAGGCGTCGCGGAGGTGCGCGACGGAGACGCCATAGCGCTCGCCGAGTTCTATGACGGCGCCCACGATGGGGTCGAGCTCGAGCGGACGCCCGCGTTCGTAATCCTGCAGCATAGACGTCTTCACGTCGTCGAGACGAGCCGCGTACGCGATTCGCTCGTCCACGTCGACGTCTGCAACGACGCCCATTGCCTGACCCACCCGCAACGCCTCGTTCATCATCGCGTGCACCTGCGCGCGCGCCTCGGGATCGGCGAGCATCGGCTTGATCGTCATGCCGCGCAGCACGCTCACCGGGTTGAGCCCGCAGTTATTCACGAGCTTGAGCCAAATCGTCGCGCGAACGTTCGCGTCGACCTCCGGCGCGAGCCCGGCGCGCCGAAACATTTCCGCAAGCATCTCGACCCGCGCATTCGATCCGCCGCGCGGATCGCCGAAGACGTAGCGCAGGCCGCCGCTCTGCCGGATAACGCCCGGCGCGAGCATCGAGCCGGAGACGTGGACGACCGCACCGACGATCCGTTCGTCGGCGAATAGGTCTGCGATCGCGCCTTCGCGATCGACGCTCGCCAGCGGCGGTTGGCGCACGTACCAAAAAGGAAGGCCATTTTGCAACGTGACGATCGTCGTGGCGCGCCGCGCAAAGGGCTCGAGCTGCGCGCGGAACGCCGTCCATTGATGGGCCTTGAACGTCAGGATCAGCGCATCGAAGTCGCCGAGAAGGCGCAAGTCGTCGGCCGCTTCAAGGGGCGTCCGGAACGTTCCGAGATCGCTTTCGAGCCGAAGTCCGTCGCGCCGGATCGCCGCGAGATGCTCGCCGCGCGCGACCACCGCGACGGAAATCCCGGCCCGGGCTAGCGCGCCGGCAACGAACCCGCCGATTGCGCCCGCGCCGACGACCGCGATGCGTGCCATGTCGGGCAAATTATTAGGCGACGGGCAGATTCGAACTGCCGAATGGGGCTTTTGCAGAGCCCTGCCTTACCACTTGGCTACGTCGCCCTGACGGACTTGGAGCGGGTAGTGGGAATCGAACCCACGCATCAACCTTGGGAAGGTCGCAGGCTACCATTACATCATACCCGCCCACGGCGTCGCATCGGGTTCGAGCCGGTCCATACTGCGTCCTACAACACCGCAAGCGCGCGACCGGTTCTACCGAGCATATTCCTGCTAGGCGATTAAACTGATCGCCCGCGCGAGCACGATCGCGACGGTAATGAGCGAGACGAGCGCCTCGGCCATCATCAGCCCCTTGGCCTGCCGGCTGATCGGCATCACGTCGGCCGGGCTGAACGCGGTCGCATTGGTGAACGCCAGATAGAGGTAATCGAAAAACTGCGGCTTCCATAGCGGGTCGACGCAGGTCGGATTCCCACTGGCGCTGATCGTAGTCTGCATCTGAGGAAAGAGAAAGTCGGCATTCGTGAACTCGGTCGCAGCATTGGCGTGAGCGCGGGCGTCGGGACCGTCGCCGTCGATCTCCCAGAACCACAGCGCGAAGACCAAGATGTTCGTAAACCAGATCTGCGCTCCGGTACGCAGCAAGTAGCCAGGCTGGTGCAGCACCGCCTTCTCGGGGCGAAAGAACGCCGCAACGAGCAGCAGTACGGAGACGAGGTTGAAAAAATTCACGATGGCGATAAGGATGATGCTCCACACGCGCGTTCGCCGCGTCTCCCGATGCCGGCGCGGAGAGAGCACCGATAATGGTACGAGCAATACCAGCACCAGCATTGGCGCGACCCAGCCCGGACCGATCGTCAGACGCGGCGGCAGCGTAATGTAGAGCAGCATCGCAGCCACGACGGCCAGCGACGCATGCCATCGGGGTTCGTGTTGCGGGACCGCCGCGGACTGCTGCATCACGCGGACCGTTCGCTGGCTTGGCAGCGCAACCCGCTGGCATCGTCGCGTATTATGAAGGCCATGCCTACTGATTTTCGGGATGGGAAAACCTTTCCGCGTCGTGGCCGTGAGGCGATCGGCGACGCACTCTGGCTGCTTCGCGCGGCCGATAAAGGCCGCGCCGCGGCGGCCGGTACGATTCACGACTACATCTATCCGTGTCCGATGGATCAAGGAATGTTCGAGCGCTGGCGCATCACCCCGGCAGAGTTCGATGCGGCGCTGCGCGAGAACGCAACCGACGCGCAGCTCTACGCCTGGTTCACGGAGCGCGTGCGTCCGCAAGATGCTCGAAAGGCAAACGAGTGGCTCGTAACCGAGCGGTTGGAGAACCTCGATCGCCAAGACGCTGAAGAGGTGGTTCCCGCGGAGCGTAGCTGATGGGATCGATGATCGTTTTCACTCGGCCCGACGGCGAGACCGCACCGGGTTACTTCGCTGAAGCATCCCAGCAGAACGCGCCGGGAATCGTGCTGTTCCAGGAATGGTGGGGTCTCGACGAACGCATCAAGGATACCGCCGACCGTCTTGCCGGGCATGGCTTTAACGTCGTCGTCCCCGATCTCTTTCGCGGTCGCAAAGCGGCCACCGGCGATGAAGCAAACCATCTCATGCAGGGATTGGATTTTGCGGACGCCGCCACGCAAGACTCCGCCGGCGCGGCGCGATACTTGCGCGATCGCGGCGTCAAGCACGTCGGGGTCATGGGCTTCTGCATGGGCGGTGCGCTGGCGATGATCAGCGTCATGCACGGCGTTCCCTTCGACGCCGCGAGCATCTGGTACGGCTACCCGCCCGCCGCGGCCGGCGATCCGGCAACCATCACCGTCCCCATTCAAGGTCATTGGGCGCTGGAGGACGGCTTCTTCACCATCGACGGCGTCGACTCGATCGAGCGCAAACTCGAAGCAGCGGGCAACCGTCCCGAGTTCCATCGCTATGAGGCAAAGCACGGCTTCTACAATACCGGGCAGCCCGGACAAGGGGGCCTGGGCCACTACGAACCCAAGCACGCCGAAACCGCCTGGCGGCGAACCATCGAGTTCTTCGACCGCACGCTACGCTAGCGGACGCCAACGCTTTTCTCAATGCACGAGGCCTCGCCGTTTGGCGAGACCTCTTTTTTGCAATTTGCCAAGGGCCAGAATCGAACTGGCGACACCGCGCTTTTCAGGCGCGTGCTCTACCGACTGAGCTACCTTGGCTTGCTCGTCGAGCGCACCGCTCGCTGCGGTGCGCCCGACGCAAGCTGGCGACGCTGATGGGGCTCGAACCCACGACCTTCGCCGTGACAGGGCGACGCTCTAACCAACTGAGCTACAGCGCCAAGGCCACACCGCCGACTTATGGTGGGCACGGCTGGGCTCGAACCAGCGACCCTCCGCGTGTGAAGCGGATGCTCTCCCGCTGAGCTACGCGCCCGTGCCGGTAGCGGCTCCTTGGACAAAACAGCATCGTACCCTACCGTGCGCCGGACTGTCCAGCGCGGAGAGTGGAAATCGCCGGTTGAAAAACATCGCGTGAATCTGTTCGCCGTCGTCCTGGCGGTCGCGTCGGCTGCTGCACCGGTGCATCTTGCGACTTCGACGATGAATCCGCAGGCACAAGCTGCCGTCGACCGCGGGTTATACCTTTATTATGCGTACGATCGCAGTGAAGCAAGCCGCGCCTTCGCTCAGGCGGCCGCGCTCGACTCGCACCTGGCGCTCGCGTATTGGGGAACCGCATTGGCCGCCGGACCCGACCTGAACTCGCCGCTAACCGAAGACGGGTTCAAGCGTGCGGCCGAAGCAGTCAGCAAAGCGGTCGCACTCGAAGCGAATGCGTCTCCGCTCGAGCGGCGTTTCATCGAAACCATGGCGCTGCGGTTTGCCGGAACGTTTCGAAACTGGCCGGCCGACGATGCGACGTATCGCGCCGCAATGCTCGCATTTGCGCAAAGCTCGCACGACGAAAACGCCGAGCTCTTGGCGGCCGAAGCCTTGCTCGAACATGGAGGCCTGGAATGGCGAAATGACGAGCTCGCGAACGAAGAATCGCGCGAAGCCCTTTCAATCGTTTCCGGCGTCCTGCGCGACCATCCGGAAAACGTCATGGCCAATCATCTCTGCATACATCTCTACGACCTCGCCGCAAATCGTTCGCCGGCACTGGCGTGCGCAAAACGTCTCGATGCCGACACTTTTGCGCCCGCTGCGGAACATCTCGCGCACATGCCGGCACACTACTGGATCGAAACCGGAAACTACGTAGCCGCGCTGCACGCCAGCGAGCGCGCGTACGCGCTCATGGCCGAGCTTACCGCCGGCGGCCCGGACTCCCCGCACGGTGAACAGTACGCGAAGCACGACGTTGCCGTCGGTTACTCTGCTGCAATGATGCTCGGTAACTATGCGACGGCGCTGCGCTGGAGCCAACGGATGGGAATCGCCTTTGGAACTAGCTTCGACGCAATGACCGCACTGCGGTTTGGCCGGAATCGAAAAGCATATGAATCGGACGGTTCCGAGTTCGCAGAAACGAGCGTACGCGGAATGGCCGCACTTCACTTAAAAAACGTTGCCGAAGCGCGCGCCCTAGCTGCGAAACTTCCCGCGTCGAGCGCCTCGCAAGGATACATGCCGCAGCTCTTTATCGCGCGTCTCGCTGATGCACGCGAAGACTTCGCCGAATCAGAGCGTTGGATCGAGCGAAGCGCGGCGAATCAGCGCGCCGCGTTCGCCGGCGAACTCATTCCGCTTATTCCCGCCGCCGAAGTCCTCGGCGCGATGCGACTGCAACGCAAAGACGCATCCGGAGCGATCGCCGCCTTCAGCGATGCGCTCGCCGCGTACCCGAACGATCCGCGCGCCCTCTACGGCCTCTCGCAAGCCTATGCGGCAAACGGCGAACGCGCTCTCGCCGCTTCAGCGCGTGCGCGCTTTGAAAAAGCATGGGAGGGCGCCGACACAAATGTCGAAGACGCCCTCCCGTAGCCGTCACGCGGCTTCACCGTTCCGTAAGCTGTGCGCGAGCGCTGCCAACGCGTCGCTCATTGCCTGCGCGCTGTTTGCCAGACGTGCGCGAGGCGTAGCCCTTCCTGCGCGCCCTGCGAGGCGCGCCGACCGCCTGCAACGGGCATAGTTCACTGCATCGTCACGGCGAATCCGGATTTCGGCTTCGAGCCAAAGTTCCATGATCCACCTCGTTGAGATTTAAGTATAGAAACCGGAAAAATGAAAAAGCCTCCGGTCGATCGCGGAGGCCTTCGTCCCTTCGACTACCGCTCGCCTCGCGAGCTTTTATTAACTACAAGGACAAAGGTCCAACGCACGTCGACCCAACGCCGGAAAGCGGCGTGGTGGAGGTAAACTGACGCATATTGTTCATCGTGCCTCCTTGAGACGAGCGAGTAATACGCGCCACTCTATCACGCAACCGATTGGCTTGTCAAACGAGCGATGCGCATGCACCATCGAACGCCCTTGGAGGTTCGGCGCCCCGTCCTGCGAATGAGGATGACCGACTTCGGGGCGGTTAGCTCAGTGGGAGAGCGCTTCCTTGACACGGAAGAGGTCACATGTTCAATCCATGTACCGCCCACCATCTTGAGCCTTATTTTACAGCGATATTCGGCCCCTTGCAAGAGGGGCTCGTTTTATTGGTTAGCCTATTGGTTAGCCAGGAGTTCTTGCGCTTCATTATAATTAGGTACGAACATGCCCAGAAGGGATCGTCGAGCCCGCCCCGGCGTCGGCAGCGTATATTGGAATGAACGTCAGCAGCGCTACGTCGGCGCGTACACGCTCGGTCACGACGATCGCGGAGCGCGAGTCCGGAAGGTCATCGTTGGCCCCCGAGGCGATAAGAGCGACGACGCTCGGCTTGGCGTGAAGGAGCGGCTGGAGCGCAGCAAGCCGAAGCGACGGACGAACCGCTCGGCCGTGCTCTCGCGAACGAAGCTCGGCGAATACCTCGAGGGCTGGCTCGAGTCGAAGGACCTGTCCGATGCCGCCCGAGCGGCCTACGAATGGGCGATCGAGCACTATCTTAAGCCCGAGCTCGGCAGCGTTCGCCTGATCGATCTCACCCGCGATCGATTGCGCGCCTTCTTCTCACGGCTTTCCATGAGCGATGCGAGTAAGGACAAGATCCGAACCGTGGTTCGTTCCGCGCTCCAAGACGCCGTCACCGAGTCCGGGTTGATTGCGGAGAATCCCGCAATGGGCCTCCGGTTACCGAAAAGCCGCGAGCCGGTCGACGTCGCCATTTGGAATGCGGATCAGGCGAAGCGCTTTCTCAAGACGGCGAAGAGCACCGAGCACTTTGCGCTCTTCCTGCTCGCGATCGTCGGCGCACTAGGTCCGGCCGAGCTATTTGGCATTCGCTGGAAAGACGTTGACCTGAAGAATGGCCGGGTCGCGATCATCGCTAACCTCACGGAAGTCGGCGGCCGATTGATCTTAAAGGAAACGAAAACGCCGTCAAGACGTCGGAGCGTGGCACTTCCCCGCGTTGCGCTTGAGGCACTTAAAGCGCGTCACAAACGCGTACGGCCGGCGGCAAGTGACTACGTGTTTACTGCGCCTGAAGGGGGTGGCATTCGACGCACCACGTTTCGATCGCGCGTGTGGCTGCCGCTCATCAAGAAAGCGAAGGTCCCGGTTATTACCCTTTACGGATTGCGCCACAGCGCCGCGAGCCTCATGGCAGCGATGGGGGTACCGCTACTCGTTGCGAGCCGCGCGCTGGGCCACTCTAACATTCGCACCACTGCCAACACGTACACGCATTTGTTCGAGGAAAATCAGCGCGATGTCGCGAGCAAGTTCGATAGTTTTTTGCGCGGCCTTTAGTCGCGTGAAGTGTTTATCTGCGCGAGCCAGACTCCTTAATTTTGGGCTTCCTCGTTCGGCAGCGCGTGATTTTCGGCCGCTCAATAAACTGCGGGAGAGAGTCAGTAATCCCAAAGGCAAACCAAAGGGCGGCTAAATAACCCCGGTTGTTTATGGCGATTTCGTGCCCGTCGACCTCAAAGCGCTGATTGTAGACGCTTACATAGACCTGGTCGTGAAACTGAAAGAACGCATTACCGTGAAACTCGGTAAGGAATTCAAGTAACCGGTTTCCCCAGACTGGAGCCTCTTTCCCCGACCCGTAGCCCTGCGCGGTGGCCCACTGCACAAACGCGTCTCTGAGGCCCGCGAGACTCTTTCGTGGCAAGACCATTGCGACGTGTTGGTCGTGTCCGCGGAGCTGAAACTCTCGCAGATCCTTCGCGAGATCGTATGCTATTCCGTCAACAAAGCGATCAGCGAAAGCCTGAAGAATTTTTAATGCGCGCCAAGCAGGTATCAACTCGGCCTGATGGATCGTATTGTCGGTAAATCGCTGTGACAAGCCCAAAGCGTTATCCACCATAACGTATGAGGAAAGGGAATGGCTCGCCATCAACTCGCTAAGGTCTTCCCGGAAAGCATCCGACTGAGCCTTCGTTAGTCGCGGCATCTGCGGGCGTCCCACTATGCTTTACCTCTCTTTATCCTAGTGAGCATCGTACACTAGAATACTACTGAATGCTAGTGGACGGCAAGGACCACCAGGGCACCCGCAAGGCGTTCACCGGCGGGACGCAGACGAGGAGCGACATGACAGGTGCGAGACAAGCCTCTCAAAACGAGCCGCTAAGAGACATCGCGTGGCTTAAGGAAGTCACGGGTCTCAGCGAGAGCGGGATCCGACGCCTCGTCCGGCGTGCAACAATACCCTCGGTACGGATCGGGAAAAGATTGCTCTTTCGCCCCAGCAGCATCGAAAAATTCATTACATCCCGCGAAACTGGCGGTGACATTCCGCCGCGCCGTGGGAGACCGCGCCAGGGGACGCTGCGTGGCTCTTGACCGATGACGAAAAATGGCTCGCTGCCGATCGGGCAGTCGAGGATTTGCACCGCGCTGAGACATTCGCCGAAGCGGTAGGGGACACGGTTGAAGGCGTGCTGCGAGAAGACCTCGGCTTCACGCCCGCCCGACTCTTACGGATCGGGAGAGTCTTTATCGCGGCGAACATGGAGCCTGAAGCACGCGAGTATCTTAGTGATCTGAGCCGCGTTGGAAATGCACGCGATGAGATCGCGGAATGCTTCAGAATCTACCCGACCAGTGGGTTCCAATCAGGGAAAAGGTCGACCAACGTAGATCTGAAAGCAGCGCTGCGACGGCACAACGTAGGCCCGCGCGTTAGAGAACGCATTCCACTCCGCTGGATGGCGGCAACCCGCGAGCGATCGTGGAGCGTACTGCCCGGAGCATCCACCGAAGGCGAACGCCGAGAACGTCGACGCGCGCGAATCGTGGCTCTTACCGGCCAAAATGATTGGTACGTTCGATTATCTTGCGGAGAGCACTATTGGGTTTCCGCAATTGACCGCGCAAGCGATGAGCTGGCGGGCGTTGAGAATCCTTGGTGCCCAAGCTGCGATGCCTTCTATGTTGCTTTTGCGAAAGTTCCGCGACGGCGGAGCCCTGCCGAGATCAAAAAAGCTCATCTGTTGTATAAGATGCGCGGCTTCATGAGTGTCACCAATATCGTGACCTTGATGAGTCGCATCGTCCCCTTCCCCTGCGTTCCGACTTCGCCGCGCTTCTCGTCTGTGTTTTCCGCGATCCCCCACGCAGGTAGGTGGAAGCTCCTTTCGGAGGGTTCGCCCTACTTCGCTTCCGCTGCAAACCTCTCGTGGGTGTTGGCTGCGAGCCAGCGCCTCAGCGCCGTTCGCGACCGCGGCGCGACCCGTATGGTACAATTTACATAGAGAGTTCTCGCGCTCGATGTGAAGCCCGGCGTCTTATATAGTCGTCGGGCCATTTTCCATTGAGGGCGCACCCCGTAAGGACTTCCCCGATGAGAGCAGATGATTTCGCCTCCCGGCTGCACGCCCGCCGCATTCACCACGGCTGGATCGCCCGGTGTCCCGCGCATCCCGACCGATCGCCGTCGCTTGCAATCTCCGAGGGCCGCGACAAGCGCATAGTGCTCCACTGCCATGCGGGTTGCGAAACGCCGGCTATTGTTGCCGCACTCGACCTCAGCCTACGCGATCTCTTTTCAACGGACATGCCAGGGAACGTCCGACCCCCTCCCCATGACCGCCGCACAGACGCCGAGCAGATCGAATCGGCACTCCGCGATGAGCTCGCTTTGATTTTGGCCGAGGAGTCGGAACGCTGCGACTCCGACGTCGCCCCGCTGACGCGGCATCGTAACCAGGCCCGATCGACAATCGAACGGCGCTACGACGTATCGCTCAGTCGTGAGCGAACGCCTTGGTGGGAGATCGATCCTCACGCGCTGGATCCTGAATGGCGGGGGTGCGTGGCCCAAGCGTTGCGCGTACTAGCAGCCGAATCCGGTTTTCGTCCGGCGACAATCGGACGCGTGGTGGCGGATCTTCCCGAAATGCAAGATCGGGTGCTTCGATTGGCGCGTCGCTATCAGCGGGAGCTTTGTGAGACCTCAACGCGCGTCGGTGCGGCAGCATGATTTCGCTATCGGCGGAAGACCGCGTGCGCATCGAGCGTGGTGCAATCGCCCCCAGCAATGGCCGAGCCCTGGTCCTGCGTCGCCTTTCCGATGTAACCCCGCAGGCCGTCGAGTGGCTCTGGCCGGCAAGGATTCCGCGCGGCAAAGTGACGTTGCTCGTTGGCGACCCGGGCGCCGGGAAATCGTTCGCCTCAATCGCGATCGCTGCGGCCGTCACCACCGGTGCGCCGCTTCCGGGTGCCGAAAGAGCGCCGGCTGCGTCCGTACTGATTTGGAACGGCGAAGACGGTACGGCCGACACGATCAGGCCCCGCGCCGAAGCCGCGGGCGCTGCCCTCGAGCGTATACACGTCATCGAAGGTGAATCCACGGAGGATGGCTCCTACGCCGCGTTCGGGCTCCATTCCATCGATCTGCTCGCCGAGCTCGTCTCGACCACCAATGACATTGGCCTGGTCATCGTCGATCCGATTGCCGCACTGCTCGCCGGCGTCGACGCGCACCGGGACTCGGATATCCGATCGGCGCTTCAACCCCTCGTCGACTTTGCGGAACGCTTTGGGATTGCGGTGCTCGCCATCGCACACCTCAACAAGCGGGAGGCCGAGCGAGCCCTATACCGCGTCGGCGGCAGCATCGGATTCGTCGGACTTGCGCGCAGCGTGCTACTGGCCGCGATCGACCCCGAAGACGGTCGCCGCGCCATCGCCCCGCTTAAATGCAATCTCGCGCCGGCGCCACCCCCGATCGAATACCGGATCGACGAAGAAGGCCGCTTCTGGTGGGGCAGCACGTCGACCGAACTCACCGCAGATCATTTACTGCGTTCAGTGCGGCCGGAAAAGTACGGCGGGGCCTGTGAAGCCGCGAAGCGCTTTCTGCGCGACGCCCTCGCCGACGGACAAGTGCCGGCAAAAGACATCGAGCTGCACGCTGAAGACCAAGGCATCAACGCCCGCACACTCAAGCGTGCGCGGCACGAACTCGGCGTGAGGTCCGTGAAGCAAGGGCGAGAATGGTACCTCTCCCTGCCAGCGTAGCGCGCACACGCGCGCGTGAAGGTGGTATTCTTGTCTCTCTTGTCCTTCATGTCACCCTTCCCAAGAGTGCCAAGAGGGACAAGACTGACATGATTTCCACTGGCATCCTTCGCGAAATCGTGCTCCGCGGCGTGTGTGGTATAATAGTCATGAGGGACCGACGCAAATGCGTCGGCTCTTTTCGTTTGCCCGGTAGAAAGGTCGGATCGCATGCCTCGGCAGTGTAACGCCTGCAAGCACCCCCGATCGGGCGACATCGCTAAGGCCATCGCCGAAGGCGGTTCGAATTCCGTGCTGGCGACCCGATTCGAGATTACCGAGTCCTCGCTCCAGCGGCATCGCGTCAACTGCCTTCGAGCACCGCGTAAGGCCAGAGAATCACGCCGGGATGATGCGAGCACTAAAGCTGGCACTTCGGTTCGGTTCGAAAACGGACGGTGCCACGAGTGCGGCACTCTGATCGAGGATGCGGCGCCGCAGGCGCTCATAAAGCGGGCCGAGCGGCTCCTCTGGCTCGCGGAGACGATCGCAGCGCAGGCGCAAAAGGACGACGACGCACGCCTCGCGTTGCAAGCCGTGGATCGCGCCCGTGGTTCACTCGAGCAGCTGCTGAAAGTGCATGGGCTACTGCAGCCCGACGGCGCGACGACGGTGGTCATCAGCGCCGAGGAGCTCACGCTGCGCAACGCGCTCTCGATCGTCGTCAACGCGATTCCCGGAGAGCGGCGCCAAGCCGATGCAATGGAGCTCTTTCGCGCTTTCCTTGCCGGCGAGGACTACGAACTTCCGGTGACGATCGATGCGGAAGTGCTCAGTCTACCAAACGAGGAGGCCGATTCCCGAAACGGCGCCCCTAAATGCGAAATCCTGAGCGTGAAATCGCTGGAAAACTGACGGGTCACAAACGACCGGTTTTGGGACGTTGGTGGTGAAGTCAGAGCTATGGAATATTGGGCAGCAGAGGCGCAGGTCAGGGCAGTTTTCGGGAGCGGCGAAGAGGGCGAGGCCGCTATGCGGGACGCGTTTGCAAAGCTCTTGATGAGCGGCGTTTTGTCGCTCGTCGATCTCGACGCCGCCGCTAAAGCCGACAGTCACCCAGGCTGACTCATAGTTCGCCATGCGCCAAGAGCGCGGAAAGCACAACCACTGATGGGTCGCAGAGACGACAACTTGGAGCACTTTGGGCCGGAACCACACTTTACGAGTGGCCCGGAAATGGCTCACGCGCAAATCCATGAGGCGACGATTGGAAAGACCGTTGCAGCCGTTTATTTGGGTGACAACGAGCGCTTTCGCTCCATGGATCCCGAGAACTCCCCGCCGGATGGGACCTTCCGCAGCGAGTACCTCGCACTCGAGTTCACCGATGGATCGGCGCTTGTTCTACAGATCGGGGCCGGCAACAGCTTCTGCGTCGCCGTGCCGGATGACGCCGCGGCGGTGCTCAAACGAGCGCATGAGGCGGCCCAGGGGCGAGAGCAGATGGTCGCCGTGATTCCCGAACATGAGAGCGAAGCCCAAGCACTAACCGAGGCATCGCAAACGGACGAATAACCCGCCAGGGGAGAGCGCACGAGTGGGTTCAGTATCGCACCAACGCTGTTAAGGCAATCCTTTCCTCCGTATTGGCGGAAGGAACGGGGCCGCGCTCCCGTTTCATGGGCGCGGCTTCTTGTGCTCCTAGAGACGGGTCAGAGGGCGTGATGCTGCGGCGTTGCGCCCTCAATCATTTGTGGAGGCTTCATGTACGATCGGCGCCGCGAACCGCGGCCCTTGCCATGCAGTGGCGTTAAGATCGAAACGTATCCCGGAGAATCGATCGACTCAGCCTTTCGACGGTTCAAGAAGATCGTCGAGAAGAGCGGGATCATCCCGGAGTACCGGCGCCGGCAGCAGTTCGTTCCGAAGACTGAGCGACGCCGCCTGAAGAGCCTTATGTACCGGAAGCGGTTTGGCTCATGACTGCGGTAGACTATCGCGAGGCGCTTGCTTCGGTGACGCGCGACGAGCTTGCGCGTCGGCGCCTCGGCGACTTTATCGCTTTGATGGAACCGAGCTACGAACGCGCTCCGCATACGAAGATCATTTGCGAGCACCTGGAAGCGATCGAGTTCGGCGAGATCGAGCGGCTCATGATCTTCATGCCGCCGCGCCATGGGAAGACGATGCACACCTCGCAGGCGTTCCCGGCGTGGTCCCTCGGCCGAAATCCGAGTTCGCACATTGTTCTTGCATCCTACGGATCGGAGTTGGCCGAGGAAAACTCGCGAAAGGCGCGTGCCTACATGCGCGACGAGGCGTGGCCGTTCGAGTGCAAGGTCTCCGAAGAGTCGCGCGCCGCGAACCGGTGGCATACGGACGCCAAGGGAGTCCTAATCGCGACCGGATGCGAAGGTGGCCTGACGGGCCGCGGCGCGCACCGCTTGATTATCGACGATCCGATTCGTGATCGAGCCGACGCCGAAAGCGAGTCTATGCGAGAACGGCTCTGGCAATGGTACAGCGACGTCGCTCGAACGAGGCTCATGGCGAACGGCCGGATCATCCTCTGTCAGACACGCTGGCATGACGACGATCTGTCGGGCCGTATCCTTAACTCTGAAGACGGAAAGCGATGGACGGTTCTGTCCCTTCCCGCGATTGCCGAAGAGAACGATCCCCTCGGCCGACAGCCGGGCGAGGCGCTTTGGCCCGAGGCGTTCCCGGCTGATAAACTGCCGAGCGTCGAGCGCGGCGAAATGTCATCGAGCTCCTTCGCGGCGCTCTACCAGCAGAATCCGGTGCCCGCAGGCGGCGCGACGTTCAAACCGGAGTGGTTCGAGCATCGCTACGAGAGCCTGCAGAACTCGTTTTGCATCGTGCAAAGTGTGGACAGTGCATGGCGCGTCGGGCTCCAGAATGATCGGAGCGCGATTGCCACGCTCTCGACAGATTGGAAGGACATATACGTCCTCGACCTATGGGTCGGCCGAGCCACCTATACGGATCTGCGGCGCATAGTCATTGAGAACTACCTCAAACATTTGCCGAGGCTGCTCTTCGTTGAGGAGGCCAGCAGCGGATTCGCCTTGGTCGACGACTTGCGACGAAGTACCGGCATTCCGATCAAGGGCGTTCCGCCAGGGCGCGATGGTAAGGAAGCTCGCGCCGAAGCCGTGACTGCTTTGTTTGAGTCGGGTCGCGTGAAGTTTCCGCGCAATGCGCCTTGGATGCAAGAGCTACTCATCGAGTTCTTGCGGTTTCCACATGGAAAGCACGACGACATCGTCGACGCCGTCGTGCTTGGCGTTACGCAGTTACGAAACGCGATCGCCAGCCACTACGCAAGCGCGCGAATGTCCGAGCAGCTGATCGGCTGGATGGGCCGATAGTCGTCACTTTATCTACGGAATCGGAGACAATGGACAGAGAACAAATGAAAGCCCTCGACTCAAAGCGATTGAAGGCCGACGAGTTCGCGGCGCTCGACTCAATCCTGCGCGGCCGTGGCTCGTCTTTCGACGAGACGCTCGTTCAGGCTGCGATCGACCGCGAGTTCAGCGCTCAAACATAGCAAACATGCAAAAGGACAGGTAACCCTTCGAATATGGCACACCTAGCAACTCTACAGATGGCCAACGCCGCCGCCGAACAGGTGCAGCGGGCCGAAGCTCTGGCACGCGAGCTGACCGACAGGCTCGAAAAGTTCGAGCAAGCGAACGATGCAACGGAGCTGAAGGTCAGCGAGCTTTCGCGCGAACGAAACGCCTTGACGCAACGCATCGCGGAACTCGAAGCCCAGGCTCGGGGGATCATCGCCGGACAGCCCGAGGTGATCGTCGACGCGCTTCGCTCCTGGCTGAAGTCCGATGCGGCGGGTCTCGCAAAAGCGCTTCACGGCTTTATGAGTAAGGCGGTGACGTAATGGCCGCCGGCAAGGAACCGCCGCTGTTCGAGCGCGCAGTGCGGGCAAAGCAAATCCTCGAGCAAGCGCTTCGATCTTCCGCCCAGCGCGCTATCCCGGTAATGCAAACGCATCGCCAGGTCGCCGTCGCGGAGTCGAGCGGGCTCAGTTCACTCCGCGAGCGTCTCGACGCACTTGACAAGAAGCTCGGCGTTACCGAGTCGCGCCCGTTAAGCTAATCTCTTCGGCCCGTTGGCCGGAAAGGCACCCATGCCAACCGATACTACAGCGCTTCGCGAGCGGCTCGATCGCGCCGGCGAAGAAGCGCGACTTCACGACCCGACCGACCTTGCCAAGCTCGTCGACGTCGAAAACCTTCAGGTCGATGCTCGTGGCGACATCGTCGGACTCGACGAGAGGATCTCCGACTTACGAAAGACGCACCCGTATCTCTTCAAGGACGGCGTGAAGTTCGGCGAGGATGAAGGGCATAGACTCATAAAGCGCCTCGACGTTAACGACTTGAGCGAACAAGAATTCCAAGATTATGCGCAGGTGCTTACGACAAAGCACCCGGACATTATGGCGATCCGCCGGCTCGAAGCAGCCGTAAAACGCCAGGCCAACGATCGCGACGCTGAACGCCAGCGTCTCACGCGCGGGATCTGAGGAGAGCGAATATGCAACACAAACAACCCGATCCCGATCGCAACATCCTCGCAGAGATAGAGCGGCTTGAACCGTTAGCAAAAGCTGAGCAACTCGCCGGCGGCCGTGATAATCCGTGGAAAGGCAAGACGGCGGAACTAAACGCCGCACGCGCTCGGCTTGAAGCCGCAAGGGAAGGCCGCAAGGCCCAAGCGCAGGCCGAGAAGGTGAGTCACTATCAGGACCTGCTCGAGCGGCATGGAGACGTGGCCGCGAGACTGGCTGAGTTCGATGCGCAGCTTGCCGACTTTGGCGAGACGACGCGCAAGTACTTCGCCGCGGCCAACGACATCATGCGTTGGACGGGCTTCGGCCTGCGAACCGACGTGCGCACCGGTAAAGAGATCCTCGAGCCGTGTTCACCTTACAACGTCCGCGGCGTCTGGGGTGTTCTGGTCGACGAGCCGCCGTTAGACATCAATAAACGGCCCGTCGTCCCGGCCGAAGAATGGGAAGCGGTCAAGCGGTACCGCTACGTCTACCTTCAGCGTCAGGGTGTCGCCGGCGAGCTCGACAGCATCAACCGCAGCCTACGAGAAATGATCGCATTGACACCGGCGCTCGCGTACGTGAAGGCGCGTCAGGGAGTGCCGGCATGATGTCAACCGTAGCACTGCCTGAAGAACTCGTTGCTTTACGATCGGCAATCGATCGACTTCGGCCCAAGGCGGCCGCCGAAGCGGTCGACCAAGTCATTGGGATTGAAAGCAATGATCGGGGCGCGATAAAGGCCCTAAACTTCGCCGAAGGTCTTCTGCGCGGCGCATTGTCGAGAGAGCGGCGAACTTCGATGCGAAAGGCCCATTAGCATGGCGCTGACGAAGCAAGACCTCAAGGTCATCTGCTCGCTCGTCACGACGTTGATGAATG
The DNA here is from genome assembly GCA_963792005.1 of Vulcanimicrobiota bacterium. Lineage (GTDB taxonomy): Bacteria > Vulcanimicrobiota > Vulcanimicrobiia > Vulcanimicrobiales > Vulcanimicrobiaceae > Cybelea. The sequence goes on from CAWBUG010000002.1 coordinate 956,807, forward strand.
AGCGCGCAGCTCCGGTCGCAATCGAAGGGCGCGTTGCCCCGGGCTCCTATCATCCGGGAGACGGGACAGTCGAGGTCGCCATCGGCGACTCGGATGCTGCGTACCAGCTTGCGAGCGTGCTCGGCGATGCTTCCACCACCGTCTTCTTGTCCCATCCCCGCGCTCCGATCGCTAATCACGATCCCAACGACCAGTATGGTCCGGTCGGCGGCGAAGCGGTAACACTGCATCAAACGCAGAGCGGCTACGTCGCGAAGTTCCATCCCGACGCAGCGACCAACGACGCGCCCGGCCCGCCCCCGTTCTATTCGGTGAAGGCGCCTTCGGGCGAACGATGGATCTTCCACCGCAACGCCTCGGGTCAAATCGACTCGGGCATGAAGCTCACCAACGACGGCCCAACAAACGGCGACGGCCTCGGCGGTACGATTGTCGGCAACAAGGGCGCGCTGACTCAAGCGCAGACCGCAAGCGGCCACCAGGTCACGCTCGACGATACTGCGCAGACGCTCACCTTGAAGACGGCTGGCGTTGCGAGTGGCTTCAGCATCACGGACGTCCTTGACGATATTGCGCAGACCGCTACGCGCACCGCGGCGCCTGGCCTCTACACGATTTGGGATGCAGCGGGTAACGCGCTCTCGCACGTCGTCCCGACCGGTGGCGGCATCGGCATGGGTGACCTCTTTGCAAACCTCCCCACGAGCGCGGGAGCGATCAACAACGATATTCTGACGACCTTCGGCGACAACGTCAACACGTTCGGCCTGAACAACCTCATTCAGTACGCGCAACTCTTGCAAACGGTCGGGGCGATTACGAGCGGCCAACTCACCGCGATGCTGGCTGCGCTTGTCGAGTCATGGATTGCCAAAGTCGGCGTCCCGGCCGGTTCCAACGTCGTGCGCATCATTTCATCGGGGCTTCCGGACGGCGACGGCGGCGGTCCCTCCCACCCGTAAGGAGCAAGCAAATAGTGCATTATGGACCGAGTTTTCCTTGGGCGCTACTCAATCAGGGTCGATTCCCGGCGTTCGTAATGCTTAACTCACCGATTTTCAACGCAGTACGATATTGGCAAAGCGTCATGCCGCTAACGGCAATCCAGGCGGCGCTTACCGCGCAGAGCTCTATAGTAATCGGCCAACTACTGCGACAACCTGTCTCTAACTTTGAGGAGTAACCAAGTGGATCAGAAATTAGCAGCGGTCGCACTTCCGACTCGTAAGTTCGAGCCGCGCCTCGTCGAGGTTCACGCGCCGAGCGGGCGTAGGTACGTTCTTCGCGAGCTGACGTCGTTCGAGCAAATGCAAGCGGATACCGCGTCGTCGACAATGGCTGAATCCATCTATTATCGGATGGGTCTTTCGATCGATGTTATCGATAGTGAAAGAATCATGCCCCGCGAAAAGAGAGAATTAGTCGATACCCTCTTGCGGATGATTCCGGGACCTGATGGGGACGCCCTCGTCCTCGAGTATGCGCGAGCATTTTCCCCTACCGCGCAACCCGAACAGCTAAAAAACGAGTCAGCGCCCTCCGACTGAACGTTGCGCTCGTCGCGCAGGGCGTCAGCGCGGAGTTCGCGCTCAGTCTCACCGAAAGGGAGCAGCTCGCCTACTACATTGCCCTCGGCGAGTATAAGGGCGGCCAGTGGAACTACGAACACATGAACTGGGATGAACAGCCGCAACCAAACCCAGTCTTTGCAATCGCTGCCGAAATGAAGGCCTAGTAATGAAGCTCGACTCACTCGGTGCTCTTGCCGACGTCTTAGAACGTCGGTCCATTACAGCGCTCGCGGCCGCGCGTATGGCCCTGAAAGAAGGCGCGGAGCTCGTTAAGACGGCGGCGCAAGAATCCATGGGTTCGTATCAGCCTGCTAAAGGCGATGTACCGGCTTGGGCGCCCCTCTCGCCGGCTACACAGGAAGATCGCGTCGCCAAAGGCTTCACGCCCGACGATCCGCTGCTGCGGACGGGCGAACTGCGCGATTCGATCGAGGTCCGTCCTGTCGACGACGACGCGTTACTGGTTGGCGTCTTCGATCCGGCGATGCAGACGATCGCCGCTGCCATGGAATACGGATATCACAACGTCCGAGCCCAAAGAGCCGTCCCGCCACGGTCATTCATCCGCGGCACGGCGATCGAAAAGGCACCGGAAGTCGGCGCGCTGATTGAGCGCGCTTACGTCAAGAGCATGGAATAGGCAGATGGCAAACTTCGAAGTTACTACGCTTCTCGCTCTGCGGGATCAGGCCACGGCCCCGCTGCAGCGGTTCATCGCGCTTCTTAAGGACGCGCAGCTGCAGCTCGAACGCACGATGGGCGCCGTCAAGCTCTTGCAAGACGCTCAGGGACCAAGTTCAGCGGTTCTGGCGATGCAACGCGAGAGTCTCGGGCTCACGCAAAGGGAAGCGACTCTCCGTGCTGACATCGCGGCCAACGCGGTGCGGCAGAGCGAAGCAACGGTGGCCGCAAGTCGAGAGTCGCTCGTACTCGCGAAGCAGCAGCTCGACGTCCAACGCGCGATCAGAGTGTCGGGCGCTCCAGGATTCATTACGTCGGCTAGAAAGGCCGGCTCAAACCTGATGTGGGGCGGCGTTGGGATCGTCGGCGGCCTCGCCTATGCCACGCAGAAGGCAATAGACTTCAACCAGACGACATTGCAGACGGACACGGCGCTCGGTGGGTTCCAGCGCAGTGTGGGGCAACGCGCGCAAGATATGGCCGCGTTGCAGAAGGCAGCTTTCGCCGGCAGCTCGGCGACTGGCTTTTTCACCGCGCAAGACATCATGTCAGGGCTGCAAAAGGCGGCCTCGTCTGGAATGCGTCCATTGGTCGACAAAATGGGGATGGGTGTCTTCACCCAAATCGTACCGACCCTCGCGCAATATATGGACGTTTTGGGCAGGTTGAAAGGCGAATCCGCCGACACGGCGGCCCTTGAAGCGATGCAGCTCGTCCACATGTTTGGCTCGTACACGCCGGCTGCAATCAACAAGACGCTCAACGGCGTTGCGATGCTCTCGCTGTTGATGCCGGACACGATGGGCAAGGCCATTAGCGCGCTTTCGTACGTCGCCCCAACCGGCGTTCAACTGGCCGGAATGGACGTTAGCGATATTGCGGCGTTCGTTGCCACTGCGGACCAATCGGGGCTCGGACGCGGCCGCTCCGGCGCTCGCTTGAAGGATTACATCGAATCAATCGCCGTCGTGCAGAGCAAGGCTCGAGAACGCGCTAAGACGGCGCTGGGAATTCGTGGAGCCATTGGCAGCCATGGCGAGCTGGATCTTGCGAAGTCCTTCGACATTCTTATCGGCGATAAGCAGCGGATGACCCCGCAGGCGTTCCGGGATGCCGTGCGCGTTGCATTCGGCGCCCAGGGCGACGTCGTGGCCGCTATGTTCGGCGACAAGAGCAAGACCGGGATGTTCCAAGCGAACCGTGCAGCGATCCAAGGGTCGATGGATCGTGGTGACCTAACGACAGTTCAGAACATCCTTAAGGGCGGCGCCGCGGGACGCGAAGCCGCAGCGTGGGCCACGTTGCAGAACGACATCGTTAAGTTCGGTCAATACGGCGTTCCCATCGCGCTGAAGTTCTTTGACACGATCAATCCCAAGCTCAAACAGTTCGCCGACTGGGCCGACTCGCATCCGCAGGACGTCAAGCGCATGTTCGACGACATGCTCAAGGTCGGCGAAGGCATGCTGATCGTCGGTGGCGCCTTTAAGGTGATCGCCGGCATGGCAAACGCGGTTACGGTCATCAGAGGGATTGCAAGCGGCTTCTCGGTGCTTTACCCGGTCGCGTCAAAACTGCCCGGACCGCTCGCGACGGTCGCCGCGGTCCTCGGTACGATTTATGACGACGTCAAAGAGTTCGACAAGTTCAAGGCTCAAGGTTTCAGGCTCTCGCCGTGGGATGTGTTCCGCGAGAGCCTCGGTCCGCTGGGCGCGCTGCTGCCACGCAATCTTCCGGGCGGTGGCGGTGGCCACGTAACGCAACACGTCACAGTCAACATGACGCTGCCGAAGGATTCTGACGCAGGCACCGCACGGCGCATTCTGCAGCACGTGACCCGGCTGGCCGGTGGGGCGTTCCCCGCTTCAATGAATGGCTACGTCGTGCCGGGTTCGTACAACTCGGTTCCCTCGCACCCCTAGGTATTGGGCCTTGTCTTAGCGAGTTGCCACTCCTCGGCAAGCCGATTGAGCAATACCGTCATTTCGCCGTCAACAATCCGTTGCAGTCCGTTCACCTTGTTATCGTCGCGTTCGCTCTCATCGTATTCTTGGACGACTTCGTCATCGCTGACGGAGCCCCCGGAGCCGCCGTTCAACTCGTCCTTAGCTGAATCTTCGATATTCTCGGCTGCGCGCCACCACATTGTTACCGCGTCTTGGCGCGCTTGGTTGAGCGAAGCCATGTCCCGCTGCATAGTCGACACCGATTGAGCGCCATATAGGTTTCCAAACGTTTCGACGAGCACTTCATCTTGCGAGGCCAGATCAGACTCGAGCGCCGTAAGCGATTCAACCTTGGTCCGTTCGGTATGGGCGAGTTCGTAAATCTCAGTCTCGCTGAGCGAGTCTCCGTCGTGCCTTCTTTGCGCAGCCTTATTTGCTTCGGATGTTGCAGCGTCCATCTTATTATGATCGGCGACCATGCGTTTCATAGTCCTGATCACCGACTTTCGTATCTGATCTAAGCGCAGGTAATTCGCCCGCGCGGCATCGACTTTGAAGCTGCCCGGGTTCCGTGGACACTTTCCACTTTGTGGAGAAGGGTCCACCAATGGCCAAGAAACATCCTCGTGCCTACCCCTTGGAGTTCCGGGCTAAGATCGTCGAGCTGGCTCGCGCGGGCCGTCGACCGGAAGATCTCGCAGCCGAGTTTGAACTCTCCAATCAAACGATCCGCAACTGGATCAGGCAGGCCGATCTCGACGCCGGGAAGCGAACAGACGGCCTGACGAGCGAAGAGCGAGCGGAGCTCTTCGCGTTGCGTAAGAAAGTGAAGCAGCTCACGATCGAGCGCGAGATTTTGTCAAAAGCGGCGGCCTGGTTCGCTCGGGAGACCGAGACACTGCCGAAGAGATCTTCCGACTCGTGAAGAGCAATCAGGCCAAGTACCGTATTTCCACGATGTGCCGTACGCTTGGGGTCTCCACCAGCGGGTACTATGCGTGGCTCCTTCGCAGGCCCTCGCCGAGAAAGCAGCGCGACGTTCAACTCGGCGACCACATCGAAGCGATTCACAGGCGGTCGCGCAACACGTACGGGCGCCCCCGGATCAAGGCCGAGCTCAAAGACGACGGAATATCGATCAGCAACGATCGGCTGGCGCGATTGATGAATGAACGTCAGCTCCAAGGCGCTAGCCGTCGCAAGGGCATTCGCACAACGGTGCGCGATCGCGATGCACGACCGGCTCCTGACCTCGTCGACCGCAAGTTCGTCGCCGATGCGCCGAACAAACTTTGGGTAGCGGATATCACCTACGTTCCGACCTACGCGGGCTTCTTGTTCTTAGCCGTCGTTCTTGACGCGTTTAGTCGGCGTATCGTCGGCTGGGCGACGAGCTCGAACATGAAAACGCAGTTGGTCCTCGACGCGCTCAATATGGCAATCCATCGGCGCCGGCCAATCGACGTCGTTCACCACTCAGACCAAGGAACGCAGTATACGTCAATCGCGTTCGGCTCACGCTGCCGAGAAGCTGACATTCGCCCGTCAATGGGATCCGTTGGGGATTGTTACGATAACGCGATGTGCGAGAGCTTCAACGCCACGCTGGAGTGCGAGCTACTCGCCCGGCGCCGGTTTCGCACACATAAGGAGGCAGAGCTGGCGATCTTCGACTTCATTGAAGGATGGTACAACCTTCACCGCCGGCATTCCGCACTCGGCTACCGATCGCCGGCAGTCTTCGAGCGGGAAACCGCCGCATGACTTTCCAATCTCAAACTATCCACGAAAGCCGGGCAACTTCAAGTCGTTATCCCGGTTCCGTCTGGTGAAGCGAATTTAAAGTTTGACAGCCTAATTCTCTGTCATCAGATTCGCGCACTTGACCGCAGACGAATATCGAGAGTTTTGGGAACGGTGAACACGAAGACGCTGAGAAAGGCGACGTTGGGCGCAATGCTTGCGATCGGTTGCACTTTGACCGACGCCGAAGCGAAGGAGGCCTTGACGGCTTGAGCTGGCCCGTAAAGGTGGGGCGAGATGCTTATTTCCTCAGTACACGCCCAATGCCGCGCATCGCGACCCGATTCCGAGCCCGCCTCCCGGTTGCACGGGGCCCGCGAGAGATCGCGGAACCCCATGCGAAGAGACGTGCCAGCGCGTAGAGTATCGACGCGATCGACCTCATGGACGAGCCTCGGGAAGCACAGCCTCTAGCTCAGCGCGAGCGCGTTCAAAGCGCGTAATCGGATCAGTCAGAGACTCGTCCCCCTCACAGTCGCCCGAGTGGTGCGGCTGAGTCGGAGGGTAAAGCCCTTTCCGACACTGCGACTCCGGCGACCGAAGCCAAGCCGCCAGAGAAAGCCAAGCGTTCGCGGCCCTCGTCCGGGCATTGCCGTTCTGCGGGAACTGAATGACGTCGCCCATTTAAGCGGCCTCCCTTGCGATCATCCGGCGAAGTTGGTGCTTGAGGTCTGCGAGCAGCTCCGCAATCTGCTGGATGGCCTTCGCGGGCGGCTCATTCATCGTCGCTGCCGATGCGCGCACGACGCAGTCGACGATCCACATCGCAGCGATCGGAACGTCTTCTACCTCACGCTTAGCGATTTCCATTAGATCGGCCCGGAGGTTATTGCAAACGAAATCGCCGACGCCCTCTTCGTTCCCCATCTCGACGCTTTCAGCGTCAGCGGCAGTGAAATATCGGCCGAGAATGTGTAGCAGGTCGTCGCCGCTGATCGTGTAGGCCGCGGCCTCGCGCGTTACTGTTGCGCTCATGCTGCCTCCTTATTTATTGCCCCCTCGGGCCAATAGTTCGACGCTTTCTTGATCTCAAGATTGACGGCTTTGGACAGGCATTCGTTGTCGAGGGCGCTTCCTAGGATCGCGGCTGCAATATTCAGGCCGAGTTCGACGCCTTCGGTATAACCTTCAAAGAAGCGATCAGCAAAGCGCGTTGAGTTAGGTTCCTCTCTCGCAACGCCATAACGGTTAAGCAGCAGATCGCCGAGCTTGCATGAAGCTCCGCCTTCTAAGTTGCATTCTGGCCTAGATGGGCTATCGGGCTCGGTGTTAAGCGTCTCGAACGCAAGGGACGCGAGCGCGTGGAGGCTTTCGCGCGAAACGGTTTTAGACATGCTAATTCCTTTCTTGCCGCTCAGCGGCGGTTATGCTGTTGGTGGTTCAATGGGTTTGGGGAATGAAAGCCAGAGAAGCACTGGCTCGTACATAGAAGGCGATTCCGCGAAAAGTTCGGTCGATCGAAAAGGCAAACGATTTCGGCCGGACTTTTCATTAGGCGACCGCCGTTAGCGCGCGATAGAGCGTCGAGCGGCCCACTTTGAGGACGCGCGCAACGTGCGCAGCGCCATACCCGCTCGCGAGCATCGTGCGCGCCGCTTCAAGCCGGGATGAGTTAAGTGCTGGGCGGCGCCCAACGTGCTCACCGCGGCGTTTCTTAGCGGCCAGTGCGTCGCGCGTTCGTTCGCGGATTAGCTCGCGCTCGAAGTCGGCGAGGGACGCAAAGATATGCAACACGAGCCGGCCGGCGGCTGACGTCGTGTCGATCGATTCGGCGAGGCTCTTGAATCCGACCCCCCGGGCAGCGAGCTCGTGGACCGTTGCGACGAGGTGCGGCATGGATCGCCCGAGCCGGTCGAGACGGGCGACGACGAGCGTATCGCCGGGCTGTAAAGCGGCCATTGCGGCCTCTAGGCCCGTTCGATCCGTCTTGGCGCCCGAAGCGACGTCCGAGAAGATCTCGACGCAGCCAGCGGCCCGCAACGCGTCTTTCTGCGCGTCCAGCGTCTGCTCTCCTGTCGAAACTCTTGCGTATCCGAGATATGATGGCGTGGTCATCGGAACTCACCTTCCGTTGGCACGGCCCTGGCGGATCACACCCCGCCCGGGCCTCTTGCTATACGGGCCGGTGCCGGAGTGGTTAGCCTCGCGGTTAGCCTATGCCCCGACATTCGGTACCGAAATGGCGGATATGGCGGATATGGCCGATGCCAAAAGGCACGATTCTATAAGCTCTTTCGTGATTTAGGCAAGAAATGGCCTTCCCCCGTGGCTTCCTTGACACGGAAGAGGTCACATGTTCAATCCATGTACCGCCCACCATCGAAAGGCGCAATAAGCAAGGGCGATGCGGGCTTTTTTTATTTCCTTGGCGCGGGTCGATTTTGCGCGCAGGTAGCAACGGGGTCGCGCATGTCCCTGCACAAGAACACGGCAACCGGCTCACGGGCCTCCGTACACTTATAGCAGAACGGCGAGCCCCAAACGTTGCGAGCACTTACGCAAGCCATCGAGCTGAGACTCGACCAACGAGCGCGTCGCCGAATCTTTAGCGAAGCCTGACGCATATTTAAGGGCGAGCGTAAGCTTTGAGAGCCAACCGCTTTCGCGTCGGCCCATGCCGTTCGGCAAATGCTCCTTGACCCCGTTGCCTGGGAGCGCGACCCGGCGTTACGGGGTCAACGCGAAGACGGTCCCGGCGCCGTTGGACGCGCCGCCAGCATAGGTCGTGCCGTAAAGCGTGCCCCTCACGTTGACCAAGCCCGCATACGGACTCGTCCCGTCGGAGCCCGAGCCGAAGCTGTGCAGCATCGCTTCGTGGAGGAAGCTCGCGGTGACTCTGAAGCTGTAGACGGTTCCGCCGTTGTTGTGCGCGCCGCCCTGAAAGGTCGTGCCGTAGAACGTGCCGTTCACGTTGGCCAAGGTCCCGGTGTAAGGATCGGCCCCGTCGTCGGGACCGCCGGCAAAACTGTACAGCACGGTCTCCGTGCCGGCGGTACTGATTCTGTAGATGGTTCCGAGACCGTAGCTGCCGCCGATCAACGTCGTGCCGAAGAGCGTGCCATTCACGTAGAGCAAGCCCGCAACGGGGTAGGCGCCATCGGAGCCCGAGCTGAAGCTGTGCAGCACGCTCTCCGTGCCCGTTTTACTGCTGATGGTGTAGACGGTTCCGCAGCCGTTGCCGCTTCCGCAGCCGCTTCCGCCGCCCGTTTGCGTCGTGCCATAGAGCGTGCCCTTAACGTTGACCAAGCCCGCGATCGGGCGGGAGCCGTCGGAGCCCGAGCCAAAGCTGTGCAGCACCGATTCCGTGAGGACGCTCGTACTGTGTCTGAGGCTGTAGACGGTTCCACCGCCGTACGCTCCGCCCGCACTGGTCGTGCCGTAGAGCGTGCCATTCACGTTGACCACGCTCGCGAACGGGTTGGCCCCGTCGGAGCCCGAGCCGAAGCTGTGCAGCACCGTCTCAACGCCGCTTGTACTGATACTGTAAAGCGTTCCGCCGTTTAACGCGCCGCCCAGAAAGGTCGTGCCGTAGAGCGTGCCCTTCACGTTGACCAAGCCCGCGGCCGGGCTGGCCCCGTCGAAGCCCGAGCCGAAGCTGTGCAGCACCGTCTCAACGCCAAACCGCCCAATGCTGTAGACGGTTCCACCGCCGTACGCGCCGCCCGCACTGGTCGTGCCGTAGAGCGTGCCCTTCACATTGACCAAGCCCCCGAACGGGGCGGAACCGTCAGTGAACGACGCACTGCTGCCACCGAAGCTGTGCAACGTCCAGTAGCTCAACGCAGGCTGGAATGGATGCCGTATTCCCGACGGCGGCAACTGCGGAGTTGGAACCGCGACGCTTGCACATCCGACGCTCGCGAACAATGCCGCCACAGCGATGCAACAAATAATACCGAACGAGCGCCGTGATGATACTCCAACGATCATAGCGACCTCCTGGGCGTAGCAGCCTTCATCATACGTCGGAAGCGGCAGGCGCGCAGGCCCATGCGATTCGCCGAAGCCAGGGTGGCACTTTTGCGGCGTTCTGACCTCGCCCGGTAGCAACCGGACCGCACACTATGCGCAAAATCCACATTATGCACGATTAAGTTATGCAGACCCGCACGAATGCCGCGAGCTGAGCACGATTCGCCAATCCAGCAGCACCGTACGGTGTCACGCACTTGATCAGAACGCATGAAGGTCTTGTCAGCTTCCAACTTGACGCATTGTACTCTCGGGCTGAACTTAACAAAGCCGGAAATTCGGCCAACTCCTGAGCAGATCTCGTAACGCACGGTCTTCCCGAGCAGTAGGATCGAACCTCACGACGAAGGCGATCCCCCCAAATGCTAAGCTACATCTTCGCGCTCTTGGCGCTTGCGAGTCAACCCTGTGGGCTCTGCCTGTACGGACCGGACAACATGGTCGTCGACGCCTCCGGCGCCATCTTTTTGACCGATTCCGATCGCAAGACGCATTTACGCGTCTTGCACCTTGCGAGCGACGGAACGCGTATCGCGCAGTGGCGCATATTTACGGTCGCCCCTGGAGACCATAACGGGCCCGAAGGCATCGCATTCGATCGGGCCGGGAACGTTCTCGTAACCGATGCGGGCGGCGCAAGCGTGCTCGAGGTTTCTCGACAAGGTAGGGTTTTGGGTTACTTCGGTGGCCGCGGGCGGTTCCACGATCTTGGCCACGTCGCGGTCGACGCGACCGGAAACGTCTATATTTCTCAAGCGGCGCCGAATCTCATCGAGAAATTCTCGCCAGCCGGAATACCGATCGCGCGTTGGCATCGCGCCAAAGGAAACGCCGTCGATCGGTGGGGCGGTCCCGAAACGATTGCCATCCAAAACGGCCGTAACGTGGTCGTCGAGGATTGGCCCAATCATCGCATCGAGATACTTTCCCCCGCCGGCGTGACGTTGCACGAGTTCGGACGCGCCGGTACCGGACCAGGTGAGTTTGTCAATACCGCCGGCCTTGCCGTCGACCGTGCCGGCAACATTTACGTTGCCGACATCGCGCTGCACCGAGTTCAAAAGTTCGATTCACAAGGTCACTTTTTAGCGCCGATTCCGAACGCTCCGCAGGATAAACTCTTCGCCGACGGTCCGAGTGCGGTGGCCATAGACGCGCAGGGCAATCTCTACTCGCCTGACGGACTGACCGTAGTGAAGTATTCGCAGCACGGTACCGTGCTGGCTCGTTGGAGAGAGCGCCGAGATCCCGAACGGCGCTTTCGGCAGGCGTCTCAAACCTCTTCCGCCATGCAATGGCAAGCGTCCGAAACGTATAGCGGCGTCGTTCTTCGTCGCCGGACCGATAACCGGGCTCGGGTTGAGCCGCTACGCGCGCGAGCGAACTCTGAACCTCACCGCTTTCGCCGCGCTCGTTCTCGCGGGAGCGCGTGCGCCTTACTTCGTTGGTAACGAAAACGCGTACACGTTGCCGCCCTCGTCGGCGCCGTACACGCCCGATGGCACCGCGATCATCGACGCGTTGATGTAGTTCGGAGCGGTGGAGTGGCTCCACAGCATCTTGCCGCTGCGCATGTCGATCGCCGCGAAGGCCTTGTTCAAACCGGCGAAACCGAGGCCGGGCGTCAGCGCCACGTAGCCCACGAGACGATTCTGCATCGTGCGCTTCCAGAGCACGTGCCCGCTCATGTTCATCGCTTGCAGCTCGGAGTGAAAGTTCGGGAAGACTTCGTTGGGCTTCACCGCGGCGACCATGCAGAACTCGCCGCCGTGCTCGGTCTTCGTATTCGGATAGAGTCCGGTGCCTTCCAGAATCGTGGTCCCGTCCGTCGTCGGCGATGCAAAACCCCCGCGCCACTCGGGCGCGCGCGCGTGCTTATTGAGGTCCTCGCTCCAGAGAATGTTGCCCGTCTCTTGACCGACGGCGTAGAAGCGGCCGTTCTTGTTCATGAAGTACGCATGTTCGTTGAAGAGCAGCACGCCGCCGCCGGTATCCGAATCGTAATGCGCGTCCTTCACCGCAACCATATTCCACGCCGGGTTGCCGGTCGAGCTCAGTCCGACCGCACCGTTGGCCGTCGGTACCGGCGTTTCGCAGGTGTTCCCGGTGCCGAAAATCAGGCGCGAACCGTTGAACGCAATGGCGCCCCAAACCGATCCGCCTTGGTTCGGTTTCGGATCGACACTCCACGTCCACGCAACGTCGCCCGTCGACTCGTCGAGCGCGGTGACGCCGCCTTGCACGCAATGCGGCGGGTCGCCGCCGGCGAGTCCCACGTACACGCGTCCTCCCGCGACAATCGGCGCCGCACGCAACAGCGCGTAAAACTGCTGGCGCCACACCATACTTCCGTCGAGCAGGCGCAGCGCAAAGACGTACGCCGGTTTCGTGCGCTCGTGCTTCTGCTCGTTCGCGACGATCACCAGTCCGGCGTCGGCGTCGATCGCGGGCGTCATCTCCGCTTGCGCGCCCATGCGAAACTGCCAGAGCAAATGCCCGTCGGAAGCGCGAAAATCGTAGACCACCGAACCCGGCGGTCCGTTCTTCCCCTCGCCCACCACGATCACGTTTCCGGCGTACGCAACGGGGCTGGCGAAGACCGCGTCGCCGACGTTCTGCTTCCAGCGCAGCTGCAGCTTCGCGACGTTCGACCGGTTGAGATGGCCGACCGCCGTTGTGTACCCGGTGCGCCGGTTGTCGTACGCAAACGTCGGCCAATCGTCGTGAAAACCCGCGCTTGCGTTGCTTGCGCCGCCTGCGCTTGCCTCGCTTCGCGCAACCGCATTCACAATTGGCATCGTTCGCGGTGATGCGTTACAGCTCGCCGTCGCCAAGGCCGAAATCAAAGCAACGACGATGAATCGCAATCTACCGGCCTCTGCTACCCGGTTCGAACGCACGCGAACATGTTAGCAGCATTTGCGAATCTGTCCTGCCGTCAAATCGGCAGCTCCATCGTCCCCTGCGCGAGATGCACCACGTTGCCGCCGACCTCGATTCCGTCGCGGCCGCCCTCGCCGTGAACGAGCACATGCAGTAAGCTCCGGCGTCCCATCTTCACGCCTTGTTCGCTGAGCAGTCGCGTTCCGTCGGCCGTTGCGGCGAGGCCGTGCTTCATCATGAATGCGGCGAGCGGACCGGTCGCGCCGCCCGTCGCGGGATCTTCGATGATCCCGAACTGCGGCGCGAACATGCGCGAATACGCGCCGCTCTCGGTCGGCGCAAAAACGAAGAGCGACGTCGCCTCGCGCGACGGGCGCACCAGTTCGGCGTAGATCGCTCCGTCGAGCTGCGCGGCGTCCACGTCGGCGCGCTCCTTGACCGCGACGAAGATCAGCGGGCTCCCCGCCGAGAGCTGCTCGCACGGCACGCCCATAACGAGGCGCTCCGGCCGCAGCGAGAGCGCCCGCGCGCACCGTTCGCGCGAAAACTCCGCGAGCTTGCGAATCGGCGGCGTGGTCAGCCAAAGAATCGGATCCTCGCCGCCGTCCACGCGAATCGGCACGCGGCCGACGTTCTCGTGCAGCGCAAACGTCCGCGCGCTCACGTCCACGATGCCCCGACGCCGCATCACGAACGCCGTCCCGATGGTCGGATGTCCGGCAAACGTCAGCTCCGACGCCGGCGTAAAGATCCGCACGCGCGTCGCACCGTCGCGCGACTCCTGCGGCAGAACGAAGGTCGTCTCCGAAAGATTGAGCTCGCGCGCGACGCGCTGCATCGTCGCGCTCTCCATCCCGGTCGCATCGGGAAAGACCGCCAGCGCGTTGCCCTGCATCGGCGTCGTCGTAAAGACGTCGACCACGTGATACGCAAACTCCATCAACCGCCTCCTGCGGCGACGCTTTCGCGAGCGCTCAAGAGAATCCGCGCGTGGCTCCCGCCGCCGGCGCGAATTTCGACGGCGAAGTGATCGGCGTGCATCGAAATAATGAAGAGCCCGCGCCCCGTCTCGCTGAACAGGTCGCTGGGCAGTTGCGAGCTCACGTCGTATCCGGGCCCGCGGTCCATGACGTGCACGATCACGTCCCCTCCGCTCTGCGCGCACTCCACCCGCACCTCGATGATTCCGGGGGCATGCCGCACGGCGTTCGACACGATCTCGGCGTAGATGATGTCCAGGCGAACGACGGCGTCCTCACGCTCGTGCTGCTCGAGTGCCTGCCTGATCTCCGAGCGAACTCGCTCGGCCGCCTCGGAAGTGCGCGGGTCGAATCGCCAGTGTCGCCGCATCCTTGCAAACACCCTTCGCAGGCGCCGCGCTATTCCTTTTTCGTCCGGCGCTCCGGCATCTTCTAGCGGGCGACCGTCGCGACGAGTCCGCAGATCGCACCGCCGGCAACCAGCGCCGGTTCGGGAACTCGCCGTTTCATAAAGAGCGCGACCAGCGCCGCCGCCAAAATCGCCGCGCCGAAAAGGTCGTGCAGCAAGCTGCGAGCCAGCAGGTACGAGGTTCCCACGAGAACGCCGACGACGGCAACGGTAATTCCGCGAAGAAATCCTTGAACGCGGCCGTTGCGGCGGTAGCGGCGCAGCAACGGCGTGCCGATCGCCATGAAGGCCACCGACGGCGCGAAGATGCCCGCCGTCGCAGCCGCGGCTCCGGCGAATCCGCCGGTGAGAAAACCGACGAAGGTTGCGGTGATCACCACCGGTCCCGGCGAGATGATTCCGACCGCGACGGCGTCCAAAAATGCCTGATTCGAAAGCCAGTGATATTGGTCGACCACGTACGCCTTCAAAAACGGCACCATCACCAGCCCGCTGCCGAAAACGAACAGTCCCGTCTTGAAGAAAAACCAAAATAACTTCGGCGGCAGCACGCTTTGATAGAGCGCCGACGCGGCCGACGCGATCGCCGGCAAACGCGTCGTCGCGCGCGGCGCCGCCGCCGCCGGTACGTCGTCCTCCGGTCCGCCGATCCGCGGAGCGTTGAAGAGCACGATGCCCAGCGCTCCCGCGACGATAAAAATCGCCACCAGTTCTTTGCCTTCAGCGATCGTGACGACGCACGCAACGAGCGCCAGCGCGTACGCCGTCCATTGCCCGCGCAGCATCGTGCGGCCCAGTTCCCAGCACGAGCGGATGACGATCGCGATCACCACCGGTCCCACGCCGTAAAAGAGCGCGCGCAGCTCCCACGTCGAGCCGTACCGCACGTACAGGGCCGCGATGCCGGCGACGATGAAAAAGGGCGCCGCCGCAAACGCGATGCCCACCGCGACCGCGCCCGCCGCTCCGTGCAGCGCGAAGCCGCAATAGACGCCCAGCTTATACGCAAGCGGACCGGGGCAGGCCGTCGCGATGGCCAGCCCCTCGTCGTACTCCCGCGCGTCAATCCAGCGATAGCGCTCGACGAGATCGCGGCGCATGGAGTTCGCCAGCGCCACCGGCCCGCCGAATCCGGTCAGCCCGAGCTGCAAGAAATAGCGGACGACCGCGCCCAGCGAGGCTCGCGGGCTAGTGCTCGAGTTCGTGAACGCTGTTGTCGTTTCGATCCGTGTAGTAGAGCACGGTGTTGGCGTCGCTCGTTCCCGAAGCGCGCACGCCAAAAATCCCCGCCGTCTTGTTCTTGTCCACCAGTTTCGTCGCGAGAATCTTGCCGGTGGGCGTCATCTCGACGAGCGTGTTTCCGCCCTTGGTGTTGGCGACGATCAGATTGCCGTTGGGCAACAGCGTCATCGCTTCCGGCGCGTTGAGCGGTTTACCGGCGTGCACCAGCTTCCCGCAGGTCGACTTCGGAAACTTGCACTTGAAGGTTTTGCCGCCCTTGAGCACCACGATTTCGTCCTTCACCAGCAACACGGTCGCGTTCAAGAACGCCACCACGGTGTTGTCCACGCCGTCGGCGGCGTAGAGCGTTCCCTGCTTCGCCGTGTTGAACGCAAGCCCCGACGGGCCGAGCGCGCTCCAGCCCGGCTTTTTGTTGACGGCCATTCCGCTGATCACTTCGGTCGGTTTGTTGTTGCCGTAATAGTTGACGCTGAACGAAACGATGCCGCCGTTCGTCGCGTCGCTCACGTATACGTATTCGGCCGAATACCCGCATTTCGAGGCACCGCCGACGCAGGCCGCATCCACTATCGATAGCGGCGCCTGCAGCGGCGTCCCCCACGACTTCACGAATTTGCCGTTCGAGTTGTACTCCGCGGCCAGATGGCTCGTCAGCCCCGCCGTATAGTCGTAGTCCGTGATCGGGCTCAGCGAGTCGTCGGCGCAGCCCGCGCTCTTGCTGTTCTGCGCGAACGTCGCCGGTTTCGATCCCGCCTTCGCGTCGAGTTTCTCCACCGTCACGCCTTTACCGGCGGCCCCCGACGTGTCTTCGAAGTCGCAGACCAAGAGCTGACCCTTTTTCAGTCCCCCGTAACCGGCACGGACGATCGAAAGGCCGCGCGGCCCCTGGTCGCCGTTCTTCGGATCCACCGTCGATCCGATAACCACGTTCTTCGTCAACTTCTTCAAGATCGACGTCGTGTCGACGTTCTCGTCGATCGACGAATCGTACGTTGAAGAACCGGACGTCGAAAACATCGGCGCGGCGGCCGGCGGAACCGCATGCGCGTTGCAAGCGGATAAAAAGAGCAGCGCGCCGGCCACGATCGGCGTCATGCTCGCGTTCGCGTATCTCATGTTGACCTCACGAAAAGCGTCGGGAATGGTCTGGCCCGCTTTCGCGTGGTCGCTTTTCCGGCCTGCCGAGCCAAGTGACCGAGGTTAATTCGTACTCAAAGTCGCCGCAAGACCGTCGAGCGTTGCCGTCTCCGCTTCGCTCAAGTGCAGTTTCGCCGCTGCGACGTTCTCTTCGAGGTGCGCGGCCGACGACGTTCCGGGAATCGGCAGAATCGCCGGCGAGTGCGCGAGCAGCCAGGCCAATCCAACCTGCCACAAGCTCGCGCCGTGCGCGCGAGCGATTGGCTGCAGGGCCGCGACCGCTTCGAGATCGCCGCCGTCCAGCGGAAAGTATGGAATGAACGCGATGCCGTATCGCGCGCAATGTTCGAGCACCGGTTCGCTCACGCGATTGACGACGTTGTAGTTGTTCTGAACCGAGGCAATCTCGACGATGCGTTGCGCGCGTTCGAGCTCGTCCAAATCGACGTTCGAGAGTCCGACGAAACGAATCTTTCCCTCGTCGCGCAGCGTTTTGAGCGTGCCGACTTGCTCTTCGAACGGAACCGCCGGGTCCACGGCGTGCAGCTGATAGAGATCGATGCGATCCATGCGCAGCCGCCGCAGACTTCCCTCGCACGCCGCGCGCAGATGCGACGGCCGCCCGTCGCGCTCCCATCGCCCGTCGGGCCGCGTGCAGCCGCCCTTGGTCGCGATGACGAGGTCGCGCGGATACGGATGCAGCGCCTCGGCGATCTGCTCTTCGTTGACGTGCGGGCCGTACGCGTCGGCGGTGTCGATGAAGTTCACGCCCAGCTCGACGGCGCGCCGCAGCACGCGCAACGCCTTCGCGCGATCCTGCGGCCAGCCCATGATCAGCGGCCCGCACAGGCGCATCGCGCCGAAGCCGAGCCGGTGCACCGTCAGCTCCCCGCCGATCGTGATCGCTGTCGAAGTATTCATCGTCCCGCCTTCGTTTTGCCCAAAATAAAGACCGCCCGGCGTGTGCCGGGCGGTCGCTCGATAGAGAGGGGTTGAACGACTTACTTGGTGGGCGGCTTGTTCGCCATCGCGGCGGCGTTGAAGGTGGTCTCGGTCTGCTTCTGCGCCTCAACCATCATCTCGGCGATGCGCAGCGCGAAGGCCTTGCGAAGCTCGAGCATCTGGGTGGCGAAGCCGAACGAGAGCTCCACGAGCTGCGTCGGGGTCGGCATGTTCTCGAAGGCCGGCATCGTGCCCGGCTTCTCGTTGAACTCTTTGCCGAACTGGCGGAACGAGCTCATCGCCTTGAGGCTCGCCTCTTGGGTCTCCTTGATCGCGGCAAGGCTCTCTTGCTGAAATTTGTTCATGTACTCTGAAACGTTGACGGCCATGACTGGCGTGATCTCCTTTTGGTATTGGTTAGCTTGTGCTAAGTATACCAAGCACGTGCTATGCCTGTCAAGGACTCCCGAATGCCAAAATCCCCTTCATGGCCGGCTGCTATACTATGCAGCCCTGTGTAGTGTGATATACTGTACTGTATACTTATGATCCGAACCACCGCTCTTCCAGCGCCCGCGATCTTCGGAAGTGAACTTCGTACCCGGCTCCTCGTTCTCGTCGCGGTTTTGGAGGAGACCTATCCCGCGGAGCTCTCGCGATATACCGGTACGCCGATTTCGTCCATACAGCGGGCTCTCGACGGTCTCGAGCGCGAGGGCTTGATCGCTTCGCGTCGGTTGGCCGTCCGCACGCTTACGCTCAATCCGCTCTACCCTGCGCGCGAGGAGCTGCGAGCGCTTCTTCTCCGGCTCGCCCAAGGCTATCCGCAGTATCAAGAGATCAAAGAATCCACTCGCTCGCGTCCCCGTCGGCGGGGTAAGCCCCTGTGATCGACGCAAGCTCAAATCTCGAGGACGTCTGCTTCGCCGTCTCGGAGGCGCTCGCGCGACATTCTATCGACGCCGTGCTGACGGGGGGAAGCGCGGCAACTATATATGCGCCGGAAGCCTATTCCTCGGTCGATGCCGACTTCGTTCTTCTCGGCGCCCCAAGACGAAGGGAGCTGCGCGTCGCGCTCGCCGAGATAGGATTCATTCCGTCCGTCACGCCCGGCATGTTCGAGCATCCCGAAACGTCGTTTACGGTCGACTTTCCACGCGGCCCCCTCGCCGTCGGGGGCGACTACGTCCGGGACTTTACTACGCTCGCGCGCGGCGCGCTGCGCCTGCGAACTCTAACTCCGTTCGACTGCGTTCGCGATCGTCTGGCTCACTTCTATTATTGGAATGATTATACGGCACTCAAAGCGGCAGTCGGCGTCGCTCGGAAGCACCGCAGACGTATCGACTTGCAAAAACTGCAAGAATGGACTCAGCGCGAGGGCGGCGGTTTCGAAGGCTACATGCCAAAGTTCCGCGAGTTTCTCGCGCGTCTGGGATAATTCGGACGTTACCACTACGATCCAGAGCGATCGAAAATTACTCTCTTCCGATGAAGCTGCGGTAGATGCGGATGATCGCTTCCTTTTGATCGGTGGTTAACCGCGGGTCGATCTTCACCGCGTGCTCGACGCCGTGGTGGCTCTCGTCGCGGTTCGGAGAGTCGTCGAGCAGTCCGGCTTGCGCGTACATCGTCTCGGCGGAGATCTGCAGCGCGCTGGCGATGTTCTTCAGCACGTCGGCCGAGGGCTTGTAGAGCCCGCGTTCCACCTGGCTCAGGTACGGGTTGGAGATCTTCGCGATCTCGGCGAGTTGGCGCATCGAAAGGTTTGCCAGCTCGCGCTGGCCGCGAATGAAATCGCCGAGGCTGCGCCAGGCGCCGCCGGGTCCGCCCTTTTCCTCGTCACTCATGATGTGCCCCGATCTTCGGCGCAAACGGCTCGCCGCTTTCGTTTCGAACGTACCGCCCCGGCGCCGGCTCGCCCTCGGGTAAGCCGTAGGGTTCGCGCATCGGCCCGCCGTGCGCCTCGGCCCAGTCGGCCCAGTCTTGCCACCACGACCCCTGATGGCGATCGGCGCTCTCCAGCCACTCGTCGGCCGACTCGCCGCGCTGCACCGTGGGCTTGGTGTAATGCCACGTCTTCTTCCCGCCGGGCGGATTGACGATGCCCGCGATATGCCCCGCGTTGGTCAGCACGTACTTCGACTCGCCGCCCACGTGCTGCGTGGTCAAGTACGTCGCGCGCCACGGCGCGATGTGGTCGTTCTCCGCGCCTAAAACGTAGAACGGCGAGAGAATCTTCCCGAGATCGATCGGCGTATCGCCGATCGTAAACGCACCCGGCTTCACGATCGCGTTGTGCAGATAGCAGGCGCGCAGATACTCCGAGTGCATCTCCACCGGCATCCGCGTCGAATCGTTGTTCCAGGCGAGAATGTCGAACGCCGAGGGCTGCTTGCCTTTAAACCAGTTGTTGACGACGTAACTCCAAATCAAATCGCTCGAGCGCATCCAGTCGAAGGTTCGCGCCATTTCCGCCGGCTCCAGAAAGCCGCGCTCGCGCATCCGCTTCTCCAGCCGGTTGATCGTGTCTTCGTCGGTAAAGACGCCGAGATCCCCGGGAATGCTGAAGTCGATCAGCGTGTTCGTCAGCGTCGCCGAGGCGACTCGGTCGCCCTCGCCGTGCGCGGCGAGATAGGCCATCGCCACGAGCGCCAGCGTACCGCCCAGGCAGAGCGCGGCGATGTTCAGCCGCGGCGCGCCGGTGATTTCCCGCACCGCATCGATCGCTTCGAGCACGCCCTCGCGCAGGTAGTGATCCATCGTGTAGTGCGACATCGTCTCGTCGGGATTGCGGTACGAAATCATAAACGTCTGGTGCCCGCGCTGCACCGCCCACTCCACGAACGAGCGCCCCGGCGCCAAATCCATGATGTAGTACTTGTTGATCCATGGCGGACTGCAGAGCAGCGGAATCTCGTGCACCCGCTCCGTCTGCGGCTCGTACGCGATCAGTTCCATCAAATCGTTGCGCATCACCACGCGCCCCGGCGTCGTCGCCAGATGGTCGCCTAGATGAAATCCCGACTTGTCGACCTGCCGCGGGTAGCCGCCGTTGTTCTGGACGTCGTCGAGAAAGTTTTGCAATCCGCGGACCAGGCTCATTCCGCCGGTCTCGTTCGCCTCTTTGACGACGCCCGGATTGATCCACGGCACGTTGCTCGGCGCGAACGCGTCGCACATTAACTGCATCGCAAAGCGCGCTTTGCGCCGCGTCGTCTCCGGCAGGCGCGCCGAATCGACCAGCTGCATCGCCGCCTGCGTTCGCGCCTTATAATCTTCCACCAAGCCGGCCAGGAACGGATTGCTGCTCCACTCCGCCTCCGCAAACCGCTTGTCGAACGCCGTGTCATCCTGAGCGCGGCCCGCAGGGCCGTTGTCGACGGACGCGGGCGGCGTGCCGCTCAAACGCTGGAGCATCTTCAAGCCGACGTTCTGCTCGGCCAGCGCAAAGCCGGTGAGCCACGTGCTCATCCGCATCGGGTCCATCATTACGTCGGCGATCACGGCGCGCAGCGCGTCGGTCAGCGATGCCGGGTCGAGCCCGGTGATGTCGATGCCGTAACTCAGTTCCTCGGGCGCGATCACATGTACCATCCGCCGTTGATATTGTACACCGCGCCGGTAATGTAGCCGGCCTTTTCGTCGAGCAGGAAGCGCACTAGCTCTGCCACTTCGTCGGGTTTGCCCAGCCGCGCGCGCGGCGTCTGCTCGATCGCGTTCTCGATGGCCGCCAGCGGCATCGCGCGGGTCATATCGGTATCGATGAAGCCCGGCGCCACCGCGTTTACCGTGATGCCGCGCTTGGCCACTTCGCGCGCCACGGTCTTGGTCAATCCGATCAAGCCCGCTTTCGCCGCGGCGTAGTTCGCCTGCCCGAAGTTCCCGCTCACCCCCACCACCGAGCTGATGTTGACGATCCGGCCGTACCCTTGCTCGACCATCGAGTCGAGCACCGCCTTGATCATGAAAAACGGTCCCGACAGATTGACCTGCAGAACCGCCTCCCATTCGTGAACCGTCATCTTGCGAACCGTATGATCGCGCGTGATGCCGGCGTTGTTGACGAGCATGTCGATTCGCCCGTAGGCGCGCAGCACGTCGGTCACGGCCTCCTGACAGCGATCGTAATTCGAGACGTCGGTCTCGAAAAAGTGCAGGCGCGGCGCCGCCCCGTTTAGGCTCGCGGCGAGGTGCTCGGTGCGGGCTCGGTCCTCGGGCAGTCCGAGGATGGCCACGGTCGCGCCGTCTTCGGCGAGCAGCCTGCTGATCGCGCCGCCGATTCCGCGCGACCCTCCGGTGACGATTCCAACGCGCTCTCTGAGAGGTAAACTATCCACGCGCTAGATTTACCCAACTTCGGGGGCGATGCCTTCAGGCGCCCGCTACATATCGAGTCCGCCGTTGATGCTGAAGACCGCGCCGGTGATGTAACTCGAGTCGTCCTCCAATAGAAATCGTACGACGCGCGCCACTTCGTCCGGACGTCCCAAGCGCCGCTGCGGAATCTTTTCCACCACTTTCGCCAGCGCCGCCTCGGGAATGGCGGCGACCATCTCGGTAGCGATAAACCCCGGCGCCACGCAGTTCACGGTAATGCCGCGCTGCGCCATCTCCAGCGCCAGGCTCTTGCTAAAACCGAAGAGACCCGCCTTCGACGCGGCATAGTTGGCCTGACCGACGTTGCCCGTCTCTCCGATCACCGAGCTGATGTTGACGATCCGCCCCGAGCCCCGCTCGATCATATGCTCGAGTACCGCCTTCGTCATCTGAAACGCACCCGAGAGATTCACGTCGAGCACCTGACGCCAATCGTCGACGGTCATCTTGCGAACCGTCTTATCGACGGTAATGCCGGCGTTGTTCACCAGGTAATCCACCCGTCCGAAGCGCTCCATCACTTCCTTGGCGACGCGATTGCAGTCGTCGGCGTCGTCGACGCGCCCCTGATGAATCGACACCTTGGCGCCCTTCTCGCTCATCTGCTGGGCGAATTTTTCGGCGCTCTCGCGGCCGCGATTGTAGCCGGCCGCCACCGAGGCTCCGTTCGCCGCCAAAACTTCGGTAATCGCGGCACCGATGCCGCGCGTGCCGCCGGTAACCAATGCTACTCGACCTTCAAACACAGCCGCGTCCTCCTTGCGCGAGGAAATTCGCGACCCGCCCCAACCCCTCCCGCGTTAGTGCAGCGCTAAATGCTCCGCACCTGCGATCGTGGTGTTCGTTCCGGAAATCGAGCGTATCGGCGTCGCGTTGCCGTGCGCGTTCTTCGAATACTCGTTGATCGGTCCGTTATAGCCCGCGGCGTAAATGTGATCGTTCGCGTCGACGGCGACGCCGCAGACGAGCGCAATGCCGGTGATCTTCGCAACCGGCGCGACGTTGCCGTTCGCCCCGGCGGCAAACACCAGCACGCCGCTGTCCTCGTCGCCCACGATCAGCCGTCCGGTCGAATCGAAAGCGAGCGAGAAGGGCCGGCTCAGCCCGGTGTTGCTCCCGCCGATAACCACCACCAGCTGGGCGTTTCCGCTGGAGCCGTTCGCAAAGGCGACGATCGAACCCGCATACGATCCGTAGATATTGGCGACGTACAGCGTGAGGTTCGCGTTCATCGCCATGCCGGCCGGCCCGTCGAGCTGGGTGTTGCCGCCGCCGATTGTGTCGATCGGCGCGACGTTGCCGTGCGCGCCGGCCGCGTATTCGGTAACGTCGTTATCGCGAAAATCGGTCACCCACAGGTTCCCCGGCGGATCCACCAACAAACCCTCGGTCGGTCCGAGGTGCGAATGCGTTCCGCCGATCGTTCGTCGCGGCGCGGCGTTGCCGTTTGCGTGCGGGCGAAAGACCGCAACCTGCATGCCGCTGTCGTTAGCGGTGTAGATGTTCCCCGCGGCGTCGATCGCAATCGAGTTCGGATTGGTCAGCGTCGTGCTCGGTCCGCTGATGGTGACGACCGGCGCGACGTTCCCGTTGGCGTTGGCCATAAAGCCGATCACGCTGCCCGCGTTGCGATTGGCCGTAAATAGACGCACGCCCGCGTCGGGCTGCACGCGATGCGACGCCCCGGCGCTCGCGCCGGCGGTCGGGGGAGCGACGGCGCCCCCGCAACCTGTCAGCGCCAATGCCAAAAGGCTAATGCTCGAAAGCCTCATCGGCCGATCTCCTCCAAGCGCCGGTTAGTGAAACCCGAGATACGCCGGCCCGCTCAGCGTCGTATTCGAACCGCTGATCGTGCGGATCGGCGTCGCGTTGCCGTTCGCGTTCTTCGCATACTCGATGATCGCGTTGCCTTCGAAGTCGGCAACCCAAATGCGATCCTTCGCGTCGGCGGCGACGCCCGCGGGATACACGACGCCGGTGATGTGCGCGACCGGCGCCACGTTGCCGCTGGCGTTCTTGGCAAAGACGAAGACGCCGGCGTCTTCATCGGCCACCAGCAAGCGCCCCTTGGAATCGAACGCAATCGAAAACGGCTTCACCAATCCGGTGTTGCTGCCGCCGATCGTCACGCTCGGCGCGTGGTTGCCGCTCGCTCCCTGCGGGAAGGCGATGACGTCGCTCCCGCCGCCGTTCGCGACGAAGAGGCGGCCTTGCTTGTCCACTGCCAGCCCTAGTGGCAGATCGAGCTGCGTCTTATCGCCGCTGATCGTGTTGATCGGCGCGACGTTGCCGTGCGCGCCCGGCGCGTATTCCGTAATCGCCGGTCCCTCGTAGTTGCTCACCCAGAGATTGCCGGGCTTGTCGACGAAAATGCCTTCCGTCGGGCCGAGCTGCGAGTTCGATCCGCCGATGCTTCGTTTCGGTTTTGCGTTGCCGTTCGCACCGGGTCCGAACACCTCGACCGTCGTCGCGCCGTCGTCCGCCGCGTAGATGTTTCCTTTAGAATCGACGGTCAGCGCGTCGGGATCGTTGAGCTTCGTCTTCGAGCCGGCGATCTTCACGGCGGGCGTGCTGTTTCCGGTCGCTTTCACCGAAAAGCCCAGGACGCTGCCGCCGTCGCGGTTGGCGGTGAAGACTTTCGTTCCGGCGTCGGGTTGGCCGAGCGCCGGCTGCGACGCCGCGCTCGTGGTCGAGGCCGGCATCGCCGGATTCATCGCGCCGGCGCACCCTGCCAAGAGCGCGGCAACGCCGATCGAGCTGAGAATTTTCACAAAGTTCCTCCATAAATAGACCCGCTCTGATTCGAGGGGTCGGGTAGGCGGCCTGCCGATTGCTCGCTGCTTTCCTTGCCCTACGGCAATAGGAAGCCGGGTCATCCCATGCTACCGCCGGAGGCGTTCGAAAACGTTAGGGGTCCGGGTGGCGGCCCTCAGTCGTCGTCGTCCGGGCTCTGCGCGTCGGCCGGTTGGCGCAGGAAGTACTCGGGCGAATACTTCGCGGCGAACGGTCTGAACGCGTGGGGTGGCGACCGAAAATCGAAACAATCGGATAAGTTGTCGGAGCGCCGGTCGGTGGTCTCCATCGACGGCAACCCGAACGTCTTTTCGGTAAACTTCAAGATGCTTCCGAACTCGTGTTGCGCGTGTGAAACGTAATGCTGCTTGGCGTAGGGTGAAACGACGATCAGCGGAACGCGAAAGCCGAGCTCGTACGAGTTGTCGACCTTCGGAACGACGTGGTCGTACCAGCCGCCCCAGTCGTCCCACGTCACGAAGATCGCGGTCGAGTTCCAATACCGGCTCTTTCCGATCGCGTTGACGATCGAGGCGACCCACGACGGACCGCTGCCGTCATTCTTGCCGGCATGATCGGAAGAGTGCAGCGACGGCGTAACCCACGTGATCTGCGCCAACTCGCCAGCGGTGACGTCCTTGAGGATCTTTTGCGATGGCGCGATCACGTTCTGGTACATCCCACCGTAGCGTACCTCTCGTATGGCATCCGGAGCGTTCCAAATTCCCGCTCCTTTCCGCTGTTCGTAATATCGCCAGCTGATGCCGGCCTCAGCTGCTTCGCTCATCAGCGAGATCCGATCGAAGCAGGGATAGACCGGCTGGCCCTCCTTACCTCGAGGATCGATCGTTCGCACGTGCGATCCGCGCGGCGCGTCGCAGCCGCCGGTACCCGCTCCCCTTGGCGTTGTGCCGTTCTCCGATGCACGCAGCGCCGATCCGTAGCTGACCGTCGACGTTCCGCTCACCAGGTACTGATGCGCGGGAAAGCTCGGTCCTTGATTCGTTTGGAAGAGGTGATCGGCCAGCGTATACTCCGCGGCCATGTCCCAGTACGGTTTTATGTCTCCGCGTGGAACGTAGCCGTAGGCGGTCGGCTTGCATTGCCGGTCGTGCGTGCACCACGCGTTCGCGAGATTGAATCCGTCGACGCTTCCGTCGGCATACTCGCGGACGAACGTCCGGTGCCCGTGTGCGACCGCGACGCTTCCGTCCAGGTGTATCGGCCGCAGCCGCACGGTCCGGCCGTCCGACCTCTTCCCGCTGCGGACGGTCTCTGCGCCGGGAAAGCCGTTAAAGAGGTTGTCCACCGTACGATTCTCTTGAATGATGATCACGACGTGCTCGATCGGGCTTCCGCGCATTCCGAGCGGCGAATTCGCCAGCGCCGGCTCGCCTGGCATCGCCGGCGGCGCCGATTGCATCGTGCACCCTGCGAGGGCCAAAGCCAACGCTATGGTAAAAGGGCCACGCATCTATCTACTCGGTGTCGACCGGCTCGTTCGAGGGCGGCTCGCGCAGAAAGAACGACCGCGAATACTTCGACGGGATCTCCGTGAACTTCCGCGGCGCGCGCGTGAAGTCGAACGCGTCGCCAAGTCCCGCCGCGCGGCCGTCGGTATAGCCCTGTTCCACTGGGCCAATACTTCCGGCCTTCAGCCCGTTGACCTCTTCGATGAAGCGCAGGATGCTCCCGAACTCCAGCTGCGTATGCGAGACGTATCCCCGCTTCGCATATGGAGAAATGATCAGACAGGGAACCCGGATGCCGAGTCCGCGGTAATCGAGCTGCGGCGGCTTCGCGTCGTCGTAAAAGCCGCCCCAATCGTCCCACAGAATGATGATCGCGCTGCTGCTCCAGTACGGGCTCTCGCCGATCGTATTGACGATCGAGCTCACCCACGACGGACCCGTATCGCTGTGATGTGCGGGATGATCGGAATCTTGCTGGCTCGGCGTGACCCACGTCACCGATGCCAAGCTGCCGCTGGGGACGTCGCTGAGAATCTTCGTCTGCGGTGCGACGATGTTTGCGGGCCAGTCCGGTCCGTAGCGCACGTATTTGATGGCTTCGAACGGTTCCCAGAACCCGCCGGCCAACACGCGCGTCGCGTAGATCTTCCACGATATGTTGGCGCGGTCGAGCACCTCCGCAATCGTATTGAACTGATCGAAGCACGGAAACGGGCCTTCGTACGAATGAACCCGCCGGTTCTCCGTCAGATACGAGCTCCTCGTGCCGGGCGGCGAGTCGCAATCGTCGGGCGCTCCGTTCGGAAAGTCCACTTCGGCGCGTTGGGGCAGCAGCAAATCGTCGGTGCCGGCGACCAGCGTCAGGTGCGCGGTAAAGCTGCCGCCGAACTCCGTCGGAAACATCTTGTCGGCGAGAACGTACTGGCTCGCCATCGTCCAGTACGGGGCAATCTCGTCGTGATCGAGATACGCGTACGCCGCGGTCGGCTTCGACCCGAACTGGTAGAAGCCGTCCATATTGCCGTTGTTCCAGTCGCGGATCGCCGGTTCGAACTTATGCGACAGATCGGGATTGTTCTCGAACGTCACTTCATGCAGCGCCACCTGCACGTCGCTCGGGGGACAACCGCCGCTTCCCGTCGAGTGCTTGCGCAAGGCCGGCGAGCCGCTCGCCGCGCACCCCGTCAACGGCGCGTCGGCACCGGGATAACCCGCGAAGAAATTCTCGAAGCTGCGGTTCTCTTGCACGATCACGATGACGTGTTTGATCTTCGCTTGCTCTCCGTCCGTCGTTATGCGGCGTGCGGGCGCAACGCCGAGTCCGCGCGCATCCGCGCCGCTCGACGAAAGATTGCCGTACGGGGAACAGCCGGCGCATAGGGCGACGGCGGCAAGAGCGCACGCGAGCAGAAGCTTTGAGCCCACCGTTTCCTCCTCCAGCGCGAGCTTCCGATGGAATATACCCGAGTCCTACGCTTCGCTTGCGACCGCACAGGGGAAGCGCTCGCACGATTGAAGCCTCGTTCGTGAAGAAGCTCGCCGTCGCGATCTCACTCGCCCTCCTTTCAACCGTACTCCCCGCCTGCAGCGTGACGCAGCAGCCGCCGCCGGCAGCAGGGCTCGAAACCGTATCTTCCGGCGCTGCCGGTCATCGCAAAGCCGGCGTCCCCGCGCCCGCGCCGCGATCCATATCGATCGGTCGTCCCAACCGCCGCAAATCGTGGATCGCTCCCGACGCAAAAGGCGCGCCGCGATTGCTCTTCATCTCGGATTACGGCGCCGATGACGTCGACATCTTTACGATGCCGAAGATGGCGCTCAAGGGTCAGACCACCGGCCTCAGTTATCTACTCGCGCACGGGCTCGTTGTTGCGCACCTTGAGCGTTCCCGACGAGTACCCCGCGGGCTGCGCGGTCAACAAATCGAATAACGACCTCGCGGTCACCAACATCGAGAACATCAGCGGCCTTCCGGGCAACGTCACGGTCTTCGCCAACGCCACCGGAACGGGCACGCCGTACACCAACCCGAGCCTCTATCTCTACTTCTTTGTCGGCTACGACAACGCGGGCAACCTCTTCTTCGACGGAATGGACGCCAGCCGCGTCACCAGCTATCTCGCGGAACTTCCCGCCGGCTCGAACGACACGCAACTCGTTGCGCTGCGCGGAGGAACGCTCAACGTGGCCGGCATGATTCAATGGGATCGCAGCGGCGGCTATCTCGCGCTCGGCGATCAAGCATGCGGCGGCAATCCGTCGTCGTGCATCTACTGGCTCTCCCTCTCCGGCAGCACCGCAACCATCACCGGCACGACCGATCTCTCCAACTACGAAGGCGGCGCCGTCTGCGACTTAGCCGGCGGCGTGATCGGCGCAAACGGCGAGCGCTACATCGCGGGTCCCGACTACGAGTCGTGCGGCTACACCGCGTCGGCCGCTAATCGGTGGCCCTACGACGCCGGCGGAGCCCCGACGGACTATAATGCCGGCGCCGGTTTCGTCGAGCCGCTCGGAGCGGCCGTCAGCACCAAGTAAGAACGACCGCTCGCCTGGCCTGCGCCCGGAGGGCATGGTGCGCCGCGCGCCGCAAATTACGGCGAAATGATCCGACTCCGTGCAAACCGATTCGCGGCGGCAATTGCGATTGCTGCGACGCTTGCAGCGGGATGTTCGGTGCCTTCCGCAACGCCGTTTGGCAGCTCGCAGGCGGCGCCGGAACTGCCCGGCGCGATCCAACCCGACAGCCGCCACATCAAGCACGTCGTGATCGTCATCCAAGAGAATCGCACGGTCGACAATCTCTTCAATGGGCTGCCCGGCGCCGACACCGTCTCCTACGGCAAGAACACGCTGGGCCAAAGCATCAAACTGCGCGCCACGCCGCTCACCGCGCCGTACGACATGTCCCACAAGCACGCGGCGTGGACCGCGGACTATAACGACGGCCGCATGAATGGCTTCGACACCGAGAGCGAAAACTGTTACTCCAAGAACAGCTACAAGTGTCCGCCCGCCGATCTCGCTTCATATGGTTACGTGCCGCGAAGCAGCGTGCAGCCCTATTGGGATCTCGCGCAGCGGTATACGTTCGCCGATCGCATGTTCCAAACCAATCAGGGACCGAGCTTCGCGGCGCATCAATACCTCGCCAGCGGTACGTCGGTCATCAGCAACAAATCCGATCTTAAGGCCGCCGAGAACGCGGCCGATCCGCAGGGACGCCAGCGCCAGGGCGGCTGCGACTCCGTGCGCGGCACCTCGGTCGTTACGATCGATCCGCGCGGGAACGAAGGACGAGCCGTCTTTCCCTGCTTCGACCGCGACTCGATCTTTCACCTGATGAACGTCAAAGGCACGAGTTGGCACTACTATCAGGAGTACCGCGGCGCCGGCGAATGGCACGCCGTGGACGCGATCAAACCCATTCGCCTGAGTCCCTCGTACGCAAACGTTGTCTGGCCCTCGTCGCGAGTGCTCGCCGACGTCAAGGCCGGCCACCTATCCGACGTGACGTTCATTACGCCGAGCGCCGAGAACTCCGATCACGCCGGCAAGAACACCGGTGGCGGCCCCGCGTGGGTCGCTTCGATCGTCAACGTCATCGGCAAGAGCGCGTTCTGGAGCGACACCGCAATCTTCGTCGTCTGGGACGACTGGGGCGGATGGTACGACCACATGCGCCCGACCATCTACAACTCCTACGAAGACGGCTTTCGCGTACCGCTGCTCGTGATCTCGCCCTACGCAAAACGGGGCCACGTCTCGCACGTCCGTTACGAGTTCGGAAGCATCCTGAAGTTCGTCGAGAAAACCTTCGGTCTCGGCTCGATGGGAACCAGCGACGTTCGTTCTCACGATCTCAACGACTGCTTCGACTTCCAACAATCACCGAGCGCCTTCAAAGCGATCCGCACGAACCATTCCGCTTCGTACTTCGAACGCCAACCGATCGACTACGAAAGTCCAGACGACGACAACTAACCCCGTTTCTTTCGTGTCACCCTGAGCCTGTCGAAGGATGACCCGCCACGCCTGTGGTACGCGAGTAGTCGAGCAATGCTCGTCGTGAAACGTGGGAGCGACGCAGGAATCGTGGCGCAATCGCATTGCGCGAGCGACCATTTGCCTGCCGATACCTTACCTGGGCTGCGAAACCGGCTTACACCGAACACTCTATGTACGACTGCAAGAAAAAGCCGTAGCGCGCGTTAACCGTAATCGGGCATACCGATGCGCCGGAAGAGCGCCCTGAGCCGATCCTGCGGCTCCTTCTCACACGCCCGCAGCACCGGCGGCAAACGGGCCGGTTTGAACTGCAGCGGCGCTTGCGAGAAATCGAACGCGTCGTCCATGGCGTTCGACGAGGCGTCGCTGGCGCCGAGCGAACCGAGCCCGAAGGTTTTCTCGACGAACTTCAGAACGCTGCCGAACTGATACTGCATGTGCGAAACGTAACCGTGGCGCGCATAGGGTGAGATGACGATCATCGGAACGCGAAAACCGAGGCTGGTGTAGTTCGTCCGCGGCGGCGGCACGCTGTCGTACCATCCGCCCCAATCGTCCCAGAGTACGATAACCGCCGTGTCCTTCCAATACTGGCTCGTCCCGACGGCGTTCACGACCTTCGTCACCCATCGCGGGCCGCCGTTGCAGCCGCTCGCCGGATGATCCGAATCGGCGAGCGTCGGCATCACCCACGAAACCGCCGGCAGCGCGCCACGCTGCACGTCCTTGAAGAAACTCAAGTTCGGCCGGCTGATGTGAGTCTTCCAATCGGCCCCGTACCGAACTTTCCTGATCGCGTCGAAGCCATTCCAGACGCTGCCGGCGAAATCGGCGTTCGGCCCGAACATCGGCGCGACGTAATATTTCCACGACACCTTCGCGCCATCCAAAAGATCCGCCATCGTCCGGTACTCGGTAAAGCACGGAAACGGCAAGGTCTTGTTGTGTGGGCGTATCTCGTGGCCGTCGATCAGCAAGACCGGCGTCTCCGTGCCGGGGTACGCGTCGCAGCCCCAAATCGAATCGTCGGGTTCGTCGGTGAGCGACCGCTTCGAGTTCAACGCCACCGTCCCGGAAATAATGATCTGATGCGCGATGAAGCTGGCCGCGGTGTCGGTAAAGAACATGTGGTCGGCCAGCGTGTAGCGGCTCGCTAAATCCCAGTACGGCTTCGTCTCCGATCGCTCCACGTACCGGTACGGGTATAACTTCGCGGGCTGCTGATTTCCGGCGGTGCCGAGACGAACCAAATCGAAGCCGTCCATCCGGCAAACGCTCGTCGACGGATCGCGATCGCACTCGTGCAGATAGTCGCGGTGCTCGTGGCCGATATCTTTACCGATCGGCGGTCCGACGCTCTCTAACGTCACCGGCTTGAGCTTCACGGTCTGCCCGGTGCACCACGGCGCCCACTTGCGTATCGCGCACGGCCCCGAGCTCGCCGTCACCGCGCCGGGGAAGCCCATGAAGAGCGTGTTGAAGCTGCGGTTCTCCTGCAGCATGATGACGACGTGCTTGATCTTCGCCGAGCCGGGCGAGGCGACGCTCTGCGGAATCGTGCTCGTCGAACTGCCGCCGCACGCGGCAAGGAGCGATAGAACGGCAAGGGACCAAAGCGATGAAACGCGCATGCCGAGCCTCCTTAGCAACTACGGCGCCACGTTTCGCCGATGCGGCGCGCGCGCCTCTAGCCGAATCGCCCGGTAATGTAATCTTCCGTTCGGTTATCGCTGGGTTTGGTAAAAAGTTTAGCGGTGTCATCAACTTCGATCAACTTTCCGACGCCGCTCTCGTCGGCCAGCATGAACGCGGTGCGATCGGAGACGCGCGCGGCCTGCTGCATGTTGTGCGTCACCGCGACGATG
Organism: Vulcanimicrobiota bacterium; assembly: GCA_963792005.1. Classification (GTDB taxonomy): domain Bacteria; phylum Vulcanimicrobiota; class Vulcanimicrobiia; order Vulcanimicrobiales; family Vulcanimicrobiaceae; genus Cybelea. The sequence continues at coordinate 988,891 of CAWBUG010000002.1, forward strand.
GTGAACTCCTCGGCGAGCGAAGCCATCAGCTCCTCGATCACCGCCGTCGCAATCGGATCGAGCGAGGCCGTCGGTTCGTCCATCAGCAGAACCTCGGGCTGCGCCGCAACGGCCCGCGCGATACAGAGCCGCTGCTGCTGGCCGCCCGAAAGACGCAGCGGGCTGCTGCGCAGCTTGTCTTTCACTTCGTCCCAGAGCGCCGCCGCGCGCAGCGCCTTCTCCGCGCAATCCATCTTCTGACGGCGGTTGAGACCCTTCGCCGCGCAGACCAGCGCGTTGTCGAGAATCGATAGCGTCGGAAACGGATTCGGACGCTGAAAGACCATGCCGATCCTGCGCCGGATCGCCATCGGATCGATCCCGCCGGCATAAATGTCCTGACCGTCGAGCAGGACGCGCCCTTGGACGCGCGCCTCGAATCCCACTTCGTGAATCCGGTTCAGACAACGCAGCAGCGTCGTCTTTCCGCACCCCGACGGACCGATCAGTGCCGTCACCGCCTTGCGCGTGAATTCGATCGAAACGTTTCCAAGCGCCTTGCGCTCGCCGTAATACGCACTCAAATCGTCGGTCGCCATCACCGCTTCGCCGATGGCCGTCGCGACCGCCATCACGTCTCGAGCCCCCGCATCGCGCGGCGCAGCATCAGCCTCGCGCCCAGGCTCAACACCAGCACCGCGAGCACCAGCAACAACGCGCCCGCCCACGCCTGCGCCTGCCAGTTCGCATATGGCGAGATCGCATAGTTGAACACCTGCAGCGCCAGCACCGCCATCGGATTGTTGGGATTGGTCTCCCAGAACTGACTGCCGAACGCGGTGAAGAGCAGCGGCGCCGTCTCTCCGGTAACGCGTGCGATCGCGAGCAGCAGCGCGGTGATGATCGCCGGCCGTGCCGTCGGCAGCACGATGTAGACGGTCGCCCGAAAGTTCGACATGCCCAGCGCCAGCGCGCCTTCGCGCACCGTCTGCGGCACCGAGCGAATCGCCTGTTCCGAGGTGCGCACCAGCAGCGGCAGCATCAGCATCATGAAAGCGAACGATGCCGAAAACGCGGAGAAGTGTTTGAGTGGAGCCACCAGCACCGCGTAGGCAAAGAGTCCGATCGCGATGCTCGGCACGCCGGAGAGCACGTCGGAGAGAAAGCGCAGCGCTTCGGGAATCGCGCCCCGGCCGAAGAGCGCGAGATAGATTCCGGTCAGCAATCCGATCGGCACGGCCATCGCCGTGGCGATGCCGATGATGATGATCGTTCCGAGGATCCCGTTCCCGACGCCGCCGCCCGAAACGCCGATCGGATGCGGCAGCTGCGTCAAGAACGACCAGTTGATCGCGCCCACGCCCTGCACCACCACGTAGCCGAGAATGGCGATCAGCGCTCCGGCGGCGAGCGCCGCGCAGAGCAGCGCCAGCGCTATTCCGAGCGATCCGTACGCGCGCCGGTAGGCCAGCTTTCGAGTTCGGCCGTTCATCGCGAGCCTCGAACGCTCCAAATCATGAATCGCGCCAGCGCGTTGACGATGATGCTCACCACGAAGAGGATCAAGCCCAGCTCGATGAGCGCGCTGATATAAATGTTCGTCGTCGCTTCCGTAAACTCGTTGGCGATCACGCTTGCCAGCGTGTACGACGGCGCGAAAACCGACGCCGAAATTTCGGGCCGGTTGCCGATGACCATGGTCACGGCGATGGTTTCGCCGAGAGCGCGGCCCAGCGCGAGTATGCATGCCCCAAAAATGCCCACCCGCGCGGCCGGCAGTACGACCCGCGTAGCGGTCTCCCACTTCGTCGCGCCCAGTGCCATCGACGCCTCGCGCAGGTCGCGCGGAATCGCGGCGATGACGTCGCGCGAAATCGCCGTTACCGTCGGGACGATCATCAGCGCGAGGATAATGCCGGCGGTCAGCAACCCCACGCCGTAGATCGGTCCCGAGAACAGCGGCGTCCAGCCGAGGACGTGCTGCAGCGCCGGCCCGATCGTCGTGCGCACGAACGGGGCGAGGATGAAGAGTCCCCACAGCCCGTACACCACGCTCGGCACGGCCGCCAACAGTTCGATGAGAAACGACAGCGGCGCCGAGAGCCAACGGGGCGCGAAGTCGGAAAGAAATACCGCCGCCATGATACCGACAAATGCCGCGAGCAGGATTCCGATGAGTGACGTCACCACCGTGCCGTAGATCATCGGCAGCGCCCCGAACTTGCTGGCGATCGGATCCCACGAGCTCTTCCAGATGAATGAAGGCCCGAAGGCAACGATCGAGGGCCACGATCCGTGCACCAGCTCGACGAAGAGCGCAACGATCAGCAGCGCAAAGAGAATGCTGCCGCCGTAGACGACCGCGGCAAAGCCGCGATCGGCGGGGCTAACAAACCGCGCTACCCGCCGAAACCGCGCCTCCGTCGTGCTCGTCATCCTATCTTTGTCACCCTGAGCTTAGTCGTTGTCATCCCGAGCCTGTCGAAGGATGACGCGCCACTACCGCTGCATCAGCCGAAGCGTTGCGGACGCGGCGTTCTGCACGTTCACCGGGAGCGGAACGTAGTCAACGGACTTCGCGTTCGCTTGGCCTTGCGGACCCACGAGCCACGACAGCACGTCGTAGAGCGCCTTCGCGCGGTTGGCGTCGGCCGGCTTCTTGTAGGCGACGATCCACGAGTACCCCGAGATCGGATACGAGTTTGCTCCGGTCGCGTCGACGATGGAGAAGTTCGTCGCGCTCACCGACGGCTTGGTGGCCGCCGCCGCGGCAACGTTCTCCGGGGTGCAGGCGACCCACTTACCGGCACGGTTCTGCAGCATCGCCGCGGGCATGTGGTTCTCGATCACGTACGCCAGCTCGACGTAGCCGATCGCGCCCGGGGTGCTGCGAACCTGCCCGGCCACGCCTTCGTTGCCCTTGGCGCCGACGGCGCTCGGGGCCGGCCACGAGACGCTCTTACCGGTGCCTACCTTGCTCTTCCACTCCGGCGAGACGTGGCTCAGGAAGTCGGTAAAGATGTAGCTCGTCCCCGAGCCGTCCGAGCGGTGAACGACGACGATCGACATGTCCGGCAGATTGACCCCGTGGTTGAGCTTGGCGATCTGCGGGTCGTTCCACTTGAGCACCTTGCCGAGATAGATGTCGGCGATCACCTGGCGCGTCAGCTTGATCGTCGCGTTCACTCCGGGCAGATTGTAGGCGACGGCGGCGCCGCCCAAGGCGACCGGAATCTGCAGGACCGGCTGACCGGCCCGCGCCAGCTCCTCGGCGTTCATCGGGACGTCCGTGGCCCCGAAGTCGACGTTCTTGGCGGTGAACTGCTGAATGCCGCCGCCGCTGCCGATCGACTGATAGTTGACCGTGACGTTCGGGTTCTTCTGACTATAAATGTAGAAGGCTTTCGAGAAAAACGGATAGTCGAAGCTCGATCCGGCTCCGGTGAGCTGGGTTGCTGCGACGGCGGGAACCGTCAGCGCGGCTACGATGGCGGCCGTCGTGAAGCCGCGAAGCAGGGATGCTTTCACAAACAAACTCCTTCTCAAAGTAGGTACGCTCTAGTTTATCGCCATGCCGATTAACCCCACGTTAAGGCCGCGCCGTTCGCGCCGTCCCGCTCGCCGCACGCGCGAAACGGCGGAGTCGCAGGGCGAAGGACGAAGGGGCGCCCCTATGACCGACGATCGTCGACCTTCGCTGCCCGAGCTGCGCCACACGGCAGCGCACGTGCTCGCCTATGCGGTCCAAGACCTCTTCCCCGATGCGAAGCCGACCATCGGCCCCGCAATCGAGAACGGCTTCTATTACGACTTCGACCGCGCGCAGCCGTTTACGGCCGCCGACCTCGAGCGGCTCGAGACGCGAATGAACGAGATCGTCACGGCCGATTACCCGATGACCGGCCGCGTCGTCACGCGTGACGAAGCGATCGGCGCCTTCGCCGCAAACCCGTATAAGGTCGAACTCGCTCGCGAGATCCCCGAGGACGAGCCGATCACGCTCTACACCATCGGCGATTTCACCGACCTCTGCCGTGGCGGCCACGCCGATTCCACCGGCGAAATCGGCGCCGTCAAGCTCACCAGCGTCGCCGGCGCCTACTGGCGCGGCAGCGAGCACAATCCGATGCTGCAGCGCATCTACGGCACCGCCTGGCACTCCCAAGCCGACCTCACCGCCTACCTCGCGCGCGTCGAGGAAGCGCAGCGTCGCGATCATCGCAAGCTCGGCGCCGAGCTCGATCTCTTCTCCATCGAGGAAGCGGCGGGCGGCGGGCTCGTCTTTTGGCATCCCAAGGGCGCGATCGTCCGCGGCATCATCGAGAACTTCATCCGCGAAGGCCTGCGCGAACGCGGCTACCAACCCGTCGTCACGCCGCACGTGGTCAGCGAACGTCTCTACGAAATCTCCGGACACCTCGAGAACTTCTCCGAGAATATGTTCGGACCGATCGAAGTCGAGACGCAGCGCTTCCGGCTCAAGCCCATGAACTGTCCCGGACACATTCTCATCTATCAGAGTCACCTGCGCAGCTACCGCGATCTGCCGCTGCGATTCTCCGAGTTCGGCACGGTCTATCGCTTCGAGCGTTCCGGCGTGCTGCACGGGCTCACGCGCGTGCGCGGCTTCACGCAAGACGACGCGCACATCTTCTGCATGCCCGACCAGCTGCAGAGCGAGTTCGAACGCACGCTCGATGAAGCGCGGCGGCTCATGGAAGCCTTCGGTTTTACCGATATTCAATACGTGCTCTCCCGGCGCGAAGAGAACGTTCGCAGCGAGACCGACACGATTGCGGAAGCGGCTATACGCAACGCGCTCGAGCGCTACGGCCTTCCATACGAAATTGACGAAGCCGGCGGAGCCTTCTACGGTCCCAAGCTCGACGTCAACGTCCACGATGCGCTCGGGCGCCCTTGGCAGCTTGGAACGGTGCAGGTCGACTTCGTGCTGCCCGCTCGCTTTGAGCTCAAGTACCGTGGTGCCGACGGTCACGACCACCGGCCGGTGATGATCCACCGGGCGCTTGCGGGCTCGCTCGAACGCTTCTTCGGCATCCTCATCGAGCATTTCGGCGGGGCCTTTCCGGCCTGGCTCGCACCGGTCCAGGTCGTGGTCACAGCCGTTTCCCAGGATCAAGTGGCCTATGCTCGAGAGGTGGGAGCGCATTTAGAGGGAGCGGGCTTTCGGGTCGAGGTTGACGAAAGCAATGAAAAGCTCGGGTACAAGATCCGGCACTGGAAGACTCAGAAAGTGCCGTATATTTTGGTCGCGGGTAAACAAGAGGTTTCGGACGGCACGGTGAACGTCAACGAGCGCGGGGTCGACGAGAAGCGCACGGTTATGGTTGGAGCATTCGTCGAAGACTTACAACGAATCGTCGAGGCGAAAAAATAAAACGATGAGATTGGATGCTCGCGCCGTATTTGCGGGTCTTGCGCTGATATTGGCCTCATGTCAAGGCTCCGGCTTTGATAATGGCGGCATGGGCGGCGATATGACCCCGCCCGTTTCGCAACCCGGCTCGATGTCGCAAGGCGGCATCGCGAATGGTGCCGGCGGCCTCGGCGGCGGTCTCGGCAATCAGCTCTCCGGGCCCAACGTCGGTCCCAACGGACAAGAGCAGTTGGCGAACCCCGGCGCGACGCTCGCTCCCAACGAAGCGCAGTATCCGATCGGCCAAGGCCCGAGCGGCATGAAGTGTCCGGTCATACAGCAGTTCAATCAGCAATATAACTGTACGCTCGCGTTCAACATGCCGACGCCTGCCCCGAACGGTGCGAAGAGCACGGCGGCACCCACCGCGAGCCCGACGCCGACGCCCGCGTCGAGTTCGTCCTCCGACGACTCCGACGACAGCGACGACAGCGACAGTGCAACGCCGACGCCCGCGCCGGCCGGAATGATGACGCTGCAAGTCGAGCCGCTTCCGCGCGACGTGCCGAACATGACCAATCCGAACCCGCTCTTCATGCACATCACGCCGGTCATGGCAATCCGGCTGCAGAGCAACATGGACTTCACGCTCAACGGCGGCGCCTCGGCACAATACGTGCTGCCGCCGCTGCAGTACAACGGACGCGTCTTCGCGCTGCAGCTCTTCAACGAGACGACGGTGCGCGGCAAGCGCCTCGATCAGCTGCTCGGCACGTACCAAAAGTTCACGACGCCCACCAGCAACACGGTGCAGTTTGCGTTCAACGTTCCGAAGATTTCGGTGCGCCATTCGCAGGTGTGGCTGCTCGCACTCTACGGCGCGCAGATCCCGCCGGGCACGACGCCGTCGCCCTCTCCGTCGCCGTCACCGAGCGCCTCCCCAACCAGCTCCCCGTAATCACGCTTCGGTGTCACCCCTGAGCAGCGCGCTGTCACCCTGAGCAGCGCGCGTGTGGAAGGGCGCTCCCATATGAGTGAGGCCCGGACCTTCGCTCGGACGTGCGGCATCGCGTACGTTCTCATCTTTGCGGCGGCGATTCCTGGCGAGCTGCTAGTGATGGGCCGCCTCATCGTCGAGGGCAACCCGACGGCAACGGTCGCAAAAATCCTCGCTTCGCAGCAACTGTGGCGCGCCGGATACTCAGCCGAGATGCTGACGATGATCTTCGATGTCGCCGTCGCATGGCTGCTCTACGTATTGCTCGCGCCCGCGAATCGCAAACTGGCGCTGCTCGCGGCGTTTTTCCGGCTTACGTACGTCGCTGTCTACGCGCCGGCAGTCATTGCAAACGTCGTGGCTCTGCCGCTTGCCCAGCAGCACCTCGTGGCTGCGGTCGACTTCGCGCTGCACGTTCACAACGAAGCCTTCGCGCTGAGTCTGATCTTCTTCGGTGCGAATCTCGGGATCGTGGGCTTCTTGATCGGCCGCGCACCGATCGGCGTGCGCTGGCTTTCGATCGCTCTCGAAGCGGCCGGTGCCGCGTATATCGTCAACAGCTTTGCGCTGTTCCTCGCGCCGTCGCTCCAGGCGGTGCTCTACCCCTGGATCCTGCTGTTGCCGTTCCTCGGCGAGATCGGCCTGACGCTCTGGCTGCTCTTTACGAAGCGCTTCGACGGCGTGCAGTTGCAAGGCCCTTCGGTGTCATGCTGAGCGAAACTAGGAGACGGCTAAAAGCGCCGGACAAGATATCATGACTTCGGCCGCTCGTCGAACGTTCGTCGCGAGTTTTCTCGGGTGGATGCTCGACGCGTTCGACTTTCTTCTTCTCACCTTCGTCATTACGCGCATCGCGACGAGCTTCAATCGCACCGTCGCGGAGGTCGCGTTCGCACTGACTCTGACGCTCATGTGCCGGCCGATCGGCGCGCTGCTCTTCGGTTGGCTCGGCGACCGTTACGGACGCCGGACCCCGCTGATGATCGACATCGCCTGCTACTCGCTCATCCAGCTCGCGACGGCGTTCTCGCCGAACTTCACGGTCTTTCTCGTGCTGCGCGCGCTCTACGGCGTGGCGATGGGCGGCGAATGGGGATTGGGCGCGGCGCTCACCATGGAGACGCTCCCGCCGCAGCGCCGCGGCTTCATTGGCGGAATGCTCCAGAGTGGCTACATGTGGGGCTTTCTGCTCGCGGCCGGCGTCTATTATTTCGTCTTCACCTTCACCCATTGGGATTGGCGCGCGCTCTTCGTCATCGGGACGCTGCCGGCGCTGCTCATCCTCTACATCCGCACCGGCGTGCCGGAGTCGCCGGTCTGGCTCGAAGGACGCGCGAAGAACCTCACCGTCGGACCGGTCTTCTTGCTCAGGTCGATCGGGGCACACTGGCCGCTCTTCATCTACGCAATCGCTTTCATGGGCGCGCTCAATGCGATGTCGCACGGCACGCAGGATCTCTACGCCACGTTCTTACAAAAGCAGCACGGCTTCTCGACCGGAACGACGTCGCTTCTCGCGATCGTCGCCGCAGTCGGCGCGATCGTGGGCAGCATCGGCTTTGGAACGCTCTCCGAACGCTTCGGACGCCGCATCGTCGTGATGTTCTGCTGCATCGTCGCGGCCTGCGTAATTCCGCTCTGGATCTTCAGCACGAGCGTTGCCTCACTCGCGCTCGGCGCCTTCCTCATCCAGTTGGCGGTACAGGGATGCTGGGGCGTCATCCCCGCGCATCTCAACGAGCTCTCGCCACACGACGTTCGCGGCACATTCCCGGGCTTCACCTATCAACTCGGCAATCTGCTCGTTGCCGGCGTCGCACAGCTCGAGGCAGTCCTGGCGACGAAACTTCCGCTATCGACCGGCGCTCCCAACTACGCAGCGGCAATGGCCATCGTCGCGGCAACCGTCTTCGCATTGGCCTTCCTGCTGGCGCTTCTCGGCTTCTTGGTGCGCAAGGAAACCCGCGGCCTCACCTTCGCATCGCCGTCGTAATCCTGAGTAGCGCGCGCAGCGCGCGTGTCGAAGGGCGAAGGCACCCCGCCACGGCCGGTCGAAGGCCCAAACCACACCAGCGTTGCTATTCGGCGTGCTGATTGGTAACTAACCAAAAGGAGCAAGTTAATGAACACCCCTGGTTTTCTGAAGTCCGCCGGCGCGGTCGTTGCACTCGCGATCGTTTCGGCGTGCGGGAGCGGCTCGGGGGCCGCGCCGTCAGCCGCCACATTCAATGCGAGCTATACAGGTAAGACGCTGTTCGTGAATGGGACGCCGGTAACGGCGGCGAGGCTGAACCCGTCGCCGCGCTACGCCCAACTCGTACCGGACAAATCGAAACACAAAAAATTCGAGTACATCATCAACTACTACGGCACGTACGCGAGCATCTTCAACTATCCAAAGAGCACCGCGATGATCGGGCAGATTTATGGCGCCGGCGGCCAGGGGTGTACGAACGTGCTGTACGGGTACGGGAAAAAGATCATCTGGAATGCCGGGCGCACGAACGACCTGATTTCCGAATACAAAGTTCCGGACACGCTGATCAAGACGCTGTCGCTTGACTACACCTTTACGTCCAGCTGCGCGATGAATACCGGCGGCGATCTTGCGGTCGGAGTCCTATTGGGTAACTCTTACGGCGCCGGTGGTCAGGTCGTGATCTTCAAGAACGCGAGCGGCTCGGGTAAAGTGTACAATACGCCGCTCTCCCGAGAGTACTTCAACGGCTACGATGCCAAGGGTAATCTTTTTGCCGACGGTTTCGGCGCGAGCTATAACTTCATGCTTGTCGAGCTTCCCAAAGGCAGCAAGAAGTTCAGAACGATCGCAACCAGCAACGCTCCGGAGTTTCCCGGCTCGGTGCAGTGGGACGGCACCTATCTCACCGTCTTCGATCAGCTGACCAGTGAGACGTATCAGTACACGGTTAGTGGAACGACGGCGACGTTGAAGAACACCGTCCAGTACAGCGGAGCCGGCGACTGCGCGCAGACGTGGATCACTAAGAAGCTTCTCTACTGCGGCGACGCGGGCAATGACGACGGCTCGGTTTACAGTTACCCGGCCGGCGGCGCACCGCTTGCGACGTTCACAGGCGACTTCGATCTCCCGCTCGGCGTGACGGCAGCGAAAAAATAGATAACCCGGGGCTGCGGACCGCCCTTCTGTCGATTGCAGCCGTTCTCGGCAGCTTCGGCGTTACGTATGCGCTCTGCAGCTCTACGGGCGAGGGGCCTTCCCCAGCGATTCTATCAGCGGCGCTAACGGTCGGGCTCATGCGGCGTCCCGAGCCGCTGCAATGGCGAAGGATCGCCGTCCGGCTCGTGGCGCTGCCGCTGATCGCGTTGGCGGCCGGACTCGTCGGTGCGGCGTTGCTGCGCGTTCCGGTCTTCGGTGCCGTCCTGTTCGTCGCGGGCATCGCGCTCTCGATCGCGCTGCGTCGCTTCGGCGAGCGCGGCGCGGCGATCGGACGAACGATCGCGCTTCCGTTCATGGCGATCCTCGTCGTCCCGATATCGCTTCACGGCGCGTCACGCGGCGCACTCTTTCTGCTGGTGCTGGCGGCCGGCGCGGCGGCAATGCTCTGTGCGACCGGCGCTTGGTACGTCGGCGCACGGCTCGGATGGCTCCAGCCGCAGCAGAACGCAGCGCGGAAACCGCGACCCGTCGCGCGTCCCGGCACACTGGACATCGCGACGCGCATGGCGCTGCAAATGCTCGTCGCCCTTGCGCTCGCATTCGCCATCGGACTCCTCGCGTTTCCGCGGCATTGGCCCTGGATCGTGCTGAGCGCTTTCATCGTCTGCAGCGGCGCGATCTCGCGCGGCGATGCGATCTATAAGGCCCTACTGCGCTTCGGCGGAGCCGTCGCCGGCACGCTGGCCGCGGCGGCGATCTCGCGCGTTCCAATTCCGAATCCAAACGTCGACGCGGCGCTGGTCTTCGGCGTGCTGTTCATCGGCATCTGGCTGCGGCCGATCAACTACGCATATTGGGCGGCCTGCGCGACGCTGATTTTCGCGCTGCTGCAAGGTGCCCGCGGTCAGAATGCGTCCGCGCTCTTCGGCGAACGGGTGCTCTGCATCGTCATCGGCGCGCTCTGCGGCGTCGCGGCCACCTGGTTCGTCTATCCGATCCGCACCGAGCAGCTCGTGCGCCGGCGCGTCGCCGATGCGCTCGGGGCAATGCGCGAAGTCTTAGCCGGCGGATCGCCCGATCTCGATCGCCACGCCGCCGAACTATCGAGCGTCGCGCCGCCGGTCCGGCTGCACCGCGCAGTTTTCGGAGCGAAGAATGCCGACGACCATCCCGCAACCTGGCTCGACCGCGCCCACCGCCTGCTGCCAAAGCTGCAGACGACCGGATTCGACCGCGCCGAGGTCGGCGCGGAGATGCGCCGCCTCGGTGCGTTGATTCGCACGAAGAAACCCGAAGCGATCGACGAATAACAGTGGAAAGTGTCGCCATGAGAATCTCAAAGTTCCGCTACGCGTTTGGCATTGCCGCGGCTGCGTTGCTTACCGCCTGCGGCGAATCTCAGCCGCCGCTCGGCGCTCGGGCCGCAATGCCGCAACGGGTGACGCCTTCGCACCGTCAAGCGCACCCGCCCACAAGTTCGTACGAAGCTCGGGCGATTATTTCCCCACCGGCTGTTCCGTCGGCCGACGCCGAAGGCTTTTAGACGGTCGTTATTTCGGCTCCGGGAGGCATTGCTTCTATGGCGACTTGCGACTGCTAGTAGGACCGACGCCCTTACTTCGACGACAAGATCTCTGGGAGGCGCGCCGCGTCGAAAATCGTGATCGTATCGGAACGATTGTTCGAAAGGAAAATGTCGCCCCCAACCCCGACGGCGAGCTCTCGAGGAAAGCGGCCCACCGGAATCGCTCCTAGCACGTCTTTCCGCGCTGCATCCACAACGATCAATTTTCCGGGCGCGACACGGCCCGAGCCAAAACGGTTCGTCGTTCCGACGAGCACGTACCGGCCGTCTCGGGTGGCGGCTACGGGACTTGAGCCGGTCAATGTACCGGATTCGCGATTCGTCACCCAGGCGGTTTCGCCGTCGGGCGAGAGGCTTAGGCGCACGGGGCTGCAACCGGCGCGTACGCGGCCCACAACGGCGTTCTTCCGATCGGTCTCGGCTTTGGCGACTTCGATCGTGATGATGGCCCCTGCTGGGAGAGGCCGCGCACCCAACGAGGCGACTCCCTCTTGATGACAAGCGTTGGGCCAGCCGTACGCTCGTGGAGCAACCTCGCTCGTCGTCAGCAAATACCTGCCGTCGCGGGAAAACGTCAAAGCGATTGGAGCGTTGCCAACTGGAATCTTTCCGACGATCGCCGCGCGCGAGAACCTATCGCGACGCGCTTCCCGCAGGTTGATAACGGTAATCGTCGCGTCACCCTCATCGCTGACGAAAGCGTATCGGTCGTCCGGCGTTACGTTGACGTACACCGATCCCGGGTCATTGTCCTCAACATCACCTGGATCGTCTTGCAGATAGCCGAGCAGCGCAGCTCGTCCTTGGAGCATCGCCGGCGCACTGAGAAACGCCACGAACCCATCGTCAGCGACGACTAAGAGTTGATCGTCGTGCGTCAGCGCGATGCCGAATGGAGCCGATTCGAGGGGAACAACGCGGACCAGCCGGTACCGCCCCTGCAAGCACTCTAGAACGCCGATGCCGTTTGGACTTGCAGGATTCTCGCTCGACAGCGCCACGTATGCGAAACGGCCCTCGGCGCTGACCGCGATCGACGCAGGGTCGCCCGGCACGGCGACGTCGTATCTCGCAATGTCGGCGTGGCACCCCCGCAGCTTAGTCTGCGAAAGCGTCCGTGCGCGAACCGGCGCGTGGCCCGTTAGATAGAACGCAGCGCACGCTACCAGGCAACACCAGGCAAAGAGTCTAATGCAAATTGTCGTAGCTTCTGCCATTGCGTTCCTTCCGCGCTGCACGGCGGCTCTCCGTCCATTTGCGAGACTGGGATCAGCGCGGCTGGTGCACTGCTCGTCGAATGCGCTGGATCGCAAAGCTATTCGCCTCGGCTCGCGCCCGATTTATCGCGGCGAGTGCTCGTCGATATGCGTCGCTACGGGGCTTTTTGCCCGCACAGTTGGATTATTGTCAGCTTCACGTCGTGAACGTGATCGTGGGTGTAGCCCGAAACAAACCAAGCGGTGCTGGAGGCGTTGGGATAGCTGCCGAGGATTTCCGGCTGTCCGTCGGTCACGCGATAGCCGCCGGAGATAACGAAAGTATAGCCGGCTGGGCAGCTATGCGCTAGATGGAAACGGGTGCTAGGCCCAATATCGAAATCCGAGCGTTCCCACTTAGAACTCGGTTGACCGTCATGGCCTTGCAACGCGGCATTTTGTGCAAGCGGCTCGGGTCGCGACTGGATTCCGTTCGTGCTGCACGCCGCCAAGGAACCACCAAGCGCGATTGCCAGAACAATACCTTTCATCGTCTTCCTTTCGGGGTGTAAACAAGCATTTTGGGCGCCCCTCGTGGCGGCAGATTGCGCTGGCGGCTACGGACACCAACTAGCTCGCCATTGGCCCGACGCGCGAGCGGGCTACTGCTTCGAGCGAGGATTGTAAGCCGCACCGCTTACGCCGTAGTGTGACGAGAGGCCGTTGTTAAAGCTGTACTTATACGTTATTTTCGTTGGGCTATACGCGTAGACGTCGGCCTGACTGTACTGCCAGTCGGCCGCGACGAGTGCCGTCGAGTCCTCGTTTAAATGTCCGTACGTCGTACCGCCTTCGTACGGAAACGGGCCGCCGACGACTTTGCACGTCGGATTACAGCCTTTGTATACCCAGAAGCCCTGGCCCTGATCGATTGAAACGAGATTGCCGTCCTTATCGATATCCAAGCCGCCGGAAAACTTGTTCTTGAAGCCCGTTGCGGTCTGACCCGAACCCGAGCATCTTTTGAAGTACGTCAGCGTCGCAACCCGCCCGCTCAGGCCAGACCCCCAACAATCCCCCTTCTTGGAAAGCGCTACGCCGGCGAGCTCGTTCATCTTCGGATTCGTGAGTTCTGCCGAGCAGCCGCCTGCGAGCGAGCAAATCTGAATGTCGGCGTTTCCGCTCGGGTTGATCGTTTGAAAGTTGCCCACGACGATCTTTCCGGTCGCCGCATCGGCACTAGCAGCATCGAGCGTGATGCCGTTGGTATCGATCGCGCCGAGCTGCGATCCGCACATAGCCGGGCCCTTAAAGACGTAGAGCTGCGCGTCGCCGGTAGCGAGCATGACGTCGCCCTTATTATCCACCGCGACCTCGCCGCCGGCGCCGGTTTCGAGAGTGCAGAACGGCGGCTTATTCTTGCGGTTCTTTTGCGTAAAGCCGAAGACGGTGCGGTTCTCGAGGCCCGACTCGTCGCTCATGTAGATACCCTTGACCGTTGTGGGAGCGGAGATACCATGAACCGGGTGTTGGGGCATCGCAGCCGTCGCGCCCATCGACTGCGATCCGCCGCAGCCCGCGAGAAATGCACCGGTCGCGCAAATGCTCATCGCATAGCCGAACCTGAAAATCCTCATCGCCCCGTTTTGTTCACCGCGGCCCAGACTTAGTCCCGGCGCGCTTGGTTGCGCGGGAACCGAGCGCCAAGGGCCGAACACCCTAGCCGCTGAATCCGTTCCTGGATCGAGGAGTGCGGGAGATGAGAGTTTTCGAGTTCAGCCGCCACGCATTTAGACTTTGCGCTGCTGCAGCGTTCCTCTCGGGTTGCGGCGGATCGCAGCCGCCGATCGGCGCGACCGGCGCAACGCATACTGTCCCGCAGCGGCTTGCGAGGAGCTTCGGGACTCCGGCTTGTCCGCAAGTCACCCGCAAACCGACCTGCTTGGCGCTGATCGAATCCGAGGGTGGCATCAGCCCGGCCGTCGCGGGTTGGACGCCATCCGATTTCCAAAGCCGCTACAAGCTACCGTCTTCGACCAAAGGGGCGGGGCAAATCGTCGCGATCGTTGACGCCTACGACAATCACAACGTCGCATCGGACCTCGCAGCATATCGCGCCGAATTCGATCTGGGAACGGCAAACTTCACAAAATACAACCAGAGCGGCCAACAGAGCAACTACCCATCGGGGAGCACCAGTTGGGGTCTCGAAAGCGATCTTGACGTCGAGATGGTCTCAGCGACTTGCCCGCTTTGCACGATTTATCTCATTGAAGCGAACAGCGCAAACTCAAGCGATCTTGAAGCCGCCGAAGTGCAAGCCGTGAAGCTCGGTGCTCACATCGTCAGCAATAGCTGGATATGCTACGGCTCTTTGAACTGTGTCAACCGCCACAGCTTCAACCACAAGGGCGTCACCTACCTCGCCGCCGCTGGAGACGCAGGGTACGGCGAGGAAGGGGTGCCCGCGGATTTCGACAGCGTCGCCGCGATCGGCGGCACCGTGCTTACTAAAAGCGGGTCGCACTATAGCGAAACGGCGTGGGATGGCAGCTCGGGCGGCTGTGCAACGGGCATCAAGAAGCCGAAATGGCAGCACGACATGCGCTGTGCATACCGGCTAGCTAATGATGCGGCGGCGGTAGCCTGGGATGTTGCAGAGTACGATACGTACGGTTATCCGGGCTGGTTCACGGTCGGCGGGACGAGCGTAGCGACACCGTTGCTCGCCGGCGTGTTCGGTCTCGCAGGTAATGCGATGAAGCAAAACGGCGGTCGAACGTTCTGGCTGAAGCGCCATCACAAGTTTCTCTACGCTATTCCCGGATGCGATAGCGGATACGGCTACGGGCAATACAACACATGCACGGGCCTGGGGCTCGCCGAATGGCATCGGCGCCTTTCTAGCCGTCGCCTGGACTACGTCGCATGCGTTCAAATGTCAAGCCCTACGTCCTTGCGGCGGCATTCACCGCCTTCTTCGCAATCTTCGTCAGAAGCTGATCGGCCTTGATTTCCTGTTCGAGCGTCTCCCCAAAGAGCTCGGGCACTTCGGAGATCCGCATTTCCTTCGCCCACGTAATCAGCGTTCCATAACGAGAGATCTCGTAATGTTCCACGGCCTGCGCGCCCGCAAGCACCCCTGCATCCAACGCTGGATTGCCCTTGAAGTCTTCCATGACCTCATTGCCTTCTTCGAGGATGCCGTCAATTGCGTCGCAAGTCTTTCCGCGCGCCGGCCTTCCGATAATCTCGAAGACACGCTCGATTCGCTCGACCTGCCCCTCGGTTTCGTCGCGATGGTGGAGAAAGGCCTCGCGCAGTTCGTCGGAGTTAACGGCTTTTGCCAGTTTCGGAAGCGTCCGGAGAATCTTCTTCTCGGCATAAAACATGTCTCGAAGCGTCTCGTAAAAAAGGTCGGTGAGCGTTTTAATCATGGTTACCTCTCAATGGTCGGTTCTCAAGCCTCCAGGCCTTATAACCGGGAGTTCGTCGCCCTAAACAGATGGCGTCCGGAGAGTCCGCGCCGCCGATGCCATGCCATTGTCGCCTTAGTGCCCCTTAGCCGCTTCGCGCTTACGATCTGCGTCGCCTCAGTATGGCTCGCAGCTTGCGGCTCTCACCCGTACCATGGAAGCCCGCACAACGAAGATGCGCGCGGTCCCGGCAATCCCTCACTCGGGGTCTTGACGTTCGAGATTTCGCCCAGTGAGGTAACACCCGCGACGATCGCCAAGACCGTTGCCGTAATGAACGAACGCCTTCACGTGGCTAAAATCAAGGCCACCGTAGTAGCGACACGAGAATGGCATACGTAACTTTCAAAACGCTGCCAAGCGGTGAGGTCTACCGATCGACGAGTGGGCAGCCGATCCGTAGCGCACATGTCGAGTCTCCTGAGTATGCCGCGGAGCACAGCGGCGTAATAAGTAGCAGCCCCACGCTTTTCTTCAAAATAAGCGACCCTTCTGCTTTCCGTCGGTTTACGGCTGCACACCTGAACCAGTCGCTTGGGATTTACCTCGACAATCGCTTAATCTCAGCACCGCAGTTGATGTCACCGATTTCCGAGTCGGGCATGATAACCGGACGGTTCGGCGCACGCGAGATCGACTTTATCGCGGCGGTAATGGACGCAGGTCCGCTCCCAGCGCATGTCAAGTTCATATCTATTTCGGGAATTGTTCGGAGCTAACGAATGCGCGCGCTAACGCGCCAGTGGACTCCGTGCTGAAGCTGCCCGGGTTCCGTGGACACTTTCCACTTTGTGGAGAAGGGTCCACCAATGGCCAAGAAACATCCTCGTGCCTACCCCTTGGAGTTCCGGGCTAAGATCGTCGAGCTGGCTCGCGCGGGCCGTCGACCGGAAGATCTCGCAGCCGAGTTTGAACTCTCCAATCAAACGATCCGCAACTGGATCAGGCAGGCCGATCTCGACGCCGGGAAGCGAACAGACGGCCTGACGAGCGAAGAGCGAGCGGAGCTCTTCGCGTTGCGTAAGAAAGTGAAGCAGCTCACGATCGAGCGCGAGATTTTGTCAAAAGCGGCGGCCTGGTTCGCTCGGGAGACCGAGACACTGCCGAAGAGATCTTCCGACTCGTGAAGAGCAATCAGGCCAAGTACCGTATTTCCACGATGTGCCGTACGCTTGGGGTCTCCACCAGCGGGTACTATGCGTGGCTCCTTCGCAGGCCCTCGCCGAGAAAGCAGCGCGACGTTCAACTCGGCGACCACATCGAAGCGATTCACAGGCGGTCGCGCAACACGTACGGGCGCCCCCGGATCAAGGCCGAGCTCAAAGACGACGGAATATCGATCAGCAACGATCGGCTGGCGCGATTGATGAATGAACGTCAGCTCCAAGGCGCTAGCCGTCGCAAGGGCATTCGCACAACGGTGCGCGATCGCGATGCACGACCGGCTCCTGACCTCGTCGACCGCAAGTTCGTCGCCGATGCGCCGAACAAACTTTGGGTAGCGGATATCACCTACGTTCCGACCTACGCGGGCTTCTTGTTCTTAGCCGTCGTTCTTGACGCGTTTAGTCGGCGTATCGTCGGCTGGGCGACGAGCTCGAACATGAAAACGCAGTTGGTCCTCGACGCGCTCAATATGGCAATCCATCGGCGCCGGCCAATCGACGTCGTTCACCACTCAGACCAAGGAACGCAGTATACGTCAATCGCGTTCGGCTCACGCTGCCGAGAAGCTGACATTCGCCCGTCAATGGGATCCGTTGGGGATTGTTACGATAACGCGATGTGCGAGAGCTTCAACGCCACGCTGGAGTGCGAGCTACTCGCCCGGCGCCGGTTTCGCACACATAAGGAGGCAGAGCTGGCGATCTTCGACTTCATTGAAGGATGGTACAACCTTCACCGCCGGCATTCCGCACTCGGCTACCGATCGCCGGCAGTCTTCGAGCGGGAAACCGCCGCATGACTTTCCAATCTCAAACTATCCACGAAAGCCGGGCAACTTCAGTGCCGCCTTGGCTCCCGCACTAGTATCGTCGGGAAGCGCCGCGAGGCTCAACGTCGCGGATGAAAGTTCATCGCGTTGCACCGTGGCTTGCACTAACACTCCTTGTGTTAATGGGTGGCGAGTCGGTGCTAGCCTACGTCGCACACCTGTTTGGAGTTTACGGGTTGGCAAATATGACGCCGGAGGCGCTGCTGGCAATGATCGCAACTCGTGACGCTGCACAACTTTGCTTGGCGCTGTTCGGCGTATACGCTATTCTTCAGTCTCCGCTCGCGTCAATAGGACTGCGGCTCCCAAAAGCCGGCTGGCTTGTGTTAGGAGCCGCTATTGGCTTGGGAACAGGGCTTATCTTTCCTCGGCTCATCCACGAGCTGCACCTCCAGACCAGTTACAATTTACAATACACGTTCTACGTCATGTCTCGCGCCACCGGATTAATCGCGACGGCGTCGATCTTAGTCTATGTGTTG
Source organism: Vulcanimicrobiota bacterium (assembly GCA_963792005.1). GTDB lineage: Bacteria > Vulcanimicrobiota > Vulcanimicrobiia > Vulcanimicrobiales > Vulcanimicrobiaceae > Cybelea. The sequence continues at coordinate 1,007,118 of CAWBUG010000002.1, forward strand.
CTTGGACCCCTTGTAGAAGAGATTATCTTTCGTGGAATCGTACTGCAAGGTGCTCTCAACGTGACAAGCGAGGTCGTTGCCATCTTTGTATCTGCTGCTATCTTCGCTGGAATGCATGCGGTGGGGGGCGTCGCCCAGATGACCGTCGCCTTCCTGAGCGGCCTTTTCTACGGTTGGCTTTACGTACGGACTCGTTCGATCGTACCAAGCGCGGTGGCCCACATCATCTACGACGCGATAGCCTTCCAGCCACTCATGCCCTTCTGGTTAGGTGCGAGGCATTTTTGAGCGTCGCCGCCCGCCGGCCGCGGCCTCCAAACTGCGCCGCTATCCGAACTTCAAAAGAACCACATGAACCACAGAAGGGTGCGCGGTGGACTCAATGACTGAAAACCTTGCCGTTGCCACCGCTCTTTCTCCCGGTTCGCAATTTGACCATTGGCATTTTGCCGTCTATTCGAAGGCGCAGGGCAGTCCAACATATACGATGCCCCGAATACGACGGCCCCAAGGTCATCGAAGTTGCCGGCACGTTGAGCGCAGCGGCGCCGATAGCGACTGAACACCAAATGCTCTCCGACCTTGCCAAGTCGGCCTTGGAATGAATTGTGAACTTGCCGACAGTATGGCAGCGCGTCGCAGCTTCACATACGGCGATGGCTTGCCTGCTTGCAATCCGATCGTTGCCAGCATTATCGTTGAAATGTGCCCAGTGGGTGCGATGATTACTCGACAAACCGAATTCTCGCGGCGCTCTCGTCTCATAGCCGCCAGAATCTTTGGCCCGCATTGTCGCGTTTGAACCTTGCGCGCGGTCACGGGCTCTACGGAGTGGGCCAGAGAATCTCGCATTTGTATTTTATCGAAGCCGGCATGGTTTCACTCCTGAAGCCTATGCAAGATGGCCGCGCCGTGGAAATCGCCGCGATCGGCCGCGAAGGAATCGTGACTCCGACCGGCGTTTTCGGGGTCGACCGGACGATCATGGAATCGGTGGTACAGATCCCGGCGAGAGTTCTTTGCATCCTACGCGAAGACTTCAAAAAGAGATTGGCGGCTGACGACGACCTTTCCAGGATTATACAGGGCTATGTCGGCACCGTCTTGTGCCAAATAGCTCAGACAGCCGCCTGCAATACCATTCATTCCATCGAAGCGCGATGCAGCCGCTGGCTTCTCGTCGCAAACGACAATGCGCTCTGCGATGAATTCCCCGTGACGCACGAGGTTCTCGCCGCGTCTATGGGCGTCAGGCGCGCGAGCGTTTCAAGTGCAGCGGAGGCGCTGCAGAAGGCCGGCCTGATTCAGTACAGTCGCGGCAAGGTCACGATCATCGACCGCAGCGGCCTAGAGAGGACCGCGTGCGAATGCTTCGCCTCGATCAGATCCCAATTCGACGAACTGTTCTTCGCCGGAAAGCATTTGAAGTAGGCGCCCCCTTGGTACGGAATCGTACCGACCGGCAGCCGCGTTTGATTTATCCTCAAATCAGCGCCTGGCAGGCTCTCTAACGATCAGGCGCGACCTCGGCTACCCAACCGGCGGCCGCGCTCTTCCAGCCGCATTGCTTTAGTATTTACGTGCTATCGAATGGAGGCGGTCAATGAACCAAGCTCGATTGTCTTTATTATCGTTGCTAGCAGGAGTTGCGCTATCGGCCTGCTCGACCTCAGCGCCGACGGGGACCGACAACGGTACCGCATTCTCGCTGCCCAGCGTACGGCAGAGCGTTACGTATTCGCACACCGAAAACGCTGCAAGATCCCTGCGATCCGCGACACCGAATGTGATCAAGCAACTGCAAATCAACAACTGCTGCACTATCGCTGTAGACTCAGTGCTCCATCGTATCTACGTCGGTGGTGCAGGCAGCGGTACGGCAGTCGTGGACGGAAAATCCCTTTCGATCCTTACGACCATTGGCTACTTCGGCGGAGCGACCGACGTGGATTCCAAGACACACAATGTCTGGCTTCCCGGACTCTACGATGGCAACGTGGACGTGTTTTCCGGGGTCACGGAGTCTTCCATCACGACCGTTTCGTTAGGGGATTGTCCGGTCGCCAGCTGGGTCGATGGAAAGCACCGCTATGCGTGGGTCGGGGCGCAGTGTGGCGACAATAACGATCCCGTGTGGGTAGTCAACGCCGATACCTATACGGTCGTAGCCGGCCCGATCGGCACCACAGGCGTGATGGGGACCGTTACCGGCAATCCGGTAAGCGGCAAGCTCTATATCAACAAAAACGCCGGGGGCAACTTTGAAATCAATCCCGTCACGTTCCAGGCTAGCCCCACCTCGTTCGGCAACGTCGGTGGTGTCGATAGCGTCACCGACCTGCTGTATGGGCAAGTCGGCAACAGTATGAATATCATCAACGGACGGAGCGAAAAGATCGAAAAAACGGTGGCCCTAGCCTACGCACCAGGCCCTGCGGCTGTGAATCAGGACCTTAATCACGTCTATTTCTACGAGGGAGGCCAAAACTTCATCGAAGTGCGCGAAGGCAACACCGGGACGCTACTTGGAACGATAAACTTAAGCGCGGGTACGGCGGTATGGGCGCTCGGAGCCGACTACAAACGCGCGCTTATTTACGCGGCCGGAACTTCGGGCGGTAACGATTATCTCTATCAGATCAAGGATACGTATTAGAGCCGCAACGCCGTGAAACAGTTGCGCTAAAAGCATCTCAAAGCGGGCTCGCTGCCTTTTTCGCCCTGCCCATGGCTCCGCAAGTCGCGAGGGCATCCTACTTTGGGCTTTGCTTGGCACCGCACTGCGACATCGCTAGCGTCGGGCGACGATCACATAGGACTTAGCGCGTGTAGATCGCACCCCAGGCCTAAAGCCACACGACGCGATTGGCGCGCATGGATCTTGTAGCGCCTTGAGGGCTTAGCCGGCCCGCCGCCGATCGGCTAGAAAATCGGTGGCCGATCGCTGAGCACGACGACGCTGCCGTCGGAAGCGTCGCGCTCGACGAGCCGTACCAACGGGCTCGCGAGATACTCGATCGCCGCCGCAACGTCTTCGCGGCTGCACGTCGCATCGCTGCCCTGGGCCGCGAGGTCGGCGTTGACCAGCACCATCGCGACGTCTTCGGTGATTTTCGGCGCCTGCTGCGGGTCGCCGTGGTAGCCGGCCTGAGTCGTCCAGCCGGTGCGAACGATCGCGTCGGCGATCAGCCGTACGCGCTTCGCGCGCCCGTGCTGGCGCTCCCAAACCAGATCGTCGAGCGCGTCCGACGCAAAACCCGGCGCCAGCAGCACGCGGATTTCGAGCGGGTTCGCTTCAAGACGCAGTACGGTTTGCAAATCCGCGACCGTCCACGTGCTCACGCCGTGATTGTGCAGCTCCTTGACCACCTCGATCTCGCCCGAAAACGCGCGGCCCACCAGGGCGCAGAACTGCGCACCGTAGGAGTCCTTGAATTTTGCCGCCTCAAAGACGCCGGGATCGTTGATGCCTTCGTCGGCCGACTTGCACTCGATCATCGTGCGATACGACAATGGACCGAGTAACGCGTCGGCGTATCCGTCGGGCGCCTTCTGGCCGCCGTCGTGCGTTGCCGCGAAACCCAGCGCCGCGAACGCATCGCAGACCGCCTCTTCGAAGGCCGACGTGTCCGCGCTGCCGGCGCTCTGCTCGAGCCGCTCGATCAGCGCCGCAATTTCGGGCGTCGGCGCCGAAACCGCTTTCTCGGACAGCGCCGGCCAAAGATCGGGCGCCTCGTTGATCCGAAAGGTTCGATCGGCGTTCTGCACGATCGCCGGCTTGCGGCCGTTGCCGTTCGCTCGCGCGATGTACTCGATGAGCGACGTATAGACGTATTTCTGCGTCGTCGGCGCGGAGAACAATCCACGCTTGGTCGCAATCGCTAAAATCGACTCCGCGGTATGCGGCCGGCCGTCCTGCAGCACGACAATCGCCGCGCTCACAATCGGGCCGTGCGATTTCACGGCCGCCATGACCGCGTGCTGCACCACGCGAACCCGGCCCCCAAATTTCTGCTCGTAGAAAGAATTCGGGCGCGTCGTAAACGGATCGGCATATTTCTTCATCCAGTCGCCGAAGTTCTCCACGCGCACCATGCCGTTGGCGAACGGCGAATAGCCGTGTTGTCCGTCCAGCGCGCTCGGATCCACCGGCATGGCAACAGGAAGGCCCGCTTGCGCGCGCACGGAAAACGGCACCGCGCTAAACCGCCCCACCGCGTTGGACAGCACGTGGAGATGGATCGGCGCGCCGCCTTTGACGTTCGGCGCCAGCGTCAGCAGCTCCGGATTGCGCTCAACGGCTTTTGCGCACTCTTCGTGCAGCCAGAGACGCACTTCTTCGTACGACGGCTCGTCGGCAAACGGGATCCACACTGCCGCCCCCTTACCGCCGTCGTAGACGCGCAACGACTCGAGTCCGCCCTCGCGCAGTATCGCCTCGACGGCATCGAGCGCCGCGTTCAGGCTCTTCGCGTCCGCGTTCGGCGCCTCGAGTAGGAGCCGGGCAAATCGTGCCCGCGTCGGATCGTCGCGGCTCGGACTCCACGAATAAATCTCAACGGCCCCATAACGCACGAGTCCTTCGATCCGCCCCGTAGAGAGCACCGGATAGCGATGGTGCCCGCTCGCCGTCGCGACGTCGACCACCGCGGCCTTCGGCCGGGTCTTCGGCGAAAGCGGCCCGTGATATATCGTCGGGCCGTCGATGCCGCCGGGAAGCGTCGACCATACGAACGGAATCGGCCCGAGATCCCGCTCCATCAGCGGTCCGGCCGCCGCATAGTGCTGCAGCAAAACGTCAACGTTCATTCCGCAAGGCTCCTCTAGCGCTAGAGCGTTGGTTCCGATGAGGCTATTGCATTGAAGTCGCTTCGTGCCCTCCGCAAGCGTCGAAGCGGCAACCACTAGCGTTGAATTTGCCGCGCAATCGCTCGTCCAGGCGGGGTCATAGTAGCTCCACCAGCGCGTGCCGATATATTTCCCGCATTCAAATATCCGCCGTGCCCAGCGCTGCGTGATCTTGCGATTGCGAGTGACGACTTCGCTCGGGCGTTCGATCCCCAGCGACGCAAGCGCCCGGACGCTATCGAGATCAAAAATCGGCGCGCTGTCGGCGAGTTCGTATGATGCCAAAGCTACCTTTGTACCGTCTGCCCGGACAAAATCGCTTCGCTGCCAAAGCGGTAGGCGGCCGAAAACTTCAGCGATTGCGCCTTCTGCTTCAAGACTCAGATACAATTCGCGATAAACGAAAGAGCCTCACGCATAGGCTCCAACGTCGATGTTGTCGAGCGCCTCGATCACGGGGGCCGCGCCTCGCAGCGCCAGTACGTCAATCGGGCGCTTATTGTCGAGGAACGGCTCATTCCCAACGAGCCAGGGTGTCGCCGTCGAGGGCTGGAAGATTTGCAGCGCTCGGTTGAGGATGTCGTGTAGGTCGATGATCAGCCGCGCCATCTGTCCGCTGATCTGCCGGTGACCGCTCATCCAGTTAGCTACGCTTCCAGGTCGAACGTCGAGCAAGCGCGACAACGGGCGTGGGCCAAAGGCCGCGACCAGCCGATCGAGCAACGGACGCACGTCGGCTAGTGCGTCCGGATTTTGCGGCGGGTCGATCCGTTCCAGTGCGATGGTCCAAGTCATTGCGAGCGTCGGATCCTTCCAATCTGGAACGAGTATAGGCCGCTTTATGGAAACCACAAACCGTTTTCACCGACCCTGCTGGCCGCGCCTTTTACCGGGTCAGAGTTGGTTCTTGCGAATGACGAGCGAACGGCCGCGACGGCCGCAAGCAATGCTAAGGCGTCTGCCAGCCCCTTCTACTCCTTCGCGCGGCGATTATACGTGACGCCTTCGACGATGCCCGATGCCTTTAGCCCGTTGTTGAAGCTGTTTTGATACGTCAAGCCGGTTTGCGCGTAGGCGTACACGTCCACGCTGCCGCTGGCAAAATCGCCGGCGGCAAACTTCGTCGACTTCTCGTTGAGATGGCCGAAAACGGCCTCGCCGTGCAGCGCATACGGGCCGGCCGCCAAGGAACACGCCGGGTTGCAGCCTTTGTACACGTAGAGCTTGGAATCGAACGCGCTGATTGCCAGCAAGCGGCCCTGCCCCTCGATGTCCAGCCCGCCGTAATACGCGTTCCGATAGCCGGTCGCGATCGTACCCGAACCCGAGCATCTCTTGAAATACGTCAGCCTCGCGCTGCCGCTCGGGTTGGTCGAGGAGGCCCAGCAATTGCCGTTGGCGGCGAGTGCGACGCCGGCAACTTCGTACATGCTGCCGATGCGAAGATTCTTCGTGCAGCCTCCCGCGAGCGTGCAGACCGCAACGCTTCCCGGCCCGGCGACCGCGATGGTCCCCGTGGCGGCGTGAACGCTGGCAACATCGGACGGCTCGCCGTACGGGTCGTGGATCGAACCGAGCTTTTGACCGCACATCCCGGGCCCTTTGAAGACCACGATCGCATCGCTGGCCGAATCGGCGTCGATGAGATTGCCGTCGCTGTCGGCAGCGATGCCGAGGGCCGCATATCCGCCGCGCTCCATACAAATCGGCGGCCGATTGCCGCTATTGTTGCCGCGGTAGCCCAGGATGTCGCCGCCGTTGGCCACGTAGATTCCGCGCGTCCTGCGCGCGTCGGACGCCATGCCGGTCGCACCGCTTCCCAGCGCCGGCGTCTGAGCCGCGCCGCAACTCGACATCAACAACGCGGCCAATCCGCACGCGAGGGATCGCGCAATCATTGCTTCGCGCGCCGGTTATACGTAACGCCGTCCGGCCCGTCGCTCGGGCCCAATCCGTTGTTGAAACTATACTCATACGCCAGACTCTTCGAACCGTAGCGGTAGACGTCGACGCTGCCGCTCTGAAAATCCGCAGCCGCAAAGTGGCTCGATTCCCGGTTCAGGTGACCGAAAACCGACTCGCCTTGGAGGGAGTACGGTCCGGCAAACAACGTACAAGCCGGTTTGCAGCCCTTGTAGACGTAGAGTTTGCTGTCGAACGCGCTGATCGCCAGCAGATGCCCGTTGCCGTCGATGTCGAGTCCGCCGTAGTACGCGTTCTCATAACCCGTCGCGGTTTCGCCCGAGCCCGCGCAGCGTTTGAAATACGTGAGCGTCGCAACGCCGCTGGAGTTGGTCGCCGACGCCCAGCAATCGCCGTCAACGGCGAGCGCGACGCCCGCAACTTCGTACATGTTCGCGTTCGTAAGGTTTTGCGTGCAGCCGCCGGAGAACGTGCAAACGGAGACGCTGCCCGCGCCCGACGTATCGAAAATATTGGCCACCGCGATCGTCCCGGTCGCAGCATGAAGGCTCGAAGCGTCGGACGGCTGGCCGTACGGGTCCGCGATCGATCCGAGCTTTGGGCCGCACATCTTCGGCCCTTTGAAAATCAAAATCGCGTTGTCGGCGCCGTCGGGGTCGATCAGGTTGCCGTCGCTGTCGGCGGCGATTCCGCCGGGGACGCCGCCGTGAACCTTGCAGACCCGTCCGCCGTTTCCGCGATTATCGAATCGATAGCCCAAGATCGCCGAGCTGGTGCTCACGTAGATTCCGTGCTTCTTACGCGCATCGGGCGCCTCGCCGGCCGTGCTGCTTCGCAGCGCCGGCGTCTGCGGAATCGCGCCGCCCGAGACCGCCGGCGCCTGTCCCCCGCCGCAGCCCGCCAGTAACGACGCGGCCGCGCCGCAAAGTACGAATCGTCCGAACCCCGAGATCCTCATCCGATATCCTTTCCGGCCAACGAAAGGCCAAGTCAATCATATCGAGGTTCCCCGAAACCGCGTAACACACAAATGCCCCGCCAACCCACACAAGTTGCGATCTCGCGCAGCCCAGGCAAGCGTCACTTACTGCCGAGGATGTTGATCGCTCGCGCGCCGACCGCAACCACGGTAACGAGCGAGATGAAACTCTCCACCATCATCAGCATCTTCGCCCGCGGCCGCAGCGGCAGCACGTCGGTTGGGCTGAATGCCGTCGCCGTGTTAAACGCGAGAAAGAGGTAATCCGCGAATGCCGGCTGCCAGTCGTCGGGAAGCCCGTCCGACGGATCTCCGCGCGGAAAGCTGAAGTCGACGCGACCGCGCCATCCGCTCGCACGCCCGATCGGGCCGCCGCGATCCAGCTCCCAATATCCTAGCGCGAAAATAACGATGTTGTTCACCCAAATCGCAATCGACGTCGTTAGCAGCGTCAATCCGCTCAGGTCGGAGTTCGGTCTGGTCATGTCCACGAAGAGCAGCGCCAGCAAGACGAGCTCGACGCATGCAGCGAGCGGAGTGACGATCGTCACCGCCAAGCGTTCGATGCGCGCGAACGCCTTGATCCCGGGAAAGAACCCGGCCAAGAGCATCGGAAGCGCGAGCGCGAGGCCCGTTGCGAACGGATACCCCCTCGGCATGAGTTGATAGCGCCCCGGAAGCGCCGCGAGAAACGCGGGAAGCACCAGCACGGCCAGCGCCGGAAGAATGCGCGATTCGGTTCCCTTTGCGTGCATGCCGTCGTCTCCAACGCGAGCGAGTTCCAACGCGGGGAGGGCCTACCTTGCGAAGTTCGTACTAACCGCCCACGATGTTGCAGCCGCTTTCCATCCCCAACCTCTATTTCTTTGCTCGGTCGCTCCAGGAGCCGCCGTTCGTCGAGGCGAGTCATCTCCTCGTCGCCGAGGGCGGCAACGTGCTGGTCGATCCGCTGACCTGCGACGACGCCACGCTCGAGGCCATTGCCGCGCTGGGCGGCGTCGCGCGCATCGCCGTCCTCACGCCCGATCGTCGCGGCGCCGCCCCCGAGCTCGCCGCGCGCTACGGCGCCGACGTCATTACCCAACCGCAGCACCGCGAGCCGCTCGCGCCCGGCATCGTCGCGATCCGCCTCCCCGATCAACCGCACGCGGACGCCTTCGCCGTCGCCATGCCGGCAACGGAAACCGTGATCGCCGGCGATTCGCTGGTCGGTTTTCCCGCCGGCGCGCTCGCGCTGCCTTCGCCCGCGGATGAAACCGCCGCACGAAAGGCCGCGCTCGGACTGCGCCGCATCCTGCGCGAGAATCCGCAACGGCTGCTGCTCTCGCGCGGTCACTCGCTGCACTCCGGCGCGTACGATGCGCTCTTTCGGCTGCTCTACGCCCGCGCCGGCGCGGAGGTGCTGCGCATCAATGTCGACGAGCTCGACTTTCGCGACGAACGCGCCGAGCGCGTCGTCCAGCCGCCGCAGTATGCCAACCACGATGCCGAGGTCGGCTTCGTCATCGGTGCGCGCAAGCTCGGCTACCGCGTCAGCAGAATCGATCCCGGACAGCGATTCTGTCCGCTGCACGCTCACGCGCGCGAAGAGGAGCTCTTTTTCGTCATCGACGGCGCACCCAGCGTGCGAACGTTATCGGGAACGATTCGCTGCCGCAAAGGCGACTTTATCGCCTTGCCCGTCGGCGAAAGCGGAACGCACCAGCTCCTCAACGAGAGCGATGCGCCCGCCACCGTCTTGCTGCTGGCGCGCACCGAAGACGTCGAAGCCTGCTACTATCCCGATTCCGATAAACTCTTGCTCGACACGCCGCAGCCGTTCCTCAAAGGTCTCGACTCCATCATCGTCCGCGCGGATCCGGAGCTGGAATACTTCGACGGCGAAGCGTAACCGCCGCGTCTATTCGCCCGAGGTCCGTAGCCGCTGGCGCAGGTGGCCCACCGCGCGCGAGTGGATCTGCGAGACGCGCGATTCCGAAACCCCGAGCTCCTCTTTGATCTCTTTGAGCGTGTCGCCGTTGAAGTAGTATCGCTCGATGACGGTTCGTTCCTGATCCGGCAGATCGTCGACGGCATGCACCAGCTCGCGGCGTATCTCCTCGCGCTCGAGCCCGCGCGTCACGTCGCTCTCCGTATCCTCGATCGTATCGCCGAGGAAGAGCTCGTGATCGCCGGTGTTCGGTAACGGCTCCTCGAGCGAGATCATACTGGTGCCGCGCAGGCGTTGGCGTACGGCATCGAGCTCGCGCACCGAAACGCCCAGCCGCGCCGCGAGCTGGTCGTCGCTTGGGTCGCGGCCCAGTTCGGCCTCCAGCTGCTCGAACGCGCGGTCCATCTCGCGAGCGCGCTGCCGCACCGTCCGCGGAACCCAGTCGAGCGAACGCAGCGCGTCGATGATCGCGCCGTTGATCCGCGTGATCGCATAGGTCTCGAATTTGACGCCGCGCGCGTCGTCGTACTTCTCGATCGCGTCCATCAAGCCGAACACGCCGTCGTTGATCAGATCGTTGATGTCGATGTTCGACGGCAAGTTCATCGAGAGCCGCCCGGCGACGTATTTGACGAGATGCAGATACTTATGGATGACCGCTTCGCGGCTCGCTGCAATCTTAGCCACGACATGCGGCGGTGCGCAGCCCGAAACGAAGTGCTTGCTGGTAGAGATAGAAGCGTTCGCTCATCGTTCGTTCGCGGTCTTCCTTGAGCAATACCGCGGCCAAGCGTGGAGTCCTCGCGAGCTGTTCGAAGAGCCGCGTGAAGCGGCCGGGGCGACGCTCTAAGTACTGCATGATTTTCACACGATGCAACAACCGTTTGTGAAAACGGCTGCTCACCAGCGAAGCGTAGCGCTCGCTCGCACGGCGTACGTTCGTTCCGGCGCATGCAACCACGTCGGCGGCGAATCGCCCGCTCATCGCCGCTTCGAAGATGCCTTCGCCGTTGGTCGCATCCACCAGACCCGCGGCCGTTCCGCCGACCAAGATGCCGTCGTCGGCAACGCGCGGTCGCGGCGCCCCGCCGTAGAGCAGATGTCCTTCGGTCTTCACGCGCGCGACGGAAACCTCCGGATAGAGCCGCGCGCGCACGCGTTCGGTAAACGCATCGAGCTCTGCGCGCAACGAGGCCGCGGCGATCTTCCCCATCACGCCGAGGCCGATGGCGAGGTGATCGCGTTTGGGGAACATCCACGCGACGATCTGCCGCCCGTCGCGCGCGGCGTAATAGTGCAGTTCGAGCGTCCGATAGGCAACCGCCGCCGCGGGGCTGTCGAGATAGACGCGATACTGCAGCGTCGTCAGCAGCCCGGTGCTCCACTCCGCCATCGCGACCTTGCCGAATGACGGCGACTCGAGCCGCGCGGTCGCGCCCGCTGCGAAGAAGACGAAGCGCGCGCCGACGCGGCGCCGCTCGCCGGCGGCGAGATCCGCATACTCGACGACGATGCGCGCACCGTCGCGCGCAATCGTGCGAAAGAGCGCCTGCGTGCAAACGCGCGCGCCCTCCCGTCGCGCCAGCTCGGCCATCGTGCCGTCCAGCTCTTCGCGCGTGCTCGTATGACCCGGCCCGAACGCAACGGCGTACTCCTCACCGGCCGCATCGAAGAAGGCCAGGCGGGGCGTGTCGCAATGCACCACCGAGCGCGGCACGTCGAACGTCTCGCAGAATCCCGGACGCAATCCGGCGGCGCAGACGCGCCGTTGCCCCACCACCGCGTCGCGCTCGAGGACGAGCGTTTCAACCCCGGCTCGAGCCGCCTCCCGAGCCGCGGTCGCCCCCGCGGGACCGCATCCGACGATCAGCAGCTCGGTGCTCTCCACTGCACGCATGGCAAGCACTTTTCGGCGACGCCCCGCGAGGACTTGCGCGCCCCAAGGGAGTAGGCAGGCCGGTCTGCCCTTCTTGGGCTCTCTTTTTACTGAACTTTAAGGAAAAGAATGACCGCACAGACAGCGATCGTAACCGGACTCGTCGGCGGCGCGCTCGCCGTGCTCTACGGCATCGCGCTCACTTTCTGGGTGCTCGCGCAGCCGGCCGGCAATGAGCGCATGCGCGAGATCGCCGCGGCGATCCAAGAAGGCGCCATGGCCTTTCTCCAGCGTCAGTACCGGACGATCGGCATCGTCGCGATCGTGCTGGCCATTCTCATCCTCTTCGCTCCGACGCTGGGCAAGGAGGCCGCCGTCGGCTTCCTGATCGGCGCGATTCTCTCAGGCGCCGCCGGCTTTATCGGCATGGTCGTCTCGGTGCGCGCCAACGTTCGCACCGCCGAGGCCGCGCGCGGCGGTCTTGGGGCCGCGCTCAACGTCGCGTTCCGCGGCGGCTCCGTCACGGGAATGCTCGTCGTCGGTTTGGGTCTGCTCGCGGTCTCCGGTTACTACGCCATTCTCCAAGCGGTCAATAACGGCGACTCGGCGACCTCGCTCAACGCGATGGTCGGTCTCGCCTTCGGCTGTTCGCTCATCTCGGTCTTCGCACGATTGGGCGGCGGTATTTATACGAAGGCGGCCGACGTGGGCGCCGATCTCGTCGGCAAAGTCGAAGCCGGAATTCCCGAAGACGATCCGCGCAATCCCGCGGTCATCGCCGACAACGTCGGCGACAACGTCGGCGACTGCGCCGGCATGGCCGCCGACCTCTTCGAAACGTACTGCGTCACCACCGTCGCCGCCATGCTGCTCGGCAATCTGCTCTTCGGCAGCACGCTGCCGAGTGCCACCACCTTCCCGCTGCTGCTCGGCGCCATCTCGATCGTCGCGTCGATCGTCGGCGCGATCTTTGTCGGCGTCGGACAAGTCCGCCGCTCGAAGATCATGAACGCGCTCTATCGCGGAATGACCGTCTCGAGCATTCTCGCGCTCATTGGCTTCTATTTCGTCTCCAAGCAAGTCTTCGGCGATGCTGCGGCCGTCGCCGCCGGCATCAACCCGACGAACATCTTCATCTGCGCGGTGGTCGGCGTCGTGATCACGGCGCTCATCACGTTAATCACCGAATACTACACCGGCACGCAGTTCGGCCCGGTCCGCTCCATTGCCAAGGCGTCGCTCACCGGCCATGCGACCAACATCATCGCCGGGCTCGCGGTCTCGATGCAGTCGACCGCGCTTCCGGCAATCGTCATCGTCATCGGCATCTTGGTCAGCTACGCTATGGCGGGGGTCTACGGCGTCGGCATCGCGGTGATGTCCATGCTTTCGATGGCCGGCATCATCGTTGCGATCGACTCCTTCGGACCGATCACCGACAACGCCGGCGGCATCGCCGAGATGGCCGACATGCCGCATGAGGTGCGCGACATCACCGATCCGCTCGACGCCGTCGGGAACACCACCAAGGCCGTGACGAAGGGCTACGCAATCGGTTCGGCCGCGCTCGCCGCGATCGTGCTCTTCGCGTCGTTCCTGCAGCAGCTCATCAATCACAAATGCCCCGGCACCCCGACGATGGACTGCACCAACGGCGTGCGCAATCTCTTTGCCATCGGTAATCCGTTCGTGCTGACGGGGCTCTTCATCGGCGGGCTTCTTCCCTATCTCTTTGCGTCGCTCTCGATGCAGGCCGTCGGTCGCGCCGGCGGCGCGGTCGTCGAAGAGGTACGCCGCCAGTTCCGCGAGATTCCGGGAATCATGGAAGGAACCGCGCGGCCCAACTACGCCACGACGGTGGACATCGTCACCCGCTCGGCGCTTCGCGAAATGATCGTCCCCGCACTGATTCCCGTGGGCGTGCCGGTGCTCGTCGTACTGCTCTCGTACACCGGCGTTCTCCCCGGCGATACCGGCGCGCAGATGATGGGCGGTATTCTGCTCGGTTCGATCGTTACGGGATTCTTCGTGGCGATTTCGATGACGTCGGGTGGCGGCGCGTGGGATAACGCAAAGAAGTACATCGAAGACGGAAACTATGGCGGAAAGGGCTCGATCGCGCACCAAGCCGCGGTCACCGGCGACACCGTCGGCGATCCCTACAAAGACACGGCCGGCCCGGCAATCAACCCGATGATCAAAGTGCTCAACATCGTCGCCTTGCTCCTCGTCGCCTTCCTCCGCTAGTATTGTCACATTGTCATCCTGAGCGGAGCGTGCGCAGCACGCGGAGTCGAAGGACGAAGGGTGACCCGCCACTAATGTACTTTGCGTTACTCGGTGCGATAGCGCTCGGCGCGACAACGCCACCTCCGCAACACACGACCATCAGTACCTACCGGCCATGGACGTCGAACGGATTGCGCCACGGCTTCAGCGTCGCACACAGGGCGGCGGGATCGTGCTGGACGCAGTCGCTGACCACTAGTCGCCCCGACGCGTGGCGGTGCTTCATCGGCAACGACATTTGGGATCCGTGCTTCGAATCGACACCGCACTCGCTCGTGGCCGCGTGCGCCGAGACGCCGTTTACGCAGCGCGTGGTGCTGCTGACGCTCAAGAAACCGCTCCCAAGCGAAGGCAACGCGACGACGGCGATGCTGCAGCCCAAAGGCGAGCCGTGGGGATTGCGTTTGACCGACGGCGATCGATGCACGTTTGAATCCGGTGCCACCGACGTGGTCGGCGGCGAGCGGATGAACTACGAGTGCCGCGGGAACGGATGGATCGTCGGCTTCCCCGATCGCTCGAAACCCGTCTGGATTGCCAAGAAGATCGTCTGGCCGAGTAAGCGCGTCGTAAAAGCCGAAGTCGCCGCCGCCGTCTTCTAATCCGCCGCCCACGGGGCGCGGACTTCAGTATCTCGAAAGCATCCCGGCACTGTGTCGCCATTGCGTGGCGCCGTTCTCGTCTTCGCATTTGCCGGTTGCGCGAGTTGCTCCACGTTGCCCGGCCGGCCGGAATTTAGCCAAGCGCTGCCCGCTGCTCGCGGTGCGCCGGCGTCGGTCGGCAAGTACATCAAGCACGTCGTCGTCATCATCCAAGAGAACCGTACGTTCGATAATTTCTTCTCCGGCTATCCCGGTGCGGACGCGGCGACCTTCGGTTGCGCGATCGGGTCAAGACACAAAAAGACGACGGTCACCGGTGCGCACTCCTTTCCGATACATTGCCCGAACGGTCAGAAGGCGATCCCGCTGCGTCAGGCCACGTTCGAACACGAGTCGAATCTGCCGCACTCGTTCGAGGCCGCGATCGTCGACTGGAACAAAGGAGAGATGGATGGCTTCTCGCAGTGGGGATACGGAGCGCACCGCCATACCGCCGCCTATGAGTACGTCGAGCGTTCGGAAGTCGCTCCCTACTGGGCGATGGCGCAGCAGTACGTGCTGGCCGACCGAATGTTTCCCACGGAGTTCGGGCCGAGCTGGACGGCGCATCTCACCCTCGTTGCCGGAACGGACGATTTGAATCCCGAACTGGCGCTGGCCGATTTTGCGACCGGCGGCGACAGCAACTGTAAGTCGCCGCCCGGATCGAAGACGACGACCGTCGATTTTAGGCGAATCGTGCGCCATAAGGCGGGACCGTATCCGTGCCTCGATCAGTTCAACACGATGGCGCAAGTGCTCGACACGGCCCACGTCAGTTGGAAGTACTACGTCAGCAACAAGCACAAGGCGTTCATTTGGTCGCCCTTCGCCGCGATCCAGTACGTCTACGGCGGCTCGGATTGGGATAACGACGTCATCGTGCCGCAAACGCAAGTGCTCGGCGACATCGCCGATGGCGATCTCGCCTCGGTGAGCTGGGTGACGCCGAGCAAGAACGACTCCGACCATCCGGGAGGCGGGAGCGACAAAGGCCCATCGTGGGTAACGTCGGTGGTGAACGCGATCGGCGAGAGCCAGTACTGGAACTCGACGGCAATCGTCGTCGTGTGGGATGATTGGGGCGGCTATTACGACGACGCTCGTCCGCCGCAGCTGGACTTTCGCGGCCTTGGCTTCCGCGTGCCGTGCTTGATCGTTTCGCCCTACGCGAAGCAAGGCGTGGTGGTGCACACGCAGTATGAGTTCGGCAGCATCCTGAAGTTTATCCGGCAAGCATTCAACCTGCCGCCGATCGGCCCCGTGGCGTACGGCTACACCGACACTCGCGCGAAGAGCATCTCCGACAGCTTCGATTTCACGCAGCCGGCCCGTCGGTTCACGCCGATCAAAGACAAGTATCCCATGGAATACTTCTTGCACGAGCCGCTCTCCGACGCACCCGTCGACAACGAGTAAATTCTGTCATCCTGAGCCTGTCGAAGGATGAAGGGCAAACGGCAGAGGGCGACCGTCCGACGGCCCTCGAAGCGCGTCCGCATGGCACGGCTATTTGTAAAGGCGCTCCTCGCCGACGACAGCTTCCTCTCGCGCTATGAGATAGCGCCGCAGGAACTCATCGACAAGTTTATTGGTTCCGACACGGGTGCACCGCTGAAAGAAGCGCTGTTTACGCTGGAGACCGATGACGGTTACGCCGTCTCTCTTCGCGTTGCGGTACCGGGCCCTTGGCCAAGCGGTCCGGCGAAGGAGCTGAAGGCTACCGTAAAGCCGCCGACATAATCGATCGAAGCAGCGCTGCGCGTGGCCTTTGCAAAAAACGCCAACGCTGCTAGAGTAGCGGCGGTGGCTGCGCGCCGCCATCGCCGAAGGCGAGGCCGATCTCCAAGCCGGCAGAACGCTGAGCTCCGCGGAGCTTCGAGAGCACCTCGCGAAGGTCAAAGTATAAAGGCGCGACTCGACGCCGAGAAGGGCCATGATGGCTCGCTACACCGGAGGCGCCGCTAGCGATATCGCCAACATCAAGCGCTATTACGCGGAATCCGCAGGAGTCGACGTTGCCGAAGCGCTGACAAACCGAATCGTTACCACGCTCGAAAGGCTAATCGCCCGTCTGACGTTCGCTCCTTCCCCGTCCTGCCGTACGTCGTCTTCTACCGCGCCCGCGGCAACAGAATATTCGTTGTGCGCGTACTTCACGGCCGCCGAAACATCCAGCGCCCGCTGGCCTACCTGCTCCTCGCCACCTAAATACTCTTAGGAATCTAGTTGACAATCCGCCGGCGTATTGCTACGCTTCTCTTAGTTTTCTAAGAGTTGGGAGTAACGTGACCAGGCATTTTGCCGCTATCGTCCGTCTCGCAGTAGCAGTAACGGCGCTTCAAGCCGTAGCGCTTCCCGCAAATGCCGCCTCAGGGCCGCAAAGCTCCGGCTGGTCTCAGCGTGCGCGCGCAATCGTACTATCACGTGCCGAACTGGCACTCGGCAATTACATCTACGCGAATCGGGTCGCCTCACTGCGCGACGCGATCGAAACGCACAGATCGGAGCTCCTCGCAATCGCCGACCAAAAGACGTTCGCCGAAACCCTCACCGCGATTCTGCAAAAAGCCAGCGGCGACAAGCATATCATCGTTTGGTTTTCGGAAGCCCCCGACGAAAACCAGACGCCCGAGCCCACCGCCGCCGAGCTCGCGCGGCAGAGCCGCTTCTTCCGCTACGCCGCATACGGATACGGCGCGAGCGCGCGGCTTCCCGGCAACGTGGGATATATCAAACTCGGAGGCTTCGCCGACATGCCGGCCGCCGCCGGCGCCATCGACGCAGCCATGCGGCTCGTGACGAACACGACCGCGCTCATCGTCGACCTTCGGGGAAACGGCGGCGGCGACTCCGACACCGTCGACTATTTCTTAGCCTATTTCTTTTCGAAGCCCACCGAAGTCACCGGCGCGATCCAGGAAAAGCACGGAAAGGCCGAGCTCGTCCGCGATTTCACTCTGGCAAAAGTCGGCGCCCCGCGCTACGTGAGCAAACCGGTCTACGTGCTGATCGATCGCGCGACCATCTCCGGCGGCGAAATGTTCGCCTACGACATGAAGGCTCTGCATCGCGGCCTCGTCATCGGCCAGACCTCTGCCGGCGCGGCCAACGGCTTGGGCTCCCCGCCGTACTTTTTAAACGACCATTTGCGGATCAGCGTACCCGACGCGATAACGCGCAATCCCTATACCGGCACCAACTGGGAGGGCGTCGGCGTCATCCCCGACGCCGCCACAGATCCGGACGATGCGCTGACCGCGGCCTATACGCGAGCGTTAGCGGCCGTGAGCGGTTCCTACGATCCGTTCGGCGAGATTCCGGAGGCGCAAAAGGACCCGGCCGCCGCGCTCAAGGCCTTTTTACCGTAGCTCGAAGGCGCCAAAACGTTGAGCACGTTGGTCAGCACGATATCCGTCACGGCGCCGGTCACAACGCCGATGAGGAATCTAGCTCGCACCCTCATCGCCCGCGGTCTGCGGCAGCATTCGCTCGTATTTCCGGAAGATCACGAAATAACTCGAGACGATGAAGACGATGGCGAAGGCGAGCAGCGCGTCGCCGATCGTTCCGGTAAGGCTGCCGCGCTGCGGCATCATCTCGCGCACCGCGTAGCGCAGGCCGAAGGCGGCCGCAAAAATCGCAATCGTGATCCACGACGAGCCGAGGTACATCACGCCGCGCCGCTCGGTGGGACGAACGTCGGTATGCATGCCGCGCAGCACGCCGAACGGAATGCCGATCAGCGCGCCGGCGATGAGGCCGAGCGCGATCTCCAGCGGCGGAGCGGGATTCATCATGTCGTTTAGGTAGATCACCCACGCCGTCAGGCCGCAAAGAAAAATCGGCGTGATCCACATGCGGGTCACGCTGATTTTCTGCGGACGAATCAAGCGAATGGCAAGAATGGCTACCACGAAAATGATGGGTAGCAGTTGCACCCATGCCGGAGCGCTGGGGTTTGCCTGCGGCGTTACTTGATCTCCACCTTGGCGCCGGCCTCTTCGAGCTTCTTCTTCACCTGCTCGGCTTCGTCTTTATTCACGCCCTCTTTCACGGCCTTGGGAGCGCTCTCGACAAAGGCCTTCGCTTCGGTAAGTCCGAGGCTCGTGAGCTCGCGGACGGCCTTGATCACCTTGATCTTCTCGGCCCCGATCTCCGAGAGAATGACGTCGAACTCGGTCTTCTCGGCTTCGGGAGCGGCGGCGCCGGCGCCCGGCGCTGCGGCCATCATCGCGACCGGCGCGGCCGCGGAGACGCCGTACTTCTCTTCGAGCTGCTTGACGAGGTCCGAGAGCTCGAGAACGGTGAGCTTATCGATCTGTTCGATCAGTTCGGCAACTGCCATGATACGTCGTTATCCTTCTAAGCGGTGGCGCCGGCTTTTTGCTCGCGAATGCGTTCGAGCACGCGCACGAGGCCGCTCTGATTTCCGGAGAGCACCGTGACGAGCCCGCGAAGCGGATTCGCGAGTGAGCCGACGAGATTGGCGATGAGTTCGATTTTCGGTGGAAGCTTGGCCAGCTTATCGACCTGCGCGGCATCCACCACGCGGCCGTCGATGTACGCGGCCTTGACCGCGACTCTCTTGACCGTGTCGCTGAACGTCTTGAGGGCTTTGGCCGGCGCGACCGGGTCTGCACCGGCGAACACGATTCCGGTCGGACCGGCGAGAAACTCTTCCAGCTGACCGGCCAGATCGCCGGCGGCGATCCGGAAGAGCGTGTTCTTGACGACCGAATACGTGTTGCCGTCCTTGCGAAGCTCGCCGCGCAGACGCGTAATCTCTCCCACGGTCAAGCCCGCGTAGTCGGTCAGAAATAGGTTCTTCGCCCCGGCGAGCTTTTCGCTCAGCTCGCTGACGGCGCTCTCTTTACGGGCGGTCGGCATACGTCGTGATTCCTAAACGATAGCGATGTGCGGTAAAACGAAAAGCGCCCCGGTCGAGGGCGCCTCATCAAAGCCGGATCGCATCGGCGATCTCGCGACCTATCATCACGCGTCCTCGGTAGCCAAAAATTAAGGCCTCTCGGCCGGCTACGGTCTTTGGAGCCGTCGGCTAGACTACCACGGGAGCGCCCGGGAATGCAAGGGTTCTGGCGAGAAGCCGTCTGCTCGCAGTGCCTTCACGCCTCACCCACGCCGAAGCGCTCGCGGAGCTCAGGGCCGGTAACGCGCGTTTTGTCGCCGGCACGCCAGGCTGCGAGCCCTACGGCCCGCGCGTCGCCGAGCTTGCAGCCGCGCAGAACCCGTTCGCGACGGTCCTCGGCTGCTCCGATTCCCGCGTGCCGATCGAGACGATCTTCGACCAGCAGCCCGGCAAGCTCTTCGTGGTACGCGTGGCCGGCAACTTTCTCAACGACGACAATCTCGGTTCCATCGAGTTTGCCGTCGAGGTCTTGAAGGTGCGCCTCATCGTGGTGCTCGGCCACGGGAACTGCGGTGCGGTCGGCGCGGCCCTCGCCTACGTGCGCGACGGCACGCGTCAGCCGGGAAACATTCAGCATCTCGTCGAGGCGGTGGCGCCCGCGGTACGAACGGCGCAGAGTGCCGGCGGCAACTGGCTCGACGACGCCGTCGCCGCAAACGTCGCGCGCAACGTCGAGTCGATGACCGCCGCTTCGAGAATTATCTCCGATCCGGTCCGCGCCGGTGAAGTGCAGGTGATCGGTGGAATCTATAACGTCACCACGGGCCGCGTCGCGTTCTCCTAGCGCGCTCTTGCGCGCCGCGGTCGCGTTCCTCTGCGAGCGTCTCTCGTTCGCCGTGGTTGCGATCGGAACGATTCTCATGGTCATCGTGTTCGTCGTGATCGAGAGCAACTCGACGCAGCTCGGGATGTATCCAATCCTCTTCCAGCAGAACACCAATGCGGTCCAAGTCGAAGCCGGATCGAGCCTTGCGGCGGTTCTGAAAACCGGCGACCGCGTCAATCTGCAGGCATTAACCCATGGGCAGCGCTTCGCGCTCGTCGGAGGAGCGCACGCCGACAAAATCATCCCGATCGAAGTCACCCGTAACGGCCGCACCTTTCACGCGCGAATCGCCCCCAATGCTCCCGACTACTCGCCGCGGGCGGCGCTCGCGCGCTACGTCGGCACGCCGCTCTGCTTCTTTCTCTCGCTCGCTTTGGCGAGCGTGCTCTTTCTCTTGCGCCCGCGTCCGATCACGCTCGCGTTCTACCTGTACACGATGCTGATGCTGCTCAAAGTCAACGAAACGCAGCTCAACCTTGCAACCTGGCCGATCAATTTCGCCAGCTATCTCGCCATCCAGGTAATCTATCCGGCAGCGCAGCTCATGATTTTAGTTTTCGCGCAGCGACTGTACGGACGGCCGAGCAAAGCGTGGCCGTGGTTTCTCGGCAGCGCGATCGTCCTCTCGGTGGTCGTCTTCTTCGTCTGGACCGATCCCATCGTCTGGATGGTCTACCAGCATTGGGGCTATCCCGGCCCGGCGCTTCTGCTGGAAAGCATCGCCGACGCGCTATTGCTGATCGTCGTTTTAGCCGGTCTCGCGTACATCGCGTCGGGTGCCACCGGAATCGCGCGCGGGCGCGTCAACTGGGTGATCGCCGGCATCGCGCTCGCGCCCACGCTCGATCTCACCTGGGCGCTGGCGTACGTTTTGAGTACGCTCATCGGCAACACGTCCGTACCGCTGCTCGACCTGCTCGATTGGACCGCCGCGCTGCTGCCGTGGTTCGGTCTCGCGGGATCGATCTTCGTCGTCTACGGCTTTCTCTCGGAGCGAGTCATCGACTTCCGCTTTGCCATCGGACGCGCGGCCATCTACGGTGCCGTCACGGCGATTCTGCTGCTCTTCTTCGGCATCGTCGAGTGGTGGGCCGAGCAAGTCTTCGAGAGCACCCGTCCGGAGATTTACGTTAGCCTCTTTGCCGCGCTCTTCATCGGCTTTACGCTCAATGCGCTGCACGGCCGCGTCGAGAACTTCCTCAACACGTTCTTCTTCCGCGATCAGCGCCGCGCCGAAGAGGGGCTGCGACACGCCGCCCGCGCGCTGGCCAATACGTCCTCGGAACGAACGCTGATCGAGTTCCTCGTCGAAGAGCCGGTGCGCGTGCTCGGCCTCACGTCGTCGGCGCTCTTTCTCGCGCAGCGCGCCGGCGGAGCGTTTAAGCGTATTGCCGCGCGCGGCTGGACGCGCGACGAATCCGAATCGATCGACGCCGACGACCCGCTCATCGTCGAGCTGCGCGCCGACCTCGCGCCCATCGTCCTCGACGGCCGGCCTCGTGCGGAAACCATCCTGCCCGGCGGCTCGAAGAGCCCGTCGCTCGTCGTGCCGCTGCTGATGCGCGGCGCGGTCTTCGGCTTCGTCTTCTACGGTGCGCGTAGCAACGGCACGCCCCTGACCTCCGACGAGCGCTCGCTCCTCGAAGCGATCGCGCGCAGCGCCGGCGCCGCCTACGATCACATCGACGCCGAAAAATCTCATGCGCGAATCGCAGAACTCGAAGCCCGCCTCGACGAACTCGGAGCGGTACCGTGACCTATCTCGTTCTCAAATTAATCCACGTCTTCGGCGTCGTGCTCTTCTTGGGCAACATTACGGTGGGCGTCTTCTGGAAGCGCCACGCCGATCGAACCGGGAACCTCGGCATCATGGCCAGCACGATCGACGGAATCATCGCCGCGGATAAAGTCTTCACCATTCCGGGAATCGTGCTGTTGCTGGGCGGCGGTATCGCCGCGGCGTTGGTCGGGAACATCCCATTTCTCTCGACCGGCTGGCTGCTCTGGGGAATCATCGCCTTCATCCTCGCGGGACTCGCCTTCGCGCCGCTCTCGCGCACGCAAAAGAGCCTCTCCGTTGCGGCGCACGCTGGAAATCTTCAGGAGTACGAATCGCTCTCCAAACGCTGGAACTTCTGGGGCACGATCGCGCTGGTTCTGCCCTTCGTCGCGTTCGTGCTGATGATCCTCAAGCCGGCGCTGCCCGCATTCCCATGATCCTCCCAGCTCCACCCGCGCTGATCGCGCAAGCCACGCCCGCGCCCGAACCCTCGGCCATTACGCTTCCGCGCGGCGTCGTCGTTCCGGTGCTCGTCACCAAGGAGGTCCGCGTCGGCGCGAGCGGCTCGTCGCAAGGAGAGCACAAGGTCGAGTTCGCCGTCGATCGAGACGTCATCTACGACGGCTACTTTATCGCCAAGTCCGGCGATCTCGTCGAGGGTCACTACGACACGCAGAGCAATCAAACCAAACGCGAGTTTGAATCGACCACCTCCGAGGAAGTGGATCTCTACCTAGACGATCTCGTCAACTTCTGCGGCGACACGATTCATCTCGGCTTTGAGAAAAAGTTCGTCGGCGGCGTTCGCTCGGGATTCTTGAGCTTCGGCGTTCACGCGCACGACGCGGTGGTCGACCGGGGTGATGTACTCGAAGCCTCGACCGACCGCGCCGAGAAAACCATCTGCGCCCAACCCACCGATGACGCGCCAAAAGCGCTTCCAGAAAACATGATCACGCCCGAACCGTCGCTAACGCCGCCCCCTTAGATCGAGGCGCCGACCGCCCGATGCCGACGACGCGGGGCGTCTGGCAACCTCTTGACAAGATTGCTAACGCCGCTAAAATTATGGGTGAGAAGAACGTCAGTCGCTTCTGCTTTAGAAAGGAGGTTCTAAGCGATGAACGCTCTGGCTCGTAATGGCCAATCCTCACCCGAGTCCTCACGGCAGGTCGCGCCCACATGGTCCCCGCTTCAACGGCTTTTTGGGTTCGATCCCTTTCAGAACGTGATGGCAAACTGGGATTACGGCTTCGAAGTCAGCCGCACCGAGAACGGTTACGATGTTGACGTCCCGGTCCCAGGTTTTAACTCGTCCAACGTCGAGGTGACCTTTAAGGACGCCATCTTATCGATCAGCGGTAAGAACGAACGCCGTAGCTTCACGCGTTCGCTGACGGTCCCAGAAGATGTCAACCCGGACAAGATCACCGCAAGCGTCTCCGATGGCATGCTCAAGATCTCGCTCGAGCGACACCCGGCGGCGCAGCCCAAGCGCATCACCGTCCAGTAAGGCAAGAGAGTCCTGGTGATAGTTATGCGTCGTGTTGTGGCGCCGCTTGAGCAGCGTGCAGTCGTTCGGCGGTGGGTTGACTACTACCGGTACTGCGCCCTTTCCGCTAACTGAGGATCGCCGTGGGCGGCGTTGGGACGCGACGCCGCCCACGGCCATATCGTTTGAACGAACCAGGCGAGTAGTCGAATACCACTCGCTAAGCTATTTCCGTAGTTCGACGCTTTTCTTCGGGTCGATCAGCTTGAGGTTCGAGCCGGTTACCGGCGTCGCTCCGCGCACGATCAGATCGCGCACCTCCAGCGGCGTCAGCTTGGGATCGAGCGCGAAAAGCTTTGCGGCGAGGTTCGTCACGTTCGGCGCGGCCATAGAGGTGCCCGAAAACTGCACGGTATAGCCCTGCGGAATCTTGCTCGGCACGTGAAAACCGTCGGCGTAGACGGCGACCGTCGGGCCGTAACTGGTGAAACTCGTCGCCTCTCCCGCTTGATTCACCGCTCCGACCACCAGCAGGTTCGGGTAGGTCAGCGAGGCCGGCACGTCTTGCGCGAAGGTCGCGTCGTTGTCGCCGTTGCCCGCCGCGGCGACGAAGAGCGTCCCCGGTGTATCGGCGATCATCGTCGCGATGCCGTTGCGCCAGATGGTGTAGAGCTCTTGCGCCTTGGCTTTACGCTCTTGCGCGTCGCTGATCGACGCCGTCTTCGCCAGCCACTGCTCGAACTCGCTCACCTGATCGCCCCAGCTCATGTTGACCACGCGAACGTGCTTCGCTCGAATGAAGGCGCCGATCGCTGCGAAGTTTGCCGCCATGCGATTCGCCCACTGCGTCGTCGGGGCAAAGGGCAGATTCGGGAGATTGTCGTCGAAGCGCAGCACCACCAGACGCGCCCCGGGATTGCCGCGCGAGGCGATGCCCGCAACGTGCGAACCGTGCGAGTACTCGCCGATGAAGTCCATCTCGCGCGCGAACGCATTCTCTTGCGCCGTGTTCAGCGAGCGTAGATATTGCGCCGCCGCGATCGCGTCCGGCGATGTGATGCCGTTCTCCATGTCGCTCATGCCCGTCATGAGTTTTACGAGCCGCGGATAGTCCGCGGCGACGTCGGCCGGCAGCGAATATAGGTCCGAGTTTGAGGCCGTCCCGTCGTCGGCGAAGGCGAGGCCGTGCTGCGCCGCCGACGAGCCGCCGTACATGCGCGTGGCGTAATCGTGCGGATCCACGCCCGAATCGAGAATTCCGATACGCACCGGCGCCTTGATCTGCGACGGCGTCAGCGTCACCTCGCGCGCGCCCCAAATGTCGGGCTTTACGACGTTATGCTTCGCGATATAGGCGGTGAGAATTGCGGCGTCTTGCGGATAGTAGGGCAACAGCACCAAGAGCCGCGCGCGCGTCTGCACCAGCGCCCGCGCCGATGGACCGTCGAGCGTTCCGGTCTTCGCCGCGATCGTATCCAAGTCGTGCGCGACCTCGCCGACGATCGCATCGCGCGTCGTCACCGGCTCGAACGCCGCCGTCGCCTTCACCGAATCGGCAACCACGCCCCAGGGGAGGCCGTCCACGGCCGCGCGATCCGCCGCAGCAAAGTCACCCGAAACGTAGGCAAGCTGCAATCGCCCCACCAGCAGCGCGGATGCCGGTTTCGTCTCCGCGGCACGCAGCGCGGCGACCGTCGCGCGCACGCCGGCGGCATCGTCTTTGAGCATCGCCGCGGCCAGCCGCGTCGCTAAGTAATCGCGCAGCGTCGCTTTATCTTCGATGTCGTACGTCGCCAGCGTCTTATCCACGTCGGCTTCTACCGAAGCAAGAAACGGCGCAAACGCCGCATCGCTGGCGGTCAGAAACGCCGACGGCGCACTCGGCATCGGATAGGAAAAGCGCGGAAGCTGCGTCTCGTCGGTGACGACCGTCTTCGCGCCCTGCGCGCCGGCCGGCAACGGCGCAAACAGCAGACCCGCCACCAAGCCGCCCAGCAGCAAAATCTTCATGCTGCTATTGCTTGATGCTGACCGCTGCATCCACGGGATACTGGAATCCGTCGAGCGTTTTGGTCACGCCGCCGCCGTGCGGATACTTGTAGAACCGCGTGATGTTCTTGCACGCATCGGGCGCCACGACGATCCCGGAATCGATGGTAAAGCCGAGGATGTCGCAGCTGTTCTTCAGCAGCGTCGTCCCCTGCAGCGAACCGGTCGACCCGGTAACGCTGAACTGATAAATCGCCGAGCTGTGCTCGTTTTGATAGGCCTGATCCCCGATCGCCAAATACTGGCCGTCCCATCGCACGGCGCCGGGAAAGACGATCTGGTGATTGAGGCTTACCGGCTGCAGTTTCGAGGCGCCGGCCGGCAGTTCCAACAGCTCGAAGCTGTAGCTCTTGGTCAGCGCGTCGACGAAGAGATTCCCGGAGCCGTCGTACGTGCAGAAAAACATCTCGTCGATCTCGGGGCGCTGGTACTCCGTCGGCGTGCCTTGCGCGTTGGCAAACACCCACAATGCGCCGGGTCCGGCGGCTCCGCCGAGATCGGTAACCGCGAGGTTTCCGCTCGCCGGGTCGACCGCGCAGTCGGTCAAGCGTTGCGCTCCGGCCACTTTGTGCGCGGCGTTGCGCGTTCTCGCGCCGTGCGCGAACTTGACGATGCGCGAAATGCGCGACTCGACCACCCATATTGCGGCCGCAGAGTTCACGCAAAGCCCGGTCGGGTCGGCCAGGCCGCTGATCGTTCCGACTTTCATCCCGGCCGGAAAGTTGTAGAGATAGACGTCGCCGGCGCCGGTATCGGCTACGTAGAGCAGCGACTTATCCACGTTGGGAGCAATCCACGACGCCGTTCGATCCGGATGCGACGCGCGCACATCGCCGCGCAACGCGAGCGGCGCGGTGGTAAAACGCTCGGGCGCCATTGCCGCCGGAGCGCACGCGGAGAGCAGGAGTAGTACGGCGGAGGCCGGTGCAAGACTCCGCATGCCGTTACGCCGTCGCTTTGACGCGGTTCGGATCGACCTTGACGCCGGGGCCCATCGTACTGGCCAGCGTGACGCTGCGCAGGTACGTGCCCTTCGCCGCGGCAGGCTTCGCCCGCACGATCGCGTCGAGCAGCGTCGTGACGTTCTCGATCAACTGCGCTTCGTCGAAGCTCGCCTTCCCGACGATCGTGTGAATGATTCCGGTCTTGTCGAGCCGGAACTCCACCTTACCGGCCTTGATGTCGCGAATCGCGTTGCCGATGTTCGGCGTCACCGTTCCGGCCTTAGGATTCGGCATCTTCTGTGCGAGAATGCGCCCGAGCTCCTTACCGACTTGCGCCATCATGTCCGGCGTCGCAACGGCAACGTCGAAGTCGGTGAAGCCGGCTTTCACGCGGTCGATCAAATCTTGATCGCCGACGATGTCGGCGCCGGCCTCTTGCGCCGCCTTGGCGTTATCGCCCTTGGCAAACGCAATCACGCGGACCGTCCGGCCCGTCCCGTGCGGCAGCAGCACGGTGCCGCGAACGCTCTGGTCGCTCTTCTTGGGATCGACGCCAAGCCGTACGTGCGCCTCCACCGTCTCGTTAAACTTGGCAGTGGCGTTCTTCTTGACGACGGCGATCGCTTCGGGCGTCGAAAAGAGCCGCCGGCTGTCGTAGGCCGCGGTGAGCGCCTTGAATCGCTTTCCGTGATGTTGCGGCATGTTAGGCCTCCACCTCGACGCCCATCGACCGCGCCGTCCCCGCGACGATCTTCTTCGCCGCGTCCATATCGTTCGCGTTGATGTCGGGCATCTTCACTTTCGCAATATCTTCGAGCTGCTTTTGGGTCAGCTTGCCGACCTTGTTCCGGTTCGGCTCTTTGCTGCCCGACTCGAGATTGAGCGCCTGCTTGATGAGAAACGACGCCGGAGGCGTCTTGGTGATAAACGTAAAGGTCCGGTCTTCGAAGACCGTGATCTCAACCGGAATGATCATGCCCGTCTGCGAGGCCGTACGCTCGTTGTACTGCCGGCAGAAATCCATGATGTTGAGCGAATAGGGTCCGAGTGCCGGACCGATCGGCGGCGCCGGAGTTGCCTTGCCCGCCGGAATCTGTAGGCCGATCTTGCCTACAACTCTCTTAGCCACGATGTTCTCCTATTACGAAACGAGGTTTCTCCCCCGCTATCGGGACCGGACGCCGGGGTGATCGTCCTCTGTCATCCTGAGCCTGTCGAAGGATGACTCGCTTTACACTTTTTCCACTTGAAAGAACTCCAGCTCGACGGGCGTCTCGCGACCGAAAATGGAGATCAGGGCGCGCAGACGTTCTTTCTCCGGCGCGATCTCGTCGACGACGCCGGTGAAGTCGAAGAACGGCCCGGACGTCACCTTCACGCGATCGCCCTTCTTGAAGTCGATCTTCAGCTTCGGCGCCTCGATGCCCATCTGCTTGAGGATGGTCTTGACTTCCTTATCCTGCAGCGGCACCGGCTTCTCACCGGGGCCGGGGCTGCCGACGAAGCCGGTCACGCCTTGCGTGTTGCGCACGACGTACCACGACTGGTCGTCCATGATCATCTCGACGAGCACGTAGCCGGGGAAGACTTTCTTGGGCGTGATCTTGCGCTTGCCGTCTTTGAACTCGACCTCGTCCTCCATGGGGACGAGCACGCGGAAGATCTTCTCCTGCATGCCCATCGAATGGATGCGGCGCTCGAGGTTCGCTTTTACCTTATTCTCGTATCCGGAGTAGGTATGGACGACGAACCAGTTGCGATTATCCTTCGGCTTGCGCGCGGGGGCCGCGCCGGCCGGCTCCGCCTCTTCCTCAACGGAGGCTTCCTCAGCCGGCGCTTCGACCGAATCTTCCGCAATGGTGGTCTCGCCTACCGAGTCCCCCGCTACCGAATCCTCGGCGACGGGCGCTTCGCCTGACGAATCGGCCGGCGGCTCGTCGGCGCCGCCCGAGAGATCGCTCATCTGACTGTCGTCGATGACGCTCTCGGCGACTTCTTCTCCATCGAACCGAAGGGGGGATTCGTCGCTGGCGGCCTCTTGGCGTTCGATATCGTACATGATGGACGTTACTGCTGCGACGTGAACGGATGGATCACGCTGAAGAGCCAGCCGAAGAGCTGGTCGAGGACAAACGTGAACAGACCGATGCCAACAACGAGGCAGACGGTAAGTATCGTCGCCGAAATCCATTCATCTCGGGTCGGCCAGGTAACGCGGCGCATCTCCGCGATGACGCCGCGGATAAAATCTCCGCCGCCCAGGGCCTGGGCCGCTCTCTTCTGCTGTTCGTTCAAACGTTCACCTTAAAACTATGTCACCCTGAGTTTGTCGACGGGGCGAGCGTATCGCAGGGTGGCAGGGCGGACAGGACTCGAACCTGCAACAACTGGTTTTGGAGACCAGGACTCTACCAATTGAGCTACCGCCCTATCGCGTCTCCCTATGCGGTTTGTGGCAGCGGCAGAAGCGGCAATACTTGCTGAGCTCCAGCCGGTCCGTTGTCTTCGCCTTGTTTTTCTGCGTGTTATAGTTGCGGCGCTTGCACTGGGTACAGGCAAGAACCACCATCACGCGCGTCTCTTTCTTTGCCATTAGTAGTCTACCACAACATGAATAAAACGGACCGCCGGTCCGTTCCAAAGACCCATGCTATCATACCGGCTCACCGCAATCAACTGCTTTCGCGTGCGAGTAAGCAAGCAGGCGCTATGCGGCTTTGGGCACTACTTTCCAACGCTCACCGTCACGCCGGCGAGAACGCCGCTGCCGAGCTGTTTCTTGAGCGTTTTCGTCGCCTTGCCGCCGGCCGGGTACTTCCAATACCCCACGACGTTCGCGCTCGATCCGCTCGACGCGTACGGCACGATCGCCGTCCCGCTGTGAATCCACGACTGCCCGGCCCACTCGCCGGCTCCCGTCAGCTGCGTCGTGCCCTTGAGCGTCGCCGCCGAACCGGAGACTTCGAATTGATAGATGGTCGGATGCGAGAGATCTTCGATCGCGAGATACGTGCCGTCCCACTGCACCTGCCCGGCGACGGCAATGCTTTGACTCACCGAAATTTGCGTCAAAGCGCTTCCGCCGTGCGCAAGCTCGAGCAGCGTAAATCCGGCGCCGCCGTTTCCGTCGGCGAAAAGATTGCCTAGGTTGTCGTAACTGCAGAACGATAAGAAGACGCCGGTCATCTGGTACGACTTCGGCGTACCCTTTGCTTTCTTGAAGATCGCGACCGGGCCGTAGTTGCAGTTGTGACAGAGGTACGTCACGGCAAGATTGCCGCTCTTCGGATCGACGCTGCAGCCTTCGGCAAGGCTGCCGGAGATGTTCAGCGTCGCCTTCGGACTCGTCGCGCCGTGCGCGAACTCGTACACCACGGCGTTACCGCTCGCGGTCGAAGTCGGAATGAACACGTTGCCGTGTTTATCGGAACAGATCCCCGCGCCGGCGACCGAAAGCGTTGCGACCGGCTTGCCCTTCGGATATGAGAGGATGCACGTGCCGCCGCATCCGCCCGTAACGTAAAGCAACGCGCCGTGCGCGGCCGGCACCGCCGAGCCGCCTTGCACTGCCCCGGTTCCGATCCGCGGCGTCGCGCCGGCGCATCCTGACAGAAACGCAACGACGATGATCGTGCTTACGGCTCGCTGATGAGTTAGACCGATCATATCTGACCCCGCTTCGAAGGCTGCCGAAACGATAGGGCGAACGCTTGCCCCGGAAAGGCAGGTATTGTTCGATGAAGCGACTTTCTATACTTCTTCTCCTCGTTGCCGCGTTCGCGGCCCCGGCGAGCGCCGCGGGCGGCATGGACGCGATGAAATATTACGTCGGAAGCTGGACCTGCACCGCCGCCCAGACCGGCGAAAAGCCGTCGAACGCGACGGTCGAGTACACGCTGACCGGCGGCGTTCTGCGCGGGTGGGTCTTTGTGCCCATGCAAGGCAAGATGAAGAGTTCGTACGGCTCCAGTATCGCGACCAGCTGGGATGCAAAAAACGGCCGCTACGTACAGGCGCAGACCGATAGCGAGGGCGCGTGGAACGTCGCTTTCGCCAAGCCCTGGAGCGGTCAGACCGAACAGTGGGTCGATCATGCGTCGTCGGCCAAACTCGGACACGGCACCACCGTCCGCGACGGTCAGAATGCCTTCCACTTTATGAGCTACCCAAGCGCCACGTCCATGACGGCCAACTTCCAAGGCTCGTGTAAACGATCGGTGTAGTCAGGCTAGAAACAAGCTCGGCTGGCGCATGGTCCGGACCGACTGTATGGACCAGCGTGCCGCTGGGATAGCTGAGCACGTGAACTCCTAAGAAGTCGGTCACGTAGGCGAGTTGATTGTTTGTATTGATCGTGACATAAATTGGAACGTCGAAGCCGGAGGCGAGCGTCCCCGATATGCTCGTGTACGGCGGATTGATACGGTAACAGGCGCTGAGACCGTCGCAAAGAACCAGCCTGCCGGCATTATCGAGGCACCATGTTCGCTCCGTTCGTCGGTAGCGTGATCAGCGGCGTTTGAGCGCATCCGCCGAGGCCCCGGTATTGAGTCGAAACGTTCGTCGCAGATGCCGTTCGGACTGGTCACGCCATTGGTGAATGATCCGTTGGGAGACGCGTCCAAGCGCTTACCCGTTGGCCTAGCTCTACAACGAAACCTTCACGCCTGACTCAAGTCATCGTACCGGCCGCGGTGGTCAGCGGCGAAAATCGCGACCGCCTCAAGAGCGCATATCCGATCGCGAACGGCGCCAGGAAATCTGCTGTGTTACTGATTGCTATAGAAGCGCCGGAGGCAACGGACGTAACCTTTGCTGGGAGCGTGGGGATACTTCCGGCGACTAAGGAGACGGTGTCGATAAGGTAGGGAAGAAACAGCATCGCGGAGGTCCAAAACCAGCAGCAAGCGCTCGTGGCCGCGCGCGGCGGCGACCGCCGTCGCGAGGGCGAGTAGCGGCAGTACGCCGAGCGCTAAAGGTTCCCACGCACCGCTCCAGTTTTCCGAATACATTGCGAGAGCGTAGCGTGCGTCGAAGGCCGTAACGAAAAACGCTGCGCCCGCAATTAGCTTTCGCAACACTGAGAGCGGCCGTCCGAAGAGCAGCGCGTATGCGACGAGTAAGGCGATCTGAGAATCGGCGACCGGAACGCCCACGAGCACCGCGCCAAAATCGAGTGCAGCCCAAGGCGCTATCCAGTTATTCGCTGCTGAGGCTACCCCAATGACGAACGCAATCAACAAACGGCACAGCATGCGCGCCTCAACGAGCCATGGGCGCCGCCACGCGATAAGCGCGGCGAAGATCAACGCGTTCAAACCCCCAACGTACGCGATCCACACATTCAGGGAATTGCCATTGTTCAGGAAGTTGCTGCTCAGTTCAAGGCAAAAGCTGCCAAGAGTATCCGTCTCCGAGCAAAGCGAGTTCGTAAGCAACACACTCAAAAAGGTGAGGAGATAAGATAGCCTTTTTAGGAGCGGCGGCGGATGGTGGGCGGGATTAGCTCTTTTGATTGAACCTGGCGCGGAGACCTTGAATGCCTCGGTCGATATCCCCAATAGTCTGGCGACCGTCGATGTTCATTATGAGGTGAGGATAAAACGCCCTGACCGAGGCTGTGCGTCTAACAGCCGTCTAACGAGGAGCGTAATGTTTCCTATACTAACGGCCAGATCACGAAGATGGCGCCAACGACCGCGATGGCGGCACCGCTGAGCACTTCTCCGTAGCGCTCCTGGGTCCAAACGAGGCGCTCGATCAGGAGTGCAACGTCACGTTCGCGGCATGCGGCTACTGAGTCACCGTAAAAGCGGTTGGGGTGAAGGCGACTCAGACTATCGCACCTACGACTATCTCAAACGCGATGACAGGAGCCTAGCCTTGCGCGTCGGATAGGCCCTCGATGAGAAAGCCATCGCTTTGCAGCACGCTCTCGAGGGCATTCTGCGCGGGTATCCCCATGGTTGTT
This sequence comes from Vulcanimicrobiota bacterium, assembly GCA_963792005.1. GTDB lineage: Bacteria > Vulcanimicrobiota > Vulcanimicrobiia > Vulcanimicrobiales > Vulcanimicrobiaceae > Cybelea. The sequence goes on from CAWBUG010000002.1 coordinate 1,039,596, forward strand.
ATTGCGGCTACCGGGTTTTCGAAATTCCCAGAATCCATCGCGGCCGTGCGCAAAGCCGGTCGCCCAATACCGTGCAGCCAGATACGTGCGATAAGCGATCTTCATAATGATCTGAGCTACGTTAGAAACTCCAGTACGGGCGATATGCTCGAATATCTGGTAATGGGTGATGGAGCGCGCAGCAACGACGTCCTCGTGATGTTCCCGGGCACCGGACAAATTTTATCGGGTTGGCCGGTTCAGCTCCTGACGAACAGCAGATACAGCCCGGAGATCGTGAACGCGCCCGCGTACCGACGGAGCGAGGATGGAAATGTATCGCTGTGCCACGATTATCGTATCGTCCTCTTCGACTACCCCGGCGTCGGGCAAAGTCCGTACGCAGCGAGCGCAACGCGCGATGCCGTCGCCAGCGATGTCGACGCCATCCTTGCCGACACCCAGCGGAAATACGGTGTCTCCACCACCGTCGTCGATCTGGCCGGCTGGTCGCTCGGAACGTCATTCGCGCTCAAATACGCCTTGCTTTCACCGGTTGCGCGCCCTGCGCGTACGATTCACAATGTTATCCTTTACGCCGCCGGTCCCGGTGGAAGCGAGCAGGCGCAACCGGGTATGAACTCAGCAGCGTGCATCGTTGCGCTCTTCGGCGCGGCGCTATCGGCTCGCGGCAGTCTCGGCGCTACGATCGACAAGGACCTCAGCGCGCTGATATTTCCCTACAAGGGACAACGGCGCAACCAAAACGGCACGAAGAGCGGGTGCACGGCGACGGTATCGAGCGACGCCGTTGCGCTCAACGTCGCGCTGGATTGCACGACGGTCAACGGTTGCAAGCAATACATTGCGGATAACGCCGGCGCAGTAAACATTTATCCCTGGAGCATCACCCGCGGTGCCGATGCAAACGTCTACGCCTTGCAGCGCGCGCAAGCCAACGATTGGGGCGTAGCATATTGTTCGAAAGGCGGACCCAACTTTACGTCTGCAAAGTGTACCGCGTATGGAAAGCTCGGGCAAAGCCTCAGCAACGGCGGTATCTGCAGAACCGATACATCCAATCCGGACAAGCCCGTTTCCACGGGTTGCGTTTCGCTGACGATAAGCGGAAAGGTCACGCTCGTTGACGGGTACGAAGACTTGCTGGTCCAGTGGACGTACGATAAGGCCCTCGCAGATGGTCTTAACCGTACGCATCCAAATCTGGCATCACTTGTTATCTATCCGGGCGCTACGGGACACGGTGTGCTATTCGAGCATCCGAAGTGGACACAAGCGCAAACGTTGGCCGCCATCCAACGCTAGCGCCTGGTCCGCGAACGCCACGCGGGAGACGAGGTGCCGCCCCTTTAATAGCGCGCAGTATGAAACATCCGTACGTAAGCTCTTGCGACTGCCGTCCCCCGTATCTCGACGCGCTTCGCGCCGCGATGAGCATCAATCGAGGAGCCTTCGTTGCGATGGTGGGCGGACTGGTGGCTGCGTCGGCGGCACGGCCGGCCATGGCCGCGAACGGTCCCGCCGACGCAATCCTGATCAATGGGCGGTTCCGCACCATGTCTGCGCACCAGCCCGTCGCCGATGCCGTCGCCGTCACCGGCGGGCGGTTTTCTGCGATCGGAACGAAGACGGACGTGATGACGTATCGTGGACCGAAGACCGAAGTTATCGACGTCAAGGGCGGGACCGTTTTGCCCGGGTTCGTTGAGCCGCACATGCATTTCATCTACGAGATCGTCATCGCGAACATGCTCGTCGCCACTTACCCACAGACGACCTCGCTCGACGCGTTTCTAGCCGCGCTTAAGGGCAGCCTCAGTAATGTGCCTGCCGGGCAGTGGTACGGGGCATTCGGATTCGATAACTCGGTGATGGCACCGTTTCGCCAGCTTACGATGCAAGATCTAGACACCGTTTCTTCCGAGGTGCCGATCTTTGTCATCAATCCGTCGGGACACATCGGTTATGCGAATAGCAAGGCGTTTGCGCTCGTCGGCGTGACGGCGCAGTCGCCCGACGTCGCGGGCGGCGGCCATTACGGAAAGGATGCGAGCGGCGCGCTAAACGGGGTGATTTACGAACCGCCCGCGATGGCGCCATTCATCGAAAAAACGCTGGCTGCGCTCGCCCCGACACCGGCGAAGATCACCGAATGGTACGGCGGATTGCTTTCGAAGGCTGCAAAGGCGGGCGTAACGACGATACACGATGCCGGCATCGGACCCACCGGGAAAGTTCCCGACGATTGGGCAATCTACACCGCGCTCGTCAGTCGTCCGAGCAACCCGGTGCGCATCAGTACGATGCCAGATTTTCAAGAGCACGCAACATTCGATGGGATCGTCGCCGGCATGAAACGTGCGCCGGGCAAACCGATCTTCTTGGCCAACGGCCGGCTGTCGGTTCCGTGCGTAAAGTTTTGGGCAGACGGTTCGCTGCAGGGCTACACGGGCGCGCTTACGCAGCCCTACCTCGGCGACAACGGCAAGGGCGATTTAAACTGGCAGCCGCAAGCACTGAACGACCTCGTCGCGCTGGCGAAGAAGAACGGCTGGAGTACGGCGATCCATGCCAACGGCGACGCGGGCATCGATTTAGCGCTGGGCGCCATGACGGCGGCCTACGGCAGCACGAAAGCCGTCGGTTTCACGAACCGGATCGAACACTGCACCGTTACGCGTCCGGATCAATGGGATCTGCTGGAGCAAATGGGCCTAGCCGTGTCGTTCACCGAGGGCCACGTCTACGATTGGGGCGTTCCGTTCGCGACGCGCATTCTCGGCGAACCGCGCGCCGAGAGCATCGACAATGCGCCGCAAGCGATCCATCGTAACCTGGTCTGGACGATGAACTCGGACTATGCGACTACCGACATTCAGCCGCTGCGTTACATCCAAACGGCGGTAACGCGCATACCCTTCGGAGCGAGTGTCCCCTTGGGTTCTTCCTTGCGCGTCTCGGTCGAACAGGCGCTGCGCGCGATGACGATCAACGGAGCGAAGGCGTGCCAACTTGACGATCGCATCGGAACGATAGAGCTCGGGAAGGATGCCGACCTGGTCGAGCTCGGCGCAGATCCGTTAACGGTGAACCCGTCGACGATCGCAACGATTCCGGTCAACGCAACGTGGCTGCGCGGCAAGCGTTTCACCCACGCATAGCGAGCGCGGCCGTACGCCGGGCAGCCGCGCCCAATGACGATCTATGGCAGCTATCTATGCGCGAGGAAATAATCGACGTTCTCAAACTATGCGTCGCCCCGGGCCTGATGCCTCCCACGCAGTCTCTTGCCACTGGCTTTCTTTGCCGCCTCAACACGCGCGCGTATCATCTGTGCCGCCTCTCTACAATCTTATGATAACATGCCGTGGCCCTGAGTCGGCAAGTAACCTCGGTGGATGAACCCAAATTGAGACGAATATTCAAAACACTCAAATTGTGAAGATTCATTCCTCACGATTCTTAAGAACTTCTCATGACGGCCGTATGGTCTTATCATAATCTTCTCTACAGCCAATCGCCGCGTGCGTAAGAACACGAGCGGGAGGTTCACTTTGATAGCTACTGACTCTAAATGGCCGCGCGTTGCCCCCTCGATCGTGCGGCGGCGCGGACTCGAAGGATGGTTACGACGTTTCAAGGACGTTCCGGTTCGGTTTTTGATCGCTCCACCCGGTTTCGGAAAAACGACAGTCTTGCTCAGTTACTTGCATCACTCCGCGACGGGCGGGCTCTACTGCGAACTTCGCGCCGGCGCTACACCGGCGGACATTTGGGACTCCATCTCTAAGCTCTTGGCAAGTGAGCTGACGGCACGCTCCCACGAGGAGCTTTGCGGCGCGCTCGCGTCGCACGCTCCGCTGGAGCTTGCACTCGACTGCCAAGAGCTTCCCAATGCCGATGGGATCGAAGAAATCCTTCGCCTGATTTCCGACGCACCGGCCGGAGTCGCGCTGCTCATCGCATCCCGATCCCGGACTGATTTTCGCGTAACGCAAATGGTGTGCGATGGCGCCGCCGTCCTCTGCGATGCGGAGCGGCTAGCGTTCGATGTAGCCGAAGTTCGACAGATCGCCGAGACGTGTGGTGTTTCTTTCGAAAACGCTGACGTCGCGCGGTTGCTTGAACTCACCGACGGTTGGCCGCAAGTCGTGAGTAGCGCGTTGCGAAAGGCGGCCGAAGACGAGTGCCCTTTGGCCAAGGCGTTTGACAACTGGCGTCTACGGCGCCATCATATCTTTGAAGACTTCGTTAGCCACGCTTTGCCGAACCCGCTCACGCCAGAAGCAGATCTCGTGCGCAGACTCTTAAACGGCGTCCGTGTCGACGATTTGGCACAGCTTCAGGCGCTCGAAGAGCACGGGCTTTTCGTGATCCACACGGATAGTGGCTATCGGGCGTTGCGCCCGTTGGCGCGCGGTCGCACGTGCATTCCGCGTGAACGTCATTCGAAGGTTGTACCGGCGATGCAGGTCCGCTGCTTTGGCTGGTTTACCGCCGAGGTCGATGGGCAGACGATCGAGTGGGTCCGGCGACGCGACCGTCAAGTTTTTGCCTATCTCTGTTTGCAGCGTAACGGTCATGCGACCCGCGATGAGGTCGCCAGAGCGTTCTGGCCTGAAGGCGATAAGCAGCTCGTTGCGCAAAGTCTCCGTACCGTCTGCTCAAACATCCGCAAAGCCATTGCGCTCTGCGTTGGGTCCGACTCGGTCGATGAGTATTTTCGATCGGTCGACGATCTCTCCATCAATACGACCAGCGTTATCGTGGACGTGACTCGTTTTCTGACTCATGCTGAGGATGGCGATGACCAATACGTTCGGGGCGTGTTGAAGTCAGCATATGACCATTACTGTTTGGCGGCGAGTGCCTATCAGGCAGACCTTTTAATTGCCGATGCCCAGGAGCCTTGGGTTTCGACACTCGACGTTACCCTGCGAGCGCGCCAAACACTCGTATCGCAACGGATTGCGGAAATCACCGGTCCGTGATTCCGCGCCGGCGTGCGCCGACGCCGCGGACCCGAAGGGTCTGCGCCGGAACGTAGTAGCATCTCTTTCCCGTCGCCGCCATTCGCGCAAGCCCTCGCGGTCGCGCGGCCACCGCTGTTTGCGGTCACCGGTACGAATTACGACCGATACGGTCTCTTCGCGAATGCAACCACGGCTACAACATCGCCGCGCGAAGCGCGCGTCCGAAAGACTGCCGACCAACTTGGCCCGGCCTGAGTTTTTCCATCGGCAAGTAAGGATTGCACCACTTTTTGACTAACCAAAGCGGTCACTTTTTTAATGCAACGTTGGCAAACGTTAACACATTAACGCGCGGCTCGCATGTTACAGTGCTCACAAAGTGCAGTTTTCCTCTCCGCTACAGAACCGGGCGTATTTCGCGCAGTTCGAAAGCGCGACCCAAGCGATTCGCGCCTTCTATGACTCGATCCGCATTCCAATGCCTGCGACGATGGCCATCCTCGGTGCGGTCTTGCTTGCGGCCCTTCCGTTGGCGGTCCTTAGCCGCTTGCACCTCCGCCTCGACATTGACTGGCTCTACTATCCGACCTTTGCGATCGTGTACGCGGTCTGGATCTTGCCGATTCTCGGCTTCATGCTCGCGAGCGTGCCGCTACGAGCCCATGCGAGCGCGGCACCGAAAACGCGCTTTCTCTGCCTCGTTCCGGCATATAATGAAGAACGCGTAATCGGTAACCCCATCCGGAGCCTCCTCGCCCAGAAGTATCCTAAGGATCTCTACGAGGTCGTCGTCGTCTTCGACGGAGACGATGGCACGGGCGAAACGGCCGCGGCAATGGGCGCGGAGATCCTCACGACGCCGACGGCCGGCTACGGCAAGCATCAAGCACTCGCCTACGCCATGAGGCAACTGTTGCAGGAGGGGGATGAACGTTACGTAGCCGTCTTCGATGCGGATAACGTCGTGTCGAGCAACTATCTGAGCGCGATGAACGACGCGATCGCATCCGGCGGCCACGGCTGCCTGCAGTGCTTCCACGACGTGCTCAACGGGAGCGCCAATTGGATCACCAAAGCGCTTTGGGCGGCCTGCGTTTCATCTTCGCGCCTCTACCTCATGGGCCGTGCCCGCTTGCTGCGCAACGTGTTGATCTGTGGGACGGGGTGGTGCTGCCGCGCCGACCTGCTGCGCCGATACTGGCCGCGCATCAAGACGCAGACCGAAGACATCGAGCTCAACGGTTTGCTTGCGCTCGAGGAAGGCATACGGGTCGCCTACGTACCGCAAGCCCACATTTACGACGAAAAGCCGCTCTCGCTATGGGTGGCAATTCGTCAACGGATGCGCTGGATGTGCGGGCATTCGCGCGTCGCGTACTATTATTTCTGGCGTTGCCTGAGTCAGGGCGTGCTGCGGCGCGATGCCGCGCTGCTCGAGCTCGCGGCATACTATCTCGTCCCCTTTGCTCTTCTCGCGAGTTTCGTTTCGTTGCCGCTACTCGTGGGCCTCTCGACCGGTGCGTTTCGAATAACCGGACCGCTGGCCAATCCATCAGTTAACCTCGTCTTTGAAGTACTCTCGTTCTTCTTCATTTTCGGCTACCAGATCGTCGGCTTTGCCGGTACGGCGGAGCTCACCGGCACGCCGCTCGTGCGTGCGTGGCGCACGCTCGTCTACTCGCTCTATACCGTGCCGTTTTCCGTGATGGTATGGCCGACCGCCGTCGTTTGGGCGCTCTTTCGCGTCAACCGCGACGATTGGCTCTACCACACGCCGCACGTATCTACGGACGAAACATCTGCCGCGGCGATCCGCGCCGCCGCCCTGCTGCGCCATGAGGCCGCGGCAGTTGTTCCTTGAGCTTTCAAGGAGGACCTTATGATCACTCGCATATGCCTTTGCAGCGCCCTGGTGGGTGCGATGGCGCTGTTGCCGGCGGCACCGGCGCTTGCCGACGACTACTCGCGCCTCGATCTCGACGCAACCGCAATCGGATTTACCTCACCGGGCAACGCCTACGGCCCGTGGCAGTTTCAAAATCTTCGCTACGTCTTCATCGCGCCCGGTTCTGGAAGTATCAACTTCGAGTTCTCGCACCAAACCAACAAGGACGTCAATAACCCTCAGAACGGCTACTACTTCGCATTGGGCGCTACTAAGGATTTCGGACCGAATCTCTACGGATTCATCAATATTGGATCGGGTACCGCAAATCCATACGCGAAGAGTCTGCTGCATGTGGAGCTCGCCTACAAGATTCCGAGCGACCGCCGCTGGCAGATCGATGGATCGGAAGACTTCGTGGGGTATCAAAGTGGGCAAAATCTTCGTCAAACAATGATTGGCCCGAACTACATCAGCCGCACCGTGGCCGTCCAGCTGCGCTACCTCGTTCAAGCAAACTCCGGCGCGGCGACCCAGTCGGGCGCATACGCGGCGCTCGACGTGACCCCCACGATCCGGTCGAAGTACACGGTGACGGGACTCTGGGGACCGCAGCAGTACCTAACCCAGATCGGAGCGCTTCCGCTCACGCTTGCGAACGACTATGGTCAGACCTATACGCTGGGAACCGAGCAGCAACTGGGTCGGACCGGAAGCGCGGGCCAAACTCTCGGTATTCGCGTCTTCGGCTTTTACTCGCATCTCAATCAGACCAATGGCTCTCCGCTCTACATCGGACGCGGAATCACGGTAGGGTTTTGGGGCCAGTTCTAACTCGTACCGATTTTGTTTCCGCGCTTGCCGGGAGCTTGTTATTGGCCGCCACGAACCGCGAAATCATGGACCCGCGCCGGCAGTTGATCGGGTGGATCCTCGACAATCAGATCGCCTCGAGCGGCCTCTGCCGCTACTACCGGTTTGGTCCCTATTCCGGTCAGGAATCGCCGCTGGCAACGGCCTACGCCATCTTGCTCTTGAGCGATAGCCATCCCGATACGGCACTGGCAATGGCGCGAGCGATCGGCCGGCTCCAAGCGACCTTTGCGGGAAACCGGCACGTCGGCGGCGGCGTGCCGTCGGTCGCCAACGACGATTCGAGGCTCTTCTACAGTTCTGATGCGCTCGCGTGCCTAGCCGCGCTGCTGACGCTCCACGAACAGACAGGCTCGCCCGAGCTGCTGAGCTTTGCGGACGGCTTCGCGCACTTCGTCGCTCACATGTGCGATGGCGAACGGCTGGGTATGCTCGCCGAGAACCTCGGCTTTCCGATGCAGTACGCCAGCCCATCGGGCGACTACCAAAACTGGCTCGTTCCAAACGTCTCAATGCTCTTCTGGGATTCGCTGCAACGCTACGCGGCGATTCGCGGAGACCACGGAGCGTCGGCGCTCTTCGAGCGCGGCGTGGGAACGTTACGGGATAGCCAGGGCTCCGAAGGCTGCTTTTACGACCATTACGATCCCGGCTATCCACCCCGCGGCTACAATCGCTCACATTGGCGTTGGAAGTACGTTCGACCCGACGGCCAAACGATTGCCATCGGCGACAATAGCCTCATGTCGGCGCTGGGAGCGCACCGGATTGGGCTGACGGCGATGGCGGAGCGCTACGTGCAGTGGGTGCAGCCGGTCGACGGCGCAGCATTCTTCGCCTATCTCGACGCTCGGACGGCGGGCTCGGGCTTCGAAACCGCGGCGCGCACGTATTACGACGTCGTCTGCTCGGGCATGTACGGGAAGCTACTCACGGACTTCGGCCGGTTCACCCCGGCGACGCGAGCGGCAATCGCGAAGGTCGCAACGGCTGCACAAGGCCCCGACGGAGGGTATCGCTGGGGCGTTCGTCCCACGGGCGGATTCGTGCAAGCCGATGCCGAGGCGCTCGTCACCGGGTACTGGCTGGTCGAGGTGTTATGATTCCGGCCGCACCACCCCCGGGGCTTGCAAAGATCGACCACGTCGTGATCGTCGTGCAAGAGAATCGCAGCTTCAACAATCTCTTCTCCGGCTATCCCGGAGCGAAGAGCGCGGTCGAGGGCCGGTTGCCCGACGGCCGGCGCATCCGACTGAGCCAAGTTCCGCTCGCAACGTCGTGGGATATTTCACACGGGCGGCAAGATGCGCTCACGGCCCTCGACGGCGGCCGGATGGATGGTTTTGCACTTGAGAACTCGGGCGGCACGACGCATAGCGATCCCTACCCGCAATATTCGTTCGTCGATCGAAGCCAGATCGCGCCCTATTGGGGCATTGCGCAGCAGTACGTTCTCTCCGACAATACCTTCGCGTCGCAACTCGATGGCAGTTTCGCCGCGCATCAGTTCCTCATCGCCGGCTGGGCCGGCGACACGTATAATTATCCCTCAGCAAGTCCATGGGGATGCGACTCAGCCAGCGCCAACCGCATCGGCGTTCTCGATGCCGCGGGGCAGCCGTCCGGGTTGCTCTTTCCCTGTTTCAGCTATCGCACGATCGCGCAAGAGCTCGACGGGGCGGGCGTTTCCTGGCGCTACTACTCGCCGCGCAGCGGAACCGGTCAGCTTTGGAGCGCATTCGATGCAATAAAGGCGATTCGCAATGGGCCGGATTGGAAGCACGATGTCATCTCGCCGGAGACCCGCGTGCTCGACGATGCAAAAGCCGGCCACCTGCCCGCCATTGCGTGGGTGATACCGTCGAACGCGCTCTCCGACCATCCCGGCAATGGGAGCGACAAGGGCCCGTCGTGGGTCGCGTCGGTGGTCAACGCAATCGGCGAGGGACCCGAGTGGAAGAGCACGGCTATCTTTATTCTTTGGGACGACTGGGGAGGTTGGTACGATAACGTGGCGCCGCCGTTGGGCGGGGCCTTTGGCCCGGGACTTCGCGTACCGCTGCTCTGCGTCTCGCCGTACGCGAAATCCGGCTTCGTCGACCACGAACGGCTCGAGTTTGGGAGCTTGCTGCGGGTGATCGAGGAACGATTCGATCTGCCCTCGCTTGGCCGAAACGACTCGCGCTCGAGTGCTCCGCTCAGCTTCTTTAACTTCGACCAGCCGCCACGCGCGTTTCGACGAATCGACTCGCGATACGACGAAACCGTCGTTCGCGCTCGCGCGAACGGGGAGCCGCCCGATGATCAGTAGCCGTAAGGCCGTGCTCGTCCTCCTCATTCTCGGCTCAGCCTGCCGAGGGCCGAACACGCTTCCGCCCAGCGCTACGACCATTTCACTCAACCGGCAGACGCCGTCCGCCCAACTCTACGTTTCCGATCCGACCGCCGGCGCGGTCGTCGTTTACGATGCCGACCATCCGGGATCCGATCCGGTGCGCCGGATAACCGACGGAATCGACGGCCCCGGCGGTCTGACCGTCGATTCGAACGGAAACCTCTACGTCGCCGATACCCGCACGAATCGCGTCACTGTCTATGCGCGGGGCGGCAGCTCGCCGACGCGCAGCTACCATGACGCGCTCTCGAGTCCGATCGACGTGGCAGTCGACGCCGCCGGGGACGTATTCGTTGCGAACTTCGGTTCATTCGCGCATCTCATCGTCGAATATCCCGCCGGCAGCGACCGCGCCGTTAGCATCGTCAACAATCAATGCTCGTGCTTCCCCACCGCGATCGCCGAGGAACCGAACGGCGATCTTCTCGCGGCCTATGACGGGCTTTACGCGCAGACGAAGTTCTATCGCTATTCGGCGAATCAGAGAGATGGCAAGCAATTGAATCTCAATTTCGGCGAACTGACGTGGGAGGCCGCCGGCGCGATCATAGCGCCGAACAAGGACCTGATCGTCGCCCGAACGGTGCCGGGAGCGTTGCTCTTTTTTGCGCCTCGCGGCGGCAATCCGAAGCGCACGCTCCAGGACGCCGGCATGCCGCGTATGCTCGCTGCCGACTTCAGTCATAACCGTCTCTTCGTCGCCGATCAGGGGGCTCGCCACATCGCCGTTCTTGCATATCCCAATGGCAAGCAGCTCGGCACGTTCTCCGGCGGACTTCGCTCGGTCTACGGAGTCGCGTTCGACGCAAAACCCTAATCGGCAGCATTTTCGGTAACCGCTTGGCGTCGCCGACTATGTGCATGGCTCGGCCTGTCCGGCTCCCATGTGCGGAACGAATCACTGCGGAGTCTGCGACGCTCTACTGGCTCGCACCGGAACTGTTTGGCTAGACTGAAACGAATCCGGTAATGAACTGGTGCTGGCACTCACTCCCTTCGAAGGGCCGCCCCTTCGATTTCACCTGAGCGCGGCGGTGATCGCGCATTTCATTCGGCAAACGATTTTTTCACCGGACGAGGGCTAGGTGCGCCCCTCGCAGCAGCCTCGGCCGCAGATTGGGCGTCGGCACGTCCGTTTGCGATTCGGCGGATTGGGGAGGTCGGGCATGCTTGTCGCCTGGCGCGGCGGCAGGCCTTGCTTAAAGCCCAGTCTTGCACAGGAAGCCTCTCGGCGCGGTCTTAGCCGTCGAGTAGCGTCGTCTATTCTTCGAGGGTGAAGATTTGGTCGAACGCCACAATTTCAAAGATGTGGCGGATGGCCTTCGATGCGCCGGCGAGGGCGATGTGGCGATCCTCCCGGTTAACACGAAGCTTGCTAACTCGGCCAGGATGGTCGAGTCCAGGAACGTTACCCGTGAAAGGTCGATCACTAGGGGACCGTCGCCATCGACGACCCTTGAAAAACTCACGACCGCACAAGTGAAAGAGCTTCAGCAATCGCTTGCGGCACTTGGCTACGGGCTGCAGGCCGACGGCATACTGGGACCCGCCACCCGAACGGCGTGGGGACGCTTCAAGGCGAGCATCGATGAAGGCGAACCCGATGGCATTGGTCCGGGCTCGGTGAAGAGTCTTCAGCAGCAACTGGATGCCCAAGCGGCTCAGGGACATACGTCGGGCGTCCCCATGCAAGCCGTCAATCTCGTTAAGTCGTTTGAAGGGTACCGCGCAACCGCCTACGACGACGGAACCGGCGTGTGGACGATTGGGTGGGGAACGACGGTCTATCCCGGGGGCCAACATGTGAAGCCGGGAGATACGATCACCGAAGCGCAGGGCATCACGTATCTTCGCAACGACTTAAAAGGAACGGTGGATACCCTCGCAACCGCAATTCCGCATTGGAGCGAGATGAACGATAACCAACGCTCTGCGCTGATATCGTTTGGTTACAATCTCGGCGCCGGCTTCTACGGATCCAGCGGCTTCAACACGATCAGCGCGTGTCTGAAGGAGCGTCGCTGGCAAGACCTTCCGAACGCCCTCGTGCTCTATTCAGACCCAGAGGATCCGAACGTCCATCACGGCCTTCTACGCCGGCGCCTCGCCGAAGGTAAGCTGTGGCTGGGTCAGGGGCCCTACGCGGCGTAGGCGCTTTCAGCGAAGGCACTTCTAGCGCTTCGCAACGATCGTGACGCCCTGCGGAAAGGAGAGGGGTACGGTTTCCTTGTAGGCGCAACCGTTTTAGCGCACGACGATTCCTTGTGGGTCGTTCAGGCCCGTTCTCGTTCCCTTTATCCGGTTGGTCGGGCCGACGTTGCCGGTCGAGCCTGCGGCGTAGACGCTGATCCAGTTGAACGTGCCGTTTGCGACGTAGATGTTGTCGCTGGCGTCCAGGGCGATGCCTTCGGGCTCCTTCAGCTTCGTCATGCTGCCTTTGATGTATTGGATCGGCCTTTTGTTGCCGTTCGCACCGGCGGCGTAGACGGTGACGTTCTCGTCTGCGTAGTTCGCTACGTAGACTTTAGAAGCGGAGTCGACGGCGACGCCATAAGGGTCGGACATTTTGGTGTGCGAGCCGGCGATGGTTCGTATCGGTGCCACATTGCCGGACGCGCCCGCGGCAAAGATGGTGAGGGTCCCGAAAAAGTTGGTGACGTAAATATTGCCGCCGGCATCCAACGCGAGGCTGGTAGGATATTGTATTCCGGTGGAAGCGCCTGCGATCGTCGCGATCGGCGCGACGTCGCCGTTTGCTGTCGGAGCGTAGGCCGTTACGGTGTTGCCTGCGTCGTTCGCCACGTAGATGTCGCCGGTTATCGGATCGAGACCGATACCGAAGGGGGCATCGAGTCCCGTATCGCTGCCCTGGATCGTCTGGATTGGGGCGACGTTGCCGGAAGCGCCGGCGGCATATACCGTCACGGAGTTTCCGTTTTCGTTCGCGACGTAGATTTTGCCGCCGGAATCCACGGCAACATCTTGAGGCGCATCCAATTCCGTGACGTTGCCGGCGATCGTTTGAACCGGCTTGGCGTTGCCGGTCGCGCCGGAGGCGTAGACGGTCACGCTGCCGCCGCTGTTTGCGACGTAGAGACACGGACATGACGAGGTCTGCTTTGCGGCGTGTGACTGGTTGCGCTGAAACGCGAGCGGCGCTGACGGAGTCGACGATGCCCCTCCGCAGGCGCTGAGCGCGGCAGAGACCGCCAGCAAAACGTAAAGGGCCGAAACCGAGAATCGCATGGGCTCCAACTCCTTGCTTTCTCCGAGTGATTCGGGACGCACGCGAAAGGCCGCGCCCTTAGGTGCCCAACATGCGCCTTCTCGCCGGCTTTGTCAACGCCGGGAACAGAACGAGCCGCCCGCGGTTCGCGAGCGGCTCGGTGTTTTGTTAGACCTCGACGAAATCGGCTTAGCGGCGCGATTCGGAAGGAACTTCGCCGGCATAGTCTACGTCGCGGTCGACACTGCCGTAGCTGGTGGGACGATCTTCGAGCGCCTTCCGAACATCGGCTCGATGTTCTTTACTTTTCGGACGAACGGCGACGACAATTCCGCCCTCGCGCAGCCCCTTCTCGTAGTCCTTGGCGCGTTTCTCGCCGATCCCGACCCCGATGAGCCCGCCAACGATGCCGCCGCCTGCCGCGCCGGCTCCCAAGCCGGCTAACGCAGCCGCTAAGGGGCCAACAACCAAGGGCGCGGCAAGGCCACCCGTCCCGGCGATTGCGGCTACGCTCCCCGTTGCCGTGAGGCCGGCAACGATCGCCCCAAGGACGCCGCCGACGGTGGCGCCGGCCGCAACGCCTTCGCTGCCTTTGGCATTCACGACTGCGGAGAATGCCTTCTCGCGGGTTTTGTCGTCCATCATAACGCTGATGTCATCGCGACCGTAACCGAGCCCATGAAGGCGCTCCACCGCCGCGCCGGCCGGCTCACGGTCGTAGTATATTTCGGATTCGAATGCTGCGTCGTCGTTATCGTACATGAGTCCTCGCTTTCGGGCGCTTTCTACCCGTGGTCTTGGACGACAAAACGCCCGCAGCGCGTACATTAGAATTAGTCCCGCGAGGGCGCGGCATAAATCTCATGAACTCTTAGCCGTTTACGGCGATTTGCCGCGGGGCAGCGCCGACCGAATTGCGGAAGCCTGAGTTCCTATGTCGATCTTTCTGCGAGGGCTCGCCGGCTTCGCCGCAATCCTGTGCCTCTGGCCGGAGGCCGCGTGGCCGAACACGTCCCCGCAGGAGCAACAGTGGGAGATCCAGGTCGGCCGGCAGCGCTATATGGAGTACGTGCAGCGCCGCGAGATTGTCCCGCCGCAGTCGCCGCTCTATCGGACGCTCGACGAGATCGGAAACGCCGTAGCCGCGGTTGCCGACCGGCAGTACTTCGCGCCATTTCACTTCGTGTTGCTCGACGAGCAGACGCCCAATGCGTTTTCGATGCCGGGCGGCAATGTCTACGTGACGACCGCGTTGCTGTCGTTCCTCAAGAATAGAGATGAGCTGGCGGGCGTGATCTGCCACGAGGTCAATCACGACATCCACCACGACATGTATGCAGTCTCCCAGGCGACTCAGAGCGGCCGATCGCCCCAAGATCCCGCCGTGGTCGCCTACGAACGCGCTGCCGAACTCAATGCGGATCGCGGCGGCGCGTACCTGTGTGCCAAGGCCGGGTTTAATCCGTGGGGGATGGTCTGGACCTTCAGGCAGTACCGTCAAGCAATGGGCGTCGGCAACAACGGAGGCGCCGATCACCCAAGCGACGAGCAGCGCCAAGCCGATCTCGTCGCGTTATTCCGGAGTCACAGAGCGACGTTTGGCAAATTCAGCGACGATGTCGCGAGCGCAACACCACTGGCGCTGCCGCGGCAACTGGCGCAGCGTCAGTATTCGCCGTACCCGCAATATCCGTCGCATCCGCAATACGTCCAACAGTATCCGCAATACGGCCAGCAGTATTCGCAATACGGCCGCCAGTACCAAGGTCCGCCGCAACAGGCTCCGGCCTACCCGCCGCCACCGCCACCGCTCCCTGCCTGTTATCCCGGCTGCTAACTCTCAAGCGTCGTACTTACTCGCTGCCACGACCAAAACTTTCGAGAGCCTAACGATACCGCTTTCCCGGTTATAACGTTACCGAATAGACCGTCCCGTCGTTATGGGTACCGCCGGCCGAGGTCGTACCATAGAGCGTTCTGTGGATGTTGATGAGTCCTCCATACGGTCCCGAGCCGTCGCTAGGGAGGAAGGCGTGTAGGAGCCTTTCGGTGCCGGAAGGTGTGACGCTGAAGACGGTACCGAATCCTTTCCCGCCACCGGCAGTCGTTCCGTACAGCTTACCGTTGAGGGCGAGCAAGGTTGCATATGGTACGAAGCCGTCGCGGTGCAGGGCGAAGGAATAGAGGACGGTTTCGGTTCCGGACGGCGTGATACTAAAGACCGTCCCGCAACCGCCGGGAGCGCATTTTTTGGCCCCGCCGCCATAGAGTGTTGTGCCGTACAGCGTACCGTTGAGTGCGATCAGTCCCGCGTGAGGGTGTTCACCGTCGCCACCGCCCTGAAAACTATGCAATAAGTGTTCGGTTCCAGACGGAGTTACCGAAAAAACCGTCCCGTAACCGGCTGATCCGCCGTCAAGCGTAGTGCCGTAGAGCGTGCCGTTGAGATTTACGAGGCCTGCGTATGGGTACTGACCGTCCCGCGTTCCTCCGTGGAAGGCGTAGATCACGTTTTCACTGCCAGACGGCGTTACGCTGAAAACGGTGCCATTGGAATATGCGCCGCCACGGTAGGTTGTGCCGTAAAAGGTGCCATCGACGTCGATAAGACCAGCAAGCGGCAACGCGCCGTCGTTTCCGCCTGCGAAATCGTGAAGAACGGTGACCGCGCCCGATAACGAAACCTTCACGATCGTTCCATAGCCATACGCGCCGCCGTCGAAGCCAGTCCCATAAAGCGCGAGGCCGCCACTCGGTGACTTTTGACCCACCGTGAGCTGGCTGAAATATCTACCCTGTTTATCCGACACCTTATGCAAAACGGTTTCGCTTCCGGAGGGCGTGGCGGTGAAGACCGTACCGTTGGCTACGTGGGGGAACCCCATACTGCCCAATGTCTCACCATAGAGCGTACCGTGCACGTCGGTAAGCGTCTCTCGCGGATCAACTCCGTCGGGCGTCTTGCTTCCGAAACTATAGATGACCGCTTCGCTTGCCGCGTTGCGTTGATACGACGGCTGCTGCTGCACCAGGCCGCTGCCCGACCTATCGAGCGGCACCGGCACTTGGCTATTCGAACACGCTGCGAGAGCAACGGCGATTGATATTGATAGTGCGCGGAGGATCACGTGCCTACTCCTTATGTGACGGACTACGTGTTCGTGCTGTATTGCGGTGCTTACACTCTTGAAGTCAAAGCCGCCAAACATGTAGCGACCAAAATCCAAGCTTTTCATGCTGCGTTCGGCTGGGTCGGGCACTCGTTATTGTTCTAGCTTCGCGTACAAATAGGAGTCGCGCCATTCGCCTTTTTGCAGAACATCACGTCGGAAGAGCGCCTCGCGCCGCATGCCGACTTTCTCCATAACTCTCCACGAAGCCACATTTCGGACATCACAGGTTGCCCAGACTCGATGAAGTCTTAGTACCCCGAAGGCGCAGCTGAGGAGTGCATCAGCGGCTTCCGTCGCATACCCTTTTCCCCAGTATCGTGAATTAACGACATAGCCAAGAGACGCTATACGATCAGCGCTACTCTCGATATTAAGGCTGATGCTGCCTATTATCTTTTCCTCGCTCGATAGTTGGAGCGCCAGATCGACTTCTTTACGGGGCCACGTGCGCTGCTTATCTAGGCGATCGCTTAGCACGCGGTGCGTATCTTTCGGCGCATTGGGACCCCAGAGCACGAACCTGGAGACAGTCAAATCGCTCCCGTATTCATGCACGTCCGACTCATCCGTCGCTTTGAACTCACGCAGAACCAATCGCGCCGTTCGAATGGGAAACCACTTGTCCACCGCGAACGTAATTTAGTAGGTTTGCGCGCAGGACTGCGACGCATTACTGA
The DNA here is from genome assembly GCA_963792005.1 of Vulcanimicrobiota bacterium. Classification (GTDB taxonomy): domain Bacteria; phylum Vulcanimicrobiota; class Vulcanimicrobiia; order Vulcanimicrobiales; family Vulcanimicrobiaceae; genus Cybelea. The sequence goes on from CAWBUG010000002.1 coordinate 1,056,798, forward strand.
ACATCGCGGCCGTCGCGTAAGACTTGTTGCCGAACTGGTCGTTCTTGACATCCCCGCATATGTCGATCTCGCCGTACTCCAAGTTGTACCAGCTTTGGCCCGGGTTCGGATCGGTGATGGACGCACCGAACATCATGCCCTCAAGTATGGTCACACCTTCATCGGCTCCGCTTTCGTCTTTCGGCGCCTTGATGGCATTGGCACCGCAGCGTTTTTTGCCGGCGTTTGGCATGTACGGCAGGTTCGTATACGAAACGAGCTCGCCGCCATCGTACGTGCGGCTATGGTACGCGCACCACTGCGTGGCGAAGCCCTGGGTGCTGTGGCCGTTTGGCGTCGCGACGATGTACGAGCCACTGGCGTTGTAGCCGAAGTGCCGAACGCCCGCGAGTGCCTCGGCGGCGACCTGCGCGTCGGTCGGAGCATTCGGGATCGGATCGGTCTCGTCATCCCAGACCCCGCCGAGCTGATCCTTCGGGTTCGTGATGTACGTCGTGACGCTGTTGATGTCTTGATAGTACTGGGTGTAGATGTTGTTGTGGCCACTGCCACCCATCACGTTGAGATACTCTTCGAGCAGCTTGGCAACGTCATTGGGATCGCCGTACTTCTTGTAATCCCAGAGGATCAGGTAGGCTCTCGGTGTGACGAGCACTGGCCCACCATCGTAGTTCAACGTAAAGTTGGGAATAAAGGCCGGTAGCGCGATCCCCGCGGCTTGCGACATCATGCGCGGCGTGCCGATCGGCGGCTGCGAGCCGCCGCATCCTGCCAGCAATGCGGCGGCTGCGAAGCCGCCTAGCGCAAAGCGCCCAAAATGTAAGCTCCTCATCTGCCCTAACCTCGCTGCACGAACGGACCAGCGGCTTACAACGTTCGGTGCTTCGGGGGCGGCTCCCCGGCCTAGAAGGCGATTTCATCTCTGCGTGTGCTTTACAATCCACGATCCCAAGAGAGGGTGCGCCGCAGACTACTCGGCGCGACCGTGGGATTCACGATTCCTTCGACGAATCTCGCCTTGCAGCTCGGCAAACTGAAAGGAGTTGCGGATGAACCGGGGGCAGGTAAGTAACGGCTGAGGAGCAGACACTGTAACGGTGTCACCCTTGGGCCTGGTTGGCAGTGCAGTCGTTGCGCTGCTTTTATTGTTTGATAAAACGCGCGCTTTTCTGACTCAAAAAATCACTGCGTTCGTAGTGCTCGTCGGTCTGGCGTTCTTGTTTCTCCATCCTTACATCTTTGGGATGCGGGGACTGATAGGGGAGCGCTTATTTGAGAGCCGCCTTCGGGTGGGCATGAGCCCCGACGATGCTCTGCGCATGGCGATTGGCTACGGTGCGATACAGGGCGGATTACAAACGATGCCAGAACAGCCCTTAACCCGTCGCTATCGGGAGAGACTCGATGTTACCTTTATTGACTTCTTCACGTTTTGCATGGACGCAGGTAGAAGCTACTCGCTTTACTTCTCACCGGATGGAAAACTCATAGAGTGGCATACCGAGCCGCACAGCGATGCCTGTTAAGGAGCCGCGAGAATGAGCGGATCCGACCGGAAGAACCGCCGCCATAGACGGTCGTTCCCTTCGAAGATCGTGCCGGGCCGCTCACGCGTGACGCCCTTGTTGAAAATTGAAATCGTCGCAAGTGCGAAAAGAGCGGCGACCCAAAGTGGGCGCGCCATGGCGCTACAGGGAGTTTAGCGAGCTAACGGAAGGGAAGAGGAGCTCTATGGATGCCACTCGTTTGGTGATTTCGGCCGGCACTCTCGTTGCACTCGCTCTTTGTTCGGCTTGCGGTGGCGCCCTTCGACAGGCTCAGGGTGACATGGCCGGAGCGCCGGTGACGGCAGCGCGGATGAGTCCAATGCCGCAATATACGACGATCGTTCCGGAACGGCGTACGAAGTCGAAACAGTACGAGTACATCATGAACAACTACGGCACGTACGCCGACATCTTCGACTATCCGAAGAGCGATAAGCAGATTGGCTCGATCTCGCACGTCGGCGGCCAGGCCTGCACGAACGTGCTTTACGGCTACGGAAAGGGGATCTTCTGGATCGTCGCATCCCATAACCGGATAGTGGAGTACCGCGCTCCCGCCAAGCAGCTAAGGAGGCTCTCCGACTCGGTCGGCATGCCGTCGAGCTGCGCCATGAACGCGGACGGCGACCTTGCAGTCGGCATCATCGCCGGCTCCGGTACCGGCGACGTCGTGATCTACAAGAGCGCGAGCGGCTCGGGCACCGTAAAGACCACGCAGTTGAACAGCGTATTCTACGACGGGTACGACGACCGCGGAAATCTCTTCGCCGACGGCTGGAACAGCAGCGATGAGTCCCAGCTGGTCGAGCTCGCGAGCGGCGCCAAGGCGTTCAAACGGGTTACGACGAGCAACACGGTGACCTTCCCGGGCTCCGTGCAGTGGGACGGCAAGTACCTCACGGTGCTCGATCAGCGAATGAACGCGATATACCGGTACACGGTGCGCGGTACGACTGCGACGCTGAAGGGCACGGTGCATTTGACCGCGGGAGACTGCTCGCAGACCTGGATCGTTCGCGGCTTTGTCTATTGCGCGGACGCAGGCAATAACGACGGCGAAATCTTCAAATACCCGGCCGGCGGTTCACCGATTGCCGTCTTTACGGGCAAATACGCCCTACCGCTCGGCGTCACCGCCGTGAGGAAGTAACGAGAAGACCGTTCCCGCGTCGTGCGCGCCGCCGGCAGTAGTCGTGCCGTAGAGCCTGCCGTCTACATTGATGAGGCCGGAATACGGATATTTACCGTCCTTCGGAGCGCCGAAGCTGTGGAGCACGGTTTCCTTACCGGAGGTGGTCGTCTTGAAAACCGTTCCGCATCCGGGGATGCCGCCGTATCGCAGACCGCACGAGACCGAGCCACCGTTGGAGGTGGTGCCGTAGAGCATGCCGTTCACGTCGATGAGGCCGCCATACGGATAGATGCCGTCCTTCGAGCCGCCGAAGCTGTGCAGCGGCGTCTCCTTGCCGGAGGTCGCGATCGAGAACACGGTTCCGAGGTTGTTCTTGCCCCCGCGTTTCGTCATGCCGTACAGCGTGCCGTTGACGTCGAGAAGGGGTGCCTGCGTTGGGTATTCGCCGTCGCCTCGGCCGCCTTTGAAACTGTAGAGCACGGCTTCCGCGCCGGACGTCGCGATCGTAAAGATGGTTCCACAACCGCCGCGCGAGCTGCAGTTCGCGCCGCCGTAAAACGTCGTGCCGTAGAGCGTGCCGTTGACGTTGATGAGCGCCGCTTTCGGGTGCGCACCGTCCGGATCACCGGCGAAGCTGTGGAGCACGGTTTCCTTGCCGGACGTCGTAATCGCGAAGACCGTTCCATCGTCGTTCGTACCGCCGTTGGCCGTGGTACCGTAGAGCGTGCCGTTGACGTTGAGGAGTCCGTATTCCGGGCCGGTGCCGTCGGGTTCACCGCCGAAGCTGTGAAGCACCGTCTCTTTGCCGGAGCGCGTAACCTCGAACACGGTACCGCAATAGCAGGACGCGGCTCCGCCGTCCACCGTGGTGCCGTAGAGTGCGCCCGCGACGTCGATGACGCCGGCTCGCGGGTTCTTACCATCTCCCGAGCCGACTTCGAAACTATGGACAATGCGTTCGCTGCCGGAGGTCGTGATCGCGAAGACCGTGCCGCCGTAGCAACGGTCGTGACACGGGCCGCCGCCGTATTCGGTGGTGCCATAGAGCGCGTTCTTGACTTTGACGAGAGGACCGGCGTGCGGGTCTCTGCCGTCATCGCCGCCTTTGAAACTGTAGAGCACCCCGTACCCTGGACCCGCGTGCGTTTGCTCCGCCGCAATGCCGCCGATCGACGGGTTCAGCGGCGTGCTTGCGCCTCCGCAGCCCGTTATCGTCGCGGCGAGAATCACTGCAGCAAAGGCCTTCATGCGTCCGTCCTTCTCCAAGCGAGTTTGTTGGCGTTATTGCGTGTCGACCGGTTCGTTCGACGGCAGTTCGTGCAGGAACGACGACGGCGGATACTTCGCTGGAATCGCGGTGAACGGACGCGGCGACTGAGCGAAATCGAAGGCGGCATCGAAGCTCGCTGCGCGCCGATCGGTGTAGCCTTGTGACGCCGGACCGATGCTTGCGGTTCCGTAGACCTCTTCGATGAACCGCAGAACGCTCGCGAACTCGTATTGCGTGCTATCGACGTAACCGGCCTTGGCGTAGGGCGAGATGATGAGGCATGGAACGCGGAAGCCGAGACCGCGATAATCGAGTTGCGGCGGCTTCGCGTTATCGTACCATCCGCCCCAATCATCCCATAGCACGACGATCGCCGTGGAACTCCAGTACGAACTCTCACCGATCGCATTGACGACCGATGCGACCCATGACGGGCCGCGGTCGCTCCCCCGCTCGCCCTTGAGGGGCGGGTGATCGGAGTCGCGCAGACTCGGAGTAACGAAGCTTACCGACGCCAAGTTCCCCGTGCCGGGATCGGCTAATATCTGCGTCTGCGGAGCGACGACGTCGGCCGCCCAATCGGGACCGTACCGTACGTATTGCATCGCTTCAAATGGTTCCCAGATGCCCGCGTCGAGCTTTTTCGTGGCGTAGTACTTCCACGAGATGCCGGCGTTATCGAGCACCTCGGCTATCGAGTTCCACTGATCGAAACACGGGAACGGGCCCTGATTCAACTCCAATTTCTGTTCGGAATTCACATACGAGCTCTTCGTGCCCGGCGGCGAATCGCAATCGTACGGCCTTCTCGTTGGGTTATCGATCTCGGCCTCAGATGGCGATTGGCTGATGTCGTCGGTGCCGGCAACGAGCGTCAGATGTCCGGTGAAACTCCGCCCCACTCCGTCGGAAACATTTCATCGGCGAGCACGTATTGCTGCGCCATGTCCCAGTAGGGTGCGATCAGCGACTGCTTGACGTACGAATACGCCGGATATGGACCGCCTTTGCAGCAGAACTTGGAGAAGCCGTCCATCTTGCCGTTATTCCAAGAGACTTGGGCCGACTGCCACTCGTGCCCCAAGTCAACGGAGTTGAAGGTGATCGGCTTGAGCGCAACCGAGATGTCTCCGGGGGGACAATGCGATTTCTTGCCGCGGCGCGCGACCCGTCGGGCGATCCCCGCTCGCACGTTGGTCTCCGGAATCGCGCAGCCCGACGCCGGCGCGTCGGCACCGGGATAACCCATGAAAAAGTTGTCAAAGCTGCGGTTCTCTTGGATGATGACGACAACGTGCCGAATGTATCGGCCCGGAGATCCGCTCTGCGGCAGCGCGCGACTCAAAACCGCAGGCGTACTACCGAAAGAAGAACATCCGGCGGCGATAAGGCCCAGAAATGCAAGGCCGAGCGCTTTCATCGGCTCCATTTCCCGAAGTGTTTGCGGGCGGTTCCGCGCTTCCCCTCGCTACTCGCCATCGAATCGGTTCACAACAGCGAGGAGCCGAGCAAATGAAGGTATTGACGGTTGGCCGCTACGCACTACGGAGTCGAATGCGAACCGCTGGTCGCGCCGGGGACCGAGCCGAAAGCAAGCTGGGTACTTCTTCGGTTATTCACACTCAAATAGGGAAAGAGTGAGCGATGACTATGGCGCCCCGCTTCCGAGAGAACTTCGAATGCACCCCGACGGAGGCGAGTCGTGCACGCAGAGCGGTGAGCAGCTTCGTCGAGGATTGGCTGGCGCAAGAGGACCGCATGGACTTCTCACTTGCGGTCGGCGAGGCGCTTGCGAATGCCGTCGAGCACGGGAAGTGCTCGCATTTGTCCATCGATTGCCGATACGCGCGCAATCGGGTCGTTTGTGAAATCGAACAGGACGGCATCGGCTTTATGCCCCCACAACTTCCGACGATGCCGAAACGCTCGGCCCTCCGCGGCTACGGTATCTTCATCATGAAACACACCGTCGACAAGGTAGAATATCGTCAAGGCGGCAAACTCGTACGTTTAGTAAAGACGGCGAAGAGCTAACAAGACTTTCTGGATTTGCCGTAGTCAAGAACGAAAACGTCGCGCGCCGTATCGGCGCAGGCATCTTCGCGCTGAAGCGTTCGCGAGGCACTCGGGGCGGGACCGAGGGCGTCATCGAAGAAGTGGCCGCAGCGATGTGCGCGCCCGTAGCTCAAACTGGATAGAGCAGGGGACTCCTAAGCCCAAGGTTGCCAGTTCGATTCTGGCCGGGCGCACCACAAAAACCGCTATCGGCGCGGCTCGCTTTACCGGCGGCAGCCGTTCGACACGGCGGCTTGAGAAAATCGCGTTCGAAATTTTCCGAGCGGTGGTGTCCGAGAGATCAGTCGCGCGAGGTCCGATGACGCACGGAGGGGTGGTGCGTTGCGCGTGCACCCGCGCGTGTTGGGCGGTGGTGTGCGGCGGAAGAGAGTCGCTTACAGCGATCAGTGCGCGACAAGGGGCGGAGTGTCCGCGTCGGGACGCCAACGATGCGCCCGCTTGGAGGTATAGGCGGGACTCTTGTCGCACGGCTTCTTTCCGGTAACCAGCCTGGCCATCGGCTCTTTCCCTTAGCAGCTTCCTGCACCGAGCCGGTCGGGCGTTTTTGAGAGTTGCGGAAACAATTCGAGGGCCTTTTGACCCTCGGGCCTTCCGCTTCAGATTAGGGGGATCGCATGAAAAAACTAGGCTACATCGCGGGAGCGTGCCTCACGGCGACCTTCTTGGCCGCGTGTGGCGGCGCAACCCAGTCTGTCTCGCCATCGACGCCGACGCGATACAACGTTGAGCGATCGGAAGTTCAAGCTGGCGCCAGCTCGGTGCATCCGTTATCGTCACTGAAAGGGGAGACTTTTGCCGCAAGTGACGTCGAGGTCAAAGGGGCCTGCCCCCAGGCCGTGGCGCAGTTCAGCACGAGCGGCGCAGCGGCTGGACCTTATCCGGGCACCTTTAAAGCAACCGGAAGTTGGTACGACACATTCTCTAATAAATTAGGGTTTCGATGGCACTTCAAGGAGTCGTTCACGATCACATCGGGGCATAGCACAATCTCCGGCACCATTAGCAAACATCGTGGCGGAGAGGGCGTCGGTCCCATGGATTGCCATCACTTCGGACCGGCCCCTAAAAAGCGTGGGTTAACGTTTGTGTCCAGGTCACTGGGGAGCCGCGGGCTCGCAACGGTAGGCGACATCAAGAAAGGTTATCTCAAAGAGACCCTTCACTAGATCTGAGGCGCTGCTGGTCTGATAGTCGGCCGATATCGAACCGCTCTAAAGTCTAGCCCGAGACTCCGCGCCTCGGCGCTCTCCTTGTCGCGGGCCCAGCATTCCGCGCAGCGTAGAGCCACCGTAGAGCCACGGCACACCAACTCAGCGCGCCCTATGTCCCTCATGCACGACTTTCATCGAGGGAATCGCCTCGTCGTGCGGCAATTAAAAGGGACTCCTAAGCCCAAGGTTGCCAGTTTGATTCTGGCCGGGCGCACCACATAAACCTTTACTAGTCCAAACGGCAGCCTCGGCGTGAATCTTCCTCGCCAACGACTCAGGTTCAGTTCACCTTGCCGGCCCGAAATGGAAGAACATCTACGACGGCGTCGCGGCGTCGGATGCCGCGCGCGAGGCAACGATCTGCCGCGAGGGGTGATGCCTTGCGCATCGCATGTGCGCGTGTTGGGGGTTGGGGTGCGGCGGATGAGTAACAAAGCGTCAAACGAAAGGGTCGTTCAATGAAATGGATCTTTGAACCGGGGCACTCTGCCGCGGAGTTCCGAGCTCGGCATATGATGATCACCTGGGTGCGCGGCTCGTTCAAAAATATCGAGGGGAAGCTAGAGTTCGATCCGGCCGATCCGCGGACACTCGCCGTCGAAACCACGATCAGTGCGACGACGTGTTGGACGGGCGTCGACGCGCGCGACAATCATCTACGCAGCGCCGACTTCTTGCACTGCGAGCAGTTTCCGCAGATTCGCTTTAAAAGTACCGGCATCAGCGAAGTCGGTCCAGTCGATTATCGCGTCACGGGTGACCTCGCCATTCGGGGCGTTACGCACCCGACTACGCTCAGCGTACGGTATCTGGGGTCGTGGGAGACTCCATGGTGGGAAGACGGGGTTGACAAGGGGCCCAAGACGCGGGCGGGTTTTGTCGCCCGAACGCAGATTGATCGCTACGACTTCGGCGTGAACTGGAATGATACGATGTCCGACGGCGGCGTCGTCGTGAGCGCGCAGATTGATATCGTGATCGACGTCGAGGCGATTTTGGTCGAACCTTAAAAGACATGGACCCCATTGACGAGAAGCCCGACTATGTTCTCGACGATTGGTCCGAACGGCAACTTTTGGCGTTCGTGGCGCCAGTTCATCGCCACACTGACGAGCGCCGAAGCGACCAGCGTCGCCGTGCACGGCGTGAACTTCGGCGCAAGAAAGTCGATGAGTCCGGTTTCGATGCTCCGCTGATCTGTGAAGTGGGCATAGAACGTCGCGCGGTTGACCGTCGCGCGCTCGGCGATATCTTGTACGGTGACCGACTCAAAGTTCTTTTCCGCGAGCAGCGAGCCGAGCGCGTCGCGGATGAGTTTGCGCGTGCGCGTGATGCGCGGTCCTCCCGAGAAGGGCGGTCGGCCACCACGCTAGGCGTCATTTTCTCGCGCCCGTTGGGCATGTCGCGCACACGACGGTCAATCGCAAGGATTTCGGGCTCGCGTGGAACGCTGCGCTGGAGACGGGCGGGGTGGTGGTGGGTGACGAGGTTCGGACCGAACTCAACGTCGAAGCGGTGTTGGCGAAGCAATAATGGCAAAGAACATCGTTATCGTCGGGTTCGGTCCAGGCACGGCGACGGCCGTGGCCGAGAAGTTCGGGGCGGAGGGCTTCTCTGTCTCCCTGATCGGGCGGAACGAAGATCGCCTCGTCGCCGGCGTCGCCGCGTTGAAAGGCCGAGGGATCGACGCTGCTGCATTCAGGGGCGATGCCTCGGATCCGTCGTCGATTCAATCCGCGATTCGAAACGTGCGGGCGGCGTGCGGACCAATCACGGTGGTGCACTGGAGCGCATACGGCGGCATGGATGCGGGAGATCTGCTTACCGCCGATCCCGCGGCGCTGCGCGGCGTTTTCGATGTGGCGGTGCTCGGCCTCTTGGCCGCTACCATTGAAGCACTCCCGGATCTCAAGAGCGGCGGCGGCGGAGCGCTGCTAATATCGAACGGCGCGCTCGGCGAGATTTCGCCGCAGATGGACGCGTATGCAGTGAATGGGCACGTTATGGGTTTGGCGCTGGGGAACGCGGCGAAGAATAAGCTGGTCGGTCTTCTTGCACAGCGCCTGCAAGCGGACGGTGTCTACGTCGGCGAGGTGATGGTCTACGGCACGATCAAAGGCACCTCGTGGAGCAGTGAAAACTCCATCGATCCGTCGGCGATTGCCAAGAAGTTTTGGGAGCTGTACCAATCGCGCACCGAGACGCGCGCGGCCGTTAAGCCTTCGTAAGTCACGGTGAACGCAAAGTTCCCGTCCGACGCCCGCAACGCTCAACGCTAGGCCCTGGGGCCAACGAAATAGGTTATTCCCGCCGTTGCGGCACTCGCGCGAGCCAAAACTCCGTGCCGTTCAGCGTGATGCGATCGCGGCGCCGGCTGATCTGCGGTGAGAACATCGCACCGTCATCGCGGTAGTACAGCAACAGCCACGCAATAAGCTGCGCGCGGTCCCCGGGCGTCAGGTGTTTGATCGCCGCCTTCACCGCCGTGGCATCACGCGTTGGATCCTCGGGGCGCTCGAACTGCGGCGGCCTTGCCATAGGTCGAACAACCCCCGGTAGGTTCCCGAGGGATTCAGAGAACGTCGCGCTATGCGCGATTGCGTTCCTTCTCTGGGCCTTCTCGCTGATCCAAGGCATTACGTGGCTTGGTGAGGTACGGTGCGCGCTGGCGACGTCGTGGATAGATGATACAAATGCGGATGAATTTAACAAATCAGTCGAGATCTACGTTCGGAAGGGCGTCAAAGAGGCACGGGTGACGTGAGGTGGGGAAATAGCCTAAGTTGAAATTGTGAGTCCCGGCCCTTTGGCCAAGGAGACTCACGTGAAAAAGACTCGCTTCACCGAAGCGCAGATCGTCGGGATCCTCAACGAGCTCGATGGCGGAACGCCGGCGACCGAGCTGGCGCGCAAGCACGGCATTCATGCCAATACCATTCGGCTCTGGCGCGATAAGTATTCAGGGATGCAAACCAGCGATCTGATGCGCATGAAACAGCTCGAGGCCGAGAACACGCAGATGCGGCGAATCATCACCCGCCAAGCCCTCGAGATCGACGCCGTCAGGGAGCTGATCTCAAAAAACGGCTGGGGCCCGAGCAGCGCAAAGAAGCGGTCGTAGCGTTGCACACCAAGGGCCTGTCCACGTTCCGGGCTTGCGCTATCGTTGCACAGCCCTACCGATCGCTGTTCAACAAGAAAAAGGCTGAAAAACGCGCAGACACGCTGCTCAAGGAATGCATCGGCAAACATGCGGAACAGCGGCCGCGGTTCGGCTGGCGCCGCCTGTTGATCCTCGCGCGCCGGGAAATACCTGGCACCGGTGAGTATCGATTTCGAAGGCTTTATAAGGCTCTTCGACTTCAAGTACGGCCTCGAAAGAAGCGCAAGGTTAACTACGTCCGCGGAAACGCGATTTCGACCGTGAGACGCCCCAATGAACGGTGGTCGATCGACTTCATGCACGACAGCCTTGGGAACGGCCGGACCTACCGTACGATGAACATCGTTGACGACTTCACGAGCGAATGCCTCGCTTTGGAGCCGGCGTTCTCGTTTGGCTCTCATGATGTAACGCGGTGTTTTGAGGAGATCGCCTTCGAACGCGGCTTGCCGGTCGCCCTGCGTTTTGACAACGGCCCAGAGTTTACGAGTCGCGCGATGCTGCAATGGGGTGCAGAGCAGAAAGTCGATCTACACTTCATCGAACCCGGAAGACCAACGCAAAATGCCAAGATCGAATCGCTAAACGGCCGGATCCGAGACGAGCTGCTCAATGCCCACTGTTTCACGACGATCGACGAGGTGCGGGCACTTGCCGCAGCTTGGAGAAAGGACTATAACGAGGTCCGGCCGCACTCGTCTCTCGGCGGCTTGACGCCGCTGGAGTATGCGAACAAGTTCTAAAATGACACCTGCTCACAGTTCCTCCTTATGCTAAAGACCACCTCACGTCAATATGCAACACGAGACAATCTGGAGTTGCCCGGGTTTCGTGGAGGGTTGTTGATTAGCGATCATGCGACCTGAGCCATGCGGCGTTCGTAGGTGTTAGGCGAAACATACCCGAGAGCCGAGTGCCGGCGCCGCGGATTGTACCAGCCCTCGATAAAATCGAAGACCGCCAGACCACCTTCGTGCTGTGTCTTGAAAGACCGCCGATCGAGCAGCTCACACTCGAGGGTTGCGAAGAAACTCTCGCACATCGCATTGTCGTAGCAGTCGCCGACTGATCCCATCGACGGCCGAATGCCGGCCTCTTTGCAGCGGCGACCGAATGCGATCGAGGTGTACTGCGTCCCCTGATCAGAGTGATGAATTACATCCTGCGGACGGCGTCGCCAGATCGCCATGTCGAGTGCTTGCAGAACGAGCTCCGTGCGCAAATGATTGGCCATTGCCCAGCCGACGATACGACGGCTGTAGACGTCCAGGACGACGGCGAGAAACAAAAAGCCGCTCCAGGTGGGGATGTAGGTGATGTCGGCGACCCAAAGTTGGTTAGGCGCATCGGCAACGAACTTGCGCTCAACGAGGTCGGGAGCCGGTCTCGCGTCGCGATCGCGGCGGGTCATTTTGAAAGCCTTCCGCCGAGAAACGCCGACAATGCCGCGTTCGCGCATCAACCGCGCCAAGCGATCGTTACTGATGGAGATCCCCGCCTCGGCAAGATCAACTTTGAGGTTGGGTCGTCCATATGTACAGCGCGACGCATGGTAGAAGGCTTCGATCCGATCACCGAGCAGCGCGTCGGCCTGCTTGCGCAACGACAGCGGACGCGTGAGCCACGCATAGTACCCGCTGATGGAGACACCCAGCGTGCGGCACATCGTGGAGATGCGATAGCGGGCCTGATTGCTCTTCACGAATTGGAAGATTTCTTGGGAATCACGTCGGTCTCCCGAGCGAACCAGGCCGCCGCTTTTGACAAGATCTCATTCTCGATCGTGAGCCGCTTATTTTCGCGCTTGAGATGCGAGAACTCACGGCGCTCTTCAGTCGTCAGACCGTCGCCACGGCGTCCTGCATCGAGATCATCTTGCTTGAGCCAATTGCGGACGGTTTGCGGGGCAAGTTCAAACTCCATTGCGAGCTCGTCAGGCCGACGACCGGTGCGAGCCAGTTCAATAACCTTATGCCGAAACTCCGGCGGGTAGGAGCGAGGGTGCTTTCTGGCCATTGGTGGACCTTTCTCCGCCAAGCGGAAAGTGTCCACGAAAGCCGGTCAGCTCCAATCTCCTTTTGCGCCCACACCACATCGCCTCGCTTCTGGCGACGAGGCTTTCGTTAGTCCATGGTTTCCGTTACTAGCGATTTCTAAGGCGTTTCCGCTCAATAGGCTCTGATGCCATTGGGCGTTCCCCAACCGGTGGGTCCATCATACCCCCTTTCTCCGCGGCAGAGGTAGGCCTCGCTGCCGTTGCACTCACCGTTTTTGCCGGTCGTGATGTCGTTCAGCCATTGATTGTATTGTCGCCGCTTGAGCTTCCAGAGCTTCTTAGCCGCGTTTTGGGTGCTGGCATCGCCGGCTAAACCGTAGATGCCGGCGATGATCGGTGATGCGACGGATGTGCCTCCGATTGTGAACCAGCCGCCGTAGCCGAAGGCGTCGTACTCCGCGACTTGCCAGGCAACGGCAGCGGTGTCGTTATCAGTGCGGCCGTTGCAAGCGGGGTCATGCTGCCAGGAGGGCTTCGTCTGAGCCATCGAGCAGCCCGAACCAGTACCGTTCCAAACCGTTTCGCTGTAAGCCGAACCACTCTTCGAGAGCACGGTTCCCCCTACCGAGACGACGCTTGGGAACCACATCGGGGGGCCGTTGTTGTTCCAGCCTCTATCACCCGAGGCTGCCAAATACAAAACGCCGGGCGCGTCAAAGTACGATTCGCTCGTGCCGCAGGGAGAGTTATAGCAGATCCAACTGTTGCTGACGATGTGCGCGCCCAGCTTTACCGCTTCGGCTTCGGCCGTTTCGAGATCCCTCGAACTGGAGCTCTTTGCCTCGACCAAGTCGATCGTGCACTTTGGGCAGACCGCCGAGACCATCTCCACGTCAAGATCGATCTCGATGCCCCAATTTCGGTTGCTTACCGGGTAGTGCTTCTGCTGTCCGTACTGGTTGTATTTATGGAATGTCGCCTTCCCGAGATTAAACTCGGTACGATACGCGGCGAGATCGGAGGCAACGACGGGATTGTCGAACGCATCAACAATGGCGACGATCTGGCCCGATCCGTTCGTCGAGGACGGGAGATGGTAACGCGTCTGGAAGTCGACCGGCTGCCAGCCGGCGACATCTGGGCTGATCCCGCCCGTCGATTCGACTAGCGCTAAGCAGGTGGGCTTACCGACAACTTGCGGACAAGCCGGTTCGGCGAGGTCCTTTGCCTGCCAATCCGGCACTAGCGTACGAAATTGCGTCGGTGCGAGTTGTCCACCGGCTGCCGTCGTGGGCATATCGGAAGAACCACCTGCGTTACAACCGGCCAGGAGGAGCGCTGCAAGCGCCCCCCCGAGTTTAACTGTTGCGTTCATCATGGGCTCCCTTTGTCAGCCTTAGTGGACTGTTAATCCTAAGGGCTCCACGAGCAGAGTTCTGCCGCCCTTGATAATGTTTATGGGAGCCACGTTACCATTTGAACCGGCGGCATAGACGGTGATCGAGTTTTTGTCGCTGTTGGCGGCGTAGATGTTGTTAGCGCTATCTAAGGCGAGACCTTGGACGTCACCCAGCTTGGTCATGCCGCCTTTAATCTTTTCAATCGGCGAGACTCTACCGTTGGCCCCGGCAGCATAAACTGTAATGGGCGCGAGCAACGTAGCGGAGTTCGCTACATAGATGTTCGAGCTTGAATCCAGCGCGACGCTTTCAGGGAGCACTAACTTGCTACGCTTCCCAAGAATTTTTCGCTCCGGCTTGACATCTCCTGTGCTGCCCGCAGCGTAGATGGTAATGACTCTGTCGGTGTAATTGGGAACGTAAATGTTTCCGCTTGCATCCAACGCAAGCCTGGTCGGGTCGTAAAGCTTCGTGTGGAAACCTTGGATCACGCCAATAGGTGACACATTGCCGTTCGAGCCTGGAGCGTAAATTGTGATCGAGGCGTTCTGTGAATGATTCGTAACGTAGATATCGCCGTTGATTGGATCAATGGCGACGCCTTGGGGTTTGTAGAGCCCTGTATTCGAGCCGCTGATTGTTTGCGTTGGTCCGACGTTCCCTGTCGAACCCGCAGTGTAAACCGTGACTGAACCGGTACCATCGCCGCCATTCCAGTTAGTGACGTAGATGTTACCAGTTCCATCCACGGCGACGTCGAATGGATCGGACAGCCCGGTGTTCGCGCCGCTGATATTCTGTATCGGTCTGACGTTGCCGGTCGCGCCGGATGCGTAGACGGTAACGCTGTTGCTGCCGTAGTCGCCAACGTAGAGGCACGGGCACGAGCTAGAGGCGTGTTTGATCGAGCGCCTTGCGTTTTGCTCGGCGGTGTTTGGAGTGGAAAGTGAGGTAGATCCTCCGCAGCTCGTAAGCAACAAAATCGCGATCGTTGAAAAGCCCAGGTATTTCGCGGGTGAAATATTCATATTACATCCCTTCATGAAATGTCAGTAGCTGCAAATGTCTAAGAGCTAAATGCTCGCTTCCTACGAGGGAGCGAACGCGACGCCAATCGGGAAAATCCTAGACGGGTTATAATAAGTCAAACTGTACTGATAACTGATCGAAGGATAGGTGTAAACATCCACATCTTGGTTGTCGTAATCCGCACAGGCCAAGAGATGCTCGCGGCTCGAGAGAGAACACTGAAAAGGCATTCCCTGAAGCGGATACTTACTCGGATTGCCGCTGTACGGTGGCGCGTATACTTTCAGCGACGAAGTGCCCATGTCGGGGATGATCAAGTCGTTCGACCCGTCGAACGTTAGGGAGCTGGGATGCTTGAGTTGGCTAAGGAAGATTCTCTTTCCGTGCTGCTGGCTACCTTGGCCGCTCTCAAAGACGATTACGAAATTCCGGCTCTGGGAGTTGGCGCAACAACTGACGTAAACTTTGCCAGCGGAATCTATCCCTATTCCCTCCGCGTCAAAGCCGTTTAGACGCGGATCGGTTAACTCGGCAGTTGGCCTCGTGGCCCCGCTAGGATAGACCGCCACTAAACTACTGCCGGAGTAAGTTGTGGGCAGCATCAAGCCATATTTTGTGCCATCGCGACCGAACGCTATGGCTTGCGGGATTAGGCCTGGGGGGGGCGGATAGAGCTTCATCCCGTGTCTGCCGCAGTTCGGCGCGTAGGAGGAAATGGAGTCTTCGCCAGTAGCTAGGCTGCCCGTCGGAAGCCACAGCCTTCCGGAGCGGTCGGTGCCGATGTAGCCGTAGAAGCCCAGGTCTGTGATTCGGCTCTTTGAGCAAAATGGCGTCGTGTGCGGCAGTTTATACCCGTAGAATTCATTGCCCTCGAACAGCGCAACGTAAAGCCTAGGAGAATTGGCCGGAACTGCAAGCCTTTTCATCGTCACGTGAGTCGCTGGCGAAAATTTCGCTTCGAGCGCCTGCGACCCGCCGCACCCGGTCAGCGCGGTAAAGCATAATCCAATCGCACCATACGCAATTCGCACGCTATCTCCGTTCCAGCATCCAAGGCTCCAGCTGCCTCCGGCCTGACGCTTGCCTCGATTTTCCAAGCGTTGGAGATCGCCCCCTCTGTGTCATTGCGCCAGAAAGTGCTTGCGGAAGTGCCAAAAAGGTACTTCAAACCCATCTTGCCGGAAAGGCCTCCACTCTGACGACTCCGAAGGCCGAGGCGGGATATCCGTGGAGGTGGCCCATGCCGCGTGCAAATCCGGAGAGCTCCTTTGAATCTGCCGCACGTCATTTGTTTCGCCACATCGGCGACCTTAACGCGCTGCGACGCAATCCGCTGGTTCACTCTTTGGTCGATGCGGCTGATGCGAGAAGCGACGTAGCCGTATTACGAGAAATGCACCGTGCGATCATTGCCGCGATTAGTAAATCGAGTGGTGGCGCTCCGCGATCGGCTGCACGCGCGCACCGACGGCAACAAATCGTTATCGCTCTTTGCGCGGGAGAAACTTCCACAAAAACCGCGGCACGGCTCCGTATTTCGATCCACCATTACTATCGGGAGCGGCGCGCCGCCGCGGCCTTGGTGGCGAACTTCCTTCTCGAAGACATTTTTGCACGGTCCAAGCGCTGGGAGATAGCAGACCCTTTAAAGCTGCTGTGTATGCGCACGGCAGCGTTGCGTGAGCAGGGTTTGGCTAAAGCCGCCGTGAGCCTCCTTGAGGCCGAGATTCCCCGATCCCCCGATGTTGCGGTGAGGACTGTGCTCGAATCTGAGCTGGCGCGCTCGCTAGAATCACTCGGGCGCGTGGACCTGGCGTCTGCGCTCTTGGGTGACCAACAGCGTGACGACTTACCGACAAGTGCAGACTCAACAGCGCAGTGGGCGCGCGAACATCGGACCCTAACTCGTGCTTTGCTGGCAAAGGACCTTGGAGATACAGGTGCCGGGGAGTTGCTTGAAAGTCTTGCGGTGTCCAAGCTCCGCTCTGAACGAGTTGATGAAGAAGCGCTCGATGCGGTACTCGAATGTGGAGCCTGGTACTGCCAGGTCGGAGCTTTTGATAAGGGCCGTACGATGCTCAACCATGCGCGCGAGTTCGTTCGTCGGATGAACCACATTCCTGTACGCCAACAGTGCGGCCTCGCATTACTGGGATCTGTGTGCGCGCTTCAAATCGAAGACGAGTTCGACCTCGAATATCAGTGGCTCAACGAAGCCTGGGCTCTAAGCGCTTCAAACAACTCGTTGGAGAGTCTCGTTCAGGCAACTGCGGGTCTGATGCATTACTATGTCGCCGCAGGCTATGAGGAAGGGGCGTACCGACTGGCGCAAGATGGGCTTCGCATCGCGCAAGACGTGGATGGGACGCGACTCGTGGCGCAATTCGCTGTAAAGGCTGCTGGCATCTTGTTAAAGACGCGGTATTGGCGCGCAATCGATCCGCTGATTTTTGAAGTGGAAGAATTCATGCGTCCGGCATCGGTGGGTTGGGTCTACTTAAAGGAGTTTCAAGGGCTATTTCTTATGCGAACGAGCCATTATGGTAGAGCCTCCCAACTGTTTTCGGAGGTCCACGAAAGCGGCCGCAAGATGAACAATCGATGGCTTGAGGGGGTCGCTCTA
Source organism: Vulcanimicrobiota bacterium (assembly GCA_963792005.1). Lineage (GTDB taxonomy): Bacteria > Vulcanimicrobiota > Vulcanimicrobiia > Vulcanimicrobiales > Vulcanimicrobiaceae > Cybelea. The sequence continues at coordinate 1,074,245 of CAWBUG010000002.1, forward strand.
AGAAACCTCGCAAGTGCTCGGTATTCTAGCGGATCCGTCGGTGAGGCGAGGGAAATTATGAGGGCAGCGCTCGCGTTGCTCGAAGGGTGCTCTGGCATCGTATCCTTATGCACGACGTACGAGGCTGCGGCCTGCGTTTTGGCGGATCGACGATTGGCGCGACTTGCCGTGCGGCTTAAGGAGCAATTGAGCGCTCGCGCCGCCAACTTGCGCAGACCGTCCGGCTGCCAAACAAAAATCGGAGTTGGCCCCCTAAGAAAAGCACTACCAATTACCGGAGCTGCACTTACCATTGGGTCGCGGCCGTTGTAACAAACGAGTTGCATAGCGATACGGGTTTGGGGTGGTTTTCTCAAACGCAACATCGGTGCAATCCTAGCAACTTCGAACCGTTAGCGCTTGCAGCGCTCTCCAATGCCGCTTATGCGGCACGAGCTTCCCTCCTCGAACCTTTGAGCCGTGCGAGATGCTCGCGCCCATGGCCTCGGCAATCGCGCGCACTGGCAACCGTTGCAGCTTCGGCAGAATGTCGCACCGGCAATTCACGCCATCGAGCGAGCCGTTATCCCAACACGCAATCACGGCTTTGTCCTGCTGCGAGGCGGTAACTGCCCGCCGGCGCACGTGTCGTGGTCGAATCGTTCCCGTTATCAGGGCGTTGGAGTGGGGGCGGCCAGACGCACTGAGGGACAGGCGCCAAACTTTTGCACGCCGATCTCCGGTCCATTCCTGTTGAACCAAGCCGCGCCCGCCATGATCGAAGGCCAAAGGCTATTGCCAAAGGGTACCGATTTCCCGAAGCAAAGGTCAAACAAGAGCAGTCGCGCTGACTCCATTAGAGTTTGCGCGCGATCATCGTCGCCTTGCTTCCAGAAATACTCAGCAGCGTCGAGTTCAGCAAGAAGCTCCGACGCTGCGTCGTTGAGCTCGGCCTTCGAGCCCTGGATCTCTCCTTTTCGGCAAATCTCGAACAGTTCGATCGCTTTTTGGTCGAGTGCCAGCGCTTTCTCTTGATCCGCGGCCGTAGCTGCTGCCTTTGCTGCATCGGAAGTTACCCTGGCCGAATGGCATTGGGAAGTTCCGTTTGTGTCAGCTATCGCATCCGCGAAACGGCTTGGAGTGCCCGAAGTTACACGGACGTTCGGCCCCGATATGGTGCCCGACTGTGCGGTGGCGCTGACCGTCACGACAAAGCCGAGCCAAAAGAAAGCCGCTCGACCTAGACGGTTCGACACAGGTCACATCATAACAGTACGGTCACAGGCGCACAACGCCGGGCTGACACAGGACTAGCCGTGGCGTCAAAACGCATTGGACCGGCCATCAGAGCGCATCGGGAGGCCGAGGGACTCTCTCAGGCAGCCGTGGCCCGAAAGGCCGGTATTCACGCTGCGATGCTCTCACGGATCGAACGCGACGAGCGCAGCGACCCCTATTTCAGCACGATCGCGAAGGTCGCCGCCGTTTTGGGGCTATCGCTGGACGAGCTCGCCGCAGAGTCGGGGCTGCCCTATGTGCGACGCGTACGATCCGCTGCGGGCGCCGAGGCGGTCCGTCTTGATGAGGACCTCGCTACGGTTTCCCGGCACCTTTCGAGGGCACAAGAGCGCCTTGCGCGCGCTCAGAGTCGCAGGCTGAATTAGTTTCCCTCCGTCGCCTTGCCCTTTAGTGGCTCGGAGGCTGATTAAATGGACAGCCGCCTGATTTTATGGGCAGCGGGCATGAGCGCGGTGGAAGCCTGTCGGGAAGCGTCGAACGCTATGGATCATGTCGCTTGGCATTGCCATAAAGAGCGCCGAAGGTATCGTGTTGGCCGCGGATAGTCGAGTAACGATCATGGCCCAGGCACCCCCGGGTATGTTTAATATCGCCGCCCCCGCTGGCGCCCAACCGCCCGCCGTTCTGCTTCCGGCGACATACGACAACGCCACGAAACTGCTGAGCTTCCATGACCGTCCGATGGGAGCCATAACGTTCGGGGCTGGCACGATCGGCATGCTCCCCGACCATCAACCCCGAACTGCGAACAGCTATCTAACGCAGTTCGAGCAGAGCCTGCCGCCGCTACCCGGCGAGGGAGGGGGGCAGGAGCTTCAGACTGAGGAGTTTGCACGGCGGCTCGGCCGGTTCTTCATGGATCGTTGGGCCGAGGGCGGCATGCCCGAGGTCGTGGCAACCGGAAACGACATGATTTTCTATATCGGCGGTCTTGCGGGCGACGAACCCGTTGGGCGCCTTTACGAGCTTGCGATACCCAGCCATCCAGAGCCGACGGAACAACTGCCGGGCAATAACTTCGGGGCAATGTGGGGCGGGCAACGCGAGATTGTGGATCGGATACTTCAAGGCTTTGACCCGCGCGTGTTGGGCTTCGTTTTGAACGATCTCCAACAGCAACTACCGCAAGAGGAGCAGAGTGCGCTTTACGAGCGCATGCGCGACGCTTTTAATCAGCCGATTCCGTGGCCCTTGCTTCCCCTGCAGGACTGCGTGCATATAGCCGTTTTCCTGGTCAAGGCCACAATCGCACTTCAGGGTTGGAGCTTGGGGCTGCGTGGCGTTGGGGGCGCTGTAGAGGTGGCGACAATTACTAAAGCCCGAGGTTTCCAATCGGTCACGATCAAGGAAATTACCGCTGAACCGACTCCGTAAAAACCGATGAGAAAGGAGCGAACCATGAGTGCGAGCATCAACGAGGGGACAAATGTAACCAGGCCAGGCGATTTAGTGGAATCCACCAGGGGGCTGCGGTTCTTATCCCTTAGCGAAACCGCTTTCTTTCTGGCGTCCAATCCGACCGTCACGTCTGTGGGGCGCGCCGGGTTTGAAACTGGCGCGGAAGCCATTGAGGACCTACGCGGGCACGTGAACATTTCATACGGTCTGTTGGATAGGGACGATATCTAGCCGTTGCAGCGCCTCGAGGTTCGAGAGGCTGATGCTGAAGGGAAAATTCGTCCCGTCGTCATCGTTTCGTGCGACTACGCCTGTATGTCGCAGGAAACGATAATGGTCGCGCCGATTCGCACGAAGCGACCGCCTTTCCCATGTCCCGGCCTAGTCAAGGTAGAGTCGCTAAAGAATTACGGCAATCTCCACGGCTTTATCAGATTAGACTTGATACTCGTCTTTCCGAGAGCGAGAATCGGCAATAGAGTGTTACACCATTTTACGGACCAAGACGATATCGACGCAATCAACGGATCGTTAAAGGCGGCGCTTGGACTTCCTTAAAGACACGACCTACGCTTTGGCTGTTCAATCCTATCGCACTCCGTAGCAATGCAAAGGCTACAATGGCACCCATTCGACCATTGGCGATGCTGCTGTCGCTCGGCGCGCGATTCGCGCTAATCTTGCTTCCCATCTTGAAAACTCGGCCCGAAGCCCGCGGCCTGACTACTCGCTAAGAGCCGCGACCGATTCGTTCGCATTGGGAGGGGATGGAACCGGCCGAAATCGCGCGCGGCCGCGCCGGCCCTTCGCCCCCCTTCTAGGGCGCGGTTAGTCGGGAAGAGGGCGCTTCGCTCGAGCCGGATCAGCTGATCGAATACGAGCGCGACGATCTGCCGGAGGATATCGACTATCCGGCTTCGTTTCCGCGGAAGGCGATTGCCCGCGAGATTGGTATGTCGGATCGGCGCTGGCGCGATATCATACACGGGAGGGCGAGGACGCGGCGCGTCGAGAGGAGAGCGCATTCGAGAGCGGCGCGAGCGTGCAGATTGGATCGCGGACCGAAATCGAGGACCGCCACGAACAGATTTTCAAAAGCCTCTTCTGCGCGAGTACGAATACTCTGCGTACCGAGATGTGCGCCTCGTCGTACCTGACGTTCTGCTCGCGTGCGTTTTTTCTGAGGTCGACGTTCCACACGGGTCGTCGCAAGGTCGACTACGAACAATCGCATCTATCGTGCTGCGCCGCGCTGCGATGCGCTGGGAGATCGTACTCTTCCACAACACGCGAGTCTCGCTCGACGCAGTAGCCCGATCGGGAGCATCCCTAGCACGCACCGCCGGATCACTAAGGAACCTTGGCGCCGGCATCAATCCATTGGCCGACGAGTGCGCGCTCCTGATCGGTCATGTTTGTCACGTTACCGACCGGCATCGCCCGGCTCGTCACCGCCTGAGATCTTATCGCTGCAGCCTCGGCTTTGATTCGCTCGGGCGTATCCAGCAGCACGCCCATCGGCGCCTGCGAGATTCCCGGCTGCGTCGGCTTCTCGGCGTGGCAGACCGCGCAGCGCTGCGCGATGATCGTTTGCACTTGAGCGAATGTCACCGAAGTAGCCACCGGGGGAGCTGAGACCTGCGCTTGGGTCGGCGTAACGTGCAGGGTCTTGGCGAGGTCGCTGGTTATCTGCACGGGCGTCGGTTTACAGTCGTGCATGCAGGCGACGTTATGGATATCGGGACGCGGGTCTTTTACGAAGCCGTTGCGATTGGGCATCTTGATCGCGGCGAGCGTCTTGGCGTCGAGCACGGCGTCGTGCTTGACGATACTGTTGAGGTAGAGGACGTAGGCGGTCACGGCATAGACCTGGTCGTTCGTGAGAGACTCCGGAGCCGGAAACGGCATTGCACGCCGGATGTAGTCGAATAGCGTCGGAGCATACGGCCAATAGCTGCCGACGGTTTGCATCGGCTGTGCCGATGTCAGCGTTCCGCGACCTCCTGCCAGTAGCGGCATCCTGCCGTTCCCTTCGCCGAAATCCCCGTGGCAGACGGCGCATTTGGCGTCGTAGATTTCCTCGCCTTGGGCGACGGAGCCGCTTCCCGGCGGCGAACCCTTGCCGTCGCTGCCGCGCACGGCGATGTTCCACCCGTTGATCTCCGCTTGCGTCGGCGTTCGGCCGAAGCCATAGCGTTGCTGCGTCGAATCGGCCAGAGCGACGCCGACCAGCAGTGCTGCGCTCACGATCCCGGCACTAAGCCACTTGAACGTTATCGATCGTCCCATCTTTATTGACTCGCCATGTCTGAATCGAGTTATTGTTATAGATGTCGTTATGACCGCGGACTTTGCGCACCTGCGTTAGCGTCGGCTGCACGTATCCCGTTTCGTCGATCGCGCGGCTTTGCAGAAGCGCCACCTGTCCGTGCCACTTCCACCCGGCTCGAAATCGGGTGAGGCATTTGCTGAGTACCGGCTCCTGGAGGGCCGCGTGCTGCCAGTTGACGCCACCGTCAAACGAAACGTCGACGCGCACGATCTTTCCGCGCCCCGACCACGCAATGCCCGAAATCTCGCAATATCCCTTGCCGAGGATCGGCTTCTCCGGGCAGGGTTTGGTAATCACGGACTTCGTTTCGAGCACGAAATCGAACTGACGCGCCTTGCCGTTCGGCATGAGATCCGTATACTTTGATGTTTCCTCGCGCGTCTGCCACGGCCGATCTCCGAACTTGAGCCGGCGCAGCCACTTGACGTTGACGTTGCCTTGCCACCCGGGAACGATCAGGCGGAGCGGATAGCCGTTCTCCGGTCGCAGACGCTCGCCGTTCTGCGACCAAGCAATGACGATGTCGTCGTAGGCTTTACTAACCGGAATGCTACGCGTCATCGCGGCGGCGTCGGCGCCTTCGGCGAGCATCCAGGTCGCTTTCGAGCTGACGCCGACTTCTTTCATGAGCACCGATAGCTTCACGCCGGTCCACTCGCAGCAATGAATCATGCCGTGCGTAAACTGCACGCCCTGCATCTGCGCACCGTTTCGTTCCATTCCGCCGTTGGCCGGGCATTCGAGAAAGTGAATTCGGCTGAGCGACGGGAAGCGCATGACTTCCTCGACGGTCAGCAACAGCGGCCGGTCCACCATTCCATGAATCATGAGGCGGTGCTGCGCGGGGTCGATCTGCGGCGTGCCGCCGTGGTCGCGGACGAAACAGAGTCCGTTTGGCGTGATGATTCCGTCGAGATCTTGCAGCGGTGTAAAGCTCACCGACGATTCGGTCGTGGCCGTCAACCACGACACGTTGCGACGCACGACGTCGCTCTCGTACTTCGATGGAAGACCGTATGGTGCGGCGTCGACTCCGCTGCCCAACTGCTTCATCCATTCCGGCACGTTGGGCGGCAGATTTTCGGAGGCTGGGTCGGCCGATGCGATGCCGTCCGGTGCAATGATGAGGCCGGCCGCGGCAGCGGCGCTCTGTTTGAGGAACCGGTCGCGCTTGATTCCCATGTTATCCTCCCGGTGAAATCCCGCGCGGGTCGGCGCCGGTCACACGCACCGGCTGCCGATTTGGGATTCGAACGACTTTTTGGTTCTCGACGTAACGGGCCACCACGTCGTAGACGGGAGGGCCCAGTGTCGCCGGTTTGGTCGACGCCCAGCCCGCGACGACATACTGCTTCTTCGGATCGATTGCTGCGCCCGTTCGTTGCAAAGTCATATCGGAGATTCGCTCGCCGATCGTTTTCGAGACGTCGATCGAGTAGGACATGCCGCCAACGCGGACCATGTCGCCGCCCTGTTGGTAGTACGGATCGGGGTTGAAGAGATTGTCTGCCACGTCTTCGAGCAGATTGCGCAAGTCCAAGCCCGTCATCGTCGTCCGATACGCGGCGGGATAGGTGATGGCGGTCTGCCCGAACAGATCCTCGAGGCGGATCGGTTGCGACGGAAGCAGCGTACCGCCCCAGCGGAAACCCGGCGAAAGTGCGATTTCAGCGTCACGCTCGGCCAGCAGCGCCGTGCAGATCAAATCGTCGAACGTTCCGTTGAAGTTCCCGCGCCGGTAGAGCAGGCTCTCGGTATGGCCGAGGACGCGCTCGAGCTGCGCGCGATACGGGCGGCGGATCGCCTCGACGATTGCCGCCATCCGCGGATCGGGCGCGATGACGTCGCTGAAGATCGGAATGAGGCGAAACCGATGGTCGACGACGCGCCGATCGCGCACGTCGAGATCGAGGCGCGCGAGAAACTTCCCATGCGAGCCCGCCGCAATTAGGATCGTCTTGCCGACGAGCACCGGTGCGGGAATGGCGTCGTGGGTATGCCCCGTGAGGATTACGTCGATGCCGGAGACGCGCCCGGCGAGCTTACGATCGATATCGAAACCGTTGTGACTGAGGAACACGACCAGATCCGCGCCCGCCGAACGTGCCTCGTCGACCTCGCTCTGCACGTGCTGCTCGTCGATGCCGAAACTCCAGTTGGGAATCATCCAAGCCGGATTGGCAATCGGTGTGTAGGGATACGCTTGACCGATCACCGCGATCCGCAGGCCGCCACGCTCGAATATTTTGCGGCTTTCGAACGCGCCGTACTCGCCCCACGTCGCATCTTTGACGTTGCCGCAGAGCAGCGGGTAATTGAGCTTCGACCTCAGTTCCAAAACACGCTTCGTTCCGTACGTAAACTCCCAGTGCGCCGTCATGGCGTCGACCCCGAGCGCATTCATCGCGACGACCATATCGGCGCCCCGCTCGCGAAGCGCGGTATACGACCCTTGCCAGGTGTCGCCGCCGTCCAGCAGCAGCGTTCGGCCGGGACGCTCGGCTCGAATGGCATTGACGAGCGTCGCCATTCGGTCGAGTCCGCCGAGCCGTCCGTATGCACGGGCGAGCGCCGCGAAGTCATCGCACGATACCGCGTAGGCCGTAGGCGACTCAAGCGTTATCGAAAAGGCGTCCAAAAGGTAGCGTCCGGTTAGGTGCGGAGGGAGACCCGCGTCCGCGCCGACGCCGATGTTGATCGACGGCTCGCGAAAGTAGAGCGGCATGAGTTGTGCGTGAATGTCGGTGAAGCTGAGAATCGTAACTTGACCGAGGGATTCGAAACGCAAGAGATCGCGTTGCGTGACTCGCTGCAGCGCGGCGGCGCGCGTCAAGCTCCCGCCCACCGCCGGCAGAGCGGCGGTAGCGGCGGCAGCCGCCAAGAAATCGCGCCGCGTTATCACAGTGCCCGACACTACGTCACGGTGATGCTCGCATGGTCCTTGTAGACCGAACCATCGTCGTCGATCCAGGTGAAATCGAACCTACCGCTGGCGTCGACCCTAACGTAGAAGCTCAGCAAAGGATTCGTAGCCACCGCCGGTTCGAGCTTGGCGACAAGAACGCGCGCGCCGTTGTAATCGCAAGTGAACGTATTAATGATCTCGCGTGGAATGGTGTGGCCGCTCGCATCCTTGCCCTGCCCGGAGACCATCGGATGGTAGGCCAGCGTTTTGATCTCGATGATGTCGCCTTTAGCGGCGGTGTCGGGCACTTTGACCCGAGTCGTAACGTTTTGCATGGTTAGCCTCCGCAGCCGCCGATGGTAACTTTGACGTGTCGCGTTGCGCTCCAAAGGGATCCGTCGTTCATCTGCGCGACGGCGATGACGTTCTCGGTCTGCGCGAGCCGAATCCGGCACTCGACCGAGGCCCTACCGTTCGCCGGCGAGAGTTCGAACCGAATGACGCCCGGATTCGGGTTTCCGTCGGCAACCAGTAGTATCGTCTTGACGTAGTTGTCGGCTGTCATCGGACTTTCGACCGCAATCGTGACGGGGACGTTCGCCCCGTTCTCGGCAATCTCGGGGACTCCCAGCGTCACCTTGCCGACCTGGGGAGTCTGGGCGCCGAGCGTTGCGATCAGCTTTTGCGCTTCTTCGGGAGTTGCCACCGCGCGCGCCGGAAAGAGCGCGGTTGCCAGTGCGGCCAGTGCGCCGGCACCGGTGAAGGAAAGCATGTCAGACCTATTCATTATGTCGTTCCTTGCGAGCATGAAGAGGATTTTTCGACTTCTTTGAGCCGGCGAATCGCAGCATCCAGCAGACCCCAAAACTGATCGCCGCCGTTGTAGCCCGTGATGCGGTCGAACTCACGGCCGCAGTGCACGACGACGAACGTCGGCCAGTAGACGATCGGCGCGACGTCTTGGAGATCGGCGGGAGGCTTCGCCCGGTAATCCACGCGGCGCAGGGGCAGGATCTTCGACTCGTCCGTCTTTTCGTAGATCCGGCCCACGTCGTGCTCCCAAAACGTGCAATACCGGCAAGTCAGATCTTCGAAGACCACCAACTCGTCTCGCGGCGTCCCCGTCGCGACCGCCGGCAGGCCGAAAATCAGGATGAAAGCAGCGACCATGGCAGGTTAGCAGACGATAACGTCGCGCGTGTATCGGTCGAGAGGAACCACGATCGCGCTTTCCGTCGCGGGCTCTCGCTCCTTACCGCGTCCGTAGGCATCGATGAGCTCTTCCTTATACGCGATAAAGAAATCGTAGAAACGATCGGGACCGTGGACGCCCGTGGCGTATAGGTAGTCGGTCTTGGGATCGTGCTGGAGGGCGATGGTAGCCAGCGGATGCGGAGCGGGTCCCGAGAGCACGCGCGCGCCGTCGGCCGGATCGTAGACGCTGTGATGCGCGCAGCAGACGATCGCGCCGGACCGCTGCGCTACTTGGCTGTACCCCGCCGAGTAGCGAATCGGGCTAAATTCCTTCGACGGATACGAGAGTTGATGCGCGCAGATGGCCGAGAATGCGACGACCGTGCGGTCGGGTCCCACGCCGCCGGCAGCCGTCCGCCCGAGCCGAATGAGAAAGCACGGCGTCGCGCGGTATGGATAATGGAAAACGTACGCCTCCGCCAGCCCAAGATCGCCGGCTCGGACGGGAGCCTGCGTTTCGTTAACGAGCCCGACGCGATTGAACGAGGTCGGCTGCGACGCATCGGCCGCGGCGGTCAACCTTGCTTGAATCTGGGCCGCGAACGCAGCGCCGCAAATTCGAACGAACGAGTCTCTGCGCACGGTTTTTGCTGATGGATGCTAGGTGAACATATCGCGATAAAGACCTCTCGCCCACTCGAGGTAGGCGCTCGCCTTCGCCTGGTCGCGCATCTCGTCCAGCTTAACGTTCGTAAAGCCAAACGACTTCTTGGCAGAATCGTACGCATAAAAGGCGTCGACGGAAATAGCTTCGTTCGGATCGACCTCCACCATCGAGTAGCAGAGCGTTTCGGGACTCGTCCACGCGATCTCTTTGCCCTGCGCACGCGCCGCGAGCACCTTGGCAACGTATTTTCCTTCGCTGTTCGAGGTATTGCCGCTCTTGGAGTACGGCATCGGCCGCGAATCGCCCGTAACGTAGACGCGCTCGTCTCCTATAACGTTGTACTTGAACGGATCGATGTTGGCTTCTTTCTGCAAGCTATTCGGATCGACCAGCCCGAACTGCTCGATCAAGATCGAGGCGCGGACGCCCGGATAAATCGCCGCATCGTCGAAATTGTACGACTCGAAGTCGGTCTTGACGATCTTTTTAACCGGATCGATTCCCGTAATATCGACGGACGGCTTGTACTCGATGAGATCGGGATAGAGCTCGCTGAAGGCGGCGTGAAAACCCTTGGCCTTGATCGTGATCTCCGGATTGTGATCGAGCACGAGCACCTTGCCCTTGACGTTGTTCTTTTTGAAATAGGCCGCGATCATACAGGCTCGCTCGTAGGGTGCAGGCAGACAGCGGTAATTTCCGCCGGGAACCGTTTGGACGAAGACTCCCCCTTCGAACTCGTGGACCTTTCTCCGAATGGTCACGTGCTCGGTCGGCATCGTGAAGCCACCGGGGTATTGAGTGCGCAGCATATACTCGGTTTCCGGATCCGTGACGCCCACGCGCGAGTAATCGTAGTCGATGCCGGGCGCGATCACGAGATAGTCATATGCAACCGATCCGCGCGTCGTATAGATTCGCCGCGCCGCTTGGTCGAGACCGATGCAGGTCGCGCTGAAGAACGTATAGTTTCCGTTCTTGGCGGCGTCGAGGAAACTATGATCGGCGAAAAAGTCCAGATTGATGACGTCCGGGTACCACAGATTGCTGGTGAAGCACGACGCGTACATATCGCGCTTCTCGACGAGCACGACGTCGAATCTCGGATACTCGAGTTTGGCATACTTTGCAATGGTTAGGCCCGACGTACCGCCTCCGATTACGACGAGACGCGGGCCTGTCGGCGCCGGCAAGTCGGCTACGCTCTGCAGGCTCACGATCGGGCCTGCTACGGCGGCCTCGGCTCTAACCGGAGCCAGCGCCTCGGGGGCCGCCGCTCCTACCGCGGCGAGCCCGGTAAGCCCGGTAAGCTTGATGAGATCACGACGGGACAAATCGCTCATGGACGACCCTCCAACGCCTTGCGGTGACCGATATCCAAGATCAACCCAATTCATGGAACCTTTGAGAAGGCGCCTGCTTCATTCCTTCAAAAAGGACGAGCACTGCGTTTAGTCGTTAAAATGTCTTCGCGCGGCGGGGGCCATCCAACGAGGGCGTCGCCGTTGAACTTGGGGCGCCGATGGCTCAAGACGAACGCCGAGACGTCGTAAGCTTGGGCAACGGTGAGCGAGCCTGGCTGGTCCTGCGGCATGTTTGCGTACACGAACGGCGCCATCTTATCGATCTTCGCCATGCCGGCGCAAAGCCAAGGCCGCAACCACACGTTTAGAAAGCCGGTGATATGTAGATGTAGCGGTACGTCGCCTGCAGGACGGCGATCGTTGCGACCGTCGAAGGGACGACGACCGCATCCGGAATGTCGTGCCATAGAACGTGCCGTTCACGTCGATCATCGCGGCAACGGGTTCGGATCCGTTGGACCCGCCCTGAAATTGGTAGACGAGCTTATACGATCGAGGCCGAGCCGATCGGCGGCTGCACCCCAAGTATCTCGGATGCGGCCACCTTCGGGCTAAGCACCCCCGCGCCGCAACGTTGCTGCAGCTAGGGGAAGCGCCGAACCGTCCGCAAACACTTCGGTTAATGGAGCCGCCATGAAAGCGCTCGCCCTTGCATTCCTGGGCCTTATCGCTGCCGGATGCTCTTCTTTCGGTGGTACGCCTGCGGTTTTGAGTCGCGGACAGCCGCAGAGCGGATCTCCGGGCCGATACATTCAGCACGTCGTCGTCATCATCCAAGAGAACCGCAGCTTTGACAACTTTTTCATGGGTTATCCCGGTGCCGACGCGCCGGCGTCGGGCTGCGCGATTCCGGAGACCAACGTGCGAGCGGGGATCGCCCGACAGGTCGCGCGCCGCGGCAAGAAATCGCACTGTCCCCCCGGAGACATCTCGGTTGCGCTCAAGCCGATCACCTGCAACTACGTCGACTTGGGGCACGAGTGGCAGTCGGCCCAAGTCTCTTGGAATAACGGCAAGATGGACGGCTTCTCCAAGTTCTGCTGCAAAGGCGGTCCATATCCGGCGTATTCGTACGTCAAGCAGTCGCTGATCGCACCCTACTGGGACATGGCGCAGCAATACGTACTCGCCGATGAAATGTTTCCGACGGAGTGGGGCGGGAGTTTCACCGGACATCTGACGCTCGTTGCCGGCACCGACGACATCAGCCAATCGCCATCTGAGGCCGAGATCGATAACCCAACGAGAAGGCCGTACGATTGCGATTCGCCGCCGGGCACGAAGAGCTCGTATGTGAATTCCGAACAGAAATTGGAGTTGAATCAGGGCCCGTTCCCGTGTTTCGATCAGTGGAACTCGATAGCCGAGGTGCTCGATAACGCCGGCATCTCGTGGAAGTACTACGCCACGAAAAAGCTCGACGCGGGCATCTGGGAACCATTTGAAGCGATGCAATACGTACGGTACGGTCCCGATTGGGCGGCCGACGTCGTCGCTCCGCAGACGCAGATATTAGCCGATCCCGGCACGGGGAACTTGGCGTCGGTAAGCTTTGTTACTCCGAGTCTGCGCGACTCCGATCACCCGCCCCTCAAGGGCGAGCGGGGAAGCGACCGCGGCCCGTCATGGGTCGCATCGGTCGTCAATGCGATCGGGGAGAGTTCCTACTGGAGTTCCACGGCGATCGTCGTGCTGTGGGACGATTGGGGCGGATGGTACGATAATGCGAAGCCGCCGCAGCTCGATTATCGCGGTCTCGGCTTCCGCGTTCCATGCCTCATCATTTCGCCCTACGCCAAGGCCGGTTACGTCGATAGCACGCAATACGAGTTCGCGAGCGTTCTGCGGTTCATCGAAGAGGTCTACGGAACCGCAAGCATCGGTCCGGCGTCACAAGGCTACACCGATCGGCGCGCAGCGAGCTTCGATGCCGCCTTCGATTTCGCTCAGTCGCCGCGTCCGTTCACCGCGATTCCAGCGAAGTATCCGCCGTCGTCCTTCCTGCATGAACCGCCGTCGAACGAACCGGTCGACACGCAATAACGCCAACAACCTTGCTTGGAGAAGGACGGATGCATGAAAGCCTTTGCTGCAGTGATTCTCGCCGCGACGATAACGGGCTGCGGAGGCGCAAGCATGTCGCTGAACCCGTCGCCCGGCGGCATTGCGGCGGAGCAAACGCACGCGGGATCCGGGTACGGGGTGCTCTACAGTTTCAAAGGCGGCGACGACGGCAGAGACCCGCACGCCGGTCCTCTCGTCAAAGTCAAGAACGCGCTCTACGGTACCACCGAATACGGCGGCGGCCCGTGTCACGACCGTTGCTACGGCGGCACCGTCTTTGCGATCACGACCTCCGGCAGCGAAAGCATTCTCCATAGTTTCGAAGTCGGCTCGGGAGATGGTAAGAACCCGCGCGCCGGCGTCATCGACGTCGCGGGCGTCCTCTACGGCACCACGGTCGACGGTGGAGCCGCGTCCTGCTATTGCGGAACCGTATTCGAGGTTACGCGCTCCGGCAAAGAGACGGTGCTTCACAGCTTCGCCGGCGAACCCGACGGCACCGGACCCGAATATGGCCTCCTCAACGTCAACGGAACGCTCTACGGTACCACGGCCAACGGCGGCGCAAACGACGATGGAACGGTCTTCGCGATCACGACCTCCGGCAAGGAAACCGTGCTCCACAGCTTCGCGGGTGAACCGGACGGTGCGCACCCGAAAGCGGCGCTCATCAACGTCAACGGAACGCTCTACGGCACGACGTTTTACGGCGGCGCGAACTGCGGCTCACGTGGCGGTTGCGGAATGGTCTTTACGATCGCGCCGTCCGGCGCGGAAACCGTGCTCTATAGCTTCAAAGGCGGCCGGAGAGACGGCGAATACCCAACGCAGGCGCCCCTGCTCGACGTCAACGGCACGGTGTACGGCATGACCAAACGCGGGGGCAAGAACAACCTGGGAACGGTGTTCTCGCTCACGACCTCCGGCACGGAAACGCCGCTGCACAGCTTCGGCGGCTCGAAGGACGGCATTTATCCATATGGGGGCCTCATCGACGTCAACGGCGCGCTCTACGGCACCACCTCCAACGGTGGCTCGGTTTCGTGCGGTCTGCGATACGGCGGCATCCCCGGATGCGGAACGGTTTTCAAGACGACCACCTCCGGTAAGGAAACCGTGCTCCACAGCTTCGGCGCTCCGAAGGACGGTAAATATCCGTATTCCGGCCTCATCAATGTAGACGGCACGCTCTACGGCACGACTACTGCCGACGGCGCGCACAACGCAGGAACGGTCTTCTCGTTATCCCCGTGAAACGGCTAGCCCACGTTGCGCACCAGTCCCCGGCGAGCAGTGCGGTGACCGTTTGAATCACCGAATGTAACGATGCGGGGCTTCCGCCTAGCGGGCATCGGCAAATTACCTGATACTCACCGTTCGTCGGCCATGCTCTCCATCAGCACGGCGGTGAGCTGCCAACGCGAGCGGATTCCGAGCTTACCGAGTATCGCTCGACAGTGGCATTGCACCGTTCGTTCGCTTAATCCGAGCGCCAGAGCGATTGCTCGGTCCGTCGCGCCTCGTGCAGCGAGTTCGGCGACCTCTCGCTCGCGACAGGTGAGCTGGGTAGCCATGCGTCGCGGTAGCGGACCGCCCGTCCACTTCAATCGCATTGCGTCGCCCAATGCTCCGCAGCGCCGGCGAAGGTTGCGCGCAGCATCGTGCAGCCCAGCCGCTTCTAACGCAACTGCCTCGAGAAACGGCCGGCCGGCTCCCGCGAGATCGCGGGCACCTTCCATTGCGAGCCTTCCGGCGCGCTGCGCCAATCGGTGTCGCGAAGCAATGAAGCTATTGAACAAAGCTCGATACGAACGCAAGAGAACCGAGTCCTCCGCGCGGTGCTGGTCCATCAACGCTTTCACTCGCAGCACTTGATCCGCGGAGCCAAGCCGTGCCACTCTAATGGCGAACGCTAGGCTCGAGTCAAGCGACGATAACGTATCCACCGCGCGATCGAGTAGCGCATCGTGCTCCGTGCGACGGTCCAAGTGCTCGTAAAGCAGACAAAACGCTTCGGCGGTCTGCCCGAGCACCTGATGCTGACCGGGCCGCACAAACGCCAGCTCGAGTAAGGCGGGATCGCTGCTTAGCCGCAAGAGCTTTTTGTTCGGAAGCATCAATCCGACCTGGATGCCGGTCACCGCGGCGGGCAACAAGTATTCGGACTTCGGATTCTCCGCATGTAGCGCGTGAAACTCAAGAAGCACGTCGGCGGCGCGTCGAACCTGCCCCGCGGTGAAGAGCGCTTCGGCAAAATTGGCGAGGCTGAGCAGCCGGTCGGAAACGTCCACCTCAATCTCCAGCCCTTGCGCCAGCAGCTCGATCGCATAATCGATGCTGCCGTCTTGCGTTAGAGCGCAGCCGTAGTTTTCCAACACGACTCGGCGGAGCATTGGGTCGCGAAGAGTGCGCGTCGCCTTCAAGGCACGCTCGAATGCGGCAAAGCTCTCGCGGATCAGGCGCGCCTTATAATAACTGAGCGCGCACGCATTAAAATACAGTGCGATGATCTCATTGTCGGCGACGTCGATCTCGGGCTGGAGGCCGGCAAGGAGGCTGCGCGCCTCCGTGTGACTGTTTCCGAGCGCAAGCTCGAGCGCGACGGCAATCCGACCGCGAAGGTAGCCGCGATCCCCCTGAACCGTCGCTTCCGACGCGCCAACGCGCGGCTTGCGCGGCCGTATGGCTCGCGAAGTGCTCTTCACCGGCAAAGTGGCTCTGACTTCTGGGTTCAGCCGCGTGCTCCTCGACCTGGAATCGTCCGCCAAGCTCTCGCGCGAACGTCGCTGCGATGTGGCAGCGACCGCTAACAGCTACGTAATTTACCGATGCCGCCATCCCGCGCTCGGTGTATCGTTGAGAAAGGACACTACCGTCAAAGATTGGAGCTAACATGCCGACCAAATTTCATTTGGCCCGTCTGGCTTTCGGGCTGGCCATCTTCGGGGCGTTCCTCGCCGGCTGTAGCGCCGTCGGAACGGGGCCCTCCCTCGTTGGAAACCCGTTCGCGGTGACGCAGCGCATGGAGCTTGGCCTTCCCGCGACGAGACATTCGCTGCGGAGCGCCTGGCTGAAACGGCCGCCTACGGGGCGCCTGGTTTTGTACGTGGCCCAAGCCTTCAGCGAGGTCGATGTCTTCAACTATCCGGGCGGGCGCGTCGTCGGCCGGGTGACCGGCTTTGAAACCCCGTCGGGTCTGTGCAGCGATAGCGAGGGGAACGTCTACGTTACGGACGGGTTTGCCTCAGCTGCTTATGAGATCCAACATGCCACGCTCAAGGTGATCAACTCGTGGAAGAACATCCAAGGCATTCCGCGCGGGTGCTCGGTTTCAGCCGGCGGTGATCTCGCCATCGGCGTCTCCGGCTTCGGTACCACTTCCGGCGGCTCTCAACCGGACTTCGTCATGGTCTTCCCGGGCGGCGGCCAGTCCGGCACGGAGTACGCAGGGCCGAAGGACCATATCTATCCACCGGCATACGACGCCAAGGGGAACCTCTTTGTCGAGTCCTACAACTGCACGCCGCCTTATTGCCCGGCTACCTCGTCGGTCTACGAGCTTCCCGCCGGCGGCAGCTCGTGGGAGATGCTGACCCTCAAGGGGGCGATCATCCACCAGGGTGGTGCGATCGAGTTGATGGGCAGCCAGCTCGGCCTCGGCGACAACGGAGCGGGTCCTCCTTCCAATGGGAGTTTCGGCATCTACTCCGCGAAGCTCCGAGGCACGAAGCTAACCGTTTCGGCTACAACGCTTCTTGCCCCCGACTGCCCGTACACCAACGGGAATGGCGATTACCGTCTTTTTGCGGGTGCTTGGGGGAATCATTCGCAGAATCCCAACGGTTTGCAGACCGACAAAGTCACGCGTATTATCGCTTCGAACGGCGAGGGACTTTCAGGATGCTCGGCTCGAATCGACACGTTTAACTTTCCGGCGGGCGGAGACCCGGTGAAGTTCTTCTTCATCAAGAGAGCCGGCTATTACGAAGCCACTACCGGTTCGACGCTCATTCGGCAATGATCCGCACTGAGTGAAACGCACGCAGATGAAAGCAGGCCCGCACTAGCGGGCCTGCTACGTTATTGCGCTCGGCGACCGTACCAAAACTTCAACCTTCGCCGGGTTCAGCCGATCCCGCCGCAAATGCTCTCTGCATGCTAACCTCCCTCTTCGTGCTCTTAGCTCTCGCGGGTCAACCCTGTGGCCTCTGCCTGTACGGGCCGGACAACATGATCGTCGACGACGCCGGCAGCATCTTTCTCACCGATTCCGATCGGAAGACCCATTTGCGCATCTTGCGGCTTGCGCCGGACGGAACCCGCATCGCGGAGTGGCGCATATTCACGGTCGCCCCGGGAGATCACAACGGGCCCGAAGGCATCGCACTCAATCGGGCCGGACACGTGCTCGTAACCGATGCGGGCAGCGCGAGCGTGCTCGAGGTTTCTCGACAAGGCAAGGTCCTGGGTTACTTTGGCGGCCGCGCGCGCTTTCACAATCTCGGACACGTCGCCGTGGACGCGACGGGGAACGTCTATATCTCCCAAGCAGCGCCGAATCTCATCGAGAAATTCTCTCCGGCGGGACGATTGATCGCGCGGTGGCATCGAGCCAAAGGAGGCGACATCGATCGCTGGGGCGGTCCGGAAACGATTGCCGTCCAAAACGGCCGCAACGTCGTCGTCGAGGACTGGCCCAACCATCGCATCGAGATCCTGTCTCCCGCCGGTACCACGTTGCACGAGTTCGGGCGCGCTGGAACGGGACGAGGCGAGTTTGTCAATAGCGCGGGCCTCGCTGTCGACCGTGCCGGGAACATTTACGTTGCCGACATCGCGCTGCACCGAGTCCAGAAGTTCGATGCACGAGGTCACTTTCTCGCGCAGATTCCGAACGCTCCTCGGGATAAGCTTTTTATGGACGGTCCCGGTGCGGTGGCCGTTGACGCGCAGGGGAACCTGTACTCACCTGATGGGCTCACGATAGTAAAATACTCTCAGCGAGGCGCCTTGCTGGCTCGCTATCGCTGATGCGCCTCTGCCGGTTCCGTGCACGCAATCGGTCAGCGCTACCATCGGAGGCATAGATGCACGTTTACGCTGCATAAGGGCCTTCACCCAACCAGAGCTTGCCTTCCGCGAGGCGACGGCGCAGGAGGCCCTGGTGGACGTTCGGATCCTCCGGGTCCGAATAGAGGATGAACGCATTTGGCACGTCTTGCCAACGCCGCTCCTTTAAGCACGCGGTGATCGTGTTGAAGTCGCTCGACCCGTAAAATCCGGCGCCCAGATTGTAACCGAACGATATCAGCGCCGAGCGTTGGTTATCGTTCATCTCGCTCCAATGCGGAATTGTGGCTGCGAGCGTATTAGTCGTTGATTTTAAATCGTTGCGAAGATCGGTGAGGGCCTGTGCCTCGGTGATCGTCTCTCCCGGCTTCACGTGTTGGCCGCCGGGATAGACCGTCGTTCCCCATCCGATCGTCCAAACGCCGGTTCCGTCGTCGTACGCGGTCGCGCGGTACCCTTCAAACGACTTGACCAAATTCACGGCTTGCATGGGAACGCCCGAGCTGTGCCCCTGGGCCTCTTGTGCATCAAGATGCTCCTGAAGACTTTTGACCGATGCGGGACCGATGCTATCGGGTTCCCCCTCACCGATGCTCGCTTTGAAGCGTCCCCATGCCGTTCGAGTGGCGGAGCCAAGTATGCCGTCGGCCTGGAGCCCGAAGCCGAGTGTCGTCAGCGATTGTTGAAGCTCTTTGACTTGCGCAGCGGTCAGCTTTTCAAGCGGTATCGCCTCAGCGACTTGGGGCAGTTGCGTCAGTTTTGGCATGCTACCTCGCTTCTCGTGTTTTCATCGTTCGGTTGTCGTGGCTCTGCCGCCTACCCTACGCCTTTGTGCAAGTCTGCTGGAGGCGCATCGGCTTACCGTCCTTCTTCCAGTCGGCGGTAAAGCCGATTGTCGACCGAGCGAAATGATACGTCGTCGTTCCGTTCGTCGGATCGCTGGGGTACGTATCGGTTAGGGTAATCGTCGTCGCATCCGCGCTCGCCATGCCCCGCGAAACGCCCCAAAACCCGGGCTCTGCGCCCAACGCTACGTACTCGCCCTTCTTCGAATCGTACAGCCAGTCGCCGCCGCCTTTAAATCGCGTGCGCGCAGCGCCACGGCTTAGGCAGGCCATTCGGGACGTGGAAAAGGCATCCCGCTGCGCGACGTCGGGAGGTGAGGCGGAGAGGTGTTTTGAACGGCGGAGGGTTTCGCCACGTCGCCGGGAGGACTAACGATGCGTAACCTGCAGCTCCACCGTGCGCTCGTGGCGGCGAGCGCTGCGGCGTTGCTGACGAGCTGCGCGAGCGCACCGCCGGTGCCGGCGACGCCGCTCGCATTTGCGCAGAACTCCCACACCATGCCGCGCGCTAAGCCGTGTCCGTGCCTCTACGTCCCCAACAACCACAACTCCAGCGTCACCGTATATGCGTCGGGCGCCGCGGGCAATGCCAAGCCGATCCAAACGCTTACCGGAGCGATGCGTGCGCCGATGGGCGTCGACGCCGGCGCCCATATCTACGTCGCCAACTATAACGGCGGCGCCGGCTTCCAAGGTTCGATCACCGTCTATTCCGCCGGCGCCACGGGAAACGCTGCCCCGATCCAAAACATCCAGGGCAGCAACACGGGGCTCGACCATCCCATCGGCATCGCGCTCGATCCGCTCAACGGCGACATCTACGTAGCGAACACCAGCAACCGCACCGTAACGGTGTTTGCTGCCAACGCAACCGGCAACGTCGCTCCGATCGCGACCATCGGCGGCGCGGCCACCGCCATGGACGATCCCGACGCGATCGCGCTCGATGCCGGCGGCAACGTTTACGTGGCCAACTACGCCAACGACACCGTCACCGTCTATGCGGCGGGTTCCGCGGGAAACGTCGCGCCGATGCGGACCATTGCCGGCGCCCGAACCAAGCTCGGCCAGGTTTTCGGCATCGCCGTGGACGCCGCTGATCGCGTATACGTCGCGAACCAGAATAACGCCGTCACCGTCTATGCTGCCGGCGCCAACGGCAACGTGCGGCCGATCCAATATATCCGGGGCAATCTAACGAAGCTCAACGGCCCAGACGGATTGGCGCTTGACGCCGGCAACAACATCTATATCGCCAGCGCGAGCAAAAATCGGATCACCGCGTACGCCGCCGGCTCGAGCGGCAACGTCGCCCCGATCGACACGCTCAAGGGCACGCGAACTGCACTGAACGAGCCGTTCGAAATCGCCATCCGCTAAAACGGCCATGCGGCATCGCGTCGCATCACGGCTTCAGCGAAAACACCGTGCCGTATCCGTGCGCACCGCCGTACGCCGTGGTCCCGTATAACGTGCCGTTGTCGTCGAGTAGGCGCGCAAACGGCTCGGCACCGTCTCCATAGCGGGCAAAGTTGTGGAGTACCGTTTCAGCGCCCGCAGGTGTGATCGAAAAGACCGTGCCGAGGTTCGCAGTCCCGCCGTTGATCGTTGTGCCGTAGAGGGTACCGTGAACGTTAATCAATCCCGCCCACGGATTCGCGCCGTCGTGCGAGCCGCCGAAACGGTAGATAACGGTCTCTTTGCCCGATCGCGTGATCGTGAACACCGTCCCGCAACCGCCGCCGCCGCAGCCTCCGTTGCCGCCCGATTCAGTCGTGCCGTACAAGGTTCCGTTGACATTGACGAGGCGCGCAGTCGGCCCTGCGCCGTCTCCCCCGCCCGCAAAATCGTAGAGCGCGCGCTCCTTGCCGGCCGTGGTAATCGAGAACACGGTCCCGCAACCGGAGCCGCAGCCCGCACTCCCGCCCGATGCGGTCGTGCCGTACAACGTTCCGTCGACCGCGGTCAGACCGGCACGCGGCCAAACGCCGTCCCCAGCGCCCCCGAAGTCGTGCAGCACCTCTGCTTTGCCCGCAGCGGTAATCGCGAAGACCGTTCCGGCGTTCCTCGTACCTCCGGCGAGAGTCGTGCTGTAGAGCGTGCCTTTGACGTTCAGCAAATCTGCCTGCGGCTCGGCGCCGTTTCCGCCCGCGAAACTGTGAAGTAACGTTTCCTTACCCGCAGTCGTCACCGAAAAGACCGTTCCACAAAACCCGCTTGAACAGGATCCTTGGTCGCCGCCCACGTTCGTCGTGCCGTAGAGCGTGCCGTTGACATTGATGAGCGCGGCGAGCGGCAACACCCCATCGTATCCGCCGAAGCTATGGATCGTGCGCTCTTTGCCCGAAGCCGTAATCGCAAACACGGTTCCGTAAGTCTTTGCGCCGCCGTATCCAGTCGTGCCGTAGAGCGTGCCGTTGACGGCGATTAGGCCGCCATACGGGCCGGCTCCATTTTTTCGCTGCCCCGAAAAGCTGTACAGCGACTGGTACTTGGCGGCCGCATGCGCGTGCGCGGCAACGCGCGCGGCGGGAGACGCGGCAAACGGCGCACCGCTAATGCCGCCGCAGCCGGTTAGTGCCGTAACCGTTCCTAAAATGCTGCAAGCGCAAGCACAATAACGAAGACGTAGCATGGTCTTTACTCCTCTCCTCCGTCTCCACTCTAATACATCGTCGACGAACGGCAAGAGCTCGCTTGCAAAAACGGAACCTACGTCGCCAAAAAATGTGCCTCGGCGTTGACCTGAGTCGCAAAGCTCCGCGGAACCGACCGCCACGGCTTCAACCTGAACACGACGCCGCAAGCCACGCCGTTGTCGCACGCGTTATCGCCGCAGTGCGCCACCGTCAAGGATTCGATCGCTCCCGCGCAGGCAAAACAGTTTCGCCGCGGCGAACGTTCGCATACGCTCCTCCGTTCATGTCGCAGAGGTGTCGCATGAGGCTCTCGATCCGCTACCTTATAGGCTGTTGCTTGGCTGCAGCGTTGCTCGCCGCATGCGCCGCAAACGCAACCCCTCCGGCCGGCAACGCGCTGACTTCTTCTTTCGCCCACCGCCGATCTGGTACGAGTTCGTATCGCGTGCTCTTTGAGTTCCGCCGTCTCCACGGCGCGCACCCGTTTGCAAGCCTCGTAAATGTCGGGGGTACGCTGTATGGGACGACCGCCTACGGCGGCGCCTCGAAACAAGGAACGATTTACGCTCTCACTCCCAGCGGCGTCGAGACGGTGCTGCATAGTTTCGCCGGCGGCTCCGATGGAGCACAACCGATCGCGCACCTCACGGAAGTCAACGGCACGCTCTATGGCACGACGTACCTCGGCGGCTCCAATGGCTCGGGCACGGTGTTCGGCGTCAGCACCAGCGGTGCGGAAAAAGTGCTCTACAGCTTCACGGGCGGTGCCGACGGCGGATTCCCCGACGGCGGCCTACTGAACGTCAAGGGCACGCTCTACGGCACGACCGAGTTCGGCGGCGATTTGCACTGCAAGGGCGCTGAGCCCGGCTGCGGCACGGCCTATAGTATCGGCACGAGCGGCTCCGAACATGTGCTTCACCGCTTTACGAAAGGAGCGGACGGTGCGTTTCCGACCGGCGATTTGCTCAACGTCAGCGGCGCGCTCTACGGCACAACCGAGTTCGGCGGCTCGAAACGAAAGGGCGCCTGCTGTGGCACGGTCTATAGCGTAACGACGGCCGGCGCTGAGACGATCGTGCATGCGTTTTCCGGCGGACCCGACGGCACTGCCCCTGGGGTTGGTTTGATCGGGGCCAGCGGTAAGCTCTATGGCATAACCCGTTACGGGGGTACCGGATGCGGCGGCGGTTCTTATTACGGTGACGGATGCGGCCTCGTTTACAGCTTAAGCACAACCGGTACGGAGAAGGTGCTGCACCGCTTCACCGGCTCGCAGTCGGACGGAGCATCTCCGGATGGGCCGTTACGGAACGTCAACGGTACGCTGTACGGCACAACCGCGCTCGGCGGCGCCGACTGCCAAGACTTCTGCGGTGACGGCACCGTCTACCGCGTGAGCATGAGCGGCGTCGAGAAGGTGCTGCATTTCTTTAGTGCGAGTGACGGCCAAACGCCGAGCGGCGGCGTTATAGACGTGGACGGCTTGCTCTACGGCACGACCCTCGACGGCGGTAGGGGCTGCCCCCGCCGAGATCTGGGAGGCTGCGGCACGGTCTTTACGTTGTCCCCGTAAAAAAGACCCTCTGTGTCATCTGAGCAGCGCGCTCGCACCCCAGGTGTCATCCTGAGCAGCGCGCTCGCGCCCCAGGTGTCATCCTGAGCAGCGCACTCGCACCCCAGGTGTCATCCTGAGCAGCGCGCGAAGCGCGCGTGTCGAAGGACGGCGAAAGGATCGCTGGATGAACGCGAAATGGTTTCTTTGCCGCACGCCCGCGCTTTTGGCATGTTGCGCAGCCGCTGCATGCGGAGCGACCGGCGGCGGATCGAGCATTCCCGCTTCTCACGCCGATCGCGTTCTTAGCGACGCTGCTTCGTATCGTTACGCCTTTCGGTTCTCGGGCACTGTGCAGTCGTTTACGGTTCCGCCGCACGTAACAACGATCACGGTCGATGCGCGCGGAGCGGCCGGCGGAGGAGAACGATGTGGTTGGTGCCATCGCCGAATTTATTTCGGGCGAGGAGGCCGCGTGCGCGCCACGCTTCCGGTTCGACCGGGCGAAACGCTTTACGTGTTCGTCGGCGGTCAAGGATCGAACGTGCACGGCGGCTTCAACGGCGGCGCAGACGCGGGAGCGGGCGGCGGCAGTTATGGCGGCGGCGGTGCTTCGGACGTACGGCAAGGCGGCAAGACCTTGCGCGATCGCGTTCTCGTTGCCGCCGGCGGCGGTGGCGAAGGGAGCTCTATCGACGCCCCCGGCGGCCGCGGCGGCGGTAAGGTCGGCGGTGACGGCGGCACGTGTTATGGATCTTCCGGCTGCGGTGGCGGCGGCATGGGCGCTACGCAAACTCAAGGCGGAGCGGGTGGCTCGCCCGGCCAAGGGCCCGAGGACGGACAATCGGGCGCTTACGGAACGTTGGGAACGGGCGGCGCCGGTGGGTTGGGCGGCTGCTATTCATCCGGAAACTGTAGCTGCCCATACGCGAACGGCTGCCCGGGCGCCGGCGGCGGTGGCGGCTACTTCGGCGGGGGCGGCGGCGGTGGCGGCGACGGCGTGTTCGGCAGCATTTACGGCGGAATCGGCGGTGGTGGCGGTGGCGGATCGTCTTGGGCCGCAGCTCGCGTAACGATCGTAAAAATGTGGCCCGGCTGGGTCCAGGCGACTCACGATGGGCTCGTCGTTTTTACCTGGCGGTAAAACATGCCCTTTCTCGGCCGCTAACCTTTCCGTCACGCCGCTAAAGTCTAGCCCCACATAATCATCTGTTAACGCGTTAACGAACGTTCGAGCGTGAGCTTTTTGCATGCTCGTTAACGCGTTAACGAAAACTAACTTGCGCGCAAATCCTCGCGATACGTTGCATTTACGCTAGGCGCTTGTTAGGATTTACGTATCGCATCCCTGTGAATCAGGATTACCTTGAAATTCAGTAGCTAGAACGTGTGCGCTGCACCTTGTTTGGCATCGGCGACGCCGCAGTGGTTTCGCCGATGCTGCATCTTACTAAAAAAAGGCACTCAGTGACGAATCCAAATCACCAGTGGGGTCGAACGCTGACGGCGGTTGGCTTCGCTGCAGTCGCAGTAATCGTCGGCGCGTGTTCGGGAACCGGAAGTGCGATCCCGTCGGCAAACCAAACTTTTACCAACGGCTACGATGCTGGTACGCCCCCGCCCAAATATGCCTTTTCATTTCAAACGGTGGACGCTCCGCAAGGACAGAACGACACGCGAATTACCGGCATCGACGAACGGCCCGATATGGTCGCCGGCGTAACGGGTACCGCTCCGCAGAACTTCGACGGTTTGGTCGCCCACACGCCCTACCCGTCGTCGACGGGGTATCGCGAGTTTCGCGCAAGAAACTATCCCGGCGCCGTCGGCACCTATATGGCCGCCATGTTCAGCGCCTTCTATCAGGCCGGTACCGTCTTCTCACCGCCGCCGAATCGCAATCTGCAATGCACCACCTGCGGCGTCTTGTACTACGGCAAGGGAAGCGGCAGCGGTTACGGTCGCGGCCGCGGTTGCAGCGGCGGCGGCTGCCAGTGGACGTTCTTCCAAGATCCGAACGAAGGAACCGGCGCCTGCGCGGTCACCGAGGTCCTCGGCATCGCCGCTACCGACATCGTCGTCGGTTACTACAAGCCGAAAATGCGCGGCTGCGGCACGCAGGCCTTCGAGGCGTATGTCGGCCCCGACGGCGAATCTTTCGCCGATTTCCACGTGCCCAATGCCGATCCGTATACGACGAAAGCAACGGGAGAAAACGAAAAGGGCAACGTCGTCGGGACCGCGCTCTTCGGCGGCGTCACGAAGGGCTGGTATTACGTGGATGCCTCATATTGCACGCGGCTGATGGCCCCGAGATCGACGGCAACCTATCCGCTGGGCATCAACTGGGAAGATCAGATCGTCGGCTACTACGTCGACGGGCAGCAGCACACGCACGGGTTTCTCCTGCAGAATCCGGCCTCCGCGAAACGCGTCTGGCAAACGATCGACGAACCGCAAGCACATAACTTTACGGTGGTAAGCGACATCAACACGCATCACTACATTACCGGCTGGTATAAAGACGAGAGCGGCCGCACGCACGGCTTCGTCGGCACGTGCAAGAGCTGCCAGCCCGGTTCGCGGCAGCGGCAGAGGCAGGATCCGATGCCGGCACCCGACTTGGAAGGCCCGCGCTGCTCGAGTAAAGGCATGGGGCGCCGGACGCTATGAAGATCTTCGCCTACGCAACCGCGGCGATTGCGCTCGCAGCGTGCGCGAACTTCGGTTCGCTGAACCCAACGCCGCAAGGGCTCGGTCCGAGCTCGCGATCGATCGTACGGGACACGACCGCGGGGTTTACGTTCTACACCGTTGATTATCCGAAGCAGCATCCCACCCGTATCACCGGAATCGCGAAGAACCGCGAGATCGTCGGCGTCTACGGCAGCAACGCAAAGAACAACCCGTACCATAGCTTCACGTCACTCTACGACGCCAGCCAACCGTACGCGCAGTTTCAGCACGACGACTATCCGTTAGCCGACAGCACCTATATGACGTCGATCGCGATCCCCGATCATTCCACCAGCAGCATCGAGGCCGGCTACGCGATGAGCGTCAGCGACTTACCGGGCACGTGGGGAGTCATCGACAATAAAGGCCTTTGGTCGCTCGTCCGCAGGAACCGCGGCGAGCGCCTCTGCCATATGATGCAGTTCTTTGGAATCGACGCGAACTATGACGCGGTCGGCCAATACTGGTACGACAAGTCACCGTCGGGCGGATGCGCGCGCCACACCCAATACGCCACCGAGCTCGTTCCCGGCGAACGCTTTCACGACTATCCAAACATCGTGGGACCCGATATCGCGGCGACGGGCCTCATCAAGTCCGGTTTGATGGTCGGAAGTACGAATATTAGCGGCACCGGCCTCAGTAAAGGTTGGACGCGCGGACAGGCCGACTCGTACAAGTATTGGAATTACGATGGAAAGACGCGCGACAGCACGCTGATGAACGGGATGAACGACGCCGGCGTGGTGGTCGGCACCTACAAAGACGAGCTCGGGAACTGGCACGGCTTCATCGTGCATAACCTGTTCTCGACGTCGAAGCATCCGGTCTGGACGACCATCGATGAACCCAACGGCGACCAAACGAATACCGTGGTGAGCGGGATCGACGGTCTGGGCGATATCTGCGGATGGTATACCGGCACCGACGGCGTCGTCCACGGCTTCGTCGGCATCCGCCAGTAAGGCGCCTAACTCGCGGCTGAGACTGCCGCTGCGTCATCCTGAGCGCGAGCGCTAATCGTGTCATCCTGAGCGCGAGCGCAGCGAGCAGTCGAAGGACGAACGGCGCTCCAGAGCGTTACTTGAAGTTCGAAAGGTCGTGTGCCTGCGCGCGACCGATCGGCGAGGCCTCGATGCGGTCCGCCAGATCCTCGGGCGAATCGAAGATGCCATCCGCGTCGCGCAGGTCGGCGTCGCCCCATCCTCCGCAGCGCAGCGCAACGACCGGCATGCCGGCGCGATGCGCCGCATCGACGTCGTACGGCGTGTCGCCCAGATAGATCGCCTCGTCGCGTAGGAGCTCGGCCTTCGCGAGCGCGCTTTGAATGATGTCGTCGTCGGGCTTGGAGTGTTGCGCGTCGTCCGAGGTCGTCGCCAAGTCGATGAGCTCGCTGATTTCGCCGGCCGAAAGAATCGGCTGCAGCTCTTCACGGTTCGCCGAGGTCGCCGCCACTCGCCGCAGGCCGCGTGCTTCAAAGAGCTGCAGCAACGCGCGCGCGCCGGGCTGCGGCTTGAGCCGCGCAACGTAGCGCTCGAGAAAGATCTCTCGCCGCACGCGCAAGATCGACTTGCCCGGATCCTCTGCATCGTTGAGGCGCCGATCGACGCGCGGGAGAATTTTGTCGCCGCCCATGCCGATCCAGCGCCGAATCTCCTGCCACGGAACCTCGTAACCGAACTCGCGCAGCCCGTCCGACCACGCCTGCGCGTGCTCGTCGTTGCTGCGTACCAGCGTGCCGTCGACGTCGAGGAGGACTGCCTTGAGCATCTCGCCGGGGAGTTTACCCCGAACGAGCGCTCATTAGCCTTCCGACTCGCCGCTCGCCGTCGGAATGGCTTGCGCGATCGGATTGCGCGACCACTCGTACGTCTCGCTGCCGTCCACTTCTTGCCCGGTCGGCCGGAATCCGGAGCGATCTTCCAATGTGTCGTAAACGTTCTTGCCGAGCCAAAGCGTGCCGGGCGTCGCGTACTTCTGCATGTGCCCGGCCACGTCGATCGTGCGCTCGACGAGCTTTTCGACCGCGGAATCCTCGAAGATGACGACTTCGCCTTCGTTCACGCCGCACCGGACGTCGAACTTCTCCTTCAGCCGGTTGGAGCGTTCGTTGAAAGCCGGCAGCTCCCGCAGTATGCTCTGCGCCGCCTTCACCGCGTCGGGAAGATTCAGAAAGCAGACCATCACGCCGTCGGGAGTCCACGACTCCTTCCACGCGCGCGTCGCTTTGAACGTGCGCCGCAAGAGATCTTCGTACGCGCGGAACGTTGAGGTAACGGCGATCTCGGTTTCACCCGATTTCATCGCGGTTGAGCCGGCGACGTCCACCGAGAGAAACGTGCAGCGCCGGCGCTTCGCATCGGTGAGTACTTTCTCGATCTGCTGATACTCTTTGAGCAGCTGCGCCCGCGCTTTCTCCGACTCGACGCTCGTCGCCGCCGGGCCCTTCGCTTTGCTCCCCGCCGCCGTTCGCGGCGCGGCGGCCGCGCGTCGCGCAAGGCCAAAGAGGCGGTCCGCAATCACCATTACCGCGTAGAGAATGGCCGCGAGCAGCAGCGGCGCGTACGGCTTTGCCGAGGGAGGCAACCAGCCTGCCACAACCGCAGCGATCGGACCCCCGAAATGGCGCAGCTGCATGGCGGGCCATGAGTCGGTGACGCCGCGAACGTGGACGAACTCGAGGGCGGAGAGCAGCAGCGACGCAAGGATGAGAAGACTGAGTACGAGGTCGACGGCGCGCTGCACGCGATCGGTAACGGCGGACATACTGCCTGCGCGTGGCACGGAGCGAGGGTTTCTTGGGCAGGGTGCCGACTCCATGCTTCGAAGCCCAATTAATCGAAGGAGAAATCACGACAATGCGTTATCTGGCTCTATCGCTCGTCGTTGCCGCCCTCTTCGCCGCAACGGCGTGCGCGAGCAAGTCCTCGTCGAACGGCAACGGCCAATCCGCGAGTTCCACGAGTTCCGATCAAATGGCCACCGAAGCGCCGTCGAGCGCCGCGACCGAAGCCCCGTCGGAAGCTCCCACCGAAGCCGCGACCGAATCCGCAACCGCCGCCGCCGGTGAGTTCCCGAGCTACCCCGGCGCATATCAGCAAGCTGCCGGCAGCAGTACCTCGATGGGAAAGACCGAATCGGGCACCGTCTTGTCGACCGACGATTCGTTCGACAAAGTCTACTCGTGGTACCAGCAGCACCTGCCGGCCGGCGCTGAAAAGGCACACACCGCCATGCCGCAATCGGCGGTCTTTACGGTCGGCGATCCCAGCACCGGAATGAAATCCGTGACCATCACGGTCTCCGAAGGCCGCACGATGATCACCATCGGAACGGTCAAGACCTAACTCGCGCGTCGTCCAGCCCGTACCAGAACGTGCCGACCGCATCGAGGATCGCTTCGCCCGCGCGCAGGAATCGTTCCGCCGAAAATCCCGGCTTGGCAAAAGCCTCTCGCAGCTCTTCGGCGGTGTGCGCGGCGTGATTATCCTCGAGCGCGTCGTGCCACGTCCAAAATCCCAGCGGAAGTTCCGGTAAGCGCTCCGACTTCACGACGCGCAGCCCGGCGATAAGCTCTTTCCAGAAGCCGGCTGCCGCCCAATGCTCGATCGCGTACGATGCGCCGGCGGCGGTCGACTCGTCCGGCGAGCTATACCACTCCATCACGGCGTCGCAGAACGCGATCGTGGAGGGACGCCCGTGGCAACGCTTGCCGATCTGCGCCCACGTCAGGTCGAGCGCGGCCGCGAAGTTCGCGAGCCATTCGAAGTGGCCGGCCGTAAAGCGGAAGGTTCCGCCCTCAATGGTTCCCGACGGCGTAAAGACGACGCCCAACTCGTTCATCAGAATCTCTTTGCCCGCGCGATAACTCTGCAGATCGGGCGCGTTGATGCACTTGCGCAGCTGCGCCTCGATGAAGAGATGGCTGAAGACCGAAAACTGCACCGTAAAGTCGCGCAGCTGCTCGGTCGTGGCCTCGCCCCGCGAGAACCAGCGCGTGTAGACGTTGTGCCGCACGATCGGATGGTCGTTGATGCTGCGCGCGACCGCCTCTTCAAACTCGGCGAGATCGTTGGTCGGCTCGAGAACCGTAGTCATGGCACGCTCCTTGAAAATAAAAAAGCCGCCTCGCATCGGCGAGGCGGCTTTGCACTTTTTACGAATCGATCGTTACTGCAATGACCCACCTGGCCGACTTCGGTCGAAGTAGCCGTAATAATAGTATGCCACAGCCGTAAGGACGATCATGTTGCAGGCACTATAACACACCGCTCGAGAGGTGGCAATAGCGCTACGGCACGTCGAGGCCGAGCACCACGAAGAGCGCGCCGAAGATCGCGATCGCATCCTCGAGCAGCGCCGCCGGAACGCGGCCGATCGCCGTTATCGCGCGCGTGCGCACCGCGAGACCGCCGTACGCACCCCCGAGGGCGCCCGCAACGCCGAGCAACGTCCCCACGACCACCGGCGCCCCGGCCGCCGCGGTTGCCGCCGTTGCCGCCCAGCCGCAGAACGCCCCGCTGATGATCCGGGCGATCAGCCCGGTCGCGGCCGTGCGCGGCGGCGCCTTGGGATGCAGATCGCCGAAGAGTTCCACGAGCGCCAGCGCGCCCAGAACGTACGCCGCGGTCGAACGATGGCGCACGAGCCAAAGCACCGCCGGCGCAGTGGCCGTACGCAGGCCGGCGATGATTCCCAGGAGCAGTGCGGCACCGTATGCGTCGTACACCGCTCAAGAGCTTCGGGGCTTCAGGCTTTCTTCATTTGCAGGCCCTACCATCGCCGGGTGCGGTCGTTCCGTCGCTCGTTCCTCTGCAGCACAATGGTCGTGCCGAATGCATGCCAAGCGATGACGGAAGGCGGCACTCCGGCGCCCTCGCTCCATTCCGGCTGATGGCGCGAGGCGCCGGCAACCCCGCCACGCGGTACCACCCTGAGCCTGTCGAAGGGTGACGCGCATAAACCTACGGATCTTTGCGCAGAATTTTCCCCGTTTTTACCACCTCGAATGCGGTGCCGGGAACGTTCTTGAGCTGATCGAGATCGTTGTCGTCCCAGCACTTTGACTGGCGCCCGCCCTCGCCTTGGAAGTACCAGTTGCTCCCGTTGTCGGCAACGAACATGCCGTACTTCTTCATCGCAACGGCGATAACGTGGGCCTGGCCGGTGATACCAGAGATGTCGTACGACGCCTTCATGCGCAGCCGCAATCCCATCGGCGGCAGGTCTTTTTCACGGCTGTCGCTGGCAAAGTGGGTCGCTGGATGAATGTAGCCTTGCTGCGTTTGGTCGAACGTGACGCGCAGCGCGTGATCCATCTCGCCCGCGCGCACCTCGTCGCACTTCACCAGCGCCGGCAGAATCGGCAATCCCGCGGCGTCGGCCGACGTCCAGCCGTCCGGGCGAAGCTTGTTGCTGTTCAAATGGAAGATCGCGCCCGATCCCGCGCGCCAGCTCGCGCCGCCGTCGATCGGATAGGCGTCCCACATCTCGTAGAGCTTGCAGACTCCTTGTTGTAACACGAGCACGTGGCGGTCGCCGCTCGCGTGGCGCCCGCCCTCGATCTGCGCGTCGGGCGGAATGGGATACGGTCCGCGATCGCTCTGCGACCCGTAACGGAAATGCACCGGCACCTTCTTCTGCGAGCTCGGAACGATGTTGAACGGTATGCCGTAATGCGGATCTCTCCCGAAATCGGGATGCAGGTTGCCCGGAATCGCCGCAATGTACTTCGACGAGAGCGGATCGAGCGGATAACCGGAGATGTCGGTATTCCACGGGTTATCCGTGGGAAAGATTTGGCAGCCGCCGACGACGGGTACGTGCGTGCGTACTTCCGGCGACATCGTGCGCCCCGAAAACGCCGCGGTTGAAGCCGGCAAATTCGCTCCGCCGCACGACGCGAGCGCCGCGATCGAAGACGAGAGCACCGCGAGCAAAAGAGTAAGGGTAAGTGTGCGGTTCATGGCAGGCCCTCCTAGCTTGCTGCAGGCCCCTTCCGCGCGCGCAGGCGGGCTACCCTCCCGCGCGCGCGAAGTACGCGCGCATGGCACTCATCGCGGCTGCGGCGCTCGCATGTCACATCACGATCTTTCCGCGGCACGGCACCTACGTGCCGACGGCACGCCTTCACGGTCCCGGCCTGCTGCTCGACGGCGCCGGCATCACCGACTCGCCTCCTTCTTCCATCGTGTGGCTCCATCGCCGGCTGCTCGGAAACACCGCGGCGCGCGGCGGCAACGTCGTCGTCATACGCGCCTCCTACTCCGACGTCTACGACAAGCCGTTTCGCACCTACGGAAACTTCGCGTCGGTGCAGACGGTGCTCATTCCGCCCTGCGCTCCGCGCGCGCAAGTCGATTTGGCGGCGCCCGTCGTCGATAAAGCGGACGCCGTCTACTTTGCCGGCGGCGATCAAGCGAACTACGTCGTCTGGAAGGGCAGCGCCCTGATGGCGGCGGTCAAACGCGTCTACGCGCGCCGCGGCGTGGTCGGCGGCGGAAGCGCCGGTCTGGCGATTCAAGGCGCGGTCGTCTACGACTCGGTCGCGGGCGACGCGATGAACGTGGAAACGCACACCGCCGACGCCCTCGCGAATCCCACCGAGAAACGCATCAGCTTCACCATCGGTCTCTTCGCCTGGCCCGCGCTCGCCGATACCATTACCGACACGCATTTTGTGGTGCGCAATCGTTTCGGACGCACCGTCGCCTTTCTCGCGCGCATCTTTCACGACGATCTGCTGCCGGGCGCGCGCCCGATTTACGCGCTCGGCGTCGACGAAGGCAGCGCGGTCGTCGTCGATCCCGACGGCATGGCGACGCTGCTCAACGCCAAAGGCGCGCGCGGCGCGTATCTCGTGCGCGCGCAGAGCGCGCCGAACCTCGAGCCCGGACGGCCGTTGAACTATACGGTCGAAGTTTCGCACGTCCGCCGTAACGGCGAACGGTTCGATCTGCTGCGCAAGACGACGAGCGATCCCTGGTACGCCGTCACCGTCGACGGCGCGCGCACGCCGGTCTACAGCCGCGATCCCTACGCGCCGTGACCGTCGCCTACGATCTGCTCGAAGAGCAGCTGCGCGCGCTGCTCGCCGGCGAAAGCGACTTCATCGCCAACGCCGCCAACTTCGCCGCCTTCGTCTATCACGAGCTGCCCGAGGTGAACTGGGTCGGTTTCTATCTCGCCGCGCCCTCGGGCGAGCTCGTGCTCGGCCCGTTCTGCGGCCGCCCGGCCTGCTCGCGCTTACCCGCGGGACGCGGTGTCTGCGGCGCCGTCGCGAGGCGACGCGCGACGGTGGTCGTCGATGACGTTGCCGCCTTCGACGATCACATCGTCTGCGACGTCGCCTCGCGCTCGGAGATCGCCGTGCCGGTCTTGCTCGCCGGCGCGCTCCTGGGCGTCTTCGACTGCGACAGTCCGGTGCTCGCGCGCTTCGGCGAGAACGACCGCGCCGGAGTCGAACGCCTCGTGCGCATATTTACCGAATCGCTTCCCGCCGGCGCGACGCGGTAGAAAAGAGCGGCAGCGCCTCGCTGCGCCACGCGCTATTGACGACGGTTGCCGTAGCGGCGTAGAACGCACAAAACGATGCCGCTAGCAGAAAGTATCCCGCGAGCATGCCGATAACCCGATCCGAGCCTTGAAGCTGCAATCCCGCCAGGGTGTAGCCGAAGACCAGCATCAGCATAGTCGCCGCATATACCGCGTTGAGGCGCAAGGCGCCGACGAATAGCGCCAGAGAGATATACCCCATGCAGAAGAGGTCGACCGACATGAGCAGCCCGCTGTCGTGAGACGCAGGTATAAGATGTCCGGCCTGCATCCAGATGTACGTTGCGATGATGGCGTTATTTGCTCCGAACGCGCACATCGCGGTGCCCGCCCATGCGTGCGTGCGGTTGAAGGCATAGAGCCCTGCGATAAACTGCCCCAATCCGGCGAAAACGAGCAACGCCGGCACCGTCGCGATCAAAGAAGCCGGAAGTGCCGTCCAGCCCGAGAAGACCCATGCGACGACGGTCGTCCCCAGCGCAAATCCGAAGAGTCCCATTGCACCGGTTTCACCGATTCGCGCCTCGCTCGTCGTCTCGAGCTGTGCGATCTTCGTGCTCTCCATGACGGTCTTGACCGGACCGCCCTGCGTCCACTCTTCCACGCGTCCGTCCGAGGGCCGAGTGATGGTTGATGTAGTCACTTAGAATTCCACCTTTATTAAATAGTTGCTTTGCTTGCCGTGCCGGCGTTCGCGCCGCTCGGCCTTACTTTATGAATTCCCCAAATCTCGCGCGATTTAATAATGCGCGTGCGTTCGCGTGCGAGCGGAGGTCGTAAACGATGAGCAGCAGCAAACCGGCGATCGGCAACAGCAACGCAGAGGAACCGCGCGCGAGCTCGATCGCCGCTCCGGCGATGCCGCCCGCGGCAAATGCCGCATAAAGGGCGGCATAAAGCAGGAGGTCGGCGTAATGCTTGCGCCTGCGACCGTTGCGCGCGAGCAGCGATACTAAGAACCCGACCAGGCTCTGCGCCGCATTGGTGAGCATACCCGTAATGAACGTGGTACGAATGCCCCGCTGCGCGACGCGTCGCAGCATGGCGTTCTGCAGACCCATCGCCGCCGCCGGAAGCGCGGCCGTCCAGAGCTCCACTGGCCGCCCCACGAGCAAGAATGCTCCCAGGAGCAGCGCCTCGACCGCCGCGACGGACGAAAAAATGCGCCGGCTGTTTCGCAATACCGGCGCGGCAACCAGGGTAAAGCCCACGGCTGCGCCGGCGAAAAAGGCGAAAATAGGAACGGTATGGCGGCAGACTTCGCCCCACTCGCCTCGTGCCGCGAGGACCGTCACCGCGACCGTATTTCCGCTCATGTGCGATGTGAAGAGCTTGTAGAGCAGCAAATAGCCGATACCGTCGACGCTGCCGGCTACGGCGGCGAGTGCCGGAGCAATCCATAAAGGCTGCTCCGGCGGCTGCACGCGATCGCGATCCGCCGCTGAGGCCATATTTGCATTTACCCAGAGAGTATGCAGCAAGGCGCCTCGTGCGTTGCCTCGCCTAAAAGAAGGGAATCTAAAAGCTATGAATGCTGGTCGACTCGAGCGGCAACTTCGCAGTGCCGGCTGCGGCGAAGTCCGCTTTTCGGCGGGCGACCGGGCGATGTATGCGTACGATGCGTCCGTCTACCGCGTCCCTCCGATCGGCGTCGTCATTCCCAAGACGCTCGACGACGTAGTGCAGACCGTCGAAATCTGCCGCGCGAACGACGCGCCGATCTACGGGCGAGGCTGTGGAACGAGCCTCGCGGGCCAGTGCTGCAACCGGGGCGTCGCGATCGATTGCTCGAAGTATTTGCACGACTTTGAAATTGACGTCGAACGAAAGCTCGCGCGCACTTCGCCCGGCACGATTTGCGCTACGCTGGAAAGCGCTTCGGCCGCAAAGGGACTCTTCTGGGGAATCGAACCGGCGACGCACGACCATTGCACGCTGGGCGGAATGATCGGCAATAACTCCTGCGGCACGCACTCCCTGATGGTTGGTAAGACCGTTGACAACGTCGTCGAGCTCGACGTGCTCACCTACGACGGCCTGCGCATGCGGGTCGGAAAAACGAGCGACGAATCCTTCCGCGCCATCGTGGCCGCCGGCGGGCGCCGCGGCGAAATCTATAGCCGGCTCGCCGCCTTACGCGATAAATATGCCGGCCTAATTCGTAAACGCTACCCAAAGATTCCGCGCCGCGTCTCGGGCTACAATCTCGATCGGCTTCTGCCCGAGAATGGGTTTGACGTCGCCGGCGCTCTCGTAGGCACCGAGAGTACCTGCGCCATTACGCTGCAGGGTTGGCTGAAGCTCCACGACCCGGCGAAGTTTAAGACGATGGTCGTTCTCGGCTATCCCACGATCCCCGATGCCGCCCACGACGTCCCCTTCATCCTTACCTTCAATCCGATCGCATGTGAGTTCTTCGGCAGCCAAGTCTTGCGCAATCTCGACGCGCATGGGCTGCATTTTAAAGGACGCCGGAAGTTGCCGGCGGGGAGCGACTTCGTCGTCGTGGAGTTCGGCTCGCAGAGCGCGCAAGAGGCGAAGGAAGTCGCGCGCGGCTTCGAGCGCGCGATGCGCGCGCGGCCGAAGATCGCGGGCTATAAAGAGTTCGAGGATCAAAGCGAGGAGGAGTCGATCTGGGAGCTGCGGAGACACTGCGCGGGAACCTCCCGCATGGCGATCGGCGTCGGGGTCGGGAGTCCGGGATGGCCCAACTGGGAAGATGCCGCGGTGCATCCCGACGTACTGGGCGACTACCTTGCCGACTACGGCAAGCTTCTCGACAAGTACGGCTACGACGGCACCATGTTCGGGCACTTCGGGCAAGGCTGCACGCACTGCCGCATCAGCTTCGACCTGCGTACCGGCGACGGCGTCAAGAGTTTTCGCAAGTTCATGGAGGAGGCGGCCGACCTCGTGGTCTCGTACGGCGGCTCGCTCTCCGGCGAACATGGCGATGGCCAAGGCAGGTCGGAACTGCTTCCCAAGATGTTCGGTGAGGAGCTGATCGCCGCGTTTCGCGAGTTCAAGTCGATCTGGGATCCCGGCAACAAGATGAATCCGCGAATGCTCGTCGATCCCTACCCGCTCGACTTGAATCTGCGCGAAGGCCGCGGCTACAAGACGATCGAGCGCGAGACGCATTTCAAGTATCCCGACGACAAGTTCAGCTTTGCCGAGGCGGCCAATCGCTGCTTCGGCGTCGGAAAGTGCCGCCATCTCGAGGGCGGCACGATGTGCCCGAGTTTCATGGCGACGCGCGAAGAGAAACACTCGACGCGCGGCCGTGCGCGGCTGCTTCAGGAGATGATGCGGCCGGACGGCGCGATCGAGCACGGTTGGCAGAACGACGAAATAAAAGAAGCGCTCGATCTCTGCTTGGCCTGCAAGGGCTGCAAAGGCGACTGTCCGGTCAATGTGGACATGGCCACGTACAAGGCAGAGTTCCTGGCGCACTACTATCAAGGACATCGCCGGCCGCTCAGCGCCTACGCGATGGGATTAATTCCACTCTGGGCTCCGCTCGCCGCGCAGATTCCCGATTACGTCAACGCGCTCACGCGCGTGCCGTTGCTCTCGGACGCGCTCAAGCTTTCCGGCGGAATCGCCCCGCAGCGCGAGCTCCCGCGCTTTGCCGCCGTATCGTTCGACCGCTGGGTGGCCCGGCACCCGAGGCCTGCGCGCGGAGCTCCGGTCGTACTCTGGGCCGACACGTTCAATACGTACTTCACGCCCGGCGTCGCGGTCGCGGCGACCGAGGTGCTCGAGGCGCTCGGATATCGAGTGCTCGTCATGCAGAGGCGTGTCTGTTGCGGCAGACCGCTCTACGATTATGGCTTCCTCTCGCTTGCAAAAGACTTCCTTAAAGAAGCGGTGCGGCTCTTCGAGCCCTATCTGCGGGACGGCACGCCGATCGTCGGCCTCGAGCCCAGCTGCGTCGCGGTCTTCCGCGACGAGTTGCTCAATATGCTTCCAAACGATCTCGACGCGCAGCGGCTCGCTGCGCAAACGCACACGCTCTCCGAGTTTTTGGAGAAGCGCTCGGCGCATTGGGAGTGGCAGGTGCCGCGCCTCGAGCGCGACGCTCTCGTGCAAGCGCACTGCCACCATAAGGCGGTGATGCGTTTTGAAACCGAGATCTCGGCGATGGAAAAGATCGGTCTGCGCGTCGAGTTGCCCGATTCGGGCTGCTGCGGCATGGCGGGAAGCTTCGGATACGAAGCCGGCGACCATTACGCCGTTTCGCAGGCCTGCGGCGAGCGCGTGATTCTGCCCAAGGTCCGCGCACTCCCCAACGAGACGCTGTTGATCGCCGACGGCTTTAGCTGCCGCGAGCAGATCGTTCAGGGCACGGGTCGCCGGCCGCTCCACTTTGCCGAGGTTCTGCAGTTGGCGCTGCACCGCGGCGAGCGGGGCGAGGCCCGCGAGCGCCGTGCGTTGGGCAACGGGGCCGCGCGCGCAACGTATTTACGCGAGGCAGCGGTCGGCGCCGGTGCGGCGCTGCTCGCCGGGGCCGGAATCGCGCTGGGAACGCAACTCTTGAAAGGGCGTGGCGAATAAATGAGCACGGGAACGACTGGCGCCGACCTGCTGGTGGAAC
Source organism: Vulcanimicrobiota bacterium (assembly GCA_963792005.1). Taxonomy (GTDB): domain Bacteria; phylum Vulcanimicrobiota; class Vulcanimicrobiia; order Vulcanimicrobiales; family Vulcanimicrobiaceae; genus Cybelea. The sequence goes on from CAWBUG010000002.1 coordinate 1,112,443, forward strand.
GATTGGTCGCATGGGGCGTCGATACGATCTTCGGCCTGCCGGGCGACGGCATCAACGGATTGATGGAGGCGCTGCGCAAGCATAAGGATCGGATCCGCTACGTCCACGTTCGTCACGAGGAAGTCGCGGCGATGGCCGCCGTCGGTTACGCGAAGTTTACCGGACGACTGGGCGTCTGCTTCTCCACCGCCGGTCCCGGCGCCATTCACATGATGAACGGGCTGCTCGACGCAAAACTCGAGCAGGCGCCGATCCTCGCGATCACCGGCATGGCATATCACGATTTGCAGGGCACGCACTACCTTCAAGACGTCGACACCGATTACGTCGTCGGGCCCCTTTGCGTTTATAACGAGAGAATCATGAGTCCCTCGCACGTCGTAAACGTCGTCGACCTGGCGATTCGTACCGCGCTCTCGCAGCGCGGCGCCGCGCACATCGCCTTTCCCATAGACTATCAGGCGGCCGACGCCCAGGGCGGAACGCGTTCGGAGCGTAACCTCGCCGGCCATACGTCGACGGCATGGAATCCGCCCGCTCGTGTGCCGTTGCGCGGCGAGGTCGAAAAGGCGGCCGAGTTCTTTGCGGGCAAGAAAAAGATCTGTATCCTTGCAGGCGCCGGCGCGCGCGGGTGCCGTACGGAGCTCGAACAGCTCGCCGAGCGCCTGGGCGCTCCCATCGTCAAAGCGATGCTCGGTAAAGATTGCGTTCCCGACGACAGCCCTTACACGACCGGCTCGATCGCGTTAGTCGGCACGAAGCCCTCGCAGCAGGCGATGAAGAGTTGCGAACTGCTGCTCGTCGTCGGGAGCAGCATGCCGTACATCGAATTCTATCCGAAGCCGGGAAGCGCGTGCATCGTCCAGATCGACGACAAAGCGGAACGGATCGGACTTCGTGTTCCCGTCGACTACGGTCTGTGCGGCGATGCCAAACCGACGCTGCAGATGCTGCTCAATCACGTTTCGCGCAACGAGGACCGCCGTTTTCTCACCCAGGCGCAGGACGGGATGAAAGAGTGGTGGGCGCTCATGGAAGAGCGCGGAACGCGCGAAGACGTTCCGATGCGGCCGCAAGTTCCCGCTTGGAACCTCTGGCCGCTGCTCGACAACGATGCCATCGTGTGCGGCGATTCGGGCACCGTCACGACGTGGGCGGCGCGCCAGCTCAAGCTGCGCGGCGAGCAGCGCTTCTCCTTCTCCGGTACGAACTGCTCGATGGCGGCCGGCTTACCCTACGCAATCGGTGCGCAAACGGCGTATCCCGGGCGTCAAGTGGTCGTCTTCACCGGTGACGGCTCCCTGACGATGCAGCTCGGCGACTTCCTGACCTGCGTGCAGCACGACCTTCCCGTAAAGGTCGTCGTCATCAAGAACGACACGCTCGGACTCATCAAGTGGGAGCAGATGGTCTTCCTCGGCAATCCGGAATACGGCGTACGGTTCGCACCGCTCGACTTCGTGAAGTACGCCGAAGCCTGCGGCGCTCGCGGGATTCGCATCGACGACCCGAAACGCTGTGCCGATCAGCTCCGGGAAGCCCTCCGCATTCCGGGACCGGCGATTGTCGAGTGCGTGGTCGACCCGCACGAACCGCCGATGCCCGCAAGCGTGAAGCGCGAACAGGCAGTCCACCTCTACCAGGCGCTCGCGCAAGGCACACCCAACCGCAAGCGGATCGCGCTCACCATCGTAGGCGACGTGCTCGAAGAAGCCGCCGAATCTCCGGCGCGCAAGTTCATCGAGAGCATCATCCGGCCCGACTCCTAAGCGTCGTCCATGCAACGCAGCCCTTCATGGCGCGCCGCGGCGGACGCATGGTTCAAGCTCTTTGCGGCGATCGCGCTCGGCTATCTCGTTCTCGCGCAGGCCGTCGCCCTGCTCAAAAGCTTCGGCGTGATTACGGTCATTGCCGTCGGCGGTCTCCTGCTCGCGTATCTCGTGTATCCCGCAATCGCCTGGCTGAACCGGCGGCTTCCGCTCTGGGCCGCACTCTCGATCGTATATCTCAGCGGTGTATTAGCAATAGCCGCGGTCTTCTACGCGATCGTGCCGCCCGCGATCGTGCAGTTCGAAGACCTCGTGCGCGATTGGCCGACGATCGAGCGATCGATCCGCGATTATATCGAGAGCCCCGGAAATCCATTTTTCACGCATCTCCCGCCCGCCGCCCAGCAGTGGGTTGTGAAGCTGCCGAGTCAGATCGGCTCGGATATGCAAAAAAATGCGGTCGGTTATACCAAGAAGGTCGTGAACGTTCTGGAACTGCTCGTGGGCTTCGGCGCGGTGGCCGTCGCGATTCCCGTCGTCTCGATCTACATGCTCGGTGAGTCGACGCTGATCAAACGTTTTTTCGTTCAGAGCATCCCGCCCCGTTCGCGGCGCAAGGTGGTTGCCGTCTTGCACGACGTCGATCAAGTGATCGGCGGCTTTATTCGGGGTCAGCTGATCGTGGCGGTGGTCGTCGGAGCTCTCGCGACCGTCGCGCTCGTCATCCTGCACGTGAAGTATGCCATCATCATCGGCGTTTGGGTCGGCGCGATGGATGTCATTCCCTACGTTGGCCCGATCGCGGGTGCGATCCCGGCCGTAGTCATCGCGTACATTTTCAACGGCGTTGGAGACGCCATCGGCGTCGTCGTCCCAATCGTCGTCATCAATCAGCTGGAAGGCCATCTGCTGGGCCCCCGGATCGTGAGCAGCACGGTGAAGATCACGCCGCTCGCGGTCATCTTCGCGCTGCTCGTCTGCGCAAAGATCTTTGGCTTCATCGGATTGCTCGTCGCCGTTCCGCTCGCCGGCATCGTACGCGTGACCCTCACTCACATCTTCGACGAAGCCGCCGTCACCAACGCGCAACTCAAGCCGGGCCTGACCCCGGCACCGCGATCCCAGGTGGACCCAAACTCTACGACGTGACCCCGTGCCCCGTGGCGAGCGTAACGTCCTCACGGCGGCGCAAAATCCCCAAAATCAGCGCGCCCAGGGTGGCCGCACCCGGAATCAGGCCGGTGAGAGCGACGTTCTTGTCGATGACCCAGCCGCCCAGTGCCGGCGCCGCCACGAGCGCGATGCTGCTCATCGCATCGTTGAAGCCCAGAATCGCGCCGCGCTTCTTTTCCGACGCGCTCTCGGAGATGAGCGCGGCAACCGTCGGCTCCACGCACGAGGCGCCGGTCGCCCAGATAACGAGCATGCCGAGCAGCGTCCACAGATTGTGCGCGAAAGGAAGTACCACGTAGGCGACGATGCTCAATGCAAATCCGAGCTGCGCCACCCACGCATCGCCCAGGCGCTTCGCCAGTGGGCCGACGACGACTGCCAGCGCCACGGCGCCCACCGCACCGGTGGTCGCGAAGAGCCAGCTGGCCTTCTCGGGCCCGAAGTTCATCGCATGCTTGAGATAGAGGGCGAAGATCGAAAAGAAGTACGTCACGGCAAAGATGAACAGAAAGTGGCGCAGGATCAGGCTGCGCGTCCGCGGTTGCGTCGAAACCTCTTTGGCGGCGCTCTTGAGGTTGAACTCGTCCTTCCCTCGGCGTTTCGTCTTCGGAAGAAACTTCAGCGTTAAGCCGATGTTCGCGGCTTCGATTGCGGCCGAAACCACGAACGGTACCCAGAAGCCGTACTTCACGAGGAGCCCGCCCGCGATCGGACCGAGCACGATGCCAATTCCAAAGACCACGCCGAACGCGGCAAACGCCTTATCGCGATGCCGCTCGTCGGTCACGTCGGAGATATACGATTGGGTGACGCCGAGATTGCCCCCGCCGATGCCCGCCACCGTGCGTGCCACGAAGAGCATCCCCAACGACGGTGCCCATGCGACCAGAAGGTATCCGAGAAGCGAGATGACTTGCGACACGATCACGATCGGCTTGCGCCCCATCCGGTCGCTCAGCGCGCCCCAGAACGGAGCGGCAATCGTCGAGGCGACGGCCATGATCGCCAGCAGCGCGCCCACTTGCAAGCCGCTCGCGCCGTACTTCTGCGCGAGATACGGCAGCAGCGGGATCATCACCATATAGCCGAACACGTCGATCAACGTGATCGAGTAGATCGGAATCAGCGCGCGCATCATCTTGCGCGTCTCGGCCGACGCCTTCATGGGCGCCCTTGGGCGGCCGGTTTGCGGATCAGCGACGTCGTGAAAGCGGCAAATACAAAGCTGATGGCGGCGATCAGGAACAGCGCGCGGTATCCGCCGGCATCCGAACCGTAGCGCGCCAGTACGGCCGCGCCGATGGCCGGCGCGAAGATCGCCGGGATCCCCGAAAGCGTCGTCCACGCCCCGAGGTCGCGTCCGAAGTTGCCGTGGCCCGGCACGGCGTCGAGCGCGAGCGCGAGGCCGACGGCGAACATCGCGCCCATTCCGATTCCAAAGACGCCGGCATAAACGAAGATGATGTTGATCGCCGGCGCGAGCGCGAAGCCGAGGGCCGCCAGGGCCATCATGATGCCGGCAACGATCACCACGAGCTTGCGGTCGATCCGGTCCGAGACCACCCCGCTGATGACGCTCGAGACGATCGCGCCGGCGAGCGCGGCGATGGCCGCAAGACCCGTCGCGCGCGAAGCGTTGGCGACGTGCAGCACGTCGTGAAAGAAGTACAAGATGTACGTAGTGAAGAGCCCTATCCCGAGCATGGCGAAGGCGCGCACGAACATCGTGACGATCAAATCGCGCCGAATCCGCAGTAACGGTCCGTGCCGGGTCGGCGGAGCGGCCTCGATTCCCGGCGGTATGCCGATGAGCGTTAAGGCGCTCGCCGCCAGGATCCCGGCGTTCACGGCGACGGCGGTCGACGCCGCCAGCGTGCTCGCCGCCACGAGACCGGCCGTTGCGCCGACCAGGGTGAAGACGCCCCGGACGCCGGTGGAGACGCCCCAGAGCGCGCGCGGAACGACCTCCGGCAGGATCGCCTGATAGATCGTGTTCGCGCTCGCGAGTGCGAACGCGGCCACCGCAATCGCGACCGTCAAGATCGCAATCGAATGGGTGGTGGCGATCGCGATCAGCGCGAGGACGTCGATGGCCAATACCGTCGCCGTCTGAACGCGCCGGCTCGCGCCGGAGAGCCGCTTTCGGCGGTCCGAATGCCACCCGGCAAGCGTCGGCGTCAGCGTGCCCACCGCCATCGAAATCGTCGCCATCGTCGCGAACGTCGTGATATGCGTACGGGGAGACAAATGCAGGACGATCGCCGGCACGATGATCGAAAGCAGCGTCGCGTCCTGGAACTGAAACGCGGTGCAGAGCGCGTTTACCGCGAGATGAAAGCGCTTACGAAAGCGAGGGGACGGGGCGTTCGGTAGCGGATCGACCAGGGCCGCTTTGCTCATACTCGCCTCGTACCCGAAACCGCAAGTCCAACCTCGGCTACGTGCTCCGTTGCGGCGCCGGCACGCTGAGCGCTACCCAGGCCAAGTTTGCCAGCGCCATCACCCCGATGGTAATGAAGACCGCCTCGAATCCGAAGCGCGCGGCGACCGCTCCGCCGAGTAACGGACCGCAGAACATTCCCAGAAACGTGGCGCTCGAGGTAATGCCGTAGACCTGGCCGCGCCGCTCGATCGGAAAGATCCGCCCAATCAGCGCGTTCGCCGTGGGAAGCACGCCGCCCAGAAAGAGGCCCACGCCGAACCGCAGGGCGATGAAGACTGCAACGCTGCGCGCGAACGCCTGCGGAATGGTAAAGAACGCGACGCCGCAGAGCGCGATGAGCAGGACGCGCCGGTAACCGATGCGATCGCTGCGCTTTCCCAAAAATGGCGACGCGATCAGATCGGCGAGACCCGTCACCGCGAACGCCAGCCCCGCAGCGGTTGCCAGCCAGGGCACGTTGCCGGCGAGCGCACGCACGAAGAGCGGCACGACCGGCTGCACGCCGAAGGCCACAACCTGCGCGAGCAGCACGACGACGAACATCGGCGCCAGCCGCGGATGCGTCACCACTTCGCGCAACGCCGCCAGGAACGGCGTGCGCTTCTCCAAATCCGGCTCGCGCCGGAAATGTTCGTGCAGGAAGAACACGCTCACCAGCGCGGCCGCACCGGCAAAGATCGAGGTCGCAAAGAAGACCTGGCGGTAGTCGTGCAGCCGGTCGGCGAGCAGTCCGCCGAAGAGCGGACCGCAGAGGGCGCCGACGAGTTGGCCCGTCGTCATCCATCCCAGCGAGAATCCCAGCATCTCCTCGGGCACCTGCGTGCCGACCATCGCGATCGCGGCTGCCGAGAAACCGCTGAAAATACCCATGCACGCGCGCGCCCCGAAGAGCTGCCACACGTTCTGCACCAAACCCATCAGCGCGGTGAAGATCGCGATCGCGAGGCACGACCGCACGACCATCGCCTTACGCCCGGTGCGATCGGCGATGCCTCCCCAAATCGGCGAGAAGATCGCCGCCATCAGAAAGTTCACCGACGCAATTGCGCCCGACCACACGGAAACGGCCGCGATCGGCTTAACGCCGAGCTGAATGACGAAGAGCGGTAGGAACGGTCCGGAAACGGAGAAGGCAAACGACATCATCGCCTGCACCGCCACCATCAGCCAGAGCGTGCGCTGCCAGGAGCTCACGCCATGGCTCTACCCATATTGCGCTACGTTTCCTGGCGAATGGTCCAAAAGTCGCTGGCGAGATGCGAGCTCATTAAGTAGGCATACGGCATCGTGAAGTATCCGCGCTGTCCCCACGACTTGCCCCAAGAATTGCGCACGCGAAACGTCTGTGCCTTGTCGTCGTAACCGACGGCCATGACGGCATGACCGCCGATGACGGCGTCTTTCGTCGTCGGAAGGCGTACGATGCCGGTCTTCGCCACTTGGGCCGACTCGAAATAATCGTAGGCCGTAAAGCCGAACACGAACGGAAAGCCCTCGGCGAGGCAACCCTTCATTTGAACCAGATCTTGCGTTACGCGAAAGTACACGCTGGCCTTCGTCTTGAGGGCGTTTTGATATGCTTTGGCGTTCGGCTTGTCGCGAAAATCTTTGACGACATACGGCCACGCCCTTTCGGGGCAGACGCCGCTCTTGCTGACCGATTTCATGCCGTCGCGCAGCTGCGCGCCGGAATCGGATTCGACCGTGCCTTCGATCACGCGCTCGTTGTAATAAATGAACAAGCGCGAGGGCGTGGACAGCGGCTTGTGGACGTACTCCATCGCGGCCGCGATGGCATTCGCCGTGCAGCTCCCGAGCGAACCTTGGTCGTACACGGGCGGGCATTTGGACTGGAGGTTCACGCTCGCAGGGAGCTTCCTGACCATTTGCAACGGCGTCGCGTAGAGATAGTCTCGTACGTCCGGAAGATCGGGTACCCAGCCAAACCCGCCCAACCGCGCATTGCCCTTCGGACGACGAAGCGCCACGCTCTCCCCGGAAACGTATCGGCTCACACGTCTTGCCATCTTCGATCCCTCATCAGCGACCTGCGGTGCGGCTATTGCAGGGCGGCCTAGTATAGCATCATCCATCTTGCGGTCGCAAGCGCGACAAAGATTATGCACGCCGCTCGAACGGGCGGCGTGCAGGACCGGCGTCAACGTGGTTAGAGCCGTTACTGCGGCGGCGCGCCCTCCGTCATGCCCCCGTGCATCATGCCGCCGTGCATCATCATGCCCATCATCGGATGGGGCGAGAGCGCCATCAGCAGAATGCTTCCGGCGTCCGAAGGCGGGTGCATCATCATCCCGTGCATCGGTCCCTTCATCATCGGCTGATGCCCGGCCGGCATCTCGCTCTGCATTTGGCTGCGCATCTGCTCGTGCAGCTGGCGCATCTGCGAGTGGAACGACGTCGCCAGCGACATAATCCGCTGCCGTTCGCCGGCCGAGAGGATCGTGTCGATGCGCTTCGCCGCCGCCTTGATGTCGGGGTTCTGCGCGACCGCCAGATCGCCGATGGTCGCGCCGACGGCCCGCAAGTGCACCGGGCTCATCGAGGTGAGTATCTGCCCGCGCATCTGCTGATGCAGCTGTTCCATTTGCTGACCAAAACGCTCGAAGGTCTGGTGCATCGCCTGACGCTGGGCGTCGGTCGGTGCAGCCGGGGCGTTCGTATCTTGGGCGAACGCCGCTATAGGAAGAACGCTGAGCGCAAGCGCCAGCGCAAAAGACAATTTGTTCATAGGCTATTCTACGGTCCGCTTTCGTAAAAGTTACTGAGAGTAAGCTGAGGGAATCGTTAAGCCACCAGATCGTGCCAGGTCGAAGCGCTGAGCCTAACGCCGTAGTAGCCCGCGGCGGCTTTGATATTGGCAAAGGCCTGGGCGCGCTCGTCCTCGCTAACCCCGCGAACCTCGCCGAACCGCGCGACCGCGCTGCGGACGTGGGCGGCGTCGGTCAGCGGCTCCTTGCGCTCCTTGGGAAAGGCGAACGCGCTCTCGGGTAGGCTTCCCCGCGCCCCGTCGCCCGGCTCGCGCACCGGCTTCCACGTCACCTGCATTCCGTAATACTAGGGCGCCCGCCTTAGCGCGGCGTTACCGAATGGTTGCCGTAGAGTTGTTCCAGCTGCCCGGTCCGTGCCGTAATGAGCGCGCTCGCGTTCGCAACGAGCGCCGGTTCGTCGTTGAGATCGATTCCCAAAAATCGCCGTTCCAGCGCTGCGGGCGTATCGTTGAATCCGTTCTTCAGCAGCGCGACGTACCGGGGCGAAAAGCGCGCCGGATCGCGCTCGAAATCGCTGAAATATTGCAGCGCCAAAAGCCCGGCATAGAGATAGTTCACGTCGTAGAGCGGATCGGTAAAGAAGAGCCGGTCGCGCGCCCAGTAAAGCGCCGTATCCGCTTTGCTTGCCGAGTCGGGATCGTACCGCGCAAAGACCTCGAGCGTCAACGCGTTTAAATTGGCGGCGGTGCGGATGCTGCCGTCTTGAACGCCGCGATAGATCGCGCTCTCCAAATCGGTCTCTTCTGCCGAGCCGAAGACCTGAAAGGTCGCGTCGTATAAAAAACGATCGAGATAATACGCGCGTTGCGTGTCGTTTGCGGCGACGCGGTACAGATGATCGAGCAAGAGCAGTTCGTTGAACAGCGCGAACGACTCGAACATGAAGGACGGTCCGGTGTTGTACGCCGCGATCGGCTGATTGCGGCTCATGAACTGGCGATGCACGGCATGGCCCGACTCGTGCGCGACCGCCCGCACCGCGTTGACGCTGCCGTCGAAGCCGCCGTAGAAGACGGCCGAATCCACGCCGGAAAAGCCGAGCGAGAATCCCGCGCGGTCGCACGCCTCGGCGGTGCAGATCTCCAGCCGTCCGTCGCGCGCATCGAGCAGCGCGGCGTACGCGCCGGCATACTCGGCCCCCATCGGCCGCTCGGCCGCGAGAATCACCGGAATCGCTTCGCCGATTGCCAGCGGCGCCGGCGAAAACTTCGGCGACGGCGCGAGCGCGGCCACGCGCAGATACTGCGCGTAGGCCGGCGAACTCCGCACCGCGGCAAGCGTCCGGTCAACCGACGCCGCGGTGAGCGTCCGATCGGCGTACGATGCTTGCGCGGCGTCTGCAAATCCGCGCAGTTTCGCGGCGCCCGTTCGCGCCGCGGCAATCGAAATCAGCAGCGCCGCGTAGGCCTCCTGGTTCGACGCAATCGAGTCGGGCGATTTGCGCAGACGCTTATACGTTGCGGCCGCCGCGTCGAGCACCGGCGTGACGGTGAGATCGACCGCCCGCGCATCGGCGGCATTCAGACGATGCTTCGCGCTGGCCAACGAATCGGTCAGCAAAAATCGATACGGCGCGAGCGCCGGATCGGCAACCAGCGCGGCGATGCGCGCCGCTCCGAGCTGTTGGGCCGCCGTGGTGACGCGGTTGGTCAGCTCATCTTCGAGCTGCGCGAGATCGTCGTCGGCGCGCGCGTCGGCGGTATCGCTATCGCTCTCTTCCGCCCGCAAGTACACGTAGATGTCGTGCCGTTCGAGAGCGGCCAGCAGCGCGTCGTAGGTGCCCAGCCACGCTTTGAGCGCCGCCGCGCTCGTCGGCGTCGGCGACGCGACGAAGCGCCGCGCCGAAGCGGCAACCGCGGCGCGGCTCGCCACCTCGGCCGCCGGACTCGCAAAGTATCTCGCAGCGTCGATTCGATAGGCGGAAGGCGCATCGGGAACCGATCCGGCGCCGAGCAGAGCGACGACGCCTGCCGTCACGAAGAACCGCGTCACGTCATCGCGCTCGCCGAGACCATGTACTCCGCCGGGCCGCCGAGGCTACCGGATCGTCATCGCCGTCGGCGAGTTGAGTCCCGTGCGGCCGCCCTTAATGGTGTTGATCGGAGCGACGTTCCCGGTTGCGCCGGGAGCGTACTCGGTGATCGAGTCGCCGTAGTAGTTCGCGGCGAAGAGGTTGCCGCTCGCGTCGACGGCGAGCGCGTGCGGCGCCTCCAGCTTCGTCGCCGCGCCCTTGATATACACCAGGCGCGGAGCGTTTCGGTTCGCTCCGGCGGCGAAGGCGGTGATACTGCCAAAAACGTGCCCGGTGTGGGGATACTGGTTTGCCGCAAAAATGTTCCCGCTGGAATCGACGGTGACGTTGACCGGACTTTCAAGCTTCGTGCGCGGGCCGGCGATGGTGCGGATCGGCCGGACGTTCCCAGTTGCACCGGCCGCATAGACCGTAATGCTGTCGTTGCTGTCCTGGCTGATATAGAGATTTCCGCTCGGGTCGAAGGCGAGTCCGAAGCCCTGGCCGGTGATCTTCGTGCGGCTCCCGGCGATCTTTCCGATGGGAGCAACGTTCCCCGTCGATCCGGGAGCATACATCGTGACGCTATAGTTTCCGTCGTTCAGCACGTAAATATTGCCGTTCAGCGGATTGATTGCGACGCCGGCGGGTTCGCTCATGCCCGTCGCGTTACCCGAAATGTATCCAACCGGTGCGACGTTGCCGCTCGCGCCGGGGGCGTAAATCTCGACGGCGCCCGAGTTCGATCCCGTTCCTAAGAAGTCCGCGACGTAAATATACCCCGCGGCGTCGACGGCGATGCCGTACGGAGCGACGAGCTGCGTCATTCCGCCGCTGATCGTCCGAATCGGCGCGGAGTTGCCCGTTGCAGATACCGGATACACGGTAACCGACTGGGCGGCATAGACGGGATTCGTAACGTAAATGCACGGGCAGCCGCTGGGAGCCCGGCCATGCAGGCCGGCACCCGCCGCCTGACCCGGCACCGGCGCCGACGTTCCTCCCATGCAGCTCGTGATCGAGATCACTGCGGCCGTAGCAACGAATAAACCGGTCGGTACACGCATGACGAACTCTCCAATCAGCGGACGTGTTGCAAGCAGCAAAGCCGCTCGGGTAGGCGAGCGGTAAGACCCCCGTTCGCGTTTCTCCGGGGGGCTCCCCTCAGGAGGAAGCCGCGACGTCGCGGACGATCGCGTGCGCGGCGCGTTTGCCCGGAAAGCCGCTGACGCACCCGCCCGGATGCGCTCCCGAACCGCACAAGTAGAGATTGCGCACCGGCGTCCGCGTCGCAAAGCGGTCTTCGTAGATTTGCCCCGGCAACAGCTCGCCGTGAAAGATATGGCCGCCGGCCAATCCGAAGCGCTCCTCGAGATCCGGCGCGGCCAGCACCTGCCGGTGTTCGATCGCCGCCGGAAGATTCGGCGCGTAACGCGCGAGAATGGCGACGATCTTATCGGCCGCCGCGTCGCGTTTCGCCGCGCTCCAGCCGTCGGGCCGGTCGTACGGAAAGTACTGCGCGAAGATCGAGAGGATATGTTTGCCGCTCGGCGCCAGCGACGCATCGGTGGGCGTCTGCAAGAAACATTCGATCAACGGCTCTTCGCTCTCACCGCCGGCCACCGCGTCCTCGTACGCCTTCTGCAGGTAATCGATCGTCGGCGCCACGTGAATCGTCGCGCGGTGATGCGGCTGCGCGTTCGTTCCCGGACGGCAGGTAAAGTTGGGCAGCTCGCCCAGCGCGAGATTGAGCTTCAGCGACGGCCCGACCGTTCGCCACGTTTGCACCTTGGCGACGAACGGCGCGCCGAGCAGCGACGGATCGAGCAGATCCAAAAACGTCGTGCGCGGATGTGCGTTCGACGCGACGGCACGTGCCGCAACCGTCGTCCCGTCGTGCAGCATCACGCCGCATGCCGCGCCGTCGTCGCCGGCGACGATTCGCGTCACCGCGGCATCGGAAAAGATCTCCGCGCCGTATTCGCGCGCCGCCGAGGCCAGCGCGCCGGAGACCGAACCCATGCCGCCACGCACGAAGGCCCACGAGCCTTGCGATCCGAGCACGCGTCCCGCCAGATGATGCGCCAGCACGTAGCCCGTTCCGGCATCGCGCGGTCCGAGATTCGTGCCGATCAGTCCGTCGTTGACCAGCTCCGCCTGCAATACCGGCGTGCAGACGTATCGCTCCACCAAGTCGGCCGCCGAGCCGCGCAGCAGTGCTTGCGTTTCGGCATCGAAGCGCGAGAACTGCGGATCGTCGTCGGTAAATGAGTCGAAGAGCGCGCGCCCTAACCGGTCGGTTCGCTCCACGTATGCGGCAAAACCCGCAACGTCGCGTTGATCGAAGGCCGCGATCTCGCGCGCGTTGCTCTCGCGGTCGGTCCCCAGCAGCAACGATCGCCCGTCGAGCAGCGGCGTGAACGCGTACGGGTCCTTTCGATAGAACGAAAGCCCGCGCGCACAAAGATCGAGCTCGTCGACGAGCCATGGGTCGAGCAGGCTGCAGACGTACGATGCCGTCGAGAGCGTGTAGCCGGGCCAAATGTCGGTCTCGCTGACCGCCGCGCCGCCGATGGCGCTGCGCCGTTCGAAGACGGCAACGGAGAGACCGGCCTTCGCCAAGAGCGCCGCGCACGCCAAGCCGTTATGCCCGGCCCCGACGATAACGGCGTCGTACGACGACTTACGCTGCGAGGTCAGCGATACGAGGGCCGCGATGCGAAGCAGTCCCGGCAGTACACCGGTTTATCGCCGCGCGGATTGAACGGAACCTCTGCCACGCCGCCGCACTGGCTGCACGTCGCGGTGAACATCTCGCGCGCACGGCCGCCGCCGCGTTCGCTCCCGCCTCCGCCGCCGGGGCCGCTCGAGCGCATCTGCTTGCGCGCCTGACGGCAGTCGGGGCAGCGATTCGGCTTGTTCTGAAAACCCTTCTGCTCGTAAAAGCGTTGCTCGCCCGAACTGAAGACGAACTGGCGTCCGCAGTCCACACAGTTGAGCATTTCATCTACGTACACGAAACGAGAAACTCCTTAGACTCTGCCGACGGTGTGGACTTGTAACCCCGAGCAACCGAGAATCCGACCACGCGACGAGAGCAGCATTGTGTCCGCGTTTCTGCGACCCCGGCGGGGCCGCTCCCTGCCACCCCGCCGCGTCACCTCGAGCGCCACCATTTCTTGTCACCCTGAGCGCGCGCGGAGCGCGCAGTCGAAGGGCGAAGGAACCAACCGTGACCGACACTATCCCGGAGGTAATCGTCCCTCGCTCCGACGCGGATTACCTCGAGGTAATGACGCGCGCGGTCTTCCAAGCCGGCGTGCGCTGGCAACAGATCGCCGAACGCTGGGACGCCTATCGCACGGCGTTTGCCGGCTTCGATCCCGCGCAGGTCGCCGCGTACGACGATCTCGATATCGAGCGCGTGCTCGCGACGCCCGGCATTCTCCGCATGCCCAAGAAAGTGCGTGCGACCATCGCCAACGCGCGCGCGCTCCTTGAAGCCGCGCGCGAGCACGACGGGTTCGCGAACTACCTTCGTTCCTTCGACTCCTACGAGTCGCTCGCGAAAGATCTCAACCGCCGCTTCTCGCTGATGGGCCCGATGAACGTTTGGTACTTCCTCTTCCGCACCGGCGAACCGGTGCCGCGCTTCGAAGCGTGGGTGCAAACGATTCGCGGCGAGCATCCGCGCATGCGTGAGATGGTCGAAGTCGCGCGCCGCCAAGGCCGCTCCCCCGAACTAGGGTGAGGGCGTCGCCCGCGGCGCCGGTCGAATCAAATACAACCCCAGACTCGGCGCGTAGTTAAGTTCGGGCACGATCTTGCCGTCGAATCCTCGCTGCGACAGCTCCTGCGCGTTCGTCGCGGCAACACGTCCGCAGATCAGCAGCGCCGGAATCACCGTCGCGTCGCCGGGATCGAGCTCGTACCACGCGCCGCTCTTCGCGGTGTGCGCGGTGATCGTCCAGCTCGGTGCCGCCGCGCCCGTCGCAAAATGACTCTTGAGTTCGCCCAGCGCCTGCGTCGCGAGGTTGCGCGCCTGTCCCGTGCACGATGCCGACGCGCGCACTTCGAACGGCGTCGGGGGCGCCGACGCGGGCAGCTTGTAGACGCGGAACATCTCCTGTCCGGCCTGCGGCTGACGCGCGACGAAGTAGAGTCCGACGGCGGGCATAAAGTTGAGCTGCGGCACGAAGAAGAGCGGGCTCGTCGGCGCGTAGAGTTTGCGCTGCGTCACGTCGTCGGCGCGCGCGATGTGCAGCGTCAGGCACCCGGCGAGCGCGCGTAAGACGCCGGTGCCCTTCGGCGTTACCGCGAGCGCGTACGTCGTGCCCATGCCGTGATACGTCACCGTCGCGTCGGGCAGCGCCGGCGCCGGCATCGTCGCGGGATAGCCCGCGGCGGTTCGCGCCGCTTCGATCTGCGCGGCGTACGCTTTGAGCTCGCCCGCCAGTTGCCGCGCCTTCGGCGCGTTCTCGCCGCTGCACGTTGCCGGATTCGCGCCGACGACGAACGGATCGGCCGGCGGCGTCTGCGGCAGCGGCGTAAAGAGCGACGCGAAACCGCGCCCGCCGCCGGGACCGCCCGGACCGCGCCCTCCGCCCGGCCCCCCGGGTTCGCCGCCGCCGCCCGGTCCGCCGCCGAAGTACCGGCCGCCGCCGCGCGGCTGGAACGCCGTCGCCGTCTGCGACGACGCCACGCCTTGGCCGAAGCGCGCGGAATACGTCAGGGAGTACGTGCGCGGCATGAGCGGCCGTGCGATGTTCGGCAGCACGTAGCCGCCGGCGGTCGTGAACGGCACGGCATTCGCCGGACTCGCGAACACGTAGCCGTAGGTATTCGTGATGTTCGACGCCGCGAAGGTCAGCGTGCCGCGCTGCAGCTGCGCGGTGACGCCGGCGTCGAACGTGGTGTACGCCGGCAGATTGTTGGGATTGTTCGCGCTGACGTGCTGCGCGTCGGCGAGCCACTCGAAGATCGACCGCGGCGCCTTGTAATCCAGCACCAGTCCCGCGCGCTGCAGCGGCACGTTGGGAAGCTGTTCGTTCGGAATCGTGATCGACCACGGGTTGTCGAAGATGTACGTGCTCGATGCCGCCTGCGCGCCGGTGAGGTTGTAGAACGCCTGCACGACGAGATTGCCGAAGGTCGCGTACCCCGTCAGCTCGGCGCCTTGATAGAGCCGCTGCACGCCCGAAACCGGCGTCGTGAAGTAGAGCTGCTGCGCGGCAAAGGGCGTGCTCGGCGGCGCATTGCAGCCGGCCGGCGAGTTGTAGATCGCCGCCACCTCGTCGAGGTAGTTCGCCGGAAGCTCCCCGAGCTGATTGACGATCGTGCCGTTGACGTAGACCGGCAGCAAGACGCCGTTCTGCTCTTGGCGGTAGAGCGTCAGCGACACGTTGCCGCCGTGCAGCTGATGCGTGTAGCTGACGCGCAGCGAGTTCGACGAGCTGTTCGTCGGCTGTTGGCCCGGCGCGCTGCCGTACGCCACCTTCGCGTTGCAGTCAAAGCGCAGGGAGCCCGGATCGCTGAGAATCTGATAGCGCCCTTGCGTCGCCGCCGCACCGCTAAGCGCAAACGACGCGCTGTACGCATCGCGCGCCGTCGGCCGCCACGTTCCGCCGACGCTGGCCAGCTCCGAGAGTCCGGTGTTGCCCGTCGCGGTGCTCAAGCCGGCCGAGCCCAGGAGCGTCAGCTTGTCGCTTGAGTGAATGGTATCGGTTCCCTGCAGCACGTTGTACTGCGTCGTCTGCGAGCCCGTGTAAAACTGCGCCACCTCGGGAACCAGCGGCGTCGTCGCGAACTGCGACGAGCTGCCGTAGGCCTGAATCGAGATCGTGTGGCGCTGCTGCGCCGGCAGCGTGGCGTTGAGGACGTATCCCGTCGAGCGCACGTTGTTGGAGAAGCCGCTCGGCGAGGGTTCGCCGTTGACGTAGCGCGCCAGCTGATCGATCAGCCCGCTGGAATCGAGCGAATAGACCGAGGCCTGCACTTGCGTCGCCCCCAGCAGCGCCGTATCGGCGAGCGAGTAGAGCTGCACGTTGGTGCCGTCGGTATTGTTCGGGCCGTATCCGCAGGGCAGCGACGTCGCCGGATCGCCGTTGTAGCGCAGGCAGACGATGTTGCTGTTGCGCGTGGAGTTCATGAACGTGCCGGTCAGCGAGTTGTTCTCGCCGAAATCCCAGCGCCCCGAGAAAATGTTGCCCGAAACCCAGCTGTCGCCGTCGTGCACGTAATCCAGGCCGCTCGCGTCGAGATAGAGATCCCCGTCGACCAGGCTCGGGTAGAGCCGGCTCACCGTCTGCACCGCGAGGCCCAGCTTGCCCGCCGATCCCGTCTCCGCCACCGAATAGTTGTAGCGCCCGTTGCTTCCCGTCGAGAGCTGCAGTTGCGTGATCCAGCTCAGCGTCGGCTGCAGCGTGCTGAAGTTGACGCCGCCGCCGAGTCCGCCCAGCGAGGGCCCCATGTGCACCGACGCGCCTTGGAAGAGATCGGTCGCAAACGCGCCGATATTCCCGGCTGAGCCGGGCGCGTTGATCGGAATGCCGTCGAGCGTCAGCTGCGTCTGCGACGCGTCGTGGCCCTCCAGCGAGATCGTCTGCGTCGCGTCGCTGTCGTCGCTCGAGGTCGAGACGCTCACGCCGGAGAGTTTGTTCATCGCGTCGGCGAGATCGGTCGAGAGCCGGCGCTGCGGCGAGTTCTGATCGATGCTCGTCGACGAGATCGCCACCGACGCTTTGGCGGTGACTTCGCCGATCACTTTGAGGCCGCCGTTCTCCACCGCCAGCGAAAAGCTCACGGTGACGACGCGCCCGTCGAGCACTTCGAATGACGCCGAGGTGAGGCTCGTGTATCCGCGCTTGACGATGCGCGCGCGATAGATGCCGTCGGGAACGTCGGTGAAGGTGACCTTGCCGTTCTTGCCGGTCAGCTCCGAGGTCATGACCGGGCCTTCGAGCAGCACGCGCGCCAGTTCGAGCGGCTGCTTGGTGGTCGCATCGACGACGACGATGTCGATCTCGCCCGAATCCGACTGTGCCGGAACGCCGCGCGTGAGCATGGCCAATAGCAACAGCAGCGAGACTATTGCTGCAGCGCTTCGTCGGACCATCCGCCCGATTATAAGGAAAGCGCGCGCCTCGCACCTGAAGCCGCGCTGGGAAACGGTTAGATGGTGATGATGACGGCGGTGCCGTGGCCCGGCGCGCTCTCGATCGCGATGGCGCCGCCCGCACGCTCGACCGCGCGCTTGGCAATCGCTAAGCCCAGGCCCGTGCCGGCGATCTCGCCGCGCTGGTCGCCGCGGTAGAATCGCTCGAAAGAATGGAGGCGCTCGGACTCCGACATCCCCGGCCCTTCGTCGCGCACGGTGATCACCGCGTGACCGTTGGTGCGCGAAGCGAGCAGATGAATCGGCGCCTCGGGCGCATACTTGAGCGCGTTTTCGATCACGTTCCAGACCGCTTCACCCAGCTCGCCGCGGTCGGCCTCGATCGTTTTGACGCCGTCGACGCTGTAATCGATGGTTCGCCGGTCGTCTAAGCGGCGCGCCGCCTCCACTTGACTGCGGAACAGGTCGGCGACGTCAATCGCCTCCACTTGCGGCGCCGCTTCGGAATCGAGCCGCGCGAGGCGCATCAACCGGTCGATGAGCCCGCGCATGTGCTCTTTCTCGATTGACATCGTCGCCAAGATCTGGCGAGCGATCCGCGGCTCTTCGATCGCGCCGCGGCGCAGCACGTCGATGTAGCCGGCGATCACCGTCAGCGGCGTGCGCAGCTCGTGCGAGGCGTCGGCGGCGAACTGGCGCATCCGTTCCTCGGCGTGACGCCGGTGATCGATCGCCGTCGCGACGCTCGCAACGGCGTCGTTGAAGGCCGCGGTGAGCGAGGCGATCTCGTCGCCGCCCGCCATCACGAAGCGCCGCTGCGTGTAATCTCCGTCGGCCAGTGCCCGCAGCGAGTTGCTCACCTCGTTGATGGGCCGCAGCGACTGTTGCGCGAAGAGCCGCCCGACGAACCACGAGACGATGATGGCGCCCAAGGCGATGGTGAGGACGATGCGCCAGTACGGCACGAGCGAGACGAGCAGTAACGGAAACGACGGCGCGAACCCGACGTAGCCGCCTTCGACGTAGGTCAGCGAGAGCGGCTCGAGCCGCGTCGGATCGGGCGGCATCGGCGGGAACGAGCCGCGATAGGTGTAGACGTTCGTGGTGCCGTGCCCGGAGTGAATGGTCGTCACTTGCGGTCCGCGCAGCGACGGCGGAATGAAGTGCTGCATGCCGCCCGCGGCCAGGACGCCGGCGAGCGGTTTGGGGCGCAGCGTCTTGTCGCCGGCGAGATAGTGCCCTTTGAGATCGAAGACGGTCACGCGCAGGCCGATGCCGCCGAGCGCGTTGACGATCTCGGGCGCCGCCTGCGCGAGGCTCTTTCCTTCCCGCCGGTACTGATCGACGAGAATGCGCGCCTCTTCGTGTTTGGCCACCATCACGTCGCCGGAGAACTGCCACAGCTCGAAGACCAGCGCGATCGACGAGGCGAGGATCACGATCAAAATCGTGACGCCAAGCAGCACCGCATAGAGCGCGGAGAGGCGAGCGGCGATCCTCACGCTATCGCTCCGCCGCTATTGGGAGAGGCCGTACCCGACCCCGCGCACCGTCCGAATGAACGAGCCCGGCTCGCCCGGGCGATCGACCTTTGCTCGGAGATAGGAAATGTAGGTTTCGACGATGTTCGGGCCGCCCTCGAAGTCGTGTCCCCAGACGATCTCCAGCAGATGGTCTTTGCTGAAGACGCGGCGCGGCTCGCGCATGAAGACCTCGAGCAGGTCGAACTCGCGCTGGGTAAACTCGAGCGGCTCTTTTCCGCGCCAGGCCTCCCGGGTGGCGGGATTCACCGAGATGTCGCGCCAGCGCAGCACGTTCTCTTCGATCAGCTGCGGCCGGCGCAGCTTGGCCTGAAGCCGCGCGATGAGCTCTTCGAAGACGAACGGCTTGACGAGGTAGTCGTCGGCGCCGGAGCTCAGCGAGCGGACCTTGTCTTCAGTGCCGCCCTTGGCGGTGAGCATGACGATCGGCGCCTGCGTGATCTCGCGCAGCCGGGGTAAGAGCGTGACGCCGTCGATCTTCGGCATCATGATGTCGAGGACGATCAGTTCGGGATCGAAGACCTTAACGAGCTCGAGGGCGGCGAGGCCGTCGGTAGCCGTCCGCACCTCGTAGCCCTCGCGGGAGAGTCCAAGTTCCAACATCTCCCGCACCATGCGGTCGTCGTCGATAACCGCAACGCGGGCATTGGGCATAAGCAGCATTTCTCGCTGCATCGTCCGTTCTCACCCTGTGAGGCGCCTGAACGAAGCGCTTCCTAGGCGGCGCGCCCGGGCGACTTCCAACGCTCGAGCCGCTTCCCCGAGACCAAGGCCGCTTGTCCGAGGGCTTCCAGCGGATGAGTCACGAGCCGGATGCCGCGCTCGGCGAGAGAGGCAAAGTTCTCATCGGGACGCCAGTGCGCAAACAGGTGCACCTCGCCGGCGCCGGTCGCCTCGGCAAGCGTCGCGATTACATCGGGCAACGCGCACTCACGTTGAGCGATCAACCGCCGAACGACCTCGGCCTGGAACCGCGCCCCGTCCCAGCCGGCGGCTACGAGCAGTATCCGCGAGACCTCGCTTAGGCTAGCCGCCTCGAAATCGACGAGCGCCGCTTCGACCTGCCCCGCAAGCCCCGGAGCCGGCTGGGCGTGCAGGGTGGCCCGAGCCACGGACGCCTCCGTTCCGGCCGTCAGGAGCGCCCCCGCGCCGATGAAATACTCGTCCATGCCGCGATTCTGGCATGGACGAGTGCCAACTGGGTGGCGCACAAGTGGGGCGTCACCCAACCGACCTTACCTGACGCGACTAAAACGGATCCGGTGGCGTAATATGCAGGACGACGATCAGAAGCGTGACGAGAAAACTAAGCATTGCACCCCCATACTGGATCAAAGTCCGTAACGAATTACGTAGGCACCGATTATTCCTCCTTTGACGCACTAAGCAGGGCTACACCGTTTTGAGCCGGACTCTCCTCAACCTCGTCGCTCCGTGACGGCGCCGCGGGGTTGATCGCCGGTCTCCCCGCGCCGACCTGCGGAGAAGCGCTATGGACCGACTTCAGGCTGCTTCCACAAAGGCGAGGCCGATTTTCTAACGTGGCGCCGGTCTACTAACGGGGTGAGGCTCAGTGGACCCTTCTCCACAAAGTGGAAAGTGTCCACGGAACCCGGGCAGCTTCATAGGGAGTACTCACTTGCGAAGACATTGGAAGCGCGAGTTGGCTTCCACTACGGGAATATGCCCCCGCTGCTGAGACGCGAGCTTGAGCGACAGTTTCGCGAGCGTCAGCTAGCGTTCATGGTTAGTACGAGTACGTTGGTCTTCGGATTGAACCTCCCCGCACGGAACGTCTTCATGCTGAAACCAACGATGGGTCGAAATTCACCCATCTCCCCCCAAAACTTCTGGAACCTTGCTGGCAGAGCCGGGCGCCTGGGGCACGAGCTTGAAGGCAACGTCTACCTAATCGATTACGATGAATGGAGTGAACCGCCAATTAGTGGTCCCAAGGAGCTGCACGTCACATCCGCGTTAGGGACTGCAATTGCAGAGCGTTCCGCAGAGCTAATCGACTTCCTAACCGATGAATCCGTGGCGAGCAACGTCAATCCGGAGTTTGAGGTAGTGCTTGGTAAATTGGTAATCGATGACCGAGCGGGCAAGCTGTCGCGCACGCTCGGGCGATATAGGACAAAGCAAATCGAGGAGCAGGTTGCGAAAATCGAACGTCGGGTCGCGGACATAGCGTCGACTATCGAAATCCCAGCCGATGTTATAGACCGCAGCATCGGGGTCTCGATTTTTAGGCAGAGAGACCTGCTAGACTACTTTTTAAAACGTCTCGACGAAATACAACCTAAGGAGCTAATTCCTGATCATCCCCTTGGTGACTTCAAGCGAGTACAAAGCGGACTCATGCGGGCCTTCAAAAGGATCCATACTTATCTCTTGCGTTACCCGGCGAAGGATAGGCGACATTCATATTTTGCTACGTTTGCCTTACTCTGGATGCGTGGCTCGCCATTGCCGGCTCTAATCGACAACAAGCTGGATTACAACAAAAGGAGCAACATAAAGCGAAGCGTGGGAACAGTAATTCGCGAAACAATGGAGGATATCGACAACTATTTGCGCTTCATGTACGTCAAATATTTCACTTGTTACAATGCGTTGCTGGAATTAGCACTAGCGGAGCGCGGGCTAGGTAACTACGTAGCGTCAATTCCAAATATCCCCTTATTCTTAGAGATGGGCGGCTCCTCAGGATCAATGGTGGAGCTAATCGGGCTTGGGTTGTCAAGAACGTCAGCTGAAGCGCTGAGTTCGTACTTGACGGACAAGACCTTATCCGGTCCGGCGTTGCGCGCATGGCTTCGCGCGCAGGACTTGTCGATTTTGGACATTTCACCGATTTGCCGGCGAGAGATCGAGGATCTGCTGGCCTTGGTGGCGTGACCGCCTAAGCGACTAGCGAAGGAGGCGATACGTTGGCCTTAAAGAGATCCCTACGCGGTTTTTCAAAGCAGCAGCAAAAGCGGCTTTTGTCTGCCGCATCAGAGAATAGCACGTTGTACCTCCGGCGATATAGCGACCTGTCGGCGCTTATTTACATGCTTACGGAGAGGTGTGCAACCTTTCTCGACGCCAGTACATGGGAGGATAGGAACGACGCCTACTGTCTCGAGCAGTATAAGGAAAGAAGCGGCTTAAAGGCCTTGCTCGTGTTGTGCTTTACGCAAGGCCCGGAGCGCTATCACTACTGGAGGTCCTTTGGCGCTGGGCCAAGCGGTGTCTGCATCGAGTTTCATCGCTCGGAGTTTCTCCGAGCCATCGAAGGGCCAGGCATCAGCCGCCGCGCCGTTAGGTATATCGCTCTGGCCAAAAGAAAGCAGGTTCGACCGAGTCTCGCGGGGCTGCCTTTCGCTAAGCGGGTGGGGTTTAAGGACGAGCGAGAGTATAGAGTTATATATGAATCCGACGATCATACTCAAACCAAACTAGACGTTGGTATTCCATTGTCATGTATTAACAAGGTGATCCTTAGCCCACAAATGCACCCTGCCTTGGTTCAGCCGATCGCGGACCTGCTGCGATCAATCGATGGCTGCGAGGGCCTTAAAATAACACATTCACGCTTGATTGACAGTGAGGAATGGCAGGCGTTGGCGCGGTCGGCTACCTAGAACCTCTTAAGGCTTAGCGAGGCGAGGCTAACGTAACCTCCTAAGCTGTGCGCGCTAGACTAGTCGTAGGAACCTAGGCGGACGCAGAAACCGGAAGTTCGAGGACCCTTATGTAGTATCCCCCGGCAAAACCCACTGTATCTTTCAGGCACTGAATCTCGTCGTCGGGGCTATACCAGGTCTATGATATCCAGGCTGATCCCTCGGGTAGCGGTGGCTCAGATATGTCCAGGTTTCGGCATATCGTCATCTCCGATACGCCTACTCAGGAAATACGCTACCAATGCACCTTCCCATTGCAAGCGCCGCGCGAGCCATGTGCGCTGCGCCGGGCAGGTAATTTCGCCAAGCTCTACCACCAGGCTTCCACTGCGCGCGTCGACCTGCTTGAACGCGTAGTAGCCGCGCAGTCCGGCCGTGAAATTGTCCGGCTGAAAGCCGAAGGGCCAATACGCGCCGTACAGCGTGCGCCATGCCTTTGCCGCTGCGGCATCGCGCTTGTGTTGATATCCAATCGAAGCGCTGCTTCTGCACGGCGGATCCGATCCGTCGAAATGAATGAATACCGCGGCGCCGACGCGATACTTGCCCGCGAAGTCCGCGGGAAGCCGCGCAACGGTTATCCCATGAGCGCGCAAGATCTTCGCCGCCGCATCCGCAACGATCGGCGTCCACCCGCGCTCGCCGCGGGCGCCAAGATTGCAATGATGCTGCGGAAAGTGCGCGCAGCTCGCCGGCCGCCCTTCGTGGCCGGCCGAGATCAGCACGTCGTAGACCAGAACGTGAGCCGCCAGCAGCAGCGCCAGCATCAGCCGTTCATCTTACCAGCCGCCGGAAGCGCCGCCCCCGCCAAAGCCACCGCCGCCCGCCGAAAATCCGCCGCCGCCGAATCCGCCACCGCCGAATCCGCCACTCGAAAAGCCGCTTCCACCAGCGAACATGCCTCCGCCCCAGAGCGGCCAGCGGCGCATGTCGCGTTTTGCTCCGGCCGAACCCTCACGCATCACCAAGTACCCATAGCGCACGCTGCCGATTGCCTGCAGCACGATCGTAACGATCGCAAAGAGAATACCTAGCCCGACCAGGACGACCAGCAGTATCACGACGCCGACGCTCATCGGCGAGCTCGCGGGCGCGGGCGGCGGCGTGACGCCGGTATACGCGGGCGTCACCGTCGTCAACATCGCCGCGACGCCCGTCTGCACCGCCCCGTCGACGTCGCCCGCGCGCATCTTCGGCCGAATATCGTCTTCGATGATGCGGTTGGAATCGGCGTCGGTCAGCTTGCTCTCCAAGCCGTACCCCACCTCGATGCGCGCCTTGTGATCCTTCATGAACAAAAAGAGCACGGCGCCGTCGTCGTGGCCCTTGCGCCCGATCTTCCACTGATCGGCGCTCTCGCCGGTAAAGGTCTCCAGCGGAACGTCGCCGGTCGAATCGGCGATCCAGACGATAATCTGATGCCCGGTCGATCGCTCGTAGGTCTGCAGCTCGTTCTCGATCTTTGCGCGCGCGCCGCTCGACAGCGCGCCGGCGTTGTCGGTGACGTAATGATCGGGCGTCGGCGGAACCTTAAACTCCGCGTCGGCCAGCAGATACGTCAGCGCGAGCGCGGCGATCACGTTACCACCTGCGCGAAGTGCGCGTGCAGCGCGTCGCCGATGCGTCCGACCGCGTGCACGATCCCCTGCGCCACCTCGCCGCGGGCAAAGTACGGCCGGCTCGTCTCCACCACGCCGTTCCAGAATGCGTCGCCAACGCGCTCGTGCAGCGCGCGATCCCCGATCACCGCAAACCGCCGCGCTTTGGGCGCGACCAGAATCAGCGCGCCGTTGGCGTGGTGGTGGCGGTGCAGCCCCACCCGCCCGAACTCGTGCTTCGCGCGCTCGAACGCATCCACGCTGCTATCCGGAATCACCCGCACGGCGATCCGACCGGTCGTCCCCTCTTCGGCCCGCGCGATGGCGCGCGAGATCTCGGCGCGCTCGGAACTCGTCACGGACTGAAGTTCACCACCGGCGCCTTCTCGGCGCCCGGCTGCGACGCGAAGTAGGGCTTCTCGTTGAAGCGGCTGCCGAACATGCCCGCGATCGCCACGGTGGGAAAGGTGTCGCGTTTGGTGTTGAAGGCACGGGCCGCGTCGTTATACTTCTTGCGCTCGAAGGCGATCCGGTTCTCCGCGCCTTCCAGTTGCGACTGAAGCGTCTGGAAGTTCTCGGTCGCTCGCAGCTGCGGATAGTTTTCGACCACGGCGAGCAGCCGCGACAGCGCCGATCCTAGCTGATCTTGCGCGGCGGCGTATTTGGCGAAGTCTTGCGGATTGTTGACCGCGTTCTGCACCACGCCCGGCGGAATCTGACCGACGCTGGCCCGCGCCTTGGCCACGTTTTCGTACGTGCTCGATTCGAAGTTGGCCGCGCCTTTCACCGTCGCCACCAGGTTCGGAATCAAGTCGGCGCGCCGCTGATAGACGTTCTGCACCTGCCCCCACTGCGCGTCGACCGCTTGACCCAGCGTCACCAGCGCGTTGTACGTTCCGGCAGCCCAAAAGCCGATGATGACGACGATCGCGATCACCACGATCGGCCCTATGTACGAAGGACGTTGTTGCATAGCGTGGCGTAAATGCGCCGCTATGCGGCCTGCCCCTTCCCCGGGCGCTCCTTTCCTGCGGACGCTACTCGCCGCAATCCCGGTCGCCGCGCTCACCGTGGCCGTTCCGCTGGTCGATCGCGTCGAGCCGCGAATCTTCGGCATGCCGTTTCTGCTGGCGTGGATCGTCGCGTGGGTCGTGCTCACCCCGGCCTTCCTGTGGAGCGTCGGCCGCCTGGAGCGGCGCTGGTGAGCGGCGCGGCGATCGCGCTTTCGATCGTGGCGGTGGTCGTTCTCGGAACGATCCTCTTTGCGTTGCTCGCCGTCGGCCGCGTCAAGATGGATCCGCAGCAATATATCGTCGGCGGCCGCTCCTTCGGCACCCTCTTTCTCTGGGTGCTGCTCGCCGGCGAAATCTACACCACCTTCACCTTCCTGGGCATCGCCGGACTCTCGTATTCGCAAGGCGCGCCGGCCTTTTACATCATGGCCTACGGCACCGTCGCCTACGTCATCGGCTACTTCCTCACGCCCGCGGTCTGGCGCGTCGGCAAAGCGCGCAACTTGCTCACCGGTCCCGATTTCTTCGAAACGCAGTACCAAAGCCGCGCGCTCGGCGTTGCGATCGCGGTTCTGCAGTTCGTGATGATCGTGCCCTACGTCGCGCTGCAGCTCAGCGGATTGCAGATTCTCTTGCGGATCGCCGGCTACGGCGCCTACGACGCGACCATCTCGGTCTGCATCGCCTTCTTGGTGCTCGCGCTCTTCGTCTTTAGTGCCGGCTTGCGCGGAACGGCCTGGGCCAGCGTCGTGAAAGACGTCTTCGTGCTCGGCGCCGTCACCTTCGCCGGCCTGGCGATTCCCATTCGCTTCTTCGGCTCGCCCGCCGCGTTGTTCGACCGCGTCGTGCACCTGCATCCGCAAATGCTCGTGCTTGCGCCCGGCGGCGCCTTTCACGGAACCGTCTGGTATATCTCCACCGTGCTGCTCTCGGGCATCGGCTTCTTCATGGGCCCGCAATCGTGGAATGCCGTCTTCAGCGCGCGCAGCGAAGACACGCTGCGGCGCAACGCGATGCTCTTGCCGTTCTATCAATGCTTTTTGAGCCTAATGATCTTCGCCGGACTCTCCGCGGCACTCATCGTCCCGGGCCTCAAAGGCGCCAACGTCGACCAATCGTTTCTGCTCGTCGTGCAGCACTACTATCCGTCGTGGATCCTCGGCTTCGTCGCCGCTGCCGGGGCGCTCGCGGCATTGATTCCCGCGTCGGCACTGCTTTTGGCCGGCTCCAGCGTCATCACCAAGAACGTCCTGGGCGACGCCTTCGGCCTCGCGACGAGCGACCGCGCGCGTACCCTCCTCACGCGTATACTGGTGCTCGTGATCGCCGTGCTCGCGCTCGGCGTCTGGCTCACCTCTCAGAGAACGGTCGTCGAGCTGCTTCTGCTCTACTACAACGGCATCACGCAGTTTATGCCCGGCGTCGTCGCCGCATTTCTCTGGCGGCGCGCGAACGCGTGGAGCGTCGCCGCCGGACTCTTCACCGGCTTAGCCGTCGCCGTGCCGCTCGCCGCGCTCAATATCAATCCGTGGGGCGTGAACCCCGGCTTCATTGCCCTCGCCGCCAACGTCGCCGTTTTGCTCATCGTTTCGCTGTCGACCAGGAGCGCGAACGGAAGGCAGGATATGCTGTAGGAGGGATCATGCACGCATCGTAGCGACGATGCTCGCCATTCTTCTCCACCGCTAACAACGGCGAGCCCTATTTACTGCGGCGCCGTTACTTCCGTTCCGGCATAAATCTGATCGAGCGATACGCTGTAATCCTCGATCTGCGCGTCGCCGCTCTCGAAAACCTCGGTCTCCCAGACGCCCGCAGAGCTGCGGTGATCTACCTCGATTCGTTGCGAATCCGAATGAGCGATCGCGTAAGCCCGGCATTTCGCGGTACGCGGCGCGCTTTTCTATCAGGTCATAGTCCTGCGTCGACGGAGAAAGCACCTCGACGACGATTTTCGGTTGTCCGATAATCGTAGCCGAATCAGCGCCGTCCTCGAGCGAGCGTTCCGCCCGCAAAGGCGTATATAAATCCGAGATGGAGCTCGAATTTGCCGCGTTGGCCTTCTTCCCACGACAGAAACGCTGCTTCCGAAAACTGTGATGCGATGATTGGTGGCCGCATCGCCATTATTGTAACATAGCTTCCCGAACCGGCAGCTCCACGAAGCTCGACTTGAACCAGTGAATGCGCAGCGGCACCTTCCCGTCAACAACGGTTTCGTCGCTCACGTTGCGGCCGGTCCCGAAGTTGATCTGGTAGCCCGGATCTTTCATGACCTGCACCAGCACCACGACCCGCGTTCCCTTCGCGAGCAGCCAACTGGTGATCCGGCTGCTCGTGAACGGCAGCTGTATGCGCCGATTCGGAATCAACAGCCGTCGCTGCGCTCGATCGCGCACGTAGCTCGCGCGCGCCATGTAGTTGGTAATCTCTTCGTACTCGCCCCGGCCGTTCAGTCCGAAGAGCGTGATGTTGAAATCGAAGTCGCGCTTGTTGCAGACGAAATCCAGTTTTCCCGAAACGATGCCGCTGAGCTCGGTCGCCCGCGCGAGTGGTGCGCTCTCGTACGTGAATCCGAGGTACGCGTCGATTCCCGTCGCCGGCGGAATCCGGTTGACGTCCGAGCGGTCGGCCAGATCGATCGTCTGGAACCGATCCGCGCCTTGATGGATGCGCATAGTCCGCTCGTGCATCGCAGCAATCGACGGCGCGTGTTCCCATCGGTTGGCGTGCATCACTTCGTAGTTGAGAGTGCTCTGCAAGATCGCCGGCTTCGGCCCGCCGCGCAACACATAGTCGAACCACGCGTACCGAAGCGCCTCGATGTCGATGTGCGCCGCCGGGTCGATCGGAATGCCGTCGATCGAATCGACATCGGCTCCGGCGCTCGATACGGTGCCGAACTGACCGGCGAGATGATCGTAGGGCCCCAGCACGAGGTATGCCTCCGCGCGCGGAGTGTAGCGGCGGTACTGCTGGAAGTAATAGATGCCGCCGACGTTTTGTCCGCTGAGATAACCGTCGGTGAAGAGCGCCGGAATCGCGATCTTGGCAAAACCGTCCTTATACGGAACGAGCCGCTGCCAAAACGCGTCGTACGACGGATGGTTCAGCCACCCGTCCCACACCGGGTTCGGCTTTCCGCTCAGACGGTCCATCGCGCGATAGGCCTTGCCGCTCACGTACCACTGCTTCTCGAGCGCGATCAGTTGCGAGGGATCGCCCTCGTTCGCGGCATCGAGCCAGGGGCCCGACGTCACGTAGAGCGGCCATGGATAGACCCAGCTTTCGAAGACGCCGCCTTCCATCGGCGTGTCGATGCCCGGCGCGTTGGCCACTGACGGCATCAGCGCGCGCAACGCCCGCGGATGCGCCTTCGCCGCAGCCCACTGGGCGAAGCTGTTGTAGCTGCCGCCGAACATTCCGACGCGGCCGTCGCTCCACCCCTGATGGCTGATCCAATCGATCGCCGCATCCGTATTCGAACCTTCGTGCTCGTAGGGAATGCTCGCACCCGCGCTGCAGGCCTTGCCCGGCGTGTAGGCACGAACGCCGGCAAACCCGTACGCGGCGGATAGTCGTGCGTCGTCGTATACGACGCGCCTGTCCGCGTAAATCGAGTATTCCAGCAGCGCCGGTAGCCGCGCCATTACTGCGCGCGGGCGCACGACGTACGCGCAGACCTGTCGGCCATCGGGCGTCGCGATTAAGACATCCTTGTCGATCGTATAGCGGCGCTGATCCTGCCGATCGATTAACGCCGCCGCGTACGGCGCAAACTCGGCATACATTTCGGCAAGCTGATAATCGCGAACCAGCGCCAGCGTGTCGGCCTGCGAGATCGCGCTTTTTCCCCGCTGCTGGGCGAGATCGCGGTCAACGCCTGCCTGTAAATCCGCCAGAACCTTGAAGCGACGAATGACGTAGGCCGCTCGCCGGTCGTCCAGCGGGTCGACGGCGGCATCGAACGCCTGCGTGAATGCCCGATCGAACGGCTTCTCTGCGGTCTGCAGCCGTTTCGCATCGACGAAAATTACGTACTGCAGATAGTTGGTGTCGGAGCGCGGCGACGACCGGTCGTCATCCGCGCGCAGCAGCGCCAGCGTCTTGACTGCGTCGTCGTACCGGCCGGCGACGATTTCCAGCCGAAAGCGATTATCTAGATAGATCTGCCGGTTTGGCTCACGGTAATCGGCCATAACGCGCGCGGCGAGATCCGCCATCGCCGGCCCAAGCGACGGAGCCGCAGTCGGCGTAAACGGAAACGACGATGGCGCTATCGCTGCGGGGCCGGCGACGCCCATCAGAAGAAAACTGAAAGCGATGCCTTCTTTTCGTAAAAATCGGAGACCCGGCACTAGGGGTTGTTTTCGGGCGTGTCGGCACGCTGGCGCACGGCTACATCGATTGCAGCATACATCGAGCGCCACACGCCTTTCCGCGGTCGTTTCATGTGCTCATTGCCTCTTATGCGCGAGATTTCAACTAGCTCGCCTTCAAGCGCGGCGCGAAGCTCCTTCCTAAGCACCTCGCGTACGATTTCGGGTAGAGGGCGAGGATCCGCCTCCGTAAACCGCTTTAAGGCGTCATTCATTTCCGTTTGATAGCCCCGGCCCTCGCGTTCAGCCTGAGCCCGGAACCAACTCAGCGTCTCAGAGTCGATCCACATCGTAATGCGAGTCTTTCCCTCGTGTGGAAGCACCGCTCCGCGCCGACCGCGGCTGAAGTCATATGAACTTGTTTTCCTCCCGGTTGCATGAGCCGTACGCCTAACCTGCTTTGCCATGATATTGCCTTTTCTCACTTGCGGTTGCCCGTCGGGCCGAAATCACTCTAACGATATCGGAGGAAGCCGGGAACGTGTACACGACGACGGCCCGGGAACTGCGCTGGTGAAGTAAGCAGGCGCACAGTGTTCCGTAAAGAAGACCCGAAGTCGTTAATGATGCGACCCTTGCATTTGCAGCGCTACGCCCTTTGCGTGGGCATAGCGGCATCTCTGACGGGCTGCGGCCGATTACAGTCCGTAGTGCTTCCGGGCTCCGATGCAAACGCAATCACGCCGTCGACCCGCAACCCATACTACCTCCTTTATAGTTTCAAAGGTGGCGAAAACGGCAACGGCCCACTCGGCAGCCTTCTTGACTTGAACGGACTCCTTTACGGCGCCACGCTGTGGGGCGGCAGCACCGCGTGCTACGGCAAAGCCTACGGCTGCGGCACCATCTTCACGATGACGCTGCACGGCGGGCAACACGTTCTCTATCGCTTTAAGCCGCCAGGCGGATTCTTTCCCAACGGCGACCTTATCCATCTCGGCAACTCTCTTTACGGTCTTACAAGTGACGGAGGATCCGGCCATTGCGGCGGACTGGGCGGCTGTGGAACCGCCTACGAGCTCAGCACTTCGGGTAAAGAGCGAACGATTTACAGCTTTCAGGGCTTAAGCGACACATACGTCGACGGCGAGAGCCCTGAAGGCGGCCTGCGCTATCTCGGCGGGAAATTCTACGGCGTAACCTTCGACGGCGGTTCCGACCAAAACGGAACCATCTTCGCACTGACTCTCGCCGGCAAAGAACGCATCCTACACAATTTCACCGGCGGCCTGCACGATACGGACGGCGCACAGCCGCAAGCGGGGTTAATCGACGTCAACGGGACGCTCTACGGAACGACGAGCGCCGGCGGCAGGTTTAACCGAGCCTGCGATGAGGCCTTCGGCAATGCGTGCGGCACCGTCTTTTCGATAACACCCTCCGGCGCATATCGCGTGCTCTACCGCTTCCACGGCGGACGCGATGCTGCGTATCCCATAGCTGGACTAACGTATCTTAAGGGCACGCTCTACGGCACCAGCTTCTTCGGCGGCAACGTCCCGAGCGGCTGCCCCGCTGGATGCGGAACTGTCTTTAGCATTGATCCGACGACGGGTCACGAGCACGTGATGTACCGTTTCACGGGCGCCGCCGATGGCAACCAGCCAGCAGCGGCACTTCTGCAATACAAGGGAATGCTCTACGGCACGACGGCGCTTGGCGGCCCGGGTTCCTGCTCGGTCTTTGGCCGCGGCTGCGGCGCGATCTTTCAGATCACCACTACCGGTCGCGAGTCCACGCTACACAGCTTTAACGCTAACGGTAATCCGAATAGCCGCCTC
Source organism: Vulcanimicrobiota bacterium (assembly GCA_963792005.1). Lineage (GTDB taxonomy): Bacteria > Vulcanimicrobiota > Vulcanimicrobiia > Vulcanimicrobiales > Vulcanimicrobiaceae > Cybelea. The sequence continues at coordinate 1,143,722 of CAWBUG010000002.1, forward strand.
ATCGAAGTCAACGGACGAATTTTCGGAACGACGCCGGTCGGCGGACCGTACTGCTACGCGACTCGCGGCTGCGGCACGTTCTTTATGTTGAAGCTCTAGCTTGATGCGCGACGTTTAGCAACTTAGCAGAAGTCCTCGAGGCACATTTATCACCATACAACTTCTCGGGACGCCGGCCGGACTGCAAGCCCCCGGTGGCGCCGTCGAGTGGCATAATAATAGATTTTAGGAGCCGGGCGCATCGACGCGCTGCTCATTCGTGGAACGTCACGATGAACTTGATCGCCGCGGGCTCGATGAAGAGCGCGTCGGTCGGAGAGTTGGCCAGATACGAGGTGTTGCTCGGGCCGGAATAGAGTCCGCGATAGGGAACGCCGGCGTCGTAGAGCGTGAAGGGTCCCGATACGCTGTTGAAGATGTTCGTTGCAGCGATCGTGAAATCGAGCCGTCCGAAGTTCTTGCCGATCGCTCCGTCGACCAGCGTGTAGGGCCGCTGCGCGAGCGTATTGTTATTCCCGGCAAAGGTGAATGCGGTCGAGGCGTGCCAGCCGTTGAGCGCCCAGGTCAGCACGGCAGAGCCCTGCTGCTGCGGAACGCCGAGGAACTGCTGATTATCCACCAGCGTGCCGCCCGAGGTGGGATTGGAGACCCAGGGGCCGAGCGCGTACGGATAGGCAACGTTTAAACCGTACGAGAGCGTCGCCGTGAGGTTCAACCGCGGAAAGGCCTCTTTATACCGCGCTTCGGCACCTTCGTAGACCGCGTTGCCGATATTGATCGGAATCTCGTACGCAAAGCCCAGCGGCGTTCCGCAGAAGCTCTGCGCGCCGCCGCCCGGATAGTAGTTCTCGATCGTATCGCGCAAGTTCGAGCGGTAGATCGAGATGTCGAGGTTCGAGCGCGCCGAGAAGAGATGCGAGAATCCGAGTTCGTACTCGGTTGCGTGCTCCGGCTGCTCGTTCGGATTACCGTTGGGAACCACGCAGTTCTGATCGGGCGGTCCGAGCGCGGGATTCGGCTCGACCTTGCCGTTCACGGTAACGGCCGGAAAGAAGTACCGTTCGGCCAGCAGCGGCGCGCGGAAGCCCGTGCCGACCGAAAAGCGCACGACGCTCGAGCTCCCCAAATCGCCGCTCAATCCGAGGCGCCAGTTGAGCGTATTTCCGAACGTCGAGTACTGGGAATCGTAGAGACCGCCGGAGAGCCTGATGTCGTGGCCGAGCTGCTGTGCGCCGCGGAAATAGTACGACTGAATGCTCTGCCCCAACGTCTCGGTGATGCCGAGTCCCGAAAGCGCCTCCTGACGCAAGTAGCCCCCGAAGGCAAACTCGCCCTCGTCGAACGTTCTGCCCCACGAAAGACCTTCGTTGTATCGCGTGTCGAGATGCGACACGTCGTACGGAGAGATCGCGCCGCCTTGGAAATCGATGTTGTTATCCGTCGCATAGAAGTCGGCCGAGAGAATCCCCGATCCCAGCGGCGTGCGCGAGTAGCCGTCGTAGGCGCGAATGCTCTGCGCGAAGTTCGCGCTGCCCTGCCCGATATGATCGCCGTACACCGGATTGGCGACTTCGTTGGCCGAGCCGGTTCCGGACGGGCCGAACGCGCAGCCCGGACCCTGGCCGCTGAAGACGCACGTTGGATTCCCGGCGATTCCGTTGAGCGCGCTCGATTCGTCGCGGTTGTCGCCAAGCGTAAATACGCGAAAGCCGGCGTCGGAATGTTGCGAAAAGTTGTAGTCGAGATTCACGAGGCCGAGCCGCGCCGAAATCGACGAGCCGAGATGCGCTTGGAACGGACAGTTCGGCGTCTTCGTCTTGGTCGCCGGCCCGCAGTAGATGGGCAGGTTGTTCGACGGCACGATCCAGTCGTATTCGTTGGTTTGGCCGATCTGCTGGAAGTTATCGCCCGCAATGGCGTAACCCAACTTACCGAGCGATCCCGTCGCATTGAGCCAGCTCTGCGTCGCGCCATACGAGCCCGCCGACGTCGACACGGCGAAATGATCCTCTTGCGTCGGCCGGAGCGAAACGAAGTTCACCGCGCCGCCGAACGTGTTGCTCCCCTCGAGGTCGGTCGGACCGAGACCCTCGGTCACGTTGACGCTGTTGAACGCCGGAACGGCGAACTGCGAGAGATCGATGTCGCCGGTGTTGCCGTCGTTGAGCTGTTGGCCGTCGAGCGTCACCATCGCTTCGGAGGGATCGGGGCCTCGCAGTGAGACCACGGCGGGCGTCGTCGGCGCCCCCGCATCGGGACGCTGAATAACGACCGATGGTACTTGCTGGAGCGCGTCGAGCACTTGCGTATATCCGAGCGCATCCATCTGCGCGCGCGAGACGTCCATCTCCGGAATCACGTTACGGTCGAGCGTGAACCCGCCGTTCACGGTGACTTGCCCGATCGTGCGCAGCTTCGGCGTGTCGCTCGGCTCGAGCACCACGTTGATGTGCGAGCCGTCGCCGATCTCGCCCGTGTTGACGGTCACCGTCGAATATCCGCCCGCGACCACGGTGAGATCGTATCGTCCTGGGGGCACGGTCACCGCAAACTCGCCCTTCGAATCGGTTACGGTTTTTGCGCTGGCCGGTCCGCGAAACGTCAGAACGGCGTGAGTAATCGGCGCGCCGCTGGGCGCGTGGACGTTACCGCCGACAAGGCAGCACGCCGCGATGAGGATAGGTAGCATGAATGCCCTCTCTCAATGTAAGCGTCATTGTCCTAAAATAGAGTAGGGCATCGAACGGAGGAGCGCGCTCGCCATGCCGAAGCGCGGAGAGCCGGCGCGGACAAATTGGCGCATCGCCGAACCGGCGCGGCCGGTGCGGACCGCTCTGCGGCACGTGCGAATGGAAACGAATGATCCCGACGATCGCGGCGATGATCCGATCGCGGTGCGATAGCACCCAGCGTGCCAAAGCAAAAACCGCGATCCCGATGGCCGCAGCGCACGCGATCGTCGTGGACAAACCGAGGAGCACCGAACCGCCGAACGCGTCATCCAGATTTGCAAGCGTCGTTCCGGCGAGCCGCGCGTCGAACAGCTCCATCAACGGAACCGCAATCGAGGCGAGCAGCACGGTGGCGCCGGCAAAGAGCGGCGCGTTGCGCCAACTCGGCGGTGGTGCAGAGGAAAGCCGGCGCGTCGCCGCCGCCTCGCAGCACAGCTTCAGGCCGTGCAGCGCCACCACGCCGGCAAGCACGGCCGAGACGGCGCCGACGAGCCCGCGCGAGGCGTGGCTGGAAACGTCGTCGTAGCTCGCGTGCGCGACCAGATAGTCGGCGATAACGTCGATCGTTCCATGCGCCGCCACGGCTGCCGTGGCGGCAGCGGCAATCGACAACGCGACGAGCGAACGAAACGCAACGGGCACTGGGGCGCGCATTCGCGCCCCTTGCCCGCTTTGCCTAGTCGCTACAGGTCTTCGGGGTTGATGCCCTTCAGGCGATCGTACTGCGTCTTCTTCGGTACGGCGTGCGGACTGGTTGCCTCGTCGTACTCGCCTTCGTACTGCACCGTGAGCGGTTCGCGGTTGCGCTCGTAGGCGGTCACGAGCCGGCTCATTCCGTCGCCGTTTCCGCCCATCACTTCGGCGAGGGCCGCTTCGTCGGCGGTCATCGTCGCGTAGGGCATCTCGTACTCGTGGCGCGGACGACCCTCGTCGTCGACGTCCTGACCCTCGGGCACGATGTCGACGTTGCGATAACGCGACATTCCCGTGCCGGCCGGGATGAGTTTGCCGATGATGACGTTCTCCTTGAGCCCGAGCAGCGGGTCGTACTTACCCTTGATCGCGGCATCGGTGAGCACGCGCGTCGTCTCTTGGAAGCTCGCGGCGGAGAGGAACGACTCGGTCGCGAGCGAGGCCTTCGTGACGCCGAGCAGCACCGGGTTCGCCGATGCCAGCTCTTTGCCGGCGGACTTCATCCGCTCGTTGGCCTCGTGGAACTGCGCCGCTTCCACCAACTGGCCGGGAAGCAGCGGCGTATCGCCGCCTTCGACGATCTTCACCTTGCGCAGCATCGAACGCACGATCACCTCGATGTGCTTGTCGTTGATGTCCACGCCTTGCGAACGGTAGACCTTCTGCACTTCCTGAACCAGGTAGTTCTGCAGCGCGGTCTCGCCCTTGATGCGCAGAATGTCGTGCGGGTTGAGCGAGCCCTCGTTAAACTGATCGCCCGTCTCGATCTTCTGCCCCTCTTGCACCAACAAGTGCGTTCCCGGCGGAATCTCGTACTCGTGCTCTTCACCGGCCGAGTCGACGACGTATACGATGCGTTTGTTGCGCTCGTCGCCCAGGCGAATCGTCCCCGTGTGCTCGGAGATGGTCGCCTGACCTTTGGGTTTGCGCGCCTCGAAGATTTCCTCGACGCGCGGCAGACCCGTGATGATGTCCTCGGTCGCGACCCCGCCGGTGTGGAACGTTCGCAGCGTGAGCTGCGTGCCCGGTTCGCCGATGGACTGCGCCGCGATAATGCCGACCGCCGTGCCGATGTCGGCACGCTTGCCGGCCGCGAGATCGCGTCCGTAGCAGAGGGAACAGACGCCGTACTTCGATTGACAGGTCAGCACGGAGCGAATCTTCACCTCGCCCACGCCCGCGTCGAGCAGCGCCTTCGCCTTCTCCTCGTCGATCTCGTCGTTACGCGCGACGATCGTCGTCGTCGGGCGTTTGGGATCGAGCCGAACCTCCTCGGCCGCGCGCCGGCCGATGATCCGGTCGAGCAGCGGTTCGATGACCTCTTTTCCAACGCGGATGTCGCTGACCGTGATGCCGGCGCTCGTGCCGCAATCTTCCTCGCGGATGATCACGTCCTGGGCGACGTCGACCAGACGGCGCGTCAAGTAACCCGAGTCGGCCGTGCGCAGCGCGGTGTCGGCCAGACCCTTGCGCGCGCCGTGCGTCGAGATGAAGTACTCGAGCACCGTCAGGCCCTCTTTGAGCGACGCCTTCACGGGAATCTCGAGAATTCGTCCCGACGGGTCCGACATCAAGCCGCGCATGCCGCCCAGCTGCTTCACCTGCGCGATCGAGCCGCGCGCGCCCGAGGTCGCCATCATGAAGACCGGATTGAGCGGATTCTGCGACGCCTGCATCGAGGTCGTCACTTCTTCCGACGCCTTCGACCAGACGTCGATCGTCTTGTTGTACTGCTCGTCTTGCGAGATGAAGCCTTGCTCGTAGAGCCGGTGCAGCTCGTCGACTTCGTCCTGCGCTTTGCCGACGATCTCGTCCTTGTTCGGGGGAACGATGACGTCGCTGATCGAGACCGTCGTGCCCGAGAGCGTGGCGTAATGGAAACCGAGGTCCTTGATCGCGTCGAGGAACCGCGCCGTCTCCGAGTTGCCGTACTGACGGTAACAGTCGGTGATGATCTTGCGCAAACTTCCCTTGTCGATGATCTGATTGACGAATGCGTGCTTCCAGCCCTCGGGGAAGGCCATGTTGAAGATGGCGCGTCCCACGGTCGTCCTGATCAGCTCGCCGTTCCACCGGACGTAGACCCACTCTTGAAGGCCGATCTGCTTGGTCTCGTAGGCCGTGACGGCTTCCTTAGCGTCGAAGAAGGTCGGAATCGCACCCGGCGCGTCGGCCGCGGGGGCGTTCTTCTTCGCGGCGCGTTCGGTGCGATCGTAATCGTCGAGCACCGCCGCCTTCGCCGGACCGGCATACTGGTCGCGATTGAACGTGAGATAGTAGAGTCCGAGCACCATGTCTTGCGTCGGAATCGAGACCGGATTGCCGTACGCGGGAAGCAGAATGTTGTTCGAAGAGAGCATCAGAATCCGCGCCTCGGCCTGCGCTCCCGCCGAGAGCGGCAGATGCACGGCCATCTGGTCGCCGTCGAAGTCGGCGTTGTACGGCGTGCAGACGAGCGGATGCAGATGAATGGCCTTGCCCTCGACGAGCACCGGCTCGAAGGCCTGAATGCCCAAGCGATGGAGCGTGGGGGCGCGGTTGAGCAAAACCGGATGCTCTTTGATCACCTCTTCGAGCACGTCCCACACCTCGGGACGCACGCGCTCGACCATGCGCTTCGCGCTCTTGATGTTATGCGCGAGCCCGCGGTCGACGAGTTTCTTCATCACGAACGGTTTGAAGAGCTCGAGCGCCATCTCTTTGGGCAGGCCGCACTGATGCAGCTTGAGCGTCGGACCGACGACGATCACCGAACGTCCCGAATAGTCGACGCGCTTGCCGAGCAGATTCTGGCGGAATCGTCCCTGCTTGCCTTTGAGAATGTCCGAGAGCGATTTGAGCGGACGATTGTTCGGACCGGTTACCGGCCGGCCGCGGCGGCCGTTGTCGATGAGCGCATCGACGGCCTCCTGCAGCATCCGCTTCTCGTTCTTGATGATGATTTCGGGCGCGTTGAGTTCGAGCAGCCGCTTGAGGCGGTTGTTACGGTTGATGACGCGCCGGTAGAGATCGTTGAGGTCCGACGTGGCAAAGCGGCCGCCGTCGAGCTGCACCATCGGGCGCAGTTCGGGTGCGATCACCGGAACCGCGGCGAGCACCATCCACTCGGGACGGTTGCCGCTGGAAAGAAACGCCTCGACGACTTCGAGCCGCTTGATCGCCTTAAGCCGCTTCTGTCCGCTCGTCTCCTTGAACTCCTTACGCAGGTCTTCTTGCAGCTTGCGCAAGTTGAGATCGCGCAGCAACTCGCGAATCGCCTCCGCGCCCATGCCCGCTTTGAAGCGGTTGCCGAACTTGTCGCGGGCCTCGCGGTACTTCTGTTCGGAGAGCACTTCGCGCTTGACCAGCGTCGTATCGCCGGGATCGATCACCACGTAGGCCGCGAAGTAGATCACCTTCTCGAGCTGGCGTGGGGACATGTCGAGCAGAATGCCGATGCGGCTCGGGACGCCCTTGAGATACCAAATGTGGCTAACGGGCGTGGCGAGCTCGATGTGGCCCATCCGCTCGCGGCGCACCTTCGCGCGCGTGATCTCGACGCCGCAGCGGTCGCAGATCATGCCCTTGAAGCGGATGCGCTTGTACTTGCCGCAGTGGCACTCCCAGTCTTTCGTGGGGCCGAAGATCTTCTCGCAGAACAAGCCGTCGCGTTCGGGCTTGAGGGTGCGATAGTTGATCGTCTCGGGCTTCTTGACTTCGCCAAACGACCAAGCGCGAATTTGCTCCGGCGAGGCCAGGCCGATGCGCATGGCGTCGAAGTTATTGACGTCGATCAGGTTCAAGAGCTTTCCTCAGAACAGCCTGTTCCCGTTTCCGGTGTCACACCGTTGGGTGGCTGCAGCCTACGCAGGGAAGCACGTCTCACGTCGTCACGTAAGGGTTCCCACCGCCGCCGCTGGCCCGGGGCACAGAGAGTGAGTGTACCATAGCCGCCCCCGACCTGTCACGCGCTCAGCCTCCTCAAAGACGGCGCGGGTAAGGCCACCCCATGAGAATAGGAATCGTTGGCTCCGACGACCGCGCGAAGGCAATCGGTCGCCTCCTTCGCAACGGCGGTCATCAGCTGACGTTCGGCGACCCCAGCGCTCAGGAGCGTGCCAAGCGGGCCGCCGCCGAGGTGGGCGCGGCCGCCGCGATCCCGTACGAGCAGGCGATGCGCTCCGATCTGCTCATGTTGGCGGTTCCCACGCAGGAGGTCGACCGCGCCGTACGCGCCGTCGGTTCGGGTGCCGGTGCGGTGATCGTCGACGCGATCGAAGCCGAGCGCGGGAACGGCGCAGGTAGCGGTGCCGAACGTATCGCGCGAAAGTTGGACTCGCATCGCGTCGTGCGCGCGTTGATCAACATGCCGCAGCCCGGCGCGAACATTCCGATCTGTGGCGACGACCCAACCTCGAAGGTCGTATTCGATCGGGCGCTGCACGCCTGCGGCTGCGTGACGACCGACCGCGGCCCGCTCTCCAATGCGGTCGAGCTGGAAGCTCCCGCCTAACTTCCCCCAAAGAACGACGGCGCTTCGGGACTTCCGCCCCGGAGCGCTACACGCGTAGTCCGCGTCCGGTCAGCAGATTGACGATGATGAGAATCACGACGATCAGCAAGACGATGTGGATGAGGCTGCCCAAATGGAACGCTACGAAGCCGAGCAGCCAAAAGATGAAGAGAATCACGATGATCGCCCAGAGAATGCCTGCCAAGATTGCCTCCTACTTTCAGCGTGCGGCCCGTCGGAAGCCGCCCTGTATTGCAAGCGTTCTTCCCCAAAAGCCGAGGCGGCCAATCAGCTACAAGTCAAAGTAACTCGCGCAAATCTCATAGCATTCGCACGCGAGCGATTCGAGGCGCGCTCGATCGGTAATGCGCACCTGTCCGCGGCTGCTCTCCAGAGAGCCCGCATCGCGCAGCGAGGTCATCACCGCGGTCACGGTGGGGCGTTGCGCCCCGAGCATCAAGCTCAAACGTTCCTGCGTCATCGGAAACTCGAGCCGGCCGGTGCGGTCGACCGTCATCAAGAGCCAGCGCGCGCAGCGCTGTTCGACGCGGTGCAGACGGTTGCAGGCAATGAGTTGAGCGAGCATCGAGCAGTATCCGCCGGCGTATTCCAGGAGGGCCGCCATCAGGTTCCGGTCCTCGCGGGCCGCAGCGCGTATCGCGTCGGCCGATGCCGCGAGAACGCTGCCGGGAACCTGGCAGACGTGACGCGCCACGGCTTGGCCGCCTCGCAAGATTGCGTCAAGTCCCGCAATCCCTTCGCGGCCCACCATGCCCACCTCGGCGGCCGCCCCCTCGCGCATCACCTGAACGATCGATACGACCGCCGACATCGGAAAGTAGACCCGCTCGATGCGGTCGCCCGCCTCGTAGAGCACGAACCCGTCTGCGAAGGTGACGGGCTCGAACAAGCGAGAAAGCGTCTCGCTCTGAGAGAGTCGCGAGAGGACGTTATTGGTATGGGGGGACAAGAGTAGCCCGCGTTACGGACGGTTTGCCGCGAATCCTGTATACTGGCTCTCCGCTTGTTATGAAGAGACTGGTCGAACGCAAGCTATCGCAAAGCCCGGCACAAGCGGCGCTGGACTCGGTGCGCGCCGTCATGGCTCGAACCTGCGACGCGATTTGGCAAGCCGACGCGACTGGAGCCATCACCGGCATCACGCCGAGTCGCCCGAATGCCCGCTGCGGCGACGGTATCCTCGACGACTCCGAGGTGCGCCGGGTCGAGCAGCTCTGGCATCGGTGCGTCCGTTGCGCGGAGCGATTCAGCACGATGTATCGCGTCTACGCTCCCGCTGCCTCGTCGCGCATTTTTTCGATCGAAGCCGTTCCCATACTCGACGGCAGTGACGCCGTCCAGTATTGGTCGGGCAGCGTTGCCGAGGTCGATCGCTTCGCCGAGCGCGGGAGTCGCTTCGTCTCCGAGGCGGCCGCCGTGCTCTCTTCTTCGCTCAGCCGCATCACCATCGCCAACCGTCTGGTCGAAACGGCGATCGAGCATTTCAGCGATTTCTGTGCCGTTCACTCGCGCGACGACGACGGGACCATCGAGCTCGAAGCGATGGCCGACCGCCGCCATCAAGTGCCGCGCGATCTCTCCGCCATCCAAAAAGCCGTCGACGAAGCGGTGCGCAGTCGCCGGCCGCTGCTCGTGCTCTCGGCGCCGCTGCTCGAACCCCAGCAGCAATGGATGCACGAACTTCTGACCGCCGCCGATGCCCGTTCGATCGTCGTCGTGCCGCTCGTGGTCGGGACGAGTTGCATCGGCACGTTGAGCTTCGTCGAATCGGACCGGGCCTACGGCTTTGCCGAACACGACGTGGACGTCGCCGTTGCCGTCGCGCGTCAATTCGTTATGGCGATCGAGAACATCGAGACGTTCGAACGCGAGCGCCGAGTCACCGAACGTTTTCGCTTCCTCGCGCGGGTGACCGAGCGGCTCTTCGACGTACTCGAACCGGCGCCGATGCTGCAGCTCGTCGTCGACGCCTTGACGCGCGGATTTGCCGATGCCGCCGTCGCCGCGGAGCTTACCGACGGCGCACTGAGAATCGTCGCGTCATCCGGAACGGAAGCGCGGTTTCGCGGGCCGGCCGAAAGTCGCATCGTCAGCGCGTTGCACGAGCGGCGCGCCGTGCTCGACGCGGATGCCTCGCTGGAGGGACCGCTCGCCGAAGCCACGCATTTCCAGTCCTGGATGTCGGTGCCGCTCTTCACCGGCAACTCGGTTTTCGGAACGATCGTTTGTTGCGCGAGCGCGCGCTCGTACGACTCCGGCGAGCTCGAGTTGCTCGAAGAGATCGGCCGCCGCACGTCGCTGGCACTCGACCACGCCAACAGTTTTGCCCGCGAACGCCGGCTCGTTCAAACGCTGCAGCGAGCGACGCTGCCGACGCGTCTGGCGAGCGTCGAAGGCGCGTCCCTGAGCGCGATCTATAGTCCGGCCGCCATCGAAGTGCAAGTTGGAGGCGACTGGTACGACGCCTACGACCTCGACGATCACCGCGTGCTCTTGACCGTCGGCGACGTTACGGGGCACGGGCTCGAAGCCTCAATCGTGATGGGCAAGCTGCGCCACGCGATCAACGTCGTGGCCATGTACGAACGCGATCCCGCGTGCATCCTCGATGCCGCCGAACGCGTTCTGCTGCGCCGCTACCCGGGATCGGTTGCGACGGCATTCGTGGCGATCTTCGATTCGCGCCGCCGCACCATCAGCTACGCGAACGCCGGTCATCCTTATCCCATTCTGCGCCGAAGTGACGGTTCGCTCGAAGAGCTCGAGGCCGACGGCCTGCCGATCGGGCTTCGTTCGGTTCGTCCCGGCGCCCGATCGGTCACGCGATCTCTCGACGATGCGACCATGCTCGCGCTCTATACCGATGGCGTGACGGAAGCCACGCGCGACATGATCGCGGGCGAACGTCTTCTCTACGAGGCGCTCGGGAGCGACGCAATCTTCTACGTCGAGAGTCCCGCCGAGTTCGTCGAGAAGTTCTGCGTGCGGGATAAATCCTTCGACGACGTCGCCGTGCTCGTCTTGAACTTCGTCAAGTCGCAGCGCTGGACGTTCGACTCGGGCAACGGGCGCGCGGCCCAGCTGGCGCGGCGCGAGTTCGCCGCGAGTCTCGCCGCGGCCGCCGTTCCGGAGAGCGATATGAGAGCCGCCGAGCTGATCTTCGGCGAGCTCGCCGCCAACGTCGCCCAACACGTCGGCGGTCCGATCGAAGCGGCGCTGGAGTGGCGCGATCTGACCGCGGTGCTCCATATGACCGATCGGGGCGAAGGCTACGACTCGGGGCGCGCCAAGGCGGCCGACCCGATGACCGAACACGGTCGGGGGCTTTGGATCGTCCAACGCCTGGGGGCACGGCTGAGCGTTGAAGCGTTGCCGGGCTTCGGAACGCACGTTCGGGCGGAGCTTCCGATTCGCGGCGACCTGCGCTTCTAGCGCGCCGCGTCCTCGTTGTTGTGATCAATGTAAGCTAAAAGACCGACCAGATGTCCCGCTTGCGGTTATCCTCCTCACCGTGATGCAGAACGGCAGTGCGAGCTCGAACCATCTCCAGCTCTTCGGAGAGTACGACCTTGCACGCAAGCAAGAGCTTGCAAGCGCTTTGGCGTCGATCGACGGCAGCATCTCGATCGTCATCGACATGCGCCACGTCACCTACATCGACTCGACCTTTCTCAACGAGCTGCTGGCGATGCGGCTGCGGCTCCAGGAGCGTTCCGTGACTCTCGTCGGGGCGCAGCCCAACGTGGTGCGCGTCCTGCAGCTCGCGAAGCTCGACCGCTTCTTCGCCTTTCGCGCTGGGTAAGCTCGCGCTATGAGAAGCACCTGGAAACCGCACGAGAAGCACGGGCGCCTCACGCGCCAGAGCGATCTTCCCGACAGCGTCTACGCGTTTCCGAAGCAGCGCAAGGAGCCGTTGACCGACGCGCGTCACGTGCGCAACGCCGTGGCCCGCTTCGATCAAGTGACCGGCGTCACCGACGACGACCGCGCGCTGGCCTTCGCCAACATTAAGAAGGCGGCAGGCTACTACGACGTCGACCTCTCCGAAACCTCGTGGCACGATTTAGGCGTTCATCCGCAGCGCAACCGCAAGCAAATCGCCCGCAAGGCTGCAGCGACTCGCAAACGGCGATAAGTGGGTATACGTGCGGCATGAGCACGTTGAAAGGAAAACGAGTCGCCGTCCTCGCCACGGACGGCTTTGAAGAGAGCGAGCTGACGCAGCCGGTGCAAGCACTGCGCGACGCCGGTGCAGCCGTCGAGATCGTCTCGCAGAGACGCGAGCCGATCCAAGCCTTCAAACACCACGACAAGTCCATCAAAGTCGACGTCGATCTGACGCTCGACGACGCCGATCCCGCGCGGTACGATGCGGTGCTGCTGCCCGGCGGTGCGCTCAACGCCGACGCCATGCGAACCGACGAAAAGGCCAAAGGTTTCGTCCGCAGCATGGACGCGGAGCGCAAACCGCTGGCCGTGATCTGCCACGCGCCGTGGCTGCTCGTCTCGGCGGGTCTCGCCCAAGGCCGGACGCTCACCAGCTGGCCGACCATCGCCGACGACGTGCGAAACGCCGGCGGGCAATGGGTCGACCGCGAAGTCGTCGTGGATCGTAACCTGGTCACCAGCCGCGGACCGCACGACATTCCCGCCTTCAACAAAGCGGTGAGCGAGCTCATCGGCCGCGCCGCGGAGCGCGTCGCGTAGATGCCTGCCGCAGTATTCGAGAGCGAGCCGCAGGCGTCGGCTGCCGCAATCGTCTTACGCGAGCTCGGCTTTGACTCCGAAGTCGTCGTGCCGGGCGCCAACACGTATGAAGAGCGCGCTCGCGCGTTCTTCGCGGGCAATCCGGCACCGTTCGAACCGCACGCGTTGCTGGTCAGCGACGACGCCGACGACGAGCGCTTCCTGCGAACCGTCCAGCGCCACTACGGAATCGTCGTCACGCCGGAACGTTGACCGCCGCGGCATTTCTGCCCGCACGGTTATCGCTCAAATCGTTGCGCGAGAGCGCGGACGGCTGCCGCGGCTGCAAACTCTATAAGTACGCCACGCAGACGGTCTTCGGTGAAGGGCGCGCTCGCGCTGCGCTGATGTTCGTCGGAGAGCAGCCCGGCGATAGTGAAGACCGCCTGGGCCATCCCTTCGTCGGGCCTGCCGGCCGCGTGCTGCACGCCGCGATGGACGACGCCGGTATCGCGGCTGCCGACGTCTACGTCACCAACGCCGTCAAGCATTTCAAGTTCGTGCAACGCGGCAAGCGCCGCATCCACGCCAAACCCAAGACGATCGAGATCCGCGCGTGCCGCCCGTGGCTCGAAGCCGAGATTCGCGTCGTTCGTCCGGCGCTCATCGTCGCGCTCGGCGCGACCGCCGCGCAGTCGCTGCTCGGCAGCGGTTTTCGCCTGCTCGCCAACCGCGGCCGAATCGTGCACGGCGATTTCGCGCAACCGGTCTTCCCGACGATCCATCCCTCGGCGATCCTGCGCGCACCGGACGATCGCACGCGCCGGCGCGAGATGCGCAAGTTCACCGAAGACCTGCAAGCGGTGCGCGCCATCGTCGGCACGCCCAAAGCGTACTAACGAACGGCGCGCTCTTGCGGCGTTAGTGCGGTGCGATCGGATGCCTCGCGCGTCGCGCGCACGTCCTGTTCGGAGGAACCGACGAGATGGCGATGCGCCACCTCGCCGCCGAGCCACCCCGAAACGGCGAGCAGCACGATTCCCAGGCCCGTCAATCCGTAGCCGGCCGGCGACGTGTGATCGAGAAAGCGAATTGCGCAGGCCCAGCCGAAGATCACGATGACGGCGATGTTGAGCGTCATGTGCCACGCCGCGGCGCTCTTGGCGCGCACCGTCATCGGCGCGCTCACGTAGTCGATGAACCCGAAGAACGCGGCCAGCAGCGAGCCGGCGACGCCGAAAAGAATCAGCCACGTGCTCATCGGCGCCCAGAAGACCGGCCCTTCCCAGATCGATATCAGATCGCAGACGACCGCGGCAACGAAGCAGCCGATGGGAAACGTCACCAAGATCGGATGGAGCGGATGACCGCCGATAGTTGCCTTACCTTGCATGACGTCTCCCTACCCATCGCGCGTCGCGTGCAATCGGCCGCCTCACAGCGAGAGCACGTAGGCGGCGACGTCGCGCACCTGGCGCTTCGTTAGCTGCCCGGGAAATAGGCGCGGCATCGGCGGTTCCGGATCTTCGATCCACGAGACGAGGGTTCCGAAGTCCATCCGCCGCGACTCGTCCCGTAACGACGGACCGACGCCGCCGCCCGATCCTTGCGCGCCGTGGCAGCTCGCGCAGTTCTGCGCGAAGACGCCGGCGCCGGACTTTCGGTCGCCGCCGAGGGTCGCGCCCGGCCCGACCGCCGTGGCGCTGCTGCCGTACGACGCGGTCGTACATCCCGTCGCCACGAGCGCACCCAAGCAAAAGGCGAGATAACCGGCCGTACGCATCTCCATCGGTTGTACCCGCCGGCCGAGCGGGTAAAGAGCCGGTACCATGAAGCTGGCACTGGCCGCGCTGGCATTGATGCTGGTCGTCCCGCCGGCCGCGCGCGCTGCCGGCGGCCCTCGCCTCTACCAAACCTACTGCTCGTCTTGTCATGGCGCTCGCGGCCAGGGTTCATCGCGGGCGCCCTCGCTCGTCGGAGCGCCGGCATCCTACGTGCACTTCATGCTCGATACCGGTCGAATGCCCGCACCGGCAACGGGCGTCAACGAGATCCCGCACGTCCCGGTCTTCACTTACGCGCAAATGGACGCGATCGTCCGCTACGTGCTCACCTTTTCGCCGAACTCCGTCGACGCGTCGCTTCCGGTCGTCACCTCGGGGAATATCGTGCATGGCCGAACGCTCTTCGCCGAAAGCTGCGAACAGTGCCACGGTGCGGTCGGCGACGGCGCATCGGTCGGCGCCGACAACGTCGCTCCCGATTTAGCGACCGCGACGGTCTTTCAAATCGGCGAAGCGATTCGCGCGGGCCCGGGCGTGATGCCGCGCTTCGGACGCAACGTGCTCTCCGATCGCGACGTCGACGACATCGCCTACTTCGTCAACTACGCCGAGACGCACGCGGACGATCGCAATGGACCCAACGCCGGCGGCTTTGCGCTCGCGCATCTCGGTCCGGCCGCGGAGGGCTTCGTGGCGTGGTTCTTTGGAATCGGCGCGCTCGTGCTCTTCATTCGCGCCATCGGCACCTCCGGCAAAAATGCGTAACCGCCTAGGCGCGCGCACTCTCGGCGCCCAAGCGCCAGAACGAAAGTCCCATGCCGGCGAGCCCGGCGATGGCCAGCAGCGGCGACCAGAGCATTCCGGTCAGCAGCGCAAGCGCGCACGCGGCGATAATTACCGGGGTACGGCGTCGCTTTGGTAACGATGTCGATCTCTTCGCCGGCGACCTGCTCGTTGGTGCTGCACGGGTCGTCGCCCTCCAAGTTCGCGTCGCGCTCGGCCAGAATCGCGTAGCCCGTCGCAAAGGCGAGCGCGGCGAACATGAAGCCGAGCAGCGCCGTCCCGGCACCCTCTTCGTGCGCTACAAACCAGTACGTCACCGCGATCGCTAAGCCGAAGAGCGACGCGAATCCGAAGAGCCCGACGAACGTCTTCATCCGTGCGCCGCATCCCACGCCGGGCGCCGGCTGCGAATCGGCGGAAGTTCCTCGAAGTTCAGTTCCGGCGGCGGCGACGAGGTCATCCACTCCAGCGTATATCCGCCCCACGGATTCGCCGCAACGGGGAGCCGCTTACGCACCGAAATGAGCACGTCGGCGAAGAAGAGCGCGGCGCCCGCGGTCATCAGGACGGTGCCGCCGGTCGCGATGGCGTTGAGCAGCGGCAGGTCGCCGATTGCCGGATACGTGTAGACGCGGCGAGCCATTCCCTCCATCCCCATAAAGCCCATCGGGATGAACGTCATGTTGAAGCCGATGAAGAGCAGGAAGAATACCCAACGCCCCAGCCGCTCCTCGAGCTTGACGCCGAACATCTTGGGAAACCAAAAGAAGAGTGCCCCGAACAGCGCGAACATGCTCCCGCCGCCGATCGTGTAATGGAAATGCTGCACGATGAAGTAACTGTCGTGTGCCTGATAATCGAGCGGCGGCGACGCGACCATCACGCCGGTGATGCCGCCGATCAAAAAGTTCAGCAAGAACCCGACGGCAAAGAGCATCGGCACGGAGAACTCGATCGATCCCTTCCACATGGTGCCGATCCAGTTCACGAACTTCACGCCGGTCGGCACCGCGATCAAGAACGATACGGCGGAGAAGAACGGATTGCTCACCGCGCCGGTGGTGAACATATGGTGCGCCCAGACGCCCAGGGAGAGCCCGGCGATGGCAAACGCCGAGATCACCATCCCCACGTAACCGTACACCGGCTTTCTCGAGAACGTCGCGATGATCTCCGTGACGATGCCGAAGTACGGCAGAATCATCACGTAGACTTCCGGGTGGCCGAAAAACCAAAACAGATGCTGGTAGAGAATCGGATTTCCGCCGAACGCCGGGTCGAAGAAACGCCCGCCCATGTGCCGCTCGATCAGCGACATCGCAAAGACCGCGGCCAGTGATGGAAATGCCATCAGCACCAGCAGGCCCGTCGCGACGATCTCCCAGGAAAAGATCGGGATTCGCCACATCGTCATGCCCGGCGCGCGCAGCAAGAAGATCGTCACCAGCAGGTTCATCATCGTGAGAATCGTCGAGACGCTCACCATCAGCAGGCCCGCGAACCACAGGTCTTGTCCGGCGCCGGTTCCCACGTAGATCTCGCTCAGCGGCGCGTAGGCGGTCCAGCCGGTCGCGGCCGCTCCGCCGTAGGTCGCGAGACCGGCGAAGACGGTGATGCCCCCGAGCGCGAAGAGCCAAAACCCCGTCGCGTTAAGCCGCGGAAAGGCCACGTCGGGAGCGCCGATCTGCAACGGCACCAAAAAATTCGCCAAGCCGACGCCGAACGGTGCGATCACCAAGAAAATCATCGCGGTGCCGTGCAGCGTGAAGACCTGATTGTACGCATGCGCGCTCAAGAACCCGTTGTCGGGCACCGCGAGCTGCGTGCGAATGAGAATCGCCAGCACGCCTGCCGCCACGAAGAACGTAAGCGTCGCGACCATGTACATGATTCCGATCTTCTTGTGGTCGGTCGTCGTCAGCCACTCGATCACGGCGCAACGGCTCCTTTCGAGCTGACGTAGCGGTCGTAGGCGGCGCGCGAAACCACCGCGACCATGAAGGTCATAAGCGCGTGATCGAGCCCGCAATACTGCGCGCAGCGCCCCGGGAACCGCCCCGTGCGGTTCGGCGACAGGTCGAAGACGTTCGTCATCCCCGGAATCGCGTCGCGCTTGAAGAGAAAGGCCGGCACCCAGAACGAGTGCGTAACGTCGGCCGATTGAAGGTCGATTTCGGTCGCTTCGCCGGCGGGAAGATAGAGCGTCGGGGGCGCCGCCGGCGTGCCGTAGGTCGCGTAGCCGTTGGGATACTCGAAGCGCCACGACCAGCGAAAGGCGGTGACGGCGATCCGGTTGCCGGGATGTGCCGCCACGTGGTCGACCGGCATCTCGATGGCGAACGTCACGCCGAACAATCCGACGACCATCAGCAAAGGAATGGCGACGTAAAGCAGCTCGAGCGGCGTGTTCTTGCTGAACTGCTGGGGCCATGCATCGCTTCGCCGGCGATAGCGAACGAGGCACCAGACGATGCACGCGTAGACGTAGATGCCGACGAAGATGCCGGCCGCAATGAAGACGTACCAATCCGTGCGCATCGCAATGCCATGGGTCGTTGCTGGATTGGCCAACCATTCCACGGTAACCACTGTACCCAAACCGAGGCTGGTGTAGGAGAAACGTGGGGCGGGTAGGACAAGGCATGGTTACTTCGGCGAAGAGTAGCGCTCGCTCGCTTACGCCGTTGCCGATCAGAGCGCATCCGCTCGTCTTAGGGGTGGTGCTCTTCCTCGCTTCGGAGCTGATGTTCTTTGCGGCGCTCTTCGCGGCGTATTACGAGCTGCGCGCCAACCGCGCGCAATGGCCGCCGCCGATGGTCGATCTCAAGCCCTACGAAGCCGGATTCGGCACCTTCTTACTCTTCGCCGCGTCCATCGTGATGGTCATGGCGACCAAAGCGATGGACCGCCGCAACATGCGTGCGGCGCAGTGGTGGACCGCCAGCGCCGTCGTCGCCGCGATCGGTTTCGTGCTGCTCTCCGTCCACGGGTTCGCCGGCGATGCGTTCGGCATTTCTACCAACGCCTACGGCTCGATCTACTACACGATGGTCGGATTTCACTTGCTGCACGTCATCGCGGGCATCGCCATTCTGACGGCGCTGCTCGTCGGCATGCGCAGCCCCGCCCTGCAGACCAATCGGCGCGCGGGTGCCGAGGCGATGACCTACTACTGGCATTTCGTCTTTATCGTCTGGGTGGGAATCTTCACGACGATCTATTTCGTGCGATGAGGCGCCAGGCGGCAATCGCGGCGGCACTCTTCGCCGCCATCATCGGCAGCGCCGTCTTCGTCGCCGCATACTTCACCGGCGGCGATCGGCTCTTCGAGGGCCTCGGATTGGCAATCGCCACGGCCGCCTTGTGCGCCGCGGCGCTGGGCTGGGCGTTTTGGATCGTTCCGCACGAGCAGGTTGCCGAAGAGATCGAAACGTATCCATGCCCGGCCGCGCAGCGCGCCGCCCAAAGCACGGAGGTCGCCGAAGCGCTACGCGAGGTGACGCGTCCGCGGCTCTTGCTCGCACTGCTCGGCGCCGCGCTCGGTTCGTTCGCGGCGGCACTGATCGTGCCGATTCGCTCGCTCGGCATCGCGCCCGATGCGCTGCTCTTTCACACGCGCTGGCGCCCCGGCGAACGCGTCGTGCGCGACGACGGCACGCCCGTTCGTCTTGACGACCTCAACGTCGATGCGACGGTGACCGTCTTTCCCGAAAGCGCCGTCGGCGACGCGCAGTCGGTGGCCACCTTGGTCCGTGTCGGCGAAAACGTCGCCGGGACGGCGCGCGGCTACATCGCCTACTCGCGGCTCTGCACGCATGCCGGTTGTCCCGTCGCGCTCTATCGCGCCGACGTCAAGCAGCTCATCTGCCCGTGCCATCAATCCGTCTTCAGCGTGATGGACGACGGCGCGGTCGTCTCCGGGCCGGCGGACCACTCACTGCCGCGCCTGCCGATCGAAATCGGCGACGACGGCGTTCTGCGCGCCACAGGTGACTTTCCGGAAGCGGTCGGACCGGGCTTCTGGGAACGCGGCTAACGATGATCGAGCGGTTTCTGCTCTGGATCGACGACCGGCTGGGGACCGCGCACTTCGTCACCCACGCGCTGCGTAAAGCCTTTCCCGACCACTGGTCGTTCATGCTCGGCGAGATCAACATGTACGCGTTCGTCGTGCTGCTCGCCACCGGAACGTTTCTCGCCTTCTTCTTCGATCCCAACACCTCCAAGACGGTCTATCACGGGCCGTACGCGCTGCTCGACGGCGCGCGTATGTCCTACGCCTACCGTTCGGTCATGGCGCTGAGCTTTGAAGTAAACCTCGGGCTGCTCGTGCGCCAAATCCATCACTGGGTCGCGCTGCTCTTCGTTGCCGGCATCGCCGTGCACATGGGGCGCATCTTCTTCACCGGCGCATTTCGCAAGCCGCGCGAGATTAACTGGGTCATCGGCTTTCTGCTCTTCTGGCTCGCGCTCTTCGAAGGCTTTACCGGCTACTCGCTCCCCGACGACCTCCTCAGCGGCATCGGTCTGCGCATCGCCGTTTCGATCCTGCAATCGGTCCCGTTCGTCGGCTCGTGGCTCACCTTCTTGCTGATCGGCGGCGTCTTTCCGACCAAACAGCTGCTCGGGCGGCTCTTCATGCTTCACATCTATCTCGTGCCTTTCACGATTGCGGGTTTGATTACGCTGCACTTGATCGTCTTGTGGCGGCAGAAGCATTCGCAGTTTCCCGGGCCGGGACGCACCGAGCACAACGTCGTCGGTTCGCCCCTGGTGCCGCGCTACGCCGCAAAATCGCTCGCGCTCTTCATGGCCGTGATCGCGGTCGGAACGGCGCTGGGCGCGCTCGTGCAGATCAACCCGATTTGGCTCTGGGGACCGTACGAGCCGTGGAACGCCATCAGTCCCGCGCAGCCCGATTGGTATATCGGCTGGCTCGAAGGCGCGCTGCGTTTGGGTCCGGCCCTTGCCGCTCACCTTTGGGGGCACACGGTGCCCTCGCAGTTCTGGCCGGGCGTGCTCTTGCCGCTCGTGGTCTTCGCCGTCTTCGCCGTCTGGCCGTGGATCGACGCGGCCATCCGCAGAGACCATGCGTCGCATCAGTTGCTCGACAATCCGCGCGACGTGCCCTGGCGCACAGGCGTCGGCGTCGGCGTGCTGATCTTTGCCTTCGCGCTCACCGCCGCCGGCAGCGACGACGTGCAGGCGCGATACCTGCACGTTTCCATCACCGCGATCGTGCTCTTCTACCGCGTCTTCTGCATCGCCGGATCCATTCTCGGCGGATTCGTCGCGTACGTTGCTGCGCGCGAGTTGCGCGAGCGCGCCGGCGTGCACGAAGCGCCGCGCGTTCGCCTTCGCCGCACCGCCAAAGGCGGCTTCGAGGAAGAGCCGCTGCCGTGAAGCGCGGCGTCGCGGTCGTCTGCCTGAGCGCTGCGGCAACGGTCGCCGCGGCCGCCGTCTCGC
The DNA here is from genome assembly GCA_963792005.1 of Vulcanimicrobiota bacterium. Taxonomy (GTDB): domain Bacteria; phylum Vulcanimicrobiota; class Vulcanimicrobiia; order Vulcanimicrobiales; family Vulcanimicrobiaceae; genus Cybelea. The sequence goes on from CAWBUG010000002.1 coordinate 1,164,379, forward strand.
CGCCCTTCGATCGCCTCGCCGACGGCTCGTTCGCCTGGCACATGCTCCAGCACCTCGCGCTCTTCTATTTCGTCGCGCTGCTGCTGCTCGCGGCCCGCCCCTTCGATCTCTTCGCGCGGTGTGCGCCGAAGCGCTCGGTCGCCGCGGTCGTGCGGGCGACGCGCCCGCTGCACGTGCTCGCGTTGCCTCCGGTTGCGCTGGCGATTTTCGTCGGAACGCTCTGGGCGACGCACCTCTCGCCGCTCTACGAGCTCGCGCTGGAACGTCCGGCGGTGCACGTCGCCGAACACGCGCTCTATCTCGTCGCGGGGCTCGCATTCTGGCTGCCGGTGCTCGACGTACCGCCAATCCGTCCGTTGAGTTACCCGGCGCGTCTGCTCTATCTCGTCGTCGCGTTGCCGCAAGGCGCGCTCCTGGCCATGGTGATCACCAGCGCGCGCCGCCCGCTCTATCCGCATTACCTCGCGGCGGCCGGATCGCTTCGTGCCGCACTCGCCGATCAGAGCAACGCCGCGGCACTCATGTGGATCGCCGGCGGCGCGGTCGTTTTGGCCGCGTTGCTCGTGACGCTCGGCCGCTGGGCCAACCGCGAAGCGGATCGAGACGATCCCGAGCCTGGGTGGCCGTGGCGTAAGGTTTCAGATGCCCTTGCCAAGGTTCAGCGCTAGCACAAGCGCAATGTGAGAAGAAACGCGATCGGCAAGTACAAAGCGGCGACGTATTACGCCGCCGCTTAACGCTAATGCCCTTTAAAACTAAGGCGCTAGTTAGAGGTTACGGGCGCGCACAACGCGTGCGCGAGTACCGGCGTGGTTGAACTCGGCCAGTTAGCGTTGAAGGCGTGCCACTCGTTGTTATTTCCTGGACCCGTCCCGGTAGGATAGTTGTACAACGGCGACCCGGGATAATCTCCATTGCCCATCGATCCGCCAATAATGATATATGGTAGCGATCCGCCCTCGGGGCATGCTGAAATGGAAGAGCCTGTTCCCCACTTATTGTGAACTATCACTGCTTCGCTACTGCGGACGCACGATGCATGAGCGGTCACCGAACCGCTGCTGCCACCGTCAACAATCCATACGTTCTTACCGGAGCCCTGACCGTAGACCGGGTATTCAACCCCGACGTGCCCACCCTGCGACGCCGAACCATAGCCCGTTACTAGATCATAACTCCCACAGCCTACCGTAGCTCCGCCGTTACCGGGTTGTTCGACCCACTCAAAATAATCGCTGAAGGTAGTCGGCGCTACACAGGACGCAAACGCCTCACTTTCCGCGCTAGCGCTGGCCGTGGCAGGCGCAATCCAACCCGTCTTGTCAGAATTGTAGTGGCCGATTCCGATGAATGAGACGTCGCTATCATTCGTACCACCGCCGATAACCTTCCAGGTAGACGGGCAATCGGCCTCAGCATCTTTGCCGGGCTTGCCCCATACCACCTCCCATGTAAAGTTAGCGGAATCCACGCCGTGATGCACTTTACCGTGTTTGTCTTTTCCTAACTCGATGTGGTAAAAGTGATGCTCACTAGGAACGATAATGTCTCTAAGGTATGGATTTACCGCAAGTCCCTTGGACCTGAGCCCTTGGGTCGCCCCGAACGAGCCTGTCGCAACTGCGCCTTGGCCGGAACAGCCAAAAAGCAGTGTCGTAGCTGCCGTAAGTCCTGAGACCAGGGCTTTGACGCGCAAGCTACAGACAACCCTTTTACGCCTTGGGGTTTCCACGTTGATCGCCTCCTAATAAGTAACTAGTTTTGTCCTAGCCAAACGGGCTAGTATAGACAGGCTACCACGTGAAGCGCCAATGAGCAAGCCTCTACTCAGAGAAACGTACTACTTCGTTGATGCGTTAACGTACTGTTAGCTTAGCCGCAATCCGTCTAACTTTCACGCGGCAGCTCGCGCTGAAGCTATTGCGCGATACCGCGACCGTTTGCGTTCGAGGCGGGCCTGAAGCGTCGAAAGGGGCGAACGCTTGGGCGGCCCTTGCAACAGCTTGAAATCAAAGAGCCCTGCGGCCGTCACAAGTCCTTCCAACCCACGGGCATTAGGGGCCCACCAATTCGATGCATCATTGTTAAGCTCGTTGGTCGGAAAGAACTCACAGAAGGCAGCGTCAGGCGCTCCTGGTATATCCATTGCTTCCGTTTCGATTCCAAGCCAGCCGCCTGGCGCCAGGAATCTGGCGACTTGCCTTATCGAAGCGAACGGATTCTCCAGATGATAAAGAATGCCTAAGAACAGAACTACGTCGAATTGCCCAAGTTCCGACGGCTGCAAGGTCATGAAGTTTCCGACGACCGGTTCCACATTGCTCTCAAGTATCTCACGTGCAGCGTCAAATGGGCGCTTTCCCGGAAGCTCGTCTGGTCGCCAGTGGCGTGAATTGCGCGGAGATAGGATCGACTCGCCCGTTCTTTTGGCTTTCCTCCAGTCCTCCATGTACGCCGCCATGTCCGTGGCCCAGACGTAGTCGTCAAGCGCCACCACGCGAGTCGCCCCCAGCTTCTCAGCTGCAAACGAAAAGAAGCCATCGTACGCACCAATGTCGAGTACCGACTTTCCATGCACGTCCGGTAGCTGCAGCATCTTTAGAGTGTCATTCCAGCTTTCAAGCGGCGCTCGGCCCGGAGTGACGATGCCAGGGGCCAATTCGATGGAATGGTACCACTCAGGGTTTAACCGTAAAACCTCCTCAGCGCGCTTCCGGCGGTCATCGACATCCATCGTTTACCGGCTTCTTGCGGCCAATGGTCATTCCTTCCCCTTCGATACGCTGGCCGCGTAAGGCGGATTTGGTCGCGCTTCAAGAAAACTCGATCTCTAGTTGAGGCCATTTCGAACTCTTGTCACGCGGGTCACTTAACGGCATCGTTGCCGACGGCAGACCGCCGGAAAGAAGGCCGCGCCACTTCGGCATTTGGCTGTGGTACCATCCCCCGCAGCTTCAGTTGTCCATCGCGCAAACTTCGGTCGCCGCTACCTCTCTGCCCGCTGCAGTTCGATCACGCTGAATCCCTGCGCGTCGACGTCCACCGCAAGCCCGCGCTCGAGCTCGCGTCCGTCGACGCTCTGCCGGTGCGCCCACTCGCCCAGAAGGCTCGTGAAGTACCGCACGTGATACGTTCCGCGCAGCTTGCGCGCGAAGCGCAGGGGCGTCGTGATGGTGCGCGGCGCCGTGTTTCCTAAGAGGATCACGTAGTTCGGGCCGCGCTGCAGCGCGATCTCGGTCACGTCGTCGCCGAGCTGCAGCATCGGCGTCACGTCGCGGTCGTAGGCCTCCAGATTCATCTCCGAAGCGCACTCGAAGTTCGCATAGAGCGTCGGCTCGGGAAGGCGCGCCGCAAACCAGGTAAGCCGCTTGCCGGCAAACGGAACGTTGCGCGCGCCGAGCCACTTCCACTGCGGCGCCAAGCGCGGATTGCACGCGAGCTGCGCTCGCCGGACGTCGAGGCCGCACGCGCCTTCGATCGCCGCCCACACGTAGCGCGGCGGATACCAGGGCGAGAGCATCATGCCCTGATTGGCGAGCGTCTCGCCGTGCAGCCATTCGGAGAACTGCCCCGGCACCGTGTTATGCCGTCCGGGGTCGCGCGAATAGTGCTGGAAGCTCGTGCCAAGCGCGTAGGCCATCAGCCCCGAGTTGAATCGCGCCGCCGCCAGCGCGAAGTTAAAGGTCATGCCCACCCAGACGCCGCCGAGCAGTCCCCAGCTCCGCGTCGGACTATACTCGAGATCGTCGCGCGCGACGGTGCGAATGCCGGCCTCGGTCCAAAACGACGGGACGCTGAGGCGGCTGACGATCCGCGCGGCGGTTTCGTGGTCGGCCACACCGAGCATCACCGGAAAGATCATATCGACGGTAACGTTCGAGCAGGGCTGCCCGTCGACGTCGATGTTGAGATAGTAGAGACCGGTCCGCGGATCGCGCAGATGTTCGTTGATCGCCCGGCGCAGCGCCGCCGCCTCGCGCTCGAAACGCTCGACGTCCTGCTTCTTTCCGAGCCCAGCCGCCAAGGCCGCCATCGCGACCAGCGCGCCGTAACACTCCGAGTTCACTTCGGTCGATGCGCCCGATATGCGGTAGTCGTCGATGATGTTCCGCCAGCCGACGATCCCCTCTTCGCCGGTCTTCGTCGCGGTGCACCAAATCAGACCGCGCGCGTCGCGCTGCGAGAGCAGATACTCCGCGGCCCGCCTCGCGGCCGCATACGACTCGCGTAAAAACTCGACGTCGCCGGTCACGCGGTAGTGATGCGCCAGCGCCAAGATGACCAGCGGGGTGTCGTCGTTGACGTTGAGCCCGTAGTCGCTCGGCTCGCCGTTGCGAACGTCGTAGAACTCCACCACTTTTCCGCTGCGCTCCGCATGACGCAGGTACCAGCGCAGCGACTCGCGCGAAAACTCCGGCGTCACGTAATCCGAGCCGAGCACGAACGATGCGGTATCGCGTCCGACGCTGTTGTTCGAGCGCGTCGGGTCGTTCACGAAGCACCAGCCGGTCGGGGCGTAGAGCTGCGTGCGCAGCATGTTGGCCTTCGCCCAAAGGACGCCGCGGTTCACGTTGACGTCGGGCGTGACGACGATCGACTCGCCCAGGATCTTGCCGTAGTGCCGGCGCGTCTGCGCCAGCGCCGTGGCCGCCGCCGGCGCGGCCGAGAACGCGCGCCGCGCTCCGCGGGCACCCGCCGGCGACGCCGTCATCGTAAAGAAAAACCGGCGCCGCGCTCCGGGCGCCAGGCGATGCCGGTGGTGAAAGAGCGCGATCGGATCGGCAAGGTTGCGCGCAATCGCGTTGGAGAGCGCTCCGGGAAAGTGCGGCGCGTTCATCTTCGCGTGATCGCCCGTTACTTCGAAACCTTTCGGCGCCAGCGAAACCCCCAGTACCCGTCCCTGCTCCGGCGAACCGGCGTTCCAGGCGATCGCGGCGCGTAGCGCGGCGTCGTACCGAACGCGCACGTCGCGATTCGTATTGCCCCGCAGCAACGCGCCCGCGAGACTATCGACGACGCGCGCCTCGTGCGAATCGTTGCGGATCTCGATCGTGAGATACGCGGTCAGCGGATCGACGCGCGGACCGATCGGAAAGCGGTTGAGCACGAAGAGCCGTTCGAGCACGGTAACGCCCTCGTCGATGCGATATTCGTACTCCTGGAGATGCGGGTGAATCCGAAATCGTCCGTCGATCTTGGCGCGCGCCGCGCCGGTCGGCGCATCCCAAAAGCCGATGGCCACGCCCGCCATCAGCGTGACGCCGAGGTCGCTCGAGTAAAACTTTTCCAGCGCACCGGACGCTTTGATGACGATCGCGCCCTTCGGGCCGCCCAGCGTGCTGCCGACGGCGAGTTCGGTATCGTCGATCTCGTAAACCGAAATACGCTCGCCCGAACCAAAGATTCTTGCACTCACAGCGGCCTCGTTTGCTTGCTTTGCAGGCGCGCTCCTCCCGAGCGCCAATCGCCCGTCGTGCGCTTATTGGGAATCGAAACCTCGTGCGATGACACGGCCGCCGCGGTCGTGCGCGACGGACGCGACGTACTCTCGAGCGTCGCAACCAATCAAGACGCGTTTCACGCCAAATACGGCGGCATCGTTCCGGAGATCGCGAGCCGGCAGCACGTGGCGCTTCTTTCCGCCGCCGTCGAAGACGCGCTCGACCGCGCCGCAACGGCGTTCGACGAAATCGACGGGATCGTCGTGACTGCGGGACCGGGACTGATCGGCAGTCTCGTCGTCGGCGTTGCCGCGGCAAAAGCCTACGCGTTTGCGCTGCAGCTCCCGCTCTATGCGGTCAATCATCTTCACGGCCACGTCTTCGCGCCGTTTCTCGATCGCGACGAAGCGCCGCCCTATCCGTTCCTCACGCTGCTCGTCTCCGGCGGCCACTCACAGCTCGTCGCGGTCGAATCGGCCTATCGCATGCGCGTTCTCGGACGCACGCGCGACGACGCCGCGGGCGAAGCGTACGACAAAACGGCCCGTCTGCTCGGCCTGCCGTATCCTGGCGGCCCCGCGCTCGACGCGCTGGCGCAACGCGGCGACCCGTCGGCGCATCCCTTTCCGCGCCATCGCCCCGCCGGCGATTCGCTCGACCTCTCCTTCTCCGGCTTGAAGACGTCGGTGCGATACTTCCTCGAATCGGAGAAAGGAAAGAACGCGAAGCCGGAGGACGTCGCCGCTTCCTTTCAAGCCGCCGTCGTCGACGTGCTGATGGCGCGGCTCGAAGCCGCATGGGAGCGCGAATCCTATAACGCCGTCACGCTCTCCGGCGGCGTCGCCGCGAACTCCGCACTGCAGAAAGCGTTTCGCGCCTGGGCGCGTCGCAACGGCATCCCCGCATTCGTTCCGCCGCCGAAGTACTGCACCGACAACGCCGCGATGATCGCCGCGGCCGGATACTATCAGCGTAACGACGTACGCGCCGACCCGCTCGCGCTCTGCGCGGACGCCAACCTCCCGTTCTAGCAGCGCGCGTGTCGCAGGGCTGTCCAAGGAAATGTCATCCCGAGCCTGTCGAAGAATGACCCGAAATCGATTCGACTCGCTCTTTCCCCGACATCGCTTCTTCGGCTTTGCGTTTGTAGGCCGCAAATATGAACTTCGCCGGTACGCTTCCTATTCCGTGTCGGGTGCCCGATAATCGGCGGCCTGATGCAGGAAATAAGCGCGATCGTGAGGCGAGACGATCGGCACGAACTGACGGGGGCCGCCGGAAAAATCGAAGGCATCGCTCTCGGGTGAGTTCGCGCGGGTGTCGCTCGCTGCGAGGCGCCCAAGACCAAACTGATCCTCGACGAACTTCACGATACTGCCGTGTTCGTAGGGAACGTGCGAGACGTAGCCCTGCTTTGCATACGGTGAGACGATCAGCAGCGGCACGCGAAATCCCAAGCCGTCGTTGTCGGCGTACGCCGGCGCCACCGGATCGTACCATCCGCCGGACTCGTCCCAAAAGATGAAGATCGCGGTGGAGTTCCAAAACGGCGACTCGCCGACCGCGTTGACGAGCTGCGTCACCCACGACGGTCCCGTGCTCGATCCCGAACCGCCGTGATCGGAGTTGGCGTAGGTCGGCGTGATCCACGTCACGGTGCGAAGTTGCCCCTTGCCGATGTCCGTTAAGAACTTCGACGACGGCGAGAGGACGTCGGCGTCCCAGTCCGGGCCGTAGCAAATGTGATGAATTGCCTCATACGCGCTCCAAATGCCGACGCGGCCCTTTCCCGCATCGCCGCGCGCACCGGATACGCCGCAACTGAAGCTGCCGCCGCCCTTCACCGGCGCGGCATAAAATGCCCACGAGAGTCCGGCGGCATCGAGTTCGTCGCCGAGCGTAACCGGATCCCAGCACGGCACCTCCGTGCCGTCGGAGTAGTTACGATCCGGACCGAGCACCGATATCTCGTCCGACGGGCCGCCGGGACAGCCCCAAAGCGTAACGGGATTATCGACCGACGCGTTCGGATTGACGGCGGCGATCGCGTACTGATGCGAAACGAAGCTGCTCAGATCGAAGTCGGAGGTGAACATCTCGTCCGCCAACACGTACTGATTGGCCATATCCCAGTACGGCTGCACCTCCGACTGCGGAACGTAGCTATACGGCGGGTCCGCGTTCGGACACGGCGGCGTGGAGCCTTTTCCGCAGCTCCAGCGCTGTTTGTCGAAGCCGTTCATGCGACAGTTCGTTCCCGGAATGCTGCCCGTACCCCGGCACGATTTCATAAAGCCTTGCGCGTTATGCTGGAGATCCCATGTCGTCGCGAGCGTCACGGGCTGCAACACGATCTTCTGATGCTTCGCGCTGTAGCCGAACGTCGACGTCGTCGCACCTGGATAGCCCATGAAGAGATTGTTCAAGCTTCGGTTCTCTTGGATGACGATCACGACGTGCTGAATCTTGTCGCCGGAGCTCTCGTGCCGCAACGCAGCCGTGCCGTGCGCAGCCGGACCGGCCGAAAGACTTTCGCAGCCCGGCAGCAACGCACCGAGTCCAAACACGCTCGCACAGAGCACGAGCAGTCTTCCCATCATCGTCCCCCTAGCACTTTGGGTTCCGTCGATTCGGAAAATCGGGGAAAGGCTTCGCCACACCTTGCCGTCACCGAGGAGATCGGCGCCTGTTGGGAGAGGCGATCGTTTTCAATCTCATCGTGCCTTCACCGGCCTTGTGATGGCGTATGCATTCGTTTCAGATCGTACGCCGACCCCATGATCTGCCATTCGCCGGATACGCTTGGAATTGCTACCGGACTTTGCTTTGCGGTAGGCGTGTCGATCCTCTTGTTCGGATTCGTCAGCTTCGATCGGCTGATCAGGATTGAATCCTTGGAGGCCTCCGGAGGCGGGTTGGTTTTTCAGTGGAATGGCAACGCAAATCCTTTTCTAAGCTAACTGTCTACGCTTCTTGTGGGCCGCTGAAGTAGCTGTTAGGAAATGTCCTGCTTAAAACCCAAGCCGTTCCAGGCGTTGCCGGTCTGTTACTTGACGCACCGAGCTCGGTCGTAACTCACAAGTCGCCGAATCAAGGCGTTGTAGCGCGCATGCGCCGCGTCCCCATACTGCGTAGCCGAGCTACTATACAGCGGAGCCCCGGTTGCGCGAACGTGGTTAGCGCTACTTCGACACCCGCCGAGCGGAGTCGAGGTTCTCCGCCCCGGGCAAGCGCCGGACACCGCTCAACCTCGAGTCTACATGATTGCTCCCTCTCTACATTGCTCCCTCTCTACCCGTCTTCGTCGTCGTCCTCGTCGTCGCCAAGGTCTTCGTCGTACTCGGGGATCTCTTGATTCTTTCCAGGCGTCGGTCGCGGATACGGATCCTCAATGCTCATGAGTGCCTAATACCCGGCCTTAGCGCAAATATGACATCGCACGACCCTCGCAGCGTCGTCGTCAATGGCACCGCGGTATGAACTGCGGCAGCACGCGGCGTGTGTTTTCGTCGATCGAACTATACGAGTGCAACTCGTGGACCCACGCTGCAATGTCCGCAACCTCAGCCCGGTCTTCCTGCGCTTCTCTCTGGGTCATCGGGTGATCCGTTCCATCTAACGGCTCCTCCGCATTGGCGTAACGAAAAACCAGAATCTGACCGTGCCGAAAGTGTGGAGTATCTGGATCGATGTGAAGTCCGATGGAATCGCACTCTTTGCCTTGCGAGCGGACTCGATAATCGTCGGACTCGATCGGGCGGTCTGCGGGTGAAACGAGGTCGAAGTGTAGGTGCTCGACCGTTAAGGCCGGAGTCGCCTGCCAAATATCGTACGAGAGGGTGCGCTTGGACGAGATGATGATGCGACGAAATGTCCCCGGCGCCTCTACTCGGTAACTTCCGACAATCAACCGTTGAGGCGGAGTACCGCCGGCGCACCCGTTCAACAGCACTACGGCAACGAAGACGCTCGCGCTGACGCGGCTCGTAGATATGGCGTCGCTCCCTCCGGGCCGAGTATTTTTACAATCGCGGTCGGAGGGACTCGAACCCCCAACCTACAGGTTCGAAGCCTGGTGCTCTATCCGTTGAGCTACGACCGCGCGGTTGCCGTTGCTTGCTTCGACAAGTTCGGGATGACTCATTGGGACGTAGAGATCGCGCCGCGTCGCGGGAAGTTCGACCCGGCCGTCCTCGTGCGGTCGCGCGAGCAGCGACTGATAGACGCCCATTCGCCCGACGCTGAATCCCTGCGCGCTTCCGGACATGTAGAGGCGCCACAGGCGATAGCTCGGCTCGCCGGCGGCGGCGATCGCATCGGCGCGATTGCGTTCGAGGTTTGCCACCCAGGAGCGCAGCGTTCGCGCGTAATGCTCGCGGAGATTCTCGACGTCGCGCACTTCGAAGCCCGCGCGCTCCGCCGCGCCCAAACTCTCCGAAACGGGCACCAGTTCGCCGTCGGGAAAGATGAAGCGCCCCATGAATCCGTTCGGTTTTCCGCCGCGACGGTCGCCGCTCTCGTCGGCGATCGCGTGATTGAGAAAGAGTCCGCCCGGACGCAACGCGTCGTACGCGGCGCGAAAGTACTGTGAGAACCGCGAGCGGCCGACGTGTTCGAACATCCCGACGCTGACGATCTTGTCGAAGCTCTCGCCGCGCAGCTCGCGGTAGTCGCAGAGTTCGACCGTGGCGAACGCGGAGACGCCGGCTGCCGCGATGCGCCGCCGTGTCTCTTCGTACTGTAGGCGGCTCAGGGTGATTCCGAGCGCGTAAACTCCCAGTTGCGCGGCCCGGATGACCAGCGCGCCCCAGCCGCAGCCGATGTCGAGCAGACGTTCTCCCGGGCGCAACCGCAGTTTGCGCAGCGTGTAGTCGAGCTTCGCGGCTTGTGCGCCGTCCAGCGACTCGACGCCGTCGTCGAAATACGCGCACGAGTAGACCATGTGGCGATCGAGAAAGCTGCGATAGAACTCGATCGGCTGATCGTAATGAAAGCCGATCGCCGCACGGTCGCGGGCGCGCGAATGCGTCCGGCCGCGCAGCTTTGCCTCGCGCAAGCGTGGCGGCGAATCCTTCGGCAGGCGGCGCAGGAGCCCAACGACGCGCATTAGGTCGCGCCCGCGGAGCGAGGCGTTCGAGCGGTAGAGCGTATCGACGGCCTGCTCCAGGCTGCCTTCGACCTCGAGCAGGCCGCCGCCGAATGCACGGCCGGCCGAGAGCTCGAGCGGCGGCGTGAACGCGACGCGCAGCGCTCCGGGCGAGTTGACCTGCAGAACGAACCGTTCGTCCTGCGATGCGACGACGCGGGTTCCGTCCCAGAGACGTATGCCGAAATCGCGCGCGTAGGCCTCCCCGAAAATCAGCCGCAGCACCGCTACGGCGATGCGCGCGTTGGGATCGCTCGACGCAAACCGTTCAGCGTTCAAACGAAACGATCTGATTCGCTTCGCGATGATTGGTCCAGAATCGCGAACCATCGTACGCGAGCGAGCGCGCCGCAAACGGAATCCGTGCCAGGTCCTCCGACGCGGTCGTCCCGTTGGCGGTAACTTTGGTGAGGAAGTACTCGCCGCTATCTTCGTCGTCCGTGGTCACCAGATAGAACGCCCCCTCGAAATAGCACTGCCCGCAGATCTGGTGCGGAACGTCGATCTCGCGCACGATGTTCCCGCGCTCGTCCAAGCCGAGGATCCGGCGGTTATACCACTGGCTCAGGTAGATCCGCATTCCGTCGAAGCTCAACTGCGATCCGGTATATTCGGGACAGTCGATCGCGTCTTGCGTCTTGAAACCGTGGCCGGGAATGAAGCGGCGGATCACGCGGTCGTCGTTTTCGCCGATGCCGCAGACCACGCGCAGCTCGTCGCCGACGACGGTCATTCCCCACGGCTTTCCCGGTACCGTATCTTCCTCGATGACCGTCCATTGCAGCGGATTGATCGCATAGAGACGGTCCGTCTCGATCGATCCCATCCAGAGCTTTTCACCGTCGAAAGCAAGCGCCTGCGGGCGCGGCGCGGGAGAGGGCAGGCGGAGCGATTCTTTGACGTCTTGCACGTCGGAGAGCATACGTCGTCAGCGTTTTACCCCCTCTCCCCCTCGCGTCCACGCGCGCGAGAGGGTAATCTAGTCGACAGGAGGACGCGCCATGCCGATCGTTCCGGTCACTCAACCGCACTCCGTGACGCCGGGCGGCGGCTTCGATTACGTCACGGTCGACGCGGCGCGGCGGCGCGTCTACGCAGCGCACGGCGGCGGCGGCGGATTACTGATCGCGGACGCATCGAACGGCAGCGTGCTTGGAATCGTCAAGGTGGGTCCGATGGCGGGGGTCGCCGTCGATCCGGCGACCGGGCACGTCTTCACCGGAAACGGACGCTCCCGTTCGGTGAGCGAGGTCGATCCCGTCTCGCAGACGGTTCTGCGTACCGTCGCGGTCGACGGTCCCGTCGACGCGATCGCGTACGACTCGCAGCTCAAGCGCATCTACGCCGACGAAGGCGACGGCACGCGCATCTTCGTTATCGATGCGGCGACCTTCCGGCAAATCGCCACCGTCGCGTTGCCGGGGCATAAACCGGAGTACGTTCAGGTCGATCCCGAAACGCACGACGTCTACCAAAATATCTCGAGCGACGACCCCGCCGTCAGCCAGATCGCCGTCATCGACCCAAGCTCCCTGCGCGTGGCGCGCACGATTCCGACACCGTTTCTGCAAAGCAACCACCCGCTGCAATACGATGCGCTGCATCACATGCTGCTCGTCGCGGGCGAAAACGGCACGCTCGCCGTCTTCGACCGCTCCGGGAAACTCTTGCATAAGGTCGTTTATCCCGGCCGCGTCGATCAGTGCAGCTGGGAGCCTTCGCGCGGCTGGCTCGCGTGCGCGGGCGGGGGCATCACGCTCTACTCGTTCGACGGTACGTCCGATCCGAAACTGCTGGCCACGCTGCAGGTCGCGCCGGGATTACACACCACGGCAATCGACCCGAGCACCGGAACGATTTGGGCGGTCTGGAGCGATCGCGCCACCGGAGCGGCAACGCTGCAAGGATTTACGTTGAAGCCCTAGCTAGGGCGAGGGTGCGGGACTCGGCATCGCGTTGGCGCAGAGCGCCGCGCTCGTCATCACCAACTTTGCGGCGTCGTTCTCGCGCGTCTCCGTCGCGTCGATCGTCCAATGCAGCGCGTCGATCAAGCGCGTCACCGGATTGTAGCCCAGCGTCAGACCCGGGACCGTTGCCAGGTCGATCGAGTATGGGTTGGGCGGAAGGCCTGCGTAGTTGGGATTCTCCATGAGCGGATTCGGTCCGGGCGTCGCGATCTTCGCGTTCGTGTCGGGCTGAGCGATCGAGCTGATATACCCTTCGCCGGCATGCTGGAGGTCGGCCATCTGCTGCGTGTCGACGAAGCCGCTGATGATGTCGAGCGAGGCGTTCTGTGCGGCCAGCGCCTTGAGCAGCTTGTCGCGAATTGCCCGGACCTGCCGGTCGTCTTCCTCGACGCCGGTCGAATTCGTCAGCTGGGGCGAATCGAGCGCGGTTTGAATCGCGATAATGTTGTTGGCGATCGGTCGGATCAAGTTCTCCATTCGCTGCAGCGCCATGTTCTGCGCGGCGTTCGAGGTGCTGGCGCCGGGATCGCCGCCCGGACTGTTCTGGGCGCTCGTCGAGGCGTCGTTGCCGTAGAGCGCTGCGTCGTTATACTCCTTAAAAAAAGCGGGGCTTCGCTTGATCGTCGTGTCGTTCTGCAACATCATGCCGATCGCCGGCGCAATCACTTGATGCAGCCGGCTGCAGAGCGGGCGCGTAACGACGCGGTAAATCTGCGGCGGCGGCGTTGGCGTCGCGCCGACCACGAGGAGCGCCGCCGTCAACGCGACTATTGCTCGCACCACATTCTCTCTCTACGGCTAAGACGCCCGGCGTCCCCTGCCTGTGACGGCCGCCGCTGTCACCCTGAGCTTGTCGAAGGGCGCGCGGACCGTTAGATGTATTTGGTGAGCCAGTCGAGGATCAAATGGAGGCGCTCGACCCGATGCAGCGGCGCGCCGGTGCGCGAGAGGTCGTGGTTCTCGTCGGGGACGTCCACGTATTCGACCGTGCGTCCGAGGATCTTCAGCGAGGTAAACTCCTGCAGCGTTTGATCGATCGGCGCCCGCGTATCTTCGTCGGAGTGCAGAATCATCAGCGGCGTGTGCACGCCTTCGACGTACGTGAGCGGCGAGAATTTCGCGTAATCGGTGCTCGCCGGGTCCCAGGGCGGTCCCCACGTGTAGTAGCCGCCGCCCAAGCCGTTCTTTCCGGCGAAGTCGGCGGCGAGATTCTCGCTTTGAACGTCGCTCACGGCGCGTTCGGCAACGCCGACCTTATAGCGGTCGGTATGCGCGACCACCCACAGCGTCGCATATCCGCCGTACGATCCGCCGAGCACTCCCAGACGCGTCGCGTCCACGTCGGGCCGGCGAACCGCCGCATCCATCACCGCCTGCACGTCTTGGAACATCGCGTCGCCGTAATTGTTCTCCAGCGACTCTTCGAATGCGTAGCCGTGGCCCGTGCTCCCCGCCGGGTCGGAGAAGACGACGTTGTAACCCATCGACGTGTAGAGTTGAAACTCTTGGAAATACGTGTCGCCGAACTGCGTCTCCGGACCGCCGTGAATGTCGAGCAGCGTCGGATGTTTTGCGCCCGGCGCGCCGGTAGTCGCCGGCATGAACCACGCCTGAACCGTGTATCCCGCCGGGTCCTTGACGTCGAACTCCTGCGGCTGCGAGAGCGTTACCGACGCGAGATAGGCGGCGTTGACCTTGGTCAGGCGGCGCGGCGTTCCGCCCGCGACGTCCGTTACGAAGACGTCGGCCGGGTGCGTCGCATCGCTGTAAAGATAGGCGACGCGGCTGCCGTCCTTCGAGATGCTGCATGAGAACGCTTCGCCCTTTGCCGGCGTCACGTCGGTAAACGTGCCGTTGCTGAGGTCGAGCGTTCGCAGATTCGCATAGCCGGGGCCGTCCATGTTGAGCAGCGCTCGGTTCGAGCTCGGCAGAGGCGCTCCGCAGAGTCCCCCGCCCTCTTTCATGTCGGCCAGCAGCGAATCGCCCCAACCGACCGTATTTCGCGTCACGATAATGCGCCGGTCCGAGCCGTCGAAGTTCGCCGCGACGAGTGCCGGCTGTTCCGCCGAGTCTTTGATGTCGGCGCTCAGAAAGTAGACCGTGCGCCCGTCGTTTCCGATGAAGAACCCGTAGTTTGCCCGCAGCGGCGAGCTGACGATCTGCATTGCGCCGCCCGTCGAGGGCATCGTATAGACGTCGTTCGTACCGCTGTCGACCGATTCGCGGCGAAGCGAATCGAAGAGAATCGTGCGGTCGTCGGGCGACCAGGCATCGAAGCCTTCCGAGTACTGCCCCGACGTGAGCGCCTTGGGGTGCGAGCCGTCCGCGTCGACCGTCCAAATATGCTGGTGGTCGCGATACGTGTAGCCCTGACCGTTCGTCTCGAAGAAGAGCTGGTTGATGATGTTGATGTCGCTCTTCTTCTGCGCGTCCTTCGGCGTGAAGCCGGCCTTGGCGAAGTCGATCTGCGCCGCCGGCATCGGGTCGGTCTCCGTCACCGCGAGCGCGATGCGATCGCCGGCGTGCGAGACGACCGGACTCGACACGCCCTGCTTCATGTGCGTGAGTTGAACGATGGCGCCCGTCTCCAGCGTGTAGCGGTAGAGCTGCGGCTTCTGCTTTTCGGCTCGCCGGACGAAGACGAAACTCCGGCCGTCGGGCATCCACGCATAGTCGCCGTCGCCGAGGTGCTTGGTGACGTTCTCGCCGATCTTGCCGGACGCGACGTCGACCAAATCGATGCTACGATCGTAGGTATTCTTTGGTCCGTTCATCCGCGATGACTCGACGAGCACGTGCGTGCCGTCGGGAGAGATGCTCGCGGCGCTCAAAAGCGTGAGTTTGTAGAGATCCTCGGGCGCGACGGGGGCCGCCGCGGCGGACATTGGGTAGAGCGACAGCACGACGGCTGCAATAACTCCATAACGCATCACGTGCCCTTCTGCGCGCCGGCATAGAAGATTACCTTGAAGATCGCTTGCGGAACCGTGGTGAGCGCGTTGGGGTCGCCGTAGGCGATGTAAAACTCGGCGCGCCGCAGGCGTAAGTGATACGCGACCGAGACGTTCGAGCACTCGCCCTCGCAGTTGCCGCCCCCGTTAGGAATCGGCGGATAACCGACCACGCGGCGCAGGCCGACGGCAAACGACGAGTTGGGGCCGAGCTGATAGGCGTAGCTCAAACTCTCGAACCATTGGATGTTGTCGGAGATCGGCGACGGTTGCCACTGCGCGGTGTCGTCGAGCGCAAGCGTCAGCGCACCATGATTGCCCACCCGCAGGGTCGTCGAACGGAACCACGTGTCGAGCCGCCCGGCGCCGTAGCGGCCGGTATTATAGGCGATGCTCGTCGGGTACGACGACGGACCGTGGTAGGGAAACTGTCCCGGGTTGTTCGTCTGCAAACCGCTGTCGTACGTAAACTGAAATCCGCCGTTCTGCGTGATCGGCGTGAGCAGATCTCCGAACCGCCAATAGTTCGAACCGGTGTAGAGCTGCAGATCGAGGGCCTTCTTCGTGAGGATGTCGACGATGAGCTGGTTGTCGCTCTGCGCCTGTCCGAACTGCGGTCCCTGATACCGGTCCATAAAGCCCGCAAGACCAACCGAAACGAGCTTATCGGACGGACTGAAGTCAAAGATCTTGGCAGCGTAGAGGGCGTAGCCCGCGATCCCGGGATGCGAGATGAAGCCGTCGGTGGGGTCGTAATACTGCCCGAGCTTTCGCGTCGCGCCAAAGAAGCCGAAGGTTTGATTCGACCAGCCGGCGCCGACCTCGTAGTATTGCGCCTGGTTGCCCGCCAGCACGTTCGTTCCCGAGTCGTTGCCGTAGTTCGCGTAGGCGCTGAAGTGTTTGAGATCGGAATACGCGATGCCGCCCTCGGTCGTCGTATCGATGAACCCCGGCATCGTCACCGAGACGCGCTGGAGGCTCGAGAACCAGCTCGTGTTCGCCGACGTGAAGTTCAGCGCGCTGGCAATGTCGTTGCGGTTGTCGCCCACCGAATCGAAGGTCGCAAAGCCGAGCGGCCCCTGCTTTCCCTCGACGGCGTAGCCTTGCGACGGAGTGGGGATCGCGGGCGTATAGAGCGACTGAATGTTCTGACAGGCGTCGCAGTTGAACTGATTGTAGAAGCTCGCGGCCTGCGTGAAGAACGGCCGCACCTCGCTATAGTAACGCTGGTAGACCGTCGGCGCGATCGTCTGCTGATCGAGTTCGACGTTCGAGTAATCCGGATGAAAAGTCGAATAGAACGACGCGGTCGGCGTAATCGGCACCGAGAGATCGGCGCCGACGCGCGACGTTGGTCCGCCGATCGTCTTGCTCGCCGCTTCGCCCAGCGCGTAGATCGCGGCGCGCGGCTTGGGTCGGGAGAAACCGACGCTGATCGGCGGCAGCGTGACGGTGCCGGCATGCGCGTAATCGGAGTTACCGAAACTGTCCGGCTGCATCTGAATGCGATCGAACGACCACACCTGCTGCTCGCCCGTCGCCCGAACGTACCGTACAAACTGCGCCTTCCACGGGCCGCCGTGCGCGTTGCGAATCACGTCGAGCGGAATCTTCATCGTCACCGTGTACCCGTCGGCCTGCGTAACGCCCTGAGAATCCCAGTTCGGCGAATAGCCCGTATTCTCGGAGGAGTACTCGTAGTGCGTCCCGTTCGGCGTCGAAAAGAACTGGTAGAAGTATCCGCTGATGCCGTTCGGCCAGAGGTCGACCCAGACTTCGTCGTCGCTCCCCTGACCGACGTCGTTCGTGTGCTGCGCGGCCGCGATCGGCTCGCGCTGTTTGGCGTCGAATCGCAGATAGAGCGAGTGTCCGTCGGTGCCGATCCAGGCCGTCGTCGGTTCGCTCGCCGGCCGCGAGCGGAAGGCATCCCACGTCAGCTGCAGGTTCGCCGCGTGCGACCACTCGCTCGCGGGTGCGCTGGGATCGAGCGGCGGATCGGCCGCGTCGGGCACCGAGAGCGCGGGATACGCGAGCGCGCCCGCCGTCGTCACGGCGACGATCGCGGCCGTGGCGATCGCTGCCAGCCGCCCACTCACGGCAGAATCGCTCCGTCGAGAGTCGCGTTGCTCCCGCGCCGCAGGGTAGCGGCGTCGACGGGCTTACAGTTCTGCGGTTCGCGTCCGTTTGCGCAGACCAGAACCCCGCGGAAATCGGCTCCGCGAACATTGGCGTTGAGAAGATCGGCGCAACGAACCTTTCCATCGCCGCCATACGTTTCGTTGTCGACGACGACGGCGTTATACGAGCAGAGCCGCGCGTTACGGAACCTCGCGTCGTGAAGGTCGGAGCCGACGAAATCGACGCCCTGCAGATTCGCGCCGTCAAAACGCGCGCCGCCGGCGCTCGAGTCGCGGAAGTCGCCGCCGACGATCGACACCCCCGAAAGATCGCGTCCGTGAAGGTCCGCGCTGCGCGCATCGCAACCGGTGCATCGCTGCAGCAGGCCGCGCAGATCGGCGTCGTCGAGCCCGCGCAGAGCGTCGCGCAGGTTCGCGCCGGTGAGATTGGTGCCGCCAAAACGCGTACCGTGCAGCTTCGCCTCACCAAGGTCGACGCCCGTAAGGTTGGCGTCGTGCAGGTCCGCACCGCGTAAGTCGGCACGGCTAAAGTCGACGCCGGTAAGATTCGCGCCGCGCAAGTTTGCGTTGCGCAGGTCCGCTCGCGCGAAGTCCACCCCGACGTACGCGCCGTGAGCGAGGTCGGCTCCGCGCAGGTCGCGCTCTGCAAAATCGCATCCGGTACAGTTTGCGGGCAAGCCGGGACCGACCGCGAGCGTAAGGACGAGGGCAATCACCGAAAGTAGACGGGTATTCATGTCGTTCTCTCCACTTCGAAGGCGGCGATTGGGGCGCACGAAACCAGACCGGCAATCGCCAGAAGTTCTTTAGGGAGCCTTGTATTTAGCGCGCGCGGCTGCGCGCGGTTTCAGACTAGGGGTGTGGCGGGTGCGATTTTGAGAAGTCCATACCGATGAGCTTGGCCTTCGAGAGATCCACGCGGCTGAGGTCGACGCCGCTCAGGTCGCAACCGTTGAGCGTCGCGCCGGCAAGGTTGATGCCGTCCATCTTGGCGTTGCTGAAGTCGATGCCGACGAGCTCGGCACCGGCGAGATTGACGCCGCGCAGATCGGCATGGCTGAAGTCGTCGCCGTTGACACGGACGCCGCGAAGATCGAGTCCGGAGAGATCCGCCCGGTCGAAGTCGCAGCCTTTGCAGCCGTTGAGCACGTCGCGCATCTGGCCCGCGCTCATGCGTGCTCCGCTGAACTGACACCCCGAGAGCCAAGCGCCGCTGAAGTCGGCTCCCGAGAGATTGGCGCGCGAGAAATCGCAGCCGGTCAAATGCGCGCTGCGGAACGACGCCCCGCTCAGATTCGCATTCGAGAAGTCGACGCCGTTGAACGAACCGCCGGAGAAGTTGACCCCGGTGAGCGTCGCTTTGCTGAAGTCGGCACCCGTGTACGTTGCGCCGCGCAGGTCCTTGCCCGACCAGTTGACGCCGCTGTAATCGCAGCCGACGCAGGCCCTGACTTGCGCGAGCACGCCCTTGGTGACGCCTCGCGCGAGGTCCGCGGTCGAACGGGTAATATCTTCGGCGAGCCTCGTTCCGTCGACCGTTGGAATCGCAACGGTCATCTTCGGAACGTCAACTTCTCTTCCCGGAACGTGAATCGTCATTGCGGGCATGGAAACGTGCCTCGCCGGAATTTCGATCGTCTTCTGCGGAAGCGCCAAACTCTGGGGATGCGGCAAACTCTGCGGATGCGGCGATCCCTGCGCTTGCGCCACGGATTGCAAACGCGTGGCTGCCGCGATCTGTGCCGCCGTCGCCGGCGCCTTGGCCGCCGCCTGCTTGGCGGCGTGCGGTGCGACCGATGCTGCAACGCTCGGTGCGGCCGCCGCAGCCGGCGCCGCTTGCGCGATCGCCGGTCCGGCTACCGAGGGCGCGACCGCGGCAATCGCCAGCGCGATGGCTCCGACGATCGCCACTGCGGCCGCTGCCGGCCCGAGCGAAAGATTCGTCGCAATGTTGCGTCCCGCCCCGAGCAGCCGTTCGATGCGCAGCGAAATGTGCTTGCGCGTTGCGAAGACGCCGGGAGCCGGAATCGGGTGACGCGGCCACGACGCGTTCTCCGCCATCTTCGTGAGACAGAGCGCGTACGGTCGTACCGCGCCGATGAACGAGAGCACCCAGTCGTCGCAGGCGACTTCGCGCTCGAGATCGAGTTGCTGGCCCGCGAACTGCGCTGCCGGATTCCAGCCGAGCAGCGCGCTGATCAAACGCTGCAGACCGTTCGTCCAATCGTCCGCGCGGCGCAGATGCGCGAGTTCGTGCAGGCAGATCTGATCGACCTCCGGCTCGGAGAGACGGTCGAGCAGCGAGTGCGGAATGAGAATCATCGCGTCGAAGAGCCCCACCGCGACCGGAACGTCCGTCGCGTCGCTGACGCAAAGCCGAACGTCGCGCGCGCCTTTGTTCGCGCGCAGCCACTGCGGCATCGCGTCGCGGTACTCTACCGGTAACGGAAGCGCGTCGCGTTTGAGCTGTTCGAGCCGAATCAAACCGACGGCAAGCCGAACGATCGCATATCCGGCGAGGGCCAGCCAAAGCAGAAAGACCGCCACCGAAACGGCGGTCGGAATCGTGACGCGCACGCGCTCGGGCAGACGGACGGGCACCTGCTGCGGCGCCGGCGTCGTGACCGATTCTCGCTTCGACGGAAGCGCGCCGCGCTGCGCACCTTCGTGCGGCACCGCCACCGTTCGGTGCACCGTTTGACGGATCGTCGTGCTTCCTGCGGCGGCAGCGTGCGGCGGTGCGAAGAAGGCCAGGGTCGTCGCCAGCGGCACGACGAACGCGGCGACGAGCGTCGCGCTCCACACGGCATAGCGCGTCGCGGCATTGATGCGCGGCCACGCACGCAGCAGCAGCCAGACGCAAGTCACGAGCAGCGCGTCCTGCCACAGCGCGTTGAGCACGACCGCGGAGAGCGCGCTTGCGATGGTTAAGAATCCTTGCTGCAGCTCACTCACGTTCCCGGCTCCTCGTATTCGGCGATCAGCGCCCGCAGGCGAAGCAGCTCCGCATCGGAGGGTCGCTCCGTCTCGATCAAGCGTAGCGCAAGTGCGCCGGCGCTGTTGTCAAAGAATTTTGAAAGCAGGTGTCCGACGGCGTGTCCGGCCGCCTCCTCCCGCGCGACGATCGGGCGATAGACGTAGGCTCGCCCGGCCTCCTCGTGGGCGACGTAGCCCTTGCGCTCGAGGATGCGCATCGTCGTCAGGACGCTGTTGTAGGCGATCGGCGGAGGGGGCAAGGCGGCCGTCACGTCGGCGACCGTCGCCTCGCCCTTCTCCCAAAGCACGTCCATCAGCCGCAGCTCGGCCTCCGTCAGCGTGCTGGAGCGGCGACGAGCCATCCTAGCGCCCCAAGTCCGGGCCCCAGCCCGGGAAGATGCGCGTTGCGCCGTGGGGTTCGGGCAACCGGACCCGCGTGCGGGCGGTGCTGGGAAGCTCTGCGCTGAGGGGATCGGGCTTGCGGGTCATTATTGCCTCCTGAGTGCTACTAACGATTTAGTTGAATCATAGCCACCCCGAAACGGTTTGTCAACTAATTATTTAGGATTAAAAGAGCGCCGCACGCCGACCGCCTTGCGCGCGGTATTGGGGGAAAGCCGAAAGGTGCTGCCAATAAGGAGGCTGACCTACCGCCCCATGCACCCCGAGGAGAAGAGTTTGTTGCCTACGGCCCGCCTCGCGCTCGTACTTCTGACCGGCGGCCTTCTGGCCGCGTGCGGCAAGGGGACGCCGATCACGAGCGGCACGCCGACGCCCGCTCCGACGCTGCCGCCGCAGGTGACCGCGCAGTATCCGCTTCCGACCAAGTCGAGCGAACCGCACGGGATCGCGCTCGGCAGCGACGCCAACCTATGGGTCTCCGAATTCGCGCCGAGCAAGATCGCGCGGCTCGGAATGAACGGGAAGTTCCAAGAGGGCGTGACGCCCACTCGCAACGCCGGGCCCAACGGCGTGGCATCCGGCCCCGGACCGAACCTCAACATCTGGTTTACCGAGACGAACGTCGGCCGAGTCGCGCAGGCAACCGTAACCGGGCCCCCCTACACGGAGTATACGCTGCCCGATTCCTCCGCTCGGCCCGTCGGCATCGCACTCGGATCCGACGGCAACATGTGGGTCACCGATCCGGGAACGAACTCCGTCTGGCGCGTGCAGCAGGTTCGCGCGAAGCCGCACGTCGTGTTCACGCAATACCATCTCACCGGCAACGCGCAGCCGATGATGATCACCAATGGTCCCGACGGCGCGCTCTGGTTCACCGAACCCGGAACCGACAGCATCGGTCGACTCACCGTCAGCGGTCATTCGCTCACCGAATATCAGCTCAAGCGGAAGAACGCCTATCCGATGGGCATCACGTCGGGAACCGATAACGCACTCTGGTTTGTCGAACAGAAGGGGCTGCAAATCGGGCGCATGGCCATCACCGGAACCGTCACCGCCGAGTATCCCCTGAACAATGCGATGACGCCGGACTCGATCGTACAGGGCGTCGACGGAAACTTCTATTTCACCGATACCGCCAAAAACAAGATCGGACAGTTCTTCTTCCGCTCGCATGCCGTGAGGTTCTATGGAATTCCCACCGCGAACTCCGGCCCGACGGCGATGACGATCGGCGTGGACGGCCAAGTCTACTTCGTCGAGACCGCCGGCAATAAAGTCGGCCAGTTCCGTTACTTCAACGTTTAGGTAAGATCGTCGCCGCCGGCGTCGCCGGCACCGAACTCCGCCAGCACGCCAACTTCGACCCCACTGCCGATCAAGAAACGCCGGCTTCCGACGCGTACCAGGTGGAGTGCGGCGTTTGGCGAGAGCGCGAGCGACTCGAGCAGCTTCATCCGGCGGCCGCCGGCAAACGAGCGCGCACGGCGCAACGTGCGGCCGATGAAGTAGAGCGCGCCCAGCACGAGCGCGACGATCGCAAGCTTCTCGGCGTACGCCGCCCAAAAGCTCTCGGGCATCGCCGCTACTCCGCAGAATCTTTCGCGGAATAAATCTTTCGCTTAAAGGCGACGACCCGGCGTTCGATCTCGTCCATCGGCTCGCGCACGACCACGGCGTTGCCGGTCGTCAGCAGAACGATCGTCTCACCGTTCTGCTCGATCGACTCAATCAGGTCGCAGTTCAGCATGACTGGTTGACCGTTGGGACGCGTGAGCGCGATCACGCGATGGCCTTTCCGGGTCGCTGCCGCGTTCGCCTCGTCGATCTCGTGCTCGTCTCGCCGCGCCTGCCCCAGCTCGAACCGGCGCCGGCGCCGTGCTTTGAGGTTTTCGATAACGCTTGCATCGCGGCGTGCGGCGGCGAGTTCCTCGCGGGCGCGTTCGCAGAGTGCCGCGAGCTCCTCTCTCCGAAGCTGCCTTCGCGCGAAGTTCGATCCGAGCAACTGCAAATGCGCGTCGTAAAAACGTGCGTCGCGCGTGCCTCCGCCGCCTGCCGCGGCCGCAAGCGCGCTCTCGCAGCGCCGGCGAAGCCCGGTGAGCCGCTCGAGCTCGGCGCCGCATTGCTCCACCGCGCGCCCGCAGGCCGCAGCCGCTCCTCGCTTCTGCTTCTCGACGCGCTCGCGTGCGTCGAGTAACGCTTGCAGCTCAAAGACGAAACGCGCGGGCACAGCGTGGAGAACTCCCGCCCGGGGGCGTCAGCGAGCCAGCTGGCTTCGTTCCCGTCCGACCGAGACCAGCTCGATCGGTACGTCGAGCAGCTCGCGCACGCGCTCGACGTAGGCGCGCGCCGCTTTCGGCAAATCTTCGATGCGACGGCAATCCGCGATCGGTTCATCCCATCCGGGAAGCTCTTCGATCTCGAGCTGCAATCCCGGCGCGGCCGCGTCGGTAAACGTTGCCGCTCTGCCGTCGAGCCGGTAGCCGTTCACGATCGCGACGCGCTCGAAGCCGGTCAACACGTCGAGCTTCGTGATGACCAGGCTCGTCAGACCGTTGAGCGCGACGGCATAACGTCCGGCAACGGCATCGAGCCAGCCGCACCGCCGCGGACGCCCCGTTACGGTACCGAACTCGCCGCCCTGCCGGCGCAGCCGTTCGCCCCGCTCGTCGTGCAGCTCGGAGGGAAACGGCCCCGCACCGACGCGCGTGGTGTAGGCCTTGAGCACGCCGACGACGCGCCCGATCGCGTGCGGGCCGATGCCGAGCCCGGTACAGGCTCCGCCCGCAATCGTGTGCGAGCTCGTGACGTAGGGATAGGTTCCGTAGCCGACGTCCAGCAGCGAGCCTTGCGCGCCCTCGAGCAGCACCCGTTTGCCGCGCGCAAGCCGGTCGTGAATGTAGGCGAAGCCGTCGACGACGTGCGGCATCAGCCGCCGTGCCGCCGCCTTCGTCTCGGAGTCGATCGCGCCGTCGCCGCGTAGCAGCTCGCCGAACGGCGTGCCCGTACGCGCGACGCGGTCCACGTATGCGGGACCGATGCCGCGGCCGGTCGTGCCGATCGCGGTAGCCCGCGCACCTTCGTCGGCCTTGTCTCTGGCCATGTGATGCGGAAAGACGACGTGCGCGCGGTCCGAGATCTTCACGCGCTGCGTATCGACGCCCAGCACGGTAAGCGCCTCGAGCTCGTCGAGGAGCGTCTGAAGATTGACGACGGTTCCGCCGCCGACGAAGAGCTCGACGTGCGGGTGCATGACGCCCGAAGGAACGATTCGCAGAGCGAGTTCGCGCTCTCCCACCACGATCGAGTGACCCGCATTATCGCCGCCCCCGAATCGAGCGACGACGTCATACTCCGCGGCGTAGAGGTCGACGATGCGCCCCTTGCCTTCGTCGCCCCATTGCAACCCAACGATGACGTCCGCTCGGGACGCCGCGTTACTCACGGGACAAAGTTCTCTCCGTCGACCGCGCCGTACGGATCGCCGAGCCCGTTCGACTTGTCGAGATTCGCCACGGGCTTCGCGCGAGGATAGGTCATCACTCGAACGCTCTGTCCCGCCTGGGTGATGTAGGCTTGCGTGTTCTCTTTGTTGAGCGTGATGTGAATCGGCTGCTTGTAGAATATGCCGAACTCGCCGGAGATTTTCGTAAAGGGCGGATTAAGGACGTACACCTTGTTTGCCGTAACGTCGCAGACGAGCAGCGCGCCATTCGCGTCGATCGCCATTCCGTACGGAAACTTGAACTTCGGCGAGAGCGTCGATTTGTGACAGCCCGTGAGGCCCCCCTTGAACCTGACGATCCGGCCGTAGTATTCGTTGGTCGTATAGTCGATGAAGACGGTGCCCTCGTGGTTGACCGCAACGCCGGTGACGAGCTCGTCGCTGTCGAGCGGGCAGCTGGCGATGACGGCGTTCTTCCGCTGCGCGTACTCGTTGACGTAATGGCCGCCGTAATCGGCCTCGTAGACGTTCCCTTGACCGTCGGTCGTCACGCTGACCGGCGACATTACCTTCGCACTATAGGTAAAGGCCGGCGTCTTGCCCGGGAGCTTATACTCGACGATCGCGTCTGCTCCGTCTTTCTTGGCGCTCGTAATGTAGAGGTTGCCGTTGTTGTCGACCCAGTCGGCCCACGGCTTTCCGACTCCGTCGACGATCGTGCCGAGCTTCTTCCAGGTTCCGTTGGCGAGAATCTCGATCGCATCGTTCGCAAAATCGGTCACGTAGAGATGCGCCGGCAGCGTCTGCGGCGCGCCTCGCGTCTGCGGCGCGCCCGGCATCGTCGCGCCGGTGCCCGGTAAACCGGCCCTTTGCACCGGGCCGCTGCTGCATCCGGCGACCAACGTCGCCGCCATTGCCGTAGCCGTGACGAGTCTCATAGGTCCGCCCCTTCGGGGCCGGCGGCGACGCTTACTCCGTGTTGAACTCGAGGTCGCTTGTATCGCCCATCGGAATCTGCGCGGTTCCCTGGAACTGCGTCATCACGAACTCGGAGAAGAGCGCGTTGGGCCAGCCGAAGTTGCGCCGCGTGAACTGCTGCGGATTATCCGGATTGAACGACTCGTGCAGCAAGTGGTCGCCTGGGTCGCTCGCCAGGAGCTGACCGAGCACGTCCTGTTTCTCCGTGCCGCTCGTCGCGGTCATTCCCTCGATGATGAGCGCCAGCGGCCAGACCCAGTGATCGGGCGTGTGATAACTGCCGATTCCGCGCGCGACGTGTCCTTGGTAGAACGACGGATTATCCTGGGAGAGCAAGAAGCGGCGCGTGTTTTCATAGTAGCGATCGTTCGGCGTCGTATATCCGAAGTACGGCGCGGCCAGCAAGCTCGGGATATTTGCATCGTCGGTGAGTATCGCGTGTCCGAGGCCGTCGACTTCGTACGCGTAGATATACCCGTACTTCGGCACGAGCACGAGCCCGTAGGTTTGAATGCCGCGCTGCACCTCGTCCCGCAGCGCCTTAGCCTCGCGCGCCTTCAGGACGTTGTGATAGACGTTCAGCTCGATCTCCGCCATGTCGCCCAGCGCGACCACGGCGAACATCTCCGAGGGAATCAAGAAGTTGTATTCGCACGCATCGTCGGAGGGCCGAAAGCCCGTCCAAATCATTCCGGTGTAGCCGACCGCATTGCCCCGCCCGCCGTTGGGCAGCTCCTTGTGCGTGTAACGCGAGTCGCGAGGATGGTTCTGCTCGCGTTCCATCGTCGCCAGCACGTCGTCGAGCATCTTCGAAAAGTCGGGGGTAAAGATCGTCGTATCGCCGGTCGTCTTCCAGTAACTCCAGGCCAGCGCCGTCGGATAGGCGAGCGAATCGAGCTCGAACTTCTGCTCCCAAACGCGGTAATCGAGGGTGTAGGCGTTCGCGTAGGGATCGATCTGCAGGTATTTCACCATTCGCGCGACGATCGCTCGCAGCAGCGAGCGCACGTCGGGATCGTCCTTGGCGAAGAACAGATAGGGACGCGCTTGGGCGCTTGCGTCGCGCAGCCACTCCGCCGGAATATCGCCCGTCATGATGTACGCCGTTCCGTCGGGCGCGTATTGGGCCAACCGGCTCGTGTCGAGCAATGCCGCGCGGAACATCTCCTCGAGATGTTCGTTGGGGCTGCGATACTGCGCCGCGGCCTGCTCGATCGATCGCAGCTCGAGCGCGGAGACCGGCGGCGGAGCGAAGATCGTCCCGGCGCAGAGCGCCGCTACGACCAGAAGACTTTTGACGAAGCGGCGCCCCACTAGGCAGGCCACGTCCCGTGTGCGTACAAAGCCGGCAACTCCCGATAGCGCCCTAGGTAATCGAGCCCATAGCCCACGACGAATACGTCGGGGACCTCGAAGGCCCTGTACTTAATTTCAACGTTCGCAATTCTCCTGTGCGGGCGGTCGAGCAGCGTGCAGACCGCCAACGAGGCCGGGGCTCGCTCGAGCAGGCGCTTGAGCACGAACTGCAGCGTCAGGCCCGTGTCGATCGTATCCTGGACCAGGATGACGTGGCGTTCGCGGATCGCGGTTGCGACGTCCCGCTGCAGGGCGATCCCTTCTGCCTCGCCGCACGGGTTCACCGCCACGAAATCGACGTCGTGCGGAATCGTCACGGCCCGCGCCAGATCGCCGTGAAAGATCGCGGCGGCATCGAGCAGCCCGATCATGAGGGGACGCCTGCCCGCATAATCGTTGGAAATTTCCGCTGCGATGGCGGCGACGCGGCCCGCGATCGATTCCGAATCGAAGAGCGGGTCGCCGATCACGACGCCTGCTTGAAGCGGGAGAAGACGCGCTCGACGTCGCGCCGCGTGAAAAGCTTGACGTTCACCCGCGGATGATGGGAGCGCAACAAGCGAAGCTTCCGATTCTTACGCGTGTTGCGAATCGGCTTTGCAACGGTCAGCTCGATGTAGAGATCGTATTCGGGAAGGTAAAAATCCGGAGTGAAGAACTCGACGGGCCGGCCTTGCGCGTTCCACGCGATCGGGAAACTGCGCGGTTCGTACTGCCAGGTGATTCGATAGAAGTCGAAGACCCGCGCCAGTTCGGCTTCGCTGGCATGTGCGAACGGGGTCCGGGGCATAGCCACGGACTGTTATCTACGACGAGGCTGCCCCGCTATCCCGCCGGAACGCGCAAAACGAACCGTGCGCCGCCTAGCGCCGACCGTTCGATGCGGACGTCCCCGCCGCAGCGCTCGGCAATCGCCTTGACGATGGCCAAGCCGATGCCGTTTCCGGGCGGCGACGCCGTGCCGCGCACGCCCATGACGAAGACGGCATCGCGCGCCTCCGGAGCGATCCCGCCTCCGTCGTCGTCGACCGCGACTGCGACGAAATGCTCTTCGCGGGCGCACGATACGGTAACGATCCCGTGCTCGCAACCGTGCTTGACCGCGTTATCGACCAAATTCACCAGCGCGTGAACGAACGCGTCGCCGTCGATCTTCGCCGCGATCGTTGCGGGCAGGCGCGTGCGTATCGTCACGCCGCGCCTCGTCGTCAGCGGCGCGAGCATCTCGATCGTTGCGCGTATCTCTTCCGCGACGTTGCATACGGCACTGCAAGCGGGTGCCGAGAGATCGAGCGGCGAGAACTCGAGCATACCGTCGACGAGGCGCCCCAGCCGCTGCGCCTCGCGCCGCGCCGTCTCCAGAAAGCGCCGTGCCGTCGGCGCATCGTATTCCCCGTCGAGCAGCGTCTCCAGGTATCCGCTGATCGAGGCGAGCGGCGTGCGCAGTTCGTGGCCGATCGTCGCCAGGAGCGCGCGCGAAACGTGGCCGCGGGTGCTAGCCACGCACGAACTTGTAGCCGAATCCATGGACGGTACGCAGCAAGGAAAGCCGCCACGGCTCCTCGATCTTCGCGCGTAGACGATGGACGTGAACGTCGATCGTGCGTTCGTCGCCGTTGAAGTCGTATCCCCAGACTCGCTGGAGCAGCCAGTCGCGGGAGAGTGCGACGCCGGCATTGCCGGCCAGTTCCATCAGCAGCGCGAACTCTCGCGGCTTGAGCTTCACGTCGACTCCGTCCACGCGAGCCTCCCGCGCGCGGGCGTCGATCTCCAATCTCCCGAAACGCAGCACCGGATTCGGCGGCGGAACGGCGCGGCCGCTGCGCCGCAGTATCGACTTGATGCGAGCGACCGCCTCACGCGCGGAGAACGGCTTGGCGATGTAATCGTCGGCGCCGAGTTCGAAGCCGAGCACGCGATCGATCTCCTCGGTGCGCGCCGTCAGCAGGACGATCGGCAGCGTGCGCTCCTCCCGCCGCAGCGTGCGCACGACGTCGTACCCGTCGACGCCGGGCAGGCCAACGTCGAGAACCAGCAAGTCGGCGGCTCCGCGCGCATGACGCAGCGCGGCGTGACCGTTGGAAAGGCCGACGACCCCAAGGCCCTCCCGCTGCAAATGATGGATCAGCAGTTCGCGAATCGCGCCGTCGTCTTCGGCAACGAGAACCGTCGGCTTCGACATGGCCGAACGAGTGCCCGCCGCCGACGCCTACTGAGACAAAGTGCCGTTCTCACCCTGAACCGCTACCAGCGCGTCACCCTGAGCAAGGTGCGAAGCACCGCAGTCAAAGGGCTGTCGAATGATGGCCAGCGGCCCAAAGCGTGCGGCGTGATCGCGAAGCACGCGATAAATCGTCGCGGCCGGGAAACCGAGACGCTCGAGGCGCCGAGCGGCCGATGGATATTCAATCGCGGGATTCCTGGTGCGTAAGCGGTCGAAGGCCGTCACGCAGCGTTCGCCTTCATCGGCGTCGAGCGAAGCGACCGCCTCGGCGGCCGCTTCACCTTCGATGCCTTTTCGGATCAGCTCGCCGACGAGTCGTTCGTTACCGACCGGCTTACGCCGCCCCTCGACGTAAAGCTTGGCGTAGAGGCGGTCATCGAGGAAGCCTTCGCTCTTGCAGCGTTCGACCGCCGCGCGAGCCGCTTCGTCATCGAAGCCCTTTCGTTCGAGATACTGCCAGAGCCGCGCTTCCGTACAGCGCTGCCGCGCTAGAAACGCCAACGCTGCAGAGTAAGCCGTCACAGGCTACCTCACGCGTCATCCTGAGCTTGTCGAAGGACGGCAACCGCGGCCGGCGACTTACCATTCGTGGAGGCAACTTTGCCGAGAGCTTCGCGAATCTTCGCCTCGATCTCGGTCGCGAGCTCGGTGTGCTCTTCGAGGAAGGTCTTGGCGTTCTCGCGTCCTTGGCCGATGCGCTGCTCGCCGTAGGTGTACCACGAGCCGCTCTTGCCGACGATGTTCTGATCGAGCGCGACGTCGAGAATCGATCCCATCTTGGAAATGCCGTGGCCGTAGGTGATATCGAACTCGGCCTGCCGGAAGGGCGGCGCGACCTTGTTCTTGACGACTTTGACGCGCGTCCGCGTGCCGACGACGTCTTGTCCGACTTTGATCGTCTCGAGTTTCCGCACGTCGAGGCGTACCGACGCGTAGAACTTCAACGCCCGGCCGCCTGACGTCGTTTCGGGATTGCCGAACATCACGCCGACTTTCTCGCGAAGCTGGTTGATGAAGATCATGACCGTCTTGCTGCGCGAGATCGCGGCGGTGAGCTTGCGCAGCGCCTGCGACATCAGGCGTGCCTGCAATCCGACGTGCGCGTCGCCCATGTCGCCTTCGAGCTCGGCTCTCGTTACCAAGGCGGCGACCGAGTCGACGACGACGACGTCGACCGCATTGCTGCGCGTGAGCATCTCGGCGATCTCCAGGGCCTGCTCTCCCGTATCGGGCTGCGACACGAGGAGGTTGTCGAGATCGACGCCGAGCGCGGCAGCGTAGTTTGGATCGAGCGCGTGCTCGACGTCGACGAAGGCCGCCGTTCCCCCCGTCTTCTGCGCCTCGGCGATGGCGTGGAGTGCCAGCGTCGTCTTCCCGCTCGACTCCGGACCGTAGATTTCCACGATACGTCCGCGCGGCAATCCGCCGACGCCTAAGGCCAAGTCGAGCGCGATCGACCCCGTGGGGACGATCTCGAAGGCCATCCGCTCCTGGAAATCGCCCATCCGCATGATCGAGCCTTTGCCGAACTGCCGCTCGATCTGAGCGAGCGCGTTGGTGAGGGCGAGTTGCCGTTCGTCTTCTGCTGCCATATTGGTTCCTTTCTCTTACTCCTTACATCACGCTCTCACGTCGCTGTGCCAAGGGGATGGCATTCTGCTCGTCCTCAAAGATCGCGTCGATGAACTCCGCGGGGTCGAACGGGCGCAGGTCCTCGGCGCCTTCGCCGAGGCCTACGAACTTGATTGGGACTTCGAGCTCGTCGACGATCGCGACGAGCACGCCGCCCTTCGCCGTCGAGTCGAGCTTGGTGATGACGATTCCGCTCAGTTCCGTTGCGGCATGAAAGAGCTTCGCCTGAGAAATGGCGTTTTGACCGTTGGTGCCGTCGACCACCAGCAGCGTCTCCACCGGCGGCTCGCCGAGTTCGCGTTCGATCACGCGCCGGATTTTCTTGAGCTCCTCCATGAGATTGGTCTTCGTTTGAAGCCGTCCCGCCGTATCGACGATGACCACGTCGGAACCGCGCGCCTTGGCCGCGCGTATGCCGTCGAAGACGACCGAAGCCGGATCGGCTGCCTCCGCGCCGCGAACGATCGACGCTCCGCTGCGCTCGGCCCAAATCGCGAGCTGCTCCGCCGCGGCAGCGCGAAACGTATCGCCGGCAACGAGCAAGACGCGCTTTCGCTCGTGGTGCAGCTGCGTCGCCAGCTTGCCGATCGTCGTCGTCTTTCCGCTGCCGTTGACGCCCACGATCAAGATGACCGCCGGCTTACGATCGAGCCGCAGTGTTGCGCCGGGCAGCGTGAGAAACCGTTCGACGTCTTTGCGAAAACGCGCGATCGGCCGATCCGTAGTCTTCCACTCCTCTTGCCGCGCGACGGTCTGCAGCCCGGTGACGATTTTCTGCGTCGCCGGCACGCCGAAATCGGCTAAGATCAGCGTCTCTTCGAGCTCGTCCCAGAACTCGGGGGTGATGGGCCGCTCGACGCGGCCGAGCCGCGTGACGGCCGTAAAACTCTCTCGAGCTCGGCCGAGCGAGGAGCGCAAACGCGACAGCCAGCTCACGATGCGCTCTGCTCCATCACGCTACCGACTCTATCATGCGAACGTACGTTCGGTCAATCACTACGCAATCCTGGCTCCGCGCGCTCGGCAAGGTCGGCACGTCGGTGCCGCTCACGCCGGCACCGTACGCTCTTACTCTGCTGAATCTCCGCTAGCTACGGCGACGCCGTTGCCGTTTGAGCTTCGCGCTGCTCGCGCTTGCGTTCGCGCAAGAAATGGAAGAACTCCACGCCTTCGCGCAGCCGTCGTTTCATCACCTGACGGTCGCCGAGCATGCCGCCGAGCAGCGAGAACATCTTGCGCGGCCGGAAGTAAAACCTCCGGTAGAACTCGTCGACCGACTCGAACATCATGGTCGAGGTCAAGCCCGGATAGTTCAGCGCCGCGTGCTGCACGCCGTGCGTGTCGACGAGTCCGTCGCCGAGATCGAGCCACCCGTTCTCCTGCGCCTGCCGGTAGAGGAACGTTCCCGGATACGGCGCGGCAAGCGAGACCTGAATGGTCTCGGGATCCATCTCGCAGGCAAAGTCGATCGTCTCGCGGATCGTCTCGGGCGTCTCGCCGGGCATCCCCAGGATGAACGTGCCGTGCACCTTGATGCCCAGCTCGCGGCAATCTTTCGAGAAGCGCCGGATGTGGTCCAGACGCGTGCCCTTCTTCATGTTGTTGAGCACTTGCTGGTTCCCCGACTCGTAGCCGACGAGCAGCAGGCGCAGCCCGCCCGCCTTCATGATCTCGAGCGTCGAGCGCGGCACGTTCGGCTTGGCATTGCACGACCACGTGATACCGATGCGCCCGAGGCGGCGTGCAATCTCCTCGACGCGCGGGCCGTTGTCGGTCAGCGTATCGTCGTCGAAGAAAAACTCCTTTACCTCGGGGAACATCGCCTTCGCCCGCGTCATCTCGGCCTCGACGCTATCGACGCTGCGCACGCGATAGAGGTGGCCGCCAATCGTCTGCGGCCAGATGCAGAACGTGCATCGCGA
This sequence comes from Vulcanimicrobiota bacterium, assembly GCA_963792005.1. GTDB lineage: Bacteria > Vulcanimicrobiota > Vulcanimicrobiia > Vulcanimicrobiales > Vulcanimicrobiaceae > Cybelea. The sequence continues at coordinate 1,196,960 of CAWBUG010000002.1, forward strand.
TTTGCAGCCGCGACCGGTGTAGAGCGAGAGATACGGATGCTGCAGGTAGCCGTTGAAGTAGTTGGGGATCGTCAAATCGCGGCGATAGACGTCGAGCACCGACGGAAAGGCCTCCATGTCGGTGATGATCGGCCGCTCGGCGGTGTGGACGATCTCGCCATTGCGCCGATAAGCGAGGCCGTCGATCTCGCTCAAGGGCTTGCCCTGGGCGACGCCGACGCAGGTGTAGTCGAACTCGCCGACGCTGACCCAATCGACCGCGGGCGCGGCACGCAGCGACTCGTCCGGCAGCACGCTGACGTGCGCGCCGACCATTCCGACGACGACCTCGGGGTTCTCTTCCTTCAGACGCGCGACGAAGCGCGCATCGTTGTTGAACGACGGGGCGCTCGTATGCACGACGATGCGCTCGTAATCCTTGGCCAGCGGCGCGACCTGTTCGACCGTCAGATCGTCGGGCGGCGCATCGATCAAGCGGCTGCCCGGCACCATCGCCGCAGGCTGCGCGAGCCACGTGGGATACCAGAACGACCGGACTTCGCGGCGACACTGATAGCGCGAACCGGCGCCGCCGTCGAAACCTTCGAAGGTCGGCGGGTTCACGAACAGGGTCTTCAAAAAGTCGGGCATCCGTACTCTCCTTCTCGGTCTTCTCCGGTTTTCTGCGGGAGACATAAAGCCTTTTCCCCTTAGGCCTGACCCTCTGCCAGATCGGCGGCGCGCACCGCGACCTCGCGATCGGGGTGGTCCGTACCGATGGAGTCGAGTTTGACGCCTTTGGTTTCGATGCGAAAGAACCAGGTCACGAGCGCACCGAGCAAGGAGGCCCCAATCAGCCACGAGAGGAGCGTACGCGTGCCGATAGCCGAGAGGAGAATCGGAAAGAGAAACGCGGTGAGCACCGCGCCGGCCTTCGCGACCGCGGCCGCGAAACCGGCGCCCATGCCGCGAATCTCGGTGGGAAACACTTCGCCGGCGAGCAGATACGTCTGCGAGTTCGGGCCGAGATTCGTCATGAAATCGAAGACGATGAAACCGGCAAAGATGAGCGCGATGCTCGGCATTCCCGCAAAGCCGGTCGAGAGCGCGGCAAGAAAGAGCCCGGCCGCGCAGCCGATGAAGCCGGTAATCTGCAACCCGATGCGTCCGACTCGATCCGAGAGCAGCACGGCGACGAGAATGCCGGCGGTGAGAAACGCGGTGATCATCGCCGATCCCTTCGCCGCGAGGATCTGGTCGGCGATGAGGTCGACGAGGCTTCGTAAATGCGGCGGCGGAGCTCCGAACGTCGCCGCAAGAAGCGTCGGCGTGAAGATGCCGATGCCGTACGTTGACAGGTCCTGCAAGAACCACGGAACCGACGCAAGGATGGTCGCACGGCGGTTGCCGCGCGCAAACAGCCGTCCGAGGTGCGCGCCGCGAGCATGCTCGACGAGGTGGCTCGCGCGTTGCGCAAGGGTAAACGTCTGCGGATACTGCGGCGAGCGCACGAGCAGCCGCGCGACCGCGCGCTCTGCCGGCGCCACTTCGCCGCGTGCGAAGAGCCAGTTCGCGCTCTCCGTGATCGAGAAACGGCCGATCGTCACGGCGAGCGCGGGAATGAAGGCGCTGGCGTACATCCATCGCCACGCGTCGAGCGTCGGGGCGTGGCGAAGTGCGAAAAATCCGACGCCGGTCCCGACGAGCGCCCCGATCGCCTGAAAAGCGAAGGCTCCGAGCACGAGCCGCCCCCGCGTCGCGGTGGAAATGTTCTCCGAAATGATCATATGCGCGGTCGGGTAATCGCATCCCAGCGCCAAGCCGAGGCCGAAGAGGCTGACGACGATCCACGTAGCGCTCGGCGAGAGCACCAGCAGCGCCAGGAAGACGACGAAGATGATCATCTCGGCGATGAACATCCGCTTGCGCCCGAAATAATCGGCGAGTCCGCCGAGAGCGATCGCTCCGACGAGAATGCCGAAGAGCGTCGCCGCGCTTACCAGACCCGACTCGGCTCGCCCGATGCCGAACTCGCGCGCGATGAGCGGCAACGCGACGCCGGTCATAAACACGACGAAGCCTTCGAAGAATTTGCCCGCGGCCGCCAGCGACCATATTCGCCACTGCATCGACGTCATCGGTGCCGATCGCAGCGTGGTTCCGTCGGCCCATGCGGGCAGCTCGTCGATGTAATCTTGAACGGAGTTTCGAGCCTCGGCCATAGGGAAGACGCTCGTCTCTTCTCTCTCGAGCGAGCGCGCCCTTGCCGCTACAACGCCTTTAGCGCGCTCGCAACGTCGGCAAAACGGCGGAAATTCGAATAGGTGACTGCGATCGTGCCGGCCGCGGCGAATGGGCCGTAGGTTCCTTTATACGTTTGCGTTTCGTCGGTCGACGCCCAGTATCCGGAAAGCACTCTCGCGCGCCGATCGGTGATTTCGCCGAAGCTTGCGTGCGGTGGAAGCGCGGCGGGTTGGTACGTATAGGTCACCACGTCGTACCGCACGTCGTACGTGAAGCTTCCGTTTCCATGACCGGCATCGTGGACGCTCGAGGTAAAGGCGATCGACGCGGGGCCGCTCCTGCGGTACTGATATGCGCCGAAGTTGCGCGCGGCGAAGGGTGGCGCGAACACGTCTCCGGGCTTCGGATGGTCCCACGATTGCTCGACCGAGGCGACGTCTTGCGTGCTCGCGGGCTTACCGTCGATTGAATAGCTCGTTACCCGCACTCTCACGATCGCGCCGTCGTCGTAGGCCAGGTTCATCGTCAGGTCTTCGTGCCGGCGCGAGAACCCGCCGTGCACGTCGAAGACTCGGTGCAACCGGCAGACGACGGCCCCTCGGCTCGTCTGCGCAAAGCGCTGCGCCACCTGCGCGAGAGCAGGCGGCGCGTTTGCGGGTAACGTCACTCGGCGTCTCTATGGACGAAGGATGACGCGGTTGGCGATAAACGTGCCGTTGCTATAGTAACCGACCAACGCTACGTGCTCGCCGGGCGAGGGCGTTGCTCCCGTCGGAAAGATTACCGTGCCGTGCTTGAGGTCGATGGTTTGCACGACACCGTTGCGGCGCATCACCGTCAACCGGTATGGACTGAAGGCACCAACGGTTCCGAGCATGACGTGATGGCGATCGTACTGGTGCTGATCCCAGCCCCGTTGCCACGTCGTGTAGGTCGGAACGTCGTACTGCGCGCGAACCGGGAGAGCGGTTACTGCGCCACCAAGGATGAGCACCGTTGCCGCCAGCGAGGTCATTGCAGTGTAGAATCTCATGCAGGGCTGTTACCCCCGGGTCATCGCGCTCTAACTGACTCTAATGCTTCCTTTAAGACTGGGCCGCCGAAACGTACATGAAGTGGTTTGGTAAATCAAGCGTAAAGCTGCGCCCGGCCCAAAACGCGTTTCCAACGTCGCAATCGTAGATCAAATCGGAGTAGCGCACCGCCGGTGACGTCAGCGCAGTCCCCGGTGCGCCGGCGAGCGAGAGCGCGGCGAGCCGTCCGGAAGCGGCGTTCGCATCGAGTCCGATCGATTGCGCGAACGTCTTGTCGAGCGTGATGCCTTGCGAGCCCGTATCGATCTCGCAGAGGCCCGTTTTGCCGTTTCCGAAATCGAAACGCGCAAAGATCGCCAGCGAGATGCCGAGATCGTCTTGAAGAACGACCGGCACGCGCACCTGCTGGCGGACGCGCTCGGGAAACGTCTGTGCGTCCTCGATGACGATCTGCCGGCTGCGAAAATCGAACGTCGTGGCGATCGTGCGAAAGGACGTCGCGGCGATGTAACCGTCGATGCCGGTTCCGTCGAGGCCCTTCCAAATGCCGACGTACGGGGCCGTGAGCGCAACGCCGCCCATCGCGAGCGTGACCACTTTACCGATCGGGAGATCGACGCGTTCGCCGGTAAGACGCAGGCTCACGTACTTTCCGCCGACGGCCACGTAGCGCCGCCCCAGTTCGCTGGAGAGCACGTCGACGCCGGCACCGAGATTGACGAGCATCGGCACTGCGGGTTGGCCGTCGACCGAAGCCTGAACCTCGATCAAACCGCCTTTGCCGTCGGTGAAGGGTACCGTCTGCACTGCGCTCGCGGGCCGCGGGACGGTGCAGAAGAGCACCGCCGCCGCGGCCGCGAAGAGCGAGTTAGAACGCCGCAATCCCGTTGGGCGTTCCGAGTCCCGTCGGCCCGTCCCAACCTGCGCCCGCTTTGCAGAGCGGCGCGCCGCAGCTTCCGTTGCTGCCGGTCGTGACGTCGTTGAGACTCGACGTATGCGAGTAGAGATTTCCGGGGTTGTTCGTGCTCGTATTTCCGGCCAGCGCGAAGACCGACGCGATGATCGGCGTCGCGACCGACGTTCCGCCGAACACCTCCCAGCCCGAGTAGCCGTACGAATCGTAGACGGCGACTCCGGTGCTCGGATTCGCAACGGCCGACGTGTCGGCTTGCGCGCGCTTCGAGCAACCGGTGTTGATGCTGCTTTGGAAGCTGGGCTTGGCATAGACGGTGCTGCATCCGCTGCCCGCGCCCGACCACGCCGATTCGCTGCGCGGACTCGTCGAGCTCAACGTCGTTCCGCCGACGCCGATGACGGTCGGCAGAATCGCCGGCCACTGGGCGATGGAGTTATGACCGCTGTCGCCGGTCGCCGCCGTAATCGCGACGCCGCTAACGTTGAAATCGCCGTCTTTCGACTTGCTGCCTTCGTTGCCGCTCCAGCTGTTGCTCACGTAGTTCGCGTGTTGCGTCGCGTAGACTTCGGCCGCTGCAAGGTTGGCCGTCGTCGCCGACTTCGCTTCCACCAGCAGGATCTTGCAGTTCGGGCAGATCGCCGAAGCCATGTCGACGTCGAGCGACTCTTCCGCAGCCCAGCCTACGTTCTTCGCCGTGCCGAGAGCGTGCGCCGTGAAGCACCCGCTCGAGGCCGTGCACGGCGGCAAGCCGTACTGCGAGCGGTACTTGGCAAGGTCGGTCGCGGCATTCGGATCGATGTACGCGTCGACGATCGCGACCGTCTGGCCGCCGCCGTTGCTCTGACTGTACGAGGTAAGATTGTAGGCCTTCTGCAAATCGCTCGGGCCGTATCCGGCCGGCGTATCGGGCCGAATCATTCCGTTGATATCCGTGCGGAGCCAGGCCTGGCAGCGCGCGTATCCACGCGCGGCTTCACCGCAAACCCGAACGGCGGGCCCGGGACGGGGCCAAAGGCCGAGTTCTGCTGCAGTCGCATGCCGGGAAGTGCCCGAAGCAAGCGACGAGGTGGTGGTTGAAGCTCCGCCGGGCACCGCGTTCGATGCGCCGTTACACGCGGACAAGGCAGTAACCAAAGTCACCGCAAGAATGGTTGAATATCGCATATTTGCTCCTTCCTCGTGTGCGAGCAGGCTGCGACAAGACTTTATGTTTTCCTGCGTCGAACAAACGAGTAACGTAACTCGGCGTTTGGAGGTGCCATGAAACGGTTTGAGCCCTGGTTTTTTTCCGCCGCGCTCGTCGCGCTTGCCGGCTGTAGTTCGGGAACCACGCCGGCTCCGGGACCCGCCCCTTCGACCAATTCAATCCGCCACGTCGTCATCATGGTTCAAGAGAACCGCAGCTTCGACAACATTTTCGCGGGATTTCCCGGCGCCGACACGACGATGGAAGGGGCCTGTAAGCCCGCTCCGTGGTGCAAAGGCTCGCACATCGTAAAGCTGCACTCCGTCAAGCTCGAGAGCAGCGGCACGCCGTACTTCGGCACCGACATCGACCACAGCCATCACGCCTTCGTGGTCGAATGCGACGCCAACGCCTCGAACGTCTGTCAAAACGACGGATTCGATCTCATCAACTTCGGTGAGTCCGGCCAAGGCTTCAAGGCAAAACTCTACCCGTACGCCTACGTCGATCGCAAGGAGAGCGCGGCGTATTGGAAACTCGCCAAGCAGTACACGCTGGCCGACGAGCTCTTCTTCACCGAGACGGCCTCCAGCTTCATCGCGCATCAGGCGATCCTCTCGGGCAGCGTGCAATACAGCCAGAACGCCGTTCTCACCGATCAGCCGAACAACACTCCGTGGGGATGCGACGCCCCGGGGCCGCATAGCGGACCGGGACAGTTCACCTGGACGCCGCTGCTCAACTCCAACGGCAAGTACAACTCGCAAGGGCCGTTCCCGTGCTTTACGCAGTACGGCACGCTCGCCGATCTGCTCGACGCTAAGAATGTCTCCTGGAAATTCTACGTCGACTCGTTCGAGAACGGGCCCAACTTCGATTTCTCCGGCGCGGTATGGAACGGCTACGACGCGATCCATAAGATCCGCTACGGACCAGATTGGCACAAGAACATCAGCATTCCGAACACGTCGCTCTTCAAGGACATTTCGGGAGGCACGCTGCCCGCGGTCTCGTGGGTCATTCCGACGCTCTTCGACTCCGACCATCCCGCAAGCGGCTGCAACGGCGGACCTTGGTGGGTCACCAAAGTGGTCAACGCGCTGGGCACGAGCAACTACTGGAAGGACACGGCAATCGTCCTGATTTGGGACGACTGGGGCGGATGGTACGATAACGCGCCGCCCGATCAGACGAACTACCACCAGCTGGGCTTTCGCGTTCCGATGATCGTCATCTCGCCGTTTTCAAAGCCGGGGAACATTTCGAACACGCACTACGATTACGGCAGCATCTTGAAGTTCGTCGAAGATACCTTCAACCTGGGATCGCTCGGCACGACCGACGCGACGGCGGCATCGATGGACGACATCTTCAACTTCAAGCAAAAGCCGAACGCATTCGTCGCGGCTCCGGAGCCGCCGGTGCTGAACTGCGGAAAGAAAACCTCCGCACCGGCTTCCATGAAGGCGATCATCGAGCACGACGGAGGCGTTCCGGAGTAGCGATGACGCTCTTCGCCGGCCGCGCCGACGCGGGGCGACAGCTGGCCGAGGTGCTCGTGCAGTACGCGGGCGATCCGAATGCCGTCGTGCTGGCGCTGCCGCGCGGCGGCGTGCCGGTCGGTTACGAAGTGGCGCGTCGTCTGCGTTTGCCGCTCGACGTCTACGTGGTGCGCAAGCTCGGCGTACCGGGACACGAGGAGCTGGCCATGGGCGCGCTCGCCGGCGATGGAACGTGTGTCGTCGACGAAGAGCTCATCCGCTCGCTGCGCATCGGCGACCGAGCGCTGCAAGAGGTCGTCGATCGCGAGCTCGGCGAGATGCGCCGGCGCGAGCGCGCCTATCGGGACGAGCGCCCGCAAGCCGAGGTCGCCGGCAAGACCGTCATACTCGTCGACGACGGATTGGCAACCGGGGCGACGATGCGGGCCGCGGCGACGGCGCTGCGAACCCACCATCCGGCGTCAATCGTCGCGGCGGTACCGGTCGCCGCGCGGCGAACCTGCGCGGCGTTGAGCGGCGTCGTCGACCGAGTCGTCTGCGTACGTACGCCCGAGCCATTTCACGCCGTTGGCCTCTACTACGACGATTTTTCACAGACCAGCGACGACGACGTCCGTCGCCTCCTCTCCCAAGCCGATGCGGCTGAAACAGGGCGGCGCCGAAGCGCGTAGTAATCAACGAAGATGCAGCGCCCGCCCGCCGCCCTCGCAGCAGTGGCCCTTACCGTCATCCTCTACTCGTTTGCGGGATTGCGCGGTTCGGTCGATACGTGCAAGTGGTTCGACGATAACATCACCGATCGCTCGATCGGCGCCCTCACGCACCAGACCGATCTGCTCTACAACCGCGTGGCGCTCGCGCCCGACGCACCCGTTTCGGTCGGAGGCGTCGCCGTTACCCAACAGGGCGAACAGCTCGTCGATTTCAAGCTCAACTCGGCGACGATCTGCAGCGCCGGCGAAGCGGTCTACGGCCCCACGCCATCCCCCGCACCCTCACCGTAAACTATTCCCCCGACGGTGTCATCCCGAGCGAAGCGCGGCGCAGCGGCGCCGCGCGGCGGCGCTAAAGCGAGCGAACCCGAAAGGCGACGCTGATGCGCGGACCGACCGCCGTACGCGTCTTGGGAATGCCGTGATCGTAGTGGAGCTGCGTCTCGTAGCTCATCACGAGCAGACTCCCCGCTTCCAGATCGAGATCGAAGATCCGTCGCGGCTTGCTCTTACTGCGGATCGTCATCAAACGCGTCGTTCCGAGCGAAACGAGCGCGATCGGAAACCCGGCGACGATCTCGTAGAGGTGGTCGTTGTGCGGAGCGACGCTGTCTCGGCCGTCGCGATAGTAGTTCAAGCCGGCGCTGTTGAACGGCGCCTCGACCGCCGCAACGGTTCGCTGCGCGAGCGCGGTGAGGACCGGCGGACGCTCGGGATCGTCGAGACGATACCGCGCGACCAGACGCGGCACGTCGACGTCGCGATCGTACATCCGCCGCCGTTCGCTCTGCCAAGCGACGCCGTCGCGCAGTGCGTCGAACCAATCACGCGACGTCGGCGCGTCGCCGAATCCCGGCATGTAGACGATTGAACCCGTTGCGTCGTCCACGAGCGTACGGCGCGCGCCGCCGAAGAATCCGAGCTGCGTCAGGGGTAGAGGCCGCGGAGCTTCGTCGCCTCGGCGACCCGCGCTACCGCGACGCAGTACGCTCCTTTGCGCATCGAAACGCTGTGACGTTTCGCCTGCTCGTACGTCTCCCGAAAAGCCCGCGTCATCTTCCGCTTCAGGCGTTCGTTGATCTCGTCTTCCTCCCAGAAGTTCGCCTGAAGGTCTTGCACCCACTCGAAGTACGAGACGGTCACGCCGCCGGCGTTGGCCAGAATGTCCGGCAAGACCATGATCCCTCGGTCGAAGAGAATGTCGTCGGCGTCGGGAAGCGTCGGACCGTTCGCGGCCTCGGCGACGATCTTCGCGCGGATGCGCGGCGCGTTCTCGCGGGTGATCACTTTCTCGAGCGCGGCCGGCACCAGAACGTCGCAGTCATACTCCAGCACCTCTTTGTTATCGGTGCGTTCGCCGCCGGTGAAGCCCACGACCGACCCCGTCTCGAACTTATGCGCGATGAGACCTTTCACGTCGAGACCGTGGTCGTTTGCCACGCCGCCGTGCGAATCGGAGACCGCGACGATCGTGTAGCCGTGCTCGCCCATCAGCTGCGCCGCATACATGCCGGCATTGCCGAAGCCTTGAATGGCGACGCGAGCGCCCTCGATCGTCTTGCCGTGCGCCTCCATCGCTTCGTCGACGGCGTACATGCAGCCGCGCGCCGTCGCCTTGTCGCGACCCAGCGATCCGCCGATGGCGACCGGCTTGCCGGTGACCACGCCCGGAATCGAGTAGCCGTGCTCCATCGAGAACGTATCCATGATCCACGCCATGATCTGCGGCGTCGTGTAGACGTCGGGCGCGGGAATGTCTTTCTCCGGACCGATGATGATCGATATTTCGGTCGTGAAGCGGCGCGTCAGATGCTCGAGTTCCTGCAGCGACATCTCTTTGGGATTGCAGATGACGCCGCCCTTCGCACCGCCGAACGGAATGTTCACCAGCGCGCACTTCCAGGTCATCCACATCGCCAGCGCTTTGACTTCGTCGAGCGTCACGTCGGGATGGTAGCGAATTCCGCCCTTGCCCGGTCCGCGCGAGAGGTTGTGCTGCACGCGGTATCCGGTAAACATGCGGAACGCGCCGTTATCCATGCGCGCGGGAACCGAGACCTCGAGAACGCGTTTGGGCTGGCGCAGATAGCCGTGGATCGACTCGTTGAGGCCGATCAGCAGCCCGACTTCGTCGAGCTGCCGCTGCGCCATCTCCCAAACGTTATCTCGAGCTTGAACCGCAGAAACGTCTTGAGCCATTTCGCTCCTCTGGTTTATTCGTGCGGGTGCCCGTACATCGTGGCCTTGTACTGCGGCAGATGCGGGTTCTTCCAGTGGCTTCCGTCTTCGAAGGTAATCTTCAACGGAACGCATTTCGCGTAACTCGTCTGAAGCGGAAAGACGTTCGGATTCAAGCCGAACTTGTGCTTGATTTCGGCGCCCGGCGAGAACGTGCCGATGTCCTTGACTTCGGCAACCAGCGCTCCTCGTACGACGAGTCCGAACTCGATCTGCTTCATGACTACATTGGTCACGTTCACGTAATCGATTCCGAGCGTCGGATCGTTCTGGACCGGCGCTTGGTAGTACGTCGGTCCGTAGACCGACGGATAGCCCCAATATCCGCGGTAGAAACCGCCGTAGGCGGGACCGGGCCAATACGCGGGCGTGTAGCCCGCCCAATTGTAACTCACGTTGCGCTCGGGATTGCAGGCACTCACCTTGATCGGATGCGGCGTCGTCACGTGCGCCGCTTCTGCCATCGCAACGTTTGACGTCTGTGCCGTTCCAACGGCGGGGAGGGCGGCCGCTAGGCAGAGTGTTGCCAGGCCGAGCGAAAGACGGGCCGAGTTCATCGAGCTGATTCTCCTTATAGAACGGGTCTGCGGTAACGTTGGCAGCAAGCTTCTGCAAGCAAAAGGGCGGCGCCTTGGCGCCGCCCTCTCTTCGAAGTAACCGAGCGTGCTTTACTGCGGAGGCCGTCCACCGTGGTGTCCGCCACCGCCGCCACCGCTGCCACCGCCGCCGGAAGAACGCGGCGCGGAGTAGCCCCGCGAGGGCGCCGGAGCAGATCCGCGTGAGTACGATGGATACGATCCACGCGAGTACGACGGAGCCGATCCGCGCGAGTACGACGGAGCCGAGCCGCGCGAGTACGAGGGATACGATCCGCGCGAGTACGACGGAGCCGATCCGCGACCGTACGATCCGTACGAACGTCCGTATGAGGGCGTATCGCTGCGCGAGTACGAAGGCGTCGCGTTACGCGAATACGATGCGTACGGATTGCGCTGGTTCGTGGTGCGTTCGTATGCGCTGCGTTCGTTACCGTTGCGATCGGAGGCGTACGAGCCGCGGTTATAGGAAGCGCGATCGTAGGCTCCTCGGTCGTACGACGCCGAAACGTTGCCGCGTTGATTCGAGAATCGGCTCCACGAATCGGAGGGCGCCCGATTCTCTCTCGTCGCCCCGTTGCGCGGACTCTCGTTTCCAAACGTCGCGCGCCCGGGCGAGACCGCGTCGCTTCGTCCGCGTGAACCGGCATTTCCGTTTCCACGACTCTCGTCGACGCGTCCTTCGCTTCCACGGTCCTGGTTGAACCGAGCCCACGAACTCGTCGGCGCGTTGTCGCGACGGCCTTCCAACGAGCCCCGATCCGCGCCACCGCCATTGACGTTGCCGCGCGGTGCGTTGTCGCGTGGTACGTTATCGCGTGGTGCGTTAATGCGTGACGCGTCGCGAGATGCGTTTTCGTGAGGCGTATTGCCGCGCGATACCGGAGCGTTGGCGCGGCCGGCGTTGGTTTGGATCTCGTGCGAGGCTCCCCGTGCCTGCTGGTCGAACTGCATGCGCCCCGCGAAGGCACGGTTTGCCGACGCGAATCGCGGTGAATCGAAGGCGCGAGAGAGCCTGACCGGCGCGTTGACCCGGTGTCCGCCGAAGCCGAGGTTCTCTCGCGTCGGCGTAATCGGCACGCCGCCGTGAATCATGCCGACGTGTCCGGTGATGTTGTGCTGGTTCACCCGGAAGGTGTGGCCGGTGATGTTTCCGCTGCGTAGGTGGCCGACCGCCACGCCGTGCACGCCGCCATGCGGGAAGTACCGGTAGATGTTGGTGATGTTGGTGACGCGGACGACGTTTCGGCCCCAGCCGTAACCGCCCCAGCCGCCCAGGCCCCAGCCGTAACCGTTCCAGGCCCAACCCGGATACCACGGATAGTACGGTGCGTACGGCGCAAGCGGATACCATCCGAGATACGGGTAGCCGAAGCCGCCGTAACCCCCATAGCCGCCGTAGCCGCCGCTGCCGAATCCGAGCGAGACGCCCCAACCGGCTCCGCCGAAACCGACGCCGAAGCCGAAGAATCCGACGAGCGCCGGCGACCAGGCCGGATAAGACGAATACGCGGGCGGAGCCCACGCCCAACCATAGTTATTCGCGTAATACCAGCGCCCGTAATGATAGGGCGCCCAACCCCACGGCTCGTTCGCGACCCAGGTCCAGCCGTAGCCGTCTTCCCACGACCACGAACCGTCGCCGTACGGCGACCAGTTCGACGATTGATTGGGAATCCAAGAGTCGCCATAGCCGGGAACGTTCTGCCATTGCCCGTAGGCGCCGAGATTGTCGTAGCCCGCAATGTCCGGATTCAAGTTCGGGCTGGACTGCAGCGCGGCGACCATCGTTTGATCGCGCTTTGCGTTGAAGTCGTCGAACGTATCGTAACCGACTTCGGTCGTATAGGTAATCGACGGATTCGACGCGGAGCCGCGAGCGACGAGCGTGCGCCCCGAATCGAGCGTGTAGGTCTGCTGCGGCGTGACGAACTCTGCCGACCCTCGGCGCACCGTCACCCAGCTCGAACCGTCCTTGCCGATCGAAACCCGGTAGTCGCCTGCCGCGTGCGCGCGCACCGTCACCGACGGCGTGTCGATCTGCACCGGCTCGCCGGCGTGCACGATGCCGAGCTCGACCGTCCCATCGGCAAGTTGCAGCTGCCGATTGTTCGGGTCGTCGTTCGTGATCCGTGCCTGGACGTTTCCGCCGAGCCGCAGCGCGGTGGACCCGTCGAACTGCAGCTCGCCGCGAGAACTTCCTCCGGTCGAGACGTAGTCGCCGGGAAGCAACGGAGCGTTCACCACCGCAGCGACCTGCTGTTTGTCGCTGTCGCCGCGTTGAACTACTACCGAGCCCTGGACGACGCTGACCCGGGTAACGCCGGGTCCGTTTTTATCCGGCGCCTGGTCGGCCAAAGCCGGTGCCGCGCCGAAAAGGGTAGTCCCCATGAGGACGACCCCCGAAATCAGGCTGATGAGCCGTTTGCTAGTCATTGGTAATTGCATCTTCCCCTCAGCAACATTGAAGCGGAAATGGGGCACCCGCGGTACCGACTCGCGATTAGCGTACCATTAAGCTCGCGTGAGAGCGCGATCGCTCGAGCCGATTGCTCGGCTGAACGCCGGGGCGCCAAACGGGCATGAGAATCGCCGCCGGCGCGAAACTCTCCCTAGCGGAGGTATCGCCTTAAAAATGAATGACGCCAACAACGGAATGACCCGTCGCAACTTCGTCGCCAACGCAATCGTACTTCCCGCGCTCGCCGGCCTGGTCTTCGCGCAAACAACCGCCGCGCAAGCCAAGGGCTCGCAAGCGCAGTTCAAATATCAAAACTCTCCGAAGAACGGACAAAAATGCTCGCAATGCACGTTCTTCATTCCGGGCAGCAACGCAAAGGCCAACGGAACGTGCAAGATCGTCGACGGTGCCATCAGCCCCAACGGCTGGTGTACGGCTTGGTCTAAGAAGAGCTAGACGACTTCGAATAGGCCGGCGGCACCGATGCCGCCGGCGACGCACATCGTCACAACCACGTATCTCACGCCGCGGCGCTTGCCTTCGATCAGTGCATGCATCGTCATTCGCGCGCCGCTCATGCCGTACGGGTGTCCGATCGAAATGGCGCCGCCGTCGACGTTGAAGCGGTCGTTCGGAATGCCCAGCGTATCGCGACAGTAAACGGTCTGCACCGCGAACGCCTCGTTGAGCTCCCAGAGCCCGACGTCGGCGACGGTCAGGCCGTGCTGCTCGAGCAGCTTCGGCACCGCGTAGACCGGCGCGATGCCCATCTCGCCAGGCTCGTTCCCTGCGACGGCATAGCCGCGATAGATTCCGAGCGGCGTCACGTTTAGCCGCTGCGCCGTCGCCGCGTCCACGATCGCGACGGCCGCCGCGCCGTCGGAGAGCTGCGACGAGTTTCCGGCAGTTATCGAGGTATCCGCAACACCGGGTACCGCACCCTTGAGCGCCGCGAGCGCCGCGAGCGTCGTCTCCGGGCGATTGCCTTCGTCTTTCTTCAGCTCGACGCGCCGTTCGGTGACCGTGCCGATCTCTCTATTCTCCTCGAACTTCCACGACACCATCGGCACGATCTCCGCGTCGAAACGTCCCGCCGCTTGCGCGGCCGCGGTGCGCTGCTGGCTTTGGAGCGCGTACTCGTCCTGCCGCTCGCGCGGCACGCGGTATTTCTTGGCCGTAAAATCGGCCGTAAAGAGCATCGGCGTGTAGAGGTCGGGGACGTGGCGCAGCAGCCATTCTTCGGTAAGGAAGCGCACGTGCACGTCGTTCTGCACCATGCTGATCGACTCGACGCCGCCCGCAATCACCACCTTCGCCCCGTCGGCGATCACGCGCTTCGCTCCGGCCGCGATCGCGTCCAGGCCCGATGCGCAAAAACGGCTCACCGTCTGACCGGGAACGCTGACGGGACACCCCGCGCGCAATGCGGCCGTGCGGCCGATGTTGTTTCCGGTCGCACCTTCGGGTAAGCCGCAACCCATAATGACCTCGTCCACTTCCGCCGGATCGACGCGCGCGCGTTCCATTGCGTGTTTGACGACGTGTCCCGCCATCGTTGCGCCTTCGGTTTGATTGAAGGCTCCGCGAAAGGCGCGTCCGATCGGCGTTCGCGCCGCGGACACGATCATCGCTTCACGCATGGGCCGCCGCCTTTGCCTCCCGCGCATACCACATCGGGCCGCCGTGATGGGGTGGAAAACCGTAGCCGTAGACGTAGACGATGTCGATGTCGCCGGGACGAAGGGCCACGCCTTCTTCGAGCAGCATCTCTCCGCGACGGATCAGTGCGGCGAGGAGGCGATCGCGAATCTCGTCGTCGCTTACCTCGCGCGGCGCGATTCCCGCCTTTCTCGCCTCCTCGGCGAAGATCTGCTCCACCTGCGGATCGGCAATCGGTACGCGTCCTTTGCCGACGGATTTGTCGTACTTGAAGAATCCGGCCATCGTCTTCTGCCCCAGCCGGTTCATCTGCACGAGCCGTTCGAGCACGTTCGTGCGCCCGAGCGCCCCGGCGCCCCGCGCCTGCTGTACCGCGAAGCCGATGTCGAGTCCGGAGAGATCGCTCATCGCAAAGGGGCCCATCGGAAAGCCGAACCGCTTCATCACCGCGTCAATGCGCGCCGGCGCGACCCCCTCTTCGGCAAGCGCGGTTGCTTCACTGAGGTAATCGAATATCATTCGGTTGCCGATGAAGCCGAAGGCGTTGCCGGAGAGCACCGCTTTCTTCCGAAGCTTCTTCCCCAGCGCGAAGGCCGTCGCCAGAGTCTGCGGTGAGGTCTGCTTGCCGCGAACGATCTCCAGCAGCGGCATGATATTGGCCGGAACGAAAAAGTGCAAGCCGAGAACTCGGTCGGGCCGCTTCGTTGCATCCGCAAGCGCGTCGATGTCCAGCGTCGAGGTATTGCTCGCCAGAATTGCCTCGGGCTTGGCAATTGCGTCGAGCTTGCGAAAGACGTCGCGTTTGACGTCAAGGTTTTCGAAGACCGCTTCGACGATGACGTCGGCATCCGCGAGCTCGTTCCAGTCGTCGCCGAACGCAATGGACTGGCCGCGCTTCCACGCCTCTTCCTGCGTGAGCCGTCCTTTCTGCACCTGATACATGAACATGCCCATCACGGTCTGGCGCGCTCTGTCGACGGCCTCCTCGTTGCTGTCGACTACCAGCACCGGAATGCCGGCTTGCGCAAACGCGATCGCGATGCCGCTCCCCATCGTCCCCGCGCCAACCACCCCGGCCTTTTGGATGATCCGATCGCCGCCAGTCTCACCCTGAGCCTGTCGAAGGGTGACCGGTGGTCGAAGCATGTCAATGCCATCGATCTTGGTCAGCTCGCGTTCGGCAAAGAACAAGTGACGCAGGGCCTGCGACGGCTTCGAGCGCACGAGCTCTTCGAAGAGCCGCGCCTCGCGAGCGATGCCGAACGCAAACGGCAGCTCGACCGCGGCCTGAACCGCATCGATGAGCTTGTGTGCGGCAAAGCCGCCGTTCTCTTCGGCCGGAACCATCTTGTGCGCTTGGGCGACGACGTACGGAGCGGCTTGTAACGGCAGATCCTTCGCGATGATCGCCTCGCGCTGCGAGATGCGCCGCTTCGGGCCGTTCGCAAGCCGCTTCGCGTGCTCGAGCAGGTCGCCGTCTGCGACCTCGTCGACGATCCCGAGGTCGAGCGCTCGCTGCGACGGGACGGACGATCCTTTGAGCATGAACTCCAGAGCCGCGCGTGCGCCGATGAGCCGCGGGAGCCGCTGCGTCCCTCCGGCGCCGGGCAAGAGCCCGAGTCTGATCTCCGGCAAGCCGAGCTTCGCACTCGGCGTTGCCACGCGATAATCGCAGGCGAGTGCAAGCTCGAGACCGCCACCCAGACAACTTCCGTCGATCGCCGCGACGTGTACCTTGCCGCTTCGCTCGATCGCCGCGATCGCGTCGCGAATCGTGACCGCCCCGGCGGGCATCTCCGCGTTGAAATCGTTGACGTCCGCCCCCGCGGTAAAGAGCCCGTTTGCGCCCGTGATGACGATCGCTTGCACCGTATCGTCGGCGTGTGCGGCTTCGAGCATCTCCAGCAGTTTGGCACTGTAGGCAAACGACAGCGCGTTGACCGGCGGATTATCGAGCGTGATGATTTTCACGCTATGCTGTCACCGCCATCTTGCGATCGAGCTCGAACTGCGCGTCGCTCAGCGTCATGACGTCGCCCGACCCGTCGACGATCTGCCGTTTGAACCACGCGGCCTGCGACAGCACGTGCGAGGCGTAGAAGGCGGCGGTCGCGAGTTTCGCGCGATAGAACTCGATTTCGGCATCGTTCGCGGCAATTTTCGCCGCGGCGATTTGCGACGCGCGCGCCATCTGCCAGCCGCCGGCCACGGTGCCCCAGAGCCGCAGGTAGGGAACCGAACAGGCGAAGGCTTTGCGCAGGTCGCCCATGGCATTCATGCCGATCCACTGCGACGTCTCATTGAGCGCGATCAGGGCTTTTCCGAGCGCCTCGCCGATGCGCTTGACGGTGGGATCGGAATGGGCCGCGCACTCCTTGGCGACGGCCTCCATCTTCTTGCCGACGCGCGTCGCGGTCGCGCCCATATCGCGCAGCAGCTTGCGCCCGATCAGGTCGAGCGCTTGAATTCCGGTCGTTCCCTCGTAAATCGTGATGATGCGAACGTCGCGGTACTGCTGCGCGATGCCCGTCTCTTCGATGTAACCCATTCCGCCGAATACTTGCAGCGCGGTCGAGCAAAGCTCGACGGCGTTCTCGGTGCACCAGCCCTTTACCACGGGAATCATCAGTTCGACGAAGGCCTTGTGCTCCTTACGAACCTTCTCGTCGGGATGGCGCGCCGCGTAATCGAGCGACGCCGCGGTAACGTACGCGAGTCCGCGCATCGCTTCGATGGTCGCCTTCTGCCACATCAGCATGCGCCGTACGTCGGGATGCTTCACGATCGGCTCCGGAGTTCGCGAGCCGGGTTTCAAATCGCGCCCCTGCACGCGCTCCTTGGCATACTCCAGCGCGCTCTGATAGGCGCGGTCCGCGAGCGCGATGCCTTGAACGCCGACGGAAAAGCGCGCCGCATTCATCATAATGAACATATACTCGAGCCCGCGGTTCGGCTCGCCGACGAGATAACCGACGGCGCCCTGGCCCTTTTCGCCGTAGTTGAGCGTGCAGGTCGGATTGCCGTTGATTCCGAGCTTGTGCTCGATGCTCGCGCAGACCACGTCGTTGCGCTCGCCGAGCGTGCCGTCGGAGTTGACGAGAAACTTCGGTACGATGAAGAGCGAGATGCCCTTGGTTCCCTCCGGAGCGTCTGGCAGACGCGCGAGCACCAGATGGATGATGTTCTCGGCCATGTCGTGCTCGCCGAAGGTAATGAAGATCTTCGTTCCGGTGATGCGGTGGCGATCGCCGTCCGGCACCGCACGCGCGCGCACCTGTGCCAGGTCGGAACCCGCCTGTGGTTCGGTCAGGCACATAGTGCCGGTCCACTTTCCGGAGACGAGGTTGGGGATGAAGCGCTGCTTCTGTTCCTGCGAGCCGACCAGCTCGATCGCCTCGATCGCGCCTTGATTGAGCAGCGGCCCGTTGGCGAAGCCGATGTTGGCGGCATTCCACATCTCCAGGGTCGGACCGAGCAGAATCTGCGGCAGCGCCTGGCCGCCGTACTCGGCCGGCACGGGCAACCCGATCCAGCCCGCGTCGGCGAACTTCTTGTACGCCTCCTTGAAGCCCGGAGGGGTCGCCACCGCGCCGTCTTTCCACGTGCAGCCCGCCTTGTCGCCGGCGCGGTTGAGCGGATCGAGCACGCCCGCGGCAAAGCCGGCCGCCTCTTCTAGGACGAAGTCGAGAACGTCGAGCGTCTCCTCGCAGCCGGGCAGCGCCGCGACCGCCTCGATCCCGGCGAGCTCGCGCAATGCAAACTGCATATCCCGCAAGGGGGCTCGATAGGCGCTCATCTAGGGCTCTCTCCTCTTCCTTTTATCTCGGGTTATCGTGCGTTCGGCCGGCGCCGGCAAGGGCGGTGATAAATCATACATTATTAAAAATAATAGCTCAAGCGAGCGACCGCGTGCGGCCGTCCACCCCCGTTTGAGGGAATTAGAATCCGTAGAAAACTCGGTGCCTGCTTGCGAACGGCGCAGCCGCAAGAGCGTATTGTAATCGTAACACACCGCATACTTCGCTAGGAGAAAGCATCAATCGATGTTCCTGCTCTCAGTACTTCTATCCGCAGCGACCTTCATGCCGGCTATGGCGCACGGTTACTCGGGCGCTCGGACCGGCACGGTCTACGCTAACGCCATTTCGCCGGACAGCTCGTGCAAGCCCGGCAAGATCTGCGCATCGATAACAAAGTCGGTCGGCAAGGGCTGTTACTTCAACAACTATTACAAAAAGGGCCAGGTCGGCGGTACGCCGCTTGCCGTCAACGTTACCGAAACCGGGTCGAGTAACGACTACATTTACTGGGTCAACGACACGGACAAAACGATCGGCATCACCAAAATGGCGAGCGCGAATTATTACTGCCCATACTAACCGTCGTTAAACGCCCAACGTAGCGCGGGCTCCAAAAACGGGGCCCGCTTTGCTTTTGAGTCTTTCCGTTGCCGGCAGCCGGTGGTAATGTAGATTCAATGAGCGCCCAGCCGTTGGAAGTTCGAATGGCAAGCCTGGAAGGCTCGTACCATCAGGTCAGCGATCGTCTCAACAGCATAGACCATCGCCTGGATGGGTTCGAGCAAAAAATGGAGGCGCGCTTTCAAGCGACCGATTCAAAGATCGACGGTCTCCAATGGCGCATGACGCTTTTGATCCTTGGATCGTGGGTCACCCTGATGACCTCGATTCTTCTTCATCACTGAAGCGCGACGCTCACTGCGTTACGTTGAGCGTGCTGCCGGCGCTGCGTCCGAACTGCTCGGGCGCATCCTGGAGATAGGCGCGCGCGCCGGGCCATGCAAACTCACCCGGCGTTACCGAGCGCACGAGATAGTGCAGCTCGTAGACCCCGGGATCGAGATGCTGCGCGTAGGCGACGACGCGATCGCGGTAGATTTGGCTGGTGTCGATCTGCCAGCTGTTGCTCTGCGGAACGATCGCCTGTAACGCGGTGCGGAAGCTCGTATCCACGGCCTCGAAACCTGCCGGGAGCGGATCGTCGATCACCAGCCGGTCGATCGGATGATCGACGATCGTGCGAATGCCGACGTCGAAGACGCGTCCGGCGGCAACCGAGACCGGGAGCGCCGTCGCGAGATCCATCGTCGCCAGCGGCGCGGGGCTCGTCGCCGCCGTCGCGGCGCTGAGATCGCTCAGCGTTCGCACGACGCGGAACGCCGCGAGTTCGCCCGCAGCGTTGGGCGCCACCGGATAGGTGTAGAGCACGAGGTAATGCGCGGTTCCGCCCGCGGAATGAATGCGAATCGCATTGCCGTGCAGCTGCGACGCGGCAACGCTGAACGTCTGCGACGACGCAGTCGAGCCGAAGCGCGCGCTGCCGATCGTTCGATCGCCGACGCTTGCCGTGGCGGTCGCCGGCGCGAGCTTTTCGGTTGCGGCGTAGGCCGCGAGCGCGGTGACGGCCGAGGCGGTATCGTCGGTCGTCGGCCATCCGCACTTGCATTGCTGCGCCACGAGCGCGCGAACCGCGCCGTCGAGCTGCTCGGGCGGCGCGCGTTGGTCGAGCAGCAGCTGCAGCATCTGCGACTGCGCGTCGACCAGCGAACCGAGCCAGCTCCAACGCGATGAGATATTCGCTGCGGCATACCGTCCGGTGAGGTAGAGCGACTCCCGCAAATGCGCGGCCATCGCCGTACCGCGCGCGTGCCATCCCGGAGCGCGTAAGAGATAGCGTGCGAGACGAATCTGCGTCGCGCTGTCGAAGGCGTTCGACTGCGCGACGATCTCCGCCAAAAAGTCGGTACGCGGCGCGGCGTTGCCGGCAAGGGCCCAGAGCGCTTCGAAACGCAGCTGCGCTTTACAGAGCGCGTCGCGCGCGCACCACTTGAATACGTTCGGATCCGCCAGCTTGCGCGCCATGAACGCCGCTGCGCTCGCCGCGCGAGCCGATGGGATCGCAACGCCGCGCGCGCGCGCAAAGTTCAGCGCCTCTAAGGCCGCGGCGGTCGCGAAGGGATCGCTCTCCTTGGCGTTGGCGTAGGCCCCGAAACCGCCGTCTCCGCGCTGGTAGGAAAGCAGCTCGCTCAGGTTCGTTGCGATTGCGGCGCTCGGATCGAAGGCGAGCTTCAGGCGGTACGGCTGCTGCAGCTTGCGCAGCGCGGCGGCGATCGTCAATCGCGATGCCGATTCATCGGCAAGCGGCAGCGAATCGGCCGAGATCGCGCGCTCCGACGGGGTCACGAACTGCGGAACGATCGAGTTGGCAAGCGTCACCTGCAGCGTGCCGCCCGATGTAAGTGCGATCGGTATCGACGTATCGCCGCGCGCCGCTCCGCTCTCGATCACCGAATCGGTGCTCTCGCGCTCGCGAGCCGTGAAAGGAACGCCGAACGCATCGCTCTGCGTGCCGAGCTTTGCCTGCGCTTGGAGCTTGGTCGCCGCCGGCGTTCCTACCGCCACCGGGAAGCGGAACGCCTGCATACCGGTCGCCGCCGTTTCGGCCGCATGCAGCGCTCGCGGATCGCCTTGCGTGAATTGTAGCGCCCCGGTCAGCTGCAGCACCAGATCGAGTGCTCCGCCGGCACCCGTCTGGTTCGCGATCGAAACGCCTAAATCGAAGCGGTCGCCGGGTCGCGCGAATTGGGGCAGCAGCGGATTGGCGATCAGCGGCTGCGTCGAGATGAACGTCGTGTCGGCGCTACCGAAGTGCGCGCGATCTTGCTGCAGCGCGACCGCCATCACGCGCCACGTCGTCAAATCGTCGGGCATCGTGAGCTCGGCGCTTGCATGCCCCGCCGAATCCGTCTTGAGCACGCCGTAATAGGCTAACGGCCGGAAGTTCTCGCGCACGCGCGTGCTCGCCGCGCCGGCGAGATAGCCGCCGCCGTATCCGTAACCCTTCTCGAGCGGGGGCGTCTGCGTCTTCAGGGTCACGTTCTCGCGGTTATCGGCGAAGATCGTCGCGATCGGTTGTTGCGCGAACACCGTTTGCACGAGGTCGGGCAGGCGATACCCGGAGAGCTGCAATATCGCATCGTTGACGATCGTGGCGACGATCTCGCCGCGCGCCGGCGCGCCGCCGCGGCCGGTGAGCGTAAAGCCGATGTGCTGCGATCCTCCGGGATGCACCGTGGAATCGCGCGGCGCGATCGCGAGCTTGAGATAGCGATCGCCGAGATCGACGTTGAAGGCCGCCATTCCGCTCAAGGCGAGCGTCGTGTCCTTCTCAGTCGCTTGTCCCGAGCGAGGCCGAGCCTGTCGAAGCCGAGTCGAAGGGCGCCTGACGACGACCGCCTCGACCGCCGCGTTGGGAAGCATCGCCGGCGTGACCGTGAAATTGACGTGGATCGCACCGCTGACGCCGCGCATGGTCGTGCGGTAGAGCGTGTCGTTTCGAACGATGCAGAAGTACACGTCGGCCTTCGCATACGGTGACGCCACCAGGGCCGTCGCCGTCTCGCCGATTCGGTACTGTTTCTTATCGAGCTTCACTGCGACCGCGTTCGGATCGCTCAAACCCCAGTCGGCTTCGCCCGTTCCGAAGGCAAAAATTTGGATGCTCGTCGCGCTCGCCGCCTCGCGCGCGGCGCCGCCCTGAGCCGGTCGAAGGGTGGCAAAGACGCGATAGGCGCCCGTCTCGCTCGGCGTCAGCTGCGCGGTAACCGGTTGATCCGCAGAGCTGACGTCGGCGGAGGCCACCGTGTCGTACTTGATCGCCTGCTCCGCGTTCTCGCCGCCCTCGACTTCCTGGGTCGCCGAAACGTACGTCATCTTCTGCAGCTCCAGATGCACGCCGCGCCCGGAGATCGCCGTACCGTCGGCATCGGTGACGATGACGCGAACCGGCATCGCGGAGCCGGCCTGCCCGACGGCGTCGGAGGCCAGGCCGATGACCGCGTCTGCCGGCAGCGCGAGGAAGCTCTTCGAGTCGGAGACCGAGAGATTTGAGACGTCGCTCGTCTCCATGTCCACCCGATAGCTCATCGGGAAGGGCAGGTCGCCCGGAACCGCGACGTCGAGCGTCGTCGCGCCCTGTGCGTCGAGCGGCAGGTCGCGCTGGAGCACATCGGTATCGAACGAGGGCGTCTGCTCGGGCCAGTACCATTGCGGGCCGAACCAGAAATCGTCCCAGCCTTTGGGCGCCACGGTTGCGACGTCGCGCGTCACGTACGCGTGCGCCGTTCCGCCTTGCAGCGGCGCACCGAAGAGATATGCGGCCGCGACGTTTGCGTGCACGTTCGATCCGGCCGTCGCCGACGTCGAGCCCAGCGTCAGCGTCAGCTTAAAGTTCGGCGGTTTGAACTCTGCCACGCGCAGCGAGCCGTTGATATCGTTCCCATTGGCACCTTTGGCGTCAAGCGTGTAGTATCCCAACGACTGCTGCTTCGAAAACGTTATCGGCATCGAAAAGACGCCGAAGGCATCGGTCCGGTACGTTCCGAGCGCCGTGGCGTTATTGTTCGGGTCGGTCAGCGTCACTCGGTACGGAGCGTTCGCGTCGGCGACAACGCTCGAACCTTTGACGTAGTACGCGATGCCGGTGATCTCGCCGCGTTCGCCCGGTTGGTACATGTCGCGATCGCTGAAGATCGTCCCACGCGAGAGCGGCGCCCCGCTCGTCCATCCGCTCGTGACGTCGAAGCGCGAGATACCGCTATAGTTCCAGACCGTTACCGTCGCGACGTCGGCCCCCTCGGTCACGACGACGCCGAGATTCGGCGCCTGATTGGCGCTCGCCGCGACCGAACAGCGTTCCACGTCCACGCCGGAGAGATCGAGCTCGCCGCTCGCGCCGGTCGTACCTTGCGCGCACTGCTGCGGTGCAAGCTTGCCGGCTTCGTCGAGCCGGTAGAAAGCCACGCTCGCCGCGCGCACTGGAGCGCCGTCGCTGAGGTGCTGGACCAAAACGATGCCGCGCCCCGGAAACCACTGCGCGAAGACGCCGAGATTGGTGAGCTGCACGACGCCGGTGAGCCCGGGGTCGGAGTTCGGCGCGTCGAGGGGCGTTCGAAATCCGTAGGCGAGCGCGCCGTACGGGCCGCCGAGCTCGGATTGAATCGGAACGCGGACGACGCTCTGAACGTTGCGCCGCGCGCCGGGCAGCGCGCGCACGGGCCAGCTCGCGTAGGGCGAGAGCATCGAGAGAGCCCCTGCGTAGCCGAGCATTTTTGACGGTGCCACGCGCGCGTACGCGGACTGATAACGATTTCCGGGAAGATTGGTCGCGTAGAAGTTCAGTGCGATCGGAGCGCCCGCGGGGAAGACGTTGGTGCCGCTCGGAGCCCACGCTCCCGGCGCGAACCCGCTCGTACGGATCGTCACTTGCGGCTGCGTCCCGAGGGTCTGTCCGAAGACGTCCTTCACCCCGGCGGCAACCGTTGCCGTGTACGTCGCGTCGGGATCGAGCGCGTAGGGGTCGATGACGATCGTGTTCTTTTGGTAGTCGGGAACGCTGACGAGCGTCTTGACGTTCGACGGTGCCGGTGAGATCGTCACGGCGCCGGCGACCGATGCGGCATCGAGCGGATTGCTGAACGTAATTACCGGATCGCCGTCGGCGAAGCGTCCGCCGCTCCCCGGGCTCGGCACGGGCGTCGGCACGATTGCGAGCGCGCCGTACGTGCGAACCGCACCGTTGAACTGCTCCGCCGTCGGCAGATTTCCGTAGAGCGGCTCGACCCCAGGCGCAATCTCCAGCGCGTAGCTCGTGCCGCGCCGCAGCTCGCGCGCCGGACGCAAGTCGTAGATCCAGTTGTTGAGCGAGGGATCGAACCGCTCTTGCGCGCCCGTGCCGGGATACGGAGTGGGCGGCGTCTCGAGCGCCGCGGTTACCGGAACCCGCTCGCCGCCGCCGCTCAGCGTTGCGTGCGACGCCAGCGACGCTTCGTCGACGGCAGCGTTCGCCGTGACTTGCAGCTTCGGGCTTAGGCCAACCGGCGCCGGAGTCGACTCATCGTCCGTCGGCTGCGACTGCGGCAGGTTGGTAAAACTCAGCGAAGCCGTCTGGAACGTCCAAGCGAGGTCGCGATCGAGCGTCTCCCCGGCGAGATCGCGCAAGCCGGCGCGCAGCGTTATTCGCACCCGCGTGCCGATCGGCAACGCTTGATCGGCAACGAAGGCGATCATTCGCGGCGTCAGTACCGTGAAGTGTCCCTGAAGCGGCGGCGCGATGGTGACGTGCTGCAGAACCTCGGACGGCCCGGTGCCGGAGAGTGCCTCGACCGGCGTGACGGGCTTGGCAAAGACGATACGGATCTGCGCGAGGTTCTCGGCGGTGCCGGACGGCGAAATCGATGCAATCCACGGAGGAAGCGACGGCTTTGGGAGCGCCGCAACCGAGGCCGGCCTCGTTCGGCCCGCCGGACCCCCGCACGAAACCAGCACCGCCGCCGCGACGGCGGCGCACGAAGATCCCAAAGTGTCCCGGAGGCGCCTCCGCAAGAGAGAAGTCACGTGCTTGCCGTCGTAGATTCCTCAGGACGAGGATGAAACTCTTTGCATGGCTGCTTCCGGCATCGCTGTTGACCGGAATCTTCGCACTCTACGCCGGCGGCGTCGACGTTTCAAACCTTCGCATGCCGGCCGGATCGGTAACGTTTACCGACCGCAACGGCGGCGTTCTCGGAACGGTGCTGGGTTCGGGCGCGTCGCATGCCGCAAGCGTACCGCTCGCATCGGTCTCACCGGCCTTTCTTCAGGCGATCGTTGCGGCCGAGGACGCGCGCTTCTGGCAGCACGGCGGGATCGACGTTCCGGCGCTGCTGCGCGCAACGCGCGATTTCGTCATCTACGGAGAGGCGCGAAGCGGCGGCTCGACGATCGCCATGCAGCTCGCGCGTCTGCTCCATCCGGCACCTTCAACGATCCGCGGCAAGCTCGAGCAGATTGCCGCGGCGCAGCGCATTGCGATGGTCTCGAGCAAGGCAGCGATCCTTCAAGCGTACGTCAACCGTCTTCCAATGGGCGGCAACGTCTACGGCGTTGAGGCCGCGGCTCGAACCTATTTCGGCGAGTCTTCCTCCGATCTCGACCTTGCGCAGGCGTCGCTCCTGGCGGCCATTCCAAACGATCCGGCAAATCTCGCTCCGGGCGACGATTGGGGGGCGCTGCGGGCGCGGCAGCGTTTCATCCTGCGGCGCATGGTCGCGCTGCACGAAGTTGCATCGAGCGACGCTGCCGCCGCCTTCGCCGAGAGCCTCCACGTGCGCCGTCAAGAATCGGGCGTCGCCGGAGCACCGCACGCGATATTCTCTCTGGCGCCGAAATACCAGCGAGCCGGGCGCGTTCGCACGACGATCGACTCCGCGCTGCAGCGGTTCGTTCAGGCCCAAACCGAAGACGTCGTCGGCGCGCTTGCCGCCTATCACGTTACCGACGGCGCCGCGCTCGTCGTCGACAATCGTACCGGCGAAGTTCTCGCCTACGTCGGCTCGCCCGACTATTTCTCGGCAGGCCTCCTCGGGAGCAACGATGGCGTGCGAGCGCTGCGCCAGCCCGGCTCGTCGCTCAAACCCTTCACCTACGAACTCGCGCTCGAACGCGGAACGATCGATTCGACGTCGATTCTCTCCGATGCGGCGGCCGCGTACGCGCTCCCCGGCGGGCGACTCTACCAGCCGGTCGATTATAGCGGTCGATTCAGCGGCGCGGTGCGCGTGCGGTACGCGCTGGCAAACTCGCTCAACGCGCCGGCGGTACAAGTGCTCTCGTCGCTCGGCGTCGGGGTTCTGCTCGACCGGCTGCACGAGCTGGGTTTCGCGCATCTGAATCGGCCCGCGTCTTATTACGGACTCGGACTGACGCTCGGCAGTGGTGAGGTCAGCCTCTGGGAGCTCGTGCAAGCCTATGCGACCGTTGCGCGCGACGGAACGTTCGTGCCGCTGACGCTCGTTGCAGGGACGCCTCGCGATGCGGTACCGGTCGGCCGAGTTGCGTACTGGCAACTCGTCACCGACATGCTCGCCGATCCGCACGCCCGCGCAAAATCCTTCGGCGTCGCGTCCGTGCTGCAGATGCCGTTCCCCGCCGCGGTCAAGACCGGCACGTCGTCGGATTACCGCGATACCTGGACGATCGGATTCACGCGTGACTACACCGTGGGTACGTGGGTCGGCAACTTCGACGGCAGCGCGATGCGCGGCGTCTCCGGCGTCACCGGCGCCGGTCCGCTCTGGAATCGCATCATGCTGCGCTTGTACGATCGCAACGACGATCCGCCGGCGTTCCCCGCGCCGCGCGGTTTCGTCCCCGCGACCATCTGTGCGACCACGGGCCGCGCGCCCGCGCCGCACGGACGCTGCCCGGGAATCGTTCGCGAATGGGTCCTACCGCGCGACCTCGCAACGGTCGATCGTCCGGCGCCCGCCGGCGGGCTGCGCATCCTCTTTCCGCGGGACGGCGACGTCTTCGTGCGCGACGCCGGCGCCGGCCGGCTTGCGCGCAGCGAGGAGCAGCTCGCGTTGCGAGCCGCCGATGCCGACGGACCCGTGAGATGGCGCATCGCCGGTGCGCCGCTGCCGCTCGATGCCGGCGGCAACGCATTCTGGCCGTTGCGCCTGGGCACGTGGACGATCACGGCCGACGACGGCAAAGGGCGCGACGCGGTGACGATTCGCGTCGTCCCTCCGCCGCAGCACGCCCGGCCGGGATTTACTCGCCGGGGCGGCTGATCTCGCGCGCCTAGTAAAAGAACTGCTGTAGCTGATTGAATCCCGGACCGAACGCCCAGCCCATGCGTTTGCTCGGATTGATCGCCGGCGGCGGTTCCCCGATCGCGAACTTGAAGCCGGTAATCGTTTCGACCAGGTTCCCCGACTCGTCGTAGACCACGACGGCGCTGCCGCTGCCGCAGGCATAGTAGGTTTCCGTCACGAGGAAGAGGCCGTTGACGGAATCGCCGGCGATCCCGGATCCGCTGTTGAGCTGCGACGTGTCGCTCGTGCACGGAAGCTGGGCGAACGTCGCCGTTTCCTTGGCGAGGTCATAGAATTCGACTTGCGCGTTGAGTTCGGTCGCCGTCGCGGCGATGCCGGTCGTCGAGTCGACGGCGAGGCCGGTCACGTAACCGGCGTGATAGTAGCCGTTGTTCAGTCCGTTAAACTGCTTGATTTTTCCGGTCTTGAGATTGACCAGCGTGTTGACCGGCGCGACGCCGCCGACGGCTCCGCCGTCGGGTGATGAGGCGATGACGGCTTGGTTCGTCGCCGTATCTTGCGCGGCTTGCGGCGCGTTGCCCAGCGAGAACTGGTTCGGGTCGAGGTGGTAAACTTTGCCGAACTTGTTCTTCGCGACGTTCGATGAGAAGACGTCGGGCACGTCCTGGTTTTGCAGCTCGATCGCAAAGATCGCCGTCATGCCGGTCGTCTGATTCGGGCCGGCGAACTCGACCTCGATGTCTTTGACCGGCGGCGTCCACTTGCCGGCGAACTTGCCTTTGACGGGATCCACGAGGTTGTAGAAACGCTTTGCGAAGATCGAACTTTTGGGTTCGACGTAGCGGGTAACGAGCCCGACTCCGCCCGGCACGATCGCGTTGAAGCCGTAGGTCGTTCCGCTCGGCGGCGACTTCGGAAACGTCTTGAGGATCGCGCCGGAGTCCTGATTGAACGTCTCAACGTTGCTTGCGGTGGCCAGCACGCCGAGGTTCCCGTTTTGGTCGATGTCGAAGCCGAAAATCTGGCCGCCCCTCTTGCTCGAGAGGACCTTTCCGAGACCGGGGGTGTGATGCGCGCGACGTGCGGCGGGCCGTTCCGAGTTCGACGGAGCAAGCGGCGGCGCCGTCGCGCCGCCGCTGCAGGCTGCCAGGAGAACTGCCACGACAAAAGTGGGCGTGCGTTTCAATGGGGGACCCTCCGATTCGGCTCCAGCTGCTTTACGGTAAGACGCGCGCATGAAAAAACTCTGAAACGCCCACGTCACGTCGCTGCAAGCTTGCTGCGCGACGATGGCGCCGATGCAGAAGGACGCACTCGCAACCGCGCGTCGCCTCTTCGAGTGCGAGCGGGGGCGGCCCCCCGAGAACGACGTCATCGAAACCCTGCTGCGATTCGGTCGAGGCGCGCTGGCATATGCGGTGCGCAATCGAATCCGCGTCATGCTGCTCCATCCCGGCGAGTTGTACCGGCAAGCGTCGCAAGCGCTGGCGCGCTTGGGCATCGACGTCGATGCGTGGCCGGCACCGCCCGCGGGCCTCTTCGTCGTCGAAGAGCGCGCGCTCTATCTGCGATCCCGCAGTCCGATGACCGTGGCACACGAGTTCGGTCACGCGCTCGACTGCGCGCTGGGCGGCGGCGTGTATCGCAGCGGCATCGACCCGCAAGTGCGGGCGCTCTTCGCAAATGCCTCCACCTTCGTCACGCCGTACGCCGCAACGGGCGTCGACGAATACTTTGCCGAGTCGCTGCGAGCCTACGTCGAGGCGAACGATCCCGCCTCACCCTGGCCTAGGGCGACCCGCGCGCGTTTGCGCCACGGCGATCCTGGCATGCACGAATACGTCGAACAGATCTTCGAGCGCGAGTTCGGCGAACGCCCGCAACCCCGCAAAGTCGTCTCAATCTAAGTCGTCCTAGGTCGTCTCGATCTAAAACACGCAGTACGCTTATTTAACAGCTTGAACGTCTGAGACGCTCACCCCGGGAGCGTCGTTCTTCCACGCGCTGCGAATATATGTCACGACCGAGGCGATCTGTTCGTCGGGGAGCACGCCCTTCCAACGAGGCATGATCCCGCTGTACGCCTGGCCGTTGACGACGAGTCGTCCCTCCAAGCCGTCCTTGACGATCGCAATCACCGCGACCGGAGTTCCGGTGACGGTCGTATTGCCGGCGAGCGGAGGAAAGGCTCCGGGAACTCCCTCGCCGTTTGGCTGATGGCAGCTCGAGCAGTTGTTGCTGTAGATCGTCGCGCCGTCGCTCGCCGATGCGGGATTCTTTGCCGCCGCCGCGGACGCCGACGCCGCGGCCGTGCTCTGCGAGGGCTTCGCGCAACCCGAAACCGCGACCGCGATCGCAACTGCAATAAGAACTCTCATGCCGGCCTCCTTGGTCGAGCGCTCATCGCCCAGACCAGCGCGACGAGCAAGAAGTTTGCAACGAGCGAGCTGCCGCCGTACGACATAAACGGTAGCGTAATTCCCGTCAGCGGTAAGAGGCCGATCACGCCGCTGACGATGATCACCACCTGAAATCCCAACGTCGCGCCGAGCCCCGTTGCCAGCAGCTTCGTGTAGAGATCGGGCTGCTCGAGCCCGGTCGCAAAAATCCGCCGCACGACGTCGAGAAAGATCGCCAAGACGATCAGCGCGCCGATCAATCCGAACTCTTCGGAAAATGCTGCATAGACGTAATCGGTCCAAACGTCCGGGATGAATTCGGGATGTCCCAGGCGGTACCCGCTCCCCACCACCCCGCCGGCGGCGAGGGAATAGTACGCCTGCGAGGATTGGTACCCGGCATGGAGCGGATCGGAGAACGGATTGCGCCAGACGGCGATGCGCGTCTGCACGTACGGGTAGTGATGGACCGCCCAGAAGGCGCCGACCGCAAAGAGCAGTGCGCCGAAAAGCACGATGTCGATGCGGCGCGTTGCGACGAAGAGCAGCGTCGCAAACGTGGCGAGCAACAGGGTCGCCATGCCGAGATCGCGCTGCACCACGAGAATCGCCATCGAAGCCCCCCAACCGACGAAGAGCGGCCCGAGGTACTTCACGTTGGCTCGCAACGACCACGGGCGCGCGTTGCCGATGACGTCGGCGGTCTCGGCGAGATACGCCGCCAGAAAGAAGACGATGAAGAGCTTGATCAGTTCGATCGGCTCGTATTGAACCGGCCCGAGCCGAATCCAAAGCCTCGCGCCGTTGACCTCCTGACCGAAGGCCAGCAGGAGCGCGAAGAGCGCGAGCGAGGCGACGACCCAGAGATACTTGTATGCGGCGAAGCGACGGAACTGCGAAAAGGCCGGAGCGAACACGATCGCGAGCACGAGCGAGATGAGAATCCACAGTTGTTGCTTTTCGGCCATCTCCGGCGCCAGTCGGGCCACCATCGCCAGACCGAGCGCCGCTAGAACGACGGCCAGCGCGGGCAGCAGATCGTCGCGAACCATCGTCGGCGGCTGCCAGACCACCCAGACGAGCGCGAGCACCGCGAGCAGCGCCAGCAGCCAGGACGGCCCGATCGTGTGGGCCGGCGCAAAGTGAAGGATCAGCCCGGAGACGGCCAGCGCGGCGAGCATCGGCGCGGCGCGCCGTATAACGAGCGCGATCAGTCGGAGCGTACCGCGGTCACGACGAGCCGGGTCGTACCGATATCTATTTCGTCGCCGTCACGAACTTCGATCGCCTCACCGATTCGCCGGCCGTTGAGAAACGTGCCGTTGCTGCTCTTGAGATCTTCGAGGTAGACGACGCCGTTCTGCCCTTCGATTCGCGCGTGACGCCGGCTCACTTCGGGATCGCGAAGAAAGAGCTCGGCGTCGCGGCTTCGCCCCACTTCGAAGGGCGTACGCAGTTGCACGACGCGCGGTGCGCCGCGTTCGACGACCTTGAGCTCGACGCGAATCGGCATCAAAGCGCCGACGTCGGCCGCGGCGCGAATGCGCGGGCGCGCGGCGAAGGCCGCGACGAGTGCGAGCGCGACGGTGATCTCGATCGTGCCGATGCGCATCTCCCGCACGAAGCCGGCCGTCGTTGCGAGCATCACGCTCGTTCCACCCGCATTCGCGTATTGCCGAAGCGCAGCTCGTCGCCGTCGCGCAGTTTCCCCGTATCTACGCGGCGTCCGTTGAGAAACGTACCGTTCGTCGAGCCCAAGTCGCGTACTACCATCGTTGCGCCGGCGACTTCGACGACGGCGTGTGCCCGCGAGACGCTCGGATCGAGCAGGACGATCTCGCTCTGCTCGCTTCGCCCGATGCGCGAGGTGCCGTGCAGTGCGTAAAGGCCGTCGGGCGGAACCCCTTCGAGCGTCCGCAGCCGAAACGATCGCGCCGATTCGGCTGCGTCGCCTACGGCAATCTCGATGGCGCCCGCCGGCACGCTCGGCCGCGCCGCCATCCTCACCGAGGCTTTGCCTTCCTCGAACGTGACGCCGACCTTCGTTGCGAGGCTCCGCAAGACGTCCGCCCACGCGCGTTCGAGATACTGCCGGTGTTCGGCGAGCCGCTCGAAATCCGACGGGTTGACGTAAACCGCGTAGGCGCCGGGAGTTCGCAAGCGACCGTCCTCGTCCCGAGTCTGCGCCTCCATCGTCGAGACGAGCTTGCGCGCGATCTGCGCCGGTTCGAGATCGCTGGGAAACGTCTTGGCGAACGCGCGCTCGATCAAGCCGGCGCAGAACTGCTCGAGCTTTGCGAGAAAGCTCATGGCCGCCGATCGACTCGCGCGATGTAGAAACCGTCGCGGCCGTCGATTCCCGGCGGAACGAGCACGTCGCCGTGTGCCGTCAAGAATGAAGCGTAGCCGGCCGGAATCAGGCCGCGCTCGAAGTTCTCCCGCGCCAAAAACCAGTCAATCACTTCAGTCGTTTCGCGTGGATCCGTCGAACAAACCGCATAGACGAGCGCGCCGCCGGGATAAACGTGACGGGCGGCCCGCTCCAGCAGGGCTCGCTGCGTCAGCGCCAGGCGTTCGCCATCGGTGCCTTGCTTCTTCCATCGTGCCTCGGGATGTCGTCCGACGACGCCGATTCCCGAGCACGGCGCGTCGAGAAGCACGCGGTCGAAACGCTGCTCGGGCGGGAGAAGCTCGGCGCCTGCGTCGCCGGTAACCAGCGCCGCAACGAGCCCGGCCTCTTCGAGCCGCTTGGAAAGAACGGCCACTCGGCGCTCGTCGCGCTCGATGCAGAAGAGCGTGCCTTGTCCGCTCAGTCGCGCGCCGATCTGAAGCGCCTTGTTTCCGCGTCCGCTGCACACCTCGAGAACCGCTTCGCCGGGCTGCGGTCCCAGCACGTCCACCGCCATCGCCGAGCTTTCGGATTGCGGCCACCAGCGGCCGTCGCCCTCCGCGCGAGCCAGCGGACCGCGTTGCACCAACAATGCCTCGGCGACGATCGGCGAGGGCGTGCTTTCGATCCCGTCGAGTCGTAATCGTTCCGCGGTCTCTTCGGGAGTGCTTTTGAGCCGGTTGACGACGATCGCCGAACGCGGCGGCTCGTTGACCGCCGCACAGACGCGCTCGAGCTCGGCTCCGAAGAGCTCGCGCCATTGCCGCACCAGCCACGTCGGCAGCGAGTACCGCGTCGCCACGTACTCCTCGTCGCTCTCGAACGATTCGCGGCGCGGCGTCGCGGGGTCGGCACGCAGCAGCGAGCGGAGAACGGCGTTGACGAGATTGGCCAATCCGCGATGGCCGAATCGTTTTGCAAGGTTGACGAACTCGAATACCGTGGCGTGAACGTCTGCACGCGTATAGATCAGCTCGTAGGTCGCCAGTCGGAGAATCTCGTGAATCGCCGGGGGAAGCTGCGCGGAGAGAAACGGCGCCAGATGCCAGTCGAGCGCGCGGCGCATCTTGATCGCGCCGTAGGCGAGCTCTGCGGCGAACGCGCGATCGCGCTCGCCGAGCTGCGATCGCCGCGCGCGGTAGTCGAACGAGGCCTGCGCGCCGCGCTCGATCGCGCGCGATTCCGGCGGCGGAAAGACGTCGCGTACCACCTGGAGCGCGAGCTCGCGCGCGTTCACGGATGTTTTCGGCGGCGGAAGTACTCGTCGCCGCTCATTCGCCCGCGGTTCGGTGCGATCAGCTCGTCGATTTCCAGCGACCCTGCGGGCGTAACGTGTGCGCGAAGAATCTTGACCTGCTCGCCGTCGATCGTCGCTCGCGCCGCCGGCTGGGGCGAAAAGGCGCGTACCGCGTTGACGATTCGCTCCGGCGGCCAGCTCAGATCGACCGCAAGCTGCTCTTTGCTCAGCGGACGCGTCAGCGTCGGCTCGCCGGTCTGGACCCGGCGCGCGAGCGTACCGCGTTGCGCAAAATCGAGCGCCTCACCCAGGAGCGCGGCGCCGAGCGACGCGAGACGATCATGCAGCTCGCCGTAGCTCTCGCCCGGCTCGATCGCGACGCGCTCTTGCAGGACGATGTCGCCGGTATCCAAGCCGGCGTCCATCAGCATGATGCTCACGCCGGTTTCGCGATCGCCGTTGAGCAATGCCGTCTGTATCGGCGTCGCGCCGCGATATTTCGGTAAGAGCGAGGGATGAACGTTGAGCGCGCCGATGCGCGGCAGCTCGAGCAGTTCGCGCGGCAGTATCCGGCCGTACGACGCCAACACGAAGAGGTCGAACGCGTCGTGCCGCAGCTCCCCTGCGAGTTCGCGCAAGCGCAGCGGTTCGTAGACGCGCAGGCCGAGCTCGAGCGCGGCCGACTTTACCGCGCTCGGCGTCAGCCGCTGGCCCCGGCCGGCCGGGCGGTCGGGCTGCGTGACGACGCCCGCGAGCTGCGTGCGTGACGCGACCACGCGCAGGCTCGGCACCGCAAACGCGCTCGTGCCGAAAAAAAGGCTCTTCACGCCTCCGCGGTTTCTTTCTCCTCGTCGCTGACCGCCGGACGAACGTTCTTGGCACGATCGACGTAGAGCTTGCCGTCGAGATGATCGACTTCGTGCTGCAGGCACTGAGCGAGCAGGCCATCGCCCTCGATACGGATCTTCTCGCCGTTACGATCCAGGCCGGTCACGGCGGCGCGTTCGAACCGCACGATCTCGCCGACCATGCCGGGAACGGAGAGGCACCCCTCTCGCAGCTCGATTTCCTCGCCGAGCCGCTCGAGTTTTGGGTTGATAACGACTGCGGGCTCCCGCTCGTCGTCGTGAACGTCCATGACGAAGAGGCGCTTCGAGACGTTGACTTGTGGTGCAGCCAGACCGACGCCGGGCGCGGCGTACATGGTGGCAAACATATCGTCGATCAGCTGCTGAAAGAGCGGATCGCCAATTTCTTTGGGGTCGACGCGCTTTGCGACCTTACGCAGCGTCGGGTGGCCGTCGGTGAGAATTTCGCGGACGTAGGGCATCGCGGGCGGCTATTCGTCCTCTTCGCCGCCCGCTACTCTTCGCCGGTCTCTCCCGAAATCTAGGCTTTCGTATGGAACGAGGCTACTTGAAAGTGCGGCGTGCAGTTTGCGTCACCGGCGTTGTTCCAGAGCAAAACGACCGACTGATCTGGGCCGATGATGTACGTAGAGCCGGACGGTCCGGCGATCGCCGAAGCGTAGTACGTCGGATTTGGGTAGCTCGGCTTTGCGTGCTTCGGCGGAAGCTGCGAAGCTTTTATCGGCGTAAATGGTCCCGTGAACGTGCTCCCCCCATTCGACTGCGAGAGGAAAAAGTCGAACTGATTGCTCGGCGGCAGCGCGCCTTTGGTCGCCACGTAGATGTTCGACACATTCGGCGGCGCGTTCTTCGAGTTCGGAATCGGAAAGACGACTTCAAGCCGGTTTGCGCTCGGCGGTCCTCCGCAGTTTCCGCCCGGACCCGAAGTCGGTCCGGGTCCCGGACCGTAGACGCCGCCGTTACACGCCGCGAGCGCGCCGGCGGAGCAAAGAACGATGAGTGCGCCGAGTGATCGTTTCATACGGTTGAACATCCTTTGTCGTTCGTGCGGGCCCTGCCGGACCCAATGGGAATTCCCTTAGAGAATGTACCCTGAGAGGTCGGCGTTGGCAACGACGTCGGCCAGACGCGCGCGAACGTACTCCCCGTCGATGGTCACGCGGCCGGTCGTTTCGGGCGCGTCGAAACTCACGTCGTCGAGAACGCGCTCCAGGACCGTGTGCAGCCGCCGGGCCCCGATGTTCTCGGTCTGCTCGTTCACCCGCATCGCAAAGGTTGCAAGTTGCTCGATTGCGTCCGGGGAGAAGTCGAGCGTCACTCCGTCGGTGGCCAGCAGCGCCTTATACTGCTCGACCAGCGCGTTTTTCGGCTGGGTGAGAATGGTTTTGAAATCTTCCGCGGTGAGCGAATCGAGCTCGACGCGAATCGGCAGACGTCCCTGCAGTTCGGGAATGAGGTCCGAAGGTTTGCTGATGTGGAACGCGCCCGCCGCGATGAAGAGGATGTGATCGGTCTTGATCGGACCGTGCTTCGTATTGACCGTCGAGCCTTCGACGATCGGTAAGATGTCCCGTTGCACGCCCTCTCGAGAAACGTCGGGACCGCCGCGTTGCGCCGTCGAGCCGGCGACTTTGTCGATCTCGTCGATGAAGATGATTCCGTCTTCGCCGGCGCGGCGCAGCGCTTCGCGCTTCACCGCATCCATGTCGATGAGTTTTCCCGCTTCCTCTTGTTCGAAGATCCGCCGGGCCTCCGCCACGGTCACCCGCTTCTTCGTCCGTCGCTTCGGTAGAATTCCGCCGAGCATCTCGCCGAGGTCGCCGCCTTGATCGACGTTTCCGCCGATCACGCCGATCGGCAGGCTCGGCGTCTCTTCCACCTCGATCTCGATCAATCGAACGTCGTAGAAACCACGCTCGATCTCCGCTCGAGTCTGTTCGCGAACGCGTTGCGTCTCGGCGGAAACCCCTGGCGACGGATTCGTTTGCGTCTGCTGCTGGCCCGTATATCCGGTGCCGAAGATCGATCCGAGCGCCGCTCCGAGCGGATTTCCTTGCCCCGATGCCGAGGGCGGACGGGTCTCCGGATGAAGGACGTCGATGACGCGCTCGACCGCGTGCCGGGCCGCAAGTTCGCGCACCTCTTCGCGCCGCTCGTTGGTGACCGTCCGAATCGAGGCCTCGACGAGGTCGCGGACCATCGATTCGACGTCGCGTCCGACGTAGCCGACTTCCGTGTACTTCGTCGCCTCGACTTTGACGAACGGCGCGCCCACGAGCGCCGCCAAGCGACGGGCGATCTCGGTCTTGCCGACGCCGGTCGGACCGATCATCAAAATGTTCTTCGGCGTAATCTCCTCGCGCAGGTCCTCCCGCGCCTGCGCGCGCCGGTACCGGTTGCGCAGCGCGATCGCAACCGCGCGCTTCGCCCTGCCTTGTCCGACGATGTACTTATCGAGCTCTTCGACGATCTGCCGCGGCGTCAAGTGAGCCGCATCGAGAATCGTCGTCAACGCGGTCGTCACGGCAGGCTCTCCACGGTGATGTCGTTATTGGTGTAGATGCAAATTTCCGAGGCGATCTCGAGAGCCTTGCGTGCAATCTCGGGAGCGTCGAGCTGGGTGTTGCGAAGCAACGCCGCCGCGGCCGCCTGCGCGTACGCGCCCCCGCTTCCGATTGCGGCGATGCCCTCGTCCGGCTCGATGACGTCGCCCGTACCGGAGAGCAGAAAGAGATGATCTCCGTTTCCGACGATCATCAACGCTTCCAAGCGCCGCAGAACGCGGTCCTGGCGCCAATCCTTGGCAAGCTCGACCGACGCGCGCCGCAGGTCTTTAAACTCGGCGTACTTCGCCTCGAACTTTTCGAGGAGCGTGATGCCGTCGGCCGCGGAGCCGGCAAACCCGGCGATCACCTTGCCGCCGCAGACCTTGCGAACCTTGCGCGCGCCGTGCTTCACGATCGTCTTGTCGAGCGTGACCTGTCCGTCGCCCGCAATCGCCAGCCTTCCGTCGCGGCGCACGGCGAGAATTGTCGTGGACTTCACTTTAGCGTGAGTACCCGGGAGCCGCGAAGAGGGTTTCAGCGAAGGCATCGATCGCGGCGAGCGCGCGCTCGGCCAGTATGCGCCGCCGCTCCCGTTTTCCGGCGGCCGCCACGGGCGGGAAGTGGCCCCAAGTGACGTTGGACGGCTGAAAGTCCGGCGTCTCGCGATTCTGCAAATGCGCGACGACGGCACCCAACGCGCTCTCGCGAGGAAAATCGACCGGCGGCGCACCGCGTAGCGCTCGCGCCGCGTGAATGCCCGCCATCGCGCCGCAGGCTGCCGCTTCGACGTAGCCTTCCGCACCGGTAATCTGGCCGGCGAAATAGAGCCCGCCGGTGCCGCGCACTCGCAGGTTCGGCTCGAGCAGACGCGGTGCGTCGATAAACGTATTTCGGTGCATGACGCCGAGACGCAGCCACTCCGCCTCCTGCAATCCCGGGAGCCGGCCGAAGGCCTCGCGCTGCGCCGGCCAGCTCAGCCGCGTTTGGAAACCGACGAGATTGTACGCGGTTGCGTCCCGATTCTCTTTACGCAGCTGCACCACCGCATAGGGAGTACGCCCGGTTCGGGGATCGCGCAGACCTACCGGTTTGAGCGGGCCGAACCGTAAGACGTCGTCGCCGCGATCCGCCATTTCTTCGATCGGCAGGCAACCCTCGAAGTATCGCGTCTCCTCAAAATCT
Organism: Vulcanimicrobiota bacterium; assembly: GCA_963792005.1. Lineage (GTDB taxonomy): Bacteria > Vulcanimicrobiota > Vulcanimicrobiia > Vulcanimicrobiales > Vulcanimicrobiaceae > Cybelea. Next base: position 1,234,726 of record CAWBUG010000002.1, read on the forward strand.
TTTCCCGGGTGGCGTTCGAGCGTGCGCAGATCGCTCACCAGCCGTTCGTAGTGGCCGCGCTCGAGCGGAATGTTCAGGTAATCGCCGTCCTCCGAAGGCTCCTCCGACCCGGTCGTCAGGACCTTATCGTAACGGGACTTCCAAAACATCGCGCTCTCGTCGACCGAATCGGCGGCGACGATCGGCGATGCCGCGTCGTAATAGTGCAGGCGCGCGCCGGCTATGCGATCGAGACTCGCGCAGAACTCTTCGCTCGGCAACGGCCCGCAGGCAACGATCGCGGGCCGGTCGAGCGGCACGGCGCGAATTTCGTCGCGGTAAAGCGTGATGCGCGGTTCGCTCGCGATGCGCGCTTCGACCATTTCGGAGAAGCGCAGCCGGTCGACGGCGAGCGCTCCGCCGGCTGGCACGGCAGTCTCTCGCGCGGAGGTGACGATCAGCGAGCCCAGCCGCGCGAGCTCCTCCTTGAGCAGCCCGACGGCGTTCTCGAGTGCGGCACCGCGAAACGAGTTGCTGCAGACCAGCTCGGCGAGCGCGCCGGTCGCGTGCGCAGGACCGCTCCGTCCCGGACGCATTTCGTAGAGATCGACCTCGACGCCGCAGTGCGCGGCCTGCCACGCCGCTTCGCAGCCGGCCAAACCGCCGCCGATAACCGTCAACCGTTCCAATTAGGAAGATGCCGCTTTAGGAAGATGCCGCTGGTGCCAGCGCCGCGACGTCGTGCGTCCGGTCGGCCGCGCACTGCAGCTGCACGTTGCCGCCGCGGCGCGTTTTGGCCAAAACGTGCGAGCCGCAGACCGGGCACCGTTCCGGAACGACCGCGTCCCACGAGATGAAATCGCATTTCGGATAGTTGGCACAGCCGTAGAAGACGCGCCCCTTCTTGGAGCGGCGTTCGACGATCGCGCCGCTGCAGCGCGGACAGGCGGCGCCGGTCTCCTTGACGATCGGTTTCGTCGTCTTGCACTCCGGATAGCCGCTGCACGAGATGAACTTTCCGAAGCGGCCGTGCTTGATCACCATCGGCCGTCCGCAGTTCGGACAGATCTCATCGGTCGGCTCGTCGCGAAGTTCCAGGCGCGGAAGCTTCTGCTCCGCGGCTTCGAGCTCGCTCTCGAACGGACCGTAGAAGCGCCGAAGCAGCCCGATCCAATCTTCGTTTCCCTCCGCGACCCGGTCGAGATCGCCCTCCATTCGGGCGGTGAAATCGAGATTGACGATCTTCGGAAAGTGCTCGACGAGCAGATCGTTGACGGCGAAGCCGATCGGCGTGGGCATAAAGCGCCGTTCTTGCTGCGTGACGTAGCCGCGAGCCTGAATGGTCTCGACGATCGTCGAATAGGTCGACGGCCGCCCGATGCCGTTATCTTCCAGCGCCTTGACGAGCGCGGCCTCGGTGTAGCGCGGCGGCGGCTCGGTGAAATGCTGCTTCGGTTCGATCTTGCGGCACTCGAGCGCCTCGCCCTCACGTAACTCGGGAAGGCGAACCCGGCCTTTGGCTGCGTCGTCTTCCTTGCCTTCGTCGTAGATGCGCGTGAAGCCGGCGAAACGCATGAGGGTACCGGTCGCTCGGAACGTATACTCGCCGGCTGCCGCGTCCACCACGGTTTGGTCGAAGAGCGCGGGCGCCATTTGTGACGCGACGAAACGCTCCCAAATCATCGTGTAGAGGCGCAGCTCCTCGCGCTTGAGCACTCCGGCGAGCCGCTCGGGGGTGCGTAAGACCGACGTGGGCCGGATCGCTTCGTGCGCGTCCTGCGCGCCCTCGCGAACGCGATAAACCTTGCCGCCGTGGAACTCCTGCCCGTAGGTTTCGCGGATGAACTCGCGTGCCGCGTCGCGCGCCTGATCGCTGATGCGCGTCGAATCGGTGCGCATATAGGTGATGAGGCCGACGGTTCCCTCACTCGCTCCGAGGTCGACGCCTTCGTACAGCGCCTGCGCCACCTGCATCGCGCGGCGGACGCGCATCTTCAGTTTGCGCGAGGCCTCTTGCTGCAGCGTCGAGGTGGTGAACGGAGCGGGCGGATTTCGGCGTACCTCGCGCCGCTTTACGGAGGCGACGCGATACTCCGCACCCTCGAGCTCGCGGAGAATCGCATCGGCCTGCGCCGCGTTTCCGATCTCCAGCTTCTGCCCGCGGCAGGCGATGAGGTCGGCCGAAAACTCGGTCTGTTCGCCGAGCGCTTTCTCAACGTCGGCAAGCAAGGCTGCGATCGTCCAGTACTCTTTGGGGACGAACGCTTCGATCTCGCGCTCGCGGTCGACGATCAGCTTGACGGCGACCGACTGCACGCGTCCCGCCGAAAGGCCGCTGCGAACTTTCGACCAGAGCAGCGGCGAAATCTTATAACCAACGAGCCGATCGAGAATCCGCCGCGCCTGCTGCGCGTTGACGCGGTCCATATCGATGACGTGCGGGTCTCGCAGCGCGGCCAGGGCGGCCTCTTTGGTGATTTCGTGAAGCTCGATTCGCTGCGGGTGCGGCAGCTTCAAGAGTTCGGCCAGGTGCCACGCGATCGCTTCACCTTCGCGGTCCGGGTCGGTCGCGAGATAGACGTCGGACGCGCTTTTGACGGCGCCGCGCAGCTCTTTGATGACCTCGCCTTTGCCTTTGATCGTGAGATATTTCGGCGTAAAGTCGTGCTCGACGTCGACGCCCAGCGTGCTCTTGGGAAGGTCGCGCACGTGCCCCACCGACGCTTTCACCGCAAAACGCGCCGGTAAAAACTTCTTAATCGTCCGAGCCTTTGTCGGCGACTCGACGATGATCAGGGGCTTTTTCACGGGGCTTAGTATACCGCCGGGGTCAATCCCGGGGCAATCCTTCGACTCACTTCGCGCGTGCGTGCGCGCGTTAATTTGCAACATTTTGCGAAATCCTCTATGATGCGTTCAAAAGCGCGTAACGCGCTGTCCACTAAACGCTTATCGTCCCCGGGGACGAGGAGGAATGAATGGACTCCGATTCCACAATGAACGGCGGCCCGAAGCCGGAAGCTCCGGCGCCGCGCCGCAAAGCACGCCGACGCAAGGCCGTCGCAGCGGTCGCGTTAGCGAAGGCCGCCGGCGGCCGCAAGAAGCGCAAGACCGCGAGAAAGGCCCGTAAAGCCGTACGCAAAGTCGCGCGCAAAGGCGCGCGCAAGACGCGCAAAGTAGCGCGTAAGGTCGGGCGCAAGGCGCGCAAAGCCGTGCGCAAGGGAGCGCGCAAAGTGCGCAAGGGAGCGCGCAAAGCGCGCAAGGGAGCGCGCAAAGTGCGCAAAGCCGTACGCAAGGGAGCGCGCAAGGTGCGCAAGGCCGGGCGGCGCAAGGGCGCAGCGAAGAAGGCCGCCGTGCGCAAGGGCGTGCGCAAACGCCGCAAAGCGACTCGGAAGAAAAAGTAGCTTTCGAAGGCCGGAAAACGCAAACGGGCGATCGCACTGCGATCGCCCGTTTTCTATCTTCTTCCGTCGCCGTTCTATGCTAAATCGGGTCCCTCGCCGCCGTGCTCTTCGACCCAATGGCACGCCGCCGAATGCCCCGGAGCGTACTCGCGCAGCGGCGGCTCTTCGGTGATGCAGCGATCGAATGCAACCGGACAGCGGGTATGAAAGCGGCAGCCCGACGGCGGATTCACCGGCGACGGAATGTCCCCCGTGAGGACGATGCGTTTGCGGCGTCGCTCGACGGCCGGATCGGGAATCGGGATCGCGGAGAGCAGCGCCTGCGTGTAGGGATGCAGCGGACGCGCGTAGAGGTCGTTGCGGTCGGCAAGTTCGACGATCTTGCCGACGTACATGACGGCGACGCGAGTGGCGATGTGCCTGACCACCGAGAGGTCGTGCGCGATGAAGAGATAGGTCAGCTTGAACTTTGCCTGCAGGTCCTCGAGCAGATTGATGACCTGCGCCTGAATCGAGACGTCGAGCGCCGAAACCGGCTCGTCGCAGACGATGAACTTCGGGCTGACGGCAAGCGCCCGCGCGACGCCCACGCGCTGTCGCTGGCCTCCCGAGAATTCGTGCGGATAGCGATTGGCGTGGTAGGGCTGAAGTCCGACGAGCGCGAGCAGCTCGAGCACGCGATCCTCCATCGCCTTTCCGGTAGCGAGGCCGTGAATTTTCAGCGGCTCGGCGACGATGTCGCGGATGGTCATGCGTGGATTGAGCGACGCAAACGGATCCTGGAAAATGATCTGTATCGAGCGGCGCAGCCGGCGAATCTCGCCGCGGTTCATCGCCAGCACGTTGCGGCCTTCAAAGAGAATCTCGCCTTTCGTCGCCGGGAGCAGGCGCAGCAGAAGCCGCCCGATCGTCGTCTTTCCCGACCCCGATTCGCCGACGAGCCCGAGCGTTTCGCCCTCTTCGATGCTGAAATCTACCCCGTCGACGGCGCGGACGTCGGCGACGTGGCGAGACGTCAGACCGGCATGAATCGGAAAATATTTGTAGAGATCGATCGCGCGCACCAGCGCGCCGTCGTTCATCAGGTGAGACCGCCGGCGGGTACGATCGGCAGCGCCTGCGTCGCTGGCGGGCGCTGATCCTTCGCGGCTTTGTCGTAGAGATAGCAGCGCGCGACGTGGCGCTGCCCGAAATCGTAGAGCGGAACCGGGTTGGCGCAGATCGGCATCCGGTAGCTGCAGCGCGGCGCGAAGGCGCAGCCCGGAGGAAGCCGCAGCAGATTCGGCGGCTGTCCGGGAATCGGTTCGAGGCGCCGGTGCCGCGTGTCGTCGAGACGCGGTAAGGAGGCCAGAAGCCCCTGCGTGTACGGCATCCGCGGCTCGTTGAAGAGTTGTTCCGCCGTGCCATACTCGACCATGTTGCCGCCGTACATCACGAGGACGTTGCGGCAGAACTCGGCGACGACGCCCAAATCGTGGGTGATCAGAATGATTGCGGCGCCCGTCTCGCGCTGCAGATCGTTCATCAGCTCGAGCACTTGCGCCTGAATCGTAACGTCGAGCGCCGTGGTCGGCTCGTCGGCAATGAGCAACTGCGGATTGCAGGAGAGCGCCATCGCAATCATCACGCGCTGACGCATTCCGCCGGAAAACTGATGCGGATAGTCCCCCAGGCGCTTCTCGGGAAGCGAAATGCGCACTTTGCGCAGCATTTCGATCGCCCGGTCGCGCGCCTCGCGCCGCCCTAGGCCGAGATGGAGCCGAACGGCCTCCGAGATCTGCTCGCCGATCGTGAGCACGGGATTGAGCGAGGTCATCGGATCCTGGAAGATCATGGCGATTTTGTATCCGCGAATGCGCCGCATCTCGGCTTCGCTTTTGCGCAGCAGGTCCTCGCCGTTGAACACGATCCGGTCGGCAGTCACCGTTGCGCTGCGCGCCAGCAGCCGCATGATGGAGAGCGCCGTGACCGATTTTCCGGAGCCCGACTCGCCGACGATACCGAGCGTCTCACCGGCGGCGAGCGCAAACGAGAGTCCGTTGACCGCCGTCACCGGGCCGTCTTCAGTTCGGAAGGTGGTGCGGAGATTCTCGACCTCGAGAAGCGGCACGCTCTTCCTTCGTTCGCTAGATGCCGGTCAGGGAGAGAATGAATCCGAAAACTACGAAGCAGACTGCCACGATGCCGGTCCAGCGCTTGAGCTGTTCTTCGGCACCAAGCCTTCCGCGATACGACGACTCGACGCGGCCGCCGATCGATCCGGTCAGCCCCTCCTGCTTCGTCGTTTGAATCGCCAGCAAGAAGATCAGAAGGATCGCCGCAAGGATGAAGAGTCCCGCGAAGCCGTGAGTCAGCCAAGGCAGATGCATTGCAAACCAGGTTTTCGGCTCGGGCCCGGCCGACGGAACGCCGATCGGCGCATTCGGACCGGCGGGTAAGCTCGACGGCAGCGCGCCGTTCGGCAAAGCCGTCGCCACGGCCGTTGGTACGGCCTTAGCTGCCGCCGCAGCGGCGGATAGAAGGGGCTGCATTGCGGCATCCTCTCTACGACTGCAAGCCCCGCCGCGCCTGCACGGGGGTGCGGAGCCGAAGGCCGAACAAGCGGGAGTGCCCGAGTCCAGCTGGACGGACGATCCGCTTCAGGCGATCGTTCCGATCAAGAAACGCGGCGTCTGGCGCGAGCTCGCGCGCAGCCTCTCCACGATCTTCAACCCGTTCCTGACCGCGTTCGCGCTCTTCGTCATTCTCGCGAACATCGGTGCGAAGGACACGCTCGACTTCTGGCGCCTGCTCTTCATTTCGACGTTTTTCGTATCGATCGGACCGATGCTCTACGTCTTTTGGCTCAATGCCACCGATCGGATCTCCGATCTCGACATGTCGGTGCGCGCCGAACGCGAGATGGTCTTCACCGCTTTTGTCGCGTTCGACGCGTTCGGCGCGGCGGCGCTATGGCTCGCGCACGCTCCACGGCTGATGATCGCCGCCATGCTGGGTTATCTCGCCTCGACGCTGATCGTGCAGTACATCACGCGGTATTGGAAGATCAGCACGCACGCAATCGGCATCACCGCGCCGCTGGCGGCGCTGACGCTCCTCTACGGGCGTCAGCCCCTGCCGTTTATGGTTTTGATACCGATGGTCTGCTGGGCCCGGGTCTACCTAAAGGCGCATACCATCGCGCAGGTTCTTGCCGGTGCCGCACTCGCGATCGCAACCACGGCATTCTTCTTCTCGCTCTTTCACGTGGGATTACTCTCGGCGCACTAAGAAGGAGCGCAGATGAGCACGAACGTTGTTTCAGCCAACGGCCCGCTGACCTATGCGGACGGCAATCCGCACGATAGCATCCAGTTCTTCGATGCGAAGCTGATCTTGAAGCCGGACTTCTTCTTCAGCGTGCGCGGCTTCAAATCGTTCAGCGACTTGGTCGGCGAGGCGGCCGGGAAGGTCAAGGGGGTGAGATTTCAACCGCTCGACTTGAGCAAACTGCGGCCGCGCATTCGCGAGGTGATGTTCCTCGACACGGCCGACTTCCGGCTCTACAACAACTCCTTCATCCTGCGGCGGCGCACCGAGTATCAAGACGGATTTCCGATCGACGATCCCGAGATCGTCTTCAAGTTTCGCAATCCGGACATGGCTCTCGCCGCTTCGGTGGACGTGCGCCCGAAGATCGCCGGGCCCTATCGCGTCAAGTTCAAGTCCGAGGCCCTGCCGCTCAAAGACCAGCTCGGCGGCTTTCGCCTGCTCTATTCGCACAACTGCATCTTTCCGTTGAGTTCGGTGCACGAGCCCGACCGTACCAGCCTGCAGACCATCGCCCGCGTCATCCCCGCGGTCGCCGGACTGATCGGATCGCAAGAAGGAAAGGTCGAGCTCGTCAACTCGACGCTCGTGGAAGAGGTGCTGATGGATCTCGGCACGCTCGACTTCGGCAAAGGATTCTCTACCAAGTGCAACATCTCGCTTTGGCGGTCGCTCGGCGATCATAAGGTCATGTGCGGCGAGTTCGCATATCAGGCAAAGTTCGATCGCCGGGAAGACGTCGTCGACATCGTCCGGCAGCGCGTCGAGGAGTATTACATCAAGCTTCAGCTCGTTGCCACCGGCTGGCTCTACCTCGGTACGACGAAGACCGGACTCGTCTATCGCCTCAAGGGCAATCCGCCGCAGAGCCATGAATAAAAAAGCCTCGCTCACCGAAATATTCCTGACCTTTCTCGCGATCGGCGCCATCAGTTTCGGCGGCGGCGTCGTGGCCTATCTCCGCGACTCGCTCGTGCGCCAAAAGAAGTGGTTCGATGACGTCGAGTTTCTCGAGCTCACCTCGATCAGCAATACCCTGCCGGGGCTCAACGCGACCAACATCGCGATCCTCGCCGGTGACCGTCTTGCCGGCGTCCTCGGCGCGAGCGTCGCGCTCGTCGCTATGTGTCTGCCGGCGTTCGTTTTTATGACCGCCGCCGGCATCATCTATGCGCAGCACACCGCGCGTCCGCTCGCCAACGCGGCCTTGCGTGGAGTCGCCGCCGCGGCGACGGGTCTCCTCGCCGCAACGTGGTTTCAGATCGGCAAGAAATCGCTGCGCGGCGTCTACGACGCGGTCTTCGTCGTCGCCGCGATTTTGGGAATCACCTACTTCAAAGTCGGCGTTCCCATGACGCTGCTCGTCGTCGGCACGGCAGCGATCGTCGCCTATCGACCGCATGTCAAACGCGAAAAGCCCGCCGAGGAGACTGAGGAATGGATCAGATCCCTGCATTAATCCGCGTCTTCGCCTATCTCTCGTTTCTCACGATCGGCGGTGGTATGGCCGCCTTTCCCGAGATGAAGGTGCAGATCGTCGACGTCCACCACTGGCTCACGAGCGACGAACTCGTGCACGTCTACAGCACAGGTCAGATGTCGCCCGGGCCCAACATGATGATGGTCGCGGAGGTCGGTCAGCTCGTTGCCGGATTCGGCGGCGCGCTCGTCGCAGCGCTTGCGTTTTTCTTGCCGACGGGCGTGCTGACGTTCGGCGTCGGCCGGCTCTGGAACAAACTCGCGAACTGGCCGTGGAGAACGTCGATTCAGAAGGGCCTGGGGCCGGTGGCAATCGGGCTGGCCGTCGGTGGGCTCATCATCTTCGGCAAGGGCGCAATCACCAACTGGATCACGGTTCTGTTGGCATTGGCGACCTTCGTGGCGGTCAACCGAACGAAGGTCAATCCCGCATTCTTTATCCTCGCGTCGGCGATCGTCGGGGGACTCGCGCTAAAATAGTCTGCGGCGAATGCCGGCGACACGAAGTCCGATCGCGACGCCGGCGAGCCCGACGACGGTCGAAAGCAGCGCCGCCTCGACGGCCATCACAACCAACGCGCGCATCGTCCAGCCGGGAACGTATCCGGGACCGATCAGCGAAGCGACGTACCAACCCGCGGTCGCTTCAATCGCCGATGCGACGGCAACGACCGCGATCCCGCGCCAGGCGAGCTTTCGACCGGCGTAGATGCCCATGAAGAACACGACGACCAGCGAGAGCACGGCGAACGAATCGTACGAGATCGTGATCGATCGCGCGATCAGCGCCGCCAGCGCGTCGTAGGCGATCAGAATCGCGGAAAAAATCAACGCCAGACGGAGCATGCTGCCGTTCCAACGATGCGGGCGATGCCGGCCTGGAATGCCGCTTCGTCGCCGCTGGTCAGATAGGTCGTCGAACCGCTGCCGTGCGCACGATCGCCGAGCAGATCCGCGGCGCGCTGCGCCTGTACGATCGCCGGATCGATTAGCGCAACCTCGCGCCCGAGAACCGCGCTGAAATGTTCTCCGAGCACGGGATAATGCGTGCAGCCATAGACCAGCGCGTCGAGATCGAGCGGCAGGTGCGAGCAGACGTCGGCCACGGCCTCACGGGCGCGCTCATCGGCGATGCCGGATTCAACGAGCGGCACCAGCACCGGAGCCGGAACCTCGACGACGTCGATCCCGGCTATGCGTCCGCGCAGCGTCCGGCCGTAGGAGCCGGCGCCGACCGTCGCGGCGGTCGCCACGACCCCGACGCGGCGAAACCCGCCCGCTTCCACGGCCATCGCCGCCGATTCGATCAAATCGAGCACCGGCGCGCGTGAATCGGGCCAGCCGTAGCGCTCGGCGACCGCGCAGGAGGTATTGCACGCCATCACGATTGCGTCGGCGCCATACTCATCGAAGCGGGCGAGATTTGCCCGCAGCAACCGCAGAAGATCCCCGTGAGTTCGATCGCCGTACGGCACGTGCGCCTGGTCCGCGAAGAAGGTCAGATCCGCACGCGGCAGCCGTTCGCGCAACCGCGCCAGCACGGTCAGCCCGCCGAGGCCCGAGTCGAAGAGACCGATCACTGCGCGGGCTGGTTCGGAACCGGGTACTGTTGCGCGTACGCAGCGATGCCGTCGGCGATCTCTTGCGCGACCTTCTGACGCCAGGCCGCCGAGGCGAGCAGCGCGTAGTCGCTCGGATTGGTCAAGAACGCGGTCTCGATCAGCACCGCCGGCATCTTCGTGTGATACGTGACGTACAGGTGGCTTTTGATCACGCCGTCGTCTTTCGTTCCGTCTGCGGCGAGATGCGTCTCGACGATATGCGCCAAGGCGGCGTCGGACGGCTTGGAGATATAGCACGTCGTGCCGTACGGTCCGGAGTTGATGAACGCATTGGCGTGTATGGAAACGAAGAGCCGCGCGCCGGCGTTGTTCGCGACGTCGACGCGAGCCTGAAGCTCGTCGCGAGCGCTGTCGTTGGGGGCGTAGACGTCGACGTCGGTCTCGCGCGTCAACTTCACCTGCCAGCCGTGCGCGATCAAAATCTGTCGCAAACGTTTGGCCATGTCGAGCGTGAGATCGGCCTCCTTGAGGTTGCCGTGCTGCGTCCCGGGATCGCTCCCACCGTGGCCGGGATCGATGACGATCAGCCGCGGATTCGTCGGCACGTAGCCGCTCTTCGGGGCAAACTTCCACGCGTTCTCGTCGCCGCTGCCGGCGTTGTCGGATGAAGTCGAAATCGGCGCGGGCGTAACGGCCGGCGGATTCTCTTCGCTCGCCGAGATGAGATTGCCGAGGCTGCCGCCTCCGGCGCGCGCCACGTCGGCGACGTCCTCGGCGCCAACTTGGAGAATCATGCCGGTCGTCGACGGCGTGACGGTAATCGGCTTTTGGCCGTCGAGCGTCAGCGCGATTCGCACCGTGGTCGGATCGGTCTGACGAACGCGAAGCGAGACGAGCGGACTCGCCGCGCTCTGATCGATCGGCGGTCCCGAGAGCTGCGCGTTCTTGATATCCACCCAGAAACGATTGTCCGGATCGCGCAGGCGGTGCCATTCGTAGACCGCGCTTCCGTTAACCGCGATGGTGACGGTGGCGCCGTCGGAACTCGGCTGGGCCGTAACGGCCGTGACCGTTGCCGCACCCGCGGCCGCGGGAGCGCTGGTATCGGACGGCACCGGGGGCTCCGGCGTCGGCGATTCCTCGGCCATCGTCTGCGCTGCCGTGCCTTGCACGAACGAGAGCGTTAGGTCGCGATCGCCGTTATTCTGCGGTAGTTCGGCTGCGGTACCCCGGTCGAGGCGCACCGTAACCAGCGTCGTCGGATCGGTCACGCTACCGGAAACGGAAATTTCGAGCGCGCGCACGCCGCCCGCGCCGATGCGGCGCTTTCCCGTAAGCGCGGTCCCCACGCCGTCGAACGCGTAGGCGATCGCATCGTCGCTCTCTGAAACGAGCCGCAAATGGAACGGCGCGCCGGCATGCGCCGAGAGCGTAACGCGCCCGGCGTCTTCGCGCACGTCGAGTGCTCCCAGCTGGGGCTGGAGCACCTTTACCGCGCCGTCTTGCCGCAACGCTAAATCGAGCGACGCCAGCACTTCGTTGAGCGGCAGATAGATCTCGTTGCCGTGCTGGTACGGTGCAAAGCTTGCCTGCAGCGCGATCGGGCCCACGTCGTAACGCCGGTCGCCGACCGCAAAACTGACGACGGTCGGCACCGAGGTCGTGATCAAAACGTAACGCTCTCCGGGTTTCCACGTCAGCAGCGCTCCGGTATTGCGCAGCAGGGATGCAAACCCGGGATCGCCGATGCCGATCGCTGGGCCGTTCGAAGTCTGCGCGACGTGCGCAAAACGAATCGGCTGCCCCTGATAGAGCGCCGTCAGCGGCGCGTCGGCACGCGCCGGAAGCGCGGGCATCGTCAGCAGCGCGGCGATCGCCGCCGCCGCGACGCTAGAAGTCGGACCGATGAAGCGGTTGATCAAGTTCGATATGACCCCCGGGCAGCGTCTCCAGCCGGGCGCCCTCGACCGTAACCTGCACCGCGTCGATACCGCGGATCCCCGTCACGGTATAAACGAGTGCTTTGAACTGCCCGTTCTCGCCAAACGTCCCACCCGCTTGCCGCTCGACGTCCTTTGAGAGATCGACGGTGGCCGTCGATCCGTTTGCCGCGACGCTCAGAACGCGCGTGCCGGGCGGAAAGCGAATTGCCGGTATGCCGTTGGGAGGACCGGCGACGGCCTGCACTGCGGCATAGAGCACCGCGTTATGCAGGTGCTCCGCGGTGCTTTCGCCGGGCAGCGGCGGCCGAAGCGAAACGCGCACGTCGCCCAGTGAGTTTCCATCGAGCTTCGTGTAGTAGACGGCGATCGATTCGCCGTTGCTCGCGGTACGCTGCGAATGGTAATACCAGTAAGCCGCGGCAACGACGACGAGCAGCACGATGAGGACGGGCAAACGCGTCGATCTCACAGCAGAATTCCTGCTTCGCGAAGGTCGGTCGAAAGCCCCCCGTCGAAGGCGCGGGCGATGAGCGCCCCGTCACGATGAAGTGGCTCAAAGAGACCGTCCGTCGCGAGCGGCGCGCGCTCGAACGCGCGCGCAGACGCTTCGTCAACAACCCGAACGAGAAGCGTCTTCACGACGTCCGCACCACCGGCCGGCGTCTTCGCTCGCTGCTCGAAGACGTCGCAACCATCGCTCGATCGAAGCGCTTGCGCCGGCGCGTCAAGCGCGCGGCGCTCGCAACCGATGCGGCTCGCGACGCAACGATCATTCTACGGCTGCTCCAGAGCAGCGCCGATTCCGGGGAAGCGGAGCTTGCGCGCCCGCTGCTCGAGCGGCTGCGCGATCGAGAGCGGCTCGCGATGCGGCAAGCCCGTAAGCAGCTTCGCCTCATGCGCTTTACGCCGTAGCAGATGAAGGCCGAACGCATCGATCTCGAAGGCGTCGATGACGTGCGGCAGCTCGTCGCCCGAGTCGTACGCACGCGGCTGCATGAAGCGCGAAGCTTAGCCGGTGAACTCGAGCGGCGCGAGAAGCAAGGGCTGCACGACTTTCGAATCGCCTGCAAACGCTTGCGCTACGCGCTCGAGCGCTTTCAAGTACTCGATGCTTCTCTCGAACCCGTTGCCGGGCGTCTTGCGCAACTGCAGGACGCGCTCGGCGAGGCGCACGATCGTGACGTGCTGCTATCCATTCTTCCGCCCACCATGGCCTCCACCGAGCGCCGCCTAATGACCGACCGCGAAGCATGCGTCGACCGCGCGGTCGCCTACTGGGCCGATCTCGAGCAATTGATGCAGCCGCTCGACTCTCATCCGATCTGAATCATGCTTTAATCGGCTCCCCCGCGAGCCTCGCGCTTCTCGGTGGTAATAAGGAAGCATGATGAACTTACGAAACCTTCTTCTTGCGTGTGCGCTCGGCGGGGCGGTCGCCGGCGCTGCTCTTCCCGCGGCCGCACAGGTCTACGGAGGGATCTACGTTCAGACCGCGCCTCCAGCACCTATTTACGAGACGGTTCCGGCCGCGCCGGGTCCGGGGTACTATTGGGTGGGTGGATACTGGTCCTGGAACGGCTATCGTTACGTGTGGGTGCGCGGTCGATACGAATACCCGCCGTACGGGGGCGCGCGATGGCATGCGGGACATTGGGCCCACCGCGATCGTGGCTGGGTCTGGGTAGGCGGACATTGGGGACGTCCCCCGTACTAAGCCCCGGGATAATCTAAAGCAGACCGCATCGCCCGCTACCCGCGTCAGGATAGTGGGCGATCTCTATCTCGCCGTTGAAACGGCGCAAGCATGCAGCTTCGGCGCACGCTGGGTTTAGCCGACGTCGTCCTCTTCTTTGTCGTCGCCGGTTCGAACTTGCAGTGGGTAGCGACCGCGGCAGCCGCGGGAGCGAGTTCGATTCCGATTTGGGTCATCGGCGGCTTGGCGATGTTCGTGCCGCTCTCGATCGCCGTCGTCTTTCTCGCCTCGCATCATCCCGACGAAGGCGGCCTCTACGTGTGGAGCAAGAAGGCCTTCGGGCCGTTCGCGGGCTTCATCACCGGGTGGACCTATTGGGCGAGCAATCTGCCGTACTTTCCGGCTCTGCTCTACTTCGCCGCAGGCAACGCGCTCTTTATCGGCGGCGCGCGCGGCGGCGCACTTTCGGCGCCGCCGCTCTATTACATCGTCGTCGCACTCGCGGGTTTACTGTTGGCCACCATCGTCAACATCTACGGATTGGACGTCGGAAAGTGGCTCAACAACGCCGGCGCCGTCTCGCGTTGGGTCGTCACGCTGCTCTTAGTCGGTCTGGGCGCGCTCGTGTGGTGGAAGTTCGGCTCGGCGACGTCGATCACCGCAACGACGATGCGCCCCGGACTTGCGATCAAGGACGTCATCTTTTGGTCGGTCATCGCCTTCGCCTGGACGGGACCGGAGGCGATGCCGTTCATGGGCGGAGAGATCAAGAATCCGCGCCGAACGATTCCCCTCGGTCTGGCGATGGCGGCGCCCGCAATCGCGGTGATCTATATTGCCGGCACCGTCGCCGTGCTGGCAACGCTCGCACCACACGCGGTTAATCCGTCGTCGGGCGTGATGCAGGCCGTGAGTAACGCGGCCGCACGCCTGCACTGGTATGCCTTGACGCCGATCGCAGCGGCCTTGGTAGCGCTGAGCTGTATCGGAAGCACCGGCGCGTGGCTCGGCGCGGTCGCGCGCATTCCGTTCGTCGCAGGGGTCGATCGCTATCTGCCGCCCGTCTTCGGCCGCGTACATCCTCGCTGGGGTTCGCCGGTCGTTGCGTTAGTAACGCAAGCGAGCATCGCCGCCCTCTTCATCTTTCTGGGGCAAGCCGGCACGAGCGTTCGCGGCGCGTACGACGTACTCGTCAGCTCGACGGTCATCATAACGATGGTGCCCTTTCTGTTCTTGTTTGCTTCCTCGATCAAACTGCGCGTCGAGCAATGGTCGCCGGAGATGGTGCGCATTCCGGGCGGAAACTGGACCGTTTCCATCGCCGCGCTCATCGGGCTGGCAACGACGATATCGGCGATCGTTTTTGCGGGTTTCCCCGCCGACGACGATCCCACGAAGGTGCTCTCGGTCGTCAAAGTTATCGGACTGACCGCCGCCGTGCTCTTCGTCGGCGCCGGTCTCTATATCGTCGGAAGCAAGAAGGGACGCGAGGCGTTAGGGTAAAGCCAGCGTCAGACCAAATCGGCAAAGCCAAAGGAGCGTAATCGTGCGAACACACTTTCTCGTCGCTGCAATCGTCGCGAGCATCGGACTCGCAGCCTGCTCGAACGGAAGCTCGGCAATACCCGGCACGTCGTCGGCGCTCGCCGGCGCAAACGGCCGTTCCTCAGTCAAGCTCACGATTTTCGGCGAGCCGCTCGCACAGTGCCCGACGTCGAAATACATCGCCTGCATCACCGTCGCAAAAGGGCATCCGGTAAAATACGAAATCTGCGTCACCAACGGCGCCAACTGCAGCTCCGGCTCTTTCCCCAAGGAGAAGTGGTCGAGCAAGATCACCACGCTCAAGAGAAAACTGTACAAAGGGATCGTGGGCAGCTTCAAACCGAATCCGGGCAACCCGACGAACGGCACCGTTACCGCCAAAGTAAAACTGAAGAATAGCCTAGGTAAGGTGGTCTACATACAAGCCGTCAAAGCATGTCCGACCAAAGGCGGAAGCTGCATCACCAACGATATCGGCATCGTCACGAAGTAGTGCTTCCGGGGACCGAGGCTCGTTCCAGCGCCCGTTCGCAGAGCGTCACGAGCGTTTCGATCTCCGCAATTTCTCCTGAGTGTGCGATCGTGTTCCCGCGGGCGATGGCGGCCTCGCGTATCGACGACTCGACGGTAGCGCAGATCGAGATCGGCCGCGTGCCGCCGTAGACGAGCCGCTCGATCTCTTCCTGGGCCCATCGCTTCACTGCTTGAATCGAGGCTTCGAGATTATCGGGCGTCACGTGCCGTACGTTACCAGCAAACGCTGAGAAGCAACTGGAGGACGACGATGAGATTGGTCTGTTTTTGCTTCGCCGTTGCCGCGTCGCTGCTGGCGGGATGCATCGGATATAACGGCTCCCTCCCCGCGTATGCGGCGATCGCCGTTCGCAGCGGCGGGCCGGTTGCGCGCAGTAACGCCGGTCGTCCGCACGCGCGCTACGTGGTCGTGGTTATTATGGAAAACCGCGACTACGATCTCGTGATCGGCAGCTCCCAAGCGCCGTACATCAACGGCACGCTCGTTCCGGAGGCGGCGTTGATGACCAACAGCCACGCCGTCACCCATCCGAGTCAGCCGAACTATCTCGGGCTCTTTTCGGGCTCGACGCAAGGCATTAACGACGACTCCTGCCCGCACACGTTCGGCGCGGTCAATGCCGGCGAAGAGCTCATCGCCGCGGGACTCACCTTCGACGGCTACTCCGAGTCGATGCCCTACGACGGTTACACGGGCTGTTCGTCGGGCGAGTACGCGCGAAAGCACAATCCGTGGGTCAACTTCACCAACGTGCCGGCATCGTCGAACCTCGTTTATGACGGCTTCGTGAAGCCCCCCTCGACGCTCACCATCATCGTGCCGAACCTCTGCGACGACATGCACGATTGCAGCACGCAGACCGGTGACACGTGGCTATCGAAGAACCTGCCGCCGATTCTGAAGTACGATAAGAAGCATAACGGACTGCTCATTTTGACCTGGGACGAAGCCGATCCCGATAACAACGGTCAGAATCAAATCGCCACGCTGCTCGTCGGTCCGATGGTCAAGCCCGGCAAGTACTCTCAGAAGATCACGCACTACTCGACGCTGCGCACCATCGAGGATATCGCCGGCGTCGCGTGCACCGCCTACGCCTGCCAAGCCTCCGACATCAAGAAAATCTGGCGCTAACGCGGCGTCGTTGTCACCCCGAGCCTGTCGAAGGAAATGTCACCCTGAGCCTGTCGAAGGGTGACCGGCCACCCGATCGTCGCCGTAAACCCTGCGTCCCGCGAAAAACGTTGACAAAATCTTCGTCGCCAGAATGTCTTCTGGTGTAACGCGCATCCAGTCGCGATCCATCACGACGAAATCGGCATACTTCCCGGGCACGATCGAACCGATTAGCGCTTCCTGGAAGTTCGCGTAGGCGGCCCAGCTCGTCATCGAAGCGAGCGCCTCCGCCCGCGTCATCCGCTGGTCGACCACGCCGTGCTGGGCGATCGAGGCTGCAAAGGTGCGCGCACTGCTCGCCGGCTCGACCGGCGCATCGGTTCCGTTGGCAACGATTGCACCGGTATCGATGATCGCGCGCCAGGCGTAGGCCCCGGCAAGCCGCTGCGGACCGAGGCGCGCCGGCACCCACGCCATATCGCTGAGCGCGTGCGGCGCCTGCATTGCCGCAACGACGTCAAGCCGGGCAAACCGCGGAATGTCTTGCGGCGAGACCACCTGCGCGTGTTCGATGCGCGGACGCGCCAGCGAATCGCCGCCACGCTTGCGTACCATTTCGAAGGTATCGAGAACCATTCGGTTCGCGCGATCGCCGATGGCATGGACGCAGATCTGAAAGCCGGTATCGAGCGCCGCGGCGGCAACCGCTTCGATGCGGCGTTGCGGCGTGAGAATCAGTCCGCTGTTCCCGGGATCGTCGCTATATGGCTTGAGTAACGCGGCGCCGCGCGAACCCAGCGCTCCATCGGCATACAGCTTAATGGAACGAATCCAAAGCCGTCCGTCGAACGCGGCTTCGACGATGCCGGAGCGCGCACGTTCGGCGATGAGCGCCGGGTCGTCGTCGAGCATCGCGGTGTTGCGAATCGAATACTCTCCGCGCTCGAGCAGCTCGCTATGTGCGGCGAGCACCGCGGCGTCGCACCCCGGTTCCGCCACTGCCGTGACGCCCCATCGGTTGCACTCCGCGATCGCCGCCCGGGTCGCGGCGACGAGCCGCTCGTGCGACGGCTTCGGAACGCAAGCGTAGATCAGGGCCATGGCCGTGTCGATAAAAAGACCGGTCGGCTCACCGCGCGCGTCACGTACGATTCGGCCGCCCGGCGGATCCGGCGTAGAGCGTTCCACTCCCGCAATCGCCATTGCCGGCGCGTTCGCGAGTAGCGCGTGCCCGTCGACACGCGTCAGCGCAGCCGGACGATCGCCGATAACCGAGCTCAACAGCTCGTGTGCCGGAAATATCGGATGCTCCCAGCGGTTCTCGTCCCATCCACGTCCGAGAATCCATTGCTCGTTCGACGACTGCGCGTACCCCGCGACCCGCTCGATCATCTCTTCGGGCGAGCGTGAGTCATCGAGCACGGCTTGTTCCAACCGCAGACCGAGATTGGTGAGATGGAGATGCGCATCGATGAGGCCCGGGAGAATCGTGCAGCCGCCTGCGTCGATCAGACTCGTCGCCGAGCCCCGCAAGGCCATCGCGCCGGCCAGGGAGCCGACATACGCAAAGCGGCCGCCACGGACGGCAAATGCCTGCGGCGACGGATAACGCTCGTCGGCGCTATGAACCGTCCCGCCGGAGAGAATAAGGTCCGCAGGTTCGTCAGCCTTGTCGCCGGCCGGCACGGTCGTTAGGCTGCTCGGCGGCGAGGCAGCTCAGCGGTTCGGGGCGGCGCTGATGGTGACCCCATCGAGATACTGGCTGCCAAAGTTTTGTGTCCCTCCAATGTGTGCTCCACCACGCGGATAGCCCCACACAATTGCCTTTCCCTTAACAAAGTCGAAATCATCTATAACGACGACTCTCGATCCTCGAATGACGAAATCGGTATCGTTGCGAAAATATCCATGCTTCAGCACGAGCTCCGTCCTACCGACGACTCTTGCCGTTGTACCCACGATGGTTGCGCGATTAATAAAATACCGCTGCGTATACTTGCCGTAGCTCCCGATCGCGAGATGATCGCCATCCCATTGAATCGGGTAACTTCCGGTAAACTTATTCTTCAAGGAAATGTCGGTCAACGTCCCGCTGTCTGCCGCCAGTTCTGCAAGCGCGAATCCTTGTTGATTCACGCCACTGACGAATAAATTGCCGTATCGATCGTAGCTGCAAAAGTACATTTCCTCAAACGCCGCATCGATGTAGAACGTTGGGTAACCTTGGGCTGCCGGATAGACTGCAACACCAGTGGATGCTGAGTTATACGTATAAATTGCTACGGCTAAATTCTCTGTAGCCGGGTCCACCGAACATCCCTGTGGTTGTTTTTCCCGCCGTTGCCGAACTCAGTGACGAACACGTTTCCCGCAGGGTCCGAGCAGAGGCCGTGCGGTTCGCTGACTAATCCTTGGAGCTTTCCGATACGATGGAGGCCAGGGTACGAGAACACGTAAACGCCATTCGTTCCAGCGTCCGAAACATAGAGTAAGTCGGTGTTCTTCGTTTGCTCTAACATCCACGTTCGGCCGCCGTTGTCCCGCGTCACGCTCGTCAAAGCCATGCTTCGGGCGATTGCCGGCGCGCCGGTCGGCGGTGCCGAGCCACCACATCCTGCCAACAATGCTGCGGCGCCGACGCATGCTACGCAGCGGCCTGGACCTTGAGTACTCGTTGGCATCAGTTATTGGCCCTCGCACCTAACACGTAGCAATCAGATGGTACGCTAATCGTCACTCTAAAAACAAGTGCGCGCCGCTCGAAGTCGCTCTTCGGTTGGAGGAGCCCTTACACCATATACGTTTTCGGCGGTTCGGCCATTTGCAGAATCGGGCGGTCGATCTTGAACGCCGAGATATCGGAGGGAGTCGTTCCGTCGAGCGCGAGTTCGCTCAGAATCCGGCCGATAACGGCGGCGAATTTGAAACCGTGTCCGCCGCCGGCGGTGATGCAGACGTTCGGCCGGCGCGGAAGCCGGTCGATGATGAAGTCGCGGTCGGGCGTTAGCGCGTAGAGACACGTTTTCATCCGCGCGACCGGGCCGAGCGCACTCGGAAGATAGCGCTCCATGAAGCCCGTGACGCGCGCGGTTAGTTCACGATCTTCTTCAAAGCCGCGCGTGTCGGGATCGACCGGCTCGCCGCCGGCGTCCTGCGTGATCTTCACCGAATCGGGTTCGCCGAAAACCGGAAAGCCGTAAAACGACGGGTCGTCCATCCAGATCCAAATCGGAAAGCGGCCGAACGCAAATTCCGTCAGATCGCGAGCCGCGAAGTATAGAACCTGCTCTTTCGTCACCTCGAAGGGAATGCGCACGCCGAGCTGAGCCAACATCCGATCCGTCCAACCGCCGGCCGCAATCACGAGCTTGGCGGCACGATAGCGTTCTCCACCGGCTTCGACGTCGATCTCGCCGTTCGCGTCGCGTATCGCGGTGACGACGGTTCGCTCCCGGAGCGTCGCTCCGAACTCGCTCGCGGCTCGCCGCAGCGCCGCCGTCGCGCGGTCTGCCGCAACGATGCCGCTATCGGGCTGGAAGAGTCCGTGAATCTCGTCACCGACCCGCCACACCGGCCAACGTTTGCGAATCTCGCCGGCGTCGAGCCGTTCGAATTCGACGCCGCAGGCTTGCATCGAATCGGCGTAGTTTGAAAGCGGAATCGCGCCATCGCGCGGTCCGATATCGAGTCCGCCGGTCTTGAAGAGCACCCGCTCCCCGGCGTCTTGCTCGAGCGCCTTCCAAGCTGCGTACGCCTCCTTCGCCAAGCGAACGTAGAGCGGCGAAAAATACGAGAGGCGAATGATTCGCGACCAATCGTGCGAGCTGCCGCGCGCGTGACCGAACTCGAACTGTTCCAGGCCGAGCACGCGCGCGCCGCGCTTTGCGAGCCAATACGCGGCGCCGCTCCCGAGCGCGCCGAGCCCGAGCACGATAACGTCGAAGTCGCGCGTCATTTCAGCCGCTCTGCGATGTAGCGCCGAATATCCAGACTCGCATCCTCCATCGGTGCGTAATAGCCGTGCGTAAACGCGTGCGAGCGCATCCCGGCCTGCACGCTCTCGCAAATGTTCCAGTCTTGGCGGTTGACGAGGTCCCAGAAATCGACGACGTCGCTCGGATCGAAACCCGGCTTGGCGATCTCGTCGGGGTGAAAGAGAAAGTCGCAGACGATCGACGTTGCCGCCGGTCCCCGCGGCCAGAGCGAGAACGCCGCGACGTGTTCGGCGGAGAGGCTCAGCATGAAGTTCGGATAGATCAGCTCGCCTTTATGGCGAACTCGCTCCTCCTCGCTGAGCGTCGCGAAGGCCGCTCGATCGCTCGATCCGCTCGCCGTGAACGTCCACGCGCCTTCGCGGTGCGGTATTCCTCGCTCCCAATCGAGGTCGGCGCCGCCGCGCCGTTTGAACGCCGGCACGACGCGGCAGAGCTCCGGGTGCACTCCGGCACAGTGATAGCACTCGTTATAGTTCTCGAGAATGACTTTCCAGTTGGCCTCGACGTCGTAGCGAATGGTTCGCGCGGTCCACAGCTCTGCGAGCGGATACCGATCGACCCGCTCGGGCACGCCCCCGAGTTGCGCCTCCAGCGTGGCGCCGGCGGATTGCGCCCGCTGCGGCGAGAGGTGCACGAAGAGGAAGCCCGCCCATTGCGCGACCCCGACGCGATGCAAGCGGCGCGATTGCTCCGGCACGAACTCGAGCGGAACGAACGGCGAGGCGACGAGCCGGCCGTCGAGCGCGTAGGTCCAGGAGTGATACGGACAGCGAATCAGGCCGCGCAGCGTTCCCTCCCCGCAGAGCAGCCGGCTGCCGCGGTGACGGCAAAAATTGAAATGCCCGTGCAGTCCGTCCTCGCCGCGAACGACGACGATGCTCTCCCCCGCAACGTCGAGAACGCAATAGGCGCCGGTCTCGCGCAATGCATCGGCCCGCCCCGCGTAAAACCACTGGTCCCAAAAAATCGCTTCTCGCTCGCGTTCGTAGAAGGCCGGGTCCCAGTACGCCTCCCGCGCAAGAGAGGCCTCGAGCGCCATATTTTCCGAAGGTTTCATTGCTTGATTTACCAAAAAGCCAAACAAATCGCTGGTTAGGGGCGGATTCCGTCAAATAACCAAGAAACCCCTTCGTCCTTCGACTCCGGCGCTACGCGCCTACGCTGCGGACTGCGCTTCGCGCAGCCGGTATGGAAGTTAAAAGTTATGCAGACATTCGTAAAACCGCAGGTCGGGACCGGTGCGATGACGCTGCCGGCTTCTTGGTACGTTTCGCCCGACGTCTTCGAACGAGAACGCCGGCAGATCTTCGGACGTGAGTGGCTCTGTATTGGGCGCGAAGAGTCGATCGCAAAGACGGGCGACTTCTTCACCGCCGAGCCTGCCGGCGAGAATCTCATCGTGACGCGCGACGGAGGCGGACGCATCCGCGCGTTTTACAACGTCTGCCGCCACCGCGGGACGCGCATCTGCAGCGCGCCCTCGGGACACTTCCAAGGCTCGATTCAGTGTCCGTACCACGCGTGGACGTATGGACTCGACGGCAGCCTGAAGGTGGCGCGCAATATGGCCGAGGTGCCGGGCTTCGAACGCGCGGAGTATCCGCTCAAAGAGGCGGCGGTAGCCGCTTGGGAGGGCTTCATCTTCGTCAATCTCTGCGAAGAGGCCGTGCCCTTCGAGCAAGCGTTTGCGCCGCTAATCGGCCGTTTCCAACCGTGGAGCATTGGAGCGCTTCGGACCGCGCGAACGCTCGACTACGAGCTCGCCTGCAACTGGAAGCTCGTCTTCCTCAACTACAGCGAATGCTACCATTGTCCGCTCGTCCATCCGCAGCTCGATAAGCTCTCGCCCTCCGATAGCGGGCGAAACGATCTCTCGGAAGGACCGTTCTTGGGCGGATACTCGGAGCTGCGGCAGCCCGGCACCGCCCTCACGACGAGCGGCCACAGCTCGCGTCCGGCGCTGGACGGGGTAAAGGGCGTCGAGCTCGACCGCATCTACTACTACACCATCTTTCCGTCGCTGCTGCTGAGCCTGCATCCCGATTACGTCATGGTGCACTACCTCGAGCCGCTCGCACCGAACCGGACCAAGGTCGTCTGCGCCTTCCTTTTCGATCCGCGCACGATGGCTCGATCGGATTTCGATCCGAGCGATGCGGTCGATTTTTGGGATTTGACGAATCGCCAAGACTGGCACGTCAACGAACTCACACAGCTCGGCTTGAACTCTAAAGCCTATTCGCCCGGCCCATATTCGAATGCCGAAGGACTGCTCACTGCCTTCGACCGTCATTATTGCAGCGTGATCGGAGCGTAGGACGACGCTTCCGCTGCTTCTCGCCGCGGGCGTGGCATTGCCCCCGCTGCAAGGTTTGACGTGGCGAAACGTTGGGCCGGCCGTTGCGGGCGGACGCACCTCGGGCGTTGCAGGTACCGACGCCGATCCGAATCTCTACTACTTCGGCGGCGCGGACGGCGGCGTCTGGAAGACCACGAACGGCGGTCTCAGCTGGCGGAATCTCTGGCCGCAGAATGCTCCCGGCGCTATCGGCGCGATCGCGATCGATCGACGCGATCGCAACACCGTCTGGGTCGGAACCGGCGAGCCGAATTTGCGCAACGACATTTCGTACGGCGACGGCCTTTGGCTGACGCATGACGGCGGCGCGCACTGGCGCAACGTCGGTCTGCAGGACACCTGGGCCATTTCGCAGGTCGTGATCGACCCCAACGACTCGCGGCGCGTCTGGGTCGCCGCGGTCGGCAATCCCTATCGCGACAGCACGGCGCGCGGCGTCTATCGCACGATCGACGGCGGAAAAACGTGGCAGCGCACCTTATATCTGGGTCCGTCGAGCGGCGCATCGGACATCGCGATCGATCGGAAAAACCCGGAGATCGTCTTCGCCGGAATCTGGGAGTTCAGGCGCCGTCCCTGGAGTTTTTCGAGCGGCGGACCGCTCGACGGCATCTTTGCTTCCACCGACGGCGGCGCCACCTGGCATCGCCTGCGTGCAAACGGGCTCCCCGGCGGCGACATGGGCCGGATCGGCCTGGCCGTCGCAGGGCGGCGCATTTACGCGTTGATTCAATCGAAGGAGGGCGTCTTATGGCGCTCGGACGACGGCGGTGCGCGCTGGCGCTTGATGACCCGCGACACGCTCGTCAATCAGCGCCCGTTTTACATGAGCCGGCTCGCCGTCGATCCCTCGAACTCCGATCGGGTCTTCTTCTCTTCGGAGGATCTGATCGAGACGACCGACGGCGGCGCCACCTATCGCGACGTTCTCGGCGCGGTGCATCAAGATCATCACGGTTTGTGGATCTCTCGCGACGGCCGTCGGATGATTGACGCCAACGACGGCGGCGCGCCGATCTCGATCGATGGCGGCAGAACGTGGGATTGGCGATTTAACGTCGCGCTCGCACAGATCTATCGCATCGGTTACGACGAGCAGAATCCCTACCATCTCTGCGGCGGAATACAGGACAACGACTCGTACTGCGGTCCCTCCGATTCGCTCAGCCCGCTCGGCATCGAAAACTCCGATTGGCGCGACGTCGGCAACGACGGCGACGGCTCCTGGGTCTGGCCGCAGCCGGACGATCCTTCGTCGATCTGGAACGTGGGCGTCAACGAGCTCAACGGACAGCTCGGAATCTTCGACCTGCGCTCGCGTCAGAACTACGACATCACGCCCGACGTAACCGATACGAACGGACGCGCGCTGGCGGGCCTGCGCTTTCGCTCGAACTGGGAAGCACCGATCGCTTTCTCCGGCGCGCGGGCGTTCTACGGCGCGAACGTTCTCTTCCAGACGCAGGATCGCGGGCGAACCTGGCAGATCGTGAGTCCCGATCTCACCCGCAACGATCCGGACAAGCAGCAGGTCGCCGGCGGTCCGATCAATACCGACGTTTCCGGTGCCGAGTTCTACGATACGATCTTCGATATCGCACCCTCGCGACTCGAACCCGGACGCATTTGGGTCGGCACCGATGACGGCTTGGTCCAGCTCACCGTCGATGCTTCGACGAGTTCGGCACAGCCTGCGCACTGGCAAAACGTCACGCCGCCGGAGAGCCAGGTCGCTGCCTGGGGACGCATCGACACCGTCGAAGCGTCGAGTGCCGACGCGCGTCGTGCCTATGTCGCGATCGATCGCCACGTTATGGGCGATCCCGCACCATATATCTTCGTCACCGACGATTCGGGCGCGTCGTGGCGCAAGATCGTCAACGGTCTTCCGGACGATCAGTACGTCCACGTCGTGCGCGAGGACCCGCGCAATCCCGACGTGCTCTACGCCGGACTCGAGCAGGGCGTCTGGTATACGCTCGACCGCGGCGCTCGCTGGCAGAGCCTGCGCCTCAACATGCCGTCGGTCGCAATACACGATATGCGCGTTCAACCGCAGCGCCACGACCTGCTCGTCGCGACGCACGGTCGCGGGTTCTGGATTCTCGACGACGTCGGCGCCATCGCAGGACTGAGCGCCGCAGCCGCGAGCGCTACACCGCGGCTCTTTCCGCTGCGTACCGCCTACACGTGGTATCGCTGGTGGACGACGTATTACGGAACGCATCCCGACGAGTGCTGCCTGGCAGCCGGCGTGTATTCCGGCGAAGATCCGGCGGAGGGCGCGCTGATGACGTACTATCTTCCGGCCACGGCGCAGGCTTGGATCGAAGTGCTCGACGCAAACGGCCGGCGCGTGCGTTGCTTCACCGCTCCCGGAGATGCCGGCGTGCAGCGAACGTCGTGGGGCCTCACCGAGACGCCGCCGGTCGAGTGGTTGCGCGCGCGCACATGGAATCGCGGCGGCGCCGGCCCGACGATCGTGCCGGGCGAATATACCGTTAAACTGCACGTCGCTGCGGCGACCCTTTCGCAGGGCCTCGACGTGCGGCCCGATCCGCGGGCGGCCTGGACCCAAGCGCAGTATGTGGAGCGATATACCTTTCTCAAGTCGCTCGACGACGAGCTTTCGGCAATAGACAGGGCGCTGAATCGCATGGACGCCCTGCCGTATCGCGATCCCGCGGTATACTCGCTCTTTACGTCCGGCGTCGTCAACTCGGAAGACGATCAGCTCATGCCCGACCATTTGCGCGAACGGCTCACGATTCTTCAGGGCGCCGTTGCGCTTTCCCAAGGGCCGCCGTTGCCCCCGCACGAGCGGGAAGCGGCGGCCATACGCGCGCAGTACGAACGGGCGATGACCGCCTACCGCGCGTTCCTAGCGGCCCACCACTTACCACCCGATGCAGAGCCGGAGGCATGTACGTGAGATACGCAGCGTTATTAGTAATTTTCGCGCTCGCCCTAGGCCAGGCGGCCAGAGCGGGAACGACGGGCGGGATCAGCGGAATCGTCAACGTCGTCGGAACGTCCACGCCGATCCCCGGCGTCAAAATAACGGTGACGAGTCCGTCGCAGACCGCGAGCACGACGACCGACGCGCGCGGTCACTTTGCGTTCGTCTCGTTGGCCCCCGACGAGTATACGATCTCGCTGCAGAAAGAGGGTTACGACCCGCTTTCGTACGCGGGCGTCGCCGTGCTCGCCGACGCGCAGCAGACGCTGACGCTGAACATGCGCGTTGCGCTCAGGACGATCGCCAGCGTTACCTCCCGCAGCGCGACGAGCCTGGTGCGCCCCGGCACGACGGCCGACATCTATTCGATCAATGCGGCGCAGGCGCAACGCACGGCGGTGCTCGGCGGAGGCGGAGCGCTCAACAGTGCCTATTCGGCGATCGCTTCGGTGCCCGGCGCGTACGTTCCGGCGAACCAGAACGGATACTTACAAGGCGTGCACGTGCGCGGCGGCGACGCTTCGGAAGTCGGCTACGAGTTCGACGGAATTCCGGTCAACCGCGCGTTCGACAACTATCCGTCGAGTTCGCTCTCCTCGCTCGGCCAACTGGAGCTGCAGGTCTACACCGGTGCTACTCCCGCTAATGCCGAGGCGCAAGGCCTCGCCGGCTTCGTCAATCAGGTCATCAAGACCGGAACCTTTCCCGGTTATGCGACGGCGAACGTGAGTCTGGGCTCGACCATCTTCTATCACAGTACGAACGTCGAGGCCGGCGGCGCGACACCCGACCGCATGTTCTCCTACTACGTCGGCATAGGCGGATACAATCAGGATTACCGTTACGTCGACCAGTTCGGCGGCGCGGCATATACCAGCGAGTTCGGCCAGCAGTTGGGATCCTGCCCCGCGCCGAGCGGTCTGGCCGGCACGGTGCTGCCTTCCTGTTATACGAACGGAAGCCCGAACGTCGGCCCAAACGGCACGCCGGGCTGGATTCTCGGACCGATCGGCTTCGGAACGATCAATGCCGCGAACGTCGCGACGCGAACCTCGGTCGTCAACTTTCACGTCGGCATACCGCATAAGCACGACGGCTTGCGCGACGACGTCCAGCTGCTCTACGACAACGACGAGATCTTTACGACCTTCTTGAGCTCGGTCAACGACGAAGGGTATCAAAACTGGATCAACACCGTCGGCGTCTTTCCGCCCTACTATCTCGACGCGTACCAATATCGCGGACAACTCGGCTCGTTCGTGCCGGCAAACTACGCGTCGCTCGTCACCCCCTATCTCTATCCGTCGTCGCCGCCCCACTCGCTCTTCGGGCCGATCCCGGACCCGTACAATCAGCGCGATCGCGGCTACAACGGCCAGGCGATCGTCAAGCTTCAGTATCAGCGCAACTTCAGCTCGAACGCGTTCTTGCGGCTCTACGGCTATACGTACTACTCCGACTGGATCGAGAACGGTCCCATGATGTCGCTGCAGCCGTATGCTTATTACGACTCGGGCGACTACGAGATCAACAACCATACCCGCGGCGTCAGCCTTTCCTACACGAATCAGCTCACGCCCCAAGATTTGCTCGAGGTCGAGGGCTCGTACACCACCTCGACCGGGGCGAGAATTTACAACGAGCAGATGTTCCAATACGGAAAGGCCTACGGCAACGCATTCGCCGTGCTGGTCAACAAGAACGCTCCCTTCAGCGGCACCTGCTATCACCTTTCGGGCGACGGCACCCGCGCGATCCCGACCACCTGCGCCGACGGGCAGGGCGGCGGCGTATCCTACGGTCTCCTGCCGACCTTTCTGAAACTCAACAATCCCTCGGCAAACTCGAGCATCAACGGATTGCAGTGCGGTAACGGCCCCTGCGCGTACTATGTCGTCGAGAACGGCGCCTACGGGCTGAACAACACGGTCACGCCCTACTTCTCGGGATACTCCATCACGGATCAGTGGCGCCCGAACGACCGGCTCTTCTTTAACTTTGGACTTCGCGTCGACAACTACGATTACGTCGGCGCGAATACCGTCACCGGGCCCGCTCGCAACTTTTGGTTCAACGCCTTCAATCAGGACACGTGCTACGACACCCAGACGCTCACGCTGATCGACCGCAGCGCGCTTGGAGGCTCGGGCGCGAACTGGAGCACCAACGCGCAAAAGCCCTGTTCGACCTTCGGCAAGCAATACGTCAACGCGAATCTGCAGAACGTCCCCGGCGCCTTCGACTACAACATTCCGCAGCCGCGCTTCGGCCTCACCTATACGGTCAACCCGAACACCGTCATTCGAGCCAGCTACGGGCGGTATAACGAGCAGCCCAGCGCCGCGTACGAGCAGTACAACTCGCTCGAGCAGAACCTTCCCGATACCCTCGCGCAGTTTTACTCCCTCGGCTTCACGACGCCCGGGCACCAAGTCGCGCCCTCCGTTTCGTACAACAGCGACCTCTCGATCGAGCATCACTTTCCGGGAACGGACATGTCGTTGAAGCTGACGCCGTTTCTTCGCCAAACGCAGGACCAGGTCGAAAACTTCTACATTAACTACACTGCGGGGATCGTATCGGGACTCAACGCCGGTTATCAGACCTCGTCCGGCTTTGAGTTCCAGTTCGATAAGGGCGATTTCAACCGCAACGGCTTTGCGGCGCAGCTCTCGTTTGCCTATACGTACGCGACCGTGAAGTTCAGCACGTTGCCCAACGGAACGAACGTGCTCTCGCCGATCAACTCGTCGATCTCGCAGTACAACGCCTATACGAAGGCCTGCGCTCCGGGCGGAAACGCGTTCGGCAGGAAACAGTTCGGCGAGTCGCTCTGCGGTTACACCTCCAACGGAAGCTACGCCGCGGCGTGCTATCGGCCCAACGGAACTGCCGATCCGTCCTGCAAGTCGGGGGACGTCGCGAACCCCTACTGGCTCTCTCCGGCCTTCTCGCTCTTAGATCCCACGGCCGCGTATCTGCCCTATTCGATCTTTCCGGGGCCGATCGGCTCGGGCGTCAACGCGTTTAACTATCCGTACGTTGCCACGCTGCTGCTGAACTACAAGCACGACCGCTTCACCGTTACGCCGTCGTTTCAGTACGTCGCCGGCAACCGCTACGGCGTACCGCTCACGACGCCGGGAATCGATCCGGCCGCCGGCTGCGGCAAGCCGTTGAGCACTCCCATCGCCGGCGATCCCCGCTATCCGTACGGTGCGGCCGGCGGCAGCCCGTTCAGTGCCGACAATCCGGTTCACGCGTGCGCCGCAACGCTCTCGATTCCCGATCCGTACACCGGACAGTTCGACGGCATCGGCGCGTTCCGCGAGCCGGCGCAGCTCTTAGGCCATCTCCAGCTATCCTATCAGTTCTCGCCCCGCGTTACCGCGACCGTGACGCTGGCGAACCTTCTGCAGACCTGTTTCGGCGGCCAGCAAACGCCTTTTACGTATTTTTGGAATAGCCACACCTGCATCTACACAAACCTGATCGGCGGCCCGTCCACGCCGCCGGTCGGCAACGCCTATAATCCGGGCGCAAACGTTCAGACGTTCCTGCGTTATCCGTACGAGCCGTACTTCGGAACCTACAACGATCAGACGAGTTCGCTCGCCGAGCCGTTCAACGCCTACTTCAGCCTCAGAGTGAGTATTTGATTTGAACTACGATGCCATCGTCGTCGGCGGCGGCCACAACGGCCTCGTCACCGCCTGTTACCTCGCGCGCGCGAAATGGCGCGTGCTCGTGCTCGAGCGGCGGTACGTCGTCGGCGGAGCCTGCGTCACCGAAGAGGTCTTTCCCCGGTTCAAAGTCTCGACCGCAGCCTACGTCAACAGCCTCTTCCGGCCGGAGATCGTCCGCGACCTGCGGCTGCACGATTACGGCTTCGAGGCGATCGAACGCAATCCGGCGTCGTTTTCACCGTTCCTGGACGGTCGCTACTTGATGCTCGGACGCGGCGTCGCGCAGGATGCCGAAGAGATCGCAAAGTTCAGCAAGCGCGACGCGCAGAACTATCCGAAGTACGAAGCGATGCTCGAGCGCGTCGCTTCGATCGTCGAGCCGACGCTCGCGCAAGTCCCGCCGAATCTTATGCGTCCGAGTCTCGGCCAGTTGCTCGAAGCCGGCAAGATGGGCCGCGCGCTCCAGCGGCTCGGTCCGTCGATGGGCGAAGCGATCGAGGTGCTCACCGGCGCCGCGCGGCCGATTCTCGACCGCTGGTTCGAGAGCGAAGAAGTGAAGGGAACGATTGCGACCGACGCAATCATCGGCGCGTTCATGGCGCCGTCGATGCCGGGCACCGCCTACGTGCTCTTCCACCACGTGATGGGCGAAACGAACGGAAAGCGCGGCGTCTGGAGCTACGTACGCGGCGGCATGGGAGGGCTGACGCAGGCGCTCGCCGCCGCAGCGAAAGATTTAGGCGTCGAGATTCGCACCGAAGCCGAAGTCGCCCGCATTCTCACGCGCGGCGGCCGCGCGACCGGCGTTGCGCTCGCCAACGGCGAGGAGTTCCGAGCCAAGCACGTTGCCAGCGGCGTCGATTGCCACCTCACCTTCGAGCAGCTCCTCGATCCCGCCGAACTGCCGCCGGCATTTCGCGACGCGATCGCCCGAATTTCCTACAGCAGCGCGTCCTGCAAGATCAACGTCGCGCTCGAGCGGCTGCCGAGTTTCACCGCGCTACCCGGCCACGAGCCGGGGCCACAGCATTTCGGAACCGTGCACCTGTGTCCCGATCAGGACTTCATCGAGCGCGCCTACGATGACGCGAAGTACGGGTCGATGTCGCGCGAACCGGTCGTCGAGTGCACGATGCCGTCCTCGCTCGACGCGACCGTCGCGCCGCCCGGGAAGCACCTTATGTCGATGTTCACGCAGTACGCGCCCTATCGCTTGAACGACGGCCCGTGGACCGACGCGTTGCGCAACGAATATGCCGACCGCTGCTTCGACGTCGTGGAGCGCTATGCGCCCGGCTTCAAAGCCTCGGTCATCGACCGTCAAATTCTCACGCCGGTCGATCTCGAATCGAAGTTCGGACTGACCGGCGGCAGCATCTTTCAGGGTGCGATGCCGCTTCATCAGCTCTTTGCATTTCGCCCGGTGCCGGGTTACGCCGGATACACCACACCGATCCGCGGGCTCTACCTGTGCGGCGCGGCCGCGCACCCCGGCGGCGGCGTGATGGGCGCATCCGGCTGGAACGCCGCGCGCGTCATGCTGAGCGGAAAGTGAGAAATGGCCACGCCGGCGAGCGTTGAAGTGAACGCTATGTGCGAAGATACTCAGACCAAGATCGCGGCACTTTTACATCAGGTTGGTGAGGTCCATCACCTCGTCTTTGCCGACACCGACGGCAGCGACGAGGATTGGGCGACGTTCTACTCCGACTGGCTGCTCGCGCACTCAGAGCTGCCGCGTCTGCTCGGACGGCGCCCGGTGCGCAGCCATCTCACGCGCGACTTGGTCGAACTCGATCGAGCCTACACGACGGCGGCGCCCTCCGATGCGTGGCCGGCGTGGTACGCCGATCGTCTGATCGAAAAGTATCGCTAAAACGCAGACGTAAGATGCAGCCGGTCCACGGCGAGTTCGAGCTATCACCGTTATTCGATCTCGGCGCGACCTTCTTTTGGGCGGTATCGGGCGCGGGCCTCGGTGTCCGTTACGGTTACGACTACACCGGCATCTTCGTCATGGCGCTCGTATCGGCCGTCGGCGGAGGGCTCCTACGCGACGGAATATTCCTGCAGCAGGTTCCGCTTGCAGTAAAGAACCCGAGCTATCTCATCGTCGTTCTCATCGGCGCGTTCGTGGGCACCGTCACCAGCGTCGCAGCCGGCGGCCGTAAGCCGTCACCGGCCTACCAAACGGTGCTTAACGTCGCCGACGCGCTGGGTTTGGGAGCGTACGCATGCGTCGGAGCGCAGATGACGCTGCAGATGGGCCTCTCGATCCCGGCCGCACTTCTGGTCGGCGTGGTGAACGCAGTCGGCGGCGGCCTGCTGCGTGACGTACTCGTCAACCGCATTTGGATGCTTCCCGGTCAGCTTCTGACGATCGCCGCGCTCGCCGGCGTGTCGCTCTTCGTGCTCTTGATCGAGGTCACGCCGCTGCGCGCCGGCACGGCGGCTTGGGCGGCAATAACGCTAACCTTTATCATTCGCATGTTGGCGATTCGCTACGACTGGCGAACGCGCTCGCTACTATCGCCCGAGAACCCGCACTGAGGGCGCGCTCGGGGACGCGACGCGAAGCGCCGCGATCTTCTTCACCGCCGCCGTATCGGCGCCTAATCCATATCCTTGGCGGCGGCGCTCGGAATCACGTTGGGGTTATGCTCGGCGAACGCGCCCAACGGATTAGGCACGAGCCAGACTTGCAGATCCCAGATTGCGGGAAACGTAAAGACGAACGCGACGTCGGAGGCACTCTGCGGCTTTGCTATGCCAAGCCGCTTCCACCGGTCGAGTTTGCTGATCTTTACGACGTCGGCAGCGGTCGGATTATCGACCGAGCCGCCCACTTTCGCGATCGTTTTCGCTCCGGCGCCCCCGTACTGAAGCCCCGTCGCCGTCTTGATCGCGAAGTGGAAGTGCGCGGGCGAAAAATCGATCCAGCGCGACGGCGAAATGCCCCAGATATTCGGACGCCCGGGCGATTGGCTCTGCCGCACGGAGAAGTCGGCACCGATCAGCCGGCCATTCACGTCGTACCATAACTGGCTCGGGTGCGTTTGGTCGCTCTGCCATTGCTTGGTATTCACCCAGCTGATTGCACCGGTCTGATCCTCGTTGGTGTACCGGAAATATCCGGCCGCGGCAGCCTTATCGGTGGTC
The DNA here is from genome assembly GCA_963792005.1 of Vulcanimicrobiota bacterium. Lineage (GTDB taxonomy): Bacteria > Vulcanimicrobiota > Vulcanimicrobiia > Vulcanimicrobiales > Vulcanimicrobiaceae > Cybelea. Next base: position 1,267,449 of record CAWBUG010000002.1, read on the forward strand.
GCAAAGCGGCTCTGAAGATCGCTCGTCACCGAAGCGACGAACTGCTTCTCCGAGGGAGATTCCGCCGGAGCCGCCGTCGGCGCCGGGCTCGGGGTCGGCATGGCCGCGGTTGCCGCCAGCATCATGCACGTAAGAATAGCGATACGATTGCTCAACGTCTTCATGGCGCTGCGATTCCGGTTGGCGAAAGCTTCGTCCTCGTTGGGAACGCGACGGGTACGGCGGCGGCTGCGGTCCAAGTTCACGCCGATGGATGTACGCCGCGCAGCGACGTTACGCGCCGTCGTCGCGACGTTCGCACCGCCGGAAGCGCGCGTCGACCGGGTAGCCGGCCTCGCCGCCGGCGCGATCGACGCCTTGACGCCGCGGCGCCGCGCCGATCTCCTGCGATTTCTCGATCTTCTGTGGCTCCCCATGAAAATGCCGGACCGCGGGCGAGCGGCGCTGCTGAGAATGCTGGCGAACTCGCCGCTGGGGAAGCTTCGCACCGCCTTCGCCGCGCTGAAGCGGCTAACGCTCTTCCTGAGCTATGCCGAGAGCGAGACGGGCGCAGAGAATCCTACCTGGCCGCGCATCGGCTACCCCGGCCCCCGCAATGACACGTGCCGCGAGAACATCGCCCTTCCACTCGAAATCGCGCGCGAGGGCGAACGCATCCGTTGCGACGTCGTCGTGGTCGGGAGCGGCGCCGGAGGGGGTGTCGTCGCCTCCGCGTTCGCACGCTCGGGCCGGCGCGTCGTCGTGCTCGAGGCCGGCGGCGCATTCGGTCCCGCAGACTTCACGCAGCGCGAACTGATGATTTCCGACCTCTATCTCGACGGCGCGCTAACTTCGAGCCGCGACCTCGGAGTCTCAATCCTTGCCGGTGCCACCCTTGGCGGCGGAACCACGGTGAATTGGTGCACCAGCCTACGGCTGCCCGAGCGAATCGCGCAGGAGTGGGCCGCGCACTGCGGCATCGACGCACTCGGCGCGCAGCTCGATCCGCATTACGACGCGATCGAAGCGCGACTCGGCATTCGGCCCGCCTCGCATCACAACGCCAACAATCGCGTCATACTCGAGGGCGCGCGCAATCTGGATCTGCACGCCGCCCAGAGCCCAAGAAACGCCGCCGCCGATTGCGGCGACGGCTGCGGATACTGCGGCTTCGGTTGCGCGTACGGCAAGAAGCGCTCGAGCGCAGCGGTGCTCTTGGGCGATCTCGAAGGTGCCGGCGGGACGATCTATGCCCATGCATTCGCCGAACGCGTCATCACGCGAGACGGACGGGCGCACGGCGTCGCGGCGCGTCAGCGAAAGGCAGCGGGCGCGAGCGCCGGATTCGAGGTCGAAGCCGATTTGGTCGTCGTCTGCGCGGGCGCGCTGCGCACGCCGGGACTCTTGGCGCGCAGCGGCATCGTCACTCCGCAACTCGGCAAGCGGCTCTTTCTCCATCCCGTTGCGGCAGCGATTGCCGAGTTCGACCGCCCGATCGAGGCGTGGACCGGGCCGATGCAGAGCGCCTATTCCGACGCGTTCAACTATCGCGCCGGCAATTACGGTGCGAAGATCGAGGTCGCTCCGGCCCATCCCGGCATGGCGGCGCTCGCGCTGCCGTGGACGAGCCGGGAGCATCACGCCCATTTTATGGGACGATTTCGCAATGCCGCGACGATGTTCTCGCTGACCCGCGACCGCGACCCCGGCTCGATCGATCTCGACGACGAAGCCACGATCCGGTATCGCGTCTCACCCTTCGACGGCGAGAATCTGCTCGCGGGGCTGACGGGAATCTTCGATCTGGGGTTCGCGGCCGGCGCCGTTGCGATGACGACGCTCCATACCAACCCGATTGAGGTCGAGCGCGCATCGTGGACGCAAGCCTACCGCGAGGCGTTCGCGCGGCGGCTTCGCGCGATCGGCGTGGTTCCCAACCGCCAGATTTTCTTCTCGGCGCACCAAATGGGTACGGCGCCAATGGGCACGAGTCGCGCGCGGTCGGTCGTCGATCCCGCGGGCCGGGTCTGGGGTTACGACAATCTGCTCGTCGCCGATGCGTCGGTCTTTCCGCAATCGAGCGGCGTCAATCCGATGCTCACCATCATGGCGATGGCGAGCCGCATCGCGGCGTCGCACGGCGGCGCTGCATTAGGGTGAAATCGCTTCCATCCATTCGCGCACGTACCACCGCTCGACGACGCCGTTGAGAACGAACGGATCGGCGGCCGCAAACGATTCGGCCGCATCGCGGGTTGCAAAGACCGCCAGCGCCCCTTCGGTGGGATTCGCGAACGGCCCGATCATCAACAGCGTGCCGTCGGTAACGAAGGCTTGCCAGTGCGCGCGATGCGCGGCAGCCGACGGCGGCGCCTTGGAAAGCACCTCGGGCGAGGCTTCGTAGAAGAGCACGTACTTCATCGCGCTTCGCGCTATTGTTGCTGCGTGAAGTCGGTCGGAACGCTGAAGATCGGATCGTTCGCGGCGATCGATCGTACGTTGCCGCGTTCGGTCGAAATGGTCACCGAGTGCCCTTGCGCGTTGAACGTCATCGCATCGAACATCGAGAGTTTGCCGCTTGGAAGCGGCGGACCGCTTTGAGTGAGGCTGAAACGCGAGCTCATCCCGTGCGCCGCGAGCGCGCGCATGATGAGGCTGTACTTCTCCATCATCGCCATGCCGGCGGCGCCGGGCGGCGCATCCGCCCCGCGGCTGCCGCAGTTGAGCGCGGGGCTCCCGTCGTGCGAGTAATAGGCGAGCAAGTTGCCGTTCTCCGTCTGCGATTCGCCCGAGCGCTTCGTCGTCGTTATCCTCATGTCGGAACGGTATCCGTTTGTGGGCAGTCCTCCGACGGTGCGGGCACCGATTGCCGTGTTCGTCACGGATAACGCCACGCGGCTGCCGTCGTCGGAAAACTTCGAGTCGCCCGAGCCGCCGCCGCTCGAGCCGGATGCGGAGGGTGCGTCCATCGACTCGACCTTATAGGTCTTATGACGCAGGTCGAGCGTGGTAATCGTTCGCGCGCTGCAATCGGAGATCGTTGCGGTTTGGAAGAACAAATTGTCGCTGCGCTCTTTCGAGCCCGCGATGTAATGGTGCTCCGCCTCACCGGACTTCATCATTTGCTGCGTGGCCTCGGCCATGGCCTGAGCCTTATGAATTTGACCGAAGATTCCACCGCCTCCACCCTGATCCGGCATTTGCACTGCCGACGCCGCGGCGAAGTCGGAGTCGAACGAACCCGGCTGCTGCGACGACGCATCGGCGTCCATCGAAAACTTCATGACGGAGTCCCACGCCAATCCGGTCGACGCCGCAACGGCGCCGGGCGATGCGGCCGCCGAGGCGGCTGCGAGCGTGGCGAGGGCGGCGACGGCCGCAAGATATCGATGCATGATGCCGCGATTCTCCGCGCGAGGCCGCCCCGCCCTGCCGTGCCTCTGCGCCGTTACATGTTCTGCATCTGTCCCATGCTGTTGAGGCGGTACGCGGCGGCGAGATCCTTCATCGCGGTCGTCAGGATCGCATGGTATTGCGCGTCGGCGGCGAGACCGTACTTCGCGTCGATGTCCTTCATCACTTGGACGTGAATTGGATGCGAGACGGCGCGATCGAGCATCACTTCGACGTTGAAGCCCTCGCCGGTCTGGCCGGCGGCCCACAGCGCTCCGGCGAGAGCCGGACCGTTCTTCGGATCGGGGTTCGGTTTGCTCGGAAGTGCGATCTTCTTCGCGGTGACGATCTTGAGCGAATCGTCGACGACGAAATCGAACGTCTTGAGGAATTGAGCCACCTGATCCTTACCGTATTGCTTCGTCAGCTTTGCAACTTCCGCATCGAATTGCGCGCCGGTGAGCCGCTTGAGCAGCATCACCGTGCTGAAATTGCTGGGTCCGCCGCCGGCTTCGACCATCGAGAGCGTGACGGCGAGCGCGGGGGCGCCGGTATAGACGCAGCACGAGCCGGAGAAGCGGGTTGGTTCGTTGACGATATTCGGCATGAGCTTTGCCGAGGCGACGCCGGTACCGATCGACGCTATGACCACCGCTAAGGCGGCGGTCCATCGCAGGTTCTTCATGAGTTCCTTTCCGAGCCGGAGCTCTTCGCAGAGTAAGATACGCCCAAAGAAACGGCTCGGCGCCGCTTTTGGATTGCCTCGCTCGGAAGAGCCGCTAGAGCGCGACCAGGGCGATCGGCTTGGTCGTCGGCTGCTCGGATCCGCCGGTGGGCTCGACGCTCACCGCGACGGCCGCGATCGCCGGGGCTTGCACCGGCAAGCGCACCACCGCGACGCCGTCGAAACTCGGCTTGAACGTCACCGACGGCGCGACTCGTTTTGCACCCTTCGCTAACGTCCACGCCTGATAGACGTGCCCGGCCGCGGGCGCGGGAAGTCCGTGCATCGTGAGGTAGAGACGACTGCCGTTTCGCAAGACGTCTCCGCCGGCGAAGCGATGATGCTGCGAGGTCGGCGCGGTGAGATCCGCGATGATCTGCGCTTGCGCGACTTGCTGCGCGCGTTCGCCGTTGAGTTGGGCACGCAGCGAAAGGTCGAGCAATCCGGTCGTGATGGCGAGTAGAATCGCCGCCGCGGCGACGGCGAACGCCGGCCACGCGCGCGAAGCGTTCGACGGTGCCGCCGCTTCCGACCGCACCTGTTTCATGATGCGGGCTTTTAGCAGCGGGCTGGCAGCGACGGCACCGCTGGCCGAATCGGCACACGCCTCGGCCGAATACGCGACGGCCGTCACGGCCGGGCGCAAGAACCGGTACTCCTCGCGGCAGCGTTCGCACGTCTCCAAATGCGCGGCGACGTCTGCGGCCTCCGTGGCCGGCAGCAGTCCGAGCGCGTATGCGGCGACGCTATCGAGCAACTCGTCGTGCGACGTCATACCGTCACCGCCCCTTCGAGGACGTTGCGAAGCCGGCGTAGCCCCGTGCGAATCCGCGTCTTTACGGTGCCGAGCGGGAGACCCGTCTGGCGGGCGATTTGCTCTTGCGTGATCCCGCCGAAGAAGCCGAGTTCGATCGGCTCGCGCTGCTCCGGCGGCAGTTGTGCGAGCGCGTCGCGAACGCGCTCGCCGTCGATGTGCGCCAGGGCCGTCTCCTCGACCGCGTCGTCGAGCGGCAGCGAATCGGGAAACTCATCTTCCGCCCGCACCGCGCGGCTGCGCGCGACGTCGAAGGCGCGATTCCGTGCGACGCGCGCGATCCACGCACCAAAGTTGCCGCCGCGAAAGCGTTGCGGCTCGCTCCAAATCTTGAGGAACACCGCCTGCGTTACGTCCTCGGCAGCGACGGGATCGGAGAGTACGCGCATCGCGAGGCCGTAGACGAGCCGGTGGTACTGGTCGTAGAGCGCCTCGAATGCGCCGGCATCACGGGACCGCACTCGCTCCATGAGCCGGCCTGCCTCTTGCACGGGGCCACCCTTCGCTGCCGATATTGCTCTGCACTGCCCTCGATAAACGTTTCACCTCGTCGGGCAGATTGAGGGCGGCGGTCCCCCCGACCGCCGCCCTTGAGGCTACTCAACGATGACAACGCGCGCGCACGGAGCGCCGTGACGCGTTACCGGGGTGGGTGTGCCTTTTCTACCGGCACGATGCGATGACGCGGCGGCGCCGGATTGACCGGCGAGCGCGTTATCGGTGGCCGTATAATCGGCGTCCGCGAAATCGGCGTCACCGGGGTTCGTGCTTGCGGCACCGGCACCGGATCGACTCGCTGCGGCATGATTGGATTCACGCGCGGCGGCGCCGGCATCCTCATCGTCGCCGAACGTGGAGGCATGGCGAATGTTCCCCGAGGTGCAGCAACGGCGGGCGCGGCGGCACTCGTCAACGCGATCGCGAAGATCGCTGCCGACGAGATGCGGCCGGTCAGTCCCTTGTTTTTTGCTGCGTAGATCATCTGCGTATTCTTCCACCGCAACACCGGCGAAAACCCAATTCAGATGAAAATTGCGTTTATGCAGCGCGATTGCGCCGGCCCGGCAATGCCGCGATCGCTACGGCGACGACCGCGGCGAGCGCAACCCCGTTCGAAACGACCGTGAACCGGTCGTTCATTGCCATCGAGCCCATCGCAACTCCGCCCGGCGTGCTACCGATCACCCTCTCCATCGCCGCTCCCGCAAGCATCGCGCCGGCTGCAAAGAGTCCGACGAACGCCCAAGTCACGCGCGGCGGAAACGATTTCCGGTAGATGGCGATCAGCGGCAGAATCAGCAGATCGCCGTAGATGAAGCTCGTGTTGGCGCCCAACGGAATGCCGGCATTGGCGAGAAACCTCGCGACCGGAACGTTTCCCATCGAACAGACGAACGTGGCAACGGCGATGAGCAGTCCGACGGCCAGAAGCAGCACGTAGCCCACGAATGGAACCGAACCGACGGCATGCAGCGCCGCAGCCAACCACTCCGGTGGAACCAGCGCGGCCGCGAACCCCGCAATGAGATATCCGACGATCAGTTCGGTGCGCAGCATGCGCACGTCGGCGAGCGCGGTCGATGCGACCGCGTCCCAGCCGCGCGGCTGCGTCGTTTGCATCGCATGGTGCTCGCACGTTTCGTTCTCGTCTTGCGGTTCGCCTGACCGGGCGAGGTACTCGTGCTGTTCCTTGGCGAGCTCTCCGCGCGCAAAAAATAGCGTCAGGCCGAGCGTCACCACCGCGATGATGATCGCGCCACCGAAGAACTCGGCAACGACGAACTTCCAGCCCAGCAACGACCAGAAGAGAATGAGGATCGCGAGATTCATATTGGTCGACGAAATCAGAAAGGATAGGACCGAGCGGATATCGGCGCCGTTACGGTAGAAACCGCGCGCTGCCGCCGCCGCCCCGTACGAGCAAGCCGACGAGATGATCCCGAAGCCGGCGCCGTAGAGCAGCCCTTTGATTCCCGGACCGAGATAGCGGTGCATCGTCGCGGGGGTCAGCATCACCTGAACGATCGCCGAGACGAGAAACCCGAAGATCAGACCGAAGAGGCTGTCCCAAAAGAACGTCGCCGCTTGGACGAATCCGGCGACGAGCGCGTGGCCCAGCGACGCCATCAGCCGCCGACCGAAACGGGAGCGTGTCCGAACAGCGGTGGAATGAAGTGCCCGGCGAGGTACGAAATCGCGAAGACGCCGCAGCCATAGAGTGCCACCTCAACGCCCTTGCCGACCGGACTTCGCTCGCTGAGCATGCCCGCGTAGTATCCCACGCCGAAGAGTCCGACGAGCGCAAAGAGCAACGAGGCAAGCGTCGACGTGGCGATCGAAAACGGAAGCAGGAAGGCGCCGATCGGCAGCAGCGAGCCTAGCGCAAATGAGAGGCTCATCGAGAACGGTCCGCGCAGGCTCGTGTCGTCGGCCTCACGCGGATCGATCCCGAACTCGTCCCGGACCATTTCGTAGAGGTAGATGTCGGGATGCTGCGTCAACCGCTTGACGATCATCTCGGCTTCCTCCGCGCTGAAGCCCTTGAGCTTATAGAAGGCAACCTGTTCCGTAAACTCGCCCTGCGGATCCTCGGCCATCTCGCGCTTCTCGAGATCGATCGTCGCTTGAACGACCTCCCGTTCCGACTTGCGGCCGAGGTACTCGCCGACGCCCATCGAGAGCGCGCCGGCAAGCAGCGCGAGAAAACCGCTGATAAAAACCGCTGCGCGCTCGCCTTCGGCAACGCCGACGCCCGTAATAATCCCAAGCGTCGTCAGGATTCCGTCCTGCATGCCGAAGACGATCTCGCGTATGCTTCGGCGTTTCTCGAGCGTCCGGCGCTGCTGCGTGTCGGGAATTCGCGGACGCACCTGCTGCCAGCCGGGAATGTCGACGACGACCTTCTCCACAGGGGGCGTCGTGTTTGCTGCATCGCTCTCGGCCATGGGCCGAGCCTTGAAGCTCGGCGGGTGCAAATCCTATGCGTACTAGGCGTTCGCCCGGCGCTCGTCCAATCTCACGCCATGGCCAGACTCCTCTCAACGTCGGCCGTCGTCGCCGGCCTCATCGCAGCGACGCTTCTCCCGGCACGTGCCGTCGATTGGCCGGTTTTCGGCTTCGATCCGTCGCGCAGCGGTTTCAACGCGAGCGAAAAAACGTTAACGGTCCACAACGTTCACCGGCTTCGTGAGAAGTGGCAGATTTCGCTCGGCTCGGTCGCCGATTCCACGCCGATTCTCTTAGAGCACGTGCGTGTGGGACGCTTCTATCGTAAGGTGCTCTTTCAGACCACGCTCGGCGGCGAAACGTTTGGGATCGAAGCGTCGTCCGGCAAGATTCTCTGGCATTTTTCGACGCACGGACCGAACTACACGCATTCGACTCCGGCGGCCGATCCGTCGGGAACGGCGATCTTTGCGCCGGGCGTCGATGGAAAAGTACACAAGCTCAAAGCTGGCACCGGCCATGAGATCCATAGCAACGGATTCCCGGCACGCATCACCAAAATTCCGGCGACCGAAGCGAACGAATCGCCGCTCAACGTCGCCAACGGCTATCTCTACGCAACGATCTCCGGCTACGACGGCGATGGAACGCCCTACGACGGGCACGTTGTCGCGATAAATCTGAGCACCGGGAAGACTACCGTCTTCAACTCCCTTTGCAGCCAGAAGCACGGGCTGCTTGGAGGCGGAGAATGTACGTCGCAGCGCTCCGGCATCTGGGCGCGCGGCGGTGCCGTGGTTGATCCCGACACCTCCATGAACGGCCGCGTCTACGCAGCCACCGGCAACGGCGATTTCGACGCCAACAGCGGCGGCCAAAACTACGGTGATTCCGTGGTTTCGCTCAGCGCCAATCTTTTGGATTTGCTCGGAAGTTACACGCCGACGAATTATAAGCAACTCCAAGACGGCGACGTCGACCTCGGAAGCACCTCGCCGACGGTGCTGCCGCAACAGCCCTCCAGCCAAACTCCTTGGATGATGACGCAAGGCGGCAAAGACTCCGTCCTGAAGCTGCTCAATCGCGCCGCGCTTCCCGGCGTCGGTAACGAGCTGCAGCTTCTGGACATGCCCGGACCGCTCTTCTCAACGCCGGCCGTATGGACCGACGGCTCGAACAATGCATGGCTCTTTTTGGGTTTCTCCGACGTAGTCCAAGCGTATCGTCTGCAGACCGACGGTTCGGGCGTCAGTCAGCTCGTCGGAATTTGGCACTCGAGCCCGGCGCAGACCGGTGGCGAAGGCACCTCGCCGGTCGTCGCCAACGGCATCGTCTTCGTCGCATTCGACGGCGCCATCGTCGCACTCAACGCGCTCAACGGTAAGGAGTTGTGGAACAGCTCCCATCATCCGAACTCGATCGGCTCCGTGCATTGGCAGAGTCCGATCGTCGCGAACGGCTGGGTCTACTGCTCCGACGAAAACGGCAAACTCACCGGCTTCACCCTCTAGGATAAGCATTGTCACCCTGAGCCTGCGTCGCGCCAAGAACAAAGCGGCCCGCGAAATGCGAGGCCGCTTTTAGCTCAACGGACCGCCTGAGTCATCCGGCGGATCCGGGGTCGAGCTGCAGATCGTACTGCTGCGTTTGGTCGGCGTTAACGCTATAGCCCGATAGCGTCCGCGTCGCGTATCCATCCTTCTCTGCCGTCAACGTATAATCGTCGGGTTGCAGCGTGAAGGCGATGTAATGGCCGCGTGCATCCGTGGTTACCGTTACCACCTGCGACGGCGAGCTGATTTTTACGTGCGCGCCGGCGATCGGTGCTCCGCTTTTTGCATCGGTCACGACCCCGCCGATTGCGCCGAGCGTACCGGCCTCCGCCCTTGCCCCGCCCAACAGCGCGGCGAGCATGGCGGCCAAACTCAGGAAACTTCGCATTGAAAGTACTCTTGCCATGATTAGTTAACCTCAACTTTACGTCGTAAGGAAACACCCTAGCGTCACTGTGCTCCCCTCGCCGAGCTGCGACAATAGAAGAACGCTCAAAAGAGCGTCCATTGATTCCTCCGGCGGCAGTGGTGAAGATCGAGAGGATCGTTTGAATCCTTTTTGATGACGCTTCACCGCTGTTCGTCTCAGCCGCCTCTCAGGCTATGCAAGGCCTTTGGGCGTGCGATACGCAAGATTCAAAGATATGCCGCACACGCCGCCGCAACCAACCGAACTCAACGAATACGCCGAACGAGCGCGCCGCTCGCGCGTGCGCATCAGCACGCCTCATGGCGATATCGTCTTTACGCTCTTTCCGGACGATGCGCCGCTCCACGTCGCGGCGTTTATGAAGCTCGCCGACGCCGGCTTCTACGATGGGCTTACGTTTCACCGGGTCGAGCCGCAGTTCGTCGTTCAAGGCGGCGACCCGCAAGGCGATGGAACGGGCGGCCCCGGCTACCGGCTCAGAGCGGAGTTCAACGCGCGCCCGCACCGGCGCGGGACCGTCGCGATGGCCCGTGCCTCCCACCCGGACTCAGCCGGATCGCAGTTCTATATTTGCCTCGACGATGCGCCGTTTCTTGACGGGCAATATACCGTTTTCGGGCAAATGACCGAGGGCTTCGAGGCCCTCGATTCAATCCGGCGAGGTGATGCCATGACCAGCGTGAAGGTCGAGGCACCCGAGCGGTAACGGCGCCCGGTACGTACGGTCAGCTGACGCTTGGGGCCCCTACGTTTGCCACGTAGATTCGGAGTTGCCCGATGTCACCAAGCAGTAGTCAAGAAACAGTAAAGATCGATGACGGGGGCGCTTCTTCGGCGTCGAGCGGCCGCTGCGGCGGGAGGATTCGTTCCCATGCCGCGTCGCGGCGCTCGCGCGCAACGAGGTGACGCACTATCGGAATGAACGGCAGGCCGTCGAGTTCGCTGCGCCGCCGCGTGAGCTCGCGCGCTTGCGCCTCGTCCTCGGCGGTGAAGACCGCCTGCGCGAGCTCCGGCCAAAGCGCGACGCTGCCGGAGATGCACCCGGTGACGCCGCGGCGCTTTGCCGCGAGCAGATCGCTCTCCGACCCGGGAAGCATTGCAAAGCCTTGATGCGCCGCCAAGATATCGCTTTGAAGCTGCGCATCGTTCGAGCTGTCCTTCATGCCGGCAATCGCTTTGGGAAAGCGCTCGATCAGCCGATCGACGAGTTGCGGCCGAAACGCGATCCCGCTCATGCGCGGAAAGTTATAGAGCAGCACTCGCCCCCGCGGCGGATTCGTTCGAGCAAAGAGCGCATCGAAGTAGCCGGCGATCGCGTCGTCGCCGACGTCGCGGTAAAAGAACGGCGGCATAACCAGCGCCGCGGCAAATCCGCAGTCGAAGGCGGCGGTCGTCAAAGCAACCGCGTCGTCGAGCGAAGCCGCCCCCGTCCCGGCCATCGCACGCTTCATCGGCAAGCCGCTCGATGCAACGGCCTCCATGAACGTCAGACGCTGGCGGACGCTCAAGGACATCGCTTCCCCGGTCGTGCCGAGCAGATTGAGTCCGTCGCAGCCGCGCGCCAACAGCTCGCGATAGTACGGCACGGCAAGCGCGGCGTCCGGCGAGAGCTCGCGGTCGAGCGGGGTGAGGACTGCCGCCCAAATGCCCCGTATCATCGATTCGGCGCGAACGCGCCCTTGATGAAGAACGCGACGTTTGCCGGACGTTCTGCGAGCCGGCGCATCAGATAGGGGAACCAGTACGCGCCATAGGGGATCGAGAGGCGCACGCGATATCCGCGTTCGACCATTGCCCGCGCGAGGGGCGTGGCGATTCCATAGAGCATTTGGAACTCGAAGCGCCCGCGCTTAGGCAATCCTTTGGCCGCTGCAAAACGCTCGATGTGGGCGATGATATTCGGATCGTGCGTCGCAATGGCCGTGTAGCCGTCGTTGGAGAGCGCGAGCTCGGCGAGCTTCAGATAGTTCGCGTCGACGTCGGATTTGCGCGGATACGCGACCTCGGCCGGCTCGAGATAAGCGCCTTTGACGATCCGCAGGCTCGGCGAAAGCGCGATTGTGGCGTCGAGATCGGCCGTGCTGCGATAGAGATACGATTGCAGTACGAAGCCGACGTTCGTATAGCGCTCGCGCAGCCGCCGGTATATCTGCAGCGTTGCGTCGACGTAGCGCGACTGCTCCATATCCATTCGCACGGTATTTCCTCGTTGCGCGGCGGCTGCCGCGATGCGCGAGGCATTCTCGAAGGCGAGCTCGGGATCGATGTCGAGTCCCACGTGCGTCAGCTTGAACGCAACGTTGGCGTCGAGCCCTTCCCCGGCGAAGGCTTCCAGCAGACGGCAATACTCGTCGGTCACCGCCACCGTCTCCGCAGGGTCGCGAACGCTCTCGCCGAGCAGCGTTGCAGCAACGGCGAAGCCGCTCGCATTAGCGGCGCGCGCCGCGGGCAGGAAATCCGCGACGCTCTCACCCGCAACGAAGCGCCGCGCGCCCAGACGCATACCGTATCGCGTGACCGCCCGGCGCACGAGCGCGTTATCGGCTGCGGCAAGGATTCCGGCGCGCAGCGGGCGATCCAACATCGAGCTCACGAAAGCGTACTTCTTCGCGCGATAGGAAGCGACTGCATCGGCGGGAAGGCCCGAGCGGTGAGAGTTGCCTGGGTGCTGGTCGCCGCCATCCTCGGCTCGGCGATGACCTTTATCGACAGCACGGCGGTCAACGTCTCGCTGCCGGTAATACAGCGCGACCTGCACACGACCGCCGGTCAGACGCAGTGGGTCATCGAAGGCTACGCGCTCTTCCTTTCGGCGCTGATCCTGCTCGGCGGAGCCCTCGGCGATCTCTACGGTCGCAAGCGCATCTTTGCCGTCGGCATCATCATTTTTGCCATGGCGTCGCTTGCCTGCGCGCTTGCGGGAAACATCGAAGCGCTGATCGCGGCACGCTGCGTGCAAGGCATCGGCGGCGCGCTCGCGACGCCGGGAAGCTTAGCGCTGCTCAGTGCGGCGTACGACGAGCGTACGCGCGGCCGGGCGATCGGCCTGTGGTCGGGTTTTAGCGCGTTGACCTCGGCGCTCGGACCGGTGATCGGCGGCTGGCTCACGCAGAATCTTTCGTGGCGCTACGTCTTCATCATCAACGTTCCGATCGCCGTTGCGGTGCTGCTGATGCTCGCACTGCGGGTTCCCGAAAGCCGCGACGAATCGGCGGTTCGACGGATCGATCTGACTGGCGCGACGCTTGCGACGCTCGGTCTCGGATCGCTCGTCTACGGATTGATCGAGATGAACGCGCGAAAGTTCTCCGCCCCGGCTCTGGGAATAGCCGCAACGGGAATCGCGGTGCTCGCGCTCTTCGTCTTTTCCGAGCGCCGTACCCCAGACCCGATGGTGCGCTGCGACCTCTTCGCCTCCCGAGCCTTTAGCGCCGCAAACGTCTATACGTTCTTGCTCTACATGGCGCTCGGCGGAAGTCTCTACTTCGTTCCGTTCGTTCTGATCAACGTCCACCATTACACGCCCACCGCCGCGGGCGCCGTGCTGCTTCCCTTCATCTTCATCATGGTCGTCTCGTCGCGCTGGTCGGGCGGACTCGTGACGCGCATCGGCGCGCGAACGCCCTTGCTCTTCGGTGCCGTCATCGCCGGCCTCGGTTTCCTCGCATTCGCACTGCCGGGCAGCGACGGATCGTACTGGTCGACCTTCTTCCCCGCCGCCGTGGTCCTCGGCATCGGCGGCGCGCTCTTCGTGGCTCCGCTCACCACGACCGTGATGAGCTCGGTTCCCGTCGAGCACGCCGGCGTTGCCTCGGGCATCAACAACGCGGTTGCACGGACCGCGGGATTGATCGGCATCGCCGCCCTCGGCATCGTCGTAACGGCGTCGCAATCCTACCTCGCCGGATTTCGCACTGCAATGGTGATCTCGGCGATATTGGCGTTCGGCGCCGGCGCCGTGGCCGCACGCGGCTTTAGGCGTCCTCAAAGCAAGCGGCGGCTGGAAGCGGAGTGACGAATGCGCGAAACATGGCAAGGGCTGATCATTGAGATGAGATCTCGCGCGCCGCTTGCGGCGACATTCGCCGCGCTGGTCCTCGCATCGTGCGGCGGTGGCGGCGCCGCCGCAACGGCGATGCCGCCGCAACCGCCGGCTCGCGGGCCGTCGCACAAAAGCGGCTCCAGTCCGATAAAGCATATCGTCGTGATGATCCAGGAGAACCGGAGTTTCGACGACCTTTTCGCCACCTTTCCCAACGCGTATGGAGCGACGCAAGGCCGCGTCAAATACGGCAGCGGGTACACGTACGTCCCACTCCAAGAAGTAGCCCTGAACGAACCGTGCGATTTCGGCCACGGATACGCGGGTTTTGTGAGAAACTACGACGGCGGAAAGATGGACGGGTTCGTCCTCAACGGCAAATGCCGCGGAGACAATACCGCACCCTATCAGTACGTCAATCCCGCGCAGATCCAGCCCTATTGGGAACTGGCGCAGCAATACGTGCTCGCCGATCAGATCTTTCAAACGCAAGGAAGCGGAAGTTTTACCGCACATCAAGACCTGATTGCCGGGGCGACGCTCATTAATCCGGCACGCACGAAGAGTCTGGTCGACTATCCGACCTCGGCGCCGTGGGGTTGTGACAACCCCACGCCGGGCGTGCATACCTCGTATCTGCTGTGGACCGGAACGAAGATCGCGTACCGCTATCTACAGGGACCCAAACCCTGCTTGAGCTACGCGACGCTCCGTGATCGGCTCGATGCCAAATCGGTCTCCTGGAAGTTTTATACCCCGCAGGTCGATACCCCGGGCGGCATTTGGAGCGCCTTCGACGCGATCAAAGCGGTGCGCGACGGCCCCGAGTGGACCACCAACGTCATCAGCCCGGAGACCACGGTTTTGACGGACGTTTCGAGCGGTAAACTCCCGGCGCTCTCTTGGGTAATTCCGGATCGCAACAACTCCGACCATCCGCGTTCGCCCGCCGATAACGGCCCGTCCTGGGTCGCGAGCGTCGTCAACGCGATCGGCGAAAGCGCGTATTGGAAGAACACGGTAATCGTCATCGTCTGGGACGACTGGGGCGGATTCTACGACAATTGGCCGCCGCCGTTCTTCGATCATTGGGGCGGCCTGGGGTTCCGCGTGCCGATGATCGTCGTCTCTCCATACGCGCGCGAGATGCAGCGAGGCAAGCCCGGCTACATCTCGCACACGCAGTACGAGTTCGGCAGCATCCTCAAGTACGCCGAGGAGACGTTTGGCCTCGATTCGCTGAACACGACCGACGCGCGAGCCAACAGCATCTCCGATTGCTTCGACTTTTCGCAGTCGCCGCGCAAGTTTCATACGATCACGTCAAGCCGTTCCAAGCGTTTCTTCTTACACGAGCGCCCGTCGAATCTGCCGGTCGACTCCGAGTAACCGATCGCGGACTAACCCGCTTCGAAGCGGCGAATCGCATCGATGGAATCGAGCGCGCTGGTGAGGCTTTGGCCGGCGATGGCGTCGGCGATCGCGCGCCCCGGGGTCGACGCGGCCAGTCGCGCTCCGAACCGTCGCGCGAGCAAGACGGCGAGCGGAATGACGGCGAGTCCGAAGAGCAGGTTGGCCGCGAGCCAGGCCCACCCGGCGGCATACGCATCGATTCCGAAGAGCCCCTGTAGTCCGACGATCGACAGCGGCACCCACATTAGGGGCGCGAAGAGCAACGTGGCGAGCGTCGTCCGAATACGCCGCAGCCGCAGCCGCTCCAGCCGCATCTGAATTGCGACGACCGGTTCGTCGAAGTCGAGTCTGTGCACCTCGGCGAGCTGCCGAGCACCGGCGACGATCAACGCAATGGCGTAGACGTCGAGCATAACCGCCGGAACCAGAAACCGTGGCTCGCGCAGATGCGCCGAGGCGAAGGCGCCGATCAGCGCTACGCCGATCGCATTGACGATCAGCTCGAAAACGATGCCGCCCGCAAGCCAGTTTAGCGAGGTTCCGGCCGTGCGCAGACTCCACTGCCGCACGAGGATCGCGTTGAGGCGCGTGCTCGCCTCCAGGCGGCGGTTACTCTCGGCCCAAAGTCGTTTGATTTCGCGGTCTTCCATAGCATTCTCCATTTCTAACTTGGTCGTTGGGCGGCGACGCTGCGCCGGAACCGCTCTTTGATGCGGCCGATCTTCGTTCCGACGTTCGTCTCCGAGATGCCGAGGATCGCCGCGATCTCTGCGTGGGGATGGTCGTCGAGATAGAGCAGCATCAGTGCGCGGTCGAGTGGCTCGAGCGCGTCGATCAGTTCGTGCAGGCGATCGAGCCGGTCGTCGGCAGGCGCATCATCGGCGGCGATCTGCTGGAGGGTCGTCTCTTCCGCCGGCACGACGTGCCGCCGCTTGCGGACGTCCCGGCGCACGAAGGCAATCGCAACGTTCACGGCAACCCGGTACATCCAGGTCGAAAAGCTCGAGCGGCCGTCGAAGCGCGCAAACGCGCCCCAGAGCCGCGCGAGCATCTCGGCAAGCAGATCTTCGCGGTCGCTCTCGTTGCGGCAGTACGCGCCGGCGATCCGGAATAGGATTCCCCGATGCCGGTTCACCAGTTCGACGAACGCGTCGTGCGAGGCCGTCGTGCTCATTGCAATCCGTTAGTCGCTCCGCGGGCGCGAAAAATCACACCTCCCAGGGCGACGACCCCCACCCACGAATGGGGCGTCGGTGACGCTGCGTTTCTACCACCTCGATGCCTTCGCACGCGCGCCGTTCGCCGGCAATCCCGCCGCGGTCTGCGTCCTGGACGAACCGCTCGAACATCGGACGATGCAGGCGATTGCAATCGAGAAGAATCTTCCGGCGACCGCCTTCCTCGCGCACGACGGCGAGGAGTTTACGCTGCGCTGGTTCGCCCCGGCCGGGGAACTGCAGCTTTGCGGCCACGCAACGCTTGCGAGCGGACACGTCGTTCTCAAGGTTCTGCAGCCCAATCGTTCGCACGTCCGATTCATGACGCGCTCCGGACCGGTCGCGGTGCAGCGCGAGGGCGATCGCCTCGCCCTCGACTTTCCGTCAATGGCGGCGCGGCACGAGCACGATCCGAGCGTCGTTGCTCCGGCGATCGGCCTTCGGCCGGCCGAGCTCTTGGAGGCCGAGGGCGGGCGCGGGATGGCGGTGCTCGACGATGCAGCCCAAGTGCGGGAACTCCATCCCGACATGACGGCCATCGCGGCGCTGCCGTTCTCCGCGTTGATCGTCACCGCCCGCGGATTCGAAGGCGACTGTGACTTCGTCTCGCGTTACTTCGTGCCCAAGCACGGGATCGGCGAAGATTTCGTCACCGGGTCGGCGCACTGCCTGCTCGCGCCGTACTGGGCCGGCGCGTTTGGGAAAGCCAAGCTCTTTGCCCGCCAACTCTCCTCGCGCGGAGGCGAGTTATGGTTGGAAGACCGGGGCGCGCGCGTCACGATCGCCGGGCACTGCGCCCCGTTCGCGGAGGGAACGCTGACGCTGCCTTAGTGCTGCTTGACGCCCGAGTCTTTGAGCAGCTTCAGACCGATCGTGTCGTTGCTGTAAACGCTTCGATAGGGGATATGCGTTCGCGTGTCGGTAACGACGACCGCGAGCTTGGCGGCCGGATCGTAGGCGATCCGCTGCGTCGATTTGGCTTTGAGATAGGTCCCGCCTTGCTGGTCGAGCGTGCCGTTGGCTTCGACGAGCATGAGCGACGGCGATCCTTTGATCGGGCCCTTGCCCTGGAGCTGATAGGAGCACGCCCAATTGTACGGCGTTCCGGCAAAGCCCGACGCGCCCGGTATGATCGCCGCATACACTTTGTAACTGCGCGACCAGCTCGACGTGCCCGCAGCGTTGAACGACTTCCAGACGCCGATGGCGAGCAGCGGGAAGATCGTGAGCTGCATCGGAGAGATCGCGTTCGGCGCCTGCGAGCACATGACGTTTCCACTGAGAGAAACCTCGCACGTGTTGGCGGCCCGCGGGCGGACGGTGTTCCACCAGTGATCCGTTCCGGTGATCGTGAGACCGCCGTCCTTGTTGGGATACGAGATATCGATCGTCGTGGTTCCGGTGCCCTGTCCGGAACTCGCCGCCGGCGTGTTGTAACCGAACTGATAGACGAGATGCCGCGTGTACTTCACCGCCGGCTGTGATGCGTGCGCCGCCGTTTGAGCAGTCAGCACCACGAGCGCCCCGACGAGCAGACCAATCCGTTTCACCTTCTTCAATCCTCCAGTCGAATATGCCATTCGCCGACCCTGCGGTCGCCAACTGCTAAGGCCGCTCGGCGCGCAACGCCGGAAGCGCGGCTTCGATGTCGGCGATGAGATCGGCCGGTGACTCGAGTCCGATACTAAAACGCACGAGGCGGTGATCGTATGACGGCCGCTGCGGACCGGGGTGGATCGTGTAGGCGACGGCGAGGCTCGTCGTTCCGGCCCAGCTGTAACCGATCTCGAAGAGCTTCAGCGAATCGACGAAGGCACAGACCTGGTCGCGCGTCGGTCCATCGGCGAATACGATCGAAAAGACGCCCGACGAGCCGGTGAAGTCTCGCGTCCAGAACTCGTGACCCGGACAGGAGGGTAGCGCCGGGTGCAGGACACGCTCGACCTCCGGTCGAGAGGCGAGCCGGCGTGCGATTTCCAACGCCGACTTCTCGACGCTGCCTAGTCGAACGCCGAGCGTTTGAAGCCCGCGCAGAGCGAGACTGCAGTCGTCGGGCGAGACGGCGCACCCAATCACTTGACGCGCCGCGCCGAGCTTTTGGTAGAGGGCGTCGTCGCGGACGGTGACCGATCCGAGCAGCAGATCGCTATGACCGCCGACGTACTTCGTGAGCGCCTGCATCGTCACGTCTACGCCGTGCGCGAACGCGTCGAAAAAGACGCCGGCCGACCACGTGTTGTCGAGCACGACGGTCGCGCCCCGTTCGTGCGCCGCAGCAGCGATCGCCGGAACGTCCTGCACCTCCATCGTCACCGAGCCCGGACTCTCTACCCAGACCAGACGCGTGTTCGGCCCGATGAGCTCGGTAATCGCGGCCCCGGCCAGCGGATCGTAGAACGTCGTGGTGACGCCGAATCGCTCGAGCAGCGTGACGGCGAGCAACCGATTGGGATGATAGACGCTTCGCGGTACGAGCATGTGATCGCCCCGTTCGAGCAGCGCCAAATCGATCAGCGAGATCGCCGATTGGCCGCCTGGTGTAAGAATGGTGCGGCCGCCGCCTTCGAGCGACGCGATGCGCGCGGCCAGCTCGAGCGCGGTCGGCGTACCGTAGAGGCCGTACGTGTAGCCGACGCGCTCCTGATCCCATTGATCGTTGACCGCCGCGGCCGATGCAAAAAGCGTCGTCGAACCGCGGTAGACGGGCACCGCAAGCGAACGGTACCCTTCGGGCACTTCAATCTCCGGATGGATCAGTCGCGTCTTCCACGATTTGTTCATGGCGCGCGTGTTCATACCGCCGAGGGCGCAAGCCTTTCGCTGCCGTACAGGATCGCGTGAAGCTTTACTTTCTCCGTCACGGCATTGCCGTCGATCCGCAAGCATGGGACGGCAGCGATTTCGATCGTCCCTTGACGCCGGAGGGCCACGATCGTATGGAACGCGAAGCGGCGGCGATCGACGAGCTGTCGCTCGGCTTGGATTCTATCGTCACCAGTCCGCTGGTGCGCGCGAAGCAGACCGCCGCAATCGTCGCGCAGCGCTTAGGCATGCGCGCGAAACTCGTCGAAGACCCGCGGCTCGCCGGCGGTTTCAACTTCGAGCGGTTCGGTGCCGTTCTCGCCGAGCACCGCAACGCGAGCTCGTTGATGCTCGTCGGCCACGAGCCCGCGATGAGCGCGGTAGTCGGCCGCGCTATCGGAAACGCCAGCGTCGAACTCAAGAAAGCGTCGCTCGCCGCAATCGACGTGCCCGATCCGGCCTCGCCGAGCGGTACGCTGCTCTTTTTGATACCGCCGAAGGTCCTCGTCGCGCTCGGCAAACGCCGGCGCTAAGCGCCGCCCGCCGCGCCGAGCGGTCTGACCCAAGCGGGACGAACGATCAGCGACCGGCGTTTCGCAACGAGTAGCATTGCAACCGCCGCAACGAGACAGGTCGTCACGGCGGCGAGACCCGCTTCGGGTCCGAACGCTCCTCCCGTCAAGATCGGCGACCCGGTAAGGTGCGCGGTCAAAGCGCTGGCGTGCACGACGGCGCCGGATACTTGCGTGCCGTAGACCGGCCCCTCGCAGAAGTTCCACGCGAAGTGCAGTCCGATCGGAAACCAGAGATTGCGCGCGACGACGAATGCCGCGCCGAGCAGCACGCCTGCCTCGAGCGCAATGGCGAGCGACGAGAACCAGGTGGCGCCCGGATTCGCCGCATGTGCCAACCCGAAGAGCGCCGCCGAGACGGCGAGCGCAATCCACGTACCGGCCCACTCCTGGATCAACCGAAAGAGCACGCCGCGGAAGAGCAGCTCTTCGAGGATCGCGTCGCCGAAGAGTATGAATGCAATCGGCGCGAGGCTCCACGGAGGATGCACCGCAAGAACGCGATACAGACCGCCGAGCGCGAGTTCGGCGACGACCACGGAGAAGAGCAGCCCTCCGAGCAGCGCACCCAGAGCGAGATCGCGCAGCGCATTGTGCCTGCCGAATCCGATCGCCGCGACGGATTTCTTCGCGCAGAAACGTTCGATGCCGATGGTCGCCGCGGCGAGAGCCAGCGCCATGTACCAC
This sequence comes from Vulcanimicrobiota bacterium, assembly GCA_963792005.1. GTDB lineage: Bacteria > Vulcanimicrobiota > Vulcanimicrobiia > Vulcanimicrobiales > Vulcanimicrobiaceae > Cybelea. The sequence goes on from CAWBUG010000002.1 coordinate 1,288,021, forward strand.
GTCACCGCGACGGCGCGCCAGTGGCTCTGTAACGCACGCCCCGCGAAGATCGCGGGCGTTGCCAGCGCGGCGAAGACCGCAACGATGAGCGCCAACCGAACCAGCGGAAATGCCGCTACGCGCCGAAACCGATTGCCCATTATTCGCCGGTACGCGCCACCGGCCGCGGTTGTTTCGCCGCGAAAAAGTACGCCTTTGCGAGCTCGATGAGCAAGAGGTAGAGCACCACCATCGCCGCCAGTATCGCGAAGAACGCGGCCGGCAGCGGAGTAAAGCCGAGCAGCGCGCCGAGTTTTGTAAACGGGAGCGCCACGCCGATTGCGACCACCGCAATGGTCGTCGCCGAAAGCGCGGCCGACGGCCGGCTGCGAAAGAACGGAACCCTTCTGGTCCGAATGAGGAAGATGACGAGCGACTGCGTCGCGAGCGATTCCACGAACCAGCCGGTTCGAAAGAGCTCGCGCGTCGCATGAAAGACGAGCAGCATGACGCCGAACGTCGCAAAATCGAAGATCGAGGAGATCGGTCCGAAGAACATCATAAATCGCCGGATGAACCGGGGATCCCAATGCGCGGGGCGATGAAGCTGCTCTTCGTCGACCGCGTCGGTTGGAATCGCCATCTCACTGACGTCGTAGAGCAGGTTGTTGAGCAGAATCTGCGACGGCAGCATCGGCAAAAACGAGAGAAAGAGCGACGCGCCGGCCGCGCTGAACATGTTGCCGAAATTCGACGACGTGCCCATGAGCACGTATTTGATCGTGTTGGCGAAGATGCGCCGCCCCTCCATGACGCCGTCGGCGAGAACGCTGAGGTCCTTCTCCAGCAAGACGATGTCCGCCGCGTCGCGTGCGACGTCGACTGCCGAATCCACGGAGATGCCGACGTCGGCGTCGTGCAGCGCCACCGCGTCGTTGACGCCGTCGCCGAGGAAGCCGACGTCTATCCCCGCGGCGCGCTGCAGCCGGATGATCCGCGACTTTTGTTCGGGCGTTACGCGGGCAAAGATATTCGTCGCCGGTAAGGCCGCCGCAAGGGCGTCGTCGGACATCGTCGCGATCTCCGCGCCCGAGAGGACGCCCGTTACGGGGATTCCAAGCCGCGCGCAGATGCTCTGCGCGACGCGCGCGTTGTCCCCCGTGACGATCTTGAGCGTAACGTCGAGTTCCTCGAGCCGCTGCAGGCTCGCGCGTGCGTCGGCCTTTGGCTCGTCGGCAAACCGCAGCAACGCCTCGATCTGCAGCTCGCGCTCGTCGGCGTCACCGATTGCACCCAGGTTCGGGGCGGGTTTGGCGGCCACGGCAACGACCCGGTCTCCCACCGCAAACTCACGTTCCAGGAGCGCCGCGACGCGGTCGTCCACGCCGGCGCATCGCGCGAGGACGGCTTCGGGCGCACCTTTCACGATGAGCCGCCGTTGACCGTCGGGCCCGTCGACGAGGACGGACATCATCTGGCGGTCGTAGTCGAACGGCACCCGGTCGAGCACGCGATAGCGCGCGGCTTCGGCGATGCGCTCCTCACCGGCGCTCTCCCAGAGCGCGACGTCGAGCGCGTTGCCGCTCACGACGCGTCCTCCTTCAACGATGACGTCGGTACAGACCAACGCCAGTATCGCGCCTTGCTCGGTAACGGTGCCGGCAGGGTCGAGCGCATCGCGAAAGCGTATGCGCCCCTCGGTGAGCGTGCCGGTCTTGTCGGTAAAGAGCACCTCGACGTTTCCCAGATCCTCGATGCTGACGAGCCGCTTGACGATCACTCCGCGCTGGGCGAGGACGCGCGCGCCGAATGAGAGACTGACGGTGACGATCGCCGGAAGCAACTGCGGCGTCAATCCGATCGCGATCGCGAGCGCAAAGAGCAGCGATTCGAGCCACGGGTGGTGTAAGAGCGCGTTGAGCACGAAGATCGTGCTGGTCAGGACGATCGTTACGCGCACGAGCAGCAGCGAGAAGTCGCGAAGGCCGAGCTGAAAAGCGGTCTGAGGCGGACGGCGCGTCAGCTGCCGCGCGATCGTACCGACGCGTGCGCTTCGGCCGGTTGCGACCACGACGGCAGTCGCGACGCCATTCTTTACCACCGTTCCCGAGTAGCCGCACGCGCTGCACGTCGCTCCCGGTTGCGCTGCGGCGGCGGCGCCTGCCGATTTCGCCTCGGGCATCGCCTCGCCGGTCAGCACCGACTCGTCGCACTCGAAGGCGCGCACCTCGATCAAGCGCACGTCGGCCGGCACGATGTCGCCGACCGCGAGGAAGACGACGTCTCCCGGAACGAGTTCGGTTACGTCGATTGCGGTCTTGCGCGCGTCGCGCAAGGCAACCGCCTTTCGCGCAACGCGAGCGCGCAGATCCTCGACGACGTGCTCCGACCGGTACTCGTTGAAAAAGCTCAGACCGACGCTGAGGACGACGATCCCGAGGATGATCAGCGCATCGGAGCTGTCGTGCAGAAAGAGCGAGAGCAACGCGGTGGCGACCAGCAGGATCAGGAACGGGTTCGTCAGTTGACGGACGAACACGTCCCACGCATTGGTGTGGCGGCCGGCGATCTCGTTGCGCCCGAACTGCGCGAGTCTGGCGGCCGCTTCGCTGGTAGAGAGGCCCTCCGGCGTGGTGCCGAGGCGGTCGAGAACTTCGGCCGTGCTCAGCGTCGCGGCGGTCTCGATCGTTAACGCGCTAGGCGGCATCGAGATCGTAATCGATTTGCAGCGGAGCGTGATCGCTAAATCGCGCGGCCTTGTAGATGACCGCACTCTTGACCCGGGGGGCCAAACCCGGCGTGATCATCTGATAATCGATGCGCCAGCCGAGATTGCGGTCCCAAGCGGCGGGCGCGTTCGACCACCACGTGTACTCTTTGGCGTCGCGATCGACAACGCGAAACGCGTCGATCCAGCCGAGACGGCCGAGCAACACGTCCATCCAAGCGCGTTCGTCGGGGAGAAAACCGCTCACGTTGGCGTTGCGTGACGGATTGTAGGTATCGATCGCTCTGTGAGCGATGTTGAAGTCACCGCAGACGATATGCTCGCGTCCGGCATGGCGCATCTTTGCCAGCACGGCGAGAAGGCGCTCCAGAAAGTCCATCTTGAAGGCTTGTCGTGCGACGCCGGTGATCCCGGAGGGAACGTAGAGCGAAGCGACCGTCACCGCTCCGAAGTCCGCCTGTATGAAACGGCCTTCGGCATCCATGTCGTCGAAGCCGAGCGTCCGGCAAACCGAGAGCGGCTCGCGGCGAGCGTAGAGCGCGACGCCGCTATATCCCCGCCGGCGCGCGTCGACGTAGAATGCGGTAAAGCCGGGGAGCGCGATCGATTCGGGACCGAGCTGGTGCTCTTGCGCGCGCGTCTCTTGCAGACAGACGACGTCGGCATCCTGTCGTTTCACCCAGTCGAAGAATCCGCGGCGCGCGGCCGAACGAATGCCGTTGGCGTTGAGCGTGATCACTCGCACGCCAACGGCCTTTCAGGCTGGTGCGCTCTAAGTCATTTGGCGCCGGCCACGGCGTCACCGACGATCGGCACTTCGCTGACTTCCTCCCCGAAGAGCACTCGGTAAAAGACACCGGCGAAACCCCCGCCGACGAGCGGCGCGAGCCAAAAGAGCCATAGCTGCGAGAGCGCGGCCGCTCCCGCAAAAATCGCCGGACCGGTGCTGCGCGCCGGATTGACCGACGTGTTGTCCACCGGAATGCTGATGAGGTGGATGAGCGTTAGCGCAAGACCGATCGCCAAGCCGGCGAAACCAACCGGCGCGCGCTTATCGGTCGCGCCCAGGATCACCAGCAGGAAGGCAAACGTGCAGACGACCTCGATGATGAGCGCCGACCCCATGCCGTAACCGCCCGGTGAGAGAACGCCATAGCCGTTGCTGGCAAACTGGCCGGCCACGAAGCCCGGCTTGCCGTTTGCCACGGCATAGAGCACGGCCGCTGCGGCAATTGCGCCGATGACTTGCGCGAACATGTATGGGAGGACGTCGCGCGCCGGAAATCGCTTGGCAAGACAGAGCCCGAACGTGACGGCCGGATTGATATGACATCCCGAGATCGGCCCGATGGTGTACGCCATCGTCAGCAGCGTCAGGCCGAAGGCCAGGGCGACGCCCGCGAATCCGATGCCGAGCTGCGGAAACCCCGCAGCGAGCACGGCGCTTCCGCAACCGCCGAAAACCAGCCAAAATGTTCCGAGGAGTTCCGCAGTAACGCGTCTGGAGAGTGGCACTACCCGTTCCTTTCCGCGAATGCGTGTATCGCTTGAGCGGTACTTGCCCGCAGCGAGGCGGCGCTCCTCCGCTTGCCTTGCTTAAAATGCTTTACGAAATTTGACCAGTCGTTGCGTCTCCTCGAAACCGCAGCGCGCCCCGATCGGCACACCGCTGAATTTGCAGATGACTCCAAACGCGCCTGCCTTTAGGGAATGATGGCGAGAGGACGGCGCGAAAAGCGGTGAGGGTGAAGACGCACGCCTACGGCACCGTTCTGCATTGGTCGTCCGCTGACGGAACGAAGAGCTATCGCAGTTATTCACGCGATCATACCATCGCCGTCGAGGGCAAGCCCGATATCGCCGCATCGAGCGATCCAACGTTCCGCGGCGACGCGTCACGCTATAACCCCGAGGAATTGCTCGTGGCCGCGCTCTCCTCGTGCCACATGCTCTGGTATCTGCACCTCTGCGCCGTGAATGGAATCAGCGTCGTCGAGTATCGCGATCGCGCGTCGGGCACGATGGAGGAGCAAAGCGGTGGTTCCGGTCGATTCGTCGCCGCCGAGTTGCGCCCGCTCGTGACGATCGCCCCGGGCAGCGACCGCACGAAGGCAATCGCACTGCATCGGCAGGCGCACGAGATGTGCTTCATCGCCCGCTCGGTGAACTTTCCGGTGACGGTCGAGCCGAGCATCGTATGAGCGTGCGAGTCGGCGAACCGTCGGCGCGACGGCAACTCCAATCCTTCGTCGGGCGCTTCTCGCCCGAGATCGCGCAACGCGCACGAGCCGCACTCGCGACGATGCGAAAGCGGCTTCCGGGCGCGTTCGAACTGGTCTACGATAACGCGTACGCTCTGGTCGTCGGCTTCAGCCCGAACGAACGTCCATCGGCGGCGCTTTTCTCCATCGTCGTTTACCCGCGAAAAGTCAGTCTCTGCTTCTTATACGGCGCCCATCTACCTGACCCGGAGCATCTGCTTCAAGGAAGCGGCAATCGCGTACGCCACATTCGGCTCGAAGACGAAAAGACGCTCGACAAACGAGGAGTCCGCGCTCTGATGAAGGCCGCGCTCGAAGCTGCGGGTCACCCCTTCCGCGGCGCCGGCACCGGCGCGACGATCGTCCGGGCGATCTCGAAGCGCCAGCGGCCGCGCCGCACGGGCGAAGCTCGATAACGAGGTGAAGAACCCCGAGCCCCACCGCGAGCTCTTTGTTCTGGGATTGCTGCGCCGTAAGCCGTTCTCCGCATACGAGATCGAACAGATCATGCGCGAGCACTTTCCACTCTACCGGCGGTTTCGTCGCGGCAACCTCTATCAGCTTGTCGAGCGCTTGCGCGAAAATGGTTACCTGTTCGAGCGCAGCGCCGCGGCCCGCCGAGGGCCACGCGAATCGAAGGCCGTCTACCACTTATCAGCGGCCGGCGAGGCGCGCTTTCGCGAGTTGCTGCGCAGCGTGATCGCCGACGTGCAATCGAGCGACGCCGCCTTGGAAACGGCGCTCGTGCTCCTTGGGCAGTTGCCCCGCGATGAGGCGTTATCGCTCGTGCTCGACCGAATGCGCGAGATCGAGGAGCAGGAGCGGCGCCTCAAGCGGCTCTTCGGCGAGGCGCGCGGGCGCGGCGGGGCCGGCTACTTCGCAGCGGCGCACGCCTACCATCGCATGCGTAGCGAGCACCGCTTCATCGAAGATGCGGTCCGCCGATTGCAGGACCGCTCTTGGGAGCCGAAATGGGTTTCGGACGACGGGCCTATATCGTAAGCGCGATGTGAAGCGCAATAAAGGCTCCGACCGACAACGCGGTGACGATATGCCAGCGCCGTAAGAGCCGGCGGTAGGTCCCGGGTGCCTGAAGGCTCGCACCGACGAACGTCTGCAGCGCCAGTCCTGCGAAAGCAAACAGGGCAATCCACGAGTCGCTGCCGGTCAGCGTCCGCATCGCACCCATTGCAAGCATGCCGTGGATCGACGCGAGCGCGAGGACGGCGTACCCGAGTATGAAATGCGGACGGAGCCGAACGACCATCGCGCCCGAGAGTATTCGGCGCAGGATCCGCCCGGCCAATGCCGTCACGGGAAAGAGCCCGGCCGCCAACCATGCGACCGCGTCGCCGCCGTTCATCGTTTCCACTCTACACTCCCTCGAGCCGCACTCGGCCGCCAAATTGCGGCAAATTACTTCGGCCCGGAGCAATATCGGCGAGCCGGGCGAAGCCGCGCGCCGACACGCCGGTAAACACAACAGCCGTGGTTTTAACGACGTTCTCGCTGAAAAACCCGATTGCGGTAACGCTCTTTTTCGTTTCGATCGTTGCCATCGGATTGCTCTCCGTCGCGTGTATGGCACGCAGCGTTCTTCCTCCAATCGCATTGCCGGTCGTGAGCGTCACCGCCCCGTATCCCGGCGCAGGTCCCAACGAGATCGAACGTTTGATAATCGAGCCGATCGAAGACGAACTCCGCAGTCTCCCGGCGATCTCGCGCGTCTCCTCGTCGGCCCAAAACGGTATTGCGGAGATCGTCGTGGAGTTTCGCTTCAAAAGCGATCTTGCCGGCGACCGCGCAAACGTGCAGAGTGCCGTGGATGCCGCGCGCGCAAACATGCCGCTCGATCTCGTCGCGCCGGTAGTTTCCGATGAGGAGCCGACACAGGCGCCGATCTTGGACGAGGCGGTCTCATCGGTGCTGCTCTCTCCGGCGAAACTCGCGCAGGAGGTTACGGCTCGGATCGTACCCGCCTTGCGTGGAAGCCCCGGCGTCGGAGCGGTGCGTAGCTCGGGGGCGGTCACTCGGCAGTTCGTCGTCCGGCCGCAGATCGGGGCGCTCGACGCGCTCGGCGGAACGCCGCTCGACGTCTTTCGAGCCGTCGCCGCCGGGAACGACGTCTTGCCCGGCGGGCTCCTACGCTCGCGCTGGCGCGAGTCGGCCATCGGCATCGACGCTTCGATCGACTCCGCCGATCGCATTGCACAGCTTCCGGTAACGATCCCCAACGGAGTATCCGCACGGGTTCGCGACGTCGCTCGCACGAGCGACAGCTATGCCGACCGCACCGTTATCGCACGGGCTGACGGCGAAGAAGCGGTGCTGCTCTACGTCGCTGCCGCTCCGGGCGCGGACTCGCTCGGAACGATCGCTGCGGTTCGGCGCACCTTCTTAGCACTTGGACGACGCTATCCCGAAATTCGGTTCGCAGAGTTACGGACGGACCGCGCCTACACCAATGCCGCTATCGGCGGCGTTCTACAGACGTTGGGCGAAGGCGTCGTGCTCACCGTGCTGGTGATGCTGTTCTTCCTCCACGCGTGGAGGAATGCAGCGATCGCGGCGATCTCGATTCCGACCTCGCTCTGTGCCGCCTTCGTCGCCATGTGGGCGATGGGCTTCAGCCTCAACGTACTTTCACTTATGGGCCTCTCGCCGACCATCGGTATCTTGGTCGACGATTCGATCGTGATCGTCGAGGCGATCGCGCGCGCGGCGGCACGCGGGCTTCGTGGCGACGAGGCTGCGCTTGCGGGCCGGCGGGAGATTGGGGGCGCGGCATTTGCGATCACGCTCGTAGACGTGGCCGTCTTTCTGCCGATCGGCGTGATGAACGGTGTCGTCGGCGAGTTTATGCGCGAGTTCGCGCTGGTCATCGTCTTCGCGACGGCTTTCTCTCTACTCGTCTCGTTTACGCTCACCCCACTGATGACGGCGCGCTGGGCGCTTTCGGGCGGTCGCGGCTCGCTCGAGGGCATGACCTACGCTGAAGTGCTCGGTGAACTGCAGGAGCGCGCACGAACGTTTCCCTGGACGATTCGCGGCGGCATTGTCCTGCGCACTCTCTCCGCATGGCATGCCACGATCGACGCCTTTAACAGGTGGGAATGCAATCTCTGCCGCGCATATGCGGAAAGTTGGCTTCCCGCAATGATTCGCCGCCCGCGCGCCGTCGGAGTATTCGCGGCAATCGTTTGCGCGGTCTCGCTTCTGCCGCTCGCGGCGGGCGCGATTCCCACCGAGTTTTCGCCGCCGACCAGCAGAGGCGCCCTCACGTTCGACCTGACGATGCCGCCCGGCACGCCCGTCGAAACGACCGATGCCGCCGTCACCCGGATCGCGCAGGCGCTGCTCGACGATCCGCAGGTTCGTCACGTCGAAAGCAGTGCCGGACGCTCGTATGACGGGACGAATGACGTTTACGCAAGCAACGTCGCTCAAATCTCGGTCGTGTTGCAGGATCAAACCTCGAGCGGCGCGGCGGTCGAGCGGCGCGTCCGGTCGCTCTACGCGCTCGCGCCCTCCGGCCGGCTCGCCGGCGCGGGGAAAGGCATGGGCGGCGTACCGGCGGTGAGCTACGACGTCGGTGGCGATCCCAGCCAGATCGAGGCAGCCGCGCAACGCATTGCCTCGCTCCTGAAGCAAAATCCGTTTGCGATCGACGTCCGCACGAGCAACTTGGGGGTCGAGCCAAGACTCAGACTCGCCGTCGACATGGAAAAGGCTCGACTCCTGAACGTCTCACCCGACGACGCGGCGCAAACTGCTCGCATCGTCAGCGGCGGCTCGATCGCGACGAAGGCGCGGCTGGCTTGGGGCTTGGTCGACGTCGTGGTGCAGGCCGATGCGGCGGAGTCCGGAGACGTCGACGAGCTCGAACGTTTCCCGGTACGCTCCGCGACGGGTCAGCGCGTACCGCTGGGCGACCTCGTCTCCATTCGCGCCGGGTCGGAGCCGGCAATCGTTCGGCGCGTAAATGGCGAACGCATTGTCACCGTTAGCGCGAATGCGGCCGGAGACGCGCCGATCGGCTTGGTCGCATCGCCCGTCATGCGCGCCTTGCGAGACCCGCGCTTTCTTCTGCCGGGAACGCGGGTCGAGCCTCGCGGCGACATCGCGCAATTTCTCGACACCGTATCGCGCATCGCCGCTGCGCTGGGCCTATCAATCGTCGCCGTCTATTTCGTGCTTGCCGTTCTGTATCGCAGCTACACGCTGCCGCTCGTCGTTATGCTGACCGTTCCGCTTGCATCGATCGGTGCGTTCGGCAGCCTCTTCGTCTTCCGCGCACCGCTCAATCTCTATTCGATGCTCGGAATCGTCATGCTCGTCGGACTCGTTGCCAAGAACGGAATTCTGCTCGTCGAGTATGCCGAACGCGCCGTTCGAAAGGGGAGCACCGCCGCCGCGGCCGCCGGCGAAGCGGCCCGGACCCGCTTCCGGCCCATCGTGATGACGACCGTTGCGATGATCGCAGGAATGCTTCCGCTAGCCTTCGGCCATACGGCTGGCGCAGAATACCGCAAAGCCCTGGGAATCGTGGTTGTCGGCGGCCTCTCGACCTCGCTGCTCTTGACCCTGTTCGTCGTTCCCGTCATCTACGTTTGGTATAGCTCTCGCCGGCGGTCAGCGAACCGTGACGAACTTCGTTACGACGACGACTCGCTTCGCGTCGACGTGGCCGGGCTTAGTTAGCACGCCGTAGACATACAGCAGCGCGCCGGCGGCTACGTCGGAGGGCGAGCCCATGACTACCGGCGTCCCGTCGGCAAAAAAGATCGCAACCTCGCGGCCCGTCGCCTTCGCGACGGTGTCGGTTTCACTCGCGAGCAACTCCGTCCGGAGCGCGGAACGCTCGACGCGCTTGACGCGCACCTCGATCTGCACGCTTTGGCCCGGATTGGCTTGAGCGAACTCCGCGGGGGACATCGGTATCGGCGGGGCGTCGCCCATCTGAGCGAGTGCCGGTGTAGCAAATGCGAGCAGCATCGCGCTCGCGGCAATCGTGCGAAGATGTTTCATGGGAAGATCGTAGGTTCATCCCCTACGCGGGGCAATCGGTTGCGGAGCGATATTACTCCGGATTGCAGCAATCAGACCACAATCTCGTCGACGTAGCACCAGCGCCAGGCTTCGCCCGGCTCGAACGATCGTATGATCGGATGCTGCGTGGCGTGAAAATGCTTGGTAGCATGCTTGTTCTTCGAGCTGTCGCAGCAGCCCACGTGGCCGCACTCCAAACACTCGCGTAAGTGAACCCAAGTGTCGCCGATGCGAAGACAATCCTCGCAGCCATCGGCGCTCGGTTTGACGTCTTTAATGCGATCCAGGTGCGTACATACCATCGCGTCTCCCTTACATTTTGTTCTCGTCGAAGCCTTCGATGCGCCGGTAGAGCACGTACGAATACACGACCGGCACGATCGCGATGACGGCCACGATGCCGATCAAGGCACCGGCGACCCCGTTGCGCAGGAGATTTGTCGCCGCGAGGACGACTCCGCCGATCACAAAGAGCGTACCGCCGAGACGATTCGTCCGTTGCCAGACCTCGTCGCTCGCCAGCGTCCATGGCGTGCGGACGCCGATCCAAAAGTTTCTCTTGAATCGTCCCATCAGACTGCCGATCACGATGAACAGCATACCGATCGGAACGAGGAAGAGCGCCCTCGATGGCGTCGAGCCGGTGACCTGCGCGCGTACCAGGCCGATGTGAATCGCGAGGATCACGGCAATTATGGCGAGCGTGCTCGTATAGAATGGCCCGGCGAAATCGTCCAATCGAAATCCTCGCGGGGATATCGCCGGCAAAACGAGCATCAACAGCCAAACAAAGCCGGCAATCTCCGGCACGATGCTGACCGCAACGAGCTTGGACGAATACCGGTTCACGTGGCCGGCGAGATCCCAGTGCGTCGGAACCTGAGATGGCATCGACGGATACGCCCAAACTGAAACCGCTACCGTCGCCAGAACGAGAATGAAGCCAACCAGCAAAGCGCGGTTACGCGTCATCGTGCCGCCGTGCTGCCGCAACGCTCTCGCTCCGAAGCGATGTACTCGAGCAGCGTCGTACCGAAATCGCCGACCACCACGAGCTGAGAAAGATCGATCGTGGTCAGCGGCATTTGCAGACGCAGCGAATCTCGACCGCCGAGCATCCACGGGCCCACTCCGGAAAAGTAAAAGCCGTAGGCTTCCATCGCCTCGCACAGTTCCGGCGTACCCGGATGTTCCAGCGGGAGCGACGCGTAGATCGCACCGAGCCGGCACGTTTGACGCAAATCTTCCACGGCTTGACGAACGAGCTCCGGCGTCTCCGCACCGACCTCCTCTACCGCAACGGTCGCAAACGCGTCACCGCGGGTGATGCCGGTGTGAAAGCTTCCTCGGCCACGCAGCGGTCCTCCGGCTTCGATCCTGACCGGCACGTCGAGCTGCGCGTAGATGCGCTCGACGATGGCTCGGTGTCGCGCGGGGACATAGACGGTGCGAATTTCGCGAGGCTGCAGCGGCTTGACGTACAGCATGCAGCTCTGGCGCTGCGTCGTCGTCGAAAGCGTCATATGGCGAGCGATGAAGTTGCGCGGCGCTTCTCCCAGCGTAAGTCCGCAGGCTTTGGCCCCGAAGTTGAGGCTCGCAATCTGGGTGCGCGGATGGTCCGTCACCGGCTCGGAGTAGTAGCCGGCGAGTCCGAGTGAGACCGCTTCACGCTCGGCCCGATCGCGCAACCGGTTGAGCAAACCGCGACCGCGATGCGCCGGAAGCACGACGGCACCGGCGGCGTCCGCAATCGGCTCGCCGTCCTCACGTGCCAGCGCATAATGCCCGACGATCTCGTCCGTCTCGTCGGTCGCGACGATCGAGACGTAGCGTCCGCTTTCGTTGAGCTCGATCAAGCGCTCGGGAACGTAGACGGCGCAAAGATCGTACGCGTAACCGTACGTCAGATAGAAGGCGCGTGCCACGCCGGGCGCGTCGGTGGCCTCGAACGGGCGAATGCAGTACTCTTGTTCCGGCGCGAGCGGAACCTCTTCTACAGCACCGTCGCCGGCGCTCGTGCTCGCGATTCCGTGAGCCCGCTTCACGACGAGCCGCAGCTCGCTGCCGGCCCTGCCGTGCGATCGCCAATGCGCTTCGTCGATCTCGTCGACGAGTTCGTTCCACTTCGGATCGCGCCGGGCGTACGCATCGTCCATCGGCAGGCCGTGCTCGAAGAGCGAAAGCGAAAGCTTGGCCGGCGTGCAGGCCGCGACAATGCGGATCGGCTCGCGCTCCTGCGCCAGCGCGCCGCTCACGATGACGGAGAAGCCTCGTTGAGCCGCAGCGACGATGCCGTCCCGTTGTTCTGAGGTAAGCTCGCTGCGCGCTGCGGCGTCGGCCGCAAAGGTACGCACGAGCGATTCGTACTCGCTTGAAGCCGGGATTCGCAGTTCGGTCGTGAAGCTCACGCGCCTCTCACCATGGAGCCGGGACTTCGCGGCATAGGCGCGAGATGCTTGCGGCACGATCCCACCGGACTCGAAGGGAGGGCCGAACTTACGTCCGACCCTCTGTTTTTGCCGTTGCCGACTTGAACGCGCGATCGCTACGTCTTAGGCGTCAACGCGATCCCGAGCTTGAACGTGTAGGTTTTGCCGGTGCAGTCGCTTGGCCCGAAGCCAATGCAGTAGTAGTCGGTGAATTTGAACGGCTGGGTCTTCTTGGGGTTCCTACCCTTGTATTTGATGTACTGGTAGGTCGGGTTACCCGGATCTGGATAGAAGTATGTGTGAAACTTCTTGTCGACCTTGCCGGTCTTGTTCGCCTCGATGTACGCATTGTTGTAGAGTTCGTAGCCGCTGCCGGCCGAGGTTTCGACGTAGGGTCCGGGGTTGCCCTTAGTGACGTAGAAACAGAAGGCGTACACGCTGTAGTTACATCCGATTGTCATGGGCTTGACGCCGGGCATCAGGCGAGTCACTAAATTGTGGCCGTGGGACCGAGTTTGCGCGCTCGATGTCGGCAGTGCCGGCGACGAACTCGTACCGCTAGAACAGGCTGAGAGTGCTAGGCCAGTGGCGATCGCAGCGCTAGCACAGAGAAGGCTTATTCGCATATCGGGAGCTCCTTCCGTAGCTAAGTTCTGGGAAAAGGCCTGATGAGGAATGCGGGCCCACGCTTTCTTTTCCTTCCGCTCCAGCATAGTAACCTGCGCGCGCATTCTCCGGTCTGGCGCAACGTTCTGTCCAGGTCGTTACCGCGGTCGTGCGTTCGTGCCGTCGGCAGCGCGGCGGCGCAGCAAATCCTCAATCGTATCGACCGCGAGATCGTCGAGCCGTTCGAGGCGGCAATCTGCAAGTGCGAGCGCGCCGAAATCGGGCGGATACGCGCGGTTCGGGATCGCGATTACCGCAAGTCCCGCGGCGTGAGCGGAGCGGATACCGTTACTCGAATCTTCCACCGCCGCGCTGCGCCTCGCATCGGCGCCAAGCAGCTCGAGCGCGCGCAGATATACGTCGGGTGCGGGCTTACCACGCGCCACCGCGTCGGCCGAGACGACGGCGGCAAAGAACTTCGACCATCCCGTCTCCGCAAGCACCGTCTGCGCGACGCTCAGCGCCGAAGACGTCGCGACGCCCAGCGCGAAGGCGCGAGCGGTCCTCTCGAGCACCGCCTCTGCTCCCGGGATGGCCGGAACCTGTGCCATAAAGCGTTCGGAGACCATATGGACGACGCGCTGGGCGATCGCCTGCGGCGGCAGCGCCACGCCGAGCTCGTCGTGGATGTAACGCGCCCACTCCTCGGTGCGCATTCCCATCATCGCCGCTTGCGCTCCGTCGCACCAGCGCCCGCCTTCTCCAACCACGAACTCCTGCCGGATCTCGTCCCAAATCTGCTCGCTCTCGATGAGCGTGCCGTCGAGATCGAAGACCACCCACCCGGGCTCCACTATTCGCGCATGACTTGGTGAACGAACGAGATCGCAATCGATCCCTCACCCACGGCCGACGCGACGCGTTTGAGGCTGCCGCTGCGGATGTCGCCCACGGCAAAAACGCGCGGCAGGCTCGTTTCAAAGAGATACGGCGGTCGCAAGAGCGGCCAGTGTGCGGCGCTGAGATCTTCGGGCCCGAGCTCCGGTCCGGCCTTGACGAAGCCGTTCGAATCGAGCGCGAGGCAGCCTTCGAGCCACGCGCTATTCGGCACGCCGCCGGTCATAACGAAGACGTGACGGATGTCGTGCTCCTCGGTCTTCCCGCCCTGATTCTCCCGCCAGCGAATCGATTCGAGGTACTCGTTGCCTTCGAGCGCGACGATCTCGGTGTGCGGACGAAGCACGATGTTCGGCGTCTCTTCGATACGCCGGACGAGATAGCGCGACATGGTCTGGGCGAGCTGATCGCCGCGAATCAGCACGTGAACGAGTTTGCACGACTGCGATAGAAAGACCGCCGCCTGGCCGGCCGAGTTCGCCCCGCCGATCACGGCGATCTCCTCCCCGCAGCAGAGCTGGCGCTCGATCTCGGTCGCGGCGTAATAGACCCCGGCGCACTCGAACTGCCGAAGATTCGGCAGGTCGAGCTTTCGATACTGAACGCCGGTCGCGATGATGATGTTCTGCGCCGGGATGCGCGCGCCGTCCGACGTCTCGACGACATAGGGAGTGCGGTCGCAATGCAGCCGCACGCTCGTCGAGATGAGCAACTGCGCGCCGAACTTCTCGGCTTGCGCGTAGGCCCGATTGGCGAGTTCCTCACCGGTGATTCCGAGAGGAAATCCAAGATAGTTTTCGATGCGCGAGCTGGAACCGGCCTGGCCGCCGGGATTGCCGGTCTCTACGACGAGGACGTCGAGTCCCTCCGAGGCCCCGTAAACGGCCGATGCCAATCCCGAAGGCCCCGCGCCGACGATCACGAGATCGCGAATGGTTTCGAGCGGGATCGAATCGTTGAAACCGAGGCACCGCGCGATCTCCTGATTCGACGGATTCGCTAAGGCCGCTTGGTTGCGGCAGATCACCACCGGAACGTCGTCGGGAGTGAAATGAAACGCGCTCATGAAGACCTGCACGTCGGGATCCCGGTCGAGATCGAGATAGGCGTACGGATAGGCGTTACGGCCGAAAAACTCGCGGATGCGCAGCGTATCCTTCGAATGAAGCGACCCGACGAGCACGACGTCGCCGACGTGCGAGCGTATCAGTCCGGCTCTGCGCAGCGTGAAAGCGCGCATCATGATCTCGCCGAGCTCGGCGTCGGATTGAACGAGCGCGATCAGGTTTTGACGCTTGACTTCGATCGCTTCGCCCGGCTTGGTCACCCGTATGCGAAAGAGCGCCGGACGTCCGACGAGCAAGTTTACTTCGCCCGTAAACTGCCCCGGCCCCGTGACGCCGACCAAGCTTTCGCCGTTTGCGATCGGTAGCGGCCAAACGGTCTGCAGCTCGCCGCTGCGTAGGAGAAAAAATGGAAAGACCGCATCGCCCGATTCGACGATGACGTCGCCCTCATGCAGTGCGCGGACGTGCCCGTGACTGGCGACGCGTGCCATCTGCTCCCCGCTCAAAACCGGAAAGACGAGCTCGGGCGGTCCGCTGAACTTCACCTCTCTGGTCATCGTCATTGTGTAAGCGGCTTTCTGAGCAAATCGTCCGTCCACCCTGCCGAGCCTGGGGGATTCGCCGCGGGCCGCGAAACGTCGGGGCCTCGGAGGTAAACGGAAATGGCAAACGACGCGCTCGACTTTGAAAAAGATATACGCCCGATGTTCACCGATATGGACGTCGCTCACATGAAGCCCCTCGGCATCGACCTCGCTTCTGCCGCCGGCGTTAGGGAGCACGCCGCGGCCATCTACTCGACCGTCAACGACGGGCTCATGCCCCCTCCCGGCTCGGGCGAGCCGCGGTGGTCGCCTGAAATGTGCGACCGCTTCAAGCATTGGATGGAACAAGGCTAACCGCACGTGACGGCGATCATCGTCGTCTTTGTCGCGATCATCGTCCTTGTCACGATCGCGAACCGCATCAACGTCGCGTATCCGATCGTCTTGGTGCTCGGTGGAATGGCGATCGGCTTCATCCCCGGCATCCCGACCTTTCAACTGCCGCCCGAACTGGTGCTGGTGGTTTTCTTGCCGCCGCTGCTCTATTGGGAGAGCCTGACGGCGCCAACCAGCGAGTTCCGGGCCGGCGCCCTCTGGATATTCCAGATGGCCTTCGGGCTCGTTATCGTTACGACGATTGCCGTCGCTGCGATCGCCCACGCAATCGTGCCGGACCTAAGCTGGGGCGTGGCATTCGTGCTCGGCGCGATCGTCGCGTCGACCGACGAAGTCGCTTTCGCGGCGATTGCCGACCAGCTCAACGTACCGCGGCACATCATCGGTACCATCGAAGGCGAAACTCTGGTCAACGACGCCACGTCGCTCATCCTCTACGCAATCGGCATCGCGGCGGTCGTCGGGGCATCCTTCTCACTCGTGCACGCCGCGGGGGCTTTGGTTCTCTCGATCGCAGAGTCCGTCGCGATCGGTCTTGCCGCCGCCGGCCTCGCCGCCCTGGCTTGGCGCACGCTCAAAGATGAGACGTTGCAAGCGACGATCTCCGTCGTCATACCATTTCTCGCGTATCTTCCGGCTTACTACATCGGAGCCTCGGGCGTATTGGCGACGGTCGCGACCGGTCTCGCGGTGAGCCGGTTCTCGCCGATCGTCATGCAGCCGCGTGCGCGCGAGCTGCTTACCGGCTTTTGGGTCACGGTCGTCTTTCTGCTCAACGCCTTCATCTTTACCGAGGTCGGGATTCGCTTTCGTGAGATCGTTGCGTCGCTGCACGAATATTCGACGCTTCAACTGATTTGGTGGAGCGGCGCGATCGCACTTGCCTGTGTTCTCGTTCGGATCGCGTGGACGTTCGCACAAGGGCTGCTTCCGGTAACAAACGAGCCGGAGCACGTCAGCGGCAGGGCCGATTGGTCGCACGTCGCCCTTTTGAGCTGGACCGGAATGCGCGGCGGCGTTTCGCTCGCAGCGGCCCTCGCGATTCCGCTGGAAACGGTAGCCGGCCCGTTTCCGTTCCGCGATTTGCTGATCTTCATCACGTTCGTGGTGCTGCTGGTAACGCTCGTCGGACAAGGCGGAACGCTGCCGTGGCTCATTCGCTGGTTGAAAATCAAAGATGACGGCGCCGCCATACGGGAAGAGCGGCTTGCTCTCATGACGACGGCACGCGCCGGACTCGAGCGCCTCGACCAGCTAGAACGAAATGGAAACTTTCCGCCCGAGGTTCTGGAGCTGCATCGAAAGCGGCTCGAAGCGAGGCTCGCCGAGTTTACCGCGGAGGGCACCGAAACGCGAGCGGCGAGAACGACCGCGCTCTTCCGCCGCGCGGAGCGCGAGTTGATCGCCGCCGAACGCGCGAAGCTGATCGAGCTGCGCGAGCGCGGCAGGATCGACAACACGGTGATGCGCCGGCTGCAGCGCGTCTTCGATCTCGAGTCGGTCGAGATCCAAGTGCTCGGATCGACGGGGCACGCCGACATCGAGGAATAGCGCCGCCGGTGCGGAAGCGCCGAGCCATGACGCTGCGCTCGTTTGCCGTTCTCTTCTTCTTCATGCTTGCCGGTTGCACGTTTGCGCAGCCCTTCAACGCTGCTCGGGGAGGCACCGGAGCGCTGCCGTATATGCGCAGCGGTAACGCGGTGCGCGCGCTCAACTCCACCGGCGCCGGCGAGATCACGCACGTGATTTTCGTGGTACAGGAGAATCGCAGCTTCGACAACCTTTTTCAAGGCTATCCCGGTGCGGATACCGTCTCGCAAGGACAGAACTCGAGCGGTCAGACGATTACGCTGCAGCCGTCGTCGCTCAAGACCGTCTACGTCATCGATCACTCGGTCTACGCCATGTTCTCGGCTTGCAACGGAACGGGAAGCATTCCCGGAACGAACTGCCGCATGAACGGATTCAACAACGAAGAGACCTTTGGCGGGCCGCAGAACCCGCAGTACGTCTACGTCCCGCACGACGAATCGAAGCCGTACTTCAATATGGCGCACGAGTGGGTGGTCGCCGACCGAATGTTCCAATCGCAGCTCGACGAGAGCTTCGTCGCACACCAGTATGTGATCGCCGCCCAGGCACAATCGAGCGTCGATCTGCCCTACGGCGGTTACTGGGGATGCAAAGGCGGGCCGCCCGACGTCGTCGGTACCATTACCCAGAACCGCAGTCCCTACGGTCCCACGCAGCAGGCCTGCTTCGATTACGCGACGCTCGGCGACGAGCTCGACCAGGCGAAGCTCACCTGGCGCTTCTACGCCGTGCGCTACGGCAACGATTCCGGCGGCAACGGCGGCACGTGGTCCGCGTATCAGGCGGTGCGGCACATCTTCTACGGCCACGATTGGAAGAAAGACGTCATCTCGCCGAACTGGCGGTTCATCACCGACGTCCGCAAGGGGCAGCTCGCCAACTTCACGTGGATCACGCCGGAATGCGCCGAGTCGGACCATCTCGAGTGCGGCGGCGGCTACGGACCGTCGTGGGTCTCGGCGATCGTCAACACCGTCGGCGCGAGCAAGTTCTGGAACTCGACGGCGATCTTCGTTCAATGGGACGACTGGGGTGGCTTCTACGACCACGTCGCTCCCACGTATCAGGATTACGACGGCACCGGCTTCCGGGTTCCGCTGCTCGTCGTCTCACCCTATGCCAAGAAGAATTACGTTTCGAAGACGCCCTACGAAACGGCCAGCGTCCTGCGCTTCGCCGAAGATCTCTTCGGCCTTAAGCAGCTTGCTGCGGCGGACGCGCGCGCAACCTCGCCCGCCGCCGACTGCTTCAACTTCTCGCAGAAACCTCGCGCCTTCGTTAAGATCGCGGCTCCGTATCCCGCGAAGTTCTTCATCCACCATCGTTTCAAGAACAGCTACTTCGCGCCGGATTACGAATGAGGCGGAACGGATGCCCGAACATATCGATCTCGAGCCGCACCGTCTGCAGGAGGACATCGCCGAGGCCCACGAGGCACTCGAAAGGCACGGCGAAGAGCGCGCCCCCATGGCTGCGATACGTCGGTCTGTCGGCCGCGATCTTCGCGGTAATCGCCGCCGTCGCGGCGTTACGCTCCGGCGCGCTCATCAACGAAGCCACCATCGACCAGATCAAAGCCTCGGATAGATGGTCTGAGTACCAGGCGTCGCGCGAGAAAGAGCACCTCTACACCATCGCGCTCGACGAGATGACCGATCGCGGATCGAAGAACGTCGCGCGGCTGAGCTCCTATCGCACGCAGATCGCCAAGGAAATCGCCAAAGAGAAGCCGCTCGCGGAGCAGGCGCGCCACCTCGAGGAGGAGTCGGCGATTGAGGTCGGCCGGCATCACGCCTTCGAATATGCCGTTGCGCTGCTCCAAGTCGCCATCGCGCTCGGCGCCGTGGCCGCGCTCGCGCGCTTCAAGCCGGCGTGGTACGTCAGCCTTGCCGCAGGCGCCGTCGGCTTCGCCGTTTTTCTCTGGGGTTTCGCGTTGTAAAGCACGACGCTTTCCAATTTCTTTCTACTCATGTCTTACCGCGATAACGGGGAGCTCGGACTTGCGAATGATTCCTTCGCACGTACTTCCCAATATTGCTCTGTTGAGGCCTTTCCGGCCGTGCGTGCCGACCGCGATCACGTTTGCGTTTACCGCTCGCGCGTAGCGAAGCACTTCGTCGACGGTAGGTCCTCGTAGGAGCACCGGTTTGGCGGCGACGCCAAGTCGATTGGCAAGCTCGGACGCGACGGCCAACGCCGTCTCCGCTTCGGAGGCGAGCAGATCCGGAGCCTCCCTCGGCGCCTTTCCTAACCCGTCGTGAACGTCGGCGTAGTCGACTACGGTAACTAGGTGCACCTCGGGCGCCGCTGCGAGTTCCTTTGCCAGCCCGAGAAACGTTCGAAGCGCCTTCATCGAGGTGCGCGATCCATCGACGGCGACGACTGCTATCATATAATTCCGCTCAATCCCTTCTACTAAAATAAAACGTACCGTTGAAATGTGAATGCGCAAGGAAGGCACTTTCGCGAGAAATTCATCTTCCTGATGTCTGGTTAGCGTAATGCAGTTCGGTACGGTACTCCCGGAATCGCACCGCAACGACGGGCTATCGTCGGCCGAGGCTTCTCGGCTGCTGCAACGCTACGGTCGTAACGATCTCGTTCCCGCGCCGAAGTCGGGTGAACTCATCGCGTGGATCCTCCGTCTGATCGCCGATCCCATGGTCGTTCTTCTGGCGATCGCCGGCACGACGTATCTCGCGTTTGGTGACCGGTTTGACGCAATCATCGTCGCCGTCGCACTGCTTCCGATTTTTGCCGTAACCGGCGTTCTGGAGTATCGTTCGGACCGCGCGCTGGAGCGGCTCAAAGGGACAGCACCGCCTCGCGCGCGCGTCGTTCGCGACGGCAACACGCTGCAAATACCGGCGTGGCAGGTCGTACCTGGCGATAGACTGTTACTTCGCGAGGGTGACGTCATCGCAGCCGATGGTCAAGTGCTCGAGACGCGGAGATTGCTCGTCGATGAGTCGGCGCTGACGGGCGAATCGCTTCCCGTTGAAAAGCGGCCCAGCGGTAGAGAAGCCTCGGTTTCGGCCGGCACCGTTGTACGTTCGGGGCGCGCGCTCGCAATCGTCGAGCGCACCGGTTCGAGCACAGAGTACGGCCGAATTGCTCGTACTCTCGGCGCGCTGCATGGCCAGTCGACGCCAATCGAGCGCTCGATTCACCGAATTGTGGTTCAGGTCGGTATCGGCGTCGTGTTCGCATGCGCTTTGGTCGTGGGCGTGCAGCGATGGCACGGCGACTCGTGGGCGGTTGCCCTTATTGCAGGCGTTAGCTTAGCGATGGCGGCGATTCCGGAAGAGCTTCCCATGGTTTACACCCTATATCTCGCCTTGGGAGCGTGGCGCTTGGCCAAGGATCAGGCGCTGGTGCGCCGTCTATCCGGCGTCGAAACGCTCGGTTCGACCACCGTCATCTGCGTTGACAAAACCGGCACGATTACGTACGGGAAGCTTGCCGTTCAATCGGTGGCTGCGACCACTTCGAGCTCCAAGGACGCCGTACTTGCGGCAGCAGCGATGGCGAGCGACGCCGCCTCGGGCGACCCCATCGATGCGGCAATTCTGGCAGCTTGCGCCTCACCGCTCAACCCATCCGATCGAGAAGTCGAGCTGCCGTTCGATCCCGAGCGGCGGTATTCGGCTGCGATCTGGAAGCGCCGCTCCAGCCGCGTATTCGTCGCGAAGGGAGCATTGGAAGCGTTGTTACGAGAGTGCCCGTGCGACGAAACGGAGCGGCTTAGCGCCTTTCACGACGCCGAAGCGGCGCGAGGCGCGCGGATCCTCGCCGTTGCCGAAGGCGTCGTCCAAACCGCCGATTTGCAAGCGGCCTGGACCGGTGCGCATGTGATTGGCCTGATAGCGCTGGGCGATTCCGTACGACCGGCAGCGGTAAAAGCGATCGCCGAGTGTCGTCAAGCGGGCATCCGTTTCGTGATGATCACCGGCGACCATCCCGCGACGGCAAGAGCCGTCGCGGCGGCGGCCGGCCTCGACGCCAACACCATCGTCTCCGGCGAAAGCGAGCTCGCTTCGTGGAGCGATGAGGCCCTCAGTGCGAAGATCGCCGAGATCGACGTCTTCGCGCGGGTTCGACCCGAGCAGAAGTTACGGATCGTTCGCGCGTTGCATGCCAACCGCGACGTTGTCGCCATGACCGGTGACGGCACCAACGACGCGCTGGCGCTGCGCGAGGCGGACATCGGCATCGCAATGGGTGAGAGCGGAACCGAGGTCGCGCGCAGCGCCGCCGACCTTATTTTGCTGGACGACGACGTAACCACGGTCGTCCGAGCCGTCGCCGACGGGCGGCGCATATTTCATAATCTCCGGCATGCATTTACGTATCTCGTCGCATTCCACGCACCGCTGCTTTTCAGCGCGTTCTGCTTGCCGCTCATCGGTGCGCCGATCTTCCTGTTGCCGATTCATTTGATTTGGCTCGAGCTCGTCGTGCATCCCACCTCGGCATTGGTCTTCGAGAACGATCCGCCCCAGAAAGATTTAATGCGTACGCCGCCTCGCAATCCGTCGCTTGGCCTGCTCCAACGCCATGACTGGATGCGAACCCTTGGACTTGGCGGCGTCCTTGCGATTACGGTCGTCGCCCTCTTCGCGATGGCGCTACGGGCGGGGCTGAGTTCCGACGCCGCGCGCGCCGTAGGCATCATCGCGATGATGAGCGGTCAAATCGCGCTAGTCTTCGTTGAACGCGCGGGAGACAGGCCGATCTTCAAGGTACCGCTACGCGGTAATCGTGCAGTCTTGCCGATCGTGCTCGCTACAGTCTTTTTCTTAGTTTTTGCCGTATACTGGACGCCAATGGCAAGGGCGCTCCACCTTTTGCCCATACCGCCGCTGCTGGCGTTGGCAGCCTCTGCGGCCGGGTGTGCGTCCGTCCTTTGGCTGGAACCGTTGAAACTCTCGAGCGAAGATGCCCGCCGTTCCCGTTACGGCATAAAATCTGCACGGAAGAGATAGATGCCGCTGACCGCGCGGCAGTAGGCCGTGGGTGCCGCGTAGCTCGATCGTTCTGCCGCGTCGATGGCGGCAGCGTCCAGTGCCGGATAACCCGATGCTGCGTCGACCCACGTCGGTGTCGGCGACGATGGTTCCCTCAATGCTCCGAGGCGTAAGCGCGCGCAGCCGGTAGTATTGGATGTTGACGTCGTTGGGCTTGTTCTCCGGCCCGATCAGCATCGCCGGGCAAAACTCCGTTGCCGCGCGGGCGGTCGAGCCCAATGCAACGAACGCCAGGCACGCTAGAAGGACGGCGCATCCATTCGAGGCCGCTTTCATCGCTGCGCGTAGTCTATCATACGAAGGCCGTTCTTTGAAGGAGACGTGAAGATCGGGCTCTCCGGTTCTTCTCATTGGTATCGTAACCTCAAGGTGCCCGCCGAGGGCACTCGGTCAAATCTGAGGTACGGCAATGGAACAAACGCTCGTCAAGCGGTTCGTCATAATAGGCGCGCTCTGCATCGCGGCGTCGAGCGCCCTCGGCCTTGCGGGATGCAGCGCGCGAGCGCAAACCTGGCTGCCCGCGAACGGAGAGCCGAGCGTCGCGACACGGGAATTCGGCGGTGCCTCCCCCTTTCAACACGTCGTCATCGTGATTCAGGAGAATCGGACCGTCGACAACCTCTTCCAATTCCTTCGGGGAGCGAGGACCGCCCGCGAAGGTTTGAACTGGCACGGACAGGTCGTACCACTGCAGCCCGTGAGTTTGACGGCAAAATACGACATGCAACACCATCACGTCGACTGGACCGCCGCCTATAACGACGGCGCGATGAACGGATGGAACCGTGAAAACTGCAACGGGCAGTGCCCCGCCAATCCGGCGTACGGGTACGTACCGCAGAGCGAGGTGCAGCCCTACTATACGATGGCGGAACGGTATGCGTTCGCCGACGAACTCTTTCAAACCAATCAGGGGCCGAGCTTACCCGCTCATCAGTATCTCGTCAGCGGAACGTCGACGAACGTCGACGGATCGTTCTGGCGCGTGGCCGAAAACGCAAAGGGAAGCTTCAAACATGTTGGAGGCTGCGATTCGGCGCCCGGCACGACGGCGTTGATGATCGACACCATCGGACAGGAAGGAAATCCGGTATTTCCGTGTTTCGACCGATCGTCGATATTTACGCTGCTCGACGCGGCTCAAATCTCCTGGCGATTCTATCAAGCGCACGGCGGGGCGGGCTCTTGGAACTCCGTCGACGCACTGAAGCCGATCTGGGAGAATAAGTCTGAGTTTTCGTCGGCGGTCGTCTCGCCGTCATCTCGACTGCTGACCGACATACAAAAGGGCCATCTCGCCGGCGTCGTCTTCGTAACGCCAACGGCTGCCGCGTCGGATCATGCCAGCGTCACCGACGGAATGGGACCGTCGTGGGTCGCCTCCATCGTGAACGCGGTCGGGACCAGCGCCTATTGGAAGAACACCGCCATTATCGTTGTTTGGGACGACTGGGGCGGCTGGTACGATCACGAAAAGCCTGCGACGTACAACTCATACGAGCTCGGCATGCGCGTTCCGGCAATCGTCATCTCGCCATACTCCCGGCATAGATACGTTTCGCACGTCCACTACGAGTTCGGCAGCCTGCTGAAGTTCGTCGAACAAACCTTTGGACTCCCTTCGCTCCGGACGACCGACGTCCGGTCCAACAACCTCTCCGATTGCTTCGACTTTACGAGCCCGCCGCGCAAGTTCAAGAAGATTCCGGCTCCGTACTCGGGCAGCTATTTCTTGCATCAGCCCCCCGGGAGCGGAAGCCCCGACGACGACTAGAGAAGGTCTGGATCCGACTTTTCTAACGAACCTCGATTCGTCCCGATTCGGTCAACCTGCCGGCGACGTGTGCCGCGCCAACGCCGGCGGCGTGTAACGCGTGGAGCAGCGCGGCGGCCGCTTCGGGATCGACCGCGATCAGTAGCCCGCCCGAAGTCTGTGCATCGCAGAGCGCCAGCGCGAGTCCTGCCGGGAGATCCGGCGCAAAGGTCGTGCCGCTTTCAAGCGCGTCGGCAAGATTCGTACGCGTGCCGCCGGGCACGACGTCGCGGGCGGCGAGTTGCAGCGTTTTTGGCAGCAAGGCCACAGCGTGTCCGTCGATCTCTGCACCCACGTTCGCGCGAAGCATCTCTCGCAGATGGCCCATTAGTCCGAATCCCGTGACGTCCGTCATCGCGTGGATTGGGAACTGGAGCGCAACTTCGCTCGCCGCGCGGTTGAGCGTCACCATCGATTCGACTGCGGGCTTGAGATCGGCTTCGGCGATTTCGTCGCTGCGCCGTGCGGTCGCCAGAATGCCGGTGCCCAGCGCTTTCGTGAGAATCAGGACGTCGCCGGGTCGTCCCGTGTCGTTGCGCACGATGCGGTCCGGATGAGCCGTGCCGGTAACGGCCAACCCGTACTTCGGCTCGTCGTCCTTGATCGTGTGCCCTCCGATAACGGGTATCCCTGCCGACGCGGCAACGTCGATACCGCCACGCAAGATGGCCGCGGCCGTGGCCGTTTCAAACTCCTCCGGGAAGGCGGCGATCGCCAACGCGCAAAGCGGCCGCGCACCCATCGCATATACGTCGGAGAGCGCGTTGGCCGCGGCAATGCGCCCGTAGTCGTACGGATCGTCGACGATGGGCGTAAAAAAGTCCACGGTAAGAACGAGTGCGCGCTCGTCGTCGAGGCGATATACCCCCGCATCGTCGGCGCTCGCGTTACCGACAATCACGTTTGGATCCACGATCGGGGGCAGCTCGCGCAAGACTTGCGCGAGGACGCGCGCGTCAAGCTTTGACGCTCAACCCGCGCTCGCGCTGAGATGCGTAAGCCGCAATATGTCGGACCTTGTCACGAGCGTTATGTCCTTACCGACGAAGTTCGCTTCGTGCTTTCCAGCCTTGCGCCGGAAAATACTCCGTAGGCTGGAACTTCGGCGGCTCCGGCGAATCGCCGGTAATGAGCTATTGCATTGCGTTTCGTACGGCCGTATTGGTATTCTCTGTCACTGCACTTGGGGCGTGCAGCGCACAGGGCGGCGCGGTCCCCGCCGGCGCGCGAGCCGCCGCGCACTCCTGGCTCGACGCGCGCGTGAAGCCCAAGGAGATTCTCTACGTCTCCGATCCGTTTCTCGGCGTGGTCAACCTTTACGACGCATCGCGCAAGGACGGACGACCGATCGGGCAGCTCGGCGATTTCAAGCAGCCCGAGGGCCTTTTCGTCGACAGCAGCAAGGATCTCTGGGTTACGAACTTCGGCGGCCGCAACGTCCTCGGTTTTCGCGAGGGCAGCCTCTTCCCGTTCTTCGAATTGAGCGATACCAGCGGTCATCCGAACGCGGTCTGCAGCGGTGCCTACAGCCCGACGTTCTACGTCGTCAATTTGGAATCGGCAAAAGGCGGCGACGGGCAGACGATCGACGTCTACGCTAACGAATCGAAGAAGCCGACATCGATGCTCACCGACACGAATGCCGCGAATCTGCTCTCGTGTGCGGTCAACGGCAAGGGAAGCCTCTTCGTGACCATGCAGAATACGTCCGGCGTCGGAGAGATCGACGAGTTTCCAAAAGGTAAGACCACGCCGGTCGTCCTCATAACCGGCCTGATCTATCCGGCTGGGATCGTCTTCGACGATCGCGATTATCTGGTCGTCTCGGAGGCCTTTGCCGGCACGATCCGCATATACGCCCCGCCGTACGGTAAGGGGCCGAAGGACTCGTTCCATTATGACGGCTCGATCCTGCAAATCGCGTTCGACGCAAGCGCGACCCACCTCTGGGGCGCGAACCAATCGCTCGCCCTCGCGCAAGAGTTTTCGTACCCGGGCGGCGTGCTCGAAAACGAAACGCGATCCGAGAATCTCTTTCAGCCCGCGGGAATCGCGATTTCGCCGCCGGAGCTTCATTAAGGAATGCACGCGGTCGAAAGCGACCGCTACTCGGAGTCGCCCCGCTGCAGCGTGTGATCCTGTCGGAGAAAATACGCTCTTGAGTGTTTGGACGGAATCGTCGTAAACTTTCGAGGCTTTTGCCGGTAGTTCAAGGTATCGCCGATGCTGGTTGCGCGCGCGTCGGTGGTTCCAAGCGATCCGAGATTCCAGTTCGATTCGATGTATGCAAGAATGCTGCCGAACTCGTACTGCGTGTGCGAAATGTAGCCTCCGCCGCCCGCGCCCGCGATCGCGTAGGGTGAGACCAAAAGCATCGGGACGCGGAAGCCCAGGCCGCCGAACGTATCGGTAAACGGCGGGGCGGCGTTGTCATAATATCCGCCCCAGTCGTCCCACACCACGATAACGACGCTCGATTCCCAGTACTTGCTCTTCCCTACCGCGTTGACGACGCTGGCCACCCACGACGGTCCGTCATCGCACCCGCAGGGCTCCTTCGGATGGTCGGAGTTCGCGTCGGCCGGTATCACCCACGATACGGCGGGAAGCCGGCCCTTCGAAATATCCGCGAAGATATTCGTCTCCGGCCAGGTGACCTTCGTTCCCCACTCCGGACCGAATCGCACCGGGTGGATCGCATCGAAAGCGTCGAGGAGACTGCCGTTGCAGTTGGGCTTACCGCCGGAGCAATCCGAGCTTGGCGTGCATCCCGGCTGCGACGTGCTAAAGCACGGCGTGTAATATTTCCACGAAACGCCGGCTGCGTCGAGCAACGTGCCGAGGGTATCGTATCCCTTGTAGTTGGGAAACTTGTTCGAGCACGGATACGGCCCGTTCTCCTTCTCCGTGCCGTAGATGTCTACCGTATGCGTAACGACGGGCCCCGGCGCGTCGCAACCCCAGGGCCAATACGTCGGATTGTCGACGATGGTTTCCGTCTCCGCCGACGGATTCGGACACTTTTTGATGCACGTGCCGCCGCGAATCAAATCCTGATGGGCGGTGAAGCTGCCGCTGCCTTGGGTCTGAAACATCGCGTCGGCCAGAACCCATTTCGAGGCGATGTCCCAGTACGGCTGAATATCGCTCTCCCGGACGTAATGATAGGGCTGCTTGCCGGCCGGCATTCCGCTCCCACACGGGTTGACCGTCTCGAGATTGAAGCCGTCCATCTTGCCGCCGTCATAAGCGTCGAGATAGGCGGCGCGGCAGTGCTCGATGTCGGGCTGCTTCGGAAACGTAAGCGGCTGCGACGTCAGCGTCACCCATTGGTCGACATACTTACTGCCCCGCTTCACCTTCATTTTTCCGCGATCGGCGCCGTGCGTCCCGGGAAACTTCGCGAAGAAATTGTCGAAGCTGCGATTCTCTTGAACGATCAGCACGACGTGCTTGATCGGCGAAGTCGCGGCGTTTCGACGGGTGGCCGCCCATGGAGTTCCCGGCGGAATCGTCCTGGTCGATCCGCAACCCGCTAGCGCGACGGTAATCGCGCAGATGCCGAACGTGCGCCGGCTGAGCATCAGATGTTCGCTCCTCTTGCCGCCTCGCTTCCGTAATACCGCGAGCCGCCCTTTCGAACGTGCGTCGCCATGGCTGCTTGGAGCCCCTATCGTAGCAGGCGGCCGAGCACTCGCAGGTTTCTTGTATTAGGGTATTGACACAAAACGGGCGATTGTATTAGGATGTTGATACAATGCCGCTGCAACATTTGGATCACCTTCCGGTCGCGCGCGATTTTATGGCGTTCGTGCTGCTCTTCTTGGGGATTTTTGAAATCGCGAAGCCGCGATGCTTTTGGGGGCTTTCGATCTACTTCAAGGGAGTCTGGCGAGTCGCGATGCCGGCAGAAGGTCGCGATACCGAACGCGAGCGCCTCAAGCGCGTGCTCGAGGCGCGAGAGCGAGCCGAGGGTGATTCCGATGCGTTCATCCGCTGCGCGGGAGCGTTCACCATCGCCATGGGCGCGCTCGAACTCGCGCCGGCCGTTCCGCTCGTGCTTCCCTACGCGCTGAGTTGCCTGGGGATGGCCGCCGCGATCCTGGTATCGTACCTTCGGTTCCGTCGGGTGACGGAGCGCCGCGTGGCGCCGCTCCTGCGCCGAAGCCCCTGGACGTCGTTACCGCCGGTGGCCGCGATCTGCACTGCGGTTTGCCTTTTCGGCACCGCCTCGTTCGCCGCCATCCCGGAGTTTCGGGTGAGCGTCATCATCGTCATCGCCTCGGCAATCGTGTTGCTTGGCGTCGCCTGGCGCATTGCCATGGCGCCGGCAATCCTCTTCGGCGACGACTCGCAGCTCGAGTATCTCGTCGACGAGCACCTTCGCTTCTGCCGCGCAATGAGCTTCGTCACCCTGGCGTGCGCGCCGCCCACCGTTCTCGTCGGCTTGGGCTGGGCGATGTTGCCGTCGAGCGCGCATTTCTTCAATATCGTGACGCTCGCAGTAGCCGTAGCCTTCACGATCGTCCTCGTGATGAGCTTGAATCCCATGCGTAAACGCGTCGGTGTCGCGTGAACGGCTCGTTTCTCGTCGTTGACGAAACGGCGGAATCGCCGCCCTATCGCCAGATCGTCGAGCAGATTCGGGCTGCGATCGAGCGCGGCCAGTTGCAGCCCGACATGCCGCTCTCGCCGGTACGTCAGCTCGCCGGAGATCTCGGCGTCGCGCCAAACACCGTGGCCCGCGCGTATGCCGAGCTGCAATCGGAAGGCTGGGTCGTCGCCGACGGCCGGCGCGGCACCCGAGTCGCCGCACAAATTCCTCACCAGGATCGTCGCGCCCGAACGCGCAGCTTACGCGATTCGATCGAACGCTTCGTATCCTCCCTTCAGAGCCGCGGCTTCTCCAGGGACGAGATTCATTCGGAGATCGCGCGCATCGCGAACTCCTAACCGCTAGTAACGACAGAAAGGATCGCCATGACAAAGCTCGCGCCGGCGGGCCTGAGTATCCTCGTGCTTCTCGCCGCCCCAATCGGCGCGCAAGCGAGCGTCGTTCTCGACCGCTGGATGGTCGTCTCCATAGCCTCCGCGCCCCTGGGTTACTATCACGAGCGGCAGGTCGCCGAGCCTGACGGCACCGTGAATACCGACCAAGCGACGCTGCTGGTCGTCAATCGGATGGGGACCAAAGTACGAATCGCGAGCGAACTGCTCACGCACGAATCGCAGGATGGAACGTTGCGATCGTTCGACCTTTCACTGCAGACGTCGGCTGCTCCGGTGGTCATGCACGACGCCGCAAAGGCCGGCGTGCTGACGATTACCACGAGTTCCGGCGGAAAATCGTACGATCGAACGCAGCGGCTGAACGCGCCGCTATACGGTCCGTTCGGCCAGCAGCTCGCCGCGGCGAACCTCCATAAAGCCGGCGATTCCGTCGAGTACTTGACCTTCGTCCCCGACGTCATGGCCGTCGGTCTGGTGCACCAAACCGTAACACAGACGCACCATCTCGCCGAGACCGGCGCTCTCGAAGTGAGCCAGACGGTCGAAGGCGTACCCGGGAAAGAAGAGCTCACGATAACGCCGCAGGGCGTTTTATTGAGCGAAACGGCCCCCACGCCGTTTGGAACGATGCAAATGTTTTCGGCAGACGAACGTACCGCCCGCCTTGCGGCAACCGGCGGCACGCTGAACTCCAATGCCTACGCGCGAACGATCGCAGTCTCCAACGTGCGGTTGCCCGACCCGCGGAAACCCGGCGGCGGCTCCCTCGGCGCCGCCGGAGTACACGACGCCGAACGCCATCGTTGCGTCGGACGACCCGCTCGTCGTTCGGATCGCGCGGCAAGTCGCCGGCAAGGCTTCTTCACCCTACGATAAGGCGGTGGCGTTGCAAACGTGGACGCACGACGCCATGCACTTCGATCTCGGGGTCGCGCTGACGCCGGCGGCCGAAGCGATAAAAAACCGGCGCGGCACCTGCCTTGCATTCGCCGTCGTACTCGCGAGCTTGGAGCGCGCCGCCGGAATACCCTCACGCATCGTCTACGGGCTCGTTTACGAGGAGGGCATGTGGGGTGGCCACGCTTGGACCGAAGCCTATATCGACGGCTCCTGGATGCCGTTCGACGCGGCAATGTACGCACCCGGAACGGCCGACGCCGCGCGTATCGCGATCGCAACGTCGTCGTTCTCCGACGGCGGCGGTATACTCAACGGCGCCGGTCTTCAGATCTTCGGTAACGTCGGCGTTCGCGTTCTCGGATATAACGACGGCACGTCGAGTATTGAGGTACCGGCCGACGCGAAGCCATATCGCATCGCCGGCGATCGCTATTACAACCGCTGGCTCGGGCTCGCGTTGGAAAAGCCTCCGGGCTTTGAATTTCGAAACCTCGACGCGGTCTATCCCGACGATACCGTCGTAGAGATGGCCGGCAACAGCGGCGAGCGCATTGGCGTCGAGCAAGCCTCGGTCGTTCGTCCCGCCCACCGCCTCATCACCGATTTCTTCGCGAAGAGCGCCTGTATCGCGCCGGTGCGGATCGCCGGCCTCAATGGCTGGAAAGCGACCAACTCACGGTACGCGCGAATCGTCTTGGTTCAGGGCGCCTCCGTGTGGGTGATGACCGCGAAGGGTCCCAAAGCGAGCGAATTGCTACGGCACGTGACGGCTTCGCTGAAGGTCGGCGCCACCGGCTCGACTTGAGACCGCCGCGAGCAATAAAAGGAGCGACGGAATGAATACGTCGGCGAACCACAAGATTAAACCGGCATTGCTCTCCGCGTAATTCGCGCAGCAGACGATTTGCGCAATATGCTGCGCTGCGGCGGCGAGGCCAAACGTCGCAGCGACGATCGTAACGGCCAGCCGAAACTCGTAGCCTCGCCAAAGCGAGATCAGCGCTGCTACCGCTAAGGGGATTTCAATCCAGCCGAGTTCGTATTCGAAGGGACTCGGTTGCCATCCAATCGTCGGTGCGACGATCTGCTGGAAGTACGCGTGCAGCACGCCGGTATAAAGAAACCAAATGCCGACCGTGTAAAAGAGCAGTTCGCCCCAGAAGATGTAGGCGGCTTCCCCGCTTAGCGGTGCCGCGCCGATCCGGCGGATCTTCGCGGTAGCTGTGCAGACGGCGATGATGAATAGGATGACAAACCAGTTCGCTGCGATCCACATAAGGAAAGAACTCATACTCACGCGATCTCCGACACGCTGTAAACGGCAGTCATGGGAACAAGGTAAAGACGGTTCCGCAACCGAGCCGGCTCGGACATCCCCGGCGACCGCCGTATAAGGTCGTGCCGTATAGCTTACCTTTCACGTCGATTAGGCCGGCCGTTGGACTATCTCCGTCAGGCATCCAGTTGAAGACGTAGAGTACTTTTTCCGAGCCCGACGGGGTTATGCTGTAAACGGTCCCGCAGCCGACGGCGCTATAACACCCTCCATACCCGCCGTACTCGGTGGTGCCGTACAGGGTGCCCTTCACGTTAATCAGGGCGGCGTCCGGATTTGCTCCATCGAAGGACCGCTTGAAGCTGTAGATCAGCTTCTCTTTTCCGGCTGTGGTTATGCCGTACACGACTCCCGAGCTCCAGTCGCCGCCGTAGAAAGTCGTACCGTAAAGCGTACCGTGCACGTTGAGTAAGCCTGCGTTCGGATTCGCCCCATCGGGCCCGTGGAACCGGTACAGCGTTCTTTTGACACCGCCCGGCGTTATGCTGAAAACGGTCCCGAAATCCGGTCGACCGCGGCCATCGCGCGTGCGGCCTGACGTCGTACCATAGAGCGTACCGTTTACGTCGGTCAAGCCGGCCATCGGGTAGCGCTCGTTGGGACCGAAGCGGTACAACACCTTTTCCACGCCGTTCCGATCGCCGCTCGCTGACATTCGATGTATCGCGCCGGGGCACGACCGGCGGCACTCCGCCACAGCCGCCAAGGCATGCCGTCGCAGCACCAACCGCAAGCGCCAAGTAAGCCGAAATTCTCACCTTCACCTCCATGGCCAGCAATCACACGCTTTGCCAAGCTGCCCGCCTGCGGGCCGGTGTTTCGAACGTTTAGCGCGGAAGCGCTCAGGAAATAGATCGTTGGTCGTGACGCTTAGAAATCTTACGCTCTGCATCATCCTCACTATTCCGATCGCTACCACACCGGTCGGCGCAACGGCCGCCGCTACCGCCGAGGCCAATTTTGTCGTTCAAGCACAAAAAGAGGCGCTCGGTCAATTCGGGTTGGGCTCGCTCGGGCAGAAAAAAGGCACAAACCGGGCAGTAAAATCCTTGGCGACGCAGGTCGCCTCCAACGCCACTGCGGTCGACTTCTACCTCAAGAAGTACGCCAAGGCACACGGGATAACGTCGGCGAGCAAACCCACGCTGCGGGCGTCGTATCAATACGACGCGATTTCGTCGACCTCCGGCGCGGCCTTCGACAAGGCTTTTGCAAGCCGCATCTACGAGGACACGACCCTGGCCGTTTCGACATATCATTCCTACGTGCTCTCCGCGCGCGATCCGACCCTCAAAAAATTCGCGCAAGATCAAGAACGGGTGCTGTCGAGTATTGCGGGCCGCGCGCAGCAACTCGGGGGTTGAAGGCGGCGGCTATTCCGTGTCGACCGGCAGTGTGGACGGCGGCTTGTGCAGGAAGTACTCCTTCGTATGGCTCGACGGAATCTTTGTGAACGTGCGCGGCGGCTGACCGAAGTCGAAGCAGTCGCCGATACCGGTGGCGCGTTCGTCGGTCGTATGCAGCGAGCCCAGATCGAACGTGCGCTCGACGAACTTCAGAATGCTTCCGAACTCGTACTTCGTATGTGAAATATAACCGGGCTGCCCTTTATGGCGCTCTCGCGCGTAGGCTGAAACGACGAGCATGGGCACGCGAAAGCCGAGGCCGCCCCAGTGGTCCTTCAGCGGCGGCGGAACGTTATCGTAGAAGCCGCCCCAATCGTCCCACACGACGACGATCGCCGTGTCGTTCCAATAGGGGGTCGTGCCGATGGCATTGACGATGCTCGCCACCCACGACGGCCCCTCGTCGCCGTGCACCGGCTGCGGATGATCCGATTCGTCGCGATCCGGAATGACCCACGATACGGCCGGCAGCTTCTTCTTCGTGATGTCCTTGAAGATCTGGGTGTTCGAAAACACGACGTTGGTGCCCCATTCTTTGCTGTGGCGCACGGCGTCGATGGCGTCGAACGCATTCCAAAGCCGGCCTTCAGGTTGGGAGCCGTACATGGGCGGCGTGTAGTACTTCCACGTCAGGCCCTTGGCGTCGAGAAGGTCGCGCAGCGTCGCGTAGCTGACGCACGGAAACGGCCCTTCCCGGCGCGTAATCCGGGAGCCGGTCCAAGTGAGTTCGGGCGTCGTCGTTCCCTTGGGCGCGTCACATCCCCACGGCGTACTCGTCGGTACGTCCACGAGGCTCTTGGTCTCGGCTTGGTTCATGATCGTCGCGCCGGCAACCAAGTCTTGATGGGCGGTAAAGCTGCCGCTGCCTTGCGTCTGGAACAGGTGATCGCCCAGCACGTACTGCGACGCCATCGTCCAGTACGGTCCGATCTGCTCCGGATCGACGTACTGGTATGGCTGCGTGTGATCGCCTCCGCACTTGTTTCCGCTCAGCGCAAAACCGTCCATCTTGCCGGCGTCGAGACTCTGCAGAAAGCCTGCGTAACCGTGTCCCGGATCGCACTGCGTGCCGAGATTCACCTTTTTGAGCGGGACGTACTGATCGCCGCTCGGCGTCTTCATCAGCCCTTGCGTCGCGCCGTCGGCCCCCGGAAACGTCGCGAAGAGATCGTCGAAGCTGCGATTCTCCTGAATCACGATGACGACGTGCTTGATGTACTGCGAAATCGCTTGGCGACGCAGCGCGGACGGCTGCGCATCAATGCTCGGCATACTCCCGCCGCCACAGCCAGCAGAGACGAGCACGGCGGCCGCGGCCGTTAATCGCGCGATAGTGGCAGCGATTGCGCCGCGGCTTCTAGGCATCTACACATAGTTTGCCTCGGCCGACGCAACGTCTTGCTAACTCCGAACGTTAACCAAGCGGCCGCACGTCCGGAGCCGGGCAAAAGCGGATGCTTAGGAAAAATGGTGGAGCTGTCGGGGTACCGCCCCCCGAGTCCAGGATGCCTAACGGGCGCTTTCTCCAGGCTCAGCTTCGGCTTTGTCTTGATCGAACGTACGCCCCGAAGCGCGGCTTACCGTTCGCTGCAGATCCTTGTTCTCGCACGAGCGTCGGATCGGGCGCCCGTGCCAGCCCGAGTTTGTGACCGGTGTGCAGAGTGGTTCGGGCCGACTCTCTGCGTCCGGTGACTAGCCTAGATTAGGCAGCCAGTGCGTATTCGTGATTGGCAGATATTGCCGTTGCGATCGTTTTAGGAGTGCTCGCAACTCCGCCTGCTGACGCCGGCTACGACGTTCCTGTCGAACCTATTTCAGCCCCGTAGCGTAACATTATAACACCCAAAGCAAGCGTGGAGTTGCGCCCTCGGCCGTGCTGCCCTTTGGACAGGCCCGGAACGGCACGACCGAGGGCACTGTCCTTCGTTAGGTCGATCGGCGAGCTTCCGCTTCGCTGCCCATATGCACCAAAGCGGAGACGATTGCCATGATGATGGCTCCGTAGAGCGCGGCAAGCCAGAAGCCGGTCGTGCTCGTCGGATCGTGGAACTTCGCGAAGTAAATGGTCAGTGCGAAAAGGATGTAGTTGATGATGAGTGAGAACGCGCCGAACGTAATCAACGTTAGCGGCAACGAGATCAGCCGGAGTACCGGTCCGATGAGCATATTCACCAGGCCGAAGATGATCGCTGCGATAACGGCGCTCCAAATTCCGAGATCGTGCCGGAAGCCGGGGACGTATTTTGCGATCAGGTAGAAGACGATGGCATTGATGAGGAACCTGAGAAGCCAGTTCAAGATCGATACCCTCCTTCCAGTTGTTGCTTAATCTTTGCGGCCAATGCCGGCGTCATCCCTTTGACCGCGGCGATTTCGTCGAGACCGGCGCGCCGTATCCCGGCCGGCGAGCCGAACGCCGTGAGCAGCCGTTTCCTGCGCACCGGGCCAACTCCGGCCAGCGCGTCCAGCGCCGAACGAGTCATCGACTTCGCCCGCCGCTGGCGGTGGTAGGCGACCGCGAATCGGTGCGCCTCGTCGCGAATCCGCTGGATTAAATGGAGCGCCGGCGAGTTGGACGGCAGAACGATCGGCTCCGATTGATTGGGCAGATAGAGCCACTCGTGCTCCTTCGCCAAACCCGCCACGAGCAGGCCGGTCATGTCGAGCTCTTCCAGCACCTCGACCACCGCGCTGAGCTGGCCTTTGCCGCCGTCGATGAGCAGCAAATCCGGCTTTTTGTTGAATTTTTCTCTCTTCGCCAGCTCGCGCTCCAGCGGCGTGTCGGCATTGTCGGTCTCGCGGCGTAAATAGCGCAACCGGCGCCGCAGCGTCTCCTGCATCATCGCGAAATCGTTCGGACCGCGGTCGTACTGGATCTTGAACTTGCGGTACTCGCTCTTCTTCGCCCGCCCCTCGACGAAGACGACCATCGATGCGACCGGGTTCGTTCCTTGAATGTTCGAGACGTCGTAGCACTCGATGCGGTGCGGCGGCTCGGGCAGCTCCAGCGCGTCGGCGAGATCGGTCAGCGAGCGCGCCTGCGCCGTCTCCTGCACTTCCTGATGGGCGAGGAAGGCCTTGAGGTTCTGCTCGGCATTCTTCTGCACGAGCCGCAGGTACTCGGCACGCGCCCCGCGCTGCGGCTGGAGGATCCGCACCCGCTGCCCCTTGATTCCCGATAGCCATGTCTCGATCGTCGCACGCTCGTCGGGCAGCGCCGTCACGAGCAGCTCTTTGGGTACCGCCGAGCCGCCGGCCGTCTTCGCCCGCCGCTTCTCCGGAACGGGTGCCTGATTGTCGCGCGCGATCCGCGCCGCGGAGTAGCGCAGCTCTTCCGGTACGCTCGCCGTGCGCGCCGTGTAGAACTGCTTGAGAAACTCGCCGGTGAGCACGGCGTCGCTCTGCTCGTGGATCCCCTCGAGGATAAAGTGCTCCTGGCCGATCAGCTTGCCTCCGCGTACCAGAAAGACTTGCATGCAGGCCTGCCCCTGCGCGCGGGCGACCGCCACGAGATCCATGTCGAGCCGCGACTTCCAAACGACCTTCTGCTCTTCGGTAACGCGGCGCACGGCGACGATCCGGTCGCGCAGGCGGGCCGCCGCTTCGAAGTTCAAGTTTTCGGCCGCTTCGGTCATTTCGTGCTGGAGCCGCGCGAGCAGCGACTCCTGCTTGCCTTCGAGGAAGAGTACGACCTCGTCGATCGTCCGGTCGTACTCGTCTTCCGTTTGGTACCCGACGCACGGCGCCAGGCAGCGCTTGATATGGTACTGCAGGCACGGCCGCTTGCGCCTTCCGTCTATCGGCTCGCGGCAGGTGCGCAGGGGAAAGACTAACCGCACGAGGTCGATCAGCTCGCGCAGTCCGTGGGCGTTCGTGTATGGACCGAAATAACGCGCGCCGTCGTTGCGCACGAAACGGGTAAAGACGACGCGCGGGAACGGCTCGTTGGTCACCTTCAAGTAGGGATAACGCTTGTCGTCGCGCAGCCGCACGTTGAATGGCGGCTGATGGCGCTTGATCAAATTCGCTTCGAGGATCAGCGCTTCGACTTCGTTGGTTACGACGATCGTGCGGACGTCGGCAACCTTTTCGACCATCGCCGTCGTGCGGGGATGGTGCACCGCGCCCTCCTGAAAGTAGGAACGCACGCGGTTGCGCAGCGAGATCGCTTTGCCGATATAGAGAATCTCGCCGTCGCGCCCAACCATCAAATAGACGCCCGGCGCATCCGGAATCTGGGCCAACCCTCCAGACATCGTCACCGCGACCCTTCGACTCTGCCGATGACCTCGCTCAAGACCGCGCTTCGCGCGGCCGCGACCGCATGCGCATCACGACGACCGTCACGACCACCGCCACGACGGCGACGCCGAGCACGATATATCCGCCCCGGCGCAGCAACGGAATAACCGTCGACAGATGCGCTCCGAGCGCGTTTCCGAGCAAGATCAGAAAGGTGCAGAAGATCAGCGATCCGAGAAACGTCCAGGCATAAAAGAGCCAAAGATTCATCTCCGCTATCCCCGCCGGAATTGCCGAGACGCCGCGAACGAAGGGCAAGAAGCGGCAGACGAAGATCGCAAAGGTTCCCCACCGCTCGAAGAAGCGATGCATGCGCATCAGCCGATCGTGGCTGAAGTGAACGTACTTTCCGTACCGCTCGATGAGCGGCACCCCGCCGAAGCGCCCGATGGCATAGCCCACCGTTCCGCCGCCGAGCTCGCCGGCAATCGCTACCGCGATCGTCAGCCATAAGGTTCCGAGATGACCGTTTGCGGTCAGCGCGCCGGCGACCGGAAGAACGATTTCGCTTCCGATCGGCACGCCGAAGTTCCCGAGCACGAGCGCGATGAAGAGTCCGAAGTATCCATAGTGATCGATCAGCCCGGTGACGGCTTGCTGGAGGTGCTCCACGAAAGTCGTTACTCGACGGGCGAGACGGTGTTTCGCGAGGCGACGCGGCGCAGAATCTCTGCCGCCGAGCTGCCGCCCTCGGCCCGCAACGCTTCAAAAAGGTCGAACGGTCCGACCTCACGCTCCCCTGCGCGTTCCTCGGCGAGTGCGACGATGCGCCGGAGCCGGGGCGTGATCAGAATGCCTTCCCAAAGCCGGTCTTCACCGGTGCCGAGCGCTCGGCGAACTTGCGCGTGAACCTCGGGAACGTCGATCCCGGCCTCGTCGAGTGCCCGCAGCGTCGCGGGGTCCCGCTCCTCGAGCAGAGCCGCGAGCAAGTGTTCCGCACCAACGTAATAATGGCTGTGGTTGCGGCACTCTTGCTCTGCAATCCGAAGCACGCGCCGCGCGGCCGAATTGAATTTCGAGAACACCGGTCTTCCGAGGAGGGGGAAATCGGGGCGACACGATTTGAACGTGCGACCTCTTCGTCCCGAACGAAGCGCTCTACCAAGCTGAGCCACGCCCCGACGAACCTCGTAGCTTGCACAGCCCCTCGTCGGGCTCCTTGTGGCGGTGCAGGGCCGGATGCAGCCAGGGTAAAACTGAGAGTACTCTGAACCCGTTCGCTATTAAATGAGATACGTGATCGTCGGGTGCGGACGCGTCGGATCTGCGCTCGCGAAACTCCTCGACTCCGACGGACACGAAGTGATCGTGGTCGACGAAAACGCCGCTTCATTCAAGCGGCTCGGTTCGAAATTCAAGGGGCACGAGGTCGTCGGGACCGGTATCGACTACGACGTTCTCAAGCGCGCCGGCGCGGCGGGCGCCGACGGCTTCGTCGCGGTGACTAACGGCGATAACCGCAACATCATGGCTGCCTTGATTGCGCAGCGAATGTTCAAGATCAATCGAATCGTCGCACGCATCTACGATCCGCCGCGCGGCCAGATGTACCGCGAGCTCGGCGTGCAGACGGTCTGCCCGACGACCGTCGGCGCGAAGATGATTCGCGACGTCCTGATCGAGGCGCCGTGGGATACGCAGAACTTCGATCTCGGAAAGCTCACGTCACTCTCGGCAGTCGTCGGGCCGAGCGATGCCGGCAAACGCGTCGGCGAGATCGAAGAGCCCGGGCGCGTGCGGATTGCGGCGGTACGGCGTGGCATCAGCGAGGTGATCGTTGCGTCGAGCGAGTTGGTGCTCGAAGAGGGGGACGAGATCAGCGTGGTCGTCGCGCCGAATGCGATCAGCAACTTCGCCCAGCGGTTTCCCCAAGTAATGCCCCGGCCGAAGGTGACCGCATAGTCGATGTTCATTCTGATCGTCGGCGGCGGAAAGGTCGGAACCTATCTCACGCGCGCCTTGCTCAAGCAGGGCCACGAAGTCGTCGTCATTGAGAAAGACGAACGCAAAGCGAAGATGCTCGAGCGCCTGATCGACCGCCAGGTGGCGGTCGTCGGCGACGGCTGCGACCCCGTCGTCCTCGAGGCTGCCGGCGTCAATCGCGCCGAGGTCGTCGTCGCCGACACCGGCGACGACGAGGACAATCTCGTCGTCGTGCTCCTGGCCAAGCGAAAGTCCAAAGCCCGCTGCATCGCTCGCGTCAATAACCCGGCCAACAAGCTCATCTTCAACTCGCTCGACAGCGACGAGCCGGTCATCGTCATCTCCTCGACCGAGCTTATCCTCGACGTCCTCAACGAGCACGTCAACGCGTCGAAGTATCGCTCGATGCTCGAAACGATGCACCTTTTCGGTAAGGGCGACATGCAGCTCGTCAAAATGGCGATCCCGGAGCGGTCGCCGGTCGACGGCAAGCGTCTGGCCGAAATCGATTTCCCCCATAACTCGGTCGTCGTCGCGGTCGATCGGCCGCAGCACGATCTCGAGATCCCCACCGGCGATACGACGCTGCGCGCCGGCGATTCGATGATCGTCATCGTCAAGAACGGCGCCGGCGAACGAATTCGCGCAATCCTCGGTCCTTAGATATATCCCTTGCGGAGCGCGACGACCGCCGCTTGCGTGCGGTCGGAGGCCGAGAGCTTCTCGAGAATGTCGCGAATGTGCCCTTTGACGGTGCCTAAGCCGATGTGCAGCAGCTCGGCGATCTCCGAGTTCGCGCGCCCGTCGGAGATCAGTCGCAGGATCTCGGTTTCACGCACGGTCAGCGGAGAGAACTTTGAATCCGAAGGTTTTTCCGATGAAAAGCGCGCCAAAACGACGTGCGCGATCCGTGGGTCGAAATACGCTCCGCCTTCGCTCGCAATTCGTACCGCATCGGCGATTCGATCCGGTTCGGAGCTTTTGAGGCAATAGGCATCGGCTCCGGCCGCCAGCGCCGCAAGAACTTCTTCCTCGAGATCGATCATCGTCACGATCACGACGCGTGTGGCCGGAAGCTCGGCGCGGACGCATTTGGTCAACGCGACGCCGTCGAGTGCCGGAAGGCCGATATCGATGACGGCCACATCGGGGCGCTCGCGCGAGATCGCTTCCCAACCGCTTACGCCGTCGGCCGCCTCCGCGACCACGTCATAACTTGACTGCAACGCCGTGCGAAGACCCGCGCGGGTAAGCGCGTGATCCTCGACGATGACGACGCGCGGGCGCGGCTCGTCCATAGTCATCCGGCCATTGGAAGCGTTAGCGTGAAGATGCTGCCGCGCGGCGTTCCGGGCGCGTACGACACCGTTCCGCCGTATTTCTCCGCGATTCGACGGACGATGTACAGACCCAATCCGCTTCCCGAGCCGGGGTGTCCACCGCCGAAGCGCTGAAAGAGGCCGTCGCGGCGCGCTTCGGGCACGCCGTAGCCGTCGTCCTCGACCGTTACGACGGCCGAAGTGCCGTCGCGAACCGTCTTCGCGATCACGCGTCCGTTACGCGGCGTCGCGTCGATGGCATTGGCGAGCAAATTGACGATCGCCCGGCGGATCTCGTGTGCGTCGGTCATCACGCTCAGCGCCTCGCGCGGAACCTCTTCGCGCAACTCGATCCCTTTGATCTGCGCCACCGGCGCAAGCTCGGCCACGACGCCTGCCACGAGCTCGCCGCAGTCGACCGCCTCGCGTAGGGTGGCCGTTTCGCCCGACTCGTAGCGCGCAACGAGCAAGAGGGTCTCCACCATACGGCGCTGATCGTCGTTCGCGGCCAGCGTCGTGCTCAGGATCTCGCGATAGCGGTCTGGAAGGTCGCCATATGAACCGTTGAGCGCCTGATTCATGGTCACG
This sequence comes from Vulcanimicrobiota bacterium, assembly GCA_963792005.1. Taxonomy (GTDB): domain Bacteria; phylum Vulcanimicrobiota; class Vulcanimicrobiia; order Vulcanimicrobiales; family Vulcanimicrobiaceae; genus Cybelea. The sequence goes on from CAWBUG010000002.1 coordinate 1,329,195, forward strand.
TGCGCCGCGGCCAGCGGCGTTCGCAAATCGTGTGCGAGCGCGTAGACGATGTCGCGAATAACGTCGCTTCGTTCTGCCAGCTCGTCCTTCTGCATGGCAATTTCATCGTTGCGGTCCCCCAGTTGCGCGAAAAGCCGTGCCTGTTCCAACGCCATCGCAGCCTGCTCCGCAAACGCCCGCATCGTCGCCGGCGCATCCCCCAGAAACGGCTTTTCGTCGGTCGCCGATGCGATGAGTACGTTCTCGACCGTGCCACTGGTCGCAATCGGCGCCACCAAAGCGTCGCTCGCGCCGAGCGCTTCGAGTGTAACCCTTCCGAATAGGTCGCTGCGGGTTACGCGAAAGATGTCGTCCGCCTCGCGGGCGCGCGCAACGAGCGATGCGAGTTCCGGCGGCAGCGTTCGCCGGTCTACCGAGATGTCGGAGCCGCCCGCCGTACCGCTGAGGATGAGCGAGAGGCCGAACGGCGTCTCGCGGGCAACGAGCATCGCTTTCGAAGCGCCAAGCAGTTCCAGCGATTCACGAGTAATTGCACGTTGCACGAGCTCGACGTTGAGGCTTCCGCGCACGCGTCCAGTCGCTTCGCGAAGTCCTTTTTCGATTTCGACCTGCCGCATGCGCCCCGCCGAGACGCCGGCTTCGCGTGCGGAATCCTGCGTTTTGATGCTTAAGTATCCGACGAGCACGAACGATGCCGCGAGCAGCAGCCGGTCCCCGATCGCAACGCCATCCCAGTGGTGGCCGGCCTGAACGCCGTTGAGGTAGCCGGCAGCGGCATTCGCAATCTCGGCGGCAATCACGAGGTTTGTCGTTAACCTGCCCTGCAGCGCGAGGCTGCTGAGTGCGATCGGGCCGTTGAGTAGAATTGCCGCGATAAAGAGCTGCGGCGTCAACAGATCCACGATCCACGCGGCGACCAGCAAGCCGTAACAGATCCAGGCCACTACACGCGCGAGTTCGGGTCGAGCGGCGGGGGCGCCTTGCCATGGCGCGAAGGCTGCGGACGATGGATCGCACCGCTCGGGCCGAGGAGCTTTTACGCGAGCTGGGTGGGCGCGCGCGGCTCGTGGTGTACATTGCAAGCGCTCCGGGAGCCGGTAAGACGCGCCGCCTCCTTGAAGACGCGCGGCGTCTTGCCGCCGACGGCAAGCGCGTCGTCATCGGTTGGATCGAAACGAAAGGGCGTCCCGATGTCGAGCGCATAGCCTCCGGACTCCCGCGCGTTCCGCCGCGTCGAGTAACGATCGGCGACCGGATCTTCGAGGATTTCGATTATGCTGCGGCACTGCTCGAGAAACCCAACGTCGTCATTCTCGACGAGCTGGCACACGATAATCTCGGCGAGTCCGTCCACGCCAAGCGTTGGCAAGACGCGCTCGCACTCAAAAAAGCCGGCATCGGCGTTATCGGCGCCTTGAACGTACAGCATCTCGAAACCGTCGCTCCGACGGTCGAAGCCTTGATCGGCTATCCGATTCGAGAGATCGTTCCGCTCTCGTTTCTTCAGGCCGCCGATGAGGTCGTCGCGCTCGACGTGCCGCCGAGCCTGCTCCAGAGCCGCGTGCGAGCGGGTAAGATCGTCAACGAGCAGGACGTCGATCGCGCGCTCAACGGCGCGTTCAAGGAGCAGACGCTCTACATGTTGCGCGAACTGCTGCTGCGCACGGTCGACAGCCTCACCCTTCCCGTCGTAAAAGCGGGGCGGACGTCGATGGCTGCGGCGTTCGTCTATCCGAACCTCGATCCGGCACCCTACCTCAAACGGACCGCGGCCGTCGCACATGCGCTCGATCTCGGCCTCGAGGTCGTGCCGACGCGCGGTGTCGATCGCGCGGTGATCGAGCGTATCACGCGCGAGTTGGGAGGCGAGGTTCTGCACGAGACGCTCGACCCATCGGGCACTCCCGGCGACGAGCTGCGAGCCTCCCTCGTGGCGCTGCCCACAGGCCGAATCGCCGCAAAGCTCGCTAACGCGCCGCTTCCGTACGATCTCTTCATCGTCGCGGCCGGTCAGACGTACCTGGGAGCGAACCCGGCACGCTCTCCCTATTCGCAAACCGCCGGAGACCGGCTTCGCGTGGGATACGGCAAGCTGACCATCTACATCGGCGCCGCCGCGGGCGCCGGCAAGACGTATGCGATGCTCGATCGCGCGCATCAGCTCAAAGCCGAAGGCCTCGACGCCGTCGTCGGCTTCGTCGAAACGCACGGACGCAAAGAGACGGCCGCGCTGCTCGATGGGCTCGAGATCGTACCATCGAAAATCGTCAATGCCAACGGGATAACGTATCGCGAGTTCGATCGCGACGCGTTGATCGCACGCGACCCGCAAGTCGCACTCATCGACGAGCTGGCCCATACCAACGCGCCCGGTTCGATCGCGCCGAAGCGCTTCTACGACGTCTTGGCCGTTCTTCGGGCCGGCATCGACGTGCTCACCACGCTCAACATCCAGCATCTCGAAGGGTTGGGCGATACCGTGCTTCGGCTCACCGGCACCGTGGTGCGAGAAACGCTGCCCGACGGAATCCTGTCGCTCGCCAATGAGGTCATCTTGATCGACGTGACTCCCGAAACGCTGCGCCAGCGGTTACGCGAAGGCAAGATCTATCCGCCGGAACGCATCGAGCCGGCGCTGACGAACTTCTTCCGAACGGAGAATCTCTTCGCGCTGCGCGAGCTCGCCTTGCGCGAGGCGCTGCGGGCGCGCCATCGCGAACGAATTAGCTCGCCGTTCGAACGTCTGCTGCTCGCGGTCGGGGCGCGCGAAGTCGATCTCGCCATGATCGCCCGCGCCGGACGTATCGCGGCGCGGCTCGCAATCGAGTTTGCCATCGCGCACGTCGCTTTGCGCCGATCGCCCGCCGAAGAAAAGGCCGTCGACGCGTTACGCGCCGAGGCGCGCAAGACCAACGCGGAGTGGATCGACGAGGTCGCCGACGACGTGCCGAAACGCTTGCTCGAAATCGCGCGCGCGCGTCCGGAGACCACGATCGCGCTCGCCGGCACGCGGCGCGCGCCGCGATGGTTCGAGCGCCCGTCCTTTCCCCGGCGACTGCTCGACGCCGGCGCGCGCGAGTTACTCGTTCTCATGCCGCCCGGCGCGGCACCTTAGTCCGGTTTCAATCCGTCGAGCGCGAGGTTCAGTTCGAGGACGTTGACGTGCGGTTCCCCGAGGAAACCGAACGTCCGGCCCTGGACGTGCTGCGCGATAAGCGCCTTCACGGCGGCAACGCTCGTGCCGCGAGCCTTTGCGACGCGCGGCGCCTCCCAGTAGGCTGCTGCGGGAGAAATATCGGGATCGATTCCGCTTGCGCTCGACGTAACTAGGTCGATCGGCGGCGGAGCGCTCGCATCGGGATTCTGCTTCTTTAAGGTCGCGATCGTCGCTTTCGTCGCGTCGATGAGCTTCTTCGAGGTGGGTCCGAGATTCGTTCCTCCGGTCGACGTCGGATCGTAGCCCTTTCCGGCCGCCGAAGGACGTCCCTGAAAATACTGCGGCTTCATCCAGAGCTGCCCGACGATCGAGGATCCGACAACTTTGCCCTTGACCGTAACGAGCGAACCGTTCGCCTGGTGCGGGAAAAGCACTTGCGCGATTCCCGTCATCGCGAGCGGATAGATGAGACCGAGGAGGATGACGGAGACGATCGTCATCCGCAGCGCCGTACCGAAATGCTTGATCATTCTCGTCATTCCTACGTGAGGTGGAGCGCCGCCAAGATCATGTCGACGATCTTGATGCCGATGAAGGGCACGATGATTCCGCCGACGCCGTAGAGCATGACGTTCTCGAAGAGCACCCGGTTCGCGCCTTTGGGCTCGTAGCGCACGCCGCGCAGAGCGAGCGGAATGAGCGCGACGATGATGAGCGCGTTGAAGATCACCGCCGATAGAATGGCGCTTTGCGGCGTCGTCAAACGCATGACGTTGAGCGCCGCCATCGCCGGATAGGCAATCGCAAACATTGCCGGCAGGATTGCAAAGTACTTTGCGACGTCGTTGGCCATCGAAAAGGTCGTCAGCGCGCCGCGGGTCATCAGCAGCTGTTTGCCGATCTCGACGATCTCGATGAGCTTGGTCGGGTCCGAATCGAGGTCGACCATGTTGGCCGCCTCTTTGGCGGCTTGCGTGCCGGAGTTCATCGCGACGCCGACGTCGGATTGGGCGAGTGCCGGCGCGTCGTTCGTGCCGTCACCGGTCATTGCGACGAGCCGCCCCGAAGTCTGCTCGCGCTTGATAAGCTCCATCTTCGTCTCGGGCGTCGCCTCGGCGAGGAAGTCGTCGACGCCGGCCTCTTTGGCAATCGTCGCCGCGGTGAGCGGATTGTCGCCCGTGATCATGACCGTCCGAATTCCCATCGCGCGCAGGCGATTGAATCGCTCGGTCATGTTCGGCTTGAGAATGTCTTTGAGATAGATGACCCCGATCACGAGAGCGTTTCGAGCCAAGAGCAGCGGCGTACCGCCGCTGCGCGCGATCCGCTCGACGTGCGGCGAGAGATCCGCCGAGGGATGGCCGTCCTGTTCGCGGATCCACGCGAGCACCGAATCGGGGGCGCCCTTGCGAATCTTCGTTCCGTCCGCGAGATCGAGCCCGCTCATGCGCGTGTAAGCGCTAAACGGCACGAAGGCGGAGCCCGCCGGCGCCTCGGCGTCGCGCGCGCCGGCCTGCTGGGCCAGTGCGACGACGGATCGCCCCTCCGGCGTCTCGTCGGCGAGCGAAGAGAGATACGCAATTCTCGCCGCGTCCTTCGAATCGATACCGTTTGCGGGAACGATCTCGACGGCTTGACGATTGCCCAACGTGATAGTACCGGTCTTGTCGAGCAACAGGGTGTCGACGTCGCCGGCCGCCTCGACGGCGCGTCCGCTCATCGCTAAGACGTTGCGCTGCATCACGCGATCCATCCCCGCGATACCGATGGCGGAGAGCAATCCGCCGATCGTCGTCGGAATGAGGCAGACGAGCAGGGCAATCAGAATCGTAACGCTCTGATGCGCTCCGGCGTAGATCGAATACGGCGCCAGCGTCGCCACGGCGATCAAGAAGATAATCGTCAAACCGGCCAACAAGATCGAGAGCGCGATTTCGTTGGGCGTCTTCTGCCGCTGCGCGCCTTCGACCAAGCGAATCATCCGGTCGAGGAAGCTCTCGCCGGGATTGGCCGTCACCCGCACGACGATGCGGTCGGAGAGCACGCGCGTACCGCCGGTTACGGCGCTGCGGTCGCCGCCCGACTCGCGAATCACCGGCGCCGATTCGCCGGTGATCGCGGATTCGTCGACGGTCGCCGCACCTTCGAGCACGTCGCCGTCGGCCGGAATGACCTCACCGGCCTCGACCACAAAGCGATCGCCCTTGCGCAATACCGTGCTCGACACGCGCTCTTCCGTCCCGTCCGCGCGAAGCAGTCGCGCGTACGTGTCGGATTTCGTCCGTCGCAACGTATCGGCTTGCGCCTTCCCCCGGCCTTCCGCGACCGCCTCGGCGAAGTTCGCGAAGAGTACCGTAAACCAAAGCCATGCCGCGATGGCAAAGTCGAACCCCGGCGAGCCGCTGTGAAGGACGGCGTCGCGAATGAAGAAGATGGTCGTCGCCGCCGCACCGACTTCGACGACGAACATCACGGGGTTGCGCGCCTGCCAGCGAGGATCGAGCTTCTTGAACGAATCGCCGAGCGCCCGCGTAACGATCGCACGGTCGAAGAGCGAACGAGCCTTGGGGCGGCGCTCCAAGCGCCTTTGACTGAGCATTAGAACGTCTTTCCTTGCAGGACGAGCAGGTGTTCCACGATCGGGCCGAGCGAGTCGGCCGGCAGAAATGTGAGCGCGCCGACGATGACGATCACGCCGATGAGCAGCGCGACGAAGATCGGCGAGCGCGTCGAGAACGTACCTGAGCTTTCCGGTACCGATTTCTTCCCGGCCAGCGTGCCGGCAAGTGCGAGTGCGGGCACTGCCACGGCAAAACGACCGAACATCATATTGACGCCCGTCATCAGATTGTAGAACAGATTTGGGCCGAGCCCCGCAAAGGCCGAGCCGTTGTTGGCATTCCCCGACGTAAACGCGTATAGAATTTCGGAGAACCCGTGCGGGCCGGCGTTATTGAGCGTCGCCAAACCCGCCGGAAGCACCGCGGCGATTGACGTGGGCACCAGGCAGAGCACCGGCGTTACGAGTGCTGCTAAAATCGCGAACTGTACCTCGCGCCGTTCGACCTTCTTTCCGAGATATTCGGGCGTTCGCCCGACCATCAAGCCCGCGATGAAGACCGTCAAAACGACGAAGACGATCATGCCGTAAAGGCCGCTGCCGACGCCGCCGAAGATGATCTCACCGAGCTGCATGTTGACCAGCGGAACGAGACCGCCGAGCGGCATGAACGAGTCGTGCATTGAATTGACGGCACCGCACGACGTATCGGTGGTCACGGTCGCCCAGAGTGCCGAGGCTGGGGCGCCGAACCGGCACTCCTTGCCTTCCATGTTCGCGCCGGCGACGCCGAGCTGATGCACGATCGGATTTCCCGCCGCCTCCGCCCAATATGCGACGCTGAAGCCGACGAAGAAAATAATCGCCATCGCGCTGAAGATCGCCCATCCCTGGCGCGTATCTTTGACCATCTTGCCGTACATGTACGTGAGGCCGGCACCGAGCGAGAAAATCAGCAGCAGCTCGACGAGGTTGGTAAGCGGGTTCGGATTCTCGTTCGGCGCCGCGGAGTTCGCGTTGACGAAGCCGCCGCCGTTGGTACCGAGCTCCTTGATGACCTCCTGCGACGCCATCGGACCGCCGGTAATCGACTGCGCGAAGCCCTCAATGGATTTGACGCCCTCATAGGCATGAAAATTCTGCGGCATACCCTGCCACACCAAAAAAAGTCCAAAGACGACCGAGATCGGTAGTAGGACGTAGAGCGAACACCGGGTCAGGTCCACCCAGAAATTTCCGAGCGTCTTGACACTGGTCCGCACCAGGCCGCGCACGACGGCCACCGCTATCGCGATGCCGACGGCCGCCGATACGAAGTTGTGCCACGCCAAGCCGGCCATTTGCGAGAGATAGCTCATTGCGGCTTCGCCCGAATAGAACTGCCAGTTCGTGTTCGTCGTAAAGCTCACCGCAGTGTTCCAGGCCAGGTCGGGCGCCATGTTGTCGATGTGCTGGGGATTGAGCGGGAGCCATTTCTGCGTTCGCAGCAGCACGTAGAGATAGGCCAAACCGATCACCGAAAAGGCCAGCATCGAGAGCGCGTAGACATACCACGTCATCTCCGCGTCTTCGCGCACGCCGCACAGGCGGTAGATCAGCTTCTCCAGCGGAACGAAGACCGGGCTCAGCCAGGTGCGGCCGCCCTCGAAGACGCGCGCCATATACGAGCCCAGCGGCTTCGTAGTCGCTAGTATGATTAAAAAGAAGACGACGGCCTGAAGCCACCCGATCGCCGTCATCAAAACTTCTCCGGTCGGAGCATGGCGTAAACGAGATATCCGAGGCCGGCCAGCGTCAGCACCAGGCCGAACGCGTCATCGAAACCCATGCCTATACCTTTTCGCAGCCAAAAACGTAGAGGTCCAAGAGCGTAAAACACACAATCGACAGGACCACGATTCCTATCTCGAGCAGCATGCCCCCAGCATAGCGTAGCGTTGGGAAGAGCACCACCCGCCGATCGGATGATCCGATGGGACGTCCATGTGGATAATCCAAGTGACGGCTGCTAGACGCAGGCGTTCGGCCTTATAATCAGGAGCGTTATGATCGACCACCGCCTCATCGCGTCGCTGTACCTCGCATGCGCCTTCGGCGCCGCCGCCGGCGTCGCGCAAGCGCAAACCGCACCGAGCCCGTCCCCATCCGCTTCGCCGACGCCGGGCGCCCCGAGCGATCCGTGCGGCTCGCTGCTCTCAACTGTGAATCGCCCGACCGTCAGTACCGGTGTCTGCACGGTGCGACCGGGGCACATTTTGCTTGAGAACGGTTACACGAACACGACGACTACGGGCAGCCCCGGCGGCAGCAGCGCGCTCTATCCGCAATCGCTGCTGCGCGTCGGCACGTTCGACCCGCATCTCGATTTCGAGTTCGGTTTTCCGAACGCCGTGACGTCCTCGGTCGGTCAGCCCCGAATCACGGGCTCGACCGACATCAGCTTGGCCTCGAAGTACGAGCTGGGATATAGCTCGAGCGGCGACTGGGGCATCTACGGAGCCGTAACCGTTCCAACCGGAAGCAAAGCCTTTACCGCTGGAAACGCGCAGTTCACCGGCGATCTCGACGGGGCGTACACGATCAACTCGGAGTTTAGCCTGGCAGGGACGCTGAGCTTCAACGCGTTCAGCGCCGCCAACGCCTCGGGTCTCGCGCAGTCGTACTTTGCGTTCGTTCCGAGCCTCGAGCTCAGCGCCGCACTTCCCGGCGGTCCGTCGCAGATCTCCGCCGAGTACGCCTACTTCTCCGCGGCCGGACCGGGATTGCCCGGGAAGAGCATCATGGATTTCGTCTATCAGCGCGATTTCGGCACTCACGTGCAGTTCGACGTCGAATACGGCTTCTCGCCGACGAACATCAACGGTCAAACCCAGCACTACGTCGGCGCGGGCCTCTCGTTTATGAACTAGCAGCGCGTCCGCCCAGGCGGGAAAATTTAGGCGGTCGGCTAAGGCGAGCCAAGCAAGCTTTTTCAAAGATCTCCGCGGAGGATGCCGATGGCCACTACGCAGATCCCCGTTAACGTCGGAAACACCGGTTTCATGCTGCTCTGTGCGAGCCTCGTCATGCTGATGACGCCGGGGCTCGCCTTCTTTTACGGCGGCCTCGTACAGCGCAAAAACGTCCTGACTATTATGATGCAGAGCTTCATGTCGCTGGGCTGGACGACCGTCTTGTGGTTTGCCTTCGGGTATTCGGAGAGCTTCGGACCCGATTGGCACGGGCTCATCGGCAATCCGGGAACGTATGCGTTCTTACGCGGCGTCACGCTTCATACGATGTTCACCGGTAACGACGCGGGAATTCCGCTGGTCGTTCACATTGCGTACCAAATGATGTTCGCGATCATCACGCCTGCGCTCATCACGGGCGCCTTCGCGAACCGCGTCACGTTCAAGGCCTACTTCTGGTTCCTCACCGGATGGCTGATTTTCGTCTACTTCCCGTTCGTCCACATGCTCTGGAGTCCGGACGGCATCTTGGCGAAGTGGGGCTGCCTCGATTTCGCCGGCGGGATAGTCGTGCACGCTTCGGCCGGCTTTGCGGCGTTGGCATCGGTGCTCTACGTTGGACGGCGCCACGTTATCGAGAACAAACCGCACAATGTTCCGCTGATCGCGCTCGGAACGGGGCTGCTCTGGTTCGGGTGGTACGGCTTCAACGCGGGCTCCGAACTCCGAGTCGACGCCGTGACGGCATCGGCTTTCCTCAACACCGATATCGCAGCTTCGTTCGCCGCCATCGCCTGGCTGCTCGTCGAATGGGCTCGCGGACGTCAGCCGAAGTTCATCGGCCTGCTCACCGGTGCCGTCGCCGGATTGGCGACGATCACTCCTTGTGCCGGTTACGTCTCTCCCACGACCGCGGTCATCGTCGGAATCGCCGCGGGCGTCGTCTGCTACTACGCCGTCGCGCTGAAGAACAATCTCGGGTGGGACGACGCGCTCGACGTCTGGGGCGTGCACGGAGTCGGCGGTTTCCTCGGGATCGTGCTGCTCGGCGTCTTCGCGTCGACGCTCTGGAATCCCAACGGCGCCGACGGCTTGCTGCGCGGCAACCCGTCGTTTCTCGGCAAGCAGTTCGTTGCCGCGCTCGTGTGCAGCGCCTGGGCCTTCTGCTTCACCTATGCAATGTTGTGGCTGATCAATCTCGTGACGCGAGTCAAGGTCGACGAAGCGGCCGAAGAGCGCGGCCTCGACGTTCATCTCCACGGCGAAGAGGCCTACCCGCTCGGCATCTAGTCGGGCGCAGGCGCAATTGTGTCATCCTGAGCAGCGCGCGAAGCGCGCGCGTCGAAGGACGAATGAGGCTTCCGATTTTTCCGCTCTCCTTCGACTGCGCTCGCTGCGCTCGCTCCGCTCGGATGACACATGAACGTTCGGTGCCTAAACCAGCCGATTTCTCTAGTTCCGACGGTGCCAGCGATACACGGCGACGACGGCCCACACCGCTTCGACGACGCCAAACGGCCAGGCCCCTTGTAGAAAGCCGTAGATCGAACCGAGAACGCACGCTCCCGCAAATGCCAGCGTAAACCACCGGCTTCGCCTCTCCAGCGCGTAGGTAACGAGCATCGCGGTGACGGCGAGCAAACCAAAACTCGTCAGGGCGTTCATTGGATGCGCTAGCGCCGGCCCAGCGCGACCCGTCTAACGACCGGAACGATCGTTAGGCTCGCGGCCGCGAGCGTTGCCAGCGCGACGGCAAAGGTCGCGTCGATGATGGCTTCGCGGTACGGAACGGTTGCGGGAAGCGCAAGCGCGAGGGCGAGCGAGAGTCCGCCGCGCATTCCGGCCACGCGGACGACGTCGACCCATTCGCGTGGATAGGGTCCGAGCATGAGGAATCCGGCCACGACGATGCGCGCGACCGCGATCGCCGCGAGGCAGGCAACGGCAAAGGCCGGCTCGGCGAAGATGCGCCCGAGCTGCAGCGCCGCGCCCACGAGGAAGAAGACCAGCACGTTGGCCAGCAACGCGGCAAGGTCCCAGAAGCGGCCTACGTCCTCGGCGAGTCGCAGCGTAATCCACGCGCGCTCGAAATAGCGAAAGCCGATCCCGAACGCGATAGTCGCGAAGATACCCGAGAGCGCGAGATAGTCGGCGGCGAAGTACGCCCCGTAGGCACCGGCGATCGTCGCCGCAATCTGAAACCTTGCCCCGGCACTGCCGCGCAAGAGGCGCGCCGCCACAAACGCGATTGCCGCGCCGAGTGCGACGCCGCCTACGGCGCCGCCGAGCGTTTGCAAGGCGATGCGCGTCAGCGCCGCGGCGCTCGCGGTCCCTACGACCAGCGTCGCGAGCACGCCGCGGTAGATCGCAACCGCGACCGCGTCGTTGAAGAGCGACTCGCACTCCACGATCGTGGCGAGCGTCTTGGGAACCTTCAGTTGGCGAAAGACGGCGACGACGGCGATCGGGTCGGTTGCGCTCAAGATTGCTCCCGCAAGCAACGCCGGTCCGAGCGGAATACGCACGAGTGAAAGCGCACCGGCGACGATGAGAGCCGTAAGCAGCACGCCTGGCCCGGCGAGCGCCGCAATCGCGATCCACTGGCGCAGAATTGCCCGATAGTTCAGGTTCCAAGCGGCTTCGAAGAGCAGCGGCGGCAAGAAGACGTAGAGCGTCGCGTGACCGAGCGCGTAGGTCAAGCGGCCGGGATCGATCAGCCCATAGCCGACGCCGAATGCAACGACGAGCAGGATTTGCCAAAGCTTCACGATACGGCGGCGACGCTAGTGCGTGTGCGTGAAGTTGCCGACGCGCGCGAGCGCGCCGATGCGTTCGATCGCCGCACCCATGCCGACGACCGCGCGCGGCCGGCCAACCGCGTCGAAGTAAACGGCCGGATCGATATTGAGCGTGCGCGTCTGCACCATGAAGACGCGAGTATCGCGAAGGAAGGCCTCGCACGCGGCGACCTCGTCCTCGTCGTCGGTAACGCCGGGATGGGTCAGCAGATTCAAGCTCACGCGCAAGCCGCGCTCGACCGCGAGCAGGATCGAAGCCAGAACGTCGTCGAGGCCGTATCCGACGGGCCGGTAGTATGCGGCGTAGACGCGCGGACGAAACGAGTTGAGACTGACCCGCACGGCATCGAGCCCGGCATCGATGCAGCGCGCGAGCGCGCGCGGCAGGCTTGCGTTCGTATTGAGGTTGATTACGCCGTTACGGCGCGCTGCGCGAATCATCTCGATCGCGCGGGCGATTACGACCGAGCGCAGCAGCGGCTCGCCTTCGCATCCTTGTCCGAACGAGATGATCCCGTCGTCAACGCGTTCCAAATGATGGATTGCGACGCTCGCAAGTTCTTCTGCGGCCGCTTCGTCGGCGATGCGAGCCTGCGGCGAAGGCACGCTGTCGGGCTCCTGCTCCGAGATACAGCCGATGCAGCGCGCGTTGCATTTCGGCGAGACGGGCAACGCCGCCTCGCCTCGCTCGAGGAAGACGTTCTGCGCGGTGAAACAGGCGTAATCGCGCGAACAGAGCGCGACCTGCCGCAAGACGCTATTGCTCCGATCGTCCGCCAAGCGCCGCGCGATCGACGCCTCCAGCTCCCCGGCCTGGAACGCGCGCGGCTGCCAATCCTCGCCCTCGTCGGTTCGCATCGCGGCGACATAGAGGCGATCGTCGATCGCGCAGGCAAAGGTGTAGCCGAAGAGCGGCAGCATCGGCGCGCCGCGCTCGCTCGCATAGGCGGGCAGCAACAAACGAGTGTAGCCGGCGGGAAGCGCAACGGCCATCGCGGTTCGCTGCGCGATGGGCCCGATCGTCGTTAGCGGATGCCGCCGCGGCAGCACCATCTCCAACGTCCCAAGCGGAGCGGCGACGAGTTCGTCGGAGCGCGCCTCACGAACGATGCCGCCGTCGGCAAAAGGAACGAGGCGCGCGTCGAATTCGATGCGGCCGCGCGCGTCGCAGGAGGCAAGGCCGGTTGCGCCGTTCTCACGACAAGACGCCGGCGCCAACGTTCACCTCCGTATCGAAGACGCGCGCCGCCGGGCCGGTAAGGTAGGCCATCCCATCGGCACCAAGTTCGACGACGAGTCGCCCGCCGGGTACGAAAACGTCGACCGGCGAGCACACCAGATTCCGACCGATTGCGACCGCAGCGCACGCAACCGCGCCCGTGCCGCAAGCCATCGTGGTGCCGACGCCGCGCTCCCAATGACGGACTTCCAGTGCGTTTGAGCCGCAGCGAGCGGCGGCGTGGACGTTCACTCCTTCCCTTAGAAGCGGCTCCCGCTGCAGCGCCTCGGCGACGGCCTCCAGATCGATGGTGCCGATCCGCTCCCGGAAAATGACGACGTGCGGGTTCCCGGCGTCGACGAAGGTTGCATCGGGGAGAATCGAGATGGCGATCTGACCGACCTTCGGGCGGCCCATCGCGACGCGGACGGCGTATTCCGGTTCGCGCGCCACGATCTCCGCGCTAACGATCCCGCCCTCCGTCTCGAACGCGATCTTTTTGCCCTCGCCGTTCTCGTCGAGCCAGCGCGCCGCGCAACGTACGCCGTTGCCGCACATCTCCGCTTCGCTCCCGTCGGCATTGATCGTTCGCATTCGCACGTCGGCACGCTGCGACGGCTCGAGCAGAATCACGCCGTCGGCGCCGATGCCGGCGCGTCGATCGCACGCCCACCGCGCAAACGACGCCGCGTCGTCGACGGGACTCTTCCGCCCGTCAACGACGATGAAGTCGTTGCGCGCGCCGTGCATTTTGGTGACGTGCATCAGCCGCGCTTCTCAGACCATTGCAGCTTTTCCCGCACGAAAGCACGCACCGCGTCGGGTGCGACCCAAAGCGCCGCCGGTTCGCTGCGAAACCATGCGCGTTGACGCCGTGCGTAGCGACGGGTCGCGCGCTCCAACGCCGAGTGGAGCTCCGCTCGCGTCAACCATCCGCGCAAATACGCGCACGCTTGCGGATAGCCGACGGCATTGCCGGCCACTGCCTCACTGCCCAACCGCTCGGCCTCCTCGACCAGGCCGCGGGCCAACATTTGCTTGGCGCGTCGCGCGATGCGCGCGTCGATCGTGCTCCAGGGCACGTCGAGAAAGACGAACTGCCAGCGCAATCCCGCGGCGCCGAGCGTTGGTATCGGAGCCTCACGAGTAATCGCCGAGGGCTGCGCGAGTGCGATCTCCAGAGCGCGCAACACGCGGTAGGTGTCGTTCGCGCCGAGCGCGCGCGCACGCACCGGATCGCGTATCTCGAGCCAGCGGTAAAGAAACTCGGGCGGATGGCGCTGCGCTTCGTGCGCGAGACGATGGCGGAGCACTTCGTCGTACTGCGGTGCCAAGGCGACGCCGCCGGTCAGCGCGCGAATATAAAAGCCGGTACCACCGGCGACGATCGCGCGTTTGCCTCGCCGCCGAATCTGCGCGATCGCCTCGAGCGCCTCGGCGGCATATCGCGCTGCGGAGTACCGCTCGCGCGGATCGAGGAATCCGATCAGGTGGTGAGGCACTTCGCGGAGCTGCTCGGGCGACGGGGCGGCCGTGCCGATCGGCATGTCCCGGTAGATCTGCCGCGAATCGGCTCCGACGATCTCGGCGTCGAACGCGCGGGCTAGCTCGATGGCGAGCTCCGTCTTTCCGCTCGCCGTGGGTCCGGCAAGGATAAGAACGTCAGACACGCTTGAACATGCGCGCGATTTCATCGGAGGTCAGGCGCACCATCGTCGGGCGCCCGTGCGGACAGTGCATCGCGTTCTCGCAGGTTTGCAAACGTTCCACGAGCGTTGCCATCTCTTCCGGCGCGAGCGGCTCGCCCGCAACCGTCACGGAGTGGCACGCGAGCGAGGCCCAGACGCGCTCGCGAACGTCACGCTGCTTGGGCTCGTCGCTCAAATCGTCCACGAATCCCGTTAGGTCGAAGCGACGAGCGCCGTAGCCAAACGGTGTTGCAACGACTCGGTACGTTCGCTCGCCGAACGGCTCGATCTCGAGGCCCCCTTCGCGCAGCACGTCGATGGTTCGGTCGAGCACCGCGCTGCGCGCCGCGTCGAGCTCGACGAGATACGGCACGAGCAGCGGCTCGCTCGCGGTCTGCCGTCGCGCGGCGGCGACGATGCTCTCATACGCGATGCGTTCGTGGGCGGCGTGCTGATCGACCAAGAGCAGCGCCTCGCCGTCGGAGGCAAGAATAAACGTTCGGTCGAGCTGCGCGAAGACGCGCAGGACGGCGCCGTTCCGATCCGGTGGACCGAACGAGAACGGCACGACGTTGCCGTCACCGGTCTGCTCGCGGAAGCGCTCTTTGGCGTGAGCGCCGAGCGTGGCGGCGATCGTCGCGCGCACGGCGTCGAAGACTTGATTGCCGTACCGCAAGCGCACGTCGCTCTTGGTGGGATGCACGTTCGGATCGACGTGATCGGGCGGGAGATCGAGAAAGAGCGCGCCGTACGGGTGGCGCCCCGTCATTGCGTACGTGGAGTAGCCGCTCGTCCACGCACCGGCAAGCAGCGTGCTGCGCAAGAGGCGTCCGTTGACGAAGAGCAACTGCATCCGGCGGTCGGGACGATCGTCGCCAGGCGCGCTGATGAAGCCGCGCAACCGTCCGTCGAGCATGCGGCTCGCGCCGGCCCGCAGCGAGAGCATCGTGCGAGCGGCCCCTCGTCCGAAGACCATCGCCATCCGCTCCCGCTCGTCGGCGCTCGCCGGCATGACCCACACGTCCTTGCCGTCGTGACGGAGCGTGAACGTCTTCTCGGGATACGCCAGCGCGAAGCCGGAGAGCCACGAAGAGATCCGGTTGAACTCCGAACTCGCCGACCGCAAATATTCCCGCCGAACCGGAACGTTTTCGAAGAGCCCGGTCGCGCGCACCGACGTGCCGATCGGCGCGGCAACTGCGTCCACGGCATTTATCTCCTCGTGCGCGCGCAGTCGCGTACCGACCGAAGCGCCCGCTCGGCGGGAAATTACCTCCATGCGAGCGATGGCGGCGATCGAGGCAAGACCTTCACCTCGAAAACCGAGCGTACCGATCGATTCGAGTTCGCTCGCCGCGCGAAGCTTACTCGTCGCATGACGCCGCACCGCGAGCGCCAGCTCGTCCGGAGCGATTCCCGTTCCGTCGTCGACGACTTCGATCAGGTCGAGACCGCCGCGTTCGACGTTGACGGTGATGCGGTTCGCGCCGGCGTCGACCGCATTCTCGACGAGCTCTTTGACGACCGAAGCGGGCCGCTCGATGATCTCGCCCGCCGCGATTTGACCGATGGTCACGTCGTCGAGTTCGCGTATGCTGGCCACGTGCGCAGAGTTCGCGGCTCGGGGTTGACAAAGCCTCGGTCGCGAGTATCCTGGTTAAGGATTCCTCGTTAGGTGAGGCGTCTGCACGAAGAGATGCCGCTGCCCGGAAAGGTCGAGAGACCCCAACGGGTGACCAGACTCCGCCGAATCAAGGCGGAAACTAATGCGGCTGGTCCAGTTGTCCTTCGACTGCGCGGCTGCGGCCGCGCGCGCTCGGGATGATAGGCCTAGGTTGTGCAGTGCTAAAGCTCGACTCTGAGGGAGATGGCGCGGTCGTCGCCGCGCGGAGTTTCTCAGACTGTCGGCTGCGAGGAGCGCGACAGTTTTTTATTTTGGAAAGGGGGTGATGCCACGCCATGGACGACGGACCAGGTAGTCGATCGCGCCTGCGGCTTCTCGAGGAGCCGCGTAAGTCACGCCGCACCTGCGTCGGCCGGCGCGGCAACAATGTAAAAGCAAAGGAGTAGTGTCGTGAAAAAAGTTCTGGCGTTCTTGCTCGATTTCGCACGAAATCGCAGCCGATTTGCGGACGCGCCGTTCCACGACGATACGCTGCGTGCGAATCAGGGAGATCCATCCAACCCCACGTTTAGTTTCTGGCGCGCGCTCGTAAGCTAGGCGCTAGCGGATACCGATCCGATGACGCCCTCAGCGGTGCGTACGAACCGGCCGAACGTATGGCGCTCCGTCCTCATGTTTCTCTCGATCGTGGGGCCCGGTATCATTACCGCAAACGCCGACAACGACGTCGGCGGGATCCTTACGTACTCGCAGGCTGGGGCGCAGTTCGGATACTCGCTCCTGTGGATACTCGTTCCGGTGACCATTGCGCTGGTCGTCGTGCAAGAGATGTGCGCGCGGATGGGTGCGATTACCGGCAAGGGCCTCGCCGATCTCATCCGAGAGAATTTCGGTGTCAAGGTTACGTTCTGGTGCCTCCTGTTGTTCGTCTTGGGCGGTATCGGGAATACCGCCACCGAGTTCGCCGGCGTTGCGGCCACCGCGCCCATCTTCAGCGGCTATCTGCACGTCGCGAATGTGGAAGCATTCAAGATCGCATTGGTTGCCGGAGCCGCGGCCTTCGTGTTCGCCACCGTGACGCATGGCAGCGCCAAAGTGATCGAACGCATCTCGCTTGCCTTTTGCGTCGTGTACGTAGCGTATATCGTCAGCGCCTTTGCCGTGCGTCCCGATTGGGCCGACGTGCTTCACCAAACCGTCGTGCCGCACTTTCAGGCGTCGAAAGCGTACCTCATCATGATTATCGCCGTTATCGGCACGACGATCTCGCCGTGGATGCAGTTCTACATTCAAGCCGCGGTTGTGGACAAAGGAATTCGAGAAGACGATTACGCGTACTCGCGGCTCGACGTCGTGACCGGCGGGATCTGGACCGACGTGGTCGCGTTCTTCATCATCGTCTCCTGCGCGGCGACGATCTTCGTGCACAACCTGCACGCGGCTCATCCGATCGTCGTCAACGACGTCAGCGATGTCGCCGTCGCGCTCGCGCCGATCGCCGGGAAGTTCGCCGCACTGCTCTTCGCAATAGGTCTGCTGAACGCCGCGGTTTTCACCGCATCGATCGTACCTCTCTCGACCGCCTATTACGTCTGCGAAGCCTTTGGGTTCGAGCGTGGGGTCGACCATCGCTTCTCCGAGGCGCCCGTCTTTTACAGCTTCTATCTCGCGCTCATCCTCATCGGCGTTAGTGCAGTCATTCTTCCCGGCGCCCCGCTGCTGAGAATCATCTTCTACTCCCAGGTGCTCAACGGCGCCCTCTTACCGATTATTCTCGTTCTGATGATCCTCCTGATCAACAACAAGCGCTTGATGGGAACGTGGACGAACGGACCCGTCTTTAACGCGATTGCGTGGTCGACGGTCGCGATCGTCGGCGCGCTCACGCTCGTCTCCACGGCGCAGCTCCTCTTCCCGTCGCTTTAGGAGATCAGCGGCAGCTGACGCTCCGGCGGTGCGCGCTTCGGCATCTTCTTACGCAGCGGCACGCGCGACTCCAAATCGGCCTCGCCCGAGAGTGCGTCGGCAATCTCTTGCGCGCGCTCGACGACGGCCTCGGGCAATCCGGCCATGCGCGCGACCTCGATTCCGAAGGAGCGCGACGAGCTCCCCGGCTGCACGCGATGCGAGAAGACGGGAGCGCCGCCGCGAGCGGTATCTTCAACCGCCGTAATGTGATAGTTGACGACCGTACGCCAATGCTCGCTCAACGCACAGAGTTCGTGGAAATGCGTCGCGAAGAGCACCAACGGCGTCTGCTCGTCGAGCGAGAGCAGGAACTCGCAGATCGCCTGCGCGATCGCGAGTCCGTCTAGCGTGCCGGTGCCGCGTCCCACTTCGTCGATCAAGAGCAGCGAACGGGCGGTGCTCCGGCGCAGAATGTTCGCCGCTTCCGCCATCTCCATATAGAACGTGGACTGGCCCGATGCGAGATCGTCCCCGGCACCGATGCGCGTGAAAATGCGGTCGACGATGCCCAGTTCCATCTTTCTTGCCGGCACGAACGAACCGATCTGCGCCATGATCGCAAGCAATCCGGTCTGCCGGAGATACGTGGATTTTCCGCCCATATTCGGCCCCGTCAAAAGCACGAAACGCCGCTCGGCGGCGCGCAGGTCGAGGTCGTTCGGCACGAACTTCGCGTGGAGAACCGCCTCCATGACGGGATGACGTCCCTCTTCAATCGCTACCACGCTCTCGTCGGCGAAGGCCGGTCGCACGTATCCGCGTTCGGCGGCGACCTGGGCGAGCGCGGCCAAGACGTCGATCTCGGCGATCGTTCCGGCGGCGTCGAGCAGGTCTTGCGCGCGGACGCCGACGCGCTCGACGAGCGCCTCGAAGAGTTGCGCTTCGAGCCGCTCTTGGCGCGATTGCGCCGTGGAAATCGCGAGCTCGAGCTCCTTGAGCTCCGGCGTGATGTAGCGCTCGCCGCTCGTGAGCGTCTGCTTGCGCACGTACTCCGGCGGCACGGAGTCGGCGTAATTTTTGGCGACTTCGATCGCATAACCGAACGGGCTGGCATATTTTACTTTCAGCGTCTTGATGCCGGTGCGCTCGCGCTCGCGCTCTTCGAGTTCCGAGAGCTTTGACCGCGTGTCGCTCCGTAGCGCAATGCACTCCGCCAGCTCCTGGTTCGACTCGGGCCGAATCGCGCCGCCGTCGCCGAGTTGCGCTGGCGGTTCGTCGGCGAGCGTGCGCTGCAGATCGCGCAGGAGGTCGCCGAAGTCGGCGACGGAGGCGAAGCGTGTCGCCAGCTTCTGACCCGCCGTCTCCCGCAGCGGTGCGAGGATCTCGAGCGTCCGCCGAAGCGAGCCGAGATCGCGTGGGGTCGCGCGGCGAAAGCGCACCTTTTGCGCGATCCGCTCCAAATCGAAAGCGCCGCGTAGAATATCGCGGATTGCCGCGCGGCGCGAATGTTCGTCGAGCAATGCCGCGATCGCATCCTGCCGCGACTCGATCGCCTCCCGATCGACGAGCGGAGCGAGAATCCAGCGTGCGAGCAGGCGCGAACCCATCGCCGTCGCGCACTCGTCGAGCGTCGCGAGCAGGGTAGCGCGCGGATTCTGGCCTTGGGCTCGGGTCAGTTCGAGGTGCTTGCGCGTCGACGGATCGAGCGCCAGAAAATGACGCCGACGGTAGAGCTGAAGCCGCGGTGGTCCGCTCTCGCCGTTGGTAACGCCGGTGCGTTCGACGAATGCGCGCAGCGCCTCGAGCGCGCGATGAATCGCCAACGACTCCTCGACGGAGTATCCGTCGAAGGCCTCGCGTTCGCGCGCTTCGACGATTCCTAAGCTGGGCGTAGCGAGCCGCGCCCCGATGGTCTCGATCGCGGTGGCAATGGTGGCGCGAAGGCCGGCCGGTACGTCCGCGACGATCTCGGCCGGACCGATCCGCGCGAGTTCCGCAACCAGTTCGTCGTATGCGTCGTCGCCCGAGATCGCCGTTGCAGCGGCGTAGCTGGTTGAGACGTCGGAGTAGGCCAGTGCAAAGGTCTCTCCTACCAGTGCGACGGCGGCGATGAAGTTATTCTGTTTGCCGTCGAGCAGCTGTTCCTCGATCAGCGTTCCCGGCGTTACGAGCCGGACGATCCCGCGCCGTACGAGGCGGTTGGCTTGCGGAACTTCGAGCTGTTCGGCGAGCGCGACGATGAATCGCTGCTGTACGAGCTTTGCGAGGTATCCGGAAAGGGCGTGGTGCGGGACGCCGGCCATCGCGACCCGTTTTCCGCCGCCGGCCTCTTTGCTGGTCAGCGCGATCTGCAAGGCCCGCGCAATCGTTTCGGCGTCGTCGCCGTAGGCTTCGTAAAAATCCCCGACACGCGAGAGCAGAACCGCCTCGGGATGCTTTGCCTTCATCCCGAAGTACTGCTCGAGCATTGGCGAGAACTTGGCCACGCTCGGCTTAGACGAGATGGATCACCGGACGGCCGACGGGCTCTCCCGGCTGCGAAAACGCGGCGGCACGGGCGACCACCCTACCGGTGCATCCCCAAACGTGCGCGCTCTCGATTGCGACGTCGAGCCACGGCGTATCGGCCGCCGGATACTCCGGCGGCTTGGGTGCAACCACGGTCACGTTGTCGGGCGTCTTGGCGGCCAAACGCGTCGGGTCTTTCTTCGACTCGCCGGCGATCAGCGCGCGAACCACGCGCCCGACCATGGCGTCGTGATATCGTCGCGTCACGCAGTTCTGTGCCTCGGTCAGCCACGCGAAACGCGCGGCCGCAACTTCTTTGGGCACTTGTTTCCATCGCGCCGCCGGCGTACCGCGCCGAATCGAGTAGATGAACGTAAAGGCGTTGGCAAAGACCCCGGTCTCGACGTAGTCGAGCGTCGCCTTGAAATCGTCGTCGCTTTCGCCCGGGAAGCCGACGATGAGATCGGTCGTGATTGCCGCTTGCGGCAGGCGCGCGCGGAACGCTTCGACCACCTGATGAAAACGCGCCAACGTATACTTGCGGTTCATTCGCCGCAGCATCGCGTCGCTGCCCGATTGCAGCGGGAGATGAATGCGCGGATTGAGCTGCGGTATCGCCGCGAGATCGTCGACGACCTTCTCGGTGAAATCCTTGGGATGCGGCGAGATGAACGTGAGCCGCTCCAAACCCGGGAGCGCCGCGACGGCCCGACAGAGATCGCCGAAGTTTGCCCCGGTCGCGGGATCGCGCCACGCGTTGACGGTCTGTCCCACCAGCATGATCTCCCGCGCGCCGCGTTCGAGCCTCTCCCGCGCTTCGGCCAAAATGATTTCTTGCGGCCGGTGGTCGAAGCGACCGCGTACGTGCGGAACGATGCAGAACGTGCAATAATACGAACACCCGCGTTGGACCGTGACGAATGCGCGCAGATGCGAGAACTCGTCCGTCACGCCGTCGGCGGTTCCTCCGAGAGCGAAACGCACGATGTCGTCCTTCTTGCGCTCTGCGGGCGCCGGGTCGCGCTCTTCGCGAGTCGCCCAAGCGGCAAGCTGATCGCCGAGTTGCACCAGCTCCCGCGTCCCAAAGACCGCGTCCACGTGCGGGGCCCGCTCGCGCATCGAGTCGCGGTCCTGCTCCGCCAAGCATCCCGTCACCACCAGACGCACGCTCGGATCGCTTAACTTGAGCGCCTTGAAGTGATTCATGCGCCCGTAGGCGCGGCGTTCGGCATTGTCTCGCACCGTGCAGGTGTTGAGAACCACGACGTTTGCCTCTTCCGGCGCCGACGCGACCTCGTAGCCGGCGGAGGTCGCGCGCTCGGCAATGTAGCGGGAATCGGCTTCGTTCATCTGGCAGCCGAAGGTTTCGATGTAGAGGCTGGGCATGCTCGGAGAGCGCTGTTCGAGAAATGGGGGGCATGCTCCACCCGGCGACGGTCGCAATCGTAGGACGGCCGAACGTCGGCAAAAGCGCGCTTTTCAACCGCTTGATCGGCCGGCGCCTCGCCATTGTCGAAGACACGCCCGGCGTCACCAGGGACCGGCTTTACGCGCTCTGCGACTGGCGCGGCGCGATCTTTAGCGTCGTCGACACGGCGGGCATCGATCCTCACGCCGACGTGGCGCACGGCACCGAACTGGCCGAGGCCACGCGCCGCCAAGCCGAGGCGGCTGCCGACGAAGCGGACGTCATCGTGATGGTCGTCGATGCGCAGACCGGGCTTCATCCGCTCGACGACGACGTCGCGGCGATTCTGCGCCGCAAGCGACGACCGATCGTGCTGGTCGCCAACAAGGCCGAGGCGCCCGAGGCGGCCGCCGCGGTCCACGCCGAGTTCTCGCTGCTCGGCTTCGGCGAACCGGTTGCGGTCTCGGCGATCCACGGTGAAGGAACCGGAGATCTGCTCGACCGGGTCGTCGCGCTTTTGCCCGCAGAATCGGCCTCCGCTCAGGCCGGCGAAGAACTCGCTTTGGCCGTGATCGGACGTCCCAACGTCGGCAAGAGCTCGCTGGTGAACGCATTGATCGGCGAGGAGCGCGCGCTCGTCTCGCCGAGTCCCGGAACGACGCGCGACGCCGTCGACGCGCTCTTTGCGTGGCACGATCGCTCCTTTCGGTTGGTCGATACCGCCGGCTTTCGCAAGAAGCCCGAAGCGCACGGTGCGATCGAATATTACGCGGCGCTTCGCTCGCTCTCTGCGATCTCACGCTGCGACATCGCGCTGCTGGTCTTCGATTCGATGACCGGCATCATGACTCAAGACCGGCGGCTCGCCGGGATCGCTCTTGAAGAACGCAAAGGCCTGATTATCGTCGGAAATAAATGGGATTTGGTTCGCGAGCAGACCGGAGACTACAGCCAGAACGAACTGGCGCAGGCCGTGCACGAGGCGATTCCCTTTGCCGGGTTCGCCCCGATTACGTTTCTCTCGGCCAAGACGCATCGCCGATTGGGCAGCCTCATGCCGGTCGTCGCGCGCGTCGCCGAGAATCTCGACCGTCGCGTCCCGACGCCCAAGCTCAATGAAATCATCCGGC
Source organism: Vulcanimicrobiota bacterium (assembly GCA_963792005.1). Classification (GTDB taxonomy): domain Bacteria; phylum Vulcanimicrobiota; class Vulcanimicrobiia; order Vulcanimicrobiales; family Vulcanimicrobiaceae; genus Cybelea. The sequence goes on from CAWBUG010000002.1 coordinate 1,352,146, forward strand.
GCGCGGTTCTCACTCATCCGCCGCCGGCAGCCGGCGGGCGGCTCCTGCGGATATACTATGCATCGCAGCCGGCAACGCACCCGCCGGTCTTCGTTTTTCACGCCAACGACCCCGAGCTCGTGCAGCCGCACTACAAGCGGTTTCTAGAACACACGATCCGGCAACATTTCGAATTTGAAGGCGTTCCCCTGACGCTGCAGTTCCGGGGGCGCCGCCGAGAAGATGAAGCACGCGATGAGTGAAATTTCGATCGCATCTTTTATCGGCGCGTTTCTAATCGGCTCGATTCCGTTCGGCTACGTCATCGGCCGCTTCTTCTACCGCACGGACATTCGGCGCGGGGGATCGGGGAATATCGGCGCGATGAATGCGCTGCGAACGCTCGGCAAGGGCGGCGCCGTTGCCGTTCTATTTCTCGACGCACTCAAGGGCTTCGCGCCGACACTTTGGGCGCTCTCCTTCTTCCGCGGTCACTTAGACGTGGGAAACTTTCCGCCGGGAGAGCAGATCGTTGCGGCGATCGTCGCTGCGGGGGCGGTGCTGGGGCATTGCTTCTCCCCATGGCTGCGCTGGCGCGGCGGCAAAGGCGTTGCGACTTCGTTCGGGGCGGTCTTCGCATTTAGTTGGCCGGCCGGTCTCATCGCCGTGGCCGGTTGGATCGGAGGAGCGGCATTGACCCGCTATTCGTCGGTCGGCTCGATCCTCGGAAGCCTGCTGGCGCCCGCGGCGATCTGGTCGTTCACCCACTCGCTTCCGGAAACGGCCTACGGCGTCTTCGCCGCGCTCTTGATCGTCTTCACCCATCGCGAGAACGTCGCGCGCCTGCGCGCCGGCACGGAGAATCCCATTCGTCTCTCGAGTCGCCGCGCCTGACCAAAGCGTTCGGCGCGCCAGGGCTTCACACGCTCCGAACCGTACTCTCGGCAGCGCATGATCTCCTCAAACGACCTTCGTAACGGCGTCACTATCGTCGTCGACGGCCAGCTCTGGACCGTTATCGAGTTTCTGCACGTGAAACCGGGAAAGGGCTCTGCCTTCGTTCGCACGCGCCTGAAAAACGTCAAGACCGGCACGACCCTCGAGCGAACGTTTCGGGCCGGTGAGAAGCTCGAACGCGCCGTCGTCGACAACCGGCAAATGCAGATGCTCTACAACGATGCCGACGGCTACCATTTTATGGATCAGGAGTCGTTTGAGAACGTAACGCTGCAACGCGGTCTCATCGGCGATCCTGCCGACTTCCTCAAGGACGGCATGGTCGTGGACGTGCAGTTCCACGACGGCGCGGCGATCGGCGTCGATTTGCCGGCGCACGTCGAGCTGAAGATCGTCGAGACCGATCCCGGCTTCCGCGGCGATACCGCGACGAACACCACCAAGCCCGCAAAGCTCGAGACCGGCGCGACCGTCCAGGTGCCGCTCTTCGTCGAAAGCGGCGACGTCATTCGCATCGACACGCGAGACCGCCGCTACATCGGCCGCTCCGGCTGATTTCGCAGGCGCGCCGTGGGCTTCGCGCTCGAGCTCTTCGGCGCCGCCTTTATCGCCAGCGTCTTTGGCTCGATGGTGGGCCTGGGCGGCGGCTTCGTCCTCGTGCCGATTCTTCGTATCTTTCTCGGCTTCTCTCCCGCATCGGTCGCCGGCACGTCGCTCGTACTCATCGCGGCGAACAGTGCGAGCGGCGCCTTCACCTACTTCCTCCACAAACGAATTCACCTGAAGATCGGACTGCTGATCGCGCTCGGCGGTCTCCCCAGCGCCGTTCTCGGCGCGATGCTCTCGTTGCGCATCTCCGCGCGCCTTTTTGACGTACTTCTTGCGATCGTTTTGATCGGTATAGCCATCGATCTGGCATGGAACGCGGAACGGCGGCTGGCCGGACGGCCGGAGGTTCGCCGAATCTACGAGATCAAGGGCATGTCGTACCGCGGCGCTTTGGGACTCGGCTTCGTCGTCGGCATATTCTTGAGTCTCTTCGGATTGGGCGGCGGAATCGTCATCATTCCGGCATTTCTTTATTTCTCGGAGCTGCCGCTGCACGCGATCAGCGCCACGTCGCAGTTCGCGATTCTGCTCACGTCGCCGCCCGGTCTAATCGTTCACATCCTGCAGCACGACGTGGTCGGCAAAGACGTCGTACCGCTCGTCGCCGGAGGCCTGCTCGGCGGCCCGATCGGCGCACGCCTCTCCTTACGCCTGCGTACCCCGCAGCTCTTGATCAGCGTCGCAATCGCCCTCGTCGTCGCCGCCGTAACGCTCGTCTGGCGACAGTTGTAGTCGTCGCGGCTCGCGGGGCTGCTGAGAAGCCTCCAACTTTTCCGCAAAAGACAGGAGGTCGTAAACTCCGTTGTAGTTGCGGAAAAGTGGCGGAGCAGGAGCGCGCATGAGGCGCGCGACGAGCGTCTTCGAAGCGGCCCGCGAGCCGCGACGACCACACTTAGCCGGGCGACGTCATTTTTGCGGGCACGACGATGCGCTCGTACTCTTCCTCGGTCACGTGCCCGAGCGCGAGCGCCGCCTTCTTCAGCGTCGTTTTCTCGCGATGCGCCTTCTTCGCGATCTCGGCGGCCTTATCGTAGCCGATCTTCGGCGAGAGTGCGGTGACGACCATCAGCGACTCGTCGAGATACTTGCGAATCTGCTCCTCGTTGGCTTGCAATCCCTCGACGGCATGTTCGCGGAACATCGTGCAGGCGTCGCGCAGCAAGTTCGCCGAGTGCAGGAAATTGTAGACGATAACCGGGTTGAAGACGTTCAGTTCGAAGTTGCCTTGCGAGGCGCCGAAGCTGATGGCCAGATCGTTGCCGAAGACTTGCACGCAAACCATCGTCATCGCCTCGGACTGCGTGGGATTCACCTTACCCGGCATGATGGAACTGCCCGGCTCGTTCTCGGGCAGGATCAGCTCGCCGATGCCGGCGCGCGGGCCCGACGAGAGCCAGCGAATATCGTTGGCGATCTTCATCAGCGCTGCAGCAAGCATCTTGAGCGCGCCCGACGCGAAGACGAAATCGTCGTGCGAGGCCAGCGCCGTGAATTTATTCGGGTGGGACCGAAACGGAAGTCCGGTGAGCTCCGCAATCTTTGCGGCAGTACGCTCCCCGAACTCGGGGTGGGCGTTGAGCCCCGTGCCGACCGCGGTGCCCCCGATGGCGAGGTCGTAGAGCGGATCGAGTGCTTCGCGGCAGGCCTTCATCGCGCGGTCGAGCTGCGTGACGTAGCCGGAGAACTCTTGGTCGAGCGTGATCGGCGTCGCGTCTTGGAGGTGCGTGCGCCCGACCTTCACGACGTGCGCCCACCCCTTCGCTTTCGCAGCGAGCGCGTCGCGCAGGGCCTTCACCGCGGGCAGCATCGCGGCCATGGCCTGCGCACCGGCGACGTGCATCGCGGTCGGGAACGTATCGTTCGACGACTGCGACATGTTGACGTGATCGTTGGGGTGAATCGGTTTCTTCGAACCCAGCTCACCGCCGGCGATCTCGATCGCCCGGTTCGAGATCACCTCGTTCACGTTCATGTTGGTCTGCGTGCCCGACCCCGTCTGCCAGACGCGCAACGGAAAGTGCGCGTCGAGCCGGCCGTCGACCACTTCGTCGGCGGCTTCAACGATCAGGCGCGTCTTTTCGTCGTCGAGCTTTCCGAGGTCGTGGTTGACGAGGGCCGCGGCCTTTTTGAGCGTCGCCATTGCTTTGACGACCTGACGCGGCATCACGTCTCGCGGCCATTCGCCGTCGCCGATGTCGAAGTGCACGAGCGAGCGCGCGGTTTGCGCACCGTAGTACTTGTCGGAAGGTACGTCGATCTTCCCCATGGAGTCGCTCTCGGAGCGCATTGCCGAAGCGGGTTTCGTCGTCATCGTCATAGCGCTCCGTTCTTCATCGAAAGCGGCCTCTCCGTGCGGCGCGCGCTCCTTCGAGTGAGTTTCCGGCGGCACGCATCTCGACGATCTCGTAGATCGTCAGCGGATATCGTTCGTCAAAGCGACGTTTGTTGCAGTTCGGGCAACTCGAGGGGCGGCGCGGCAGGCCGCGGCGCAGAACCTCGAAGCTGCAGCGTTCGCATCGCAGGATGAACCGCTTGCTCGACTCTTTAAGCGGGGCGACGTTTCCAAGCTCGTGGTAGATCGAGCTCAGACCGCACTCCCGAAGCTTGCGCTTAAAGCGCGGACCGTGACCGGTATCGCGAAACTTCGCGTAACACCACGCGTGGATCATCTCGTGCAAAAGCGTCTCGGTTAGCGCCCCGGGGTGCTGCCGAAAGTGCTTCGGCGAGAGCTCGATAATCATCGGATCGCGGCCGTACGTAGTGCGGCCTGCGGCGTTCGAGAACCGCTCGTTGTAGCGAATCCGGCAGTCGGGAACCTCGCCGTTGAAATGTTCGTAGTTCAGACGAGCGAAAAGCAACTGCAGGTCGGCTTCGCTCGGCAAGGCACTCGGCACCACGCAAGATTTGGTTCGCGCAGCGTCCAAACGAATCTTGTGGCCGAAAAAGAATCGGGCGGTCTGCCGGCTCGGATCTACCTGCCGATCGTCGCGGTCCTCGGTGCGATCTTTCTCGCTACCATGGCGTACCTGGTGGTCGTCGGCTTCGCCGTTACCGGCTCGGTCTTCGGAAAGGCGGCGGCCCCGGCAGCGAGCGCCGCGCTCGAGCAAGGTTCGCAGAACCGCGTTGAAGGCGGTCCCCCCGCGCCGGTGGTCGCGCAGCTCCAGAGCTTGCGCGCGCGTATCGCAGCCCATCCGCGCGATGACGTCGCGCTCACACAGCTCGCCGATATGTACTTAGCGGCCAATCATTTCGAAGAGGCGATCCCGCTCTACCGCCGCGCACTGCGGGTCAACCCGCACAACGTGGCTGCATCGACCGGGCTCGCGCAGGCCCAGGAAGCGCTGCGCCAGTGAAACTCTATATCTCTTGCGATATGGAGGGAACCGCCGGGGTCTGTTCCTGGAAGCAGTGCGACCCCAGCGACGAGAACGAGTATCCGATCTTTCGCCGTTACATGACGCGGGAAGTTGCCGCGGCCATCGGCGGCGCGCGCGAGGCCGGCGCGAGTGAGTTTCTCGTCAACGACTCGCACTGGTCGATGCGCAACCTGCTCCTCGACGAGCTTCCACAGGACGTCGCGCTGCGCCTCATCTCGGGAGCTCCAAAACCGTGGAGCATGATGCAGGGGCTCGACGCAACGCCGGATGCGGTCTTCTTTACCGGATATCACGCCAAAGCAGGCGATTGTGCGACACTTTCACACACCTTCAGCGAATCGATCTACTCGGTCTCCGTCAACGGAACGTTCTGCAGCGAGGCATTGCTCAACGCCGCGCTCGCCGGCTGCAACGGTATTCCGGTCGTCCTGATCACCGGCGACGGCACGATCGTCGAGGAGACCACGCGCGCGATGCCCTGGGCGGTCGGCGTCGCGGTCAAAGATGCGATAGGATTCTCGGCGGTCAACTCGCTGACGCCGCAGAGTGCGTGTGACGCGATTCGCGCCGGTGCGCGCGACGCGGTGGCTCGCGTTGCGCGCGCCAAGCCGTTCGTCTTCGATTCGCCATTCGAGCTGGCAATCGAGACTGCCGCGGTCGAGCACGCCGACTTCATCGAACTGCTGCCGGGCTTTACTCGCGGCGGCGGTCGCTCGGTCAGCTTTTCGTCGACGCACTACCCGACGATGCTGCAGGCGTTCATCGCTGCGACCCGCATCGCCGCCGCCGCCAACCCCATCGCATGAAGGCCCCGACTCGGCTCTACCTCTCCAGCGACATGGAGGGTATCGCAGGCGTCTGCGCGTGGGAACAGGTCGACGCGCGCACGCCGCATCCGGAGTACGCGACGTTCCGCCGGTACTACACGCAGGAAGTCGCAAGCGCCATTGCCGGCGCACGTGCCGCCGGCGTTAGCGACGTGCTCGTCAACGATTCACACGGCCCGATGCGCAATCTGCTCTTCGACGAGCTGCCGCCGGACGTACGGGTGATCTTTGGAAACCGCAAGCCGTTCTCGATGGTGCAGGATGCGGGCAACGGCTTCGACGCTGCGTTTTTCGTCGGTTATCATGGCGCTGCCGCCGACGCCGACGCCGTCCTCTCTCACACCTATACGCCCTCGGTAATCTACGAGGTTCGCGTCAACGGCGTGCCCTGCAGCGAAGCGACGATCAACGCGGGATTCTTGGGCTACTACGGGGTTCCGCTCTTGCTCGTCACGGGCGACCGGACCACGGTCGAGGGCGTGCAGGCGCAGATGCCTTGGGTCCGGGGCGTCGTGGTAAAGGATTCGATCGGCAACTTCGCCGCCGCGTCGATGCTTCCGTCGCATGCGCAACGGGCAATTCGCGACGGCGCCGAAGCGGCGATTCGCGAAGCATCCGGCGCACAGGTATATCGGTTCGATCCTCCCGTCACGCTCGACGTGCAACTCGTGACCGCCGCCCAAGCGCATCTCGTAGCGACGATTCCCGGTTTCGAGCGAACCGGGCCGCGCAGCGTGCGCTTCGTGCACGACTCGTATCCGATCGTTTTCAAGGCCTTCGTGGCTACGTGGAGACTGGGTGGTCAAGCGTAGCGGCTCGGCCTAACGCGTACTGCTCGTCCTCTTTCTGCCAGCGATTGGGTACCTCGATTCGCCGCATGCCGCGGGGATAGGTTCCGTCTGAGTGCGATTCGAGCCAATCTTCAGAGAGCACGACGAGATACTCGAAGTTCTCCCAAAGCGAAGAGCCATAGTGCGCCCGTAAGATCGCGGTTACATCCCGAAGCGCGGTCCATGCATCGAGCACGAGCATGGGGTAGATATCGAGGAGAATTCGGCGATCGACGAGTCCGGCTTTGGCCAGAAGCCCGATGTTCTCGTATGAGTCGCCAACGGTTTCGATGCTCGAGACCATCGCGTTGTACTTCTCCGTCCGCTCCTTTCGATGGGCCACCTGATATCGAAACTCCGGATCCCGAATCGATCGCGGCAGCTCGGTGTAAAGACGGTGCAAAGCCGTAATGAACGCTTCGGTCTGTTGGCTCTCACGCAACTCGTTCAGCGCAGCGATCTGATTGCTGCTCCGAACATGGCGCAACTGTATCAGCGCCGCCACGGCGGTCGCCGCTATTACAAAAAACGTCCCCAGCGTTGCGACCGTGTTCAATACTTCGAGAGACATCGCAAGCCTTTAAAAGCGACGGAAGCGTCGAATCGCGGAACGCTAGGAGGCTTTTGCCGGGGTGCCTAGGGCGATGGCGATTTCGACGACGTCGTCTTCGTTGAGGGAAAGCCGTCGCATCGCGGCTTCGTAGAGCTCGATCATCTCTTCGCTCTTACTCGAAGCGGCGCGCTCTTCGCGCAGGCGCTTCACTTCGTCGGTGACGCGGTGCGCGAGCTCCGGAGTCGGCTCGACACCCGCGCGGCCCAGGCGTTCGCGGTTTCGGCGCAAGGTATCCTCGACGAGCGCGGCGCCGGTATGTTTGCCGAAGACCCAACTCGTCCGAGCGCCGACCAACTCGGCCGGCACCGCCTCGTACATGCGGTGATCGATCAGCATTGCCTGAGTATGGATGCCCGACTCGTGCGCAAAGACTTTGGCACCGACGATCGGCTCGTGCTGTTGCAGCGGAATGCCGCTCACCCGTTCCATGAACCGCGCCAGCTCGCGCAGCTTGTCGTAGCGAAAGCCCGGCAACTCGACGCCGTAGAGCACGCGCAGCGCGACGGCGATCTCGTGCAGCTTGACGTTGCCGGCGCGCTCGCCGTAGCCGTTGGCGGTCACCGAGAGCACGGTGAAGCCGCACGAAAGGGCGGTGATCGCGTTGATCGTGCCGAGGCCGTAATCGTTGTGAAGGTGCGCGACGATCGGCAGATCCTCCGGCAGCCCCGCAACGATGCGCGAGCAGTACCAGCGCGTCGCTTCGGGCGTCAGCGTACCGACCGTGTCGGGCCAAGCCGGACGCGTGCCCCCCGCCTCCAGCCCCGCCTTGAAGTATTCGATGAAGTAATCGACGTCGCCGCGGCTGCCGTCTTCGGCGCCGAACTCGACGCGCTCGACGCCGCAACCGCGCGCATGCGCAATCGCATCGCACTGCAGCCGGATGTTCGCGGCGCGATAGAAGGAAAGCGGAAGCTCGAGCCACTCGGTCTCGTTGCGTCCTTCGTAGCGCAGCAGCGTTTTGCCGATCTTGTATTTGAGGTGAAGATCGCTGCCGCTGGTAAAAATGAAGAAGGTGACCTCCCGCGGCTCGATGCCGGCGTCGCGCAGCGTTTTAACGGTTACGTCGATATCGTTGCGGTTGCTGCGGCACATCACCACGATCTCGACGTCTCCCAGCTCGCCGCGACGCTTTGCCTCCATCACCAGTTGCAGCGTCCGCCGATCCCCTTCCGACGCCGCGGGAAAGCCGACGCTCATAACGTGCACGCCCACCCCGGCTAGCGCTTTGGCGATCTCCAGTTTCTGGCCCGGCGTATAACAGACGCCCGGCATCTGCTCGCCGTCGCGCAGCGTTTCGTCGTAGATGCGAATTCGCGATGCATCGGGGAACGGTACGTCGCGGGTGAATTCCTTTGGGTCGCGGATGAGGCGCTCGATCGGTTCGCGGAGCATCTTTACCGCTTCGCCACCGGCGGGAGTATCTCTTCGGCTGCTAATCCACCGTCACGGGAATTACGACCGAATTGCCGACGGTATCCCGAACGGTGACGGTGGTGGTCCCCGAGCCGGTCGCGAGCACCAAGAAGATGCTGGGATTATCGGACTGCTTAACTCGGGCCACGGCGGTATTGCCCGAAGCGGCCTTCCACGCCGTGACTCCGTGCTCGCTCACGCTCACCCGAGCGACGGCACGAATTTGCGGGAGCGTCAACGTGGCGGGACGCACGCGTAATGGATCGCGCACGTAAACGTAGACGTCGTCGTTTTCGTCGGTGATCCAGAGGTTGCCGTCGGGACCGGCTCCCAGCGCCAACCCATAGCTCGCATCGGCGGGCAGCGCGATCTTCTTCGATTCCCCGTTGATGCGATTGACGGTTCCGATCGCTCCCGCCGAGCCGGATTGCATATCGAGGAACCACGGGTTACCGTCGGGCCCCGCTGCGATGGCGTGCGGCGCGTTTTCTGCGACGATGCCGTGGGCTTTGTATGAGGCTGCCGTGCCGCTTGGCGAAATCGAATAGACGCAATCGTCGGCATAGCCCCAGACGAGTCCGGAGGCCACGGCGAGGGAATAGACCGGCGACGCGCAGGGAATGTCGTAGGTGCTCAACAGCTTACCTCTGCCGGGGCTGATCCGCATCACCGTCGTGCTATTTACGGGCTGCGCCCAAATAACGTGATCGGGTCCCTCGACGAGCGATCCAAAAGCGCTCACGCCCGTGGGCAGCGCAAAGTTCGTCGCGCTGCCGTCCGTGGAGAACTTCCAGAGGTATGGACTCGCCGTACCCGCGCCCCAAATGGTGTCTTCGGGGCCCGTCGTGAGCACGTCGAGATTGCCGGCGCTGACGTCAACCAAGTAGCACGCCGACCGTTTGCCGGTGGGGGCGACGAACGCCCATCCGAACTCTTGCACGGATCCGGGGAACGTAATGTTGGGATTCGTGAAGACCGAGTTGCCCTCGTGGTTGAGCGCGACGTCGTAGCCGTACAAATGATACGTACCGGACGTCGAGCCCGGGTACCGGCACGTCGGCTGAAGCGCGTGCGCGACGTGACCACTCATGTCGATCGTGCTAAAGCTTTCGTGACCGCGAGATTTCCCCCAGTCCGCCAGGACGTAGACGACGCCTTTTCCCGCGAGAACGTTAGCCGTATACGGCGTTCCTTTGCCGACGCCGGCAATCCGCAGCCACCGCTTGCCGTCGTCTTGCTGCGCAATGGCCGGCCCGGCGTTGCGCGATGCGGTTGCACCGGCAGTAGGCAGAGACGGCGCACCGGTCGTCGAGCAGGCGGAAGTAAGCGATGCAAGCATCGCGAGCGTAATTGCCAAGACCGGCGGTCTCTGCACGAAAGGCCTCCCTTACCGGGTGGTTCGGTCCGCCTCGCCCGGGGTCCCGTCGGTCTTCGACGACGCATCCGTCTCGCCGAAACGCAACTCCGCCGTATCGCGCGCGAAGAGCAGTTCGAGCGTCCAGTCGAACGCAACGCGCAGTTTGCGATCGAGTCCGGGCAGCCGAAGCAGGTAGTACGTGCGCCAAAAGAACCACGCGAAAAAACCGGTGATGACGAGATCGCCGGGAAGCTGCGCGACGCCTTTGCGACCGCCGAGTGCGGCCATCATGCCGAGCGTTTTATAGTGAAACGGCACGGTCGGCAAACCGCGCAAAACGGCGACGATGTTCTCGGCGAGCCGCGGTCCTTCGCGAATGGCGTGCTGCGCGGTCATGGGATAGGTGCCGCCTGCGCCGTCGGGAATCGACGCGCAGTCGCCTAGCGCCCAGACGCCCTGCAAGCCGGGGACGCGCATATCGCGCCCCGTTTCGATGGCGCCGCGCTTCGTCTTCGGCAGCGCGACCTTGGCAATCGTCGGCGAAGGCTTGACCCCGGCGCTCCAAACGATCGTCTCGCTCTCGACGCGCCGTCCGCTCTGCAGCGTGAGACCGCGTGCATCGGCCGATGCGACGCCGTCGCCCGTAAGCACCTCAACGCCGCGCCGCTCCAAGACTCGCCGCGAATACTCGCCCATCTTCGCCGGGAGTCCGGCGAGCAGCACGGGTCCGGCCTCGATCAAAATGACGCGCACGCTCTCGCTCTGCAAGCGCTTGTAAAAACGCAGGACGCTGCGAAAGAGTTCGACGATTTCGCCCGCCGTTTCGACCCCGGTGAATCCGCCGCCGACCACGGCGATCGTCAGCAAGCGCCGCCGCCTCGTCTCGTCATCGATGGTATCGGCGAGTTCGAGCAGCCACACCAGATGATTGCGCAGCAGTTCGGCGTCTTCGAGCGACTTGAGCGCCCAAGTATGTTCGGCTACCCCGGGCAGCCCGAAGTCTGAAGTCGACGACCCGAGAGCGAAGACGATGTGGTCGAAGGGTTGGATGACGTGCCGGCGCGTGAGAACGTGATGGTAGGCGATGGTCCGTGCCTCCACGTCGATCTCGTCGACGTCGGCCAAGACGAAGCGGGTTCGGTGCAGCTGCGTGCGGATCGGCGTGACGACGTGGCGCACCTCGAGCTCGCCGGACGTGACCTCGGGGAGCATCGGAGTAAAGAGCGTGTAGTTCTCGCGGCTGAGGAGCACGATCTCGGCCTCGTTCGGGCGAAGCCGCTCTTCCAGCCGGCGGGCGACCGCGATCCCGGCAAAACCTCCTCCGACGATCGCGATGACCGGCACGCGATGCGGTTGAAGAGTCTCGCGTGCAATACCTCCCGCCTTCCGAACCCGAAACCCAGGCTCCCAAGCCGGTTCAGCGCCGGCGCACCGGAATCGGCGCGTTGCTTGCGGCGATCGCGGCGTTCTTGGTCAAGTTCAAGTTCTTGCTCTTCTTCGGGGGCAAACTCTTTGCGTTGAGCTGGACGTTCTTGCTCTCGCTCTGGATCTACATCCTATTCTTCGGTTGGAAGCTTGCCGTCGTCGTGATGCTGATCTTGCTGGCGCACGAGCTCGGTCATTACTTCGCATTTCGAGCCTACGGTCTGCCGGCACGCTTGCCGGCGTTCGTTCCGCTCCTCGGCGCCTTTACCGCCGGCGCTCCGCCGGAAGATCTCGAAGAGGACGCCTACATCGCGCTCGCCGGTCCGCTCGTCGGACTCGGCCTGGCGGCGGTCTGCTACGTCGTCGGCACGACGACGCAGGACCGCTTTTGGTACGCGTGCGCCGACCTTTCCGCGTTCTTGAATCTCTTCAACATGATTCCGACCCCGCCGTTTGACGGCGGCAGAATTATCGGCGCGCTCTGGCCGCCGCTCTGGATCGCCGGCTTCGCGCTCTTCGTCGCGTTTGCGATCTTGCTGCACGTTCCGATTCTATTCGTCGCAATCATCGGTCTGCTCGGCCTGCCGTCCATGATTGCGGTCTGGCGAGGACACGCCGATCCGCGCTCGCTGCGGATGACGTTCGGCGCCCGTCTGCGCGTCAGTTGCTGGTATCTTGCGACCGTGCTCGGGCTCTTCTTCGTCATGGCGCAGTCGCATGTCGTCGCAACGCCGCAAGCGGCAAGTACGCCCGCCTGGTGATACGCAGCGTCGCTCTCGCCCTCGCATTCGTCGGCATCGCAACGGCGATCGTTGCCGTGCGGCCGCATCCGACGCCGGGCCCCGTTCTTCGCGACTTTGAAGCCTACTGGTCGGCAGGCTCTACTTGGAACGCGCACGCGGATCCCTACGGTCGTGCGATTTGGAACGCGGAGCGCACCGTCGCCGGAGTCGATCCGCATCGCGACGAGCTCTTGCCGTTCATCGGGCCGCCGGCGACGCTTCTGCTTTGGTCGCTGTTTGCGCGCCTGCCCTATCCGCATGCCGCGGCACTCTGGCTGACGCTATTGGGGATCGCGCTGCTCGCGATGGTCTTCGCCGCCGTTCGGGCAAGCCGCGAACGCAACGCACCGCTTACGGTTCTCGCCGCGCTCGCACTGGCCGTCGCCTGGGGCCCGGTCACGAGCGACATCGCACTCGGTCAGCTCGCGCTGCCCGCATTCGCCGCCGCGACGCTCGTGACGCTCGCCGCGACCACCGCCCTCGCGGGCGTAGCAGCCTGCGTCGCCTTTGCCCAACCCAATGCCTCGCTCGGGCTCGTATCGCAGCTCGGTCGCAACCGCACGACGCTCGCGATTGCCGCCGGCGCCATTCTCACCTATCTGCTCGGCGCGCTCGCCGCGGGAGCCGGGTGGCCGCTGACCTATGCGCGAGCCCTCACGGCACATGCCGCGGCAGAAGGGCTCGCGGCGATTCAGCTCACGCCCGCCGCAATCGCTTTTGGTTTCGGCGCATCGCCGGCCGCGGCGCGCACCGTCGGCATCGCCGTCGCGCTGCTGGCAATCGTCGGTGCCGTCGCGCTCGCACGCAGCGTGCGCGACCCCTTTGCGCGCTTTGCCGGATTCTCGGCGCTCGTTCCCTTCGTCGCAAGTTTCGTCCACGAACACGATCTCGTCGTCGCCTACGCCGCGGCGGCATGGTGTGCGCTGCGAAACGGCGGCACGGCGCGTCTCGTCGCGCTTGCGGGCGTCTTACTCGCCGGGACCGATTGGCTGGGCCTCGCGCAGCGGCCGAGCGGAACGTTGCAGAGCGCGTTGCTGGCGGCCGCCGCATTTGCCGCCTTCACGGCGCTCAATGACGGCGGTCCGTGGCGCGGCACGCTCGCGATCGGCGTCGTCTTTGCGGCGCTCTTCGCCGCAATGAGTTGGCTCGCCGTCACCCATCCCGCGCCGATTTGGCCCGATGCCGTGGGCGCCTATCACGCGCCGGAGGGCGCATCGGCCGCGTCGGTTTGGTCGGGAGAGCAACGAGCCAGCGGATTGACCGTCGCGGCGCCCGCGTGGGCGCTGCTTCGCTCGCTCTCGCTCAGCGGCTGCGCGCTGCTCGCCTACGCTATATATCGACGTCCATCACGTTGTCGAACGGGGTGATGGCGTTGGGATGAAAGTTTTTCAGGTCGCTGTTGTAGGCGAAGATGTCCTCGCGCAGCGAGGTGACGATCATCGGCGCATCCTTCACGAGCTCTCGTTCGATCGCCAGTACGTCGGCATTGCGCTGCGGCTGCTCGTAGTGGGCGAAGAGTGAGTCGAGCGCCGCTTGAGCGCGAGGATTGCACCAGCGAGTATCGTTCTGTCCGTTGGGCGGAACGGCATGGCATGAAAGATACGCCGACATATCCCCGATTGCGTCGTTGAGCCACGCGAATCCGATCATGTCCCACTTGTTGCCGTAGACGATGCCGCCCTGCTGCAAGGGCGCAAACATCAGCGCCGTGGGATAGTGGCGAACGGTGATGTCTACGCCGATCTCTTTCCACCAGGAGCGTTCCAGCTCGATCGCTTCGTCGACGTCGGGAGATCCCGCCGTCGTCGCGTACTCCAACGCGAGCCGAACGCCGTTCTTTGCGCGGACGCCGTCCGGTCCGCGCTTCCAGCCGTCCCGATCGAGCATCGCGTTCGCGCGCGCTATGTCGAACGGCACCGGCTGAATCGAGGTGACCGCATACGGCGCATTTCTCGGCGTCGTCACCTCCTGAAGGATCCCCACGCCGCGGCCGATTTTGTCGATGAGCGTGCGGCGGTCGATGGCCAGCCGAAGCGCCTGGCGAACCACCGGATCGCTCACGGCGGGCCGTTGGATATTGAAATCGAGGTGGTTGTAGAAATAGCTCGGCTGCCGAATGATCGAGATCCCGGAAATCGCCTTCGCGCGGGCGAGGTAGGTTCCCGGAACTAAATGCCACATGTCGAGTTCGTGCGATTGGAGCTGCGCGAGCACGGTGTTCCGATCGGGAATGATCTTGAAGATTACCTGCTTGAGCTTCGGCTGGCCGCGCCAATAGAGCGGGTTGGGTACTAAAACGACGTCTTGCGCGCGGTCCCAGCGCAAGTACTTAAACGGTCCGATTCCCACGGGAAGCGAGTTGTACGCAACGTGGTTGATGTTCGGATACTGCGCCAAGAGATGTTTGGGAAGAATACACGGATTCGCGCCGGCCGTTGAAAAGAACGTTTCGACAAAGGGCGAGTACGGCTTCTTTAAGTGGTAGACGACGGTGTATTTGTCGGGCTCGTCCATCTTGGTAATGAGATCCCAGCCCAAACGGCCGACCTCGTTGTTCGCCGGATTGTTCACGACGTTGGTTGAGAAGACGACGTCGTCGGCATTGAAGGGAGCGCCGTCCGACCACCGCACGCCTTTGCGCAGATGGAAGGTGATGGTCAGGCCGTCCTTGCTGACGCCGCCATCTGCCTGCGTCGGTACTTGCGTAGCGAGCTCGGGGTATGGGTTGTTATGCTCGTCCCATTTGATGAGGTAGGCCATCGTCATCGACGAGAGATAGCCGATGTCGGCGAACTGGCCGAGGTGCGGATTGAGCGTATTGACGTCGCCCGCATCGGCGAATCGCAACACGTGCGGTTGCGTCCATCCGTTGACGCGGCCGCCCGTTCCGGCGGCGCCTCCGGTCTTGCTGCACGCACAGAGCATCGCGAGCGTCGTTCCGGCAGCGGCGATACGCAGAAACGGTATCTTCATCATGTCGAAACTCCTTAGATCGAGTAGTTCCAGGGATCCCAAAAGCCCGTGATCACCGGGGATGGATCGAAGCCCTTCAAGTCGGTATTGTACACGTACGGGATTCGTTGAAAATAGAGAATGATCGTCGGCACGTCGAGCGCCAACTGCTGCTGCACGATGACGTAATCGCGCTTGCGGCGAGCTTGATCGATGGTATCGAGCGCGTCGGTCATCGCCGCAGTAGCGGCCGGATTCGTCCAGAACATCGCGTTCTGCCCGTGCGGCGCCAAATTTCAGTCCGGAATAGATCGCGCTGTCGTCGGGATCGGCCGCACCGAGCCAACTAAAGAGCGCGACGTCGTAGTGTCCGCCCTGCAGAACCCCGTTGGCCGAGTTGTCGAAGAACTGGCTCGTCGGATAGTTCTTGATATCGGCCTGCACGCCGACGTCGCGCCACTGCCGCTGGAGAACCGTCTCGTTCTCCTTTCCGGAGTTCGACTCGGTCTGCGTGCTCATCGTGATCTCCAGCCGCTGGCCGTCCTTCACGCGGATACCGCCGGGACCCATCTTCCATCCGTCCGCGTCGAGCAGCGCGGCCGCTTTGGCCGGATCGTAGGGATAGTGCGCGATGTCGTCGGTGTAGGCCCAAGAATAATGCGGCTGCTGATCGGTGTACGCCGGAATGGCCGAGCCGTGCGCGACTTTTTGAATGATCTCGCTTCGATCGGTCGCGTACGCGAGCGCGCGCCGGACCTGCACGTCTGAAACGATCGGGTGACGGAGGTTGAAATCGATGTGCGCCCAGGCAAAAGCATCGACGCGAATAGCCTTCAAACCGTTCTTCGGATCGGCGGCCATAGCCGCGTACTCCGGCCACTTGAGTCCCGTCCCCTGAGCCAGCAAATCGAGCTCGTGCGTCTGCAGCTGCGTCGCGACGGTGTTTTCGTCGGGAAGGATCTTATAGATCACTTCTTTGAGCTTCGGCGCTCCGAGATAAAAGTTCGGGTTCGCAACCATTTCGACGTCTTGGCCGCGGTGCCACGCGACGACCTTGAAGGGTCCGCTGCCGACGGGCAGCGAGTTGTACGGCGCCGTGTTGAACGAGCCTTCGTCGTCGTTATACTTCGCGAGCAAGTGCGCGGGAAGTATCGGCGCGTTGCCGTTCACGCTCCAAAGCTGCTGTAGAAACGGAGCGTAGAGCCGCCTCATGTGGATCACGGCGACGAGCGGATCGCTGCAATCGATGCTGCCGATGTCCTTAAAGCCGTCGGTCGTCACGACGTTGTTGTGGGTGTTCATGACGACTTGCCAGGTGAACTTGAGGTCGTTGCAGGTCAAGGGCGCGCCGTCTTGCCACTTGATGTTCGGCCGCAGCTTATACTTCAAGGTCAGGCCGTCTTTGCTGACGTCGCCGTTGGCGATGGTCGGAATCTCGCGCAGCGCGTCGGGCACCGGACGAGCGTTGGCGTCGTAGCGAACCGTCCACGAGAAGACGAACATCGAAATGTCGAGCGTCGGCGTGGCGGCGTTCAAGACCGGATTGAGGTTCTTCGGATCCGAGAACTCGGAGAAACGCAGCACTCCGGGAATCGTCCACGGATGACGCCCCGCGTTCGCACCGCCTCCGCCCGCGACTTTTGTGCAGCCGGCCGCAAGGGCTGCAGCGCAGAGCGCGACCGCCGCGTTCCGTAGCTTGAGAGTCACGCCGATGCCCCCTCCTCGTCGTCGCCTGCGCGCATGGCCTCGGGATCTATGCCGCGTGCCACGCAGAAATCGCGGTAAGCCGCAGGCGCGATCTCCGATGGCTTGATCTCGCTGCGGCCGCCCCAGAAGACGTTAGTGTAGGCGAAGTCGATTCCCGCTTCGCGCAGATGCGCGTCGATCGCCGCCTTGTGCGCCAAGACGACGGGTTTCTCCATGCCGTGCGCCACCGCCATCACGTTGACGTTGCGGAATTCGGGGCCGCCCTCGCGCCAGTAGGCGTGGGTGATCACGTAGTGACGGCCCACCTCGCAGCCGGCCTCGATCTCGGCTCCGGGTGTAACGGCCCAATGGAAGAGCGCGTTGTAACGTGTCGCCCGTTCGTTGCCGGCGGTCGGCTTGACGTGCTCCAGAAAGGTAGAGAAACGCCCGATGACGCCTCGCGCGTCGAGCGAGCGCGCGATCGCGGCAAACGTCTGCAGATCTACGCCGGCCTCCGCGGCGCGCACGCTCCACAGGTCACGGACGATTCCGCCTGGAGCAAACTCGCGCTTGAGCGCGACCAGGACGCGCCACTCCGGCTCCGAGAGCTGCACGATCGACGTCAACAGCGGACGCGCCGGTTCGGACGCGCGCGCGCCAGGCTCGAGTCCGCGTCGCCGTACGTGGCCGACGCCAAGCGTAAAGAGCATTTTCGCCGGCATCAAACGGAACCGCGCGGCACCGACTTGGCCGCGCAGCCATTCGGCATGCCGGCGCAGCGAATACTCCTGCGGCACTTTGAGCGTCGTCCACAGACGGTACGTGCTCCCGGGAGAAGCGGCATCGGTGGTGCGGATCACGACGTGCCCCGAAAACGGGTCGTCGCGGAACATGAACTCAAAGGCGTCGTCGAGTCGCTCCGGTGCGATCTCCCACGCGCAGAGCGCGCCTCGAGCGAGGCTGGTCGACAGCACCGTCTGGCGTACGCGACGGATCGTACCGGCTCGCAGCATCGCCACGATTCGCTCGATCACCGTCTCGACGGCAACGCCGCTGCGCTCGGCGATCTCACCGAACGGATCGAGTTGGAACCCGGTGAGACGGTCCTCGGAGATGGCGAGAATAGCCGCGTTCACCGGGTCCGAGATCGTTGCGGGCGGTTCGGCGGCCGGGCGAATCACGAGGTTTTAGGAGAGTCCCCTAGATTTGTACGTCGCTCACACCCGTCGCATAGAGGTAGTTTTGTTCGGCCGTACGCACGCCGTAAAGCGCCGTGATATAGGCCGACTGCGCCGTCGTGAGGTTGGCCTCGGCGGTGACCACGTTGAGGATCGTCGTGGCGCCCACCTTATACTGCGCCTGCGTGGCGCTCAACGAGACTTGCGCGGCCGTCAGCTCGGAGCGTGCTTGTACGAAGGAGGCGCGCGAGGAGATCAGCGTCGCCAGCGCCGAGCGGACGTCCGATTCGACCGTGAGCTTCGTCGAATTGAAGTTGGCGATCTCCTGATCGAGCTGCGAGGCCGCGACGGCAACGTTGTAGTTGGTCACGCCTTGATCGTAGATGGGGATCGAAAGGTTGAGACCGATGCTCTTGCTGTTGGTCCAGCTCGACGGGATGCCGTTGGGTGCCAAGGCTCCGGTGGGACAGGCCGAAACCGGTAAGACGCTGCCGTTCTTGGCCGTCACCGTTGTCGAGTAGCAGTCGATGAACTGGCGGCTGACGCCGTCGCTCGCGCCTGCGGAAAGAACCGGGAAACGCGCGAGCTTGGCGTAGCGAAGGTTCTCTTGGGCAGACTGCACGTTGTACGCCGCCGCAATATAATCGGGACGCATGATGAGTGCCCGCCTCAGCGACGCCTCGTACGTTGGATTCGGCGCGCTCGGCTGTGACGTGATCTGTTCGGGGACGACTTGTGCGTCGGCATCGAGGCCGAGGGTCGTTGCGAACGACGCTTGCGCGCCGATGGCGGTGCCCTGCGCGGTAACGAGGTTCCCGCGCGCTTGCGCCGTTTGGAACTGCGCCGCGGCAATATCGGAACGCGCCGCCGCGCCGTTGCGAATCTGCGCGGCGACCGAAGCTTCGTTCACTTCGAACTCGCGCACGAGCTGCGCGTCGGCCGTCACGGTCGCGTTATCCTCGAGCACCGTGTAGTACGAGTTGGCGACGTTGAAGGCCAGGGTCTGCAGCTGCCGCAGCAGGGTCGCGCGTCCCGCGATGTCCGCCTCCTTAGCGGAGCGAATGTTCGCAATCGTCCGGCCGCCGTCATAGATGAGCTGCGTGACGGTGATCGCCACCGACTCGTTGGTTACGGTCGATTGCGAATAAGCCGCCGGCGTCGCCAGGCCAAACGCGGCCAAGGGGCTCGGCCCTGGGCCCGGACTGCTCGTCGCCCGTCCGAAGCTGGAGCTGCTCGTCGTTCCGTTTGAATATTCGTTCCCGGCTTGCGCGTTGGCGCTCAGTCCGGGATAGTACGCTTGAGCCGACGACGTGTATCTCGCGTGGATCGCCGCCCACTGGGCGTTCTGGAGCGCAAACGTCGGCGAGAGCGCGACGGAGATCCGGATTGCGTCCGAAAGCGAGATCGATTGCGGCACGCCCTTCTTGGGCTTGAGCGCCTCGACGTCGGGCGCGGGCGTGCCGTAGGCGGGATAGGGAATCGGCGTTCCGCTGATCGTCGGCTCCGGAAGCGGCGACGGCATCATAATCCCCGGGACTCCGGGGATCTCGCCGGAGCTCGGCGGGCTGGGGGCGTTCTGCGCGACGGCCACGCCGGTCACGAGGGTTCCCATCGCGAGCGCCGCAAGGAGCGCTCGCGTTCGAAAACGTCCGCGATTCATCGTCAGTGCACCGTACCGCCGCCGGCGGAGGGTGCAGTGCCGTTGCTCACCGCGACGACGCTGCCGTCCTTGAGCGCATCGGGGCGCGTCGTCACGACCATCGTTCCGGGCTGGATCCTCGAGCTGATGACTTGCGATTGCGTATCGGTCTGAACGCCGACCCGCACCGGAATCGCTTGCGCCTTATTGTCGGCGACGATATAGACGACGTTGCCGTTCGGCGTCTGCGCGACGGCGCTGCGCGGCACGACGATGGCGTTGGACGCGTGCGCTTTGGTCACCGTCGTCGTTACGAGCATCCCGCCGCGCAAAACATAGCCCGGGTTGCGCACTTCGAGCCGCGCGAGATAGGAGAGCGTCCCCGCGGTCGGCACGAGATTAACCGTTTGGATCGGCCCGCTGAACGTTCGTCCCGGCAGCGATGCCGACTGATAGGTCACGTTGACTCCCGAGTGAACGTACGGCAGATCTTCGTCCGGTACGTTGACGTTGATCCAGACCTTGTCGACGCGCGCCACCTGAAGCACCGGCTGCGAAGGCGAAGCGTACGCCCCCGGATCGACGAGACGGTTCGCGACGACGGCGTCGTACGGCGAATAGAGATAGGTCTGCGAGAGCTGGGTGGCGAGAAGATCGGCCTGTGCCGACGCGGCGGCGGCTTGGGCCTGCTGTGACTTCACGTTTTGGGCGCTCACGACGTTGTTCCGTAGACCCACCACCGAGTTGTTGTAGGTTTGCTGCGCCTGAACGTAGTTCGCCTGCGACTGCTGCAGCGTCGTCTCCGAAACGTATCCCTGTTTGTACAGCTGTTTGTTTTGATCGTAGACGAGCTTCGCGTTCTCCAACGACGCCTTGGCCGTCTGCACCGCAGCCTGGTTATTTTGCACCTGCACCGGATAGCCGACCACGGAGCCTTGCGCGGCTGCGGCGTACTGCGACGCCTGCGCGCGCGCTTGATCGAGCGATGCTTGAAGCGTGCGCGGATCGATCGTCGCCAGCAGCTCCCCCTTGTGGACCATATCGCCGATGTTGACGTTGATCTTGAGAATCGTGCCGCTCTGCTGGAAGGCGAGCGTCGACTGTTCGAGCGGCGCGATCTGTCCGTCCAGCGTCAGGTACGTTGCAAGGTTCTGACGCGTCGCCGGCGCCGCATCGACCACCAAGGGCGGCGCCGCGGGCGCCGTCTTCTTTGCGCAGCCGGCAAGGAGGTTCGCCGCCACCATGGCGGCAAGCGCCATCGACGTCGCTCTAAAAGAAACGGAGAGGAGTGTCATCCTGAGCATCTTTTTCCTAAAATCGGCCTTTCATGGTCTCATATACGGCGCCCAAGGGCCTTTGATTCAAAAGAGCTGCCGCGGGAGCCTACAGCCCCCAGAACATCGGCATGAGGTCGTCGGCTGCAGGGCGTATCTCACGGGGGCATGAGCGCGAAGCTCGACATCGGCCGCTCGTACAGTCTTCAGAGCCGCGTCGAGGAATGGATGACTGCGGAGAAAGCAGGCAATAAGGGCGTCGACGTCCTTTCCACCTCGATGCTCGTTCAACTGGTCGAGAGTGCCGCGATCCACTGCGTTGAGCCGATCTTGCAGACCGGCCAGATTACCCTTGGAACGCATATCGATCTCGAGCACAAGAAACCGGTCCCGGTCGGGTTCATCGTCCGCACCGAGGTGGAAGTCGTGATGCTCGACGGGCCGCGGGTGAGCTTTGCCGTCCAAGTCTTCGACGAACAGGAAGCCGTGGCCGAAGGCACCCACGAGCGCTACATTATCGAGAAGGCGAAGTTCCTGGCGAAGCTCCGCGAAAAGCTCGCCTGACTCGGCTCCCCCTGCAGGGGAGCCAATCGTCCGCCCCCGAAAAGGATGCCAAAGGTACTCACCGACCGTGCCCCTGGGGGGCTCGGGCGGTTAGGCCTAAGCTCAATTAATCAGCTAGGAGGACAGATTGAAGCGACTGAGCACTGGAGTCCTGGCCGTGCTGATGGCAGCCGGTCTTGGACTCACCGCGGTCGCAGCCCAGCCCGGAGCTTCGCATGGCAACATTGGAACCAACGCGATCGCTCAGGACCAGGGAGCGACGGCTGCTCCGCCGGCGAACTTCGGGTCCCCGCCGTCGGGTCAGTATCCGATTCTTTATAACGACCATCACGTCTATACCAAGCCTGATATCCTCAAGCAGGGTCGCGTGCTCGCAGCGCTCGTCCGAGGTGGAACGATTCTCATTCCGCTTCGCTCGATGTTCGAGCAAATGGGCCCGCCATACCCCACCGTTTCGTGGGATGCAGGCAGCAAGACGGCGACGGTCAGCAAGCCCGGGGCCGAAGTAAAAGTCACCGTCGGAAAGCCTGAAGTCATGATCAATGGCGAATCGCGTCCGCTGGACGTTCCGCCGGAGATCTATAAAGGTACCGTTCTCGTACCGGTCCGAGTCATCTCGGAAGGCATGGGGGCTTACGTGCAATGGGTGCCGGACCGCCGTTTGGTTGTAGTTCGCTACATCCCGGCGACCCCGCCACCGCCGCCACCGTCGGCTCCGCCGCCGCCGCCGCCCACGCCGACCCCAATGCCCACCGCTGCACCGTATTACGACTTCTATGCGGCTGGTGATTACATCATCTCGCCAAAGGTCTACAACGAGTTCAGCCCCGGTAACACGGGCAACAACAACAACGGCGGATTCTCGTATCGTCTGCATGGCGCGGTCGAAATCCCGGTCATGAACCTTCCGTTCATGGTCGAGGTGGATTACCGCCAATACAATTGGCCGCACAACTGTGGTGGTTCCGGCGATCCGGAGTGCTACGTGACGACCATTGGTGGACTCGGCACGTCGCAAGTAGCCGCATTCACCGGCCGCGATTACGACTTCGACGCGCGCCTGGGGATTCGCGTCCTCAGCCCGCGCATCTACGTCGTCGGCGGTTACATGCAGCGCGGTAACAACTACGGCTATCCGACCGAAGACGGCGCGGGCGCAGGTCTGGAGAAACTCCCGGATCTCGACCACGTCTTCTCTTGGTACGGCAGCGCCGTGTACTACTTCAACGTGAACGGAAACTACTCGAGCGTTGCGGGAGCTTGCTCCCCGCCGACGAGCCCGTGCACGTACAGCGTTGGATACAACATCCTGAAGTACGACATCGGCGTAAGCTACACGTTCCCTGGATTCCCGCTCTTCATCGAAGCCGGATTCCTGGGCGATCGGGGTTGGAACTACAACGCCGCTCCGATTGGATTCTCCGAAAGCGGCCCGTACGCGGGCATCGGCTTGAAGCTCTAAGCTTCAACTCGGTTAGCAATCAAAAGCCCCTGCGTTCGTGCAGGGGCTTTTGTTATTCGTGCGGCGTCGGTGAGGCCGCCGGCGCCGACAAGCCCGGCGGCGGTTCCGGGCCGGGCGCCGGAGTAACTGCGGGCGAGCCGCTCGCCTGGGGCATCGGCTCCATCTCCGCAGGCGGCGACGACTGCACGCAAGGCGGTGTGATCACGTCGACGGCGGCCTTTCCAGGAGGCGGCGTCGGGCTCGGCGTGGCGGCCGGCGTCGCATCGGGCATGACACCCGGGGGAAGCGGCGTCGGGCAAATCTGCGCGAGGGCGAACCAATGCTCGGTGTAGCCGTTCTTAATCGAGGCCTTCATCACCTTACCGAAATACGTGTTCCCGTATTTGGTCGTAAGCAGTTGAATGAACTCCCAGCTCATCTGCTGCTCGGGCTGCGTATAGACTTTTCGCAGCACCTGCACTCCAAGAAAGTACGAACGCGGGAGTTGCGGATCGTTCGGATATTTAGCCGCCCATCGGCGCAACGCTTCGGTCGCAAAATCGAGCTTCGAAATGAGCCTCGGGTCGGTCGTGTAGCCCCCCGCGCTGATCGCGCCGTCCTTATACGTATTGTCGATGCCCAGATAACTCATTTTCATGCGGCCGAAATACTCGTCGCCGGGCGCCGAGCTGTTGAACTGCTCGCATTGAAGGTGCGCCCATTTGCTCTTCGTCGAATCGCAGACGTCCTTGCTTTTTGGCTGCGCCGACGATTTCGGTGCCGGCGTGGCCGCGACGGCCGGCTCGCCCGGCGCAACGGTTCCAAAAGAAATAGCGCCTGCGATAAGAACCGCAAGCGAACTCGTTGGTATCGCAAGTTTCACGTTTGGAAGCATCTCCCCGGCGCAGACTTGGTCGGCTGGTAAGGGCATACCTTTCGAGGCGCGAATCAACGCTCGAGAATGAACCGCTCTCTTCGCGTCGCGGCGATGCAGCTGCGCGCGCACGACCGCAGCGACTTTGCCGGCGCGCTTCCGCGCATCCTCGACGACACGCGGCGAGCCGCCGCGCGCAGCGACTTGCTTGTCTTGCCTGAGGCAACGTTTCCGGCATACGTGCTCGGCGGGAACGACTTTGACGAAAACGAGCTCGCCGGCGCGCTCGAGCGGCTGCGAGAAATCGCCCGCGCAAGCCGGACGGTTATCGTCGCCGGAGCCGCCGCGCGCATCGGCGGCGGCATTCGCAACGCCGCCTTCGTCATCGATGCGGATGGCTCGCTCGCCGGGCGCGCCGACAAGCTCTTTTTATGGCACTTCGACCGGCGCTGGTTCGCGCCGGGCACGCAAATCGAACCGATCCCGACCGAAGCGGGTACGCTCGGCGTGCTCGTCTGTGCCGACGGCCGTCTTCCGACGATCGCGCGAGCGCTGGTCGATCGCGGCGCCGATATTCTCGTTATGCCGACCGCATGGGTCACGAGCGGCCGCAATCCCGCGCTGCTCGAAAATGTGCAGGCCGATCTGCTCGCGCGCGTTCGCGCGTACGAAAACGGCGTCCCATTCGTCGCCGCCAATAAATGCGGGAGCGAGCTGAGTATGGTCGCGTACTGCGGGAAGAGCCAAATCGTCGACGCACGCGGTGAAATCGTGGCGATCGCCGGCGAACGGGAACCGGAGACGCTCCACGCGGCGATCGAACTCGGCGGCGAGCGCCGCGCGCGGTTCGTGCCGGCATCGTCGTACTCCCGCGCGCCTCAATCCGTCGGCGCACTCCGGGTAGCGATTACGCCCGAGACTTTTCCGGATGATATCGGCGAGCGCCTGGAGCTGCTCGACGACGCCATCGCTCTCTCGCCGTACGGCATCACCGCGGCGGCTTCCGTCGGCGACGCACCTGCGGTCGCATCGGTCGATGACGGCCCCGTTCTCGACCCGGCGGGCTTGGTTGCCTACCGGCGGGCCGGCTACGCGTTGATCTGCTGGAAGTCCGCGCTCGGGCCACCGTGGCTCGAGCGTTTGGCGCGCACGCGCGCGTTGGAACTTCGCCTCTACGTCGTCGTCTTTGACGCGGCCGCGAATCGCGCATTCGCCGTCGATCCCGAGGGCACCATCGTTGCCGGCACCTTTGCGGATTACCGGATTGCGAGCTTTCTCTTCGACCCTCGCAAGGTAAACGAGACGCTCGTCGCGCCGGGTAGCGACATCGCCGAGGGTCTCGAAGCCGTCGCACGGATCGTCGGCGATGCACGCTAACGATGCGCCGCCGCGAGGCCGGCGCATCGTCTCGGTCGCCGCGGCGATCGTCGCCGTCCTGGCCGCCCTTGGCACGCTCTACTCGCATCATCGCTCGATCATGGCGCTCTCGGCGAAGAATCAGGCCATTCTAACCCAAGCCCGAGCGACCGATACGTACAACGCGTACGAAGCCAAGCAGATCCGATACAACGTTTACCGTGCCGTCCTCGCGAGCGATCTCGTACGCAACGCCAAGAATCGCGCCGCCTTGGAAGCGATCGCCGAGAACGAGCAGAACGCTTCGCCCGCGGTCTTGGCCAAGGCGAAGGCGCTGGAAGGCCAAGCCCTGCGCGACGACGATCGCTCCGAATCGATCATGAGATCGTACGAGCTGCTGCAGTATGCGACGACGATGTTCGAAATATCGATCGTTCTGATATCGCTCTCGGCGCTCGCGAGTCCGCGAATGTTTCTCCCCGTCGCCTCGGCTCTGAGCTGCGTCGGACTCGTCCTCTTTTTCGTCGGGTTGCTCAAAGCACACTAGCGCGACCGTGCTGGACCGTCGAACCATCGCGCTGCTGCTCGCAGCATTTCTGATTGCCGCCGCCGCGCGCTCCCCTTACGGACACCGGGCGACGGGGCAAATCGCCGCAACGAGGTGGCCCTATCTCCCCGGCAGCCTCGTCCGGCTTGCGGTTCGCGGATTCTCCCCGCCGTATCGCGCGCTGCTGCTCGGTCCCGGATCGCTGCTCGGAAACGATTTCTACGAGGTTCCCGACGGTGCAACCGGCGGAGAGGCTCTGCTCGTCGCCGGAAACGCCGACGGACTGGCAGCGGCGAACCTGCGCATCGCGACGCCGCCTTCGCCCGACCGCGCGCTGGTCGCCGTGGCGTCGTACGACGACGGTCTGATGATTCACGACGCTCGCACCTTCTCGGTACTCGGCGTCTTAGCAACCGGCGGAAGCCCGAGCGACGCCGCCGCCGCGCGCGGGCGGATTGCGGCCACCGATACGCAAGGCGACGCGCTGACCATCGCGACGCTTTCGCCATGGAGCGTCTCGCACGTTCGCGGCGTGCCCGCCGGCGACGAGGTGGCGATCGACGGGAGTACCGGCGCAATCTTCGTGACGGATCGCGATGCGGACGGCGGCGGAGCCCTCACGCGGATCTCGGCGAACGGCAGCGTCGTGCGCGTCGCGACCGGAGAGACCGCCGAAGGACTCGCCATCGACGAGCGCCGGCAAATCGTGTACGTCGCCAACACGAACGACGGAACGGTCGCCGCCGTCGACGCACGATCGATGCGCCTGCTCCGTAAATTCTACGTCGTCAACCGGGTATTCTCGCTCGCACTCTCGCCCGACGGCATGCGGCTCTACGCCACCTCGAACCAGAGCTGGGGTTCGTTCTTCGCCGCGGCGGGCTCCGCGGTCGCCGTCGCCTTGAACGAGCGTAAACCGCGCGTCGTCGCCCGCAGCGGAAATCTCGCCTTTCCGCTCGGCACGGCGCTCGATCCAAAGACGGCGACGCTCTTCGTCACCGACGAGAGCCTCGGAACCATCGACGTCCTCGACGCACGAACGCTGCTTCCCAAACGCGAGCCGCTGCAGACGTGTTCGACTCCTTGGAAGCCGTCGCTCGATCCGATGAGCGGCCGCTTGTACGTTCCGTGTGCGACCGCTAACGCCGTCGACGTAATCGATACGCGCACAATGCGCCGGGTCCGCGGCGCACCGTTTCAGACGGGAGGTTATCCGCTCGCAGTGGCAATATGGCCTTCGAGCAAATGAGACTCACCGGCTGCGCCGTTCTCTTCTTTTTTGTTGCGGCAGCGGGCGCGGCAAAGGCCGGCTTGCTGCCGGAGCGAATCGCGCCCGGCGCGCCCTTTCCGGCGATCGTTGAAGAAGCACCTGCGGTAGAGAGCGTCGCACCCGGCGTCGAGTACGCGGATTACCAGCTCGATACGAGCTCGGGTCCGCTCGCCGTGCACGTCGTCGCCGTCGCCGCGCATCGCAGCGACGTGAAGCTCGGCTCCGTCGTTGCCGACGACTCGCTCGTATCGCGCGGCGAGACCGTCGGTTCGATGGCCCGCCGGACGCGTGCCGTTGCCGGCATCAACGGCGACTTCTTCGATATCGGCAACACCAACCGCCCCGTAAATATGGTCGTTCGCGCCGGCGCGCTCTTGCAGCTTCCGTACAAGCGCTACGTGCTCGCGATCGCGCGCGACGGGTCGGCGCACATCGCCGAGTTTACGTTCTCGGGCCAAATCGTGATCGAAAATCGCACCATGCCGCTCGACGGGATCGACGAGATGCCGCAGCCGGGCGGAGGAGTCTCGCTATTGACGCCGCTCTACGGGCGAGTTCCGCCGCGCGATAACGTGACGCTGCTCCGGCTTGCGCCGCTCGACGGCGTTCCGCCGCTGGCGCGATATCGCATAACGGTCGTCGTCGACAATCTCAGCGCGCAGCCGCCGGGTTACTACCTTGCGATCGGACCCGACGACTACAGCGTGCTCGGCGTTCCCGACTCCGGCACGCTGGTGACGGCAACCGGTGATTTGCAGCCGATCGGCCTCGCCGATATCGAGGCCGCAATCGGCGGCGGGGCGCTCGTGCTCCACGACGGGCAGTGGTACGACGACCCCGACGCCCCGTACCGTGAAGAGAACGCTCGGCGAATGCCGTGCTCCGGGGCGGCAATCGCTCCGGATGGACGGATCTTCTTCGTTGAGGTCGACGGTCGCCAGCCGGAAGTGAGCGTCGGCGTCACGCGCCCCCAGTTTGCCGCGCTCATGCGCGCGCTGGGCGCTACCGAAGGATTGCTGCTTGACGGCGGCGGTTCGTCGACACTCGTCGTGCGCCGCCTCGGCGAAAGCGTCGCTTCCGTCGTGAATTCGCCATCCGATGGAAAGGAGCGTCCCGTTTCGGACGGGATCTTCGTCTACAGCACCGCTCCGTCGGGACCGGCCGTTCGTCTCGTCGCGCGACCCGGCATGGTGCGCGCGATCGCCGGCGCGGAAGTTCCGTTGCGCATTGCGGCCGTCGATGCGGCCGATCGCGTCGCCGCGGGCGACCTCTCGATGAGCGCGAGCGTGCTTCCATCGCGGCTTGGCACGTTCCGCAACGGCGCCTTCGTCGCATCGCATTCGGGGACCGGAGAGCTGGTCTTGAAAAGCCGCGGGCTCAAGGGCCTCGTACCGCTCGAGATCGCGGCCGCACCCGCGAGAACGGCTATTGCGCCGGCGCGCCCGAACGTCGATCCCAACTCGACGATGGCGTTACAGGCGCGCGCCTTCGATGCGCACGGCTATAAGCTCGCGCTTCCGCCCGTTCTGCGCTGGACGGCTTCGACCGGCACGATCGATCGCTTCGGCCGCTTTCATGCCGGCTCCCAGGACGCAGACGTCTCCGTTCGGATCGGTAGCACCGTCGCCGATGTGCGCGTCACGGTCGGTTCGCACGACGTCGCAATACCGTTTGCACCGAACGCGCGCTTCGTGACGGCACGCCGCGGCGGTCAGGGAAGCGTGGAACGGAATGCGGGCTGCGCGAGCTGCGTGCGGCTCAGCTTCACCTTTGGAAATGGGGAACGAGCCGCCTACGCCGCGAGCGACATAACGCTGCCGGACGATACGATCGGGCTAGCATTCGATCTGCAGGATGACGGGAGCGCCGCGCGCATTCGCGTGGCGGTCCGCAACGAAATCAACGAGGACGTCTTGCTCGATGCAGCACAGCTCGGAGAGCCCGGGTGGCGAAAGGTCGTCGTGCGCTTTCCAACCGATACGCGAGCGGCACGCCTGATGTCGATCTACGTTCTGCCGCCCAAAGGCATCGAGCTCTCCGAGGGCAGCATCGTTCTCAGGAACGTTCGCGCGATCGTCGCGGGACACTGAGCAGCGTGGCGGTGCCGCCGAGCACCAGCAGCACGCCGCACGCCGCTGCAAGAAGGTTCGGGGCCGCCACGGCTTCGACGCTCGGATAGGTCGCGACCGATCCCTTCAGGATCAGCCCGCCGGCGCGAACCGGCCGGCCGCCGGCGCTCAAAGCAATCGCGTGCGGGAGCGGCCGGTCGTTCTCGTCGTCGACGGCGAAGAGGACCGCCGATTCGCCGGGCATCGCGCCCCCGTGCAGCATCATCGCCGCCTGCTCGGGGGTAAACGTGATGGCTTTGACGATACGGCGCATCGCGGGAACGTTAAACGAATCGTACGGGACGTCGAGTCCGGCGATCGTCTGCCGGTGCTGCATCAACAGCACCGGCGAAAGAAATACGCTGCCAGACGGCTGCGTGACGGTGAGACGATCTCCGCGACGGTCGCGGGCTTCGACGTACACGACGTTGCGCTCGATCGTGCGAACGATGAAGTTCCCGATATCGCGCCGGCGCTCGCCGACTGCGACCGGCGGCCGCAGCGGGCGTTCGAGCCTCACCGTATCGGATACGCCGCTGTCTATCGATGCGAGCGGAAAGTCGAGCGTGCCGAGCGACTCAACGCGAATGCGCTGGCCCGGCGCTCCGACGTACGTCTGATTGTCGGGAGCAAAGAGCCCGCTGATAACGCCGCAGAATCCCGCGATCGCGGCTCCGGCAACGACGACCGATGCCGCGATGCGGACGCGTGCGGGCTGCCCGTGGCCGTAAGATCTGCGTCCTGCCGCGACGACCGCTGCGACGAGCGCGATCAGCAGCACGTTATACCAACCGTCGTGATAGACGGTTTGGCCGGGAAGAACGAGCTCCACGGCCACTGCCGCGACGACTGCGACGGCGGCTGCGGGCAAGAGCGTCACCGGCGCAGCAGCGGCGCTACGGCCGATTCCATTTGCGCGTAGGTCAACGCACCGTCGAAGCCGCGCACGACGACGCCGCGCCGGTCGAGGATGACGGTCGTCGGCAGGCCGAGTGCGACGTACGTCCTGCCGTACCGTTGCGAAGAGTCGATCCAGATCGGAAACGCAATGCCGAGCGAATCGGCAAACTCGCGCGCCCGCTGCGGAGACTCACCCTCGTTGACGCCGACGATCGTCAGCGGTTTTCCGGCATTGGCGTTAGCCAACCGCTGCAGATCGGGCATCTCGGCGCGGCAGGGCGGGCACCACGACGCCCAGAGATTCATCAGGACGACGCGGCCCCGGTAGCGATCGAGCGAAACGTCGGCGCCGCGATCGTCCTGCAGCGTAAAGACCGGCGCCGCTTCACCGACCAGTCCTTCGGGGCCGCCGGCCCGGCTCGGCGAAGAAGCGAAGAACGGTTCGACCACTAAAAACGCAACCGCGAGCGCAACCGCGACGATAGCCCAGAGGAAAAAACGGGACATTCGTCAGCCGAGTGCGTCACCGGCTGCCGCTAACCCTACCGTCCTCCTTCTGCTAGGTTCCTATCCTTTGGCGAACGAAACGGCGACGGCGTGCCTGCCCTAAATTCTCGACGGAAGAACGCTTGCCGCCGACTTGCGCACCGAACTCGTCGCCCGCACGAGCGCGCTGCGCTCGCAAGGCGTTCGCCCCAAGCTCGTGGTCGTCTTCGTCGGCGAGGACGAGTCGAGTCGTGCCTACGTGCGCAATCTCGAGCGAACCGGGGAGCGCGTCGGAATCGCGGTCGACGTCGATCGCCTCCCCGAAAGCGCGACCGCTGCGGAGATCCGCGAGCGTTTGGAAGAGCTTCACGGCGATGCCGGCGTGCACGGCGTGATGTTGCAGCAGCCGTTGCCGCCGCATCTCTCGATACGCGAGATCGCGGACGCCATTCCGCCGCATAAGGACGTCGACGGCGCGCATCCGACAAACCAAGGCCACCTCGCTTTCGGCAGCGGCACCGAGTACGTACCGGCGACGCCGGCCGCGGTCATGCTCTTGCTCGAGCGTAGCCCGCACTGGCCGCTGCGTGGACGGCGCGCCGTCATGATCGGTCGCTCGATCGTCGTCGGCGCGCCGGTCGCAATGCTGATGCTCGCCCAAGACGCAACCGTCACGATCCTTCACAAAGAATCGAGCGATCTGCAGCCGTACGTCAGACTAGCCGAAGTCGTCGTCGTCGCGGCGGGAGTGCCCGGACTGATACGCGGCGACGATCTCATGCCCGGCGCGACCGTCATCGACGTCGGGACGACGCTCGTCGACGGCGTGCTGACGGGCGATGTAGAGTTCGAAAGCGCGGCATGCGTTGCCGGCGCGATCACTCCGGTTCCGGGCGGAGTAGGACCGGTAACGAACGTTGCGCTACTGCGTAACGTCGTCAAGGCCGCCGAACGCGCAGGTCGCTAGTCGGGCCGCGCCCAAAGCGAGCTCCGTGATCTCCGAGGAGCTGCTGCGCGAACTCGACGCAGTGCACCCGCCGCCGCACCCCTTGCTCATCGAACTCGAGACGCGCAGCGCGCACGCGGGCGTTCCGCTCGTTTCCCGAATGACCGGGCGTTTTTTGGCGACGATCGTCACGGCGATGCAGGCGAACCGGATATTGGAAGTCGGAACGGCCTATGGCTACTCCACCCTTTGGATGGCGCTCGCACAACCGGCCGTCGGCCGAATCTGGACGATCGATCCGGACGTTTCGCGCACCGACGTCGCCCGCTTTTATTTTGCGCGAGCCGGCGAGGACGACACCATCGAGTTGATCAATACGCCCGCGCTCGAGCTGCTCGAAAACTTTCCCCACCGCAATCTCGACGTTGTTTTCGTTGCGGCAAATCAGCGCGAATACCCGGAGTATCTCGAGCTCGTCGTTCCCATGCTCAAACTTTCGGGAGTCGCGATCTTCGAAGATTCGCTGGCCGTGCCCGAATTTACGCGGCGCTTCCTCGATCACCCCGCTCTCGAAGCAACGATTCTTCCATTGGGAATCGGTATCGGCGCGCGGCGTCAATGACCGGCGCGGAGGCTTTCCGGCACGCGATGCGGCGCGTGCCGACCGGGGTCACGGTCGTAACCACGCTCAAAGAAGGCGAACCGCGCGGCATCACCGTCAACGCCTTTGCCAGCGTCTCGCTCGATCCGCCCTCGCTCTTGATCTGCATCAATCGTGAAGCGCGCAGCTATCTGTTCATCTCGAGCTCGCGCGTTTTCTGCGTCAACGTGCTCGCCGGCGACCAACGCCGGCTCGCGGAACATTTTTCGGGCAAAGTCCGGGACCGTCAGTTCGCCCAGATCGACTATGCGATCGACTCAACCGGAGCGCCCGTCCTCAACGGAACGATCGCGCACTTCGACTGCGAGCTCGCGCAGGAATATCATATCGGATCGCATTCGATTCTCGTCGGTCGCGTGCTCTCGTGCGGCGCGCGCCCCGGTTCTCCGCTCGGATACTTCAACGGCGGATTTCACGATTTCGGCATCCAGGTCGAATAGCCGGCTCGCGTGATCGTTCAGACCTTTCCCGTCGGACCGCTGGCATGTAACTGCACGATTCTCGCCGATGAAACGACGCGTGAAGCGATCGTAGTCGACGGCGGCGACGGCGTCGACGAGGTCGTCGCCCGGCTACGCGGCAACGGTTGGGGCGCGAAGCTTTTGCTCCATACGCACGCGCATATCGATCATATCGGCGACCTCGGCCGGTTGCGAGAGCTCACCGGCGCGGCCGGCTTGCTGCATCCGGCCGATCTGCCGCTCTACCGGACGCTCGCGCTGCAATCGCTCTGGATCGGTCTGCCGCACGCCCCTGCGGTAGTCGCGCTCGACGGCGAGCTGCGTGACGGCGATTTGCTCCAGGTTGGCGACGTACGCTGCGCAGTGCTCCACACGCCCGGCCACACGCCGGGCAGCGTCTGTTTCGAAGTCGGCGGTGCAACGCCGGCGCTGCTTACCGGCGACACGCTGTTCGCCGGCTCGATCGGACGATGGGACCTCGGCGGAACGTCGATGGAAGACATCGTGAACTCGATCCGCACGAAGCTGCTCGGTTACGCGGACGACACGCCGGTCGTTCCCGGCCACGGTCCGTCCACGACGATCGGAATCGAGCGCGAGTCGAACCCCTTTCTCGTCAATGCTTGAAGGCGCTCCACGCAAGCGCCGGTTCTTCGTTGGCATAGCGCTCGACCAAACGACGCGCGCCGCGACCGCGGCTGTCGGCGAGGAACTACGGCGAATGGGTTTTGCCGCACGCCTCGAGGCTTCGGAAAAGCTGCACGTGACGCTCGCCTTCTTGGGCTTCGTCGAGCCTGCGCGGTCTGAATCGATCGTCGAAGCGCTGACCGTCGTCGCGGCGCGCTCGGCGCAATTTACCGTTTTGCTCGACAAGATCGGTGCATTTCCGCACGCGCGCAAGCCGCGGGTGGTCTACGTCGGCGCACGCGACCAGGGAGCGGCATTTCGCGCGCTCGCAAGCGAAATTCGCAACGCCTACGCAAACCTTGGGTTTGAGTTCGCGCAGGATCCGGTGGCGCACGTAACCATCGCGCGAGTCAAAGAATCCGGGCGACCCTTACCGCTCGTGGAGTTTCCGGCGATTCCGCTCGTCGTCGAATCCTTGGCGCTCTTTGAATCGCTCCCCGACCTCGCGAACAACACCTCTCGCTACGAAGTAACACGTTCCGTCAGCCTATCGGGGTCATCCTGAGCCTGTCTTGTCATCCTGAGCCTGTCGAAGGATGATGCCGGCTGCGGGCTTAGTGCAGGTTGATGATGAGTTTGCCGTTGCCGGCGCCGTTGGACGGCGAAGGCACAGGTTCGGCCGGCGGCGCAGCATCGGCCGGACGCGGCACAGCGGCATAGTCGGGCACTTTCCCCGACGCGACTTTCTCGCGGTAGTCGTCGAGTGCAACGTGCAGCGCCTCGAGCGCGCGCTCGGGGTAATCCTTCTTCTTCTCCGGATAGCCGTCGAGCTCGCGCTCGATGTCGCCGGCCGTGATCGCTGCCGCTTCGTCGATCGTCTTGCCTTTGGCAAGATCCACGACGAGGCTGCAGGTCGCGGTGCCGAAGCCGCAGCCGGTTGTGAAGTAGGAGATGTCCTCGATGACGGCGGCCGGACCGACTTTCAAGAAAAAGTTATACATATCGCCGCACGAGTCGCTAAAGTACTCGCCGCTCGCAGTAGGGGTCTCCATCGTACGAAAGCCGCTGCGTTCTTCGACCAGTCGTTGAAACTTCGGAAAATCCATGACTCTTAACTAACCTTCTGTTGAGGATGAAGTTCGAAGCGGCATTCTTTTCCGCCCTGCGCGAGCGACTCGGTCTGCGCGTGTTCTCCGCCGAGCGTCTCCTCGAGCACGTGGTGAATTACTTGGCAAACTTCCGGATGCTCCTTCGCGGCACTCGAGTAGGGGCAGTTATGCTCGTGCAACGCGAAGCCGCCATCGATCAAGCTATACTCGGCGACGACCCCGTTCTTGCGAAGCATCTCGGTGAGCTGCGCGACCCTCTCCTCGGGCTCGCTGGCCGTTACCGACAGCCGCGCGCGCTCGACCGCGCGGCGGGAGAGCCCGTCGAAGACCCGCTGCACGCCGGCGCCCCCGAACTGCTCGCGCAGCTCGCGCAGCACGGCACTCAGCATCTTGTCGTAGGCTTGGGGGAAGAGCTTATCGGCGTCGGCGGTCAGCGAAAACTCGTAGGTCGGCTTGGTCGGACCACGGCGAACCGGCCGCTCGGCGACGAGGCCGTCGCGCTCGAGAACCACGAGCTGCTGCCGGACCGCATTGGGCGATAGCCCGAACGAGCGCGCGAGATCCGTTGCCGATGCCGACCCGAGCCGGCGAAGTTCGCTGACGATCTTGCCTCTGGTTGTCTGAAAAAAGCGGTCGGCGTGCATCTATGGGGGCTATCCTAACACGAAAGCCTCTAGATAGTAAAGTTTCTCCTTGACTTTCTAAGAGAGCCTCGGCTACCATAAATCGCATGCCCGAACAAGGTCTTCGCATCTCGAACCTGCGCTGCAGCATTGCCGGCACGGAGATTCTCAAGGGAATCGATCTGACGGTCGAGCCGGGGAGCGTTCACGCGCTCATGGGCCCGAACGGCAGCGGCAAATCCACGCTCGCGTTTTCCCTCACCGGTCACCCGCAATACGAGGTGACCGGAAACGTCGAGCTCGACGGCGAGGACCTGCTCGCGCTGAGCCCCGACAAGCGCGCACGCGCCGGTCTCTTTCTCTCCTTTCAATACCCCGCCGCGATCCCGGGGGTTAAGGTCGCAAACTTTCTGCATGCCGCCCGCCAGGCGGTGCGCCCGGGCGATCTGCCTCCTGCCAAGTTCCGCGCGCTTCTGCTCGAGAAGATGGAGCAGCTCGGCATCGATCCGTCGTTCATGGGTCGTTATCTCAACGACGGCTTCTCCGGCGGCGAAAAGAAACGGCTCGAGATGCTTCAGCTCGCCGTGCTCGCGCCCAAGTACGCGATCATGGACGAGACCGACTCCGGCCTGGACGTCGACGCACTCAAGGACGTCGGCGACTCAGTTGCGGCGCTGCGGGGCGGCAACGAAGGACAGAACACCGGCTTTCTCATCATCACCCACTATCCGCGGATTCTGCAATATATCACGCCCGACGTCGTTCACATTATGATCGACGGCCGGATCGTCGAAACGGGCGGTCACGATCTCGCGCATCGCATCGAGCGCGAGGGGTACGACAAGATCCGCGAAAAGCTCGCTGTTGTCTAGCACGGTAACGCCGGCGCCGGCACGGACGCACGAGCTCTACGCGCGTCTGGAATCGTTCGGCGACGCACTCGTCGATACGCAAGCGCGGTCGCGGGCACTCGACCGGTTCTTCGCGTTGCCGAGCGGCCGCGAAAGGCCCGGACGCTTCTGGCGGGTCGATTTCGAATCGATCGTTCCGGAAGCGGCGGCGATCGATTTCGCTGCGGCCGAGGTGAGCGTGGAGAATCGCGATTCGGCAGTGATTGCCTGCGATCTCGCGACGGCGGCTCGGGAATATCCGCAGCTGCTCGCGCGCGTCTTCGGTACGACCGGTATCGCCGCGACCAAGTTCGGCGCGCTCGCCCAGGCCTTTGCGGGCCGCGGCGTTTTCGTGTACGTTCCCGCCGATCACGCCTGCGACGATCCGATCGTCGCGCGATACCACGCTCCGGGCGGAGCCGCGATCTTTCCTTGCAGCGCCGTGCTCGCCGAGCGCGGAGCGCGCGTAACGTTCGTCGAGCGGATCACCGCCGGCCCCGGCGGCTTCGTCTGCAGCGCGACCGAAGTCTCGAGCGCGGAACACTCCGACGTTACCTGCGCCGTTCTCCAAGATGCCGATCCGCAAGCGCGCGTCATTGCAAATCGCGTTGCGCGTCCCGGACGCGACGCGCGCATCGCCTGGAGTCTTGCCGAAATCGGCGGCGCGCTCGCCGCCGGCGACCTTCGCGTTTCGATCGAGGAAGCCGGAGCGGAGGCGCACGCGACCGCGCTCTTCTTCCCGCGCGGCACGCAGCACGTGGATATCGTCAGCACCATGGATCACCTCGCCGGTGAGGCGACCTCCGAAACGCTCGTCAAATCGGCCGCTTGCGACCGCGGCCAGGCGCGGTTCCTCGGAAACATCCGCATCGCACCGCACGCGCAAGGCAGCGACGCGCGCCTGCGCGACGACGCGCTCTTGCTCTCACCGACGGCACACGTCGACTCGGTTCCGGCGCTCGAAATCGGCGCGAACGATGTAAAAGCCTATCATGGCGCGACGGTCGGAGCGATCGATGCCGAACAAATCTTCTACATGGAAAGCCGTGGCATCGAGCGCGACGCCGCAGAAGAGATGATCGCACTGGGGTTCTTCGAGCCGGCGATCGCTTTGTTCCCCACGGAAAGCCTGCGCGACGAAATCCGTGGCGCACTCGCCGCAAAGCTCGCCTGATGTTAGCGGTCGACGGCAAGACCGAACGAATCATCGCGGATTTTCCGATACTTGCGCGGCAAACGTCGCGCGGGAAACGTCTCGTGTACTTGGATTCGGCCGCAACCTCCCAAAAGCCGCGAGCCGTCATTCAAGCACTCGTCGACTACTACGAGCAGTATAATGCGAACATTCACCGCGGCGTCTACGAGATTGCGGCGCGCGCGACCGCGGAGTTCGAACGAGCCCGGGTCAAGGTCGCGCACTTCATCGGCGCCAACGTTCCGGAGATCGTTTGGGTTCGCAACACGACCGAAGCGATCAATCTGGTCGCCTATTCGTGGGGGAACGCCAATCTCAAACCCGGCGACGCGATCCTGCTCACCGAGCTGGAGCACCACTCCGATCTCGTTCCGTGGCAGTTGCTCGCGCAGCGCGCCGGCGCGCAACTGCGCTGCATTCCGGTCGACGCGCGCGGACTCTACGTTCTCGACGACCTCGATGCACTGCTCGACGGCTGCAAGATCGTCGCGTGCGCGCACGTCAGCAACACGCTCGGTACGATTCTGCCGCTCGAAACGATCGTCTCGCGAGCGCATGCCGCGGGTGCCGTCGTCTTAGTGGACGGCGCCCAGGGGGCGCCGCATCTGCCGGTCGACGTCAAGGCGCTCGACGTCGATTTTTATGCGTTCAGCGGACACAAGATGCTCGGCCCGACGGGCATCGGCGCGCTCTACGGCAAGCGCGCACTGCTCGAGGCGATGCCGCCCTTCTTGTCCGGCGGCGATATGATCCGCAAGGTCGAGTACGATCGCACCACGTTCAGCGATCCGCCGCGGAGGTTCGAGGCGGGGACGAGTAACATCGCCGACGCGATCGCCTTCGGCGTCGCCGTCGAGTATCTCGAACGGGTCGGCATGGATTGGGTCCGCGAGCACGAGCGGCGGTTGACGGCATACGCGCTCGACCGGCTCGCGCAGTTCGAACCGCGCGGTCTGGCGATCTACGGTCCCCGCGACCCAGCGCTGATCTCGGGCGTCATTTCCTTCAATCTCGCCGACGTCCACGCGCACGATCTCGCTTCGATTTTGGATACCGAAGGCGTCTGCGTCCGCGCCGGACACCATTGCACGATGCCGCTCATGGAGAAGATGGGGTGGGCCGCCACGGCACGCGCGTCGTTTTACATCTACAATACCGAGGCCGATATCGACGTGCTCTGCATCGGCCTCGAAAAAGCGGCCCGCGTCTTCAAGCTCTAACGGATCCGACGTGGACGACTTCTACCGCGACTACATCCTCGAACACTATCGTCACCCGCACAACTTCGGAACCCTCGCGCATCCCGACGCGACGGCCGAGGATATCAATCCGCTCTGCGGCGATCAGATCCGCATGGAGCTCAAGCTCGACGACGGCGTTGTGAGCGACGTGCGGTTCTCGGGTAAAGGCTGCGCGATCAGCCAGGCCGCGGCCTCCATGCTGACCGAACGGATCAAGGGCATGAAGCTGGCCGACGTCGCGAAGCTCTCCAAGGAGATCGTACTCGAGGACGTCGGCATCGGCATCAGCCCGACCCGAATGAAGTGCGCGATGCTTGGGCTGCGCGTGCTCAAGAGCGCGGCCATCGGAGAACTCGCCGGCTGGCCCGACGAGGAGTGAAGCCGCACGTTAAGCCCGCGAGCTGGGAAGCGCTCGCGGCCGAGCCGGAGTTTCGCGCTCTGCTGCGCGCGCGCCGGCGTTTCGTCGTACCGGCGACGATTTTCTTCGTCGCGTACTACCTCGCGCTGCCGATTTCGGTCGGATTCTGGCCGCAGCTGATGAGCCGTCCCGTGCTCGGCCCGGTAACCGCCGCCTATTGCTTCGCCCTCTCGCAGTTCGCGATGGCCTGGATTCTTCTCGCGCTCTATTTGCGCCGCGCGCGGCACTTCGACGTCGCCGCAGCGCAAATACGCCGGCGCGAAACGCACGAGCTGCTCGAGGCCGAACGATGACCGCGCAGCCCTCCTTGGTAATGTTTGGGGTCTTCGTCGGGATCACGCTGGTGGTCACCTATTGGGCCTCGGGACAGAGTCAAACCGGTCGAGGCTTCTACGCCGCCCATCGCCGCATCGGCGGCTTGCAGAATGGGTGGGCGATCGCCGGCGATTACGTTTCCGCAGCGACGTTTCTTGGAATTACCGGCCTAGTCGCCTTCTACGGATTCGACGGATTTATGTACTCGGTCGGGTGGCTGGTCGCGTACCTCGCGGTCCTCTTTCTGGTCGCCGAACCGCTGCGAAATACCGGCAAATATACCGTCGCAGACCTAATGTCGTTTCGGCTTCGCGGGCGCGGCGTCCGCGCCATTGCCGCGCTCTCTACGCTCGCGATCACCCTATTCTATTTAATCGCGCAAATGGTCGGCGTCGGCGCGATCGTCAATCTGTTGGTGCCGCGCTTCGGCGACGTCGTCGCCATCGTCACCGTCGGCGTGCTGATGATCGTCTACGTGCTCTTCGGGGGCATGCTCGCAACGACGTGGGTGCAGATCATCAAGGCCGGACTCTTGCTGCTCACCACCATCGGCCTCGCTCTGCTAGCGCTCGCGCACTTCCACTTTTCGCTTGGCTCGTTTTTCAACGCGGCGGCAAACGTGCCGGACGGCGGCCGCACCGCGAATCTCTTGCAACCGGGACTGCTCTTTCAAGGTCCGCTCGGCGCGTGGAACCTCATCTCGCTCGGGCTCGCGCTCGTGCTCGGTACTGCCGGCCTCCCGCACATTTTGATGCGCTTTTTTACCGTGCCGTCGGCGCGGGCCGCGCGCACTTCGGTCGCATGGGCGATGGTCCTCGTCGGCGTGTTCTATCTGATGGTCTCCTTCATGGGCCTCGGCGCGGCGACGATGGTCGGCAAGGACCACATCGGGCGCCGAATGTACGCGGGGCAAGCGATCCGGTACATCTCAAGTCACCCTGCCGAGCAGCACGCACTCGACGCGCAGCTCAAGACCGACGGTTACATCGTTCCGAAACCCGACAGCAATCTCGCCGCACCGTTACTGGCCCAGCAGCTTGGAGGGCCGCTCCTGGCGGCGTTCGTTGCCTCGGTCGCGTTCGCAACGATCCTTGCCGTCGTCGCGGGGCTCGCGATTACGGCGTCGTCGGCATTCGCGCACGACATCTGGTTCAGCCTGATACGAAACGGTCGCGGCGACGAGACGGAGTACCTCTTCATCGCGCGCGGAACCGCTCTCGTTTTCGGCCCGGTCGCCATCGTGCTCTCGATCGCGTTGCGCGGCTTCAACGTGGCTTTTCTCGTTGGGCTCGCCTTTGCGGTCGCGGCGAGCGCGAACGTTCCGGTCATCCTTCTCGCACTTTGGTGGCGGCGGTTCACGCGAACCGGCGCAATCGCCGGAATGCTCGCGGGACTCATATCGTCGCTGCTGTTGATCGCAATTAGTCCGGTGCTGATGGGAAGTCACGCAATTTTCCCGCTGGAGAATCCCGGGATCGTCTCGATTCCCATCGGCTTGACCGGCGCGATACTCGGAACGCTCCTCGCGCGCGACCGCGACTCCGAGGCGATGTTCGATCAGCTGCAAGTGCGCGCCGCAACGGGAATCGGCGCCGAGGTTTAAGTAACCTAGAAGCTTCGGATTTTGGTCAGATCTAGGATCCGAGGGTTGAAGTTTACTATGGTAAATGAAACCTGAGGCGACAACGAGGTGAGCAAAACCCGAAGCTTCTACTGCGGTTTGATGCTGTAGTGGTCGGTAATTTGTAACCCGGCCGGCCCCGCTTCGACGGTAAACGTCACGTAGTACTCGCCGCTGGTCGTTTGCACGTCGGCGGTCACTTGGTACTGCTGCGGACCCACCTTGGCCGAACGAAGCGACTGGATTTGCGCCTGCCGGCTCATGAAGCTCTCGCTCGGAGATCCCTTCGCGAGATAGGTAGACGCGGTCGCGCGGTCGCCGCGCGCCAGCGCACCGAGATACGACCGGACGAGCGACGTCGCTGCGTCCTCGCCATTCGATGCGACGGTCTTTGCCGTCGCAACCGCCTTCGGAGGTACGTGCGTGACCGCCGGTAGCGGCGTTGAGGTTGCCGGCGCAGTTGTTGGCGCCCGCGACGGCGCCGCCGCGGCCGGCCGATGCGTGGGCGAGGGAACGGCCGATGCGGTGGGCATAACGCTCGGGCTCGCGGTCGGCTTCACCGTCGGCTTTGCGCTTGGCTTTGCAGCCGGCGTCGCCGTCGGCGGTACGGTGGGCTCCGCCTTAGGCGTGCGCGACGCCGTTGGAGCCGGGCTCGAAGAGGCCGCAAGATAGGGCGTTTGCGCGGGAGACGGAAGTTGCGCGACCGGCGGTGGTGACGAGACCGGCGCATTGCCGCTTCCGCCGCCGAAGAAGTGCGCGAGCGCGCCGCCAAGGAGCAGCCCGGCCAAGATGACGACGATCACGAGCGGAACGAGCGGAAGGCCGCCTCGAGAGTCGTCGTCGGATCGCCGACGCCGTCGTTGTTGGTCCCTCAGGGCGTCACCGCTACCGCGGCGTGCTCGCTAACCGCGCCGCGAGCGCCTCTCGCAGCGCCGGCGGCAGCGCGGTAACGACGTCGGGACGCTGCTGCACGAACGTCGCGGTCGCTTCTTTCAGAATATCGGGATTCGTGCGCGCGTATGCGAGCAGTGCGCGCAGCGCGCTCGGTTCGCGGCGGGCGATTCCTTCGAGCGTCGTGCCGGACCCTTCCGCGGCGTCTTCTGAAGATTCGCCCCGATCGCGAAAAGCATCGAAGAGCGCATTCACAAACGCATCGACGATCTCCGTGGGCATGGCCGACAGCTCGCGCTCGTAGAATGCGGCGAGATCGGTCTCGTCCATCTTCGCGAGAAGCTTCTCGACTGCACCGGCCAGCATGTCGGCCGGCACGTTCCCGAAGGACATTGGCCCAACCATTTATCCCTGCCGGCAGGCAGCTCCTCGATGCGGCAGAAAAAGTCAGTTTGTGATCCGCGTGAAGGTGCCGCTGGACCTCCATGCCGTCGCGATCGGCGGCTCGGGTGCCTTCGCGCTTGTCACGCCGCTGCGCATCCGAGACTTGCTCACCTTCGCGGTTCGAGAAGCGGTCGGTTCGCGGGCGCCATATGATAAATTTGTACGAAGCGTCCACCGCACGCTTGCCGGGCTCGCCGCCGGAGACTTCATCGTCGACGTCAACGGCCGTGGTTTCTCGGATCCCGAAGCCGTCGTCCTTTGTGAAGGAACTGCCGACATTCGCTTCTTCTTGGCATCGCGCCGCCGGCCGGCGTTGCACCGCCGGTAGCGCGCGAAGCTCCGCTGCCTGCTCTTGCAACGGGTGATACTGTAGAAGCAAAGATTCGCGCAAGAAACGGAGCTGAAAATCAAACTCGCCGTCGCCTTGGTTGCCGTGTTATTGCCGGTGACCGGACCGGCTTCTGCCGACGTGCAGTACAAGACGTCGGGTGAGGACCTTTATCGCATTGCGTCGGCGACCACGTTATCCAGAGTCACCTATCTCGGGTCGGAGCGGCTCTCCGTTCATGCCGAAGGGAAAGCTTGGCGCTTCGAAGCGCGCGCTCGCTATACGCGCAACGGTCCGGAGGGGAAGGAGCTCGTCCAGGCGCGCTTCGTTCAGGTGCTTCTGCCTAACGGCACGTTCGAAGACCGCGTCGACGAGGATCCCGACTTTCTCACGATTCTCAATCAGCCGTTCGCGGTGAAGCTCGACGCGGCGACGCTGCGAGACTTGAGAACCTTGCGTGGAGCGGTGCCCTTCTCCGCGACGTCGCCGTTGGGGGCTCAGGCCGTGCTGCGCGGATACCTGCGCCCTGCGGCCGGCGGACCGGTCGGCGGCCGGCCGACCGTGGCGGTGCACTTTCAGGCCGACGGCGCGATGACGGGGCCGCTTCCGGGTTATGCCGAGATGCTCGTCTCCGGCACGATGCGGATGGGCGGAACCGCCTATTACGCGCTCGACGATGCGACGCTCCTGGCCCTGAACGTCGCGCTGACGCTTGACGCTCGGCTCTCGGAGGGACGCCCGTCGGTCGCGGTGCCGGTACGTATCGTCTACCGGCGGACGATCAGAGC
Organism: Vulcanimicrobiota bacterium; assembly: GCA_963792005.1. Classification (GTDB taxonomy): domain Bacteria; phylum Vulcanimicrobiota; class Vulcanimicrobiia; order Vulcanimicrobiales; family Vulcanimicrobiaceae; genus Cybelea. Next base: position 1,395,148 of record CAWBUG010000002.1, read on the forward strand.
TACCGCGAGTACTAAAACGCCCCCACCAACTCCACTTGCAAGGGATGGCGGAACGGTTGCTCCCGCAACTCCGTAAGGGGCGTGAACGCAAGATGGTTCTGATGGCAGTCGATGAGCATCTCGATGCCTCGCTTCACGCATCCCGTCTCCTCGACGTATTTGGCTAACTTTTTCTTGAAGTACGCGCGCGGATCGCGCAGCACTTTCGCATAGTACGGGTCGCCGGTAAGGCCGGCAGGATCGACGCCTTCCTTCGGAACCAGCCATACGAACCACGGATCCTCACTCTGACGGTAACCGATGAGCGCGAGCGGAATCGCGCGCGACGACTTAAGGTCGGGCAAGAAACTGCACATCGTGTATGCGTCCAGCGAGATCTCAGTGGGCTCGATGGCTTGCTGCATAGACCGCACCTTTCATTCCATCACACGAGCGTAAAGAAAAACCGCTTGACTCCTTGCGAGCGAAGCGGTTTTTAAAGTACCGGCGGGCGCGACGCCCGGAGCGAGAGCGGCATGGCTACCCGTTAGAAATCCCGCCAAAATCCCCTGCGCTCCCCACGGCGCTCCAGGGCTGCGCGAAGCGCACTCCGTTGTCATCCTGCAGCGCGACCCAGAGCTTGTCGAAGGGGAGCAGTCGAAGGACGAAGGGGGCGGGGAGTTTTTGGGGCGGACGTGAAACCTCGGCCCCAGCAGTAGTGGTCCGGTGCACTGTATGAGCGCGCTCGCACCACTCCTTACGGGAGTACACGTGCCAACAGCGACGAAGCCCCGGCGGACTGCGGCGAGCCGGCCGCCGGCCGATTCCGCGCCAAGCGTGGCGAATTTCGAACGAATCGTCGACGACTACCAGCGCCGCCTCTACGGTTTCGCGCTGCGCATGACCGGAAATCGCGAAGATGCCGAAGAGATCGTCCAGGACGCCTTCGTGCGCGCCTATCGCGCGCTGGGGAAGATGTCCGTCGAACAGCGGGCCGACCTCCGCTTGCAGCCGTGGCTCTATACGATCACGTTGAACGTAACGCGTAACCGTTTGCGCAGCAAGCGGCCCTCGAACGTCGCACTCGACTCCTTGGCCGATCCGGACGCGATTCTTCGCGAGTCGCACGAAGGGCCGCCCCAGCCCGAAGCGATCGTCGAGCAGAACACCGATATCGCGCTGGTCGAGCGGGCGCTTCTTCAACTCCCCATGCATCTGCGCGCCGCGGCCACGCTGCGATTCATCGAAGGCCGCAGCCATCCGGAAATTGCCGAGATTCTCAATCAACCGATCGGCACGGTTAAGTCTCACGTCCACCGTGCGGTGCGCATTCTTCGGCGCATCCTCGGCCCCCAAATCGGACGTTTTGCCCCCGAAGGAGTCCCCCAACATGCGTTGTCGTGATGTCGAGGCGCTCTGGGACGAGCTGCGCGGCGAATGCCAAGCCTCGCTCAAGGAGACCGTTCACAGCCACCTGCGATCCTGCCCATCTTGCCAAGCGATGTACGAGCAATATGAGGGTGTCGCATACCGCCTTTCGTCTCTGCCGAGTCCCGAGCCGTCATGCAATCTCGCGAAGAAGGTCGTCCAACACATCGCCGCCCTCAAGGGTCGAGCCTATCCCATCGTGCTCGCCGCGGTGGCGACGCCAATCGGGCGGCTCTACGTCGGGTTCAAGTGCGATCGCATCGCGTACCTGAGCCTCGATACCGGCGAACCGCTCGAAGAAATCATCGGGCGCGTCGAGCGCCGGCTGCACCGCCGGGTCGTTGAGGGAGATGCCCCGGCATGGCTCGTCGGTGCGCTCGACCGTTTCTTCAACACGTGGACGTTTGACGACGCGCTCATCGACACCAGCGATCTGACGCCTTTCGAGCAGGCCGCACTGCAGGCTGCAGCACGAATCCCGCCGGGCGAAGTACGCTCGTACGCGTGGGTTGCAACCCAGATCGGTCGTCCAAACGCCGCGCGCGCCGTCGGACGCGTGATGGCCCGCAATCCGCTTCCCTTGCTCTTTCCATGCCACCGCGTCGTCGATTCATCCGGTGAGCTGCACGATTATTTTTATGGAGTCGAAATGAAAGCTCGTCTTCTCCATATGGAGGGCTACCGAGGCTAGACGCCAACTTTAGCGAAGGTGGCGAGCCCGGATCCTAAAATCGCGGCCATTCCCGACGTGCACGGCCACGCGAAGGGAGAGCACCGGCCGTACACCGAGGAGCGACCAATCGCGTATTCCGCGCGGATGCTCTTTCTTTGGTTCTATCACGCCTGCAGACGCGATTCGCCCCGGTTCCTCATGGTCGCCGACCACGCCAACTATCTGACCTTCGAGGACCCCGGTGCGGTGAACACCGTGCGGCGCGCGTTGAAACTGGCCGAAGCGGGCGACCTGCTCGGCGCCGCCGAGACGGCCGGCGTCGAAATCCCGCATGCGGCCGTCGTCTCCGAAGGATTGCGCCGTGGCATGCGGTTTTCGATCGGCGCGGAGGTCGACAACGATCCGCGCGCCCGGCCCGACGCCCAAAATATCATCGACGCGATGCGCCCCGACGGGATCATCCGCTCGGTACACTTCGTTCCGATCCAGCACCCCGAAAAAGGCGCCGATTGGCTCTGGCCCTTCGACAATGAAGAGTTCAGCAGTCTCGCGGAGATCGTCGGAACCGAGAAGCTGTGGGAACTCTACATCGCCCGCCTTCTCGACGACCTCGAGAAACTGCCGGCAAACGTCGTCGGTCACTTTTACGTACCGGCGATCCTCGGGCGCTGGCCCGCCCAAAAGAAACTCGAAGAGTACGAGGACCGGATGCTCGACGTCGCGCACCGGCGTGGCTTAGCGGTCGAGGTCAACACGCGCTTTCTCTATCGCGATCAGCCCGACGATTACAAGAAAAAGTATCTCGAAGCCAACGCGCGCCTCGTTCGTAAGGCGAAGGCGCGTGGCGTCGGGATCGCCATCGGCTCCGACGCGCACAGCCCGAAGGATCAGGGCAACGGCTTCGACGTCATACTCAAGCTCCTCGATGACGCACGCATCAACGAGGTCGTCTTCCCGGTCGGCGGACGCCTCGCACGCGTAGCGTTGCGCGCGACGCCCGAACATCTCGAGGCGCAGGCGCAGGCACAACGCCAGTCGAGCGTTCCCGGAAGCAGCATCACCGGATACGGGCGCGCGGAGCTTGGATTACCGGAAGAGCTCGAAGCGGCTGCACGAGCGGGCGGACGCGCGGCACGCGAGGGCGGTCCAAAGAAGCGCGCCAGCGACTCCTCGCGCACCTCGAAGCGGCCTACCGCGCAGACGCCGCCGGCCGCGAGCACCTCGCGCCGCAGCGCGGATTCGTCGTCCTCGGCTTCAAAAGCGAAGGCCGCTCGGGTAGTCAAGCCTCCCGCACCGCCGAAGAAGAAAAAGACCGCCGTCAAACCGCCGGCGAAGCGCGCCCCCGCGCCAAAGAAGCCAGCCGCCAAGCCAAAGCCCGCGCCGAAGAAGCCGGCGGCCAAGAAGTCGCTGGTCAAGAAGGCGGCGAGCAAGAAGCCGGCGGCCAAGAAGCGTCCGGCGGCAAAGAAATCCGCCGTGAAACGCCCCGCTCAGCGCAAGGCCCCCAAGGCGCCACGGCCTAAAGCCGGGTACGCGAAGAAGAGCGTCAAAAAGAAGAAGCCCGCGGCGAAGCGCCGCTAACAACCATTTTCTATAGGGGAACAAGGCATTGGCGGATATCGAACGCCTCCGGAATATCGCTTTCGTCGGACCGCATCACGCCGGTAAGACGACCCTCGTCGAAGCCATCCTCGCTCACACCGGAGCAATCGGGCGACGCGGCTCGATCGCCGACGGGACGACCGTTACGGATCACGAGCCCGAGGATACGGCTCACCTGCAATCGACGACCGTCGGTTTCGCGCACGCCTCCGACGACGGTATCGACATTACGATCGTAGACGCTCCCGGATTCGTCGATTTCTTCGAAGAGACGAAGCAGGCTCTCGCGGGCGTCGACGCGGCGGTCGTCGTCGTCGAGGCCGATCCGGGGCGGATCGTACAGACTCAGGCAATCGTGGATCATCTCGAGTCCACCCATATGCCGCACATCTTCGTCGTCAACAAGTTGGACCGGCCCGGAGCCGATTTCGCCGGCACGCTCGCGGCCCTCCAAAACGCATACGGACGCCACGTCGTCGCCGAGCAACTGCCGCTGGGGAGCGCCGAAAACTTCAGCGGCTACGTCGATCTCGCAAAAATGTCCGCCTATCGCTTCGCTACCGACGGCGGCAGCGAAAAGGAGGAAGCAATTCCCGCCGAGGCGGCCGACCAGGCACAGCAGCTGCACGTCCAGCTTCTCGAAGCAATCGCCGATTTCGACGATCACTTGATGGAAGAGCTGCTCGAGGGAGTAGAGCCGCCGCTCGAAGAGATCGAGCGCGATCTGTGCACCGAATGTTCGCACGATCAAGTGGTTCCGGTGCTCGTCGCGGCGGGCGGATCGGGTGCCGGTGTCGCAGCACTCGTGCGAGCCGTCGAGAAATGGTTTCCGTCACCGGCCGATGCCCCGCTCCCCGATGCGGAGGGCCGGCCCATCGCGCCCGATCCGAGCGGACCGGTCATCGCACGCATCATCAAAACGGCGATCCATCCGCAGAGCGGAAAGCTCTCGATCGCACGAGTGCTCTCCGGGACGATCAAATCCGACGCAACCCTGAGCAACATCAGCAAGCGCGACGAGAAAGTGCGTCTCGGCGGTCTCTACCGCCTTCAAGGAAAGAGACAGGAAGCAATCCCTGAGGCGGGACCGGGGACGATCGTCGCGCTGGCGCGACTCGACTCCGTCGCGACCGGCGACACGCTGACCTCGAACGGTCATAAGGTGCTGCTTCCCCGAGCTCCGGTGGCGGAACCGGTCTTCGCGGTTGCCATCAAGCCGAAGGAGCGCATCGACGAAGCGAAGATCTCCCAGATGCTCGCACGCATCGTCGACGAAGACCCCGCGTTGCGGCTCGACCGCGCGGACGTGACGCACGAGCTGCTCTTGCTCGGCCGCGGCGAGCAGCACGTTGCGATCGCCGTCGAGCGCCTGGCGCGCAAGTACAAAGTGGAAGTGGAAACGGCGGCGCCGACGATCCCGTACCAAGAGACGATTACCGGGGGAACGGAAATTCATTCGCGCTACAAGCACCAGACCGGCGGTCACGGCCAGTTCGGCGACGTTTGGCTTCGATTCGAGCCGCGCGAACGCGGCGCCGGCGTCACCTTCGACGAGAAAATCGTGGGCGGCGTCGTTCCGCGTCAGTTCATTCCCGCAGTAGAAAAGGGCGTTCGCGAAGCGTTGCTCCACGGCGCGAGCGGCTATCCCGTGACCGATCTGCACGTCACGCTCTTCGACGGTCAGTACCACGACGTCGACTCCAGCGAACAGTCGTTCAAAACCGCCGCCGGCATGGGCGTGCGCGAAGCGCTTCCGAAATGCAACCCGGTCGTGCTCGAGCCCATCGCGCACGTGACGGTAACGGTCCCGGCGCATTACACGTCGATCGTCATCCAGCAGCTGACCGGCAAGCGCGGCCAAATCCTCGGCATGAATCCGGCGGATAATCGTCCCGGCCTCGACGTCATCGAGGCCTACGTCCCGGCCGTGGAGCTCTCGCGCTACATCACCGAGCTGCGAACGGCAACGCAAGGCCTCGGCACCTATAGCTGGCGCCACGAACGCTACGATCCCGTGCCCGGCAACCGCGTCGCGCCGAAAGCGGCCGTGTGAATAGCGAGTTTGAGGCGGCGACTGCCCGGTGCTCGGACCGCTCGTCCCTCCACCTCCATGTTCCGCTCCTGCTGCACCGCGCTCGCGCCACCTGTTGAGGAAAAATTTTGACTTCCTGTCAATGGCGCTCGCGTCGGAGCTCCTGCGCACCGGGCAGTCCCCGCCTCAAACTCGGCCGTTGCGCCGGCGCTTTCGGCGTTCTATTCGTAATACTCGCCGCATGCACGCGCACTTCGAATCAGGCGGCCGGGGCACAGCGCCACGCGTGGACGCGGACCGGGGTTCTCCGCGTCGCCATTCAGAATGACCTGAAGAATCTCAATCCGCTGCTGAACTCGAACACGACCGACGTCTTCGTCGATCGTCTCATGTTCGAACCGCTGCTCACGGCCGACCCAAAGGGCAATCCACTGCCGATGCTCGCGACGAGGGTGCCGACGCTCGAGAACCACGACGTCAGCGCCGACGGGCTGACGATTACCTACCGCCTGCGGCGCGACGCGCGCTGGACCGACGGCGCGGCCGTTACGTCGAGCGACGTAAAGTGGTCGTGGCAGGCGATCATGAATCCCGATAACAACGTCGTTTCGCGCCACGGCTACGACGACGTCGCATCGATCAAAACGCCCGACGCGTATACCGTCGTCGTTCATCTGAAGCACCGCTTCTCGCCCTTCGTCAACACGTTCTTTGCAGAGAGCGACCAACCCTATATGATTGCGCCGGCGCACGTGCTGGCCGCGTACCCGAACGTAAACCAAGTGCCGTTCAATAACGCACCCTCGGTGAGCGACGGGCCGTTTAAGTTCGTCGAATGGTCTCGCGGGGATCACATAACGCTGGCGCGCAACGACCGATTCTTTCTGGGCAAGCCAAAGCTCGACCGGATCGACGTGCGGGTCGTTCCGGACGAGAACACCTCGATCAATCTGCTGCGAACGCACGCGATCGACTATATGTTCCAGGCCTCGCAGCAAACGTACCAGGCGCTGCGTTCGGTGCCCGACATCAAGCTTGACTGGGTCAACATCAACGGTTACTCGTACGTTCAGCTCAACTTGGCAAGGCCGTTCCTGAGCGATCCGCGCGTCCGAACGGCGATCGCCTACGCCATCGATAAAGAAGAGCTCGTGCGCACCCTGACCTTCGGCACGCAGACCGTTGCGACGGCCGATATTCCCGACTGGATGTGGGCGTTCGACCCGCGCGTGCGTTCCACGCCGCACGATCCTGCGGAGGGGCGAATGCTCTTGCGCGAAGCGGGTTTCTCCCTCGGTCCGGACGGAATCATGCGCAAGGGAGGGCAGCGCCTCTCGTTGGTTACCGTGACGAACAACTCGAATGCGACGCGACGGCAAGAGGCGCTGCAGGTTCAGGCGATGCTCCGCCAAATCGGCATCGATGACGCGATCAAGTATTACCCCGGCGACGTGCTTTTTGCCCCGGCTGGAATGGGCGGCATCCTGCAGCTCGGGAGGTTCGATATATCCGTCTCCGGATGGTATGCAGGCATCGACCCGGACGACAGCACGCAGTTCACGTGTGAGAACTTCCCGCCCAGCGGATACAACTATTCGCGCTATTGCAGCCAGGCGATGCAGGCCGCTCAGCATACCGCGCTGACCCGTTACGATCGCGCGTCGCGGGTCGTCGCCTATTACCAGATCCAGGAGCTGCTGGCACGCGATAACCCCGCACTCTTCATCTACTGGCTACGGCAGATGGAACCGATCAGCGTCGACTTCAAAGGATTCGATCCGAATCCGGTCGTCGAGTCGTGGAATGCTTGGCAATGGAGCATTTAGGGGGCTTGGAGCTGACCTGGCTTCGCAAGATCATCGCCGAGCGCGCGCTGACCCGCGGCGATTATCTCTTGGCCGGCGGCGCGCGCAGCGATTACTACATCGATAAGTTCCGGCTCTTCTCCGATCCGCAGGTGCTGCGGCGAATCGCAAGGCTCTTCGCACCCGTTATCTCCGAGATCGAGCCCGACGCCATCGCGGGCACGGAGCTCGGCGGCGTCGTCGTCGCAACGGCCGTGGCCGCGATGTCCAACCTGCCGATGCTCGCGGTGCGTAAGAAACCGAAAGCTTACGGAGCCTTCGCCAACGAATACGTCGAGGGGCCATACGAGCCCGGGCAACACGTTCTGTTGCTCGAGGACGTGGTCACCAACGGACGGGAACTGCTCCAGGCGGCAAAGCGCCTGCGCGAGCTCGGTTTACAGGTGACGCCCTACGCGGTGATCAGCCGCGGACTCGCGCCGGTTCGCTCGTTGATACAGTTTTCGCTGCCCTCCGACGATCCCAAGCTCGAGAACTAAACCGCAAGCTCCATCGCGTCTTCGGCAACCGCGACCGCGCCGCGGAACGTCTCGCCTGCGGCAATGGCGAGCTCGCTGGGGGACCATGCTGCCGAGTAATGCGTGAGCAGCAAATGCGACGCACCGGCGCGCGCCGCCATCTCGCCCGCCTCTCGCGCGCTCGAATGTCCGCGCTGCCCGTCTTCCGTGCCCAGCCCAAGGCCCGCTTCGCAAACGAACAGCGCGCTTTCGCGCGCAAGCTCGACGACCGAGTCGCAGGGTGCGGTGTCGGCCGAGTACGCGATCGAAACGCCGTCCGATTCACAGCGCATCGCAAATGCGTCGATATAGTGCCGCGTGGCTGCGAATCGCAGAGCGATATCACCCACTCGAAGCGTCGCCGCCGGATCGTATTCGCGTACGGTGAAAACGCCGTCGAAGAAATCTGCCGGCGCGTCGGGAGAGACCGCTGCGCGCAGTGCGTCGAGCGCCGCGCGGCCGCCCGGAGGCAGCCAGACCGGCAGAGAACGATCGGGCGCATCGAAGCCGTACTTCAACGCGTAGCGCAGCGGTACGAGGTCGAAGAAATGGTCGGCGTGCATGTGCGATACGACGATCGCATCGATCGCGCGAACGTCGAGCGCGAGCAGAAGCTTCGCAAACGCTCCCGTTCCGAAATCGAGCAGCACGGCGGACCGGCCGGTGCGCACCAGGTACGAGCTCGAGGCCCCGCCGGGGCGCGGTGCCGCGGGACTCGACCCAACGACTCGGAGCCTCAAGGCAGCGCCGCGAGCACTTCTTCCGCGTGTTGGTTCACGTTGACTTTCGGCCAGACTTTCACGATGCGCCCTTCGCCGTCGATGAGAAAGGTCGAGCGCGCGTTCACGTCGAGCGCCTTATAGAGCTTCGACTCGGTATCGGCGAGCAGCGTGAACGGAATCGAGTACTTCTTCTTGAAGCGCTGATGCGACTCGACGGAATCGCGGCTGACGCCGATGATGCGTGCACTCTTCGCTTCGAAAAGCTGGTAGATGTCGCGGAACTGCGAGGCTTCACTGGTGCAGCCGGGTGTGTCGTCCTTCGGATAGAAATAGAGCACGAGCGGTCCGCCGAGCAAGTCGGTCGTCGTGACCGTCTCTCCTCGATCGTCGAGCACCGTCACGGCAGGGAGTCGATCGCCTTCGCCGAGCATCCTTTAACCTTTCTGGAAGAGAGGTGTTAGTGTCTTCGCCCCACCCATTGGCGCAACGCCTTATCGAACGCCTGCAGACTCGCCCGGCGAGCCGGGTTCTCGATTTCGCGACGGGCTCCGGCCGTAACGCCGAGGCCCTGCGCCGCGCCGGCTTCGACGTCGTTGCGATCGGCGATGAAGCCGCCGTGTCGGAGCGGCCGCTCGCGGCCACGGAAGACGGCTTCGTAGCAGCCATCTCGACGCACGGCTTCCTCCACGGCACCTCGGCCGGCGTTGCCGCGCGCGTGCGCGCCGTCGTTCGAGCGCTCGAGCCAGGGGGCTTGCTCTACGCCACGTTCGGTTCCACGAAGGACTCGCGCTTCGGCGAAGGAGAGCGCCTTGGCGACGCGACGTTCGCACCACTTGCCGGTGACGAACGCGGCGTCTCGCACGTCTACTTCGATCGAAGGCGGCTCTTGGAAATGCTCGAACCGCAGCTCGACGTGGAGTCGCTCGAAGAGCAGAGTGTCGACGATGTCGCGGGCGCTTGGGCGCATCGCGGGCGTTCGCTCGCGGGCGCCGCGCATTGGTTCGCCGTCGCGCGCAAGCGATGAGAGTCGCGGCGGCCTTTGCCCTCCTCCTGACCATCGGCCTCACCGCGTGCTCTCAAGCGGGAAGCCGTCGGACGTCGGGTTCGACGCTGGTCTTCACCGGCCTCGCCGGAGAACCCGACGCGCTCAATCCGATGTTCTCCAACGAAGCCGACGAACTCAACTTCAGCCATCTGTACATGTCGTATCTCGTGGAGAACGACGATCGCGGCGACGCGATACCCGAGATTGCGGCGGAAGTGCCGACCCTCGCCAACGGTGGCATCTCAGCAGATCAGCGAACGATCGTCTATCACGTGCGGCCGAGAATTCTTTGGCAGGATGGCCGGCCGTTAACGGCACGGGACGTCGTCTTCTCATACCGTGCAATCGTCAACCCGCGCAACAACGTGCCTACCCGCGTCGGATATCAAGAAGTGCAGTCGGTCCGGGCGATCGGCGACCGCACCGTCGTGGTTCGTCTGCGCCGCCGCTTCTCACCGTTCGTGCAGTACTTCTTCGGCCCGCAAGGCGTCGGCGCACTCATGCCCGCGCATCTGCTCGCCGGCATTGCCGATCTGAACCGCGCGGCGTACAATCGGCGCCCGCTCGGAGCGGGGCCGTATCGCTTGGTAGAGTGGCGCCACGACGATGCGATCGTTCTCGCCGCCAACCCGCTCTACTGGCGCGGTAAGCCGAGCATCGACCATCTCGTCTATCGAATCATCCCCGATCCGAACACGCGCCTCGAGCAGTTGCGGACCGGCGAAGCCGATGCGTATTTCGACGTCGACCCGCAGCTCGTTCCGCAGCTGCGAAGGCTTCCTAACGTGCGCACCACGCTGACGCCGGTGAACGATCTGCACGTACTGCGCTTCAATCTTCGCGATCCGGAACTTCGCGACGACTCCGTCCGCCGGGCGATCGCAATGGCGATCGATCGCAAGACGCTGATCGCCGCCGCGACCCACGGGACCGGCCTCGCCGTCGACGCCGATCAGCCGAGTAACGGCTGGGCGTACGACGCGGCGGCTGCATCCATTCACTACGACCCCGCTGCAGCGCGGCGTATTCTCGCGCCGCGCTCGCTCGAGCTAACGCTCGCCATAGCGCCGCAAATCATCAACGGCTCGCAGCTCGTTTCGGCGATTCTTCAAGAGGATCTGCGCCGCGCGGGCGTCCGCGTCACCGTCAAGCAGTATCCAAGCGGAATGTTCTACGCCACTCCGGCTCAGGGCGGCATTCTCGCCGGCGGCCGCTATCAGCTCGCCTACGACGCCTGGTGGGTGCTCGGCAACGACCCGGACGACTCGTGGAACTTTGCCTGCGACGAACAACCGCCGGCGGGACTAAACTACTCGCGCTGGTGCGATTCGCGCGCCGACGCGGCAATGCGCGATGCGATGGCTAACGTCGATCGCCGCCGCCGGAGCGCGGATTACTCCCTCGTGCAGCGCGCTATCGCGACCGCGTTGCCGGTCTTCACGCTGTGGCAAGTGCGAATTCCCGACGCCTACAGAACCTACGTTCACGGCATCGCGCCTTCGCCTTCAGGTTCCACGTTTTGGAATGCCTGGAGCTGGCGAATCGACTCCTAAAGCGAGGGGCGAGCTTTGCGGCACCGCCAACGCTAAAGCTAAGCAAGCGGCACTTCATGATGGTACGCTTCGTTCGGCGCGATAATCGATCGCTCGATGCTCGTGCATCTTGAGAGGCACAAGAGCGCGGGTCGATGAATCCGATTCTTTCCCGCTTTTTTTGGGCTACTAAAAAAGCGATGCGATCGTGTCTACTCAAAAAAGGAGCAACGTTCATGAATTCCAGTAGTCTAGTGAAATGCGCCGGCGCGCTCGCCGCACTCGCGCTGCTCTCGGCGTGCGGCGTGGCCCTTCGACAGGCTCAGGGCGACATGGCGGTCGCGCCATCAACCACTGCGTCCAACGTTCGATACGTCGGTAAGACGCTCTACGTGAAAGGAAGGCCGGTAACGGCAGCGCACTTGAATCCGCTGCCGCGTTACGCGACGCTCGTTCCCGAACACCATAAGAACGTAAATTACTTTGAGTACATCTTCAATTACTACGGTACCTACGCCAGCATTTTCAGCTATCCGAAGAGCACTCAGATAATCGACACGATCGGCGGCATCGGTGGCCAAGGGTGCACTCACGTCCTCTACGGCTACGGGAAGAAGACCTTCTGGAACATTGAAAGCGATACGCAGATCACGCTGTACAAAGTCCCAAAGACGCCGATCCGGTCCCTCTCCGACTCCGTCGGTATGCCGTCCAGCTGCGCCATGAATAACGGCGGCGACCTTGCCGTCGGAATCTTGGACGGGTCGGGTGAGGGTGACGTCGTGATCTACAAGAACGCGACCGGCTCGGGCACCGTGTACACCACGCCCTTGGAGCGCGAGTATTTCAACGGTTACGACACCCATGGAAACCTCTTCGCCGACGGCTTTACCAGCAGCTACGCCTTCGCGCTCGTCGAGCTCCCGAAGGGCGGCAGTACGTTCAAAACGATCGCCACGAGCAACGCCGTGCAATTCCCCGGCTCGGTGCAGTGGGACGGCAAGTACCTCACCGTCTTCGACCAGCTAGCAAACGCGTTCTATCGGTACACGATCAGCGGAACGCAGGCGACGCTGAAGGGAACGATCGCGCTCACCGGTTCCAGCGACTGCGCGCAAACCTGGATCGTTAAGACCGGAATCGTCTATTGCGCGGACGCCGGTAACAACGATGGCGAGGTTTTCAACTACCCGGCCGGCGGCTCGCCGATCGCCGTCTTTACCGGCGATTTCGACTTCCCGCTGGGGACGGTGGCCGCGAAGAAGTAGCCTACGTTTTTACGGAGATCCTAAACGAAGAGCACCGGTTTGAATATACCGGTGCTCTCGTTACTTTCGGGAGACGTTCCCCAGTAACATCGCTACTGCTCGAGTTCCTGCAGCGTGTTCGTCTTGGTATCGGTGTAGAACAGCACCGTATCGCTATCGGTCGTGCCGGTGGCAAGGAGTCCGAAGACGTGGGCGGACGTGCTCGTGTCGATGGTCTTGGTGGCCAGGATCTTCCCGGCCGGCGTCAGCTCCACGAGCTTATTTCCACCTTTCGTATTGGCAACGATGAGGTTTCCGTTCGGCAGCAGAGCCGACGCTACGGGTGCGTTGAGCGGAGAACCGCTGTAGACGACCTTCGCACACGTGTATTTTGGGTGGGCGCACTTGAATTTCTTCCCACCGGGCTGCACCACGATCTCGTCCTTCTGAACTAAGTTGACGGCGTTCGAAACGGCGACAACGGTGTTATTGACCCCGTCCACGATATACAGCGTGTCGTTGCAAAGATTACTCGCTCTCGTACTATTATATTGAATACCGGAGGGGCCCAAAACACTCCAACCCGAGGCCTTATTGACCCCGAACCCGGTCATCACTTGAGTCATCTTAACCTTGCCGCCGCGGCTAACGGGGAGGAACGACATCTTGATAACCGAGCCGGTCTTGGCGTCGGAAACGTACTCGTCCTCGGGCGCGTAGGGCAGACCGCAGAATGCATCGGCGTCGGAGAGCGGAGCTTGGATGGGAGAACCGTAACTCTTGTCGAGCTTCCCGGACGGGGTGAACCGCGAAACGCGGCCGCTCACCAGTGCGGCGCCATAGACTTGATTTGTCGGCGTGATGGCGTCGCCGGTGCAGCCCGTTAACTTGGCATTCTGCGCGAACCTCGCCGGGTTGGAGTGCGGTTCCGGATCGAGTACTTCGATCGTGGTCCCTTTTCCGGCGTTACCCGCAGAGTCGGCGAAGTTGCAAACCAGCAGCTGCCCCTTCTTGAGTCCGAACGTCGATTTGACGAGCGAGATTGCCCGCGGGCCCATGTCGCCGTTTTTCGGATCGACCGTCGAGCCGATTTCGACATCTTTCTTCAGTTTTTTCAAAATCGAGGTCGTGTCGTCCGGAAGAATGGAACTCGCGACTTGCGATCCCGGACCGCTTCCCGCGGCTGCGGTTGGAATCGTGGCGTTTCCTCCGCAGGCCGAAGTGGCAAAAAGTGCTCCCGCGGCCAGCATAAGCACGCGATTGTTGAAAGCTAACATCCTAAATTTCGCTCCTAACGCAGTGATGACGAAGCCGTTTCGAAGTACCGCTTTCGTCGCCTGCAAGAGCGAGCGACCGCTGTCCGCCTTTTCAGCGAGTCTTGTAAGACAAAATAACCAGGGTCACGATAACTAAAAAGGGCCCAGGCAGATGCCGGGCCCTTTCGCAAGTAACGCTTTCGCTAGCCGCTTATTTGGTAGCGATACCGATCGCGCCCGAGACGCAATTGCTTGTGTAGCTGCATGCCTCGATGACGTCCTGATACTTGTACACGTGGTTGCTGCTCTTGACTCGCCTCTTTTCGCTGATCGTGAAGACGGTCGGATTGCCCGGGTTCGGCGAAGCGCTGCTCGTGATCGCCCCGACGGCCTTGCCGGTCTTCACGACCCGGACTTGGCTGCTCCACGTCCACTCGCCGGGCGCCGGGCAATAGCTGTACTGGACGCAAACCTGAACCTTGCGGTGCGACGTCCTGGTGATGCTGACGCACGTGATGTACTGCGAGGGACACGATGCGTCGGGATGCGCGCCGATCGCGACGAGGCGCGGGCCGCCCGGCTTCGCCATGGGCGCCGTCTGCGTGCTGCCCGGAACGGCTTGCGAGCCGCCGGTCGAGCATGCGGAAAGCCCGATGCCCGCGGCCAGTGCGACAGTCAGTAGAGAGGTTAAGCGCATGGTCAAACTCCTTGATAGCTGCGACTGTTTTTATCAAGGTAGCAGGTGGCCGTGCCGCTGGCGGACGGGCCCGGGCGCCGGCCCAGGCTTGCTCACTCGTTGACTGTCGCGATCAAATCTTTCATCGGACTCGAGGCGGCGGCGTAGAGGCGCTTCTCCATTCGTCCGGCGAGATAGGCTTCTCGGCCCGCGATCACCGCATGCTTCATGGCCTCCGCCATGCGTACCGGGTCGCGCGCCCTCGCGATGCCGGTATTCATCAGCAGCGCATCGACGCCGAGCTCCATGGCAATCGCCGCGTCCGACGCGGTGCCCACACCGGCGTCGACGATCACGGGTACCTTCGCGCGTTCCTTGATGATCCGAATCGAGTACGGATTGCAGACGCCCAAACCGCTGCCGATCGGCGCGGCGAGCGGCATGACGGCCGCACAACCCAGTTCTTCGAGCTGGCGGCACGCGATCGGATCGTCGCCGATATACGGCAGCACGGTAAAGCCGTCGTTGACCAGCTGCTCGGCGGCAACGAGCGTTTCGCGCGTCTCCGGATGGAGCGTCTCGGTATCGCCGATCACTTCGAGCTTGACCAAGTCGGTCTCCAGCAGCTCGCGGGCGAGCCGAGCGGTGAGCACCGCCTCCTTGGCGTTGTAGCAGCCGGCGGTGTTCGGAAGAATCGTGTAGCGCGTCCGATCCATGAAATCGAGCAGCGTCTTGCCTTCCGCGTTGTCCAAGCTGATGCGCCGGATCGCGACGGTTATCATCGAAGCGCCGCTCGCGGCGTGCGCCGCGCGCATCACCTCCATCGACGGATATTTTCCGGTTCCGACGATCAGCCGCGAGTCGAGCTCGTACCTGCCGATCTTCAACCGATCGCTATCGCCGATCATGCGCTCTATCCTCCCGCCACCGCTTCGATGATCTCGATGCGGTCGCCCTCGCGCACGGCTTGGCGATCGTACTCGTTTCGCCGAACCACCGAATCGTTCTGAGCGACCGCGATGCCGGTGCGCGCCGAGCCGAGCAGTTCGAGAAGCGCGCCGACCGTGAGTTCGTCGGGAAGATCGCGCAAAGCGCCGTTGATCGTTGCCTTCACGCGTGAGTGATTCGTTCCACGCGCGTCGGTTCCGTGCCGAAGCGAGCGATCGAGAACGCCTCGAGCGCCGAGCTCGCCTCGAGCGCCGAGCTCGCTCCCGTTCCAATCGCGTCGGCGATCGACCGTGCGGTCGCCGGCGCGAGCAAGATGCCGTTACGATAATGACCCGTCGCGAGCACGAACCCATCGAGCGGGGTCGCGCCGAGATAGGGAAGACCGTCGGGCGTTCCCGGACGCAGGCCGGCCCAGCTTTCGGTCAGCGAGAAGCCCGCAAGGGCGGGCGCCGCGACGAGCGCGGCATGGAGCAGACCGTGCACGCCGTCCGCAGTGATGCGCTCGTCGAACCCGGCCGATTCAACGGTCGCACCCACGAGCAGCCGCCCGTCTTCGCGCGGTACGAGGTAGACGCCCGGCACCCAGGTCGCACGCCGTACGAAACCCGACGGGACGGCGAGGGCAATCATCTGTCCTTTGATCGGCTCGACCCGCGGCACGCACTCGGGCGGCACTCCGTGGAGTTGCTCGGCCCACGCGCCGCACGCATTGACCACGACGCTGGCGGCGACGAATCCGCGATCGGTTCGCACGCCCAGCACTCGCCGCGCATCGCACTTCACCTCGATCTCGGACGTCCGTTCGATTCGCACGCCCCGAGCCACGCACGCGGAGACCAAGGCTCGGCCGAGGCGACGATTATCAACGTAGCCTTCACCACGTTTGAGCAGTGCGCCGGCCAGCCCGGCGCCCAGCCACGGTTCGGCTGCAAGTGCCTCGGATCGGTCGAGCATCACGCAATCGATTCCGCGCGCCTGCAATCCGGATGCTTCGCGTTGCAGCATTTCGAGCGCCGCTTCGTCAAGAGCCGCGTAAAGAACGCCGTCGAGCCGTAAGCGCGCGTCGATTCCACCGGCTGCCGCGATGCGTGCAACGAAGCCGGGATACTGCGTCAGCGACGAAGCACACAGCGCAAGCAGCGCTTCATTCGCAATGCGCTCGGTATACGGCGCAAGCATGCCCGCGCCGGCCCACGATGCCGCACGGGCCGGCTCCGCCCGATCGTAGACGCGCACGCTCGCGCCGCGCTCGGCCAGCTCGAACGCGACCGAAAGCCCGATGAGTCCGGCACCGACGATGACGACGTCGCCGGAACGCGCGCGGTCCACAGGGGCAACACTTTGACGCGCTCTCCGTTGCTCCGGCCTTGCCCTCGGCGGGCTGATTCCTATATAGTTCGACTAGATGGACTATCGAAAGTGGAACCTCCAAGACGCCAAGGCTCGGCTCTCCGAGCTCGTCGATCGTTGCTTGGTTGGCGAGCCTCAGGTAATCTTGCGCCGAGGACAGCCGGCGGTCGTCGTGCTTCCGTACTCCCAGTATGAGGGCCGGTCGAAAGCGCGCGATACGCTCTTTTCGTTCTTACAGCGCTCGCCGCTTCGGAAGGCTTCGCTCGACCTCGAGCGCTCGTCGGAAAGCATCGACGACCTTCGCGAGCTCGAACTGTGAGCGGCTTTCTGCTCGATGCGATGGCCGTCTGCGAGGGCGCGCGTCCGCGGCCGAACCACCGCCTCGCGGCGTGGCTGAGCGAGCTCGACGAAAGCGCCGCCTATATCAGCGTGCTGACGATCGGCGAGCTTCAAAACGGCATCGCTCGCCTCGATCGCGGCTCCGCCGGACGAACCGAACTCGAGCGCTGGCTTACGTTCGATCTCATCGCGCGCTTTGGCCGGCGCGTGCTTGCATTCGATACGAGCGTCGCGCGCCTTTGGGGAACGATGCTCGCCTCGGCGCGCAATCGCGGCATCGTCTTGTCAATCGTTGACTCGCAAATCGCGGCGACGGCCGCGCTTCATGGGCTAAAGGTGGTCACCCGAAACGAACGGCATTTTGCGCCGACCGGTGTTTCCACGTTTGACCCATGGAGTGGTTCTGACGTCTAACCCTACATGCCCAGGTAGACCGGACCCTCGCCTCCCTGCGGCGGCACCCACGTGATGATCTGGTACGGATCGGCGATGTCGCACGTCTTGCAGTGCACGCAGTTGGTGAAGTTGATCTGCAGCCGTCCCGTAAAGCCGCCGTCGCGCGACTCGAACATCGGCTCGTAGACCGCTGCCGGACAGAAGTGCTTACACGGGTTGCCGTATTCGACGGTACAGCGATCGCGACAAACGTTCGTGTCGGAGACGATGAGGTGGCAGGGCTGGTTTTCTTCGTGCATCGTGCCGCTGCTGTAGACGTCGGTGAGCTTGTCGAAGGTCAGAATGTTGTCGATATTTGCGCGCGGCGTCTGCGGCGGATTGAAGCCCATCTTCTCCATTCGCGCGTAGCCGGGCTCGCCGGCGAGCTTATCGATGAAGCCGAAGCCGGCGCCGCCCGTCAGCGTCGAGAGCCCCGCATTGACCAAGCCCGCAAGCATCCCGTTATGAAATCCCTGGTGGAAGTTGCGCGCCGTACGCAGTTCGGAATACGCCCACGACTCCTTGAAGCGGCGCTCGAACGACGATAACGTCGCGGCATCGTATCGGTCGGCTTGGAACGCCTCCCAGATCGTCTCGGCGGCGAGCATTCCGGACTTCATGCCGAGGTGAATCCCTTTCAGCCGCATGCCGTTGAGGAAGCCCGCCGAGTCGCCGACGAGCAGCAGGCCGTCGGCGTACGCACGCGGCATCGCGAAGAGCCCACCCTCCGGAATCGCCTTCGCGCCGTAGCGAATCATTTTTCCGCCGTCGAGCATCCGCGCGATGACCGGATGGGTCTTCATGCGCTGGAGCTCGTTGTGGGGATCGGTGGTCGGGTTCTTATAATCCAAACCCGTGACCATTCCGATATCGAGAACGTTGCCGGCCATGCCGTAGATGAAGCCGCCGCCGAAGGTCTGCGGCGGCAACGGAAAGCCGAGGGTGTGAATTACCGACCCCGCTTTGAATCGATCGTCGGGAAGCTGCCACAACTCTTTGACGCCCGCCGCGTAGACCTGCGGCTCGCGTCCAGCGTAAAGGTTGAGTCGCGACGCCGCCTGCTTTGTCAGCGTTCCGCGCGGACCTTCCCCGAGCACGACGACTTTGGCCATAATGTCCGCGCCCGGCTCGTAGTTCGATCTCGGCCGACCGTCATGGTCGAGCCCTTTGTCGCCGGTGCGGACGCCGATGACGCGATTCTCGTGCCAGAGCAGCTCTTGCCCGGGAAAGGCCGGGAATACTTGCGCGGTATGCTCTTCGGCAACGTCGCCGAGCCATTTGCAAAGCTTCTGCAGCGACGTAACGTACTTGCCGTCGTTGCGCAGCGGCGGCGGCGTGAACGGCGCCTTGAGCTTTCCGCGCGCGGTAAGAAACCAAAGCTGGTCGCTCGTAACCGGCGACTCGACGGGTGCGCTCGCATGCCACTGCGGAAGAAGCTCGTCGAGCGCGCGCGGATCCATCACCGCACCGGAGATGCCGTGATGGCCCACCTCGCCGCCTTTTTCGATAACCAGAATTTCGAGCGCCCGGCCGGCTGCCTGCGCGAGTTGCCCTAGACGGATGGCACCGGCGAGACTCGCCGGGCCGGCACCGACGAAAAGCACATCGACTTCGAGACGATCGCGTTGCGGCATCTTGTCGGCTAGTTACACGGCCCGGAATCGGACTCCTCAAGGAGCGCTTCAATCGCCGCGGTAATCGCGGCATCGTGCATCGCCAGCCGCGTCCCCCAACCCGCACAGGAAGGCGTCTCGAACGTCAATGCGTGCGCGATTCCCGCGCGTGCCATGGCGAGCGAATACGAGAGCCCTCCGAGGAGTCCGGCCTCTCGCAGCGCGTCGGCAACAACGCGCCCGGGCTCGCGCAAGCAGTGCGCGTCGTCGAGCGGGCCCGCTAAGCCGAAGGTAACGTCGAGCGGATCGATCGGAAGGCCGCGCGATTCGAGCTCGGCAATCGCCCGCCGCCCGATCCCTCCGCCACCATACTCGTAGCAGTAAAATCCCTCCGCATCGCAATCTTCGTGCAGATCG
Source organism: Vulcanimicrobiota bacterium (assembly GCA_963792005.1). Classification (GTDB taxonomy): domain Bacteria; phylum Vulcanimicrobiota; class Vulcanimicrobiia; order Vulcanimicrobiales; family Vulcanimicrobiaceae; genus Cybelea. The sequence goes on from CAWBUG010000002.1 coordinate 1,414,801, forward strand.
AGCGAGAGTGCGAACGCCCGTCCGCGCATGGCGCCGAGCACCGCCCACGCTTCCGGAGAGGAGCCCACCCCCGCGAAGGTTCGATTGATATCGACTCCGTCCACGCTGTGGCGCGTACCGGCGGCAAAGCCGGTCGGGTTGAGGCATGGCCACAGGCGGTACGCGTAGCGCCCATCGAGGGCGTCCCGTTCAACGAGGTCGAGCAATGCCCAGGCGCCGGCCGGCTCGTCACCGTGCACGGCGGCGGAGATCGCAATGCGCGGCGTCGCGTCGCGCCCGCCGATATCCACGCAGAGCAGCGTGCGACCCGGCCGGCGGCATTCCACGTCGCAAACACGCACGTCGCGCTTCTCCGACAGCGCGAGCCAACGGCGCCGCAGCTCCGGGTAGGTTCCCCCGATTCCGTTCACGCACCGTAGAACCCATGCAGCATCAAGCCCGTCGCAGCTTCGGCAGCGACAACAACGCACCGGTCGCGCCGGAAATTCTCGAAGCGATCGCGCAGGCGAATAGCGGCGACGCGGTGGGATACGGCGACGACGCCTGGACCGCGCGCGCGATCGCTCGGTTCAAGGAACATTTCGGCACGAAGACGGAGGTCTATCTGACGTTCAACGGCACCGGCGCGAACGTCGCGGCGCTCGGCTCGGTGCTCCGGCCCTGGGAGGCCGTACTCGCTCCCGCCAGCGCACATCTCCAAACCGATGAATGCGGCGCTTTCGAGCGGTTCAGCGGGTCGAAAGTCATCCCGATTCCGACGGCCGACGGCAAGCTGCGCCCGGCCGACCTAGAACCGTATCTTCACGCGGGGCACGACGTCCATTTCCCTCAGCCCCGCGCCGTCTCGATCTCTCAAGCGACGGAGTACGGCGGACTCTACGAACTTGAGGAGATCCGCGCCCTCTGCACGTTCGCTCACGAACGCGATCTGATCGTTCACGTCGACGGCGCGCGAATCGCCAACGCCGCGGTGGCGCTCGAAACGACGCTGCGCGGTGCGACCGCCGACCTCGGCGTCGATATCCTGAGCTTCGGCGGCACGAAGAACGGGTTGATGCTCGGGGAGGCGATCTGCTTCTTCAACCCCGAGCTGCACGCCGGGGCGGCGCCGTTCGTGCAGAAGCAGGCGATGCAGCTCGGTTCGAAAATGCGCTATCTGGCCGCCCAGTTCGACGCGCTGCTTACGAACGATCGCTGGGCACGCTACGCCTCGCACGCCAATGCGATGGCGGCGCGGCTGCACGAACGCGTTCGCGCGATCCCCGGAGTGCGGATAACCCGGCCGGTGCGCTGTAACGCCGTCTTCGCGACGCTGGAGCGGGAAGCCATCGAGCGGATTGCGCGCGAGTTCTTCTTCTACGTCTTTGACCCGCGGCTCCCCGAAGTGCGCTGGATGACGCACTGGGCCACGGCGCCGGAGGACATCGACGAGTTCGTGGCCTGCGTCGCAGGGGCGGCGAGCGATGGGACAAAGAACGTTCCAAGCGAGGCCTAGGATGCCTCATCGGAGCTCGCTGGAGCGAAGGAGTTGTAAAATATGAACGTTGTCGCAAACGCGGCCGAGTCGATCGGGGAAGCGCGCAAGCACTGGGGTTGGTATCTCGTCCTGGGGATCGCGCTGATCGTAATCGGCCTCTACTGCATCTATGCCGAGGGTATGGCAACCGCAGCCTCGGTCGTCGTGCTCGGAGTCATACTATTCGTCGCGGGAATCTTCCAGATCGTCGGCGCCTTTATGACGCGGGGCGCCGGTCACGTGATTCTGATGCTGCTGGTCGGCGTTCTCGACATTATCATCGGCCTAATGCTGATGGAACATCCCGCACTGGGTGCCCTGACGATCACGCTCTTCATCGCCGCGCTGCTGGTCTTCGGCGGCGTATTTCGTTTCGTCTCCGCACTCTGGCTGCAGGTTCCGCAGTACGGCTGGATCGCACTCAGCGGCGTGGTGAGCATCGTCCTGGGCATCCTGCTCTGGGCTCAGTGGCCGTTCTCGGCCGTCTGGTTCATCGGTTATGCGGTCGGCCTGAGCTTCATCTTCGAGGGAATCGCCTTCTCGTCGCTTGCGCTACGGCTGAAGTCGGCCTGACGTCCTAGGCGGTCCAGTCGAGCATCGCGCTCCAGTCGGGTTTGGGAAAGCGCTGCTTCGACTTGATCGCCTCGACGTACTTGCGTTTCCCGGCGCGGTTGCCTTTGCCGAGCATGAGGCCGCCGACGAGGCGGTCTTCCCAAAAGAAGAGCGCACGGTACCACTTCTTCTCGCGGTCGACCTTGCGCGCGATCTCGAGATCGGGACGCAAGTCCGTTCCAAGCCCGAACTGGGTAATGGTCTGTCCCTTGAAGAGCAGCGACGAGTACTCGGGAACGTCGTGGTAGATCTCGCTTCCGCCCATCATATTGAGCGCTACGACCTTCCCGTGCGCCCCGGCATTGTTCCACGTGCCCATTCGGTAACGAATTTCGAGGATCGGATCGTAGAAGTCGGCCACATCGCCCGCGGCAAAGATCCCTTTGACGTTCGTTTCGAGACGATCGTCGCAAAGGATGCCGTTCTTGCTCGTCGCGATTCCCGAGCCGTCGCAGATTTCGGTGTTCATCGCTAGCCCGAAGCCATAGGCGTAGCACTCCGCCGCAATCTCGCCGGCATTCGTGCGCACCTTCGTGATCGCGCCGTTCGAACGGACGAACTCCTCGACTTCCTCGCCGTAGTGCATGTGCACGCCGTCCGCGGCGGCGGCTTCATGAAGCAGGGCGCCGGCCTCTTCGTCGATGATGCGGTGCAGGCCGCGCGGGCCGCGCATCAGCCAATGCGTCTCGAGTCCGCGCGACGCGAAGGCTTCGGCAAGTTCGTAGGCGATGAACGATCCGCCGATTGCCACGCCGGCCTTGCTGCGGTCGATTTGTTCGGAGATCGCCCGCGTATCGTCGAGGTACTGAAACGCAAAAAGATTCGCCGCGCCCTCGGATCCCGGCTTACCGGTCGGATTCGGCCGGCCGCCGGTGGCGATGAGCAGCGCATCGTACGGATAGGAGATCCCTCCGGCCTCGACGATCTGCTCCTGCGGAACGATGCGCTCGACGCGCGTCTGCAAGTGCAGCGTGATGCGATGCTCTTCGTGCCAGGCGAGATTGCGAATCATCACCTTCGCTTCGGGAATCTGCTTTCGCAGCATGGGCGGCAACGAGATGCGGTTGTAGAGCGTATATGGCTCGTCGCCGAAGAGCGTGATCTCGCAGGCCGGATCGTGCTTGCGAAGCTGTTCGGCAGCGGTCGTCCCCGCAAAACCATTTCCGACGATGACGTAGCGGCGAACGCCCGTGCTGGCCGCCCTATCCATGCAACCCCAACGCCACCATCATCTCGAAGCCGGCTTGAAGCGCCGGCTCGTCGATGTCGAAATGCGCGCTATGGTGCGGCTCCTCGGCGTTCGGACCACGCGCGCCGAGCAGAAAGTATGCGCCGGGGCGTTGCTGCTGCATGAACGACATATCTTCCGACCACGTTACGAGCGGGTGGGGATCGACGAGCCGCTCCGCTCCGACCACCCCGCGCGCAACCTGACGTACGATGTCGTTCATCGCCCGGTCGTTGACCGTCGGCGGATAGACCCATTGGTACTCGAACTTCCGGTCGAGCCGCAGCGCGGTGCAGAGACCCTCGAGCAGCCGCTCGATGCGCTCGGGAAGCTCCTTACGAACGCCGTCGTCGAACGCGCGCACTGTACCCTGCAGCGTTGCGCGCTCCGGAATTACGTTGAAGGTGGTTCCGGCGTGAAGCGAGCCGACCGTGACCACGACCGGTTGGGCCGGCGCCACTTCGCGGCTCGCGATCGTTTGCAGCAGCGAGACCAACTCGGCGGCGCCGACGATTGGATCGACGGCCTTTTCCGGCATCGCGCCATGCCCGCCCTGACCGATCAGCTCGATGTCGAAGCGATCGGAAGACGAAAAGAACGGTCCGTCGCGCACGCCGATCTTCCCCGATTCGAGACCGCTATAGAGATGGAGCGCGAACGTGCGATCCACGTGCGGGTTCTCCAGTGCGCCGTCATCGATCATCAGCTTGTTGCCGGAGTATCCCTCCTCACCCGGCTGGAAGCAGAAGACCAGCGTTCCCGGCACTTCACTCGCGCGGCGGCCCAGCTCGTGCGCCGCCGCAAGCAGAATCGCCATGTGCCCGTCGTGTCCGCACGCATGCATGACGCCGCTTCGCGTCGAGCGGTACGGCACATCGTTCTGCTCTTGCACGGGGAGCGCATCCATATCTGCGCGCAGCAGCGTCACCGGACCCGGCTTGCCGCCGTGCAGCGTCGCCAATATCCCGGTCTTTCCGATTCCGGTGCGAATCTCGTCGAAGCCGAACGCACGCAGTTCGCGTTCGATGAACGCGGCGGTCTCGTGCTCGACGAGCGAGAGCTCGGGATGGGCGTGAAAGTGGCGGCGGTAGTGAACGAGCTTCGCAGAGGAATCGTTGACGTTATTTATTGCCAAAGTCTATCGGCTTGAACCATAGCTCGCCGTCCTTATAGTCGAAGATCAAGTTGAAGGTACTGAGCGTATCGCGACCGATCAAACCGTCGTAATCCCGCTCCTGTGCATAGTCGACGGTTGGCACGACCACCTGCACGTCGCCGAAGATCCAATCTCCGAGGACGAGCCGGTTCATGGTAAAGTGCCGGATCCCAAAAGGTCGACCTCCGAGTGTGACGAGTTCGTCCGCCTCGGGCGTGCCGCGCGGAACCTTGATCTGAAAGCGGTCGAAATAATGCGGGTAAAGCATAGTGTAGACCGCTCCGAGGTCGGCGACGAAATGACCTGGACGGCCGCTGTAGGCCGCGCCGATCAGTGGGATACCGTAATCGAGGCGAATCGGCAGAGCGGACCAGCCTTGCGCCGCCAGATCCGCCGGTACCCTCCGAAAGAGCGTCAGCAATTTCTTCTCGAAATCGACTTTCAAGGCGCCGGTGGCGATGAGATCGCCGCCGAGCAATCCGACGACGCGCTGATTCGGCAGCCACGGCACCCATTCCGAGAGCTTAGCGGTCGAAAAGGCAACGTCTTTGGCGTTGAGGTCTGCAACGGAAAACTCTGCCGCGCGGGCATTTGCGACCAGGTAGTCGCCCGCGAAGCTCACGCGCTCGGCGCCGGTTAACGTCATGCCCAGCTCGCGTGCAACGTTGGGATCGATGAGCAAGTCCGAAGAACCGGAGTCCAGCAGAAAATCGAGGCCCCGGCCGCCGATCGAAGCCGGCACGATGATTCCGTCCTCCGTAAAGCGAGCCGGAATCACCACGGCCTCCCGGCCGCCTAGGTCGAAGAGCGGCTTCGAAGGCGGTACCGAGAGGTCGAGACGAGCGGCGTCGACGCGATCGACGGCTTCGACCGTCGCATGAGCCGTCACCACGCTGTTGTCGCCTTCGTAGTCGACCGCATGCGCGAGCATTCGCCCGAATGTGGGCCGGTAGTCGCGGTACTCCCACACCCGGTGGTGACCGTCGTAATCGGTCAGCTCCACGCGGGTCAAGAGATACGTGTGCGCGTCGTAGTAGCGTCGCTCGCGCAAACCGCTGCTTGGCGTGACGTCGACCACGAACGCCGGTGACGAGCCCGCGGTCATACCGAGAAGCGTTACGCCGCTGCCGGGTTGCCCGGTATGTTCGAGCGCGAGCGAAAAGGGATCGTTCTCTTCGGCGAAATTCGAAGAGGGCAAGACCGTACCGTTCGAATCGCCGTGCCATTGCCGACCTCGATACGCTCCGTACGACCAGGAGAATCCGCCCTCTCGGGTCGTCGTCCGATAATCGTCGCCGTTCCAAAAGGTTTCGGTCGTCGAGACGTCGCCGTGGAGCGGAACGGAGCGGGACACGAGGTGGAACGCGCCGGCCGCGTAGGACCCTGCGGCATGGCGGCTGCGCTCCAGCAGCTGTGCCAGAGAAATGCCCGCAGGCGCGTACTCCGTCGCCGCGGCCGCCGGGAAAACCACTAATACCAGCGTCGCAAGCACTGCGGCGCTCTTTTTGATCGTCGCAATCACGGAATGTAATCCAATTGAATGACGATTTCACCTACGACCGGAGTGCAGAGGAACTGGGCGGGCACGTACTGCTGGCCTTCTACGGAACCCAATCCGGTGGTATCGACGCCCGTTACGCCGCTCGAGTCGAGGAGTTTCGCACTAGCCGCATGACCGTCGGAATCGACGAAGACGCGGTAGCGTGCCGACAATCGCTGGTTGCCGTAATGGCCGATCAACGCCCCGGCGTAGCGCCCGCTGTCGACGGGCCGATACATCTGCCCGGACGCGAGCTTGCCGAGTGGTTGCAGGTGTTTCGCGGTAATGACGGCGGCGTCGCCCGGCGAGCCCGAAAACCCGTCGCCGATCGGAAAGACGTACGACGGACACGTTACGCTCGCGCCGCCGTCGAGCGCAAAAGAGTCGACGAAATAGTATTTGATCGAGTCGCTGGACGGAAGGGCCACGACGACCGGATCAAACTCCCGATCCGCAATCGGCCCGGAGAGATTTGCGTCCGGCACCGAGACGTCGTAGGCGTCGGTGTTGCTGACCAGCGTTACGTGCGCGGCGAGCGTCGTTCCCTTTTCGGCGAAGAGCGCGAGCCCGTAGCGTCCTTCGCTGCCGACTGGGCCGACTGCAGCTATTACGCCGCAGAACGGGGTGGCGTATTTCCAATCCGGAGCGGGCGCGTCGGCCGCCCGCGCGGGTACGCACGAAGAGAGTACCGCCACGAGAAGCGCCACGGCCCTGGGCTGCATGGCGCCGTCTTTTTGGCTATGCCGGCAAGCTACCTTCGCCGCAGGATTCGGCGGCGGCGGCGAGCGAGTACGCGTTGGTGACCGCTCGCAAGACCGAAGCGCCGCAGGTGCGGCGCCATGGCCTAACCGACGAACAGCTCGTCGCCATCTACCGCACGATGGTGATGCAGCGTACGCTGGAGAACCGCGGCTTTCAGCTCAATCGCCAAGGAAAGATTCCCTTTGCCTCGGCGAGCGAAGGGCACGAGGGCGTTCAGGCGGGCGCAGCGATGGCGTTCCAACGCGGGAAGGACATCCTCGTCCCGTACTACCGCGATCTGGGGCTCGCGCTCGGCATCGGTCTTACGCCGTATGAGGTGCTGCTCTCACTCTTTGCACGGGCCGCGGACCACTCGGCCGGACGACAGTTTCCTCACCATTACGCGAGCCGCCGCCTCGGTCTACACACCATCAGCTCCGTCATCGCCGCCCAACTGCCGCACGCCGTCGGTGCGGCGTACGCGCTGAAGTTTCGCAACGACGGCGGCCGAGCCGTACTGACGACGTTCGGTGACGGTGCGACGAGCGAAGGCGAATGGCACGAATCGCTCAACTTTGCGGCCGTCCATTCGCTGCCGGTCGTCTTCCTCTGCGAGAACAACGAATGGGCCATCTCCACGCCGCTCTCCAAGCAGATGGGCCAGCCCGACGTCTACAAGCGCGCGGCCGGCTACGGAATGCCCGGGGTGGTCGTAGACGGCATGGACCCGATCGCGTGTTACGCGGCCGTCGGAGAAGCGCTCGCTCGCGCGCGATCCGGCGGCGGTCCGACCTTGGTCGAAGCCAAGTGCTATCGCTTCCTTTCGCACACCACCGACGACGACGACCGCACCTACCGTGCGCGAGACGAAGTAGAAGCGCGCCGCAAGGACGATCCCGTCCCTTGCTTCGAGCGCTACCTCATCGAACAATCGATATTGAGCGGGGAGGGCGTGGAAGCGTTGAAGCGTTCCGTCCTCGAAGAGACCAACGACGCCACCGACCGGGCCGAAGCGATGGCCTATCCGGCGGTGGCAGACCTCTACGAGCGGGTCTATGCCGAGCGCTGGGACCCGTGGCTGTGATAAACGAGACGGAATGAACGATGGCTAGTACCGACATTGCAACGGGTACGCTGGAGCGCCACGGTTTGAGCGACGAGCAGTTGCGTGCGATCTTCCGTAACATGCTGCTGCAGCGTCAGCTCGATAACCGCGGCTTTCAGCTGAACCGTCAAGGCAAGGTGCCGTTTGCACTCGGAAGCGAGGGGCACGAAGCGCTGCAGGCAGGTGCGGCGATGGCCTTCAACCGCGGGCGCGATATCCTGGCGCCGTACTATCGCGATCTCGGGCTCTGCCTGGGAATCGGGCTCTCGCCGTACGAGATCATGCTTTCGATCTTCGCGCGAGCCGCCGACCACAACGGCGGCCGGCAATTTCCGAATCATTACTCATCGAAAGCGGCGGGCCTGATGTCGTTCTCGTCGATCCTCGCGGCGCATCTTCCCCACGCGGTCGGTGCAGCCTACGCGATGAAGTACCGCGGCGAGACGGGGCGCGCAGTACTCGCGACCTGCGGCGATGGAACGACGAGCGAAGGCGAGTGGCACGAATCGATGAACTTCGCTGCGGTTCACAAGCTGCCGTTCGTAATGCTCGTCGAGAACAACGAATGGGCGATCTCGACGCCGCTCCACAAGCAGATGGCCGAGCCGCAGATCTGGAAACGCGCTGCCGGCTACGGCATGCCGGGACGGCGCTTCAACGGCTTCGATCCGATCGAAGCCTACGCCGCGATCAAAGAAGCGATGGACCGTGCTCGCGCCGGCGAAGGCCCCACGCTCGTCGAAGGAACCTGTTATCGCTACTTGGCGCACTCGACCGACGACAACGACATGACCTATCGCACGCGCGAAGCGGTGACCGAACGGCGCAAGCAAGACCCCGTGCCGGCCTTCGAAGCGGTGCTGATCGAGCACGGCGTCCTGAACCCGCAAGACGTGGCCGCGATGCGCAAGGCCGTTTTGAGCGAGACGAATGAGGCGACCGATGCCGCCGAAGCGCAGCCCTATCCGCAGGCCACCGACCTCTATACTCACCTCTACGAAGGAGCGTGGCAGCCGTGGCAGTCGTAAGCGCTGACTCTACCGTGATGAATAACGTCGAGGCCGTTCGCGCCACGCTCTACGAGGCGCTCAAGGCCGACGACCGCACGCTAATCATCGGTGAAGACGTCGGGGCGCGCGGCAACGTCTTTCTCATCACGAAAGACTTCGTCAACGAGTTCGGCGAACGCCGCGTTATCGACACGCCGATCGCCGAGGCTTCGATCGTCGGCATCGCCGTCGGCATGGCAATGGAAGGACTGCGCCCCATCGCCGAGATCCAGTTCGCGGATTTTATCTATCCGTCGTTCAATCAAATCGTCGGCGAGGCCGCGAAGATCCGCTATCGCTCCAACGGCGAGTATACGTGTCCTATCGTGATTCGGACGCCCTACGGCGGAGGGGTGCGCGGCGCGCTGTCGCACTCCGTCTCGGTCGAAGCGCTATTCTATCACGTACCGGGACTCAAGATCGTGGCGCCCGCATTTCCGGCCGACGTCAAGGGACTGCTCAACGCGGCGATCGACGATCCCGATCCGGTCCTCTTCCTCGAACATAAAAAGACCTACCGGCTCATCAAAGGCGACGTACCGAACGGACACTACACGATTCCGTTGGGCAAAGCGAACGTCTTGAAAGAAGGCACGCAGCTCAGCGTCGTCTCCTACGGCCTCTACGTTCACTGGGCGCTCGAGGCGGCGCAGCAGCTCGAGCAAGAGGGTCTCTCCGTCGAAGTGATCGACCTTCGCTCGATCCGCCCGATGGACAAGACGACCATTCTCGAGAGCGTTCAGAAGACGCGCAAGCTGCTCATCGTTCACGAAGACAACAAGTTCGGCGGAATCGGCGCCGAGATCAGCGCAATGGTTGCCGAGGAAGCGCTCTTCCATCTCGACGCTCCGATTCGCCGGCTCTGCGGCCCGGACGTACCCGCGATGGGCTATGCGCTGCCGCTCGAGGAAGAGTTCATGACGTCGCCGGCGGAGATGGCCGGCTCGATGCGCGAAATGGTGAAGTTCTGATGCGAGCGCAAGCCTATTCCCTAAGGAGGGCGTGTGAGGCGAGGGCGGAGCCACGGATGGCCAGAGCCCGAGCGAACCGAGCAGCGATTTCGCGGGATGCGAAATTGCGAGCGTCCCGACGAGGGAATAGGCTTGCGCTCGCGGCTGCAGTGGAGGCTTAGAAATGGCGACGACGATTACGATGCCGCAGCTCGGCGAGACGGTGACCGAAGGGACCGTCGCGCAGTGGCTCAAGAAGGTCGGCGAACCGGTCGACAAATACGAAGATTTCGTCGAAGTCTCGACCGACAAGGTCAATGCGGGCGTACCTTCTCCGGTCACCGGAACGATTCGCGAACTGCTCGTGAAAGAAGGCGAGACCGTCGCGACCGGAACGCCGATTGCCGTGATCGACGAAGCCGGTGCGGCAGCGCCGGCGCCGGAGCCAACGTCATCGCCGCCGCGCGCTGAGGCCGCGCAGGCGCCTTCGGGTAACGGCGCGACGCCGAGTGCCGTCGAGACGACCGAGTCCGAAAATGGGTCGCGCGGAGCGTCGCCCGCGGTTCGCCGCCTCGCTCGAGAGCATCGCATCGACATTCGAACCATCAGAGGCACGGGCGCGAACGGTCGCGTTACCGCCGAAGATATTCTGCTGGCCGCGCGCAACGTCGTCGCCGCGGTGGCGCCTGCAACCCCGGCCGCGCCGGCGGTCGCACCGAGCGCCGCCCCATCCGGCGCCCGAACCTCGACCTACGCGCAGCCGATTCCCGGCACGCTGGTTCAGCTCACCCAGGCGCGTCGCATCATCGCCGAGCGAATGGTCGAGAGCCGGCACACGGCACCGCACGCGTGGTCGATGGTCGAAGTTGACGTTACCGACGTCTGGCAATGGCGATTGCGCGAGAAAGATCGTTTCGAACGCGAGACCGGCTACCGCCTGACGCTGCTTCCCTTCTTCATCCGCGCCGTGGTTCAGTCGCTCGCGGCTTTTCCGCTCATGAACGCGCGATTCGTAGCCGCGACGGCCGGCGGCCAGGCGAGCATCTACGTCAATCCCGAGGTCAACGTCGGCATCGCGATCGGCCTACCGACGAATCTCGTCGTACCGGTGATCCGTCACGCCGACAAGCTTTCGATCAAAGGACTCGCGGTCGCGGCGGGCGAGCTCATCGAGAAGGCGCGCAAAGGCAAGCTCGGCGTCGACGATCTCGCGGGCGGGACGTTCACCGTCAACAACAACGGCGCGAACGGTTCTTGGGCGTCGGCACCGATCATCAACGGCGGCCAGGCCGGAATCGTCACGATGGAAGCAATCGTCAAGAAGCTCGTCGTGCGTCACGACGACACGATTGCCATCCGCCAAATGATGAACTCGTGCCTCTCGCTCGACCATCGCGTCGTCGACGGTTACGTCGCGAGCGGCTTCCTCGCCGCTCTCAAGCAGCACCTCGAATCGATGGGACCGCAAGGAGAACTCTAAGCGCAGATTCGCAAGCACTTCCGCTTTGAGGCCGCGCACACGCTCCCGTACCATCCGGGGAAGTGTGCGCGGATGCACGGACATTCCTATCGCCTCGAAGTAGCCGTTACGGGACCGCTGCGCAATCGCGGGCCCGCTCGCGGTATGATCGAGGACTTCGATAGAATCGAACGCGCGGTCGGCGAACGCGTCGTCGACGTACTCGACCACCAATACCTCAACGAGTTCATCGAGAATCCGACTGTCGAAAATATCGTGCTCTGGATTTGGAAGCGCCTGGAGAAAGCCGTCCTTCGGCTCGACGAAGTGGTCCTCTGGGAGACGGCCACCGCCTGCGCCGTCCTCCGCCGGTCCGACCCTTCGACTCGCTCCGCTCGCTCAGGGCGAGCCCAACGGTAATGCTTCAGTTGAGCGAAGTCTTTTATAGCATTCAGGGCGAGGGCACGTGGGCGGGGACGCCGGCGGTCTTCGTGCGGCTCGCCGGGTGCAACCTCGCCTGTGATTTCTGCGATACCGATTACTCTACGAAGTTCTTCGCGAGCGTCGACGAGATCGTTGCAATGGTTCGCAACGCCGGCGGCGATTGCCCGATGGTCGTCCTCACCGGCGGCGAACCGCTTGCGCAGGCAGAGGCGAGTGCCTTGATCGACGCGTTGCGGCGCGACGGGCGGCGCGTGCACGTGGAATCGAATGGGACGATCTTTACCGAACTTCCGCGCGACGTCTGGCTCTGCGTCTCGCCGAAGGAGCGCGTCGATCCGCGCATGGCGGAGCGAGCCGATGAAGCGAAGCTGATCGTGGACGAGCGCGTTCCCGAAGAGCATCTCGCGCTCTTCACTGAAAAGCCGACGATTCTGCTGCAGCCCGAGGGAAATAAACCAAAAAACGTCGCGGTCGCTCTCGATTATGCGAAAGCGCATCCCGACCGTTTTCGCCTCTCGCTTCAGACGCACAAGTTCATCGGCGTGCGATGATCCTGGTCGCCGTAGCGGTTGGAGCCGAGCTCGACTCCTGGAACGCACCACCGGGCGTGGAGATTCTGCTCACCGGCGTCGGGCCGGTCGAAGCCTCGTGCGCCGTTGCCGACGCACTCGCTCGGCGCGAATATCGCCTCGTGGTCAACGCCGGACTCGGCGGCGCCTTTGACGGAGCCGCAGCGATTGGGGAAGGCGCGGTCGTGGCCGAGGAGACGATGGAGCTTGCGCTCGAAAGCGGCGCACCGCTCTCGCTGCCGCCTGGGATCGAGGTCGCCGATACGGTTCGTTCGGACGACACCGTCGTCGCGCAGCTGCGGGCGCAAGAGTTCCCCGCGCTTCGCGGCGTCACCGTCGCGCGGGTGACGGCGAGTGAGGCGACTGCGCGCCGCCTCGCGCGAGAGCATGGAGCGCAGGTGGAATCGATGGAAGGTTTTGCCGTTCTCCGTGCCGCCGAGCGTGCGGGCGTTCGGGCGGTGGAGCTTCGCGGCATCTCGAATCGCTGCGGTGCTCGCGAGACGAGCGGATGGAATTTCACCGCGGGCGCGGCCGGGCTCCGCCGAATCTTGGACGCGCTCTTTAGACTCGACGCTGTGAGAAACGAAAGCCGATAACTTGGACGAATATACGCTGGCATACTCGCCCTGTCCGAATGATACGTTCGTCTTCGCCGCCTTGACCCAGGGGCTGCTCGACGGCGCGCCTTCCGTGCGCGTCCATCTCGCCGATATCGAGCAGCTCAACGACTCCGCCATCCGTGCGGAGTTCGAGCTGACGAAAGTCAGCTACGGCGCAATTCCGTTCCTGATGGACCGCTACCGCATTCTGCCGGCCGGCGGCGCGCTGGGACGCGGAAACGGGCCGCTGCTCGTCGCTCTTCCGGGCGAGTCGCCGCCGCTCTTCGCGGATTTGGCGCAGAAGCGCATCGCCATTCCCGGAGAGCGTACGACGGCCTATCTCTTACTCCAGCTCGCGCTCGGCGCTCGCCCGAAGACCGTATCCATGCGCTTCGATCGCATCATTCCTGCAGTGCTGCACGGCGAAGTCGACGCGGGACTCATCATCCATGAATCGCGGTTCACCTATCGCGACGCCGGACTGATCGCGATCGCCGATCTCGGCCAGTGGTGGGAGAATATCACGCTGCTGCCGGTCCCGCTCGGCGCCATTCTGGTGCGCGACGACGTCGGCGATGCGCAGGCGCGTGAGTTAAATGCGGCGATTCGCGGCAGCCTCGCCTTCGCTCGCGCCAACGAAGCCGAAGTCATGCCGTACGTGCGCGAGCACGCCGTCGAAATGAGCGACGACGTCATGCGCGCCCACATCGAACTCTACGTCAACGAGTTTACCGACGATCTCGGTGAGACCGGCCGCAATGCGGTTCGCGCGCTCTTCTCTCGCGCGCATGAAGCGGGAGTCCTACGCAAGGAGGTCGAGCCACGCTTCGCCGCCGCTTCCTAGCCGGCGGCGCCGGTCTCGCCCTCGCGGCAACTGCGCGCGTTACGGCCGAGTCCGTACCGGCGGCGCGCATCGAACTCGGAGACGAAGTCTTCCTTCGCTCCGCTTGGCGCTCCCTGGACGGCCGCAGCGTCGGCGTGATCAGCAATCCAAGCGGCGTCACCTCGCGCCTCGAGTCGATCGTCGACGCGATTCGAAGTCGCAGCGAGATTCGCATCAAGGCGATCTATGCGCCCGAGCATGGATTCCGCGGCGATCACGGCGCCGGCGCCGCGGTCGCCTCATCGGTCGACCCGCTGACGCACCTTCCCGTATATAGTCTCTACGGCGCCTCCCGTCATCCCAGCGCGGAGATGCTCGCCGAAATCGACGTTCTGCTCTTCGACATTCAGGACGTCGGCTCGCGCGCCTACACCTACATCTCGACGATGGCCTACGCCATGCAGAGCGCACGAGAGCACGGAAAAGAGTTTTGGGTTCTCGATCGGCCCAATCCGATCGGCGGCGCGATCGTCGAAGGTCCGGTACTGGAACCCGCCTACGAATCGTTTATCGGGCTCTATCCGATTCCAATGCGCCATGGAATGACGATCGGCGAACTGGCGATGCTCTTCAACGAGCACTTCGTCATCGGCGCAAAACTTCGCGTCATTCGGATGAACGGCTGGCGGCGTTCGATGATCTGGCCGGATACGGGTCTGCAGTGGGTGCCGACCTCGCCGAACATCCCGACCTGGGAGACGACGATCGTCTATGTCGGAACGGGGCTGCTCGACAGCGCCGGCGTCAATAACGGCAGCGGCTACACGTTGCCGTTCTTTCTCGCCGGAACGGCGGGAATCGACGGCGTTCGGCTCGCCGCGCGCCTCAACGCGATCGGTCTTCCCGGCGTCTGGTTTCGTCCCGCGGCCTGGTCGCCGTTAACCGGATTCTGGCAGCGCCACGAGCTGACCGGGGTACAGCTGATGGTCTTCGATCCGCGCCGCTTCTACGCGGTGCGAACGGCCGTTGAGATCCTCGTCGCGATCCGCGATCTCTTTCCCCACGCAATCGACATCGTGAGCGTTAGCGGACTCGACCGCGACTGGGGCACCGACACGATTCGCACCGCCTTGCTCGCCGGAGCGAGCGCTCATGCGATCCTCGGGCAATGGACCGCTTCGGTCGCGCAGTTCGAATCGCTGCGCCGCCGTTACCTGCTCTACGATTAGCAGCGGTTGTCGAGGGTTCGGCGAAGAGACCGGCGATGCTGCGCGAAAGGTTAGTCGACGCGCTCGGGAGCGATGCCGTAAAGACCGCACCCGAAGATCTTGCCGTCTATGCGTTCGACGCCTATACCGAAGGCGGATTGCCGTCGGCGGTGGTGCTGCCGAAAACGACGCGCGAGGTCGCTGCAGTCGTTAAGATCGCCCGCGATTGCGGCGAACCGATCGTCGCGCGCGGTGCCGGTACGGGACTCTGCGGCGGCGCCGTGCCCGCCGCCGGCGGTATCGTCGTCTCGTTCGCCGCGATGAATCGTCTGCTCGAACTCGACGAACGCAATCGCCGCGCTCACGTACAACCCGGCGTGATCAACCTCGATCTCTCCGGTCGTGCCGCCTCGAACGGGCTCTTCTACGCGCCCGATCCCTCGTCGCAGCGAATCTCGACCATCGGCGGAAACGTCGCGACGAATGCCGGCGGCGCACACTGTCTCTCGTACGGAACGACCGTCAGCCACGTGCTCGCGCTCGAAGTTGTCGACGCGCGCGGCGACGTCTTCACGACGAGCATCGACGACGTCGGATACGACCTCACCGCGGCCTTCGTCGGCAGCGAAGGCACGCTCGGCATCGTAACGTCCGCGTGGCTACGGTTGTTGCGGTTGCCGGAGTCGGTCCGCGTCGCGGTCGCCGCTTTCGGCGATATCGAGGCCGCGTCGGAGGCCGTCTCGGCGATCGTAAGCGCCGGCATCGTACCGACCGCACTCGAGATGATGGATACGGTCATCACCCAAGCGGTCGAAGCCGCCTTCCACGCCGGGTATCCGACCGATGCGGCGGCCGTTCTGCTGATCGAGACTGCCGGCTTCGAAGATGACGTTGCCGCCTCCGAGGCGGCGATTGCGTCGATCGTGCGGCAACACGGAGCGCGCTCCTGGCGCAGCGCCGCCACGCAAGCCGAACGCGATCTGCTCTGGGCGGGCCGTAAGAGCGCCGCCGGTGCGACCGGACGGATCGCGCCGAACTACTACACGCAGGACGTCTGCGTTCCGCGCAGCCGCCTTCCCCAGGCGCTGCGCGCCGTCGAGGCGGCATCGCGCGAAAACGGCATCACGGTCGGAAACGTCTTTCACGCCGGCGACGGCAACCTGCACCCGCTGCTGATGTACGACAAACGCGACCGCAAGCAGGTAGCCGCGGTCGTTGCAACCGGTAACGCGATTCTCCAAGCCGCAATCGATCTGGGGGGAACGATCAGCGGCGAGCACGGCATCGGCTGGGAGAAGCGCGATGCGATGACGCGCGTCTATTCAACCGCGGATCTCGCGACGATGGCACGCGTCCGCGATGTCTTCGATCCGGCGAGGGCGCTCAATCCGGAGAAGATCTTCCCGAGCGGGCTTCGCTGCGCCGAAGTAACGCCGCCGTGAGAACGTCGCAAGAGCGGCTCGCTCCGAAGAGCGCCCAGGAACTCGGCGAGATGCTCGCGCGGTGCGACCGCAGCGGCGCGAAAGTCCGTATTGCCGGCGGCGGCACGCTCGCGGGCATGGGATATCCACCGGAACGCTGCGACGCGACGCTGGCGACGACGCAGCTGAGCGGCGTCGAGGCAAACGAACGCGCCGATTTCGTCATCTCCGTGCGCGCCGGCACCCCGGTACGGGACGTCGCCGCGCTCCTAGCCGGCCAAGGGCAGTTCGTGCCGTTCGACGCGCCGCATCCGCAGTACGCGACGCTCGGCGGAACGCTCGCCGCGAACTGGATCGGACCGCGCCGTCACTGCTACGGACGCCTGCGTGAATATCTCCTCGGTTCGACCATCGTGCTCGCCGATGGAACGATCGCGCGTGCCGGCGGGATGGTCGTCAAGAACGTCGCCGGCTACGACATGACGCGTCTCTACGTCGGCTCCTTCGGAACGCTCGGCGTGCTCGCCCAGGCCAATCTCAAGACCATTCCGATGCCACGGCGCGTGCGTCTCTTTCTCGCGCCGCTCCCCGAACGCACGCGCGAGCGCGCCTGCGCTCAGCTCGCGGCCTTGCAGATACGCCCGGCGGCGGCCTTCTGGATCGACGGCTTTCACCACGCCATCGATGGCGACGAGGGAGACGAAGGACGAATCCTCGCACTGCTCGAGGGCAGCGATGCGCTGCTGGAGCGCGCGACGCTCGAGGTGCGCTCGGCGCTCGGCCGGGCCGGCGTTCCCGAGACGCGTATCGTCGACGCAGGCGCGCGAGAGACGTTCGAACGCGTGGTCGATGCGTACGTGGCATGTCTCGGAAAGCGCTCGGTCACCTATCGCCTCTATCCGTTCGCGCACGAAGGGCTGCGGTGCGCGCTCGAGCTGCAGGAACTCGCGCGCCGTTTCGAGCTGCGCAGCGAGACGATTCTGGACGTCATGAACGGCGACGTCGTGTTGCGGGTCAGCGATCTCGACGCGCACGTCTTCGGCGCGAAGATCGAGACCTTCGATGAGGCCTTGCACGAGATGGAACCGCGCGCGCAAGTCGTTGCCGGCGAGCATCCCGGGCGCGCCTCGCTGCAGGTCTGGGGAGCCGAACCGCCCGCCATCGAGCGCATGCGCGCGCTTAAGGCGCGTTTCGATCCGAATCGCACGCTGAATCCAGGCTGCTTCGTGGGGAGAATCTAGCATCGTGCGCGTGCTGCTGCTCGGTGCCTCGGGGTTCGTCGGCACGCACCTCTCCGCGGCGCTGCGCGGTCGTGGCGACGAGGTGATCGCCGCGTCGCTGCGCGATCCCTCGGCCTGCGCACGAAGCGCGGCGCAGTGCGACGCCATCGTCAATCTCGCGGGCGAATCGATCTCGCAGCGCTGGAGTGCCGGCGTCAAGCGGCGCATCGAGGAGAGCCGCACCGCCGAGCCGCGGCGCCTCCTCGAGCTGCTTTCGAACGCCGAGCGGCGCGCCAAAGTGTACGTCAGCGCCTCCGCGGTGGGCTACTACGGAACGAGCGAGACGGAGACGTTCGTGGAATCGAGCGCGCCGGGAGACGATTTTCTCGCGCGCGTCTGCCAGGCGTGGGAGCGCGAAGCGCACGCTGCTTCGCAACTGGGCATGCGTGTGGCGATCGTTCGCACCGGCGTCGCGCTCGGTACGAGCGGCGGAGCGTTGAAAAAACTTCTTCCGCCCTTCCGCATTGGCGCAGGCGGAGTCGTGGGAAGCGGGCGGCAGTGGTTCTCGTGGATCCACATCGAGGACCTCATCGGGATCTATCTGATGGCGATCGACCGCATCGAAGGCCCGGTCAATGCAACCGCACCCAATCCGGCGACCAATGCCGACTTTGCGCGCGAGCTCGGCGAAGCGATCCATCGACCGGCGCTGCTGCCGGTTCCGGCTTTTGCCCTGCGCGCCTTGCTCGGAGAGGGCGCGGACATCGTTCTGCGCGGACAGCGCGTGCTGCCGCAGCGAACGCAGGAACTCGGCTATCGTTTCGAGTTCGAACGCCTCAAAGACGCGCTAGCGAATCTACTGTAAACTCCATCGCCTCCAGATATTTCTCCGCGTCCATCGCGGCACGGCACCCGGCGCCGGCGGCGGTGATCGCCTGACGGTAGCGATGGTCGTTGACGTCTCCGGCGACGAAGACGCCCTCGGCGTTGGTGCGGCTGCCGTCGGGTGAAGCGACGTAGCCGAGGTCGTCGAGATCGAGCTGGCCGGCAAAAACGGCCGTGTTCGGCGTATGGCCGATCGCAACGAAGAGCGCGTCGGCCTCGATCTCGTAGCGATGGCCGTCTTTGGTGTCGCGCAGCCGTAATCCGGTAACGTGCGTTTCGCCGTGAACCTCTTCGACGACCGCGTTCCAGATAAAATCGATCTTCGCATGGGCGTTCGCACGATCGGCCATGATCTTGCTCGCGCGCAAGCGGTCGCGGCGATGGACGATCGTCACGCGGCTGCCGAAGCGCGTCAGAAAGAGCGCCTCTTCAAGCGCCGAGTCGCCTCCACCCACGACGACGATATGCTTGTCGCGAAAGAAGGCGCCGTCGCAGGTCGCGCAGCTCGAAACGCCGCGGCCCCGCAAACGCTCCTCTCCCGGAATCTCCAGCCAGCGCGCGCTCGCACCGGTTGCAACGATTACCGTCTTCGCCTCGTGCTCCGCGTCGTTGGTCCGCACGCGCAACGGCTGTTTCGAAAAGTCCACCGACGTTACGTCGACGTTCTCGATGCGGGCGCCAAAGCGCTCGGCCTGTTCGCGAAACTTGATCATGAGTTCCGGACCGAGAATTCCCTCGGGGAATCCCGGATAGTTCTCGACGTCGGTCGTCAGCATGAGCTGGCCGCCGTACAGGCCGCCGGCGAGAACGAGCGGCCGCAGGTTCGCACGCGCCGCATAAATCGCGGCGGTAAGTCCGGCCGGCCCCGAGCCGATGATGATAAGACGTTCCACGCTGTTCTTCGACTCCGCGCAGAATGATAAGGTTTCCTGCGCGGCGCGTGCGGCTTGAAAGCCGCGGGAGGCCGCGCGTCGAACAGCGCGCCTATGGACGACCTACGGATTCCGCTCGAGGACACGTTCGGCGATATCGTTCGTAAGGCGATGCGCGGCACCGGCCTCGACGAGGCGCAGCTCGCGAGCGCCTCGGGCGTTCCCGCCTCGGAGATCGCGCATTGGTTGAAGGACGAAGGCGCGGCCGACGAGCCTCAAGCGCGCGCGCTCGCGACGGTCTTACGCCTCGATGCGGGAAAACTCGCCGAGAGCGCGGCGAGCCGCTGGGAGCCGCCGGCGATCGCGCTGGCAGCGGTGCGCCGCCATCCGCAGCTGCCGCATCCCAGTAACGGCTACGTCTTCTTCCTCGAGGGCAGCCGGCGCGCCGCGCTCGTCGACCCCGCCGGTATTCCGGAGAACTTACTGCGAATCGTACGCGACGGCGACTACCACCTGCAGTATATTCTCATCACCCATAAACACCCCGACCATTGCGACGCCACCGCCGACGTGGCGAAAGCCTTTCCGCAAGCGCAGATCGTCATGCATAAACTCGACGTGCACGCAATCGGCTCGCTGTCGAGCAAAGCGCTGCTCGTGCGTGACGGCGAGACGCTGCCGTTCGGTGAAGGCTCGAACATCCGCATGCTGCATACGCCCGGTCATACCGACGGTTCGTCGTGTTACGTCTTCCAAGATGCCGTCTTTTCCGGCGACACGCTCTTTGCCGCGAGCGTCGGCGGCGCGTATGGCGACGCGAGCACCTACGACGACATTCTCAACGGCGTACGCTCCAAGCTCTTCAAACTGCCCGACGAAACGGTCGTCATGCCGGGCCACGGACCGCCGACTACGATCGCACTGGAGAAGCAGCACAATCCGTTCTTTTAAATCGGTCGACGAATATATCGGCGCTCAACCGGAACCGGTCGCACAGGTGCTCGAACGGGTACGCGTCGCGATTCGAAACGCCGTGCCCGGTTGCGAGGAGACGATCTCGTATAACATTCCGACGTGCACTCGAAACGGACGCACCGTCCTTCACTTTGCCGGGTGGAGAGAGTTCGTATCCGTCTATCCGGCAAACTCGCGAGTAGTCGCGGAGTTCCAGGACGAGCTTTTGCCATACCTGGCCGAGAAAAGCACGTTGCGTTTTCCGGTCGAGAAAGCGCTGCCGGTGAAGTTAATCGAACGCATCGCGAGGTTCCGCGCCGCCGAAATCGCGGAACGCGGTTAACCGCGGCTATCCGCGATACGCTTCGGGAACGCGGATCGTGGCGCCGTGGTCGATCGCGATCGTCGCACCGCTGCGCTTTGGTGCGTTGCCCGACTCGCGAATGAGCTCGAACTGCAGGACCGCTTGCCCCGAACCCCCGAGCTGAACGTCGAGCTGCTGCGGCGAGCAGAGCCGCGGCGTGCAGAATGCGGCGAGCCATCCGGGTGCGACGTCTCGAGCACTGACGTGAACCGAGCCGTTCGGCTTGCCGCCGACCTCGAGCCGGTACTTCGCCGCGGAGAGACTCGTCGTCTGAAAGTCGGTGCCGGTCCATGGTGCGATGGCGAGGTGGGTTGGCGTTTGTGCCAGCGCAAGCAGCAGTGCGAAGAAAATCATTACGTACGCAGTTTATAACCGATCGCCGTCATGCGCAAGACGATCGCGAGCGCGACGGCGGCGAGCAATGCGATCATCGCCATCGAGAATGGAAGCGGAAGGTCGCTCTGGCCGGTATAGCTGCGACGAAAGGCGTCGATCGTGTAGAAAATTGGATTAAAAAGTTCGAAGGTCCTCAACGCCGGCGGAAGCATGGCCGCCGAGGTAAAGACGCCCCCCACGAACGTCAAAGGCGTGATGACGAACGTCGTGAGGATCGCAATGTGATCGAACTTGTCGGCGAGCAGGCCGAAGATGAGCCCAAGCGCCGAAAACAAGATCGAGACCATCACGATCACCCCGACGTAGAGCACCCAGTCTCGCGGGACCGTGTGGACGAGCAGCACGCCGAGGGCAGTAATCAGGCCGGCAATAAGCAGCGCGCGCGCCAGGCTTCCCAACACGTAGCCGGAGACGATCTCGACCGCCGACATTGGGGCGATCAGCAACTCTTGGATCGAGTTCATGAAACGCCCCTGAAAGAGCGAGCTCGAGCACTCGCCGTAGGACGAATCGATGACTTGCAGCATGATCAGGCCGGGAATGATGAACTGGGCGTAGCTGACGCCTTGGACGGTCGGAATGCGGCTTCCCAGCGCCAAGCCGAAAACGAAGACGTACAGCAGCGTCGTAATGATCGGCGGCCAGATCACCTGATTGATGATCTTGAGGCTGCGAATCATCTCACGCTTGACGAGCGTCCAAAGTCCGTCGGGATTAATTGCGCATCAGCTCCAAAAAGACGTCCTGCAGCGAAGCTCCGTCCGCCACGAGCTCCTCGGTCGGTTTCTCGGTAACGATGCGACCGTTGCGAACGATCGCGATCCGCTTGCAGAGCTGCTCGGCCTCCTCGAGATAGTGCGTGGTCAAAAAGATCGTCAGACCGTCGTCGTTGAGCGAACGAAGCCATTGCCAGAGCTCCAAGCGCAGTTCGACGTCGACCCCGGCCGTCGGTTCGTCGAGAATCAGCAGGCTCGGTTGATGGATGAGCGCGCGCGCCAGCGAAAGCCTCCGCTTCTGACCGCCGGAGATCTTCGTGTACTCCAGGTGCGCGTGCGCCGTCAGGCCGAAACGTTCGAGCAGCATGTCGGCGCGCTCGGAAACCGCCTTTCCGCGCAATCCATAGTATCCGGCGGCAAAGATCAACACGTCGCGCAGCGAGAGATACCGGTCGAAATTATACTCCTGCGGCGAAAGCCCGACCAGCCGCCGCGCGCGCCGCCAATCGCGCTCGTTGTCGTGGCCGAAGATTCGGATGCTCCCGGAGCTCTTGCGCGCGAGGCCGACGATCGCATTGATCGTCGTGGTCTTGCCGGCGCCGTTCGGTCCGAGAAAGCCGAAGAACTCGCCCGCTTCGACGCGCAGCGAGATACCGTCGACGGCCGTAAACGTGCCGTACCGCTTCACGAGGTGTTCGACCTCTACGGCGGGTGCGGTGGAGCTGCGCGCTATGGAATTGAGTTCTTTAATTGCTTGTACCGGTGACGGCGAAGGGTGGCGATTAAGTCCGCACTCCCCGGAATCCCCGAATCGGCCAGTTGGGTTGCGACCTTTTTGACGTCGAACGCCACTCGGCGATGCTTCACCTGCCAGCCGCCGTCGCGCTCGGTGAAGATTGCATAGCCCGCTCGCGGGTCGCCGTCCTTGGGCAGGCCCGCCGACGATACGTTGACCAAGAGTTTTGCCCGCCATATGCGAGCGTACGGAATGTGCAGGTGTCCGAATGCAATCGCCGTCGCGCCATCATCCCCGATCAGCCTCTCGAGCGCGCTATCGTCAGCGTCGGGCGCGATGTACTCGTCGTCGCTGCGGACGTTGGCGTGGACGACCAAGAGCTGGTTTCGGTCGTCGCCGATCCGCAGCGCGAACGGTAAATCCTTGAGCCACGAAAGCCAACGCTCGCCGATCTCGCGCCGCGTCCACGCGATCTGCGCGGCCTCCGCAGCTTCGAACGTTTTGCCGGGCGCATCCTCGACGAGGTAGCGATCCTTGTTGCCGCGCACGCACGCCGCGCCGACCTCGTCGAGCCGCTGCAGCACCTTCTTCGGCTTCGGACCGTCCAAACAGAGATCGCCGGCAACGACGATTGCATCCGCGCCTCCCTGCGACTCGAGATCGGCTAAGCACGCGTCGAGGCCCAAGAGGTTTCCGTGAATATCGGAAAGGACGGCGATTCGCATGCCGCCCGAATTACTCGCGCTGCAGCGCGAGCGTCAGCATCGACGGCGTAAGGCCGAGTTTCGTAAACTCGTACAGATCGAGCGCCTCGACGGTGATTCCGGCTCGGCGCATCGCCGAAAGCGCGGTGCGATATCGAATATCCGCGATCACGTGCCGATCGTCGAGCGGAAGGACGCCTGCAGCCTGCCCTTCGCCGAGCTCCAAAACGATCGTTCGAAAGCCCTCAAACGCGGCCGGATCGACTTTGCCGGCCGCTAAAACGATCGTATCGCTCGCGGCCGCGCCGGCCACGGAACGTAAAGCGGTCACGCCCGGGGCGAGCCGCACCTCGACGACGCGATAACCATGGGCGCTCGCCAACTCGGCAAAGCCGCTGCGGCCGATCGCGTTGCCGCGCGCGCCGGCTCCGACGAACGCCGTCTTTCCGGCGAGCAAGACGTCGTTGCCGTCGAGCAGCGCCGGGGCGGCGATGTGGCCCGCCAGCGGAACGTCCATTCGTCCAAACTCGGCTTCCATGCGGTCGGCCTCGGCGCGGCGCGAGAGCGCGCTGAGCCGCATCACCACCGCCCCGTCCTCGAAGACGACGGCTGCATCGCCGGCCGCGGCCTCGTACGGATCGGCGCTATGCGATGCGATCACGGTCGTGTCGACGCCGAACGATTCGAGCGTTTTTCTCAGCACGTCGTGCTGTTCGCAGGCGCGCGCGTACACCGCGCCCGGCTCGCCGATCAGCGGCTCCGCGCGCTCGATGGCCGGCGCGGGCCGCACGAGGACGGCCGCGCGCAAAGGTCCGGTCGGCGTGGCCACCAAACGCGGCCCATACTGCACGCCGTGGCCATGGCGTGCGGTCATGGCGTACCTCGCGCTTGATACGGCTCCGGTGAAGGAGCCTCGGTGAAGTAGTCGGCGAGATCGGTGGCGACCAAGTCGCTCAGCGCTAGGGGCGGCAGACCGAAAATTTCCTCCTCCGTCTTCAGAACGCTCGCCATACTCAGATGGGTATGGCCGACGTAACCCCGCCGCGCCAGCGGAGAAACGACCAATGCATAGGTACGAAGCGCATTGACGTGATCTCCTGCGTTCGGCGAGTCGTGCGGCACGATGAAGATCGCCGTCGAGCTCCAGTGCGGTGTGTGCGAGACGAAATCGACGATCGAGCCAAGCGCCCGATCGACGTCCGCGGCGCCTGCGGCCCCGCCCTCTGCCGGCAGCGAGACGTAGGTAAAGCTCGGCACGCTATCGCTCTGCACGTAGCGCCCCATGTCGCGCACGAACTCCGCCGCCCGCGCCTGCGCGGTGGCTTTCGGATTCCAGCCGGCGTACTCCAAATCGACGTTACCGTTCAGCGCCGCGAGCGCCGGAACGTCGAGATGATAGAGCGTTCCATCGTATCCGGAGAGCCGCAAAAGACCGCCGTAGTCGCGAAACGATATGCCCGCACGTGCCAGCGCGTTGAACAAGTAGCCCGCCCGGCCGTAATCCTCGGGATCGTCGCCGTGACCGCTGGTCCGACGGACGGATGCCGCCGCCGCGGTGATTTGCTGATAGAGCGTCGCCTCTCCCTCCGTCGCGAACGACGTCGCCACGTCCGCGTCGGAATCGGACGAGTAAAAGTTATCCGCAACGGCGTACGAGCGGGCCAGCGCGTGAAGGTTCGGCGTCACGCTCTCCGGGTAGAGGCTAAAACTCGCGTCGCCGTCGCCATGCGGACTGCCCGAATCATCCTTGAGATCGCCGAATATTGCGTCGTAGCCCTGCGTACCGACGGCAACGTACACGACGTGGTCGATCGCTTCGCTGCGTTTGTTCGAGCGCAACGGCGGTATGACGGGGTTGAAGCGCGCGATGGCCGGAGTGCGATTGTATCGCAGCGCCTCGAGCGTCGCGTGTACGAGGTACGTGCGTTTCAGATCGACGCGTTGCAGGATTCCCCAGCCGTTCACGCCCTTGCTATTCAATACGTACAGATAGCGGCCATCGTGCGAAACGCCGAGCGCGACCGGATACCACGCCGTTGGGATCAACCCGTAACGATAACGCGTCGCACGCTGGGCGTCGAGCACCGCGACCGAGTTCAGGCCGGCGAGCGCGACGTAAAGCCGCTTTCCGTTCGGGCTGAGCGCCTCGGCACTCGGCACCGCGCCATAGGGTGCGCCCGGATAGAGCCGCAGGTCGAGCCCGCGAAGCACCCGTGGCTCGCCGGCGAGTGAGACGACGGCAACTCGATCCACGTTGGCAAGGGCGACGTAGGCAACCTTTCCGTTGCGCGTCAGGATCGTCGCGCCCGGCGCCGCTCCGCCGACGATCTGCGTTCCGTCGGGTGCGGGATCCATGCGAACGGCGGTGGGATCGCCCAAGCTTGCGCCGCCCGACGCGAAGACGGTCAGCGTAGAGGATTTCGACGGATCGAAGGCCGGCTGCGAGAACTGCGGCGCCTGCAGGGGCGGAACGACCGGCGCGTAGTTCGAAAGTCCTGTGCCGGCGACGAGGACGTTGCGAGAGCCGGCCGCGACGTAGAACGGAAAATCGCCGACCGGAAGCGAGTTCTGTATCGTGCGTGATGCAATATCGATCGCGGTTACGGTGTTCCCGGCGTTGTCCACGACATATGCCGTGCTGCCGTTCGAGGCGATCGCGATTTGTGCCGGAAAGGGCCGGCGACCGTCTGCGGCGGTGCTGAGTGCTATCGGCGTGCCCGCCGGAGTGAGCGCTCCGGCTTCGTCGAGATCGAAGAGGCGCACGGCTCCGGCCGCCGCGTCGGAGGCGAGCACGAGCGTCTGCGAAGGATTGCTCCGATCGCGAACCGCCGCAACGCCCATGAAGAAGGCGGCCTGCGGATCCTTGAACTCTCCGGCAATGCGCATCGTTTTTAGGTTGACGACGGAGAGCGACGAGTTCGGCGGCGCAGCGTCGTTGGAAACGATCGCATATCGTCCGTCGGGCGTCAGCGCGAAGCCCAGCGGGTTGCTTCCAACGAAGACGCTCGCGCCGTCCGGCGCGGCGATTCGACCGTTCGGGAGAATTGCGGAGGTGGGATGAATTTTGTCGGCGCCGGTCGGCCGAGTGCCCGCCGGTGCCGAATAGACGATGAGGGGAGCCGGCCGGCTTCCAGCACCCAATAAAACGGCGGCTGAGAGCGCCGCTGCGACAGGCCTAAACGACACGGGAGGTAAGCCATTATCATGCGGGCTGCGGGGCCCCTGCCGACCAATGGAAACGTCGCTGCAACCGGCGATGCGCGTATTCTTGCGGTGGCTACGGCAGTGCCGCCTTACGAATTGGGACAGACCGACGTCATGCGCCGCATCGAGCTCGCGCTTGGACCGCGCTCGCGCGAGATCGTTCGTCTGCTTCCCATGTTCGGCAATACGGGCATCGAACGCCGCTATTCGTGCGTACCGATTGAGTGGTACGAGCGGCTCCACGATTGGCCCGAACGCAACGAAGTCTATCTCGGCTCGGCGATAGATCTGCTCGAGAAGGCAACGCAGCGCGCGCTGGAACGCGCGAAACGGCGCCCCGAAGAGATCGATGCAATCGTCGTCGTCTCGACGACCGGAATCGCGACGCCGAGCCTCGACGCACTCCTGATGGAACGCATGGGCCTACGCCGAACGGTGCAGCGCCTGCCGATCTTCGGTTTGGGCTGCGCGGGCGGAGCGATCGGTTTAGCTCGTGCGGCCGCGCTTGCGCGCCTGCAGCCGGGCGCGCTCGTTCTCTTTCTCGTGGTGGAACTCTGCGCGCTCTGCTTTCGGCGCGACGATTTTTCCAAGAGCAACATCGTAGCAACGGCGCTGTTCGGCGATGGTGCGGCGGCCGTACTCATAACCTCCGGCGGCGACGGACCCGAAATCGTCGGAAGCGGCGAATACACCTGGCCCGACTCACTCGACGTCATGGGTTGGGAGGTAACCGGTGAAGGGTTTAAAGCGATTTTTTCGCGCGACATTCCCGAGCTCGTTACGACGAAGCTTCACGACGTCGCGGTAGACTTTCTCGCGCAGCGCGGATTGTCATTGCGCGACGTCGACGCGTTCGTCTGTCACCCGGGAGGCGCGAAGGTGCTCGACGCATTGGAAGTTGCCTTCGAGTTGGCGCCCGGAACGCTCGAAATGGCGCGAGCGGTGTTGCGCGAATACGGGAACATGTCGGCTGCGACGGTGATGTTCGTGCTCGAACGCGCAATCGGCAACGGCAAACCTTGGAAACGGGCACTGGTCAGCGCGCTCGGACCGGGTTTCACCGCCGGCTTCACGCTCCTGGAGAGGTGATGGTTCTTTGGATCGTGCTCGCACTCGTCGCCGCGCAGCGTCTCGTCGAGCTGTTCGTCTCGGCACGCAACACGCGCCGTCTGCTCGCTCGCGGCGGGGTCGAAGTCGGTGCGATTCAATACCCGTTAATCGTGCTTCTGCACGCGGCATGGCTGGCGTGCATGGCGATTTTCATTCCGCCCGCAACGATTCCCAACTGGTGGCTGCTCGGAGTCTACGCGCTGCTGCAACCCTTGCGCATCTGGACGATTGCGAGTCTCGGGCCGTACTGGACGACCCGGATCATCACGGTACCCGGCGCGCCGCTCGTGCGCCACGGTCCGTACCGCGTGTTTCGGCACCCGAACTACGTCGTCGTCTGCGCCGAGATCTTCGTTCTCCCATTCGCGTTCGGAGCGACCGAGATTGCGATCCTCTTCTCGTTCTTCAATGCCGCGCTGCTCTCGTGGCGCATTCGCACCGAGGAGCGCGCGCTGATGGGCCGGCGCCCATCCGCTGCAGCGCCGGTCCGCGACGCGTGACGCCGCGTATCGATCAGCTGGTTGGACTAAAAGCGTCGCCCTCGTTGGTTGCGGGCAGCCGCCGAGCGACGCCCTCTTCGGTTGCGGCGTTCGCAACGGCTTTGGCGACCGCGTCGACGACGCGCGTATCGAAGACGCTCGGAATGACGTACTCCGGGCTAAGTTCGTCGGGCGTCACGATCTCGGCGATTGCGAACGCGGCGGCGAGTTTCATTCCTTCGGTGATGCGTCGCGCGCGAACGTCGAGCGCGCCGCGAAAGATTCCCGGAAAGGCCAACAAGTTGTTGACCTGATTCGGAAAATCCGATCGGCCCGTCGCGATGACCGCGGCGACGGGGGCCGCAACGTCGGGCATGATCTCCGGATTGGGATTAGCCATGGCAAAAACGATCGGATCCCGTCCCATGCGCGCGATGTCTTGCTGCTGCAGGATGCCGGGCGCCGACACGCCGATAAAGACGTCGACGCCTTCGAGAACCTCGCGCAGCGAGCCGCGCCGGTTCTCGCGATTGCAATGCTCGGCCAACCAGCGCCAATGCGGATTTTCGTAACGATCGGCGCGGTTCAGCGCGCCGGCGCGGTCTACGGGAATCACGTCTCGAACGCCGGCTTCGAGCAGCATCTTGATCGTCGCCGTCCCGGCGGCGCCGCTGCCGGAGACGACGACTTGAAGATCCTCCAGCCGTTTGCCGACGACGCGCGCCGCGTTGATGAGCGCAGCCATGATGACGACGGCCGTGCCGTGCTGATCGTCGTGCATGACGGGGATGTCGAGCGCTTCGATCAAGCGCTGCTCCACTTCGAAACAGCGCGGTGCGCTGACGTCTTCGAGGTTGATGCCTCCAAAAACCGGTGCAATGCGAACGACGGTCTCGACGATCTCGTCAACGTCCTTGGTATCGAGGCAGATCGGAAATGCATCGATATCGGCAAACTGCTTGAAGAGCATCGCTTTGCCTTCCATCACGGGCAACGCACCGAGCGGCCCGATGTCGCCCAAGCCGAGCACCGCCGTGCCGTCGGTCACGACGGCCACGGTATTACGCTTGATCGTAAGTTGAAAGGCTTTGCTTGGATCCGCCGCAATCGCCATCGACACGCGCGCGACGCCCGGCGTATAAACGGTGGAGAGATCTTGCCGGCTCTTGATGGCGATCTTCGGATCGATGCGTATCTTTCCACCAATGTGAGCGAGGAAGGTGGAGTCGGCGGCAAAGATGATCCGCGAACCATCGAGCGCTTCGATCGCCCGGCGCACTTCGTTTGCGACCACCTCCGACGGCGCACCGATCGTAACGTCTCGCACGATGCGCGTCCGGCCGACGGTGTGCATGTCGACGGCGCCGATCGCTCCTCCGGCATCGCCGATGGCGTTGGCAAGCATGCCGAACGCGCCGGGCTCGTTCGGCATATCGATGCGCAGGACGATCGTCAAGCTTATCGCCGGTTGTGCGTTCATGCGTCGCGCTAGTTTCCGCTCACGGTCATTTCCGCGACGCGGAACGACGGCGATACGACGGGACCGTCGAACCGCAGGTCGCCGGCGATCGCATCGATTGCCGCGAGAATGTCGGGGTACTGTCCGGCGATAGTAAACTCATCGATGGGATAGGCGAGTTCGCCGCCCTCGATGAAAAAACCGCGCGCGCCGCGGCTGTAGGTGCCCGACGCGTGTTCGGTTGCGAAACCGATCGTGTCCATCACCAAAACGCCCAAAGGCGTCGCCCCAATCAACTCGCGCAACGAGAGCGTACCCGCTTCCAAATAAAAGTTCGTCGGCCCGATTCCGCCGCCGGTAGAGTTCCCCGTGCTCGCCGCCCCGAGCTTACGCGCGTAATACGTGTCGTAGAGGAACGACCGCAGCATGCCGCGTTCGAAGACCGGAGTGCGGCGCGTCGGGACGCCTTCGCCGTCGAAT
The DNA here is from genome assembly GCA_963792005.1 of Vulcanimicrobiota bacterium. Taxonomy (GTDB): domain Bacteria; phylum Vulcanimicrobiota; class Vulcanimicrobiia; order Vulcanimicrobiales; family Vulcanimicrobiaceae; genus Cybelea. The sequence continues at coordinate 1,444,800 of CAWBUG010000002.1, forward strand.
GGAGCCGAGCCGAGTCCCGCCGGAACGCGCCCGTCGTCGACGACGTTGACGAGCTCGCTGCCTATCCGGCTTCCGATCCGTCCGCTGAGCCACGAGTTGCCCGTGGCCACGTTTGCCGCCGACGCCGCGGCGAACAGATCCTCGAGCAGCGACGCGGCAACGTCCCGCTCGAAGATCACCGGAACGCGCATCGTCGGCGGTTTGCGCGCACCGAAGAGGTCGACTGCCCGGCGCACGGCCGTGGTCGCTACCGAGCCGGGCGATTCGAGGTCGCTTAAGTACCGGGCCGCGGTCCCGTACTGGGCGATCCGCTTCACGTCGCCGTCGAGCGCGACGGGCCCGGTCGACCGGCCGGCACGCGTCCACCCGTACGCCGCGGCGAATCCCCGCGAGTTCCCGAGTGCCGTGAAGCCGACGGCATCGGTATAGTGCGAGCCGCTCGAGTTCGTAACGCGCGAGTCGGCGCCGCGAATCAAGCGCTCGAGGTCGAGTGCCTCTTCGACTTTCTCGCTCCCATCGCGCTGCGCGATTGCCTCGTCGGCGAGTCGCAGATCTGCGCCGTCGTCGGCCGGCTGCAGTTCCGGTAAGTCCGAATATTCGTCCGACGCAACGAGGTCGGCGTGCTCCACGGCGCGCGCGACGGCCTGGCGCAAGCCTTCGTTCGAAAGATCCGAGGTCGAGAGCGTCGCTTTGCGGCCGTCTCGGAAGACGCGCAAAAAAAGACTCTTGCCCGTCGATCCCTCGAGGCGAGAGACGACGTCCTCGCGCGCCTCGGCATGAAAGCGCCGCGCAATCGACACGGCGGCTTCCGCGCTCTCCGCGCCGGCGGAGCGGGCGAGTGCAAGCGCCTCGGAGGCCAGCTCGATGGCGCCCGACTCATCCATGTTCGGTACCGCCAACCGTGATCGAAGCGATTTTCACCGTCGGCATGCCGACGCCGACCGGAACGTACTGGCCGCCCTTCCCGCAGGTGTAGTGACGCCGCGCGAGGCGACCGTCGTTGCCGACCGCCACCACCTTCATCATCGCGTCGGGTCCGTTACCGATAATCGTCGCGTTACGAACCGGCGTCGTGATCCGGCCGTTCTCAATGAGGTACCCTTCCCCAACCATAAAGACGAAATCGCCTTTCGCGATCTCCACCTGTCCGCCCGCGAAGGATTTGGCAAAAATACCGCGCTGCGTCGAAGCGAGGATCTCGTCGACGGTCGACTCCCCGCTGGGCATATACGTGTTGCACATGCGCGGCTGCGGCACGAAGCGAAACGATTGGCGGCGGCCGCTTCCGGTCGATTCGACGCCCATCAAACGAGCGTTGAGCCGATCTTGCATGTACCCCAGCAGCACGCCGTTCTGGACGAGCACTTTGTGCTGGCCCGGCACTCCCTCGTCGTCGACGTTGAGGCTGCCTCGCTCTTCCTCGAGATTTCCGTCGTCATAAATCGTCACCAGTTCGCTCGCGACCCGTTCGCCGACTCGACCGCTGTAGAGCGAGGTGCCGCGACGGTTGAAGTCGCTCTCGAGACCGTGACCAACCGCTTCGTGGAGTAAGACTCCGCCGCCGCCCGCTCCGACGATCATCTCCATTTCGCCAGCGGGAGCCGGGACCGCCTCGACGTTGACCGTCGCAATCCGGGCTGCTTCGGCCGCGAGCGTCTCGGGTGTCTCTCGATTGAAAAATTCGATGGACGTTCTTCCACCGTCACCAACGTAGCCCGAGCCGCGCTCTTTCTTGTCGCTCGCGACGGCCTGAACGCCGAACGTGATCAACGGCCGGCGGTCGTGCACTAGTCGCCCCTCACTCGTCGCGATCCAGACGTCTTGAACTTCGTCGTTCAGATGCGCGTTCACGGCAACCACGCGCGGATCGTAACGCCGTGCCGCCAGATCGGCCGCCGCAAGCATTGCGACGTACCGTCGCGCGTCGACGCCGTTGGTGGATCCGCCGTCGTAAAACGACGCGATTCGCGCGGAGGAAAGATCGACGCTTCGGCTGTGACCGCCCGGCGACGATCGTGCGATCAACGACGCGGCATCGGCGGCGGCCTCGAGCGCCGCGTCGCTCAAGTCGTCGGAACATGCGTACCCGGCCGATTCGCCGACGACGACGCGTATGCCGACGCCGAGCGTCACGCCGTACGCCGCGTCGTGAATTCGCCCGTCCTGCAGCCGGTATGAGAGCGATCGGCGGCGTTCGCAAAAGACGTCGGCAAACTCTCCGCCGTGGCGAAGCGCGCGGCCGAGCAGACGCGAAAGCAATGACTCGTCGACGACCGGCGGACCGCTCAAAACGTCGCCAACCAATCTACCGCGCGTACGATCGCCGCATCGGGATCGCCGGGCGAACCGTCGACGATAAATGCGAATGCGACGCGTCCGTGGCGCGGTGTCGTCACGTAGCCGGCAAGCGCGCTAACGTCCGAGAGATGTCCGCTCTTTGCCCGCACGCGGCCGAGCGCCGTCGTAAAATCGTAGTCGTCGAGCGTTCCTTGACGGCCGCCCAGCGGCAGCAGCATGTAGAGCGACGATTGCTGATCGGCGAGAAGACGCGCTAGGGTGATCCCCGCAACGCGATCTTGGGGAGAGAGACCGCTGCCGTCGAAGAGTCTCAAGCCCGGCGTCGGAATGCCGCGCCGTTGGAGAAACTGGCGCTCTGCATCGATCCCGCCGGAATCGTTCGGAGTCTGCGCGACCTCTTCGCCGAGGGTTCGCAAGAGTTGTTCTGCATAGTGATTGTCCGAAAGATAGAGCATGTGACCTTCTAGCGCTTCCAAGGGCGCCGAGCGATGATCCCAAAGAACGACGCTCTCGAGTGGTGCCGCACCGACGGCTGGCGGCATTGCCGGGGAGACTCCCTGAGTCACCAGCATTCCGTTGAAGCGATCGGCGACGTAACGCGGAACGTCTTGCATCGGAGTGAATACTCGCTCCGCGACCCCACCGACCTCCTGGGTCGATTCAATCCGGTCGCCGTCAAGGGAGATCGCGCTCGTGGGAGGGGCGTAATCCTGCCCGGCGTCGTCGGCGCTCCAATGGGGATTGAGCTCGGGCCCGGTCAGCGTCCGGTCGTCGACCACGAGGCGGCCGTTGACTCGGCGAGCTCCGGCGCGCGCGAGCATTGCAACGCCGTTATGAAGATCGACCGACTCCAGGGACGGGTCGCCCGAACCGATCAGCCAAAGATCGCCGTCGATGGTACCGTCCTGGCCGATGCCGTCGTGCGAGGCGAGGATCGTATGATACCGGTACTGCGGTCCGAGTGCGTCGAGGGCCGTCGCCGCAACGATGAGCTTCTGCGTGGACGCCGGCGTCACGGCCCGCTCGGCCCGATCGTCGTAAATCGTTCTGCCATCTGCCCCGATCACGGCCAAACTCCACCCGCTCGCACCCATAAGAACGGGCGCAAACGAATCGTGCAATTCTTTCCCCAACCGATTGCGCTCGTCGTTACTCCATGAAGTTGTGACGTCTGCCGCCGTCGCGCACGTACTTTCGGCTGACGAGCCTCTCAGTTTTCCGCCAACACAGGAAGTGTTTTTCAAAGCTTGCTCTGCGGAAAACTGAGCGGAGCGCGTTGAGGACACGACGTCCGAGGCGCGCGTCCCGGAAGCCGAATGTACGCGCGCGACGAGGAGCCCAACAATAAGAAAAGCCAAAAGAGCGACGACCGCAACCGCGCGCCTCTTACGGGCGCGCGATCGCCTCGATCTTCTCCTGAAGCCTACGGTGCTGTTCGCGTAGTTCATCGATGTCGTCGCGAAGTGCGGTGACTTGTGCCGGAACTTTGGCCGCCTTTCGAATGCGGATTGCCGCCTCCATTGCGTGGCGGCGTAGACGCCCGTCGACGGCTTGCTCTCCCTGCCGGTCCAGTTCGGGCAAGAGACGTTCGTCGCCGAGCGATTCGGCCGCTGCCGTCGCCTCGAGCGCGACCATAAACGCATCGTCGCTGAGATGACGGCCGATGGCGTCGACCGCCCGCGCCCGCTCGCTCTCGACGAGGGTTGCTAAGCGCGCGATCGCCGCGATCGCGGCGCGTCGCGCGCCCTCGCTCGATTCGGGCCGGCACGCGTCGAGAAGCACGGGCATCGCCCGCGCGTCGGCGAGTTCCGCGAGTCCTCGCAGTGCACCGGCCTCAACCACGCCGTTCCACGTACGCTCCCGCGCCGCCGATGCGAGGACGTCGCGGGCGCCGGCGTCGCGCGTCTTGCCGAGTGCGGTAAAGGCGGCGGCGCGAACGAAATACGACGGGTGCCGTCGCGCGAGCGCGACGAGCGCCTGCGCTACTTCGCCGTCGCGGAAGTTCCCGAGTGCTTCGGCTGCCGCGCGCACGACCTTCGGATGTTGGTGTGAAAGCGCGCCGATCAGCATCGTACGCGCCCACGGCGCGCGGGTCGCGCCGATCGCACGGGCAGTCTCGGCGAGCACTCCCCAGAACGATTCGCGCTCGAATGCCGCTGCCAACGCCTCACGGGCCGTTCGTCCGCCGTTCTTTGCCAGCTCGCGCGCCGCACGAATGCGGCCGATGACGTTGGGATCACCGCGCAGCGCGGCCGCCGCGAGGTCCGCGCCGAATGCGTACGTCACGTCGGCGAGCAGATAAGCCCCCGGATCGAAGCGGACGAGCCGCGGTTCGAAATCGAGAGGCACCGAGATCGTCTCGTGCGCGCGTTCGACGTGGGCGCGAACGCGCCGCTCCTGCAAAAGCGGGTCGGCCGCGGGCGCCAAGGCGATATCGACGTCAAACTGATAGGCGGGATGCTGCGCGTCGATGCTTTGTTTCTGATCGATCGTGACGATCGCGACGCTTCGCGGTGCGTCCCAGTCGATCCGGACCTCGATTTGCGGATGCCCCTCGCGAAAGACCCATTGATTGAAAAAGCCGCGCAGGTTCCGGCCGGTCGCGTGCTCGATCGCGCGGATAAAGTCGATCGTTTCGACCGATCGTTGCGCGTTATCGTGTACGTAGCGCGCGACCGATCGCCAAAATCGCGCATCGCCTAACTCGCCGCGCAGCATGTGCAGCACTGCCGCGCCTTTTTGATAGAGGTGGCGGTCGAAAATTTCGATCGGATCGATAAAGGTGTTGCAGACGATCGGACGCGTATACCGCTCTGCGTCTTCCCGCAGATAGAGGCTCAGACACTCGAAGATGTCGTAGAGATACTCGTCGTGTCCTAAGTCCTCTTCGCGCCAGACCGCCTCCATAAAGGTGGCGAAGCCTTCGTTCAGCCAAGCGTGCGACCAATCGCGGCAAGTGAGCAGATTCCCAAACCATTGATGGGCGAGCTCGTGCGCGACCAGCGGATCGCTCGAAAAATCTAGGTGCGCCGTCTCGTCGTGCAGCGTTCGGTCGGTCTGCGTGGTCGCCGAAGTATTCTCCATCCCGCCGAAGATGAAGTCCGAAACGGCAATCTGCGAGTAACGGGCGTACGGATACGGCGTTCCGATCCGCTCTTCGAAGCAGTCGATCATCGACGGCGTTTTCGCGAAGGAGCGTTCGCCCTCGGCTTCCCGTCCGGGGAGCACGTAATAGAAGACCGGAACGGCATTTCGCCCCGCCGTACCTTGCGCGACCTCGACGAACGGTCCGGCGACCATCGTCACGAGATAGGTGCTGTGCGGAATCTCCTGGCGATACCGAAAGATCGTCGTGTCGCCCTCGTCTTTGCGGTCGACGAGCTCGCCGTTACCCAGTGCAAAGGTTCCCTTCGGCACCACGATCGTCGTCGTCGTCCGTTGCTTTTCGTGCGGGTAGTCTAGGCAGGGAAACCAATAGCGCGCGTACTCGTCCTGGCTCTGCGTCCACGCGTGAAGCATCTGCTCCGGATGCGCCGCCGACGGTTTCACAAAAAAAAGACCGTGGCGCGGCTCGACGGTGCGATAATGGATCGAAAACGTCGCTTGCCGGCCAGTCTCGATCGCCGGTTCGAACTCGATCTCGAGTCTGCCCTCGCGCGTGCTGAATCGCGCGGCACCCTCAACGCGCGAAATAGCCAAGTCGACGGCATCGAGCGTCAGACGCGAAACCGGTTCGTCGAACGTGCGGACAGTGATTGTGGCAATGCCGTCGAGCCGCTCGTGCGCGAGATCGGGCGTCAGATGGAGATCGATCTCTTCGACCGCAACGAGCTTATCCGGTCCGTATTGCGGACGGGCGCCGGGCAGTGCAAACGAGTGATGTTCGGATCGGTCGTCGCCCATCGTGTCCCGCGAGCTTACGCGCCGAGCGGGTGACAGTCCTGTGACGCTTTACTCTGCCGCGGTTTGCAGGCCTCCGGTCACTTCGATTACCGCACCGGTGATGAAGTCGCGCTCGTCCGCAACGAGGAATCGCACCGCGTCCGCCACGTCTTCATAACTGCCGGGACGTCCGCGTGGATTGCGCGCGGCGCGCGCCAAGGCCTGGGTCCGATCGAGCGACTTCTGTCGAATGTCGCCCGGCGAAACGACGTTGACGGTAATGCCGCGCGGCGCTTCTTCAATCGCGAGCGAACGCGCGAAGGCGACGAGTGCGCTTTTGGCGGCCTGGTAGAGCGAGAGACTTCGGAAGGGTCGCGTTTCGCTCGAACCGAGCATCCCGAAGAAGACGACGCGGCCGAAACCCGCCTGGCGCATTCCCGGGAGGAGCGCACGCGCGCTCAAAACGGCGCTGCGGAAGTTGCCGTCGACCGCTTCACGATAATCGTCGAGCGTCGTCGCGTCGAAACGCTTTACCACGAGCGGGCCGACCGCGTGCACCAGCGTATCGAACGGTCCGTGCCTTCGGACCGTTTCCGCGAGTGCATTCTCGATCGCGCCCGCATCGCCGAGGAAGTCGATTTGGACTGCCGCCGTCGCCGCGCCGGCCGCTTCGACCGCGGCCATCGTTTCGTTCGGAGGCGACGAGCGATACGTTATTGCGACGCAGGTAAAGCCGTCGCACGCCAAGGCGGGAGCGATGCCGGCGGCGAGGCCCCCGGCGGCTCCCGTTACGAGCGCGCGGCGCTTCACGAGTGCCGCAGGCGCGTTATTGGCGGACGAAACTCCACGAAAGGTCGAACGACGCGCCGGAGACCGTCGTGCCGGTCACCCGAACCCGATGTTCGCCCCGCTCCAGACGCCACGGCGCATCGACCAAGAAACTCGGTCCGTCCTGATGGAGGCCGCTGTTTACGCTGCGCCCGTCGATCGCGATACGCATCGCGGCGAGCCGGACGGGGCGGTCGAACTGAAACCGAATCGTCGGATACGGATTCGAGGTCGTTCCGCTGGGCGAGACGCTTACGAAACGCGGGGGGTGGGAATACGGCGGCGGTTGCGCGGGCGGCGGAACGTTTCCCGACCCCTGGCCGCCGGCGATCGTTACCGTGCTCGTCGAATCGTTCCAGTTCACCGTGGCCCCGAGCGCCTGCGAGATGAACCGCAACGGCACGTAGGTCACATCGGAGACGATGAAGGGCGCCACGTCGATCGTCGCCGGTTGACCGGCTACGGTCGCCTGCGTCGAGCCGATGGTAAGCGAGATCGTTCGCCCCCGGCGCGTCGCATTGATCTGACCGTTTGTGTAAACGACGCTGGCTCCGAGCTGTTCGAAGACGCCGCGCAACGGAACGAAGACCCGGCCGGTGCGAACGATCGGCGGCTGCGTAAAGTTCATCGTCTGCCCGTTCACGATGACCGTCACGGACTGCGCGGAGCTCGCGAACGGCAGGACGGTGAGGACGAGCGCTACTATGGTTGAGCAAAGCCATTTCATGCGGGCTCATTACCCGCGCTTGCTCGCTCTCAAACGACGCCGATTTCGGCCGGCCGCGTCATCTCCGCAGTAACCGCGCGCTGATCGGCACGGCGCTCGAAGAAACTCATCCACGTCTCATAGACCATCGGGACGAGGAAGAGCGTCAGGATCAGCGAGCTCATCAGGCCGCCGATGATCACCGTACCCATCGCCTGGCGCCACTCGCCGCCCTCGGCAAAGCCCAGCGAGAGCGGCAGCATGCCGAAGATCATCGCGCACGTCGTCATCAGAATCGGCCGGAAACGAGTGCTCGCTGCCTGGAGAACCGCGTCGTGCACGCGCATGCCCCGATGGCAGAGCGTATTCGAATAGTCGACCAGCAAGATGCCGTTTTTCGCCACCAGTCCGAAGAGCATGATGATACCGATCATCGAGATGATGTTGAGCGATTGTCCTCCCGTCGGCTCGACGAGGTGCATGAACGAGAGCGCGACGAGTGCGCCGATCGCCGCCAGCGGCACGCAGAGCATGACGATCAGCGGCTCGAGGAACGAGCTGTAGAGGATTACCATGAGCATGTAGACGAGCATGAACGACGTCAGCAGCGCGATGCCCATATTTGCCATCGTCTCGTTCATATATTGCGTGTCGCCCTGCGCGGTCAGCTGCACGCCCTCGGGCAGGAACCCGGGCCGGCGCAGCTGCTTCTCGAGCGGTCCGGTCACCGCGCCGAGCGAGTAGCCGGGAAGCGTGCCGCCGTAGACGTCGACGACGCGTTGGCGGTTCAAACGCTTGATTTGCAGCGGCGCCTTCGTCCATTGGAGATTCGCGATGTCGGCCAGCGGAACGAGCGTTCCGTCTTGTGCGCGCACGCGAACGTCCTGAAGCTGGTCGACCGTCTTGCGGTCGGAGAGCGGGAACTGCACGCGCACGTTGACCAGGCCGTTCTCCGCCCGGACCCGCGTCGCGACTCCTCCGTCGATGGCCAGTCGCGCCGCGTTTGCCGCCTCGGCGGGCGAGACGCCGAGCACTTCGGCCTTTTGCGCGTCGATGTTGACGTTCAAACGCGGGGCCGCGGCTTCGTTGCTCGTTTGAACGTTGACGCTGCCCGGCGTGTTGCGCAGGAACTGCGCGACTTTTTCGGCCGCCGGGGCGATCGCATCTTCCGGACCGGAGAGCGAATAGAAGATCGTCGCGCCCGATCCGCCGCCGCTATCGCCGGCGACTTGGAAATTGCCGCCGGGTACGAGGTATGCGAGCTTGCGAATCTGTTCGATGATCTTATAGGTGTCGTGACGCCGGTCGGGGAGCGTCTGGGCGTTGAGGTTCGCGTAGTTGTCGCCGATTGCCGATCCCCATCCCTGCGGCTTACGCCCCACGGTCGAACTCACCGACTTGATGCCGTCGACCTTCATGATCCCCTCTTCTAGAGCGGTCACGTACTTCGACGTGGTCTGCAGCGGCGTTCCGGGCGGATAGGTCACCGTCATCGCGATCTCGCCGGTCTGGATCTGTGGAACGAAGTCGAAATCGATCGGCCCGAGCAACGGCAGCAGAATCGCCAGCGCGATCGGCAACGCAAACGTCGCTAACGTCAACCGCCGGCTTCGCCCGGTCGCATAGAACCAACGCACGATCACGCGCGGCACGTTTTTGAGCACGTCCTTGCCGCCGCGCAGGAGCATCGCACTCCGGCTATGCCCGTTATGGGATGCGGCGCTCCAGCGATAGGCAACGTTCTTCTCCGGGATCCGGCGCCGCAATAGGAAGCCGACACCATGCCAGACCGCCGCAAGAATCAGAATGAAGACGTTGAGCCCGATCGTCGTCGCGCCGGCGCCCATCGCCAGCGTCAACGCGTTGAGCACCAGCACGACGCAGGTGAAGACCACGAAGAGCCCGTGGCGCAGCGCGTAGGGGAGTGCCTTCGCCCGGTACCACGTGAGTATTCGTTCGTAACGCAGCACGAAGAAGTTGAGCACCAGGACCGCGGCGATCATGATTGGGAGAACCTGCCGAAGTTCGGCGATCGGCCACGGTATGAAATATGCAAGCACGGCGGCGGCGCAGAGCGCGAGCGTGACTTTGAGCGACCCGAGCTTAGTCATCCATTCGGGCTGCCCCTTCGAGCGTTTGAGCACGCTCCACCGCGCCGCAAGCAGCGGGGTCAGCGTGAACGAAACGAAGAGCGAGAAGAGCGTCGCAATGACGATTACGGCGCCGAACTCCCGCAGATAGGCGCCCACGATTCCCGGCAAAAACGCGATCGGCAAGAAGACGACGACGTCGACCATCGTGATTGCCACTGCGGCACCGCCGATCTCGCTGCGGCCCTTGACGGCCGCATCGATCGGCTCTTCGCCGAGATCTCGATGGCGAGTGATGTTCTCCAAAACGACGATCGAGTCGTCGACCAGGATACCGATGATCAACGAGAGTCCCATCAGCGACATGGTATCGAGATGGAACCCGAACATCTTCATCAGGACGAACGTCGAGAGAATCGAGGATGGGATCGCGATCATGATCACGATCGCGTTGCGCCACGCGTGCAGGAATAGCAGCATCACGAGCATCGTCAGGACGATGCCCTCGATGAGCGATTGCCAGACCCCGTTGAGCGATTTCTGGGTGTAATCGGCCGGGGCGTCGATCTCGCTGAACGTCAGCTCCGGGAACTGCGTCCCGATCCGCTTGAGGGACTCCCGCGCGATCTTGGTCGAGGTGATTTCGTCGGAGTTGATGTTGCGGTCGAGCTCGACGTAAATGCGAGGCTGGCCGTTATAATGCGAAATCGACGTCGGCTCGACGTGGCTGTCGTAGCCGTACGCGACGTCCCCGACTTTCATATTCTTGGTGTTGTTGCCGGGAACCATGAGCGGGATGCCGAGCAGATCTTGGGCGGTGTTGATCTCCGCGTGCACGGAGACGCTCGTCTCCTGCGTGCGCTGGCGCAGGATGCCGCCGGGGAGGTTGGCGTTATTGGCGCTGACCGCGTTGAAGACGTCGCCGATCGTCGCGTTGGCGCCGATTAGGCGCGCGGGAATCGGCTCGACGTGGAACTCACGGTCGGCGGCACCGTAGATGCTGACGTTTTGGACGTTCGGTATGCCCTTGAGCACCGGCTCGAGCTTATTGTTCACGAAGTCGGCGAGCTGCGTCTGCGTCAGCGTCTTCGAACTCACCGCGACGTCGAGCAGCGGTTGCGAGGCGCCGTTCTTGTAAACGCTGGGCGGGTCGAGGTCCACGGGCAGGTAGACGCGAGCCGTGTCGACGGCGCTCTGGACGTTGATCGCCGCGATATCGAGGTTAGTCCCGAGCTTGAACTGCACGACGATCGTCGCGACGCCTTCTTGGGCGCTGGCGCTGAGCTGATCGAGGTTGTCGATGCCGTCGAGCTGGTCTTCGATCGGCTTGACGACGAGCCGCTCCATCTCCTGAGGCGACGCGCCCGGATAACCCGAATAGACCACGACCACGGGGAAGTCGGTTCCCGGCGGGTTGGCGCTTCGTCCGATCTTGAAGAAGGCAACCGTACCGAAAATTGCCAGTGCGATGAACACCATGGCGGTGATCACCGGGCGATTAATTGCGAATCGGGTCAACCACACGTTAGGAATCCCATTGCTACGATGCTCTACGCCGGTAGGCTTCCTACTGTTTCAGGGAAGCCGGCCCGCCCGGGGCAAGGCGCTGGGGACCGCCCTGACACTCCTGAGCACCCCCGCCGATTCGCGGCCCAACGGCCCCGAGCCCTTTCAGGACTCTTTTCAAAAGGCGCTTGAGCGGGAAGTAAGCAGCCGGCCGAGCACCGGCGGCGAGACTTAAAGATGCCGAAAATAGACGATCGACAGCACCGCGAAGGACGCCGCGACCTGTACCGCGAGAACCCACGCGGCCGACCAAGGGCGCTTCGGCAGCCATGCGACGGCGAACCAGACGATCGCGGCGAACTGAAGCGGCATAAGCAACTGAAATAGGTGAGCGGCGGCCCCCTCATCGGGTTGACGAACCAACGTGCCCTGGGCGAGACCCGCGAGCATGTACGCCAAGAACGATGCGGAGATGGCCAGGGGCAAGAAGCCCATCGGCCGCCTGAGGAGTCTCAGCACACCTACTTTGTATCGCAAAGTACGTGTCCTCGCAACGCATTCGGACGACGAACGGTAGGCGAGGCAGTCTTAACGAGCGATGTTCCACGCGGACTGTCTAAAAGGCGAGGGCGAGTCTCGTCCGCAGCTGAAGACTTGAATAGCGTTGGATGTACCGGAGATCGTGTTCGATACCGCCGCTACTTCGAGAAAGCACGCGAACCTTCTACGTGATACGGGCGCGTCGTTCCACAATGGGCTCGGTATTCGGACTACGAGAGCGATCCGCTCGTTATCGAGTTTGATTTTGACCTGACCTTGCGCGGTTCGAAACCAGTGCCAAGTCCCGGGCCATCCATCCCAAGAAAAATCGAAGCGCCCTCACAGTGGAGCGCTTCAATCGCGAACCTGCGCAAGACTGGACTCGAACCAGCACGAGATTGCTCCCGCTAGCCCCTCAAGCTAGTGCGTCTACCAATTCCGCCACTTGCGCGCTGGGGTGTAGGCGGTTCGGGGCGCCTCACCGCTTCGCCCTCCTCGAGCGAGCCGTTACACCATGTTCGGGTCGAGGGCGTCGCGCAGGCCGTCGCCGATGTAGTTGATCGCCAGCACCGTGATCAGAATGCAGAGGCCGGGGAAGACCGCCGCCCACCACGCGATGGAGAGATTGCTCTGGGCATTGGCGAGCATGTTCCCCCACGACGCCGTCGGCGGCTGAATGCCGAAGCCCAGGAACGAGAGCGTCGACTCCACGATGATGACGTTGGCGACGTCGAGCGTCGCTTGCACGACGATTGGAGCGACCGCGTTGGGCAGCAGATGACGAAAGATGATCCGCCCGTCGTTATTTCCGACGGCACGCGCGGCCTCGGCGAACTCGCGCTCGCGCAGACTGAGGAACGACGCGCGCACCAATCGCGCCACCGTCGGCCAGGAGAGCGCGCCGATGATGATGACGATGACCCCGAAGCTGAGCGCTGCCTTCGTCGAGCTGGCCGCGACGATGGCCGTAAGAACCAACAAGAGCGGCAGTAAGGGAATCGAGAGAAAGACGTCGGTGATCCGCATCAGCGCGTAGTCGACCCATCCGCCGTAGTAGCCGGCAATCGCGCCGAGGGTCGCGCCGATCAGCACCTCCATGATGACGGCGAAGATGCCGACCGTCAGCGAGATCCGCGCGCCGAAGAGCAGCCGCGAGAGCAGATCGCGCCCGACCTCGTCGGTTCCCAGCGAGTGTCCGCCGCATTGCGCCGCATCTTGGAAGCACGGCGGCAACGGTGTACCCTGCCAGTGGACGTTGTCGATGGCGTTGGGATCGAATGGCGCGAGCTGCTTGGCGAATGCCGCGGCCAAGACCATCAGGGCGAGAACGACCAAACCCGCGACCGCGAGTTTATGACGGCGCAGCCGCGTCCAAAACGTTACCTTGGTGAGGTGAAGATCTTCCTCGATGACGGTGTTGCCGGGCAGGGGTAGGGTGGGAGCGGCCATCGCTTCCTTCTCAGTCGTACTTCACGCGCGGATCGAGCCACGCGTAGACGACGTCGGCGAAGAGATTCGAAAACACCACCAGGAAGGCCACCATCAGCAAATATCCCATGAGCAGCGCGAGGTCGCTTTGCTGCAGCGCGTTGTAGAAGAGCCGTCCCATTCCGGGCCAGGCAAAGATATCTTCGGTGATGATTGCGCCCGCGAGCAATCCGGGAAGCGAGAGTGCGACCACCGTTACGACTGGAATGAGCGCGTTCTTCAATCCGTGCTTGAAGAGGATCGTCCGAAACGAAAGACCCTTTGCCGCTGCGGTGCGCATGTAATCGGTCCCGAGCACTTCGAGCAGCGACGAACGCATGAACCGGCTGAAGAGCGCAAGCTGCAAGAGCGAGAGCACGATGGCGGGCAGGATCAGATGCTCGAGCCGGTCGCCGAGATCGAAGTTGTCGCTCGTCGAGATGCCGGCCGACGGAAGTTGGATCTGATAGCCGAACGGCAACGGAATCCCGTGTACTGCGAACGCCAGCTGCAGCATCAGCGCAAACCAGAAGACCGGCATCGATTGCCCGAAGAAGGCCAGCGTCGTGATCGCATAATCGAGCGCCGAATAGCGATAGACGGCCGAGATGATTCCGGCGCTCACGCCGATGAGAATCGCGATGGTGAGCGATGCGCCCATCAGCTCGAGCGTCGCGGGAAAACGCTCGATCAGCGCTTGGAAGACCGGCTCCGAGTTGCTCGTCGAGTAGCCGAAGTCGCCCACCAGAACGTGTCCGAGCCATTTGAGATACTGAATCGGCACCGGCTGGTCCATGCCCAGGTTGTGTTTGAGGCGGGCGATATCGGCCGGCGTGATATGCGGGTTCTGCAAGTACGGCGCGAGCGGCCCCCCCGGCATGTTGTAAAGGATGCCGTAGAGGATCACCGAGATGGCCAGCAGCAGCGGAATTGACTGCAGCGTCCGGCGCACGACGTACGTGAACAAATCCGCGCCGTTATTGGACGTTAAGCACCGGCTGCCTCCGCTTTTGGTGCGGCCAGGCCGAGAAGTTTTCGCGCTTGGTCGGGCGTGGCGACCGGCCGCCCCGCCTCGGCGGCGATCCGTGCGACGCGCGCGACGAGCTCTTCGTTTCGCGCTAGGCGCCCGCGGCTGTAGAAGAGATTATCTTCCAAACCGACCCGGACGTGGCCGCCCATGGCGATCGCGACCATCGCCATTGGAAGCTGTTGGCGTCCGATTCCGGCAACCGACCAAGTACAGCCGTCGGGGAGCGCGTCGACCAGATCGGCAAGATTCTGCACCGTCGCTTCCAGGCCGCCCGGGACGCCGAGCACGAAATCGACGTGCTGCGGAAATGTTAACAGCCGCTCGCGCGCGAGTTTGCGGGCGTTGGCGATGTGGCCCTTATCGAAGATCTCGAGTTCCGGTCGAACGCCGTACTCATTCATCTTCTTGAGGATCCCGCGCATGATCGGAAAGCTGTTCTCGAAAATGTCGTCGCCGAAGTTGACGCTCCCGCAGGTGAGCGTCGCCATCTCGGGACGCAGCTCGAGCACGCTGGCGCGTTCTTCCGGCGTCATACCGATGGCGCCGCCCGTCGAGAACTGTACGATCAAGTCGCTCTGCACTCGAATCGCCTCGTAGGCTTCACGGAAGCGCTCAACGCCGTGCGTATTCGTGCCGTCGTCGTTGCGGCAATGCACGTGGATGATCGAACCTCCCGCTTCGCGCACCGCGCGCGCGGTCTCACCGAGCAGTTTCGGCGTGTAGGGGAGATGGGGCGTCTGGTCGGGGCGCACTTCCGCGCCGACGGGAGCGCAGGTGATGACGAGCGGATCCATTGGAAGGGCTTTCGTCTCGAAACCCTCGGCCTCAGCTCATTGCGACAGCGCGCGATAGGCCGCGTCGACCAGCTCGCGGTCGATGCCGAGCAGGGCGGTGAGTGCGATCGCGTCGGCGCGCGGGCGTTCGTCGCCCGCCACTTCGGCGATCGTGTAATCCATCGCGCCGGCGAGGGCCGACAAGGCCTCGGCGACGTCCTCGGACGGCGGCCGTCGCGGTATGCCCGCGAGCCCACGCACGGCAAAATGGCGAACGCCTGCCGATGCGGCGATCCCGGCCAGATGCGTCGCGAGTATGCCGCAAGCTTCGCCCTCACGGAGTCGCTCGAGTAAAGCGATAAGCAACGCCCTGCCCTCGTGCGGGGTCGTCGTGCGCGCAAATTCGTCGGCGAGGATGAGCAGTCGCGACGCGCCGCGCGCCAAAATCGCCTTCAGTTCCAGCACCTCGCGGGCAAACGAGGAGAGAAGTCCGCCGATCTGCGTCTCGCGCCCCAAACCGAGCCAGGCGATTTGATCGAAGAGCGCGGTGTGGGCGCGCGCGGCGGGAACCGGAAGGCCGAACGCGGCGCAGAGCGCGATGAATCCGCACGTTTGCAGGCAGACGCTCTTGCCGCCCATGTTCGGTCCGGTCAAAACGGCGACGTCGTGCAGCTGCAGATCGAGCGGCGCGAACCGGCGCCCCACGGCGCCGAGCTCTACCTCCAACGGGAGAAAGCGCGCCCGTTCGAAGGCCAGCGCCGGCTCGGGCGAGATCGTCGCCGGCGTACATTGGTAGCGCCGGACGAATCGCGCCGCGGCCAGAAGCACGTCGAGCTCGCCGAGTGCGCGCTCGGCCTCGCCCAGCGATGCGGCGCGATCGCGCACCAGTGCCGAGAGTCGCGCGCGAACCCGTTCCTCGGCATTTGCGACCTCTTCGGACGCACTGTCGCGCCGCGCGAGCGCGCTGAGTGAGGCCTCTCCGTATTCGAGTGCGCAGAGCAGATACGTCGGCGCCTCGCGCAGCACGCGGATTCCCGACGGCAAGGGACCGGTCAGATCCGCGCGCATCACGATGAACTCGTCGCTCTCTATTCCGTCGCGGCCGAGCGCGGCGATGGTGCGTTCGACCTCGCGGCCGTGCGAAGCGTCGAGCTCGGCCTGATCGCGGCCGAGGCGCTCGCGCGCGCGAGCCAGCTCGGCGTCGAACGCATCGGCCATATAAAATCCCGTCTGGCCGCCCGGAGCGAGCGCCGCGGCGATCGCGCGCACGGCGTCGTTCGAAACGTACGGCCGGCCCGGCAAATCGGCGAGCAGTCCGTCGATGCGTTCGATCGCTGCGCAGAAACGGAGCAGCTCCAAGAAGTTTGGGTCGTCGAGAACCTCGCCCATCGAGGCGCGCGCGATCGCCGGCGCAGCGTCGGGCAGGTCGTCAAAGGCCGCGCGCAAAGCGTCGAGACGCTCGTCGTCCAGTTCCGCGGCAAAGCTGGCGATGCTGCGCGCGCGTTCCTCAGCCTTCGCTTCTTCTCCGGCGAAGAAGGGCTGCAATACGGAGAAGCGCCGATCGCCGTAGGCCGAAATCGGCGCGACGGCAGCCGTAAGCCACTCGAAGCCGAGCACGTGCGCGTTGGCGGCGTCGAGCAAATCGAGCGGCTTCACGCGGCGCACGTTCCCGCGTACACGTCGAAGGTCGGCAGTCCCGTCGCTTCGGCCACTGCGCGAGCAAAACCGCGTGGCTCGAAGACGCGTTCGGAGCCTATCGAAGCGACTGTTGCCGCGATGACGCGCAGCGGACGACGGCAACGTATTGCTAACTGCGAAAGCGCTCGCGAGCAGGCTCTTCCGCTCAACGCCACCTGTGTCGGGTCGCGGACGACGATTTGACGCGATTCGCCCTCGGTCAAAAACGCTGCGGCCCGCCCCGGCGTTAGCGCGCCGGCAACTTCGACCGATGCAGCCTGCGGATCGTAGCGGGGAACGCTGAGGCGCGCGACGAGCGCGGCGACGTCGTCGACGGCCTCGCGCATCGTTTTCGCGGCTGCCGCGCCGCATGCCACGACGATCGCACCATCGGATCCGGCAAGCGCCGCAACGCGGTCGACGGCGCCGTCGACGATCACGCTCTCGCTCGAAGCGGCGAGCTCATCGACGATCTCCCGGACGCCCGATGCGGTCGGAGCGCCGGCCAGTTCGAACGATCCGCTCGATACGGTGCGCGCGTAGAGCAGCGCGCCGGTCGGGCTCTGGAGCTTGGAAAACTTCAAGATCTGCGCGGCGGGCGATCGCGGAAGCAAACCGCGCGCGGTAACGAAGGTCGTCTTCTCGCGCAGTCTGAAGCGGCGGCGCGGACTCATCGAAGCCAGCGCCGCCGAAAGGCCGGCGGCGCCGGCCGCGTCGTAGACCGCGCGCAGCACCGTCGTCTTGCCGACCTCTCGACCGATCCCGACGACGAAGATCGTTCGCGCGCCCGCCGCGCGCGCAAGCTCGAGAAGTTCGAACCCTACTCGCACGCCGTTGCCTTCAGCTAGCCGAGGTGCAGCGCCTTGAGCGTCGCGAAGACAAGGCCGGTGAGCGCGAGCAGGAGGCCTCCGAGAAAGGCCGCGTTGCGTTCGGCAAAGCCGCCGAGCCAGCGTCCCAGCGTGAGTCCGAAGGTGGTTGAGGCGACCGATATGCACGCGATGACGATCAACGAGACCGGCATGGGAACGCCGATGTAGAGAATCGAGAACCCGATGCCGAGCGAATCGAGGCTGATGGCGAGGGAGGCGAGCGTGAGGCCGCGGCCGGACGAGAGATCGAGACGTTGCGCGCTCGAGAGGCCGGTACGGCTCTCGCGCACCATGTAGATGCCGAGGAAGAAGAGCGCGGCGAATCCGAGATATCCGGCATAATCGCCGATGAGGTGGCCCGCCACCAAACCGAGGCCGGCACCAAGGAGATTCATACCGACCTCGGCGCAGGCAAAGGCGATGCCGATTCGGAGCTTCAGCCCGCGACCGACGCCGCGAACGCCCACCCCCACGCTCACGGCGAAAACGTCGAGGGCCAGTGCGACGGCAATAATCAGTACTTTGAGGAAGGCTGCGCCCACGAGCACGCTTTGCGCGACGACCTGGTGAAGCTTCCTGCATGATGCGCTCCTGGCCGGGCCCGGTATTTCTCTTTGCCGCGCTCGTGCTGATTGCGGCTTTGGCCGCGCCGGTCGCCGCGGTGGTCGTTGCGATGCCGCTGGGCGAAGCGG
This sequence comes from Vulcanimicrobiota bacterium, assembly GCA_963792005.1. Classification (GTDB taxonomy): domain Bacteria; phylum Vulcanimicrobiota; class Vulcanimicrobiia; order Vulcanimicrobiales; family Vulcanimicrobiaceae; genus Cybelea. Next base: position 1,463,158 of record CAWBUG010000002.1, read on the forward strand.
CGCGCACCTTCGCACGAACCGGCGGCGACGCGATGCGCGTCTCGCTCGTCGCATCGGCCGGTGCCACGCTCGTCGCGACGATCCTCGGCGTCCCCGCCGGCTATGCGCTCGCTCGACTCTCGCCGCGCGTGCGGGCGGCGGCGATCTTCTTGCTGGCGTTGCCGCTCGCATTTCCACCAGTCGCGTCGGGTTTGATGCTGATCTACACGCTGGGCACGAATGCACCGTTCGGCGCTTGGCTGGCGGCACGCGGGCTGCCGGTCCCGGATTCTCTGCTCGGCGTCGGCATTGCGGAGTTCTTCGTCTCGGGATCGTTCGTCGCAATCGCGGCCACCGCCGCCTTTGCCGCGGTCGACCCCGTTTATGCCGACGCGGCCAGAACGCTCGGAGCGAGCGAATGGCGCATCTTTACGCGCGTGGCCATGCCGGCGGCCGCAGGCAGCATCGGCGCGGGAATCGCATTTGCATGGCTGCGGGCGATCGGCGAGTATGGGGCGACCAGCATCGTCGCATTTCATCCGACGTCTCTGCCGGTTGCGCTCTACGTGACGCTCTCCGCATCGGGCGTGCGCGAAGCGCTTGCACTCTGCTATGGATTCGTCGTACTGGCGGCGGTCGTACTCGCCGCCGCGTGGATTCTGCGCCGCGGCGTCGTACAATGAGCTCCGTACCGTGACTTCCGTGCTTCAGAAAAGGTTTTATTTTCTCGCGCGCCGCTTCGTGGCGGGCGAGGACGTCGACTCGGCGATTCGTGCGGTTCGCGCCCTCAACGAGCAGGGAATGTCCGCGACTTTGGACTTTCTAGGTGAAGACGTCCTGGAGCGCGACGCCGCGCGGCGGACGCGCGACGTCTACCTCGAGATGCTCGATGCGATCGCCGCGAGCGGCGTCGACGCAAACGTCTCGGTCAAGCTCACGGCAATGGGCCTGCTCATCGACGAAGATTTCGCGCTGGAGAATCTCCTTTCGATCGTCGCTCGCGCGCAAGCGAACCGCGATTCCTTCGTCCGCATCGACATGGAGGGCTCCGCGGTGCTGGAGGCAACGCTGCGAGTCTTCGCCTGCGCCTACGCGGAGTACCGCAACGTCGGCCCCGTTCTCCAAGCGTATTTGAAACGAACTCGCTCCGACGTCGAGCATGCCATCGAGCTCGGCGCACGCGTTCGCCTCTGTAAGGGCGCGTACAACGAACCGCCGGAGCTTGCGTTCAAAAAAATGCCCGAGATTCGCACGCACTATCTCGACTCGGCCCGCGAGCTGCTTCGGCGCGGAGTCTATCCTGGAATCGCAACCCACGACCGCCGCCTGATCGCCGCCGTCAAAGAGTTCGTCGCCGAGCATCGCATCGCCAACGACCGCTTCGAGTTTCAAATGCTCTACGGATGCCGGCCGGGCGTACAGCGAGCAATCGTCGCCGAGGGCTACCGGCTGCGCATCTACGTTCCGTTCGGAACGCACTGGGCCGGATATTTCTCCCGGCGCGTCCTGGAGCGCCGAGAGAATGCGCTCTTCGCGTTATCGTCGATGTTTTCTCGCTGATGCGAGCCGTCGTACAGCGCGTCTCGAGCGCGCGCGTTCGGGTGGGCGACCGCATCACCGGTACCATCGAAGCCGGCCTTCTCGCCCTCGTGGGTGTGGGCACCGACGACGATGAGAGCGATGCCCGTGCCATGGCCGAGAAGTTACGGGGGCTGCGGATCTTTCCCGACGGCCGCGGGCTCATGAACCGGTCGGTCGCGGAAACCGCCGGTGCGCTGCTTCTGGTGTCGCAGTTCACCTTGCACGGCGACGCCCGCCACGGCCGGCGCCCGTCCTTTATCGGAGCGGCAAAGGAACCGCGGGCCCGCCACCTCTTCGAGCTAACAGGGGCCTCCCTGGAAGCGGCAGGCCTTCCGGTAGCCTATGGCCAGTTCGGCGCCCAAATGGAGGTGGAGCTGGTCAATACAGGCCCCGTGACGATCCTGCTGGACACCAAACGCCTGTTCTAGGGCCGGGGAAGCGCCCTGCCTTCCTCCTCGAGGCGGGCACTTTTCATCATGCCTAAACCTTCAGGGCAAACTTTCGGCCCCCGACCTGCGTTGTAGTAGGTGGAGACGATACAACGGCCGCCAATCCCGTGCGGCACGAATAGCATAGGTGAAAACGAAAGCAATGATGACGGAACAAAAGCGGGGCGGCGGTATGTCGGTCCGGGAAGCCGGCCAAAAAGGCGGCGAAACCGTAAAGCAAAAATACGGTGCAGAGTTCTACGAGATAATCGGGCGCAAGGGCGGACTGGCAACGAAAGAAGCCCATGGGCACGAGTTTTACGAGCAGATCGGCAAGAAAGGCGGCAAGAAGGGTGGCGAAGCGACGCGCGATCGCTACGGCCCCAACTTCTACGAGCGCATTGGCCAAAAGGGTGGGCAAAAAGTCAAGCAGCTCATCGAAGAGGGCAAGCGCGCGGCCACCGATCGCAAGCAGCGCGCGAGCTAAGCACTCGCGGCTGGGCCTGAGTCTAGGCCTCTTCCTCCTGGCATTGGTAACGGTCGGCATCGGAACGGTGGGGGCCTACCCCATCGCTCCGACGCCGCTTCCGAAAGCGACGGTATCACCAACCGCACCACCTCCCACCGGCGTCTTGCCGTTTGACTCGACGCTGCTTTTCGTATTGGACGATCCGATTTCGTCGAATCACTCGAAGGCCGGACAGCTCGTGCGCGTCCACCTCCGCAGCGATCTCGTCGTTGGCGGCAAGACGGTTGCCGCGGCCGGAACGCCGGCGCAGATCAAGATCGTGGATGCGTCGCCGGCGGACATCGCCGATACCTACGGTTTCGTCGACATCTTCTTCGAGCCGCTCACGCTTCCCGACGGGCGTTCGCTGCCGTTGCGCACGCCGCTCGGACGTCTTACGCCCAACGTTTCGGCCGGCCACGAATCGACCGTCGGCGCGGAGGATACGGTCGGCGATATCTTCGTGCCGTATTATTCGATCTGGCAGATCGTTCGCAAGGGCAAGAACTTTGTGCTTGGAACCGGATCGATCGTCTCGGCAAGAACCGAGGCGACGCTCACGGCGCAGCGCAACGGCACGATCGCAATCGTAACCCCGCGCCCGCTCAATGCCAGCACGGAATCGCCGAACTCGAGTTACAGCGCGATCCCGCTCGCGACGCCGTTCGGTCCAAATGGCGCGACGCCGCGTCCGCGCTCGCGTCCGACGCCCTCACCCTCGCCCACGCCGTAATCCCGCGCTTCGCCGCGCGTAGCGCGCGATGCTTTCGGCCAGGCCTTCTCGAAAGCTGGACGGGAAAGTGAGGTATGCCCGTGCTGATTCGAATGGCGTGCGCGCTCGCCGCGTTTGCGCTCATTGCGACCCCCGTGTTTGCCGCGACGCCCGCACCGAAAGCGTCCCTCTCGCCGATGCCGCAGGGCACCGAGGTTGCGTTCGTCGCCTCTATTCAAAAAGACCTCAACGCCCGCTTCCCGACGCCTGCCGACGCGATCAAGGCCGGATACTTCCGCTATACTAATGAGGACGAAGACGGCGCGATCAGCTACGCCAACCTCGATTGGCAGAGTGGCAGCCCGCAGAATCCCAGCCAGCTCTGGTACGACGTAAAGGGAAATCTGCTCGGCGCCGATTTCTCAGTCTTGCAAAGCAGCTCGCCGGAACCGCCGAGCCTCTGGGGCGTCAACTACCGCCGTTGGGTATCGTTTCGCGAGCACATTCACTACGTGCTCGCCGGCCCCAACGGCACGGAGACCTACGGCGCGACCAGCGTGAAGAAGTTCGCCGATGCCGGTGGCAACGTCGACAAGCCCCAGCCGGAAACGCTCGTCAAGATGGGCAAAGCGAAGAGCGTCGCCGACGTGAAACGCATCTTCCTCTTCCCGTCGCTCTGGGACCTCATCGTCTGGATTAAGCCCAATCCCGACGGCGCTTTCGCCGACAAGAACCCGCTCGTCATCCCCAGCGCCAACGCAGAGAAAGACGACATGTAAGCTACGCTGAGCGCGTTTGGCGGCCAAACTTAATGCCGAAGAGGCTCGGGACGACGAGCGAAGCCGTGGATGGCGAGAGCGAGGAGCCCGGCAGCAGGAGCGAAGCCCGGAGGCCGAAGCGACGAGCGGCTCTGAGGCGTTACGTTTGGCCGCCAACGCGGTCAGCCGCTAACTAATGCGGTGAGGGGCTTGGGTTGGTGACGCAGTACGTGGTGGCGGCAGCGAGGGCGACGTCGGTTGCCTTGTCTTCGTTGCGGGCAACGATGTCGCGCTGGCCGTCGAATCGCAAGTAGCTCTTCACGTTACGCATGTCTTCGGGTTCGGACATCTCTTGCGGATCGAACCCCCCGAGCGCCGGATGGACGCGGTAGATCGGATAGCGCAGCATCGCCTCGTACATGCCCTGCAGGTCGATCGAGAGCTGGCGCTGCTTGTCGTAGGCGGCCTGCAGATCGGCGGCCGCCTCGTGAATTTGCGCGGCGGCCTGCGAATCGGCGGTCAAGCGTGAGGCATCGCGCAGCTCGTTGATTTCGCGCTGGATCGCGGCGAGCGAGTTGTTGAGTTGCGTCTGTTGGTGCCCGAGGTGGTTTCGGACGTTGACGAACTGCTGCTGAAAGTCGGGTTGCGAGAAGAGCGTGTTGAGATCGTCGAGTTGAACGCTGACACCGTCGAGCGTGCGATCGTTGACCAGCATTGGGACGAGCGCTCCGTTGAAATGCTCGGCCAGCGACTTACAATACGGCGACGAAACGACCGTAATGATCGTCTTGGGCTCGTGCGGCGAGGGCGATGGAGCGGGCGACGCGACGGCGAGTATGGCGGCGATTATACTGAGGAACATGGTTTGGGCTTTCCTGCCCTATTCGTTCGTCCAGTAATCCTTGAGCGCCTTGCCCCGCGACGGGTGGCGGAGTTTGCGCAGCGCCTTCGCCTCGATCTGGCGAATCCGCTCGCGCGTGACGCCGAACTCTTGACCGACTTCTTCCAGCGTTCGCTGATGGCCGTCCTCGAGGCCGAACCGTAAGACCAGCACCTTGCGTTCGCGCTCGGTAAGGTTTTGCAGCACGTCCTGCATCTTCTCTTTGAGCAGCATCACCGAGGCGGCCTCGGCCGGCGCCACGGCCTCCTGATCTTCGATGAAGTCGCCCAAATGCGAGTCTTCTTCTTCGCCGATCGGCGTCTCCAACGAGATCGGCTCCTGCGAAATCTTCATGACTTCGCGAACCTTTTCGGGCGTAAGGGCCATCGCTTCGGCGATCTCCTCCACCGAGGGCTCGCGTCCGAGCTCTTGCAACAACTGGCGCGAGACTTTGATCAAACGATTGATGGTCTCGACCATATGCACCGGAATGCGAATCGTTCGGGCCTGATCGGCGAGCGCACGCGTAATCGCCTGACGTATCCACCACGTGGCGTAGGTCGAGAACTTGTAGCCTTTGCGATAGTCGAACTTCTCGACGGCACGAATCAAACCGAGATTCCCTTCCTGAATCAGATCGAGGAAGAGCATGCCGCGGCCGACGTACTTCTTCGCGATCGAAACGACGAGACGGAGGTTGGCCTCGGTAAGCTGACGCTTCGCCTCCTCACCGGAATCGACGACCTTGGTATCTGCGGATCCATCGCGCTGGGCCTCGATTTCGCCGGCCTCGATGCGCATGGCCAACGACTTCTCCTGGTCCATCGAAAGCAGCGGGACGCGTCCGATCTCTTTGAGATACATCCGAACCGGATCGTCGAGTGAGAGACCGTCCGGAATCGTCTCCTCGGCCTCTTCCTCTCGCTCGGCCTCGGCCTTCTCTTCTTTCTGCTCTTCGGCCAACTCGATGCCCGCAGCCGCGAGCTCTTCAAAAAACTCCTCCAACTGCTCCGGGCTGATCTCTTCGAGCGCGTCGAACGCTGCGCTGATCTCTTCGTACGTCAGCGATCCTTGGCTCTTACCACGCGCGACGAGCTTCTTCTTCAGCTCCTCGAGGGTAACCGGTGCGTCGACGACGGGCGCGCCGCCGGACTTCTTGCGTGCCATAACTTTAGCTTCCACCTCCTTTCCGTTTCATGCTTACCGCTTCAGTTTCGCGACGAGTGCCTCGAACTCTCCGCGCAGCTCCTCCGAAACGGCTTTTCCGTTCGTGAGCCGCTCGTCGATGAGATCGGAGAGTTCCCGATACCGCCGGCGTTCGTCTTCCAACCGCAGACGCTCGACCACGCGATCTAAGTGCGCGCGACGCTCTTCGGAGTCGCCGTAACGCACCGCAGAGCTTCGGTCGCGATGGCCGATCTCCGCGAGCAGATCGAGCATACCTTGATCCTCCGCGAAGAGCCCGAAGACGTCCGCCGTCGTCGCTATCGACCCGGCCGCATCCACGATCTTCTCGTAAATGCGACGGTAGATCTCATTACGAAAGCGCGATGCTTCGATGCTCGTGCAATACTCAGCACCAAGCCCCGGCTCTTCGAGCAGAATGCTCAAAACTTCTCGTTCGAAGGAGAGCGGCTCGACGGAAGCACCGGCGTGACGGCTTTGCGCGATGATCGGTCTGTTCTGCGGCGTGAAGTTTGCGCTGTCGGCGAGAAAGCGGCTATTCCGAAGGTCGTCCACGTTCACCTGCAGCCGCCCGGCGACGTAGACGCGCCAGCGGTCCCACTCTTCGCGCGGTGCGAGCCGGCGGATGAGCGCTTCCGCCTTCGGCGCGGCGCGAGCGGGTGAGTCGAAGCCGGCGCGTAACCGGTCGATCTCCGAGTCGATTCTAAACTGCAATGCGGGCTTGGCTGATTTGAGGAGCTCGCCGAACGCCTCGGCACCGCGCCGGCGAAGGAATGTATCGGGGTCATCTTCCGGCGGCAGCAGTACGATGCGGACCGAAGATCCCGTGTGCTCGATCTCCTTAGACGCGACGTCGATGGCTTTGGTTGCAGCGGCGTTGCCGGCCGCATCCCCATCGAAGCACAGGTAAACGTAATCGGCATACTTCCGCAGCTCTGCCGCTTGCTCGGCAGTGAACGACGTCCCCAGCGCGGCTACCGCGTTCTCAAAACCGGCCTGATGGAGCGCGATGCAGTCGAGATAGCCCTCGACGACGATGAGCGTCCGCTCGCTCTGTGCGGCACGCCTGGCCAGGTTGAGCGCGAAGAGATGGTGGCCCTTGGTGTAGACCGGCGTCGTGGACGTGTTGAGATATTTCGGCTCGCCATCGCCGATCGCGCGCCCCCCGAAGGCAATCACTTCACCGGTCGTCGAGTAGGTCGGAACCATCAGCCGATTCCGATAGAAGTCGTAAAAGCCGTGTTGTCCGCGCTTCACCAAACCGGCTTTGGCGGCCAAGGCGAGATCCACGGAGCTGCGCTCGAGCTCGCCGACGAGTCCGCTCCACGAATCGGGAGCGAAGCCGAGATTAAACCGCTCGACGACGGCGTCGGCAATGCCGCGCCGTTTCAAATAGTCGCGAGCGCCCGACCCGGCCGGCTGAGCGAGCATTCGAGCAAAGTAGGCCGCAGCGATGCGATTGGCTTCGTACATCGCTTCGCGTTCGCTGCGCGAACGAGCCGCATGCGGATTCTCCGGCTCCAGCTCGACCCCCGCTTTCGCCGCGAGCGTGCGCACCGCATCGGCGAAACCGACGTTCTCCAGCTTCTGCACGAAGGTGATGACGTCGCCGCCGGTACCGCAGCCGAAGCACTTGAAAAATCCGCGGTCCGGGTGCACGTGAAACGACGGCGTCTTCTCCGAATGAAATGGGCAGAGCCCGACGAGATCGTTGCCTCGCTTCTTGAGCGGTACGTGTCCGCCGATAAAGGCCGCAATGTCGACGCGCGCTCGGATCTCGCGCAGAACGTCTTGGTCGTATCTCACTCGCCGCTCCAGACTTCTTCGTGCGGAGAGAGGTTTCCGCGTCGACGATGGACGAAGCGGTTCGGCGCGTGAAGCGCATCTTCGATCCCGTTCATCACTTCATCGAGTTATCCACAGCGGAGGCGCGTCTGCTCGATCTTCCGGCGATGCAGCGTCTTCGCCGTTTGCGCCAGCTCGGCTTGGCCTATCTGGCCTTTCCGTCGGCCGAACATTCACGCTTTACGCACGCACTCGGTGCGCTCGCGATGGGTACGCGGGCCTTCGACGCGCTGGCGCGCGGCAGTGCGGCGCTCTTGGGCAACGCGCCGGACGCGCTCTATCAGCGGCGTCTCGTGCGCGCCGCGCTGCTGCTGCACGATATCGGCCACGGGCCGTTTAGCCACTCGTGCGAAAGCGTGCTCGGCGTTCGTCACGAGGCGCGCACGAAGGACCTTATCGCGCTGCCCGAAGTGTCGCGAGGGATCGCCGACCTCGAGGTCGACCCGGCCGAGGTCCTCGCCCTGATCGTGGGCGACCCGCTCAGCCGCTACCCCGCGCTTCGCGAGCTCGTTAGCGGACCGAATCTCGATGCCGACCGGATGGACTACTTGCTGCGGGATGCGTACTTCACCGGCGTGTCGACTGGCCGGTACGATGCCGAACAGCTCGTCGCATCGCTGCGTTTGCTCGAGGCCGGCGGCAGACTCGCGGTCGGGATCGATCGCCGCGGCGTCGTCGCGCTCGAGTCCTTCGTCATGGCTCGCTACCTGATGTTCGCGTCGGTCTACTTCCACCACACGACGCGGATGTTCGAACACGTTTTGCATCAGGTGCTGCACGAGCTGTGGCCGGATCCCCACGCCCTCGACGCGCCGGCCGAATTCTTGCGTTGGGACGACTTTCGCGTGCTCGACTCCCTGGACGGCCGGCGAAGTGAAGCCGCGCGTGCCCTGCGCGATCGCGTTCGAGTCTACGCGCTGGCCGCGGAGTTCAACGCCGAGCGGGATTTGAGCGCATTCGAAGCCTGCGAAACGGCGCTGCGCGAACGCTTTGGAAGCGAGAACGTCTGGGCCGATACGCAGGCGCAGCTGCTTCACCGTCTTCCCTTTGGCATCGGCGCCGAAGCGACCGTGTGGGTGGACGGACCGGGCGGCCCCGTCGATGCCCGCGAGGTTTCCGACCTTATCGCAAAGCTCAGCGGAAAGGCGTATTGGCGCAAGCTCTTCGTGCGACGCCCCGCCGTCGACGTGCGGGAAGCACGCCGAATCTGCGCGTCAATCCATCTGTCGTCGTGAGCGAGCGTAGAGAGTCGAAGGGCTCCAGTGAAGTAAGCGCGGCGAACGTAGTCGAAGGGCCAGCGGGAGTGATATAGTATGCGTGACATGGCAACCATGCAAGTTGCCCCCGAGCTGGGCATTCCCGAGGTCAAGCCGGCAATCGAGTCGGTCCGCGGTCGCTGGGAACAAAAGATAAGCCCGCAACGACGCCATGCCATCGTTCAAGCGCGTCTCTGTGCCGTTCTTACTACGTGGGCGCGCGACCGCGGCGAGGTTGGCAGCGAATGGCGTTGCTATCTGCTGACGCCGAGCGAGAAGCCGAGTTCGCTCGTTCCGGACGTCGCCTATTTCTCGTTCGAGCGGATGGCGCCCGAGTTTGGCGAGTTGCGCGAGAAACCCACGATTGCGCCCGACATCGCCATCGAGATTCTCTCACCCGGCGACCGCCGGACGCTGCTCGACGAAAAAATCGCCATCTATCTTGCGAACGACTGCCGGCTCGTATTCGTCGTCGATCCGGTCGCGCGCTCGGCGGAGGTGCACGAAACGAGCGGGATAGCTACGTTTGAGGAGCCTGCCGTGGCGATTTGCACCACATACCCCGACCTGCGAGTCGACCTAACCGAACTCTTCGCGAGGCTCTAGCGAAGCACGCCGATCGCCGATTGGGCCGCGGCGAGCCGCGCAATCGGAACGCGAAACGGCGAACACGAGACGTAATCGAGTCCCAAGGCGTCGCAGAAGGCGACGCTCGTGGGCTCGCCGCCATGCTCGCCGCAGATGCCGATCTTCAGCTCGGCCCGCGCTCCGCGGCCGAGCGCTACGGCCTGCTTCATCAGCATGCCGACACCGCGCCGGTCGAGAACTTGAAAGGGATCGTCTTTGAGAATTCGCTTCTCGAGATAGACGGGAATGAACGAAGCCTCGGCGTCGTCGCGGCTATAGCCATAGGTCGTCTGCGTGAGATCGTTCGTACCGAACGAGAAGAACTCGGCGTAGACCGCGAGCTCGTCGGCGACGACGCAGGCTCTCGGTAGCTCGATCATCGTCCCGATCCGGTAGCGTAGCGCAACGTCGCATTCGGCGAGCACGGTGTCCGCGACGCGCTTGACCGCGTCGCGCGTCGCTTGCATCTCCTCTTTCGTGCCGACGCCGGGGATCATCACATCCGGCTTGGGATCTTTTCCCGCGCGCTTCAAACCGCAGGCCGCTTCGAAGATCGCGCGCACCTGCATCTCGTAGATTTCCGGAAAGACGATGCCCAGCCGGCAGACACGCAGACCGAGCATCGGATTCTGCTCGTGAAGCTGCCGAACGCGGCGCAGCAACGCTTCCTTCGCGCGGTACTCGGGCGATTCGTTCCCCTTCGTGCAACGCAGCTCCGTCGTCTCGACGAGCAGATCTTCCAGCGACGGCAAGAACTCGTGCAACGGCGGATCGAGCAGCCGAATCGTTACCGGCAGCCCGTCCATCGCGCGAAGAATTCCGGTAAAGTCGTTACGCTGGAACGGAAGAAGCCGTTCGAGCGCCCGCGCGCGCTCCTGCGCCGTCGACGCCAAGATCATCTCGTGGACGATCGGCAGACGCTCGGGTTGCATGAACATGTGCTCCGTCCGGCAGAGCCCGATTCCCTCAGCCCCGAGTTCGCGCGCTTTGGCGGCGTCCTCCGGCGTATCCGCGTTCGCCCAGGTCTGCATTCGGCGCAGTTCGTCGGCCCACGAAAGAAACGTCGCAAGCCAATCCGGCAGCTTCGATGGCGGACGAATCAGCGGAAGCTCGCCGACTGCGACGTTTCCGCTCGTTCCGTCGATCGTGATCCAATCGCCCTCCCGCAATACGTGTCCGTCGAAGCTTGCCGACTTGTTCCGGTAATCGATGTGAAGGGTATCGCATCCCGCGACGCAGGGCTTGCCCATGCCGCGCGCGACGACGGCGGCGTGCGACGTCGCGCCGCCCTTTGAGGTGAGCACGCCTTCGGCGGCGATCATGCCGTGCACGTCATCGGGATTGGTCTCGGTGCGAACGAGAATCGTGCGCCGCCCCTGTTCTTTCCAGTTCACCGCGTCTTCGGCCGAAAAGACAATTTGGCCCGTGGCGGCCCCGGGCGATGCGTTGAGGCCCTTGCAGGTAACGGCCAGCGGCCGGCTGGGATCGATGCGCGCGTGAAAGAGCTGATCGAGCGATTGCGCGCCGACCATTCCGACGGCGCGCCGCTTATCGATCAAACCTTCGGCAACGAGATCGAGCGCGATCTTGACCGCGGCTTCGGCGGTACGCTTTGCGTTGCGCGTTTGCAGCATGAACAGCTTGCCGCGCTCTACGGTGAACTCCAGATCCTGAACGTCGCGATAATGCTGCTCGAGCCGGGCCGCAATCTCTCGAAACTGCTCGTAAACCTTCGGCTGATGCTTGGCGAGGTCGGCGATCTTCTCGGGCGTGCGAATGCCCGCCACGACGTCCTCACCCTGGGCGTTGGTGAGGTACTCGCCGAAGAGCGCGCGTTCTCCGGTATTCGGATTGCGCGTAAAGGCGACGCCGGTTCCCGAGTCATCACCCATATTGCCGAAGACCATCTCCATCACGTTGACCGCCGTGCCCCAGTCGTCGGGGATTTTGTTGAACCGGCGGTAGTCGACGGCGCGCTTTGAGTTCCACGAATCGAAGACGGCGTCGATCGCGCCTTTGAGCTGTTCGCGCACGTCCTGAGGGAACTCGCGTCCGGAACGCTCGCGCACGATCGCCTTGTAGCGATCGACGAGGACTTTCCAGGCGGCCGCATCGACTTCGGCGTCCGACTTGACGCCGAGAGCCGTCTTCTTGGCGTCGAGCTGTTCTTCGAAGTGCTCTTTCCCGATTCCAAGCACGACGCTGGAATACATGGTAATAAACCGGCGATACGCGTCCCACGAAAAGCGCTCGTTGGCGGTCAGTTTCGCGAGGCTCCCAACAGTTTGGTCGTTGAGGCCCAGGTTCAGGATGGTGTCCATCATACCGGGCATCGAGACGCGGGCGCCGCTTCGGACTGAAACGAGCAATGGATTCTCCACTTCGCCAAAGCCCTTCCCGGTGCGCCTTTCCAGCTCGCGCATCGCGCGGTCGACCTGTTCTTGCAGGCCGGCGGGCCAAACGCCGTCGTCTTCGTAAAAACGAAGACAGGCTTCGGTCGTGATCGTAAAGCCGGACGGCACGGGCAAACCTGCCGCGGTCATCTCGGCGAGGCCCGCGCCCTTGCCTCCCAGTATGTTTTTCAACGCGCTTGGATCGGATGGGCTGCGGAGCGACTCGCCTTCGTCGAAGAAGTAGACGTACCTCGTCTCGCCGTCCACCTTCATCGCTGCAATCTCAGGCGCAGGTATTCGTCGAGCGTCTCAGAGCCCGTACGCTCCTGCATCATCGAGTCCCGCGCGCGCACGGTCACGCTGCCGTCGCCGAGGGTCTCGTAATCGACCGTGACGCAGAACGGCGTACCGATCTCGTCTTGGCGGCGGTAAAGCTGACCGATGTTTCCTTCGTCGTAGCTGGTACGGAACGCCGGCCGCAGCGCGGCCTCGATGGCACGTGCGCGCTCGACCAGCTCGGGCTTATTGCGCGCCAACGAAAAGACCGCGACTTGCACCGGTGCGATCGCCGGGTGAAAACGCAGGACGTTACGCTCCGTCTCTTTCCCGTTGGGATCGGCGCTGCGCTCGCGCTCGTAGGCGTCGATGAGAAACGTCAGTACCGTCCGGTCGACCCCGGCGGAGCTTTCGATGAGCAGCGGAGTGTAATGCGTCTTGGTCGCCTCGTCGAAGTATTGTAGATCTTTACCGGAGAGCTTGATGTGCGCGTCCAAGTCGTACGTTCCGCGGTGCGCGATGGACTCAAGCTCGCCCCAGCCCCAGGGAAAGAGATACTCCACGTCGATGCCCGCGCGAGCGTAGTGCGGGCGCTCGGCTTCGCTCAACTCGTAGAACCTCAAGCGCTCCGAATCGATGCCGTACTGCGCGTACCAAGCCTTGCGCCGCTCCACCCACTGCGTAAAGGTCGCCATATCGTTGCCGTCGTCGGGAACGAAATACTCGAGCTCCGCCTGTTCGAACTCGCGCAGCCGAAAGGTGAAGTTTCCGGGCGTGATTTCGTTGCGGAACGATTTGCCGATCTGAGCGACGCCGAACGGCGGCCGCCGGCGCGCGGTCTGATAGATGTTCTTGAAGTTGACGAAAATGCCCTGAGCCGTCTCCGGCCTCAGGTAGGCCGTCGACGAGGTATCCTCCATGGGGCCGACCGAGGTCCGCATCATCAGATTGAAGTTGCGCGGCTGCGTGAACGAGTCTTTACTTCCGCAGTCGGGGCATTGCGACCGATTCGCGAGATGATCGAGCCGGAAGCGATGCTTGCAGACCTTACAATCGACCATGACGTCGTGAAAGGCGTCGATGTGACCGGAGGCTTTCCAGACGAGGGGGTGCATGACGATGGAAGAATCGAACGCCACCACGTCGTCGCGCAGTTCGACCGTGTCGCGCCACCAGGCATCTTTGACGTTGCGCTTGAGCACGGCGCCGAGCGGACCATAATCCCAGAATCCGTTTAGACCACCGTAAATTTCGCTCGACTGAAAGATGAAACCGCGCCGCTTCGCCAGAGCGGTAACTTCCTCCATGGTCACGCGTCGCGCCGCAGCAGCCGCTTCCATCGGGCGTAGATTCGACGCCATGTCATCGTTCCTTCAAGAACGCGGCCACGGCGCGTTTTCCGGCGCGCGCCAGCCAAGCCTCGGTGATAATCTCCTTGAGTTCCTTCAGTGCGATCTTCTCGAGCCGGATGAGGACGGCCGGATAGCCGTCGAAGTGCGGCGTCGTGAAGAAGACGCGCGGATCGCTCGCGATCAAAACCTCTTTCATTTCGAGATCCGCGGTGCGCACGCCTAAGATCGGGCCCTTTGGAGCCTTTGCGCCGAGCGCTGCGAGATCGGACTTGCGCAACGGGCGTTCCCAGACGAAGAATTTTTTATTGACGACCCAGGCGCGCAGACCTTCCGTCCTGGTTTCCTCAGTTGCGCCCGGCAACGCGACTGCGATACGGTGTACGTCGCTCCACGATGCCATGCTTCAACCGGCTTTCGGCGGCACCGGGGCGGGTCGCCGGCGAGCCGACAGCCACTCCGCTAGAATCCACACCGCTCCCACCGCGGCGAGGTTGTATGCGTTGGTTCCCCACGAGCCCTCGGCATGCGGGTATTGGACGATCAGCGGTGCCAGGGCCAGCACGCTGAAGACCAATAGCATCAAAGCCAGCAGCCGCGCCGCCAAGTCGTCGAGAACTCCCGAGAGAATCGCGAGTCCGGCCAGCACGAAAGCGATGCCGGTCAGCGCAACCCAGAACCCTTGCCCGAACGGCATGTACGCGGGCACCAAGCGCGCGTTGTCGGCTACGTTCGTCAAGTGCGCCAAGCCGAAGGCGATCGCGCATAAACCGAAGATCCATCGGAACGTTCGCGTCGACCGTTGCGTTTGCGACGTGTCGAGCGGTGAAGACGCCGCGTAAACTATTGCGGCGGCCGCAGCGGTGATGACCTGCGTCCCAACGCCTGCCAGCACTCCGATGTACACCGGAAAGGAATGGCCCAGGATGAGCGGCGCGGTGTAGAGCCGCGGCAGCCAAAAGATTGCAAAGACGGCATAGATCGCGCCCAGCATCGCCGCTCCCCAGCGAGCGCTATGCTTCCCGAGAATCGCTACACCGCCGACGACGAGGCCAACCGCGACGGCGTACGCGAAAACCGTATGCGATGGGATGTGATCGCCGAACGCCTGGATCGGCTGGTGAGCGCGCTCGAAGTCGCCCCAGATGAAATCGACCGCTCCCGTAGCGATCGAAGCGACAGCGTAAAGATAAATCGCGGCGCGCACTATTGGTACCTTTTCGCCGCCGGCTCCGCGCCCATGGCGTTCGTCTTCGGCGGCGCGAAGCGGAGTACTGCGCAAAGGCGATGGGGAAGTCACAACGCGATAGGCAGACGCGTTTGCCCGGTGGGCGGGTGCCGCCCCACGTTCCAGCTGCCGAAAGGTGGGATACCGGATGAGTCAAACTCGCGTCGCTGCGATCGGCCTAGCGTTAGCGCTCGCGCTCGCAAGCGCTTCCAAAGCATCGGCTCAAGCCGATTACATTTGGGCCAAGTACAGCTTAAACGGCTACGGTCCGATCGACATGGGATACATCTGCGATAACGGGCAGCTGCGAGTGGCAGTACACGGCGAGGCAAAAGGCACGTTGTCGATCGCCCTCGGTGACGACGATCCTAAACCGACGTCTTTTGACGGCAACAACGCAATGGGCCCGGAAGGCTATTACGGCCAAGCCCTTTTTGAAAAACCGGTCGTTTGCGACCAGCGAGGAAACTGGCCGATCATCTCGATAAACTTCGAAGGCGGCCCGACGTTGAAGATTCGTTGGCAATAGCTATGGCGTAAACGCGAAGACGGTTCCGCAATGCAACGCTTTAAGGCCGTGCCCTCGGCCGCATCCGGGTGCAGTTGCGGTCCCCTTCGACTGCGCGCGCTTTGCGCGCTCGCTCACGACGACGCCGCGGCGGAGTGGGCTTTGGGTTGCGTTTCTGCTTGCAGCTGTCCGCACGCGGCGGCGATGTCGCGTCCCATGTTTTGCCGCACGGTGACCTGAACGCCCGCCGCCTCGAGGACTCCCGCAAAAGCCCAAATGCGCGAATCCGCCGTCGCGCGGTAGGGTGCATCGGGCGTGCTGTTATACGGAATTAGGTTCACATGGTAGAGGTGCCCGCGCATCAGCTCGGCGAGCGCCCGCGCATCCGCGTCGCTGTCATTGACGCCCGCGAGCATCACGTACTCGAAGAAGACCTTCCGCTTGGTCTTACGGACGTAGCGTTCGCAGGCCGCCATCAACTCCGAAAGCGGAAAGCGGCGATTGACCGGCATCAACTGCGACCGGAGCTCATCGGTCGGCGCGTGAAGCGATATGGCGAGATTCACCTGCACCTGCTCGCCGGCGAAACGATCGATCTTGTCGACGAGGCCGACCGTGGAGACCGTGATGTGACGGTGACCGAGGCCGAAACCCTGGGGGTCGTTCAGCAACGCGACGGCATCCATGACGGCTTCGTAGTTGTGGAACGGCTCGCCCATGCCCATGAAGACGACGTTCGTGATACGCTTCTCCTTGCGTGCGAGCTCGCGTGCAAAGAACAGCGTTTGGTCGAAGATCTCTCCGGCCGAAAGATTCCTGTTGAATCCTCCTTGTCCGGTCGCGCAGAACGCACAGGCGAAAGCGCAGCCGGCCTGCGACGAAATGCAGATCGTGGTCCGGCCTCCATAGTGCTCCATTAAGACCGCTTCGACTTCTCGGCCGTCGTTGAGGCGGAAGAGCGCTTTCGTCGTCTGCGCGTCTTGCGAATGCTGCACGGCAATCGGCTCGATTGCCGAAAATGCGACGCCTCGTTCGGTCAGGGCCGTTCGCAGTTCTTTCGGGAGCGTCGTCACGTCGCCCACGCCGCCCAAGAGCTCTTTGGTCGCGGCACGATAGAGCTGGTTCAGCCGGTACGGTTTAAGCGCGTAGTGCCGCGAAAACTCGTCGGCATCGGAGAATCCCGCACGTCGCAGAACGTCGCGAAGCCAGATGTCAAGTGGTTTCAAAGAGGCTCTCTTGCCGGACTTCGGGCGCTTCGGGCATTGGCGGCATAACCGGCGCCTCGTCGAGTTTTGTGCGCACGGCTTTCAAATCGGCCCAAACCATACGTTTCACCGCCTCGATCTCCCCGCCGGTCTGACGCAAAATGTAGGCCGGGTGAAACGTGACCATGAGCGGCGTATCGCGGGGCCCGACGTACCAACTGCCGCGCATTCGGGAGATTTGAAAATCGCGGCCGAGGAACGACTTGGCGGCCGGCGCCCCGAGCGCCAGAATCACCTCGGGCGCGACGATCTCAATCTGCTCGTCTAAGAACGGGCGGCAGTTCTCCATCTCCTGCGGCTCGGGCGCACGATTTCGCAGGCCGTTGGGACCAGGCAGCGTCGGCCGGCATTTTACGGTATTGCAAATGTACACTTCCTCGCGGGCAAGCCCGATCGCCGCGAGCATTCGATCGAGAAGTTGGCCGGCGCGTCCGACGAACGGGCGTCCGAGTTGATCTTCGGTCTCACCCGGACCTTCGCCGACGACCATCAATCGCGCGCACGCATCGCCCTCACCGTAGACGTTGTTGCGCCGCTCGTATCCGATTTCGCACTTTCGGCAGGCTGCCGCAACGATCGACGCCCGTTCGAGCAACCCCGCGCGCCGCGCGCGTTCGGCGTCATTCATGCGAACCTGCTCCGTCCTCTTCCACCGCAACCGCCCGGCCGAACGCGACGACCTCGCACGAGCCGTCGTGCCCCTCCGAGACGAAAAACTGCAGACCGACCACGGCGTTCGCGCCCAGCGTGTCGGCGCGTCGCCGCAGCGCGTCGACCGCGTCGTTTCGCAGCTGTTCCGCATCGCTCAAAAACTCAGCGCTGGAAAGACCGATCAGCATGCCGAGGCTGCGAAAGGTCGAGCGCAATCGATTGCGTGGGCGCGACGCGCTTCCCGAAACGTATCCGAAGCTGCGCAAGGTACGATAGCCCTCGAGCTCGTCGAAAGTGACGACGTCTTCGCGGGCGATCACGACGCCGGGAAAGAAAGGACGGGCATGCCGGAGGTTTCACCGTCGGTGCTCATCATCCGCCTCGACGGAATCGGCGATGCGCTTGCGTTGACTCCGCTGCTTGCGGCGTTTTGCCGGCGCGACCTGCCGGTAGATATCGTGCTCGCCGGCTCCAATGCCGGTATCTTTACCTCGCGTGCCGCGCGGCGTGCCGTGGTTGCCGGCTTCGCGCTGCGCTCCGGAACGCGCGCGAATCTTGCGGCAATCGAGCGTCTCGGCGCAGAACTGCGCCCGAACGGCTACTCACACGTGCTCGTTGCAACTGAAGATCCCGGCGGGTATCGCTTGGCGGCGTCCGTTGCCGCGCCAAACCGCGTCGGCTTCACGAATGCGTGGGGCAAACCGCTCAAAGCGATTTGGGCGCGCAGCCTGCTCACCGGCGTCATCTCTCGGCACGCCGGCTTGGATCCGCGGGCGCCGCACGAGTGCGAAGTTCTTTTTCGCCTTGGCGCATCGCTCCTGAACGACGAGCGACCGTCGCGCGACCTCGACGAGCTGCGCCCGCTCGTTCTCGAACGCGACCCGACGCCCGACGAACGCATCGCCGTTCAAGTGACCGACAAATGGGAACGGCTCGGAATCGCTTTCTCGGAGGTCGTGACGATGATTCGCCGCATCGCGGCAAGCGGCGTCCCGCAACTGCTCGCATCTCGGCGCGAAGCCGATTACGCGGGGCGGGTCGCCGAGGCAACGGCGCTCTCCGTCAACTACTTCGACGCGATCGATCCGTGGAAAGGCGCCATCGCCGCTGCGCCGGCAATCGTCACTCCCGATTCGGCGGCTCTACACGTAGCCGGCATGGTCGGAACGCCGGTCGTCGCGGTCTTCCCGCCTCAACGCGGTTACGCATTACAAGTCGCACGCTGGGCGCCGTGGGCAGCACCGCATCGCATCGTTCGCGCCGATCAGGGCTGGCCGGCCCGCGTTGAGGACGCGTTGGCGCAGCTCGTCTCGTAGAGCGCAATTCCCCCCTCCCGCTTCACCAGGACGTAGCGGCCCTCACGCACGAGCCGCGTCAGTGCGTCGCCGTACTCTTGCAGTCGCGGAGAGTTCGGAAAGTCCGAATCGAGCAGCGCGTAACAGGCATCGGCCGGCCGCTCCGGTCTCTCCGGCAAGAGGGTTGCGCGCGAATCGGTCAGCGCGAGATGCGTGTACGCTTCTTCCTGAGTCGCAACGCTCGCATCCGGAGGAAGCGTCAGCAAAAAGCGATCGAGTGCGGCATCGCGCGGCTGCGCGCGGTGTAAATTCAATCCGGGATGGAGCGGATCGGCGACCGCGAGTTCTACGACCGACAGCACCACGCAGGCAACGAGCGCGGCGCGAATCCGCGGCGGCGGCAGAGCCGCAGCGGCAACGGCAAAGGAGACCAGAACGTAGCCGATCCAGGCTCCGGCATAATGCGTCCCGAGCGTAAAAGTCGTCGGCATTCGCGAAAAGAGCACCTCTGCCAGCGGCGCTGCGGCGAGCAGCATCATCGGCGACCGAAACGGCAAGAAGAGCAGCGGTAGAAAGATCAACAGCAAGAAACCGAGCCGCGGAAAAATTGCCTCCGCGACGTCGCGCGCCCCCACCGGCTGCCACGCGTAAAAGCGCCACGGCTGCCAGACGGCCGTGGGCAGCGACGCCGCGTGCGGCCGAATGTAGCCGAAGAAGGCGATCAGAACGAGCAGGCTGAGCACCGCGATCGCCGCAGCAACCCGCCCGCGCGCGCAGCCGCGAAACCGCCACGCGCCCAGCGCCCCCGCGATCGCCAAAAAAATCGCCTGATCTTCCTTTATAGCCAGCGTGACGATGGCGAAGAGGACGGCCCAGGCGAGCCGGCCCGCGTCGAAGGCGTACAGCATCCAGGCGACTGCGGCCGGAGCAAATCCGTTCTCGTGAAAGTCCCCGAAGACCAGGCCGGCGAGCGGAGGATAGAGCCATGCGACCGCGGCGCTCCAGCGCGCGGTGCCAACGTCGCAGCGCGCACGTACGAGCGCGTAGATCGGCGGCGCGACAAGCGCTCCGGCCACTGCCTGCAGCGCGACCAGCGTGAGCGGCGAACGTACGAGCGCGACGGCAACGGCCGCGAGATAGAGGATCGGCGAGAAGTGGAAGGCCCAGTGACTTCCTTCGATCGGATTGCAAAAACAGCCGAAGGCGCTTACGACCGTCTGCTGAAAAATTCCGAAATCGACGAGATTGCGATGGCCGGCATACTTAATCGAACCGAGCCACGTAAAGAGTACCGCGTAGACCAGCGCTCCCAGCCAGAGGAGTCGATCTCTCACGCGCTACCGGTTCGAATCCGGCGAAGCCGGCAGCGCCCGTCGTTGCTGCAGGTACGGCCAAATGAACGCGTCGATGCCGCCGTCGAGCACGTCGGAGACGTTTCCCGTCTCAACGCTGGTGCGATGATCCTTTACCATCTGATACGGCTGCAAAACGTACGAGCGAATTTGTGATCCCCACTCGTTTGCTTGACGCTCGCCGCGAAGATCGGCGAGCTTACGGTCGCGCTCCTGCGCCGACCTCGCGACGAGCTTCGCGCGCAAAACGCTGAGCGCGACTTCACGGTTCTGCGCCTGCGAACGCTCCTGCTGCGACGCGACGACGATTCCGGTCGGCACGTGAATGATGCGTACCGCCGATTCCGTCTTGTTGACGTATTGGCCGCCCGCGCCGCCCGACTTGAACGTTTCGATCCGTAAGTCGTCCGGCTTGATCTCGATCTCCGGCCCCTCGCCGGCTTCAACCTCGGGAATGACGTCCACCGCGGCGAACGAAGTATGCCGCCGATGCGCGGCGTCGAACGGGGAGAGACGCACGAGCCGGTGGACGCCGCGCTCGCTCTCCAGCAAACCGTACGCGTTGCGGCCGCGAACGAAAAAGGTCAACGATTTTAAGCCCGCTTCTTCTGCCGGCGATTCCTCGACGATTTGGGTTCCAAAGCCTTTCGACTCGGCCCATCGCAGATACATTCGCGCGAGCATTGCGGTCCAATCGGCCGCGTCGACGCCGCCGGCGCCCGCGAAGATGCTAACGATCGCGTTATGCGCGTCGAACTCTCCGCTAAAGCTGGCCGCCATTTCGAGCGACTCGATCGCCTCTGCGGCGCTGGAGATGTTCCGCTCGGCCTCTCCTTCGCCGGCCGGGTCGTCCTGGAAAAGGTCGAGTAGCTCGCGGGCGTCGCCGAGGCTCCGCGCCGCGGCGTCGAGAGCCGCCGTCTCGTCGCGCAGTTCGGCAAGCTCCTTCATAACGCGCTGCGCCGCGTCGGAGTCGCTCCAAAACTCTTGTGCGCGGGAGCGCGCGTCGAGTTCGGCTATTCGGCGGCGCTTAGCGGCGTCGTCAAAGACGCTCCTTGAGCGCGGCGAGGCGCTCTTGGAGGCGGGCGATCTGCGCTATTTGCGTTTCGCTCATGGTGCAATGCGATTGTTCCCGGCACCGTTGGTACCCTTGTCGCCTCGCGTCCTCGTCGTGATACGCAATGCAGCTAATACGACGGAGGTACACCATGTACGTTCAGCCGCTCGAGGGCTCGGTCAGCCCCAATTCGCTCGCCTCGCCGGTGGGAAACCCGGCGCAGGAAGGCGCGCTGCTTCAAGGCCCCGCCGCGCCCGCCGCCGGCGACAACATCTCGCGCTTCGTTCCCCCCGAACTCAACG
The DNA here is from genome assembly GCA_963792005.1 of Vulcanimicrobiota bacterium. GTDB lineage: Bacteria > Vulcanimicrobiota > Vulcanimicrobiia > Vulcanimicrobiales > Vulcanimicrobiaceae > Cybelea. The sequence continues at coordinate 1,484,590 of CAWBUG010000002.1, forward strand.
ACGGCGCGGATTACGGTGGCGGGTACGGCAGTTCCGGATCTCTACAAGGCGTCTTCGGCTCGCTCATGGGCGTCTTGGAGCAGCTCATGCAGATGCTGCAATTGCTCATGGGCTACGGCTGCAGCGCGCCGTACGGCTCGGGCGGTTGCAACGCTCCGTACGGTCCGGGCGGCAACGCCCCATGCCCACCGTACGGCAACGAGCGCTTCTTCCAAAACGCATCCGGATCGAGCGAAGGGGATCCGCATCTCAGCTTCAACGGCGCCAAGTGGAACAACATGAGTTCGCAGCCCGATCTGCTCAACTCCGACTCGTTTGCCGGCGGCTTCCGAATATCCACCCAGGTCACGCCCCCCAATGCAAAGGGCGTCACTTGGAATCAATCGGCAACGGTCTCGCTCAACAACGGCGCAACGAAAATCACGATGAACAACAACGGCGACGCGTCCATCACGAACGACGGCCAATCCGTTTCAATCCAACGCGGACAGACACTCGCACTCGGTAACGGCGAGTCGGTCACGTACGAGCAGAACGGCTCGCTGCGCGTGAGCGCGGAGAACGGATCCGGCGGCCGGATCGAAACGACGCTGACGGCGGAAGGGAAGGGCGTCAACGTCGACGTCACGGCCCACGACGTCGATCTCGGCGGCACGCTGGTCAACGGATACGAGCGGCGCGAACCGGGCCCAACGCCGGTGCCGGGTCCGATCGGCACGCCGATTCCCGCTCCGATCAGCGGGCCGGTACAGACACCGATTCCCTCGCCGATCTCGGGTCCCGAACCGCTGCCGATCCCGATCTTGCCCGGGCCCTACCCGATCCGCAACCCGATCGAGCACGAACCGCAACCCGTCTATTAAGGCCCGTCTATTAAGAGCGGTTAACGCGACCGGGAAGACGCGAGCGCGCGGCGGCAGCGCGCGCTCGCGCTTGCTTGCATGCAGCGGCAGTAAACAGTTCAAACCCCTCGCAGGGTGACGCGGGGCGTCCGAGGAATGTCGGAACTTTCCCTGCTAGCTAATCCCCCTAGCTGCTCTTTACCAAGAGGTTACTGCTCTATGTATAGCCACACGCGGCTCGCCGCGGCTCTCGGCTGCGTAGCGACGCTCGCAATGGTGGGCTGCGCTTCGAACGCCGGCTTTGCGCCGTCAAGCGGCGCGACCCAACAGCAAGCGCAAGCGACGATTCCGTCCGCGCAAGGATGGATCCAAAAGGACGGTGTCCTTTACCACGTTCCTCACTATATGGCGACGCTCTCGAATGCGACGCGCCAAGTGAAACCGATGATTCTCCTCAACTACGGCAACGGCCCAGTTCTGACCAAGCCCACGACCTACATCATTTTCTGGGGCTACAACACCTACGGCGATACCGACGGTGTTAAGGCGCTGCTCAAGAACTACTCGAAGGATATCGGCCACAGCGCCCACGACAACATCTACACCCAGTACTACATGAAGTCCGGCAGCAAAACGACGGACATCAAGAACGGAAAAGACCAGTACGGCGGCGCCTGGGAAGATGACACGAACGCCGTCCCGGCGCATCCGACCGACGCACAAGTCGCCCAGGAAGCGCTCCTAGGCGTCGCCCATTTCGGCTATCACAAGAACGCCTCGTACGTCGTTGCGACGCCGACGGGCCACAGCTCGAGCGGATTCGGCTCCCAGTGGTGCGCGTACCACAGCGCGGCCTACAGCAGCGGCAAGCTCGTCTCGTACACGAACCTGCCCTACATGCCCGACGCCGGCGGCAACTGCGGCGCGAACTTCACCAGCCCGCCGAGCGACGAGAGTGCCATCGACGAAGGCGTGACCATCGTCGAAGGCCACGAGTACGGCGAATCCGTCACCGATCCGAACCCGCCGACCGGCTGGTACAATAACGCCGAGGGCGAGATCGGCGACATCTGTGCCTGGCAAGACATCGAAAACGATCCCTTCGCGCACGGAACGTCGTACACGATGCAGCCGATGTTCAGCAACGCAACGCAATCCTGCGTGCAGAGCTACTAGGCACGACAAAGGACCCGCTTCCTTAGGGGAGACGAATCCACGAAAACGCGCGCGGTCTGCGGACCGCGCGTTTTTCTATGGCTTGCTTGCACGGATCGTTAGCAGCTAAGCGAGCGCCACCGCAGGGAGGCAAGCGCGAGTCGCGGAAAACACGGACTTTCCCTTGCTAGCTATCACGTAGCTAACTCTTCACGAGAGGTTTTTACTCTATGCACACGCACTCGCGGATCGCCGCCACCATCGGTTGCATCGCGACGCTCGCGATGGTCGGCTGCTCGGCGAACTCCGGCAGCGTCGCTCCCCCGATCGGCACGACTCAACAGCAGTTCCGCTCGGGCGGCCCCGTCGGTTCCGGCTGGATAACCAAGGACGGCGTTACCTATCACGTCCCGCACTATATGGCGACGCGGCAGACCGCTACCGGCCAAGTGCAGCCCATGATCCTTCTGAGCTACGGCGGCGGCCCAGTTTTAGTCGCTCCGAAGGCGTACGTCATCTTCTGGGGCTACCGGACGTACGGCGACAGCAATAGCGTCGCCCCACTTTTGAAAGCTTACCTGAAGAACATGGGCGGCAGCAGCCACGATAACACCTACGACCAGTATTACGAAAAGTCGGGCGGAAACACGATCTACATTACGAATCCGGGCGGGACGAACCAGTTCGGCGGCGCTTGGAATGACAGCAGCGCCGTTCCGCTGCATCCGACCGACGCACAAGTCGCGCAGGAGGCGCTGCGCGGCGTTACCCACTTCGGCTACGACGCCAACGGCTCGTACATCGTCGCGACCCCGCACGGCCGCAGCAGCAGCGGTTTCCAGACGCAATGGTGCGCCTATCACGGCACCACCTACAGCGCGGGCCGATATGTCTCGTACACGAACCTCCCCTACATGCCCGACGCCGGCGGCAACTGCGGCTCCAGCATCATCAGCCCGCCGAGCAACGGCGACGAGACCGGCGTCGACGAAGGCGTAACGATCGTCGAAGGCCACGAGTACGGCGAATCGGTCACCGATCCGGTTCCCGCCTCCGGCTGGTACAACAACAGCTATGGAGAGATCGGCGACATCTGCGCGTGGCAGAACATCCAGAACGATCCGTTCCGCCACAAATCGTACACCATGCAGCCGATGTTCAGTAACGCGTCGCAGTCCTGCGTTCAAGGAATGTAACGTCCCTTAACCGCGGATTAGAACGTCAGCAGTGGGCCGCCGATTCTTCGGCGGCCCACTCTAATTCCAATGATTAGCAAGGGCTCGAGCGGGGAAGAAAAACGCCGGAGGTATGAAGCATGCGTGACGAGCCGAGATTAGTGGAAGTGCGAGGCGATTCTGCCGGACCCGTCGCGTGGGTTATCGGCGTCGCGATCGTCGTAGCAGCGGTCTTGATCGTGCTTTTCTATTGGCATCCGTGGAGCACCACGTCGACCACCAACAGCACGACGACCATTACGCAGCCCGGTACGGACTCTTCGCAAAAGAGCAACTCGACTTCGACCACCAACACCCAGCCGCACTAGCCGCGCAGCAGCTCGAAACTCGTTGTTCGCTACCGCGTTACTCGCGGCACAGTTGACCGGAGCGGCACCGGCAGACCGCTACTTCGGCCGGCTCAAAATGAGCGCGCTGCGGGTCCGGTACGAAACCATGCAGCTCAAGAAGCGCTACGAAACGCACGAGCTGCTTCCCGGCCAGACGCTTCATCTGCTGCTGCTCACGCAAGACGCGTTTGGGGACTGGGCGGCATCGTATCCCCGCGATCCTTGGCTTCCGTCGACTGGCTACGCGATGGCGCAACTCTACGAAGAGTTGCCGGGCGGTACCGCCCGCGACCACGCCGTCGCGCTGCTCGTCTATGTGAAGTCGCATTTTCCGAAGACCTCCTACGCAACGCAGAGCCGAGCCGCACTCCATCGCGGCATCACCAGCAAACCCGAACCGGCCTGGGCCGCACCGACTCCCCCACCCGCGCCGTCGGCGTCGACGTCGCCGTCACCCTCTGCGTCGCCGACCGCAACCCCCGGCAAGGGTCAGTACGCGGCGTGGTCGCAAACGCAACGAGCTTCAACGATAGAAAACGAAACGGAATCGAGCGCCTCGGCGGTTTCGAGGCACGGTCTTCACGCGAATTCTCTGCTCGAATAGCAGGAAGCGGGAAAAGATCGGTCCTATTGTTTAAACGCCAAGCGAGCGGAGGCGCTAGGAGTGGCGGCTATCCCCGAGCGATCGGCCGGCATTAAGAGAGCCGGCTGGCGGTTTCATGTTCTCGTCGGCGCCGGAATTGCCGGCGGCGCTCTTCTAATTCTCGCGGTCGAACTCTTGAGCAGATTCGACGTGATCGGCCGCAGCTCTCGCGACGTCGGGCTCGTCGCCGGCGGCATGCTGCTCGGATTGATCGGTCTCTGGATCTACGAAGTCTATCGAGTCGCGCCCGAACGCATCCGCGCCGACGCGGAGCGCGAAACCGAGCTTGCGCGCCATCAAGAAGAACGCCGGCTCGATTTCGAACAGTATCGAACGCTGCAATCGGAGCTGCGCGATGCACGCTCTCGTGCCTCGAGCCTGGAAGCAAAGCTGAATCTCGCCGGCGCACTCGACCGCGATCGTGTCGGCGATGCGCTCTTGCTCGGGTTCTACTTTCACCGCCGCGGCGAGCGCCTGCCGTCTCCCCCGAAACAATCGATATTCAAGACGGCGGCACGGCGGCTCAAACTCATTGGCGGCGCGGTCGCCGACGTCAAGCTCGACAAAGCCGCCCTGCACGACGTGCTCGAGATCGCATACGGCCCGGTCGTGTCGGAGGCGTTCGAGCTCGGTTACGTGCTCAGCCATCTCGGCGAAGAGGGCTTTCCCGAGGGGCGTCCCGAGATGCTCGGGGAGCTCGAAAAGCAACTTAAGGCACTAAAAATCGACGCGCGATCCGGAATCGTCACCGAGCTTCCGGAAGAAATCTCCGGCTTGTTTAGAAGATTGGCCGCGCGGGTTATGTCTATCGTTCGCGGCAGCCGGTAAGGGACGACTTTGTGCGAGTAAAAAGATCCGTCGTAATTGTTGCGCTTCTTCTGCTTTCGGCGTGCCGGGGCAGCGGCGCGGCCGGCTCGCCGCCGGTCATGCCCGTCGCCGATGTTCGGCCGGGCGGTCTGCCGCTGCGCTCCACGAGCAAAGGCATCGACAAGATCCAGCACATTGTCGTCATCGTTCAAGAGAACCGCAGCTTCAACAACCTCTTCATGGGCTTCCCCGGAGCGAAGACGCAAAACTACGGGTACGATTCAAACAGCGAGAAGATCATGCTCAAGCCGATGCACCTCTCTTTGAGCTGGGACATCGAACACAATCAGCAGGGCTATCTCGTATCGTGCAACGGCAAAGGAAAGATCCCGGGGACGGATTGCCGGATGAACGGTTTCAATCGAGAGACGTGGGGATGCGGTCACGCCGGCGAACCAAAATGTCCGATAAAATATCCACCCTATAGCTACGTACCGCGAAGCGAGATCAAACCGTACTGGTCGATGGCGCAACAGTACGTGCTCGCCGACGAAATGTACCCTTCGAACTTCGACAACAGCAGTTACGTCTCGCACGAGTACATCATCGCGGGACAGGCAGCGCAGGCAACCAACTATCCTTACGCAAACTGGGGCTGCCCCGGGGGCCCGGGCGACAAAGTGCCGAGAGTCGGCGCAGATCCGCCCCGCGGTACGCCGTCGCCGAAGCCGATGGTGGTCTGCTTCGACTACAACACGATCGGCGACGAACTCGACGCCAAGGGACTGCCATGGTCGTTCTACGCCGGCCCGTTGGGAGCGAAGGGTCCCGGCGGAAAGGAGTGCGGCAGCGGCGCACGAGTTGACAACAGCTCCGGCTCCGGCGGCTACAAAGAGACGGGGATTTGGAGCACCTATCAGTCGATCAGGGACATTTGCTACGGTCCCGATTGGGATAACGACGTCTTCAGCGGCCCGCCGCAGTTTTTGCGGGACATCGGAAAAGGCATGCTTCGGGACGTTACCTGGATCACGCCCTATTGCCGCGACTCCGATCACCCGGGCTGCGCACCGGATGGAGGCCCCTCTTGGGTCGCTTCGGTCGTGAATGCCATCGGCGAGTCGCAGTTCTGGAACTCAACGGCGATCTTCATCTTCTGGGATGACAGCGGCGGCTTCTTTGACGCCGAGGCGCCCAAGTACGTCGACTACGACGGTCTAGGAATCCGCGTTCCGCTGCTCGTTATCTCACCGTACGCCAAGAAGGGCGTCGTTTCGCATACCCACTACGAGCACGGCAGCATCTTAAAGTTCATCGAAAACCGCTTCGGCCTCGATCCGTTGACAAAAAACGATGGCAGCGACATGCGCGCCAACTCTCTGAACGATTGCTTCAACTTCAAACAGTCACCGCGAAAGTTCGCGCCGATCAAATCGTCGCTCGGCATCGACTACTTCCTACACGAACCGGTCGATCCCCGACCGGCCGACGACGGCTAACGCGCTACGATTTCGCCGCGTAGGCGATGCAGTATCCGTGCGGCGAGATGGTCCCGTCGACGATCTTGCAGCTCCCGTCCGAAGACGCGTCCTGTCCGGGGATGAAGAAATTGCATCCGGAGCACTGCATGCCGTCGTTCGGCGAGGTCTGATAATGCATCGATGCCTGCGAGGTCTGATAATGCATCGATGCCTGCGAGGCCTTCGAGCCGTCGGCCCGCGCTTGCCGCGACAAGATCGCAGCGAGAGCCGGCAAGACGACGACACCGCCTAAAAAGGCACGCCGGCTCAAGGAATTTGGCATCGGTTTCATCTTCGTCGGCTCCTCTCGCTTCGAACGAGCCTAGCGGCAACTCGTGAAGAAAGGCTGAAGCGCCGCCGCCGGGAATCGTCCGCCATGCGCTTCTCGTATTTTGCCTCCCGAACGGCGGCCCTCTGCATCGCCGCCGCGTCTCTCACTGCCTGCGCCGCAACGAATGCGACGCCCGCGCTCGGCCCCAACGGCTCTGCCGACGCCGGTCGCTTAGGCGGCAGCGAACGCGTGCTTTACAGCTTCACCGGCGGCAGCGACGGCGGAAATGCCGCGACCGGCTTGGTCTTCGACGGCAAAGGAAATCTTTACGGGACGACGGTCGTCGGCGGAATGGACACGTGCGGAGTCGTCTTCAAGCTCAGCCCGAACGGCAGCACCTGGAGCGAGATCGTGCTCCTGAACTTTGACTGCTTCACGACCGGAAAGAATCCGCACGGCGGCGTGACGTTCGATCCGAAGGGTAATTTGGACGGCACGACGGTCTCCGGCGGATCGGGCGGATCCTGCGGCAGTTACGGTTGCGGAGTCGTCTTTCAACTCGGGTCGAGCGGCGAAAAAATACTGCACAGCTTTAGCGCCGGCGACGACGGTTTCGGTCCCGGCAACAGCGTGGTCTTCGACAAGAGCGGTAATCTCTACGGCATGACGCCGGATGGGGGAGCGCATGCGCAGGGCGTCATTTATCAGATCTCGCCCCCCGGTCACGAGAAGATTCTCCATGCCTTCTCCGGCGGAAAGGATGGCGGCACCGGTTCGCTCGGACCCCTGCTGATCGATTCGTCCGGCGCTCTCTACGGCGTCACCGAGACGGGCGGCGCGCACGGTGCCGGCACCGTTTTTAAACTCGCGCACAAAAAGGGCCGCTGGAAATTGACGACGCTCTACGCCTTTAACGGCGCGCCCGACGCCGCTTCTCCCTACGGCGGAGTGGTCGCCGACGCATCCGGTAACTTGTACGGAACCACGTATTACGGCGGTGCGAAAGGACTGGGGAGCGTCTTCAAACTGACGCGGCGCGCGCACGGCTACCACGAGCGCGTACTCTACAGCTTTCAAGGAGGCAATGACGGAAGCTCCTCCACGAGTCCGCTCATCTTTGCGAAGTCGGGCGATCTCTACGGCACGACCTCTGCGGGTGGCGGAGAGTGCGATTGCGGTACCATCTTCAAGGTCGATCCGAAGACCGGGGCGGAGCACGTGCTCCACCCCTTCGGCAGCGCTAACGACGGCGCGTACCCTTACTACGGACTCACCAAAGACACGAGCGGCGACCTTTACGGCACGACCGTAGCGGGCGGTTCGAAAAACCAGGGCGCCGTCTTTGAGTTCACGCCTTAGCCTTACCGCTCGAGCACCTGGACGTTGTTGTCGTTGTCGTCGTTGAAATAGATCTTCGTATTCGCGGCCTTGGTGCCGGTCGCCACGATTCCGAACAGCGCTCCCGCCGGACCCGTATCGACGTTGCGCACGTCGAACAGCTTGCCCGCGGCCGAGATCTCGATGAGAAGGTTCTTCCCGTCGGGATCGAGCGTATTGCCCACGACAAGATTACCGTTGGGCAGTAACGCCGTGCTAATCGGGCCGTTGAGCGGCTTTCCGGCGAAGACGACCCGTGCATCCGGCGCCGACGGACCGGAGAACTTCATGCCGTTATCCTCCGCCTTGATGCCGTGGCTCGGAATGCTCGAGACGTTCTTGAGGGCGACGATCGTGTCGTTCTTCCCATCGGCAAAGTAGAGCGTATCGAGACTCGCGTCGTATGCGAGGCCGGAGGGAGCAAGGGCCGTTCCGGGCTTGCCGTGATTCACCGGAAAACCCGTCGCGATGACGTCGTAGGTGAATTTCGAACCGAGATTGATCCGCACGACGCTTCCCGTTCCCGCATTGGTCGCGTAGAAGGCCGAGCCTGAGCCGTGCTGCGCGAGAGCCTGACCCCATGGCTGGTCGAACGGCTTGCCGGAAATGTTGGCGATCAGCTTGCCGGTGGGATCGAGAACGGGGTTGTCGTTCGCGACCATTGAGGCCGCCCAGATCGTGTCGTCGACGTCCAGCGCGAGCGCATCGCACCCTTTCAACGATTTGATGGACGAGACGTGAACCGGCGCTGATCCCGGAGCCGGATGCAGCGCGACGATCGAACGCCCCGTACCCTGCACGTTCGACTTTGCGTTGAAGTCGCAGACGACCAAGTCGCCTTTGGTAAAAGCGCCCGCCGTCACCGGCGCGATAGTGAGTCCATACGGATTCTGCGCGCCGTTTTCCGGATCGACCGCCGATCCGATCGCGACCTGCTTTTTGAGTTCTTGCAGAACCGACGTATCGGGCGACATACCGGAATCCGCATCGCTTGCTTCCGAAACTGCGGGCACCGGAGTAACCGCCGCCGGCGTATAACCGGCACCGCGACATCCACTTATCAGAGCCGCGAGCGCAACGGCGACGGCCGGGCCGCGCAGCTCGCTCGTTCGAACCGTAAACATTGAAAACACCTCACCGAAAAGTTTGTGAATTATTTCGGTTACGGTATGATGCGCGCGTGAAAAAACTCTGAAGCTTATGCCTTCATACTTTTTTCATACGCCGCCGATACGATGGCTATTCGATTTTCGGCTTTGGCGGCGAAGCGATGTGTTCGCTCACGAGCAGTGTCGGCTCGGCGTAGGCAACGGAGAACAACCGCTGTAGGCCGACGCCATCGAACGCGCGCCGAATCGGACCGGTCTTCGGCAGAATGAGAAAGATATTGCGCGGGTCGCCTCCATGCTGCATGAACTCGCGCCGAAACCGGACGAGGACGCTCATCACCAGAGAATCGATATACGTGGCTCGGGCAAGGCTGATGACCACGCTCTTGACGACCGCAGGGTCGGGCAAGGCGGCGCAAATGTCGCCCTTTCGTGCGGCATCGAGTTCACCCTCGAGCACGGCGTACGCATTGTCTCCGAAGAAATATGGTTTCAATACACGGGTCGTGGTGGTATGATTAGTGTAGCGGCTTGCCGTCGCTTACCTTACCCGCGATCTGGGTGAATAAACCTGAATTCTTCCTTTTGGTACTCGCTCGCTAGATGGGCGAGCTTGCTCTACGTACGACTGCCGCTCGGCGCTCCGACTCCGCGGATAAACGTAACCACCGAGTTTCCTTTTTGATCTTCGATCCGAATTTGCTCGACGTCGTGCCGAGCGCAAGTGGAACCCTGCGGGACGACGGTCCACGCCCCCCCGGTGGTCACGGGCGATTGCACGACCCAGCAGGTTCCGACCGTTGTATCGGCCGTGAACTGCCCCGTGTAACCATCTTCAACGGCAATCAACGTGAACGACGATTTGATCGGCTCGGTCGCCGGATGGCCTTGCGTTCCGCTCGGCGTGACGCGGATCACGTTAGGCATGTAGTCGTTGTGCGTACATGCAGCCAAGAGGAGCGCGGCGACGGCGGGAGCGAAACGGTGCGGCACGTTTGCTCGTTGGTTCGCTCCCGCGCCTTCTCCTCCAAAAAAGGTCGCTAATTGAGCAGTTTACCGGTTAGTCTCGATGCACTCGCGTTATCGGCGGCCGTTGCGATCGCCGGATGCGGCTCCCTTCCCGGCGGAAAGCTCATTGCCTCGGGCGCAAGCGCGCTCGTCAACATCGAGCTCAATACCGTCGTCAGCTACGCCGTGAGCCTTGCGCCATAACCTCTTTGTAATTTTCGTTTACGCCAACGCCGGCGTCTTCTGCGACGGCTATATCTTGAGCAGCATCGGACTCGCGCTCGTCACGCTCACGCCGGCCTTTCGTCTCGACGCGATCGCCACGGGGTCGATCGGGGCGGCGACGCTCTTCGGAATTCTGGTCGGTGCGCCGCTCTTCGGCCACCTCACCGATCGCCACGGGCGGCGCATTCTGATGATCGGCGATCTGTGCGCCTTCGTCGTCGTGGCCGTCGCACAGATCTTCGCAACGAACGTCGCCGAACTGATCGCGCTTCGTTTCGTGCTCGGGCTCGCGATCGGTGCCGACTATCCTATTGCAACGGCGATTATCGCCGAGTTCATGCCGGCCAAGCGTCGCGGTGCGGCGCTGAGCGCGGTGGAGGCGATATGGTTTCTCGGCGCGGCCGTCGCCTATGTGGCCGGGTATGCTTTGCTCAAGACGGGCCCGGAGAGCTGGAAGTGGATTCTCGCCAGCCCGGCGCTTTTTGCCGCCGTCGGATTGTTGCTGCGTGCGAGCGCTCCCGAATCGCCGATGTGGCTGGCCGCGCGCGATGCGGGCGAGTTGCAACGCGTCTCGTTCAAGACGATCTTCGGCCCGTCGTTTCGCGGCCCGCTGATCTTCGTCTCGGCCGTGTGGCTGTTGCAAGTCGTGCCGCTCTTCGCAATCTATACCTACGCGCCGACGGTACTCTCGCTGCTAAAGCTCGGTCAGAACTCGCCGGCGGGAAGCGTCGCGATCGCGGCCGCCTTCGCGCTGGGAGCTTTCGTAGCGATGCCGCTGATCGAACGATGGGGCCGCCGCCCGATCTGCATCGTGGGCTTTGCCGTCGGTGCGCTCGCATTTGGATTGCTTCCGTTCGCCGGCGGCCTCCTCGTCGCAGTCGCGTTTCTAGGCTATGCCGTCGCGATGGGTGCCGCCACCGTGCTCGAGTTGGTCTATCCGGCCGAGTTGTTTCCGACGTCCATCCGCGCGTCGGCAACCGGTTTCGCTGCGGCCGTGAGCCGCATCGGCGCGTTCGTCGGAACCTTCTTGCTGCCGATCGCTCTGGCGCGGTTCGGCGTTACGGCCGTGATCTTGGGTGCCTGCGCGCTATCGCTCGCCGGTTTAGCGATCTCGCTTCCGTGGGCACCCGAGACGAAAGAACGAGTTATCGCCTAACGTTTCGCCAGGGGGCGTTCGGCTGCTCCAAGAACGCCACCGCGCAAATGAACGATCGCGTGCGCCGCATCGCCGCCGCTATGCTCTTGACGGCGGCACTTGGCGGGTGCACGCGCAGCGGCTCGCTGCGAACGGGCCCACCCCACGTGCTGCGGATCGCTTACGCCGGCGATCCGGCTTCGCTCGTGCCGTTCATCGCCATCGATCAAGAGATCCTCGCCATCGACACGTTCTTCTGCCAGACCCTGGTCGGCATCTCTGCGGATAACGAAGCCGTTCCGATTCTCGTTACACGCATCCCATCGCGCGAAAACGGCGATATCTCCGCGGACGGCAAGCAGATCGTTTACCACCTCCGCCGCGGCGTGCGATTCGCCGACGGCGTTCCCTTGACATCGGCCGACGTCGTCTTCACCTATCGGGCAATTTTCGATCCGCGCAACCGGGCCACGTCCATCGTCCCGTACCAGCGGATCCTCTCACTTCGCGCGCCCGACGCGCATACCGTCGTGATTCGATTGCGCCAGCCATGGAACGCGGCCGTCCGCGACCTTTTTGCCCAAGCCGATTACGTCTATTGCATTCTTCCCAAGCACGCGTTTGCCGATACGAAGGTGGTCGGAACTCCGTGGGAGAGCGCGCCGTTCGGTACCGGTCCGTTTCGCGTGAAAAGCTGGCTGCGCGGCGATCGCATCATTCTGGAGCGCAATCCGTACTATCGGCCGCGACCGAAGCTCGAAGGGATCGTTCTGCGCATCGTACCGAACTTAAACTCGAACTTCGTCGTGCTGCGCTCCGGCGCCGTCGACGTCGGTACGTTAACGCCGGAGAACGTCATCGAAGCACAGCGCACGTCCGGCTTGCGAGTTCTGCGCTTTCCGGAGAACGCGACCCGGCTGCTCTACCTTCAAACGCAGCGCGGCGCCACCCGCGACGTGCGCGTGCGCCGGGCAATCGCGGAGGCGCTCGACTATTCCAGCCTCTCCGCCGCGTGGCGCAACGAGTTCGGCCGCGCGACCTCGTTTCTACCCCCACCCATCGTACGCTGGAAAAGCGTCAAGATTCCACCCTACCCCCACGACCCGATTGCGGCGGGACGCGAGCTCGACGCCGCAGGCTGGCGCTTACAGCACGGCGTTCGGTTTAAAGATGGGATTCCGCTCGGCGGTATCATCGGCGTAAACTCCGAGGACCCGATCAACGTCCGGATTGCGACGCTCGTTCAAGCGCAGCTCGCCGCGGCCGGTATGCAGTTTTCGATCAAGGCGAATCCCGTCCGGATCTGGTTTAGTCCCGAAGGCCTTTTGCGCAACGGCAAGGCAAGCATCGCCGGCGAAACCTGGGTAGGCGGCAGCGACCCGGAGCAGTCGCTGAATCTTCGTTGCGTCGAAGCGGTCAGCGGCGCGGAGAACCATTCATTCTACTGCTCGCAACGCTTCGAGGCGCTCTTTAACGATCAAGCCCGTATACCGAGTCAAGCACAACGCGACCGCGATTTCGACGCGATACAAGTGCTCGTCCACGACGACGTCCCGGTGATTCCGCTCTATTATGAAGACCGCCTCATCGGCGCGAGCGATCGTGTCAGCGGCTACCGGCTCAACATGCTCTGGCTTCCGGTCGGCGCCGAAGACTGGGACGTGCGATAGCGGTCGGGCGCCATCTTGACCCTGTCTTGACCATTGGGGCGTAGCATTTGTTAGATGAGAGGCCTACGGCTGGTCCTTGCGGGCGCCGTACTCACCGCCTGCGGTCACGCGGGGGGATCGGGGCCGCTGCCGGCCGAGCTCGCGTCCGGATTTAGGGCGAGTCCCGGCGCCGCCGCCTTCAAATCGCTCTACAGCTTCAAAGGGTTTCCCGACGCCTCGGCGCCGGCCGCTGGCATGGTCGCGTTGAACGGCACGCTCTACGGAACCGGAGAGGTCGGCGGTAAGGGCAACGGCGGTGCCGTCTTCGCAACGACCACCGCCGGAAAAGAGCACGTCCTCTATAGTTTCGGAAGCGGCGGGGTTGACGGCGTGTTGCCCGCAGCCGGTCTCGTCGTCCTTTCGGGCAAGTTTTACGGCACCACGACGGCCGGCGGCACGCACGGTTTCGGAGCGATCTTCAGCCTGGACAAGTCCGGAAACGAACACCTCCTCTACAGTTTCGCCGGCGGAAACGACGGCGCTGCGCCCTATGCTCCGCTGGTCGCGTCCGGCGGCATGCTCTTTGGAACGACGTACGTCGGCGGAGGCGGCAAGAACTGTCCGCAAGGCTGCGGCACGGTCTTCTCCGTTACGACCGGCGGCAAAGAACACGTCATCTATCGATTCAAAGGCGGCTCCGACGGAATCGGTCCGGTATCGAACGTCGTGGTAATCGGCTCGGTGCTCTACGGAACGACTGCAAACGGCGGCAAGAACGGCGGCGGTACGATCTTCAAGACGAGTAAGTCCGGGAGCGAACAGATCATTCATTCGTTCGGCAGCGGCTTCGACGGCTCCGAACCCGAAGCCGGACTCCTCAACGTGAGCGGAAAGCTCTACGGCACGACCAACGGCGCCGGGAAAAACTTCAACGGCACCGTCTTCGTTTCGACTACGGCCGGAGCCGAACACGTGCTTTACGACTTCAAGGGCGGCAGCGACGGCGCAAACCCCGAAGCGAATTTGATCGCCGTCAAAGGCGAGCTCTACGGAACGACCGCGGGTGGCGGGACGCCGAATCTCGGAACGATTTTCGCCGTGAGCACCTCGGGAAAGGAACACGTCGTCCACGCCTTCAAGGCAACCTCCGAAGGTCAGGATCCACGCGCGCCGCTCGTCCTCGTCAACGGAGCGCTTTACGGCACGACCTCGTTCGGCGGGGCGAGCCAAATGGGCACTATTTTCAAAGTGACGCCGTAGCGAGCGGCTGCCGCTTCTCTGGAGGTACCTATGTTGCGTTTCAGTGCATCGACTCTCGGCCTCATGATCGCGTTGGTTTCGGCACCGTTGTCGGCGGTGGCTCAGGAACCGCCGATGTCCGACTCCGATTACATGGCCAAGGTGTCAGCCGCCGCGCCGCCGGCGGTCGTCAAGGGTGCGACGATCGTGCAGATGCAGCAGGACGGCTCGATGCGAACGCTGCAGACCGGATCGAACGGCTTTACCTGCATGCTCGTCGGTCCGTACGATGCGATGTGCGCGGATGCAAACGCCATGCTTTGGGCGCAGGCGCTGATGAAGCATAACGCTCCGCCGGAGACGACCGGCTTCGTCTATATGCTGGCCGGCGATAACGGCGCAAGCAACACCGACCCATACGCGACGAGGGCGACCTCGAGCAACCACTGGGTGAAGACCGGTCCCCACGTCATGATTGTCGGCCCAACCGCAAAGTCGATGGGGTATCCGTCGACCGCCGACGCGGATCCGACGAAGCCATACGTGATGTGGGCGGATACGCCGTACGCGCACTTGATGATCCCGGTAACGACGCCTCCGCAATAGGGAAGAGCCGCGTACGAACTCCCGAAGTACGGAGCGCGAATCACGCCGGTGCGCTTCGGTACCGTGGCAGACCTTACCCCGCCCAAGGCGAAGCTACGATCATGGATCTACAACTGCCGGCGCCCGATGCGCCGGCTATCGACGACATTGAAGCGGCTCGAGCGCGCATCGCGGGCACCGTCGTGCGGACACCGCTGCTCGAGCTGCAAGGCACCTCCGGGCCGAGAATTTTCCTCAAAATGGAGAATCTCCAGCCGATCAATTCGTTCAAGCTGCGCGGAGCGGCGAACGCGGTTGCGATGCTCGACTCCGAGCGGCGCGCACTCGGCGTGTGGACGATCAGCGCCGGCAATGCGGGACAAGGCGTCGCATACGCGGCACGCAAGGCCGGCGTTCCCTGCACGGTCGTCGCGATCGAGACCACGCCCGAAACGAAGATCTCGCGTATGCGTGCGCTTGGCGCGAACGTCGTCAAAGCCTCGTTCGACGCCTGTTGGGAAGGACTGGAACGCCGCAGCTTTCCCGGTATCGAAGGAACGTTCGTTCATCCGTTCGACGACGACCACTTCATCGCGGGTAATGCCACCGCCGGCCTCGAGATCGTCGAAGATCTGCCCGACGTCGCGGCCGTCATCACCGCATTGGGCGGGGGCGGATTGGTTACGGGCGTTGCCGCCGCAGTACGCGCGACAAAGCCGCAGGTGCGCGTCTTCGTCGCGGAACCGGAGACTGCCGCGCCGTACGCGCGCTCGCTCCAGCTCGGACAGCCCTCGGCCTTCGAAGAGTGGCAGCCGTCGTTCGTCGACGGCGCCGGCGGCAAGAGCGTCTTCCCGCGGATGTGGGAACGAATGCGCGGACTCGTCGACGGATCGATCGTCGTAACGCTCGACGAAACGCGCCGCGCCATGTGCGTTCTCGCGGAACGGTCGCGCGTGATCGCCGAAGGCGCGGGCGCGTTATCGCTTGCCGCCGCGCTGAGCGGTAAGGCCGGCGACGGTCCGATCGTTGCCGTCATCTCCGGAGGGAATATCGACCTCGCAACGTTCTGCCAAGCAATCGCATCGGTCGCGCAGTCGGAGGCCTGAGGTGCCGCACGCGTGGCGCCCGAAGCGTTCGGGAAAGGGAGTGTGACGCCTTGGCGACCAATGTAGGTCTCGTCGACCGTTGGAGGTGTTATGCGACGTCTGCTTTTTGCTATTTCAGTCGTCGCCGGAGCGCTGCTTTTTGCGGCCTGCGGCGGAGCCGTTCAGGCGCCGGGCGTCGGCACGGGCGGAGATTTCACGCAGTTGCGCCTCCTGCACTGGAAGCATACGCCGCCCTTTCCTCCTCGCGCGCGGCACCGAGTAACCGCCGCGGAGCGCTCCCGCGCAAAGGCCGGCGGATGGGAACGAGTTTCGGCGCCGGTCACCTGGATCAGCGGCCCCGGGACGGAGCTGCTCATGACCGACGGGACCGTGATGGTTCAGGATTCGTGCACCTCGAACTGGCACCGGTTGACGCCGAACCGTAACGGAAGCTACGTCAACGGCACGTGGAGTAAGCCGGCCTCGATGCCCTCGAACTACTCGCCGCTTTACTTCGCCTCGGCAGTGCTCCCAAACGGATTTTTGGTCGTGAACGGCGGAGAGTATAATGGCTCCGGGTGCGCCAGCGCCGAGACGAATCTCGGCGCCATTTACAATCCATTTACCGACACCTGGTCGCCACTCTCGGCGCCGTCGGGCTGGTCGAGCATCGGCGACGCACAAAGCGTCGTCTTGGCCAACGGCACGTACATGCTCGGCAACTGCTGCTACACCTACCAGGCGCTGCTCGGTTCGGGCTCGTCGACGTGGACGCAGACCGGCCCCGGCAATGGAAAGGGCGACGTTAATAGTGAGGAAGGCTGGACGCTGTTGCCCAGCGGTGAGGTTTTGGTTGTGGACGTTGTGACGGCACCCTACGCGCAGCTCTACAACCCGAGCACGAATAAGTGGACGACGGCCGGAAAGCTGCCGGTCAACATCACAGCCGGGGATGAGATCGGACCGGCGACGCTGCGCCCGAACCATACCGTTTTCGTTGCGGGCGCCAATGGATCGAACGTTGTTTACAACGTAAAGCGCGGCACCTGGACCCAGGTGCAGAGCTTTCCGGTCGTCAACGGAAATCAGCTGGACGTCGCCGACGGTCCATCCGCTCTACTGACCAACGGCGACGTTATGATTCCGGCGAGCCCGGGATTGTATAACGCGCCCGCCTCCTATTACACGTTTGATGGAACGGCGTTCACGAGCATTGCGGGCCCGCCGAACGCGCCGAACGACTCGACGTACAACACCCGGCTCCTCGTACTGCCGACGGGACAAGTCCTGGAAACCGACGGTTCGCATGACATCGAGATTTACACGAGCCACAAGGGCGGCGCGCACTACGCCCCGGTCGTTACGTCGGCGCCCTCTACGCTCAATGCTGGGGGGACGTTCACGGTAACGGGGACCGGCTTTAACGGCGTCTCGCAGACCAGCATGTACGGCGACGACGCGCAACAGGCGACGAACTATCCGCTCGTGCGCATCGTCACCGTAAGCGGCAACGTGGTGTATTGCCGCACCCACGGCATCAGCTTCATGGGCGTCGGCTCCACGCAGAGCGTGACTACGTCGTTTGACGTTCCCGCAACGATTCAGCCGGGCGCCGCAACGTTGACGGTCGTCGCCAACGGCATTCCATCGGCAGCCGTAGCGGTGACCGTGGAATCGTCGCCGCGCCGCCGTCGTTAGTTAATCGTTATGGCAGACCGGTGGGGTGGGCTTGGGCTCCTCGGTGCTCACTGCCACTTTCCACTTCTGCGGTCCCTTCGAGACGACTTCGATCATGTGAGGGATCGGCAGAATAAACTCGGGGCTGACGACCGTGCATTTATAGACGGCCGTACCGCTGGTGCAGGGTGACGACGGGGCGCGCTGCTCGATATAGAACGAACGCGGTGCGTGCATGGAGATCGGCGTCGATCGAATGCGCGCGACATAGCAGCGTTGCGGTAACGTCACGGCGGCCTGGACGATAAACGTCTTCGCGCCGGCGCCGGCGACGACGCCGGTCGCCGTTGCAAGCTCCCATCCGGTGGCGGCCGGCGCGCCTGCCGCCGGCAGAACGAAAAACAGCGCCGCGATGGCCGCGGAAATTCCAAAATAACGCATGGTACGTGAGCTCCTCTCGTATCGTAAACGGGACGACTACCGGGACGTTATGCTGGCAAGCGGTCGAAACCTGGTCCGCGTCCCGCCTGGCGACTGAGAAGATGACCGCGGACCGGTGCTCGATCTTTTGGGTGCATCGAGCACGGTCCGCCTTTTTCGGGCTTGGATTCCGATCCGGGTTCTTGCCTACGGCGTGACGAGTTCGAATGTATACGTCACACCGAGGCCTTGCGTCCCCACGAACGGCAGCGGCGAGTAAGGAGTAGTGGAAAAGCGCAGTATGCCGGCTACCGGCGAGCCGAGAACGAATGGGCCTGCTATCAGCGTGGAACCGTTGTAGACGTACAGCTGATAGGTGCCCGCGGGAACGCCCGTGATCCTCGACTTGTTGGCACCGGGCGGTACCGTGGGTCCGGTGAACGTCACGCCCGACGGATCGGTGGGCCGGACGTACTGTTGAACGAAGAGGACCGGCGTCTCGCCGGGCGGCACGGGAATGCCGCCGGGATTGCTCGTGCTGGGCTGTATGTCGAGCTTTATGCCGCCGGTCGTTCCGGGTCCGTAGGTCATATGCCCGATGTATCCGTTGCAATGTTTCCACTTGATAAAGCCGCCCGCGGATGACGTACCCGCGTCGCCGTGCGCGCAGTTACTGTTCGGCTGAATGCGGCCAACGCTCGCAGACCGCATCGACTGACCGTTGCCCGACGGGAGCGTGCTCCGATCCAACGCTTGTCCGCAACCGGCGATTACCGGCAATGCGAGCGCGAGGCCAATTGAAAGAACCTTCATCGTGGCTAAACCTCCTATAAGCAGCTCGGGACTGCGAAAACGCAGCGCCCCTTAGTATAGAAGCTTTTGCGCTATCGACAAAGCGATTGAGAAGATGACTGCTAAAGCCATCCATATCTTGACGATTTCTTGACTATTTCTTTGCGCTCTTGACCTCAGCAGCCGCCTCTGGTGCCGAACGCTAGCGCACCGGAGTCGAAATCTTCCCCGCCGTAAACATCTTCGAACACGCCGGCGCCGATGTTACCGCGGCGGGCGGCGCCGACGAATACCAAACCCGCGTTCTGACCGTATCCCTGTGCTTCAATCGTTGCAACGAGAGTATGGTCGATCACTTGGAAGGTTCCGTATGGGAATTTGGAGCCGTTGATTACGAGCGAAGCCTCGCCGCTGTGCCGGAAATGGTAGTCCCCGTCGTCTTTGAGTGTCAGGCAATACGTGCCGTTACTATGTTGTGACTGACTGACCGTCACCGGCCAGTTTCCGCTGTAACCTTGTCCCGCGACGGCGGCGACAGTTCCAACCATGGCCACAGTTAGCGCCATGGCAACAAAAAGCCGTTCCGGAAAACGCATCATGCGCAGAGTGTACGGTGGATTGATGAAAAAAGTCTGAGTCGCGGCGTCGCATACCGTTGCGGTTAACGGTTCAGAAACGCACCTGCCGCGACTATGGCAGACGCCATTGCAAGCTTATGGTCGTTGTTCCACGGAGGTCCGAGGAGGCTGCGTAAGTGCAGAGAGTGTTCGTCGAAGCTCTCGACGTGCAACGCGTGGCTCGCCGCGCTCAATACGCTCTTGGCGTGGAACCAGTAGACCGGCCATCCGCGCGCGGCGGCGGCGCCCGCCAGCGCCTTCCGGTACATCACCCAGTCGGCGACGTTGCGCGCACGGTAGTCCTTGATGCGTTCGGCAATGGTCGGCGGGAGGTTAGGGCAGTTACGAAGCGCGACTCCGAGAATTTCCGGCACCGTGCTCGCAACGGCATCCAGCGCAAGCGCCGCGTGCCGCTGCGCCGAGGCGCGCACGCGCTCGATTAAGGCAACCGCCTCCTCGGGCGGCAGCCTCTGAGCTTCGTGGTGATGCGGGATCGCCGGCAGATCTTCGTCCACGAGTTCTACGCGGCGCCGATCGAGCAGCGTCCCATCGCGTCCGACCGTCACCAGCACGGCCCAACCGCCGTGGTCCGATACGCCGATGACGCCGCCGCTTTTCGGCATTACCAATGGAAGTGTTTGCAGGCGGAAAGCGTTCTTTATGCAGACGCTCGCTCCCTCGCCACATCAGCACGACGCGCGACGAAGCACATCCGGCCAATCCGACGACCTGTGCGATACCACATCCCCGAGACTCACATTTCCGGGAACGCCAGGTTCCGCAAGGAAACCACTGCTTTTTATTGTACTCGGAGCATCCGCATCGACCTGACCCGCGATGACATGCTGATGCAGAGACGTCAACTTCAGGAGGGTCTCCAATGAAAATCTCGAGATTGGCCACCGGCGCGCTGGGCGTCATTGCGGCCGTCGCGCTGGGCGCCTGCGGCGGCGGACTTCAATCCTCGTCGTCGTTTGCGTCTACCGGACAAGGCTTGGCGTCGGGCGAGCGCGGGCTCGGACCGATGGGGCACCACCACCTCGCGACGTACACGTCGGTGCGCGCGCCAAAGGTCAAGCCGGACCATCACAAATCGTGGGTCTCGCCGGACGTCAAGAACGCGCCTCGCCTACTCTTCATTTCGGACGACTCCACCCAGGACGTGTACATCTTCACGATGCCGGCGATGCAACTCAAGGGTACGCTGACGGGCTTCAACGGGCCGCAGGGCATGTGCTCGGACAAGGAAGGCAATATCTGGGTTGTCAACACCGGCACCTCACAGGGCCTCAAGTACTCGCGCACCGGCAAATTGCTGGGTTCGGTGAGCGATCCGTCAGGACATCCGGCAGGTTGTGCGATCAATCCGACCAACGGCGACCTAGCACTTAGCGAAACCCAAGGCAACAGCGGCGCGGGCGCCGTCGAAATCTACCACAATGCCTCGGGAAGCCCCACCAGATATAGCAACCCGGCACAGTACGAGTACTTCTTCCCGGCCTACGACACCGACGGCAATCTTTACGTCGACGGCTTCAGCTACCCGACATTCGCCGTCATGATCTCGGAGCTGCCGTCGGGAAGCGGTACGATGCAGACCGTCAACTACAGCGGTGGAACGATTCGATTTCCGGGTGGCGTGAACTGGGATCGCGTGAAGGGCCAACTGGTCATCAACGACCAGGAGTGCCAGGGGCTCTACGCTTCATGCGCGTACCAGCTGACCGTATCTGGTTCGGGCGCGACGATCGTCGGATCGACCCCGCTGAACAACTTCGACGGCACTGCTTGCGACGTCGATCAAGGCACGATCGCGCCGTTCGGCAAGTACTTCGCGGGCCCGTGTATCACATTCGCATACAGCGTGAGCTCGGCGGATCGTTGGGCGTACCCGTCGGGCGGTACGCCCGGTCACTACAACGACTCGGTGGTCGTCGAACCGATCGGGTCGGCCATCAGCAACAAGTAGTCGTGTCACGCTGAGCGTCGTCGAAGCAGCTTCACCCTAGAGTCTCCGGGAATATGGAATAGCAGGTGACCCTGTGCCGTTCGTTCACCTCGAATCCTGCGCCCGCCGGCCGGCTCGCGCGTCCGGGCAGCAACGAATGTGCCGCATCCCAGGCATCGGTTATCCCTCGTGAGGCTTACGAAAGGCGCGAGCCCTCAGCTTTGAAATGCGCGTCAGCGCGCTTATCCTTCGCTCCACGACCTGGATCGTGGATAGTTGTCCGGCCCGATAAGGTCGGCATTAAAGCAAAAGCGAACGCGAGTCCTATCGCGACACTAACGAAGGCATGCGCTAGGCTAAGAGCAAACGTTTGTGCGCCGTTTATCTCTCCGTCAAGTCTCTAAAAAGTCGAGAGGATGGTCAAGTGAGCCCGAAAGCAAAAGCGACAGATGCGGCGGCGGATAAAATCGCGTTACCGGCGCAAGATATATTGCCGTTTCCTCCGACACCATCGGCCAGCATTGCCGGTCGCACGATGCAGGAATCGGTCTATCGCCAACGCGCCACGCCGCGTCGGTTACCCGACGATGCACCAAATATTCTTATCATCCTCATCGACGATGCCGGCCCCGGTCTGCCAAGCCCATTGGGCGGCGAAGTGCACACCCCTGCGCTCGAACGTGTAATGAAGTCGGGCATCGCCTACAATCGCTTCCACACAACGGCGATGTGCTCGCCAACTCGCGCCTCGTTGCTAACGGGTCGCAACCATCACCACGTCAGCGCCGGTCAGATCGCGGAATTTGCCAACGACTGGGACGGTTACGCCGGTATCCAGCCAAAAAGCAGCGCCATGGTTGCGGAGGTGTTGAAAGACTACGGCTACAGTACGGCCGCGTTCGGAAAATGGCATAATACGCCGGCAGACCAAACGACCGCCGCCGGTCCCTTCGAGTATTGGCCGACCGGTTACGGCTTCGAATATTTCTACGGCTTCCTCGCCGGCGAAGCGTCACAATGGGAGCCAAGTCTCGTACGCAACACGACGCTCGTTGAGCCGCCGAAGACGCCGGAACAAGGCTATCATCTGAGCGAAGACCTGGCAGACGACGCCATCGACTGGCTGCGAAAGCACAAAGCCTTCCAGCCCGACAAGCCGTTCTTCATGTATTGGGCGACGGGCGCCGTTCATGGCCCGCACCATGTGGCTAAGGAGTGGGCGGATAAATATAAAGGCAAGTTCGACGACGGGTGGGACGCCTATCGCGAGCGCGTCTTCCATCGAGCTAAGGAGCGAGGTTGGATACCTCCGCAGACCCAACTTACTCCACGCCACCCGGCGATGACCGGATGGGACACCATCCCCGAAAAGGAACGGCCCTTCCAGCGCCGACTCATGGAAGTGTTCGCCGGGTTCGCCGAACACGCTGACGCTCAGGCGGGGCGGCTGCTCGACGAGATCGATCATCTTGGATACGGCGAAAATACGCTTGTCTTTTACATCTGGGGCGATAACGGGTCCTCCGCCGAAGGCCAGAACGGCACGATCAGCGAGCTGCTTGCGCAGAATGGCATTCCGACAACGATCGAGCAACATATCAACGCGCTGGAGCAGCTTGGCGGACTTGACGTGCTCGGTTCGCCCAAGGCCGACAACATGTATCACTCCGGTTGGGCCTGGGCAGGCAGCACGCCGTATCAGGCCACCAAGCTTGTGGCATCGCATTTCGGAGGCACACGTAATCCGATGGCGGTTCAATGGCCGGCAAAGATCAAACCCGATGCGACGCCACGACCGCAGTTTCATCATGTAAACGACGTGGTTCCAACCATCTACGAGCTCCTGGGCATCACCCCGCCCCTCGTGGTCAACGGCATCCCACAGGACCGAATCGACGGCGTCAGTTTTGCGTACAGCTTCCACGATCCAAAGGCACCGGGTCGGCTGCTGACTCAGTACTTCGAGATCATGGGAAGTCGGGGCATCTACCATGATGGTTGGTTCGCGTCGGCCTTCGGTCCCCGCATTCCATGGGTTCCCGGACAGTCGGCAAACCTTTCAAGCTGGACGCCCGATGATGACCGGTGGGAACTCTACCACATCGACGAAGACTGGTCTCAGGCTAACGACCTCGCTGCGGAAGTACCAGAGAAGCTCGCCCAAATGAAAGAGACGTTCGCTATTGAGTTCGCTCGAAACAATGGCTATCCCATCGGCGGTGGGCTTTGGGTCATGTTGCATCCCGAAGATCGCATCGCGTCGCCGTATACGGAATGGACATTCCCGGGGCGCATTACTCGGATGCCGGAGTTCACGGCGCCACGGCTCGGAAGCATCCCCAATCTCGTCACCATCGACGCCTCCGCGCCAGCCAACGCGAACGGCGTTCTGTACTCGCTTGGAGCATTCTCCGGTGGCTTAACTTGCTTCGTCTGGAACGGCCTTCTTTGCTACGAGTACAACCTTTTTGAGATCGCGCGAACTCATGTAAAGGCGGCCGTAAAAATGCCGCCCGGCGAAGTAAGAATCGAAGTTGAGACGACTTACGCGGAAGCTCCCCGACCTGCCGGCCCGCTGCGCGTGAGGCTCAAAATAAACGGAGCGATAGCGGCGCAGGGCGAAGTGCCGGTTTCCGCACCGCTCGCGTTCACAGCCAACGGATGCTTCCACATCGGGACCAATCTCGGCTCTCCCGTTTCGCTGGATTACTATGATCGAGCTCCGTTTACGTTCAACGGTGAAATCGATCGAGTACGCGTTCAATACCTCTGAGTTCGTGGCTGGTGGCTACCTTACACCAGTGACTCAGCAACTGCACGTGATACAGGGTCAGTACTGAATGCCTCCCCTCACACCCGCCAGTCCTCGCGAATCGCAGGCTCGTCGCTAAGCCGGGCCTGAAGCCAGCAGTGGCGAAACGATGTTGGGCGCCGTGGCGTTCACGGAGCGAGGAGCAATGGATATGAACCGTTGGGACCTTAGCCGATACACTTTGACGAGCTGCGTGGCTGCGGCATTGCTGGCCGGCTGCGGTGGATCGGCCCAGATGCACGATGCGCCAGGCGCGGTGCCCGACGCTTTGAGGCGCGGCCCCATGCCACGAGGTACGTGGGCACCCGTGCCTCCCACGCAAAGGCGAGCCGGTTGGCTCTCTCCCGCTGCGAAGGCTCCGGGGACCCGACTGATCTATGTCTCCGAGGAGTACGCTTCAGACGTGCTGGTCTATCCCCAGAAGGGCGCTCTGCAATCTCCCATCGGCACGATTACGACGGGCGTGAGCGAACCCTGGGGCTTGTACGTCGACAAATACCGCTCGCTTTACGTGGCGAATCAGTACGACAATACGGTCACCGTTTATCCGTCGGGAGCCAGCTCGCCGGGCCTGACCTATTCCAAGGATCTCAGCCGCCCGCTCTATCCCATCGTCGACCGGCACGGGAACGTCTTCGTCGGCAACGCGGGCAACGGCACCGTCGTCGAGTACTTGGGCGGCGCCGCAACCTCGGACAAGGTGATTCCGACGGCGGGAAGCGAGGTCGACGGAATGGATTTCGACCAGCAGGGCAACCTTTACGTCGCCTATCGCGCCGAAACGGGCTCCAGCATCGAAGAGTTCGCGCCGGGCTCCTCTAAGGGCACCGTTCTCGGCATGTCCCTCGGCGAGCCGCAAGGCCTCATCGTCGACAGCAGCGGCAACATTCTCGTCGTAGAGAGCCGTTACGGGCGGATCGACGTCTTCCCACCGGGCCAACTGACGCCTTCGGCCGAGGTGCCCGTCTCCGACACGCCAAACCAACTCGCACTCCGGCAGAACCGAGACCCCAACCTCTTCATCGCGGCAGAAGAAGGCGTGGTCTTTGGGGTCAAATACCCCTTTGCAAAGCATCCGAACGTATACGTCAAAGACGAGCCCGACACCACGATTCAGGGCGTTGCGCTAAGCAACGGCCAGCGTTTTTGAAAGCCTCGGCGCAGCGTTCTTTCACGAAACTCGCAAGATCGCCGTTGCAACTGCCCTAACTTACTGCTTCGAATCCGGATCGAACGCAGCGCCTTCGACGTCATCGCTGGCGCTTAAGCGTTGTTGATGCCATACTGATAGGTGAGAGCGTTCACACTGTACTGGCAGACGTTACCTTTGTGGTTTAGGTGGCCGTAAATCGACTCGCCGCGCAGCGGAAACGGACCCCCAACGACGGTGCAAACCCGGTCGCAACCGCTATAGATCCACAGCCGCGGCGTACAGGTGCCGCACAAGCTGTCGATGGCGACGAGATTGCGCTTCGTGTCAATATCAAGGCCCGCGGAGCAGAGTGCCATCAGCTACATTCATCTCGGTAGCGGTTTCCGCTACGGTACTATCTGTGCCGACTCAGAGCGACGCTATCCAAGGCTGGGCCACCTATTTTGTACGCGATTCGTTCCGTCGAATTCCCTCCTTGAGGATAATTGTAAACCAAAACGTCCCACTCGTAAAAATACCGATCGTAGAAAAATTGGTTTGCAACGATGGCTCGTTTACCGGCGAATATGAACTGAAACGCATCTGTCGCGTCGGTAAGCGGTGTCGAACCAACCAAGGTTCCCGTTGTTCCGCTGATCTTAAATCGGAAGATGTATGGCTTGACGGCTTGTCCGACGGCGAGATATTTGCCGTCAAACTGCACGCCGCTGAGCCATCCGATCTTGTAATTGAGGCTGAGGGTCAGCAGCGACTTGCCACCGCGCGGAAGCTTCGCGACTATCGGCACTTCATACCCACCAGGGTACTTTCCATCGACGAAGAGGTCGCCGGCGTTGTCGTAACCACAGTAGGCGTAGTTGAGAAAGTTGGAATCGGTATGGATTCGCGGTTTGCCCTTTGCCTTCCGATAGACGACGACGTTGGCGCCTTCCCCTTGCTCGATACCGTAGTCTGTAACGGCAAGATCACCATCGGTCGGATCGACTGCGCACGAGAAGGCATTGGTCCCCGGCACCGACCGGGTGCGAATCGGCTGCGTGCCGCCGTGGGCGAATTCGACGATGCTGTTCCCGCCGGATGGCGCGTTCGTAACGTACACGTCACCGTTTGCGTCGGTGCAATCGCCACCCGGGTTGCTAAGGCCCGTGATCTGCCCTTCCAGAACGCCTTGCGGATACGAGTACGCGCGGATCGTCCCTTCTGATTCTCCGGTTGGATAGACGACGTAGAGCAGGTCTTTGCTCTTCGCTTCCGGCAGCATCCACGATCCAGCGTGCATAGCGTGCGTTGCGATCGCGCGGCGTTGCGGCAGCGCGCCCGGCGCGCGGATCGGCGGCTCCGATCCGCCGCAGCCGGCGAGCAATGCGCCCGCAATCCAAATGCCTAACAGATAGCGCGTAGAAGCTAAGCCTCGCATCCGTCTCTCCTTGCGTCGCAAGCGCCGCGGTTATCTAGGTTCCACACTGTCGCGTCTTGTCCCAGGGCGGCCACGCCCTCCGCAAGGCATCAAGGGAAGAACTCGAAAACGTAGACGTGCGCTTCGAAGGCGGTTAGACGACGCTCACGATGCGCTGCGCGCCCGGATCCACGCGATCGGCAATTCGCTCGTCGCGGCGGAAGCAAAGGTAAGCCGCTCAACGGATAAGGCGTTCGTGAACCACGGTACCCTATCGCGGCAGGCGACGATCGCAAAGCTCGAAGCGGCAGTGGCTTGCCGCTGGGACCGGGTGACCGAGTTGCTCGCGCTAGTCGAACCTGGGGAACTGAGTCCCGCGCCGAACATCGCCGAGGTGCCGCTACGTTCCTGTATCGAGGGAGCGAAACATATGAAAAACTTGGGGTTGATCCGCTACGCCATAACGATTGGCGCGGCTTCGGCATCGCTGGCCGGGTGCGGATGGCAGCCGCCGATGAGCGCGCCGGGCACCGGCTACATAACGGCGTCTTCAGCGATGAATCTCGGTCGTCCGCAATACTTGCCGACACTCGTCGCTGCCCTACCTGCCACCGCGTCACGGGGTGTGGAGTTGACCCGGCCTAGTGGACACTTCCACATTGTGGAGAATGGGTTCACCAATGGCCAAGAAACGTCCCCGCGCATACCCCGCCGAGTTTCGGCTTAACATCATCGAGCTCGCCCGGCACGGCCGCCGCGTCGACGAGCTTGCCACCGAGTTCAAGGTCGGCACGCAAACCATCCGCAACTGGCTCAAGCAGGTCGACGTCGACGCAGGGCGGCGCAGCGACGGTTTGACAACGGCCGAGCGCGAAGAACTTGCAAAACTCCGCAAAGAAAATCGGCAGCTCAGGATCGAGCGTGAGATCTTGGGAAAAGCCGCGGCCTGGTTCGCTCGCGAGACGGATTCGATCCCACCGAGGTCTTCGAATTCGTGAGAGCGCATCAGGCGATCTGGCCTGTCCGTACGCAATGCCGAGTGCTGGACGTCTCGACCAGCGGCTTCTATGCATGGCGTACTCGTCAACCCTCCGCCCGTGACATCGCTGACGACGAACTCGCCGGCGTGATCTTGGGCATCTACGCGGTGTCGCGAGATACCTACGGGCGACCGCGGATTCACGCCGAGCTGCGCTTGCACGAGATCTGCGTTTCGCGCAAGCGCGTCCGTCGCCTGATGCACGAATACGGCCTCGTTGGAGCTCATCGCCGGGGCTTTATCGTGACCACCCGCCGCGATCTGGACGCACGACCAGCACCTGATCTGGTCGATCGGAACTTCAAGGCCGACGCACCCAACGAGCTGTGGGTCGCCGACATAACGTACGTTCCCACCTGGTCTGGGTTTCTTTACCTCGCCGTCGTACTCGACGTCTTCAGCCGGCGGATCGTCGGCTGGTCGATGTCGCCGTCGCTGCACACCCGCGTCGTCCTCGATGCCCTCAGCATGGCCGTTCATAATCGCCGGCCCGATGCGGTGATCCATCATTCGGACCAGGGAACGCAGTACACGTCGATCGCGCTCGGCATCAGGGCCAAGGAAGAAGGCATCCAGCTTTCCATGGGTTCTGTCGGCGATTGCTACGACAACGCGATGTGCGAGAGCTTTTTCGCAACGCTCGAATGCGAGTTGCTCGAACGCACGAGCTTTCGAACGCATCGTCAGGCGCAGCGTGAGATCTTCAACTTCATCGAGGGCTGGTACAACCCGCATCGCTTGCATTCGGCGCTCGGCTACCGTTCGCCGATGCGGTTTGAGTTCGACTTCGAAGCGCAAGAAACAGCCGCGTAAAATCAACGGCTGTGGACAGCGTGAGTCGGTTCCATCGCGTAATCCTCGATCGGCGCCGCGCTCGCGCTTCCATTCGCGATTACGTCGATGGCCCTCAGAAATAGCGACGCCTCGCCTCCGATTCACCTCGGGATCCTTCCGCGGATCTTTGCCAGCAGCAGCTTTACGGGCGAGGGCCTTGCGCGCGGCCGCGACGGCTTTATTAGCCTGCGCGGCCTTCATTCCAGGGATACAACGATCGCAATGTCGCCGTCGACGTTTCACGACCGGCCCCCCGCATGCGGCGCAGACGCCCGGCACGAGGCGTAGTGCTTCAGGGCGGGGCGCGCTCCACGCTTTGCTCTCGTACGGGCGTGGTTGCCGGTCCTTGCGAGGCGTCGAAGCGAGTGGTGATGCACAAACCGCGGGCTTTGCAGCGTTGCGCGAGGTCGTGCGAGGTATTGCGGCGATCGGTACCGCATGCCGCCCGACAGCCATCCGGAATGCTTGCGCGAGGTGCGCCACGATAGGCGCCATTAGCTGCCGCCAGCGCGGAAGCGTCAGCGCGAGATCGTGCGTCAACGGCGCTCGCACGCGGCAAATGCCGTTGGCGAGTTCGACGAAGTTGCGCGAGGTGAGCACGCGCTCTTCCAAGAGGTCGAGCACGAACGCGTCCACGGCTGGGCGGATCGGTTCCATCGCATCGAGCGCGAACGAGTCTCTATTCCGCTGATCGGCGTGGAGAACGCCGAGCGTTGGGTCGAGGCCGGCAGCCAAAAGTGCGAGACGCGCCTCGCATTCCAGGAGACTGTACACGTAGTTCAATAGGGAGTTTACGGGGTTCATCGCCGCTCGCGGCGCTCCGGTGAGCGTGGACTTTCGGGATTCGTACCTCGTCCACTTCGCCGGTACGCGAACGAGGTCGCGCGTCCGCAGACGAATCTCCACGTTCGTCCACGCATTCCAGTAGACCGCGGCCGCTTTCGCCTCGCACAGCCGTATCTCGTCGATGGTGCCCGCAGCGTCCAGGGCCTGGTGCATTGCGTCGAAGCCGCGGAGATCGGAAGCGTGGAGGCGAACGAGGTTTGCCCGCTGCCCGTCGAGCTTGTGGCGAATCAGATCTCGCGCGAGGTCCACGTCCAAGCCGTTGGCGATCGCGAGTGCCTGCGACCGGCGGACCAGCCCCTCGTAACCAAGCGGCACGGTCTGCGTCAGGAGTTGCCCGTCCGCGCTGAGGTGGACGAGCGCGGCGCCGATCGCGCGCAGCCACGCGAGGCTCTCTAAGGTAAGCGTACCGGTCTTGCCGAGCAGCACCACCCGTTCGAGGCCCGAGCCAGCACGGTCGACGGCGATTGAGCGGCGGTGCGGGCCGATGCCGTCCTCGACGTGCAGCTTGCCGTAGAGCACCCGCGTGCTGATGCCGTAGCCGTCGACCACGAGCACGCCGGCTCGAACTTGCAACGGCGGATAAGGAAGCGTAAACTTCTGATCTTGCATTGGGAGATAACTCCTCCTGATGCGACGCCTCCGGCTCGTTGACGCGGGCCGGGGGCACCTTCGAGTTGTTTAGGGATTCAATGCGGTGTTTTCCGTATTGGGGATCTGTGACCGCTCGACCAGGGACGCAAAGCCGGTAATACTATTCGTTACGACGCTGCCGTTCGCGAGCGTGTTTGGGTTGCTGCGGATAAGAAAGACGTTGGCTAAGGCACCCATCGCAATAAACGTTGGGGCCAAGTCAGACTGTAAAAACTTGGCGATAGCGGTCGTTCCGTCGACGATCGGCTTGAACCACTCGATGCGAACGTCGCTCCGCAATCGCTCGTCCTTGCGAGCCTTCTCGGCAACCTCCATAATTCGCTTAGCCACATTGGCAACTCGCTCCGCAGCGTCAAAGAGCGCTTTGGTCATTCGAGCGGAGTCTCGCAGCTCCTGATCGGTTACGCCGTCCAGCACTTGCGTCGGGTGCGTAAGGAGCCTGTTGATCGGAATGTCTAAAACCATTCGGCGTAAGCCGGGGACGCCACCAATTCGTGCAAAGGGACCTGCGCGCTGTCGAATCGGCTCTAAGAGTTCGGACAAATCGAAATCTTCGGCCGCGCCATCTTCGTCGCGGAAGATGAGTAGTTGTAGGACGGCTTCCGCAGCCGGCCGCGATTCAGCTCGCACGCCCGATGCGTCGAGTACCTGCTCAATCGCCGTATGCGCCTCTTCGACTCGATCATCTTCGCGTGGGCCGATCGGTCGTTCAATGCATGAATAGAGCACCGGAGCGAGGAGTCTAAGCGAACTGGCCAGGCCCTCAAGTTCCTTCGCAAGGATCTCGCGGGGGACGGGCTCTGCAGTATGGGATAGCCACGCGCGAATGATAGAAGCGCTTTCACGTTGGCCTGCGAGTTTCCACGATCGGACTCGCTTGCCGCTTGCGCGGCGTAGCTCTTCCGTGCGGATATACGCGTCGACGGTGCTTTTCGGAAAGCGCGACGAACGCCCGCGGCGCCCCTTTTCGTAGAACGGGATCGCATTCGGTAGCTGCCCGGTATCGCGGAGCTTCTTTAGACGCTGCCGCGAAGGTGGGCGCCACCTGCGCGCCTTGCACGCCGCGACCAGTTCCGCACGTAGCTCCGAATAGGTGAGATCGCCCATGGCGCCTTATTTAGAGCCCTTAGGCTGAACCTCCTGTAGGTGCTTTATAGTTTAGGGCCCTTAGAGCTGGCTTGGCGTCGGGGTCTAAAGGGGCATGGATAGGACTCAAGCGGCCGTTTTGCCGCCGACGCCGGCCCTGCGCTGGCGCCCCGAATACGTGAACCTTTTACGTCGCCAATATGAGGCGCTCGATCGGTGGTCCGCCGAGACGGGATTACCGATCACAGCGCTGATCCGCAAGGCGGTCGACGAGGCTCTCCTTCGTCGTGGCTTTGACGGAAAGCCTGCGATTGTGGAGGCGCCGTGAAGGAACGCGTACGCGATCCACGCGCGTCCGACTGCGAATCCGGATTACCTGATCGCTGGGCACTTTCACCCGGTGCTACGGCTTTTGTGCGTGAGCGAGCCGATCGACTTAAGACCGATCCGGCAAGCATCCTCGAAGACCTAGTGCTCGTCGAGCGGCGCCGCGTCGAGGGCGCGATATGAGAAGGCACGTCGACTATGAGCTCGTCGAGCGCCTCCTAAACGACGAGTCGCTTTCATTGAATCAAATAGCAGACTTAGCCGGATGCTCTTCGTGGTCGGTTCGGAAGTTCGCACGAGAACTAGCCGGCGACACGAGACCAATGAAGAGTGGCGACTGCGCTCCGGGGTGGGAACGAGAGTACGATCATGCTTGTGCGCAGAGCAGCGCAGGCGGATGGATCGCGGTGGCGATCATCGCTGCAATCGTTACGGCAATTTGGTTCGGCGCGCGGTACACGCCACCACCAGAAGGCGGGTTCATGGCGTGAAAATGATGCAACCCGCGCGGTCACGCGGGTCGCAGTGCTATCACCACGACGTAGCTTCTGCGATCGCAAGGCGAGTCCTCGCAACCGGCTCCGTGGAAGCCGCCTAGTATGGCGCGCGTCAAAACCGGCACGTGGTCAAAATATCGCCGCGCGCAGAAGACCCTCTCCGAGCTCGAAGCGCAAGTGGCCGCTCTGCAGCGCACGCGCCCACGCATGCGGGGCAAGAAAGCGGCGAGAACCCGCGCTCTCAATAAGTTAGGCCGCCGAATCCCCGCGGCCAAAGGTCTGCTGACGAAAGCACGCAACGCCATCGCGAGAGCCGCGCGTGGCCGAAAGTCGACGACGAGCGAAGCCAAGCAGCAGCGCAGCGACGCCGCGAAGCGTGGATGGGTGAAACGGCGCGCGCGGACGGCTCACCCGGCCGCCGCCACACCAAGCCCTAGCCTTCGCTTTTACAGCTACAAGATGCCATTCCTCACGAGCGACGGGGTCATCGATGTTTACCCGCCGTCGAAAGACGACCGCTCGAAGATCGGCAAGTATTTCGGACAGATCGATCGGATGCTGGCGAACGCGCCCTACTCGTTCGCGGAGTTCAATCACGATTCGATCTATGACGAGCTCAGCGGCGAGCGCCTTCCATTTATTACCGATGTCGACTTCATCCTCGCGCACAGCGACGAGTTTGACTTCGGCCTCTCGTTCTATCGTGACCGCCACGCGCCGAAGGTGCCGTGAAGCATGCCCTCGCGGCTGAGCGTAAGCGGCGTGCGGCTCTGCTACCGCCCGGCTCGGCCTGCGTCGACTGCGGCACGACCGATACCCTTAAGCTCGACGCGAACCTGGCGCCGATCCGCTGCGCCGACCATGCCGCGGCGGCGGAAGGCCGTGGGTCCACCGATCGGCACCATCCTGGTGACCGCCGCTGGAAGATCGTGCTCGACCTGACGCCAAACTGGCATCGGATCCTCAGCGCCCTCCAGCGAATGCGCAAAGGGGTGACGACGGGCAAGATGGCCGAGCTGCTCTACGGTATCGGCGATCTCATCTACGCGATAGCCGATTACGTCAACGCGTGCGAACAGGGGACCCCGGAGTGAGTATTCCCGAGGTCATTACGGATATCGACGGAGCGCGTTACGATCCCGTCGTTCCCGACATCGCTCGGTCCTCGATTTGCGAGGAGATCTTTGTTCGGGCGTACGCCGAACCACAGCTCCCGCGACGCAAGAGTTCGCCGGAAGCCCGACACCTGCGGGGCCGGCCGGACACATGGTTCGACGGCGAGTTTCTCGTCATCGACACCGAAACCGTTGACCACAAATTGACCTTCGGCGGCTACGAGCGCTATAAG
This sequence comes from Vulcanimicrobiota bacterium, assembly GCA_963792005.1. Taxonomy (GTDB): domain Bacteria; phylum Vulcanimicrobiota; class Vulcanimicrobiia; order Vulcanimicrobiales; family Vulcanimicrobiaceae; genus Cybelea. Next base: position 1,518,247 of record CAWBUG010000002.1, read on the forward strand.
CGGGGCTCGTGCATCGAGCGCGCTGTTTTCTGCCGCGACGATCTTCCGATAACGGAGCCCGACAAGTTCGCCGATCTGCAAGACATCTGCATCAGGCTAGGTGTGCGACTGTATTTCCTCGCCAACGTCTTTACCTCGCACATTTGGCGGCTGCGTAGAAATGGCGGAACGTGCACGTTTTTCAACGCAAGTTACGACCTCTCGCGCCTCGCGACGAGCTGGAAACCGGCTGCCGCGAGCGGGAAGCGAAATGCGAGGTTCGTCAACGGCTTTGAGTTCATCCGCAGCTTCGAGACGTGGAAGGACGAGCGCGGCAAGCCACTTGTCGGCTCCGATGGCACGCTGCAGTCGCGGATAGTGGAGCAGCCATTTGTCCGGATTCGGCGCGATGATCGGCACCACGTCCGCTATGACATGGCTCGCGCCAACGTCCTCGACCTCGCGACCCTCGCGCACACGCTGACCGACCAGACCTATACGTTACAGGGAACCTGCGAGGCGTTCGGCGTCGAGTTCGCAGAGCGCCCGGGCGAGCACGACGGAACCATCACCGAGGAGAACGTCGCCGGCTGTCTGTACGACGTAGCGAAGACGAGCCAGTTGCTCTTCGCAGCCGGGGCAGAGTACGACCGACATCCGATCGATTTGCCTCCATGGCACGCGCAGTCCGGTGCGAGCCTCGCGAAAGCGTACTTGCGTGCCTTCGGAGTTGCACCGCGCTCTGTCGTGCAGCCCGACTTCTCGAAGGAGCACCAGGGCACTGCGGCCACAACGTACTTCGGCGGGAGGGTCGAGGCGCGTATTGTGGGCGAACCGATGCCGTGCACGTTTATCGATGCCGTCAGCATGTACCCGGCCGCACTCGAACTCTTGAACCTCTGGTTCGATCAAGTGATTCCCGCGAGGCTCGACCCCGAGGAGCTCGACGCCGACGCAGTGCAAACGCTGCTTGACGGGCTGCAGGAGGAACCCCGCAAGTTGCTCGACCGCGCACTGTGGCCGCAACTGGCGTTCTTTGCGCTCGTCGACCCGAACGGCGCGCACCTCCCAACGCGCCCGACCATTCCCTCACCCTACGTTTCGAAGAGCGTGCGAATCGCCCAGGAGGCGGCGCGGATCCTCGACGAGCAGGTCGCTTCGCAGGAGCCGTACTGGCGCGCGCTCGACGAGTGCGGCGGAAAGATCATTCCGGACATGGTATTCGACCGCGCCCGTAAGCGCTGGCAGCGCGCCGGGGAGTTCGCCCACGTGCCTCGCAGGCTCATGACCGCCAATCCGCGGCGGTCGCCGACCGGCCGCATCGACGGAAACCTCGACCGCATCACGCAGATCGTCCGTGATGCGCTCGGCGACGCAAACCTCACCACGAGCGACGTGCTCGACTTCTTTACCTCGCACGAGCGCCCGTCGCTTACGACTGCCCGTAAAACGGCACGTGCTGACCTCACCGACGACGACGGCGATCCCACCTCGCACCGACTTGTAACGATCGGACCTGTTACTTCTACGACGCCACTGTGGTACGCCGGCCCAGACCTCGCAGCAGCCGCAATCAGTGGAGCGGGTAGACCTCGCATTCTAAAAGCCTGGCGGCTACGCCCCGAGGGCGTGCAGAAAACGCTGCGTCCGGTCGCATTTCGCGGCGACGAGGACGACCGCATCGACCCGCGGACGACCAATCCATTCCAGCGTCTCGTCGAGCTCCGTAAACGCGAGACCGGGAACACGCTCGACAACGAGCTCCGCTCCACCGGCTACAAGGTAATCGCGAACAGCGGCGCCTACGGGATCTTCGTCGAGACCACGCCTGAAGACGTCGACCCCGACGTGCAGAGAATGCCAACACGTGCGCGGGTATGGGGAATGTACGAGTTTACGTCGAGCGTCGACCGCCCCGAGCGGCATAGCCCGCTCTGCTCGTTTCCGGTAGCAGCGCTGGTGACGGCCGGTGCAAGGTTGTTGCTCGCCGTCGCCGAGCGGCTCGTCCACGACGCGGGTGGCGAGGTCGCCTACTGCGATACCGACTCCCTCTTCATCGTGAGCACCCAGCACGGTGGTCTCATGGCCTGCACCAATGGTCCGTACGTGCTGCCCGATGGGCGCCGTGCGGTGCTCGCATTGTCGTGGGTGCAGGCTAGCAGGGTCCTCGACGACCTCGCAGTGCTCAAGGCATTTCATCTCGACGGCTCTTCGTTCAAGATCGAAAAGGAGAACTTCGACGACCACGGGCAGCGGCGCGAGGTCTGGTTCTATGGAACCCGCGAGAAATCGTATTGCCTTTTCGTGATCGGCGATAACGGAATGCCGATGCCGGTAAAGGTTAGCGCGCACACCATTGGGCAGTATCGCACACCATACCCGATCGATCGCGAGGGGCGCTGGATCGGCGAGGCATGGCAGCATGCGATCTGCGAGGTACTTGTGCAGCCGGTGGAGACGCCGACGTGGTTTGAGCTCCCAGCGACCTCGCAACTTACGCTTACGACGCGCAAGCTCATGGATCATTACCAGAAGACGTGCGGACCGTTCGACTTCCTCGCGGTCGCGCAAGTAGCTTACCCTGGGCTGTTGCGTTGCTGCGAGGCGCCGCGCCCGTCGTGCCCACTCTATCGTGATCGCGCGACATGGGCAGAACAGCCCTGGCGGTGCCTCAGTTGCGGTGCGCCCATCGATCCGTACCTCGCAGATACGGAACAGCCAGTCTTCAAGGCCTATTACCGCGTGGTCGCGAGCCTCGCGCATGCAGTGGAGCTTAAACGCGTTCTCGCAGATGGCACCGAGCCGGCGCCGGGGATGCGCGGGCTTACGATCCCACGCCCGGTCCACGTCACGTCGATCGACTCGGTCGAGCATATGGGCAAAGAGATCATCGTCGATCCAACCGCCACGCCCGAGGAGATCACCGCGGAGCAGTTGAGCGAGACTGATCCGGTCATCTACCGCGACGCGCGTGCCGTGCACAATGCGTTGCGAACCAGGATCCGCGCAAAGGGCATCTCGGTGGTGGCTCGGCGCGCGAAGTTGAGTCGAGCAACGCTGAAGGCATTCGTTAATCAAGGCGCGGTGCCACACCAAGCAACCGCTGCGAAGATTGAAGCAGCCCTAAACACCTTGGTCGTTAATCTTACCGAACCAAGCGCGCGTGCGCTCACCGTAGGCCTCCGGAGTGCCTGGCTGCTAGGCGGACCTGAAACGCCGACGGACGAACGTTCTTAGCCGACGTTCCATTAGGGATTCCGGAGGCATCGCACATGAGGACCCTAGTTCTTAATCGCTTCGCGCTTACGATCGGCGCGGCTGCGTTGTTCGCTGGCTGCGGTGGATCGCAGTCGCCAATTGCTTCGTCGGCGCTCGCACGCAGCGGCCTCGCCTTCCCGCCGGGCCGCTCTGCGGAGCGATCTCTTCATGGGCACTATCTGGCTAAGTTCACTACTGTGGTCGGGAGTGGTCTTCCCGAGTCTTCTTTTTGCTTGAAGTTTATGTCCTCTGGCACTTGGTCTTCGCCTCCGACCTCGGGCGGTGGCCTTAACGGAACGTACGGTATCTCCGGCAAGCAATTATTCGCGTCCGCCATAGGCCCTTGGTCGCCGCCGGTATATATGAGCTTGCAAGGGTCCGTCAATGCGAAGCAAGGTTCCGGTGACTACATCGTCATGCAGCAAAACGGCGACCTATTTAGCGGCGGTGCGTTCACCATGACGCGCAAGCAAGACAAGACCTGTAGCTGAGGGAAGGACGAGGCGAACCAAATGATCTGCCGTTACGCGCTTAGCATTGCGGCTGCTGCATTGCTCGCAGCTTGCGGCGGATCGCAGCCGCCGATCGGCGCGCCAGCCGTGATGGCGCAAACTTCGGCGATCGGCACGCGGGCAGAACGCGGCGGATCCTGGATGCTGCCGGAAGCCAAGGGTGAGGATCTGATCTACGTTTCCGGATATGTTTACAGTGACACCATTTACGTCTACGCGTACCGTTCGGGTAAGCTAGTCGGAATGCTCACCGGCCTTTCCACGGCGCGAGGTTTATGCGTCGATGGCAACGGAGACGTCTTCGTGACAGAGCTATACGGCCAAGATGTTGTCGAATACGCTCATGCGGCTACGAAACCCAAGAGGCGACTAAACGATACGGGCTACGCCCCGAATGGATGCGATGTTGATCCTAAAACGGGTGATCTGGCTGTGGCGAACTATTGCGGAAAGTCAGTGTCGGATTGCACCGGATCAAACTCGGGGGACCTCATCGTCTACCGCAGGGCTAGGGGGAAACCAAAGCCCTACAACAGCCCGACACTGACGACGTTTTCCTTTTGTGGCTACGACTTAGCCGGAAATATTTACGCCGACGGTACCCAGCCCGACGTTTCTGGCTACCAGTTAGTAGCGCTGCACCGCGGAAGCAAGAGGCTTCGTACCGTTTCGCTGAGTCCGAGTATTTCCGAGAACATTTCTGGTGGCCTTCAGTGGGACGGCTCCCGTCTGGTGATTGGCAACGGTTCGGGGTTGCTTTATCAGTTGTCCATCCATGGCACTAAAGGAACGGAAGTCGGTTCAACTTCCCTGCAAAACGCCACGTTTTACCAATTCTGGATTAACCAAAACAAAGTTCTGTCAACGGCCTTTACCTACAGAAAATCCTGGGTAGAGTTCTTCGGCTATCCCGCGGGCGGGAAATATAGCCGTAGGTTCCAAGGCTACCGCGCTTATGGAATCACATTGAGCCGAGCAGTATGACGTTTTGGCGCTGCGCACTTACCATCAGCACGGCTGCGCTATTTGCTGCCTGCGGCGGATCGCAGCCGCCGATCGGCGCGCCGGGTGCGATGCCGCAAAGCCGCGTGGTCGCCACTCACGCCGAGCGCGGCGGATCGTGGATGCTGCCGGAAGCGCAGAGCGACGACTTGCTGTATGTTGACGCGGGCGACGGAACCATCGTCTACGTGTTCTCGTATCCGAAAGGCAAGCTGCTCGGAGAGATTAAACGGCCCAACTCCGATATGCAGCAGGGCCTCTGCTCGGACTCCGACGGAAATGTTTTTGTCAATGCCATGAATGGCAACAATGGCAACACGTACGAGTACCAACACGGCGGGAAGAAACCGATCGAGGATCTCGTCGAGCCATACCTTTGGGTCTACGGTTGCTCTGTGGATCCGACCACCGGAAATCTAGCCGTCGCAAGCGTCAACTGGCTCAGCGCGGCTAGCTGGGTAGCTGTTTACTCGCACGCGAAGGGCACGCCGCAGAACTACGAGGACCCCGCGATCATAAACTACGTTTTTTGCGGGTACGATGACAAGGGCAACCTGTTCGTGGACGGGACTGGGCAAAGTGGCAGGTTTGTATTTGCCGAGCTTCCCAAAGGCAGCGGCACCTTCACGAACATTACGTTGAACCAAAGTATTGAGTGGGGCGGCCAGGTTCAATGGGACGGCAAACATATTGTCGTCGGCGCTGATGATACCACACCGGCTGTGGCTTATCGATTCGCCCTAAACGGGAGTAGGGGAAAGGAAATCGGTAGAACGACGCTCGCCGGTTCAGCATCTGTGCCGCAGTTTTGGATTCAAGGCAAGGTTATCATTGGTCCTGAGGCCGGCGCCGATGAGCTTGGATTATGGAACTATCCAAGTGGTTCACCCATTAAAATGATCACTGGTGTCCATGATGCCTTCGGAGCGACCGTCAGCCTAGCTAAGAAGTAACCCCCTCAAACCACGACGTCTTGATCGGCGCGTCTTAAACGTCGATGCTTCGCGCGAGGCATGCATCGCCACCCAGCGCGAAAAAACCTTGTGCCATATAGGGTTTTCGACACGCCGCGCGATTTGCAAACGGGACTGCAAAGCTTGCAGGAGGCGCCGCGCTAGGGCCGGCGATCGGCGGATGCGTGACAAAGCCTTATTTTGCAGGCTTTTTGCGAGGCGGCCCGGCGCGACGATCGCCGAGCAGGGGTGGCCGGAATTGGGTGCTTATCCCTATGCCCATTACGCAGCGGCGCCGTGGCAGCGTTTGTATTTTTTACCGCTGCCGCACGGACACATTTCATTGCGCCCAACCTTGGGTTGTTCGCGCTGCATTGGTTTGGCGGGCGATTCGTCGTCTTTGTTCGTGTGGAACTGTTGGACGCGACGGCCGGCACCGGGCATCGGGCCCAGGAGCTGTTCGACCTGTTGCGGCGGTAAAGCATTGCCGGCACCTGCGGCGGCAGGTTGCGGCACCAGTTCGCCAGATGGAATCGGCTCGAACTGCGGCGTGGCGGGGCCACCGGACGAGTACGGGGTGAGCTGCTGCGGCGGCGGGCCGTGCTCGATAACGACGCGGAACACGCCTTTGATCGCCTCGTCGGCGATGTTGTTCTTCAGCGACTCGAAGATTTCGAAGGCTTCCTTCTCATACTCGACGCGCGGGTCTTTTTGACCGTAGCCGCGCAGTCCGATGCCGGTCTTCAAGTGATCCATCACGTAGAGATGGTCCACCCATTGGCGATCGATGATCGGCAGCAAGAGATAGCGCTGCTCGACGACGCGCAGAATCTCCGGCGTAACTTCCTGCTCCTTCGCTTCGTACGCCTCGCGCGCTTTGGCCTGAAGCACGCGCCGAATCTCTTCGCGATCCTTGCCGGTCAAATCGTCGACCGATAGAGCGCGCTTCGCCGGGAAGATCAGATCGAGTGCGTTGAGCATCTCGGGCAGATCCCACTCTTGCGGATGGACGTTCTCCGGCGCGTTCTCCTCCAGGGCTTCGTTCACTTTTCCCTCGAGCGTCTGCATCATGAACGTCCGCGAATCGAATGTCCCCTCGAGGATCGCACGGCGGTCGGCGTAGATGATCGCGCGCTGTTTGTTCATCACGTCGTCGTACTCGAGAACGTGCTTGCGGATCTCGTAGTTGTGATTCTCGACCTTGCCCTGCGCACGTTGAATCGACTTCGTCACCAAGCCCGACTCGATCGGCTGTTCGTCGGTGAAGCCGACGCGCTCCATGATGTTGGTCATTCGCTCGCCGCCGAAGAGACGCATCACTTCGTCCTCGAGCGAAACGTAGAAGCGCGATGATCCCGGGTCGCCTTGGCGTCCCGAGCGTCCGCGCAGCTGATTGTCGATCCGCCGCGATTCGTGCCGCTCGGTGCCGATAATGTGCAGGCCCCCGTTCTTGGCCACGCCTTCGCCAAGCTTGATGTCCGTACCGCGGCCGGCCATGTTGGTGGCAATCGTCACCTGAGCCTCTTGCCCCGCGTCCTTGATGATCTCGGCTTCCTGCTCGTGATATTTGGCGTTGAGCACGTTGCACTCGACGCCTTTACGCCGCAGCATCGTCGCCAGCAGTTCGCTCTTTTCGATCGAGCGCGTGCCGACGAGCACCGGCCGTCCCTTCTTATGCTCGTCGATGATCTCGTCGACGACCGCGTCGAACTTCGCTTTCTCGCTCTTGTAAACGATATCCGAATTGTCTTTGCGGACCATCGGCATGTTCGTCGGCACGACGACTACGTCGAGACCGTAGATGTCGCGAAACTCGCGCTCCTCGGTCTTTGCCGTGCCGGTCATACCGGCGAGATGATCGTAAAGCCGGAACAGGTTTTGGAACGTGATCGTCGCGAGCGTCTGATCCTCACCGCGGACCTTGATGCCTTCCTTCGCTTCGATCGCCTGATGGATACCGTCGGAGTAACGCCGGCCGTACATGAGCCGTCCGGTGAACTCGTCGACGATGATCACTTCGCCGTCTTTGACGATGTACTGCTGGTCGCGGTGGAAGAGATTCCATGCCTTGAGCGCCGCGTTGAGCTGATGGGTAAGCTCGATGTTGCGCTGCTCGTACAGATTCTGAATCCCGAGCATCTTCTCGACGTGCGCCACACCGGCTTCGGTGATCGGCACCGCGTGCGCCTTCTCGTCGACCGTGTAATCTTCGCCCTTCTTCAGCCGCGGCAGAATCTGCGCAAATTTATCGTAGAGCTCGCCGGATTCTTGCGATGGGCCGCTGATGATCAGCGGAGTGCGCGCTTCGTCGATCAGAATCGAATCGACCTCGTCGACGAGGGCAAAGTAGAGCTCGCGCTGGACGAGGTCCTCCACTTGCCAGGCCATGTTGTCGCGCAGGTAATCGAAGCCGACTTCGTTGTTCGTGACGTAGGTCACGTCGCAGTTGTAGGCTTCCCGGCGCTCCGCCGAGTCGAGACCGTGCTGGATGATGCCGACCTTCAGCCCGAGGAACTGGTAGACGGGACCCATCCATTCGGCGTCGCGGCGGGCGAGGTAGTCGTTGACCGTAACGACGTGAACGCCGCGCCCTTCGAGCGCGCGGGCGTAGACCGGAAGCGTCGCGACGAGGGTCTTTCCCTCGCCGGTCTTCATCTCGGCGATGCGCCCTTCGTACAACACCTGGCCGCCCATGATCTGCACGTCGAAATGACGCATTCCGACGGTGCGAACGCCGGCTTCGCGAACGACGGCGAAGACTTCGGGCAGCATATCGTCGAGCGGCTCGCCCTGCTCTAGCCGGCTCTTGAACTCCCCGGTCTTGCCGCGCAGCTCGTCATCGGAGAGCGCCTTGATCGAACCTTCGAATTCGTTGACGGCCCGGGCAGTGCGTCGCACGCGCGCGACCTCTCGCTCGTTTCCGTCGATGATACTTTTAATAAACGCCATGGACCCTTACGGCACGAGGCCGATTCCCGTTACTGCTCCCGGAGACGTGTAATTGCTCTGCGGCGCGATGTCGTGTTGGCTCCCGCTCCCGGCGCCCGCCGCGAAGATGTAAATGATACCCGCGCCGGTCGTCGTGGTGTCGGCAACGTAGATTAAGCCGTCGGGATTGACCTTGATGTCGGTCGGCGCGTTGAGCTTCGTATTACATCCTCGGATCGTGCGTACCGGCTTGGTGAATGGAATCTTCTTATTATACGGCGGGAAGACCAGAATGGCAGGACCGTTCGACGAGCCGCACTTCTGCTTCGGGCGCCCCTGGTCGAGAATGTAAATGAATCCGTCGGTGTCAACCGCGACGCTGTAGGGCGTTACGACCCCATTCTTGGCCGTGATCGCAAAGCGCGGATAGATGTTGAACGGCGTCGGCGTCGGCGAGGGAGTCGGCGAGGGGCTCGGCGAGCCGCTCGGAGTGGACGTCGGCGTGGGCGTCGGCTTGGGCGACTTGGTCGGCTTGGGCGACGGGGTCGGCGTCGGCAGAACGAACTGTTCGACCGTCGCTCCCGCAATGTTGGCGACGTAGATGTGCCCCTGCTTGTCGACGGTCACGCCGCCGGGCACCTTCAGCAGCGTCTTCGGTCCGGCGATCGATTGAAACGACGTCGTTGCGCCCGCGCTGAACAGCAGAATCTGGTTGGGATAAACCTCGGTCGGGATGTTATCCGCCACGACCATAAACCGCGGAACCGGGGTAGCCGAGCTCGACGGACGCGGCGAGGGGCCCTTCGGCGAAAACGCGATCCCGCGCGGACGACCCGAGATTGCAGCGGAGGTCAGCGGCACGACGTTGCCGGTCGCGAGTGCCTCAAACTCGATGAGGAGCGCTTGGCCCGTGCTTGGGTTGTAGTTGGTCACCCAGAGATTGCGGCCCCGGTCGAACGCCAGGTACTGCGGGCCGTTGAGCCCGGTATTCGCGCCGCCGATATTATAGGAAGGCCCGCCGCTCTTGGCGTTGGAGTAGATGCTGATCGCGTTTTGGTTGCTGTTGGTCGCATAAAGGGTCTTGGAGGGGAAGTTCGGCCCAACGTTGATCCCCGACGTCTGTCCGAGGCTGCTGCAGGCGACGATACCGCTGGTCGTCACCAGCCCTACGAAGACCACGGCCCCCTTACGCCTCGCGCAGGCGCTCAGGAATTCTCTCACCCTCAAGCTATTAAACAATGGCACTGCGATGCGGTTCCTCCAGTCGCTCGAGTTTCCTGGCCGGTCGCACGGTGAGCAAGAAACCATATGGCGGCTACTATTAGTAGGAAAATTACCGCGGAAACCACGATCCGCCGCGTGCGGCGCCGCACGTAAGCCGGGCGGCTCGACTCGGTATCGATGATCTGGCGCGGCATTTTCTAAGGCCCCTCTAAACCGCCCGGCGCAGCGGATGGTTGAGCTCGCCCGCCTGCACCAGCCGCAGCAGCTCCCCCACGGTGACGAACCGGTACCCGGCCGCTCTGAATCGCGCCACGACGTAGGGCAGCGCTTCGACCGTCGCGAGCTTGCCGCTATGCAGCAGCACGATCTCGGGCGCGGTGGCATGTTCGACCAAGTGATTTTCAAGCTGCGGGACGGTTACCGTTCGCCAGTCGCCGCTATCGTCGGTCCACAGAATGACGTCGTACCCGAGACTCTGCGCTACCTCTAACGTGCGCTCCGTATAGCGCCCATGAGGCGGCCGCATGAAGGTGTGGACGGCGGGATCGTGCGTCAACGGCCAGAGCGCGGCCGCGCCTTCGAGAATCTCTCGGCGCACGTCGGCGTTCGTCTCCTCGTCGAGATCCGGATGCGTATAGGTATGGTCGGCGACCTCGTTGCCGTCGCGTTCGATGCGCTGGGTGAGCTCCGGCCACTGCTGCGCATCCTTACCGATCAGGAAGAACGTCGCCGGCACGCGTAAATCGTGCAGCACGTCGAGCAGCATCGGCGTGAAGACCGGATAGGGACCGTCGTCGAACGTCAGCGCGATCAGCCGGGGTCGGTCCGATCGATCGCCCGTCGTCAGTTCGTGCGTCAAGCGATAGACGCGCGGAACCGGCGCGCCGGAGAACTCGAGGCGAACGTTGGTCTGCGGGGTGACCACCGCAGGGACTCGATTACTCTGATAGACCAACTCGCGCCAGCCGCCGTAGATCGCACTAGCCGCGAACGCGATGACGATGGCGAGCTTCACGCTACGATTTCTTTGCAAAGTCGCTGCCGACGATGACCGTAACGTCGCTCGCCCGGGTCGCCGTAGCTACCGGCGAGGCACTCGCCGCCGCATCCGGCACGACCGTGACCTCGTGCAGCGCGGCCGGCAACGCCTCTCGCACGCGAGCGCCCGCAAACGTCACGCTCGAGTGCTCGTGAATTTCCGTGGAAGTGTAGTCGGAGCGCTCCGCGTCGCCGACGTCGCCGATCGTGAAGCCGGCGTGAGCCAGGAGATCCGCAAGCCGGCGGGCCGCTCCGGTGACGCCGCTTCCGTTTTCCACGTCGACGCGCAACGTCGACGGCGGAATCGCCGCCAGCGCCAATGCGTCGGGCGACGGAAGCTGCGCCGGCTGCGGCGTCAGCATCGTCGCGACGAGATGCGCGCGCGCCGAACTGTCGGGAACCAACGAATCGCCGTAGCCGGGAAGATCGACGTCGCCGGTATAGGGAACTTGGTTGCTCACGATCGCCGCGGGAGCGATTCCTTGATAGTACGTGGCGATCGAGAGCAGCTCGGAATCGGAGAGGTCGGTCTGTACGTTGCGACGGAACACGGCGAGCAGATCGCCCACGTGCAAGAGCGTGTTGATCCGATCGCCCTTGAGCTTATCGGCGAGTGCGCGAAGCACTTGCTGCTGGCGTTTGATCCGGCAGGGATCGCTGCACCAATCGTGACGGAACCGCATGTATGCGACGGCCTGCTCGCCGGTGAGGTGCTGCATGCCTTCCTTCAAATGGATGTGCAGGTGACCCCAGGTGTCGTCGTAGTTCAGTTCTCCGCCCTTACAGCCAGTCTTAAATTGAAGGCAGTCCGAGGTTTTTACGTCGACGTTCACGCCGCCGATCGCATTGACGAACTCCTTGGTGGCATCGATTCGCAGGATAACGTACTTGTCGAAACCGGGAATTCCGAGCCACTGGGCGATAACGCTCTTCGCCTCGGCCACGCCGCCGTCGGATTGCGCCTCGTTGATCTTGGCTTGCGCACCATTGGGCATCGTCGCAACCATGTCGCGCGGAATCGAGAGTTCGTAGATCCGCTTGTTCGCAAAGTCGAGATTTACCGCCCAAATAACGTCGCTGCGGGAGTTTTTCGAGTACTCCTCGTCGCTGGCGGTGTAGTCGTAGTCGAGCCCCTCGACCAACACGAGCAAGTTCGGTTTGCCGAAGATCTGTTGGGGCGGCGGAATAAACACCTGCGCCATCTGCGTGATTGCACTGACCGGATTGCGGCGCTCGACGACGGCGTAACCCGCCGCTGCGGCCGCCACGCCGAGCACGATGAACCCGGCGACGAACGCAAGGCGCTTAATCATACCGCGCACCGCTCCTGCGATACGGCCTGTCCGAAGAAATCAAAAGCTCCGTGCCCGTCGAGCCGAACGTCGGCAAACTCGCCCACGCGAGCCTCGCCGGTGAAATAGACGCCCCCATCGACCCCCGGCGCTTCCCCTTCGGAGCGGCCGAACCATGCCCGTGCCGAACCGAGCTGCCGGCGAAGCGGATCGCGTTCGCCGAGCCGTCGCGATTCCTCGACCAGAACGCGCACGGTCTGCCCGCAACGCTCGCTCCGTACGTGCTGCGAAGCGATCCGCTGCGCTTCGCGCAGGCGAATGAGCCGCTCGCGGCGGCGGCGCACGCTCACGCGTTGCGCAAGCTCCGCAGCCGGCGTCCCCTCTTCAGCGCTATATTCGAAGAAGCCGACGCGATCGAGCCGCGCGCGAGCGATCCACGCTTCGAGATACTCGACGTGTTCGTCGCGCTCGCCGGGGAAGCCGACGATAAACGTCGAGCGCATCGTGATGCCGGGAACGCGCGAACGGAAGTCGTCGACGATTTCGAGATAGCGCTCGCCGTTACCGGGGCGCCGCATCGCCCGCAACACCTCGGGATGGGCGTGCTGCAACGGCATGTCCATGTACTTGCAAACTTTGGGTAGGCGCGCGATGGTTTCGACGAGCTCGCCATCGACCGTCGCCGGGTACAGGTAGAGCAGGCGAATCCATTCGAGGCACTCGATCTCGTGCAGCCGTTCGAGGAGTTGCGCGAGACCGCCGCGGCGTATGCCCCGGTCGCGTCCCCACATCGACGTATCTTGCGCAATCAGTATCAGCTCTTTCGCACCGCCGGCAACGAGCGCGCGCGCCTCGGCGACGATCGATTCGGCGCTGCGGCTGCGGAATGGCCCGCGCAAGGCCGGAATGATGCAGAACGTGCACGGATGATCGCATCCTTCGGCGACTTTGAGATAGGCGGTCGCGCGCGGCGTCGTGACGAGCCGCGGCAAGAAATCGTGCTCCGGTTCCGCTTCGAAATCGAGCCGGACGGGACGCCGCCCCGCCTCAACGTCGTCGAGCAACTCGGCAATGCCCGAATACGCGCCCGTTCCGACGACGCCGTCGATCTCCGGCACGAGCGTTTGCAGCTGCTCGCCGTACCGCTGCGCGAGGCAACCGGCGACGACGAGCTGTTGGCCGGGACGTTTGCGAGCCGCGTGCTCGAGGATAACGTGCGTCGACTCTTCCTTTGCCGGGTCGATGAAGGCGCAGGTATTGATCACCACCGTGTCCGCGCCGTCCGCGTCGCTCTCGAGCCGCCAGCCGGCGGCGCCGAGCTTCGCGATCATGACTTCGGTGTCGACGAGATTCTTCGCGCAGCCAAGGCTGACGAACGCGACGCTTCGCACGATTCCTTTGCTAACGATAGTTTACGAACTGCAGCGGCAGTTCGAACTCTATCGAGCGCAGCGCGGTAATAACTTTCTGCAGGTCGTCCTTGCTCTTGGCCGAGATGCGGATCTGGTCGTCTTGATACTGTGCGGTGACTTTAAGCTTCAGCGCCTTGATATGCGCGAGCAGCGTTCTGCTCTGATCCTTGCCGATGCCGCTGCGAAGGGTAATGACCTGACGCACGGTGCTTCCGGCGGCCGGTTCGACCGCGCCGAACTCAAAGGCCTTGATGTCGATTCCGCGCCGGACGGCCTTGCTCTGCAGGATGTCGACGACGTTGCGCATCTTGAGCTCGTCGTCGGAGATCAGCGTGATCTTTTTTTCGTCGGATTCGATGCTCGTCTTGCTGTGTTTGAAGTCGAAACGGTTCTCGATCTCCTTGCGCGCCTGATTGAGCGCATTGTCGAGTTCTTGCCGGTCGACGCGCGAAACGACGTCGAACGAGGATTCGCTCGCCACGAGACTTACGCTGCTCCTCTCAAAGGGTGAAGGTGTGTTCGACGACGTCGCCCGACTTGCCGAGCTTTCCGACGTCTTTGCCGTCGACGTAGACCTCAACGCCGCCGGCGTTGCCGATGCGCACCAGCGCATTCCTTCCGTGGAACGTCTTCGACGTCCCGGCCGGGAACGTACCCTCCATGCTAACATCGCCGTCAACGGTGACCCTGAGCCACGACGGAGCCGACAGAACCAAGGCAAGCGACCGTGGCCCGCCGGGACCGGCCGGCACCGGGGTCGGCGTCGGCACGGGCGGGGACGGGGTCGCGCCCGTGGGCGCGGCGCCCGCCGCGGCGGCCCCTGCCGGCGGCGAAACGGTGCTTGCCGTAACGGCCGCCCGGTGCATCGTCAGCTCGTTGTAGGTGACGAACGCAATGAGCAGGACGGCCACGGTCGCGGCGACCCAAATGAGGACCGAGCCGCGCCGGCTGCCCTCCTCTCGCGCAGACGATTCCTCGCTGCCGGGAAGCGGCTGCGCCGGCGAACCGGGGGGATGCGTCCGATTGAATGCCGCGACGGTCTCTTCCGGATCGATCCCCAAGAAGCGCGCGTACGTGCGAAGGAAGCCGCGGACGTAAACCGGCGCGCCGATCGTGGGCCAGTTCTCCTCCTCGATCGCCGCCAGATAGACCGAGCGAATGCGAATTTGTTCGGCCACGTCGGAGAGGCTGAGTCCGCGGGCCTCGCGAGCCGCGCGAAACCGCTCACCTAGCGCGTCAGAGGCTCCCGGCATTTGGGCTTTGAGTTAGCCCCGCCGTAGTGTTATCCTGTCCACGTCCCATGCGTAAAGAGCGTGTAATTGCGGCGATGAGCGGCGGCGTGGATTCGGCGGTTGCGGCCGGTCTCTTGGCGGAGAACGGATACGACGTCGTCGGCATCACGATGAAGATGTATGCGCCGTCGCGGCCCGCGCACGCGAAGAGCTGCTGCGGCATCGACGACTTCGACGACGCGCGTGCGAGTGCGTCGGTGCTGGGAATTCCGCACTACGTGCTCGATTTCGAGCAAACGTTTCGCCGTAACGTCATCGACCGCTTCGTCGACGACTACGCGAACGGCCGAACGCCGAACCCCTGCGTCTCGTGCAATAACTTCGTCAAGCTGGGAACGCTCGCGCAGTATGCCGACCGGCTCGGTGCACGTTACATCGCAACGGGCCACTACGCGCGCATCGAACGGCGCGACGACGGTCCGCACCTGTTCCGCAACGAGTCCGCCAAGGATCAAGCCTACGCACTCGCCCAGTTGAACGCGGCGCAGCTCGAACGGCTCTTGCTGCCGCTGGGCGAACTCGGCAAGGACGCGACGCGCGCTCACGCGCGGCGCTTGGGACTCCCGATTCACGACAAGACCGAATCGCAGGACATCTGCTTTGTAGAAGGCGGCGATTACCGTACGGTACTCGAGCGCCTTCGTCCCCAGACCGGCGCGCGTGGCGACGTAGTGTCGGCGAGCGGCGTCAAGGTCGGAGAACACGCCGGCATCGCCAACTACACCGTCGGTCAGCGCGCAAAGCTTCCAGCGAGCAACGACGGTCCGCGCTACGTTACGCATATCGACGCGTCAACCAACACCGTCGTCATCGGCCGCGAAGACGAGCTGCTTTGCACCGAGCTCGAGGCCGACAAGCTCAACCTTATTCGCCCCGAGCGCTTCGCGGCAAACCAGACACTCGTGCGCGCGATGGTGCGCTACCGCGCCGCACCCGCCTTAGCGCACGCATCCGTGCGTGCCGGCGGACTCCTGCACCTGCGCTTTGAAAACCCGCAACGCGCCGTAACGCCGGGTCAGCTCGTCGCACTGCTCGACGTCGACACCGAAGAGGTTCTCGGCGCCGCAACGATTGCGCGCTGATTCAACGTCAGGATGACAGTCGGTCCACGATACCACCGAGTTAGCCGGCGGTGGCGAGGGACATTTCTGGGCGCAAGTTCCAATACGTATCGCGGATAACCGGCCGGAATCCGGCTTTGACGATGACGTTCTCGATGTCGCGGCGCGTCGCTTCGTTGGTGCTCCCCGCATCGTGCACGACTTGCTCTTCGATGATCGTGCCGCCCATGTCGTCGCAGCCATAGAAGAGCGCGAGCTGACCCATCTTCAGCCCCGGCGTGAGCCACGACGCCTGCAGATGCGGAAAGTTGTCGAGGTAGAGCCGTGAGATCGCAAGAACGCGCAAATACTCAAGGCCGGTCGCTTCCTTGCCGCGCAGCGGCGTCTTGAACGGCACGTAATACCATGGAATAAACGCGGTAAATCCGCCGGTCTCGTCTTGCAGCTCGCGCAGCACGTGCAGGTGCTCGAGGCGTTCCGCCGGCGTCTCGATCGAGCCGAACATCATCGTCGCCGTCGTCGGCATGCCGAGCAGCTGAGCGTCGCGCATCACACCGAGCCACTCGTGCGGTTTCACCTTGCGCGCCGAGATACGCTTGCGAACGCGCTCGACCAGAATCTCCGCTCCCGCGCCGGGGAGCGATTTCATCCCGGCATCTTTGAGCCGAGCCAGAACGTCGCGAGTGGAAATGCCTTCGACGTGCGCCAGGCCGACGATCTCGGAGACGGAGAGCGAGTGCAGGTCGGCCTGCGGATACTCGCTTGAGACGCGCCGGAAGAGCGTTTCGAACCAATCGATCCCAAGCTTCGGGTTGACGCCTCCCTGGATCATGATCTGCGTCGCGCCCTGATCGACGGCATAAGCGACGCGCTCGAGCACGCGATCGTGCGACATCGTGTAGCCTTCTTTGTGATGCTCCGGCCGGAAGAACGCGCAGAACGTACAGTGGACGTTGCAGACGTTCGTGTAGTTGATCGTGGTGTCGATCACGTAGGTGACGACGTCGGCCGGATGCAGAGCCAACCGGCGCGCGTGCGCCGCCGCACCCAAGTCGTGGATGTCGGCTTCGTTATAGAGCCTGACGCCTTCGTCGAACTCGAGCCGTCCGCCCGAAGCGGCGCGATCGAGCAGATCAGCTAGCGACGGCACCGACGCTCTCCGGAAATGCCGGCATCGCGGCGATCGCGCCGACTGCCACGAGCTCGCGGCAGAACTGCTCCAGGCCGTTCTGCGCGGCGACGTGGAGCATGAAGTTCAACCTGCCGTAGTAGGTTTCGTAGAAGCCCGGCGGGCGAGTAATCACCCGCTGCGCGAGCGCGACGACCTCCGCGCCGTGCGAGCGGGACCACGTGTAAGCATCGGTAAGTGCGTGCATGCAGTCGCGCACCTCACGGGAGTGCCGCTCGAACGCATCGCGGCGCGCGGCCCAAACGGCGAAGACCGTCTGTAGTCCGGTCCACTCGTGCCAGAGCCGCCCAAGATCGTAGACGTTCTCCGACGGAAACCGCTCGATGGCATCGATGGCAGAATCGCCGATCAGCAGGGTTGGATCGCCGTTTGAGGCGCGCTCGAACGGGCGCGCTTCGTCGATATACTTCGGGCGGATGGCGTACCGGCGTTCGAGGATGACGCGCAGCAAGTTGCGCCCGCTCGCCGATTCTTCGCTCACGAAGATCGAGCGTCCATCGAGCAGCGCGGGTGCCGCGTCGGAGACGAGCACGACGGAGACCACTTCGTCGCGCGCGCCGATGCAGAGATCGGGGAGGAGGACGAGGTCGCCGGAGTTCGCCGCCCAGGTAAACGCGCTGATCGGACTCAAATCGAGCTCGCCACGCAGCAGCATTGCGTTCAATCGCGCCGGCGTATCGGCGTGCAGCGTTCCCGGATAAGCGATTGCACCCGCATCGAACGCCGCGTAGATCGGCAGGTCGTTGGTGTACTTGATTCTTCCGCAGCGCAGGGTCATCGGCTGGTCATCCTTCGACAGGCTCAGGATGACATGGACGCAGAGGCTGACATGGACGCAGAGGCCGACACGGACGCGAGCTCCCGCTCCACAGCGGGCGGCGTCCAATCCCAGGGAAACTCGTCGTAGGTCGAGTTGCGCCGCACCGGAACGTAGCCCGCCTCGTCGATCAGCCGCCGGAACTCGCGATCGTCGACGTACTGACCCGAACTCGTTCCGGCCGAGTGATAGATCATCTCTTCGTCGGTCGAGCCGTGCGTGCCGTCCATGTCGTCTGCGCCGAAGTGCAGCGCTACTTGACAGACCTTTAGGCCTTGGATCATCCAATAGGCCTTGATGTGGTCGAAGTTGTTCAGCATCAAGCGCGCGACGGCGAAGGTGCGAATGTCGTCGAGTCCGGTCGTCCAGCCGCAGTACGAGAGCTCGTTGCCGTCGGGATGAAACGCCAGCGGAATGAAGGCGTTAAATCCGGGCGAACGTTCCTGCGATTCGCGCAGGCGAATCAGATGATCGACGCGATCCTCAAGCGACTCGATATGCCCGTAGAGCATCGTCGCGTTGCTGGCGACGCCTTGGCGGTGCAGTTCCTCGTGAATCGCCAGCCAGTTATCGGCCGACACCTTATTCGGGCAGATCTTGCCGCGCGTCGGCTCGGCGAAGATTTCGGCTGCGCCGCCATTGACGTTGTCGAGCCCCGCTTCTTTCAAAGCCGCAACGATGGCCGGAAACGAAAGCCGGTGACGCTTGGCCATATACTCGATTTCGGCCGCGGTAAAAAGCGAAAGCTGAACGTGCGGAAGCGCCGCTTTGAAGCGTCGCATCAGCGGCAGCCAATAATCGAGCGAAAGCTGACGCGGATCGTGACCGCCCACGATATGGATTTGGTTGAAGTTCGTTCCGGTTTCGAGCGCCTTGGCGAAGACTTGATCCGGGGTCATCCGAAAGACGCGCTGAGGCTCCTTGAACTCGTCGGCGGCAAACGAGCAGAACGTGCAGCCGGCGAAGCAGACGTTGGTCGAATTGATGTAGCGATTGAGAACGTAGAAGACTTTCTCTCCGCTCTTGCGCTCCTTCTCTCTGCGAGCCATGCGCCCGAGGCCGTGGATATCGGCGGTGCGGTACAGCGCTAGGCCGTCATCCATCGAGAGCGGAGTGCCCGTATCGAGCTTGCGCTCGATTTCCAGAAGCGCCGGGTCGGCGAAGGTCATGCCGCCCTATTCTGCCCACGAGCCGCCGGCCCCGCAACACTGCCGAAGATAGCGACGACGACTGCGACAGAAATCAGAACCGCGGCGAGGCCCAGCAGCGCGCCGCCGAGGAGATCGGTGATATAGTGCGCGCCCAGCGACAGGCGCGACCAGCAGATAGCCAAGCCGAGAAACGCGAGCAAGGAGCCTCCGGCGAGCCGAACGCCTCGCGGGAGCTCCGAGTAGCACAGCAGCGCCGCCCAGAAGCCGTAAAATCCGACGGCTATCGCCGCGTGCGAGCTCGGATACGAAAACGTCAGCTCGTGTTTGACGACCCACAACTCCGGCCGCGGCCGCGCAAAATAGTGTTGGAAGAAATCGGCGGCGCGCCAACTGATTAAAAGCGTTACGATGCTCGTCAGGATACGAATGCGCCACGTGCGCAAGAACGTCGCGACCACGAGCAGCACGATGCAGATCGGGATCAAAACCATCGGATAACACGACTGCGTCAGCCGCCACGCGATGTCCGTAGCGCGATCGAATAGCGCGCGCTCAAACGACAGCAGGAATGCCGGCTCACCACGGCTGCTCACGGACGCCCCAAGTAACAAGAAAAAACAGAACGCGATGACTCCGCTCCCGAACCAGGCTCTGGCCCGGTGTTCCCGCGTCACGCTATTCGCCGCTCGCGAAGAGGTCTTGCTGCCCGCCCTCACCCTTGCCCAGACGCGGCGCCATGAGCTCGAGATCGCCCAGGCCGATGAGAATCTTGCGCGGTTTCGTACCTTCGTGCTGTCCGACGACTTTGAACTCTTCGAGCTGCTTCATTATGCGAACCGCGCGAGGATGCCCGATGGAGAACTGCGATTGAAGCGCTGCGGTCGATGCGTAGTTCGACTCGATGATGAACTTCGCGGCTTCGTAGCAGAGCGGGTCGGTGTCGCGCCGTCCGATCTCGTCGTCGACCGGCACGACGTCGACGTCGAGCAGATTGTGCGGACGCGACTGCCGCGCCCAAAACTCGACGAGCCGGCTGACCTCCGCGTTGGTGATCAGTGCGCCTTGCGCGCGAATCGGTTTCGGCGCGTCGATCGGCAGAAAGAGCATGTCGCCGCGCCCCAGTAAACGCTCCGCGCCGTTCATGTCGAGGATCACGCGCGAATCGGCCTGCGAACTGACGGCGAAGGCGATGCGCGAGGGCACGTTCGCCTTGATGAGCCCGGTAATGACGTCGACCGAGGGACGCTGCGTCGCAACGACGAGATGAATGCCGGTCGCGCGGCCAAGCTGCGCGAGCCGCATGATCGTCGTTTCTACCCGCGCCGGAGCGACGAGCATCAAGTCGGCGAGCTCGTCGATGACGATGACGACGTACGGTAAACGCTCGTCGGGATACTTCGCATTATACTCTTCGATCTTGCGAACGGAGGCCTTCGCGAAGCGCTCGTAGCGCGCTTCCATCTCCTTCGTCATCTCGAAAAGGCCGCCGGCGGCGAGCCGCGGATCGGCGATCACCTCTTTGATGAGATGCGGTATGCCGTTGAAGACGGTCAGCTCGACGCGCTTGGGATCGATCATCAGCATCTGCACTTGGTCGGGCGTCGCGCAGGCCAGGAGCGAGGCGATGATCGCGTTGAGACAGACCGATTTACCGGCACCGGTCGCACCGGCGACCAGGAGGTGCGGCATCTTGCAGAGATCGCCGAAGACCGGCCGCCCGGTGATATCCTTGCCGAGCGCCATCCAGAGCGGCGGCACTTGGCCGCGGTTGGGCAGCGCGTCGAAGATCTCGCGAATGGCGACCACCGCGACGGTCTGATTCGGAATCTCGATTCCCACGGCCGACTTTCCCGGAATCGGCGCCTCGATTCGTACGCTCGTCGCGGCGAGCGCGAGCGCGAGGTCGTCGGCGAGTGCGGCGATGCGCGAAATTTTTACGCCGCGATCGGGCTTGAGCTCGTACCGCGTGATCGACGGACCGCGCTCGATATGCGAGACCTTCGCACCGACGCCGAAACTCGCCAGCGTATCTTCGAGAACGTGAGCGCGATTCGACTCGTCGACCTTCTGACTCGGCGGCACGTCGAAGATGGCGAGATCGGGAAGCCGGTACGGCTTGCCGGGCTCGGCGCGTCCTTCGTCCTTCGGCTCGAAGGGCTCGGGATGGCGCAGCAGTGCCGGGGCCTCGGGCTCGAGCGTTTCGACCGGTTCGATCGTTCGAACGGCCTCCGCCGGAACGATCGGCTGCAACGGCAACGCAAAGGCTTCGCGCAGAGATTCGTGCCCTTGCGGCACTTCCACTTTGAGTTGTGGAAGCTTGGGGACGGCGGGCGGCCGCAATCCTCCGAAGAAGACGACGACGCGCCCGATGACCTGCTTGAGGCTGGCGTTGGTCAGCCAGAGCGTCAGCGAGAGCGTTGCGAGCGAAAGCAGAATCCAGGCGCCGGCGTTGCCGACCAGCGCGTGGAGCGCCCACCAGATCGTCCCGCCGATTATGCCGCCGCGCGCCGCACCGCCCGCGCCGAACATCGCGTCGATCAGCAAGAAGTACGCGAGCGCGGTGCTTCCGAGGCCGGCGATCATCCGCGGCACGTTGACTTCCAAGAAGACGATCGCTCCGAGCAGCGTGACGAGCACCGGGAAAAGCGGCGCCATACCTCCAAAGAGACGCCGCAGTTCTGCAGCAGTCCAACTGCCGACGGCACCGGCGTGATGTGGAAACGCGAGGGCGACGCTGCAGAAGACGGCGAGTGCGACGGCGGCGATCCCCACGATCTCGAGGTTGATCCGGGTCCTCGCATACGCCCGCCGGCGGGTGCGTGCCATGGAATCTATCTCTTCTTCGTCACTACGGGAGTTCATTTTGACGGCGCCGATACTCGTGCTCCTCGAGGGCGATCAAACCGGACAAGAGTTGTTGCTCGAAGCGTTGCGCGTGCTCGACCCGTCCGTGATCGGCTTCGCGCTGGAGTTCGAGCGTTACGACCTCTCTCTGGCCAACCGCCGCGCCACGACGAATCGCGTCGTGCTCGACGCCGCCGATGCGATGCGTCGCCACGGCCTCGGCCTCAAAGCCGCCACGATCACGCCCGAAACGAGGGACGACGTCGGCTCGCCAAACCGCATTCTCCGCGAAGCGATCGGCGCGAGCGTTATCGTGCGGACGGGCCGAAGGCTCCCGCGCGTACGTCCGGTCGGCGGCATACACGCGTCGATTTCGGTGGTGCGAATGGCGGTCGGTGATGCGTACGGCGCGCGAGAATGGCGCAGCGGCGACGGACTCGACGAGATTGCATGCCGCACCGAAACGATCTCGCGGCGAATTTGCCGCAACGTCGCCGAGTATGCGTTCCTACACGCCGAGAAAGCCGGCGGCACGGTCTTCGGCGGCCCGAAGTATACGGTAAGCCCCGTTTACGAAGGAATGCTCAAGGAGGAGATGGATGCCGCGGCCGCTCGCCATCCATTCGTCGATTACGATCCGCAGCTGATCGATGCGACGTACGCACTCTTACTCTCGGCCGCCGGCGACAAGCCGCTCGTAATTCCGGCGCTCAATCGCGACGGCGACTGCCTCTCCGACTTGGTGATGCAGCTCTTCGGCTCGATCGCCGGAGCGGAATCCGTCGTCCTTTCCTTTGATGAGCAACTCCATCCGTCGACGGTCATGGCCGAAGCGCCGCACGGCACCGCTCCGCGCCTCGAGGGCAAAAACGTCGCCAATCCGCTCGCGATGATTCTTGCCGGCGCCGCCGTTCTCTCGTACGTCGACGATCCCCGAGCGCTCGCGGATTCACGTGCGGTCAACGCGGCAGCGATTGCGGCGATTCAGGATGGGATCGCCACCGCCGATCTCGGCGGACACGCGACGACCACGGAGTTCACCGATGCGGTAATCGAGCGCGTGCGCCGCCACCGAACCGCAGAGGCCCGTTAGGGATTGCAAGGGCGTCAAACTTCCATTACGACAGGAATGACGATCGGACGGCGTTTGGTGCGCGAATAAACGGCGCTCGCCAAGGCGCTGCGAATGTGCTCCTTGACCGCATCGACGTCGCGTAGCGCGTCGACGGAAATTGCCTCGATGGCCGTACGCAGCTCGGCACGCAGCTCGTCGAGCACGCCGCCGGCCTCGGGGAGATAGAAGACGCCGCGCGAGATGAGGTCGGGCCCGCCGATGAGATGCGCTTCCTCGCTGTCGATCGCAACGACGACCATCATGATTCCGTCGTTCGACAGCGCCTTGCGATCGCGCAGCACCGCTTCGCCGACGTCGCCGATGCCCGAGCCGTCGACGAAGACGTGTCCGCCGTACGTCTTGCCGATCTTATCGCCGTACTCGTGCGTAAACTCGAGCACGTCGCCGTTTTCAACGACGAACACGTTTCCGGCCTCGACGCCGGTCCGAACGGCGAGCCGTTTGTGCGCGTCGAGCATCCGGTACTCGCCGTGAACCGGCACGAGAAACTCCGGCCGGATGAGATTGAGCATCAGCAGCAGTTCCTCTTGTGAGGCGTGACCGGAGACATGCGAGCGCCCATCGGTGCCGTGAACGACGATGGCGCCCAGCTTGCAGAGATTGTTGATGGTCTTGTGCACGCTCTTCTCGTTACCGGGAATCGGCGTGGCGCTGATCACCACGGTGTCGCCGGGGACGATGCGAAAGCGCGCGTGATCGCGCACCGACATGCGTGCGAGCCCGCTCATCGGCTCTCCCTGCGAGCCGGTCGTCATGACCACGATGCGCTCGGGCGGATAGTTGTCGACGTCCTCGATCTTGATGACGGTATCGGGTGGAATCCGCAGGTGTTTGAGCTCGCCGGCGACGTGGACTACGTTGCGCATCGAGCGTCCCAGGAACGCAATCTTTCGGTTAAAACGCACGGCGTGGTCGACGGCCTGCTGAATGCGTGGGACGTTGGAGGCAAACGAGGCGACGACGATGCGCCCTTTCGCGTGCGAGAAGATGGAGGTAAAGGCCTCGCCGACGATTCGCTCCGAGAGCGTATGGCCGGGGCGCTCCGCGTTGGTCGAGTCCGAAAGCATGCAAAGAACGCCCTCGTCGCCGATGCGTGCGATGCGCGCGAAATCGGCGGGGAGCCCGTCGATCGGGGTTTGATCGAACTTAAAATCGCCGGTATGAAAGATGGTTCCGACGGGCGTGCGCAGCGCCAGCGCGCAGGCACCGGCGACCGAGTGATTGACGTGCACGAACTCGGCTTCGATGCTGCCGTAACGGACGCGGCTCCCGGGGCGCACCTGCGTGAACGACTTCTCGTCCAGGCGGTGCTCGCGTGACTTCGCCTTGATCAGCGCTACCGTCAGCGGCGTTCCGACGATCGGCGTCTCCGGAAACTCGCGCGCAAAGTAGGGGATACCGCCGATGTGGTCTTCGTGCCCGTGCGTTACCAGGAGCGCCCGCAGCTTTGCGGCACGTTCGCGGACGTAGGTGAAATCGTTGATCACGATGTCCACGCCGTACATCTCGTCGTCGGGAAACATGAGCCCGCAATCGACGACGACCATGTCCTCGTTCGTCTCGATCACGGTCATGTTGCGCCCGATCTCGCCGCAGCCGCCCAGCGGAACCACGCGGACGAAGGGCTGAACCGGCGGGGGCGGGACGGTCAGGGTGTCCGTGTTCACGAGGCCGTCCTTTTGCCCCAAGCCCTTGCTCCCCCGCGCCTTGGGAGTGAATTGCGCCGCGGAGGTTCCGGTTATGCCGATCGTCGCTCTACTCTCACTGCTGCTGCTCGCGCCCCCCGGCGGCGCACTTCCGATTGCGTCGAGCCGCCCGGCGCCGGCTGCGTCGCCGGCGCTCTCGCCCGACGCGCTCTTCTCCCGGCGTGCGCTGCGGCAGGCGCGTCTTCTCATTCAGATGCGGATGCTCGAGCTGCGCGAAGAGCAGCTCGAATGCGTTCGGGCGGCGCTGCTGCGGCGGCTGCCGGACGCGCTCTGGCCCGAGGTGCCCTCGCCGTCGCGGGGCACGCCGAACCTCGCCGCGGCAGCTTCCCGGTGCGCGGAGACCATAAGGCGGTAAATCAAGCAAGCGCCAACCCCGGGCCTCGTCACCCGTCGCGGCCGCAAGATAACAAGTTGGTGAGCAACTGCGACTTTTTTTCGTTCATCAAGTAGATGGCTGGCAGAGAACACTCTGCCCTTACGGAATAACTTGATGGTGAAGAATCGTATATTGCCCACGCTCATCGTCGGCCTCGTCGGTGCCGTGGTTGGAAGTTTCCTTATGATGCTCTACGCGAGCGGCCACTTCGGCGGCGCGACGGGGCCCGATCGCACGCCGCCCGCGCTCGCCGCGGTGCCCTTGAGCGGCGTTAGCGACCAAGACCGTATCGTCAGCGCGGTCAAGCGCACGAAGTCTTCGGTGGTCGCGATCACCGAGCAAGTAAACGGACAGCAAGTCATCCCGGCCGATCCGTTCTTTCAACAGTTCTTCGGCGGTCAGGGTCCCGGCATCGCTCAACCGTACCGCGCCGAGGCTTCGGGCTCCGGTTTTGTGATCGACGACAAGGGCGACATCGTGACGAACGCGCACGTCCTCCAGCCGCCGAACGGCGGGAAGGTGACGAAGCTGACCGTCGTCTTTGCCAACGGCGATCGCGTGCCGGCACGCGTCGTCGCGTATAACCTCGCCGCCGACGTCGGATTGCTGCGCGTCGACCGCTACGCGAAACTGCCGCCGCCGCTCCAACTCGCCGACTCGACCAAACTCGAGCAAGGACAGTGGGCGATCGCCATCGGCGAGCCGCTTCAGCTGCAACAGACCGTTACCGTCGGCGTCGTTTCGGCATTCAATCGCTCCGAGCCGATCCCCACCGAAAACGGGGGCGAGATCGACTTCAAGGGTCTCTTGCAGACCTCGGCGCCGATCAACCCCGGCAACTCCGGTGGTCCGCTCATCGACATCGACGGACAGGTCATCGGCATGAACCAATCGACCGTCAAATCGGCGTACGCGCAGGGAATCGGATTCGCGATTCCGTCGAACACCGTTCGCAACGTCGTCGCTTCGCTGCAGCGTAATCCCGGCGCGCACCAAGGCACCGATACCGGGTTCCTGGGGATCTACATGGCCAACCTGACGGCCGGGATCAAGAACCAGATCGGTTACAACGGCAGTGCCGGCGTCGCGGTACAGCAGGTCTTCTCCGGCTCGCCGGCCGACCAAGCCGGCATTGCGCCGGGCGACGTCATCCTGCAAGCCGACGGCAAGAGCTTCGATAGCATCAAGGTTCTCCACGACTACATTGCTTCCAAGAAGCCCGGCGACACGATCCGGCTCAACGTCTGGTCGCAAGGTATGAAGAAGTTCGTCGCAATCAAGCTCGGCGAGACGCCGGCCGAACAGCCGCTCTCGGTGGAGCAGCAGCCGGAACAGCAGCAACAGCAGCCGCAAGCGCCGGAAGACCAGCAACCCTAACAAATCCCTCGCCTTCCCGTAATGAAAGGGGCCCCCTGCAACCATGGGGGACCCCTTCCCTGTTTAACAGAGCGAAACAACTTTTACCGCGCATCAGGTATGATGATGCGGTATCCCCATCCGACTTGCCGTAAGCGGCAAGGCTACGCCGGAGGTCCGGCGCTCGGGCGTACACCTCGGCCCAAGCGCGCCCTCGGCAACAGCTGGTCCAGCGTAGGTCGGAAAATTTGAAAAGAACGAGGTACGAGTTTCATGGCTAAAACGGTCGGGATCGACCTCGGCACGACCAACTCCGTCGTCGCCGTTATGGAGGGCACTGCGCCCGTCGTCATTCCCAATGCTGAAGGCTCGCGCACGACGCCTTCGGTCGTGGCATTTACGAAGACCGGCGAACGTCTCGTCGGCCAGCTCGCAAAACGTCAAGCGATCACCAATCCGGATCGCACGATCAGCTCCATCAAGCGTCACATGGGTGAGGCGGATTATCACGTCAAGATCGACGGCAAGGATTACACGCCGCAAGAGATCTCCGCGATGATTCTCCAGAAGCTCGTCAACGACGCGAGCAACTATCTCGGAGAACGGGTGACCAAAGCGGTCATCACCGTTCCCGCGTATTTCAACGATTCACAGCGCCAAGCGACGAAGGACGCCGGTAAGATCGCCGGTCTCGACGTGCTGCGCATCATCAACGAGCCGACGGCCGCCGCGCTTGCCTACGGTCTCGAAAAGAAGGGCAACGAGACGATCCTCGTCTGGGACCTCGGCGGCGGCACTTACGACGTCTCGATTCTCGAAGTCGGCGACGGCGTCTTTGAAGTCAAGGCGACCAACGGCGACACGCGCCTCGGCGGCGACGATTACGATCATCGCATCGTCGAATGGCTCGTCGAGCAGTTCCGTCGCGACCAAGGCATCGATCTCGCGAAAGATAAGCAGGCGATGCAGCGGCTGACCGAAGCCGCCGAGAAAGCGAAGATCGAGCTTTCCTCGGTCGTGCAGACGAGCATCAACCTTCCCTTTATTACAGCCGATCAGGAAGGCCCGAAGCATCTCGACTACACGCTGACACGTGCCAAGTTCGAAGAGCTGACCAGCGATCTGACCGATCGCTGCGTGGGTCCGTTCCGCAACGCGATCGCCGATGCGAAGCTCGACATTTCGAAGATCGACGAAGTCATCATGGTCGGCGGCGCGACGCGCATGCCGGTCATCCAAGATCTCGTACGCAAGCTGACCGGCAAAGAGCCGAATCTCACCGTCAATCCCGACGAAGTCGTCGCGGTGGGTGCGGCGATTCAAGCCGGCGTGCTCGCGGGTGAGGTCCGCGACGTGGTTCTGCTCGACGTCACGCCGCTCTCGCTCGGTCTCGAAACCCTCGGCGGCGTCATGACCAAGCTCATCGACCGTAATACGACGATCCCGACGAAGAAGTCGCAGATCTTCACCACGGCCGAAGACGGCCAGACCTCGGTCGACATTCACGTGCTTCAGGGCGAGCGTCAGATGGCCGCCGATAACAAAACGATGGGACGCTTCCGCCTCGAAGGCATTCCCCCCGCGCCGCGCGGCGTGCCACAGATCGAAGTCACCTTCAACATCGACGCGAACGGCATCGTCAACGTCAACGCGAAGGACCTTGGCACCGGTAAGGAACAGGCGATCACCATCACCGCTTCGACCAATCTTTCGAAGGACGAAGTCGAGCGCATGGTTCGCGACGCCGAACTGCAAGCCGAAACCGATAAGACCAAGCGCGAAGAGGCTGAAGTTCGCAATAACGCTTCGAGCTTGATCTACTCGACCGAGAAGTCGCTCAAAGAAGTCGGCGACAAACTCGATGCGGGCGCGCGCGGCGAGGTCGAGAATGCGCTCTCCGAGCTCAAGCGCGTCAGTGAGAACGGTACGGTCGCTGAGATCAAGCCGGCAATCGATACGCTGCAACAGGCAAGCTACAAAATGGCCGAGCTTCTGTATAAGGCGGCGGGGCCACAGGGCGGCGAACAGGCGCCTTCGGGTGACGGCTCGACGGGCGGTAACGGCGCGGCCGGGGCCGGCACGGGCGAAGACGTCATCGACGCCGAGTTCAAAGAAGCCAAGTAGCCCAGAGCGTTGACGCATTGATGTTCGACGATCAGTCCGTCCTCAAGACGGAGGCCGGAGAGGCAACCATCGATGAAGCCGCGGCGGCTCCCTCGCTCGAGGAACAGCTCGCCGCGGCCAACGCCCGTGCCGACGAGAACTACGGCAAGTTCTTACTGGCCGTTGCCGATTTCGATAACTACCGCAAGCGAATCCAGCGCGACATGGATTCAATCGTTTCGTCGCGCCGCCGCATGCTGCTCGAGCGGCTGCTTCCGGTCCTCGATAATCTACAGCGAGCCTTGCACTCCAATGCGGATGGCGATCAACTGCGGGGCGGCCTCGAGCAGACGCTGCGCGGCTTCGAAGCCGTTATGACAAACGAAGGCGTAACGCCAATCGAGGTTCAAGGCGAACCGTTCGACCCGCGCGTCGCCGAAGCCGTAGGCACCGTGGCTGCCGACGGCGTCGCCGAAGACACCGTCGTTAACGTTGCCGAGAAGGGTTACAAGCTCGGCGAAGACTTGCTTCGCCCGGCGAAGGTTATCGTAGCGAAACAATCCGGCGCATGAACTTCAAGGACTATTATGCCGTCTTGGGCGTTCCGAAGAACGCAGCCGAGAAAGACATCAAGTCCGCTTATCGGAAGCTCGCGCGCAAGTGGCACCCCGACGCCAACCTCAAGAACGCGAAAGAGGCCGAAGAGAAGTTCAAAGAGATCTCCGAGGCCTACGAGGTTTTAGGCGATCCCGAGAAACGCAAGAAGTACGACGTTCTCGGACCAAACTGGCAACAAGCGGCGCAACAGGCCGAGCAGCAGCGCCGCTACCGCACTAACGTCGGTGGTGAAGAGTTCGAGTTCGATCTCGGCGGCGTCGGCGCACCGAGCGGATTCTCCGATTTCTTCGACGTCTTCTTCTCCGGGGTCGGCCGGCGCCAGACCGCGCAAGGCGCGGGCTTCGCGCGGCGCGGCCAAGATCTCGAGACGACGATCGAGCTCAACCTGCGCGACGTTTACGCCGGCGGCACGAAGGCGGTCTCGCTGCAAATCGAGGACGTCTGCCCTCGATGTCACGGCACCGGGACCGAAGCGCGGCATCTCTGTCCGCAATGTCACGGCACCGGGCGCATTCTGCTCAACAGACGATTCGAAGTCACGATTCCGAAGGGAATCGGAGACGGTCAGCGCATCCGCCTCGCCGGTCAAGGGGGCGCGGGCAGCAATGGCGGCCCGAACGGCGACCTCCATCTCATCGTCAAACTCGAAGAGGATCCGACCTACAAGCGCAAGGGCGACGATCTCTACATCGACCTGCCGGTGAGCATCTACGATCTCATCCTGGGCGGTGAAGTCAACGTCCCAACGCTCAGCGGCGAAGTCGCGATGACGATTCCCGCAGGAACGCAGAACAATCGCCTGCTTCGGCTCTCCGGCCGCGGCATGCCGCGCGTACGGGCCGGCGGCAGCGGAGACGAATACGTCCGCCTCATCGGCCAGCTTCCGCAAAATCTCTCCGACAAGGAAAAGAAGCTTTTCAAAGAGCTCGCCTCACTCCGCAACGGCAAACCGTAAAGCGAAGCGGTTCGCCTGTTGGCGCGGATAGGCAACCGGGAGTAGCCGGTCGGGGTTTATCGAAGCACCCAAACCTTTGAATTGCTCGAAAATGAGGAGAGGTTCGTGATCAAAGAGATTGCGTTTACCGCGTATCCGGCGAAGGACGTCGCCGGGCTGCGCAAATGGTATGAAGAGAAGCTCGGACTAAAATTCAGCGGTCCGTACGAAGAGGACGGCGTCGAGAAATACAACGAGGCCAACGTCGGCGGCGGGTACTTCAGCGTGCTGACGACCGAGTGGGCCGATCGAGCGCCGGGCAGTGCCTCAGGCGTGGTGTTTGAAGTGGACGATATCGATCGAACGGTCGCCGATCTTCGCGGCAAAGGCATTGAGGTAGAAGACCCGTATGCGACGCCGGTCTGCAAGATTACGTCGTTCAACGACATGGAAGGCAATAAGGTCTCGCTCCATCAGGTAACGGTCCCGCACTAGTCCATGATGGCCGGCCACGGGCTGATGTGGTCGAACATCTATCAGCCCGAGAAACCGAAGGTGAAGCGGCGCGTCGATTGGCGACGCCTCGGCGCGCTCTTCGCACCGTATTGGCGACAGCAAGCCACCGTACTCGCCTGCATCGTTACGGTTTCGGCGTTGGGACTCATCCCGGGTTTCGTGGTCGCGCGCATTATCGACGTAACGATTCCGCATCGGAATCTCGCCGAACTGGCGATCGACGTCGGGGTCATTCTCGCTTCGGCACTCGTATCCGCAGGCATCGGCGTGCTGCAGGGATACCTGAACTCGCTCGTCGGCGAGGGCATCATGCGCGACATTCGCACGAGTTTGGTCGCCCATCTCCACCGCATGCCGCTCGACTTCTTCACCGGCACCAAAACCGGCGAAATCATGAACCGCGTGAGCAACGACGTCGATAACGTCGACAACGTCGTGACCGGCACGCTGACGACGATCGTCACCAACGTCGTGCTGATCGCGACGACGCTCGTGGCGATGTTTCTGTGGAACTGGCGGCTCGCGTTAATTAGCGTCGCTATCGTTCCGCTCATGGTCTTTCCGCTCGGTCCGGTCGGCCGCAGGATGTACCAGATCCGTAAAAAGACCCGCGAAAAACGCGACGAGATCGAGTCGATCACGCAGGAGACCCTTTCGATCTCCGGCATCACGCTGATCAAGTCGTTCGCGCGCGAGGCCTACGAGCGCTCGCGCTTTTACGACGTCGGCACGCGGCTCATGCAGCTCGAGGTCGATCTCGCGATGGTCGGTCGATGGTTCATCGCCTCCGTGACCGCAATGGTGGTCGTCGGTCCGGCGCTGGTCTGGTTCGGGGGCGGCTGGCTCGCGATCGGTTCGCAACTGAAGGTCGGCGTCATCGTCGCCTTCGTCTCGTTCATTCAAGGACGTCTCTATGGTCCGGCCGCCGCGCTCGCCGGAATTCAAATCCAGATCGTCAGCGCGCTCGCCGTCTTCGAACGAATCTTCGATTACCTCGACATGACGCCCGAGGAGTACGATCCGCCGGGAGCTGTCGCCCTTCCGAGCGTCGACGGCGACATCGAATTCGAAAACGTCGTCTTCGCGTACGAGCCGGGACGCGACGTTTTACGCGGCGTCTCGTTTCACGTGCGTCCCGGCGAGGTTGCCGCGTTCGTAGGTCCGTCGGGCGCGGGCAAGACGACGATCACGCAACTCGTGCCGCGCTTTTACGATCCGCAGAGCGGCCGCGTGCTCGTCGACGGTCACGACCTGCGTCAGATTACGCTCGAATCGTTGCGCCGCGACATCGGCATCGTCACGCAAGAGACCTATCTCTTCCACGATACCGTCGCCAACAATCTCCGCTACGGCAATCCGAATGCAACCGACGCCGACCTCGAAATCGCGGCGCGCGCCGCGAACATCGCCGACTTCATCGCGTCGCTCCCCAAGAACTACGACACCGTCGTCGGCGAACGCGGCCATAAGCTCTCCGGCGGCGAACGCCAACGACTCGCCATCGCGCGCGTCCTGCTCAAGGATCCGCGCATCTTGATCCTCGACGAAGCGACGAGTTCGCTCGATTACGAGAACGAAGCGGCGATTCAGCGCGCACTCGAGGTCGTGATGCGGGGCCGTACCAGCCTGGTGATCGCGCACCGCCTCTCGACGGTATTGGCCGCCGACGTGATCTTCGTGGTCGACGAAGGCCGAATCGTAGAGCAAGGCCGCCACGCGACGCTGCTCGCGCGCGGCGGCCTCTATTCACGACTCTATCGAACGCAGTTCAAAGATCTCTCGGCTTAACCTTATAACCGGTAGGCACACACGTTGAAGCTGGGGCCGCTGCCGCTCCAGCAAACGTTGAAGACCTCGCCGTTCGCGATCGCTGGCGCCGCGTGAGTTCCCTGCGCGCCGCTGCCGAGCAGCTGCGTGCCCGTCGATGCGTCGTACGCGCAGAGTCCGGCGTAGCAACCGGCATAAACGACGCCGTTTGCCACCGACGGCGGGCTGAGCACGTCGGCAGCCTGATTCCCTCCGCCTGCCGTAAAGAGGAGCTTCCCTTTGGCCGCGTTGAGCGCGTAAATCGGTCCGCCTTGATTTGCGCTGAAGTACACCTTGTTGCCCGCGATGGCCGGCGGGTCTTGGTCGGCGAAGTAATAGCCGCTCGCCGGCGTATAGTGCCAGATTTGCGCCCCCGTCGTCGCGTCGTACGCGTAGAAACTGCCGAGATTGTATTGGGCCGTCGTGGCGTACACGGTACCTCTTCCCACGGCCAGCGACGTGGCCAAGTTGCCCGGTCCGCTGCACCAGTTCAACGATCCGTTGCTCAATTGCAGCGAGCACACACCTCGATCGGTGCCGATGTACACGTTGCCGACGCTTACCGCCGGCACGCTCGACCCCATGCTGCCCGAAGGATTTCCACCGCCGGCAACGGTTTGCCACAACGTGCCGCCGGTCGAAGCGTCGAGAGCCACCAGATAGTCTCTTCCGTACGGGCCGCCCGAGCGATAGGCGAAGACGAGCGTGGAACCCGAAATGACCGGCCCCGTGACGATCGAGGGCTCGAGGGTACAGTTGCAGTTCGCGTACCAAGTCCACTTCAGCTTTCCGGTGCTTGCGCTCAACGCACAGAGACCGGCTTGATTGCTGTTGCCGTCGGGGAAACACGGGGCGGCAAAGATTCTGCTGCCGGCGATCGCGATCCAACTCCCGGTTTCACCGTAATAGTACGTCTGAAAGCGCCACTTTTGGGTAGCCGATGCGATGTCGATGGCGTAGAGGTAGTCGTCGCCGGAGGCGGCGTACGCCGTCGGTCCGTCGGTCAGAATCGGGGTGAGGATTCCGGCGCCGGTCGGAAACGACCACCCCACCGAGAGCGTGCCGGCATTCTGAGTGCCGACGGTCGTCTCGGAGCGATTATCGCCGCTGTGCGTGGCGTCGAGTCCGGGTTGAAGCCAGCCGCGGAACGCGCGGGTAGCGGGACGGCTGTGCCGCGGTGCGGCGGCCGCGCCGCCGCTCGGAAGTGTGGCGGATCCGCCGCCGCATCCGGCGAGCGCTGCGGCGGTGGTGAGAGAAATAGCAAGAGGACGGAGCGACATATTCGCCTCCCAGCAACGGATGGTTGCTTAGAGGCTAGCAGATTCGCCCGCCCCCGCGTATGTCGGAAACCCGCACGCCGGTACTGCGCGTACCGAACCGATCCGCCGGTTAGTCTCCCGGGGTCATTGCGCGCCGGCAGCGATGCCCAGATTCACCTGGTAGATAGCGCCTTCACCAGCTTTATCGCCTGCACGCGATGTCCGGCCTTATCCGCAAGCGCCATATCGAGTTGCACCAGCGCGTCGTTGAGATACGAGCGGGCACTGAGCATGTGCCCTTGAGCGGCTATCGTGACGCCCGTCCCCATTCCGACGAAGAAGACGAGCAACAGCAATGCAATCGGGCGAAGCCCTTGTTTGAGCGTATTCATGACCTCAGCGTTCCCGATGAAGCGGCTCAACTAACGTTCGCCCGGAATCTCCATGACCATGGGCTCGACCGGGACGTTGAGTTCCGGCTCCGTTGCGGCGCGCACCTCATCGAGCGAGACGCCCGGCGCGAGCTCGCGCAAGATCAGTCCGTCCGGTCCAACGTCGATGGTGGCCAGATCGGTGATGATTCGCCCAACGACGCGTCTGCCGGTTAACGGCAGCGTACATTGCCGCAGAATCTTGTGAACGTTTCCCTTGGCGACGTGCTCCATCATCACGATGACGCGTTTGGCGCCGTGCACCAGATCCATCGCGCCGCCCATTCCCTTCACCATCTTACCCGGTATCATCCAGTTGGCGAGATCGCCGTGCTCGGAGACTTGCATCGCGCCGAGTACCGCAAGATCGATGTGCCCGCCGCGGATCATGCCGAACGAGAGCGACGAATCGAAGAACGACGCGCCCGGAAGGACCGTCACGGTCTCTTTGCCGGCGTTGATGAGGTCGGCGTCCTCTTCGCCCTCGAACGGATACGGCCCCATGCCGAGGATGCCGTTCTCGCTCTGCAGCGTCACCGTGACGTCCGACGCAACGTAGTTCGGTACGAGCGTCGGTAGCCCAATTCCGAGGTTGACGTATTGACCGTCGCGCAACTCTTGCGCGACGCGCGCAGCCAACTGAGTTCTGGTTAGCGCCATCTACTTGTCATCCTGAGCGGAGCGCCGAAGGCGCGAAGTCGAAGGGCGAGTCGTCACGCGCTCGATTCGTTTACCCTGTGCGCCGACGTGCACGATTCGCTGCACGAAGACGCCCGGCAAGTGAACCTGCTCCGGATCGATCGCGCCAGGTTCGACGAGCTCCTCGACTTCCGCAACGGTAATCTTTCCGGCCATCGCACAGAGCGGGTTGAAGTTACGCGTCGCTTTATGAAAGATCAAATTGCCGGCCCGATCGCCGATCGAGGCGCGCACGAGTGCAAAGTCGCAGACGATACCGGCTTCGAGCACGTACTCCCGACCGTTGAAGACGCGGGTCTCCTTTTTCGGAGAGGCGATGGCAACGCTGCCGTCCGGCTTGTAGCGCCACGGCAGGCCGCCGTCCGCGACGAGCGTCCCGTCGCCCGCCGGCGTGTAGAACGCGGGAATCCCGCAGCCGCCGGCTCGCAGCCGCTCGGCGAGCGTTCCCTGCGGAACGAGCTCCACCTCGAGCTCACCGCTGAGGTATTGCCGCTCGAACTCTCGGTTCTCGCCGACGTACGAACCGGTCGTTCGCCGGATGCGCTTGTTGTCGAGCAAGACGCCCAGCCCCCAGCCGTCCACGCCGCAGTTGTTCGACACGGTGACCAGCTCCGAAGCACCCTGCTCGAGCAGCGCCTCGATGAGATTGTGCGGAATTCCGCTCAGCCCGAAACCGCCGACCGCAATCGACGCGCCGCTCGGGATGTCGGCGACCGCCTCTTCGCAGGAGGCATAGACCTTCTCCATGCCGCCCTAAATGCGCCGACGGAAACGCAGTGGCCTTCGTGGAACGTCTGCCGTCATGACGACGGCACCGACTTCAATTGCAAGCAGCGACGAAGAGGCGATGATCCTCGCGATGGTTCGCGAGCTGGTCGCCGAGAAAGTCGCGCCGCGCGCCGCGGAGATCGACGCAACCGGCGAGTTCCCCTGGGATATCAAGGAACTCTTCGCGCAGAACGACCTGCTCGGCATTCCCATCCCCGGTGAATACGGCGGCCTGGGCGGAACGTTTCTTACCTACGTCAAGGTGGTCGAGGAGATCGCGAAGGCCTGCGCGTCGAGCGCACTCATCGTTGCGGTTCAGGAGCTCGGCATGCTGCCGATCGTCATCGGCGGCAGCGACGAACAGAAGCGCCGTTTCTTACCGAAGATCGCTTCGGGCGAGCATCTCGTCGCCTACGCGCTAACCGAAGTATCGAGCGGATCGGACGCGCTCGGCTCGATGCGCACGCGCGCCGAGAAGCGCGGCGACAGCTACGTGCTCAACGGTCAGAAGATCTGGATCACCAACGGCAGTGTCGCCGACGTCGTTTGCGTCTTCGCCGTTACCGATCCGGCGGCCGGCTCGCGCGGCGTCACGGCATTCGTCGTCGAGAAGGGCACGCCGGGCTTTTCCGTCGGCAACACCGAGAAAAAGATGGGCATTCGCGGTTCTCCGACGGTCGAGCTCGTCTTTGCCGATTGCGAGGTGCCCGCGGCGAATCGGCTCGGCGAAGAGGGCCAAGGGTTCAAGATCGCGATGAAAGTGCTCGACAAATCCCGTCCCGGTATCGCCGCGCAAGCGCTCGGCATTGCGGCGGGCGCTCTCGAATACGCAACCGGATACGCTAAGGAGCGCATCGCCTTCGGCAAGCCGATCGGTCAGCATCAAGGCGTGGGCTTCATGCTCGCCGATATGAAGACCGAAGTCGAATCCGCGCGACTTTTACTGTACGAAGCGGCCCGCCGTTGCGACGAAGGGGCCTCCGACGTGACGCTCTGGGCGGCGATGGCCAAGCTCAAATGCGGCGACGTTGCAATGTCGGTTACGACCGACGCGGTGCAGGTGCTCGGCGGCTTTGGATATTCGGCGGATTATCCCGTCGAACGCATGATGCGCGATGCCAAGATCACGCAGATCTACGAAGGAACGCAGCAAATTCAGCGCCTCGTCATCGCCCGCTCGCTCGTCGGCCGCGCAGCTGTGTCACCCTGACACTAGAGGCGGGCGATGATGCGCGGCGTCGGGCAGAGGTGGTTGACGGGACAGCGATCGCAGAGCGGCGTCGGAGCTTTGCAGACTTGACGTCCGTGCACGATCAGCCAATGCGTTGTGTCGCCCCACTTCTTTGGGGGAACGAGCGCGGTTAGGTCTTCTTCTACTTGGCGCGGCGTCGTACCGAGCGTGATTCCGAGCCGGTGCGCGACGCGAAAAACGTGCGTGTCGACCGCCAGCGCCTCGCCGTGGAATGCGGCGGCCATAACGACGCTCGCCGTTTTGCGGCCAACGCCGGCGAGCGACTCCAAATCTTCACGCTCGTGCGGCACCTTGCCGCCGAAGCGCTCGACGATGTCGCGCGCGCAGCCGATAATGTTCTTCGCCTTCATGCGAAAGAAGCCGCACGACTTGATGATCTTTTCGACGTCGGGCTGACGCGCTCGGGCGAGTTTTTCGGCCGTTGGATACTTCGCGAAGAGTGCCGGCGTCGTCGCGTTCACGCGGGCGTCCGTGCACTGTGCCGAGAGAATCACCGCGACGAGCAGTTGAAACTCGCTGCCGTACTCGAGGGCAGTGACGGCGTGCGGATAGGTTCGTTCGAGAATTGCCAGCTGCTCGATCGCAACCTTGCGCGGCACCTTCTTCTTCGGAAACGGAATCCGTGGCACGGCTCGGCTATTCTTGCAACGCGACGGATGTTCCGTCGTGCGTTACCAAGCCGTCGCGCGCCAGCGCCGCGACGAACTCGCGAACCTCATCCAGACTGCGTTCCGGGATCGCGGCGACGACGTCAGCGTGCAGGTCGATCAACGAGATCCGCTCGCCGGGCGGCAGCTCGCGCAGCCGGTCGACGATCCGTCCGCGGGCGTAGCGGGTAGTTTTCGCAAAGGGGATGCGCTCTTGCGGCGGTTGCCGGCGCATGGATGCCTTGCGCAGGAGCTCGAGCCGTGCGGCATCCACGGGGGCCGCGGCGCAATCGGCTCGCAACGGACAGAGCAGACATTTCGGCGCGCGTGCGGTGCAGATCGTCGCGCCGAGATCCATCAACGCCGAGTTCCAATCGTGCGCGAGTCCTGGCGGCATCAGATCGCGGGCGAGCGCGTCCAGTTCGCGCGGCTCGGCCGCGTGAGGATACTCCAGGCCGAAGCGTAGCCGATTGAGTATGCGGCGGACGTTCGTATCGATCGGCGCGTCGTCGATGTCGAAGGCAAACGCGCGAATCGCGGCGGCGGTATACGCGCCCACTCCCGGAAGCGATCGAAGCGAATCGAGATCGTGCGGCAACGCGCCGCAGTAGCGCTCGACGACGGCCCTGGCCAGCCGGTGCAGACGCACGGCCCGAGCGTTATATCCAAGCCCCTTCCACTCGCGGACGACGTCGCTCGCGCGTGCACTCGCGAGAGCGCAGAAGCCGGGAAATCGTTCCACAAAGGCTTCGAACCTCGGCGCGACGCGATCGACTTGCGTCTGCGCGAGCATGAACTCGCTCACGACGGTACGATACGGATCGCGCCCCGTGCGCCAGGGCAGCGTAGAGCGGCCGTGGCGACGATACCAGTTCAACAGCCGGCGCACGATCGAGGTCACGAGCGCAGCGTTGCCATCGCTTCCCCGATGCGGCGAATGCCTTCGGGAATCTCAGGCCGGGCGACCGCCGTGAGCGCGAGCCGAAAGTAATGATCGCCGCCCGAG
This sequence comes from Vulcanimicrobiota bacterium, assembly GCA_963792005.1. Classification (GTDB taxonomy): domain Bacteria; phylum Vulcanimicrobiota; class Vulcanimicrobiia; order Vulcanimicrobiales; family Vulcanimicrobiaceae; genus Cybelea. The sequence continues at coordinate 1,556,811 of CAWBUG010000002.1, forward strand.
TTTGCGAAGAAGGCCTCGCCGAAGAGAAACGATGCGCCGAGTCGCTCGGCTGCATCGAGCAGGGCGCGCGCGCGCAGCTCGCGTGGGGTCGACGTCCAAAGATAGAAACCGCCCGAAGGCCGGCTTACCTTGAGCCCCGCGGGCCAGTGCCGCGCGATCGCGGTATCGGCGAGCGCACGCCGTTCGAACAGTTCGTCACGCAGTTGAGCGACGTGCGCGTCGTACCCGCACTCGAGATAGTCGGCGACCGCCGCTTGAACGTAAAGACTGGTCGCCATGTCGTAGGCCTGCTTGCGCAAGAGAAGCCGCTCGAGGATCGTCCGCGGCGCTGCGAGCCAACCGACGCGCAGACTCGGCGCAATCGTCTTGGAGAAGGTCGAGATGTAGACGACGTGATCGGGCGCGAGCGCGACGAGCGGCGTGCCCGGCGGCGCCAGCGGACCGTACGGATCGTCTTCGACAATCGGAACGCCGGCGCGCCGCGCGATGGTCGCCAAACGCTCGCGCCGGTCGGCATTCATCGTTACGTTCGTCGGATTGTGCAGCGACGGCATCGTATAAATGAAGCGCGGCCGCCTGTTACGCAGCACCGCCTCGACGTGATCGACCCGCATTCCGTCGTCGTCGACCGGCACCGAGATTGCCCGCAGTCCGTTGATCTGAAAGACTTGCAGCGCGCCGGGATACGACGGCGATTCGACGACGATCTCGTCGCCCGGCTCCGCCAAGCTCTGCGCGATGATGGCGATGCCTTGGGTCGATCCGGTCAGCACGATGATGCTCGCCGGCGTAACGCTTCCGGCGCCGCGCGCACGCATGCGCTCGGCGATCGCCGCGCGCAGCGGCTCGTACCCCTCGGAGTCGCCGTACGAAAGAACGAAGCGTGGATCGCGCGCGACGCGACCGAAAGATTTCGCGAGCTCGCCGAGCGGCGAGGGCTCGTCGGGCGCGACGCCTTGGACGAACGAGATGCGTCCCGGCTGCGGCTTGGCGGCGAGCTCACCGAGAACGTTGGGGAACTCGCCGACGCGCCATGGCGGAAGCGTCACCCACCACGGGATCCCGGCGGCGCGCTCGGGCTGCCCGCCGCGCAACTGCGGAACGACCCGCGACCCCGAGCCGACCCGCTGCTCGATCAAGCCGTCGCCGACGAGCTCGCGGTAGGCGTGGACGATCGTGCTTCGGTTAACGGCCAGTCGCTCGGCCATCGTCCGCTCAGGCGGCAGCCGGGTCGATTCGGGAAGCGTCCCGGCGAGGATCGCCTCGCGCAGGTGCTCGTAGATCTGGCGATAGATCGGGACGATCGAATCTCGATCCAGCTCCGGCAGGAGTCCGGCCCATCCAATCCGCGCCATCGATCGCTCCATTTCGCCCATACCCTGGGGAACGCTCTCGCCCGGTGCGAAACGTGGGGCTATGAGCAGTACGGCAGAACATCAGGTCGAGACCGCGGTCATCGGCGCCGGACCCGGCGGATATCACGTCGCGATCCGCCTGGCGCAGCTCGGGAAGAAGGTCGTCTGCATCGATCGCGACGAGGTCGGCGGCGTCTGCCTCAACTGGGGCTGTATTCCGACCAAGGCGCTCTTGCACGTCGGTGAAGTGATTCGGCACATCGAGCGCGCGGGCGCGATCGGGCTGCGCGTGCCGAAGGCCGAAGTCGAGCGCGAAGCGGTTGCAAAGTACAAGACGGACGTCGTCAACGCGAACGTCAACGGCGTCAAGACGCTCTTCAAAGCCAACGGCGTCGAGTTTCTCAAGGGTGAGGCGTCGTTCAAGTCGCCGACCGAGATCGAAGTCAAGCTCCCCGACGGAAGCACGCAGCGAATCGTTGCGCAAAACGTCGTCATCGCCACCGGTTCCGCTCCCGTCGACGTCAAGGCCTGGCCGCGCGACGGCGAGACGATCGTGAACTCCGACGACGCGGTTCGGCTCAACCGGATTCCCAAGCGTCTGCTCGTCATCGGCGGCGGCGTCATCGGGCTCGAGTTTGCGACCGTCTACCGGCGCATGGGTGCCGAAGTTCTCGTTGTCGAGATGATGCCGCAAATTCTCACCGGCACCGATGCGGAGATCGGTAAGACGCTCGGGCGCATCCTCAAGAAACAGGGCATCGAGATCATGCTCAACACCAAGGTCGGCGCGCTCGAGAAGAAGGGCGCGAACGTTCGAGCGACGATCGACGGCGAGGGAACGGGCGGCAAAGACGAAACGCGCGAGTTCGACATGGTGCTCGTTGCCGTTGGACGCCGGCCGGTTACCGACAATCTCAATCTTTCTGCCGCCGGACTCGCGTTAGACGATCGCGGCTTCATCGCCGTCGATCGGCAGCAGCGAACGAAGGTCTCGAATATCTTTGCGATCGGCGACGTCACCGGACCGCCGATGCTCGCGCACCGCGCGATGAAGCAAGGCGTCGTTGCCGCCGAAGTGATCGACGGCGACCGTTCCGCCGCCTTCGATCCGGTCGCCGTACCGAACTGCGTCTACACCGATCCCGAAGTTGCAACCGTCGGTCTCTCCGAGGAGGAAGCAAAAGCGGCCGGATACGAGATGCGCATCGGAAAGTTTCCGCTCGCCGCGAGTGGGCGCGCGCGCACGATGAACGAGTCCGAGGGATTGATCAAACTCGTCGCCGACGCGAAGACCGATTTGCTGCTCGGCATGCACATCGTTGCACCGCAGGCCGAGTCGCTGATCGGTGAAGGCGTCATCGCGCTAGAGATGGGCGCGACCCTCGAGGACGTCGGCCTCTCGGTTCATCCGCATCCGACGCTCACCGAAGGAATCATGGACGCCGCCGAAGCCGCCCACGGCAAGGCGATCCATATCATCAACCCTAAGCCCAAGACTCCCGTGAGCGCTTGACCCAAGCGCGTTTACTCGATCTTGGGTTGAGGCCGTACCGCGAGGTATGGGAGCTTCAGCATCGTTTGCATGAGGCGGTGCGCGAAGGACGCGAGCCCGACACCTGGATCGTCGCCGAGCACCCGCCGGTCGTGACGCTGGGGCGTCAAGGCAGGCGCGAACACGTACTGATCTCGTCCGAAGAGTTGCGGCGACGCGGCATCGATCTCGTCCAGATCGAGCGCGGCGGTGACGTCACCTATCATGGACCGGGACAGCTCGTCGTCTATCCGATACGCCGCCTCGAGCGCTTTCGCGAAGTCGTTCCGCTCGTCCGGTCCCTCGAAGCCGCGGTCATCGCTGCCTGCGCGCGATTCGGCGTCACTGCCGAGCGATGGAGCGAACATGCCGGGGTCTGGGTGGGGCGCAACCAAATCTGCGCCATCGGCCTCGCAGTACAGGCCATGGTCTGCCTGCACGGCATCGCGCTCAACGTCTCGACGCAACTCGACTACGATCGCCTCATCCTCCCCTGCGGATTGAACGACCGCGGCATCACCTCGCTCTCGGCCGAAACGGGGCGTACCGTCGGAATGAGCGAGGCGAAGGATGCGCTGCTCGTAGAGCTGTCGCGGCAGTTCGATGTCGAGCTCTTGAAAAAGGCCGCGGCGTAACGTGGCCGTAACCGTCGATCTGATTGCGCAGCGCGTTCGTAAGCCCGACTGGCTGCGGGTATCGTTGCCGATCGGCGACGACTACGAGCGCCTCAAGGCCAAAGTCAACGCGCTATCGCTGCATACCGTGTGCAAAGAGGCGGCCTGTCCCAACGTCGCGGAGTGCTGGGGCGCTGGTACCGCGACCATTATGATCCTGGGCGACACGTGCACCCGCGGCTGCCGCTTCTGTAACGTTAAGACCGGCAATCCCCGCGGCGAGGTGGATTGGCTCGAACCCGTTCGCGTGGCCGAAGCGGTCCGCGACCTCGGCTGGAAATACCTGGTCGTCACCGCGGTCGACCGCGACGACCTTGCCGATGGCGGCGCGTTGATCTTTGCCAACACCGTGCGTGCGATTCACCAACGCGTTCCCGGCGCGCGAGTCGAGATATTGAGCGGCGATTATCGCGGCGATCTGCGCGCGGTCGACATCGTAATCGACGCAAAGCCCGACGTCTTCGCGCATAACCTTGAGACGGTGCGGCGGCTGACGCCCTCGGTTCGCGATAAGCGGGCCGGATACGATCGATCGCTCGCGGTCCTCGCCCATGCCAAGCGCCGCGCTCCGGAGCGGTTTACCAAAACGTCGCTCATGCTCGGCCTCGGCGAGACCGAGCATGAGATCGAGACGGCGATGGACGACGCACGCACTGCCGGGGTCGACATCTTTACGATGGGCCAGTACCTTCAGCCGACGAAGAAGCACCTGCCGGTGGTTGAGTTCGTTACGCCCGAGCGGTTCGATCGGCTCGGGGAGCTCGCAGCAACCAAGGGATTTCACCAGGTCGTATCGAGCCCACTTTCGCGCAGTTCGTATCACGCGGAGCAGGCGTTTTAGCCGCTCTTCCTGCGCCGCGCCGCGGCGCAACCACCGCTATCTCCCTTAGGTTCGTAGAAAAGACGTGACCAAGGTCTTTCTCACCCGGCCCGTCCTCGCGGCGGTCTGCTCCTTGATCATCATGATCGGCGGCCTGGTCGTTATGCCGACGCTGCCGCTCGCGCAGTATCCGCAAATCGCACCGCCGGTGGTGACGATTAGCGCGTCGTACGTCGGCGCATCGCCTCAGGCGGTCGAAGCGCAGGTCACGACGCCGCTGGAGCAGGCGGTCAACACCGTACAAGGGCTGCGCTACATCAGCTCGCAAAGCACGCAGGGCACCTCGACGATCACCTGCACGTTCACGCTCGAGACCAATCTCGATATCGCCGCGGCCGACGTTCAGAACTTGGTGCAGTCGGCAATCGGTCAGTTGCCGGCGACGGTACAGCAAGTCGGCGTCCAAGTCAGCAAGAACTCCGGCTCGTTCGTGATGGGCATTGCGCTGACGTCCGATTCCAAGCAGTACAACAATCTCTTCTTGAGCAACTACGCCCAGCTCAACATCGTCAACGACCTCTCGCGCGTCTCTGGGGTCTCGCAAGTTCGCGTTTTCGGACAGCGCCAATATGCGATGCGCATCTGGATCAATCCGCATCTGCTCGCGCAGCAGGGCCTCGACGCCGGCGACGTCGTCACCGCTCTCCAGGAGCAGAACGCCGAGGTAGCGAGCGGCAGCATCGGATCGGCGCCCGAGTCGAAAAATCAACCCTATACCTACACGGTCAACGCCCTGACGCAGCTTTCGAGCCCGGAGCAGTTTGCCAACATCATTCTGCGCGCGAATCCCCAAGGCGGGTACACGCGGCTCGGCGACGTCGCGCGCGTCGAGCTCGGCGCGCAGGATTACAATAGCTCGCTGCGCTTCGACGGCAACTCGCAAGTCGTCGGGCTCGGCGTTCTGCAATACCCGACCGCCAACGCGCTCCAGGTCTCCAAAGGCGTGCTCGCTGAGATGGATCTGCTCTCCAAGCAGTTTCCACCAGGCGTCCACTACACCGTCGCGTTCAACACGACCGACTTCGTTGCGGAATCGGTCCGTGAAGTCATCCTTACGCTGTTGCTCTCGATCGTGCTCGTCGTAGCGGTCATCTTCCTATTCTTGCAGAACCCGAAGTCGACGCTGATTCCGGCCGCCACGATACCGGTCTCGTTGATCGGAGCCTTCTTCGTGATGAAGATCTTCGGCTTTACGATCAATACGATCACGCTCTTCGGCCTGACCCTCGCGACCGGACTCGTCGTAGACGATGCGATCGTCGTCATCGAGAACATCGCCCGCCACATCGAGATGAACAAAGGGCGCCAGAGCGGCATCGCCAGCGCCGCAGCCGCGATGCGCGAGATCCAGAGTGCCGTCGTGGCGTCGTCGCTCGTCTTGCTCGCCGTCTTCATTCCGGTGGCCTTTTTTCCGGGTACGACCGGCCAGCTTTACAAGCAGTTCGCTTTGACGATCGCTGCGGCCATCACGATCTCGCTCTTTCAGGCACTGACGCTCGCACCCGTCATGTCGGCGCGGCTGCTCACGGGCGAAACGGAGTCGCGGCTCTTCTTCTTTCGCTGGTTCAACGCCGGGCTCAAGCGCTTCCGGCACTGGTACGCCTCGGAGCTTCCGCGCGCGTTCCGGTTCCGTTGGGTCGTGATGGCGGTCTTCGGCCTCGCGCTGGCTGCGACGCTGCTGATGTTCGTGCGGACGCCGAGTTCCTTCATTCCGAGCGAAGATCAGGGCTACTTTATCGTATTGCTGCAGGCGCCGGAAGGTACGTCGCTCTCGGGTGAGGTGGCCATCTCCAAGAAGGCCGAAGCGATCATCCGCGCGCAGCCCCAAGTAAAGTACATGTTCAACGTCGGCGGCTTCAGCTTTGCCGGCGCGGCGCCGAACCGCGGCCTGATCTTCGTGTTACTCAAACCCTGGAGTCAGCGAAAAGGCCCCGGGGATAACATCGACGCGGTGATCCAGCGAATCAACGGCGGTTTCTTTATGAAGATTCCGCAAGCGCAGATCTTTGCGGTCAATCCGCCGGCCATCAACGGCGTATCGAGCTTCGGCGGTTTTCAGTTCGAGCTTGAGGACCGGACGAATCTCGGATTGCCGACCCTAATGAGAACGGCCTACGCGATCATGGGAGCGGCCGCGAAGGACCCGCGCCTGATGAACGTCTTCACGCAGTTTCGCATCAACTCGCCGCAGGTCGACATCAATATCAACCGCGACAAGGCCAAAGCAATCGGCATCTCGCTCAACGATATTTTCGATACGCTCGAGGTCGATCTAGCCTCGCTCTACGTCAACAACTTTACCTATTTGAACCGCTCGTGGCAGGTCGACGTGCAGGCCGACGAGCCGTTCCGCAACCGAGTCAACTCGCTGCAAGGGCTCTACGTCAGCTCCGGGTCGGCGGCAAATGCGGCCATTCCGACGGGAACCAATCCCTTCCCCACCGCTCCTCCCGGTGCGGCAACGACGAGCACGAACGCCACGAGCACGGTCATGACGCCGCTCAACGCACTCGTGGATATGAAGCAGGCGCTCAGCGCGCCGGTGATTACGCATTACAACCTTTATCGCAACATCGAACTCAACGGCCAGAACGCACCGGGCCATGGTTCGGGCGAGGCGATTGCGGCGATGCAGCAGATCGCGCAGCGCGTTATGCCCTCCGGCATGACGTTCGAATGGTCGGGCTTGCAGCTCGATGAGATCGCCTCCGGAAGTTTGAGCACGATCATTTTCGCGCTCGGACTCGTCTTCGTCTTCCTCGTGCTCTCCGCACAGTACGAAAGCTTCGTCGACCCGCTCATCGTGCTGCTCGCGGTTCCCGCCGCGCTCTTTGGCGCGCTCGGATTCATGAACTTTCGTCATCTTCCGATTCCCGGGTTGTTCGACCAAAGTCTCGCACAGGACGCGTACGCTCAAGTCGGTTACGTCATGCTTATCGGGCTTGCAAGCAAGAGCGCGATTTTAATCGTCGAGTTCGCAAATCAGCAGCTTCGCGAAGGCGCCAGCGTCGTGCAGGCTGCATTGCGTGCGGCGCAGACGCGATTGCGACCGATTTTGATGACCTCAATCGCTTTCGTCATCGCGGTGATTCCGCTCGTTTTTGCGACGGGCGCGGGCAGCGCGGCGCGGCATTCGCTCGGAACGGTCGTCTTCGGCGGAATGCTGATCTCGACGTTTCTCAACTTGGCGATCACGCCGGTGCTCTACGTCATCATCAAGTCGTTCGAACTTCGCGGCGATCGCTCGCGGCGCGACGGCAAATCGCGTGGGGAACTTGCGGCGCAAGAGAGCGCGGCGCCGCAAGTGGGCGTGTAACGTCGAGAGGATTTGGAGTAGTTAAGCGCAAGTCCCCGCTCTACCAATGGGGATCTGCATGCACAAGAACGTACTTCGCTCGATCGGCGGCGTAGCCGCATTCGCTCTTGGCCTCTATGCGTTACCGGCGGCAGCCGACGGTACGGCCGACGTTTATCAGAAATCGATCGTTCCGGGCGCGAACGATGCGATCAAGAGCGTGATGAGCCAACCCAAGCCGCCGAAAAAGGACTCGTCGGTGGCTCAAGCGCCGCCGGTAAGTCAGCCGGCGATCGGACACGCGATCGAGATGCCGGGCGATCGATTCACCTACATGGTCGACTTTTCGATGGCATATCCGTACGGCAACATCGGCTCGTACGGAAAGCAAGGCTGGCTTATGGGCGGCATGGACGCCTCGCTCGGATACAAACTCGACTGGTCGACGAAAGTCGTCGCGAGTATGTTTCAGCTCCAGCATTGGCCCTATGGATTCAACTCGGGCACGGCTCCGGTTTACCTGCAAGGCTTCGTCAATCCGGTCGGATGCGCCGACTTGAGCAATGGAAACGCTTGCGGCCCCGGTGCGGGTCGCAACATCAACGTACGCACGAAAGACACGTTCGGCGTCTTTATGCTGCAGAAACTGTTTACGATCAAGTCCGACAAGCTTCCGGGGCCGGGCGAGATTCCAATCGTCATCTCGCCGACGTACGTTGCGCGCGGCGGCCAAATCGGTTTCTCGCCGAATAACAACGACGTCGTACCCTTCACCTACAACCTGCCGGATGGACCGGTCGAGACGATCCCGGTGCGGACGGCTCAGTATTACGCCGTCGCGGTAACGCTGCCGTTCTTGAAGACGCCGAAGATGTTCGGCACCTTCACGGTCGCGCCGCAGTGGCTCGTTCACACCGCGGGCGCGAACGTCGGGAACTCTATGCAGTTGCCGCAGGTAATCTATCTCGAGTACACGCCGGTTCGCGGAACGACGCTCTTCGTCGAACCGCAGAGCGCGCGCGACTACCTTCCGACCGATCCCTATCCCGAGCACTTGATCGCGTACTTTCTCGGCGTCTCCCAGCGGATTTCGAAATACGCTTTCGTGCAGGCCACGCTCAACAGCGGTAACCCGACGAATCTCGGACCCGACGGCGTAACCGGGATCAAGTGCCTCACCGTTCAGCAGGCGATCAATAACGCATGCGGGCTCGCGATCGGCGGTCTTAAGGCGACGCAGTTGCAGCTGCAGTTCGGCTTCGGTTCGCCCAACGTCTTTCCGTTATAACTTCAGGGGCCGGAATTACGGAATTTTCGCAGATCAACAAATCGCTCGCCGCAATCGCGCTTCTCGCGGTCGCCGCCTGCGGCGGAGGCGGCGCCGGCGCGCCTTCTTCGGTGCTCCCGTCGCACGGCGGCACGCCGCAGAACGAATCGATCCTCAGCCGCATCGTCGGCGTCGGCGACAGCTTGACGGCCGGCTATCAGTCGAACGGGTTTCTGGGCGCAACGGGCGTGCGCAATCCGAACTACACCGGCGAGCAGGTTCCCCCGAATCAAGAGAACGGGTTCTGGGCCGATCTCGTCGAGCAGGCATCGGGAAACGTGCCGGCGGCGATCGAGCACATGTACGATCCGGCGGTGAGTCCGCTTCCGTTGATCAAGGGACCGGGACTCGACAACCAACTCACGCCGACGAGCAACGCTTTCGAGCCGTTCGGCCAACTCAAGACCGGAGACCCGTGTACCGAGAATAACGACTTTAACTTGGACGGTTTCCGCCTGCGAACCGCCCCGCGCACGCGGATGAATCCCGATTCGACGGCGATCCGCGACTTCGGCGTGCCGGGCCTCACGTTGCACGAAGCCAACGTGCTCCATCAGCCCCAGACTTCGACCTGCAAAGAACTCCCAGGCATTCCGGGATTACTGAGCCAGGTCGTCTCGGAGGAGAGCGGCACGTTCTGGCCGGTGCTGCTCAACTTCAGTAAGATGAATCGGCTTACCGAAGTCGGCGCCGCCGCGTCGGTCCATCCGACGCTGGCCACCGTTTGGCTCGGCGCCAACGATTGGCTCAAGTATATGGGCAGCGGCGGACGTTTCGTGGGCGGCGACCGTACTGCCGGCCAAGTCGAGAGCGATCTTCGCGCGACGATCGCAACGCTGCAGCACGCCGGTGCGAAGGTCGTCGTTGCGAACCTGCCCGACATTCTCGAGACCGGTCTCTTCGAGCGCGTAACGCTCGTTCCGCAGCACTCGAAGGTCTGCCGCATTCGCACCTATGCCTCGTGCTTCATCGGCGGCATCGGCGGCGTACCGAACTATGCGATAGCCGAACTCGCGCGCACCTACAACCTCGACACGCCGCACGGCTGTACGCCCGCCTCGACCACGTCGCCATGCGGATACGTTATGCTTCCCGGTGCCGTGGAGACCATTCAGTATTTCTCGTACTCGGGCACCCTGCCGAATCTCGATTGCGCGGTTCCGGCGCCGCATTGCAAAGCGGTTCCGGGGAGCGGACTCGGCATGCGCTACATCACCCCCGAGTTCGCCGGCAAGCTGCAGGCGCTCAACAACGCCATCAATCAAGGCATCGACAACGCGGCATCGGCCTCGCACGTTCCGCTCGTCGACATCCATGCGATCTTCCACGGTCTGGCGAGCGGCGACCCGTCGAACAAATATTTTGCGCTCGCTTCGTCGATCAATCCGGGTCACTGCTGTACCCTCGGCTTTCTCTGGGGCATCAGCAGCTTTGACGGCATCCATCCGTCGAACACCGGCTACGCGCTCGTTACGTACGCCTTCATCGATACGATCAATCAGGCGTACGGAACGCATATTCCGCAGATCGACTTAGAGGCTGCGTACAAAGGCACGCGATGCGGAGCGCATCCGAACAAGCATTACTGCTTCCCCGATCCGTACGCGCCGCCCAACGACTAGCCCCATAAGGAGAGTTTGTCCTACTTGGGCGGCGGCTCGTCCTCGATCTCTTCTTCGAGAATCTCGTCGCCGTAGCGATCGAGCCGTTCGGTGACCTCGGCCTTCACGTCGTCCGGGACGGCGGGGTTCTCGAGGAGGCTGCGCTCTTCGTCTTCGAATAGCGACTCGAGCTCTTCGGGGCCGGGTTCGTTATCGGGAGGCCGCATGCTCTTCCTTCCTACGCGCTGACGTCGTTGCTGAACTGGCTGCGTGAACTCGCGCGAACGGCGACCACCTTCGACCGTTCCGCGCTGGAGCCTGGATACGCACTTCGCTGCACGGTGGGCGTTGCTATTCCGCTCCTGGCGGCAGCGGCCGCCGGCCGGCCGGCCCTTGGAGTGCCCGCCGCAATCGGCGCGTTCATTACCGGGTTCACCTCGCTGCAGGGGATCTATCGCACGCGCCTCGCCGCCGTGTTGGCAGCCGCGCTGGGCATGTCCGTAACGAGTTTCGTCGGCGCTGTAGCGGCGCACTCTACTCCGGCGATCGTGGTTGCAACCGCGATCGCCGGCTATGCCTGCGGCACGATCGGCCAGATGGGTCCCGCCGCGGCAACCGTGGCTCTCAACTCCTTCGTTGCCTTCGTGCTCTTTTCGAGCCAGCCGCTGGCGCCGGGCGCTGCGGCACAAGACTCCGCGCTCGTCTTTACCGGCGGTCTCATCCAGGCCGTCTTGCTGCTGGTCGCCTGGCCCAGCGTTCGCGGTGCCGCCGAGCGCACCGCACTTGCGGAAGTCTACCGCAATCTCGCCGCGTATGCGCGGCAGATCGCCGAGGGCTCACCCGCAACCCCACCGATCACGCCGTTCGCTACGGCGCGGCAGGTGCTCGCCGATCCTCAGCCCTTCGCGCGTTCCGCCGAGCTTGCGCGCTTCAACCGTCTCCTCGAAGATGCGGAAATCATTCGCCGGCGTCTCGGCGCAATGGCGGCACTCTACGAAGACGAACGCCGCTCTTCCGTCGCGAAGCCGGCTCGAGCGATCGCGGAGCAGTTGGACGCGACGGCCGGCATGTTGACCGGTGCCGAGAACGACGTCGCGCTGCCGGATCTCTCGCCGTACGACGCCGCGCTCCAACACGCCGGGGTCGCGGACTTGACCGCCCATGCCCGCGATGCGGCCGAGGCGGCAACGATGCTCGCGACCGGACGCCTACCGCGCTTCTCGTTGGTCTCTCGGTCCAAGCCGGCACCCTACGTCCGAAGCCATATCGATTGGCGCAGCCGCGATTCTTTTCGCTTCGCGATCGTCCTTGCCGTCGCGATGATCGCCGGGCGCTATTTTGCCGCGGATCGCGGCTACTGGATTCCGCTCACTGCGGCGCTCGTTCTCAAACCCGATTTTCAAACGACCTTCTTTCGCGGATTCGCCAGAATCGCCGGGACGCTGGTTGGGGCGGTCGTTGCCAGCGTGGCGATCGTCGTCGCGCGCGGACATCCGGCGTTAGAGCTCGGCGGCATCGTCGCCGCCGCAGCAGCGGCCTACGTCAGCTTCAATCCGAACTACGCGCTCTTTACGGTCGCGATCACCTCGTTCGTCGTGCTCGTGCTCGGCATGCGCGGACTCCCGGGAACGACGACGATCGAAGTGCGGCTCCTCGATACGCTCGCGGGCGGAGCGCTTGCAATGATCGGCTATCTCGTCTTTCCTTCGTGGGAGTACGAGCGCACGCGCGCGCTGCTCGCCGACCTTTTAGACGCGCAACGCAAGCTCGCCGGAGCGATTCTGCGAGCATTCGCAGCGCCGTCGCCGGACGCGCGTGCGGCGATTGAGGAGCGGCGCAACGAGGTGTGGCGCGTGCGAACGGCGGTCGAAGCTTCGATCGACCGAACGCGCAGCGAACCGCATCGGGCGCACTCGATCGGGCCGGGCCGCGCCCTGCGCCTTCTCGCCGCGACGCAGCGCTTCGGCTTGGCCAGCTTAGCACTCGAAACGGAGCTCGAAACCCACCGAGCGACGCCCCCGCCCGATCTTGCGCCGTTTGCCGATGCCCTCGACGAGGAAATGAGCGGGCTCGCCGAGGCGCTTCGCCAATCGCGCAGAGCGGAACAAGACGATCGTTGGACGGCGGTGCTGCAAGCGACCGCTAACGACCGGCTTCGCGCCTTCGCCGATGCGACCGCTCGTATCGCGCGCCTCGTCGGCGTTCGGGCCGCAGCACGACCCTAGTTAGGCGTAAATTCCGCGCAGCCTCGAAGCTTTGACGACGCGGTCGATCGCCAGCGTGTAGGCTGCCGTTCGCAACGTTGCGTGCCGGGAGTTTGCAATCGTACGAATCTGATGCAGGTTCGAGAGCAGGAAGTCTTCGAGCTTTTCGTTGACCTCCGATTCCTTCCAAAAGTAACCCATGCGGTCTTGCGCCCACTCGAAGTATGAGACCGTCACACCGCCGGCGTTCGCCATAATGTCGGGGATCACGACGATGCCGCGCTCGCGGAAGATCCGATCGGCCTCCGGCGTCGTCGGCCCGTTCGCGCCCTCGACGATCAACTTCGCTTTGACTTTCGACGCGGTCTCCGCGTTGAAGACTTTCTCCAATGCCGCAGGGACGAGCACGTCGCATTCGCTGCCGAGCAGCTCGGCGTTGGTGATCTTCTCGCCGCCCTTGAAACCCTCGAGCGTTCCAAACTTGGCCGCGTGCTCCATCGCACCGTTGACGTAGATGCCCTCGGCGTTGTAATAGGCGCCCGTCACGTCGGAGATTCCGACGATCTTACAGCCGCGCTCCTCGAAGAGCTTGGCCGCGTGCATGCCGACGTTGCCGAAGCCTTGAATGGCGATCGTGGCTTTGTCCGGCCGCAGGTCCATCTCGGCCATCTCGTCGAGCGCGCAGATCGTGACGCCGCGCCCCGTTGCCTCGACGCGGCCGCGCGAACCGCCGATCTCCAGCGGCTTGCCGGTCACGACGCCGGGCATATTCTGACGGACGTGCATTGAGTACGTATCCATGAACCACGCCATGACCTGCGGCGTGGTGTTGACGTCGGGTGCCGGAACGTCCTTATCGGGGCCGACCACCTCCACCAGCTCGGCGGCGTATCGCCGCGTGATACGCTCGAGCTCGTTTGAGGATAGCGTCGTCGGGTCGCAGGTGACCCCGCCCTTTCCGCCGCCGAAGGGCAGATCGACGACGGCACATTTCCACGTCATCCAAAAGGCCAGCGCGGTCACCTCGTCGAGCGTCACGCGCGGATGGAACCGGATTCCGCCCTTTGCCGGACCTCGTGCGAAGTTATACTGCACGCGATAGCCGGTATAGACTTCGAACTCGCCCGAATCGCGTTGAAACGGAATCGAGAAGATGATCTGGCGCGACGGGTGAGTGAGAATTTGGCGCATTCCGCCGTCGAGTTCGAGCAGATCGGCGGCTTCGTTGAAGTAGGCAATTGCGTCGCCGAAAACCGAGACGTCGCGCACCGAGGTCTCACGCAGAGCGGTGGTCATAAATCGCTCTTTAGACGTTGAACCGAAAATTCACCACGTCGCCCTCTTGCATCACGTACTCGCGTCCCTCACTGCGCACGCGACCGGCCGCTCGGAGCGCCTCCATGGTCTGGAACTGGACGTAGTCGTCGTACGAGACGATCTCGGCCCGGATGAACCCCCGCTCCAGGTCGCTATGGATCGTGCCGGCGGCCCGCGGCGCCTTCGTCCCCTTGGGTATCGGCCAAGCGCGGGCTTCCTTCTCGCCGGCCGTGAGAAACGTCATGAGGCCGAGCAGGTCGTAGCCGGCGGCAGAGAGCTCGTCGAGCCCGCTGCGCTCCAGGCCCAGCTCGCGCCGAAACTCGGCCGCCTCGGCCTCGGAGAGGCCGGCCAGCTCCGCCTCGAGCTTGCCGCTGAGCACGACGGCTCGGCCGCCCTCGGCCTCGGCGATCTCCTGGACGACCCGTACCTGGTCTCCGCTCGAGGATTGCTCGTCGACGTTCGCCACGTAGAGCATCGGTTTGCGCGTGAGCAGGAACGAATCGGCGGCGACTTCGGCCTCGAGCGTCCCGGGCGCGAAGCTGCGGGCCGGAGTGGCCTCTTCCAGCGCTTCGCTCAGGCGCGCAGAGGCCTCCAAATATGGACGCAGGTTCGCATGCCCCCGGACGTCGCGCTCGAGTTTTGCGATGCGCTTGCGCATGGTAGCGAGGTCGGCAAGCGCTAATTCGATCGAAATGATTTCGCAATCGCGCCTTGGATCGGGGTCTCCCTCGACGTGCGTAACGTCGTCGTCCTCGAAGCATCGCACGACCATCGCAATTGCATCGGTCTCGCGAATGTGACTCAAGAAGGCGTTGCCCAGCCCCTCACCGGCGCTTGCGCCGCGCGCTAATCCGGCGATGTCGACAAAGCGTACGGTCGCCGGGAGGATCCGGCGCGCGTTGACGAGTCGCTGCAATACGGGCAAGCGCGGATCGGGCACGGCGACCTCGCCGATGTTCGGCTCGATGGTCGCAAACGGATAGTTCGCGGCATGGGCTTGAGCCGAGCGCGTGAGTGCGTTAAAGATCGTCGTCTTGCCAACGTTCGGCAGGCCCACGATTCCGCAAGAGAGTGGCATGGTGGAGCGGGCCGTTCGCGAATCCGGCAAGAAAATCCGGCGAGCATGTCGGATAGGTCGCATATGCGCCAAATGAAGGTCGACAAGCTCGGCATCGACCTCCTCACCCACGATCCGGTAGTCATCCTTAAGGACATGGACGGCTCGCACTATCTGCCGATTCTCATCGGGCCCTTTGAAGCCACGGCGATCGCGCTCGCGCTCGAAGGGGCGCCGGTGCCCCGCCCCCTCTCGCACGACCTCATGCGCAGCATTCTCGAGACGCTCAGCGCGAATCTCGAGCAGGTGGTCATTCACGACATCAAAGACTCGACGTTCTTCGCCAAACTCGTCGTTCGCACGAACGGAGAGATCCAGGAGATCGACGCGCGCCCTTCGGACGGCATCGCGCTGGCGCTGCGCGTTCCCGCTCCGATCTTCGTCTCCGACAAAATCGTCCTCGAGGAAGCGACGGCCGAAAAGAAACCGATCAACGAAACCGAGATGGCGCGATTTAAGAAATTTCTCGAGGATCTCAAACCGTCAGATTTCAACCGGTAGGCTTCGCACTCGTCCTCACGAGTTTAACGCTGTGCGGATGCGCGCAGACGAATGAGCTCTCGCCGACCTCAGTAACGCCGCAACAGCTGATAGCGCGTATGCGAAAGGCGGCGGAACGGCCCCTCGCGCCCGGTCTCTATCATCTGCGGTTTCGCACCGTTTCCAGCGATGGTTCGGTTAGCAAGTCGGACATCTACGAACTCGGCGGAAAACCGCTGCCTGACGCTCGCATCGTAGCGACAAACCATGGGGTGCGCAGCGAGCGCGGCGTGCTTTCCGGGAACTGGTGGCAGCGGGACGCCAATGGGCTCGTACTGCCGGAAGCCAGGTCGTTAACCGTCTTCGACCGGGTCCTTCGATCCACGATGCACCCGCCCGATGGGAGGGTTCGCGTCCTAGGGATTACGCGCACGCTACCGCACCGCTACGTCCTCGAGATCGCGCCAAACTCGCGTATCGTGCAGCGGCGATATATCGACGCCGCCACTTTTTTGACGACCGAGATCGTCACGCGAGACTACGATGGCACCGAGAAAACGACGGACTATTCCGATTACGTTCGGGTGTGGGGATTGCCTATTCCATCGCGCGAGTCACAGCACAGCAACTTGTCCGGCCAGATCTATCAAACGTCGCTATTGTCTTATCGCCGAATTCCGCCCAACCCCGCGCTGGTGGCCATCCCTCACTCCAGAGCGCCCTTCGTTCCTCAGACATCGCTCCCCGCAACCGTCAATTCGCTTTTCAGCAAGTACGGTATTTTGATACGAGCCGACATCGAGGGCAATCCCTACTGGCTCAAGCTCGATTCGGGCGCGGGAGATATCGTGCTCGACCACGACCTCGTTCTCCGGCTGGGATTGCACGAGTTCGGGAAGTCCGTCGGGGCAAAAGGCGGGCGCCTCAGCCAAGCTTTAGCGGTGCTTCCGCGTATCGACATAGGGCCGGTCTACGCTACCAATCTCGTCATCGAATCCATGCCTAGCGACGATATGGAGGACGGAGTCGAGGTCGTTGGGCTTCTAGGGTGTGACTTTATCGCCAGCCGACCGCTGGCCATCGACTTTCGACAAAAGACCGTCACCGAGATCGCCGCGCCACCACCGTCGACCGATCGGAGCTGGACGATCTTGCGAACTCCACTGCGCGGATGCAGGCCGACCATCAACGCGCGCCTCGCAAACCGAGCGGCGGCGCTGTTATTGGATTTCGGATCCCCCAACACCGTGGTCAACGAAGACGTTCTCGACGCGATCACGCCGCGACCAACCGTGCTCGACAGAAAGCCGATTGAGTTCCTCGGTCGCGACCGGCTCCTCGGCACGGAGTACGCCATTCTCAATGCCTCGGCGGGCGACTTGAACCTCGCGCCAATCGTCGTTACCGTCGTTGACGGCGCGCGCGCTCAAGATCTCGACGATGACGGGTTCGTCGGCCGAAACGTACTCGACGAATATAGCCTCGTATTGGACTACGTTCACCAACGCACATATTTTCGCAAATACGCCGATCCTAACGGCGAACAATAACAACGGCGGTCGCCGCGGCGGCTAGAGCGCCCGGGACTGGCGGTCACACTCGAGCTTCTCGCGACATCAACGATCCTTGCGCTGGCGAAGCTAGATTCGCGCGAATAGAATCGCGACGTAGCCGCAGAATATCGCAAGCCCGGCTACCGCCAGAAACTTGTGATAGCGTTCGTCCTCCGTTACCAGCGCCGGAATATTGAGCGCCATCATCGCGGCCTTCATCCACGCGTCCACCGGGTTTCCGAGGTTGCCGTTCGTTAGCACGTCGGGGAGATAGCTGGCGACGAGCGTCGCTACGAGGACGCCGAAGAACGCCTGACGGCGAACGAAGTACTCCTTGCGCAGATCGATCGGCAGCTCGGCGGGCTCCGCGACGACTAAGGCCGAGAGGACGTAGGCGCCGATCGGCACGAGGAGCATTGCGATGAAGGTCGCAAACGACCACGTCTGCAGCGTGCGCCAAGAGAACCGCGACCACCAGACCTGAACGTCGATGATGAGCAGCGTGACCATCCACACCGCCGACGGCCAGTACCATATCACGCTGCCGCGGCGGTGGACCAGCCGCACGGCGCCCGCCAGCAGCGTCGTGATCGCAAACCCGATCACAATCGAGATAAGAACGGAGATATGTTCGAATGCCGTCAATTCTCGATCAACGTTCTTCGCTCACAGGATTATTTCATCGCCGTAGGCTAGAACGAGAAACCTATGAAAGAGCCGTTGACTGCCGAGATCGGCGTATTCGGAGGTTCGGGATTTTACTCGCTCATCGAGGACGCGCGCGAGCATTGGATCGAAACGCCGTACGGTCACACGAGCGACCGGGTGGCGCTCGGCGAGATCGCCGGCCGGCGCGTCGCCTTCCTTCCCAGGCACGCAAAGGATCATCGCGTTCCGCCGTCGGCAATCAACTATCGCGCTAACGTGTACGCGATGAAGGCGCTCGGCGTGAAGTGGATTATCGGGCCGACGGCGGCCGGCTCGCTCGACAAACGGGTGAGGCCCGGCTCGATGGTGGTCTGCGACCAGCTGGTCGATCGAACGAGCGGCCGGAAAGACACCTACTACGACGGACCGCTCACCACCCATATCAGCTTTGCCGATCCGTACTGCCCGACGATGCGGCCGATCGCGATCGACGTTCTAAAGTCCCGCGGGATCGAGACGCACGATCGCGGCACCGTCGTCGTGATCCAGGGTCCTCGCTTCTCGACTCGCGCGGAGTCGCGTTGGTTCCAAGGCCAGGGCTGGGAAGTCATCAACATGACGCAGTACCCCGAGTGCTACCTCGCTCGCGAACTCGAAATGTGCTACGCGAACATCGCGCTGATTACCGACTACGACGTCGGACTCGAAGGGATGCCGCCGGTCTCTCATCACCAGGTCATCGCCGTCTTCAATCGCAACAACGAACGGGTGCGCGACGCAATCGGCGAGATCGTCGCAAAGATTCCCGTAGACGGCGATTGTTCGTGCCAGCACGCACTCGAGGGAGCGCGCATCTAAGCCGATGCGGCGCCTTCCTCGCCTCGACGTCCGCATGTACGCGCAAGCCATGCCGCTGCTGCTGCGCCATCCCTCGATCTTCGTCATGCCGCTGCTCGCGGCCGTCGTGGATCTGTTGATTTCGCAAATCACACCGCTCTTTACCGATGCGGTCGGCGGCTTGGGCAGCTGGATCTTCCAGATCGTCGTCCAGCTCGTCTACGGTTTCTGTTTCGGCGTCGCCGTCATCGCTGCAAACAACGTGTGGCGACGCCAGCGCGCAACCTTCGACGAAGCCTGGGAGGAAGGACGCCGCAAGGCCGGCGGCATCTTGGTTGCGACGATCGGCTTCTATTTCTTAATCTACGCCGCCGGATATATCGGAGCGTTTACCGGTAACCAGTTCGTCCAGATCGGGCTCGAGCTGATCGTCGCCTTCTTCCTGATCTACACGATACCAGCGGCGGCAATCGGCGGGATGCCGGGAAACTTCGCAATCGGCGCGTCGTTCCGGGCCGTTCGCGAGAACGTGCCGGCCGCGGCCGTTCTCGCTATCGTCTTCGTGCTGCTCTGGGCCTGGCTTCCCGAGTTTCTACTTGGCCGAATCGGCCTCGGGCTCGGTCCGACGGGCTACGAACTTGTGCTGGCGGCGGTCAAGGCAATCGTCCTTGCCTACCTCGCATTTCCGTTTGCGAAGCAGTACGACGACGTCGCGTTTAGGGGATACTGGTAAGCGCCATTCGGACGAACTGGCCGACGAGCGCCGGACTAACGTTGGTTCGCGCGAGACGCTGCGCTTCGTCGAGCTTTCCGAGCAGCGCCGCTGCCGCGCTCGCTTCGATCGGCTTCAGCCGCCGAATGCGATCGGCCTGATCGAGCGAGACGAGCGCGACGCCGTCGCTGCCGCCGGCAACGATCCAGTCTCGTACCAGCGTCTTTACCGTTTCCAAGCCCTCGTCGAGCGTTTCGCGCGTCGCCCACGAGTCTTCCGGCGTCGCTCCGCTCAGACTCTCGAAGAACCAGCGCACGACGTGCGCGCGCAGCGACTCTTCTTCTCCTTCGAGCGTCGCGAGCGCGCGAGAGACGCTTCCGCCGGAGAGCGACGCGGCGAGTTCGGCCTCACTCGGCCCCACGTGCAGGCGATCCAACACCGATCGCACGTCGGCCTTCGAAAGCAGCGAGAAGCGCACTTCGATGGCGCGCGAGCGGATCGTGGGGAGCAGCCGGCCCGGCGCCGGCGTCGTCAAAATCATGACCACGCCCTGCGGCGGCTCTTCGAGAAACTTCAACAATGCGTTCGCCGCAGCCGGCGTCGCGAAGTCGACGTCGCCGAGCAGCAGTACGCGCATACCGCCGCTGTACGATTGCATCGAGAGCTGTCGTACGAGATCGCGCGCCGATAACTCGTCGCCTTGGTAGAAGCCCATCGCCGCATCGGGATCGCCGATCTTGAGCACGCCCCGATGCTCGAGAAAGTCCGGATGCCGCGCCGACTCGGCGGCGAAGAGCTTGCAGGAGGCGCACGTTCCGTCGTATCCGAGCACGCCCGATTTGGGGGCCGTGCAGAGCAGCGACTGCGCCAGACGCCGCGCGAAGGTCTTCTTGCCGACGCCGGCCGGACCGCTGAAAAGATAGGCATGTGCCAGCCGCTCGGGCGTGAGAGCGCTAAAATATCGCTTGGGTCCCTCCGCACCGGCGACGTCGAAGTGCAGGTCGCTCACGACATGTGCGCACCGAGCCGCTTGCGCACTACCGCGGCGGCTTCTTCCACCAGCTGCTGCGCCGGAAGCACTCCGTCGAGCAGGCGATGTCGCGGCGAACCCTTTGCCAGTGCAAGAAATCCTGCGCGCACTCGCTCGTGAAAAGCGTCGTGCTCGGCTTCGATCCGATCCTCCGTTTGCGCGCGCGCCCCAAGACGTTTCCGGGCCACGTCGAGCGGGACGTCGAGAACGAGAACCACGTCGGGAGCAACCCCTGCGGTCGCGATATCGCAGAGCGCTCTTAGCAAATCGAGATCCGAACCGCGCCCGTATCCTTGATAGGCCAGCGTCGAATCGGTAAAGCGGTCGCAGAGCACGATACGCCCGGCCGCCAGCGCCGGCCGGATCACCTCCTCCACGTGCTGCGCTCGTGCCGCATTCACCAAGAACGCCTCGGTAAGCGGTTCGATCGCCGAACCCCGATCCAAGAAGATCTTTCGAACCGCATCCCCGAGTGGAGTGCCTCCAGGTTCTCGCGTAACGGTTACGTGATAACCTTCGCTCCGCAACCGCGCGCCCAGACCCTCAACCAGCGTGCTCTTCCCGCTGCCTTCGATCCCCTCAACTACTACGAACATTTACAAGAAAGCGGCGCGCGCTGCGTGTCGCATGAGGGGACTCCGACGCGAGCGCCATTGACAGGAGGTCAATACTTTCCTTAACAGGTGGCGCGAGTGCGGTGTAGCAGGAGGCCGCAGGACGCGGCCGACGAGCGACCCGGCGCGGCACGCAGCGCACGCCGCCTTCTCGTAATGGGCATCAAACCTCCGCAGTTTTGTAGATACGAACGCGGCGATTCGGCTCGAGTCCGGTACTGCGCGACTGAAGCCGGTAGCGTTCCGCGAGCTGATGCTGCATACGGCGGATGTACGAGGTCTGCGGCGAGAGCTCGATCGCCTGATTGTTGAGAAGCACCTGATAGATTGCCTCTTCTGTCTCCCGCAATGCGATCTCTTCGTTGTCGATCGATCCGAGATTGAAGACGTCGCGGAGGGCGGACTGAATCTGCGTGGTCGTATTCGTCTTGATCGAATAGATCGGCACGTTGTCCGAGGCGATCTGCTTGAGTTTCGGCTGTTCCTTGCGTTCGAGCGTCTTGAGGGTGAGCACGACGTCGGCATCGTCCCAGTTGCGCGCGATTGCGGCGTTGACGCGCAGGTTCGATATCGCTCGTTCGATCTTGTTGCGCGAGACGCCGTAGGGGAAGATCGAGAGCGGCCGCTCGCGTTCGTCAGCCTCGCGCTCGTGATCGTAGCGTTCTGAGAGCCGCGGCATCGATTCCGTATCGGCCTCTTGCACGACGGTGACCTCGCCGCTCGCCTCGCGCTGCCGAATCTCCGGCTGCGGTTGATAACCGCGCAGCAGGGCGTCGATCACGTCGGCGACATTCTTGTGAATCGCCAGGCGGTCGCGATCGTGAATCTCGATGACGACGTCGAAGGTGGGCGGCGCTTTGCGCTCGAGCACCGTCTTGCGAGTGCCCCGGCGCCGCGCCTCCTCGTCGGAGAGCGTAACCGCGCTCACCCCGCCGACGAGATCGGAGAGCGTCGGGTTCATCAGGAGGTTCTCGAGGGTCTGCCCGTGAGCGGTCCCGATCAGCGTGACGCCGCGCTCGGCGATCGTCCGCGCGGCCTCGGCCTCCGCAGCGGTGCCGATCTCGTCGATGACGACGACCTCCGGCATATGATTTTCAACCGCCTCGATCATCACGGCGTGCTGCAGGGCGGGATCGGCAACTTGCATGCGCCGCGCCAAACCGATGCCGGGATGCGGGATGTCGCTATCCCCGGCGATCTCGTTGGAGGTATCGACGATGACGACGCGCTTGCGTTCCTCGGAAAGCACCCGCGCGCACTCGCGCAGCATCGTCGTTTTCCCGACGCCGGGACGTCCGAGCAGACAGATCGACTTGCCGCTGCGCAAAACGTCGAGCAGGATGTCGATCGTTCCGTAAACGGCCCGGCCGACGCGGCACGTCAGGCCGACGATCTTTCCGGTGCGGTTGCGGATCGCGCTGATGCGGTGCAGCGTCTGCTCGATGCCTGCGCGATTATCGGCGCCAAATGGCGAAATGCGCGAACAGACGTGAGCGATGTCCTCGTGGCTTACCGGCGCATCGGTCAGATATTTGAAATCGTGCTCGAATCGAGCCTCGGGCGGACGCCCCAAATCGAGCACGACCTCAATAATATCTTCGATGTTATTGAGACGAACGAGCGCTTGCCGAATCGCGAGTGGGAAGATATCGAGGAGTTGAGAGAACTCCCAGCTTGGGGAGACGGAGTGAACCCTGACGGCCACGCAAGCGACGTTTCTCTTAGTGCCGGGTCACTCCTTCACGACGCGGATCGTGCGCAGCGCGTCGTCGTACGGTCCTTGAATGCGAACGCCGGCCTTCAACTCCAGACGCACGTAATCGACGATCTCCGGCGTGATTTCTTCGCCCGGAGCGATCACGGGAATGCCGGGCGGATAGGGCGTGAGCGTCTCGGCGCAAATGCGGCCGGCCGACTCGCGAAACTTCACGAACTCCGCCGGAGCCAGAAACGCTTCGCGCGGACGCATTCGCATCGGCGGAATCGGCGGAAGCCGAAAGTTTCCGCGCCGCAAACGCCGCTCGAGGACTCCCGAAGGTGCCAGCATGTCGAGTTCGCGATCGTCGCGAGCCATCTCTCGGAACGCATGCACGAGGCGGTCGGCAGCTTCGCGCGTCGTGCCGATGGTGACGAGCGCGACGATGTTGAAAAGATCGGCTAACTCGACTTGAATGTTGTGACGGCGCCGCAGAACGTCCGACGCCTCGTACCCCGTGTAGCCGAGGCCCGTGACCGTCACGGTGATCTTCGTCGGATCGAGATCGAAGACGCCTTTGCGCCCACGCAGCTCGTCGCCGAAGCAATAGAGTCCGGGAATCTCGTTGATCGCGGCCCGGATCTCCTGAGCGAGTCCGATGGCCCGCGTCAGCAGAGCCTCGCCTTGCGTCGCCATCTGCTTTCGCGCAACGTCGAGCGACGCGACCATCGGCAGATTCGGCGAGGTCGAGAGGAACATCTTGAGCACCGAGGCCAACCGGTCGAGCGAGACGCGCTTACCCTTCTGGTGCAGCATCGCGCACTGGGAGAAGGCCGAGAGCATCTTATGCGTCGAGTTGATGCAGAGATCGACTCCGGCGGCCGTCGCCGAGAGCGGAAGCCCGGGGTGGAAATGGAAGTGCGGACCCCACGCCTCGTCGACGAGCAGAAGTTTCCCGGCAGCGTGCGCGATCGTCTCGATCGCCGCCAGGTCGGCGGCGACGCCGTAGTACGTCGGAGAGACGAGATAGATCGCCGCAAGGTCCGGATGCTGCTGCAGGGTTCGGGCGACCGTCTCGGGCGTGACGCAGTGATCCATGCGCAGCTCCTCGTCGACCTCGGGCTGCATGTAGATCGGCTCGGCTCCGCTCATGATCAGGCCGCCGAGCATCGACTTGTGCGAGTTGCGCGGTACGGCGATCTTCTCGCCCGGATTTACCGCGGTCATCATCATGCACTGGTTGCCGCTCGTCGATCCGTTGATGAGGAAGAACGAGTGGTCGGCGCCCCAGGCCGCGGCGGCAAGCTTCTGAGCCTCTTTGATCGACTCGGTCGGCTGCAGAAGGTCGTCGATGCCGGGCATGGGCGTGAGGTCGATCGCGCAGATGTTGTCGCCGACGAACTCACGAAAGGCGAGATCCATTCCGTTGCCCTGAATGTGCCCCGGCGTATGAAACGGCAGTACGCCCGAGTCGACGTAGTCGAGCAACGCTTGGAAGTACGGCGTCCGATGCTGGTCCACGGCGGCGTTTAGAGCGACGGCGCCGTGCTTTGCCAATCCGCGCGCTCGACGCCCGGCAGCGCGAGCAGCCGTGTCGAGAGCGTTTCGATCTTTTCCGTTTGTGCCTTCGGCGAGAAGATATCGGCCTCGACCTTCACGCGTCCGTCCTCCCCGCGGTGTCGCGTCAGCGACTGCAAGGTGAGGTCACATCCGCTGATCGCGCGGATGATCTCGTTGCTCACCGCCACCTGGCTCTCGGAGCTGCAGGTCGCGGTCACTTTGTAGATCGTCTCGGCAAACTGTCCCGACCCCGCACGCCGGTCGATCGCGACCGCGACGGGCTGAAGGAGCAGATTGAAAAGGATAACGGCGAGCGCGCCCGCGCCGGCCTCCTCCCAAAGGCCGAAGCCCGCCAGAGCGCCGACGGCGGCCGTCGCCCAAATCGTCGCGGCCGTATTGAGTCCGGAAACGTTGAGACCCGAACGGAAGATTACGCCTCCGGCGATGAAGCCGACGCCCGTCACGACGCCGGCAACGATGCGCGTCGTATCGTTTGCGGAGAGCATCGTGTCGAGCAACGCGAAAAGCGCGGCACCGATGGCGACCAGGCTCGTGGTATGTAGGCCGGCCGATCGCTGACGCCACTGACGTTCGAATCCGATGGCGGCACCAAACACGGCCGCAGCCGCCAGCCGCACCAAGAAATCTACCGAGGTGAGGTCACTTGGCCTCATCGCCCGAACGCTCCACAACTCCATGCATGAGCGTGTATTCTATCACGACGCGCAGAATGACGATCGCCGCGAGCTGGCCGAGCTCGCGCCAATCCGGCGAAATGGCCGTGCGAATGATATCGCTGCCGATGAGCAGCTCGAGCGCCAAGGCAAGCCACCGACTCACCCGAGTGCGAATGCGATCGATGCGAGGGCCGGGATCGGCCATAGCCAGCGCGAATCCGGCGCGAACGACCGCGGGCAGCACCGCCGCCACGATGAGAAGGGCCGTCAGCGCATCGAGAAACGTCGCAGCTCGGAGGGCCCATTCGTGCACGAATTGCTCGAACATCCGCCGACCGTTTCGACGTGCGTTTTTGGGATACCGTCAAGGGGCTCGCCGTGATAGGATGTCGTAGATTATCCGCTCCCCTGTTGAACGTGGAGGCAGTTCCCATGTCCGATGTTGAGAAGATTGGTCTTCGCACGATTCTCCCGATTCCCGACGCGCAGCACGTCGGGCTGACGACGTACGACGCAAAAGATCCCGACACGAGCTTCCCCCCGCTGGAGCCGCTTCGAGCGCCGAAGGCTGCACCGAACGTGCTGATCGTGCTGCTCGACGACGTCGGTTTCGGCGCCTCGAGCGCGTTTGGCGGTCCGATTCACACTCCGACGGCGGAGCGTCTTGCCGCAAAAGGCCTGAAGTACAATCGCTTTCACACAACGGCGCTCTGTTCGCCCTCGCGTCAAGCGCTGTTAACCGGGCGCAACCATCATTCCGTCGGAATGGGCGGCATTACCGAACTCGCCACGTCGGCGCCGGGCTATAGCTCCGTCCGTCCGAAGGCGACCGCGCCGATCGCCGAGATTCTCAAACTCAACGGCTACTCGACCGCGCAGTTTGGTAAGTGTCACGAGGTGCCGGTATGGGAGACGAGTCCCATGGGTCCGTTCACGCAGTGGCCGACCGGCAGCGGATTCGAGCACTTCTACGGATTCATCGGCGGCGAAACGAATCAATGGGCGCCCGCGATCTACCGCGACACCGTTCCGGTAGAACCGCCCGACGATCCCGAGTATCACTTCACGGTCGATATGACCGACCGCGCGATCGAGTGGGTCCGGCAGCAAAAGGCGCTCTTGCCCGACAAGCCGTTCTTCGTGTACTTCGCACCCGGAGCAACGCACGCGCCGCATCACGTTCCGAAGGAGTGGTCCGATAAGTACCGCGGAAAGTTCGACGAGGGGTGGGATGCACTGCGCGAAGCCTCGTTTGCGCGGCAGAAAGCGCTCGGGGTCGTTGCGAAAGACGCCGTTCTGACGGTGCGGCCGGATGAGATTTCGGCCTGGGCAGACGTTCCCGCAGAAATGAAACCGGTGCTGGCGCGAGAGATGGAAGTCTACGCCGGCTTTCTCGAGCATACCGACCATCACGTCGGGCGTCTCGTCGACGCGATCGAGGATCTCGGCGTCCTCGACGATACGCTGGTCTACTATATCATCGGGGACAACGGCGCCTCGGCGGAAGGCTCGCCAAACGGCTCTTTCAACGAAGCGCTCATGCTCAACGGCATCAGCGGTGTCGAGACGCCCGAGTTTCTCAAGGAGCGCATCGACGAGTTCGGCGGCCCGAAGGCCTACAACCACTACGCCGTGGGTTGGGCGCATGCGATGGACACGCCCTATCAGTGGACCAAGCAGGTTGCCTCGCATTGGGGCGGCACGCGCAACGGCGCAATCGTTCACTGGCCGCACGGAATCAAGGCGCGCGGCGAGATCCGCTCGCAGTTCCACCACGTCATCGACGTGGCTCCAACCATCCTGAAAGCCGCGCAGCTGCCGCATCCCGCGAGCGTTAACGGCATTGCGCAGAGGCCGCTCGAGGGCTTTTCGATGCAATATTCGTTCGAGGAGGGCGGCGCGCCCGAGACCCACGATACGCAGTATTTCGAAATGTTCGTCAACCGCGGCATCTATCATAAAGGGTGGACGGCGGTGACGCGCCATAGTACGCCGTGGGTCGTTGCACCGTTGCCGCCCTACGACGACGACGTTTGGGAACTCTATGCGCCCGACGACTGGACTCAAGCGCACAACGTAGCCAAAGAGTACCCCGAGAAGCTGCGCGACCTCCAGCGCCAGTTTCTCATCGAGGCTGCCAAGTATAACGTGCTGCCGCTGGACGACCGCCGCGTCGAACGTTTCGACCCGGACTTTGCGGGGCGTCCGCAACTGATCAAAGGAAAGAGCCAGTTGCTCTTCGGCGGTATGGGGCGCCTGAGCGAGAACTCCGTTCTACCGTTGAAGAACAAGTCGCACTCGGTGACCGCCCACGTCAACGTGCCGCAGGGCGGTGCGCGGGGCGTAATCGTCGCACAGGGCGGAGCCTTTGGCGGCTGGAGCCTCTACGCAAAAGACGGCAAGCCCGTCTATTGCTACAACTTCGCCGGGATCAAATCGTTCACGATCTACGGCGACCGTGAAATCCCCAAAGGCGCGAGCCAAATCCGAGCCGAGTTCGCCTACGACGGCGGAGGCCTCGGGAGGGGTGCCACCGTCAGCCTCTATATCGACGGCACAAGGTGCGGCGAAGGGCGCGTCGAGCTGACCGTTCCGCTGATATTCTCTGCCGACGAAACCTGCGACGTGGGGATGGAGAGCGGCACGCCGGTAAGTAGCGATTATCCGGCAAGAGGGAACGAGTTCAACGGAACTGTGGATTGGGTCCAGCTCGACATCGGAAAGATGGACGACGACCACTTCGTCTCGGCGGAGGAACGGTACCGCGTCGCAATGGCCCGTCAATAGTGGGCTGGCTTACCGGCGTTCCGGTTCTCGTCGCGCTTCCGCTCTTCGCCGTTCTGCCTGCGACGGTTGCCGTTGCCGTTCACACGGTCGTTCGCCGCAACGTCGCGTTCGATCGGCTTTCAGAACAGCACGACGTCGCGGGCTATCTCGTCGCCGTCGTCGGCGTTCTCTACTCGGTGGTCTTGGGATTTCTCGTCGGAACGGTGTGGACGCAGTTCGCCGCCGCACAGCAGACCGCCGACAGCGAGGCCGGGTCGATCGCCGATGCGTTCAACTACGCCCGCAACGTCCAGCCGCCGCAAAGCCTGCAGCTACGGCGGCTCATTGCAAAATACGCGATCGAGGTTCGCGACGTCGAGTGGTTCTCGGCGCAGAACGGGCGCGAAGATCCCCGCGCACAAAGGCTTTTGACTCGCACGGTGCTGCTGACCATCGCCCTACCGCCGCCGCCAACCAGTCGCGGTGCCGGAGCGATTCTCGAAGGCACGACGATGCGCACGTTTCTCCTGACGAGCCTGCGAGAGATCGGCGATGCCCGGCGGCTCAGATTGGTGCAATCGGAGAGCCACCTGCCCGCGGGAATGCTGGAAGCACTCGTTCTTGGCGGCGTTATGGTCGTGAGCTTCGTCTTCTTCTTCGGTATCAAGAGCTATTTCCGGCAAATGGCGATGACCGCGCTCGTCACCGGCTCGATCGGACTCTTTTTCGGCCTCGTGCTCGAACTAAGCACGCCGTACTCCGGCGCGGTACACATTTCACGCGACGCATGGACCTACGTGATCGATAATAACGATCTCACAAAGTACGCCAAGTGACGGCAGCTTTCGCCGCGCTCGGGTGAACGCCGGGCCGGTATCCGGCGGCAAGAATCGCAACGATGCTCGGCGGTGTGAGTACGTCGACCGCCTGACGGGCCGGCCTCGCGCGTCCGCCGACGTAGCAGCCATCCGACCACGCGTAAAGACTTGCGCCCCACAACAGCCATGGCGCACCATCCAACGCGATAAAGGCGCCGTCGGGAAGCGCCGCGAGCTCGGCGCGATACGTGCGCTTCTCTTTGCCGGCAAGACGCTCTGCATGCAGGCGAAGGTCCATTGCGCCGGCACCGGCATCGCCGCCGTGACACTCGCGCCAGTACGATTGAAATCGCCGGTAATCCTCGCGCCGGCACTCCGCACAGGGACGATGACCCGCGGCAAGCGCAACGGCCTCGTCGAGAAAGAAGAGCTCCGTATAGCGATGGGGCGTCATCATGGCGCGCCGTCGTCCACGAAACTCCAGCAGGCAGGCAATCCAGCGTCGAACCTGCCAGCTCCGCACGATCTGTCGCGAACCGTCGTGCAGGATGCCTCGGTTTCCCATCATGAGTCCGCGCCCCGGCAGCGCGACGATCTCGCCGAACGGCGTGACGCGATTTTGCAGCGCCATCGATTAGAGGCGGCTACGTCTCGACGCGTTCGTCGATCGAAACGTTATACAGGAAGAGAAACTTTCCCCACTCGTCGGGCAGCGTGTTGCGCTTGATTTGAATCCACGGGATATATTTTGGCTGGCGCGGCTTGCGCAGCAGCGTCATGTTTGCTTCGTGCGGAATGCGATTGTTCTTTCGATTATTGCAGCGCATGCAAGCGCAGACGAGATTCTCCCAGGTCGATTCCCCGCCTCGGCTCTTCGGCGTCACGTGATCGACGGTCATCAGGCGTTCGCCCCGCGTCCCGCAATACTGACACGTGTGATCGTCTCGAATCAATACGTTCTTCTTCGTCAGCGCAACTTTTTGCATCGGGCGGCGAATGTAATAGAGCATGCGAATGATCGAAGGCATTCGCATGGCGAAGGTGGGCGAAGCCAGCATCCGCCGGCGCCCGTGCAGCATCTCCGCTTTGCCCGCGAATATCAGCTTGACCGCGCGCTGAAAACTCGTGACGTTCAACGCCTCGTAGGTAGAGTTGAGGACGAGCACCTCGCTCATAAAGCCCGCGAGGCGCGAAGTGCCGAGCTATTAACGTGGGGGCCCACGCCGCGATAGTCGGCGTGGGGGCGCGCAGCGAAGATTTCGTCGCTGCGCAGCAGGTGCCGAAAGCGCAGCGAAGCGCCGAGCGAGGCGCGAAGTGCCGAGCTATTAACGTGGGGGCCCACGCCGCGATAGTCGGCGTGGGGGCGCGCAGCGAAGATTTCGTCGCTGCGCAGCAGGTGCCGAAAGCGCAGCGAAGCGCCGAGCGAGGCGCGAAGTGCCGAGCTATTAAAGTGAGGCACTTTAGGTGCCTCGCTTCTTAACGAACGTTAATCGCGTTTCGGTCAGCATCTGCGTTATTGCCAACCGCTGCTCGGATGGCAAACGTTCTTTCACCCGTTCGAATGCAGCGCCGGCGACGTCGATCGCGATCTCGGCGGAGAGATGATCGGCCTCTGTTCCGTTTTCTTCGGTGAGGTACGCGTGTGCCGCGAGCGCGAGCGTTGCGATCACCTCGCTGATCAAAGGCTCGATGGGCGGAATTTGCCCTTGAAAGCCTCCCTCTACGTCGGAGGCGGTCCGGGTGGACATCTCGAGGTTGAGTTACGCCGCTGTCGTCGCCTTTTCTTGCCGGCGGACCATTTCGAGAAAGTAGCGGTGGACGCGCGGGTCGCTTCCGAGCTCGGGATGGAACGAGGTTGCGAGCACGTTGCGCTCTCGCACCATAACGCCGTGGCCGTCGCGTTCGGCGAGGAGTTCGACTCCGGGGCCGCAACGCTCGATCCACGGAGCGCGAATGAAGATCGCGTGGAACGGCGCGTCGCCGAGCGCGGGAATCGCCAGCTCCACCTCCGCCGAGTCGTTCTGCCGTCCGAAGGCGTTGCGCCGAACCGTAATGTCGAGCAGGTTCAGCGTCGGTTGGTCCAGATCGGCGACCTCGCGCGCCGCGACGATCATTCCCATGCACGTGCCCCAGAGCGGCATGCCGCTTTGGACGCGCTCCACGATAGGTCGCGCGAGATGCGCGCGCTCCAAGAGCTTTACCACCGTCGTAGACTCCCCGCCCGGAATGATCAGCGCTTCAACGCCGCTCAAATCCGACGGATTCTTTACGGTAACGGCGCGGGCGCCGACGCGTTCGAGCGCGGCGCGGTGTTCCGCGACGTCGCCCTGAAGTGCAAGAACCCCGACGGTCGGCCTAGTTGCCACGTGGGGCGAGCAGCTGCGATTCGTCGAGCGAGCGAATGTCGAGACCCGGCATGGCCTCCGAGATGCCCAACGACCGGCACGCTTCCAGGACGACGCTTGGCTCGTTGCAGTGCGTGGTTGCGTCGACGATCGCCTGGGCGAAGCGCTTGGGATCCTTCGATTTAAAAATGCCGCTGCCCACGAAGATACCCTCGGCACCGAGCTGCATCACGAGTGCGGCGTCGGCCGGCGTCGCAACGCCGCCGGCGCAGAAGAGCACGACCGGGAGTTTTCCGTTCGCGGCGACGTCTGCGACGAGCTCGAATGGCGCGCCGAGATCCCGCGCGCGAGAGACGAGTTCTTCTTTTGGAGCGACCGTCAACTCACGAATCGAGTCGCCGATCGCGCGCATGTGCCGCACGGCCTCGACGATGTTTCCGCTGCCCGCTTCGCCTTTGCTGCGAATCATTGCCGCGCCTTCGGCGATTCGTCGCAACGCCTCGCCAAGGTCGCGCGCGCCGCAAACGAACGGGGTGGTGAAGGCGTGCTTGTCCACGTGATACTTGTCGTCCGCCGGCGTCAGTACTTCCGACTCGTCGATGTAGTCGACGCCGAGCTGCTGCAAGACCTGCGCCTCGGCGAAATGGCCGATGCGCACCTTGGCCATCACCGGAATGGTCACGGCATCCATGATCCCGCGAATCAAGTCGATCGCGCTCATGCGGGCAACGCCTCCAGCCGCCCGAATATCGGCGGGAATCCGTTCGAGCGCCATCACCGCGACCGCGCCCGCCTCTTGGGCGATCGCCGCGTGTTCGGGCGTCACGACGTCCATAATGACGCCGCCCTTGAGCATCTGCGCGAGCCCGCGCTTGACCGTTACCGTCCCCGTGCTTTCCATATTCCTATCTTAACAGCCGACCCCAATCGGAACCTGCGCGCCGATTTTAGGGTGGCGCTTCGCTCGGCGCCGAGCTCGGTTCGGCGGTTGGCGGCCCGGGCGATCCCGACTCCTGCGCCGACGGAAGCGCCGAGGGCGACGAGGTGGGCAGCGGTTGCTGCCTCCAAATCGGGACGTTCGGATTGGGCGTCGCCGTCGGAACCGGTGTGGGTGTGGGTTTCGGCGTGGGCGCGAGCGTCGGCAGGGGCTGGGGAGGAACGCGCGGGTCGGGAAAGTGCGGATCGCCGGCGGCCGAGAGCGCTTGCGAGCGTTTCCAATCGGGCCCGTAGGCTTGCGGACTCGCGTTGGGCGCCGGCGTTACCGCTTGGGGAAGAACCGACTGGAGCGACTGCTCGTTTGCCTGGCCGATGACGCGGTTGCCCATCCGCTCGCCGACCGCGACCGCGACGAGCAGAACCGCCGCACCGGCGGCAAGCACGATCGTCGCGAACCGGGTCGAGGGCTGCATCGGTCTAGACTCGAGCCAGCGGACGAACGACGTCGAGTTTTGCCGCGCGCGCCTTGCGATCGCTCGGCTTTCCGATCAGGTGCACTTCACGCAGCTCCCCGGCGGCCATGTCGACGCGCGCCGTATGTCCGCGAAACTCGATCAAGACGTCGCGCGCGCGATCGAGCTGGTTGCCGACGAAGATCCGCACCGCACCCGCATCGTCCTCAAATGCGATTGCGCCGACCTCGACCGGTGAGGTCGCGACTTCGTCGCTGACGTCGCGACCGGCGTGAATGCACGTGAAAGGCTCCTCCGCCGAGAGCTCGGGCATGTCACCGTAAATTGTGTCGCTGCGCAGATCGACGACGTAGGTGCAGCGCCGTCCGCCCCAGTGAACGCGCGCCGCCGCAACCCACTGCCAGCCCTTGGGCCGAAGCGGGGCGAGATGCGGGCGCCCGCTCGTGCGATAACCGTTGAGTCCCCCAACGGTCTCCGCTACCGCCCACAGATACTTCGCACCGGTCCAAGGCGAGAGATACATTCCGCGGTTGCTCAACGATCCGCCGTCGAACCACTCGGCAAACTCACCAGGCACCGTGTTGCGCGGGCTTCCTCCCTCCATTGCGGCGTAGGAAACGTTGAGAAAGTGCACGGCTTCGTCGGTCATTCCGTTGCGCGCGAGGGCGACCGCGCACCAAATCGTCAGATCGGGCCAGATGCCGCCGAGCAGCCCGAATCCATATGACGGAAAGTACCAGGCATCGGCGGTCGAGATCGTGCGAAGTCCGACCGGCGTGACGAAATCAGCTTCCAAAAGACGCGTGAGAATCGCGCGCCGCTGCGCCGGATCGGCGATGCCGAAGAGGACCGGAAAGATCTCGTCCGCGGTGAAGTTGTCTTGGTAGTTGCGGTCTTGATCGTAGTTGAGCACGAACGCGCCGGTGTCGTCGTTGAAGAGAAAGTCCATCATCGCTTCGCGCATCCGTTGCGCCTCGCCGCTATATCGTTCCCAGTGGTCGTTTCGGCCGACGACGGCGCAGAGCATCGCGGCGGCTTCGAGCGCGTAAACCGCTTCGGCGTTTATCTCCGTCACGGCGCCGTCGAGCGTGTAATAGGGAATGATGTTCCGCCACGAGGAGATACCGTACATGTCGACGCCTTTGGCGCGGCAGTTGATGAGCCCGTTTTCGTCGCGTTGCGTCAGCATGTAATCGGTGAGCTTGATCACCAGGCCGATGCGTTCGCGCACCCACGCATCGTCGAGCGTAGCATTATAATGATGCAACATCGCGACGAGGTGCAGCGGCGTGTCGTCGTTGATGTTGAGGTCGTAGTCGGTCTTATATCCGCTGACGCCGCGCACGTATTCGATCATCAAGCCGCTCTCCTCGACGGCCGCATTGAACACTTCGAGCGCGTTGCGGCTGAACTCCGGCCAAAAATAGTCGAAGCCGTGGACCATCCAGGACGTATCGCGCGAGACCAGTATGTCGGAGGGCGGCGCGTTCGTCGCGCCCCAGCCGTGGGGATACTCCTTGACGATGCGCAGCATGTTCGCCTTGGCCCACGCGACGCCGCGGCTGATCTCCGGCGACGGCACGAGAAACCGCGCGTCGGCAAGCCGTTCGGTAAAATACCCTTGGGTATGGTGGAGCGCGCGTCGGTCGCTCAAGAGCGCTTCGAGCACCGGCCGGCTCTTCTCCGTTCCGTCCTTGTGGTAGACGACGGCGAGGCGCAGCGACTCCCGCGCTCCGGCGGCTACCTTGATCCGGTACTCGAACGCACCGAAGATCCGCCGGCTGACCAGTTCGGCCTGCGCTGGGGTGACGTCGTCCAGCGTACCCGGCGACGCTTCCTTAGCGAGCGTGCCTCGCCGCATCGACTTGAGCAATACCTGTTCCCGCAGCGACAGCTCGACGGCTACCGGGTCGCGCGATCCTCCCCACCAGCGCTCGCCTCCCGTCTCGAGATTTTTCGAGCACATGAAACGGCCGTCATTCCACGCGCGCACCTCGTGTTCGGGCTCGCCGTAGAAGCGCTGCCCCACGAGCATCGCCCAGGGAAAGACGCCCACCTCGATCTCTTCCGCGCCGGGATTGTAGAGCGTAACGTCGACGACGAACGAGACGGCGCGATCGAATCCGGAACCGAAGGGCACGAAAAAGGCCTCGGTGACGTGAATGCGGTGAGCGAGGGTAAACTCGGAGATCTGCGCGTACGGCAGAAAGGTTAGATCGCGCTCGATCTGATGCGGAAACGAGGTGCGGTCGCCGATACGGTAGGCGATGTGATGCGTGCCGAAGATGATCTGATCGGTATCCGCATCCCAAAGGCCGCGCACCCCGCCCTTTGCGGTCGATTGCGCGTACGTCTTGAAGTTACCGAGGAGCAGCCCGTACGGCGTTTGGGATTCGTGCAAGACGTAAGCGCAGAACTCGTTTCGTTGCGCATCGTAACTCAAACCCATTCAATAATGGTTCCTTGGCAGGTATGCGGCATGGAGCGCAAAGGCGCCTCCTCACGCGACGGCAAACGGAAGGTCGAAATGCTGACCCTGCGGGCGCCGGCGAAGATCAACCTTACCCTCGAGGTACTCGGCCGGCGTGACGACGGATATCACGCAATTCGCAGCGTGATGGTGCCGCTCGAGTTAGCAGACGAACTGACCATCGCGCCGAGCGGCGAGTTCGGCTTTACCTGCGACCGCCTCGAGCTCGGAGACGAACGCAATCTTGCCGTCGCCGCGTTTCGCTCGCTCGGCGACGTCGCACCGGTGCGAATGGAGCTGCGCAAGCGAATCCCGGTTCAGGCCGGGCTGGGCGGCGGATCGAGCGACGCCGCAGCCGTGCTTCGTGCGGGAATGGAGGGCGCTTTCGGCTCTCTCTCCGGGCGCGATTGGTTGCGCCTCGCTCGCGCGCTCGGATCGGACGTACCGTTCTTTCTCACCGGGACGGCGGCGCTCGTCGAAGGAACCGGGGAACGCGTTACCCCGGCAGGTTCCATTCCGCACTGGCACGCTGCAATCGTCAAGCCGCCGGTCACCGTTTCGACGGCGGCGGCGTACGAGCAGCTCGATCGGGTGCATCGTCCGCAGCGCCCGCGCAACGACTGCGTTTCGATCGCCATGATCGAAGCGCTGCAGCGGGCCGATTTCGCGCGGGTCGAGTCGCTGCTCTCCAACGACTTTCAGCATCCGATCGCGTCGGGGAACGTCGAGATCGCGACGGCGATCGCGGCGCTGCGCGCGGCAGGCGCGACGAACGTTCTGCTCGCGGGATCCGGGTCGTGCGTCTTTACGCTCGCGCCCGAGCGAGCGCCGATCGAGCGCGTTCTCGCGCGGCTCGATCTTCCGCCGGGTTACGAGACGTTCGCAACGGCGTTTGCAACCGCTCCGCAGTGGCGCCCTTCGGTGCCGCTTCGCGCTGCTCGCGATGATTGATGCGATCGTCCTCGCCGGCGGACCGCTCGACGACGTCGCGCGCTTACAGCCGGGCGCCCCGAACAAGGCCTTCGTCGAGATCGGAGGAGCAACGCTCGTGGGACGTGTCATCGCGGCGTTACGCGCCGCAAGGAGCGTGCGGCGGATCGTCGCCGTCGCGCCACCCTCCATGAACGGCCATCCCGGTCTCTCGCAAGCCGACGAGTTGCGACCCGACGGCGTACGAATTACCGAGAGCCTCCGAAACGGGCTTGCGGGCTTCGACCCGGACGCCGACGTGCTCATCGTCGCGTCCGATCTGCCCGTGATCGCCGCGCCGGCAATCGACGACTTCGTTTCCCGGCTGCAGCCTCTCGGAGCCGACGTCGTCTATGGATGCGTCGAAAAGCGAACCCACCTCGACCGGTTTCCCGGCGTCCCGCACACGTGGGCTCGGATGCGCGACGGAACCTTCTGCGGCGGGGGTATCGTCGCGCTCAAACCGCGCGCGCTTCCCCTGCTCGAGCGCTTCATCGAACGGCTCGGTGCCGCCCGCAAGTACCCGTTTCGACTTGCCTCCTTCTTCGGATGGGATCTTCTGGCGAGCTTCGCGATCGGGCGGCTGACCATTGCGACGGCAGAGGCCCGCGCCTCAAGAATTCTCGGCGCGCCGGTTCGGGCGCTCGTCTCGCCCTATCCGGAGACGGCCGTCAACGTCGATCGTACGAGCGACGTCGCGCTCGCGCGACGGCTCGTCACCCGTGGCTAGACGTAACGGGTACCGTTAAGGCGAGCGCCACCGCTTGAAAAGCTCGTTGGCGATGCCGAACTGATCGAGCGCCTTTCCTACCGTATGCGCGATGATGTCGTCGACGCTCTGCGGATTGGCATACATTGCGGGAACCGGGGGAAGAATCACCGCGCCGATCTCCGCAAGTTGAGCGAGCGCTCGCAGGTGGCCGAGGTGCAGCGGCGTTTCCCGAACCGCCAAAACGAGCCGCCGCTTCTCCTTCAAACAAACGTCGGCTGCGCGAACCAGGAGATTGGAGTTGATCGAATACGCCATGGCGCTGGCGCTCTTCATCGAGCACGGGATCACCAGCATTCCGTCGGTGAGAAACGAACCGCTGGAGATCGCCGCGGCGAGATCGTCGTCGCGGTGCGCGACGTCGGCGAGCGCTTCGAAGTCCTCGGCCGACATGTCCGTTTCGAGCTCGATCGTGCGCCGTGCCGATCCCGTTAGGACGAGATGCGTTTCAACGCCTCCGATTGCCCGCAGCGCTTGCAATGCCATGTAGCCGTAGAGACTGCCGCTTGCACCGGTGATCCCGATGATGATCCGCCGCATCCGAAGGCGGTTATACGTTGGCTGCAGGGGCGCCTGGTGGAAGCTGTAACACCTTATGCGGTGCTCTTGGATTCCTCGCGAGTTCGTGCGTTCGTCGACGATGCGGGTTGCTGGCATCGAACCGGCTCGGAGGATTTCCTTCTTCGCCTGATCCGCTCGCCGTACTCCGGCGTCCCCAACGACGCGGGCGCGGCCTATGCGACGCTCGCCGCGCGTACCGGCGCGGTCTTGGACGCGATCGACGCCGGCCGGCTCGCGGTGCCTGCCTCCGAGCGCGACGCGCTCCTTCGGTTTGCGTTGCGCGCGCGCCGTCTTCGAGCGCTCCCGCAAGACTCCGATGCCTCCGCCCTGGAGAGCGCGATCGTCGAGACGTTCGAGCTCGGGGCGCACCTGCTTGGCTCCAAGGGTGAGCCGCCGGCGTACGATGACGACGCACCGGAGTTTGCGCTAGCCGAGCCGCTTGCGCCTGAAACGGAGACGGGCGTACCACCCTGGCAACGTCATTTCAGCGCATCGGCACTCAATACGTACGCCGAATGCTCGCGCAAATGGTTCTACAAGTACGCGTGTGCGGCGATCGAAGATCGTGGCTCGGCCGCCTCCGCGTACGGCAGCGCGTTTCACTTGGCGCTCGAGGACTTCCACGGCGACTTTCCGCGGCCGCAGGATGCGCAGGAACCGGCGATGCGCGACCGCGTTCGCGAGTGCGTCACCTGGGCCTTCGAGCGTAATCGCGACGGATTCGCGACGCGCGTCGAGTTCGAGCTGCAGGTGCGCCGGGCGCAGCGAACCGCGCAGCGTTACGTCGATTGGCTGCTCGCGCAGGCAAAAGCAGGTCCCTTCGAAGTCCTCGGTCGCGAAGTCGCCGCCGAACTCGATCTCGAGGGGCGGCCATTCATCGGATACATCGACCGCCTCGACCGCGACGAGCGCTCGGGCGGCATCGGCGTCGTCGACTATAAGACCGGAAGCATCGCGATGAGTCCGGCCGAGTACGTCGAGAAAGTCCGCCGCTTCAAGGATTTTCAGCTTCCGTTCTATTATTGGGCACGGACTGCCGCCGGCGACCGCGTTACGCGCCTCGTGCTGATCCCGCTTCGCGACGCCTTGCTCGACGTTCGCCCGATCGTTTTGGAAGTCGGAACGACGATCGGAATCGACGAACTTACCCGATCCAAACGCCGCATGATCGAGTTGAGCGACGAACTCGCCTCGGGTCGAATTGCTCGTTTTGCTCCCGCCGGCGACCCCGGGCCGTGCGGTTATTGCAATTACGCGCTGGCGTGTACGTCGAAACCACCCGCGGAAGAGCGGCGTTTCGGCAGTTGATCGCACTCGAGCTGACGGCCGATCAGCGCCGGGCGGTCGAAGCGCCGCTCGATGAATCTTTCGCCATACTCGGTGCGCCGGGTACCGGAAAGAGCACCGCTTTGGCGGAGCGAATCGCCCGCGTTCGCGCGCTCTGTCCCGGCGCGCAGCCGCTGCTGCTCGATTCACAGCAAAGCATCGACGAGTTCGCCGTTTCGGTGCTCGGCTCGCTGGGCGTAACGGTGCAGCTCATTGACGACGTCGAAGCCGAGTTGCTTTTCGCTCGAGCCTGCGAGTCGCTCTTTGCGCTGCGGTGGGAGGAGCTGGCGCGCAACCAGCTCGATCCCGAAGTTCCCGGATTGCGATCGCCGCAATGGTTCGTCGAGTCGGCCTTTCGTCTGATTCGCCGGCTGCGCGATGCCGCGATCGCTCCGGCCGACTTTCTCGCCCGGGCCCTCACCGGCGCGACCGAGTTTTACGCGCATCCCCCGAACTTGGCCGATCCCTCGCTCATCGCGGCCACCAAAGCGAAGGTTCACGACTCGCTCGAGGCGTCGCCGCAGGAGCTGCTGCGCCAACAGCGGCGCGAGATCGACCTCGCAAAAATTTTGGCCCGGCTCTACGAAGAGTACGCGAAACTCGTGCGGGACTGCGGCCGCATGACGGGTCGCGACGCCGCCATCCTTGCCGGCGAGATGCTGCGCGCCGACTCACAACGAGCGGCGGCGCTACGCGAGCATCATCAGTTCGCGTTCGTCGACGACGCGCAAGAGCTGACGAACGGACAGATCCGCATGCTCTCCGCAATCTTCGGCGAGCGGTTCGAGGGGGTGACGCTCTGCGGCGATCCGGCATCGGCGATCGCGAGCGTGCGGATGACGCAGGGGCGCAACGCCTTCGCGCCGGCACGTTCGAGCGCCGTGCTGCGCGAAGAGCGCCGCGTACCGCGCGTCGAGGGCCGGCGATTTTCGACCTCGCGCGAGGAGGCCGATGCCATCGCCGAACGCGTCGGCGAGTGGCTTGCGCAAGGCGTGCGCCCGGAACGAATCGCCGTCCTCTTTCGCTCGGTTGGCTGCGTCGAGCTCTACGAACGTGCCTTGCTCGACGCAAACGTCCCCGCCATCGTCGCGGGCGATACGAACGTTTTCTCCGATCGGCGCGCGCTCGATGCACTCGCGCTGTTGTGGAACGTCTACGACCCATTCCGTCACGAATGGCTGCTGCGGACGCTGGTGAGCCCGGCCCTCGCGCTCTCCGACGCATCGCTGGCAATCCTCTGCGGCGACCCGCCCGATCCGCAGCGACCGCTCTTTGCCTTCGACGAGGAGCCGGCCCCGACGATCCGTTCGAGCCGCTGGAATCCGCAACGCGATTTGCGCCTCGGTTGGAACGTGATTCGGGGAGAGCAGGACGTCGCGTTGAGCGATGACGCTGCGGCCCGCCTGCT
The DNA here is from genome assembly GCA_963792005.1 of Vulcanimicrobiota bacterium. Taxonomy (GTDB): domain Bacteria; phylum Vulcanimicrobiota; class Vulcanimicrobiia; order Vulcanimicrobiales; family Vulcanimicrobiaceae; genus Cybelea. The sequence goes on from CAWBUG010000002.1 coordinate 1,596,760, forward strand.
GCGCTTTCGCACCTTGCGGGAGCAATGGCTGCAGCTCATGCACGACGCGCCCTTCGAGCGTTTCGCGCGCCGGGTCTGGCGCGACGGGCTCGCGCGGGAGGGCGAGCCGGGTTCGGCGCGTGCGCGCGCCCAGCAGATCGTCCTGCGGCGCCTGCTCGATCGGCTCAAAGCTTTCCTGAACGAGCGTCCGCGTGCGACGCTCGGCGACCTGCTCGAGTACGCACAAGCGCGGACAGCATGCGGCCCGTCGGCTTTTGCGTTGCGCACCGGCATCAACGGCGAGGCGTGCGAAGGATTCGTACGGCTGCTCAGCATCGAGGCGGCTCGCGGGCAAGAGTTCGATCACGTCGTTCTCGCGAACGTGCGCGCCGGCGCATTTCCGCGCTGGTATTCGCCCGACTCGTTCCTCTTCAGTCAACGGCTGGGCATGATTCCCAAAGATAACGTCGGCGAAGCGCAGGCCTCGCGCACCGCGAAGTTCACCTACTATATGTTTCGCTCCAAGGCGGATCGTCGCTACTATGAAGGCGAACGCCGCGCGTTCGCCTATGCATTGCGCCGTGCGCGCAAAAGCGTGCTCGTCACGGCCTCGGGCGCACCGACGCGCGGCATCACCGCCCCCGAGTTTCTCCAGGAACTCCGCTAACCAGCCGGGACGGCGTTTGCAGCTGCGTCAAATCTCGGCCGATGGCTACGCGCGTGACGTCTTGCCGCAGACGGCGCCGCTCTGGGCCGGCCGGCGCTCTTTTGACGAATACGTCGCCCAAACGCTCGAGGTCGCTCGCAGCCCATACGGACGCCGGAACTACCGCACGGTCGGGCTCTTCGACGGGCGCCGGTGCGTCGCGTCCTTCAAACGTTACGAACGAACGATACGGCACGACGCGAAGCGGCTGCTTGCGCTCGGCATGGGAGCCGTCTTCACGCCTCCGGAGTTTCGCGGTCGTGGGTACGCCAGCGTCATGCTGGCGATGGCGCTCGACCGCGCGCGTGACGAGCGTTACGATCTTGCCTATCTCTTCTCCGACATCCGTCCGCAGTTCTATGCCGCGATCGGATTCCGAGCGTTGCCCTCGCGCCGGTTCTCGTTGCGCGCGGATCTGCTTGAACCGGCGCGTCTCGACCTCGCGACGCTGGGCGCGGAGGAATGGAACGACGTGCGCCGGCTCTTCGATCTCACCCAACGACGCGCCGATCTCGTCTTTCTACGTAACGCGGCGGTGTGGAACTGGATTCGAATGCGCGCGCGACACGGTTCGCAGCGGCGCCCCGGCGACGAAACGAATCTAATCGTGCGGCGGCTCGGCCGTGCCGTCGCCTACGTTTTGGGCGTGCGCGATCCGCAGAACGACGTTTACCTTGTCGGCGAGTTCGGCTTCGATCGCGCCGGCGCGGGCGTAATACCGGCGCTGCTGCGGGCGGCGGCCGGCGATCTTCGGCGAATCGGCGGCTGGCTTCCGCCCGACGGCGCGCGCGAGTTACTCCCCAAGCCGGCCGTAGGTGCGCGCAAGAGCGCGATTCTGATGATGACCGGCTTGAGCGGTTCGGGGGAAGCGGCGCTTCGCGCCGCGCTAGCGAAACGCTCGGAGATCGGCTGGGCGACGGATCACGTGTGACTGCCGGCTCTGCTGAGGGTGACGCCGAACGGTTCGCCAAAGCCGCCGATCCGTTTTACCGGCGCACCCCCCGCCGGATACTTCCAGAACATGACGCTCTTGCCGTGAAAACTTGCGGCGACAATCGTGCCGTCGGCGACGAAGAACTGCGTGACGAAACGGCAGGTTCGTAAGCGCGTCGAACCGGCGAGCTTCCCGGTCTTTCGCGGTATCGAAAAGCGATAGACCGTCGAAGTGCTCGAATCGGCGACCGCGACGCGTTGCCCGTCCCAAGCCACCCCGCCCCCAGTGTAAAAATCGTGGTTCAACGTCACCGCGCGCAGCGACTTGCTCCCCCGCGGCAGTTCCATAAAGGTAAAGGGCTGGCTCGGAACGTCGAAGCTCGCGTCGACGAAAAGGTTGCCCTTTTCGTCGTAGCCGTCGAAATAGAACTTGTAGACGAAGCCAAACGTGTACTTCTTCGGCTTCCCGAGCGCGTGCGCGTACACGGAGACTCCGCCGGCGCCGCCGACCGATTCCAGATTAACGACGGCGAGATCTCCGGAAAGGGAATCGACCGCGCAGCTAAATGGATACTCGTTGGGATCTTTGAGCGTTCGTAACCTTTTCGTGCCGCCGTGTGCGTACTCGAGCACCGTCGAGTTCGCGCTGTCGGGAACGTAGACGTTCCCCGCGTTGTCGGAGCAGAGTCCGGCCGGATAGACGAAGTTCTTGAGTACTCCCACGAGTTTACCGGCGAGCTTTCCCTCCGGAAAGGAATACGCGTAGAGGTCGTTGGTCGCAAAGTCGGAGACGTAGAGCAAGTCCAGCTTTGCCGCATCCGGCGCCATCCAGGAGCGTTCCGAGTGAAGAAGCATTGCACGTTGCGATGGGGAGATTGCGGGCCCATGCGGAAGAGCGGAGCCGTTACACGCGGCGAGCGCCGCGACGGCAACGCAACCAATCGACCATCGTCGTAACATCGAAGCTCTCTCTGCGCGACCGAAGCGCGCCTTCCCTCGGGGAGCGCTAAAATAGGCTCGTTTGAATTGCATCGCCCGCAGCGAGCGATGCGACGCGCGTCCCGAGCAGCCGAACCGGACTCCCTTCCAATGCCGCGCGACGCAAGCAATAGACGGCGGCGCGAAAGATGCGCCGAGGGTCGCGCGTCGGCTCGGCAAGGTGCGTTTGGCGCCCGAGAATCGTGAAGTCCGCTCGCTTGATCTTGATGCCGACGGTCTGTGCGATCGCGCCTTCCCGCTCGAGCGCCTCGGCGAGCTCGCGTGCCTGCGCGCGCAACACGTCGGTCAACCGCCGCTCGTCGCAAACGTCGTACTCGAACGTCTCCTCGGTGGAGATCGATTTCGTTTCGCGTGCGGTTTCGACGGGGCGCCGGTCGATGCCGCGCGCGAGATCGCGCACGTCGCGCCACCACGATCCGAAGAGCTCGCGCAGCCGCGCTTCGTCGAGCGCGGCGAGTTCGCCGATCGTGCCGATGCCGTAGACGCTCAAGCGCGCCTGCATCTTCGGTCCGACACCCCAGAGCCGCGCGACCGGGAGCGGCGCAAGAAAGGCCACCTCGTCGCCCGGCGCGACGCCGAGCAGACCATCGGGCTTACAGGCATCGGAGGCAATCTTTGCAATCATTTTTCCGGTCGCAACGCCGGCGCTTACGGTAAGTCTCGTTGCGTCGAAGATCTCACGTCGTAACGTCGCGGCGAACCGGCACGCTCCGTCGTAACTCGTCTCGCCGATGCCCACAAAGGCTTCGTCGAGCGAGAGACCCTCGACCGGACGTCCGCGTGCGGCCATGATCGCGAAGATCTCGCGCGAGATCGTGCGGTATTTTTGCATTTCGGGCGGCACCACGACGAGCTGCGGACAGGCCATCCGCGCCTTGTACAAGGGCATCGCCGAGCGCACGCCGTACGGGCGCGCTTCATAGGAAGCGGTGAGCACGACCGCCCGCCGGCTCTTTCCGGCAATGGCTACCGGTTTTCCGCGAAGCCGCGGATCGTCTCGGACGGCAACGCTGGCATAGAATGCGTCGACGTCAAAGTGCGCGACGTACTCAGCGCGATCGTTCACGCTGGCGCCGGCGCTGTGCTTTTGCTTGATTGCCGCAGGTCGCCATGCTGCACCAAGCGCGCGACCCGTTCTTCGTGTGATCGTAGTACGCGAACCGGCACGACGCTTTGCGGCAGGCGCGCAGCCGCGGCCACGTGCCGAGCAGCTCCGATTCGTAAACGATCGCCAGCAGCGACGCAATCGGGCCTTTGTCTTCCGGTTTGAGCTCTAAGCCTCGTCCGGGATCGACGGCAAGACTCAAACGCGTGCTTGCCAAGAACGGCCGCATGCGTTCCCAGGCCGAGGGCCCGTCGCCCTCTCCGTTGTTCGCGTAGAGCAGGTCGCGCAGCGTCTCGCGGAAATCGCGCAGCTGCGCCAGGTGCTCGGGGTCTTGAGCCGGCGCCAAGCCATGGCTCAGACACCAGGCGCGGGCCTTCTCCAGGGTGTCCAGCTCGTCTGCTCCGTCGGGCAGTTCGACCGTATTGACGAAGCGGCGCACGAGCTCGAGGGACCGCGGAGCGGCGTCGGGGGCCGCCGCGGTCACGCCGGCCGAAGGCTCGCTTCGATCACCGGCAAAGTATGTTGACAAGTTACCGTCACCACCGTATAATGATTGAAGGTTACCACATACGTCAAGAGGTTTTCAATATGTTCCGCGACCCGATCCGTACCGCTCCGCTCGTCGCCGACGTCACCGACGTCGACCTCAAGCTGAGAATCAATCGCGCCGACTCGGCGCTCTTCCGGGAGTCAAACCTGCGCCTGCCGCACCTGCGCGTGGCGTAAGAACTCACGGCGAGGCGAGCGCTCCCTTCCGAATGGCCTTGATGGTCTGCATGTTGCGAGCGTCGTCTTCGTCGTTCCCCGGCGTTTCCAGAATCGCCGTCTTCCCGCGCAGTTCGGGGTGGGCGAGCAGCGCGCGGAAACCTTCGAATCCGATTCTTCCCTCCCCGATGTGCCAGTGGCGATCCCGGCTCGCGCCGAGCTCGACCTCGGTATCGTTGAAGTGGAACATCAAAATTCGCTCGACGCCGATCTCGCGCTCGGCCCGCTCGACGAACCGGTCGACGCCGCCTTTGCTGTCGATCGCATAGCCCGACGCCCACGCGTGCGCGGTGTCGAGACAGACGCCAAGCTGCGGGTGTGCGAGGCTGCGCACCAAACCGCCGAGCTCTTCGAGCGTGCCGCCGGCCAACTTGCCGGCCCCGGCTGAGTTCTCCAGCACGAGAAAGACGCCCGGCTCTATTCCGGCAAGCGCGTCCTCGAGCGCGCGGCAAATCGCGTCAACGCCTTCGCTGCGATCGCGCGTCCCGTACGAGCCGAGGTGCGTGTTAACGTATCGCATGCCGCCACGCGCCGCGACCGCCAAATCGTTGCGCAGCAGCTTGAGCGACCCTTGCGCGATCTTCGGATCGGTGCTCGCAAGGTTGATGAGATAGGGGGTATGGATGACGCACGGATCGAGTCCGGCCTCGTGTCTCAGCGTGGCAAATTTTTCGAGAGCGGTCTCGTCAATCGCCGTCGTTCGGTAGCTTCGCGGATTGGTCGAGAATACTTGAAGTGCCTCGCATCCAACCGCCTTGGCGTGCTCGACGGCCTTAACGTAGCCGGCGGCGACGTGCACGTGCATGCCAATGCGCATCAGCCCTTCGAGCCGGCTAAGTCGAACTCAAGCGCTTGGCCCGGTTCGAGCTCGAGCTCCGGCAGATCCTCGAGCGAACGCAGCCCAAACGACTCCAAGAAGAACGGCGTCGTCTTATACCGCATCGGCCGGCCGACAACGTCCTTTCGCCCCGCCTCGTCGATGAGTCCGCGATCGAGCAACGTGCTCACCACGCTGTCGGAGTTGACGCCGCGAATCGCTTCGATTTCGCTTCGGGTCACCGGCTGCAAGTGCGCGATGATCGCGAGCGCCTCGAGTGCGGGCGTCGAGAGGGACGTCTTGGGCGGTAACAGGTAGGCCTCGACCACCTCGCGCACGAGCGGTGAGGTTGCGAACCGATACCCTCCGGCGACTTCGCGCAGAACGATGCCCCGCTCGCCGTACTCGGCCTCGACGTGCTGCAGGACCGCGGCGATCTCCCGTTCTTCGGCGTGCAAGAGTTTAGCGAGCTGGGCGATCGAGAGGGCCTCGCTCGCAACGAACAGCAGCGCCTCGACCGGACGCTGCAGCCGCAGTATGGCTTCGTCGAGGCCGTTCATGCCGCAGCTCTCGGCGTTGAGAAGAGCCGAATGTCGTCGAAGGCTTCGGGCTGCTCGAACCCGATGCGCCGCCGGCGAATGAGTTCGAGGATGGCCAAGAAGGTCACCACGATGACCTCCCGCGTCATGCCCAGCTCTCGACAGAGCGCGGAGAAATGTGTCTCACCGGATTCCTTGATTCGCTTCATGATGTAGTCCATCGTTGCGATCAGCGAAATGCGCTCCCGGGCGATCGACCGCTTTTCGGGACGCGCCTGCGCGAGCATCGCGACGAAGGCGCGCTTGAGTTTCTCCGGATCGACGTCGTACCGCTGCAAGATCTCACCGGCTGGGTCGCCGGATTCGCGGTAAAAGAACGAGCCGGCCTCATTCTGATGTTCGCGCAGCTCCTCGCCCAGCTCGCGGTACTTCGAGTATGCGATGAGCCGGCGGCGCAGACGCTCCTCGACTTCTTCGGGCGTCTCGCTCTCCTCGTCGAGCAGCTCCTGCGGAATCGGCGGCAGCAGCGCCTTCGATTTCAAGTAGAGCAGCGTGGCGGCGATAACCAAATATTCTGCGGCAATCTCCACGTCGCGCGCCTGCAGCGCGCGAACGTATTCGAGATACTGTTCCGCCACGCTCGCGAGGGGGACCGTCGCGATATCGAGCTGCCGCTCCTTGATCAGGCCGAGCAGAAGGTCGAGCGGTCCGTCGAAGGCGTCGAGCCGCACGCGGAACGCGTGCGCGTCGGTACTCAGGAGGAGACGGGCTCGGCGGTGCGAGCGACGATCTCGGGCTCGCCGAATGCGTCCGGATTCGCCGCGAGAAACTCGAGCGCCAGATCGACGAGCCGCTTCTCGTTGACGTACTTGAGCGTCTTGCGCGCCTGCGTCAGGTCGAACCAGGCCGCGTCGTCGACCTCGTGATCGTGATTCGCGGGATTGCCCGAAAGGTAGCGCATCAAAAAGAAGGTGACGGCCTTCTTGTGCTTCGCCTTGCCCACGTAAAACCAGTACGAAATCTCGTTAAGGCGGGTGACGATCTCGCCCCAACAGCCCGTCTCCTCGTGGACCTCGCGCAGTGCCGCCTGCTCGGTCGTCTCGCGCGCTTCGACGTGCCCCTTAGGCAATGTCCAGACGCGCGGCGGGTCGCCGCGGCCGATAAGTAGGGCATCGAAGGTCGAATCCCGGCGGCGCAGCAGCAATCCGCCCGCCGACACCTCGTACTTGATTCGCATGACGCTCCACCAGGGGACGGGTAAGGGGGCACTTGCGAGCCCCCTGATTACCTCCATTATACCGTCAGGTCCCAAGAAGAGCTGCCGAAAGTATCGACCTCTTCCCCTGCTTGCTTAGCCTTACTTGCCGGCCGATCCGCCGGTCACGACCGCGGTCGCTTCGAAGCGGGAACCACGCCCAGGGGCCCGGCTTAGGTTGGGTCTGCCGTCCAGCGAAGGTCCGGCCGGCGCGCCGCGCGGGTCTCGTCGACCCGCCCCACCGGGGTCGTGATCGGCGCCGCGAAGAGCGCCTGCGGTTCGGTCTTCGCTCGCTCCACGATCGCGCGCAATGCCTCGACGAAGGCGTCGAGCGTCTCCTTCGATTCCGTCTCGGTCGGTTCGATCATCAAACACTCCGGCACGATGAGCGGAAAATACATCGTGGGTGCCATGTAGCCGTAATCGAGCAGCGCTTTAGCGAGATCGAGCGCGCGCACGCCGTGCTCTTTCTTTAGCTGCTGCGCCGATGCGACGAACTCGTGGCGGCAGTTCTCCGGATACGGCGTTTCGAGAAACTCCGCAACCTTCACGCGAAGATAGTTGGCATTGAGCACCGCAAGCTGAGAGACACGCTTGAGGCCGTCGGCACCGTTAGCGTAGAGGTAAGCCAGTGCGCGCACCGCGTGCGCGAAGTTCGACCAGAACGAACGCATCGGCCCGATTGACTTCGGCCGGTCGAAGTCGAGCCGCAGGCTTCCTTCGTCGCGAACGACGACGGGTGTCGGCAGATACTCGACGAGGTGCGCCGCGACGCCGAGCGGACCGTGACCAGCACCGCCGCCGCCGTGCGGAATCGTGAACGTCTTGTGCGTATTCAAATGCATCAGATCGAAGCCCATATCGCCGGGACGCGTATATCCCATAATCGCGTTGGCGTTGGCGCCGTCGTAATACATAAGCCCGCCGGCCTCGTGCACGGCCGCGGCGATCTCCGCAATCTCGTCTTCGAAGAGACCGAGCGTATTCGGATTCGTCATCATGCAGACCGCCGTATCGGCGCCAAGCACCTTGCGGATCTCGGCGACGCTCACGCGCCCTCGTTCGTTGCTCGGTAGCGAGACGACCTTGAAGCCGCACATCGCAGCCGATGCGGGATTCGTGCCGTGCGCAGTGTCCGGAACGATCACTTTGTCGCGGTGCGTCTCGCCGCGCTGCTTGAAGTATTTCTTGGCAATCAACAGCGCGCCCAGCTCGGCGTGCGCACCTGCCGACGGGTTGAGCGAGAAGGCGGCCATCCCGAAGAGCGAGCTCAGTGACCGTTCGAGTTCGTACATCACGCTCAGCGCGCCCTGTGCGAGGTCGTCAGGCGTGAATGGATGGAGTTCCGCGAACTCGCGACGCGCGACAATCGCATCGTTAACGCGGGGATTGTACTTCATCGTGCACGATCCAAGCGGGTAGAAGCCCAAATCGATACCAAACGTTCGCTGCGACAACTTGGTAAAGTGGCGCACCACGTCCAACTCGCTGTTATCGGGCAGCGGAAGGTCGTCGCGAAGCACCGACCGCGGCAAGAAGCTCTCGAGCGGCTTGCTCTCCTCGAGATAGCGGTTGGCGCGCCCCTCCTGACCGGATTCGAAGATCAGCGGCACGCCCGCAGCGCTGCCGTTAGACTGCTGCGGGGACATTGAGAACCTCCTCGAGCGCGCTTGCGAGCGCCTTGATGTCGCCCGTCGTCGTAAGCTCGGTCGCCGTCATGAGGATGCAGCGGCTCATCTTGGGATAGAAGCGACCGAGATCGAGACCGCCGAGAATCTTGCGCTCTCGTAACCCCGCGAGCACTTCGCCGGCCGGCCGGCCTACGTCGGCGACGAACTCGTTGAAGAACGGGGCGCTATGTTTTATCCGAACTCCGGGAACGTTGGCCACGGCGCTGGCAAGTTCGCGAGCGCGGGCCAAGTTGAGCCCGGCCGCGTCACGCAATCCCGTCTTGCCCATCAGCGCGAGATAGATCGTCGCGATCAGCGCGCAATGAGCCTGATTCGTGCAAATGTTGGACGTCGCACGTTCCCGTCTGATATGCTGCTCGCGCGCTTGGAGCGTCAGCACGTAGGCGGTACGTCCGGCGCTATCCACCGTTCGTCCCACCAGCCGCCCGGGAATGCGGCGCATATGCTCTTGCGTCGACGCGATGAAACCGGCATATGGACCGCCGTAGGCGAGCGCGACGCCAAAGCTCTGCGCCTCACCGGCTACGATCTGCGCTCCCCACGACGAGGGCGGCGCGAGCGCCGCCAACGAGAGCGCCTCGGCGACGACCGCAATAGGAACGGTTCCGCCGGCACGCATCGCCTCGCGCGCGTTTGCCTGCGGCGTATCGACGTTACCGAAAAAATTAGGCGATTGCAATGCAACCGCGGCGTACTCGCCGCTCGCCGCCGCAGCCGCGAGCGCGTCGTTATCCGTCGTGCCGTCGTCGGTAAACGGAATCTCGTCCACGGTGACGTCGAGCCCCTCGCAGTAGGTCTGCAAGACGGCGCGATAGTTCGGATGCACCGCACGAGAGACGAGGATCTTCTGCCGGCCCGTGGCACCTAGTGCCATGATTGCCGACTCGGCGAGCGCGGTGGCACCGTCGTACACCGAAGCGTTGGCAATATCCATTCCGGTCAACAGCGCTATGTAGGTCTGCCACTCGTAGATCGCTTGCAGATAGCCTTGGGAGACTTCGGCTTGGTACGGAGTATATGCGGTGAGGAACTCACCGCGCATTGCGAGCGCGGCAATCGCCGGCGGCGTATAATGACGATACGCACCCGCGCCGAGGAACGAACGATATCCCGCGCCGGCGTTCGCTTGCGCGAACTGATCGAAGCGCCGCTGGATGAGATACTCCGGTAAGGCGGGAACGACTTCGAGCTCGGCCTTGAGCGCGATCGCGTCGGGAACGCCGAGAAGTTCGTCGAGCGATTTCGCGCCGATCGTCTCGAGCATCGCCTGAACGTCTCGCCTGGTGTGCGGTGCGTACATTGGTTCCCCGACAGGTGATTCTATTGATTCTGCGGTTTAAGCGAAGGATCCGGAATTCCGTTCGGACAGATGGTTGCCTGCACCGCCGGCGAGACGTAGTACGCATGCAGGTCGTAGTGAGGAACCGGCAGCCCCGCGTGGCCGTGCGGCTCGTATCTAAAATCCACGTGGTCGATCGTATAACCGGGCAGCGCGCGGATATTTCCGTAAGCGAATCCCTTTTCGAGCTGGGCGACCGTCACCATGATCTCGGTGAATACCGGCTTGCCCTGCCAAACTCCATAGATGGGACCGACGGGCAGTTTTTTCACGTCGGCCCAGTGTTCGCCCATCGTTGCAACGCACGGGGAGACCAGAATGGCACTCGCCGGGATGCCGGCAGGGTGAACCTTGGGCTGCGGCGGCAGCATCGGCTCACCGGCAATCGCGGCCGCGGTTGCGACCTTTGCCGCAAAGGCAACGGCGAACGCAAAGAGCACGAAACGAATCATCGAAGCTTCTCCTTTGTTGCGCCGATTCAGCGGCGCTTCAGCGCACGCCTGTTGCTTGCGCGACGGCCTCCGTTTCGCTCATCGCCGCACCCTCGGCCAAACGGGTCGCTACGGCAGCGGCTCCCAAGGCGGCTCGCAAAACGGCTAGCGCGCGATCGTACTCGCGTTGCTCCTGATTGTTCAGCCTGGCGGCTCCCATTGCCGCAAGGCGTGCGTCGACGAATCCCAAGATTCGCGCCGCACGAACGTTCGCGGAGGCGCAATCGCCGGAAGACCCGGTACGCAACGCCGCAATTGCGGCGAGGTGCTGCAGGGCTTGGGCCGCTTGAACGCTCAAATGCCCGCTCCCGTTACGATATTCGAGCGCGAGCGCAAGCGCCTCGCGAGCGTGCCGTTCGGCTTCGTCAAAACGGTCCAATAAGATGAGATAGAGTGCTATGTTGTCTAACGCTTGCGCGACGAGCGGCGTTTCATCGAACGTTTGCAACGACGATACGGCTCTGCTCGCGTACGTCAGCGCCAGCTCGACGTTGCCGGCAATCGCCTCGCATTCACTCAAATCGTTGAGTGTGAAGGCGGCGTTGAGAGCCGCTCCGAGCGATTCGTAAATGTCGATTGCTTCGGAATAATACGCCCGCGCCGCCACGATATCTCCGCCGTTGACGCAGCTGTTCCAGCCTAGCCCCCGGACGATATAGGCAATGAGCCGGCGGTCTCCAAGCGCGCGCGCCGCAGCAAGCGACTCACGTAAGAGCTGCATGGCTTCCACCGGACGCCCGAGCGCGGTGAACGCGTGCGCCACGATGCTTTGTGCTCGAGCGGTGCCGAGTTTGTCGCCGATCGCTCGATACTGCGCGGCCGCGCGCTCGCTGCAGGAGAGATGCTCGTTATGGTCCCGCAGCGCCCACGCGGCAATTGCGCCGGCGTAACTGAGCTCGGCCGCAACGGCCGGCGGAGTTGCGTCGTCGACGAGTTGTCGAGCGGAGGCGAGCCATCGCGCCCCTTCGAGCGGGGCAAAATACTGCCAAACCACCCGCAACTTCCCCGCGAGCCGTTGTCCCAACCTGACGTCGCCGCGTTCGTTCAGCGTCCACTGCAGCGCCGTGCGCCAATTATCGAGCTCCTCCGGAACGAGAGCGCGCCAGACGTCGTCGGGCTGGGACTCATAAACGCGCTCGAGCTCTTCCGCGAGCTCCAACGCCAGCGCCGCCTGACGATGCGCCACGGCGTGGGTCTCGCCGCGACCGTCGAGTTTCTCGCGAGCATATTCCCGAAACGATTCGCAGAGTTCGTATCGCGGCTCGTCGCCCTTTAGTTCGGCCGCAATCAGCGACTTATCAACTAACGATGAAAGCGACGCGATCACGTCCGAAGGCGCCGCGCTTTCATCGGCACAGACTGCGGCGGCGCCGGCAAGCGTGCAGCCGCCGGCGAAGACCGAGAGCCGTTCGAAGAGCCGCTGCTCGGACTTCGAGAGCAGATCGTAGCTCCAGTCGATCGTTGCGCGCATCGTTTGTTGACGCGGCAGCGCCATGCGTTCGCCCACGGTCAACAGCCTCAGGCGTTCGTCGAGTTTACGGGCTAGTGCGGGGAGCGAAAGCAGGTTCACGCGCGCGGCAGTCAGTTCGATCGCAAGCGGTATTCCGTCGAGACGCCGGCAGATCTCGGCGACGACGGGTGCGTTATTGTCGGTCAACTCAAAACGATGATCGACGGCACGCGCGCGATCGACGAACAGCGCGATGGCGCCGTACGAGGCGGTACCCGCGGCCCCGAGAGTACCGTCGGTCTCTGCTTCGGGAACGTCGAGCGACGGCAGCCGATAGGCATGCTCTCCCGCGGCTCGCAGCGGTTCGCGGCTCGTCGCAATGATGCGAAGCCGCGAACAACGGCTCAACAGTTGCTCGGCGGCTGCGGCCGCTTCGTCGATGACGTGTTCGCAGTTATCCAGAATCAGGAGCAGCGGCTTTTCGCGCAGATATGCGACGATCGCATCGAGCGACGATCGCTGCGGGCTTTCCTTAACGCCGAGTGCTGCGGCGATGCTCGCCGTCACGAGCGACGCATCGGCGATCGGCGCCAAGCCGGCAAAGCAGAGCGCGCGATCGTCCTGCTCGAGCGACGTCGCAACTTGCAGCGCCGTCTGCGTCTTGCCGACGCCGCCTGCCCCGGTCAGCGTGACGAGGCGATGCTGGCGCACGAGCGCCGCGATCTCCTCGAGCTCACGCTCGCGCCCGACAAACGTTGCCAGCGAGAGCGGAAGGCTAAAAGCTGCGGGCGGAGCCGAAGCGCCGGTCCGCAACGCCGGTCCGTAACGCGGACGCGCGGGCCGCGTGGCGGCGGCATCGAGATGCCGGCGGTCGTCGGGCTCGAGCGCCAAGGCGCGTGCCAAGAGCGCGACCGTTTCGCGATGCGGAGTGCGACGATACCCGCGTTCGAGCGCGCTGATACCGTTGGCGCTCATGCCCGCTCGCTCGGCCAGGGCCTCCTGCGAGAGTTCTGCGCGCATGCGATACTCTCGCAACAACGCACCGAACTGTTGGGAGTCCGAGGTCTGCGTTTCGCTCACGGCTCTGCAAGAGCGAGCGCGATCGCTCGATCGGCGGAGATGCTCCGGCCAAGTTGTATCAAACGCGCGACTTCTTCCGCAGCCACGTTCGTTTGCAACAACCGCTCCAGCCGTTCGTGCGTCATGCGCTCCGTAGGCTCTCGCCGATAGCCGATGCGCTCGTATGCGCCCTGTGCGTAACCGGCAAGCTGTCCGGCGGTGACGTAACGGCCTTCGAGCGCGAAGATCAGCGCGAGATGTTCGATCGCGTTGGTAACGGCGACGCCGTCGCGGTCGAGCGTCATTCCAAGTGCGAGCGCCTCGCGACCAGCCGCGCGCGAATTTGGCAAATCGTCGAGCGCGACCAGATACCCGCACAGGTTCGATAGCGCGTGCAGCACCGTCAACGCGTCGCCGCTGCTCTTGAAGTGCGCGGCGGCCTGTGACGCGAGCGAAACCGCGCGCGCCGAGCGTCCGCGAGCGTGTTCGACCTCGGCGAGGTTCAGGGCGTTGTGTTCGGCGCCGTCCGTGTCGCCGGACTCGCGGCGCGTCTCGCCGCATTCTTCGTACTCAATGGCGGCAGCATCGAAATCTCCCTGAAGAAGGCGCAAATACGCTTTTGCGTCGTGCAGACGCCGGTCGAGCAGGGCGTCGCGCGACGGGGCTATGGATTCCACCTCCTCCAGCGCCGATTCGGCCTCATCGAACTTCGAAGCGTGAATGTCTAAAAGCGCACGCGTGCAAAGCGCCATAGCGAGCACGTAAGCATCTCCCGCGGAGCGCGCGCATCGCACGCTCTGCGCGGCAGCCTCGGATGCCTCCGCTTTTCTCACGTTAAACAGCATCCATGCGAGGGAGAGCCAGAGCCTGGCCCGCAAGAGGAACTCGTCAACTGGCAGCAGACGCAGCACGTCGCGGCTGCGGCGAACTCCTTCGCTAAAGAGCGCGGTCGTGCTCCACCTGCCGTTGGCGAGCAACTCAGCGGCGCCAATGAGGTCGTGACCGATCGCCCAATCGACCGCCGCGCGAACGTCTTCCGCCTCGTCGGCAAAAAGCGCGGTTAGCGGCGTCTCGTTTCCCGTGCGCCGATAAAGCTCGTTCTCCTCTGCGAACCGCTCGCGCAGGTAACGCAGATGGCGAGAAGCGGTCGTCTCGGCCGCACCCGTCGCATTCAGCTTCTCGCGTGCGTAGGCACGCGTCGATTCGAGCATCCGGTAACGCATTTCGTTTCGATCCGGCTCGGCGACGACGAGCGACTTTTCGACCAATGAGGTGAGCCCGTCGATAACGTCGAGTTCGTCGAGCGAATCGCCCGATACGACGGCAACGGCCGCTTCTAACGTAAACCCGTTCACGAAAACCGAGAGGTGTTCGAAGATCCGCTTCTCGCGCTCCGCCAGCAGCTCGTAACTCCAGTCAATCGTTGCTCGCATCGTCTGCTGACGCGGAAGCGCGCTGCGCGCTCCTCCCGCAAGCAGCCGAAATCGATCGTCCAGCCTATCGTCGATCGCATTGACCGTCAGGAGCGTCACCCGCGCCGCGGCAAGCTCGATCGCCAGCGGAATGCCGTCGAGCCGTCGGCAGATCTCGGCCACGGTACGCGCGTTCTTGTCGGTGAGCGCGAATTGATGGTCGGCGGCCTTCGCGCGATTGACGAAGAGCGCGACCGATTCGTAGCCGACGGCCGCACTTGCGTCGAGATCCGTGTCTCGTGACGAGGGGACGCTGAGCGAAGGCAAACGATACCGGTACTCTCCCGAGGCGCGGAGCGGCTCGCGGCTCGTCGCCAAGATGCGAACTCCCGAGCATTCGCGGAGCAATTTTCGGCGGCCTCGGAGACTCGCGCCATCACGTGCTCGCAGTTGTCCAGGATCAGCACCATCGTCTTCTCTTTGAGAAACCGGGCGATGGTATCGAGCAGCGCCTCACCGGTCGCTTCCCGGATTTTGAGCGCCGAGGCGATGACGGGTGCCACCGGGGCGGTCGCCGCGATCGGAGCGAGTGCGACAAAGCGCAGCGATCCCGCGGGCAGGTCGAGGGCGCGCGCCGCCCGCGTGGCCGTCTGAGTCTTCCCGATACCGCCGCTTCCCGTGACGGTGACCAGCCGGTGCTCGCGCACCAGCTGCACGATCTCCGCGAGCTCCTTTTCGCGTCCGACGAAGCTCGTCAGCGATACCGGCAAATCGTCGGCCGTTTCGGGTCGGCCGTTATGGGCCGCCGGAGGGTGACGACGGAACCCGGCGCGTGCGACCGCGTCAAACTGACTCCGGCTCTCGTCGCTTAGCGCCAGCGCGGTGGCCAGAAGCGCGACGGTCTCACGTTGGGGCGTGCGGCGATAACCGCGTTCGAGCGCGCTCACCCCATTTACGCTGATCCCGGCACGCTCGGCCAGAGCCTCCTGCGAGAGTCCCGCGGCGAGCCGATGGCTTCGCAGAAGCGTCCCGAAGTCCGACGAGCCGGAGACGTGCTCCTCGTCCTCCACGGCGACAGAAAAGTTCGCGCCGCAGTGAAGCAGTACCCTCGCTCCCCCAGCGGACAAGTGCGAAGACCGCACATCGGCCCACACAGAAGCTCGCTGTGCGATTCGGTTGTTCGAGTGTGCGTTACGGCGCGCTACCCGCTCGCGGCATGATGCGTAGCGGAACGGGCGCCCTGCCCGAGCCTTCTTTTCAAGGAGCAGAGACATGACCTCGATCTATCGGATCGGTGCCGGCGCGGCCGGCCTTTGCCTTGCAGCCGTAACGCTCGCCGCGTGTGGCGGGGCGCGTTCATCGCTCGCCGGACCTTCCGTCATTCCCGACGGAGCCTCCCGAGAGGCCGGCCCGGCCGCGGCTCACGCCGCGCCGGAGAAATCGTGGATGGCTCCGACCGCCGCGGCGGTCGAGAAGTTGATCTATCTCTCCGACGCCGGCCGCAACGCCGTGCTCGTCTACGACTTCACGACTGGAAAGCAGTTGGGAATGCTGACCGGGTTTCACGCCCCCACCGGTCAATGCGTCGACCGCAGAGGCGACGTTTGGATCGCCGACTCCGGCGCCGGCGCCCTTGTCGAATATCGGCACGGGCTGCCGACGCCCATTCATCGGCTCGTCTCACCGGGTCGTCCGATCGGATGTTCGGTCGCACCGAACGGCAATCTCGCCGCGTCCGAGAGTCCGGGCTTCGAAGATGCGACGAGTACGATCGCCGTCTGGAGCGCCGGCGCAAACGCCGGATACTCGGCGCCTGCGGACATCTTCGCACTCCACGACTGCAACCTGCTCTCGCCGCCCGGTTATGACGGCCACAACGATCTCTACCTCGAATGCACGATCGCCGATCTCTCGAGTATATACGAACTTCCCGCAGGCGTTCGTGCCCTGCGAAAAGTCTCGTTTAATCGCTCGATCGTCGCTCCCGGCGGCGTTATGTGGGATGGCAAGTACATCACGTTTACCGATCGGAACTTCCATTTTCGGCGTTCGACCGCCATCTATCGCGCGGCAGCCTCCGCCTCCGGCGCGCTCGCCGTCGTCGGCACCACCGTTCTCACCGACGCGTGCGACGGCGGATTCACCGACGTCATGGCTCCCTACATCGTCGGAGAGCGAAATACGCCGGCGAACGAGCGTCAAGGCGGCACGGTAATCGGTGACAACCGGTCGTGCACCGGCGCCTTCGATTACTGGGGCTATCCGAACGAAAGCAATGGAGTGAGAACGCTGCCTGCGGCACCATCCGAGGCAACCGGAGCATCCGTCAGCATCTTATAGGCGCTCGAATTACAAGAGAGCGGGGTGCGCGGCCCGATCGTTAGATCGGGCCGCGTTTTTACACTCGCACATCAGCCGCACGTATGCGGCAACGTGTGAGTCGTTTGTGAGGCTGTACGTTATCGCCGGCGCGCTAGTACGACATGATCGGCATTGTAAAGGAAGGAGCCCCTCATCATGCATTCTCTCGTTCTCGCCGCCGCAATGCACTTCGATCGCAGCATACGCTGCGGCACCTTGGCGGCAAGCATTGCCAAGTCCGCCGCTTGCGAACGCGCGGATGGTACGCTGCGGACTTTCAGGAGCCGCGCAATCGCCTGGCGCGTTCGCTACTTCGTCCGTTATTGGCAGATGCCGTGCGGCGAATTTCCGACCGAGCAAGAGGCCTACATCTTCCACATGGTCACCAACGATCTGTACGACGACCCCGATCTCACCGATAACGATCGCCTCGAGATCCGCAATCTGATGTTCGAAGGACCAGTCCGATGCGAGTAATCCGTACGATTTCGAAAAATCATGCGGCAATTGCGGCGCTGTCCATCCTGGCCGGATGCAGCGGCGGAACGGCCGGGGCCGCGCTCGTACCGTCGGCGGCGCCGCAGCAAGTGGTCCGGCCGTACGCCAATCCGCGGCCGTCCGGCGACGCTGCTTCACGCCACATTGCCGTTGGATCCACGTCGCTCTACGTCTACGTCTCGAACCGAACCGCCGAAGGCTCCTCCGAATTGGTCGTCTACGATGAAGGCGCGCAGAATCCGGCGCCGATCCGCACGATCGAAAAGAACCTCGTCGACGTCGCCGGGGTCGCCGTCGGCTCGTCGGGAGACCTCTTCGTCGCCAACGGCAGCGGAGGCGACGTTCTAGAGTACGCTCCCGGAGCGGCGTCGGTGGTGCGGACCTATTCGAAAGGACTCGCAGACCCCAGCGACGTTGCCGTGGCAAATGGAACCCTCTACGTTGCAGATCGCGGAAATGCGGCCAACGGATACACGCAGCAGATCGTCGAGTATCCCGTGGGCAACGGCACACCTTCGTTAGGCGTTGCGGGCATCGGATCGGCTCCCGACGACAACCAAGGGCTTGCAATCGATCCAACGGCCACCAAGGGAACCTTCTTTGCCTCCGCGGGTACCGCGAACGCAATCCCGTTCGCGGGCGGATGCAGCGGGAGCAGCGAGACCGTCGGCAACGACGTTTTCCCGACGCTCTGGGTCATCGTACCGCTATCGAACAACGTCCAGGCTCCGGGTCTGGCCTTCGACGCGAGCGGAAAGCTCTATGCCTCCGATCCGTGCAACAACGACGTCGCTATCTACTCGGATGCGAGCGAAACGTGGACATACGCCGGCAAGGTGCCGGGGACGTTCGACGCTCCGCTCTTCTTGACGATCGACGGCCAATATCTCGCGGTTCCGAGTTCGGGCAGCACGCGAACTCCGCACCCCGGCTACGTAAGCGTGATCGACCTCACCGAAAATACGTCGCCCGTAACGATCACCAACGGACTCGAACATCCCGTGGGCGCCGCCGTCGGACCGAAACCCTGACCCATGTGGGCCCTTGTCGCCCAACCCCTTGCGCGTGAATGACGGCAACGATGATCGCCTGGTTCGTTGCCGTCATCCTCAACGCGCAAGCAACGCCGCGATGCGAACCGTTCGCATCGCGGTTCACACAGTTCGTCGCGTGCGAGCGCGCCGAAGGCACGCTGCACGCGTTCTCCGACCGGCACGTCGTCTGGCGCGTTCGGTTCTTCATCCGTTACTGGGAGATGCCGTGCGGCGAGTTTCCGACGCGGCAGGAAGCCTACGTCTTCCATCTCGTCACGGACGATCTTTACGGCGATCGCGACTTGAACGATTCGCAGCGGGTCGCCATTCGCGAGGCGATGTACCGCGGAACGCCGCACTGCGGCGGGGAACCGGGAGCTAATCCGTTGCAATCTTCTCGTACTCGGCGAGCGAGAGCAGCGTCTTCGCTTCGTCGCGATTCGATGGCCGGATTTTGAGCAGCCACCCGGCGCCGTAAGGCTCGCGGTTCACTGCAGCCGGGTCGCCGTCGAGCGCGGCGTTGATCTCGACGACCTCGCCCGAGATCGGCGTGAAGAGATCGGAAACCGCTTTGACGGATTCGATGACGCCGACATTGGCGAACTGCGCGACCGTCGAGCCGACCTTGGGCAGCTCTACGTAGACGATATCGCCGAGCGCGTTCTGAGCGTAATCGGTAATTCCGATCGTTGCCGAGTCGCCCTCGAGCCTAACCCATTCGTGCTCCTTGCTGAAGAGCAGATCCTCACCTGGCGCCACTTCTTCTCCTTTGTTACGATTTCGCGCGCTTGTAAAAGGGGAGCGCGACGACGGTCGCGGGATGATTCTTACCGCGAATCTCGACTTCCACGTGCGTATCGATTGCGGCCGCCTCCGGCGCGACGAGCGCCGTCGCGACGCTCCGGTTACCGTACGACGGAGCAATCGAACCGCTTCGTATCGACCCGGCGATACGCCCGTCAAACCAGACTTGGTATCCCTCGCGCGCCGGCGCCCGTCCCTCCATGACGAGACCGACAATACGCGAGTACTGGTCGCCCTCGAGCTGGTCCTCGAGCGCCTCCTTGCCGACGAACTCCGGCTTGTCGAGTTTGAGCGCCCACTTCAATCCGGCTTGGACGGGCGTGATCGCCTCGGTCAACTCGTGCCCATAGAGCGGCATGCCCGCCTCGAGCCGCAACACGTCGCGCGCGCCGAGCCCGCAGGGCTCGAGACCCTCCGCGCGATGCTCGCGCAAGAGCGGGTTCCAAATCTCGGGCGCATCCAGAGCGTCGACGAAGAGCTCGAACCCGTCTTCACCGGTATATCCCGTGCGGGCGATAACCGCGGGAACCCCGTTCACGCGCCCTTCGGCGCAGAAATAATAGCGGAGCGCGCCGAGGTCGACGTCGGTGTGAGGCTGCAAAATTTCGACCGAACGCGGGCCCTGAATCGCGACGAGCGCGCTTCGGCCGTGATGATTCTCGAGCGTTACGCCGGAGTCAGGAAGCCGCTCGTTGAGCAGCCGCCACATTTTCTCGGCGTTGGAGGCGTTGACGACGAGCAGCCAGCCCCGTTCGAGCCGATAAAAGATGGTGTCGTCGTGCGCGCCGCCGCCCTCGTTGCAAAAGATGTTATAGCGCGCCTGCATCGGCTTCATCGTGCCGACGGCGTTGATGGTCAGCGTGTCGGCCCACCGTGCGACCATGTCGCCGCGAAGCCAAAACTGCGCCATATGCGAAAGATCGAAGAGTCCCGCGCGGTGACGCACGGCATCGTGCTCTTTCAAGATGCCCGCATACTGCACCGGCATCTCGAACTCCGCGAACGGCACCATACGGGCGCCGCCGCGAACGTGTTCGTCGTAGAGCGCGGTGCGCTTCATTTTTTCTTCGGCTTCTCTTCGGGATACGTGTTGAGAAAATCGAGGGTCGCGTGCGCGACGATCTTCTCCCCGCTTCGCACGTAGACCTCACCGTAGACGATCCGCCGCCCGCCCCGCAGAACCCGGGCTTCGGCAACGAGATCGTGGGGAGGCCCTGCAGGCGCGAGAAAGTTGCACTGCAGAGCGACCGTGGTGGTGTCTTGATCGCGGCCGTAGATGGAGGCCAGCGCGACGTAAAAAACCGTATCGCAAAGGCTCACGATCGCACCGCCGTGCACCGCCCCCGTTCCGTTGGTGATTTCGGGCCGGTACGGCATGCGCATCACGGCACGACCGTGCTCGACGCTCTCCAACTTCAAGTCGAGCAACGCAACGAAGTTGCTCTTTTCTTTCTCCCAGGCGTGCGGTGCGTGCGAGTAATCGGTAGCCATATCTTCTCCTATCCGTCCTCCCTTAAAAGGTCTCCCCGCCGGCAGCCAGCATTTTGCGCAAGTAGAGCGGGAGCGCAAAGAGCCGCCGATGCGTCAGCGAGTCGTAAAAGAAGCTCTCTCCGCTCAGCCGCGCGCAGTACTCATCGATGCGATCCGAATCGAGGCCCGCGAGGTCGACGCGGTCGCTGCAGCCGAGAAAGGCCCATTCGGTGTCGAAGGCCGGCACGTGCGTCGAAAAAGAGACGACGTGTGCGTAGTGGCGGCGCAGCGTGCGCGCCATCTTGCAGTGGAGCGCCGCGTTGTGCGCCGCCGACGTGCTGGCCTGAAGCACGTAGATGCCTCCGTCGGCGAGCCGCGATTTAATGAGCCGAAAAACGTCGTCGTTAAAGAGCGGGTTACTCGGGGAATCGGCAAGCGGTTCGGTGAGATCCGAAAGGATCACGCCGTAACGTTCCGCGTTCGCGCGCATGAACTCGAGCGCGTCGCCGACGACGACGCGCGCCCGGGGGTCGTCGAACGATCCGTCCGACCATTCCGGAAGATATTTCTTTGCGAGCTCCACGACGAGCCCGTCGATATCGACCATCGTGCACCGGGCGACGTCGGGAGAGCGCAGTACCTCCCGCAGCGTCGCTCCCTCACCGCCGCCGAGAATCAGCACCTCGCGACGCTCGTCTGCGCCGGCCAGGGCCGGATGTACGAGCGCTTCGTGGTAGATTCGCTCGTCGGCTTGCGCGCTCTGCGTGTCGCCGTCGAGAACGAGCATCTTACCGAAGACCGGCGAGCGCAGAACGGCGATCTGCTGAAACTCCGATCGCCCGGAGTAATAAAGCTCGTCGACGGCGTGATGGTGACGTTCCGCCGGCGCGAACTCTTCGACGTACCAATGCCACTCTTTCGTCTTCGGCATGCGAGCCTAGTGATTGGCGGCACAAAAGAAGAACCCCGCCGTGCGGCAGGGTTCTTCGTGAAATCGCGACTCGCGCTAGCTAAAGCAGTTGATCGCGAAATAGAGCCCGTTGCCCTTTGGCGGCAGAACCAGGCCGGAGGGCGCCGTGTACTGGCTGATGGTGACGGTCTTCCCCTTGACCGGGAAATTATTCGGAATCGGACTCCACGTTAGCTGCCCGTTGCGTTGCCGTTCCAGGATCGCCACGCCGCAGCTTTTTCCGGGAAGTCCCTTCGCGTCGGTGATCACGTATTTGATGACCGCCACGCCCTTGTGATTTATCGGCTTAATGGTCTGCGACGTCTGGTTATCCGCGACGGCGTAAACGACCGTCGTGCCCTTGGCTTTGTAAACCGGAAACGTCTTGCCTTTCCACTTGAGGACGTCGCCGTTCTTGTCGATTGCGTCGGCGAGATCGATTGCCACCGATCCTTTGGCATTGTTATAACCGATCGAACCGGTCACACTGATACTTTGGTACTCGCCCAGCGTGAACTTTCCGCCGGTATTCTTGAGCGTGAACTGCACGCACGCACCCTTGAAGATCCACATCCATTGCGGAGGAGTCTTTGCACAGGTCTTCAGAGCGAGCGGGGACATATCGTCCTGGTTCGCAGTCATGGGCGCAAACGGCGAAGACCCTTGCGGTGCAAACGACGTCGACCCGGGCGGGACGACGCCGTGACCACCGCACGCGGCCAGCGCGATCGAAGCAACCGCGGCTAGCCCGCTAGGCCGAAACATTGATAAGCGCATTGAAATTCGTTCTCAACCTCATTCGAGAGAGCAGTGACCGTTGGGACAAATGAATTGGACGGCAGGCACGGCAAGCCTGCCGAAACGAGCGTTATAAAAGCTGATAATTGCTGGTGATAGCAGTTAAAAAAATTATGCAGACACGCTCAGCACGCGCGAATCGTGATCGCGACTCAACACGTGCGTAAACTCGCCGTCACTCTTTTCGATGCCGCGCTTGAGCTCCGTAGCAAGCACGCTGCTCGCGCGCAGCGTTCGTGCAGCGTGCTCGCAAGCGAGCCAGGGGTCGGTGTGGTCGCCGCACGTATAAAAGTCCATCGCCGCGTAGCCCTTCTCCGGCCACGTGTGGATCGATATATGGGATTCCGCCAAGATAACCGTCCCGGAGACGCCCTGCGGCTCGAAACGATGAAACGCGCTCTCCATGATGGTAGCGCGCGCGGCCTTCGCGGCGGCGATCATCATGGCCGCGATACCGTCGATATCCGAAAGCAAGGAGGGGCGACAGCCCGAAAGCTCGCACACGATGTGCCTGCCGAGTGCCTTCAATTGTTCAGGTCTCCTTGACCCTTGAGGAATCCCACCTCCGGACTTCGTCGGCTGGCGGCTGCGGTGCAGACACGTCCCCGACCTTTCGGCGAGCTCTTGCCGGCGCTTTTGACGGTGCGCGGGCGGCTTGCCGCGATGGCGCGTAAGGGCGCGCCCTCCCCAAACCGTGGAGCCGACCCCCGGCTCCGTTGTTCCTTCTTCTACGAAGGAGACGGGGGCAATCATACCCCCTGGACCCCCCGCTGTAAAGCCCTTCCCACAGGTTGCCCACAGGGGGTGAATCGCGCGGGTATCCTTCAGTGGCGACCGGGCGGTAAGTCGGCTGAAATCCTCCTGGGGATAATTGAAAGTGAAGCTCTTGCTTTATTATCTTGACTATATCCCGCCGCGGGCGGTACGCTGGACTTTGCCATGGCATTGAAGCTCGAAACCGCCGTCAAGCCCGCCGAGCTCATCGAAGAGTACCGGCACGGCTTTCACGATCCCGAGAACTACGTCTTTAAGTCCGACAAGGGCCTGACGCGAGCGATCGTGGAGCGCATCAGCACGATGAAGCAGGAGCCGGAGTGGATGCGCGATTTTCGGCTCAAAGCGTACGACCTCTTCATTCGTAAGCCGATGCCGACCTGGGGCGACACGGCCCTATTGAGCGAGATCGACTTCGCCGACATCCACTATTTCGTCAAATCGACCGACCAGACCGAGCGCTCCTGGGACGACGTGCCCGAGGATATCAAGCGTACGTTCGACCGGCTCGGCATCCCGGAGGCCGAGCGCAAGTTCTTAGCCGGCGTCTCGGCGCAGTACGAATCGGAAGTCGTTTATCACAGCACGAGCAAGGCGCTTGAAGAGCAGGGCGTTCTCTTCTGCGACATGGACACCGCGGTAAAGCAGTACCCCGAAATCGTTCGAAAGTACTTGGCGACGATTATCCCGCCGGGCGACAATAAGTTCGCGGCGCTCAACTCGGCCGTTTGGTCGGGCGGATCGTTTATCTACGTGCCGCCGGGCGTCGAAGTGAAGATGCCGCTTCAGGCGTACTTTCGCATCAATGCCGAGAACATGGGCCAGTTCGAGCGGACGCTGATCATCGCCGACAAGGGTGCGAAGGTTCACTACATCGAGGGCTGCACCGCACCGAAGTTTTCGACCTCATCGCTCCATTCCGCCGTGGTCGAACTCGTCGCCTTGGACGGCGCCTCGATCCGGTACACGACGATCCAGAACTGGTATCGCAATATTTTCAACCTGGTAACGAAGCGCGCGATCGCGCACGCCAACGCGACCGTCGAATGGGTCGACGGAAACATCGGCTCGCGGCTGACGATGAAGTATCCCTCGATCTACCTAATGGGCGAGGGCGCGCGCGGCGAGATCCTCTCGATGGCCTTCGCCGGCGAAGGGCAGCATCAAGATGCGGGCGCCAAAGTAATCCACGTGGCGCCGCGCACGACTTCGGTCGTCACGAACAAGAGCGTCAGCGCGCACGGCGGGAAGACGACCTATCGAGGTTTAGTCGAAGTGCATCCCGGCGCCGTCGGCGCGAAGACGCGCGTGCGCTGCGACGCGCTGATTATGGACGAGCAGTCGTCGAGCGATACCAAACCAACGATGAAGATTCACGAACAGCGTTCGACCGTCGAGCACGAGGCGAGCGTCAGCAAGATCGGCGAGGAACAGCTCTTCTACGCGATGTCGCGGGGTCTCTCGGAAGCCGACGCGACCGCCATGATCGTTAACGGCTTCTTCGATTTCTTCGTCAAGGAACTGCCCATGGAATACGCCGTGGAACTCAACCGGCTCGTCAAGATGGAGATGGAGGGCGCAGTCGGTTAGGCGCCTTAACCTCAGGTTCCGATGAAACGCCGCGCGAAAGTGCGGCGTTTTGCGTCTTGCTTGCGCCGCGCGATGAATCGGCAATCACCGAGCGAAAGGGTGCGGCCATGAACCACGCCTCGCGCGCGATCGTCGTTCTCGGAATGCACCGCAGCGGCACGAGCGCCATCGCTCGCGGAACGGCCGCACTGGGCGTCGATCTCGGCAACGACTTCCTTGACGCTCAACCGGAAAATCCGACGGGCTACTGGGAAGACCGGGACATCGTCGAGCTGAACGAACGCGTGCTCAAACTCCTGGGCCTCGCGTGGGATGCGCTCGCACCGATCGATCCCAACCGCTTCGGCGGCTGGCGAATGTGGCGGTTGCGCCGTGAGGCGCGGCGCGCTCTCGCGCGCCGCTTTACCGCCAAGCCGCTTTGGGGCTTCAAAGATCCGCGGACGGTGCGGCTTCTGCCCTTCTGGCTTCGCGTTCTTCGCGAGTCTCGGGTGAAGGACGCGTACCTGCTCGCGATCCGCAATCCCGCAAGCGTGGCCGCCTCGCTTCACGCGCGACAAGAAATGGACGTCGAAACGGCTCGGCGCTTGTGGCTGGTCAACGTGGCGCCTTTTCTCGACGAGCTCGAAGCCAAGCCGTTCGCGGTCGTCGATTACGACCTGCTGATGCGCGATCCGCGCGGGCAACTCGATCGTCTCGCGCGCAAGCTGGCAATAACCGCCTACGATTCGCACGAGGTCGAACGATTCGCCGGCGAGTTTCTCGATGCAACTTTGCGCCATAGCGTCTTCACGCTCGACGATATCGAAACGAGTTCGAAGGCGGGGCGCCTAACCCGCGAGGCCTACGGACTGCTCTACGGTCTTGCGAGCGACCGCGTGGAACCGGACGAACGTTTCTGGGCCGATTGGAGGAAGCGTCGCTTTAACGATCGGCTATGGAGCGAAGAATCCTCCTTTGATGGCCGCGGGAAGCGCGACGGCGAGGCCGGCGGCCATGATCAGCCACAGAATTGCGACGATCCAATTGGCGTGCTCCATCGCCGCCTTTATGGGCCCGACGCGGCCGTTACCGAGTGCGACTTGAACTCCCAGCACGACGTTGACCATGAGGGGGATGAGCGAGAATCCAAATAGCAGGAAGAGCGTGAAGAAGCCGATCTTGAATGGCGTCGCCAATGCTTGCGGATTTCGCACGGCGCCCGACGACTGAATCGCACTTCCGACGAACGCTGCAAGCAAGATGACGGCAAAGATGCCGCCCGAAATCAGCGCCGGTACGCGAACTCCATTCATACGGAGA
This sequence comes from Vulcanimicrobiota bacterium, assembly GCA_963792005.1. Taxonomy (GTDB): domain Bacteria; phylum Vulcanimicrobiota; class Vulcanimicrobiia; order Vulcanimicrobiales; family Vulcanimicrobiaceae; genus Cybelea. The sequence goes on from CAWBUG010000002.1 coordinate 1,622,877, forward strand.
GTTTAGCAGATGTGCCGGTAAACGGCCTCCGTCGCTCCGGAGCATGACACTCGAAGAGCCCGTAGAACGAGGGTCGGGTGGCCAAACATCGAGTAGCCAAGGTTTCCGAAATCGCGCCGGGAACGACCCGGCGCGTTTCCGCCGATTCGGTAGAGATCTTGCTCTGCAACGTCGGCGGTACGATTTACGCGATTGAAGACGTCTGCACGCACGATGGCGGTCCGCTCGACCAGGGGGAACTCGAGGGCGACCGAGTCGTATGCCCGCGGCACGGCGCGACCTTCGACGTGCGAACCGGCGATGCGTTGACTCTGCCCGCCGTACTGCCGCTCATGACGTTTGCGGTTTCGGTGGAGGGCGACGACGTCTTCGTCGATGCCTAAACCGGCCGTGGTGAAGCTGCTCCGGCCTCTCGTACTCGGAATCCTGATCCTCGTCGCGATCGGATTGGCGGCTTTTGCGGGAAACGTCGCGCTCGGCATGCACGTGCACGCCCGAGTCGAGGGAACGTTCGCGGGCGCCGGCGTGCGCGCACCGGTCGCGATTCTGCGCGACGACCGAGGCGTTCCGCACGTTATCGCTGGGAACGAGCGCGATCTCTTCTTCGCGCAGGGGTACGTCGAAGGCTCCGACCGTCTCTTCCAGATGGACCTCCTGCGGCGATTCATTCTCGGCCGGCTCGCCGAAATCTACGGCTCGCGCGCCCTGCCGACCGACGAACGGGAGCGCGCGATTCCCATCCGCGCGATCGTCGCAACGCAATGGCAGCGGCTGGACGCTGGTTCTCGCAGCCTGCTCCAAGCCTTCAGCGACGGCGTCAATACGGCGATGGCACGCGAACCGCTCCCGGTGGAGTTTCGCATTCTGGCATATCGTCCGCAGCCGTGGACTCCGCAAGACTCGCTCTCCGTCGCAATGGTCACCGTACTCGATCTGATCGACGATTGGAATGCCGTCGAATCGCGCGATGCCGCGTACCGAAGCGGCGGTCTTCCGCTTCTGCAGGCGCGATTTCCGTTTACCGACCCTTGTTACGACGCTCCGGTCATGGAAGGACTGGCAAGAATCGCGCCAGGTCCGCGGTGCGCGCGACACGTCGCCATGCTGCTGCGGGAGTTGGCCGACGCACGTCCGCCCATCGGCAGCAACGAATGGGCCGCCGGCGCGAACAGGGCGCTCCACCGGCGCGCCCTGCTCGCCAACGATCCCCATCTCGCGCTGCAGATGCCCGGCGTTTGGTACCTCGTCGACCTGCGCGCACCCGGGTATCACGTGGCCGGCGCCGCACTCCCCGGCTGCCCGACCGTAGTGCTCGGTCACAACGAATCGGTTGCGTGGGGCGCGACCGACGGCACCGTGACGTCGCTCTCGGTCTTCCGTCCGCCGGACCGGCTCGATCCCCAGGGCTGGCAGAATGAGCGCTTTGCCGTACGGTTTCACGCCTCGACGGCCAAACGTTACTACCGAACGCCGCGCGAGTTCGGCATCTCCACCACGCACGGCCACTTCGTGCTCGTCCATTGGAACGCGTACGATCGTCCGGTTTCGCCGCTGACGACCTTCATCAGCCTCGATCGCGCGCGCTCGATCGAAGAGGCCACCGCAGCACTGGCTAGGTTCCCCGGTCCGACGCAGAACTTCGTCCTTGCCGACACCAGCGGTCGCGTCGCTTATCGGCTCGCGGGCGAAATACCGGACGATCCCGTTCGCGGACGCTGGGTTCATTCGGCGAGCGATCTGCAACGACGCTATCCTCCGATTCCATTCGCGCGTCTCCCGCAAGTAGCGCCCTCGCGAGATGCGGTGGTCTGGACCGCGAACAACAAAATGTACGGTAACGGTTATCCCTTCCCGTTGAGCGCGCAGTTCGCACCTCCGTATCGCGCCTACCGGATAGCAGAGTTGTTGCGGGCGCGCCGCATCTACGACGTGGATTACTTTGCGAGCATGCAGATGGACGCGCTTTCGCTGCCGGAGCGCGAACTGGCGCACGATCTCGCGCCCCCGCTCGCGCGCACGAACGCCTCAGTCGCCAACGCGTTGCTGCGCTGGGACGGCATGATGACGGCCGATTCGACGACTGCGACGATCGTTCAACGCCTTCGGTTGCAGTTAACCGATCGCCATGCCGGCAGAATGCCCACGCTAATCTCGGCCGGGATTACCGGAGACGCGATCCGCGCGATCGCACCGCCCTCCCCGGCGCCATGGAGCGTCGCCGGCGCAGTACCGGTGCTCCACGCACTCTCGTCGCTGGGAATCGGTTTTCTTGACGGCACGACGTTGCCGGGATACGGCGATCAGCTCACGCTGCACGTTCAGTATCCGGGGTATTCACAGAGTTTCCGCGCCGTTTGGGACGTCGGCAACTGGGACGCGGGCGGAATCACCCTTCCTCAGGGAGAGTCGGGCGAGCCCGGGTCGGGTCACTACACCGATCAGGCAGCGGCGTGGCTGGCAGGACGCTTGTGGCCGTTGCCGTTCAGCAACGACGCAGTGCAGCGGACTGCAACGCAGCGCCTAACGCTGCTCCCATAGAGCGGCGGATTGGACGTTCGGCCGCACGGCCCGAAGATGCGCAGCAAATCGCCGGACTGATGCATCAGCTCGGTTACGGCGTACCCGCCTGCGCGATTATTTTTTCGGCGGAACGCTGACCGTTACGCCGGTGATCTCCGCGTGACCCTTGCTGATAAAGTGCGCGAAGTCGCGAATTGGGTACCCCCCCGTGGGGTACTTCCAGAAGATAATGTCCGTCGCGCGCGCCCGTCCGTGCCCGGTCGGAACGAGAATCTTGTGGTGATAGAGCCACGTTTGCGTGGTACGGGGCCCGACGCCGTAGAGTTCCGTCGTACCGACAACGGTCGCCGCGGAGCCGGTTACCTGCAACTGCTCGACCGCGGGCGCGATGGTCGTTGTGACGGCAAGGTACTGACCGTCCCATTGAATTTGTCCGGCGTACTGAATGTTTTGGCTGACGGTAAGGTTTCGTAGGGCCGAACCGCCGGCGGGAAGCTCGGCGAGTCCGAACTCCGAACCCGAATAACCGTCGACGTAGAGATTGCCTTGGTCGTCGTACGCGCAGTAGAGCATTTGGGGCAACGCGCCGTCCGAATATTGTTGCGGCTTCATGCCCGGCGTCGTCAAGACGACGACGGATTCGCCGCATCCCGTGACGCAGAAGACGACTGCCGCGAGATTCCCGGTGATCGGATCGACCGAACACGAATATGCGGTGCCCGGAACCGCATACGAAGCGATCGGCGTCGTCCCGCCGTGCGGGAACTCGATGATGCTGTTGACCTCGGTGAAAAAGACGTCGCCGTTTCTGTCCGAGCACGTGCTGATGCCCGTCTGCGTGATGTTTCCTATCAGCTTGCCGTTGGTCGTGAAGACGTACGAGCTTACGTCACCCGCGGCGTAGACGAGCGCGCGTCCCGCAAGTGCCGGATCGATTCGCGAGCGGCCTTTGGCCGAGAGCAAATGCTGCATCGCGCCCGGCGAACGCGCGCCGCCCGGCGCGCGCGCATCGCCCGGTGCGCGAAGCATCGTGCTCGCCGACGTCGCCGAGGGCACCCCATTCTCTGCTTGCAAGCCGCCGCAAGCGGTCAGCAATGCGGCAGCGGCACAGCATCCAAGAACGCGGCGAACGATGCTTGAAAATCTCACGCAAATGCTCCCTTCTCCGTGGGTTTTCCAACCTACTTGCACTCGCTCGCTCGCATTGCTCCCCGACATGTCTTGGCGCGTCCGGCTCGGAAAAGAGCGCCTCATGGTGGTAGCCGTACGCCGAGCGCGCACCGACTCCGATTTTCGTCAGCTCCATCAACTTTTCGCGGGCTATGAAGACGACCTGCCCGCACCGCTTCGGCACGGCCGCGTGCCCAACATGCACGCGCTTCGCCGAACCTTCTTGCCGCCCAACGCCGCACTCATCGCCACGCACGACGACGTCGCGATCGGCTGCGCGGCGGTGAAGGCGCAGGACGATCCGCACCCCACGACCGCGGTGCTGCTGCGTCTCTTCGTGCTGCCGCAGCGCCGCAGATTCGGCGCCGCTCGATTGCTCGTGACGTCGGCGATCGAATTTGCGCGCGATGCCGGTTACGAACGGCTCGTTCTCGACACCGAAAAGACGCAGCTCGAGCCGGCATACCGCCTCTACCGATCGCTTGGATTCGAGGAGTGCGAGCCCTACGCCGGCGTCTCATATGCGACGCCGACGTTCATGCAGCTGGCGTTGCGCAGAGTCCGAGCCGACGATCGGATTTGAACCGATAACCTATCGCTTACGAAGCGATTGCTCTACCGTTGAGCTACGTCGGCGTTCGCGCCGCCGGGGGGATTCCGCCCCGGGCGCCGCTCTTTCCACCGCTTCGATGTACTACCCTTCACCGCGCTCCGTGTCGTGAAACGTGCCGCGGCGCGCGCGTTCGTCGAGCTCGAGATCGTCGAGAAAGTAATAGACGATCTTGCGGTCGTCGAACCCCACCTTGGCGAGGCTGCGTCCGCCGATTTCGACCACCTCGTGCACGTGGCCGGCGCGGCCTGCGTACTCGTAGTTCACGGCGCTATACGACGGATCGCCGGGCTTGGGGCGCGGCGTCGCTTTGACACCGCGCAGCGGCGTTTGATGCCGGTGCATGCCTGCGAGGTTCGACGGCCCCGCTTGCGAAGCATCGCCCATGATCATCGAATATCGAGGCAAGCGGCCAAAGATCGCATCATCCGCATTCGTCGCTCCCAACGCCGTCCTCATCGGAGACGTGGAGATCGGCCCGGAGTCGAGCATTTGGTTCGGGGCGGTGCTGCGCGGCGACAACGGCCCCATCCGCGTCGGTGCGCGCACCTCGATTCAAGATAACGCCGTAGTGCACGTCAGTGAAAACGGGGCAACGCTCGTCGGCGACGACGTCACGGTCGGCCATTGCGCCGTGATGGAGGATTGCCGAATCGAGCGCTACGCGCTCATTGGAAGCAACGCGACGCTGCTCAACGGTTCCACCATCGGCGAAGGCGCGCTGATCGCCGCCGGCAGCGTCGTCGGCCAGGGAGCGGCGATTCCGCCGCGGGTCGTCGCCGCGGGAGCGCCTGCGACGGTCAAGAAGCCGCTCGAGGGCGACGCCGCCGCGTGGATCGAGATATCCGCCGACGTCTACGTCCAACTCTCGCGCATGTATCTCGCCCAGAGCATCGGCGGCGTGGAAGATCACGAAGCGACGATCTAAGCCGGGTGGACGAGCGTCCAAATCAAGATCGCGTTGAGCGCGATGATGACGCCGGCCGCGCCGATCGCGAGCAGACCGACCCAGCGCGAGTTGACCATTCGCCCCATCGTCGCGCCGCTCGAGGTGAAGAACACCAGGGCGATGACCGGAACCGGAAGGACGAAGCTCAAAATAACCTGGCTAATGATGAGCGTCTGAGTCACGTTCACGCCGAGCGCGACGACCGCGACGGCGGGAAGCATCGTCACCAACCGGCGTAGCCAGAGCGGCACGGTGAAGCCGACGAAGCTCTGCATGATCACTTGGCCGGCCATGGTACCCACGACCGAGCTGGAGATACCAGACGCCATGAGCGCGACGAGAAAGACGACGGCCGCGAGATTTCCGAGCAGCGGCGTCAGCGTTTGATAGGCGGTCGTAATATCGGCGACGTTCGTATGGCCCGTCGCGTGAAAGACCGCGGCCGCCATATACATCATGGCAAGATTGACGAGGCCGGCGATGGTGAGCGCGATGATGACGTCGACGTGCGAGAAGCGAACGATCGCTCCGGCCTGACGCGGATTCTCCGGCACGACGCGCTCCGCCGTCAGAGCGGAGTGCAGGTAGATCGCGTGGGGCATAACCGTGGCACCGACGATACCGACGGCGATCAGCACGCTCGACGGCCCTCCGAGCCAGGGTACGACCGAGTGGTAGAGCACGAGCGACCAGTTCGGCTTGGCGAGCAGCGTTTCGACGATGTAACAGACGGCGATAACGCCGACGAACGCGCCGATCAGCGCCTCCATGGTGCGGAAGCCGTAGCGATGGAGTGCCAGAATGGCATAGGTGACGCCGGCGGTAATTACGGCGCCGACGAGCATCGGAACGTGCAACAGCAGATAGAGTGCGACGATGGCGCCGAGAAACTCCGCGAGATCGGTTGCCATTGCGCCGAACTCGCTGACCACCCACATTGCGTAGCCAACCGGCTTGGGAGCGTGCGCGCGTGAGAGCTCGGCGAGATTCTTTCCGGTTGCGATGCCGAGCTTCGCCGATAGGCCCTGAAAGAGCAACGCCATGAGGTTCGCGAGAACGACGACCCAGAGCAGACGATAGCCGAAGCCCGCGCCGCCTTGAATGTTCGTGGCAAAATTCCCGGGATCGATATAGGCGACCGAAGCGACGAAGGCCGGCCCCGTGAAGGGCAGCAGCGCGCGCCATCCGCGGCGGTTTCCGGCAAGTGCATCTCTCGCCGCGGCCACGACGTTCTCGCTGCCGGAGCCGACGCCGTAGCTACGGTCCAACGCGCACCATCTCTGCATGACGTCGCGGTACGGAGAAGAAGCGCTTTCCGCGGCGCACGACGATCCGACTGCCGTCGGCGCGTTCGACGCGCAGTCTCGTGCCGGGAAGCAGACCCGCAGCGGCGAGTGCGCCGACGGCACGGTCGTCGCGATCGTCGATGCTGATCACGCGGGCGCTGCAGCCCGCGGCGAGCGTCGCCAAGCTCGGCGGCGGTTTACGGCGCGCAATCGCGTCGCCGTAAGGAATCGGATGACCGTGCGGATCGGAACGAGGGTTTCCGAGCAGCGCGGCAATTCGCAGCGCGACGTCGTCGGAGATGACGTGCTCGATGCGCTCGGCTTCGGCATGAATCCGTTCCAGCGGCATGCGCAGCGCGCGATGAAGGAACGTCTCCAGCAGACGGTGCCGGCGTACCATCGCGACGGCGAGCCGCTCGCCTCGTGCGCTCAAGTGAAGCGGCTCCAAGGGGGAGCGCTCGGGCTCGAGCAATCCGTCGGCTTCGAGCAGACGCTTTGCTTTGCTGACCGAGACGCGGCTGACGTTCAAATAGCGCGCCAGCGCCGCAGCCCGCACGGGCCCGGCCGCGCCGAGCTGGTAAATCGCTTTGACGTAGTCTTCGCGCGCGCGAGCCGGCGAGCGGTCGGAGCCGACCGCGAGCAGACCGGCGGCGGCCGTTTTGTTACCCATGGCTAACGCTAACCATGGTTAACAGTTATCAGAGCTTCAACTCCCCTCCTCCCCCGGCCGTGTCATCCTGAGCCGCGCGCGCAGCGCGCGTGTCCAAGGGGCCCTAGGCGCTGATTTTGTTCAGTCCAAGGAGTCGATTTGGCCTAGTTCAAGGAGCTGCGGCCCGAAGTTTACTACGGTAAATGAGGCGCAAGGCGACGATGAAATGAGCGAAATCAGCGCCTAGGGAGCGGGGAAGTGTGATTCGTCGCCGTGGGGTAGAAATAAGGTGTACTCGGGACGGAACCGGAGGTTCACGGTGCCGGTCGGACCGTTGCGATGTTTGGCGATGATAAACTCGGTGAGATCCGGTTCGGCCGTCTCGGGATTGTAGTAACCGTCGCGATAGAGAAAGGCGACGACGTCGGCCTCCTGTTCGATCGAGCCCGAATCTCGCAAATCGGCAAGCAGGGGGCGCTTCGTACCGGCTCGCGCCTCGACCGCGCGGTTGAGCTGCGCCAGCGCGATGATCGGCACGCCGAGATCCTTGGCGGTAACTTTCAACGTACGGCAAATCTCCGACAGCTCTTCGTTTCTGTTGACGTTTCGCGCGAGCACGCCGGGGCGAAGCAGCTGCAGATAGTCGATGAAGATCGCCGCCAAACCGACGGTCGATTTCAGGCGCCGGCAGCGGCTACGCACGTCGCTGACCGTGAGGGCGCCTAAATCGTCGAGATAGATCGGCAGATCGTTGATCGCCCCCATCGCATTGGAGATGAGCTCCCACTGATCGTCCTTGATGTTGCCGCGGCGCATATGGTTCATCGAGATGCGCGCTTCCGAGCAGATCAGACGCTGGATGAGCTCGTTGTTCGACATTTCGAGCGAGAAGAAGGCGACCGGTGCGCCTTCAGCGCGAGCCGCCGCGACCGCCATATTTAGCGCGAACGAGCTCTTGCCCATACCGGGCCGCGCGGCAACGATGACGAAGTTGCCGGGCTGAAAGCCGGTCGTCATCTCGTCGATGGCGCGAAAGCCCGAGGTGAGTCCGGTGCGATCGCCGCGCATGTGGTAGAGGCGGTCGATGTGATCGAACGCGTCCTTCATTAGGCGGTTGACCGGCATGAACTCGGTAATGCCGCGCCGTTCACCGATGGAATAGACGAGCTGCTCGCAGCGATCGAGCGCGCCGGAGACGTCCTCTTCTCCTTCGAATCCGCACTGGGTGATCTGCGTGCCGGCGTGAATGAGGGAGCGCAAAACCGACTTCTCACGAACGATCGTGGCATAATAACGAGCCGACGCCGCAGACTGCACCGTCTCCATCAGCGCGCTGATGTACGAGAGACCTCCCACGCGCTCGAGCGCGCCTCTGCGGCGCAGCTCTTCGCCGACGGAAATCTTGTCGAGCGGTTCGCCGTGCTCGTAGAGGTCTTGCAGCACGCCGAAGATCGTCTCGTGCACGTGGGCATAGAAGTCGGCCGGGCGAATGATCTCGCCGACGGCCGCGAATATTTCGCGGTCGACGAGAACCGAACCGATCACGGCCATCTCGGCCTCGAGATTGCTCGGCGGAATTCGATCGATCGGCGTCGGTAATGATTGAGCGGTCATCGGCGTCGAGCCGCAGTCCGGCGCCCCGGCGGTGAACGCCTTGTGGGCCGCTTGTGCATAGCTACGAAATTATGCGAGCAGTGTGCCACACGGGGTGGCACACTGCTCGGTCAACGGACGCGCCGGCGTGGGCGCTTGGCCGGTAAGTCTTCCAAGACTTGCTGGACGTTCGCCACCGGAACGATCTCCAACCCCGCGAGTAATGAGTCGACGTCGCGCGCGTTCTCCTTAGGAACGAGCACGCGCCGCATTCCGGCCTGGCGTGCCGCGTAAAGTTTTTCGACGATGCCGCCGACGCCGCGAACCTTTCCTTGAATCGAGAGCTCGCCGGTGACTGCGACGTCTTGCGGCAGCGCCGTCCTCGTCACGGCCGAATAGAGGGCGAGAAAAATCGCAAGCCCCGCCGACGGGCCGTCGATGTTCCCTCCGCCGACGACGTTGATGTGCAAATCGTATTCGGCGATATCGGTACCGGTTAGCGCGCGCAGCACGCTCGTTGCGTTGAATACGGAGTCCTTGGCCATCGACCCGGCGGTATCGTTGAAGCGAATCGTTCCTTTTCCCGGCTGGGCCGCGGGAAAAGCGACCGCCTCGATCTCGATGATGCTGCCCATGTGATGCAGCACGCCGAGGCCGAAGCTCTTGCCGACCTCGCGCCGCGCGCGGCCCTTAACCAGCGTGTGCTGCACGAGCCGGCTCGTCTGCACGACGGCGCGAACGTCTTCTTCAACGATGGAAGGCCGCTTCGGCTTCTCTCCGCGGCGCGCCGGATGGATCCTGTAAAGCGCCTGTCCGTACGCGTCGGCCACGATCTGCACGGCCTTGCGCCCTTCGATCGTGTACGAGGCAATGAGCTTCGAGACGCCGCGCGTCGCCCGCGCGCCGAGACGTTTGATCGCGTTCTGCACGATCTCGAGAATCTGGCTCTGGGTCAGCGGCTCGAAGAAAATCTCGGCGCATCGCGATCGGATCGCCGGATCGATATCCTCGGGCTCGCGCGTCGTCGCGCCGATCAGAATGAAATCGGCCGGCGCTCCCTCGCGGAAGAGGCGTTTCACGTACTCGGGAACGTTCGTTGCGCTCTCGTCGTAATACGACGACTCGAACGTCACGCGTTTATCCTCCAAAACCTTGAGCAGCCGCGCTTGCAGCGAGGGATCCATCTCGCCGATCTCGTCGATGAAGAGCACGCCGCCGTGCGCGCGCGTCACCAACCCGAGTTTTGGCTCGGGAACGCCGGCATCGGCGAACTCGCGGCGGCTGCCCTGATAGATCGGGTCGTGAACGCTCCCGAGCAGCGGATTGATCGTCTCGCGCGGATCCCACCGCAGCGTCGTGCCGCTCGCTTCGACGAAAGGGGCGTCTTTCGCAAACGGGGTGTAGGGTCGCGACTTTGCAACCTCGAGGACGAGCCGCGCGACGGTCGTCTTGCCGACTCCCGGCGGCCCGTAGAGAATCGCGTGTTGCGGATAAGGGGAGCTGATCTTTGCCAGCAGCGCGTGAACAGCCGCCTCCTCTCCCACCACGTCACGCAGGTTCTGCGGTCGAAGCGCGGCGAGTGCCGACGCGGCGAGGGTGCGCTGCGAGAGGGCGTGCAGCTCCTCGAGCTTTGCCTGCGAGGCCGGCGTCTCGGGGCCGCTCGTCTCGCGCAACGCCTCCAGCTTGAGATCCTTGACGTACTCTTGGTGGCGTTCGGCCATCTTCTCGTTGACGCGCCGTTCGATCGAATCTTCGGCATGGCGCTGAGCGATGACGTCGGCCATCGCCTCCTCGATCTCGGCCAGGACCTTGCGTTGCTGTGCGCGCGTCGTCACGCGCTCCCGCGTCGGATCCTCGAAGACGAGACGCTGCAACCCGCAGAGGCGATCGGGCAAGTTCTGCGATCGCATCATCTTGAGGGCGTTAACCTTACCCGCCCGCAGAACGACCTTGTCTTGACCGAGGACCGAGCCGAGCATGTCGTAGAGCGCGCTGACGTAGCGGCTCAGCTCGTCTTCGACGCCGAACTTGCGGCGAAAACGCGTCGCGTAGACTTGTCCCGCGCTTGCCACGCTCTTACGCCGGAACGACGTTGACCGCGGTCTTCGCGACGACGTTCTTGTGCAGCTTGATTTCGACCGGATACGAGCCGAGCGCTTGAATTTTTCCCGAGATATCGATCTTATGCTTGTCGAGCACAATGGAGAGCGAGGTACCGATGGCCGCGGCCACGTCGGCGTTGGTTACGGCACCAAAGAGTTTTCCGCTCTGGCCGGCTTTGGCGCGCACCGTGAGATTCGCCGATTCGATCCGGGCGGCGAGCGCTTGCGCCTCGGCGAGCTCCTGCGCTTCGCGACGCGCGTTCGCCTTGTGTTGCGCGTCGAGCTGCGCGAGCGCTCCCTTGTCGGCCTCTCCCGCAAGCTTTCGCGGCAGCAAGAAGTTGCGGGCGTAGCCGTCGGAGACGTCGACGACGTCACCGCGTTTTCCCAACGCTTTCACGTCGGTGAACAGCACGAGCTTCACGCCCGAGGCTACTCCGAGCCGAAGGGCAGAAAGGCAATAAGCCGAGCCCGCTTCACGGCCGTCGTGAGCATGCGCTGGTGTTTGGCACAGTTGCCGGAGATGCGCCGCGGGACGATCTTTCCTCGTTCGGAGACGTACTTCTTGAGCCGGCCGACGTCGCGGTAGCTGACCGCAATGGCCCGCTCGGTGCAGAAACTGCAGGGCTTACGTTTGGTGCGACGCTCCTTGGGAGCGCGCTTCACTTTCATTTTTGCTGGCACTGGTCTTCCTCTCGACTAGGTGGGTGACGGTTAACGGCCTCGCCAAAGGCCGGAAACCCTAGCCAGGTGGAACGGCAGATCCCGCGCCACCACCCCTTCGGCGAGCTCGGGACGAGCCCGCGGGGGATTTTCGGAACGTATGTTCGGTAAGCCGGGCGGCACTCCTGCGTGGTGGGCGTGGCGCGCCGGCCCTCGATGGTGTATAGTGGATTGGTTACCCAGGTTTCGAAGTCCGCGAAGTTCTCAGAGTACTGAGCGAGTCGGATCCGGAGAACAACATCATCAAACCCTCTTAGGAGATTCGCTCGTTCATGTACACAGACGAAATGCTCACTTGCGTTGACTGCGGAGCGCAGTTCCCATTTACCGCCGGAGAGCAAGAGTTCTTCGCGATGAAAGGCTTCACCAACAAGCCGAGCCGTTGCACCGACTGCCGCTCGGCCCGCAAGGCCGGACGCAGTCCGAACGGTGGCGGCCGTGGTATGGCACGCGAGATGTTCAAAGCAACCTGCAGCCAGTGCGGCGGCGTTGCCGAGGTCCCGTTCCAGCCGCGTGGCGACAAGCCGGTCTATTGCCGCGACTGCTTCAGCAGCCGCCGCGCGTACTAGCTACTCGCCCGCTCCACAACCGACCAGTTCGGAAGAGCCTGCCTTGGCAGGCTCTTTTTTGTTGCCGCACAAAATCGCCGGAGAACCTCACCCGGTATTGTGCGAAACTGGAGCGGCATGGATCGATTCTCTCGATACGGCACGGGCGCCGGCCTCGCGTTGATTCACGTCGGCGCGCTCGCGGCGTTCATTCCCGCGTTTTTCCGCCTTTCCGACCTCTTGGTCTTCGCGATCGCGTCGTATTGTACGGGCGTTCTCGGCGTCACGCTCTGCTACCACCGCGTTTTGACCCATCGCAGCCTCCGCTTGCGCAAACCGCTCGAATACTGCTTCGCCCTCTTTGGAACGCTGGCGTTGCAGGGCGATCCGATCCGCTGGGTGGCGGTGCACCGCAAGCATCACGCCCACGCCGATCACGACGGCGATCCTCACAGCATCGGCCTCGGTTTCAAATGGGCGCACGTGGACTGGCTCTATCGGCACAACATCGCCTATCCGACCGCCGAAGAGATCGCACGCTACGCACCCGATCTTTACGCCGATCCGTTTTATCGCGTGCTGGCGCGCTTGGCGCTGCCGTTGCAGCTCGCGCTCGCGGCCGGGCTCTTTCTCCTTGGCGGTTGGGGCTGGGTTTTCTGGGGTGTCTTCCTGCGCCTCGTCTTCTGCTACCATTCAACCTGGTTCGTCAACAGCGCCGCTCATACGCTCGGATACCGCACCTACCGCACCAGCGATCGCTCGACGAACTGCTGGTGGGTGGGCTTGCTTGCGTTCGGCGAGGGGTGGCACAACAACCATCATGCCTTCCCATTCTCGGCCCGGCACGGCTTGAGCTGGTTCGAGATCGACGTGACTTGGTGGCACGTCCGGCTGCTGGCGTTTCTGCGGCTCGCCGACCGCATCCGAATCCCCAGCGAGGTCACCCGGCGGCGGCTCGCTTATGCAAACAGACGGTCCTGAGGTATACTCTCCCCACTCGTCTAAGGAGGCTGCATGAAAACCCAACGTGCGCGCTACGAGCGCCCCGACTTTCAAGAGCGTCCCCTCGGCGCCGAGGTGACGGCCTATCTGTCGGCGCCGGTTCGCGATCCGAAGCTTTAGTCTCAGATCGTAGCCGAAGCCTCCGGCCTGGTGGCGCGGCTCCACGCCGTGGGCCGCGAGCGTTACCACGACAAGCATCCTTTTCACAAACGGCTGGTCGCTGGGTCGCTCGATCGCGCCCAAGTGCAGGCCTGGGTCGCAAATCGCTATTACTATCAGCGACAGATCCCGGTGAAAGATGCCGCGATTCTCGCGAACCTGCCCTCCGCCGAGCATCGCCGCGCGTGGATTTCGCGCATCGTCGACCACGACGGCGACGGCCGGAGCGAGGCCGGTGGAACGGCCTCCTGGCTCGCACTGGCGCGAGCGGTCGGGCTGCAAGAGGAGTACGTCCGTTCTGAGCGAGGCGTCGCACCGGGAACGCGCTTCGCGGTCGATGCGTACGTTACGTTCGCGCGGACCCGGCCGTGGATCGAAGCGGTCGCGTCCTCACTGACGGAGCTCTTTGGGCCGCCGGTGATGGAACGGCGCGTCACGGCCATCCTCGAACAGTATCCGTGGGTCGATCCGTCCGGCCTGGCCTACTTCGAGCACCGGATTCCGCTGGCGAAGCGTGACGCCGACACGGCGCTTGCGTGGGTGCTTCGCGAAGCCACGACCCCGGAGCTCGAGGAACGTTGCGTCGACGCGCTGCGCTTTAAGTGCGACGTCCTTTGGTGCATTCTCGATGCGACGGCGCTCGCGTCGGGCGTTTTCGGGTGAACGCCGAAGCCAGGCCGCGCTTCGGCAAAGGCGTGAAACTCCGCCGCGAGCCCGACGGCAGCGCGATGCTCCTCGTCCCCGAAGCGGTCCTTACGTTGAATCCCTCGGCGGCGGCGGCGCTGGAGCTCGTCGACGGCGCCCGCACGCTGGGCGAGATCGTCGACGCCGTGGTGAACCAGTTCGAGGTCGAGCCGGCGCAGGCACGCGAGGATATCGCCGGTCTCTTCAATCGGCTCGCCGAGCGGGGATTCGTGCGTTGAGACGTCCGCTCTCGCTGCTTTGCGAGCTGACGTATCGCTGCAACTTGCAGTGTCCCTACTGCTACAACCCGCTCGCACTGCGCGAATATCGCGACGAGCTCTCCACGCAGCAGTGGTGCGAGGTCTTGAACGCAGCGGCGCGGCTCGGCGTTCTTCAAGCACACTTTTCCGGCGGCGAGCCGACGCTGCGGCGAGATCTTCCCGCGCTGGTCGAAACGGCATCGCAAGCCGGTCTCTACACCAACCTCATCACTCAAGGGACGTTTCTCGACGAAGAGCTGCTCGACCGGTTGCTCGCCAGCGGACTCGATCACATCCAGATCAGCATTCAGGCGCCGCAAGCCGAGCTCGCGGATCGAATCGCCGGCACGGCCGTTCACGAAAGCAAGCTCGAAGCGATTCGGCGCGTACGCGAACGCGAGGTTGCGCTGACGCTGAACTGCGTGTTGCATCGCCGCAACCACGATTGCATCGGTGAGGTCATCGAGTTCGCCGAACGTTACGGCATAGCGCGCTTGGAGCTGGCCAACGTTCAGTTTTACGGCTGGGCCTTCCGCAATCGCGAGGCGCTGATGCCGACGCGCGCCCAGGTCGCGCGCGCGCAGGAGATCGTCGCCGAGGCGCGCGAGCGTCTGCGCGGCCGGATGGAAATTCTCTACGTGCTCCCCGACTACTTCGGCGATTTTCCCAAGCCGTGCATGAACGGCTGGGGCAACCAGTTCATGACGGTGACGCCGAACGGCGACGTGCTGCCCTGCCCGGCAGCATCGGCGATCCGGACGTTGCGCTTCGACAACGTGCGCGATCGTTCGCTCGATACAATCTGGCAGAGCTCCGATGCCTTCGAGCGCTATCGCGGTACCGCTTGGATGAGCGAACCCTGCCGCTCGTGCGAGCGCCGCGAACTCGATTGGGGCGGATGCCGGTGTCAGGCGTTCCTGCTGGCCGGCGATGCGGGCGCGACCGATCCGGCCTGTTCGCTCAGTCCGCACCATGCGGTCGTCGAGGCGTTACGCGAACCGGCGCCGGAACGCGAGCTCGTTCCTCGTCGCGCGTGATCGTTCGCGTACTCGGCTCCGCCGCGGGCGGCGGCGTTCCCCAATGGAACTGCGCGTGCGCCCACTGCGAAGCCGCGCGCGCGGGCCGCGCGCCGCGTCGCTCGCAATCGAGTCTCGCAATCGCCTCCGGACGCGGCGGACCGTGGCTTTTGCTCAACGCTTCCCCCGACGTCGCCGCGCAGATCGAGGCGTTCGCGCCGCTTCAACCGCAACGCCTGCGTGACACGCCGATCGCGGGGATACTCCTTACCGACGCAAATCTCGATCACGTCGGCGGGTTGGCCGTGCTGCGGCAGGCCGATCTTACGACGCCGCTGCGCGTGCGCTCGACCGCCGTCGTCCGCGCCGTCGTCTCGGTTCAACCGAGTTTCTCACATGCCGCTGCGCCCCCCAACCGTTGGCTCGAGATTCCGATCGGCGCACTCTGCGCCGCCGACGGCGACGGCGACGTCGTCGGAGACTCTCTCTCGGTTCGGGCACTCCCGGTGGCAGGCACTACGCCGGGCTATGACGGCCGGCATACCGTAGACGGCGCCGTCGTCGCCTATGAAATCGCCGAACGCGAGAGCTCGGTCCGGCTACTCTTCGCCCCGGTCTTCGGCAACGTCGACGCCGCGCTGGCCGAAGCAATCGCCTCCGCTTCCGTCGCCTTTCTGGACGGCACGTTCTTTACCGACGACGAGCTCGGGACGGCCGGCCTCGCGCAACGGCGTGCTCGCGCGATGGGGCACCAGCCCGTCGGGGGAGACGACGGAACGCTCGCGCAGATTCGCGGCGCTAACGGCCGCATCGTATTCACCCACTTGAACAACTCCAACCCGATGCTCGATTCAGCGTCAGCCGCCTATGCCGCCGTGCGCGCCGCCGGCGCGGAGATTGCCTACGACGGGATGGAGCTAACGCTCTAGTCGAAGGTAGCGTTTATGATCGTGCAGGCCGGCTGGCTGCTTCCGGCCCTTATTATGGTCGTCGCGCCTGCATGGACGCAGTTCCGAATCGGGCCCCAGAACAACGCCGTGCTCGATGGGACGCTGCAGACCGCATGGCGGATCGAAACGGGCGGTCAAATTTCGGCGAGGCCCGCCGTCGCTGACGATACGCTCTTCGTCGGAAACAACAACGGCTCGCTCTTCGCCGTCGACGTCAGCAGCGGTAAGGTGCTGTGGAAGGTCCACGTCACCAACCCGTTGATGAGCCGCCGCTCGTTTACGGTGACGCGGTCATCGGCGGCGAAGGCGATCCGACGAGCCGCACGTCGTCACCCTCTGAACCGGTCAGCGTCGGACAGGGTCCAAGTGCCCCGATCGCGTTCAATCGTTCGAACGGAAACATACGATGGCAGCTTCCGCTCAGCGGATCGGGGATGCCGACGCCGGCGATCGTCGACGGTATTCTCGTCAATCACGACGGCGCGGGCTGGGTCGCCGGTGACTTCATCACCAACGGCGTCGGCAAGAACGCGGTTTGGCGGCTGCACGCCGACGGAGGCTCGATCATCTGGCAGACGCCCTTCTCCAGAGGCGCATCGGGAATCGGCGACTGTCCTCCCGTCAGTGACGGCAGCCGGGTCTACTGCGATTACATCTCGCCGGTTTGGCCGGATACGGTCACGGTCATCGGCGATCAGACCGTCGAGCGCGTCTACGCGCTGCGGGTTGCCGACGGTGCGTTGATATGGGACGTGGCGCTCGAAACCGGCGCGCTGCCGGAGCGAAACGAGGCCGCAATTCCGCTGCTCGCCGGCGGCCTGCTCTACTTGGGCGCGATCGCTCCGTACGTTCATGCACTCGATTCCGGCAGCGGTCTGCTCGTCTGGGAGATTTCGACGCCCGGCGCCGTCACGGGAGGCATCGTCGCGGTGGACGGAATCATCTACTTCGGCGATCTCGGCGGCTACTTGTCGGCGGTCGATGCCAAGACGGGCCGCGTTCTCGGAGACAAGTTCATGCACGCGCATTTTAACGTCGGCTCCCCAGTCGTCGACGGAAAGACGCTGATCATCGGCAGCGACGAGGGCAGCGTCATCGCCGTGCCTCTCGATGCGATTCGCTCGAGTCATGATTCGTAACCGTAGCATATTCGCCGCCCTCTGCCTCGCGACGCTGTTCGTCTCGGCGTTTGCGCCCGGCGGGGCTCAAGCGCCGCCGCAAACGATCGGCAAGAACGATTTTCAACGGCTCGTCTCGATCGGTTCGCCGGCGACCGCGCCCGACGGTAAGCATGCCGCGCTGATCGTCCGCCGCGTCGTCTGGAACGAAGACCGCCGCAGCGAAGCCCTCGCCCTCGTCGATCTCACTACCGCAGCGGTGCAGACGCTGGTAGCAAATCACACCGGACTCTCCGATCCGGTCTTCTCTCCAGACGGCTCGCGCTTGGCCTTCGTCGCAGACGAAGGGACCGGCGGGCAGTCGCGCTCGCAGGTCTTCGTCGTCGCTGCAACCGGCGGAGAGGCGCAGGCGGTGACGCACGACCGCGACGGAGTCGACAGCTTCACGTGGCGTCCCGACGGCAACGCGATCGCCTATACTGCCGCCGATCCCGAACCGGACCGCTCCGGTGCCGACCGCTTTCGCGACAGCTTCGTCTTCACCACCGAACCGATCACGGCTCGCGACGCACCGCGGCCCAAGCATCTTTTTACCGTCGATCTCGACGGCGGAGCCGCCTCGCAGCTGACGTTCGGGCCGCTGAGCGCGGGCGACGGCTCGCCGATCTCGTGGTCGCCCGACGGCAAGACGATCGCGATGACCCTCTGCCGCAACGCGATACCGAACGACCAAAGCTACTCGCGCGCCGTCCTGGTCGACGTTGCGACGAAGCACGTTCGCCCGCTGACGGCGCACGCAATGTGGGAAGGCAACGCGCTCTTCTCGCCCGACGGTACGCACATTGCCTACGTGTATTCAAACGGCGATCCGCAGGTAAGCCTCACTCAGATCTACGTTACGACGCCCGGCGGTGGAACGGGAGAGCTGCTCTCCGGTGCGCTCGACCGTCCCGTCGGCGATTTCGTCTGGTCCCACGACTCCAAGAACCTTATCGTCACCGCGCCGGACCGCACGACGAACGCGCTCTATCGCCTCTCGCTCGACGGCGTTGTGCGCCGCATCGAGGTCGGCAAGATCGTTCCCGGTACGCCGCTTTCGACCACCGGCGGCGCCGACGCACCGTCGCTCGAGAACGCGCTCGCCGCCGACGGAACGCTCGTCTTTCTTGCGAGCGCCACGGACCAGCCGCTCGAACTCTACAAGTATACGCCGGCGGCAGGGACGAGCAAGGTTACCGCCTTTAACGCCGCGCTCGAATCGTACGCATGGGCGACGGCCGAAGAAATCACGTTCCCGACGAGCACCGGCATGACCGGCGACGGCGTTCTCTACTTTCCCCCGGGATTTTCAGCGAGCCGTACGTATCCGCTCGTGGTCTTCATTCACGGCGGCCCCGACGACCCGTCGATGCTCGAGTTCGACTTCTGGGCGCAAGTGATGGCTGCGCGCGGATGGCTGGTGCTGCGTCCGAACTATCGCGGTACGCCAAATCTCGGTTTGAAATACCAGCACGCGATTCTCTACGATCCCGAAGACGGACCCGGCAAAGACGTCGTCGCATCCGTCGATGCGGTTCGCGCCCGCGGCATCGTCGACGAATCCCGCATCGCCGTCTGCGGCTGGTCGTACGGCGGCATCATGACCGCCTGGCTCATCTCAAAGTATCACTTCTGGCGCGCCGCCGTCTCCGGTGCCTCGGTCAACGATTGGATTACCGACTACGGAACCGCCGACGACAGTCTTGCCGACATCGACCTTCTCCACGGCTCGCCCTTCGTCGGAAAAGAGGCGGCGGAATGGCGGCGCGTCTCTCCGATATGGTACGCGCGCGACGTCACCACGCCGGTGCTCATCCTCTCCGACGTCGGCGACAATCGCGACCCCTTCGCGACCTCCTCGATGTACTGGCGCGCGCTACGCGACAATAACAAGGACGCAACGCTGAGGGTCTGGCCGATCAACGGCCACTTTCCGACCGACCCCGTGCGCATCGTGGATATCTACCACTATTGGATCGACTTTATCAGCGAGCATTTTCAGTAGCAGCGATCGCGCCGGCCAAAAGAGTCCCTGGACGTTTTACTCGGTGCCCGCGGGGCTCGTCGCAACACCTAAGGTCAGCCTGCTCGATCCTAAGGTTACCGTGATGGTGTCGACGATCTGACCGGCGGGATAGGTTACGCCATAGACGTATCCCGCGGCGTTTGTCACCCAAATCTCGTCGTTGGCGCGGTTGATGGCGACTCCAAAGATCGAGAAGAGGCCTTGGTAGAAACCGCATATTTCACGAGACGGCGACTTGCTTCCGGGCGGAAAAACGTCGACGCAATTGCCGTTTTGATCGACGAGCAACAAGTCGTTATGCTTGTCGGTCGTAAGTGCGCCCGCGTATCCAACGCGAATGCCGAGGTCCTTGCCGGTCGACGAACCGGCGGGAACCTCGAGCACCCTCCCTACAGGCGCGGAATTGTTGCGGTCGTGCGCGACGAACAGGTTCCCGGCCGAGTCGAGTGCCAAACCGATGGGAAATCTGTCCTTCCCGAAGGTGACGACCGTGCTCGAAGGCTTGGTGTGGCCTTTTTTATATCGTAGGACTTTACCGTTCGACCCATTTTTGTTACTGGCGACGTAGACCGTGCCGTCCCGAGCCACTACGACGGCGAGTGGGGCACCGGCGCCGGTGAGCGTCTCCGAAGGAGAGGTCTGACCCGGCGGATAGACCGTGACCGTGCCGTTGGACCAGTTCGCCACGTACAGGTTGCGCCGTGAATCGACAAGCAGGCCGAAGGGCTTGTCTACGCCCGCAGTGATGGCGCCGATGGGCTGCTGATCGGCGCCGCGTTGTTTGAAGATGGCGACCTCGTCGCCGGAAGCGGTATCTACGGAAACGTACAGCAGCCCCTTCCCGCTCTTCGCGCTGAGGGCTAACCAGCCCGACGGCGCGTTGGACGCCGCTCCCGCCAGCGATGGCGGCGATGGGTTCATGCCTGCCGAACAGCCGGCGCCAAACAGCGCCGTGGCCGCCAGAGCCGCAAAAACGGAGTTTCGCACTAACTTGCACCTCGGTTTGCACGAGAACTTTTCGTTTTCACGTTAGCACGAACGAGGGCGGCCTTCCACGCAAAACGCTGCCAAAAAGAGCTTATTTGCTTCGCATTCCGAGCAGACTCACGTTGGTTACGCGCGTAATGCCGCCTAAAACAGGCTCCACAGGTATTGGTTGTAGACCTCGTGGTGGTAGATCACTTCCTGCGACTTCACGAACGTTCCGAGTAGGCGCGGGCAACGGTCGGCACTGGCTTGTTTGAGATCGGCGTAGCGCGTCTTTACGTCGTCGCCGAGCAGCTTGGACGTCCACTCTGATTCGCGGAAAGCCGCGAGCGCGTCGTAGATGTTATCCGGCAGGTAGCGATCGGCTTGGCGCAGGTTTTTGACGTTGCTGATGGTTCCCTCGAGGCCCGTCTTGAAGACGGCGAGCATCACCATGTACGGATTGGCGTCGGGCGCGACGGAGCGCACCTCGGTGCGCATGCTGCGCTCGTTGCCGATCGGAATGCGGACCATCGAGCCACGGTCGATCGCCGAAGCCTTGAGTTGATTGGGTGCTTCGAAGTGCGGGTCGAGCCGGCGATAGGCGTTCACGCTCGAGTTGAGCATCAAACAGATGTCGTTGCCGTGCGTGAGGATCCGGTCGACGAACTTCCATCCGAAGCCGCTGAGCTGGTCGTGGCCCTTCGGATCCCAGAAAAGGTTCTTGCCGTTCTTGCTGACCGAGACGTTCGTATGCATGCCGCTGCCGTTCACGCCGACGACCGGCTTGGGAAGGAAGCTCGCGGTCATGCCCAGCTTCGTCGCGACTTGACGGCAGATGAGCTTGTAGAGCTGAATCTGGTCGGCAGCGGCTACGACCTCGCCGTAGCTGTAGTTGATTTCGAACTGTGACGGTGCGACCTCGGGATGGTCCTTTTCGTTTTGGAAGCCCATCGCCCGCTGAACCTCGGCGACCGTATCGATAAAGTTGCGCAGCGGGTCGCCCGGCAGCGAGTGATAGTAGCCGCCGGTGTTGACGTACTCGAACTTACCGGTTTCGTGGTAGCGGCGTTCGGCGTCCAGCCCCTTGAAGAGGAAGCCTTCGATCTCGTTGGCGGCGTTGAGTGCGTAGCCTTCCTTCGCATAACAGTCGTTTGCGAGCTTCTTGAGCGCGCCGCGGATGTCGCCCGCAAACGGCTTACCGTCACGGTCGAAAACGTCGCTGAAAACCAGTACCTTACCCGGTCCGAAGATGTCGGCCGGACCCCAATAGAACGCGCTCCAATCGAGGGAAAGGCGCAGATCGCTCTCCCGCTGGGGTGTAAAGCCTCGGATCGAGGAACCGTCAAACGTGAGGTTATCGTGAGAGCGCAGCAAGAACTTCTTGTCGTAGTCGAGCATGTGCAGGCGTCCCTCGAGGTCGCTGAACAGGACCGTGAGGGCTTTGATGCGCGGTTCGCCCGCAAGATAACGGAGGCGCTCTTCCTGAAGCGCGCGCAGCGGCACCCGCTCTTGGCGTTGCGCTTTCGCGCGTAAGTTGAGCTCTTCGAGCTCGGAGTAGGGCAACGTTAGAAAGTCGCGCAGTTCGGCGCCGGTCGGCAGGTCCGTCGAGTGCATCGTCGCTCGAATCTCCTTTGTGCGGCGAGTTATTGCCTGGCACGATTACGCGGCCGGACGGGCGTGCCTTTATCCACTTGGTACGAGTTTTTGGGCCAAAGGTGCGGCCGCAATCGGCGCCAATGAGCGGCTCCATGAATTCATCTCGCGCGCTCGCCCTCGCCCTCCTCGCCGCGTTCGGTACGATGCCCGCCGCCGCGGCCGAGAACTGGGCCGTCGATCCGGTCCACTCGACGGCGCAGTTTACCGCGCGCCACTTCGGCATCGTTCCGGTTATCGGGACGATTCCGATCGTCCGGGCCTCGGTGGAGCTGAGCTCGGGCTCGCAGATCCCCGTCGCGGTCTCCGCGGAGCTCGACCCATCGAAGCTCGACACGCATAACGATATGCGCGACTCGGATCTTCGGTCGGCGCATTATTTCAACGTTGACGCGACGCCGACGATGAAGTTCGTCAGCACGAAGATCGCCGGAGCCGATCCAAAGAGTTTCACGATCGCCGGCGATCTCACCATGCACGGTCAGACCCATCCCGTCACTATGAGCGCCCAGGTCGTCGCTTCCGGCAAGACGCCGCGCGGCCGATCGGTCATCGCATATTCGGCCACCGCGACCATCGACCGCACGCAGTGGGGAATGACCTACGGCCCGCTCATCGTCGGGAACAGCGTGGACATCGCCATCAACGTCGAAGCGGATGGTCCGCAAAGCTCAGGGCTTTAGGGCCTGGCCCTCGATGGCCGCGCTCGAGCGCAGGCGTAGCGCATCCGATGCGGAGCCAAGCGCCGCTTCGTACGATCCCGCCCGAACGACCCATTCGTCCTTCGCCGCATCGAAGTCGGCGAGCAGCCGCGGGTCGGCGAGCAGGGTGAGGCGGCGGCTCGCACCCGGTGCGAGCGTTAACCGCTCCCATCCGAGCAGCCGCATCGCGGGAAGGCCGAGCCGCGACGTGAGGTAGACCTGCGGCGTATCGGTTCCCGTGCGATCGCCGGCGTTGGTAACGGTGAAGTCTGCCTTCAGCGTCTGACCTCCGGTGACGCGAAAGTCACCGTAGCGAAAGCGCGTATACGAAAGTCCCGAACCGAAGGCAAATAGCGGATGCAGATTTCCTTTTGCAAAATGCCGGTATCCGACGTCGCTTCCCTCGGTGTAGTTTACCGAAAAGGGACGAAGGTCGAGCGCGGTTCGATATCCGCGCGCGCCCGCCGCCTCGAGCGAGAGGAGCGCGTCGAGTCCAGGCAGATCCGGACGAACGAGTTGCGATTCTGCGGCCGGAAAGGTGATGGGCAGCCTTCCGCTCGCGTCGACCCGGCCGAAGAGGAGGTTCGCGATCGCCTCGCCGCCCCGCTCGCCCGGATACCACGCCTCGAGTACCGCGCCGACGCGATCGAGCCAAGGCATGATCACCGGATTTCCGGTTTCGAGAACGACGACGGTGTGCGGATTCGCTGCAGCGACACCGGCGATCAACGCATCTTGCGCCGACGGCAACTCGAGATCGGGGATGTCGTTCCCCTCCGAGGCCCATTGGGCTGCGAAGACGATGGCGACGTCGGCATCCTTCGCCAATCGAGCGGCCATGCCGGCATAGCGGCCGTCGTTGAAACTGACCGCGACGTGCGGCGCAATTGCGCGGATCGCCGCAAGCGGCGACGACCGATCGAAGAACATGAAGCGCCGATCCTCGTTGCCGAGTGGAATCGGGAAGGTGCCTCCGACTGGAAGAACCTGCGACGAACCACCGCCCGATAACACGCCGGTGTCGGCGTAGCCGCCGATAACCGCGATGCGATGCAGCGAGGCGGAGAGGGGCAGTATGCCGTCGTTCTCGAGCAGCACGCTTCCGCGTTCGGCGACCTGCAACGCAACGTTCGCATGCGCCGAAAAGTCGATCGGCGAGAGCTGGGGCGGCTCGTCGAAGAGTCCGGCGGCCGCCATCGAGCGCAACATCCGGCGGTTCATGTCGAGCAGGCGCGATTCCGAAACCGCGCCCGATGCGACCGCTTCTTCCAGCGGTCTTCCAAAAAAGTCCGTGCCGCTGATCGCGCGATCGTTCTCGGCCGCCGATTCTTGATCGAGCCCGTCGTTGGCCGCAGCGAGCGCGTGAACGCCGCCCCAATCCGACATCACCCAGCCGGGAAAGGCCCAGTCGCGCTTGAGAACGTAGTCGAGGAGATACGAATTCTCGCAGGCATACCTACCGTTGACGCGATTCTGCGCGCACATCACCGCGCCGGGCCGGCCGCGCTCGATCGCGAGTTCGAACGCAAGCAGGTCGCTCTCTCGCATCGCAGCTTCGCCGATATCGGATGAGAGCACGAATCGGCCGGTCTCCTGGTCGTTCATCGCGTAGTGCTTCACCGCTGCGACGACGTGCTGGTCTTCAATACCGCAGATGACTTCGGCGGCGAGCGTTCCGGCGAGCAGCGGATCCTCACCGAAATATTCGAAGTTGCGGCCGCTGCGCGGATCGCGAGCAAGGTTTATGCCCGGGCCCAAGAGGACGTTGAAACCGCGGCGCCACGCTTCGTCGCCCACGACGGAACCGTAACGATAGGCGAGTTGCGGATCCCAGGTCGCCGCGAGCGCAATCGCCGACGGCAATGCCGTAGCCGGCTCGTCGTGCCGCATATTTACCGAGGCGCCAAGGCCGAGACCGCCGTCGGTCTCTTGCAGTGCCGGAATGCCGAGGCGTGGCAGGCCCGGCACGTACCCCGCCGACCCGATCGCGCCGGTGCGGAGGCCGTTACGACTCGGCACGCCCGAATCGCCGCGCACGAGTTGAAAACGTTCCGCCGGGGTCATCGCCGATACGATCTGTGCGGCTTTGGCGTCCGCCGCGGCGGGCGTGAGCAGCGATCCACAGAACGCTATCGCGAGGATCACTCAGGTCGCGTCCAGACGAAGAGCGCGTCGGGCATCCGCTCTTCATTACCGAGACCGTCGGTTCTTTTCACCAGACGAAAGCCGGCTCGTTCGTAGAGCCGTATGGCTTCGGCGTTCCGTTGAAAGACCCACAGCCGAAGCTCGGCGTTGGCGTCCATTGCGCGCGAAAGCAGCGCGGAGCCGATCTGCCGGCGCTGATGCCGCGGGTGAACGTAGAGGTGGTCGAGCCAACCCTTGCGATAGACGCAGAAGCCGACGATCTCGCCGCGAAGCTCCGCAACCAGCACGTTGCTCTCGCGCAACAGGCGCGAAAAGAACGCCACGTCCTCTTCCGTCGTGTGAAGCTCGGGAAGATACGGCATACATACGTTGCGAACGAAGTGATGGAGTCGTGCAATCGGCTCGACGTCTTCGCGTCGAGCCGAACGAAAGCGAGGCAGGACGTCCGAGGAGAGAGCCATGGGCAGTTCGATCTTATCACTCGTACGCAAACCCGTCTGTGAGGCCGCTAACCGTTGCTCCAGGCTATAACGCGCATCGCTCGCAAGGTATTCCAGCGGCTGGCAGCGCCAATCTTCGATTCGAGCGGAAAACCAAGGCGGTCGGCGTGGAGGTGGTTCATCGGCCATCGTCCGTTTTGATGGCGCCGCGCCGTGACGATTCCAACCGCCGCCGCGACGCGCTCGTCGGCCGCTACGCCGGCAGCGCGCAGATAGTCGAGCCCTCGCAAGACGTCGTAGTGCCAGAACGTCGGAAACGTAAAGCGCGTCCAGGTTCGGTTGACGATTTCGCCCGTGCTCGACCGCCTGAACAGGCGCCGCTCGAGCAGATATTCGTGCGCTCTCACGCGCGCTTCGGTGACGGCGCTCGCGGCACCCCAGCGGCGTTCAAACTCCAGTAAGCCTTCCAGAACTCTGATCGTCGTATTGAACGACGCGCGCGTACTCGGCGGCGCCTCGCAGTTCCATCCGCCGTCGGCAAGCTGTTCGCCCAACAAACGATCGACGATCGCTTCGCAGCGCTCGCCGAAGTAACTGCCGAAGGCGAGGATCGCGCCGTTGATGCACGGTTCGGTCTCGCCGTCGAAGTACGGGCGGTTGCCGAGACTCTCCCATTTCAGGTTTGCTTTCACGCGCGCGATCGCGCCGCACGCGGCGTCGCTTGCCGGATCGAGGCCCATTTCGCGCAAGAGTGCCAGCGCGTCCATCGTGATCATCCAGCCCCGATCGTTCGCACTCCACCAGCCTTCCGGCGCCTGACGATCGAGCAGAGCGCGGCCCCAGCCCTCATGCGCGACGCGCCGCCGCTCCGAAGCGACGACCTCCTCGGGCTCGTGCGTCAGGTCGCGCATCACCTGCCAGCGAATCGCCGGATCTCCGGCCAGCAGCCACCGGACGACGCTCGCCTCGCTCAGTTGAGCTTAGTCCGTATCGGGCGGCTGCGTATCGGGGGGTTGATGCAGGAAGTAGTTTTCGTCGAGCGGCGCTTTGATGGGAACGAACTTGCGCGGTGCTTGCGAAAAGTCGAACGCATCCTTCGGTGGGTTGGCGCGTACGTCGCTGGGCACGTAAGTGCCGGAGGGCTGGTTGAGCGCCGCCAGTCCGAAGGTGTTCTCGATGAACTTCAAGATCGTGCCGTGCTCGTAACGCGTGTGGTCGACATAGCCTTTCTTGGCATACGCCGAAATGATCAGCAGAGGCAGCCGGTAGCCGAGGCTGTCGTAGTTGCTGTCCTTGAGATACTTTGGGGCCTCCGGATCGTACCAGCCGCCCGAATCGTCCCAAAAGATGAAGATTGCGCTGGAATCCCAGTACTGGGACTGGCCGATGGCATTAACGACGGAGGCGACCCACGAGGGCCCGGCAGACGGCGGGGAGCCGCCGTTGCAACCCGCGTGGTCCGAGTTTCCACAGGTCGGCGTTATCCAGGTTACGGCGCGCAGCTCACCTTTCTTTATATCCGTCAAAAATCGCGACGGCGGCGAAAACGGCACGACGTCTTGGGCCCAGTCGGGCCCATAGCAAATGTGCTCGATCGCCTGATAGGCGCTCCAAATGCCGCCGGCCTTCCCGCTGCTGCTATCCGGTGCGATGTCACTGCCGCTCCCGCAGGCGGAGCTGCCGCTTCCGGAGACGGGCGAGGCATAGTATGCCCAGGAGAGCCCCTTCGCATCGAGCTCGTCGGCCAGCGTGTTTACATCCCAACAGGTTCGCACCGACTTGATTGGCTGATGCTGAGCGTTGAGCCACCTTCGACCTTTCTGGAGGACTGGAATCCTGTCAGGCTTGCCTCCGGTGCAGCCCCAGTTCCCGCCCTCATTGGGATAATCGACCGTGTTCTCAGGGTTCACCCCGGCGATGATGTATTGATGCGACTCAAAGCTGCTGATGTCGAAGTCGGAGGCGTACATCTGGTCGGCCAACACGTATTGGTTCGCCATATCGAAGTAGGGCTTCGTTTCGGAGTGCGGCGCATACGAATAGGCCAGGTACTTACTCTTCGGACAAAACCCGTAGCCTTTGTAGGCCCAGTTGCACTTTTCTTTGTCGAATCCGTTCATCCGGCAGTCGGTGCCCTGGATTTTTCCGGTGCCGTTGCACGAGGTTATGAATCCTTGACCGTTGTGCTGCATGTCCCACTTTTGCGAAAGCGAGAGCGGCTTCAACGTGATCTTCTTGTTGTTCGAGTCCAGACCCCACGATTGCGTCGTCGCGCCCGGATAACCGTAAAAGAGATTGTTGAACGAGCGATTCTCTTGAACGATGACGATCACGTGTTTGATTTTGCTCTTAACAAACGGCCGCAGCGCCGGCTCCGCGCGTTGCGCGGCGGGCGGCAGTACGGACGGCGACGCGATTCCACCGTTGCCCCGGCATCCGGCGAGGGCAAAGAGCGCCATAGCGCCTATCGAGACGGCGGCGGTCGGGAACGAAATACGATGCATGGAATGCTCCATATCGGCGCGGTCTAGTTTGTGTCCGGCGGGTAGAAATCGAGCGGTTGGTGCAGAAAGTACTTCGCATCGTACTGAGCCTTGATCGGTACGAACTTACGCGGCGACTGCGAAAAATCGAAGCAATCCTTCTGTGGCGACGTCGCTCGTTTGTCGCTCGCCGCTAATCGCGCGAGCCCGAACCGGTCCTCGATAAACTTCAGGATGCTGCCGTGCTCGTAGGGGACGTGCGAAACCCAGCCCTTCTTCGCGTACGGCGATATGATGACCAATGGCACGCGCATCCCTAAGCCGTCGTAGTCGACGAGCTTGGGCGCGACGGGGTCGTAGAATCCGCCGTAATCGTCCCAGAACAGAAAGATTGCGGTCGATTTCCAAAAGGGGGATTCGCCGATTGCGTTGACGACCGAGGCCACCCAGGACGGCCCCGTATCGGGTACGCAGCTCGGACCGGGGTGGTCGGAGGTGGCGCACGTCGGCGTAATCCAGGTAACGTCACGCAACTCGCCGTTTCCGACGTCGGTCAAGAACTGATTTGGCGGGGTGATGATATCGTTGTTCCAGTCGGGTCCGTAGCAAATGTGCTTGATCGCTTGATACGAACTCCAAATGCCGCGCCCGCCATATGCCGGCCCCGCGCCGGTCCCGCAATACTTTCCGGGTCCGCCGACGCCGAGCGGATTAGCGTAAAACGCCCAGCTGAGCCCTTTGGCGTCGAGTTCGTCGCCGAGCGTGTTGTATTCGAAGCATACGCGGACTTGGTTCTTGAACGATCGTTCGCGCGAGCCGCTCGTCCAGAGCGTCCAGATCTTATCGGTCGGACCGCCGGGGCATCCCCAGTTTCCGCCAAGCGGATAGTCGACGGTCGCGTCGGCCTGACCGGCGATGATGTATTGGTGCGATACGTAACTGCTGGTGTCGAAGTTGGAAGCAAACATCTCGTCGGCCAGCACGTACTGCTTTGCCATTGAGGTGTACGGCGCGATGTCGCTTGGGCGAACGTAGCTGTACTGCGGATACTTGATCGGACACTTACCGTCCGTGCCGCCGGGCCCGCAGGTCTTCGTTTCCTTGTCGAAGCCGTTCATGCGACAATCGGTACCGGGAATTGCGCCCGTGCCGTTACAGGAAACCTCGAAACCGTCGTGATTGTGTTCCAGATCCCAGCTCTCCGATAGCGGAAGCGGCTGCAGTGCGATCTTTTCGTTCTTGGAATCCATGCCGAACTTGGCGGTCTTCGCGCCGTGAAACCCGTAGAAGAGATTGTTGAAG
This sequence comes from Vulcanimicrobiota bacterium, assembly GCA_963792005.1. Taxonomy (GTDB): domain Bacteria; phylum Vulcanimicrobiota; class Vulcanimicrobiia; order Vulcanimicrobiales; family Vulcanimicrobiaceae; genus Cybelea. The sequence continues at coordinate 1,651,971 of CAWBUG010000002.1, forward strand.
CTTCGATTCTCTTGAACGATGATGACGACGTGGTCGATCTTATCGATTGGGTTGCTCTGCTGTCCGACCCTGACCAGATCTCGCGCGGGTGCGGCCATGGGAAGCGGGCCTGGGGCACCCCCTCCGTGGCATGCGGCAGGTAGAGCGGCCATCAATGCGACCGCAAGCAACCGGCCTTCAAAAAAATTCCGATGCATGAGCTGCTTCCTTAGCGGCTTGGTTGAACCCGGTAACTTTAGCTTATGCCGCTGCGCGCAGAATTCCCGGCTACGCGCCGCTATTCTGCGCCGCATGTTGACTTTAGTGATTCTTTATCGGCGGAATTTCGCGCGGCCATCCTATACAAGCCTACGTACGCAAGTGGAGAAACGTTACGGCCCGGCTAACCGGCCCTTCTAGGAACTCTTTACGTACCGTGAGGTTTGAGCGGCGGCTCCCAGAGCTCGATGCGATTTCCGTCGAGATCGTGGATCTGTGCTAGAACGCTAGAACGGAATTTCGTCTTCGAGTTCGTCGCCGAACGCTTCGCCCGAGCCGGCGGCCGCGCGTGGTGCTGCAGCGCCGCCGTTGAACGAGCCGCCGGCATCGTCACCGCTGCGGTCGCGCGGCGAGCCGAGCATCTGCATGTTGTCGATCACGACTTCGGTGGCCTTGCGCTTATTGCCGTCCTTGTCGTCGTAGCTGCGAATGACTAAGCGACCCTCGACCAAGCAATTCGAACCCTTCTTCAGATACGTGTTACAGGTCTCGCCGAGGCGATCCCATGCCACGATATCGACGAAGGTCGTCTCTTCCTTGTTACGCGGATTATTGACCGCGAGAGTGAACTTCGTCACCCCTTTGCCCGACTGCGTGTACCGAATCTCCGGATCGCGGGTGAGGTTGCCGACCAGGATGATGCGATTGTAAGAACCTGCCATTACTTATCCTCTTTTCGCCGCTGCGTTGGTTCGAAGCTATCGCCTCCGAGTGTCAACTGTATGGCACAGATGTTGCCGAAACGCTGCCCGTTCTCAGGGCTGGGGCTGCGGCGCGGGCGGAGCGGCGGCGGCCAGTGCCGCCATATGCGTCAACATCTTCGCGTCGAGCCGAACGACCAACGCGCGCAGCACGTCCTCATGCAGCTTGAGCTGGCGCTCGAGCTCCTTGGAGACCGCCGCCTCGCTCTTGAACTGCATGACCACGTAGTTGCCTTCGCGCACGTCCTTGATCTCGTATGCAAGCCGCTTCTTGCCGAGCCGCTCGGTGCTGCTCACTTCGCCGCCTTGGCCCTTTACGATCTCGGCGATCGCGTTGGCGCGCTCTTCGACCTCGCCATCTTCCAGCGACGGCCGCAAAATATAGGTGACCTCGTAGACGCTCATTCACTTCCCCGTACTATGGACGCCCGCTACGGCGGGCGGCCCACCCTTGCAGAGTGGGCAGCAGGTAAGACGCCCCATTTCGGTCACCGCCGCAAAATCCCCACGCATAGGAGCCTGCCGCACCCTTTTTGAACCAGCGGCTCTCATATGCTTTCCAAGGCGTCGTTCGCTATCGCTGCGGCGGTGCTCGTTTGCTCTGCCGGTTGCGGGCCGACGCCCCTAGTATCGGGCCCCTCCCAGCCGAGCGCCGCTCGCCCGAACGCTCGTCATCACAGCGGCGGCAAGATTACCAACGTCATCGTCATCGTTCAGGAGAACCGCAGCTTCGAGAGCTTTTTCGCCGGATACCCCAATGCGAACGCGCCGATGACGGGCTGCGCGTCGCCGTCGCCCGGTGCGAGCACCCCTTTGCACCGGCGTGGAACGTCGGGCTCGCAGTGCCCGCCGGGCGATACCGCCGTGCCGCTGCAGCAGGCGACGTTCGAGAACAACCACGATCTGAAGCACGACTGGGGCTCGTCGATGATCGATTGGAACGACGGGCGGATGGACGGCTTTTCGCACTGGGGTTCGGCCAGCGGATCTTACAAAGCGTACGAGTATATCGAACGCAGCCAGGTCCAACCGTACTGGACGATGGCCCAGCAGTACGTCCTCGCCGACGAAATGTTCCCCACGGAGTTCGGCGGCAGCTTCACCGCGCATCTAACCATCGTCGCCGGCACAGACGACATCAAGCTTCCGGGGCGGGCCGAGGTGAACTTTCCCAGCGCCGCGCCGGACGATTGCGACTCGCCGCCGGGCACGAAGAGCTCGTACGTTGCCGCGCAGCCATATCGGAAGATCTACCAATGGCAGGGCGGCGTGCCGTGCTTCGATCAATTCAACACGATCGCTCAAGTGCTCGACGGCGCCGGCATCTCGTGGAAGTACTACGCGACGCGATTGCTCGACGGCGGGTTCTGGGCGCCCTTCGAGTCGATTAAGTACGTTCGTTACGGTCCCGATTGGTCGTCCAACATCATCGCTCCGCAGTCGAAAGTGCTCACCGACGCGCAGAACGGACAGCTGGCACCGGTGAGCTGGGTAACGCCGACCGGGCCCGATTCCGATCACCCGACGTACCACAGCGATCAGGGTCCGTCGTGGGTTTCATCGGTCGTCAACGCGATCGGAGAGAGCAGCTACTGGCCGACGAGCGCGATCATCGTGATTTGGGACGATTGGGGCGGCTTCTACGACAACGCGCCACCGCCGCAGCTCGACTACCGCGGCCTCGGCATTCGCGTGCCCTGTCTGATTATTTCGCCGTACGCCAAGCCAGGCTACGTCTCGCACACGCAGTACGAGTTCGGCAGCATCCTGCGATTCATCGAAGAGGTAAACGGCCTTCCGGCGGGCAGCATCGGTTCGACGGCGCAAGGCTACACGGACGCTCGCGCCAACTCGCTCGACGACGCATTCGACTTCACGCAAAAGCCCCGTGCTTTCACAGCGATCAAAGCCAAGTACCCGCTCGAGCATTTCTTGAAAGAGCCGGCCTGGCACGAGCCGGTCGATACAGAATAGCCGCATCGCGGCAGCGAGTGAAAGCGAAGGGACCTCCGGTCGGAGGTCCCTTCATTCTACCGTGGTGCGTTTCTTACGGTTCCAGCTCTTGAAGATTGTTGCTGTTGGTATCGGTGAAGAACAGCGTCGTGTTGCTGTCGGTGGTTCCCGCCGCGGCGAGTCCGAAGATTCCGGCGGTCTTACTCTTATCGACGACTTTGGTGTCGAGCACTTGACCGGTCGGCGTCATTTCGACGAGGGTGTTTCCACCTGCCGTGTTGGCGACGATGAGGTTACCGTTGGGAAGGATCGTCATCGCTTCGGGTGCGTTGAGCGGCTTCCCGGCCTTCACCAGCGTACCGCAGGTCGTCTTCGGAAACTTGCACTGGAACGTCTTGCCGCCTTTCTCAACCACAATCTCGCTCTTGACGAGCAGCTCGCTCGCGTGAGAGAAGGCGACAACCGTGTTATCGGGTCCGTCCACGGCGTAGAGCGTGTCCTTTTTGGCGTTGTAGGCCAGGCCCGACGGGCCGAGCGCGCTCCATCCGGATTTTTTATTGACGTCAAAGCCCGAGATGACAGCGGTCGGTTTCGTGTTGCCGTAGTAGTTGATGCTGAAGTTCACGATCGTTCCGGCGCTGGCGTCGCTGCCGAAAATGTACTCGGCTGCATAGAGGTTCGGGTTTGAGGCGTCGGCGACCGAGAAGGGTTCGACGAGCGGCGCCCCCTCCGTGTGTTTGGTGATCAGTTTGCCTTTGCCGGTATAGAGAGCGAGGTATCCGCTCGTCATTCCGGCCGTATCGACGTCGTTGCCGCTCGTCACGACGACGCCGGCGCAACCTTGGCTCTTGGCGTTAGAGACCAGCGTCGACGGCTTCGAGCCGGCCGTCGGATTGAACACGTCGACCGTCGTGCCTTTACCGGCGGCACCGGTCTTGTCTTCGAAGTTACAGACGAGAAGTTGGCCTTTCTTCAGCCCATACGTCGCCTTGACGATCGACAGACCGTGACCCGCCTGGTCGCCATTCTTCGGATCGACCGTCGAACCGATGACGACGTCTTTCGTCAACTTCTTGAGAATCGACGTCGTGTCGTCGGGCGCGATGCCGAGCGAATCGATACCGGCGCCGACTGGTGACGTTGCGGCGTTCGCCTCGCTCTGCGCGGCGTTCGGCGCGACTTGTGCCACGGACGGAACAGAACTGTTTCCGCTGCAAGCCGTGACGGCCACGAGCGTCACCGCCGATAGAAGCGCCGCTCGTGCGTTGGAAAAGGTCATTCTAACCTCGCGAAATAGCGTAGTGTTCACGTTCGCCGCCTTTCGAATGGCCTTTTTACTCGCCCTGCAAGAACAAGCGACCGCCGTTAATCTTTCAGACGAAAGTCTTAAGAAAGAAAACTACGGTCATCACGCTTCCGATCGTCACGACGATCGCGCGTGCGATTGGTTGTGGCACTCGGCGAAAGAAGCGAGCGCCAAAGTAACCGCCGAGCAATGCGATGAGTGCCATCGGAACCGCGAAACGCCAATCGACGATGCGCGCCACGAAGAACGGAATGAGGGCGACGCCGTTGATCGTAACCGAAAGAACGTTTTTAATTGCGTTCTGCGCGTTGAAGCTGGGCAGACCCGAAAACGCAAGAACCGCAAGCATCAGAATCCCCATACCCGCGCCGAAGTATCCGCCGTAGATTGCAACGGTAAACTGGACGGCGATCTGCCACGGTGCGTGGCGCGGCGCCGCCGGCGCGCCGCGCGTCAAGCGCGGGCTCGCGGCAAAAACGAGCGTCGCGAAGAGCAACAGCCATGGTATCAGCCGTTCGAAGAGCGCCGGCGGCGTCACCAACAGCAAGCAGGCCCCGATCAGCGAACCCGCAATGCTCGCGATCACCACGGGCAACAGGAGCGCGCGGTGCTCTCGCAGTTCTTCGCGGTAACCGTGCGCGCTGCCGAGCGTGCCGACCCACATGGCGGCGTTGTTCGTCGCGTTGGCCGAAATCGGGGCGATACCGGCGACCAGCAGCGATGGAAACGAAAGAAAGCTGCCGCCGCCGGCGACGCTATTCATCACTCCCGCCGCAAACGCCGCTATGACGGGAAGGAACAGATGGGCGTTCGGCACGCCTCCTACAGAGCCGTTCGCTCGCGCTTGGTGACGCGGTAAACCCGACGGACGTTCTTGAGCGTTTCGAGCTTCGTCAGCAGCTTGTGGAGATGATGCAGGTCACGGATCTGAACCGTCAAGCTGGCGACGGCGACGCCGTCTCGACGAACGCGCGCGTTCACCGAGCTTACCTGCGTCTTGAGCTCGGAGAAGACGGCCATGATATCCTGCAAAAGCTGCGTGCGATCGTCGGCTTCCACTTCGACGTCGACGCCGTGGGTGAGCCCTGCATCGTCAAGCCATTGCGCCTGCAAAATTCGCTCGGGCGTCGCGTTCATGAAGGCGACGTTCGGGCAATCGGCGCGATGAACGCTCACTCCGCGACCGATGGTAACGTAGCCGATGATGGGGTCGCCGGGGACGGGCGAGCAGCACTTCGAGAGGCGGACGAGGACGTCGTCGACGCCCGCGATGCGAACGCCGCTGGTTCGGCGTACCGCCTTGCGCGCAAAGGGTTTGCGCCCAATCTTCGTGAGATCGACCACGTTGTCGTGCTTGAGCTCGTCGCGCACTCGATTGACGACGGCCTGCGCCGACGCATCGCCGAACCCGATGGCGGCGTAAAGGTCGGTCGGCGTCGCGTAGTTGAGTCGCGACGCGATACCTTCGAGAAGCGCACCGCGCGCGACGTCGGTACGCAGGCCCGCCCGTGCCAGCTCTTGTTCGAGCGACTCTTGGCCGGCGAGCACGTTCTCCTCGCGCCGCTCCTTTCGGAACCACTGTTTGATCTTGTGCTTCGCACTGGAAGTCTTGACGATCGAGAGCCAGTCGAGCGAAGGCCGCCCGCTCGACTTATTGACGAGGATCTCGCAGATGTCGCCGTTCTGCATCGCGTAATCGAGCGGCACGATGCGCCCGTTGACCTTCGCGCCGACGCAATGATTGCCCACGTCGGTATGCACCTGATACGCGAAGTCGAGCGGCGTACCGCCGGCGGTAATCGAATAGACGTCGCCGCGCGGCGAGAAGGCGAAGACCTGCGAATCGAAAAGGTCGAGCTTGAGGTTTTCCATGAAGACGCGCGAGTCGCGCATGTCCTTCTGCCATTCGAGCAGCGCGCGCAACCAGGAAAGCTTGTTCTCGAACTGGTCGGCCTTGCCGCCTTCCTTGTATCGCCAGTGCGCCGCGATGCCGTACTCGCTCGTGCGATGCATCTCCCACGTGCGGATTTGGATCTCGAGCGGCTCGCCGCTCGGACCGACGACCGTCGTGTGCAGCGACTGGTACATATTGGGCTTGGGCATCGCGATATAATCTTTGAACCTGCCCGGCAGCGGCGTCCACATCGCGTGCACCGCACCGAGCGCGCCATAACAATCCTTAACCGTGTCGACGATGATGCGAATTGCGGTGAGATCGTAAATGGTCGAGAAGTCCCGGCCCTTGCTGATCTTTGAATAGATCGAGTAGAAGTGTTTCGGACGGCCTTGGATCTCCGCGTTGATCTTGAGTTCCTTGAACTCGTCGCGCAGCCGCGCGATCGCTTTGTCGACATCCGCTTCGCGCTCGCGTCTCGTCTTGGCGACGCGCTCGACGATGTCGCCGAACGACGCCGGATCGAGATAGCGCAGGCATTCGTCCTCGATCTCCCACTTGATCTTCCATATTCCGAGCCGGTGCGCGATCGGGGCGTAAATGTCGAGCGTCTCGCGCGCGATCGCTTTCCGCTTCGCCTCCGGCAGGCTCGCGAGAGTCCGCATGTTGTGCAGGCGGTCGGCGAGCTTGATGATGATGACCCGAATATCTTTGGCCATCGCCAAGAACATCTTGCGGAGGTTCTCGACCTGAGCGTCTTCCTTGGACTGGTATGGAATCCGCGTCAGCTTGGTGACGCCGTCGACGAGACGAGCGACCTCTTCGCCGAACTGCTCGGTGACCTGCTCGCCGGTGATCGAGGTATCCTCGACTACGTCGTGCAGCAATGCCGCAGCGATGGTCTGATGGTCGACTTCGAGCTCGGCCAGAATGCCCGCAACCGCGAGAGGATGCTCGATGTACGACTCCCCCGAGGCGCGGCGCTGCCCCCGATGGGCGGCATCGGCGACGTCGTAGACGTGACGAAGCCACTCCGGGTCGGCGGAGGGCTCGTAGCGCCGAACTCGCTCGATCAGCTCTTCGACGGTCATCGGTATCCCGGTATTATAGCGCTTTTTCGGGCGCGCTTGGACTTACCGACGGGGTGGGGGTCACCGTTTCGACGTCGAGGCGGTTCTTAAAGAAGATCGTCGCGATCTTGCCGTCGGCGTCGAGGGCGAGCCAAACGTAGACGTTGCCCTGCGTGCAGCGCATCTGATAAATGTAACCGCTCGATCCGGCGGGGAAGTCTGGATTGATCCAGCGCCCCATGTAGACCACGTCGGTCAGCGCGCCGAGTTGGGCCAGCACCTGGGAGGTCTGGGCGACTTTGTCATCGGTGAGTTTCGCGACCACCTGCGGTGCGTACAGGCTCTTGTTCACGACGCCTGCCTGCCAGGCAACGAACTGATGTCTGGCAATATTCGTGATCGCGGGATCGGCGCTCGGCGCGGCCGTCGGCGAGGGTGTCGGCGTGGCATGCGGCCGTGCCCAGCCCGGGGGCGAAGCGGCGATGAGGAGGGCTGCAATCGCCGCAGCCGGCAGCACGTAACGCATGCGTCTAATACGCAACGAACGAGACGACTTCGTGTTGGCCGAGTTTGTCGCGCCCGCGCAGTGCGGTCAGTTCCACCAAGAATGCGAAGGCGTCGACTTGTGCGCCGAGACGCTCGAGAAGGCGTCCCGTCGCCGCCGCCGTGCCGCCCGTCGCGAGCAAATCGTCGACGACGAGGACGCGCTCTCCGCGTGCCAGCGCATCGGCGTGCATCTCCAGCGAGTTGGTGCCGTATTCGAGCGCGTACTCTTCGGTAAGCTTCTGATACGGCAGTTTTCCGGGCTTGCGCACCGGGATAAACCCCGCTCCGATCGCATATGCAATCGGCGCACCGAAGATGTAGCCGCGCGACTCGATGCCGACGACGTGCGCGATGCCGCGGTCGCGAAATCGATCGACGAATAGGTCGATCGCGTGCCGAAAGCCTTGCTTATCTTTCAACAACGGGGTAATGTCACGGAAAAGGATCCCTGGAATCGGAAAATCCGGGATCGCTCGAATAAAGGCTTCGATCTCCACGAAGTCCGGGTTGGAGCCGGGGGGTCGAATGGCCTGCAGAAAGGACGGACATGAAGAAACCGCAAGCCCTAGCTGCCGTGCTGACCGCAGCGCTTGCTGCAAGCATCGCCGCTCCTGCGCTTGCCGACGGCTCGGGCAGCACGAATACCATCATTCTCGTAACCGCAGCTGCCGCGGCCTCAGTACCGCTGGTCGTCAACTACAATCACAAGGTCCGCGAAAAGCGAGCCGAACAACAAGAGGTGACGCGCCGGCAAGACGCATACCGGGACTGGTTCTATCACAAATACGGCTACTATCCAACCTACGACCAGTTCAGGCAATGGTACGTGCAGACGTACAACACCAACCCTGGATAGGCATCGCCTCGTTGACGCCGAGCCCTTCACCACCGAACGGCTCGGCGTTTTCTTTGGGGGCTCGAACGGCCGTCGGCTCGCCGTAGCCTTTGCGGTTGCAATCGCGCTGCACGAGATCGGGGCCGGCCTGATCCCGCAGAGTTCGTCGCGGCCGCCGCGCGAGGAAATCGTCAGTCGCGTGCAGGTTGCCCCGATCGACCGGCGCGCCACGCCGTTCCCGACGCCAAAGGTGTTATCGCCTCGACCGACACCGCAGCCGCTCGACTCGGCACCGCCGGTTGTGCCGCCGCGGCCGGCCCCTGGCGAAAAAAGCGCTTCGGCAGTGCGTCGCGCCATCGCGGCGCCGCATGCGGCACCGCGGGCGGCGACTCGCCCGGTCTGGGACGTTGCGGCGGCGGGAAAGGCAGTTGCTGCGCCCGGCGCCGGAAGCGCAGCCGCGGGAAGCGGTACCGGCTCGAGTGCTCGTGGAACCGGCGGTGCCGCAAGCGGCACGCCGCCGTGCGGTTACGTCACCTTTTCCGATCCGCACGGCTCGCATTACGATTCACGAACGCACGGGTTCTGGGTCGACATTCGCATGTCGGTGCATTTCGCCGACGGTTCGGCCGAGACGATGCTGCTCGACTATCCTTGGTACTATCCAAGCGAAGCGGCAAACCCATGGTCGGATCGAAACGCGGCCGATCCGACCTTTCCAACGCGATTCCAGCCGCCACCGGAACAGAAAGCCGCCGGCGAGCCGCAACTCGTGAAGTATGTCATGGAACATAGCACGCCCGACGGTGCAACGCTGCTGAGCGATTGTCCGACGACGCCGCCCACACCCGCGACGCAGCGATGATTCCTTAGCCTGCGTTAGAGCGCGGCGTCGGGGCTCACCGCAATCGGCCACTCTCCGTAATTGGTGCCGCTAATCTTCGTCGTCAACGTCGTGCCTTTGGGATACGGGAGCGTTTGCACGATGAAGCCTCCGTAGACCTCGACGCTTACGTAGACTTGCGTCTCCTTCTTGTTGAGGCTCAGTGCGTACGGGTAGCCGGCGGTGACGGGAATTTGTGCCGACGGCTGCGTCTGCCCCTTCGGGAAGATGTCGATGCCGCCGGTCGCCTCGTCGATGATGACGATGTTGCCGTTCTTATCGACCTCCAGCGCCCCGGGCGATCCGATGTTGAGGTTGAGATCGGTCCCGCTCGTCGACCCCGGCGGATACTTGTAAACGTTGGTCGCTCCCGACGCGTACAAGTTGTTCTTCGCGTCGGCGGCAAGGTATTCTGCGAACGCATCGATGGTAAGAGACGGCGACGTCTGACCTTTTGGGTATTCGGTAATCGTGCTGTTCCCCACGTTCGCGCAGTAAACGGTACCGGCGCCGTCGACGGTGAGGCCGGTCGGCGTATTCACTCCGTCGCTGATGGTCAGAAAGGGCGACGTAGCACCGCGCTTGTACGCGGTGATCGTGTTGTTGCCAAGATTGGTCGCATACACGTTGAGCGATTTGTCGACGAAGAGCCGCTCGGGATTCGAAAGTCCGGTGGTGATCTGTCCCTTCTGAGGTGGGTTCGTGCCTTTCGCCGAAAAAATGTCGATCGTGCTGGCGTCGAAGCTGCCCCAATAGATCAGGGTCTTTTTCTTTTTCTTTTTTGCATCGGGTGCGATCCAGCCCGACGACGCCGCGTGCCGGTTGGCAATCGTACCGAAGCCGCGCGAGTGCAGCTCGTTCAGACGCGTCCCTGCGGACGGCGACGTGCCGAGTTGAGCGTTGCTCGATGGCGTTGTGGAGTTCGCGGAGCAGCCGGCGAGCGCTGCGGCGAGCAGCACCGCGCACCCCGACCGGCGCGCCAGCGACGCGGGAATGTAAGGCAAGTGAGACTCCTTTATCGGTAATAGCGAGGAAAGCGTAGGTGTACCACGCTGACTTCCGGCTCTCTTGCCGAGTAAGCCGACGGCGGGCCGCCTAGACCGGCGAATACATCGATGGTACGGTCGCAAGCGGCGAAGTCGAGGGAGCAGCCTTCAACCCTTAGACCTTCAGCTCGACCTTTTCGAGGGCGCCCTTCGTCGAAACGACGTGGTGATTGAGGCGCAACTGCGCCGGCTCGTAACCGAACGCCAAACCCAAGAGTTGCGGCAGATGAAAGATCGGCACGCCGATGTCTTTCTTGAGTACGCGCGCCGCATCGGGCTGCTGTCCGTCGAGATTGAGATGGCAGAGCGGGCACGGCGTGACCAGGAGATCGGCGCCTTTATCCTTCGCCTCGAGGATGTGATTGCCGCCCATCGCGAGTGCCTTATCGCGATTGAACGTCACCATCGGAAATCCGCAGCATTTGGTTGAACCGCGGTATTCGACGGGTTCGGCTCCGAGCAACGCGATCAGCCGCTCGAGATAGCCTTTGCGTTCCGGGCGCTCGCGTAGACCGAGCGCCTCGCTCGGCCGCAGAATGTAGCAGCCGTAGAACGGCGCGATCTTCAGGCCGGTCAGCTTGCGCTTGATCGCCGCGGCGACGCGGTCGATACCGATATCTTCGAAGAGCATCCAGAGCAGATGTTTGACCGTCGTCTTACCCGAGTAGCGGAAGCCCTGATCGGCGATCGTCGCGTTGGCTTTGTCGCGCCGGGCCTCATCCTTCTTGAGATGGTAGTTGTGATCGGAGAGCACGCCCTGACAGGTGCTGCAGATCGTCATGAGATCGGCGTCTTGCGCCTCGGCCATCGCCAGCGTCAAGCCGTTGAGTGCATCGGCGAGATCGCGATTCTGCTCGCTCAAGACGCCGGCACCGGTGCACGGCGCGGACTCGAGCTCGTGCAGTTCGAGGCCGAGCGGCTCGGCGATGAGCTTGGCCGAGACGTAGAGTTCCGGACATGCGCCCTTCGAGACGCAGCCGGGATAGAACGCAACCTTCACTTGAACCGCCCTCCGACGCGCTCGAATATCTTTCTGATGCGATTGACCCCAGGAATGGCTTTGTGAATCAGCGGGGGCAACTTGCCGGCGCGCACCATGTTGATCGCGCTCGGAAGGGTCTTGAGCTGCCCGACGATATTAAAGAGACCGGTCGATTTCGGCATCAGCGTGAGCTCGTTGAGGCGCCCGCTATGCTTGACCGATTCCGCGAAGGCGTCGGCGTGGCGCGTTCCCGGATTGTGCGTGTAACCGGCGTCGACCGCCATTTTACGCAGCTTGAGGATCTGGTCGAGCGGCGCGACCCCTTTGGGGCACTGTTGGACGCACTCGAAGCAGTGGGTGCAATCCCAAATGCCGCCGGGCTTGCTGAGCTCGCCGAGGCGCTCTTTCGTTTTGTCGTCGCGCGGATCGCCGACGTAGCGATACGCCTGCGCGAGCGCCTGCGGGCCCAAAAAATCGGGATTGACGGCAAAAGACTCGCAGTCCATCAGGCAGGCGCTGCAGCTGATGCAACTCACTTCTTGGATCAGTTCTTCCATCGACGAATTGGGCACGCGGTACTCTTGGTCGGCCGGCGGAACGGGCTTGTTCTCGAGCCACGGCTTGACCGCAAGATGCTTATCCCAAAACGGCTTCATGTCGCAGACCAAATCGCGAATGACCGGCATCGAAGGCGGCGACTCCACGCGCGTCTTTCCGTCCTTGGTAAACGCGGCGAGCTTGCTCTTGCATGCAAGATTGGCGTGACCGTTGATCCACATCGCGCACGAGCCGCAGATCGCGCTGCGGCAGGCGCAGCGAACCGCAAGCGACTGATCCTGATACTCGCGGATGGCAATGAGCGCGTCCAAGACGACCGCGTGCTCCGGAAGCTCGACCGTGTAAGTCTGATAGCGCCGCACCGGCGATGCGTTCCACGGAGCCGGAAACGGCTCTCCGGTCTGCGCGGTATCGGCGTAACGGCCTTCGGGATTGTAGCGTCCGACTTCGATCGTGAATTGCATTAGTAGGTGCGTACCTCGGGCTTCCAGCGCGTAATCGTCACCGGAACGTGCGAGATCTCGGGTTCCTCGCCTTCCCGGCGCAACGTGAGCAACGTATGCTTGAGCCAGTCGCGGTCGTTGCGTTCCGGATAATCGACGTGCGTATGCGCGCCGCGGCTCTCTTTGCGAACGATCGCATCGCGGATGATCGCTTCGCCGCAATCGAGCAGATAGCCCAGCTCGAGCACGAACGTCAACGCCTGATTGAAGACGCGCCCTTTATCGCCGACGGCGACGTTGTCGTAGCGTGCGCGGAAGCCTTTGAGCGCTTCGAGCGCTTCGTGCAGACCCGCGTCGCTGCGATAGAGCCCGACCTTTTGGTCCATCATCGTCGCCAGCTCGAGGCGCAATCCGGCACAGGTTTCGCCGGTATAGGGACGGGCGAGCAGCTCTTCGAGCCGCTTCTGTTCCGCGCGGAGCAGCTCTTCGCCGCCTTGACTCGACGGCACGCCCTTCGCGTAGCCGGCCGATGCAAGCCCCGAGCGCCGGCCGAAGATGATCGTATCGAGCAACGAGTTCGCACCGAGCCGGTTTCCGCCGTGGACGCTGACGCACGCGACCTCGCCCGCGGCATAGAGCCCCGCGATGATCGTCGCACCGGCAACGTCGGTTTTGATGCCGCCCATCTGATAGTGCATCCCCGGGCGAACCGGCACCGGCTCCTCGATCATGTCGATGCCGAGATAATCGAGCGCCATCTCGTGGATCTGCGGCAGCTTCCTGAGGATGACGTCCGGACCGAGGTGGCGCAGATCGAGCAAAACGTTGCCGTCGATGCCGCGGCCCTCGGCGATTTCGGTGGCTTCGGCACGCGAGGTCACGTCCCGCGCCGCCAGCTCCATTTTGTTGGGCGCGTACTTCTTCATAAAGCGTTCGCCGAGCGAGTTCAGCAGATAAGCACCTTCGCCGCGGGCCGCTTCGGTCATGAGGAAGCCGCTTCCGGCAAGCGTCGTCGGATGGTACTGCACCATCGACATGTCCATTAACGGCGCGCCGGCTCGATAAGCGAGCGAATAGCCGTCGCCGGTGCAAATCAACGCGTTCGTGCTCGGCTCGTAGAGTCGCCCCAATCCGCCGCTCGCAACGACCACCGCTTTGGCGCGCAGCAGGTGCAGTTCGCCCGTAACCATCTCGAGCGCGACGACACCTCGGCAGGCGCCGCCGTCCATAAAGAGCTTGGTGGCAAACCACTCTTCGTAGACTTTGACTCCGGCTTTGAGGATTTGATCGTAGAGCGTAACGAGCAGCGCTTGGCCGGTGATGTCTCCGACAAAATAGGTGCGCGCCTGCGAAGCTCCGCCGAACGCGCGGGTGCCGAGCTTGCCGTCTTCGTTTCGGTAGAAGATGACGCCCATGTGCTCGAACTCGATGATGTCCTGGGGCGCCTCGCGGCACATCACTTCGACCGCGTCTTGATCGGCGAGATAATCGCTGCCCTTGACGGTATCGAAGGCGTGCGACTCCCAACTATCCAGCTCGCCGATAGCGGCATTGATGCCCCCCTGGGCGGCGCTGGAGTGGCTGCGAATCGGGTGAACTTTGGTGACGATGGCCACGTCGGCACCGGCGCGGGCCGCTTCGAGAGCCGCCCGCATGCCGGCCAAACCGGCACCTAATACTATGACGTCGTGATCGGCAATCACGAGCCGGTAGTTTCTCGAAAAGAGGCGGCTACATTCCGAACGCTTGTTCGCTGCATCATCATGACGTTGGCTTCGTCATTGATGCTAGCAAGGCGATGGGGCGCCGCCTATGCGTTTCGTAGCCGGGCGGCGCCAAGGGTCAAGGATTACCGGCTTACCGCTACTCCTTGAGCGGAGCAATTGCAGCTGAAAGTAACCGTCGGCTCGTTCGAGCCCGCGCCGATCTCGGTCACGGTGTATTCGCCGCTGGCTTCGTAGACGGCACCCTGCGGCGTGACGTACATATATCCGTACGCGGCCACCGGTGAGATGGTACGAGACGGTTCTGTTGCTCCCGGAAGGAACACCGAGACCGTTGCGCTCGAACTGCTCGCGACGTAGATATTGCCGGCCTTATCGATGCCCATGCCCGGCCCGATAATGCCGTTGCCCTCCAAGTCGAGATTCATCGGCGCCACCGCCCACGATCCGCGGGCGATCTCGACGATCTGCAGCTTCAGGTCGGCCTGCTCGGCGACGATAAGATCGCCGCTGGGGTCGAACGCCATGTTGCCGGGCTGGAGATCGTAACCGCCGACGCCGGTGTCGATCGTACGCTCGGCGCTGCTGGTCCCCGGCGCGAACTCCTGGACGAAGCCTTCATTTTGGTAGGATTCGTTGACGAAGACGTTGCGGTGGTCGTCGACCGCAACGCTCTCGGGAAGTCCCTTGAAGTTCGCGATCGTGAAAAACGGCGCAGTGCCGTTGGGTTTGAACTCGGTGATGCTGGACGGAAGCTTATTCGGGTAGTTGGCAACGTACAAAACGTTCTTCTTGTCCACCCACATCCCGAGCGGACGTCCCGCTCCATTGGTAATGGTCCGGATGAGCGGCGGATCGTTCTTTCCGGCCTTGTAGACGAGGATCTGCCCCAGTCCGGGCTGGCCGTCGATGTCGGCAACGTAGAGCAGACCGCCTGGATGCGCTCCTTCGGAAGTCGCTTCTTTCGGGGATCGCGCCGGCTGCAGGCCGACACCCGCCGCCGGCACCGGCGAAGATTCGGCGCCGCACCCGGCAAGCACGCCGCTTGCGATCATAACGGCAACTATCCGGCACGTGGTGGCCATACTCGAACCTCCGCTCAAGAAGACGCTACTGCCTCGATTACCAGCATAAGCGGCCGGTATGAAAAGATTCTGAAGACCATGGGCTGCGCGGCCGCGAGTCTGAGCCGCATCTAGCCGCTCCGCGTTCTCGTCGCAGTAGGTCTCCGGCACCACCACGTCAGGAGGCTCCATGCTGCAGAACGTCACCGCCAATCCGTCCCGCCGGTCGCTCGAGTTCGGTATCTATCGCGACGGCGACAACAACCTCGATCGGATTCAGGAATCGACGCTCTCGCAGGCGTTGCGCACCAGCGCTCGTGACGGCAGAATCCAGTTTACCGTCGAGGACACGACCCATCTTCGCGCCGACGGCGACTGGATTACCGCCGGCAGCCTTCATACCGAACGATACACGATCGCCGACGGCGACGTGTCGAGCGCCCGCTCGGGCAAGGCGCACGACATGAGTGCGGAAACGAATCTCGCACAGTTTATCGCGCGGACGCTCGACAACGCGGAAACGAGCGGCGCAAAGCAGACCTGGATCGATCTCGTCGACCACGGCGGCGGCGACGGCGGCGGACTCGAAACCGGAGACGGCGACGTGATGCCGATGCCCGAGATCGCGCAAGCGATTGCCGACGGCGTTGAACTTCACGCGCAGGAGCACCCCGAAGACACCGGACGCCGCGTAGACGGCGTCGTTGCCAACCAATGTTTGATGGATACCATGGGATTTGCCGACGCTCTTTCGCATGCCGGCGTGCGTTATCTCGCCGCTAGCCCCGAGACGATGCTCGCGCCGGGCGTCCCGAGCGACGTCGCACATGCGATCGCCTCACACGAAAGCGACGCGCACGCGATGGCGAGCGCCGTCGTTTCCGACGTGATGCGGACGAAATACGATGCCGGCGACTTCGGAGCGTTCGGCCCGGCAGCCGCCTTCGACGTACTCGATCTCGATCCGCAAAAGATCCGAGAGGCGGAACGCTCGATCAAGCGCCTCAACGACGATATCTCATTCGAGGCTCGCCAGCCGGGCGTTCGCGGACCCGTGCGCGACGACGCTCGCTCGATCGACGGAATGGTACGATTCCCGCAGGGCCAGAAAGACCTGCCGTGGCACGCCGATCGTCCCGCCATCGCGTTCTACGACACGCTGGCGCATGACGCCCGCTTAGACGACCGTATCCGCAACGACGCGAAAGCGGCGAGTGATGCGGTGCGCGATCTCGTGCTCGCGCATCGCGAGAGCCGATCGTTTGCGCCGTTCGGCGGCGCCGACTACTCCGATGCGGCCGGACCGACGGTCCACCTTCCCACGTCGCGCGCTCAAATCGATCCGTGGGCGTCCGCGGGCGTAACGGAGACGCATAACGACTTCTATCGCAAAGTCGACGAGGGCTCGATGACGCGCGCCCTCGCTTGAGGAGCACCGGGACGCGATGGTATGCTGGCAGCGTGATGGCGCGTGTACCGCTGGTGGCCAGCGACGCCGACGTCCTGCGAATCTCGGCGGAGAACCCCGGTTGGCGAATCGAGCGCGATGCAAAGGGCGCGCTGATCATGACGCCCCCAACCGGTATCGGAACCTCCAAGCGTAACGCTCGGTTGACCGCGATGATCTGCGCGTGGGCCGATGCGCACGGGCACGTCGCGTTCGATTCGAACGGCGGTTTTCGACTGGCCGACGGCTCGATCGTGGCGCCGGATGCGTCGATCGTCTCCCGGAAAGCCTGGGATCGACTGAGCGCGGAGGAGCGCGACGGTTTCTTTCCCGGCCCGCCCGTGGCGGCCGTGGAGCTCTGTTCTCGTTCAGATAATTCGGCGGCGCTGCGCGACAAGCTCGAGCGCTTGCGCGCGGCGGGTACGTCGTACGTCGTCCTCATCGATGCATATCGCGGCAACGTTTGGACCGACGGCGTTGCGCCCGCTGATTTCAATCTCGCTTTCGCCGAGCTTCTCAGCGCCGCAATGCAACGCCCGAAGGATAGATCGGACGGTTGATGATGCGCTCGAGCGTCGCCGCCGGAGCGCTCAACGCGATCTCGGCGAAGCGCGCGAAGGCTTCGCGGGTCGCCTCACCTTCGGCATAGCGCTCGTTGTGCTCCATCTCGACTCGTCCGCGCACCGGCAATAGACGAATCGCGCGACCATCGTCGTCCTCGCTGACGTCGATCAGCTCCGAATCGGCAAAGATTCGCAGCGCGGCAGTGACGGTTCGATCGCGAACCCGATCGATACCCAAGGTGCCGGCAATCTCCGCGTCGGTCCCTCGCACGACTCCCGAGCGCGACAGCCCGCGCAGGCCTCGGTAGAGTTCGCGCAGGAGGCCGATCGGCGGCGCGTCGAGATCGATGAGGAACTCGTTGAGACCGCGGTCTCTCTTCCCGTAAACCAGGTGAATGCGCGCCGGTGCGCCGTCGCGGCCGGCGCGTCCGGCCTGCTGATTGAACTCGCCGAAGTCGAAGTTGAGGTGATAGAGCACGACGTCGGTTACGTCCGGGAGATCGATGCCTTCGCCGAACGCCGAGGTGGCGATCACGACGCGGAGACGCCCCTCGCGAAAGAGGCGCTCGACGTCGAGGCGCTCGGCATTCGGCAGCTTCCCGTGGTAAAACATCACCTTGTCGTCGAGCTCCCGCCGCAGCCGCCGCGCTACGGAGGTTGCCTCGGTTCGCGAGTTGCAGTAGACGATGCCCTTCCCACGCTCCTCCTCGGCTCCAAAGAGCTCGACGAGATACGCGTGCTTGTCGCGCGTCTCGCGTGCATCGACGACGCTGAGGTTCTCGCGCACCGTCGGATCGATGATCCAAGCGTCGATGCGCAGGTCTTCGACGATGCGGCGAAACGTCTCGTCGCTCGCCGTCGCCGTAAGCGCGAGCACCTGCGGATTGCCCAGGCCGGCGATCGTCGAACTCAGCCGCGCGTAGGCGGGCCGGTGGCGCGACTCTTGCAGGTGATGGGCCTCGTCGACGACGGCAAACGCCGGCGTGCTCGGTCCGCCTAGTGCGTCGCGATGAAACTCGAGG
Source organism: Vulcanimicrobiota bacterium (assembly GCA_963792005.1). Taxonomy (GTDB): domain Bacteria; phylum Vulcanimicrobiota; class Vulcanimicrobiia; order Vulcanimicrobiales; family Vulcanimicrobiaceae; genus Cybelea. The sequence continues at coordinate 1,670,263 of CAWBUG010000002.1, forward strand.
AACTCCGGCGTTGCCAGAACGACGTCCCAGGCGCCCTCGCGTAAGGCGGCAAAGAGCTCGTCGCGATCTTCGTTCTCGATCGAACCGTTCGCGCGGAAGCAGCGCAGTCCCAGCGGATCGAGCGTGCGGCGAAGCGCTTCGAACTGATCGTTGGCGAGCGCCCGCAACGGATAGACGACCAGCGTCTTGCCCGCGCCGGCGAACGCGCGCAACGCCGCCGTGTATTGAAAGCAGAACGATTTGCCGCGTCCGGTTCCGAGCACGGCGAGCGTATTCTTTCCGGCCGCGAGCGAATCGAGGACGGCGCGCTGCGCCTCGTGCGGCTGCGAGCTGCCGATCAGCACGGAACGCACCCGGTCGGCGATCGCATCGGCGTCGCCGGCGGCTTTCGACGATCTCCCGCGGTCATCGCCGCGGGCCGGGCGCGGCGCACCGCTCTCGCGCTCGACGAGAATATTGACCCCTCGGTACTTCGCATCGGCGGCCGGTGCCGTCTGCGTCGCGGGCCCGGTGACTGAAGCGATGCGGGCCGCGTAGCGCGCCCTCGCGTCGATCAGCGGAGCGAGATGCGCCGCCAGACGCTTGTTGAGAAATCCGAGCTGCAGATTGCCGTAGTGTACGGCAACGGCGTTGGAGTCGTACGCATTATCGGGCTGGCGCCGCAGTTCGAGCGGGGCGCCGGCGCGCAGACCGGCGATGAGGTCTTGCCGCCCTTCGAACGACACGCCGGCGATCTTCGTGTGGAACCGTGGCGCGTCGGCGATCGTCGAATAGGGATCGCTGAGGTACTCGTCGCTCCTGGCAAAGACGCGATCGATGAACGCGCTCGCGGGATCGCCCAACGCGCGAAAAGCCGCTTCGAATGCGGCCTCCGAGCGCGTCGGCGGGGGCAGCTGCTTAGTGTGCGCCGCCCTCTTCGCGTTGCTCTTCGGCTTCTCCGGAGCTTGGCGAAGGGAGGTCGTCGAAGTTGAGGGCGATTTCTTCGTGGCCTTGCTCGAGCGCCGCATCGTGCAGTCCCGCTTGCTGCGCGTCGAGCGGGTCGATCACCTCTTCCATGGTATCGGGCTCTTCGACGGCGACGCCGCTGACCGCATCGACGGCGGTCGCATCGCGTTTCTTGCGATACCGCGCCGGCGCGGCCGGGGTGGTGGTATCGCGCGCCGCCTTCGCCTTCTGCCGGCGCTCGCGCCGGGCCGCGACGATATCCTCGCGCGCGACGCCGCTGCGGCTCTGCAACGCCGTCGATTCCGAACGCGAGCGCGCGGTGACGGTGCGGTCCTGCGCGAGACCGGCACGACGCCGCTTCGCCGCGGCTTCGAGTTGACGTTTGCGAAAGACGAGCACGAGTGGGGCCGAGAAGAATATCGAGTGGTATCCGCCCGAGCAGATGCCGACGAGCAGCGCGAAGGCAAAGTTCTTTAGGCTCGCGCCGCCGAGCGCGAGCAGTGCGACCAGCGTGATGACGACCGTCGCGAGCGTATTGAACGAACGCGTCATCGTCTGTTTGATCGACTCGTTGACGATCGTCTCGTACGCCGCGCCCGCCATCAGCTTGGTATTCTCGCGTATCCGGTCGAGAATGACGATCGTGTCCATGACCGAGTAACCGATGACGGTCAAGACGGCGGCCAGGAAGGCGTCGTCGGCGCGCCGGCCGGCCAGGGAGTAGATGCCGATCATCATCAACGCGTCGCGCACCAGCGCGACGACCGTCACTAAGCCGAAGATGTAGTTCCAGCCGAAACGGAAGGCGATATAGACGAACTGGATGCTGAGCGCAATGACCAGCGCCCAGAGCGCCTTGGTGAGGTACTCGCGTCCCAGCGACGGCCCGACCGAGGTAATCTGCGAGCCGGCGCGATCGACCGGAGCGACGCTGTTGAGCGCGGCCCAGACCGGCGCCGAGTTGTTCGCAAACGCCGTCTGGGTTTGAATGACGAAGCCTTTGCCGTCGGTCCCGGCGGTGGTGACCGACTCTTCGGTCATGCCGAGTCCCGAAAGAGCCTGCTTGACTTTATCGGCGGTCGTAGGTTGCGTAAATTGTACGGCAATGTCGGTACCGCCGGTAAACGAGAGACCGAGGCGCAGCATATGCGCCGGCGCAAAGCCGTTGCCGCCGGCAAATCCGTGGTAGATCATCGAGCCGATGCCAAGCGCGATGATGAGACCCGAGATCCACGAGACGGTTCGGTACCATCCGACGATGTTCCAGTTTAAGCGGCGAAAGAGCATGGCCTAGGCTCCCGCACCCGACCCGGCGGTCTTGGCGAAAATACCGATTTCGGAGCGCTTGACGCCGTAGAGCTCCGGACTGGTCAGAACGTTGTTGTCGACGAGCGTGTCGACGAAGAACCGCGTGATGAAGACCGCGGTCACCAGAGAGACGACGGTTCCCCAGAAGAGCGTGAACGCAAAGCCTTTAACCGTTCCCGTGCCCAGCATGTAGAGAACGCCGGCACCGACGATCGTCGTAAAGTGACTGTCGAATACCGCCGAGAAGGCGCGCTGGAAGCCGACGCGCACGGCCGCGCGCATCGTCTTACCGTTCCAAAGCTCTTCTTTGATTCGTTCGAAGATCAGCACGTTCGCGTCGACCGCCATGCCGATCGAGAGGACGAAGCCGGCGATGCCGGGTAGCGTGAGCGTCGCGTGCGAGAGCGCGAGGATCGCCATCATCATGAGCACGTACACCGCGAGCGCGAGGTCGGCGAGAAGTCCCGGCAAGCGGTAAACCGCGATCATGAAGATTAGAACGAGCGCGAGGCCGAGCGCCGCCGCGCGCATCGACTGAATCAGGTCGATCTTGCCGAGCGTCGGACCGATCGTCTCCTTCTCGATGATGCTGATGCTCACCGGGAGGGCGCCGGCGTTGAGCTCGTTGGCGAGCGTGATCGTCGCCTCTTGGGTGAAGCTTCCCGTAATCTGACCGTTGTCGTAGATCGCGCCTTGAATGATCGGCGCGGAGAGATAGCGGTGATCGAGGAAGATACCCAGCGGTTTTCCTAGGTTCGCGGTCGTGAGCTTACCGAACCGCGCGGGATCCTTCGTCTGGAAGAGGATGTCGGGGCGCCCCGCTTGGTCGTAGCCCGCCTGCGCGGCCTTGAGATCCTTGCCCGCATAAACGACGTCGCCGCTCTTCTCGTACGCCGTCTTCGAAACGTAAAGCTCGGCCGCGGCCTTGTCCTTCGGCGACACGTTGGGCTCCTGGAGCACCGCAAGGGCCGCTTCGGCCTTCTGCATGACGTCCGGGGGCACGATCTTATACTCGAGCACCGCGGCCTGTTTGAGCAGCTTCTCCGCTTCGTCGGGGTTCTTCACCGCCGGGAGCTCGACGAGAATGCGATCCGTTCCGACGTTGCTGATCGACGGCTCCGCAACGCCAAGCCCGTTGATGCGGCGATCGATGACCTCGCGCGTCTGTGCCTGCACCTCGGAGGTGATCCTCGGCACCGAGGCCGTCGGTGAAAGCTGTAGCAAGAGCCGCGCGCCGCCCTGAAGGTCGAGCCCGAGATGAATCGTCTTTTGAATCGGCCAGACCGACCAAATCGAAATCGCGCAAATAGCGACGATGACCAGCGCCTTGAACGGCGCCTTCCACGTATTCCAGTTCATTGGAGCCGGTGGAGCTTAGCCTTCGGCGGGCGCCGGGCCTGCCGCCGGTCTCCAGAGCCGGCGTCCGATAACGAGCAGCCCGACGACCGCCGCCCCCGCGACGAGGCTCCAGACGATCCCCGGCACCGGCCGCCCGTAGACGAACGAACCCGCCGCGAAGAGCGCACCGTAGACCGAGGCCAGGCCGAGCACCCACCCGGCCAGCGCCAGCGTCATCGAATCGGGCGAGCCGCGAAGCCCGCATTCGCGTCGAATCTTCTCCCACCCGGGACCGGCCGGACGCACGCGCGCGTAAAACGCCGCGAGCACGCTGCGTTCAACCGGCGGTGTGCAGTAGGTCACGGCAATCCATACCACGGTCGTGACGGCGATCGTCACCAGCAGCACGGTGGTCGTACCGGCGGCGTGGCCGAGCTTCGCCGCGACGAAAAACGCGAGCGAGACGACGAACGACGAGAGCATGGCGCTGACTTCGCTCCAGGCATTGATCCGCCACCAGAACCAGCGCAGCAAGTAAATCAACCCCGTTCCCGCGCCGATCGAGAGCAGCAGTTCGAAGGCGTTCTTCGCATTGTCGAGCGCGAGCGTGAAGAGAACGCCGAGCAGCATCAGCAGCGCGGTAACGAGACGTCCTGCGAATACGAGCTCGCGCTGGCTCGAGTTCGGGCGAATGAAGCGCTGGTAGAAGTCGTGCACCAGATAGGACGTTCCCCAGTTGAGATGCGTCTCGATCGTCGAGCGATAGGCGGCGAAGATTCCGGCAACCATGAAGCCGGCGAACCCGGCCGGCAGGTAGACGAGCATCGCCGGATAGGCGATGTCGTTGCCGATCAGACTCGGCGCGACGGCCGGAAAACGATGCTGGATGTCGTGCAGCGTGGGATAGACGATCGTCGAAGCGAGCGCGACGACGATCCACGGCCAGGGCCGCAGCGCGTAGTGCATCACCTGAAAGACGAACGTGCCGAAGAGCGCGTCGGACTCCGTCTTCGCCGCAAGCATGCGTTGCGCGACGTAACTGCCGCCGCCCGGCTCGGCGCCGGGATACCAGACCGACCACCAGATCACCGTAATCGGAATGACGAAGATGCCGAGTGCCGTCTGCCAATCCTTGAAGTTCGGAAGAATGGCCAGCGCGCTCGGGTTGGCACGATCGAAATGCGCGATGAGACCGTGCAGGCCCCCGACGCCCGGCGCGTGGATCGCGAAGTAGGCCGCGGCGAACGCCGAGGTCATCGTGATGCAGAACTGGATCAGATCGGTCACCATCACGCCCCAGAGTCCCGCGGTGGCGGCGAAGATAATCGGTATGACCACCGAAATCGCCAGCGTCTCTGCACGCGGCCAGCCGAAGAGAATGCCCGCGATCTTGACCAGCGCAAGGTTGACCGTCGCGATGATCCAGCAGTTGAAGAAAAGACCTAAGTAGATGGCGCGAAAGCCGCGCACGAACGACGCGGCGCGCCCGGCGTAGCGCAGCTCGTAGAACTCCAGATCGGTCAACACGTGCGAGCGGCGCCACAGACGCGCGTAAAAAAAGACCGTCGCCATGCCGGTGAGCAGAAACGACCACCAAACCCAGTTCTCGGCGACGCCGCCGTCGCGCACCAAATTCGTAACGAGGTTCGGCGTGTCGGTTGAAAAGGTGGTTGCGACCAGCGATATCCCGATCAGCCACCACGGCGCCGCGCGTCCCGCGGCGAAGAACTCGGTGATGTTGCGCCCGGCCCGCCGTGCGAGCACGATCGCCGGTACGAAGCTGACGCCCAAGGAAACGACGACGATAACCCAGTCGAGCGTCGTTAAGTGCACACCAGCGCGTTCGGTTCGTCCTGCGCGATGACCTCGGCCGGAGCGAGCGCGATCTCGTTGGGAAGCTCGCCGTAGGCATAGACGTGTACGCGAACGCCGGAGCGCAGCAAGAAATCCGCGAGGACCGGCCGCAGCGGCGCAGTGCAGACGACGGCCGCCCGTTCGCGCGGAACCGTCGCCGCGTACGCTTCGATACGCGCGCGCAGGCGCAGCGCCGTCTCGGGATCGAGACCCTCGGCTTCGAGCCCGCACCATGCTGCAATCAGATCCCGTTCGAACGGCGCCTCGAAGATGATCGGCTCCAATCGGGCGACGCCTCGGCGCCGCACGAGATCCGGTACGATCGCGCGCCGTGCGGCCTCGGCAAGCTCTCGCGGATCGCTCGTGTGCGCCTCAAGCATCGCATCGAGAACCGCAACGGGATCGCGCGGCCACGCGCATTCACGTAAGAGGAGCGCGAAGGCACGATGTACCGAGCCGAAGGGAAGCGCCTCGCCGCCGACTTCTTTGACCAACGCCGGCGCGGTGGCGCGAAGATGCTCGAGCAACGAGTGCAGTTCTTGCCGGCCCACGAGCTCGGCTGCATACGTTCGCGCGATCTCGGCCAGATGCGATCCCAGCACCGAGATTGGGTCGAAGACGAGGGCGCCCGCATTGCTCGCGCGTTCGCGCGCCGCCGGTTCGATCCACGCCGCCGGCAGACCGTAGACCGGTTCGCGCTCGATTCGCACGTTGAAATGCGCGAGTATCGTTTCGTCCGCAACGGCCAGCAGCCGATCGAGCTCGAGGCGGCCGGCTCCGACGAGGCGATCGCGCACGCGGATACCGTAGGTGCGCGGATCGCGCGCCAGATCGTCCCGCAGGCGCACGCCCGGAAGCACGACGCCGATGTCGGCGGCAAGCGCGCGCCGCACTTCGCCGACTCGATCGAGTAAGGCATCCGCCAGCGGCAGCGCCAGCAGTTGCGCGAGATCCGCACCGATCTCGATCGCGATTGCGTCGACGCCGACCAGCCCGAGGGCGAGCTCGGGGCGTCGCATCGCGAGGCGCTTCGCGCGCTCTCGCGCCTCGATCGTCTCCTCTTCTCGGCGGCGGCGCTGGCGCTGCGCCGCATGTGCGACGGCGAACGCGCCGGCTCCCAGCAGGATGAAGAGCGGGCGCGGCAGAGCGGGCACGAGCGCGAGCGCGAAGAGCAGAGCGCCCGCGCTGCGCAGCGCATCGGGTCGTGCCAAAAGCTGCGAGGCCAAATCTGCTCCGAGCGCGCCGTCGGACGCGACCCGCGTGACCATCATCCCCATCGCCGTCGAGATGAGAAATGCCGGCAGCGTCGTCACGAGCGCGTTGCCGATCGAGAGCAGGGCGAACGTGTTGAGGGCATCGAGCGGCGAGAGCCCATGATAGGCGATGCCGACGACGACCCCGCCGCAGAGATTGAGCGCGACGATTACCAGCGCCGCGACGGCATCGCCTTTGACGAACTTTCCCGCTCCGTCCATCGCGCCGTAGAAATCCGCCTCGCGCTGGACGGCGGCGCGTTTGCGCCGCGCGCCCTCGCCGTCGATGACGCCTGCATGAATGTCGGCGTCGATCGCCATCTGCTTTCCCGGCATGGCGTCGAGGGTAAAGCGCGCGGCGACTTCGGCGACGCGTTGCGAGCCGCTGGCGATCACCACGAATTGAATCGTGACGAGAATCGCGAAGACGATCAGCCCGACGACCAAGTTTCCGTGGACGACGAACGCTCCAAAGGCGGGAATGATCGCGCCGACGGCGCCCGGACTCGCACCCGCGGTGAGAATCAACCGCGTCGCCGAGACGTCGAGCGAGAGCCGAAAGAGCGTCGCAACCAGCAGCGCCGGCGCGAACGCCGAGAACTCGAGCGGATCGTCCACGGTTACGGAGAGCAGCAGCACCAGCGACGATCCAAAGATGTTGACGCCCAAGAGCACGTCGAGCAGCCACGGCGGAAGCGGGACGATGAGGATGCCGACGATCGCCAGCAGGATCGCGGCAAAGGCGTAGACCGCGCGTTTCGTCGCGCTCACCGTTGCGAAACGTTCGCCCGCGTCAAGGCGGCGACGACCTCGGCAACGACGACGTAATGGACCGGCGGAATAGGTTCGCCGGTGCGTGCGTCGTGAAAGAGCGCGCGCGCGAGCGTGACGTTCTCGACGATCGCAATTCCGTAGCGCTCTGCCAGGGCCCGCACCTGCAATGCGGCTTCGTCCGCCGCGCGCACCAGCACGCGCGGAACGGGAACCTGCGGGGGCCGGTATTCGAGCGCGACGGCGACGTGGTGCGGATTGGCAACGACGAACGCGGCGTCTTTGAGCCGCCCCATCCCGGCGCGCAGCAAGGCGCGATGCAGCGCCCGCCGGCGGCCGCGCGCCAACGCATCGCCCTCTTCCTCTTTCGACTCGCGTTTGCGCTCTTCGAAGCTCATGCGCAGCTTGCGCAGCCACGCGCGTCGCGCGGCGGCATACTCGGTAACAGCAAAGCAGAACCCGACGGCGCATCCGGCCACGGCGACCTCGCGCGAAGCGGTCCAGGCCGTTGCGGCGACGTCGCCGAGCGCCGTTGCCTGCAGCGACGCGGCGAGGCTCCATACCACGAACGGCGCCATCGCCGCGCTCGCGCAGGCGAACGCGAAAGCGGCACGCAGCGAGTGCGCGAGCGTTTCGCGCGAGAGGATACGCTTGAGGCCTTCGACCGGGTTGAGACGCTCGAGTTTCATCGCAACTGAGAGCGCGCCGAGGCCGCCGTTCTGCGCGAGCGCTCCGAGCGTTCCGGCCAGCGCCGCCGCGCCGATGGGTAAGCACCCGAAGGCAACGATCGACGCGCTCGCCGCGGCCGCGTGCCCCGACGCACCCGACGCCAGCGCGGAACCCGTCGCCGCCACGAAGAGCGGGGCGCTCGTCGCGAGGGTCAGACTCGCCGCTGCGAATGCCAGATTTGCCGCAAGCTCGCTCGAACGGGCGACGTTGCCCTCGCGCTGCGCCTTGGCGATTCGGCGCGCGGTGGCTTCAAACGGCTTCTCGGCATCGCTCACCGCGAGAGGTTCAGGGCAGGTAGAGCAAGGGCGGCGGAAGATGCTGCGCGACGACCGGCACCGCAATCGCCGTCGCAACCAGCGCTGCGGCGAACGCGAGCGGAAAGGCGAGCGTGAAGCTGCCGAAGCGCGGTATCACGCGCGAAAGCGCACCGAGCGCGATCTGTACGACGAATGCCAGAGCGACTGCCGGCGCCGCGACGTGGAGCGCAACGAGGACGATGGTCGAAGCGAACTTTGCCGCATAAGCATCCCAGCCGGTCGAACGCACCGCGCCGGCGATCGGGATGCGCGCGAAGCTCTCGTCGAAGCCGAGCAGCACGCTGCGGTAGGCGCCCGAAAGAAAGAAGCCGCCGGTGAACGCGAGCGACCAAACGCGTCCGAAGCCGCTTGGCGCAACGAGCTGCAGGCTGGGTGCGATCGCCTTGACGCCGACATAATCGTCGACGACGCGTCCGCCGGCATACGCGGCGTCGTAGACGAGCGACGCGGTCATCCCGATCGCGCCTCCGACGAGAAACTCGATCAGCAGCGCCGCAACGAGCTCGGCTCCTTCGATGCCCCTGGGCGCGCGCGCGATGCCCGAAGCGATCGCCCCCGTAAGCGCCAACGCGAAGCCGGCTCGAAGCGGCGCGGGCACGCTCGGATGCGAGAATCCGGGAGCGCGAAAGACGAAACCGGCACAGCGCGCGAAGACCAGCAGTCCCGTTACCATCCGCGATCGATCGTCGGAATCGCCGCGATCGCGCGATGGAAGAGCGCCGCAAGCAGGTGCATTGCGCCGCTCCCGAAGAGCGCAATCATCATTCCGACGGCGAGGATCTTCGGAAGGAGCGTCAGCGTCTGCTCCTGCACCTGCGTCGCCGCCTGCACCACGGCGACGGAAGTGCCGACCAGTGCGGCCACGGCCAGCATCGGCAGCGCGATGGTTGCGGTCGCGATCAGCGCGTCATGGAGCAAACCGCCGAGGACTTCCACTCCCCGAACGGTACGCGCGCGGCGTTACGCCGGTGTTACCGGTGTGTTATTGCCGTCGCACTCTCGAAGGCGGGCCGCCAGGCGCTTGCGGCGAGCAGCGATGAAACGATCGCTCGGGTCGCGGGCGACCGATTGAGCGTGTAGAAATGAATCCCCGGCACGCCGGCCTGGAGGAGCGCGAGCACCTGCATCGACGCGTAGGCGACGCCGAGATCCTCGACGGCCTTGTCGTCACCCTTTCGCGACTCCATTTCGACGCGCAGCTTGGGCGGGATGCTCGCACCGCAGACCGCGACGAAACGCTCGATCTGCGCGAAGTTGGTAATCGGCATGAGTCCGGGAAGGATCGGCAGCTCCATGCCGGCGCCGCGGGCGCGCCGTTGGAAATCGAAGAAATGCGCGTTATCGAAAAAGAGTTGCGACACGAGGAACTCCGCGCCGGCGTCGACTTTCTGCCTGAGATGCAAGAGGTCATCGTCCGGCGATACGGCTTCGGGATGTTTCTCCGGATAGCACGCCGCGCCGACGCAGAAATCGTAGTTTCGGCGCAACATAGCAATGAGCTCGTTCGCGTGCGCGAAACCGCCGGGCGTCTGTACGAACGCGCTTCCCGCGGGAGGGTCGCCGCGCAGCGCCAGAACGTTTTCGATCCCCGCGCGTGCCAAGTCGTCGAAGATCGCGCGAAGCTCGCTGCGGTCGGCGCCGATGCAGGTGACGTGCGCGACGACCGTCAGGCCGATGTGCTGTTGTATCTCCTTCGCCAGCGCGATGGTACGCGCGCGCGTCGAACCGCCGGCGCCGTAGGTGATCGAAACGAACGCCGGGCGCAAGGGCCGCAAGGCCTCGATGGTCGCAAAGAGACGCCGCGAGCCTTCGTCGTCCCTGGGCGGAAAGAACTCGAAGGAAAAAAACGGCCGTTGCGTCGCCAGCGCTTCGTTAATGCGCATCCCGCACTCCTTATCGGAAGCTCGCGGCAACGCCTCCGCAGAGCCGTGAGAAGCTCGACCATCGGTTGGGCCCGAGAGACCAGTTTCTTAGCTTCCCCGTTCCTGTTTGTTTTGCAGCGCGGAAAATCCGTCGGCAATGGCCCGATGTATCGCTTTCAACTCCCCGAGTATCGGCTCGCCGTTAGGAGCGCAGTGACCGAGTACATCCAGCACTCCGCCCACGTGGTGCGCCAAATCATCGATCGCGTCAGACTCGTCCGGCGCATACGATTCGCCCAAGCGTTTCGGGCCGAGTAAGAGCACACCGATCAGCCGTCCGCGCGCGATCATCGGATAGGCGAACTCTCCCTCAAACTTGGTATCGACGCCGTGCAGATCGAGCTTGCGATGCCACGTGCGCAGCGAGACGATCGCCGGATCGTTCTCGCTTACATCGGCGTACCTACCATTGCCATTGCTCAGCGCGAGCCGAGCGAACGATGCATCTGCGTGGCGCTCCAATACGTCCACGGTGCGGCCCATAACGAGGCCGGGATCGGTAATGAAAGCTGCCTCACGCGCGAATCTGCGTATCGCCTCTTCGTCTTCGTGTCGTTTTCGAAAGAAGACGCGGTCGAGTACGTGCTCGACTCGATCGTGCACGAAACGAATGGAAAACCCAAGGAGCAAGGCGACTGCGGCGCCGACCGCAATGCTGGTCGTATGACTCTGCCCTTCAAGCCACGATCCGAGCGCCCATTCGACGAGCATGAACGCGCCGACGACGACGATCGACACGCCTGAAAATATCGCGACGCGATTGAGCGCGAAGCCTATGTCCAGCACCCGCCGATTGAGCAGCGCGTACGTCATGCCGAGCGGGGCTAAGAACGCCCCGAAATTCGCGAAGCCATAGGCCATAATGAGCGCGCTGCCGTGCCGTTCGCTTGGCAAGGTTGCCGGCGCGATATACACCATCATTTCTGCAACGTAGAAGACCATGAGCGGCGTTATCACCCATGCGATGCGGCTGCGTTCTGCTCCACGTGCGGCCGCTAACGCCGTCCAGCCACAAACGATCGACAGCGCGTACGGAATAGCGCCGTAGGTCATGTTCCACTCCGGACCTACTCCTTGTGCGACCCACGGCAGCGTTCCATTCCACAGCGCGACAATTCGTACAATTCCGAAAATCGCCATGACGGCAGCCGTGGCATAGGCGAATACGGTCAATCCGCCTCGTAACGAGGATACTGGTTTTGCGGCGAGGGACGCGTACGTCGCTAACAACGGGACCCACGCACAGTTCAAGGCCCATCCGATCGCCGACACGATGGCGTCGGCTAGCGGTGAAGGACTCAGCCAGGTACCGGGCAGCAACGCGCTTGAAACGACGTAGATGCTAAGCAACGCGCTGAGCACGCGCGCTTGCGCAGAATCGGCCCGACGCCAGGCAATAAACGCTGCGAACGCCAGCATCCAGAACGAAGCGAAGGACCACAACAACGTGTCCCAGCGCCACGGCGGCCGGCCACCGGCAACGTAGTCGATCGGCACCTTCGCAGCACCGCGTGAGACTACGAAATCGATCTTCTCGTAAGGACGAACGCCGATCAACAGGCGGTAGCGCTCCGCGGGTGCGAGGTCGCGTACGTTAATGAGGTCGCCGGCGCGTACGCCGCTCACGTCGGCAGCTCCGCCTGGGTCCACTCCGTCCACCCGGACGACTGCTGGGTCGGCGGTACGTGAGACTTGGAATCCGAGTGCCGACGATGACTGGATGCTATCGGTAACCAGAGTGACGGCGTTCAGTACCGTGCCGCAAAAGCAAAGCGTCAGGAGACTTACACGCCACGAGGACACGGACATAAGGGGACGTTACCTAAAGCTCGCGGCAACGCCTCCGCAGAGCAGCGCCCATCCGTCAACCATGACGAAGAGCAGGAGCTTCACCGGGAGCGAGACGACGGGCGGGCTCAGCATCATCATCCCGAGTCCCATCAACATTGCCGCAACGGCCAAGTCGATGGCAACGAACGGCAAGTAGAGCGCGAATCCGATCGCAAAGCCACTGCGCAGTTCGCCAACGACGAAGGCGGGCACCACCACCGTAAGCGGCACCTCTCGGGGTGGTTCGGCTCGCCGGCGCGCGATGCGTTCGAAGATCGCGAGGTCGGCGGCGCGGGTCTGGCGCAGCATGAAGGCACGCAGCGGAACGACTGCGCGAGCCAGCGCTTGCGAGGGCGCGATCGCACCGCGCGCGTACGGAACGAATGCATCGCGCTCGATGCGTTCGGCCGTCGGCGCCATAACGACGAAGGTGAGCACGAGAGCGAGTCCGGTGAGGACGGCATTCGGCGGCAGCGCCGAGGCGCCGATCGCCGAGCGAACCAGCGAGAGCACGACGACGATGCGCACGAAAGAGGTGCACATCACGAGCAGCAGCGGCACGAGCGAGAGCGCCGTCAACGAAAGCAGCAGATCGAGCGGGACGCTCGCATGACGCGATGAGGCGAGCAGATCGAAGGCCACGAACCCGTTCTCTACCGGGAGAGCAACTCGGTGAGTCGCAAGCCAAAACTCTCCCCCACGGCGACGATCTCGCCGCGGGCGATCGGCCGATCGTTCACGAGAAGTTCGACCGGCTCGCTGACCGGACGATCGAGTTCGACGACCGAGCCCGTGCCGAGCTTGAGCATCTCCGCAACCGAGATGGTACAACCGCCGAGCCTGACGCTAAGATGGAGCGGCACGTGCATGAGCAAGCCGATGTTCTCGGCATAGCCCGGATGCTTCGCATCGCCGGCATCACCGCTCAAGTCGCTTGGCGTACCGCATCGACGTAGAGCGCGTAGCGTCCGTTGCGCACGCCGCCGCTGCCGAGGGCAATCCGCCGCCCGTGCGCGGCGAGCCGGCCCCGCGCGAGCGCCGCCGCATCGATCGGCACCATCGCTCCGACCGCGAGAGCGGCGACCGCCGCGGCCGCCGTCTTGCCGACGTCGAGCGTTACGGCGACGGGCAGCTCGACGGCAGCGAGATGGCCGATCTCGAGCGACCCGCGTGCGTTGGGCGAAGGGTCGCGCGAGAGCGCGATACCGATTCGCGCGCTTACCGGTTCCTCGACCAGCAGCTCGAAGTACGTGACGAAGCCGTCGATAGCGGCGACGCGTTCGATGGCGTGACCATCGCGGGCTCCGCAGACCGTGCTGAAGTTCGTTGCCATGGCAGCGACGAGGCGATCCAACACGTCGCATTCGATCGGCGAAAGCTCGCGCTGCGCCGGCACGATCGCGGACTCACCGAAAAGTGCCGACGAGAGCGCGCCGGCATCCGCCTCGCGAAGCACGATCGCGGCGTCGGCGATCTCTCCACGAACGCGATAGAGACGGGCGCTGCGAGAAATCGTTTGCCAGGCGTCGGGTGCGGGGATGAGCGGCGCGAAAAGCCGCATGCTCGCCGGCGTGCCAAGCAGCGAGCTCAAGGTCTCTCGAACGCCGTTTGCCACCACGCACGCCGCACCGACCGGCAGGTACGAACGCTTTTCGAAACGCGCTTCTTTCAGCCGCTTTTTCGGCCGGCCGGCCGATCGCGCTTCGGCGATTGTCGAAAAGGTCAGCGTCCTCACTTGAGGAGATCCATCGTGGTTTTGCTCAAGTGCGCCTTCACGGCTTCGGCGGCTTGCAGCGCGTCGAATGCTAAGTACGCCTCCTTCAGACGTACGAGGCTCTCGTCGACGTTGATGCGGCTGCGTTCGCGGCGCATCGGCGCGAGCGGTCCGAAGCCGCCCTCGCCCGCGAAGCCCTCGCGAATCTCAACCCCCGCCGGCGCGACGGAGCTGCCGCCCGCGCCGCTTTCGAGTCGCGTTCCGGCCGGGAACTGCGCGAGCGCAATCCGGCCGACGACGACGCGCTGCAGCTCTCTCGTTCCGCCACGCGGCTCGACGATCTCCCTTCTATACGTCACGCTGCCGTCTCGTTCGATGGTGACGTCGCGCACGCGGCCGAGTGATTCGTCGACGGGATCGACGACGAGCTCGCCGAGGCCGCCTCCCCGCGGTTGCAGCCCGTAAACGGAAGCGCCGCCGTCGCGTACGACGAGTTTCCCCTGACGCAGTGCGAACGAGCCGTCGCGCGTATACGATCTTCCTGCGTGGTCGCCGACGATGAAGTATGCGCCCTCGGGCGCAGAAATCGAGAGCGGATCGAGCGTGAAATCAGCGGAGGGTGCGGGCGTCGCGACGTCGTCGTGCAGCGGCAGCGCGCCCGGCGTGTAGGCGCGGCGAACGTCCGCGGCTCGTTCGGAGATTCGGTCGAGAGCCGCGCTCAGCGCTGGGTTTAGGAACACTCGACCGCTCCGATCGCGCAGAACTCGATGCCGACGCCGCGTGCGGCGAGCGCAGCGCGGGCTTGCGCGAGCGCCCGCGCAACCATACCGCGCAGCTCCGGCCGGCAAATCGCCAGCAGCGTGGTTCGTCCTGCGGCCGTTTGCAAAACGACGTGAACGCGCGCGTTTCCGCGGCCGAGCGAGAACGTCGCACGCTGCGGATTGCCGGGAACGCAAAAGGCGCGCTCGATGCGTTGTGCGAGCCGCGCGCGAGAACGGCTCGTCCGCGAGCCGGCGTCGCTTTCGCGACCGCAAAGTGCGGCACGGCGATTCGGCTGCGCCGCTTGAGACCCGAGTCTCTCGCCGGGCGTTCGCAATGACGCCGCTGCCGCGCGCTGCCGCGGCGCGGCCGACGGCTGCGTTCGCTCGCGCACGATCGTTGGATTGCCGCTATTCGGCGATTGCGGCGCGAATCGCAGCGCCGAGTACCATGCCTGCGAGAGTGCGCGCCGATCGATTGCGCCGAGCGGTGCCGCCAAGATGCTGACCTCGAGCTGATGCGTCATCATGGGACGATCATCGCAGCGGCATATGAGCGACCGCTCATCGCGACGTTGCCGAGTTGAGAACCAGCATCTCGGCGGTCGCGCGCAGTTCGGCGATCGTCTCGCCGGGCTGCGACGACCCGCGACCCTGCCGTAAGAAGGCTTCAATCCGGCTCTCGGCCGCGATCGCCGCGCGGATGAACTGGCCATGAGGAACGACGCCTACCGCGCGCGCATCGTCGACCCGATCGAGCGTTGCTATCGCGCGCCGTACGAGCATCGCATCGCTGCGGTGGCCTTCGCCGGCGACCGCATCCATCGTGCGGCTCGCGCTTGCCGGGACGTCGACGGCGGGGAATCGTCCGGCTTCGGCGAGACGAACGCCGAGCGCGATGTGGCCGTCGAGCAAGGAGCGCGCCGACTCGCTGACCGGATCGCGGTCGTCGCCGTCGTGAATAATCGATGCAATCAGCGTGATCGAGCCGGCGCGCAGCGCCCCGGCGATCTCGACCAGACGCGCCATCTCCGCGAAGACGCTCGGCGGGTAACCGCCGCGTCCCGCGCTCTCGCCGGCGGCGATTCCAATCTCGCGCAAGGCGGCCGCAAAGCGCGCCAAGCTATCGAGAACGAGGAGTACGTGCAATCCTCGCACGCGCAGCGCGCCGGCATGCGCGAAGGCGACGCGTGCGGCGCGAACGCGCTCGTGTGCGCTGCGATCGCTCGTGGCACAGACGATGGTCGTGCGCTCGTCGCAGCGGTCGATCCAAAGCTGCGCCTCGCGCCCGCGTTCGCCGACGAGTGCGACGACGACGGCATCCGCGGCGCATCCGTCGACCATGCTTTCGAGCAACGTGGTCTTCCCGGCACCCGGCGAACCGAATATTCCGACGCGCGCGCCGCGGCCGATGGTAAGCAGCCCGTCGACGACGCGGATTCCCGTCCAGAGCGGTGTGGCAATCGGTGCGCGCCGGCACGGCTCTGGAGCGCGCTGCGCGAGCGAGATGCTAACGCCGCGTAAACGCGCTCCGCCGTCGAGCGGCATTCCCCACGCATCGATCGCGCGCCCGAAGGCGCACGTGCCTAAGGCAAGGCGTTGCGGCGCCTTCACCTGGAGGCGGCTACTGCGGCCTCGAGCCTCGCCGCGAGCGTTAGGTCGATGGTTCCGCTGCGCAGTTCGATGCGAACGTCTCCGCGCTCCAACGCGCGGTCCGCGACAATCTCGCCGGCAAAACTTTCCAGCGCCGCCGCGTCATTCGGATGGACGCGAATCGCAAGAACCCGCTCGGCCTGGAGCCGCACGCGCGCCGCCGCGACGATTGCGCCCACGTCGGCGGCCTCGAGCTGGAGTTCTCGAGCGAGCACGTCGCGCGCGATGCGCGTCAAGAGCTCCTCGACGCCGGCTTCGAGCGCGTCGTCGAGGGCGGCGCGAAAACGACGCGCCGCGCGCAGCGCCTCGTCGTATTCGCGCGACTCCTGCGCCACGCTCCGTTCTACCGGTCGCGGTTCGGCCTCGACCGCCGGTTCGCCGAGCGCCGGTCGTAAGAACTCCGCGAGGGGCACGAAAGCGCTAGACACGGCGGCGCAAGAGCTCGTCGGGATTCGAGAGCAGGGGCGAGTGACGGCGCTGCATGCGATTTACGATTGCTTCGCGCTCGTGCGGCGGATAGAGCTCGAGGACGGCCGTCGCCGTCGCGGCCGGCAAAGCGCTGATGATCGCCGCCGCCGCGTGCGGGGGCTCTTGCTCCAACATGCTGCGCACGCGCGCCGGCGGGAACCCCGCGGCGGTTTTGCCGGCGCGCTCTGCGGCGGCGCGCTCGACGAGTGCCTGCACGACGGCGGCTGCCGGCGGGAGCGCAAACTTCGCGGCCGCAACGAGGGCTGCGGCAATGACGATTGCGGGAAGAAGCGAAACGATCGCGCCGTAGAGGAGCCAGCGAACTCGTGCGCGCGCGGCCGCCGGATGGCGAAACGCAACGGCCTCCACCGCAAGCCTGTCGCCGCGCCGGACGTCGTAACCCAGCGCGGCGCCGGCGAGCTCGCGTACCTTCGCCAGATCCAAACCGCGAGCGCGGTCGACGAAGACGGCGGCCGAGAGACGCTTCAATCCACCCGGTGGCACGAGCGAGAGCGATTCGCGCGTCTCCTCTCCGCGATCGTCCGCCTCGGCGAGTTGCCGATAGCGTTTTCCCTTTGCATCGTAGCTCTCGGAGCGGCGGGTGCGGGCAATCGGCGCATCGCTGGCCGGCGTGCGGGTAACGTTCCGTTGCGACCGGCGCGCGCTCTCGTATTCGGCGCGGACCCGCACGATCGTCGTTCCCTGCGCGAAGGCGGCGTCGAGTGCGGATTGCAACGACTGCTCGAGATCCGCAGCATCGTCGTTCGTCGCGGGATCGTCGCCGAGCGCAACCCCGCGATCGTCGAGGATCGTCACGCGCGCCGGCTCGAGTTCGGGAACGCTCGCCGCAACGAACGATCGAATGCCCGCGACCGCCTGACGGGAGAGCCGCACACCGCTGCGCAGGCGCAGGCGCACCGATGCCGCGGCGGCGTGATCCGACTCGTCGGCAAACTCGGCGGGTTTGGCCGGCGCAACGATGACATGCGCATCGTCCACACCCGCGATGCCGCGCAGTCCGCCTTCGATGTCTCCGGCAAGTCCCGCGCGCGTTTGCGCCTCGATGACGGCTTGCGGCGTCAGCGCGCCGATGCTCGCCAAGGCCTCGCCGGTACTCGATAGATGCGCGTGCGGAACGCCCGCGAGCGAAAGCCTCAGGAGCAGGTCGCTGCGACGCTGCGAGTCGACGATGACGTTGTCGCCGGTGGGGGAGAATGGGACGTTCCAGGCAGCCAGACGTTCTTCGACCTCCGCACGTTGCTCGGCAAAGAGCGGCGACGCAAAGAGCGCTACTCGCGCCTGGTGACCGGCGATCGCCGCGGCGATCGCAATAAGGAGCACGATCGAAAGCAGGGAGCCTGCGGTAAAGCGCACGCCTCTCGGTAACGCTTTCCAGCGACGCAGGAGCGGCAGAACGCCGTTCATCGACGCTCTCCTTAGACTTGCATATTCAGAACCGACTGCACGGATTGCACGACCCGTTGCGCGGTTGACGTCGCGATCGCGAGTGCGACGTCGGCCTGTGCGCGTTCGTAGACGGCAGCCTGCAGCGTTCCCTGGCCGTAGGCGAAGCGCTCTTCCGCGCGGTTCGCACCGGTCAGCAGCCCGCCGAGGGCGTCGAGCGCTCGCGCGAAATCCGTACCGGCGGCGCTCTCTCTCACCGCAGGAAGGTCGGGCACGAGCGGTTCGACTCTCACAGCCGCTCCAAGTCGATCGTCTTCTCCGCAAGCCGTTTTCCAACGTCGAAGATCGAAGCATCGGACTCGTAGGCCCGCGACGCGTTCATGACGGCGATCATCTCGGTGAGGATATCGACGTTTCTTCCGCGCTCGCTCCGGGTGCCGGCAAAGTCGACTCGGGCGTCGCCCTCATCTCCGGCGATGCGAAAGACCGGAATCAGCCGTGAGTATTGGGCATCGGGACCTGCCGCCTCGGCGGCCGCGACGTTGCGCGCGGCGACGTCGAGCGCGGCGCGCTGCGCATCCATCCCCGCCGCTGCGGCATCGAGCAAATCGATCGTCATTTTGCAACCGCCTTGATCTCTTGGAGTCGGGCGCGCTGCGCGGCGAGCAGCGCCTCGGTGAAAATCTCCGTCTCTGCAACCGCCGCCAGCGCCGCGCCGGCCTTGCGTCCGGCATCTTCGCCGGCATTCGCCCGGGCGACCGAGGACTGCGCGCCGCCCAGGCGCGCCCGCGCCGCCTCAAAGGCATCGCGAAGAGAGTCGCCGACATCGAACATGGGGACCAGCCTATCAGGACCGAGTGGCCGCCAGGCGTACTCCAGATGGACGCCATGTGACGTGAGAGGGCGATGAGGAACGAGTTAGCAAGCTCTAATTCTGGGGTAAGAATCCTGTGAAACCGCGAGCAAGCGCCCTCATACGCCGATGCGCCTAGGCTATAATGTCTCCGGTAAAAGGAGGATCCGTGAAAATCTTAAGACCGCTCAGCGCAATCATCGTAACCATTCTTATCGCCGCAACGCCGCTGGCGGCGACGGCACAAGTCAGCATCGGCGTTGGCTTCAACATTGGGTCGCCGCCGCCGCCGCTACCATACTATTCGCAGCCTCCGGCGCCGTACCCGAACTATCAGTGGCAGCCGGGCTACTGGGCCTGGGGTCCGGCCGGGTACTATTGGGTGCCGGGCACGTGGGTCGCTCCGCCGACCGTCGGCGTTTACTGGACTCCCGGATATTGGGGCTACAATAACGGCTACTACGGCTGGAACAACGGCTATTGGGGCGCGTCCGTCGGTTTTTACGGCGGCATCAACTATGGCTACGGCTACCCGGGCAGCGGCTTCTACGGGGGCGCCTGGAACGGGGGCGCGTTCCGGTACAACACGGCCGTGACCAACGTCAACCGGACCGTCATCCACAACACGTATAACAAGACGGTCATCAACAAGAACGTATGCAACAACTGCAAGAACGTCAGCTACAACGGCGGCAAAGGCGGAACGCCCGTCCATCCAACGCCGGGGCAGATCGACGCTCGCAAACATGGCCGGCCGCCGACGACGGCTCAGGTTCAACAAGCCAAGGTTGCGGCTCAAGATCGCAATCTCTACGCGAACGTGAACAAAGGCAAACCGCCGGTGACGGCCGTGCAGAAGCCGATTACCGATCCCAAGCAGCTTCCCAAGTACGCGCCGGTAACGGCCGCCGACAAGCAGGCTGCGCAGAAGCAAGTCCATAAGGCGAACAACAACGCGATGCAGAACAAGCCGGCCAACAACTCGATGCAGAGCAAACCGGCGAACAAAAACAAGAACCAGAACAAGCCGCCGGAGCATCACAAGCCGCCGAGCAACTCGATGCAGTCGCAGCAGCACAACGCTCAGCAGCAGCACAACGCGCAGCAGCAGCACAACGCTCAGCAGCAGCACAACGCGCAGCAGCAGCACAACGCCATGCATCAAGGCAACATGCAGGGAAAGCCGCCGCAGGGCCAAGGCAAGAATAACCAAGGCAAGAATAGCCAAGGCAAACCGCCGGATAAGGGCAACGGCGGCGGCAACGACAAGAACAAACCGCCTCGAGGCTAACTCGAGAAGAACGACGGCGGGGACCGAAAGGAGTCCCCGCTTTTTTTATCGCGTCACGGGCAGCCCTAAGGCGTCGAGCGGGACGCCGAGGATCAACCGCGTCACCTCGTCGTAGTTCGCGACCCCAGCGGCGATGCGGTTGCTCTTGAGATAGACGTTATACGTGCGCCACGACCAGTGCGCGAGCATCACGTTGATGTGGCGTGCATCGCGCCGGCGCAACGCCGCGAAGTCCTGCCAAACTAATGGTGCGAACTCGCGACGCGCGTAGTGCCGCTTCTGCGGCAGATAGAGAAAGAGCTCGAACCATCCCGAGTACTGCATCACGGGATCGGACGAACGCAGACAGGTAACGATGGCGAGATAGTTTGCCTCGTCCTCGCGGGCGTAGGCGGCGTCGTGACTCCATTCGTGCGCGAGATCGAAGGGACGCTCGAACCAGAGCAAGTCGGAGGCGAGCGCGACGTTGAGCGTGAGCGGGTTGATGAAACCGCTGGTGCCGCTGGCAAGCATGAAGGGATTGGCAATCGTCGGTTTGGGTTCGCCGACCGACGGCGTCCAATCGTCGCCCGCCCGCTGCACCGCGGGAAGCCAGGCCGCGCGCAACGCGGTGAGATCGAGCGGGAGCGCCGCACGCGCATGGGCCGCCGCAGCCATGCGATTCATCTGCGCGATCGCTCGCGTCCGCAGCGCGACCGCGTTGCGGACGTTCACGCGCGCGGCGTCGAAGCGAACGCGCGCTTCGAGCGGTGCCCGCGCGTAGTTCCAGCCCCAGCTCAGCTCGAACCAGATCGCGTAGAGACCCAGGATCGCCGCGCAGGTAAGCAGCAGCGCTGCAACGTCTTGCATTCGCTTCGGCCGGCGCTGCACGAAGAGCGCGATCTGCCAGAGGATCGCCGCAACGCCGGCGAGCGCGGCAACGTCGCCCAGCGACCACGGCAACGGGTGCGTGATCGTAAAGGCGACGCGTTCCCAGTTCGGGTAGCTCCCGTTCACGTAGGCGCGCTCGATCCATTCGGGCTGGGGACGCCAAAGCAAAGCGATCGCGCCGAGCACGATCGCAAGGAGTAGCGGAAGCTTTTTTAGCGTTTGCTGAACTGGAATCGTTTACGGGCGCGCTTGCGGCCGTACTTCTTCGATTCCTTTTCGCGTGGATCGCGGGTCAGAAAGCCGTTCTTGCGCAGGGTCTCCTTGAGCGATTCATCGATTGCCAGCAGTGCGCGGGCGATGCCATGGCGGACCGCACCGGCCTGACCGGTGACGCCGCCGCCCTCGGCCTTTACGCGGACGTCGAAGCGCGAGCCGCTCTGCGTCGCCTCGAGCGGCTGACGCACCATCTGCAGCAGCTGCGGGCGCGGAAAGTATTCGTCGACCGGTTTGCCGTTTACGGTGATGACGCCCTGACCGAGCGAGAGCTTCACTCGCGCGACCGCTCGCTTTCGGCGGCCGGTCGATTGCACGACGTCGATCGATTCTTCCAAAACGGCTCCTACGATATGGTTGAGAGCGGCGCGGGATTCTGCGCCTCGTGCGGATGGTTCGCGCCGGCGTAGACGTTCAACCGGCGAAGCTGGACGTCGCGCATGCGATTGGTCGGAAGCATGCCGCGCACGGCCTTCTCGATGAGACGCTCGGGCTGCTTATCGGCGAGTTCGCGGGCGGTCTGGACTTTGAGTCCCCCCGGGTAGTTGCTGTGCCGGTAGTAGAGCTTCTGCTTCCACTTCTTGCCGCCCAACTCGATCTTCTCGGCGTTGAGGACGATCACGTGATCGCCGTCATCAATGTGCGGCGTCCAGGTCGGCTTATGCTTTCCGGAGAGCGCACGCGCAATACGAACCGCGAGCGTTCCGAGACGCTCGCCGGCGGCATCGACGATATACCATCGATGCGCGGTTTCAGCAGTCGTTTGCTGGTAGGTGCGCACAACCAACGTATCCTACGGGAAAGTCCGGTGCGGCGTCAAGCGGCCGGCCAGCTCTGAGAAGCCGCCCCCAAGGATCGGCGGCTCCGCGAAGGAGTCGTAGCCGCCGGCATAACGGACTCCGGCCAAGTAGAGCCCCTGAGGGGGGGCCGTCGCCCCGGCGGCCGCGCGGCTGCGGGCAGCGAGCATGGCCGGGACCTGGCCAGGGCCGCGGCGGCCGCTGCCGCACTCGAGCAGCGTGCCGACGATCGTGCGCACCATACGATGCAAGAATCCGTCGCCGCGCACTTCGAAGCGCACGAACTCGCCCCGCCGCTCGATCTCCAGCCGGACGAGCCGGCGAATCGTGCGATCGGCGGCGCCGGCCGCCGAAAACGCGCGGAAGTCGTGCTCGCCCAGCAAGTGCGATGCCGCTACGCGCATTGCGTCCAGTTCGAGCGAAAAGGCAACGTGCGCGGCGTAGCGGGTCAGCAACGCGGCGGGCTGCGGCCGGTTGAGAACAGCGTAAACGTAGGTTCGCTCGCAAGCCGAAAATCGCGCCGAGAACGCCGGCTCGACGCTTTCAACCTCGCGAACGGAAAGATCGGTGGGCAGCAGGCCTCGCAGGGCCACGAGCAGCCGGTCGAGCGGGAAGCCGGTCTCGGTCGCGAGCGATACGACTTGACCGGTCGCATGAACGCCGCTGTCGGTGCGTCCGGCCGCCGTAACCTTGACCGGCTGGCCGAAGAGGCATCCCAAGGCGTGCTCCAAAACGCCGGCGACGGTCCGAACTTGGGGTTGCCACTGGAAGCCGCAAAAATCCGTGCCGTCGTATTCGACGGTGAGGCGAAGCGTCGTCAGAGGTGCGCCCGGTGGAGCTCCTGCGCGGCTGCCTCGAAGTCGCGCTGGAACGTGGGGTCGTTCATCATGACGTACGCGGCGAGCGTTCCGGCGGTCCATCCGGAGGCGACGTCGGTTGGATAATGCAGCCCCAGCAGAATGCGATTCTCGGCGAAGGTCCGCGCCTGGGTGAAGATCGCATCGCGCCTTGCGGGAAGGAGCTGCGCGAGCACGATCGCGCTCGCGGCGGCAAACGCCGCGTGGCCGCTGGGATACGAGCCGCGGCGCTTCTGCGCGCCGCTGGGACGCGGCCGCTCCCAATACGCCTTCGCGCCGTCGATGAGCTGTTTCACGTCCGAACCGATATGGGCGAAGAACGCGGCCGTCACCGGAAGTCGCTGCGGCGTGAACTCCGCCCCGACGGAGGGCGTGTAAAAGAAGACCGTCCGCGCCGAGTTCTCTTCGGCTTGCGAGATCTCCGAGTGCGTGCGCGCGGCAACCGCTGAAGTGACCTCTTCTTCGTCGGCGCGCTCTTGCGCCGAGGCGACGTCCGGCGGCGGCGGCAGCAAGACCGTGAGATCGAGCTGCGTCGGGTTCAAGTAGTAGAAGTGCTGCTTTGCACCCGCGCCCGCGGGGGCGAAGAGCATCGCGAGAACGACCGCCACGACAATGGTCCGAACCTTCATCGCTCGTTCAACCATGCTGACGCTGCAGCGGAAAGAGCGTGACGTCGCGAATCGACCGCTCCCCGGTGAGCAGCATGATGAGCCGGTCGACGCCGATGCCGATTCCGGCCGTCGGCGGCATGCCGTACTCGAGCGCGCGCACGTAATCCCAATCGGGTTCGGGAATCTCTTCGTTTCCCGCGGCGCGTTCGGCGACTTGCGCCGCAAAGCGCGCGCGCTGATCGTCGGGGTCGTTGAGTTCGGTGAAGGCGTTCGAGATCTCCATGTTCGCACAGAAGAGCTCGTAGCGATCGACGATTGCGTCGTCGCCGGCGCGCCGCTTCGCCAGCGGCGAAATGACGACCGGATAGCCCGTGACGAAGGTCGGCGCCAGCAGATTCGGCTCGACCACGCGCTCGAAGATCTTGTCGAGCGCGTGCCCGTGCGACGGCGAAGGCGGAACGCCGAGCTCTTCGAGAATGATCTGCGCGTCGTACGGATCGAGCATGCGCTGCCGCGTATATTTTCCGTCGCTGAAACGCGCCATCGCCTCGAGATACTCGATCCGCGCGAAGGGGCGCGCGAGCGAGATCGTCGCGTCACCGTACCGCAGGTCGGTGGCGCCGTCGGTCGCGACGCCGACGAGGTGGGCGATCAACGCTTCGTTGAACTCCATCATGTCCGAAACGTCCCAATAGGCCGCATAGAGTTCCAGCATCGTGAACTCCGGGCTATGGGTCGTGTCGATCCCTTCGTTGCGAAAGATGCGGCCGATTTCGTAGACCCGCTCGAGCCCTCCGACGATTAGCCGCTTCAAGTTCAGCTCGGTGGCGATGCGCAGCTGCATCGCTTGATCGAGCGCGTTGCACGCCGTAACGAACGGGCGCGCCGCGGCGCCGCCGGCGACGTGCAGCAGCGTCGGCGTTTCGACTTCGTAGAAACCGTATCCGTCGATGAATCGGCGCATCTCCGCGATGAGCCGGCTGCGCATCATCATCGTATCGCGCACTTCCGGATTGACGATCAAGTCGACGTAGCGCTGGCGGTAGCGCTTCTCGACGTCCTGCAGGCCGTGCCATTTATCGGGCAGCGGCATCAGCGCTTTGCCGAGCACCGAGAACGCGGTGACATGCAGCGTCAGCTCGCCCATCTTCGAACGGAACATGAAGCCGCGCACGCCGACGAGGTCGCCTCGATCGAGGTCGCCCCAATTCGCGAAGGCCTCGTCGCCGAGCTCTTCTCTGCGGAGGTAGATCTGCAGTTTTCCGGTGCGATCCGCAAGGTCGGCGAAGCCGGTCTTCCCCATCGTTCGCTTTGAGAGAATGCGACCCGCGAGAGTCCAGCCTTCCGCGCTTGCGTCTTGCCCGGGAACGAGAAAACCGTAGCGCTCGAGCAGTTCGCCGGCGGTCGCATCGACGTCGAAACGGCGCGCCGCAAACGGATCGCTTCCCCGCGAACGCAAAGCGGCCAGATTCTCACGTCTGGCCGCTACGAGCGCTGCTTCGGTCTTGCCGAGTTCTTCCAAAAGAGGCTCCTTGGGCCTTAGGAGGCCTTCTTTGCGGCCTTCTTCGGCGAGTTGCTCTTGATCGACTCGATCTTATACTTTACCAGCCCCCGCGGCGTGGCGACGTCAACCGTCGTGCCCTTCTTATGTCCCATCAGGGCGCTGCCGAGCGGCGACTCGTTCGAAATGCGCCGGTTCGGAGGATCGGCCTCGGCCGAGCCGACGATCGAGAATTCGTACGTGTCGTTGTTCTTGAGGTCTTTGACCTTGACGACCGCGCCCAGATGCACCTCGTCGGCCGCGTACTCCGATTCGTCGATCAGCCGGGCGTTACGGATCATCGCCTCGAGCTTGAGAATGCGTCCCTCGATGAAGGCCTGTTCTTGTTTGGCGTCTTCGTACTCCGCGTTTTCGCTCAAATCGCCGTACTCTTTGGCTTGGCGAATGCGGTCGTTGACCTCGCGCCGGTGGACGCTCTTGAGCTCGTCGAGCTCCTGCTCCAACTTCGCTAGACCCTCCGCGGTCAGTACGATCTCTTTTTCGTTCAACGATTAGTCCTCACGGGTCGCTCGAGAGGGGTGACCCCCATAGTATTTTACCGGCGTTCTCCAACGCTGGCGCGGGTTGTTCTCCAAGGGACGGCTCCAACGCCTTCTGGCGGCGCCGGGCGCCGAAGGTATACCCAGGGGGCAGCGGCCTCAACCCGACGGGAATCGCACGACGCGCGGTTTGAGGTCGAGTTCGCGCAGCAGGCGCTCGTAGTCGGCGGGCTCGACGTCGCTCCAGGCTTTGCCGAGCAGCGCCAGCAGCGCAGCTTCCAATACGTTGGTTCCGAACGAGCGTCCGGCGATCTCCGGCGTCGTGGTGATCAGCAGCTTGACTCCGCGGGCCGCCAACTCGCCGACGTTACCTTGCGTCACGGTGTTAGTCAAAACGATCTTGCCGTCGAGCCGGTCGGGCATGAACTGGCGCATGAAGTGAAAGTCGCCGGCGATGATCTCGGCCTGCTCGTAGTACTGCGGATACTTCGGCTCAGGCGGCTTCTCTTGTTTCTTACCGGTCGGATAGAAAAACTGAAACGGCAGCTTGCAGGCATCGGGAAGATACTTCTCGGCCATCGCTTCGAACTGGTGCAGGTCGCGTACGGGCATATCCTTATCGAGTGCGAAGATGAAATCACCGAAGAGCACGTCGGCTCCCGCATCGACGAAGGCTTGCGCCATCCCGAAGCGATCGAGCGCGCTGACCATCAGCACGCGGCGCCCGCGCAAATCGATATCGAGCTCCTCCTGCATGAAGGCGACGGCGTTACGCTCGAGCGTGTTCTTCAGACCGCTTCCGTCGACGACCGGCGTGGTCTTTGCCGCCTCGAGCAGCCGCAATCCGTCGCGCAGTGCGTAGCGGTGGCGTCCCGCGTAGAGATAGACGTCGATTCCGCCCAGCCCGATCGCATCGACCTTCCCGTCCAGTTCGCGCACCTTCGCGATCGCCGCATCGAGCTTGCCGTCCATGCCGATTCGAGCGATGTCGAACTCTTCGCCCATGAACGTCACCCGTGCTTGATGATCTCGGCTGCTCGAACCCAGCGAGACCGAAACGACCCGCTTCATTTCTCAACTCCGCTCAGGATGAGGTGTTGGGCCGCCGCGCGCGTGGCGGCGATTCTCTCCGGAGTGATCGCCGCGTCGAAGGCGCGCATCCCGGCGAGCTCGAAGCCGCAGCGCCGCGCCATCGCTTCGATCTCGATCACCTTCGCCAACTCGATCCCACGTCCGAGCGTGTACGGCTCCAAACGGTCCTCGAGGGCGAGAACCATCGTCTCTCCCATGCACGCAAGCGCCGTACGCGGCGGGAGATTCAAGTCGAACTCGGTTCCCGGCTCGCGGACGCGTTCGAATCGCGGATTTCCCGGAACCACCACGTTTCCGCCTTCGATCACCAAGACGTCGGGCCGCTGCAGCGCGACTTGCCTGCTGACGTCGTGCGGAAGCGAGAGCTCGCAGATCACCGCACCGACGCGAAGGTCTTGGGGTTCGATGACGTCTTGGGTCGAGGTCGTTGCGGTGAGAATGAGCTGCGCTTGGCGCACGGCGTCGGCGACGACGGTGGTATATTCGCTCGCGCAAGTGAGCTGGCCGGCGATCTCTTCGTGAAACTTTCGCAGTCGCGTCTCGTTGCGCGCGACGAGAATCAGCCGTTCGACCCTCGGGGCGATGAGGCGCACGCACGCGCTGCCGATCGACCCAGTCGCACCGATGACCACCGCCGTCGACGTCGCCGGATCGACTCCCATCTCGCTCGCGCCGCGAAAGAGGCTCTGAACGCCCGCAGCGATCGTCAGCGAGTTGCCGGTCGTCACCGGAATCGGCGAACGTTCGTTGATCGTCACGCCCGCATCGCCGACGACCGCGGTGAAAGCGCCAAGGCCGGCGATCTGCGCGCCGAGCTCGACGCCGATCTCGATCGCGCGCACGACCCGGCGGTAGACCTCCTCGCGCGGAAACCCCACGAGCTGCTGCGGCAGGAGCGGCGCCGCTACGAACCATCCCTCGGTCTCCCTTCCGTCGGGCGTACGCACGCCGGTCACGTGAACGGCCGCATACGACGGCATCCACTCCATGATCTTGCGCAGAATCGCCTCGCCTTTGCCTTTTGCGCCGGGCTCGTAACGCGCAATGTCTTCGAACGAGAGCGGATGAATGACGAAGCAGAACTTATTCACGTCGTCCTTTCTGACTCGGCCTCGCGCTTGAGGGCCGCGAGCATCATCTCGCTGTTCTCACGCACCTTCTTCTGCAGGGTCGGCCCGATGAGCTCGGCGAGCGTCGGCACGCCGAAGTCGTACTCCACACCGAGCACGACGTACGTCAGGCCGTCGCGATGCTCGAACGTCCAGCTGCCTTCGAACTTATCGAGATCGCCCTCCAGCAGCTCGTAATCGATGCGCAGCGCCGCGTCGTCGAAGCGATCTTCTTCGGTCCATTCGATCGGTGCTTCTTCCACGAGCGTCTTCCACCGGGAGATGACGCCGTCGGGGCGGCGCTCGAGGATCGTCACCGTCTCCACATCGGGCATGAACTGCGGAAATCGCTCCTGATCTTTGGCGAGTTCGTAGACGCGGCGAGCGGGTGCGTCGATGGCGATTCGACTCTCAACATACGGCATCGCAGAAGGCTAGAGCGCGCCGAGCTTCTCGTGGGCGGTTGCCACGCCCGCACGCAACGCCTCCAGGGCCCGATCTACCTCAGCTTCGCTGACGATGAGCGGGGGCTCGAGGCGGATGACGCGCTGCGCGTTGAGCGTCCATGCCGCGGTGACGCCGTGCTTGAGCATCTCCGGGATGATCCAGCCGCCGTATCCTTCATTCGTCAACTCGACGCCGACGAGCAAGCCCAACCCGCGCGCCTCGCGCACGACCGCCGGAAACTCCGCGGCGATTCTCTGGGCGCCGCGCAGAAGCTGCTCGCCGCGAACGCGAGCGCGTAGCGCGAGGCCGTCGTCTTCGAGCGCGTCCATCGCCGCGAGTGCGGCGGTGCACGCGATTTCGCTGCCGCCGAAGGTCGAGGTATGTAAGAGCGGCGCCTTCCCGAAAGCGCGATTCCAGACGGCCGGGCGAGCGATGAAGGCTCCGACCGGAACGACTCCCCCGGAAAGACCCTTTGCCAGCGTCATCACGTCGGGAACGACGTCGTCGCGATTGCACGCAAAGCGATATCCGCAGCGGCCAAGGCCGGTTTGGATCTCATCGGCGATAAAGAGGGCTCCGGTCTTGTCGCAGAGCTCGCGCACCGCCCGTAGGTAACCTTGAGGCGGTACGTGCACGCCCCCTTCGCCTTGCACCGGTTCCACCACGAAAGCGGCCGCATCGCCCAACGCTTCCTCCAGCGAGTCGATCTCCCCGAACGCGACGCGCACCGAATCGGCGAGCAGCGGGCGAAACGGCGTTTGGAACGTCTCGCGCCCGCTCACCGATAGCGCGCCGAGCGTCTTGCCGTGAAATGCATCGAGCGTTCCGACGATCTTCGCGCGTCCGGTCGCCGCACGCGCGAGCTTGATCGCACCCTCGATCGATTCGGTTCCGCTGTTGCACCAAAACGAGATCTGCAGATCGCCTGGAGCGAGCTCGGCGAGCCGGCGCGCCGCGCGGCCGAGCAGCACGTTGAACATCGTCTTACCGGAGAGTGCAATCCGTTCGAGCTGGAGACGCACGGCTTCGACGACCCGCGGATGGCAATAGCCCAGCGTAAAGACGCCGTAGCCTCCGGCAAAATCGAGATACTCTTTTCCGGTATGATCCCAAATGGTGCACCCCTGCGCGCGCACTTCGACCGGCGAGCCCGAAAGCTTCATCACGCGCGCGAGCGGCGGATTCACGAACTCTTTGTAGTTCTCGTAAACCTCGGCCGCCAGCGCCTGCGGCGTCTCCGCTCCGTAGAGTTCCGCACGCTCTTCGATCATCGCCAGACCCTTGTCATCGCAAGCCCACCGCGTGATTTTTCAAGAAGCCCCTGTAGCTCAACAGAATAGAGCCCGGCCATGACTGAGCACCTTGACGCGATTTGGTCAATCGCGTTAAAGTCAAGGTGCTTAGTCATGGCCGGGCTTACGACTCGTAAGCTACAGAGAAACGGGGCCGGAGAAATCCGGCCTTGTTTTTTCTTCATGCCGCTACCAGCGTTTCCGATTCCAAACGTGCGATCGTCTCTTCGATGACGCGCGTCGCCTCGGCGGCGGCGCCGATCCGCATGATGAGCTCCCGCAATGCGGCCGCGCCGGGAATGCCTTTGAGATAGAGCGCAACGTGCTTGCGCATCTGCGGAACCGCGCGCGCTTCGCCGAGCTCGTCGACCATCGCGCGGTAATGGACGAGCGCGAAACGCAGCCGGTCGGCGGGCTCGGGAAACGCCCGCGCGGTGCGCCCTTCCATGAGATCGCGAATCTGACTGATAAGCCAGGGATTGCCGAGCGTTGCTCGGCCGAGCATGATTGCATCGACGCCGGTCGAGCGCATGCGCTCGACCGCGCCGTGCGGATCGTCGAGATCGCCGTTGCCGATCACCGGAATGTCGACGGCACGCTTGAGCGCGGCGATGTGACGCCAATCGGCCTCGCCTCTATAGAACTGCTTCGCGGTGCGCGCGTGCAGCGTTACGGCCTGCACGCCGGCGCTCTGAGCGCGGCGCGCAACGTCGACGTAGACCAGCGCGTCTTCGCTCCAGCCCAGCCGCATCTTCATCGTAACCGGACAATCGACCGCGGCGACGACGGCGCGCATGATCTCCTCGCAACGATCGGGATCGCGCAGGCAGGCCGAGCCGCCGTTCGTCTTGGTCACCTTCGGCGCGGGACAGCCGAAGTTGATGTCCACGATGTCGGCCCCGCACTCGCGGACGACCTTCGCGGCAAGCGCCATGGTCGCCGGATCGTCGCCCCAGAGCTGCGTCGTGACCGGCTTCTCCAATCCGTGCTGATCGATCATCTCCATCGTCCGCCGGCTGCCGTACTTGAGCGCGTTGGCCGAAACGAACTCCGTCACGGTAAGGCCGAGGCCGAAGGGACGATAGAGCGCGCGCATGGTGCGATTCGTCACGCCGGACATCGGCGCGAGAATCAGCGGCGGCCAGACTTCGATCGGTCCGATCCTCAAGGGGAGGAACTTCATCGCTCCGAGACTTTACGGTGAAAGAGCTCCAATCCCACCAGGCTCAGGTACGGGTCGACCGCGTCGATGACGGGCGTCTGCTTGGCGACGACCTCGGCGAGACCGCCCGTCGCCACGACGCGCGCATCGATACCCATCTCGGCGCGCAGCCGAGCAACGATCGCTTCGGTTTGGCCGGTAAAGCCGTAGACGATGCCGCTCTGCAGCGCCTCGACGGTGTTGCGCCCGATCGCATGCGGCGGCGCTTCGAGCGCAATCTGCGGCAGCTTAGCGGTTCGATCGATCAGCGCATCGATCGATATGGCGATACCCGGCGCTATTGCTACGCCGAGATATTCGCCCGCTCGAGAGACCGCGATGAAGACGGTCGCCGTGCCGAAGCTGACGATGATGAGCGGCGCACCAAAACGCTGCCGCCCGCCGAGCGCGGCGGCGACGAGATCGGCGCCGACTTCCGCGGGATTTTCGGTCGCGACCGCGATCAGGCGCTGCACGTGCGGTTTCAAGAACTGCGGCTTCACGCCGAAGAAACGCTCGCAGGCAGACTCGAGCACCGGGTCGAGCTGCGGAACGACGCTCGCGATCGCGATCGCATCGATCTCAGTCGGCGAAAGTTCGCTCGTCGCAAAAAGCTGCGTGAAAAAGACGCCGTATTCGTCGGGCGTGCGCCGAAGTTCCGTCGTCACCCGCCACGTCTTCGTCAGCTCGCCGGCGGAGAAACATCCGAGTTTCGTCTCGGTATTGCCGACGTCGATGGCTAGGAGCATTTCGGGCTTTGCCTTTCGCGGATTCGGGAATGCGTTTTGTTCGAAGACGAGGCGCAAAGAGGGAGCGAAGCCGTAGCTTCGTGACCGATGAGCAACGAAGTATTCGGACAAAAGGCAGCCCGAAGACGCGGAAGAGTCAAAGCCCGGGATGCTCTTAAGAGCATGCCATCAACTCCTCTACGGCGTCGAGCAGCCGGGCCGCGAGTTCGTCCTTCTCTGCCGTACCAAGATCGCGCCGTCCCGCCTCACCCCAAAGCAGCACCAGAGCGTTTTCACCCGTACCGAAACCCCGTTCGCCGGCAACGTCGTTGACGGCGATCGCATCGAGGCGTTTGCGCCGCAGCTTCGCGCGAGCGCGCGCCTCGTGATCGCCGGTCTCGGCGGCGAAGCCGACTAAGAACGTCGCACCCTTGCGTTCGCCGAGCGAGGCGAGGACGTCGGGATTCGGTACGAGCTCCGCGGTGAGTTTGCGCCCGTCCTTGGCCAGCTTCGCGTCGGAGCGCTCCGCGGGCCGCCAATCGGCGACAGCGGCACTCGCGATGACGAGATCCGCGCCGGCGGCGTGCTCGAGTGCGGCGGCATAGAGCTCTTGCGCGGTCGTCACCCGTATCACCGCGACGCCGGGCGGCGGCTCGAGGAGCGTCGGCCCAAGCAGCAGCGTTACGTCGGCGCCGCGCAGCGACGCCTCGCGCGCGAGCGCGATCGCCGTCGCGCCCGTTGAAGCGTTGCTCAAGAAACGAATCGGATCGAACGGCTCGCGTGTCGGACCGCCGGTAATCGCGACGCGCTTGCCGCGCAACGAACCGCGCCGCGCGATGGCGCGCTCGAGCGCGTCGATCAACCGTTCTTCCGCAGCGAGCCGCCCCACGCCGCTCTCGCGTTCGGCGAGAAAACCGCGTTCCGGTTCGACGAACTCGTAATGCCGCGCGCGCAGCGCGGCGACGTTGGCCTGCGTTGCCGGATCCTCGTACATCGCTTCGTTCATCGCGGGAGCGAGAATCCGCGGAATGCGTGCGGCCAGCAATGCCGTCGTCAGCAGATCGTCGGCGATTCCGGCGGCGAGCTTGGCGATCAGGTTCGCGGTCGCCGGCGCGACGAGCGCGACGTCGGCTTCGCGAACGAGCCGAATGTGGGGTATGCGCTCGGGCGCATCCCAAAGCGACGTATAGACGGGCCGCGCCGTGAGCGACGAAAAAGTCACCGGCGTAACGAATCGCTCGGCCTCGGCGGTCATCACGACGTCGACGATCGCTCCCCGCTGCACGAGCGTGCTGGTCAGCGCCGCCGCTTTATACGCGGCGATACCGCCGCTCACTCCCAAGAAGATTCGCGCGCCGTCCATCATTGCACCCAAAGGTTATCGATCAACCGAGTGGTTCCGAACCGGGCCGCCGCAATGAGGAAGGCGGGCGGGCGCAAACGCTCGAGCGGCTCGAACGTCTGCGCGTCCACGACCTCGAGATAATCGAGCCGCGCCGTCGAACTCAACGCAGCCCTGCCCGCGGCGACCGCATCGCCCTTTGAGGCGCCCCGCTCGAGCGCCTTGCGCGTCGCAAGCAGCGCCGCGTAGAGCGTCGGCGCCTGCGCGCGCTGCGCCGCATCGAGGTACGCGTTGCGGCTCGACATCGCCAACCCGTCGTGCTCGCGAACGGTCGGCACGACCTCGATATCCACCCAGAAATCGAGATCGGCGATCATCCGGCGAAGCACGACGCTCTGCTGGGCATCTTTCTGCCCGAGAACGAGCGCGTCGGGACGCACGACGTTGAGCAGCTTCGCGATCACGGTCGCGACGCCGCGAAAGTGGCCCGGACGTATCGCGCCTTCGAAAACGGTGGCGAGGCGACCGACGTCCACGGAGGTAGCAAATCCTGTCGGATAGATGGCGGCATCGTCCGGCGTGAAGAGTACGTCGGTTCCGGCGGCTTCGAGCTTCGCAGCGTCGGCGTCGGGTTGGCGCGGATACTTTGCGAGATCTTCGCTTGCGGCGAACTGCAGGGGATTGACGAAAATCGAGGCGGCGACGGAGGCCGATCGCTGCCGCGCGTGCGCCACGAGCTGGAGGTGACCGGCATGAAGGGCACCCATCGTCGGCACGAATCCAAGGGGTCGCGGCAGCGCAGCGAAAACCGCGCGCGCTCGCGCAACGTCAACAACGCGCTCCATGAGATGCTACGCGCGCGTCACCCGCAAGATCGTGCGCCCGACCACAAACGGCGTCCCAACCGGGAGCGGAACCGAACCGACGACCGGCTTTCCGGCGAGCCGTGTGCCATTGCGGCTGCGCAGATCGACGAGTCGCAGCGCGTCCGCCTCGATCCGCAGGCGAGCGTGCCGGCGAGAAACGTAGCGATCGAGCGCCAGGCAGGCCTCGGCGAGCCCATCGTCCCGGCCGATCGTGATCTCGCGCTCGAACGGCCACGTCTTGCCGTCGAGCGGGCCGCTCAGCACTTCGAGCAGGTACATGGCCGCCAGCCTTTCTCTACCCGCTCCAGCCGCCTCCTGGCATGGGGCCGGTTCGGGGGACTGCTAAGAAACGTACCGCCCCCGCCGATTACTGGAAATAGTATGAAAGACCGAATCGACGACCTTCTCAGCCTGATCGAGGTCGAGCCCGACCGGCTTCATGCCGCCGAGCTTTTGAACGCGCAAGCCTCGCTCGAGCCGCTCGCGGGCAAGACCGTCATGTCGGCAACGGTCGACGATACGCGCGTTACCATCGTAACCGAGGATGGTAACCGCTACTACTTCTACGGCTTTCTCGGGTTCGAACCCGCGACGTAGCGGTCACGCTTCCAGCGCGCGCGCGGCGAAGAGCGCGCCGAGATAGGCGTGCGCGGCCGTGACGCCGCCCTGCACGTAGACTTCGAACGGCTCGCGCATCGGCGCGTCGCACGACAGCTCGATCGTCGCGCCGCTGACGAACGATCCCGACGACATGAGCACCGGCTCGGCATAGCCGGGCACGCGTCCGGGTTCCGGACGAAAGCGGGCGTTGACCGGCATCGCCCGTTGTAATCCGGCGGCAAAGCTGCGGAGCGATTCGGCCGAGCCGAGCCGAATCGCCTGAACGATATCGGTACGTCGCGCACCCGGCAGGGGATCGACGCGATATCCGAGCGCTTCAAAGAGCGCCGCGATAAAGTCGAGACCGCGTAACGTCTGCTCGACGATCGACGGTGCGAGGAAGAGTCCTTGGACCAGCGCGCGCCCCATGCCGAGCGTCGGTCCGAGCGCATCGGCGAGTCCCGGTGCGTAAATCCGCGACGCGACGCGTTCGACGAGCGCGGCGCGCCCGGCGACGTACGCGCCGGCAGGTGCGAGCGATCCGCCGAGATTCTTGATGAGCGACCCCATAACGAGATCGGCGCCGGCATGGGACGGCTCGCGTTCCTCGACCAGTTCGCCGTAACAGTTATCGACCAGGACGACGGCATTGGGTGCGGCGCGTTTGACCAGCGCGATCGCTTCCGCGCACTCCGCAACGCAGAGCGACCGGCGCGGCGCGTAGCCGCGCGAACGCTGGATAAAGACGGTCGCCTCGGCGTCGTCCTCGAGCGCTTCTTCCAGCGCGCGCCGGTCGACGTCGCCGTCCTCACGCAGCGCGATCTCACGGTAGATAACGCCGTGGCGCACGAGCGATTCGGGCGCATCGCAGATGGCGTTGCGCAGCGTATCGTACGGCCGTCCGGTAATCGAGAGCAGCGTTCGCCCGGGCGGCGTGCAGGCCGCCAGCGACGCGACGATGGCATGCGTACCGCTGACGATCGACAGACGCGCGAGCGCGCGTTCGACTCCGAGAACGCGCGCGAGCAGCGACTCGTAGCGCGCGCGTGCCGCGTCGTCGTAGCCGTATCCCGTCGAACCGGCGAGATCGCTCTCGGCGATGCCCTCGTCCAGAAACGCCTGCAGCACGTTGCCCGCAACCTGCCGTTGCGCGTCGTAACGCACCGTCGCGACGCGCGCTTGGGCGGCTATTGCGGCATCGCGAACGCGGCCGCCGATGGCGAAGCGCTCGCAGAGCTCGGCGATCATTGCGCCTCTGCGGCAACGTGCCGCTCGTACGCGCGGACGAAGGGATACCAAATCGCCGTCGCGATCGCGATGTTGACCGCCGCAAGCGCGATCGCCCGCAGATCTTGCGTTGCCAGATAGGTCGAAACGAAGGTCGGTACCGACGATGGAACGTAAAACGCGGCTCGCGAGACGAATCCTACGGCGACCGCCGCATAGGTCACCGTCGCGAGAACGAGCGGCGCCCCGACGAACGGCAAGACGAGGTGCGGATTGAATACGACCGGAGCGGCGAAGAGCAGCGGCTCGTTGAGATTGAAGAGCGAGGGCACGATCGTGGCACGGCCGATTCGCCGCAGGCGCGGTACGCGCGAGATCGCCAGCAGCGCCGCGAGCGGCAGCGTCGCGCCGGCGCCGCCGGGGAAAATAAAGAGAAAGAGCGAGACGACGACGATGTAGGGCAGCGGCGCGTGCAGCGTAAAGGCGTGCGTGTTCTGCATCTGCATCGTGAGATAGACGGGCGTTACGATGGCGGCGAGCATGGCCGGCCCGTGAATCCCCGCCGTCCAGAGAATCGTCTCGATCGCCACGATGATCATGAGCGCGAGATAGGTATCGCCGAGCTGCGCGATCGGATGCATCGCCGCGGCGATTGCGCCCGGCAGCGAGAGATGTGCCGCGTCGAGTGCGGCGAACGTGGCGATTCCGAGCAGTGCTCCCGCGTAATCGGCCATCGCTGCGGGCAGAGCCCGCCGCGCGAGCGCGATCCACGCGGCAGTAACGCCGCACGTCAGTATCGCGACGAAGAGTCCCGAGGGGCCGAAGAGACGCAGATATCCGACCGGGTCGGGACCGAACGGTCGCGGCAGCGCGAGCGCAAAACCGCCGACGCTTCCGGCAAGCAATGCGACGGCGGAGTACCTCGCAGCACGTGCGAGACGCAGCGGGAGAACGACGACGAGCGCCGCCGACATGACGCCGAAGGCCGGCAGGAGCGCCGAAGCGACGCGCAGGCCGAGCGAAGCGCTTTGAGGCGCTCCCGACGAGAGTTGCAGGCAAAGGATAGCGACAAAGGCGGCGGCCAGGCCGATAAAGCTCCACGGCAGCGCTTCGCGAACGGAGAGCACGAAGGGAAGCTCCCCAAGGCGGCGCATGACCGGCACCGCCCGCGCCTCAAAGGCGCGAAAGGCTTTAGAGCCGGCGGACGACGGCCTCGACGCGACCGACGATCTCGACATCGCTCGCGTAGATTGGCGCCATTGCCTGATTCTCCGGCTGCAGCCGGATCCGGCCGGGTTCGCGATAGAACCGCTTGACCGTCGCTTCGCCGTCGAGCATCGCCACGACGATCTCGCCATTCTCCGCAACCCGTTGGGGCCGGACGAGAATCAGGTCGCCGTCAAGGATCGCCGCCTCGACCATGGAGTCACCCTGAACCCGCAGCATGAACGCGTCCGAGGCGCGCGGTACGAAGGCGTTCGGGAGGACGAACTCACCCTCGATATCTTCCTGAGCGGTGATCGGCACGCCGGCCGCGACGCGCCCGAGCACCGGGATCACGAGCGCATCCGCGGCGGCAGCCGGCGGCCCGGCCGAACGCAACGCTCGCGGCTTGGTCGGATCTCTCGAGATCAGGCCGCGCCGCTCGAGCGCCTTGAGGTGAGCGTGAATCGTCGAGGATGAGGAGAGCCCGACGCGTTCGCCGATCTCCCGCACCGACGGCGGATACCCGTGCTCAACCGTGAAGGCCCGAATGACGTCGAGAATGCGCCGCTGCCGTTCGGTGGCCGGCTTCTCCGTCGTCTCTTTGCGCATATTCCTCCCAGCAAGAATGCCAAGCGTGTGGCACTCGAGACCGGTACAACCCTACCATAAATCCATGGTGAAGGCAAACATACGTTCGTGCAACCTTGACAAGGGCCGGAGCCCGCATGCTAAAATATGGGGGACGAACAGGCGTTTGGCACTACATATAGGCATGCAAAGGGGGTATAAGAAGAACATGATTGCTCGACGGAAACGGTTCACGCTGATGCCGGCAATCGCGTTGGTCGCCCTCGCGCTCATGGTCGCTCTGCCGACGCTCTCGAGCGTTCGCCTCTACGCCGCCACCACGCCGCGCTACGTTACCGTTACGGTTCACCTCGGCGACACGCTCTGGTCGATCGCCGCCTCACACGCGGCGCCGACGGCCGACGTCCAGGAAATCGTCGACCGGATCAGCGACGTGAACCATCTCGGATCCGGGACCATCCAACCCGGCGAACGCCTCCGCGTTCCTCTCCTTCGATAGACTCAGGATGACTAGAGGGCGAAGTCTAACTTCGCTCCGTTATCTTCGCGATACCAGTACGATGCTGTGGGCCCGGTGCTCGTCGAGAAAGGCGAGTCCTTCCATCATCCATGTGTCCAGGCCGTTGGCCGAGTGACGCGCCACTTCACGCACGACGTGTAGGCGGTCCCTAAGCCAGGCGAGTTCGGCGCGAGTCGTGGTCGGGAAGATCGCCGTCTCGCAGTCCTCGCATTGGTATCCGTACTGGGCTATGGCTGCTTTGCCAGCGAGTCGGAGACCAGCTTGAGCGTCGTCTGGAAGGTCGAGGTCGAGGTCGCCTCCACCCCACCATAGACCCGGTCGATGTTATATTCGTCGATGCTGGTCGGTACCAGGTTGTTGAAATCGTACCCGATCTTCGTTTGAATGTTGGTCCGACGCTCGCCGGATCCGTGCTGCGTCACCTCGCGCGTCTCCGCGATCTGCATTACTCCATTGACGTTGCTCGTAATGCGATAGTCGGCAACCGTAGAAACCGTTGAATCGCTCTCTTGAATCTTCCAGTGCGAGTTGTCGTCGATTTCGCTCGGATTGATAAAGTTGGAACCGAGAAAACGCAGCAGCGTGTACTCTTCGTTAGTCACCGTCGCGTTGGGGTCGCAGATGATGTTCGTGTTTCCGTAGACGACGCACATTGCCGCGGCGGTATTGCGCCCATTCGATCCGTGTTCGCTGATCGTCAGCACGAGTCCGCGGTCCGACTGCTCCCGCTGGATGTTCGCGGTAATCGTGCCCGAATCGTTGAGATTCCCGGAGTACGTTTGTGACGACCCGCCCGAAACTTGGCCGGTATTGCCGGCGGTCATAGTGGCCGTGCCGTTTTGATCGTTGGTCACATTGCCGGTCTGCTGCACGTCGAAGGTGAAGTTGTACACGAGCGTTCTGGGCAGCGACGAATTCGAAACGGCCAGCGCCGGCGCGGGCGTGCAGACGCCAAACGACAGCACGCAGAGTACGATTCCAAGCCTGTTCATATTCGCATCGCCTCTAGTGAGAAGGTTGCAAATTGACGCCGCAGAGCGCCGCGACTTGCCCAACCGAATCCGCGAGCTGTTTCTCGCGCGACGCCGTGTCCTGCTGTACCGAGTCCAGAACGCTTACGACGCGCGAGACCGGATTGTAACCGATGCTCAAGCCCGGCATTGCGGCGACGTCGACGGAATACGGGTTCGGCGGTAATCCCGGCTGATTTGGATCCTGCATCGTCGCGGAATAAGGATCGAGCGCGTTTGGCGGCGGCGTCATCTTACCCCTCGTTTCGTTTGCATCGATCGACTCGAGGTACTCCTGACCGGCATGCTGGATGTCGCCCAGCTGCTGCGTCGTTACGAACCCGTTGATCAAATCGAGCGAAGCGCTCTGCAGCGCGACCGTCTTTAGGAGCTCCTCGCGGATCGTCTTCAGGCGCGCGTCGTCCTCGGCATTTCCCGTGGGTTTCGCCATCGTGGTATTCTCGACGAGCTTCTGCACCGCGATGACGTTTTGCGCCAGGCTGGGAACCAGCATTTCCATTCGTTGCAGCGCCATATCGTGCCCGGCCGAGGCATAATTCGTGCTGTCGTACGCCGACTTTGGGTCGGAGCTCAGGAACGCGTTTCGAATATAATCGTTGAAGATCGGCGGGCTCTTGGCGATCGTGCGGTCGTCCTGTAAGAGCATACCGATCGCCGGAGCGATATGGTGCTGTAATTCGTTACAGATGGGGCGCGTGATCACGTAATAGATCTGGGGCGGTTTCGTCGGCGAGGGAGACGCCATGGGCGCCCCCGATGCGGACGAGCTGAGAAGCCCCGGCGGAAAGACGAGCAAACAGAGAGAGGCGGCTATGAGTGCCGACGCGAGCCTACGCATGAGTATTCAGGCATCCGATTCTCACCAATAAAAGAAGGGCCTGCCGGAGCAGGCCCTTCGTATGGGTACGGGTTCTCTTCTAGAGCCGGATCTGTCCGCTTATGAAGAGGTTGAACGGTATGTAACCACCGCTCGTATTGTCGAACTTGGGTACGTACGACTGGGTCTCCCACGGCATGATCGCCGGGTTAGCTTTCCGATCGTACGGGCTCTTGCCGTTGTAGGCATTCGCCGTATACCAGCCGTTGATGTAGTAGCCGCAGTTCACGCCTCCCGGCGGATTCGCGGCCGTCCACGGCTCTGCCGTTCCTCCCCAGCAAGTGTGGAAGAGGCCGGCACCCGTCAACTGAATCCGGACGCGTGGCGAGACGTCGTACGTCGCCTGTAAGTTACCGATCATAATGTTCGGTTCGGTATACTGACCGATCGACGCAAACGATCCCGTTTGCGGGTTGGGAATGTAGAGGTAACCGACTGCGGGGTACTTGCTCGAGGTCGCCGCCGAACCGCTGAGGATCGTCCGGTAGTCGCACCAGTTGGCGCTGCCCGGTTTACCGAAGGCCGGGTTGTCGGCAATACCGTCCATGCCCTGATTGTTGGTGCACGTGCGAGGATCGTCGGCGATGACGGCGAGCGGGCTGCCGTAGGGAGCGCCGGATTCGAACTGGAGGCTTGGCGTAATCGCAAGCTTGTCGTGACGCCAGTTGGCCAGCAGCGTCGCCACCCAAGGCGTATTGTAGAAGCTCGGGTCGGCGTTGCCGCCGCTCAGTGCGAGTGCGAGCGATCCCTGCGGGTACCAGCCGTTGGGATCGAGATATCCCTGCATCGGCTTGTTGTAGTACATGTTGTAGATTGCGCCGGGCTTGTTGCACGAAATCGGACTACCGAACTGACCGCTACCGGTCGAGGGGTTGTATAGCGTGGCACCGCCGTAGCATTGCGATCCGCCGCCCGCTTTCGTGAGCTGGTTATAGTTCGCGATGGCTTGGTTGACGAGCTGCACCTGACTCTGGCCGAGCAGATTCTGGAACTTGACCTGCGATTGCGTATAGGT
Source organism: Vulcanimicrobiota bacterium (assembly GCA_963792005.1). Classification (GTDB taxonomy): domain Bacteria; phylum Vulcanimicrobiota; class Vulcanimicrobiia; order Vulcanimicrobiales; family Vulcanimicrobiaceae; genus Cybelea. The sequence continues at coordinate 1,711,260 of CAWBUG010000002.1, forward strand.
CAAGGCCAGCGTGCCGGACCAGCCGTTCCGGCTGAAATCGCCGTAGTTGAGCGCGAGCTCAGACCCGTACGATTGCGCCTGGCCGACCGGAATCTGCGTCACGAAGTTGGCGCCGATGAAGGATTGCTCTTCCCAGTTCGACGTGGCGTTGTAGAAGGGCGTCACCTTCAGGCTCCACTGCGTATTCGCCATGTGGTGTTCGTAGGAGAGGCTGTACTGTGCCGACGTCATACCGGGAATGGGGTGGAACGGCGACAGGAAGCCGGCGTTCATGAAGCTGGCCCAGAGGTTGGTCGGGCTGCCCCCGAGGTAGAGGTAGTTGACCGAGGCGGAGATCGGCGGCTCGGCATACCGGCCGGCCGAGAAGCGCCAGACCGTATCGGGCGACTCCGTGTACGTGCCCGAGATACGCGGTTCCCAGTAGTCTTGTGTGTACGAGGTCGGATAGTTCAGGGTGAAGGGCTTGCTCGTCGTGCCCGGATGCACGTAACCCGGAACTCCGCAATCACCGGTCGTTAGAACCGGTGTCGGCGGCGGGATGGCGCCCACTCCGAGCGGATTGGTCAGGACCTGGCTCGTGCCGTAGTTGTAACAGACGTAATCGTTGATGATCTGCGCGTAGAACGGGTTCTGCGCTTGGCTGAAGCCCGACGGCATGTTGTAGGTGAAGCTGTCGTAGCGCATCGCTAGATCGAAGAGCCACTTGTCGTTCGGACGCAGCTGATCGGAGATCGCGGCGTTGTAGAACTGCGGCTTTACCTCGTTAAACGTGCCCGAGGTGTTCGCGTTCCAAAGCGTGGCCCAATATGCGCCGGCCTTAGCCGCCGCCGACCCCGGAGGAGCAAAGCCCGTCGGACCGCCGAGCGAGCTGCTCTTATATCCGCTGATGCATCCGTTCGACGACGGGTCGCCCGTCGTCGGATTCCAGCATGAGTAGACGCCGTTATTCTCTGAGATGTAACCGATCGGCGATGAGCCGCCCAGAAAGCCCGTGTTGTTGAAGCGGACGACGTTCGCTTGCGTGTAGTTGCCGGTCAGCTGGATGAGGTTTTGGTCGTTGATTTGGTTGGTGTACTGCAGCTGCCCGCCCGAGGTATGCGTGATCAGATCGTAATCCGGCGAAACGCCGCTGAACGGATATTCGGCCGCCAGCGGGCTCGATCCGGAGTTGGGTCCGTCTTCCGTCCAGTCCGAGAAGAACGTATATGCGTACGCACGGATGAACGACCGCGGATCGAGGGCATGCGTGTACTGCAGCTTCACGATGCCGGTGTCGTTGTTCGTGAGGTCGGAGAGATTGTCCGGAATCGTCCCGTCGAACGCATGCGGCGGGCTGTTCGGCTGCACGTAGGGCGTGGCCGGCACAACCGAGAGACCCGATGTGCAGACGCCCGACGCGGAAACCGTTCCGCAGCTTGCGACCTGCGTGCCGAAGGGAAGGTTATACGTGATAGCGTCGGTGTACTGCGCCCGGTAGGGACCGGAGATTCCGAGACCCTGCGGCGAGTAGCCGTACCATCCAACCTTGCTGAATCCCCACTCCGTCGCTCCGGGGCCGCCGTCGGTCGGCGACGATTGGAAGTACGACTTCAGTGCCGACGCGCTCCAGAGCAGCTGGACGTCATCGCGCAGGCCGTTATTGTGCGGGATCGCCATGTGCAGATTGACCACGTTCTCGCGGTCGGTCAGGAAGTTTTCGGCTCCATAGAGACCGGAGTACGGAATCAGACAGCCCGGGGCAAGATCGCCGCCCGGCGCCTTCAGGTAGCTGTCGAACACGATCGCGCTTGGCGGCAGGCCATACTGGGTCGAGAGCCACTGGTCGAAGAACGGGTTGTACTCAGTGGGCGTCTTTTGCAGGTTCCCCTGGGAGCAGGCGCCATACGCTCCGTTGCCCCACGGGTTACCGCCAAATCCGATGACGCCTGGGACCTCACCGAGTCCCTGGTAGGCGGAGTATGCTGATCCAAAGCCCATGACGTCGCCGCCGTTTTGCTGATCGACGTAGCGGAAGGCTTGGTTGTAGCCGCTCAGTCCGACGTAGTACGAGAAGTTCCGGTCGGGAGTCGACCCGCCGGCCTCGACGCCGAACTGATGGTAGAACGCGTTCGTTGCGAGGCCGCCCGTTATGTTGGCATAGCCCGGGAACGTACCGGTCTTGATGACTTGGTTGATGAAACCGGAGACGCCGTTCGAAGCGATCGCCGACGGACCACCGCCGGTGTAGACTTCGAGCTGCTGCAAGCCGAGGCTCGATCCGGTCGAAGACGTGTAGTTGTCAAAGGCGCGGTTAACCGGAATACCGTCGTACTCGAACCCGCTGAAGAACGGATTCGAACCGTGAATGACGACCGGCTGGTTCCAGCCCATGCCGCCCGTTCCGACGATCAAACCCGGCGTCGTCGCGATGGCCGAGTAGATGCTATTGAGGTTGCCGCCGCCGCCGACGGCCGTCGAGGCCTGAATCTGCGCGGCATTGACTTGATACAGATCGCTGGTGATGCCGGACTTAATCAGCGCGGCGCCAGCTTGCGATGTAACGTGAGCAATGACCTTGAGCTGTTTGCTCATGGTCAATGAGAGTTGTTGCGTCTGGTCGGCAAAGACCGTGACGCCCGGGAAAGAGATGTCCTGATAACCCGATTTGGTTAGGTTGATAGTGTAGGTATCAGGGTTGAGCGAGAGGATAATGAAATGACCTCCCGCGTCCGTCGTCGTGGCCTGGATCCCCGAGGCGGCGACTGCCTGTACTTTAACGTCGGCAATCGGCGCACCGTTCGAATCCTTAACCGTACCCGCGATGTTACCGGTGACACCAGCCAGTGCCCATGTTCCCTGGATCAGGAAAGCCACCAATAACGACGCGGCGGTGACCGCGTGACGGAGGGTTCGATGTGAACTCATCTTCGTGCTACCCTCTATCGATTTTAAGTTGTCAAAAGGCGAGCCGCCCCGCCGTCCCGGCCCGGTTTCGGGCTGAGGGACCTATACAGAGGTGACCCACGTTCCCAAGGATTTGCTCAGGAAAGGGTCGGTTCCTTTAGAGAGCCTTAACGCTAGGCGTCTGCCGCGGCTCGCCTCGCCGGGCACTCCGGCGGGGGGCCGCTAGGCTTTTACGGCGAGCCGCTCGCCGATGAGGCCCGGAATCTCCGAGAGGCGCTCCGCGACCGGAACGCCGGCGGCGCGGAAGGCCGAAATCTTGCTCTGGGCCGTGCCGAAGCTTCCCGAGATGATCGCCCCTGCATGGCCCAGCGACTTGCCGGGCGGGGCGTTTCGCCCGCCGATGAAGGCGACGACCGGGGTCTCGGGCAGGTGCTCGGCCACGAAAACCGCCGCCTCTTCCTCGTCGGAGCCCCCGATCTCGCCGCAGATCACGATCGCCTTAGTCTGCGGATCGTTCTTGAACTCCCGAAGGCACTCGACGAAGGTGGTGCCGATGATCGGATCGCCTCCGATTCCCACGCACGTCGACTGACCGAGCCCGGCTCGGGTGAGCAGGTCGACCACCTCGTAGGTCAGGGTTCCGGATCGCGAGACCACCCCCACGCTTCCTTCTTTGAACACGTGCCCGGGCATGATCCCCAGCAGCGCCTTGCCGGGCGAAGCGAGCCCGGGGCAGTTGGGGCCGATGATCCGCATCCCCGCGGTCGCGCCGACCACCTTGAGGGTGTCGTGGACGGGGACGCCCTCGGTGATGCAGACGGCGAAGGTGATTCCGGCATCGTAGGCTTCGTACAGGGCGTCGGCCGCAAAGGGCGGCGGAACGAAGATGCAGCTGTGCGTCGCTCCCGTCACCTCGACGGCTTCGCGGACGGTGTCGAAGACCGGCAGGCCCTGGGGCGTGGTTTGACCGCCCTTTCCGGGGGTCACGCCGCCGACGAGGTTCGTGCCGTAGCGGTTCATGCGCTCGGTGTGATAGGAGCCTTCCGCGCCGGTGATGCCCTGCACGATGACCCTGCTGTTTTTATCGAGGAAGATCGACACGCTTACGCTCCGTGCGAGAGGCGGACCGCTTCGCGCGCGCCCTCGTCCATCGTCTCCACCGGCGTCATTCCGGCAGCGAGCAGAATGCGCCGTCCTTCTTCTTCGTTGGTCCCCGTCAGCCGTATGACGAGCGGAATCTTTCGCGAGGCGGTCTGTTCCATCGCCTGTACGATTCCGCGCGCGACTTCGTCGCCGCGCGTTATGCCGCCGAAGATGTTGACAAAAAAAACCGTCGCACCGGTGTTGTTGACGACCAGCTCGTAACAGTTGCGCACGCGCTGCGCGTTCGCACCGCCGCCGACGTCCAGAAAATCGGCGACCTCACCGCCGGCGTTTGCGACCGCGTCCATCGTCGCCATTGCGAGTCCCGCGCCGTTGGCCATCGTCCCGACGCGGCCGGGGAACCGGCGAAAGTTTCGAATGCCGACGCCGGCGCCGGCTGCAAGCATTTCGTCCTCGTCGAGCGGAAGCGCCGTACGCCACGCGTCGAACTCGGGATTACGAAAGAGCGCGTCGTCGTCGAGCTCAACTTTTGCATCCGAGGCGACGACCCGCCCGTCGGCCGTCAGCGCGAGCGGGTTGATCTCGACGAGCTTTGCGCCGTACCGGAAGAAGAGATCGTACAGCGCGCCGGCGATCGGCGGCAGGTGTTTGCGATATCCGGGATCGAGCTGCGCCGAAAATGCGAGCTCGCGTCCGATGTACGGCGAGTATCCGATCGTCGTATCGACGTAGAACTTCGCAATCGACTCGGGATGGCGTTCGGCCACCTCTTCGATGTCCATGCCGCCGAAACGGCTGACGACGAAGACCGGCTTACGCGCGGCGCGATCGATGGTGATCGCGCAGTAGGCTTCCTTCGCAATGTCGAGACGCTCTTCGACGAGCAGCGATTTGATCGGCTCGCCCGCCGGATTCTGCCGGTTCGGCGGCATCGGCGTCGCCATGATCTCCTCGGCGACGCTGCGTCCCTGTTCGGCGCCGGTCGCCATTTTGATCTTACCGGCCTTTCCGCGGCCGCCCATGAGGACTTGCGCCTTGACGACCCACTCCTCGAGCTTGCCTTCCAGAAACTCCGCCACGGCTTGCGGACTCGGCGCGTGCTGACCGCGCGGCACCGTAATACCCGAGCGCTTGAAGAGCTCTTTGCCCTGATACTCCATGAGGTTCATCGGGCTCGTGACGTTCGCGCAGGATCGTGGAGCTTACCTTGCTGCTTTGGTCGCAACAGGTGATAGAATGGGCGTGAGCAGCACGATGGAAGAACGTATCGCCCGGCTCGAGGGAGTGAACGAGCAAATCCGCGATCGGTTAAACGGCGTCGACGTACGCCTGACCGGCATCGACGCGCGCCTGACCGCGATCGAGCACACGATAGATCTGCGCTTTAGCCAGCTCGAGCCGCGGTTCTCGCAGATCGATTCGCGCTTTATATGGCTCATCGGGGTCGTGATCGGCACGTGGATCACGACGATACTGACGATCCTGTTCCACCACTAATCGAAGCGGCCGAGCAGCGAGCGAGCGATGATCAGCTGCTGGATCTCGGAAGTTCCCTCGTATATTTCGGTAATCTTCGCGTCGCGGTAGTGACGCTCGACCGGAAACTCGCTCGTGTAGCCGTAACCGCCGTGAATCTGCAGCGCCTCGGCGGCGTGTTTTCGCGCGGCGGTCGATGCAAAGAGTTTGGCCTTGCTGGCCGCCAACGCGAAGGGCTCTCCGGCATCGGCGAGCGCCGCGGCACGATAGTTCAGTAAGCGCGCGGCATCGAGATCCATCGCCATCTGCGCGATCTTGAACGAAACGCCTTCGAAGGCGCCGATCGGCTTGCCGAAGGCGAGGCGATCTTTGGCAAACGCAATCGATTCATCGAGGCAGGCGGCGAGGATCCCGATCGCTTGTGCGGCGATGCCGATTCGCCCCGCCGTCAGCGCCGTCATCGCGTTGCCGAATCCGGAGTTCTCCTCGCCGAGCAACGCGTCGGCACTCAGCTCGACGCCGTCAAACGATAAATCGCAGGTATTGCTGGTGTGGATTCCCAGCTTCTCCGTGACCCGCTCGATGGTGATTCCGGGAAGGCTTGCGTCGACCAAAAAGGCGCTCACGCCGCGCGGGCCCGGTCCGCCGGTGCGAAACATGCCCATGATGACGCCGGCATAGCTCCCAGACGTGCACCACTGCTTTCTTCCATTGAGTACGTATCCGCCGTTCCGGCGTTTTGCGGTCGCGCGAAGCGCCCCGGCATCGGAACCGGCGTCGGATTCGGTCAGCGCGAATCCGGCGATCACGTCGGCGGTCGCCAGTGCCGGCAGCCAGCGCTCCTTCTGTTCGGCGCTGCCGAGTGCGCGAACCGCCGAGCAGATCATCGAGTGCACGGAGACCGTTACCGCCGTTCCGGCGTCGACGCGCGCGAGTTCTTCAATGGCAAGCGCATAGGAAAGATAGTCGGCGCCCGCGCCCCCGTACTCGTCGGGAACGAGAATCCCCATGATTCCGGCGTCGGTGAGCTTCTTGTAGAGCTCGCGCGGAAAGACGTGGTCGCGATCCCACTGAGCGACGCTCGGCGCGATCTCTCGCTGCGCAATCTCGGCCGCCAGCGCGCCGATCGCACGCTGCTCGTCGGTTAGCTCGAACTGCCCTCGCTGCACTGCCGGCATTTGCCTATGCTCAAGCATAAATCGCGGGAATTGATTTTGTTCAGGCCGAGGAGCCGAGGGGCGAAGTTTACTGCGGTAAATGAGCCCCGAGGCGACAACGGCATGGACAAAATCAAACCGAGATGAGGAGCGCGTCGCCTTGGCCGCCGCCGGAGCATATCGCCGCGATCCCCAAGCCGCCGCCACGCTTGCGCAGCTGATTGATCACCGTGGCGGTGATGCGCGCGCCGGAAGCGCCGATCGGGTGGCCCATCGCAACCGCGCCTCCCCAGGTATTGATCAGCCCGTCTTCGAGTCCGAGCCGTCGTGCCGCGGTGATTGCGACGGCGGCGAAGGCTTCGTTGATCTCCCACACCGCAATGTCGCTGCGCTGCAATCCGGTTCGATCGAGCAGCTTACGCGCCGCCATCGCCGGCGTCAGCGCGATGTACGGCGAGTCCCACGCGATCGTCGCGTGATCGACGATCGTCGCCAGCGGCTCGTAGCCGTGCTCCGCCGCATATTGCGCGTCGGTAAGAATCATTGCGGCCGCGCCGTCGTTCACGCCCGGCGCATTTCCGGCCGTCACGGTTCCGTTTCGCTCGAGCGGTCGCAGCTTTGCCATCGCTTCGAGGCTCGCGTCGCCGCGAACGGCTTCGTCACGATCGACCACCGCGTGCGGGACGTCGCCGGTAACGAACGGCGCGTACGCGGCGTAGTCGAGCGTAAACTCTTGCGACGGCTCGTGCTCCCAGACGCGGCTCGCGCCGCCGACCGCGGCGGGAACGCGCGCGCGGCCTTGGCGCGGGAGACGTTCGACGACAACCTTGTCCTTCGCTTTGCTCGCGACGTTGACCGCAACGATCTCGTCGCCGAAATGTCCGGCGCCGTGCGCCGCACCGGCTCGGCGATGACTCTCGTAGGCAAAGCGATCCTGCTCTTCACGCGTCAGACCGAGCTCGGACGCGACCTTACTCCCTTGAGTCGCCATCGTCATCGGAAAATATTGATCCCAAAGCCCGTCGTAAATCATCGCATCGACGAGCGCGCCGTCGCCAAAACGATAGCCGTAACGCGCGTCGCGCAGAAGGTAGGGCGCGTTCGACATCGACTCCATGCCGCCGGCCGCGACGACGGCGTTCGCTCCCGCATTGATCGAACGCATGGCGTTGACCACCGCGAGCAGACCCGACGCGCAGACTTTGTTGACGGTGTCGGCAGTGACCGTCTTGGCGAGTCCCGACTTAAAAACGACTTGGCGCGCGGGATTCTGACCCACGCCGGCCTGCAGCACTTCGCCCAAGACCACGTGCTCGATCTCCGACGGATCGATCTTCGAGCGTTCGATTGCGGCGGTCAATGCCACCGAACCAAGCGTCGTCGCGGAGAGGGGCGCGAGCGCTCCTCCAAGCTTGCCGAACGGCGTACGCGCCATTCCGATTACAACGGCCTTCGAGTTTGTCATCATAGCAGTCGCTCGATTCGCGACGGGCAACGACCGCCCTGCGCCGCCGCTTGGTTCAATGCCGCACCGCCACCGGACAGCTCTCGCACTCGAACTGAACCGTTACGTGCGCGATGCGGAAGTGCGCCTGCGCGCACTCGGTGATTTCGCGCAGCACTTGCGCGGCTTCGCTCAACCGGCGGTCGTCGAGCAATACGTGAGCGGAGAGCGCGCGCGAACCGCTGCCGATCGACCAAACGTGGAGATCGTGCACGCCCGTAACGCCGGGAATCTTCTCGATATGCTGCTCGAGGTCGCCGGAATCGACGTCGCCCGGAACGCTCTCCAGCAATACCTCGGTTGCGTCGCGTAAGACGCGTACGACGCCGAGCACGATGATCGCGGCGACGAAGATCGAGAGCAGCGGATCGATCCAGGCGCGGTGCGTCAGCGCGATCGCGATTCCCCCGAGAATCACGGCGCTCGCCCCAAGCGCATCGCCCGCAACGTGAAAGAGCGCGGCGCGAACGTTGAGATCGCGTTTTCCGTCGTTACGCAAGAGCAGACCGACGCACGCATTGACGGCTAGCCCCACCGCAGCGACGCCCGTCATCAAAGCGGCGCCGGGCTCGACCGGATTGCCGAAACGGCGCGCCGCTTCGTAGACGATGGCCAGCGTCGCCATCAGCAGGAGCGTGCCGTTGATGAGCGCGCCGAGCACCTCGATGCGGCCGTAGCCGAAGGTTCGGCGGCGATCGGCGGGACGCGCGGCACCGATCGCCGCAACGAGCGCGAGGGCGAGTGCGAGCACGTCGGTGCAGACGTGCACCGCATCGGTAGTCAGCGCCAAGCTGTGCGACAACGCGCCGCCCCAGAACTCGAGTGCCGCTACGAAGACCGACGCAATCAGGGCGACGGTCAGGTGACGGCGTACCGGCATACCGGCTTAACCCGACCTCGCGCGGAGCGCCAGCGCCGCGAGCATCGCGCCGAAGAGGGCGAAGGTCTTGCTCTCGGCGGTTAGCAGCGTCTGCGCGTGCCACTCGCCGTTGCCGTCCGCCATCGGCTCGAGCTGCGGAACGATGCGCGGCACGCGTTCGCAATACCGCTCGAAGGCGTCGCCGAACTGCGACCGCAAGAACGCTTCTTCGTGCGGCACGATCGCGGCATAGAGCGCGGCCATCGTACCGAGCGACCCGGCAACGAGCGCGCAGCGCGCGAACGGCGAGTTCTTTCCGGTGAAGGCGATCGCAAAGCCGGCGGCGGTGACGAAGTTACCGAGATAGAGCGGATTGCGCACGAACGCGTACGGACCGGCGGTGATCAGTTCGGGCGCGATCACGGAGTCGTTGCGGGTCGTTGCGCCCGCGTAGCCGACGGCCCAGCAGCGCAGCAGCTCGCCCGCAATCGCAATCGGCAGGCCGAATGCTGCGCTGCGCGCGCTGGGACGTCCCCGTAAGGCGAGAATCGCCGCCGGCAGCGTCAAGAGCAACCCCCGGTTCTTAAAGAGCAGCGACTGCAGGCTCATCGCGATGCCTCGGCGGCAAGGCGCTCGCGCGTGGCGGCGTAAACGTCGCGCAGGGATTGCACGAGCGATATTTCCGGCACCCAACGGGTGCGCGCGCGCATCTTCGCCGGATCTCCGACCGAGAGCGGGTTCTCGGCCGCACGAACCCGGGCCGGATCTTCACGCACCTCGACCGGAACGCGCGCGATGTTGATGAGCTCGCGGAGCACGTCGCGGACGGAAACCGCCGCGCCGCTGCAGACGTTATAAATCTCGCCGCGTTCGCCGTCGCGCGCCAGCGCGGTATAGGCTCGTACGACGTCGCGTACGTCGAGAAAGTCGCGCGCCGGTTGGAGATTGCCTACGAAGAGCCGCGGCGATCCCCCGGCGGCGATACGCGCGAGCTGCGCGGCGAAGGATGCGATCACGAAACGCTCGCTCTGCGATGGACCGATCGTGTTGAATACCCGCGCGATGACGACGTCGAGACCGAACGCGTGCGATTCGCCCAGCAGAATGGCCTCGGCCGCGGCCTTGCTCGCGCCGTACGGATTCTGCGGCCGCGGGTCGAGGGTTTCGCGCAACGGATACTCGCTCGATTCCCGCACGCCGTAGACTTCCGCCGAGCCGGCAAAGACGATGCGCGGCTTCGGGCCGGCATCGTAGAGACGAACCGCTTCGGCGACGCGCGCAGTTCCCAGCGCGTTGACTTCGTACGTCTGGAGCGGCGACGCGAGCGATTCGGGAACGAAGGTTTGCGCGGCGAGATGGAAGACGACGTCCGGCCTTGCGGCAGCGAGTGCGCCGTCCAGGGTTTGCCGGTCGGCGAGATCGATCTCCCCGTCGTCGGCATCGTCATGTGGTCCGCCGCAGGCAAAGACTTGCGCACCTTCGCGGCGCAGCGCCTCGACGAGATGTTTGCCGACAAAGCCGCTCGCACCGGTTACGAGCGCTCGCACCGCTCGATGTCCGACTCGACCATCATCGCGACGAGCTCTTCGAAGCTGACCTCCGGCGTCCAACCGAGCCTCTCGCGTGCCTTGCTCGCATCGCCGATGAGCCGATCGACCTCCGCGGGCCGAACGAAGCGCGGGTCGATGACGACGTAGGGTTCGTACGAGCCGAGGCCGGCCGCCTCGAATGCGATCCGGACGAAGTCGCGCACGCTGTGCGTGCGCCCCGTCGCGATAACGTAATCGTCGGCCTCAGGCTGCTGCACCATCAGCCACATCGCGCGTACGAAATCGCCGGCGTATCCCCAATCGCGATGCGCGTCGAGATTACCAAGACTCAGCTCCTTCGCAAGACCGAGCTTGATCCGCGCAACGCCGTCGGAAATTTTGCGCGTGACGAACTCTTTACCTCGACGCGGCGATTCATGATTAAACCCAATTCCGCTGCACGCGTAGAGTCCGTACGATTCGCGGTAGTTCACCGTAATCCAATGGCCGTAAACTTTCGCGACGCCGTAGGGGCTGCGCGGATAGAACGGCGTTTTTTCGGTCTGCGGCATCTCGACCGCGTTGCCGAACATCTCGGAGCTCGAGGCCTGGTAGAAGCGAATCGCCGGATTGACTTGACGGATCGCTTCGAGCACGCGCGTGACCCCGAGCGCCGTAAACTCGCCGGTCAGCACGGGCTGGCTCCACGAGGTCGGAACGAAGGATTGCGCCGCGAGATTGTAGATCTCGTCGGGCGCGACGTCCTTGACGATCGACGTAATCGAGCTCTGATCGAGCAGATCGCCCGAGAGAATCTCCAAATCGCCGACGATGTGCTCGATGCGCTCGTGCACCTCGGTGCTCGTTCGCCGCGTCATTCCGACGACGCGGTAGCCTCGCTGCAATAAAAACTCGGCGAGATACGAGCCGTCTTGACCCGTGATTCCGGTAATGAGGGCGGTCTTCGGCACTTCCGGCTCTCGCTTAAGAAGCGGCTTGGCGCAGACGTTGCGCGAGCGTCACCGCAACGAACGAGGCCACCTCGCTCGGCAGCGTGCCGCGTCCGAAACCGGCGTCGTAGCCGAGCTCGCTCGCGAGGCGATTCGTTACCCGCGGTCCGCCGCAAATCAGCACCACGCGATCGCGCAAGCCCTGCGCTTCGAGCAGTTCGCTCAGCGCCGTAAAGTTCTTCACGTCGCTCCCCTTTTGCGTGACGACTTGCGAGGCGAGCAGCGCGTCGATCTGCCGCTCTTGCGTGAATCGGACGAGCTCCTCGACCGCGACCTGGCTGCCCAGGTTGAACGTCTCGAACGTATGGTAACGCTCCAGCCCGTAGTCGCCCTTATAGCCTTTCATGTTGAGAATCGCGTCGATGCCCACGGTATGCGCGTCGGTACCGATGCAGGCGCCGGCGACGCGGATCTTGCGTCCGATGCGCTCGGTGACGAACGAGTCGATCTCCTCCATCGACATGGCGTGGGCGCGCGCCGAGGGTGCGCGAATCGTTTCGACGTCGACGCCCTGCGGCGTGCTCGCGTACAGGACGAAGAACGAAAAGCCTGTGGCGATGCGCCGCCCGTCGACCACCTGGACGTCGTTGAAGCCCATCTTTCCCGCGAGTTGACGCGCCGCTTCGTCCGCGGCTTCGCTCCATTCGACCGGAAGCGTGAAAGACAGCTGTATTTTGCCGTCGTTCTGCGTATCGCCGTACGGCTTGACGAGCTTAGACATTCCTTACCGCCAAGCGCTCGGAAAGCGCGGAGTCCCGAGCGGCACCGAGCTTGCCGAAGTGGAGTCGAAGGGGCTCCTCGAACGGGTTGTAGTAGTCGCCGGAGCGCGCGAAGACGCCGTCGAAACCTCGGCCGCCCTCGGGCGTGCGCGATACGTCGGCGAACGTGGCCGCCTCGATCGCGTGCATCAATCCCATCTCCGCGACTCGCTCGAGCAATGCCTCGCAGCCATCGAGCACCGCTTGGGCGCGCCGCTCGATGACGCCGTCCGGCTTGAAGCCGATCTCGTCGCCGAAGTGGCGTGCGGCGTTCATAATGTAGCGCGCGTTCTCGAGCGAAAGCGCGCGGTCGCCGAGAAACGGCGTATGGATCGCCTCGGTCAACATGCCGCAGAGGTGAATGCGCTGATGCGTCATCACCGAGGTCAAATTGAACATCGCGTCGATCAGATGACCTTTGAAGATGTCGCCGGTCATGTGCTTGGTGGGAGGCATGTACTTCAGCGCGGCGTCGGGGAAAATCTCGCGCGCCAACTGCGCCTGCGCGACTTGATAGAGGAAGCTGTCCTCGAGGTCGGGATCGATCTCGTAGGCGTCGCCCAAGCCGATCTGCGCGTCGGGCAGTCCCGCACGATGGGCGAACTCTTCGTTGATGAACTGCGAGGCCAAGACCGCGGGAGCCTGGTCGACCGCATCGGCCGTCGTCAAATAATTATCCTCTCCGGTGTTGATGATGATGCCGGAATAGGCGTTGAGCATGCGGCTGAAGTGCTGATCGACGAACGTCCGCTTCATGTTGATGTCGCGGAAGAGAATTCCGTACATCGAGTCGTTGAGCAGCATGTCGAGGCGCTCGAGCGCGGCCATGACCGCGATCTCCGGCATGCAGAGGCCGCTCGCGTAGTTCGTCAGCATGACGTAACGGCCGAGCTTCTCGCCGATCTCGTCGAGGGCGGCGCGCATGATCGCAAAGTTTGCCTGCGTCGCGTAGGTGCCGCCGAAGCCTTCGGTCGTTGGACCGAACGGCACGAAGTCGAGCAGCGATTGCCCGGTGGAACGAATCACGGCGATAACCTGCGCGCCGGCTTCTGCCGCCGCAACGGCCGCGGTTCGATCTTCGTAGATGTTGCCGCTGGCGACGATGACGTAGAGCAGCGGCGGCGGCAGCTGCGGGAGCCGCGTCAAGCGTTCCACTCGCTCTTCGCGCCGCGCGGTAATGCGCGCGAGGGCCGCATCGACGTACGGCCGCAACGCGCCGCGCGCCGCGGCGGCGGGGGTGGATGCGAATCCCTCGAGTGCGACGCTCCCCTCTGTCAAGGCCCGTGCCAGCGCAAGCGGCTCGAGCCCCGTCTCGGCGAGTGCCTTTCCGAACGGCAGCGCGACGCCGCGCCCTCGCTCCTCGTGCGCGACCGAATCGACGACCGCGTTGGGAAGAGGCACCTCGTCCGCGGTGACGCCGTCAACGCCCAGCAGGCGCAGCACCGCCCGCTCGACCGAAACGGTCGAGTGCGCCGCGATAAACGTCTCAACCGGATCGGTGATGGCCGCCGCCAGTCCTCGGCAGCGTTCCACGCAGCGACGATCGATCCGCAGTTCCATGATCGACCTATCTTACTTGGGAGCCTGAAGGTAAGCCTTGATTCCGTCGCGCCAGGACGGCATCGCGATTCCCAGGGCCTCCAGCTTCGCGCTCTTCAGCGCGGAAAAACGCGGGCGAATGGCCGCAGGCTTCCAGTCGGCGGCGGAGATCGGCTCGATCGGGATGCTCTTACCGGCGAGCTGGACTGCCGTTGCCACGAACTCGTACCAGCTCACCGGCTCGGCGTTGACGGCGTGATAGAGTCCGTAGGACTCGCTCTCGATGAGCTTTCGCAGTGCGACGGCCAAGTGGCCGGCAAAGGTCGGCGAGGCAATCACGTCGGCGACGACGCGCAGCGGCGGACCCTCCGTATTATGCGCGAGCGCGCGCTCGATGAGCGGCCGCCGCGCCGACGACGCGCTTCCGTAGAGACCGCAGGTTCGTACGACGAAGGCGCGCGAGCCGGCGCGATCGCTCAGATACTCACCGGCCAGCTTCGAAGCGCCGTATACCGAGAGCGGATGCGGCGCGGCCGCTTCGGCGTACGGTTCGCGGGCCTTACCGTCGAAGACGTAATCGGTGCTGACGGTTACGAAACGCACGCCTCGTTCCAGCGCGAGCGAGGCGGCGCGGCCGACCGCAACGGTGTTGACGGCGAAAGCGCGTTCCGGCTCGTTCTCACATTCGTCAACGTCGTGAAACGCGGCCGCGTTCACGAGGACGTCGGGACGCACCCGGTCGAGCGCATCGCGAACTCGGGCGCTCTCTTCGAGCGGCAGCTCGCCGTGTGAGGGCGCGACGATCTCGCAATCGCTCCACCGCTGCCGAATCGCCGACCCGAGCTGACCCGATCCGCCGATTAAGAGTACGCGCGTCACACCGTGGACCGGCGGCCGCTCGTGTTTCGCTGCGCGATCAGGGAGACCGCAACCGCGACCACCGCTACCGCATTGCCCACCACGAGAATTCGGACGACCGTTGCGAGCGTCGGATGGATGGCAACGACCGCGCCGAGCGTGCCCAGCGTGCAGATCAAGAGCGGTATCGTAAAGGCCAACCGATGCGTCGCGATGCCGTAGGACGTCAACGCGTTCGTGAATGCCAGCAAGACCATGGCCAAACCGTAGGTCACCAGCAGCGGCGCCGCCGCGTCGAACGCGTGACCGACGAGCGCGTGGAGCACGTCGACGCCGAAATAACGGAAGACGAAGAGCCCGCAGAGCGAAACGACGCCGAACATCAGCAGACTTCCCGTTAACACTTCGCGCGTCTGCGCACCGCGCGCGTGGCGGTCGGCGGCCTGCGGCAGAAGCACGGTCGGAATAAAGCCGACGAGATAGAGCAACATCTTTCCGCCGAGCGAGGCGGCCGCGTACAGGCCCGCCGAGTGCGGATCGAAGAAGTGTTTGACCAAGATCACGTCGGCGGAACCGATCAGGGCAAGCGAGACGGTCGCCGACGCCGCTCCGGCACCGGCATTGAGAATCCGCCGCCAGTCGTAACGGATGCTGCGCGCTTCGACGCCCGCATACCGCCGCCGCAGGCGCGTTCCGAGATAGAGCAGCGCGCAGACCGGGCCGATGAAGAATCCGACGATTCCGCCGCCGAGCTTGAGGCCGACGGCAAGCAGCGCGACGATAGCGCAGACTTTGGCAATACCTTCGATCGAGTTCGAAAACGCGTATCCGATGAAGTCCTGGGTTCCTTGCGCGAGGGCACGGAACGCGCTCAAATAGAGCGCGACGCCGGCGATGAGACCGACGAACTGCGCCGACCAAACCGGCACGTCGAGGAAGCGCGCGAAGGGAATCGCCGCAAACGCCGCGACGACCATGTAGAGCAGTCCGAGACGCGCGAAGCCGTCGCCGATTTGCTGCGCGAGGCCGCGCATGTGACCGTCGTCGTGCAGCGCACGAAACTCGGCGGCAAGCTGCGCGACGACCGGTGCGACGAATGCGCCGGGCAGCGCGGCGATGAGCGCCGCGTTGATCAGCGCGTAGAGTCCGCCGTAGACCGTAACGCCGAGTTCGCGACTGGCGACGGCATGGGTGATGAAGTTGCAGAGATTGAGCACCATCCCCGCCGAAAAGACGAGCGCGCTCTGCTTGAGGATGGCGCTGGTGCGAAGGCGCTCGAGCCCCCGCCTGAGCACGAACGTGCCGGGCGGACTCACGCTGCCGTTCATAGTAGAGTGCTTCTCATGGAGGTCGAGCAATTACCTCTCGCCGGAGCGTTGCTGCTCGCGCCGCAAGTCTTCGGCGACGAACGCGGCTTTTTCATGGAAACGTATTCGCTCGAGCGTTACCGGGCATGCGGAATCGAAGAGGCATTCGTGCAGGACAATCTGTCGCTCTCGCATCGAGGCGTGCTGCGCGGTCTGCACGGCGACTGGCGCATGGCGAAGCTCATCGTCATCGTGCGCGGCAGCGTCTTCGACGCGATCGTCGATCTGCGCGCGCAGAGTCCGACGTACCGCCGGTGGTTCGGGCGTACGCTCTCGGCTGCCGAGGGGAAGCAAGTTTACGTGCCGCGCGGATTTCTCCACGGCTTCCTTGCATTGGAAGACGACACCATCGTCGCCTACAAGCAGAGCGCTCCGTACGATCCCACGCGCGAGGTGGCCGTCGCGTGGGACGACCCCGACATCGGCGTCGAGTGGCCTCTCGCCGGACGACGGCCCATCCTCTCGGTGCGCGACGCGGCAAATCCCCGGCTCGGCGCCCTTGTAACAAACGAGACCGAGCCTAGGTAAGAGCGGCCAGAGGAACCGAATCGAGGGGAGATGGCATTCCATGATCAGAGCGACGAAGCTCTGGTTCATCGGGTGCGCTCCGGGGAACGGGAGGTCTTCGGCGTGCTCGTGGATCGCTACAAACGCGGGATCGCGAACTTCATCGGCGCAACCGTACGCAACGCGTCCGACACTGCGGACCTGTCGCAGGAGACGTTCTTGCGCGCCTACGCACATCTCGGCACGTTCAACCCTCAACTCGGCAAGTTCTCGACCTGGATCTATCAAATTGCGCGGAACGTGATTCGAACCTACCTCGCCAAATCGCTGCGCGCTCCGCAGTTGCAGGAGCTTCCGCAGGACCAAACGCTCGAGAGCTCCCTTCCCGACCTCTCTGCGCAGGCCGACCCGGCGGGCGGCGTTCTGCGCCGAGAGGCCGAGCGGGAGCTGCGGGCGGCGCTCGCCGAGCTTCCCGAGCGGACGCGCGCGGTGCTGGCACTACGCTATTTCGACAACATGGAGTACCAAACGATAGCGAGCACGCTGGGCCTCTCGCTGGGCAACGTAAAGACGCTCATCCACCGCGGTAAGATCGCGCTCACGAAAAAGATGCGCGAGCGCGAACTGCGGGCCGCGGGAGCGCTTGCGGTCTCGCAAAAAGGGGGCACGCGTGCGCTGCTCCTCGTGTGAGCTGCTCCTCGACGACTATCTCGAGGGGACGCTCTCGCCTCGGCGGTCGCGCGCGGTCGCCGAACACGTGCGCGCATGCGCGGCATGCGCCGGGCTCTTGGAGGAGCTGCGCGTCATCGATGCGTTGCTGACGACGGCTCGGGCTCCGCGCGTCGGCGCCGGTTTCACCGCCGCCGTCGTCTCCGCGACGCACGCGACGCCGACGCGGGCTCCGCGGCGCATACCCTTTGGAGTTGCGCTTCTTCTTTATTTAGGTGCGGCATGGACGCTCGCCGCGTTGGCGGCGCTCTACGCACCCGACGTGAGCCGCATCGCCTGGGGAGCCGCGACGTTCGCGCGCGACAACTTCAGCGCGTTCGGAGCGGCGGCTCGGGCGGTCGCCCCGGCGGCGCCGTTCGCGGCGGCAGCGGTTACCGGCGTGCTGCTGATCGACCTGCTCCTGCTCGCTGCGGTCTTTTTCGGGTATCGGAGGTTCCGTCCGTTGATCGCGCTCTATCTCGTTCGAGGAGAACGTTCGTGACGGTGAAGCTCGCCGCGATTTTTGCACTCGCTCTCGCCGCGTTCGCGGTGCCCGTTGCGGCGCTCGCCGATGCGCAAGCGATCTATCATGGAGGAACCTACTTCGGCTCGGTGGTGGTCGAACCGGGACAGGTGGTCGACGGCGATCTCACCGTGATTTTCGGCGACGCGACGATCGCGGGAATCGTGCAGGGTGACTGCACGGCCATCGGCGGAAGCTGCGACACACGCCCCGGCGGCGTCGTCACCGGACAGATCAATCAGGTGGGCGGCGCGGTAACGCAGGCCGTCGTTCCGTGGGCCCCGAGCGAGGCACCCTATAACCCGCTCGCTCCGGATCATCGCCTCCTTTGGCGGCTCTCCTGGAACCTGCTCGCGCTGCTGGTATTCCTGATCTTTCCGCTGCGAACGCGGATGGTGCTCGACCGGCTCGAGGGCCACCCGGGGTTGAGCGTGACCGTCGGCGTGCTCGGCTGCGTCGCCGTGATTCCGCTCGCCGTGCTGCTGGCCATCACGATTCTGCTGATCCCGCTGATATTGCTCGAGCTCGTCTTTCTGCTCGCCGGCGTCTTTCTGGGTACTGCCGCACTCGCGCTCTTGATCGGACGCCGGCTCTGCGAGCTCTTGAGCCCGGCGACGACACCATCTCCAATCGTCGCCTTGCTCGTCGGGCTCGCGCTAATCAGCGCCGCCGAGCTCGTTCCGGTCATCGGCACGCTCGTGCTGATCTTCGTCGGATTGATCGGATTGGGCGCGACGCTGCTCTCCTTTGCCGGCGACGCGCTCGCCGGACATCCGCCGGCCGCCGCCGGGGGACCGGCGAGCGGAGGCTCGATAAGCGGACCCCCGATGCCAACCGGCTAAAATACGCCCGGTGACCACCATCTCGCGAGCCGCGCAGTTCGCGCAGCGTACGGCGCACCTGCGTGCATCGACGATACGCGAGATGCTCAAAGTCACGCAGCAACCCGACGTCATCTCGTTCGGCGGCGGCCTTCCGGCGCCCGAACTCTTCCCTACGGCGGAGATTGCCGCCGCCACGAATGCGGTAATGGAACGGCTGGGACCGGCGGCGCTCCAGTACAGCGTCACCGAAGGAATTCCGGAGATGCGCTCCTGGGTGGCGGAGCGATTGACGCGCCGTTTCGGTCGCATCTTTGCTGCCGAAAGCGTCACGATCGTCAACGGCTCGCAGCAAGGCCTCGATTTAGTCGGCAAGATTTTTCTCGATCCCGGCGATCACGTGGTGCTCGAAGATCCGTCATATCTCGGGGCGATTCAAGCTTTCGACGCCTACCAGACGCGATATCTCACGGTCGAGACCGATGAAGATGGACTGATTCCCGAATCGCTCGAGCGCGTGCTCGAACGCGCCGACCCGTTTCCGAAGTTCCTCTATCTCGTGCCGAACTTTCAAAATCCAACCGGTCGCACGCTCTCGCGGCGGCGGCGCGAGATCGTCGTGCGAATCTGCGACCACTTCGGGCTGCCGATCGTCGAAGACGATCCGTACGGCGAGCTGCGGTTCGAAGGCGACGACTTGCCGTCGCTCATTTCGCACGAAACGACGACGCCGATCATCTACTCGGGCACTGGCAGCAAGATCATGGCTCCGGGGATGCGCATCGCGTGGCTCGTGATACCCGATGAGGAGATTCGCGAAAAGATCGTGCTCGCCAAGCAAGGTGCCGATCTTCACAGCGGAACCTTTGCGCAGTACGTATTCCACGAGTACGTAAGCAACGAGAACGCGTTCGCCGGCCACGTGCGCAGGATCGCCGAAACCTACAGGCGCCGCTGCGGCATCATGGCCGAGGCGCTCGCCGAGTTCATGCCGGAGGGAGTGCGCTTCACCCGGCCCGCCGGCGGAATGTTCTTATGGGTCACCGTACCGCGGGTCGATACCACCGAGCTTTTACGCATCTCCGCCGAGTCGAAAGTCGTCTTCGTTCCGGGCGTCAATTTCTATCCGGCGCGCGACGTGCACGACGGCATGCGGCTCAACTTTTCGAATGCCTCGGAGAAGAATATCCGGGTGGGCGTCGAACGGCTTGGCCACGCCGTTAGGCTGTACGAAGGCTGAAGTTCAAGAACTTTCAAAGGAGTCCGATACGCGTGGCATCAGGTTTGGTCGTCGGCATCTTTCCCGAATCGGATCATCAGGCGCTCGAGAACGCGCTCACGGCGCAGCAGATCGACCTCACGAAAGTGAAGGTCGTCAGCGCGACGCCGCCCATCGACGACGACGCACCCATGCAGCTCGAGTTCGTCGACGTCATCGAAGACATGGAGTCGAACTCGCTCTCCGACGATATGACCAAGCACGTCGGCGTTTGGGATGAAACCGGAACGGACGTCCCTGGGCTCGGCGGATCGGGAGGACGGCTGAGCGATTTCACGCACCGTGACGATCCGACGCGGCGATATCTCGCCGCATTTGCCATCCCATCGGACGAGGTCGACAACTTCGGCGACGCGGTCGCCCAAGGACGAACCGTCGTGCTCTACCTCGAAGCCGGCTCGCAGGCCGCGGCGGTCGCTGCGGCGTTCAAGGCTGCCGGCTTGCGCAACGTTCGCGCGTATTAGTTCTGCCGCTCTGGCCGCGAGCGCGCTCGCCGCGCTGACGTGCTGCCGCCCCGCCACGCACTACGACTATCATCATCTTCCGTCCGGCTATGACTGGCGCGCGGTTTACGATCGCTCGACCAACGCGATCGTCTTCTACGGGCGCGATCCTTTGACGCTCGAAACCGTCTACGTCGGTCCGGATAGCCGCTTCTTTATCTACCGCCATTCCGGTCCGATCGGACCCAAGGATCTGCGCGAACCCTGGACGCCGCACGATGCCCGCTGAAAGCTCGCCGCGGCCGGTGCGCCGCGTCATGATCACCGCGGCCGGTACGGTAACCGCGCAATCCGTCATCAAGGCGTTGCACGAAGACGGACGCGTCGAGTTCGTTGCCGCCGGAGACATGAACCCGCTCAATGCGACGCGCGCCTTCGTCGACGCGTTCGTCACGCTACCCTCTGCCGGTTCTCCGGAGTTCGCGCGGCAGTGTTTCGAGGCCGCGCGGCGCTTGAAGATCGACTTGCTCGTGCCGCTCATCGTCGAGAGCGAGTTCCTTCCGCTCGACGACGCGCGCCCGCTCTTCGAGTCGATCGGATGCCGGCTCGCGCTCCCGGCGCGCGAGATCGTCCTGCGTACCGGCGACAAGCTGGAGTTTGCGAACTTTTTGCGCGCGATCGGCGTACCCGGTCCGGCGACGACGGCGTACTGCGAATCGATCGCCGTCGAACGATTCCCCGTCTACCTCAAGCCGCGGCGCGGTTCAGGCTCCGTCGGCACGTCGCGCGTCGAGAGCCTGCATTCGCTGCACGAGGCCGCGCGCGGGCGGCACGATCTGATCGTCCAGGAAGCCGTCGACGGAACCGAGTTCACCGTCGATTGTTTTGCCGCCGCCCCCGGTCGGGTCGTCGCCGCCGTTCCGCGCGAACGAATCGCGATCAAAGCCGGCGTTTCGGTCAAGGGTCGAACCTATCGCCATCCGCTCATCGAGAGCATCGCCCGCGACGTCGTCGAAAAGAGCGAGCTCGCCGGGCCGGCCAACGTGCAGGGAATGCTGCGCTCCGACGGCACCTTTTCGGTCATCGAGATGAATCCGCGCTTCTCGGGCACGCTCGCGTTGACGACCGCGGCGGGAATCAACTTTGCGTCGCTGCTCCTCGATGCGATCGAGGGCAAACCGTTACCGGATCTTATCGGCCGTCACGAAGACGGACTCGTGATGATGCGTTACTGGAGCGAAGTGTTTGAGAACCGCGAAGGCGCGGTGCGCCTAGGCACGGCGCTGGAGTCGCTGCGCCGCGAGAATCCCGGCCTGTCGCCAAAACTCGAATCCGAAGGCGGCACTGACGAAGGGATGGTAGAGCCACTCCCCGCGGCGGTCGCGGAGGAGTCCCATCACGGCCGCGGCCGCGGGTAAGGCAAAGCTGACCGAGTAGAACGGCCAGAGATAGGCGCGTACCCGTTGAACGCGGCGCGCGGCGCGCAGGCGGTCCCAGACGGGATATCCCGAATCGGTCATGCGTGCGCGAAAGCGCGGGCCGAACTTGCGCAATGCGTCGCCGATTCCGGCCACCGTGTGATGCTCGAGCTGCGCGCCCTCAACGTACGCGATCTCCTCGCCCTGCGCGAGCAGCATCTCGACCGGTGCGACGTCGTCTTCGGCGGTTCCGGGCGGCTTACGATACGGAAGGCGAATGGTGAATCCTTGCGCCAGCGCGATGAGCGCTCGCGGTCCCGAGGCGAAATCGTAGACGACGTAGTCGGCGGTGCGCCGCTTCACGCGATAGGTCCGGTGGTACGATGCCGGCGACGTCCCGCCCCCATAGAGAAAGTGATTGAACGGATCGCTGAACGCGTTGAAATACCGCGCCGTCCCGCCGTCCTGGCGCGTGCTCACCAAACTCGGAAACGCAGCCCGAATCTTCGGATCGGCAAACGGTCGCGACATCAGCTCAAGATAGCGATCGCCCGCAAAAACGTTGTCGGCGGCAAGCCACATCGCGACGTCACCCGTCGCTTTCTCCAAGAGCATTCCGGCGCCGGGCTCCGCGCGCCGCATCGGGTTGTGAAAGACGCGTGCGCCGAAGGCCTGCGCGATCGTGACCGTCTCGTCGGTCGATCCGCCGTCGGCGACGAGCAGCTCGACCTGCGAGGCGGGATAGCGCTGCTTCCGGATCGACTCGAGGATCGCCGGCAAACGCGCCGCTTCGTTCAGCGTCGGGAGCATCAGCGAAAACCGAACCGCCGAGGTTTGCGCGCTCACACCTCGACCTTCGCCCCGTCCAGTTCCGCCGAACGCAGCGCGGCTTCGATGACGCGTACGACGCCCGCGCCGAATGCGCCGTCGCAGCGCGTGGGCACGTCGCTGGTGATGGCGGCGGCGAAGTCGGCGACGAGTTTTTCCAACGCCTCGCGGTTGTCGACCAACGGCACGTGCAGATCGCCCAAACGGTACGAGACCATCTGCTGCTGCAGCGTCGAACTCGACGGATCGAGGACGACGCCTTTATCGTAAACGTAGATTTTTTCCGTCGGCTCGACGTCGTCCCAGACCGCCATCTTGCGGCTTCCGGAGATCATCGTGCGGCGGATTTTCACGGGCGAGAGCCAGCTCAAGTGCACGTGCGCGAGCGGACCGCTGGGATACCACATCGTCAGAAATGCCACGTCCGGGACCTTGCCGTGAACGCACGCACCCAACTGCAGCGCCACCGACGCCGGCAGCTCGTCTAAAATGTAGTTGACGATGGAAACGTCGTGCGGGGCGAGATCCCAAACGACGTTGCTCTCCTGGAAGAGCCCGAGATTGACGCGAATCGAATCGATGTAGTAAATCTTTCCGAACTCACCCGAGTCGCGCAATGCCCGGAGTTTCTCCACGGAACCGGTGTAGAGAAAGGTATGATCGGCCATGAGGCGGACGCCCGCACGCCGTGCGCGAGCGCAGAGATCCTCGGCGTCGTGAAACGATTCGGCCAGCGGCTTCTCCACGAGAACGTGTTTGCCGGCCTCGATCGCCCGCGCCGCAAGCTCGTGATGCGTCCGCGGAGGCGTGGCGAGCGCGATCGCGTCGACGCTCCGATCGTTCAGCGCGGACTCGATCGATGCATGACCCTCGATCGTCGGATAGAGCCGAAGCAGGCGCTCGAGCCGCTCGCGGTCGCGCTCTACGACCGAACGAACGCACCATTCGTCGGAGGCGTAGAAGTTCCGGACGAGATTGGGTCCCCAGTAGCCGGCTCCGACGACCGCGACGCCCAGCTGTTTCTTCGGCATTGCGCCGCGAGTCGAGCGAGCGGCTACGCGACGACGAGCGGCTGCGCGCTCGCGAGCGCGTCGGCGACGAGATCGATCTGCTCGTCGGTGAGCTCGGGAAACATCGGCAAGGAGAGTATCCGCTCCGCGGCGCGCTCGGTCTGAGGAAACGTACCGCGGCCGAGATTCAGTTCGGCGTAGGCCGGCTGAAGATGAATCGGAATCGGATAGTGAATTCCCGTCGCAACGCCGCGCTCGCGCAGCACCGCCGCGACGCGATCGCGCTGCTCGACCTCCACCACATAAAGATGATAGACGTGCGCTTCTTCGGCCAGTCGCGCCGGCGGCTTGATACCGATCTTCGAAAGGCGCGCGTCGTAGGCTCGGGCGTGGCGGCGTCGCGCCTCGTTCCACGCATCGAGATGGCGCAACTTAACGTCGAGTACCGCGGCCTGAATCGAGTCCAAACGGCAGTTGCCGCCTTTGATGAGATGCTCGTACTTCTTGCGCTGTCCGAAGTCGCGCAGGAGACGCAGGCGGTCGGCGAGCGCTGCGTCTGAGGTGACGATCGCGCCGCCGTCGCCGTACGCGCCGAGATTCTTGCCGGGATAGAAGCTGAAGGCCGCAATGTCGCCGAAGGCGCCGGCACGGCGGCCGTTCCAGCGCGCGCCGTGAGCCTGGCATGCGTCCTCGACTACGAATATGCCACAACGACGCGCAAACTCGACGATCGGCTCCATCGGCACGATTTGACCGTAGAGATGCACCGGCATGATCGCCTTCGTGCGCGGCGTCAGCGCGCGTTCGAGGAGCGCCGGGTCGATCGAGTAGTTCGCATCCACGTCGACCAGCACGGGCCGCGCGCCGGTGGCCGATACCGCCAAAGCCGACGCGATGTACGTATTTGCCGGAACGATCACTTCGTCGCCGGGTCCGATGCCCAGCACTTCCAGGGCGAACTGTACCGCTGCGGTCCCCGATTCGACGCCGACACAATGCTCGACGCCGACGTACTGCGCGAAGTTCCGTTCGAAGGCGGCGACGTCGGGCCCGAGTATGAAGCTCGCGTCTTCCATAACCTGCGTGAGGCGCGGCAGAATCTCCGCACGGAGCGAGCGGAACTGCGCCTGTAAATCGACAAAAGGAACGAGCGTCGTCACGGTCACTCAACCGCGCTTCGTCGGCGCTGATACCAGCGCCTTCAGCAGCGCGAGCGCGCAGATCGCTCCGACTAATTCTGCAATTGCTTGCACGACGGCGGTCGTCTGCACGAGAATCACCCGCTGCGGCAACGCTTCAAGAAACCAGCCGTTTACCGCGAGATCGATGCGGACGTGGCGCAGTACCCGGCCGCCGGCAACGGCCAGCCAGCCGGCGTCGTAGCGTTCGTTGAGACGCAACACGGAAGGCGCGTTCGACCGTACGAGCGCGGGCGCATCGGCAGGCGCGTCGACCACATACAGCCACGGCAGGATGCGGCGAAATGCCAATGCGCGCACGTGCGCCGGCTGCGCGCTCGCCGGCAGGCGCGGCAGCTGCGTCGTCTGCGCGACGAGTTCGCAGAGTCCGGCGCATTGAACCGAGACGACGCCGGGCGGGATCCGCAGCCAGGTGAAGCCGCCGTTTTCGACGGCGAGGATTCTGCCGCCGGCTGCGCGCAGCGATCCGCGCACGAATGCGAGCAGCCACGCATTCGGCTCGACCGGCTGCGGAAGCGCCGATTGGGTCAGTGCGCCGCCGATTCCCTGCGCGAGCGCGGGATACTCCAAGAATGCAAGTCGCGCGTCGATCCACGCCGTTCGCGGATCGATCGAGTCGCTCGGAGCGACGACGCGCCGCAAGGGCGCGTAGCCGGGCGCATCGGCGAAAAAGAGCGCGCACGCATCGAGACGCGCCGCGAGCGTTACCGCCGGCGTTACGGAACACTCCGAGATCAGCGGCATCGGCGCGCGCACGAGCTGCATTGATAAAAGTTCTTGCCCCGGCAACCGCGGTGCGAGCGACGCGGCCGCGAGCCCGATGCCGCCCCGTACCGTTGAAACCAGCCAAGGCCGAGGGACGATCTCGCTCACGCCTAACGCGCGCAGCGCCGCCGTGTCGCCGGATTGCTCGTAGCGCGCCAACGCCATATCGACCGGATAGGTAGGAAAGTATTCGTTGAGCGCCGCGACGCCGCCGGCGTACCCATGCGCGTCGGGATCGGCACCGTTGCCTCCGCCGCCGCGCAGCGCGAGCGGCTGAAATGCCGGCAGCAGCGCGACGCGCGTGAAGGCCGGCGCGGCGATCGCGGGATGCGGATATGCGCCCGACGAGACCCAAAGATCGCTCGGCGGCCGAATCAGCCAAGTAACGGGCAGTGCAATCCCGGCGGCGAGCGCGACGTACTCGAGCCGCCGAATCCGCGCGCACGCGACGCACGCGAGCAGGACGATCGACGCCGCGAAGATTCCCGCCAAATCGTAGAGCTCGCGAAAGACGCCCGTCTCCGGAACGTTGCGAATGGCCCACGCGTAGCTTGCGGCGAGCGGGCCGTGCAGCCCGAGCGTCGCGAGGTAAACCGCGCCGGCGGCGATCGCGGCGAGCACGACCGCGCGCGAACGCCGGCCGGCGACGATGCCGGCGAAAGCGAGCGCGAGAAAGACCCACACGGCAGCCGAAGCGGCAAGACCGAGGCGGTCGGCGTAGCCGGGAAAGTACCCGCCGAGCGCGAGCAGCGGCACTGGAAAGACCGATTGATTCACCTGCCACTCCACGACGTACGGCGTTCGTACGAGCGTCGTGCGTTCGAAGACGAGTCCGGCGATCGACGGCAGGGCGAAAACCGCACCGAAGGCTGCGGGCAGCCATTTGCGCGTGGCCAGCGCAAAAACGAGGAGCGCGAGCATCGCCGCCAGATAGAACTGCAGCTGTGCCTCGATCAGCGCGATCCAGAGTGCGAGACGCACGCTCGATGCATCGCGGCCGCGCAGCATCTCGGCGCAGAGCCCGATGAATCCGCCGTACGCCAGTACCATGACGAGATGGCCGGCGACGACTTCGTTATAGACGAAAGGATTGAAGAGCGCGAAGAGACCGATGCCGATTGCACCGGTCGCGCCGGCGCCAAAACGAACCGCTGCCGCGCCGGCGGTTCGCATGCACGCGTAACCGATCGCCGCGGCGAAGAGCGCCAGTGCGGCGAGCGGTCCGAAGAGCCACATCGCCGCCGCAATCGGCGGTCCGATGAGATAGGTCGTGGGATGCGCGTTCGGCGTTCCGAAACCAGCCGACAGCCAACCGTTGAGCGAGTCGCTCAAGAACGAGAGGATGGCGGTCCGATCGATCGGCCAGGCCCAATCGTGCCGGAGCGTCGGGACACCCTTCACGACGACGAACGCCGCGAAGATCGCGGCAGCCGCGACCGAGAGCAGACGGGCTAGGAGCGCAATCGCCGGCATTCGATGGCGACGCCGATCGCGGCGCAGAGCGCCGCGGCGTACGCCGCAACGGCAAACGGCTCCGAGAACGGCGCCGGCAGCAGGCTCGCGAAGATCATCGCCGCGACGGCCACCGCGGCGGCCGCGACCGTTCCGCGATCCTGCAGCGCCGCGACGCGAAGCCAGACCGCACGCATCCAATCGCCGGTGCTCGTCGGAGCGAGCAACGACGTAGCGATGAAGAGCGCGGCCAAGAGCATTAGTTGGTAGACGGCTCCGACGAGAGCCTCGGCGGCGTTTCCACCCGCGACGACCGCCACGCACAAGGCGAGCACCGCGATCAACGCCGCGTATCGCGTCGCACCAACCAGCATTCCTCCGCGCAGAAGCGTCGCGTTCAACGACGCAAACGCGCCCGAACGCGCGAGCACGGCCGCGACGACCGCGCAGATTGCGAGCAGGATCGTGAGCGCTTCGGCGCCGGGGCGAGAGACGAGCGAAGCGACGACGCTCAAAAGGACCACGATTCCGATCGAGTAGGCCAGAAACGCCGGAAATGGGGGCGCCGGTGCGACGACGCTCTCGGCCGGAGGTGCCGGGACCAGGCGCTGGACGATCAAGACGATTGCCGCAAAAATCGCGGCGAGATACGCGGTCGTTGCGAAGCGTTCGGACGCCGCACCGGAAAAGACCGTCGCAAGAATTAGCGCGACGATGCACGTGCCGGCCGAAAAACGCACGGCCCGCCGCAGCGCCCACTCCACGGCCGAAGGGTTCAACGCTCTCCGAACTCGATCGGCCAGAGCTCGGGCGCCCACGCCAGTACGACCATGATGAGCAGGGCGATCACCGATATCGCCGCCGAGATGACATAATATGCTTGTCCGGCAAAGGTCAGCCTGATTTGCCCGCCGGTCGGGAGGCTCGGCACGAGCCAGCCGTTGGCAACACCATTAACGACGACGTGCGGCAGGGCCTCGCCGTCCAGCGTGGCGCGCCACTCGGGATGGAACGCTTCGTTGAAGACCAGCAAGAACGGATTGGCGCTGCTCTTCGCCGTAACGTCGACGCTCGTCGCGGATTTGCGCTGCCAGAGCAACGGAAGGTCTTGCGTTTGCGCGAGGTTGACCGGATCGAGCGTCAGCAGCCCGATCTTCACTTGCCGGTCGCCGCTGGTAATTTTGTGCCGGCCGCGGCGCAGGAAAACGGGGGCGTTGCCGACGGCCATACCGTCGACGCGAAGCGGCAGATCGCGCAGCGACGACGGGTGGCGCAAATTCATCTCCGGCATGGCATGCATCGTGAAGTAGACGCCGGTAAACTTGGCGCGCGCGGAAGGCGCGATCAGCCAGATTCCGGCGACGCGTTGCGACGCGTCGTTCCAGTCGTTCGGAAACGCGTGCATGAAGTGGATGTCGAACGAGCCGTCGCGCGCAATGGGGAAGAGCCGGTAGACGACGCGCCCGTCGTGAGCGAGCGCGACGGCCAGTTCCGCTCCGAGGTTTCCAGTGTTGGCGGCGTTGCCGACGATCTCGGGATCGCTGATGACGCCGACCGGCGGCGCGGCGACGGCAAACGCGACGAACGGTTTCGCGGCTCGGGGTGCGCCGCCCGGCGCGGCACCGATCCGCGTGAACTCGAGATCCGGCGCGACCGCCGCGGAAATCACGTCGGGGCCGAGATCCTCGCGCTCGCCGCCGCTCGGATGAACCGCGAAGGCGACCTCGTTCCAGCCCGGACGGAGATCGATCGTAAATTGAATCGGAACCGGCACCGGGCCGTCGAGCCGATCGGGGGTATCGTAGGCTTGATCGCCGGCGGCGGGTCCGGGAATCTGGACGCTCTGCGCCTGGGCGCCGTTGACGCCGATCGTCATCGCATCGGCTGCCTGGAGACGGCTCATCCGCATCGAGACGCGTGCGCGAACGCCGCTACTTCCCGGTACGAAGACGCGCACCGTCGCCTCACGCGAGAAGAGAAACCACGAGAGCGGATCGCCGCGCTGCCACTGGTATACCGTCGGATCGCGATACCACTGCGGCGGCATCAGCAGCTCTGACGTCCCGGCAATACCGCTTCCCAAAACGTACGGCAGCGCCGTTGCGAAGTTGCCCGCGAAAACGCCGCTGCGAACGCGGCGTACGCTCGTGTGAACGAGACCGTCCGGACCGAAAGGTCCCACCGCCGTCGCGTGAATGCGATACTTGCCGGGCGCCGCAACCGAGACGTTGGCCTGAGACGCGTATACCAAGCTCGTCGTCGCGAGGTTCTTCGGGAGCGCGCGCACGAGCGCCGTAATCCGGTTCTCCCATGCGCGCAAATCTTCCGTACTGACGACGGCGACGATCAGGTCGGGGTCCAGATAGCCGTCGGAGACCCAGTGGTTGCCTTGCGTCAAAAGCACGCTGCCGTATCCCGTCCACGCGCCGCCCAACGCGCGAGCCGAGAGATACTTCCCGTCGACCACCACCGTCCGCGGCGCCGGACGAGCGAAGAGCAGCGACTGATCGAGTGCAAAGATCGAATAGAGACCCGTCGCTTTGACGTCAAAGTGGGTCAGCCAGGCGGCGTCCGCCGACGGCGGATGCACGCGAATACCCTGCGCGAGCGCCTGTTTCACGGCGAGGTCGCGAATCTGCTCGGTAGACGCCGGAAGGATGGGCGAGAGCGGCTCCATTGCGGTGGAAAACTCGTCTTCGGATCGCGATGGAGGATCGAACTGCGCCCGTCCCTTGGCCATCGCGCCGACGTCGCCGAGGTAGCCGTCGGAGAAGGCCGGCAGCGTGTTGATCACCGGATGCGAAACGCCGTAGATGAGCGGCAAGGCGCCGCCGAGATGATAGACCCGCAAGGGACCGTCGGCACGAACCGGATCGGCGTGCAGAACTCGGTGGAGCAAATCGTGCGTGAGCGTCGTGCTGTTGAAACGCCATTCCCCGGGCGAACTGAAGTCGATTGCCGGAATGAAGTCGTCGCGCTGCAAGATCGTATCCACGCCCAGGGCGCGATACATCTCGGGCGAGAACGGCAGGCCCTCACGCACCGCACGATAGGCGCGCCGCACCCACATATCGGTACCCTCGGAGGGTTCGCTGCCGAGCAAACCATAGATCAGCGGCCGGTCGATCAGCGAGTCCTCGATGTAAAACTGCGGATTTCCCCAGTCGAACTGTTCGAGAAACTGCGTCGGAAAGAGCGCGACGCGCTGGCGTTGGTCGTCGCCGACCAGCGCATTCTCGCGATACTCCCAGGCCGGGAGCGATTCGCCCGGATAGTTCATCTTAGAGACGATCACCGGCACGAAGATGAGGATCGGCAGCGCGACGACGAGGGTGCGCGCTGCGGATACCAGCCACATCCGGCTGCGCTGCTCGGCCTCGCCAAGCTTGCCGATCTGCTCGCGCAACGCGGCGATCGTTGCGTACGCGCCTAACGCGTAGAGTCCGCAGATGCCGAACTCGACGCCGGCGACCCACTTGTACGAGAAGCGGAACATCTGGAAGCCCGGGAAGTTGCGGTAGAACTGGTCGTACAAAGGCGTCGTCACCGCGTCGCCGAGCTGGTCGTGATAGTAGCCGACGACGATCGGAATCGAGACGAGCGTAACGATCAAGAAGAACAGCGTCGCCGGGCGTTGATTGCGCCGGAAGGCGACGCCGCCGAAAGCGACGATCGGCACGAACCACAGCAGCGCGCCGAAGAGTCCCGATGCGTACGCGGCGGCCCACGGAAAGTACGCGCGTCCGGCAAACGAAACGAACGTCGCCCAGTGACCCAGCCCGCGCAGAACGTTCGCATACGACGTCGCCGCATTGTGCATGGACGGCGCTTCGCTCAGAACGCCGTTGAGCCAAACGCCGCGGAAGTAATCGACGAACGGAACGAGCCAGTAGAGGTTGATCGCGATCGTGGCGATCGCCGCGGCGGCGACGACGGGGGCCGTGCGGCCGATTGCCGACGAGGGCTTGGGATCGAAGACGATCGTCAGCACGACGAAGATTGCAAGGATCACGACGTTGATGGCGACGAGCGGCGGGTTCACTCCGCCGCCGAGCAGCACCAGCAACGCTACCGCGAGGGAGGCACGCCAGAGGTTGATCTCGCCGCGGATCGCGCGCGCCGTCACGCCGATCATCGCCGGCAAGACGCCGTAGGTCAGCAGCCACACGATCTGCGCCTGCGAGTTCAGCGCCACGTACATATTGAAGAGATAGGCGCAGGAACCGGCGATTCGCGCGATCTCGTCGAGCCACGGTGCGACGCTGCGCAAGCAGTAGTACATGGACCAGAGACAGCCGAGGTAGACGAAGAAGACCGCGGCGTGCTGAGCGGCGTCCTGCGGAACGTGCAGCACTTGCGCGAGGCCGTAGATCCACGAGTACGGCATCTGGTATGGAACCCAGAAGCCCGTGTGGGTACCCATCGCAAGCAGCGGGTTCCACGCGTGAAGCAGACGCCCCAAAAACTCTAGCGGATTGATATGCAGTCCGGCCTGGCCGTCGTTGAGCTGGATTCCGCTTCCGTACCCGGTGGTGACGAGCAGCGCGAGCACGATGAAGAGCGCCGGCACGAGGTATCGCTGGAGCGCTGCGGGCAGCGGCCGTTCCGCGGCGAGCGCCCGAGGCCGTGCGGTCTGCTCCTTCACGAGTGCGCCTTTCCATAGAGCCGGAACGGACCTTCCAAAGCGGGGGCGAGGCGAGGCGGAGGCCCGGCAAAGAGCTTGTCGACGTATCCGATCACGCTCTCGAGCTCGATGTCGCGCAGAATGCACCGATAGTCGAGTCGCCGCACGCAGTCGAAGCCGCGCAGCCCCTCGTCGTGGCACGATGGACAGAGCGACGGGCGTAACGCGACGGCCGGTCCAATCGGAGCTCCTCGAATTTCGCTAGTCATGCCGTATAGCGCGAGCGTCTTGACGCCGAGACCCGCGGCGAGATGGCTGAATCCGGCGTCGTTGCCGACGAAGACTTCGCACTCCGCGAGCCGTCGAGCAGCCTCTACGAGCGGCTCGCGGATGATGCTGATTCCCGCGCATTGCCGAAAATCTTGCTCGGCGCGGCGAGCCTCGTCGACTTCATGCGGTCCGAGAAAGAACCACACGCTTCGCCCTTTCGCGGACTGAGCGTGCGCCAACGCGGCGAAACGCTCGTACGGCCAGCGTTTTACTTCGTTTCCTTTATAGGCCATCGAGCCCGGGTGGATACCCAGCGTGCCCGCTCGCCGCTCGGAGTGCCAAGACGAGGGAACCCAATATTCGAGCTCGGCCGGATCGGACGCGAGTCCGGCAGCGCGGGCGAGCCGAAGGTTCTCCGCGAGCCGATGGCCGCCGCGAAGCGGGACGCGAACGTTGCGTGCCGTCCGCGCGATCGCGCTCGCCGCGCCGCCGTATTCGTGCAGAAAAAGGTGCTTCGCCCCCGCGCCGCGGGCAATCGCCGCATATTGCCAGCGCGTCGCGGGAAACGGCAGGATGCATGCGTCGTACCGGTTGCGCCGCAATGCGGCGATTGCTCGCATGGCATCCGACGCGCGCGGGCGCAACGGCAGCTCGACGACGCGCCGCACGATGCGCAGCGCCCGCAGATACTCGCTGACCGGCGGATGCATCGTCACGGCGTCGACCGTCCAGGCTTCGCGGCTCAAGCCGCGCAGAATCGGACCCGCGGCCAGCGCGTCGCCGAGCCCCGGCAGCAAAAGCACCAGCGCGGTACGGGAACCGGTACTCTGGGCAGTGGCCGGTACGGCCACTAATCCCCGATGATGATGGGGACGACGATTTCGTGCGATCCGGCCGTGCGGTCGAGCTTCACTGCGACGCGCTCGGGCCGGTCGTAGTAATGAAGGATCCGCATTCGGTAGAAGATCGCGAGCGTATCGAGAAAGACGTTCCAGACCGCGGCGAGGCGGAGCCGGCTGCAAACGCGTTGGAAGTTCAGGGTGACCGGCGCCTCGGCGATCCGATAGCCGAAATGATGGACGTTGGCCAGCAGTTCCAGATCGAAGGCGAATCGCTTGACTAAAATCCGAGGAAGAACGCGATCGAGCACCTCGCGCTTGAAGAGCTTGATGCCGGTCTGCGTGTCGCGAACCGGCAGACCGAAGAGCGCGCGTACGAGCAGGTAGTAAAAGAGACTGTAGAGCCGGCGCAGCGGCGGGTACTCCACCTTCGAGTCGGGATGGAACTTCGAACCGATGACGACGTCGGCATTGCGCGACGTCATGATCGCTAAGAAGTTTTCGAGCTGCTCCGGATGCAGATCCATGTCGGCATCGAGAAAAGCGACACGATCGCCTTTGGAATAGGACGCGCCGCAGATCAGCGCGTTGCCCTTGCCTTCGTTGCGGCTGCAGCGTACCACGCGAACCCGGTCGGGGAACGTCCGCAACGCGGCGCTGGCGGCGGTATGCGTTCCGTCCATGCTGCCGTCGTCGACGACGACGATCTCGAAGTCGATACCGAGCGCGTGCATCGTCTCCACGGTCTCGCACACGTTTTCGGCGATCGAATGCGCCTCATTGTAAGCGGGCATCAAGATCGAGAGCATCGAGTTGGAAGGTTTGCCCTGGAGAAAAAGCTAGCCTGCCGGGAGGAGCGTAATTATGACGGGAGGCTATGCGATCGGGGCCTCACGGTTCTCCGGCGGGCTCACGAGGTTCCGCTCGAACTTCGCGACGATCGTGCGCCACGCCAGATTAAGCTCTTCTACGCCGAGCATACGTGCGACCGCTACGAAGACGGTGCCCCCGATGGCAATCTGTCCGAAGAGAAACCATGCGCGCGAGGCGAGCGTCGCTTCGGGCGTCACGCCGAGCGCGCCGATCCATCCGAGCGCGAGGAGCATGGCAACCGAGCTTACGACCACCTTTCCACCGGAGAGCAGCAGCGCGCCCCAGTCGATTCCCGATACCAGTCGCGCGATCACGACGAGCAAGAGCAGCGCCTGCATGCTTTGACTCAGCGAGTTCGCAAGCAGCAGGCCGCGCGCTCCCAGCGTCGGCAGCCAGACCATCGAGAGCAGTACGTTGACGATCACCGTAACGACGGAAATCGTGACCGGCCAGAGCGTCTCCCGGCATGCAAAACAGCAGCGCGTCAAGACGACGTTGGCGGCGAGGGCGACCAGCCCGATCGCGGCATAGGGCAGCAGCGAGGCGGTAAGATCGGTGGCGCTGGCCTGAAACGTCCCGCGTTCGAAGAGCGCCTGCACCATCGGGTGGGCCAGAACGATCAGCGCGCAAACCGCCGGAATCGTGATGAAGTTCACCAAGCGCAGACCGGTGACGACGCTGCGGGCGACGCCGCGCCGGTTCTCGCGCGCAAACTGTGCCGCAAGCAGCGGGAAAATAACCGTCGCGATCGCCGCGGCGAAGATCTGCTGCGGAAAGTTCACCAGCTTGGTCGCGTAGTTCATCCCGGCGATATAGCCGGGCGCGAGCGTCGAAGCGAAGAACCGATCGAAGAAGAGCGCGAGCTGGCCGGCCGCGGAGCCGACGATGATCGGTCCGAGCAGCGCCCAAATCTTGCGCAAACCGGGATGACCGAGATCGAGGATGAGCCGGTACTTCCCGATGGCGAGAAACGACGGAAGCTGCACGAGCATCTGAGCCGTTAGACCCAAGACCGTCCCCAAAACGAGCGCGTAAATGTCCAGGCCGCGGCTGAGCAGCACGACGCACCCGATGGTGACGACGTTGACCGCGACGCCGACCATCGCCGCCGCGCGGAAACGATGGTAGGCGTTGAGCATCGCCGAGAGTACGCCGCTGAGGCTCACCGCCACGATGCTCGGCATGAGCCAACGCGTCATGCGGATCGCGACGCCCATCTGGGGCGCCGGAAAACCGTGGGCGATAATCGGCACGTACCACTGCGCCGTGAAGAATCCGATGACGGCGCAAGCGCTCACGACGATTGCGAGCAGATTGAGCACCGTGCTCGCCAGCCGCCACGCCTCTTCTTCCTTGTGATGGGTGAGGTACTCGGAGAAGATCGGGACGAGCGCGCTGACCAGCGCACCGTTGAAGACGCCGAACAGGATCGTCGGAATCGTCGCCGCCGCCAGGAACGTGTCCATCTCCCAGCGCGTTCCGTAATACCGCGCGCTCGTGACCTCGCGCAAAAATCCCAGCAGCGTCGACGCAAAGGTCGCGCCCATGATGAAAAACGTCGAGCCCGCTATCGAAGTGCGGCGACGCTGACGAGGCTGCGGGACGACGCGGAGGTGCGGGGTGGACCTAATGCGCTCCGTCCCTCCGCAGAACGGCCGGAATGGTCTTTGCCACGATCGCCAGGTCGAGCAGCGGCGTCCATTCGTCGACGTAGCGGTTGTCGAGCTCCATCCAGTGGTCGAACGAGACGTCGCTTCGACCGTTGATCTGCCACAGGCACGTGATGCCCTGGGGGACGCTGAGACGCCGGTAGGCGACGGCATCGTAATGCTCGACTTCACTCGGCAGCGCCGGACGCGGACCGACCAGCGACATCTCGCCGAGAACCACGTTGATGAGGTTCGGCAGCTCGTCGATGCTCGTCCGCCGCAGGAATCTTCCGAGCGGATGGAGCCGAGGGTCGTCTCGAATCTTGAAGACCGGACCGTCGACCTCGTTGAGATGCATCACGCTGTGTCGCATCGCGTGCGCTCCGTTGACCATCGTGCGCAGCTTGAACAGTTTGAAACGCCGCCCGTGCATACCGACTCGTTCTTGCGCGAAGAACGGCGTACCGCCGGTGACGCAGGCGATTGCGAGCGCGGCGAGCGCCACGACCGGAGCGGAGACGACGAGTAAGAGACCGCCGCCGACGACGTCGATTGCGCGCTTGGCAAAGCGCCAGGAATCCGGAACGTCGCGTACGGCTCGCGCGCCGACGGGGACGCGGATCGCGTTGGAGTGCCTCATGCTGCGAGTGCCTCTCTCACCGTTCGCCCGACAAAATCGAGACCCTCGATCTCACCAAGCGTTCCGCCGCCGAGGCCGAGATGCAGGAACGGCACGTACTCGCGGGTGTGGTCGGAGCCCGGCGCAGTAGGGTCGCATCCGTGGTCGGCGGTAAAAATCACCTCGTCTCCATGGCGCAGCCGAGCCTCGAGGCCCGGCAAGAGCGTGTCGAGTTCTTCGAGCGCGGCGCCATATCCGCGTACGTCGCGCCGGTGACCGTACTTCGAGTCGAAGTCATTGAGGTTGGTGAAGATGAAACCGTTCTCGATGCGTTCCAACAACTCGAACGTTCGGTCCATCGCGTCGCGGTTATCCTTGACGCGAATTGAAGACGATATACCCCGCCCGCAGTAGATATCGCCAATCTTGCCTACCGCGTGCACCTCGATATGCTCGGCTTCCAGCTCGTCGAGCAGATTCGGAGGCGGCTCGATTGCATAGTCCCGTCGATTCGGCGTCCGCCGGAAAGACCCCGGTTCGCCCACAAACGGCCGAGCGATGACCCGGTTCACGTTGTGGGGAGGCCGCAGCGCTTCCCGAATGCGCGCGCACCACTCGTAGAGCCGCGGAAGCTCGACGACGTCCTCGTGCGCCGCGATCTGCAACACGGAGTCGGCCGAGGTATAGAGGATCGGACGGCCGCTCTCGAGATGTTCGGGCCCCAGCGCTTCGATGATCTCGGTTCCCGATGCAGTCGTATTCCCAAGCGGCGCTTTGCCGCAGATGTTCGTCAGCTCGGCGACGATCTCGGGCGGAAACCCGTGCGGATAGGTCGGAAAGGCGACGCCGGTCACCACACCCATCATCTCCCAGTGCCCCGTGATCGTGTCTTTGCCGCAGCTGCGTTCGCGCAGGCGCGCGACGCGCGCGACCGGCTGCGCCACCGGCCCGACGCCGGCGATCTCCGTCAAAAGTCCCAGACCCCATCGCTCGAAATTAGGAAGAGCTAAGGAGCCGAGTCGCCGCGCGACGTTGCCGATCGTATTCGCTCCCGGGGCGTCGCCGTAACTCGTCGCATCGGCAAGTGCACCGACGCCGCCGGAATCTATGACGATTGCGACCACTCGCTTCATCGGTGCGCTCCTTCCCCTCCCGAGTCGCTTCCTACTCTCGCAGCGACGCGATAGGAGTGGGGCAAGCGTTGAAAAAACGTTGCGACGGTGCCCCGAATCGTCTGCGCGACGGCGCTCGCAACGCTGATGATCGTTCTTGCGTCCGCAGTCGCCCGAGCGGCCACGCCAACGCCCGCGCCGACCGCGGCCCCGCCGAGAAGCGTGCTCTACCTCAACGCCACGAAGCTCGACTTTTATTACAATCGATTCTTAATCGAAGCCGACGGAAACGTGCGCGTGCGCACGAGCGACGGATTCACCGTCACCGGCGACGCATTTTCCATGGACCTCAAGCTCAATCGTTTCATGATCGCCGGTCACGTCACCATGCACGACGCGACGGGTACGGTGAGCGGCGCCGCGATCGCCGATTTTTTGGACTTTCAACGAATCTATCTTCTGCCGGTCACGACCGAACCCGATCGCTGGACCTTTCTCAACGGCGACCTCGCGCATCCGGTCAAAGGACGCGAAATGCCGGGCGACGCCTTCTATTTTCCGCAAGTCGGCGAGCACCCCAGCATCACGGGTACCGGCGCAGTGATCGACACCAAGACCTACGCGCGCTTCATCAACGCGCATACCTATTTTCTCAACGCCGGCGTGCCGCTGGGCACCTACGTGGTGAACTTCTCGGCGAACCAATATTTCGCGCAGAACACCCTCTCCGGCGCGAGCGTCGATCTCACGTGGAACATGGCCGGCAGTCCGAACGCGCTGACCGCACTCCATTTGCGCTACGATCCCACTTATAAGACCTATCTTTCGGTCGAACAACATTTCGTCGGCGAACACGAGTACGCGATTCTCTCCGTCAATCCGGCAACGCGCGCGCAAAAGTGGTATAACCTGGCGCTCTACGAAAAGCTGGGCTCGCGATTTCAGATTCAGAGCTTCACGCAGTATTACGCGCAGCAGAACTGGCTGCACGAGCCGCAGGCGTCCCAGCAGACCACCTTCATCAACGCGACCTACGCTTTTCCGCACTCCTACGTGACGGCCTCGTCGCAGCTGACGAACTACAACATGCTGGGCCCCGCTTCGCTGGTTCCCAAAACGACGATTGCCGGCAGCCTCGACCATCCTTCGCAAGTGCAGCTGACCGCTTCCAGCTTTCAAAATCAAATCGCAAAACTGCCGCTCTTCGAGCAGATCTATGAAGGCTACGGATTCAACCACGACACGGTCGGCGCGAACCAATACTTGCAGGGCTATCCGGGCAATCCCCAGCCGCCCATTCCGACCCCCGGCCTGCAGGCGTACGGTGCGCCGTGCCCCAATCAGCACGGCGTCAAGCACCCGCCGGTCTATTACTGCCCGGTCTACACGACCATCTGGAACACGGTCTTGGGCTTCAACTTATTCACCCCGTCGATCAAGCTCAACCGGCCGGATAATCCGTACGAGACCTACTATTTCAACGCGAGCTTCAACAAGCAGTACCAGTGGAACTCGCTGCCGCACTGGATCAGCTCGACCAACGAGAACTTCAGCATCAGCCGCCAGTTCTCGCACGCGCTCAACACCTATCTCGGGTATCAAATCCTCAACGTCGGCGATCACTACATCAACGGCGGCTACTTACCGTGCCAGCCGGTCGGAACGTCGTTCTGTCCGTTGAGCTTCACGTCGTTCCGGGGCGTCTCCACGGAGCGAACCACGAGCCTGGGGCTCAACGACGCGCCCAATCCCGAGTTCAACTTCTCGCTGCTCGTCCGTCACCACGACGACTACCCGATTCCGGTGCCGGGGCTCTTCGGACTTCCACCCAACAACATCATCGGCCAGCCCCTCTACACGTCGTACTTGGGCCAAGCTCCCTACGATGCGACCGGAGAGGTGCGCTTCAAAGTCCTCTCGCACGCGATGCTCGACATTTCGCGCACGTTCTACTGGTACGGAAATCCCTACCGCACGACGTTCTGGCAGCCGACGTTCGTGGTACAGCTGTTGCCGATATGAAACGCGTCGCGATCGCCTTCTCGGCAATGTGGCTGGCCGTGGTGCTGCTCGCGGCGTCGGCTTCGACGGTCGTCGTCAGCGGCCAGTTGCTGGCCTTTCAGGACGGATACGTCTTCTTCACCACCGGAGACGGCTTTCACGTCGCGCAGAACGTCGTCGTTCGCGACGCGAAGACCGGCGGTCCGACCGCGCTCCATCCGGCGCCGCGAATTTGGGCGCGCGCCACGTTCGATGCAAGCGGAACGGTGACCGAGCTCGATCTCTCGCGCGACCCGCTTCCCGCTCAGGGAAGCTTCGCCGACGTGGCGCGCTTCGCCGTCGCGCTCTCCTCGCCCGTTCCGAATCCCGATCTGCTCAACGGTGCGCCGACTCCGGCGCCGGGGACAAGCAGCGCGCCGAGCCAGCACTTCTCGGGAAAACCGGTGCTCGTGACGTTCATCGTGCAGGTGCCGCCGTACACGCCGTTCACCTCGTCGATCTACATCGCGACCGATCAGAGCGGATGGAACGCGCAGGCGATTCCGATGGACCGCGTGGACGCGCTGCACTATCAAATCACGCGGCGTTTCAACTCGGGCACGGTCTTTCGCTACGTCTACGACCGCGGCTCGCTGCAGACGCAGGAGATCGCCCAAAACGGCCTGGCACGGACGCCGCGCGAGCTCGTCGTCACCGACGCCGACGTTCGCGTCTTGCGCGACACCGTCTTCGCGTGGCAAGATGCCGCGCCCGGCGGACTCAATCAGGTGCAGCCGCAGATCATGCCGACGCCCTACAATCCCGCGCCGTTCCCGAACCTTCCGCCCGGGCTTCCGCCGCCGCAGCCGCCGCCGGGAAGACCGCCGCGCTGAGCCGTCCGCCGGAGAACGACGATTCCGTCGCGCCTGCTCGCGATTGCGTATGCGCCGTCCAGGAGCGCGTGCCGCACGGCAGACTGGTCTATCAGGTACCAACGATCGGAATAATGCGTTTCGTCGTAGACGAAGCATCGCTGACC
Source organism: Vulcanimicrobiota bacterium (assembly GCA_963792005.1). Lineage (GTDB taxonomy): Bacteria > Vulcanimicrobiota > Vulcanimicrobiia > Vulcanimicrobiales > Vulcanimicrobiaceae > Cybelea. The sequence continues at coordinate 1,751,262 of CAWBUG010000002.1, forward strand.
CGCAAAATCGATTGACGCGTTGGGATCGAGACCGAGATGTGCGAAGATTTCGTCTTGCGCACCGACGTCCGCGCGCGGCGGCAGCCGCCGCAACGTTGCCTCGAGCAGCGCGTCGTGCGCGTTCGGGGGCCGGTAGAGATAGTACCAATACTCCATGGGACTGGCGAAAATGCCTACGCCGATCGATACCGCCGCGGCTGCGGCGACGACGCCGGCGACCAGCCGGGGCTTGCGCGCGTCCAGTCGTGACGCTCCGTCGACGAATGCCGCCAGCGCGTAGCCCGAGAGCAACGCACTGTAGTGCGCGCCCGGCACGAGCGTCACCGGTTCGCGAGCTCCGAGAATCTCGACGAAGCCGGGAATCAAGAAGAGTCCGTAGCGCGAGATGCAGGGAAGAAACGCCAGGGGCGCCAGTACGATCAGCACGTACGCCGCACGACGCGCCAGGGCGTTCCATGCGAAACCCTGCATGCCCGCCGGAGCACCGCGCCAATCGAAGAAGCGCAGCGCGAGATACGGCGCGTGCGGATTCAATGCGTGGCGAATCGGTCCGAAGTAGAGCAGCGACATGACGATCGCCAAACCGGCGATCGCCCATCCAATGCGTTTCGCCGCAACGTCACCCCGTGCCGTCGCCGCAAAAACGATTCCGTTAAAGGCCAGAACGACGAACTGATCTTCCTTCGTACAACAAAGCAGCAGCGCCGCGGCGGCGCCGAGGATCCAGCGGCGGCGATCCAACGCGTAGACCAGCGTCGCCGAGAGGAGCGGCACGAACGCCATCTCGTGAAAGTCGCCGACCCCGTTTGCCCAGAGGATCGGGTAGAGCGCCGCGACCGCGACCAAAGCGAGCGCCGCAGGAGAGCGAAACTTGGCTCGCGCCAACCCCCATATCGGAAAGAGCGCCGCCGCAACGAGGATGGCCTGAAAGTACTCGAGCCCGGCGGGCCCGAACGCGCGCAAAAACGGCCAGCCCGTGACGACGATCGGCGACCAATGCACCAGAAGATGGTTTGCGCCGCCTTCGGCGGTACTCGAAAACCCGTGGCCGATTCCCGACACGACCTGCGCGAAGATTCCAAGATCGACGCCGTTTCGAAAGATGGCATAGCGCCATTGCACGATCAGGCAAAGGGCGGCAGCGAACGCGAGGAATAGCGCCGCCGGCGCGGCCCATCGCCGCAACGTTCAGCGGACCGTCAGCGGAATCTCGCGGGCGGTTGTGGTTCCGCGAGCATTGCGGGCAATGACTTGCATCGTGAAGTTTCCGTGAACGAACCACGGCAACGGCCCGACCCTATACGTCAGCGCGAAGCGCCCCACTCCGGTTTTGCGCAGTGAGACCGCGTAGCCGCCGATACGCGCCTCGACGCTCGCGACGTTGCTGCTGGTGACGACGTCCCCCTCGACGCTGTCACCGGGGCTCACGACCGTCTCGCTGATCTGCACGTCCAGGATTTGCGGCGGCGCATCGGGGGGCAAGCGCGGAACCTTTCTGGCGGCGAGCGGAAGCGCCGTCGCGGCCGCCGCCGGCGCGGAGGTACCGGTTCCCGATGGAGCCGGGGCGGGGGCCTGTCCCTTTTTGACGCCCACGGGGGCCGGTCGCTGCGTCGCGGCCGGCACGGCACTCGGACTCGGCGCGGCGCTCGTGCCGGTCGCCGGCGACGGCTGCGACCGGGTAGACTTCGCCGCGTGGCCGCACCCGGCGAGCACGGCCAAAGAGGCCGCGATCCAAAGGGCCCGGCGGGGGTTATGCATCTCAGCTTGGTTCTGCCCATCGCGCGTTGAAAACTCTCAAGCGGAATGAAGGAATCTGGTAGGCCGGTGCTCAGCATCGTCGTTCCGCTCTACAACGAGGCGGCGAACGTCGCGCCGCTCATCGAGCGCATTGGCCGCGTCGTCGATGGCCTAGGAAGCGAGCTCGACTACGAGATCATTTTGGTCAACGACGGAAGCATGGACGATACGTCTGCCGCGGTCCGCAGGGAAATGCAGCGCCGCTCGCACGTCGTTCTGGTCAATCTCTCGCGTAACTTCGGGCATCAGCTCGCGGCGACTGCGGGTCTCGAGCTCGCCGTCGGCGACGCGGTCGTGCTGATGGACGGCGACCTGCAGGATCCCCCCGAGCTCATCGAGGCCTTTCTTGCAAAGTGGCGCCAAGGCTACGACGTCGTCTATGCCGTCCGGCGGGCGCGGCCGGGCGAGAGCCGGTTCAAGCTTCTGACCGCTCGGGCATTCTACCGGATCATCAAACGTCTCACGAAGATTTCGATTCCCGTCGACGCCGGAGATTTTCGCCTGATGAGCCGGCGCGTCGTCGACGCGCTTCGCCGCTCGCCCGAGCGCAATCGCTTTCTGCGCGGCATGGTCAGCTGGGTCGGTTTCAACCAAACGGCGGTCGAGTACGACCGCGACGTGCGATATTCGGGCGGCACGAAGTATCCGCTGACCAAAATGATCCGCTTTGCGATGGACGGCATCACGTCGTTCTCCGATATTCCGCTGCGCTTCGCGTCGTATTTCGGCTTCGCGGTCAGCGCGATCGCCTTCGTCTACGCGCTGGTCGTGATCGGTTTCAAGCTCTTCAGCTTAAACCCGCCGGCCTACACGCCGGGTTGGGCGTCGACGATCGTGGCCGTGCTCTTTCTGGGCGGCGTGCAGCTCATGAGTTTGGGCATCCTCGGCGAGTATCTCGGTCGCGTCTATGACGAGGTTAAGGGGCGCCCGCTCTATCTCATCAGCGATATCGAACGATCGTAGGAGCGCTTTGAACTACCATCCGGTCGTCGATCGCTTCGCCGCGCCGGTCCAGCTCGATCCGCTCTCGGCACTGCTCTTCGTCGCGGTCTTCGTCGCCGCGGCACTCATTACGGCCAAACGTCCGGTCTACGGCTTGGCCGCACTCTTTTTGATTACGCCGTTCGACTTCGCGCGCGACGTCTTCCACACGACGATCACGCTGCCCAAGAGCTTCTTGCTCGGCGTTCTGCTCGGCTTGACCACCTATGCCGGCAGCGCGGCGTTGCTGCGCAGGGAGCCGGCGACGCGCCTGCTCGCGGCGCTCGCCGTGCTCTTCGCGGTCACTATGCTGACGCTCGTCGACGCAGTCTATCGCGGCGCCGTCGCCCGCGAAGCGCTCAAAGTCGTCGAGTACGCCGCGATCTTCATCGCGGCATTTCTTTGTTACGCGCTCGATAGCGAGGATGCGCCGCTGCGAAACGCCGTTGCCGTCGCCGCAATCGCGGTCTCGCTCTCCGCGCTCGCGCAAGAGATCTTCGGAGCACCGTCGGGCCTCTTCATCGGCCCCGCAATCGTTCCGCGCATCGCCGGTCTGCTCGAAGGGCCGAATCAGCTCGCCGCATATTGCGAGATCGCGGTGGCGATGCTCGGTGCGTGGGCGCTCGTGCGCCGAACGCTCTTGCTCGACGTCGCGCTCGGAGTGACGGTCTTCGCCGACATTCTCACCTTCTCGCGCGCCGGGTGGGTCGCGCTCGCCATCGTCGCGACGATTCTCGCGATCGCAGGCGGCAAGCGCGCATGGCCGGCCCTCAGAAGCGCGGCCGCCGGTCTGGTCGCCGGCGCGGCGGGCGCGGCCGGATGGGGCCTCTACGCGCGCACGCCCGGCGTTCTACGAGCATCGCTGCAAGGCAGTCTCTATGCCGGCGGCGTTGGAAATCGCGACGAGCTCTGGCGCGCGGCTTGGCAGATGTGGCTCGCGCACCCGCTCCTCGGCGTCGGTGCCGGGAACTTCGAGCTGCTCTTGCCGGTCTACGGCCTCTTCGGCGTACGGACCCACGCCAACAGCTGGTATCTCCAATCCTTGGCCGAGGGCGGCATACTCTTGCTGGCGGCAACGATTCTGCTGCTCGTCGCGATCGTCTCGAATTTTACGCGAGGTGGAATCGTGCGGCGTCTGCGTACGGTCTCGCCATGGGGCCTCGCCGCGTTCGCCGCGACGATTGCGCTTGCCGCACACCAGACGGTCGATTATCTCGTCTTCTACCCCAAGGTCGGCGGCACGTGGTGGCTTCTGCTCGGCGTCGCCGCCGCAGCGCTCGCCGCCGTCAGGTGAGCGCAGCACCTCAGCCGCTCTTCGTCGCCACCAACCTGGGCGCGGCGGCGTGGCCGCCGCTGGCCGTGCTCTTCGCGCTCTGCGCGGTTGCAAGCATCTACTACCTGCACGCGATCCGGCGAACGCAACCGCTCCGAATGCGCGCGTTGATCGTGACCGCTGCCGTGGGAGTGGCGATCGCGTGGCTTGCGCCGGTGCTCTTCTCCAGCGACGTCTACGCATACGCGGCTTACGGCGAAATGGCGCGGACCGGACTCAATCCGTATGCCCGCGTCGCCGAGACTTCAGACGCCATCGTGCGCGCGGCGCAAGCGCAATGGGTTACCGCGTTTCCGATCTGCGTCTACGGTCCGGTCTTCGTCGCCTTTGCGCGTGCGCTGGTGACCATCTTGGCGCCGTTCGGATTGCAAACGGTTCTCGATGCGTTTCGCGGTGCGGCATCGCTCGCATTCTTGCTCTGCATTCCGCTGGCATACCATGCGTTCGGCGGCGACCGCAGCGCACGATTACGCTCGGCGGCGGTCATCGGCCTCAACCCCGTGGCCGTTTGGTGCGCCGCGGAGGGTCATAACGATGCAATTGCGCTGGCGATCGTATTGCTCGGCTTTGTATTGGTACGGCGGCGGCCGAGTGCGGGGGCGGCGATCGTTGCACTCTCCTCGCTCGTCAAGGCACCGGGCGCCGTCGCGGCCATCGCGGCCGGCGCCGCCGATCGCCGGGCGCGCCTCGGTGCCGTCGCCGGCATTGCGCTCGCCGTGCTCTTCTCCTGGCCCCTCCTTGCCGGCATCACGCGGAATCTCGCACCGCATGGAACCTATGCACCGCAAGCCTCGCTGCAGGCAATCTTCGCGCCGTTCTCGCCGCTTCTCGCGTGGTGCGTCGCCGGTTTGACGTGCGCACTCCTCGCCGCGCGCGGCATTCAACTCTACCGCCGGCGCAGCACCGAAGGTTGGATTTGGCTCGGTCTCGCCGCGTGGGTGCTCGTTCCAAGCCCGTACCCGTGGTACGGCATCTGGCTCGTCGCGCTTGCGGCGCTCGAGCCGCGCTCGCGCGCGGCCGGCGTGGCGATCGTGCTCTCGCTCGTCTCGCTGCTGCGCTACGTTCCCGACGCGGTCGGGACGCCGCCGCCGCTGCTTGCCGCCATACTCGGCGCGATCGCGGCGCTGCCGCTGCTCGCGCTGCTCACGCGCGCACGGTCACCGCGCCTGTTATAATGAGCGACTCGTATGACCGTTGAGACGACCGCTCCCGCTCGCTCGGGCGAAAGCGACGCCGCCGAAGAACTCACGGCGCTGATCCGTTCGAGCCGCGCGCTCGGCAGCGCCTTCGAACGGCTGCGTACGCTGCGCCGTCTGCCCGGGCGAAAGCCCGGCGGCTACGCGCTGCACGAGACGATTGCTGCGGTGCGTCCGGCGATCTTCGCCTCGCTGCAACGAGCGCTCGGCGGAACGCTGCTCGTCGTCACGCCCACGCCCGATTCGGCCGAACGCGCCTTTGCCGACTTGCTCTACTATCTCGGCGAGCGCAACGATCGAATCGCGCTGCTGCGCTCGCGCGAAGAGGCCCTCGGCGCAATCGAGAGTCCTTCGGAGCGCAGTGCGCGGATCACGCTGCTCTGCGATCTCGCCGACGCGGCACCGCGAATCGTCCTCGCGCCAATCGCGGCGGTGCGCCAGCACGTGATGCGGCGCTCCGAGTTCGAAGCACTTCGCTTTTCGCTGCAGACCGGAGAGGAAGCGGGCTTCGAGCGCGTCCAGCGGCGTCTCTTCGAACTCGGTTACGAGCGCCGCGACGTCGTCAGTGCGGTTGGAGAGTACGCGGTGCGCGGCGGCATCGTCGATTGCTTCGCAGCGACGGCCGATACGCCGGTGCGCGTCGAGTTCTTCGGCGACACGATCGAGTCTATGCGCGGTTTTGCCATCGAATCGCAGCGCAGCAGCGGATCGCTCGATGCGCTCGCCGTCGCCCCGTGGAGCGACCCGCTCGACGGCGAAGCGACGATCTTCGACTATCTGCCCGGCGAAGCGACGATCGTACTGGAAGAGCCCTCGACGATCGCCGCGGTGGCCGGCGCGCTCGACCAAGAGCGCTCGCGCGAGCGGCATACGCTGCTCGGCGACGACGAGGCCGGCGAAGCCTTGCGCGCCGAGCTCTCGGCGGAACCCGTCCCGCTCGAGACGCTCGGCGAAGCGATCGCGCAACGAGCGACCCTCTCGCTTCCCGGCGCAATCGAAGGCGGCGCGAACGCGCTGCGCTGGGCGCCGGCCGCGCTCGAGTCGTTCGTCTTCGAAGCGCTTCCGGTGGAGCATTTCAACCGGCAGATCGCGCTCTTTGCCGAGGCGATGCGCGAGTGGAGTGAGGCGGGCGAGACCATCTACATCGTGAGCGCCGCGGTGACGCGTACCATCGACTTGCTGCGCGCCGCGGGGATCGAACCGGGATGCCGCGCGCGCGGCGGCGTGATCGTCGATCACGGTTCGATCGAGGCGGGTTTTCGCGTACCGGATCTGCGCCTGCGCGTGCTGGGCGATCGCGAGATCTTCGGCGCGCCGCCCAAACGCGTCAAGATGCGGGCCGTCAAAGAAGGCGTACCGGTTACGCTCGCCGATCTGCGCGTCGGCGATTATGTCGTTCACGCGGTGCACGGCATCGGTCAATACCTCGGTCTGCGCGCCGAAACGATTCTCGGCGCGACGCAAGACTATCTCGATCTGCGCTACGCGGGAAGCGACCGGATGCTGGTTCCCGTTACGCAGATGCATCAGGTCGCAAAGTATTCGGCCGCCGAAGGGCAGACGCCGCGTCTCTCCAAGATGGGCGGCGCCGACTGGGCGCGGACCAAATCGCGCGTCTCTGAGGCGCTCGAGAAGATTGCGGACGAACTCGTTGCGCTCTACGCCGAACGCGAGATGTCGCGCGGTTTTTCCTTCGGCGCCGATACCACGTGGCAGGCGGAGATGGAAGAGGCCTTTCCCTACGAGCCGACGCCCGATCAGCGCAAAGCGATCGAGGCGACGAAGTCGGACATGGAATCGGAACGGCCGATGGACCGTCTCGTCTGCGGCGACGTCGGTTACGGCAAGACCGAGGTCGCGATGCGCGCCGCCTTCAAAGCCATCGCCGATAAGAAGCAGGTCGCCGTGCTCGTTCCCACGACGCTGCTCGCCGATCAGCATTACCGGACGTTCAGCACGCGCTTCGCCGCCTTTCCCGTCCGCGTCGAAGAACTCTCACGCTTTACTCCGAAGGCCGATCAAAAACGGATCCTTCGCGATCTTGCCGAGGGTAAGGTCGACGTCGTGATCGGAACCCATCGCCTCTTGCAGAAGGACGTCGCCTTCGCCGACCTCGGCCTGATCGTCGTCGACGAAGAGCAGCGCTTCGGCGTGATGCACAAGGAGCGCCTCAAAGAGTATCGCGCGAGCGTCGACGTGCTGACGCTCTCCGCGACGCCCATTCCGCGAACGCTGCACATGTCGTTGATGGGCGTTCGGGATCTTTCGCTCATCCAGACCGCGCCGAAGAACCGCATGTCGATCAAAACGGTCGTCGTTCCGGCGAGCGACGCGGTGGTGCAGCGCGCGATCGCCGCCGAACTCGACCGCGGAGGCCAGGTGTACTACCTGCACAATCGCATCGAATCGATCTATGCCGTTCGCAACGCGCTCGAGCAGCTCGTGCCGCGCGCGCGCATCGGCGTGGGTCACGGGCAGATGCGCGAAGCGGAGATCGAGCCGGTGATGCGGCGCTTCATCGACGGCGAGCTCGACGTCCTCGTCGCGACGACGATCATCGAAAACGGTATCGACATTCCGAACGTCAACACGATGATCGTCAACGACGCCGACCGGTTCGGGCTCGCGCAGCTCTACCAACTGCGTGGACGGGTCGGACGCTCGAACCATCAGGCGTACTGCTATCTGCTCTATCAAGGACACAAGGCGCTGACGGAAGAGGCCAAGGCGCGGCTCGAAGCGATTCGGGAGTTCGCGCACCTCGGCTCGGGGCTGCAGATCGCGATGCGCGATCTCGAGATTCGCGGTGCCGGCAACCTGCTGGGATCGGCGCAGTCGGGATTCATCGCCTCGGTCGGCTTCGATGCGTACTGCGAACTGCTCGCCGAGGCCATCGAGGAGCGGCGCGGCGGGCCGAGCGCGCTCGAAGATCGCCGCGAGGCCGTGATCGACGTCAAGATCGACGCCTTCATCCCCAACGACTACATCGGGCAGGTCTCGCAGAAGATTGCCGTCTACCAGCAGCTGGCCAAGGCGCGTACGCAGGAGGAGGTCGCGGAGGTTGCCGCCGGCGTGCGCGACCGGTTCGGTCCCTTCCCTAAGCCGCTGGCGAATCTGGTGGAGATCACCAAGCTGCGCGCGATCGCGCTGCGCAAGCGCGTGACCCGCGTCGTGGTCGACGAGCGCAGGCTGACGTTGGGCGTCGGGACCGGCTTCAGCCTCGACCAGGCAGCCGTTCCCAAGCTGCAATCCCTCACGAAAAACCGTTTCCGGTTCGCCGATGGGCGCATTCTGGTCGATCTTCCGGCCCCCGGCGTGTGGATGGCGCTGTTGAGGCAGCTCCTTGAAGCGCTATAGAGGAGCTCACTGCCGCCACGCGAAGCAGGGCGCGTTATGCGGGGCCCTGGGCCCCGCTTACTACGCACTCCACCTTTCGTATACGGAGCAATGATGTCGAAAGCCCAACGCGTCACCGTGGGCCTCGCCGGTCTTCTCATGGGCACGTTCCTCGTGGCGTGCTCCGGCGGCGGCGCAATCGCCACGGTGAACGGACAGCCGATCAGCCGGTCGACCTTCGATACCCGGCTCGAAGGGAGCCCGATGGGACGCACGGTCCTGCAGCAGCTCGTGCAGGAGACGCTCATCGAGCAGTACGCGAAGAACAACAACATCACGGTCAGCGACGCCGATATCGACGCCAAAGAGAACCAGATCAAGGCGAACTTCCCGAGCGGATCGTGGGACGAGATGCTCAAGGCGCGCGGTCTCACCGAGAGCGACGTCCGCCAGGCGTTGCGCGAGCAGATCGTCATGGACAAGGCGCTCGCCAAAGACGTTACGATCAAGCCGGCGCAAGTCAAAGATTACTTTGACAAGAATCACGCGTCGTTCGATAAACCGGAACAAGTGAAGGCGCGCCACATTCTCGTGCAGAGCCCGGCCCTCGCCGCTCAGATCGAGACGCAGCTCAAGGCGAACCCGCAGAACTTCGCGGCGCTCGCCAAGAAGTACTCAACCGATCCCGGCAGCAAGGACAAAGGCGGCGATCTCGGCACGTTCCGCCGCGGACAGATGGTGCCGGCGTTCGACAAGTACGCCTTCTCCGCGCCGGTGGGCCAGATAAGCCCGCCGATCAAATCGCCCTTCGGCTATCACATCATCCAGGTCGAAGCGCGGATTCCGGGACAGAAGGCGACGCTCGCCAGCGCGACGCCGCAGATCATGGATACGCTGCGCCAGCAGCAGGAAGCTCCGCTGATTCAGCCCTTCCTGCAAGGCCTGCAGCAGAAGGCGACGATCGTCGTCAACGATCCGCAGTTCGCCGGACTCTTCGCCACGCCGGCCCCGCCGCCGAGCGAAGCGCCGACGACCGCTCCCAGCGCCGCCGCAACGGCCGCGCCGAGCATGGTAGCCTCTCCGGCTCCATCGGCGACCTAAGTACCGATGGCGCGGGTCCTGCGCGCGAGCGTGGGCTTAGCGATTCCTCTCCTGAGCACGCTCTTAGCAGCGTGCTCGGGTGGAGGCGATCGCGCGGTGGTCACCGTGAACGGTCAGCCGATCACGCAGTCCCAGTTTGCCGCCAAGGTCGAGAATCTGCCCAAGGCGCACTTGGAGCTTCAGCGGCTGGTGCAGCACGTGCTCATCGACCAATACGCGCGCCAGAACAACATCGTCATTACCGATCAAGAGATCGACGCGCGTGAGCGTCTCTATCGGAGCGAGTTGCCCGGGGCCGCTTGGAATAAAATGCTGGAAACGCGGGATTTGCGACCGCAAGATCTGCGAGATTTTCTGCGCGACGGAATGATCCTCGAACGCGTGGTCGCGAAGAACGTCGAGGTCACCCCGGCCGACGTCAGGACCTTTTACGATCAGCATCGCGCCCAGTTCGACAAGCCCGGACGGAAGGAGACGCTCGCGAGCGCGTACCCGCAGATTCTCGAGCGACTTCGCGCGGAGCAGGCGTTTCCGTGGACCGAGCAGTTTCTCGACGATCTTCGGAAAAAATCCACCATCCAAGTGAACGATCCGCGGTACCTTCCGCTCTACGCGACGCCGCCGCCGATACCGCCCGGCACGCTCGAAACGACGCCCCGGCCATGAAGTAGTCCCCTCGCTCGCTGCGAACCCATGACCATCGTGCTGGTTCGCATCGTAGGGCTCGGTCCGGGCGATCCCGGACTCATGACGATCGGCGCGCTCGATGCGCTGCGCGCCGTTGGATCGGCCGTCGCGCTGCTCGCGCCGCCGGAGTTACGCGCCTATCTCGAACGCAACGGCGTTGGCGTGGTGCGCGGGATGGTCGACGATCCGGCGCTCTTCGTACGGGGCGGCAGCGAAGAGATCGCACGCTTCGTGAAGCGCATCGGCGAGCTGCCCGGCGACGGCGCGCTCGGCCTCGGCGTTCTCGGCAACCCGCTCTCAGACTTTCCCGGCTTACCGCCGCTGCTGCGCGCGTTGGAAGCGTGCGCAATCGCGACGGAGATCGTTCCCGGGATGCCGCGCGCGACGCTCTCGGCCGCGATCGCCATGCCGCTCGTCCCCTTACCGCCCCAATCGGCGCATTATCGCTGGGACGATCTGATCGAGATCATGGCGCGGCTGCGCATGGGCTGTCCGTGGGACCGCGAGCAGACGCATCGCACGCTCGTCCCCTATCTCATCGAGGAGACGTTCGAGGTCGTCGAAGCGATCGAGATCGCGCATCTCGAGGGACTCTGTGAGGAGCTCGGCGACCTGCTGCTGCAAATCGTATTTCACGCGCAGCTTGCGACCGAGGTCGGTCAATTCGGCATCGCCGACGTCGTCGACGCGCTCGCAAATAAGATGGTGCGCCGGCATCCCCACGTCTTCGGCGACGCCGTCATCGACGACGTCGACGCGCAGTGGCGAAACTGGGAGCGCCTCAAGGCGCTCGAGAAGACCGGCCGGCAACGGCAGAGCCGGCTCGATGGAATTCCCAAACATCTCGGAGCGCTGCAGCGCGGGCAGCGAATGCAAGAGAAGGCGTCGCGCGTCGGGTTCGACTGGCCCGGCGTCGGCGGCGTGCTCGAGAAGCTCGACGAGGAGATGCGCGAGCTCTCCGAAGCGCGGCGCGAACGCCAAGACGATCCGCGCGTCCGCGAAGAGCTCGGCGACGTCTTCTTCACGCTGGTGAACCTCGCGCGAGCCCTGGGCGTCGATGCGGAGACCGCGATGCGCGAGGCGAACGAAAAGTTCTACCGGCGTTTCGCCTTTATGGAAGAGCGTGCCGCCGCCGAAGGGAAGAGTCTTTCGGATCTTTCGCTCGACGAACTCGAGGAGCTATGGCAACTGGCGAAGGTTTGAGCGTGACGCTGCGCGTGCGAATGAGCGCGGCGGACGCGCATTACGGCGGGAACTTGGTCGACGGCGCGCGGATCCTCGCGCTCTTCGGCGACGTCGCTACCGAACTGCTCGTCCGGTTGGACGGCGACGAAGGACTCTTCGCCGCCTATCAAGAGATTCGATTTCTTGCGCCGACCTACGCCGGCGACTTCATCGAAGCGCACGGCCGCATCGTGCAGGTCGGCAAAACGTCGCGCCGCATGGAGTTCGAAGCGCGCAAGGTCATTGCCGCGCGGCCCGAGATCGGGGAAAGCGCCGCCGACGTGCTCGATCCGCCCGTCGTCGTCTGCCGCGCCGCGGGCACCTGCGTGACGCCGAAAGAGAAAAAGCGCAAATAACCCGCCCTACAAGAGGCCTTGGCCCGTCCCGGCGTAGAAGCGGCATTTGCTATTTTTTCATGGGAGGTTGTTGATGAACCGCTATTTTGCATTTTGCCTCGCCGCATCGTTCCCGTTGCTGACCGGCTGCGCGCTCTCCGGTTCGACGCCGGACTCCGGAGTGTCGCCGGTCTCGAGCGCGCAGATACCGCTCAAGAAGAAAGCCGAGGAGCTCGTCGTCCCGTTTGAAGGATCGTATGCGCTCGCGACGTTCGATACCAGCGGAAACCTGAAAGTCTCGATCTCGGGCTCGAAGACGCACATCGAAGGCCCGCTCGGGGCCGCGTCCGACGCCGCCGGAAATCTGTACGTCGTTTCATCGGGCCCCAAAATGGGGGTCTACGAGTTCGCAAAGGGCGCGAGCGGCAACGTCGCTCCCACTGCCTCGGATGACGGCGTGACGGCCTCCGGAATCGCCAGCGACGGCACGCACGTCTACGTTTCGAACTCGTACACCGGCGAGATCTCCGAATACGATGCCAATCCGTTGGGAAGCTCGCCGATTGCCACGCTCTCGGGCAAGAAGAGTAAACTCTGCGCCGCTGTCGGTCTGGCGCTGGATAAGGCCCAGGACGTGTACGTGACGCAGCAAGGCTTCGGCTCTACCTGTAAGAACGAGCTGCTCGAATTTGCGCCGCTCGCTCCGGGCCAACAAGACGTCGCGCCGATTCGCACGATCGCCGGCGCGAAGACCAAACTCCAGGAGCCGCAAGGCGTGGCCGTCGACGCCTCGGGCAACGTCTTCGTTGCCGATATAGACGCGTCTCTGGTCTTCGAGTTCGGCAAGACGCAGAGCGGAAACGTCAAACCCGAAGGCACGTTCGGGACGACCGATTACCCCTATTACGGCGTCGCGGTCGACTCGTCGAACGACCTCTTTGCCTCGGCACCGAGCGCTACCGACGTCAGCGGCCAGATCGACGTGTTCGATTCGACCAAGCCGTCGGCGGAGCCGCAAAAAACGCTCAAAATCGGAAAGAAGCCCGGACGTACGACCCCCTCACTGATCTCGCTCTAGCCGCGCGAATCGGCTCCTGCTTCGACTTCGCCAGCCCGGCGTGCGTTTACGCCGATCCCGGCGCCGAACGACGAAACGTACTTCAGGCGCCCACTCCGCGATGTTCGCGCGCCCGATTCCGAGCGAGGATTGCCCGCTCCATTATTGCGGCGATGACGTCGTTCTTTGCGTCGGCGTAAGCGTTCGTGTCGGGCCACGCGCGTTTTGCCAGCTCGCGTTTGGTTCGCTCGTAAAGCCGGCGATCGGCCTCGTCTCCTCGGAGCCGGTCGCGAAAAAGAAGATGCCGTTCGATGTCGCGCGGGGCGTCCCAAAGGTGTACGTGTACGTCCTTTTCGGCCGTTCGAAACATCCGGTGGCCCGGTTCACGGACGCGAAGCGCGTAACCGGCGGCTTCGAGCTGCGGGAGATACCGCGCTTCGTCCTCAACCAAGCTTACGGCAATGAGGACGTCGACGATCGGTTTGGCCGCGAGCCCCGCAACCGAAGTCGAGCCGATGTGCTCGATGCGCCGCGCCGTCTCTCCCAGCGCAGCGAAAATGCGCCGGCGCTCGATCTCGAAGCGGCGAGGCCACTCCTGATCGTACTCCGCGAGTCGAACGCTACCCGGCTCGAGCGCGCCTATGAGCCAACTAGGCGAGTCGTTCGTGGGTCTTCTTCTTCCAGACGAACTCGTAGTAGCCGAACTGGAGTGCCAGAACGACGCAGTATGAGATCGGGTAGCCGAGCCACACGCCGTCGAGGCCGATGCGGTGCATCAAGACGTACGCGACCGGCACTTCGACGGCCCAAATGGCGAAGATGCCGTTGATCGTGGGCCAGAGAACGGTTCCGCTTCCACGCATGACGCCGCTGATCACCGCCGAGTTTCCAAAGAGCAGATAGCTCCAGAGTACGATCATCAGCAGTTCGTGCGCGATGCGCAGCGTCTGCGGGTCGGTGATGAACCAGCCGAGGATGACCCACGCGAAGATGTAGCAGAGCCCGATGATGATGCCGCCGATGAAATAGTTCAAGCCGACCGCGGAGCGGATGACGCTGCCGAGCTTGTCTTCGCGGCGAGCGCCGATGCACTGCGCGCCGAAGATCGAGGCGGCGATGCCGATCGAGATCGCCGGAAACTGCACGTAGCCGACGACTTGGTTTACCGCGCCATATGCGGCCGTCGCGCTCGACCCGAAGTGGTTGACGAACGAGATGACCGCGATCTCCGCAAGCGAGACCATCATCACCTGAATGCCCGTCGGTATGCCGATGCGAACGACCGCTCGAAGAATCTTCCAGTCGATGGCCATATCGGAGAGCGTCTCGCGGTCGAACTTCAGCGGGTGATCGCGTTTGTTCAGGTAGTACATGAGCCACCCGAGCGCCGCGGCGTTGGCAATCAAGCCGGCGACGGCCGCGCTGACGACCCCGAGTTTCGGCAGGCCGAAGGCGCCGACGATGAAGAGCGGCGTGATGGCAATCGCCAGCACCGCCGAAACGATGAGCGCGTAGAACGGCGTCGTCGAGTCGCCGGTGCCGCGTAAGATCGTCGCGTAGACGAAATAAAAGAAGAATACCGGCATCGTCAGGAAGATGACGCGCGCGTACGCGTCGGCTTGGCCGATGATGTCGGGCGGCGTCGCCAGCCAGCTCAGCATGCTCGTCGATCCCAGCGAACCGACGATCGCGACGATGATGCCGAGATAGAGCGCGGCGCCCAAAACCGTGCCCGCGATCTTCTTCACCCGGTGATGGTCGCCGCCGCCGAAGGCTTGGCCGATCAACACGCTGCTGCCGCTCGAAACGCCGAAGACGAACGAGAAGAGCAGGAAAATAATTGGGAATACGGCCGAGACGGCGCCGAGCGCTTGCGTCGAAATGAGCCGCCCGATCCAGATGCTCGCCATCGTCTGCGACGCCGACTGCAGTACGTTGCTCAGCATGAGGGGTATGAGAAAGACGAGGAGGATCTGCCACATCGGCTTCCCCTCCTCAAAGACGTTGACGCCATGACGGCGCGGCGCCGGCCGCGCCTCGGCCTGAGCCATCGGCTCTTACTCCTCCGCTAGCAGTTCGTAAATCTCTCTTCGAGCTTCTTTCAACAACTTGCAGACGCGCTCGATCGTTTCGGGCTTCGACGACGGCCCGAGTTGGGCGATCGCCTGCATCAGCCTTCGGGCCGAGTCGCGCAGTTGCGCGACCATCTCACGTTCCGGCTCGTCCTCGCCATCCTCTGCTTCTTCGTTGAGCAGCCGCTCCAGCTCCGCGGCATGCTCGCCGAGCACTTCGCGGCCGCGCGGCGTGATCTCGTAGATTCGCCGGCCTCCGCCCTCGTCGTGGCCGGCGATGAGACCGGCCGCTTCGAGCGCCGCCAAGATCGGATAGACCGAGCCCGCGCCGGCGCCCCAGCCCTTCTCGCGGACCGCGCGGATCAGATCGTAACCGTGACGCGGCAGCTCGTCGAGCAGCTTCAACAGGGCGAACTTGAGAACGCCGCGCCGCAAGCGCCGCATTCCGCGGCGGCGATGCCGCCCTTCGTGCCACCACCCGCCGCCCGAACGTGGATCTCCCCAAAAACCAGTATCCATGTCGGGATAGTATTCGATATATCGCGATACTGTCAATGGGGTCTACCGCCGGTCGCCGAACTACCCGTCGTGCGGCTCGACAAGTTCATGAAGGTCTCGCGCCTGGCCAAGCGCCGCAGCGAGGCGCACGAGGCGCTCGAGCATGGACGCATCACCCGCGACGGCAGGCCGCTCAAGCCGGGGTACCAGGTGCGTCCCGGCGACGTGCTCGAGATCCACTACGCAACGAAGTTCGTCACCGTGCGCGTGCGGGAAGTCCCGTTGCGAGTGACTCCGGGCCTGAAGCCGGCCGAACTCTACGAGATCCTCGATTCGCGTAAGGACGATTCGGAATGGCTGTGATTTCGGCCGATACCAAAGATGCGTTGGCGCGCGAGATACCGGCGGCCAACCATTGCCGCGAAGCGCTGCTGGCCGGGCTCGCGCTCTACGGCGGGTTGCGCGGCGACTTCGTTACGCACCGTAACTCGGTCGCTCGGCTCTTCTGGTCGCTGCTCGACGAGCGCAAGTCGCATCCGATCGAGACCCGCGCGCCGACTCGTCTTCACCGCTTGCCGACCTTCGCCGTCGCGCTGCCGGAGCGTCTGCAGGGCATTCCCTCCAAACCCGTGCACAAATGCGATCGCCTCATCGAAGTTCGCGCGGCGTTTCTGGCATGCGGATCGCTGGCCGCCGGGAGTCACGGTTATCATCTCGAGTTCGTCGTGCGCGACGACGAGCTCGCGCAGCGGCTGAAGTGGATGCTGCGCAGCGCCGGCGTGCCGGCGAAGGAGGTGGTGCGCAAATCGCGTCACGTGTTGTACTACAAAGACTTCGACGCGATCGCCGAGGTGCTTACGCTCGTCGGCGCGTTCTCGGCCGTGCTGCAGCTCGAGGACGTTCGCGCCTTGCGCGAAACGAAGAATCGCATCCATCGCCTGGTCAACACGGAAGCGGCAAATCTTGAGCGCAGCGCGCAAGCCGCGGCGGCGCAGCGTCGAGTGATCGAATATCTGCGCAACGCATACGGATTGAGCCGTCTCAGCCCGGCACTGCGCGAAGTTGCGGAGCTGCGCCTCAAGCATCCCGACGAGTCGCTCGCGGAGCTGGGGCGCCGGTGCAATCCGGCCATCCCCAAGCCGACGGTGAGCGGCCGGCTCGGCGCGCTTACCCGTTTAGCCGGCCATCTGCAGGGCGGGCAGGTGAGCGCGAAAGGCGCCCGGTAAACGGCGCTCATGCGCATTGGAATCAATGGCTTCGGCCGCATTGGGCGGAACTTTACCAAAGCAATCGCAGAACGGCATCCGGAGATCGAGATCGCCGCGATCAACGATCTGACCGACGCGCAGCAGTGCGCGCACCTCTTTAAGTACGACAGCAATTACGGTATCTATGCCGGAAACGTCGCAGCGGAGGACGGCAAGCTCACGATCGACCGTCATGCGATTCGCGTCTTCGCCGAGCGCGATCCCGGAAAGCTGCCCTGGAAGGATCTCGGCGTCGACGTCGTCATCGAATCGACCGGTCTCTTCACCGACGCGGCCAAGGCGCGCGCGCATATCGATAGCGGCGGCGCGAAGAAAGTCATCATCTCCGCGCCCGCCAAGGGTGAGGACATCACGATCGTGCTCGGCGTCAACGAAGGCCGCTACGATCCCGCCGCGCATAACGTCATCTCCAATGCGTCGTGCACGACGAACTGCCTGGCCACCGCCGTGAAACCGGTCGTCGATGCGCTCGGCTGGGTAAAGGGCTTCATGACGACGATTCACTCCTATACCAACGACCAGAACGTCCTCGACGGGCCGCACAAGGATCCGCGCCGCGCCCGCAACGCCGCGACGAATATCGTTCCAACGTCGACGGGCGCCGCGAAGGCGCTCTACCTCACGATTCCGGAAGTCGAGGGCACCTTCGACGGTTTCGCGCTGCGCGTTCCGACGCCGACCGTCTCGATGATCTATCTGGTCGCACAGACCAAGAAGCCGACGACGCGCGCCGAGCTCAACGAAATTCTGCGCCGCGCGGCCGACGGCGAGATGAGCAAGTACGTCGCGTACACCGAGAACGAGCTGGTCTCCAGCGACTTCAAGAAAGATCCGCACAGCTCGATCGTCGACGCGAAGCTCAACAATGCCAACGGCGACCTCGTTCAGATCGCGGCCTGGTACGACAACGAGTGGGGCTACTCGTGCCGGCTGGCCGAGCTGACCGCGATGGTGCTCGCGACGATCCCCGCAAGCGTCTAGCCAGTCCGAGATTCCCGTGCCTGTGCGCCGGTTAACCGACCTCGACGTTCGGGGCAAACGCGTCTTGGTGCGCGAAGATCTCAACTTGCCGATGAGCGGCGGCGAGATTCTCGATTACGCGCGCGCCGATGCGGCGATTCCGACGCTGCGCTGGCTGCACCGGCATGGAGCGCGAACGATCGTTCTCTCGCACCTCGGACGTCCCGACGGCAAGTTCGACGTGCGCTATTCGCTGCGTCCGGTCGCGCAGGCGCTCTCCGACCGGCTCGATACGAGCGTACGTTTCGCCGGCGACTGCGTCGGTGAGGAGGCCGAGAGCGCCGTCGCGCAGATGCACGACGGCGACGTTCTGCTGCTCGAGAACGTTCGCTTCCATCCCGAAGAGGAGCGCAACGATCCGGAGTTCGCAAAACGCCTCGCGGCACTCGGCGAACTCTACGTCAACGACGCGTTTGCCACGGCGCATCGCGCGCACGCCTCGACGGAGGCGCTCGCACATCTGCTTCCCAGTGCGGCCGGACTCTTGATGGAGGCCGAGCTTGCGGCGCTCTCGCGCCTGGTCGAGTCGCCGCGCAAACCGTTCGTCTGCGCGATCGGCGGCGCAAAGATCAAAGACAAGATCGGACTGCTCGCGCGTCTCTGCGAGCTCGTCGACACGTTCTGCGTCGGCGGAGGAATGGCGAACACGCTGCTTGCCGCCGGCGGGACGGACGTCGGAAAATCGCTGCGCGACGACGATCTCGAGCCCGCGCGGCGGGTTCTCGCGCTGATTCGCGAGCGTAAGGTTGGGCTCGAACTTCCCACCGACGCCGTCGTCGCGCCGAGTCTCGATGCGCAAAGCCAAGCGCGCGATACGCCCATCGATGCCGTCGGCGACGAGATGATCCTCGACATCGGGCCCGATACCGCGCAACGCTACGCGCGCACCATCGAAGCGGCCAAGACCATCGTCTTCAACGGTCCGATGGGCGTCTACGAACGCCCCGCGTATCGCCACGGAACGGAAGTCGTCGGCGAAGCGATCGCGCGCGCCACCGCGGCGGGCGCCGTCAGCGTGGTCGGCGGCGGCGACGCGGCCGCCGCCGCGCACATGCTCGGATTCGCCGCAAAGACGACCTTCGTTTCGACCGGCGGCGGCGCGACGCTGGAGTATTTGGAGGGCAAGACGCTTCCGGGAGTCGCCGCGCTTGAATCGTAACCGTCCGCGGACGATCGTCGCCGGGAACTGGAAGATGCACAAAACCGCGAGCGAGACGGCGGCATTTCTCGACGCGTTTCTTCCGGCCTCGGCCGACCTGCCCACCGAGATCGAGATCGTGATCGCGCCGCCGTTCACGTCGATCCCGCTCGCGTCGCAGCGGCTGCACGGTTCGCGGGTCGCGCTTGGTGCGCAGACGATGCACTGGGAGCTGCGCGGCGCCTTCACCGGCGAGATCAGCGCGCCGATGCTGCGCGAACTCGGCGTCAGCTACGTGATTCTCGGTCACTCCGAACGGCGCGCCTATTGCGACGAAACCGATCGAACGGTGAACTTAAAGGTTCACACCGCGCTGCGCGAAGGCTTGACGCCCATCGTCGCCGTCGGCGAAACGCTCGAGGAACGAAACGCCGGCAAGACCGACGAGCGCGTCGTCGCGCAGACGCGCGCGGCCTTCGCGGACGTCGACGCGAACGCGCTGCCGTCGGTCGTCATCGCGTACGAACCGATTTGGGCGATCGGTACGGGAGAGAACTGCGAGGCGGAGGAGGCCGATCGCGTGATGGGGATCGTTCGCGGCTGCCTCGACGGGCTCGAGAGAACGCCGATACTCTACGGCGGAAGCATGACGGCGGCAAACGTCGGCGCATATATCGCGCGCGCGAACGTCAACGGCGGTCTCGTCGGCGGCGCGTCGCTCGATCCCGCCGGCTTCGCCGCGCTCATTGCCAACGCCGCCGCTACGTCATAGTGAGGAGCCTGTCCTGAGCGAGCGCAGCGACGTGCATTACCGTCCGGTCGTTCTTGCGGTGCTCGACGGCTGGGGCTGTCGCGATGCCGTGCACGGCAACACCATCGCGGCGGCCGGAACGCCGAACTGGCACGCGCTGCTCGAACGCTACCCGCACACGACGCTGCAGGCCTCGGGTGAGTTCGTCGGGCTACCCAAGGGCGTCATGGGCAACAGCGAGGTCGGTCACATGAATCTCGGCAGCGGACGCGTCGTTCCGCAAGGCGTCACGGTCATCGACGCCGCCATCGCCGACGGCTCGTTCGCCCAGAACGAAACCCTGCAGCGCGTCCTCGCGCACGTCGCGCGCAGCGGCGGACGGGTTCACCTGATGGGGCTGCTCTCCGACGGATGCGTGCACAGTTCGATCGCTCACCTTTTCGCCTTGATCGACGCCGTCGTGGCGGCCGATGCACCGGTCGCCGTTCACTGCTTTCTCGACGGGCGCGACACCCCGCCCCGCTCGGCCCTCGAATTCGTCGAGCGGCTCGAAGCGAAGCTCGATTCGGCGAAGCGTTCCGGCGCGATCGCGAGCGTCGTCGGCCGTTTTTACGCGATGGATCGCGACCGGCGCTGGGAACGCACGAAGCTTGCCTACGACCTGCTGGCAAACGGCGAGGCGGAGTTTCGCGCCGCCGACGCGGCGACGGCCGTGCGCGAGGGCTACGCGCGCAACGAGGACGACGAGTTCGTGCGGCCCACGATCGTCGGCGACGTGCGCGCGATCGACGACGGCGACGCCTTTATCTTTTTCAACTTTCGGCCCGATCGCGCGCGCCAGCTCACGACCGCCTTCAATGCCGGCACGACCCGCTATTTCGACGACGGCTTCGGCGTGTTCGCTTCGAAGCCGTATCGCGATCCGCTCTTTGCGACGATGACGAAATACGACGAGACCTACACCAACCCGGTGCTCTTCGGCCCACGCCCGCAGTACGACACGTTCGGCGAGATTTTGGCGCACGAAGGCCTGCGTCAGCTCAGGCTCGCGGAGACCGAGAAGTACGCGCACGTCACCTACTTCTTTAACGGCGGGCGCGAGGAGCAGTTCGCAGGCGAGGATCGCACCCTCATCCCCTCCGACCGAACCGCGCCGACCTACGATCTCGCGCCGGCGATGCGGGCGCGAGAGATCACCGCGGCGGCGGTGAAGGCAGTCGCCGCCGGAACCTACGACGCGATCGTCATGAACTACGCCAACGCCGACATGGTCGGCCATACCGGGAAATGGGGACCAACGATCGAGGGCGTGGAGACCATCGACGAATGCTTAGCGCCTTTGGCCGAG
This sequence comes from Vulcanimicrobiota bacterium, assembly GCA_963792005.1. Lineage (GTDB taxonomy): Bacteria > Vulcanimicrobiota > Vulcanimicrobiia > Vulcanimicrobiales > Vulcanimicrobiaceae > Cybelea. The sequence continues at coordinate 1,772,404 of CAWBUG010000002.1, forward strand.
GCAGTACTTCGCGCAGATGGGCTGCTCGCGATTACCGCCGACCACGGCAACGCGGAAGAGAAGATCGACCCCGACGGAAATCCGCTCACGGCGCATACGACCAATCCCGTTCCCTTCGTGCTCGTTGCAAAGGATCTTCACGGAACCCTCGCCCCTGGCGGAAAGCTGGGCGACGTGGCGCCGACGCTGCTCACCCTCATGGGGCTGCCGATTCCCGAACGCATGACCGGACGGAATCTTTTCGTACCGTTCGCCGGCGCGGAATAAAAATTCAGAGGAATCACAGCCTCCTCTACGTTGGTTATCAGGCTGACGTGAGAGAGTACGAGCATGGACGCACAGGATGTACTCCTCGTCACCCGGGCGTTAATCTATTTCGTCTTTGCCGGAACCGCGACGGTTGCGATCGCGGTTCTGGCGCATCTGATCCCCTCCGTTGGCTAGCTATCGATGCGGTAGCAGCCGCTGGCATCGACCGCGACGCGCCGCTCGCCGACGACGATCGTTCGGATGCGGTGATCCCAGAACGAGAGAACGTGCACCGCCGCCGGGCGAAGCCGCGAGATGATCTCACGAGCCCGTTGGGAAACGGCGACCGCGTCTCTAACCCAGCGGGGCTGATCGTGGGGCAGGAGCGAGGTTTCGAGCTCGGCCTCGGCGACGACCGGCACGACCGCTTCCGACCGGCTCGCGCCGATCTGCAGCGGCAGCGCGGTATTCGGTTCGTCGAGCTCAATGCGGCGCAACATGCCATTGCTGCTTGAGTCTCTGGAGCGCGCTGGTGTGCAGCTGCGAGGCACGCTGCGGAGAGATCGCCAGCCTGCGGCTCACCGCGCGCAAGGACGTATGATGGAAGTAGTGCAGCAGCAACACCTGACGATGGCGTCCCGGCAGATCGTCGATCAGCGCGGTAAGCTCGGCGCGCTGCAGGCGCCGCTCGACGATTCGTGCCGGATCGTCGCTCCAGTCGAACGCGAGCGATTCGCCGCGCGGCAGCGGCGCATCGAGCGAGAGCGGCTGTCGGCGATGAGCCGCTGCGACCGCTCGGGTATAACCGGGGCAGAGCCGCTCCATCTCTTGCGAGCTCGGTACGTCGCCGCGCTCGGCGGCGAGCGCGTACCGTCGATTCTCCGTATCGCGCACGAGCCGCCGCGCCCGTTCTGAAACGGGGTCCATCCGGCGCACCCCGTTGAGCATCGCGCCGACGATGAGCCGGCGAGCGTACTCGCCGAGCTGCGTGCCGCGCAGCGGATCGAAGGAATCGATCGCCCGGACGAGCCCGACCGATCCGTCGCCGACGAGATCGTCGACGTCGAGGCTCGGCACGAGCCGTTTGAGCCGGCGCGCCACCTTGCGTACGAGCGGCAGCAACGCGCGCACCTGCCCGTCGCGTTCGGTATCGTCCCTCATCGCGTATGCTCCAAGCTTGCCGCCACGAAGGCTGCGAATCCGTGTCCGTCGTGATGCGCCATCTCGTTGGCCAGCAGGTCGAGTTCGTAATCGCCGAGCATCCCGCAGCCGGCGACCATCGGCCGCAGCATCGGCGCGAGCAGCATCGCCTCGAAGAGCTCGCCGGCGCGGCGAGCCGTCGCGCTATCCACGCTGCAGGTTGTTGGCGATGCGCAGCATCTCGTCGGCGGCCTGTACGCCTTTCGCGTTGCATACAAAACGCAGATGAAGCTTCATTCCGCGATCCTAGCTCGCGGACGTTGCCAAATCGCAGCCGCGAAGTGAATGAGCGGCGAATGCTGCGGCGCTTTAAGTCCGATGCAGACGCCGTCTGCGGGCGGCCGCGCGGCCTCCATAGAAGTCGCGTACTATGAAGACGCGAGCGCTGATTCGGGCAGCCGTTGGATGGTGAGCGCGTCGTCGGTCGCGCGGGACGGGCGCGTCATGCAGCTGCCGCTTAGGACCGGAAAGACGGTTACCGTCGTTGCCCATCCCCGCCCGCGCACGCTCGTTGACAATATCACCGATCTCCTCGCTTGCGCGGCGCTGATCTTCTTTATTTTGGTCGCCGCGACGCTGGTGCTCGTTCGCCCGAGTGCCGTCACGTGGGCGTTCTATTTGTTCGCCTTCAGTATGTGCGACGGCGGCACGCTGTACGTCGAATACTTGACGTTCCAAACGTTATTTGGTTTATTTCTCGTTCAGACCGTTGCCGGCGCGGCGGGCGCTGCGGGCCTGTTCTCGTTCGCGCTACGCTTTCCCAACGTGCGGCTTACGGGATCGGCACTATTGGCCGAGCGTATCGTGCTCTTCGGAGTAGCGCCGGCTCTTGCAGCGCTCAATATAGCCGAAGCTACGCTCTACGCTGGTGGAAAGCTCGGCCCGGCCATCGCCCTCGTGCCCGTCAGCAATACGATATTCTACGGTCTGTTTTCAGCTGCGATTTTCGTTTTGCTGGCGCGGTATGCCACCGTCGGTTCGGAAGAACGCAATCGTCTGCGATGGATGGTCGCGGCCATGACGGTGGCGTTCGTGCCGGGTCTCATCACCGGCTTTTTCGAGGGTACGCTGGGAATCTTTCTGCCGATCTGGTGGAACAACGTTGCGGTTATTTTCTACGCGCTCGCTCCGATGGCGCTCGCGTACACCATTCTCAGACACCGGCTATTCGATATACGGCTCGTCATCAGCCGCGCCCTCGTTTACGGGGTGTTGACGACGGCCATCGTCGCGTTACTAGCGCTCGTCGAATGGATCGTCCATCACTGGCTGGAGGAATCGCGCTTCGCGATCGTTGGGGAACTCGCTCTGGCCGTCTTATTAGGCGTTCTGCTGACGAGCGCTCATCGGCGGGTCGAACACGTGCTAAACCAGCTCATCTTCAGAGCGCAAGTGCTGGCATTACAGGCGCTCCGGAGGTTCACCAAGGAAATCGACCTGATTCCCGACCCGCAGCGTCTCCTCACACAAACGTACGACGCGCTTCGCACGCGGCTGGACAGTGACTTCGTCGCAATCTACGCGGCGGAAGGGTCGTCGTTCGTACTGGCCACGCCGCACTCGCACGAGCTGCCGGGGCTCTTTGCTATTGACGACCTCGCGGTGCTTCGGCTGCGGGGCTTCAACGAAGCGTTCGAATGCGACGAGCCCGAACATCCGCTCCGCGGCTCGCTGCTACTGCCCATGACGGCTCATACCCAGGTTGTAGGATTCATCGCCTGCGGACCCAAGCGCGATCGCACGCATTACTTACCTGGCGAAGTGGAGACGCTCGCAGCACTCGCGCACCGCTCCGGGGCTGCATACCTTTGGCTGACCGCGCGCGAGCCGGCGATGGAGGCAGTTCCTACGCTTTGACTGGGTCCGCGCATCCGCTGGTTTATCCACGCTGCAAATTGTTGGCGATGCGCAGCATCTCGTCCGCGGCTTGGACCCCCTTCGCATTAGCTTCGTACGCTCGCTGCGCCGTCAGGATCTGCATCATCGCATCGATGATGGTGACGTTCGATTCTTCGAGCATTCCAAAACGCAGCTTCGGTCCGTCGTCGCCGCCGGGCACGACCGCGCGCGCTCGGCCCGAGGCCGGCGTCGCTTCAAAGAGTGCGCCGTCGCGCGCACGCAACCGCTCCGGCGCGGTGAACTCGGCGAGCCGAATATGTCCGACGACGCGCTGACCCTTGGCAAACGTCGCGCGGACGCTGCCGTCGGCGTCGACCGTCGCCGAGAGCGCATCGGACGGAATCTTTACGCCCGCCAGACGCAGGTCGTGCGCGTCGCGCAGCGTGCCGTCGGCGGCGCGCGAGAACTCGCCGTCGCGCGTGTAGTAATGACGCCCGTGCGCGTCGAGTACCGTGAAAAAACCCGGACCGTCGATCGCCAGATCGAACGGTCCGGGACTTCGCGCCAGCTTCCCCTGCGCGAAAAGTACGCGCGTGCCGAGCGAGACGGTGCCGACGCCGCCTTCGCCGCGCGCAACGAGCTCGGCAAAACTCTGCGCCGACCCCTTGAAGCCGACGACTCCGGCGTTTGCCAAGTTATCGGCGATCGTCTCCAGATTGCGTTGCTGCGCCGCCATGCCGCTTGCGGCGGCAAAGAGCGCGCGATCCATAACTTCGCCCTCCTACACGATGCGCGCGGCTTCGGCCGATTTCTGCCGCGCCGAATCGATGGCGCTGACGGCCTTTTGCGCGCTTTCGAAGGAACGCTCGGCCGCGAGCACGTCGATCATCTCGGAGATCGCGTCGACGCCGCTCGACGGGTCGGGGCCGCCCGACCGCCGCCCGCGCTCGCTCGCGATCGTCACGCCCGAGGCGGTGAGAAAACCCCGTGCCGCGACCGGGGCGAAGCCCTTCGTTGAAACGTTGGCCAGATTTTCGGTCGCGATTTCGAGCCTCGTTCGAGCCGCGACCATCGCGCTTGCCGCCCACGCAATGCCATCCACGACCGCATGGTAGCGCGCGGATGTGACCGAATCGTTTCACTACGATGACCATCTTGCGGACCTCTCGGGCCGCGTTCGCGGCGCTGCTTCTCGCGGCGTGCAGCTCCCCTGCGCCGAATCAGCGGGTCGACGACGCCGAGACCGCGGCACTCGTGCCGCTCAAGCACAAATACCCCGACGTGGTGATGGGCTTCGATATCAAGCCCCAGACGACGCTGGTCGTCAGCCTCGACCTACAGCACTACATCGATCTCGAAGACGACGACGTCGCCGCGCTCAAGCGCGACGCGCTCGCTCGCTGGCGCGCCGTCTGGACTTCCGCGCACCCGCACGCGCACGCGCTGCTGCGCGTGCGCTTCATCGACTTCATCGGCCGCAGCGTCGCAACCGAAACGACGAAACTTTAGGGCAGCCGCTACAAACGCGCGATGACGGCGTCGGTGAAGGCGCCGGTGGAGAGCGGTTCGGAGGCGCCGGCGAGCTCGGCGGTTCGCAATCCGTCGGCATAGGCGCGGTCGATTGCGCCTTCGATGCGCGCGGCATTCGTTTCGTCGTCGAGCGAGTGGCGTAGCAACATCGCCGCGGAGAGAATCGCCGCCGTCGGATTGGCGGACTTGGTTCCCGCAAGCGCGGGCGCCGTTCCGCCGATCGGCTCGTAGAGTCCGAACTGGCGCCCGGGAACGCCGCGGGCTCCAAGGCTCGCGCTCGGCAACGTTCCGATCGAACCCGTGAGTATTGCCGCCTCGTCGGAGAGAATGTCGCCGAACATATTCTCGGTGACGATCACGTCGAAATCGCCGGGGCGCGCGACGAGCTGCATGGCGGCGTTGTCGACGAGCAGATGATCGAGCCGCACGTTGCCGTACTCGCTCGAAAGGCCGTTGACCACGCGCCGCCAGAGGCGCGAGGTTTCGAGGATGTTCTGCTTGTCGACCGACGTCAGGTGTTTGCGCCGCGCGCGCGCAAGCTCGAAGGCAATCCGTGCGATCCGCTCGATCTCCGGCGCGCGGTAGATCATCGTATCGACCGCTTCATCGACCCCGTCGACGGTACGCAGCTCCTTCGGACGGCCGAAATAGATGCCGCCGGTGAGCTCGCGCACGACGAGCAGATCGAGCCCGCGTACGAGCTCCGCCTTGAGCGGCGACGCCTGCTCGAGTCCCGCAAAGACGCGCACCGGACGAAGGTTCGCGTACAGCTCGTAATCGCGGCGCAAGAGAAAGAGCGCGTACTCGGGCCGCTCGGGCAGCGGCTTACCGTCGTATTGCGGAAGGCCGACGCTGCCAAAAAGAATTGCATCGCTGCGGTCGCAGAGCGCGCGCGTCTCGTCGGGGAGCGGCGGCAAGCCGGCCGCGAGCGCGGCACCGCCGACGAGCGCTTCGCGCGCATCCAAGTCGGGGCGCACGCCGCGCAGAACCCGCACGGCAGCCCGCGTTACCTCGGGGCCGATGCCGTCCCCGGGCAGGACCGCAATCAATAGACGGTGATGCGGGTCGTGTCGTCTGGGCGCGGCGTCTCTTTGGGCGGCTCGGGCTGCGGTGCCGGCGCGGCGCTCTGCGGCTCGCCGTTGAGCGCGCCGCCGTCTACGCGCTCGAGCAGCGCGAGATGGGTCATGAGCAGGCTGCGCAGCTCGCTGCGTGCCTTCTCCACTCCTTCGACGGTGCGTTGGTGCTCGCGCCGGACCTCGGCGATCGCGTCGTTGTAACCGGCGATCTCCTTCTCTCCGGCGAGCCGTGCCTGCGCGCGGATGAGATCGGCCTCCTTATGCGCCGACGCCTTCACCTCGTCGGCGGTGCGCTGAGCGAGCACGAGCGTATTTTGCAGCGACTCTTCCATCGCTTTGAAGTGGCTGATGCGCTCCTTGAGATCGGCGATGTCCGCTTCGAGCGCGGCGCGCTGCTGCGCCTCGTCTTCGAGCGTCTCGATGACTTCGTCGAGGAAGCCGTCGACGTCGGCGCGATCGTAACCCTGGAGCGCCTTCTTGAAGCTTTTGTGTTGGATGTCGACCGGTGTGATCTTCTGCATCTTGTATCCTACGGGCGGGTCATGAAGTCGAACGAGCCGTCGGCGATCATCGAGTCGCGTAAGCCCGCCGCGTTGACGACGATGCCGGCCGGCACGACGAGATAGATCGACTCGGCAAGTTTCTGAATTTTGCCGTCGATCGTATAGGCAACGCCGGACGTGAAATCCACGACGCGCTGCAAGAGCGTCCGGTCCGCATTCTGCAAGTTGACGATGACGACTTGGCGGTTTCGCAAAGCATCGGCGATTTCGACGACGTCTTGATAGCTTCGCGGTGAGAAGACGCTCACCTGATTGCCGCCGCGCCGCGACGCGGCCGAGAGCGGCACCACGCGCGACGACGTGTCCTCTTCGTAGAATTCGTCCTCTTCGTCGCGGATCGAGAAGAACGACCCGATCTTGCTGAACATGCTCACAGCGCAACCTCCATTCGGCTCTGTTCCGAGCGCGGACCGAAGAGTGCTTCGCCGATTCGCACCATCGTGGAACCCGCTTGCACCGCTTCACGCCAATCGCCCGACATGCCGATTGAGAGCGTACTTCCACCTATGCGGTCCAACGTCTTGGCTGCCAGCTCGAATGCGCGCAAGATTGCGTCGCGCCCGGCGGCGAGCGGACCGATCGCCATCACGCCCTCGAGGCGCAGGCCCGGCTGCCTGCGCAGCGTCTCGGCAAGCTCCTCGGCCTCGTCGGGCGGACAGCCGAAGCGTTCCGCCGGCGAGATGTTGAGCTGCAGCAGCACCGGCAGCTCTTTTCCAACCGCCGCAGCGGCTTTCGCCAACGCCTCGCCGGCAAGTGCGCGGTCGACGCTCTGCACCACGTCGAACGTCGCGGCGATTGCCTTGGCTTTATTCGTTTGAAGATGCCCGACGAAGTGCTTGCGCACGGGAGGCAGCGCCGCGAACTTTTTGCGCGCTTCTTGCAGGTAGTTCTCGCCCAAATCGGTCAGGCCGCAGGCGATGGCGGCGGCGATCGTCTCGGCCGGCTGGCCCTTGCCGATGCCGACGAGGGTGATGCTTGCCGGATCGCGTCCGCAGCGGCGAGCCTCGTCGTCGATCGCCTGGCGCAGCGCTCGGTAGCGTTCGGCAACCTCGCCCTTCCCTCCGACGCCGTTCTGGGTCAACGACGCGACGGCTGCGCCGGCACGGCGCGGGCCTCAGTTCGCGGGCCCGGACGCGTCGCGCAGTAGGCGATGCCGATGATGCCGATGACGATCATCGGCAGCGCGTAGAGCTGCCCGCCGGTCAGACCCATGAAGCTGAAGGCGGTCTGGCGCCACATCTCCGCGACGGTTCGCGTCACGCCGTAGAGCGTAAACCACGTCCAGGCGACGACGCCGTCCTTGGGCTTGAACCGGTAGACGATCAACAGCACCGGAAGGGTGAGAATGTCGAGAATCGCTTCGTAAATCTGCGAGGGATGCCGGTAGACCGCCACGCCGTTGACGACCGGCGCCGAGGGAAAGATCATGCACCACGGGCGGTCGGGGTTGCAGACGTCGCCCCAGAGCTCGTCGTTGATGAAGTTCACGATGCGCACGAGGGCGATGCCGACGGGCAGCATCATCACGACCTCGTCGCCGAGGACGGTATACTTCAGGCCCGGGTGCTTGCGAATGAAGAGCCAGATCGCGACGAGTACGCCCACGAGTCCGCCGTGGAAGGCCATTCCGCCGTTCCACACCGCGATAAAGTTGATCGGATTGGAAAAGTAAAACGAGGCGTCGTGCATGCTGATGATGTCGTTGATGACGAAGAACGTTCGTCCGCCGACGAGCACGCCGACCAGCGCGTAAAAGAGAAAGTCCTGAATTTGCTCCCGGGTAAGGCCGAGTCGCCGCCGTCCGGCCGGACGGCTCATCCAAAGGTAGACGCAGAGAAACGCGACCAGATAGGCGATTCCGTACCAATGGATGCCGAAGCGTCCGAGATGGATCGCGACGGGGTCGATGTTTGTCGGATAGGTAAACCAGTGCTGCATTCAAAACCACTATCGGCGCATGACCGAGACGACGCATATTACCGCCGGCATCGCCTTCCTTGCGGGCCTCGTTTCCTTCGTATCCCCGTGCGTCCTTCCGCTCGTGCCGGCGTACCTCTCGTTACTCACGGGGGAGAGCGTCGAAGATCTCCAGACCGAGCCGACCGCGCAAGCGCGGCTTCAAACGCTCGCGCACGCCGTCGCGTTCGTCATCGGCTTTAGCATCATCTTTATTATCCTCGGGCTAAGCGCCAGCGCCATCGGCGGCACGCTCGCTGCGAATCGGGTGCTCGTCGCGCAGATCGGCGGCGTCATCGTGGTCGTCCTGGGCCTGCACATGATGGGAATGCTCCGCATCCCGTGGCTCCTGATGGACGCTCGGCTGCATCTTACCCACGATCGCACCACGTTCTGGACCTCGGGAATCGTCGGAATGGCCTTCGCCGCGGGGTGGTCGCCCTGCATCGGACCGATTCTTGCGGGAATTCTCGCGATTGCGTCGCAGCAGCATAGCGCGCAAGCGGCGCTCCTACTGTCGTTTTACTGCCTCGGTCTCGCGGTGCCGTTTCTCATCACCGCCGGTGCCGTGGGGGCCGTGCTGCCCCTCCTGCGCCGTATTCGACCGTCGTTGCGGGCGATCGAGTTTGGCGCGGGCGCGTTTCTCATCGTCGTCGGATTGGTGCTTGTCAACGATGCCTTCCTCAACGTCGCCGGATGGTTCTATCAATTTGTCCCGCAACCGAAGCTCTAACTTAATCAATACCCTGGTCATCGCGGGCGTCGCGGTGCTCGTCCTATGGGCCGATCAGGTGACGAAGCGGATGATCGCCGGAGCGTGCGTGCCGGACTTCCCGGCATGCCGCACGGTCGTTCCGCACTTCTTGCGGATCACGTACGAGCGCAACGTTCACGGCGCCTTCGGCCTCTTCGGCAACAATGCGGTGCTGCTCATCGCGATGGCGATCGTCGTGCTGGTCCTCTTCTGGTACAGCTTCCGCGACGCGGCGGCGCGCTCGCTCACGGTTCGCATCGCCTTCGGCATGATCGTCGGCGGCGCGATCGGCAACATCGTCGACCGCCTTCACTACGGATACGTCATCGACTTCATCGACTTTTATCGAATCTGGCCGAACATCTTCAACGTCGGCGATTCGTGCATCACCGTCGGCGTCGGGTTGCTCCTGCTCTCGAGCCTTGTTACACGTCGTCACCGCTGACGAAGCGGGAACGCGTAGCGACGTCCTCGTCGCCTCCCTCTCGGACGCCTCGCGAACGCAAGCTGCGCTGAGCGCCAAACGCGGCGAGGTGCTCGTCAACGGTCTACCGGCAAAGCCGAGCACGCTGCTCGAAGAGGGCGACGCGCTGGAGTTCGACGTGCGCGAACCGCCCGCACTCGTCGCACGTCCCGAATCCATCGAGCTCGCGGTCCTCTACGAGGACGACGATCTGCTGGTCGTCGACAAGCCGGCGGGAATGGTGACGCATCCCGCGCACGGCGCGAAGAGCGGCACGCTCGTCAACGCGGTGCTCGCGCACGTGCACGGGAATCTTCCCGGCGACGCATTGCGTGCCGGGCTCGTGCATCGGCTCGATCGCGATACCTCCGGGCTGCTGGTCGTTGCCAAGAACGACGAGAGTCTGCGCAAGCTTGGCGCCGCGATGAAAGCGCGCCGCATCGAGCGCGAGTATCTCGGACTGGTCTGCGGCGTGCCTGCATCTGCCCGCGGCACGATCGAAGGGCCGATCGGACGCGACCCGCGCAACCGTTTGAAATACGCGATCGTCTCCGACGGCAAACCGGCGATCACGCACTACGAAGTGCGCGAAGCCTTTTCCAAACACGCCGAGCTGATCTTTCGCCTCGAGACCGGGCGCACGCATCAAATTCGCGTGCACCTCGCGGCCGCCGGCTACCCGATTCTCAACGATCCGGTCTACGGCAAAAAAGAGCGGCGTTTCGAGCTTCCGGGACAGGCGCTCCACGCATGGCGCCTCGCGTTCCGCCATCCCCGCACCGGCGAACGCATGGAGTTCGAAGCGCCTCCACCGCCGGCGTACGTTCACGCCCGCTCGATCGTGTCATGATCGGCGTGCGAAAGGGCGGTGCCGGGAAGCAGTTTGTCGAAGAATTCATCGTGCGATCGGACGACCAATTATTCGATTCTGAATTTCGCGCCCGCGCGTTACGGCGGCGCGCTTCAGCCTGGGTGCGGCTGGTGCCCCGCGAGGAGGCGGATCGCGATGATCCCGACGAGCTAGCATCCACCGCCTCCCAGAGACTGGCCCTGGTCGATGAACTAACGTTTCTCTCGATTCGAGGCACACGCGATGGAACTGAGCCGCGACTTCAGCGATCTGTTGCGCGCGTTCTTAAGCGCCGGCGTTGAGTTTTTGATCGTCGGCGCCCACGCGGTGAGCGTCCACGATCGCCCACGTGCGACGAAAGACCTCGACGTTTGGATTAGACCGTCACGTGAAAACGCGGAGCGCACGAGGCGCGCGCTTGCTGCATTCGGAGCTCCGCTGGACTCACTGACCATCGAGGATCTGGTTGACGAAGACACGGTCTTCCAGATGGGGATCGCACCAATACGTATCGATATCCTGACAGCCATTACGGGCGTTGAGTTCGATGAAGCATGGGCAAATCGCGTCGAAGTTGAGCGCGACGGAATGATCGTGCCGGTTATCGGTGCTCGAGAACTCGTAAGGAACAAAGAAGCGACCGGTCGCGATCAAGACCGCGTCGATGCCGCGCGTGTGCGCAAACGCCTCGGTCGCGAAGCGCACGACGAATAGCTCGTTGTCGTTCACTCTACTAGCGCGCGACGGTAACGCGCGGCGCGGGCGTCTGCAGCTAGCGCATGGCAACGTCGAGACGCCGTGCTTCATGCCCGTCGGAACCGCGGCGACGGTCAAGGGTCTAACGCCGGCGGATCTGCATGAAGCGCAGGCGCAAATCGTTTTGGCCAACACGTACCATCTTTGGCTTCGTCCCGGACTCGAAACGATCGAAGGTGCGGGCGGACTGCACCGGTTCATGGCGTGGGATCGTCCGATTCTCACCGACTCGGGCGGATTTCAAGTCTTCAGCCTCGAGGGCCGGCGCAAACTCGACGACGACGGCGTCACCTTCTCCTCGCATCTCGACGGCAGCCGGCACCGCTTCACCCCGGAGAACGTCGTCGAATTTCAGCAGCGCATCGGCAGCGACGTCGCGATGGTGCTCGACGTGTGCGTCAAACTCCCCGCACCGCACGAGCAGCTCGAAGAGGCGGTGCGGTTGACGACCGCATGGGCTCGGCGCTCGGCCGCGGCTCCAACCGGCGACGGAACGCGTCTCTTCGCCATCGTCCAAGGCGGCCTCGACCGCGGTCTGCGCGAGCGCAGCGCGCGCGAGCTGGTCGAACTCGACTTCCCCGGGTACGCGATCGGCGGTCTCTCGGTCGGCGAGACGCGCGACGAAATGTACGAAACCGCGCGCTTTACGGCCGTGCTGCTTCCCGAATCGAAACCGCGATATCTCATGGGCGTCGGAACGGTACGCGACTTGATCGCGGCGATCGACGGGGGCGTCGATCTCTTCGATTCCGTCTATCCGACGCGCTGCGGACGTAACGGCCGCGCGATGACCCACGCCGGCGAGCTCAACCTCTTCAACGCCGCGTTCGTCCGCGACGGCTCGCCGCTCGACCCGCGCTGCGACTGCTCGACCTGCACGACGTATTCACGCGCCTATCTCGCCCATTGCTTTCGCTCCAAGGAGATGCTCGGGCCTCGCCTCCTCTCCTATCACAACGTCTACTTCCTCAACGCCCTCATGCGCGAGGCGCGAGCGGCAATCGAGTCGGGAAGCTGGAACCAATTTCGCGCCGCGGTCGCCGAGCCGTCCTTCGACTTCGGCGCTACGCGCCTTCGCTCAGGGTGACGCCGTGTCGCTCTCAGCGAAGCGCGGTGCGACCGCACGCAATATTTTGCAGCTTTCGTCTGCCGACGACTTTGCCGATTCGGCAATCTGGCGCGTCCTCTGCATCTCTTTTTCGAGACGGTCGAGGCTGACGGTTATAGAGTCTTTGCCGATCGTCACCGATTTCACGAGCGGCACGATCGCCGGCAGTATGAGAAAGAAGACGGCGACCGCAATGTAGAGCAGCGTCGTGCCGTCCACGGTGAGCCCCATATTCGTCGTTCGCGCCCAGCACAGATAGACGAGCACGGCCGCGCCGGCCACGAGCCAGAGCGTTCCCCAAGGGGAGAGCCGGGGCGGTTCGTTTACACCATTAGCCATGTTCTCTTCCTCGCACGACGTGCGCGCAATCGGCGCAGATTGAGGGATGTTCGGGATCGGTTCCGAGCTTGCGATACTTCCAGCAGCGCACGCACTTCGCGTCCCGTGCGGGAGTGAGCTCGAACGCGATGACGCCGTCGCCGGGCTCGTCGGCCGCAGCGCTCTGCGCCAGTTCGAGGTCCGAAACGACGAGCGCTTCGCGAAGGTTGTCGCCCAGCGGCGCAAGCCGCTTGTATGCGGACGGCGTAACCGTGAGGCGAAGCTGCCCCTCGAAGTCGCGCGGCGAGGAAGACGCGGCGACGCGCGCGCGCAGCGCGCGCAGCTGCTGCCAAAGCCGCAGATCGTTCTCGGCGGCCGCGCCGCGATGGCGCGCCGCATCGAACGAGGTATCGAAGATGCTCTCCGCATCGCCGCGCAGCTCGCGCGGAACCGCCTGCCACGCTTCTTCCACCGTAAAGGATAGCACCGGCGCCAGCACGGTGAGAAAGCGGGTGAGTACGTAGAGCAGCGCCGACTGCGCGCTGCGGCGGCGCCGATCGTTCGCCGCCCGCGAGTAGAGCGGGTCCTTCAGCGCGTCGAAGTATAGGCTCGACATCCCGCTCTCGAAGTCTACCACGCGCAGATAGGCATCGTGAATTTGGCACTCGTCGTACGCGCCCTTGACGTCGGCGACGAAGGCGTCGGCCACCGTGCAGGCGAGACGGTCGATCGGCTCCATCGCCTCGCGCGCCACGATCTCGCTCGCGGGGAGATCGTCGATGTTGGAGATCATGAAGCGCATGCGGTTGCGCAGATTGCGATAGACGCGCCCCACTTGCTCGACGACGTTGGGACCGAAGCGCACGTCGTCGATCGGTTCCACCGAAGCGGCCCAGAGACGCAGCACGTCCGCGCCCCAACGGTTCATCGCGTCGATGGCGTCGATGCCGGTTCCGGTCGATTTCGACATCGGGCGGCCTTGCTCGTCGTTCACCCAGCCGTTCTTCACCACGCGGCGATAGGGTGCGCGGCCCTTGATCGCGGTGCCGGTGATCAGCGAGCTGCGGAACCAGCCGCGGAACTGATCGCCGCCTTCGAGCACCATGTCGCTCGGCCACGTCAGGCCGTCACGGCCGAGCACCGCGAGGTGCGTCACGCCCGATTCGAACCAGATGTCGACGATGTTCTTCTCCTTCTCGAACTCCGACGCGCCGCAACGCGGACAGACGAAGCCGTCGGGAAGATACGTCTCGACGGGATCGCTCCACCACGCGTCGGCGCCGACCTCACCGAATCGCGCGGCCGCCAGACGCGCCACGCGCGGATCGAGCAACGCCTCGTTGCAGCCCAGACAGACCAGCGAGGGGATCGGCGTTCCCCACGTGCGTTGGCGCGACAGGCACCACTCGGGATGCGTCTCGATCATCTGGCGCTGGCGCTCGCGGCCCCACTGCGGAACGTACTCGACGTCGTCGGTCGCATCGATCGCACGCTGCCGCAGCAAATTCTGATCCATGGCGAGAAACCACTGCGCCGTCGCACGAAAGATCACCGGATTGTGGCAGCGCCAGCAGTGCGGATAGGAATGCTCCAACTCTCCGGCGCTCCAGAGCGCACCGCTCGCCTCGAGATCTGCGACGATCTTCGGGTTAGCGGCGAAGATGTTGCGCCCCGCATAGGGGCCGGCTTCGGCGGTAAAGCGTCCGGACGCGTCGACCGGATTGAGAATCGGCAACCCGTATTTCATGCCGGTGTCGAAGTCGTCGGCGCCGTGCCCCGGCGCCGTGTGCACCACGCCCGTTCCGGTTTCCAGATCGACGTAATCGGCGAGCACGACGACCGAGTCGCGATCCATGAACGGATGGCGCACCGCCAGGTTGTCGAGTTGCGCACCGGTAGCGCGGCCGATCCGCTCCGCGCGCGCGAATCGTTCGCCGAGCGCGCGTTCCGCAAGCGCTTGCGCGACGATCACCGCTTCGTCGTCGACGCGATAGAGTCCGTAGGTCGCTTGCGCGCGCAGCGCCAGCGCAACGTTTGCCGGGAGCGTCCACGGCGTCGTCGTCCAGATCAGAAACGAGACTCGTGAGGGGCGCGGGTGGGAAGCCGGGTCATGCTGAGCCTGTCGAAGCATGACGGCGGAGTATATCCGTTCGGCTTGTTCGGGTGTGGCCGTAAACCGCACGTAAATCGAGGGCGAAACGCGCTGCTCGTACTCGATTTCGGCTTCGGCAAGCGCGGTTTCGTCGTGGACGCACCAGAGCGTCGAGCGCAAGCCTTTGTAGATCTGCTGGCGTTCGGCCAGATCGGCGAGCGCGTTGACGATGGTCGCTTCGAACGACGGATCGATCGTGCGATACGGGCGGTCGAAGAGGCCGAAGTTGCCCATGCGCATGCGGTGCTCGCGCTGGCGATCGAGCCAGAAGAGCGCGCGTTCCCGGCAGCGCGCGCGCAGCTCGAGCGGATCGATCGAATGAAAATCGGTGATGCCCAAAAATTTGAGCGTTTCGTACTCGATGGGCAATCCGTGCATGTCCCATCCGGGGACGAACTTCGCGTACTTGCCGTCGAGCAAGGCGATCTTGACGAACATGTCCTTGAGCACCATGCCGAGCATGGTGCCCATGTGCAGGTTGCCATTGGCGTACGGCGGCCCGTCGTGCAGAATCCACGGACCGTTGGGAGCGTTGCGTTCGAGCCGGCGTTCGTACGTGCCGTGCTCCTTCCACCACGCGAGCCACTGCGGCTCGCGCTTGGGCAGCTCGGCCTTCATCGGGAACTCCGTCTTGGGCAAGTTCAGCGTTGCGCGATAATCCATCGTCTCGATTAGCTCAAGAGTTCGCCGAGCACGTCGAAGTTGCGTTCGGCCGCGGCGACGACGGCGGCACGGCGCTGCGCCAGATGCGCCGCGAGTGTATCGCGCTCGCCGGCGAGCCGGTCGACCAGCGCGTCGACGGCGGCATCGGACGGGCGCGGATCGCCCGCCCGCCAAAGCGGCTCGAGCGGATACTCCAGATCGTCACAGAGCGACGCCACCTTCGGATCGTACGCAATCGCGAGAAAGGGCACGCCGTAGCGCGCGGCCAGGATCAGCGAGTGCAGGCGCATGCCGACGACGACGCGCGCGCCGCGCAGAATCGAGGCCGCCTTCGGTAAGGGGCACTCCGGCAAGAGCACGGGACTCGACGCGCAGGCGCGGATGACGTCGGTTGAGGCCGCCGCGTCGCCCGCGCCGCCGAGCGGAAGGAAGGCCGAACGAATCTCGTAGCGCTGCGCGAGCCGGTCGACGACGCGGGCAACCATCGCCGGGATCTCGCGAAACGCGGAAATTGTACGCACGCTGATGACGGCGTAGGCGCCGCTCTCGGGCCCAAGCCCTTCGCTCGCCAAATCGGCCTCTGCATTCGGCGTCTCGTAGAGAAAGACGGGATCGGCGGTCTGCTCGACCGGCGTCTTGGGAAGAAGCTGCGCCAAGAGCAGACGCGATCGTTCGTCGCGCACCGTCGCGCGGTCGAGTCCTTTGCAGAGGTACCGGACGACGAGACGTCCCCAGCGATCGAGCGGTCCAACGGATTGCGCGAAGACCATCGTCTTGCGCCGCGCGCGAATCGCTTCGCGAAGGATGCCGGCATAATAGAGCAGGCTGCGCAGGCTCGTCGCGCTCTGGAGCAAACCGCCGCCGCCGGAGAGCACGACGTCGGCGCGGCGGATCGCGCCGCGAATGGCGCGCCAATCCCATCGCGGCGTCGAATCGACGCCGTGCTGACGCGCCGTCGCGGCGGGCGTGGCCGAGAGCACGTCGAGCTGCACCGTCGGGAACCGGCGGCGCAGGCGCTCGACGATGACTTCGAGCAACGCTTCGTCGCCGAGATTTCCGAATCCGTAGTAGCCCGAGAGCAGCACGCGCGCCATCACGCCGTCGCCGGCACGATTCGGCGGTAGATCCAGATCGCGGCCGCGCCGACGAGCGCTCCGATGATGAGGCCCAAAACGATTCGCAGCACGGAGATTTCGATCGGCGTGTGCAGATGCGAGAACGTGTCGATGACGTCGCCCACGCCCACCCCGATGCCGAGCGCGATCAGCCATCCCACGGCGCGCCGGTGCGGCGGTACGAGCGCCGGAAGCAGCATCATGCACGGGAATCCGATCAGGAACTCCTTGAAGCGCGGGCGGACGCTCAAGACGTGGGTGAGCGCGTGCCGCACGGCGAGCTCGAACGCTGACGGCGCGACGTCGCTCTCGTTGCCGCTGCGCACGATCATGAGCGCGCCGAGCGCGACGATGACGACGCCGGCAACGAGTTGATAGATGAGGACGGGCGAGAGAAAGACGTCGCGCGGTTGCCGAACGCTGCCGAAACGGCGGTCGAACAGATAGAGCGCGAGCGCGATGAGCGGTGGCAGCGCCAAGATCAGCCGCACGCCGCGAAAGCGCTCGATCTCCTCCATCGTCAGCGGCGAGCTGAGCACGCCGACGACCACCAGCGCGCCGAGCAACGCAACGCCCGTCGCGGCGAGCGTCCAACCGAAGCTGCGAAGAAACTGCGTGCCGTCGTTGCGCGCCGGACTCTCGTTCCACGCGGGAATCAAGACGAGCAGCGCCGTGGTCGCAAAGAGCAGCGCGCCCGCCAGCGCAAAGGCCGACCGAACGAACTCGTCGTGATGCGACACGAGGCCGGCGCCGTAGAGGGCAATCGTCAGCAGGTAGGCGGCCGCGGCGATGCGGCGGCGGTACCAGCCGAAGAACTCGAGCAAGATGACGAAGATCGACGGGACGGCGAGGATCGCCAGCCCCACGAGCCCGCGATTATTTCCGCGGTACTCGGGAATCGGCGTCGCGCGTCCGAGCCGAAACCCCGACGCGCGCAGCTCGTCGGCGATCGCTTTGACCATCTCGACGTTGGTCGCCTCGATCGAAAGATCGCCATCCCGGTGCGTGTACGGGCGAAGGTAGACGACGCGAACGTTTCGTTCGCGCACGCCGAGCGCGTAGCGCTCGACGGCCTCCTCGAGCTTGATTTTGTCGAGTTCGGTTTTCGCGATCGCCTGCACGCGCACGGTCCGGCCGGGGATGAGGCGCGCGAGCGTGTCGTTGCCCTTCTGTACTTGGCTCGCGTCGTACGTCTCGATCGAACCAAAGTTGAAGAGGTGGCGTTTGAACGCCGCGGCGGTGTCCTCCAGATGATCGGGGTAGCCGAGAACCTGATTGCCGAGCCCAAAGAAAATGACGGTCGAAACCTTTGGATCGTAGCGCAGCACGTCGTCGAACGCGGCGCCGATCTGGGGCGGCCCGAAGCGCTCGTCGTTCTGAAGCCGCGGAATGACCAGCAGCGTAAGGCGTCGTGCGAGCTCGATCTGGTCGGTGGGAATGCCGAGCGCCGTCGCATTGAAGTAATCGACCTGCGTGCGGACTTCGATCAGCCACGGCCGCGTGGCCCGTAGAACGCGAACGGTTCCGGGCGCGAAATGCAGCGCGAGCTGCGAGCGATAGCGCCGATAGGTCGCCGCGTCGGAGACCAGCAGGTAGACGGCGCCGTCGCGTACTTTGCCGTTCTTCACCATCGCCGCGAGCAGCGGGTCGCGGATCGGCGTGAGGCGGGCTTGATTGACGAGCGCGCCCCCGGTCGTCGCGTAGGCCTTTCCGTTGTCGCCGACGTTTGCGCCGAGCTCCTCGGTGAGCGCCAGCGACGTCAAGCCGGCGCGCCGCAACGCGATCAAAAACGCCGCCGGATTGTAATCGTACGAGCGTGCGAGCGCGTCGAAGTCGGTGAAGTCCATCGCCAGCTCGACGCGGCGCGCGTGCGACTCGGTGCGAACGCGAAAGAACGCGACCGCGAGCGACGCGAGCAAGGCCACGATCAAGACGACGGCCGCGTAGCGCGTCCGCGGGGTGACAAGATTCACGAAGCGCCCATCATTCGACCGATTCGCTGATTTTTCTGCCGGACTGGCCGCCGCAGTGTGATTGCATCACAGAAGGGCCCGCCATAGGCGAGCCCCCCTGCCGTCGCGTACGCGCAGACGCCCTTATTTTTCGGGGCTACGCGTACCGGGTGTGGGCGACGCTTTCTTCGTTTTGCGGGCGGCGTTCGCTGCCCACATTCGAACACCGGGCGGTCCGGGTTCAACGGTGCCCACCCAACCCCTCCAGCGAGACTTACCGCTGCCAAACCGGGCGGCGCCGCTCGAGAAATGCCGTGATGCCTTCGGTTGCGTCGGGCTCCATCGCGTTCGACGTCATCACCGTTTTGGTGTATTCGTATGCGCCGGCTTGGTCGAGATCGATCTGCCGGTAGAATGCCGCTTTGCCGATGCCCACGATGCCGCGGCTCGACTCGGCAATCTTGCGCGCGAGTGCGAGCGCTTCGTCGTGCACGCGCTCCGGAGCGACGACGCGATTGACCAATCCCCACGCGAGCGCCGTCGGCGCGTCGATCGGTTCGCCGGTCAGCAGCATCTCCATCGCCCGTTTGCGGCCGATGGCGCGCGTGAGCGCGACCATCGGCGTGCTGCAGAACAATCCGATCCGCACGCCGGGCGTTGCGAAGGTTGCTTCGCTCGAAGCGACGGCGAGATCGCACGCGGCGACGAGCTGACAGCCCGCGGCGGTCGCCATCTTCGCAACCTCCGCAATCACCGGCTGCGGAATGGCGGCGATGCGCGCCATCAGGTTCACGCAGGCCTCGAAGATCGCGGCATAGGTTTCGGCGTCGCGCCCGACCAGTTCGCGCAGGTCGTGGCCCGCGGAAAAGACCGGACCTTCGCCGCGTACAATCACCGCGCGCACTTCGCGATCTTGCGCGACGTCTGCGAGGGCGGCATCGAGGTCGCGCATCATCGCCAGCGAGAGCGCGTTGCGCTTCTCGGGGCGGTTCATCGTGACGAGCGCGACCTCGCCGTCGCGACCGACCGTGACGTACGCCGGCTCGGAGATGGCTTTCATGCCGACCTCTTGGCCTACGGGGCGGCGATGCCCCCCAACAACCTAGGGGGCGGTCACGATATCGGGCTTGATCTGGGCGAACAACTGGGCGACCTGCGCCCGCAGCGCTTGCGGAATGTCGAACTTGTCCTCGGTCTGGCCGAAGTCGGCGACCATGGCATTCCATTCGTCTTCGGTAATGTTCAGGCCGGCGTGCGTCGTCTTCATGTCGCGTCCGGTGTAGACGCACGGCCCGCCCGTCTTCGCGCAGAGAAACTCCACGAAGCGCTGGCGCAGGAACGCTTTGTGCTCGTTGTTGATGCCGACGAAGAACTTCGCCAGCTTCGGATCGGTCGCCAGGCGGCCGATGATGTCGTCGGAGACGGCGGCGATCGCGTCGTAGCCGCCGAGCTGCGCGTAGAGCGTCGTGGGGGGCGTTGGCGGCGGGGACTCCTGGGCGCGGGCGGCGCTCCAGGTGCCCGCGGCAACCGTCATCGCCAAAGCGAAAACGAACGAGACGGAGAACCAGATTTTCATGACTCCAAGCTCCTCTCCTACAGTAGCAAGGCGTCGGTATCCGCCAGGGCAAGCGGCCATTCCTAGCCCTTTGGCCAAGCGGCGCCGCCCTTGCAGGAGAATTGAAGCGTGGGCCGCATTGGTCCGCCAACGCCGGCGTACATGCGACGGCGTCCCTCAACACCTAGCTATGAAGGAGTTCAAACGTGCGTTTCACCCTTCTATGTGCGAGTGCAGCGCTCGCCGCAAGCTTGGTCCTCTCGGGATGTTCCACGAACGGCAGCGGCTCGGCAATTCCGGGCGGCTCGTCGGTTGCGGCACCGAGCGGTCACTCCGCGAACGGCCTGCACGTCGTCGTCGAATACAAGGGCGGCGGCGTGTCGCCGATGGCCTCGTGCCCGTCCCAGTTCTACGTCGGTTGCTTCGAAGTTGGAAAGCCCTACAAAGGCCCGCCAGTATCGTACACGGTCCAGTACTGCATCGTCACCTCGCAGAACCAGGGCCAGTGCAGCACGAACCTCGCCCCGGGAAACTGGAAGTGGAAATCCGGCGCGATCCGTAAGATCTCGAACGGACACACTGTCGACCGATCCCAAGGGCAAACTGACCGGAAATCCCTCGCAGTCGGGGATCCAGGGCAACCCGGTTACCGAGACGATCACCGTCAAGAATCGCACCCAACGGTACGGATTCCGTGGGTGTCGTTATGTGGGAGTCGACCTTCCAAGCCAAGGCAACGTCCGGCCCGTATAAGGGCGACAGCCTCGGCACGGCCAACGATATTGGCGTCAGCACCTGCCAAATCAACAAGGCCGGCACGGCCTGCAACTAGCGGCCTAACGAGCACTCAGAAGCTCAAGCGAGAGGCCCGGCATTCGCCGGGCCTCTCTGTCGTTGGAGCCGGCTTGGGAAGGAGGCTCGGTATGATTGCAGCATTTGGCATCCACGCATGAAACGGCGCCCCAACCTCGCGGTTCTGTCGCTGTGCGGCATCGCTTTTCTGCTCGCCGCCTGTTCGGCTGAGCGCCGGTCTTCGTTACCATACCTGCAAAGCGATGCGCCGCTGCGTGCGCTGCGCGCCGCCGGCGCGGGGAAGATTACGCACATCGTCTACGTCGTCCAAGAGAACCGGAGCTTCGACGACATGTTCGCGGGCTATCCGGGTGCCGATACGGTCAGCAGCGGTAAAAACTCGCACGGAAAGACGATCGCGCTGCAGCCGATCTCGCTCAAAACCGCCTACGACATGGACCACGGCTCCAAGGGAATGTTTGCCGCCTGCGACGGGACCGGCAAGCTGCCCGGAACGCACTGCCGGATGGACGGATTCGACCGCGAGCGGCTCTACGGCGGCCCGAAGCTTGGCCAGTACGCGTACGTGCCGCACGCCGAATCGAAACCGTACTTCGAGATGGCCCACGAGTTCGTCTTGGCCGACCATATGTTTGCGTCGCAGCTCGACGAGAGCTTCGTCGCCCATCAATACGTCATCGCCGCGCAAGCCAAGTCGAGCGTCGACGTTCCGACGGTGCGGTGGGGCTGCAGCGGCGGCAAATCGGCGTCGGTCGCCACGATCACGCATCGGCGCACCTACGGTAAACGGCAGCGCCCCTGCTTCGACTACGAGACGCTCGGCGACGAGCTCGACCAAGCCGGCCTATCGTGGCGGTTCTACACCAGCCAATACACGTTTCCGTTCAGCGGCTACTGGTCGGCATATCAGGCGGTGAAGCACATCTTCTACGGGCCGGACTGGAGCGCCGACGTCATCACGCCGCAGAAGCAGTTCCTCACCGACGTCAAGCACGGCACGCTCGCAAAGTTTACCTGGATCACGCCCGAGTGCTCGGATTCCGATCATCCGGCCTGCGGCGAGGGACTCGGGCCGTCGTGGGTTACCGCAGTCGTCAACGCGGTCGGCAAGAGCAAGTTCTGGGATACGACGGCGGTCTTCGTACAGTGGGACGATTGGGGCGGCTTCTACGACCACGTGAAACCACCGTACCGCGGTTACGACGGCGTTGGGCTTCCGCGTTCCGCTCATCGTCATCTCCGCGTATGCAAAAAAAGACTACGTTTCGCACGTGCCATACGAAACGGCGAGCGTGCTGCGCTTCGCGGAGGATCTCTTCGGCCTCGCCCAGCTATCGGCCGCCGACGCCCGCGCAACCTCTCCGGCCGCTGACTGCTTCGACTTCCGTCAAAAGCCGCGACCGTTCGTTCCGATCGAGGCGCCGAAGGACGAGACGTTTTTTCGCAGCCAGCCGTTCGATCCGAGGATGCCCGACACGCAGTGACGCGCCTCTTCTGCTGCCTCGTTGCGGCCGCGCTTGCCGGCTGCTCGCAGGGCTTGCCCTCTATGCAAAGCGGTACCGTGTTGCGAACGCTCAACTCCACCGGAGCCGGTAAGATCGCGCACGTTATCTACATCGTCCAGGAGAACCGTAGCTTCGATAATCTCTTCCAAGGGTATCCCGGCGCCGACACGGTCTCCAGCGGAAAGAACTCCTTCGGCAAGACGATTCGGCTGCGCCCGATGAGCCTGGAAGAGAGCTACAGCATCGACCATTCCGCGCAAGCCATGTTCGCCGCGTGCAACGGAACCGGGAAGCTGCCCGGCACCGACTGCCGCATGGACGGGTTCAACAAGGAGCGAGCGTTCAACGCTCCGCTCAATCCGGCGTACGTCTACGTGCCGCACGACGAATCGAAGCCCTACTTCGATATGGCGCACGAATGGGTCGTGGCCGATAAGATGTTCCAATCGCAGCTCGACGAAAGCTTCGTCGCCCATCAGTACGTCATCGCCGCGCAGGCGGCCTGGACCGTCAATCTACCGTACTCCGCGTGGTGGGGCTGCGGCGGCCCAAAGAAAAATCCGATACACACGATTACGGAAACCCGCACGCTCGGGCCGGAGCTCAAGCCGTGCTTCGACTATCAGACGCTGGC
Organism: Vulcanimicrobiota bacterium; assembly: GCA_963792005.1. GTDB lineage: Bacteria > Vulcanimicrobiota > Vulcanimicrobiia > Vulcanimicrobiales > Vulcanimicrobiaceae > Cybelea. The sequence continues at coordinate 1,795,455 of CAWBUG010000002.1, forward strand.
CGACGAGCTCGACAGCGCGGGGCTTTCGTGGCGCTTCTATGCCAGCACGTTCGGCAGCGGCTCGAGCGGCGGCGGCGGTGAGTGGTCGAGCTATCAGGCCGTTAAGCACATCCGGTACGGGCCCGACTGGAAGAACGTGATATCGCCGAACTGGAAGTTCATCACCGACGTTCGCGCCGGGAAGCTCGCGAGCTTCACCTGGATCACGCCGGTCTGTTCGGACTCCGATCACGTCGAGTGCGGCGGCGGTTTCGGTCCATCGTGGGTTGCGGCGCTCGTCAACACCGTCGGCAAGAGCAAGTTTTGGGATTCGACCGCGATCTTCGTGCAATGGGACGACTGGGGCGGCCTCTACGACCACGTTCGTCCGCCGTATCTCGACCGCGACAGCCTGGGCTTTCGCGTGCCGTTGCTGGTCATCTCGCCGTACGCGAAGCAAAACTACGTTTCGCACGTCCGCTACGAGACGGCGAGCGTGCTTGCGCTTCGCCGAAAATCTTTTCGGCCTGGATCAGCTCGCGGCGGCGGACCGGCGGGCAAACTCGCCCGCCGAAGACTGCTTTGACTTCACGCAGAAGCCGCGCGCCTTCGTTACGATCGCGGCTCCCAAACCGCCGCGCTTCTTCATGCACCGGCTCCCGAACGACTATTTCGCCCCCGACTACGAATAGGTTCTCTAGTCGCCGTCGATCGTACTCGGCGGCGGGGCGTCGGTAGTGCTTTTGAGCTCGAGCCAGTGCGCCGGCGGAAGCGACCCGCCGATCTTCTTGAATCGTCGCGGCGGTTGCGTGAAATCGAACGCGTCGAGATCGTGTGCCGGGTCGTTCGCGCGCGTATCGCTTCGAGCGAGCGGCGCCAAGCCGAAGTCGTCTTCGATGAAACGCAGCACGCTCGCCGTCTCGTATTGCACGTGGGTGACCCGTCCTTTCCGAGCGTACGGCGAAACGATCAGCAGCGGCACGCGAAAGCCCAAGCCGTCGTAATCTTCGTAGGGCGGCTTGACCGGATCGAACCATCCGCCCCAGTCGTCCCACATGATGAAGATCGCGGTCGATTGCCAAAACGGGCTCTCCCCGATCGCGTCGACGAGCGACGCCACCCACGCGGGACCATCGCTCCCGCCAAGCGGGCCCGGGTGATCGGAGTCTTTATAGGTCGGCGTAATCCACGTGATCGCGGCGAGTTTGCCGTCGCCGACGTCTTTGAGAAATCGCGCGGGCGGGCTGATAACGTCCGCGTTCCAATCGGGGCCGTAGAAGATCCCGCGATTCGCTTGGTACGACGACCACAAACCGCCGTCGCCGTCGATCGCTCCGGCGTAGAAGCGCCAGCTCACGCCGGCCGCGTCGGCCTCCGAGCCGATGGTCGGAATATCGAAACACGGCCTGATCCGCGGGCCGTAGCGGCGCTTTGCCGAGAGCGTCGCAACGGTGTCACGCTTATTGCCTTCGCATCCCCATGCCGATCGCGGAAAGTCGACCGTTCGGCTGGCAGATGCCGCAACGTCGTACTGGTGCGCGACGAAACTGCCGTCGAGATTTGAGGCGAACGTACGGTCGGCCAGCACGTACTGACGCGCCATCTCCCAGTACGGCGCGATCTCGTTTCGCGGCACGTACGCATAGGCGAAATCGCTCGGATGGCCCAGGCCGGCTGACTCGTCGTTCCAGCCGTCCATCTTGCACTGCGTCCCGCGAAGCTGCCCCGTGCCGTCGCAGGCGGCAAAGAAATCGCTCGATCCGTGGCCGGGATCCCAAAACGTGTTTAATATCTGCGACCGCAGCGAAACTTTTCGTCCGCGCGTGTCGTACCCGTAGCTCCGCGTCGTTGCGCCCGGGTAGCCCAAGAACAGGTTGTTGAACGAGCGGTTCTCCTGGATGATGAAGACGACGTGCGCGATCGGAGTTCGTTTGTCGTGCTTCGGGTTCTCCGCCATGCCCCAAGAGGTGACGCCGGGCGAGCAGGCGGCAAGCGCCACGGCAATCGCAAACGTGAGGGCCGGCTTAATCTCCATCGGACATACTGGCGGGCCTTCTGTGCGGCGTCGAGGTCGCGTCGAGGTGGATCCAATACACCGGCGGCAGCGACCCGCCGATCTTCTTGAACCTCCGCGGTCTCTGCGCGAAATCGAACGCGCCGGGATCGTATGCCGGATCGTTTGCCCGCGTATCGCTCTTCGCGAGCGGCGCCAAACCGAAGTTATCTTCCATGAAGCGCAGCACGCTCGCGGTCTCGTATTGCACGTGGGTCACTTGCCCTTTTCGGGCATACGGCGAAACCATCAGCAGCGGGACGCGAAAACCCAAACCGTCGTAATCTTTGTACGGCGGCTTGACCGGATCGAACCATCCGCCCCAGTCGTCCCAAATAACGAAGATCGCGGTCGACTTCCAGAATTTGCTCGCCCCGATCGTATCGACGATGCTGGCGATCCAGGCCGGCCCGTGCCGTGCATCCGTGCTCGGGTGATCGGACGTCTCCCAGGTCGGCGTGATCCAGGTAATCGCGGCGAGCTTGCCGTTGCCGACGTCCGTAAGAAACTGCGCCGGCGGATTGATGACGTTCGCGCTCCAGTCGGGACCGTCGTAGATCGCGCGATCGGCTTGGTACGACGACCACAGGCCACCGTCGCCGGTGATGGTCGACGCATAGAAACGCCAGCTGAGACCGGCGGCGTCGGCTTCGCTCGCAATGGTCGGATTGTCGAAGCAGGCTTCGATCCGATCGCCTTTCCTTCGATCGTTGCTCAGCGTCGGTAGCGTATCGCTGCTTCCGCCTTCACATCCCCACGAGCCGCTCGGATAATCGACCGCGTGGCTGGCGTACGCCGCCACGGTGTACTGGTGCGCGATAAAGCTGCCGTCGAGATTTGAGGCGAACGTCCGATCGCTCAGGACGTACTGCTGCGCGATCGTCCAGTACGGCACGATCTCGTCCTGCGGCACGTACGCGTACGCGAGGTACTTCGACGCAAACGGCGGGTTCTTTTGCGTACTCCAGCCGTCCATTTTACATTTCGTCCCACGCAGTTTGCCTTGGCCGTCGCATGCGGCGAAGAAATCGGACGAACCGTGACCGGGGTCCCACGAGCTCCACAGCCGGCGCGCCATCAACTTCACTCGGTTACCCTTCTTGTCATAACCGTATCTCGCCGTCGTTGCGCCCGGAAATCCCATGAAGAGGTTGTTGAACGAGCGATTCTCTTGAACGATGAAGACGACGTGTTTGATCGGCGTCGCCGTTACGGGCTGCCCGCGTACGAATCGGATGTCGTCCCGAACCGGTGCAACCCGGGTTGCGGAGCTTCCGCCGCAGTTCGTGAGGCATGCGACGCACGCGGATGCAAGCACGGCTCGTGCATACAGGGAAGCGCTCGCGCGGCAGACTCTTCCCCGCGCAACGCCAAGAAGCCCGAACGGTAAGCGGTTCATCGGTCCGTTACTCTTGGGCGAGGCGCGATGGGACCCTTTGCAAGTTCGCCGTGAAGCGCGGCGCATCGGGCCGCTACGGACTAGATGCTGCTTTGCCCTCCTGGGCGAGCTCGGTTACCAGTGGAAGGGTCCCGGGGGATGCGGTTTCAACCAAACGATGAGATCCCACTGCGTCGGAAAATCGAAGATCGTCGTGACGTAATCGGCACTCGGAATGCGGCCGATCTTGACGAGCGTGTCGGCCGACGGCTTCGTGAGGCTCCCGCCGGCATCGACCCAGTCCTGGTTCCAAATCCATTGGTCGTAGAGCATCTTGCCGTCGGGCATCTTGACGACGTAGTGGACGTGGCCGTTGAACTCGTACCAGCGGCCGGGATTGACGCCCCAGAGCTGCGGGCGTGGCTGGCCGCTCGGACGCGTCACCGAGAAATCGGCGCCCATGAGATTCCCGTCTTTGTCGTACCAGAGCTGGCTGGGATGCGTCGGATCGGCGTCCCAGTGCATGTTGGCATAGCTGATCGCGCCGGTATCGTCGGGGCTGGTGTAGCGAACGTAGCCGGCCTTTTCGGCATCCTCGACACGCGGAAAGCGCGCCATGAGGTCTTTTTGAACCGACGTGACAAACTGCTGCTCGGCGGGCGAGACCGGGCCCAGGTAGGTCGGGTTCTCGTCGGCCCGCGCCGCGGTCGCCAACGCGCAAAAAGCCGCCAAGAGCGCAGCGGTCAGTCGTGCCTTCATGGGATGCATCCTCCTCGTTCCGAGCGCTACAACGCATCGAACGCCGCGCGTGTGACGGAAGGGGGCCTTCAAACCGGCCGGTTTCCTGCCTGGCATACAAAAGGAACTCGCCGCCGTCGCCGGGATTCACCTCCGCAATCCAATCTTCGTCGCGAAGGAGCGCCCATGCCGGTCCCAACCGCAAGAGACGTCCTTGCATCGGCTATTACGATCGTGTTTCTCGCAAGCTGCGGCACGAGTTCGATCGCGCCGTCGTCCGCGCCGGCATTACCGCCGAGTCGAGCTCATCTTAGCGCGCGCAACCAATCGTGTCCGTGCCTTTACGTCGCCAACATCGTCGGCCAATCGATCGCGGTCTACGCGCAAGGCGCGAGCGGCAACGCTACACCGATTCAAGAGATTACCGGCCAAGAGACGAAGCTGAACAGCCCGTTCGACGTCGACACCGATCTTCTGGGCAACATCTACGTCGCGAACTTTGAGAATGTGGTGACGGTATACGCCGCCGGTTCGTCGGGCGACGCGTTCCCGATACAGACGATCGGCGGATCGCTCACCGGTTTGATGGGACCCGAGGGCATCGCCGTCGATCGAACGACCGGCGAGATTTTCGTCGCGAACGCCGGGAACAGCACCGTGACGATCTACGCGCCCGGCTCGACCGGAAACGTACCGCCGATCGCCACGATCGGCGGAAGCGAGACGGGCCTGGAAGCACCGTCTGGCTTGGCGTTAGACCCGAGCGGGAATATCTACGTTCCGAATCTCTATAACTCCATCACGGAGTACGCCGCGGGCAGCGCCGGCAACGTGGCGCCGATTCGCACGATCGCCGGGCCGAGCACCAACCTCGCCACGCCGTACCAGGTGGCGCTCGATGCCAGGCTGAGAATGTACGTAGCGAACTTTACGCGCCCGGGCAGCATCACCGCCTATTCGGCCAACGCGGACGGCGACGCCACGCCGTTTCATGCGATCGAGGGGGCCGACACGGGCGTAGATAAGCCCGACGGCGTCGCGCTCGACAAGAAACAGCGCATTTATGCATCCGATTACGCGTCGAACGAGATCACCGTGTATGCGCGCGGCGCCAACGGCGACGTCGCGCCGATCAACACCATCGGCGGATCGCACACCGGACTGCGCGGACCGGAGGGCATCGTCATTCGCTAAGGGGGTCTTTGCGGCTTGAGGCCGCTGCGCGGCGGACGGCCGGCGCGATGTAAAAGTACACCCACGCCACCGCAACGCCGGCGATCGCGTAGCGGACGATCGGCGCGACGAGCAAGAAGCGTTCCGTCGGCAACGCGAAGGCCAGCCCCATGCGAACCAGCATCTCCACGATGGCGAAGATACCGAACCCCACGGTCATCGTGTTCATGAACCGCCTGAACCACGGCGCGTCGGCAAAAGACTCCAGCTCTTCACGCGCTTCTGCGAGCTTGCCGGTCTCGCCCGCGGGCATGCTCTGCGCAATCCCGCGGATAACCTCGAACATCAACGGCCGGCCGGCGAGTGCCGAGACGATGAAGACCACGCCGATCGCGCCGATGACGAGCGACTCCCGAACCAGCAGCACCTTCGGCGAACCGCCGAACGCAAAAATCGCGAATGAGAGCGCAATTCCGCCAAGCGAGAGCATCGAGAACGTATCGACTCTGCGGCTGCGGGCGAACTGAACGAGTCCCCAGACCATCGGCGCGCTCGCCGAAATCATGATCGCGTGCGTTTCGTCCACGTGCGGCCTCGTCGCACGGTATAAAATCCACGGCATCAAAAAGTTGACTGCGAGATCGAGCCCAAAGAGTATCCGCGCGCGCACCGTGCCGGACGATTCCTCGGACTGCAGCGATACTCCGCTGCTCATCCCGCAGCGTCCTTCAGTACCGGTGTCAATGAGTAACTCGTGCTCCTGCCGCCGCGGGCATCCCGCCGTAGAATTCCCGCACCGATCAGCGTTTCGATATCGCGCAACGCTGTATCGGGCGAAGTCTTTGCAATCTTGGCCCATTTTGCGGTCGTGAGCTTGCCGTCAAAGCCGTTGAGTAACTTGTTCACCATCATCTGCTGCCGAGCGTTCAGTTCGGCTCCGCGGTGACGCTCCCAAAATTCAGCCGTTGCCGTTACGGCGTCGAATACGTTCTCGGCTTTTTCTAAAGCACGCCCCAGACAATCGAGAAACCACGACCTCCAAGGGGTGATATCGAGGTTTCCCTTTTGCGTCACCTCAAGGGCCGGCCTTAAGGACGAGATCGGCCGGTTCGGAAGCGTTGAACCAGGTCAAAAAGGCGCGCATTTCTTTTTCAACGCGAGGCGCGGCGGGAGCTTCATTAGCAGTAGGGATTGCAACCCGTTCTCCGCGAAAATGCGGAGATTACGCCTCTCGATCTCCGCACCGCGTCCTGAGTCTGCGGGTAGCACTCGGGCTCCGGGGGCGATTCCGTTTCCTTCCAGCCGCTTTGATGTCCGAAAGCTCTTTTACTCGGCTCGTTCTTCGGCTGCTCGTGACGGCCGTCGTCGTCGGGGCTGCGGCTTGCGCGCGCGCCGCCACGCCCTCTTCTTCGGCGGCGTGTCACGCGGCGGGCATCGTCGTCGATCGCAGCGCCGCTGCCTGCACGGTGAGCTACGACGGAGCGATCTGGTATCGGGTTCCGGCAGGCGGCTTTCCGCCGATCGACGTGCGCTTCGCGAAGTGCGGCTTGAATGCTCTGGGGAGAAACGTGTCTCCGGATCGTCCTCGCTGGGCGATACCATCCGGACCGACCCAGACGCGCTTTGTCTTTACCTCTCTTCAGGAGGTAATGTCGGCGCAAGGCACGCGTAACATCGAGCGAACGGCTGCCGCGCACCACGTCCCGGTATCGTGGATGGTCGGCGATATCCGTTACATGGCCTTTGCCGCCGATTACAATGCGCTTCATGCTGCCAACGGCGACGACGCGCAGGCTCAGTTCTATGAGAACCTGCACGCCGCGATGCTGGCGAAGCTGCCGTGGTACGTTCCGAGCGTCAGCATTCTCACGGCCGGCGAGGAGCGCGACATACGGCGCGCGCTCTCTTTTGGCGAGCACGCATTCTGGGGAATCACCTGGAACAGTCACGGCACCGACTCGACGTTCGACTACGGCGCACCGTGGGGCACCTATTGCGCCGACATTCGTTCCTATAAGCGGCCGCAGCCGGACGGCGGATGCGCGATGCTGGCCTTCGAATGGACGGCGCGCGATCTGACGCGCGCGTACTTGAGCGGGCGCGAAGATGCCTTCTCGACGGATCCCGACGATCTGCTTCGTCGTGGCGGATTCTCTCCGAAGAGCGCCGCTGCGTACGCGCGGAAACTTGTCGACGCATATGCCGCGGCAGGCGAGACCCAGCCGATCGTCATGATCGTTCAGCAAGAGTCGGTTGACGGCACCATATCGGCCGACAACGCCGTCCTCAATGCGATGTTCGACCAGGCCGTGCACGACGGAATGAAACTCGAAACGCTCACGCAGGCCGCTCGCGATGCTCGAACGTTCTCCGCAGCGCCGCGAGCCGTTGCGTTTCCGTATATACCCGGCGGTACGGCAGTTCCGTCAGACGTGCTCCACGGCGACACGCTCTATCCGGCGACGATCGACTATCACGACTCCCGCGCCGGCATGACGTTTCTTTCCGGACGCGCGATGCCGAGCCGCGTGTTCGAATACGCCGATTATCCGGTCTCGCGTTTCAATCGTCCTCTTCCCGCAGTGCCCGCGCGCAAGATGCCGTCGCTTCTGCGCGCGACTGTTCAACGCGGATGGCTCGAGCTGGCGTTCGACGCGCCGCGAGCACTGCGTTTCGGAGTCGCAATCTGGAGCGATCCCTCGCAACTCAAGATTTCCGGTCCCGGTGCAATACGCGCCGGGCGCGCCGCTACCGTCTTAGTCTTCAACCTCAAGCCCGGCAAGAACGAAGTGCGCTACCGCTGCGGCGGCTGCGATAGCTCGACGTTTGATTATTCGCTCTAGGCAACACGCTTACAGGGCGAGCAAGCGATAGAGGAACTTTTTCGCCGGCGCGTTATAGTTTGGTACCAGCATTCTCGGAGGCAATCGATGAGCAATCCTATTCGCCTTGCAACCGCGGCCATTTTCAGTGCGGCTCTGCTGATCGCATGTCACGGTCTTGGATATAGTCCGTATACGCCGGCCGTATCCCAAGGTGAAGCGTTATCCTCGGACGATCAAGTATCGCCGGAGAAGTCCATCGAGTGCAAAGCTCCGGCGAGGGGCGTACCGGGAACGTATCTGAGTTACTTCGCGGAGGGCAACGTCAAAGGCACGACCTTCACTGCCTCAAAATCCGACGGCGCCGCCGAATGGGTGCTCGCATCCTATACGAAGCCGACGCCGACTCCGAAGCCGACGCCCACGCCGAAACCGACACCGACGCCAAAGCCGACGCCCACACCGAAACCGACACCCACGCCCAAGCCCACGAAGCTTTTCTTCTATTGGGGCACGTTCACCATGAAGAACAAACAGGCTGGTTGCGCCTACCTCGAGACGACGACGAACGGCAAACCGTTCAAGGGAAGTCACTATAGCGGCATCACCGACGGTTTTCCGAACTTAAAAGCGCCGGCGAACAGCAAAACCAAGGAGTACGGACCGATCTCATCCATGGTGATTTCGAAGCTTTCTTCGAAAGGCGGCTCGGGATCCGCGACGCTCAAGACGACGGGTGGAAAAGTCTACACGTCGGGATCGATCAAGCTCATCGGGCGTGAAGAGATCCAAGACATCAAGCGAATCCAGCGGACGTTGTGGGGTCCGACTCCTTAGCAAAACGACGCCATATCCGCTCCTATTATTGGCCTAAAGGCGCTCGCAGATCGGCGGGCGCTTTTGCTTTTAGGCAATGTTGCAGATTGCAGAGCGGATGGATCAATGGATTACCCAAAAAAATAGGCCGATTGACCTGGGCGATGCAGGGCTCGAACCTGCGACTTCCTCCTTGTAAGGGAGGCGCTCTCCCAGCTGAGCTAATCGCCCTCGGCCTCGTTTGACGTTTCGCGTACGCCGCTTCACCGGCTTCGGCTTGCACCCTTGCCCACACCCTTTGAGAATTTCCTCGAGGAGCTAGATCGGGTTAACCCGGCGGTTGCCGCGCCGGAGCGGATACGCTTTTGAGGATCAGAAGGGGTGCATTATGGCTCAGATATGATACTATTAGGGCGAAATATGACCTCTAACGGCTCATTTTTGAACTATCACTTAGCTTCCCCTCGAGATCTCGCCAAGCTGGTGGCCCAGCGCGCGCGCGCACGCCGCCTCAGCCTGCGCCGCAGCCAAGCAAACGTCGCCTCGGCGGCCGGTGTCTCGCTGCCGACGTTCAAGCGCTTCGAGAAGGGCGATGACGTCGGGTTCGACGTGGTCGTCAAGGTCGCGCTGGCGCTCGGAAGCGAGGACCAAGTCGCCGGACTCTTCGAGCCGCCGCCCGCACGGCGCTCGATCGACGAGATCCTGGAAGAACAGCGTCTGCCCCAGCGCGCGCGGACAAAGCGATGAAACTTCCAGCCGGTACGGCCCTAACGGTGAGCCTCCGGTTCGATGACAACTATCGGCTCAAAGTGGGCAGGATGGCAATGGACCGTGGCGCGGCGATTCTGGAATACGATCCCGCCTTTGTCACCTCGGGATTCAACCTCAACCCGATCGCCGGTCCGCCACGAGATCCGCTGGTTCCCAAGGACACGCGTCTCTTCGAGGGGCTGCCGGGCGTGTTCGCCGATAGCCTGCCTGACACGTGGGGCGAGTTGCTCGTTCAGCGACGCGCGCAACGGGCAAACATCAGTTACTCGTCGCTCTCGGCACTCGATAAGCTCTCAATCGTCGGCGAACGTGGTATGGGGGCGCTGGTGTACGAGCCGGCGCACGAGGTCCCGCCGTTACGCGGCGCTATTGACCTCGATGCGATTGCACGTGAATCGATCGAACTACTCGAAGGCCACGACAGCGACATCACCGCGATGCTCGAACGGCTTGGGGGAAGCTCGGGCGGTACACGTCCGAAAATCTTGATTGCGATGAACTCCGAGGGGCACATCGTCGCGGGCGACGGCGAGATTCCCAACGGCTACGACGCGTGGCTCGTGAAGTTTCGCAGCTCCCATCGTGATGCCAAAGACGCCGGTCCCATCGAAGCGGCCTACGCGGACATGGCACGCAGCTGCGGTATCGGGTTGAGCGAAACGCGCCTGTTTCCAAGTAAACCCTACGGCTACTTCGGCACGCGACGTTTCGATCGACCGACCAGCGGCGATCGCCTTCACGTGGCATCGGTTGCCGGTTTGCTGGAAATGGATTGGACCGTGCCCGGAATCGACTATAGCGATCTCCTCAAAATCGTGCGCGCGATGACACGCGATCAGCAAGCCGTTACGCAAGCCTATCGGCGAGCCGTCTTCAACGTGCTCGCGCATAACCGCGACGACCACGCGAAGCAACACAGTTTTCTCATGAACGCCCATGGCGAATGGCAACTTTCTCCGGCGTACGACCTGGTTTTCTCGCGTGGACCTGGCGGCGAACACTATCTAGCCATTGGTGGTCGGGGCGGCGACGACATCAGACGGAACGATGTCATCAAGCTCGGCACGGACCAAGGCATCAGTAAGGCGCATTGCGAGGAGATCATCGAGTCGACCGCCGACAGCGTTTCCGACTTGCCTCGCTTCGCGCAACGATATGACGTCAGCAAGCAGAGCCTTCGCGAGATTGGGCTTGCTAACGAAGGGATTCTGCTGAACGTAACCGGGAGAGTTGGGTTGAGGATAATCCTGTAGCCCATAGGCTGCAGTACCGTAGCACAGCTGCTGCACTTGAGTAGCTTATGTGCTACTACACCCGCATGGCTGAAAACCGCGGCTTACGACTCTTCGGAAGCGAACTGCGCACGAAAATTCTGATTTATCTGACGCTCCTCGGCGAAACCTACGCGGGCGAACTTGCGACCCTCATTAAGGTCTCACGCGTGACCGTCTACCGTGCGCTGGAGGACCTTGAGCGTGAGGGTTACGTTTCGAGTGCGATCAGCGGCCGAGAGCGGTGGGTGCGACTCAATCCGCACAACGCCGTGTGTCAGCCTCTCACTGACCTCCTCACGCGCTTGGGTGAATCGCGACCCCAAATCCTCGCAGAAATGACGAAGCTACGGCGTCGCCCGCGCCGGCGCGGCAAAGAGCTGGGTACGGAACCGTGACGCTTACGGAAATTGTACGTGCTCCATCCCACCGATTGCGTACGCGATCGACTTCTTTGGTACTTTCATTACGCAGACTTTTCGGCGCTCTCAGCCGCCGTTGGCGTGCAGAAGCGCATGAGGTGGACATGCCGCGGATCCGCGTTTGGAGCGCTCGCGAAAAATCCTTAGAGAAATTTGGGTTCTTTAATCGACAGATCGCCATGGCAGAGAAGCGCGGTTCGAAAACAAAGGCGCTGTAACAGCCTACAATCTAAGCTAATTGCCCACGTGGCTCGAGGCGGTCACCATGGGAAGTGGCGACGGTTGGCGAGTTTGAACGTGACGTAGGCGAGGGCCTTGGTCGCGAGCTCCAAGATGAAGGGATCGTTGTTCGACAAGTTGTCGCACCAGCGATGCGGTCGATCGACGCAGCCGCCGTTATGGCTTGGGATCTTGCCCTCGTAATTGCCGAGGAAACCGCCCCAGACCTTCGTCTCCCAAGGATGCTTGCAGCAGTCCTGTTGCGTGAGGATACCCGAGTTCGGAACGCCGGCGAGACTGAAGGCGAACGAGTCGGTCCCGTCGTTGCCGAAGCGCGCCGCTCGCGCGATCACGCCGCCGGTGTCGAAAAAGTCTTTGAAGTAATCGTTGCCGATCTTTGAATCGGGCACGACGTTGGGCGGAAAGCGCTTGACCTTCGTCGCGTTGGCCGGGTCGGCGATGAGCATGTCGTAGTTCGGCGTTGCCGTGACGTCGGCGTCGATGTCGAAGACGATGTCGTGCAGCTGCGACGCCGGCAGATGCGTCGTGTAGTAGCGCGAGCCGAGCAAACCGATCTCTTCGCCGCCGAACCAAATGAAGCGCAGGTGATTGACCGTCTGCGTCTTCGCCATGTTAAGGGCGATTTCGAGAATCGACGTCGAGCCCGAGGCGTTGTCGAGCATTCCGGCGCCGTAGATCGCGTCGAGGTGGGCGTCGACGACGACGGTACGCTTCGCGTCGCCGTACGGCGAGTCGGCGATCACGTTGTAATCGAGGTCGCTGCGGGAGTGCTCGCGGACGTCGATCTGCACGACCGCCGCGCGACCGGAACGGTATTGGCGCAAAAGGCCGACGCCCACGGCATTGGTGACGACGCCGATCACCGGAATGCGCGCGGGATCGATCAGCCGGGCTTCGTAAGCACCGCGCTGCGGATCGTCCGAATAGAGAATCACGGCTGCCGCGCCCGCAGCCTCCGCGTTTTCGACTTGCGAATCGAAGTCGCAATTGCCGGCGCGCAGCAACGCGGCGTCACCGCGCGCAAAACCGGCGAAATCGCTCGGCGCGCAGCCGCCGGCGGAGTCCGCCGGCGGTTCCACCGCCGCGGTCAGCGTGCCGGCGCCCGAGAGCCGCGCGACGTACCAGTCGCGTTCCGACGCGTAACGGCGATCGGGCGTGCGAAACACGGGGATGCCGATAACGTCCGATTTCTTATAGACGTACTGTTGAACGGTGACGCTGTAGCCGGCTTTGCGCATAAGCCCGGCGACGTACGCCACCGATGCCGCGTAGCCGGCAGTCCCGGTGTCGCGATTTGGGTGCCCATGCGTACCGGAGTTTTCGTCGGCGATCTGCTGGAAGTGGGCGAGCCGATTCCACAGCGACTTGCGCTGAATGCACTCCTCGAGCTTCTTAAGAGTATCGTTGACCCGGTGCTCGCAGATTCGCGATCGAAGCTGGGAAGCGGCGCCGGTCGCGGCACCACCGCCCGCCAAGGAAGGGGTTTGCTGCAAGGCTGCCGGCTGACAAGCGGTCACCGCGCAAACGCCGCAGAGCACGAGTAAACTGCGTAGGTTTAACATTGTCCGCACGCCGGGAAGGCTTCACAGTGTACACGCATCTCAGGATCAGTTGAACAAGCACTACCAGGCCGCCTACACGAGCGATATACGAAACGTGGCGCTGGCGCGCCAGGGGATTGCTCGTTTTGCGATTCAGTGCGGCTTTACGCAGGATGACGTATCGGACATTCGGCTGGCCGCCGGCGAAGCGTTGAGCAATGCCGTCGAGCACGGCTGCGGGACGACCAATCGGACGTTTACCGTGAAATGCAGCTACGACGGGCAAGCGCTCGCCATCGTTATCGAAGACTGCGGCAGCGGCTTCCCCGAACCCTCGCAGCGGACGAGCGTCGAACCAGACGCGCGAGGACGCGGCTTCGGGATCTTTTTGATGCGCCGTTTGATGGACGAAGTCTCCTTCGCCCATAACGGAAGCGTCGTGCGGCTCGTCCGCCGGCACCTAAGCCGGGCCTAGGGTTTATTCGCCGCGATCTTCTTTTGCAGCAGCGCGATGGCGGCGCGCAACTGTGCGTCGGTCGCGACGTCGCCGAATCGAGCGTCGCGATTCTCGTCGACACTCACGTCCGGGTCGATTCCGCGCAGATTGATGTCGCGCCGGCTCGGCGTGAGATAGTGCGCGGTCGTGATCTTGATGGCGGCGCCGTCGGGCAACGGCGTTAGCGTCTGCATCACGCCTTTGCCGAACGTCTTCGCACCGACCAGCATGCCGATGCCGTCATCTTGCAGCGCACCGGCGGTGATCTCCGACGCCGAAGCCGTGTATTGATTCACGAGCACCGTCACCGGCAGGCTGATCGACGGATCGCCTTCGGCATCGATCGTGGTGGCGCGCTTGCCGCGCTCTTCCACCGTGAGCAACGCCTTATTGGCGATGAAGCGCGAACTGATGTCGAGCGCCGAGTTCACGTATCCGCCGCCGTCGTTGCGAAGGTCGAGAACGAGCGCCTTCGCGCCCAGTGCGTTGAGCCGCGAAACGGCCGTGTCGAACTCGGTCGGCGTCGCTCGTCCGAACTCCATTACCCAAATGTATCCGATGCCGTCGGCAAGCATCTTGAAGACGACCGTCGGCGGCTGCACGTTTTCACGCGTAATCTGAAATACCGTCGGCGCGGCGGTCCGCTGCACCGAAACGGCAACCACGGTGCCGGCTTTTCCGCGAAGCCGTCCGCTGACGACGTCGACGGTTTGGCCCTTCGTCGGCACTCCATCGACCGCAGTCACGAGATCGCCGACCGCGATTCCCGCTCGTTCGGCGGGCGTTCCCGGCAACACGTACGTGACCCGAACGCATCCCGACGTCTTATCCGGCTCGATCATCACGCCGATGCCGCTGATCTTCTCCGGATCGAGGGCCTCGTTGAACGCTTTGAACTCTGCCGGCGTAAAGAACTGCGTGTAGCGATCGTTCGTGGCCTTTGCCATTCCCGCAATCGCGGCGTAGGCAAAGTCGCTCGGCGATGCGTGCGCGGTATGCGCGGCCGATGCAATCGCCGCATCGAGCTCGGCAATCGTCGCGTCGCGATCGCCTTCGACTTTCAGCGACGGCGGAGCGATCGTGACCCCGCGTTTGTGCGCGGCATCGGCGAGCGCGTCGGCGGCCGCTGCGAGTAACGCCTGCGGATTGACCGTGTCGTAATACGTGCCGATGAGGAGCTGAAAGCTCTCGGTCACGTCGCCGGCGACTTGATACGGAAGGTCTTGCGCGGCCGGCGCCGCGCCCACACAGAGTGCGAGCAGCGCGCAGATGGCAACGGTGCGTCCAACGAGCTCAGAAAACGGCTTCATGGATCCTCTCTTCGATTCTTATCGCAATAACGCATGGCAAGCGTCAAGCGTTTCGGCTTGCCGCCGCCCGGACGAGGCGATCCATCATCGCAAGGCCCAACCCAGCCTCTGGTAAAGGCTGGGCATCGATACGCTCGACTCCGACGGAATCGAGCTCGTGGAGCGCTTCGAAGAAATTGGCGGCCGCCGCCCGTAAGTCCCCCTCCCGCGAGAGCAGCCGGACCGCCGCATACCCCGGAAAATCGCCGGATAGGGCCAGCAATCCGGCCCGCCCGCGCTCTCGCGCAGGAACCGTTGCAGGGTCGACGACCCGCAGGGGCGTCCGCGGCGCGTAGTGGTGCGGCAAGCGGCCCGGCGCCGTTACCGGGTCCCACTCGGCGAGCGGTGCGAGCCGGCCGGTGAGCGCCTCAATCGCTTCGACCGGGATCGCTCCCGGCCGCAAGAGTGCCGGATGCGGCTCGAGCGCAACGATCGTCGACTCGATGCCGTACTCGCAGGGGCCGCCGTCGAGAACGAGACCCACGCGGTCGCCCAACCCCTCGACCACGTGCCGGGCCCGTGTCGGGCTCAAGCCACCGAACGGATTGGCGCTGGGCGCGGCGATCGGAGCGCCGGTCGCCGCGAGCAGCGCTCGGGCAACCGGATGCGACGGCATGCGCACGGCCACGCTCGCCAATCCGGCGGTCACCAGCTCGGGAATCGCCGCGCTCTTGCCCAGCACGAGCGTGAGCGCGCCGGGCCAAAAGCGATCGATCAAGCGTTGGGCCGGCTCCGTTATCCGCGTCACGACCTCGTCGAGCATCGCGCGATCGAGTACGTGCACGATCAGCGGGTCGAAGTGCGGCCGCTGCTTGATTTCGAAGATCCGCGCGACGGCCTTCCGGTCGAAAGCGACCGCTCCGAGGCCGTAGACCGTCTCCGTCGGAAAGGCGACGACGCCGCCATCGCGCAACGCGGCGGCCGCTCGCGCGATGCTCTGCGAATCTGCCGGCACGACGGACACGAGGAAGGGATGGCGCCCGGCCCCGGACGATACCTTTAAACTATGCCGGGTCTTGTGCGCTCGCCGCGGCTTTTATTGCCCGCCGCGCTGGTATTGGCTGCCATCCTTCCAGCGCTGCTCGCCGCCTGCAGCGCCGCCGGCTCGACTCCCGCCGCGCCGGGTCCCCTTCCGCCGCCGCCTCCAGCAAAGCAGGGCAAGTACTTCACGCACATCGTGATCGTCGTCCAGGAGAACCGCACGTTCGATAATCTCTTTGCAACGTTTCCCAACGCCGACGGTACGACGCGCGGCAAGACGCACGACGGCAAAACGATCCCGCTGCGCGAAGCCGCCCTGGAGAGTCCGATCTCGCCGAACAACGGTTACCAATACTGGAGGCGCGACTGGAACGACGGAAAGATGAACGGGTTCGATACCGTTCCAATCGGCAAAGTGCCCGGAACGTACGTCTACCAATACGTCATCCCCGCGCATATTCGCTCGTACTGGGAGCTCGCACGGCGGTACGTTCTGGCCGATCACACCTTTCAAACTCAAGGCAGCGGAAGTTTTACCGCGCATCAAGATCTCATTCGCGGCGACACCAACGTGAGCGCGTCGCAAGCGCTGATCGATTTTCCGAGCAGCGCGCCGTGGGGATGCGACGCGCCGAAGGGAACGCGAACCTCGCTCATCGACGCCGGCAATCAATACGAGTTTCTTGACGGTCCCGCCCCCTGCCTGAGTTATCGCACGCTGCGCGATCTGCTCGACGACGCCGGAATCTCGTGGCGTTACTACACGCCGGCGCTCGGAAACTTCGGCGGCGATCTCTGGAACGCGTTCGACGCAATCGCTGCCGTACGCAGCGGTCCGGAGTGGACGCAAAACGTCATTTCGCCGCAGACGCAAGTCTTCACCGACATCGATCGCAATACGCTGCCGGCGATTTCGTGGGTCATTCCCGACTTCGAAGACTCCGATCACCCGGGAAACAAATCGGATACCGGCCCGTCGTGGGTCGCGCAAGTCGTCAACGCCGTCGGCAAGAGTCCGGCGTGGGACACGACCGCAATCCTCGTTCTCTGGGACGATTGGGGCGGATGGTACGATCACGTGCCGCCGCCCGGCGGCCGGCATTTCGGCGGATTGGGGTTCCGCGTACCGCTCATCGCCGTCTCCCCATTTGCAAAGAAAGGCTACATCGCGCACAAGGAATACCAATTCGGCAGCGTCGTGCGATTCGTCGAGGACAATTGGTCGCTGGGACGTCTCGGTACGACCGACGTACGCTCCGCCGATTTCGTCAACGACTTCTTCGATTTCGCGCAGAAGCCGCGCAAGTTCGTCCCCGTCGACGCGCAGTACTCGAAAGCGTACTTCTTGAGTCGGCCGCCGTCGAACGAGCCGGTCGACAACGAGTAAAAATGACCGAGATTAGTGACGTTTATCAACCCTCTCGTCGTATGCGCCCAGGCATGGAAGCGCGGAGCAGACGGCGAATCGTCACGAGACCTTGATATGCATATCTTAGAGAAGTCGTGGGGCGCGATTGCCCCAAAACCGCGCGTCCAATCCGTTCCCGTCGTCCTCGCCGACTTCGAACGGATCGGCGTCACGGAACCCGTCGCGCAAGACGAGCTGAAAGCGATTCAAGCGCATTTCATGACGCTCGCTCAGTGCGCCGCGCGCGGGATCGTCGATGAGGCCGAACGCGAGCGCCTGGCTGCCAACCTGCGCGAACGCATGGCGCGCTACGGCACGTCGTCGGAATACATCGCACAACGGCAAGTAAGCGTCCTCACTTCGTGCTTCGTCAGGCCCGACGCCGCCAACCCGTCGGAGCTCGTGCGCCGTTACGGCGGCCTGCGCGCGCCGACCGGCGAAGCGCTCGACGAGCGGATGAATCTTTACGAAGAGGTTGCCTGCGACGTTTTCGAGCGGGTCTATCAAGATTCCGAAACGGCGCCGGACGACATCGTGCACGTGAGCTGCTCGGGATACGTTTCGCCGAGCCCGGTTCAGACGTTCCTCTCGCGCCGCAGCTGGCTCAACGTCGGCGTGACGCACTCGTATCACATGGGATGTTACGGCGCCTTCCCGGCGATTCGCACGGCGGTCGGCCTGGTCGGCTCCTCGTACGTCTCGCTGCCGAAGCAGAAGCGGCGCGTGGACCTCGTGCATACCGAGTTTCTCTCACTGCACTTCGACCTGCTCGGAGAGGAGCCGGATAACTTCGTCACCTCAACGCTCTTTGCCGATGGCTTCATTAAGTACTCGGCCTATCCCGAGATGACGTTCCCGCGGCAAGGACGCAATGGACTCAAGGTGCTGGCGATCGACGAGCACATTCTGCCCGATTCGCTTCCCGAGATGACGCTGCGCCCGGGGCCGCTGCAGTTCGACATGTCGCTCTCCAAGCGCGTCCCGTTCATGATTCGCGACTCGATTGCAGACTTCGTCCGTTCCATCTGTGCCCAGGTAGGTCTCGACTTCGAGCAAGAGAAGTCGGCGATGGTCTTTGCGATCCATCCCGGCGGCCCGGCCATTCTCAATCAGATTCGCGGCCGTCTCGGCATCGAGGAGACTCAGATCGCGCTGAGCCGCCGCGTCCTCTACGAGCACGGCAACATGGCCTCGGCCACCGCACCGCACATCTGGCAGCATATCGTGGAATCACCGGAGGTTCCCAGCGGAGCGAAGGTCATCAGCATGGCCTTCGGACCCGGCTTAACGGTTATCGGCGCACTCTTCGAGAAAGTATAAGGTCCGATGGCTACCGACACAAAGACACCGCAGAAATTCTCTGTGCCTGGACCCTTCTATTGGAGCGTCCGGACCGTACACGCCGCCGCTCCGCTCTTCGTCGGTCTGGGGAATCTCGAATCGTTGATGCTCTCGCGCAGCTTGGCAGCGCAACGAGTCGACCGCCCGGTCTACATTTGCGGACTTCCGCGCGCCGGTACGACGATCACGCTGCAGATGCTCAGCGAGCATCCCGACGTGGTCACGCATAAATACGCCGACTTCTTGATGCCCTACATGCCGTGGGTCTGGAACAACGTCTTTCCACGCATTCCGGTCGACGCGATGCGCAAGCCGGTCCCGCGCATCCACCGCGACCGCATCGAGGTCACGCGCGACAGCGCCGAGATGGGCGAAGAGATTCTGTGGGAGCACTTCTTTCCGTTCATCCACGACGAATCGAAGTACAGCGTGCTCGACGGCTCGACGTCGAATCCGGCCTTCGAGCGCTTTTACAGCGAGCATCTCCGGAAGCTGGCCATGGTTCGCGGGCGCAGCCGCTACGTGAGCAAGGCAATCCTCTGCGTGCTGCGGATGCAGTATCTTCGCAAGATCTTCCCCGACGCGCGTTTTCTTCTCTACGTACGCAACCCGGTCGACCACGTGGCCTCGCTGATCAAGCAGGATCGCATTTGGGCCGAGCTCGAGCGCGATGACCCGCGTCAGATCGAGATCATCGAGCTCACCGGGCACCACGAGTTCGGCACGCGCCAGGTTATGGCCAACGTCGGCAGCCCGGAGACCCTGCGCGAGATTCGCCGGCTCTTCGACGACGGTAAGTGGGCGCAATCGCGTGCGCGCTACTGGGCGTACGTCTACGGCTTTATCGCCAAACAGCTCGATGCCGACCCGGAGCTCGCGCGCAGCGTTTGCATCGTCCGCTACGAAGACCTCTGCAGCAACTCGCCCGCGACGATCGACCGCATTCTCGCCCATACCGGCCTCGATGCGCCGAGCTTCGCCCAAGCGAAGGCAAAGTACGACGAAAAGCTTTCGTTCCCCGATTATTACAAGCCGACGTTCACCGCCGACGTCATGGACGACCTGATTGCAAGCACCGCGGAGGTGGCCAAACGGTTCGATTACGACGTCGACGCGATCGCGCAGAAAGTCGGCGTCGTCGCGTCGTGACGCTGCGCTCTCGCATCGCTTGCGCGATTGCCGCTAGTGTCGCGCTAACGGCTTGCGGCGGCGCGGGGACGGCGACACCGCCGCTCGCGGGCCTCTCCGGCGGTCATCACCGCAGCGGCTCGAGCTCGCCGATCACGCACGTCGTCCTCATCGTCCAAGAGAACCGAACGTTCAACAACCTCTTCGCGGGCTTTCCGGGCGCTACGAGTTCGCTCACCGGCGAAGAGCTCGTCAAGCAAGGCAGCGGTTACGTCGAACAAAAGATCGACCTCACCAAATCCGGCCTCTACCAAAAGCAGAACATTACCCATCTCTATTCGGCGTTTTTGGTCGGGTGGCAAAAAGGCGCGATGGACGGGTTCAATCTCATCAAGTTCAAGCGCACCCAGCAGCCGGAAGGCAAAATGCCGTACCAATACGTCGACCCGGCGCAGATCGCGCCGTATCGTACGATGGCCGCGCAGTGGGGTCTTGCCGACGAAATGTTCCAGACGCAGGGCAGCGACAGCTTTACCGCCCATCAAGATCTGATACGCGGCGGTACGTTCATCAGCACCACGCAGAGCCTGATCGACCCGCCGACGTCGCCCTACGTTTGGGGATGCGACGCGCCGCCCGGTGCGAAGACGTCGGTCATCAACACCAAGCTCAAGCTGAAAATAGACCAAGGGCCGTTCCCGTGCTCGAACGCTTTTCCCAACTATGGTTCGGACGGTTACAAAACGCTGCGCGATCTGCTCGATGCCAAATCGCTCTCCTGGAAGTATTACACGCCGCCGTTCGCACATAAATCGCCCAACGGCATGTGGGATGCCTTCGACCTCGTCGCGCCGGTTCGGTACAGCGACGAATGGACGAAGAACATCTCGTCGCCGGAAAAGAACGTCCTCACAGACATCGCTAACGGCAATCTGGCGGCGATGTCGTGGGTGATTCCCGACGCCGCGAACTCCGATCATCCTGCCTACGGGCACAAAGATACCGGACCGTCGTGGGTCACCAGCATCGTCAACGCGGTCGGCCAAAGCCAGTACTGGAACTCGACCGCGGTGATCGTCGTCTGGGACGACTGGGGCGGATTCTACGATCCCGTGCCGCCGCCCAAACCGGATAATCAAGGCGGTCCCGGATTCCGCGTGCCGATGCTCGTCATCTCCCCCTACGTCAAGATCGGAAGCGGCAGCAAGGGCGGCTACGTCTCGCACACGGTGTACGAGTTCGGCAGCATCTTGCGCTTCATCGAAGATAACTTTGAGCTCGGCCGGCTCGGCACGACCGATTCGACGTGCGCGAGCATGGGCGACATGTTCGACCTCACGCAAGCACCCCGAAAGTTCGTCAAAATCAAATCGAAGTACAGCAAGGAATACTTCCTACATCAGAAGCCCTCGAATTTACCCGTCGATACAGAGTAACGACCCCATGCGTTTTGTCTCTCGCTCTGCGGTGGCGCTGGTCGCCGCCGGTTTCGCGCTCGCCGGCTGCGCCGGCGCAGCCTCCTCGATTCCCAATACGTCCGCGGCCTTTGCGGTCCCGCAAACGAATCCCGGCGGCAAGATCAAGCACGTCGTGCTGATGATTCAGGAGAACCGCACCTTCAACAATCTCTTTGCCGGATTTCCCAACGCGAAGAGCTCGCTGACGGGCGAGGAGCTCGTCAAGCAAGGCGGGCATTTGGTCGAGAAGAAAGTCAACCTCACCAAAGCCGACCTCACCTTTAAAGGCAGCATCACGCATCTCTACGACGCGTTTCTCACGGCGTGGCAAAAAGGTGGGATGGACGGCTTCAATCTGATCAAATACGTCCGCAACCACGAGCCCGAAGGGATGGCGCCGTATCAATACGTCAACCCCGCGCAAATCGGACCCTACCGGACGTTGGCGCAGCAGTGGGGACTTGCCGACGAGATGTTTCAAACGCAGGGCAGCGACAGCTTCACCGCCCATCAGGATCTCATCCGCGGCGACACGTTCATCGACTCGACGCACAGCCTCATCGATCCGCCGACTTCGCCCGACGCTTGGGGCTGCGATTCGGGGCCGGGTTCGAAGACGACGCTGATTACGACGACGCTCAAATACCAGCAGAACGCCGGGCCGTTCCCATGCACGAAAGACTTTCCCGGCGGCTCGAGCAGCTACCCGACGCTGCGCGACCTGCTCGACGCAAAGTCGCTCTCCTGGAAGTATTACGCGCCGGCCTTCTCGCACTCGCAGCCCAACGGCCTCTGGAACGCCTTCGATATGATCGCGCCCGTTCGCTACGGTCCGGAGTGGACGCAGAACATCTCGTCACCGGAGAAGAACGTTCTCTCCGACATCTCGCACGGCAAACTGCCGACGATGTCCTGGGTGATTCCCGATGCCGCGAACTCCGACCATCCCGGCTATGCGGCGCACGATACCGGTCCGTCGTGGATCGCGTCGGTCGTCAACGCGGTGGGCCAGAGTAAGTATTGGGATTCGACGGTGGTCATCGTCGTATGGGACGACTGGGGCGGATTTTACGATCCCGTCGCGCCGCCGCCGCAGGACGATCAGGGCGGCCCCGGCTTCCGCGTGCCGATGATCGTCGCTTGCCCTTACGTTCGTCTCAGCAGCGACAAGAAGCCCGGATACGTCTCACACACCGTCTACGAGTTCGGCAGCATCCTGCGCTTCATCGAGGACGCCTTCGACCTCGGCCGCCTGGGCACGACCGATTCAACCGCCCATAGCATCGGCGATATGTTCGACTTCAGCCAGTCCCCGCGTAAATATCAAACGATCCAACCGAAATACTCTCGCGGGTTCTTCATCAGCCAGCGGCCCTCGGAACTCCCCGTCGACACCTACTAGCAGGATTGCCCCACTGCTCAAATGATGCTACAGTTAGTATCAAATGAGCACGATCGAAGCGATGGTGGGTCTAATGGGCGGCTCCGAGCTTTTTGAGGGGCCGCTACGGCGAGACGCCGATCTCGAGCAGGCGGTTACCAATGGGCTGCCTGCTCTCGTCGTCCGGCATCTGTCGGAAAGCACCGGAGCATCCATTCGCGAGTTGCAGGAAATAACGCATATCGACAAGTCGACGTTCGCTCGGCGAGTCAAGCAGCGCGCGCTCTTGAAAGCCGACGAGTCCGATCGAGTTGCGCGCGTCGCGCGCATCGCCGCGCTAGCCATCGAAGCTCTCGGACGCGATGCAGGCCTAGAGTGGCTCCGTAAGCCGAGCGTGGCACTTGGCAACCGAATCCCCTTAGGTATGCTCGGAACCGACGCCGGCGCTCGACAGGTGGAGCAGATCGTCGGCCGCATCGAGCACGGCATTTTCAGCTGAGCTTGCGAGTCTACCGTGCGTTCGCGCGAAAGCACGAGGCCGGAGCATTTTCCGGCGAAGGCGCCCGCCTTTATGGCGGCCGATGGAACTCAGTTGGGGTAGCCGCTATCTACACCTCTAGCACGTTCTCATTGGCCTTGCTTGAGATCATGGCCAACGTTTCGGGCGCCCGCATTCCACCTGATATGGTGTATGCGACCGTCGACATCCCCGACTCGGTACGCCTGGATGTGCTCGATGTTGCAACTTTGCCGAAAAACTGGTTCGACTATCCGGCGCCGCCCGAATGCCGGCTTGCCGGCGACTCGTGGGTGGATCGTGGCGAAAGCGTTGGCTTAATCGTACCGAGCGCCGTCGCCCGGATCGACAACAACGTCTTGCTCAACCCTGCCCACCGCGACTTTGGGCGCCTTGTGGTCGGCGAGATCGCCATTATGGCAATCGACCATCGCTTGGTCCGGTAACGTCGCCGCAGCGCTAGTCTTCGTCGGGAATTCGCGGGTCGAGCGGCTGGTGAATGAAGAAGTTTGCATCTTCCGGTGCCGCGATTGGAACGAACGCACGCGGCTTCTGCGAGAAGTCGAAGCAATCTTTGGCGGGAGAGCGGGCGCGTTTGTCGGCGGCCGAGAGAGGATCGAGGCCGAAGAGGTCTTCGGCGAAGCGCAGCACGCTTGCCGTTTCGTATTGTTCGTGCGAGACGAAGTCTTTCTTCGCGTACGCGGAGATGACGATGAGCGGAACGCGGAAGCCGAGACCGTCGTAATCTCTAAAGGGAGGAGCAACAGGATCGTAGAGGCCGCCCCAGTCGTCCCATTGGACAAATATCGCCGTCGAATCCCAGAACTTGCTCTTGCCGACCGCGTTGACCACCGACGCAACCCACGACGGACCGTCGCCGCCGCCGCAGTCGAGATGATCGGAATCGACGCAGAGCGGCGTGACCCACGTGAACGCGGCGAGCTTGCCGCCGGCAACGTCGGTGAGAAAACGGTGCTGCGGCGTGATTACGTCTTTCTTCCAGTCGGGACCGTAGATGATATGTCTCACCGCCTGGTACCCCGACCAGAGACCGCTATAGGGCTTGGTGTATTTACTCGTATAGAAGCGCCACTCGAGCCCGGCTTTGTCGAGCTCGTCGCCGAGCGTCGTGTAGTTGAAGCACGGCCGCTGCGCCGGTCCGAGCATACGGTTCGCCTTGAGCGTCCCTTCGCGATCGAGCTTTCCGCCCGCGCAGCCCCACAGACCCTCGGGCACGTCCACGCTCGACTGCGCTTGCGCCGCGATAATGTACTGATGCGCGACGAAGCTCTCGTCGACTTGCGATTGAAACATCTTATCGGCGAGCACCCACTCGTGCGCCATGTCCCAATACGGCTTCGACTCCGAGTGCGGAACGTAGGCGAACTGCCCGTTGGTCGGGCCGCCGGCCGTCCCTTCTTTGTCGAAGCCGTTCATCCGGCACTTCGTTCCCGGAAGCTTTCCGGTTCCGTTGCAGGCAAGAAACATTGCCTCCGCGCCGTGCGCGATTTCGTAGCTCGTCTTGAGGCTGACCGGCCGCAACGCGACCGTCTTGCCGCTCGAATCCTTCGCGTGCGAGACGGTGTACGCGTTCGGGTAACCCTCGAACATATCGTTGAAGCTGCGATTCTCTTGCACCACCCAGACCACGTGCCGAATCTTTCCGGCTCCGGTGCCGTCGAGCGCGGAGAGTGCCGCGCCGTTCTGCATGTAGGGCAAGACGCCACCGCCGCTCTGAGCCTGCCGAAAGGACGAGCACGCCGTGAGCGCGAGCGCGGCGGCGAGTGCGACGTAGCGTCTATTCATAATCGGGTGCAAAATAATCGTCCGGGAACTGATGCATGAAGAACTTGGGCGGATGCGGAGCGGCGATCTTCACGAAGGGCCGCGGCTTTTGCGAGAAGTCGAAGGTATCTTTGCCGGGTGCGTTCGCTCGACGGTCGGCGGCCGAGAGCTGATCCAAGCCGAAGAGATTTTCGGCGAAGCGTAAGATGCTGGCCGTCTCGTACTGGCGATGAGTAACGTGGCTCGCTCGCGCGTACGGCGAGATGATCAGCAGCGGCACGCGGAAGCCCAGCCCGTCGCGTCCTTCGTACGGCGGAGGCACGTGATCGTAGAGGCCGCCCCAATCGTCCCACTGCACGAAGATGACGGTCGAATCCCAGAACTTGCTCTTGCCGACCGCGTTGACGAGGGCCGTCACCCACGATGGACCGTAGGTTCCCGGGCAGTTCACGTGATCGGAGTCGTCGCAGACCGGCGTGATCCACGTAAAGTTGGCCAGCCTTCCATCGCGCACGTCGGTGATGAACTTCCAGTTCGGCGAGAGGACGTTCTTCCAGTCGGGGCCGTAGCGAATGTGCTTGACCGCCTCGAAGCTCGACCACTCCGTCCCGCCGTCGCTCGATCCGCTGCCGTACTTACTTGCGTAGAAACGCCACGTCAGCTTCGCCTTGTCGAGCTCGTCGGCGAGCGTCGTGTAATCGTAGCACGGCTTGATCGAACGGTAATCGATCTCGCGATCCTTTTGGACGGTGTCGAGAACGTCGAACTTTCCGCCGCCGCAGCCCCAGCGGCCGCTGGGCAGATCGACGCTGAACGCGGCCTGCGCCGCGATGACGTACTGATGTGCGACGAAGCTCTCGTCGAGCTGCGACTGGAACATCCGATCGGCAAGAACCCACTCGTGCGCCATGTCCCAGTACGGCTTCACCTGTTTGTACGGCGCATATACGTATTCGCGATTCTTCGGTCCGCCGAAGCCCCATTCGTTGTCGAAGCCGTTCATTTGGCAGTCGGTGCCGGGCAGCTTTCCCGTGCCGTTGCACGCCGAAAACATGGCCTTCGCCGAATGATCGATCTCGTAAGGATGTCCGAGCGGATACGGGCGCAGCTTGATCGTCTTTCCGCGCGAGTCCTTGCCGCTCGATACGGTGTCGGCGTGCGGATAGCCCTGGAAGAGATTGTCGAAGCTGCGGTTCTCCTGAATGATGTAGACGATGTGAGTGATCTTCCCCGCACCCGTGTCGTTGAGCGCGCGCAGCGCCACCCCGCCGCGCATGTACGGTACGGTTCTGTCATCGTGAGCGGAGCGACCGTAGGGAGCGAAGTCGAAGGGTTGTCGAAAGGCGGGGGCCTGCGGAAGGCCCGGGGCAGAGCAACCGGCGAGCGTCAGGCTCGCCGCAATAAAGACGATATATTTATTCATAATCCGGTATTTGGTCGTCGTTGGAAAGGTGATGCATGAAGAACTTCGGCGGCTTGGGGGCCGCTATCTTAACGAAGGGGAGCGGCTTTTTGTTGAAGTCGAAGCAGCCGCGGGCCGGCGAGTTCGCGCGCGCGTCGGCCGCCGCGAGCCGACCCAAGCCCCAAAGGTCCTCGGCGAAGCGCAGCACGCTTGCCGTCTCGTATTGCCGATGCGCGACGGCGCCGCGCCGCGCATAGGGTGAAACGACGATCAGGGGCACGCGGAACCCGAGTCCGTCGTAATCTTCGAAGGGCGGCGGGACGTGGTCGTACATTCCGCCCCAATCGTCCCAAGTGACGAAGATTGCCGTGGAGTTCCAAAACTTGCTTTCGCCGACCGTGTTCACCAGCGCCGCCACCCACGAGGGTCCGTACCCGCCGCCGCAGTTGGAATGATCGGAATCGGCACATTCGGGCGTAATCCAGGTAAAGTTTGCGAGATAGCCGTTGCGGACGTCGGTAATGAACTTCCAGTTCGGCGAGATGACGTCGTTCTTCCAATCGGGACCGTACCGAATGTGCCGAACGGCTTGGAAACTCGACCATACGGCGCCGCCTCCGCTCGACCGGGCGCCGTATTTCGAGGCGTAAAACCGCCAGGAGAGTTTTGCCGCGTCGAGTTCGTCGGCGAGGGTCTGGTAGTCGTAGCAGGGGTGAATCTGCGGACCGAACGTCATCCGGTTCTTGGTAATCGTGAAAACGACGTTGCTCTTTCCGCCGCCGCAGCCCCACGTTCCGAACGGAAGATTGACGCTCGAAGCCGCTTGGGCGGCGATGATGTACTGATGCGCGACGAAGCTCTCGTCGAGCTGCGATTGAAACATGCGATCGGCGACCACGCCTTCGCGGGCCATGTCCCAATAGGGCCGCGAATCCTTACGAGGGACGAAGACGTATTGGTCGTGCTCCGGCCCGCCGAACGACGTCTCTTTATCGAAGCCGTCCATCCGGCAATCGGTTCCCGGCATCACCTGCTTGCCGTCGCACGCGCGAAACATCGCCGTGGTCGAATGATCGACCTGATACTTCAGGGCGAGGCTCGCCGGACGAAGCCGAATCCATTTGCCCTCCGAGTCCTTACCCTTCGTCACCGTGTCGGCGTTCGGATAGCCCATGAAGATATTGTCGAAACTGCGGTTCTCCTGAACGATGAAGACGATGTGCTCGATCTTGCCCGCGCCGGTCGCGTTGAGCCTCGTTAACGCCGCGGGCGCGACCATATACGGCAGAGCGCCGGAGTCGCCCTGACCGCGCGGTAGGGCGCAGCCCGAAACTGCCAGCGCCGCGACCAGCGCGGTAGCGCTTCTATTCATAGTCGGGCACCCGGTAATCGTCCGGAAGTTGCTGCATGAAGAACTTCGGCGGCAGCGGCGCGGCGATCTTGACGAACGGACGCGGCTTCTGATCGAAATCGAAGCAATCTTGGGCCGGCGACGCGGCGCGCCGGTCGGCGACCGCGAGCCGGCCGAGACCGAAGAGATCCTCGGCGAATCGCAGCACGCTCGCGGTCTCGTACGGCACGTGGGAAACGTACTCGTGCTTTGCATACGGAGAGATCATCAGCAGCGGCACGCGGAAACCGAGACCGTCGCGTCCGACGTACGGCGGCGCGACGTGATCGTAGAGCCCGCCCCAATCGTCCCAGATCACGAAAATCGCGGTCGAGTTCCAGAACTTGCTGGCGCCGACGGTGTTGACCAAGGCCGCGACCCAAGACGGACCGTACCCGCCGTAACACGCGACGTGATCGGAGTCGTCACAGACCGGCGTAATCCAGGTAAAGTTCGCAAGCTCGCCGTTGCGAACGTCGGTGATGAACTTCCAGTTCGGCGCGATGACGTCTCTCTTCCAGTCCGGACCGTAACGGATGTGACGAACGGCTTGATAGCTGGAGTAGGCCGAGCTCTGACCGCTCGATTTACTGCCGAACTGCGCCGCGTAGAAGCGCCAAGAGAGCTTCGCCTTGTCCAGCTCGTCGCCGAGCGTCTGATAATCGAAGCACGGCCGAATTTTAGGGCCGTCGACGTCTCGGTCTTTGGTGATCGTCGCAACCTTGTCGCGTTTTCCGCCGGTGCAGCCCCAGTCGTACGTCGGAAGATCGACGCTAAAGGCCGCCTGAGCCGCGATGATATACTGATGCGCGACGAAGCTCTCGTCGAGCTGCGACGCAAACGTCCGGTCGGAAAGCACCCACTCGCGCGCCATGTCCCAGTACGGCTTGGAATCGCGCCGCGGGACGTAAACGTACGCCGGATTCGTCGGACCGCCGGAGACTTGCTCGTTGTTGAAGCCGTCCATCCGGCACTTCGTTCCCGGCAGCTTACCGGTGCCGTTACAGGCGGCAAACATGGCGTCCGCCGAGTGATCGATGTCGTACGGAAAACCTTTGAGGTGATAGGGCTGCAGCTCGATCGTCTTGCCATACGAGTCTTTGCCGCTGGGAACCGTGTCGGCGTGCGGATACCCCTGAAAGAGATTGTCGAAGCTGCGGTTCTCTTGGACGATAAAGACCACGTGCTCGATCTTCCCGGCCCCCGTCGCATTGAGCGCGCGAATCGCGGCCCCGCCGCGCATATATGGCAGCACGCCGCTCGCATCACCCTGCGCTTCTCGAAGGGCGCAGCCGCCGAGCGCCAGCGCCAGAGCCGCGCAAGCCAAACGCTTACTCATAATCCGGTACCTGATACTCGCCGTTTCCGTGCATGAAGAAGCTCGGCGGTTTCGGCGCGGCGATGGGCACGAAGGGGCGCGGCTTCTGCCCGAAATCGAAGCAGCCTTTGGCCGGCGAGTTTGCCCGCGCGTCGGCCGCGGCGAGCTGGGGTAGTCCGAACAAGTCCTCGGCGAAGCGCAGCACGCTCGCCGTCTCGTAATGCACGTGCGAAACGCGGCCGTGCTTCGCGTACGGCGAGATCGCCAATAGCGGCACCCGAAAACCGAGGCTGTCGCGGTTGAGATAGGCGGGGGCAACGTGATCGTAGAGGCCGCCCCAGTCGTCCCATATGACGAAGATGGCGGTCGAACTCCAGAACTTGCTCTTGCCGACGGTGTTCACCAGCGCCGCGACCCACGACGGACCGTAGCCC
This sequence comes from Vulcanimicrobiota bacterium, assembly GCA_963792005.1. Lineage (GTDB taxonomy): Bacteria > Vulcanimicrobiota > Vulcanimicrobiia > Vulcanimicrobiales > Vulcanimicrobiaceae > Cybelea. The sequence goes on from CAWBUG010000002.1 coordinate 1,825,046, forward strand.
CCGCCGCAGTTGGTATGATCGGAGTCGCTGCAGACCGGCGTGATCCACGTGAAGTTTGCCAGCTCGCCGTTACGAACGTCGGTGATGAACTTCCAATTCGGCGAGATGACGTCGTTCTTCCAGTCGGGTCCGTACCGAATGTGTTGGATGGCGTCGTAGCTCGACCATTCCGCGCCCTGTCCGCTCGAACGACTCCCAAACGTACTCGCGTAGAACCGCCAGGACAATCCGGCTTTGTCGAGCTCGTCACCGAGCGTCTGATAGTCGTAACAGGGAGCGATCTTGGGACCGAGCGGATTGCGGTCGCTGGTAATGGTACGGACGTAGTCGTACTTTGCTCCGTCGCAGCCCCACAATCCGATGGGGAGATTGACGCTCCAAGCGGCCTGCGCGGCGATGATGTATTGGTGCGCGACGAAACTCTCGTCGAGCTGGGATTGAAACATCCGATCGGCCAGCACCCATTCGCTCGCCATGTCGAAGTACGGCTTCGACTCCTTCTGCGGAACGTAGACGTACTGCCCGTTCGCGGGGCCGCCGAAGACCTGCTCTTTATCGAAGCCGTCCATTTTGCATTCGGTTCCGGGCAGTTTCCCGGTACCGTCGCACGCGGCGAACATGGCCGTCGTCGAGTGGTCGACGTCGTACTTCTTGGCCAGACTCACCGGTGCGAGTTTGATCGTCTTACCGTCGGACATCTTCCCCACCGAAACGGTATCGGCACCGGGATAGCCTTGGAACAGATTGTCGAAGCTGCGGTTCTCCTGCACGATGAAGACGACGTGCGAGATCTTGCCTGCGCCCGTTTCGCCGAGCGCGTGTAACGCCGCGCCGTCGCGCATCGCGGGCAGCATTCCACTCGTGTCATCCTGCGATTGTCGAAGGACGGTCGAACAGCCGGCGAGAGCCAGGGCAGCGGCTATCGCGGCGGTCCGGTTCATTGTTTATCCGGAATTCGCGGATCGACCGGCTGGTTCAGGAAGAACGTCTCGTCCTTGGGCGCCTGGATCGGCACGAACTTGCGCGGCTTCTGCAGGAAGTTCAGGCAGTATTTCGCCGGAGAGGTGGCGCGCGCGTCGGCCGCCGAGAGGTGCTCCAGACCGAAGAGGTCTTCCGCATAACGCAAGATGCTCGCGGTCTCGAACTGCTTGTGCGCGACGAAATCTTTCTTCGCGTACGGCGAGAGGACGATGAGCGGAACGCGAAAACCCAAACCGTCGTAATCTTTGAACGGCGGCGCAACGTGGTCGTAGAGTCCGCCCCAATCGTCCCACTGAACGAAGATCACCGTCGAATCCCAGAACTTGCTCTTGCCGATCGCGTTGACGAGCGACGTTACCCACGACGGCCCGAGCCCGCCGCCGCAGTCGGAGTGATCGGAGTCTTCGCAGGTCGGCGTTATCCACGTGAAGGCCGCAAGCTGCGTCTTCACGTCGGCGAGAAAGCGATTCTGCGGATAGATGACGTCCTTCTTCCAATCGGGTCCGTAGTAGATGTGCCTCACCGCCTGATAGCTCGACCAGAAGCCGCCATACGGAATCGAATACTTGCTCGTGTAGAAGCGCCAGGGCAGCCCGGCTTTGTCGAGTTCGTCGCCGAGCGTTTTATAGTTAAAGCACGGCACTTGCGAGTCGCCGTACTGGCGATTCTGCGTGAGCGTGGCAACGGAATCGGCGCGGCCGCTGGGACAGCCCCAATAGAGGCCGGGAACGTCGACGCTCGACTTTGCTTGCGCGGCGATGATGTATTGATGCGCGACGAAGCTTTCGTCGAGCTGCGACGCAAACATATGATCGGCCAAGACGAACTCGTGCGCCATGTCGAAGTACGGCTTCGACTCCTTATGCGGCACGTACGCGTACTGACCGTAATACGGACCGCCGTAGGTGTGCTCTTTGTTGAAGCCGTTCATTCGGCAATCCGTTCCGGGCAGTTTGCCCGTGCCGTTGCACGCCAAGAACATGCCTTCGGCGGAATGGTTGATCTCGTAGGCCGTCGTCAACGATACCGGTTGCAGCGGCACCTTGAAGCCGTTGGAATCGCCGCCCTTCGAGACCGTATCGGCGCCGGGATAGCCTTGAAACATATCGTCGAAGCTGCGGTTCTCTTGAACGATCCAGACGATGTGTTTGATTTTGCCCGCGCCGCTGTCGAGCATCGTTTGAAATGTTTCGCCTCCGCCGGCGGTCGGGCCGGCGTACGGAAGCGCCGGAGCGTTCGTTCCGCCGCAGCCGGGAAGCACGAAGAACGCGGCCGATAATGCCGCCACAAGAAAAAGCCGCCCCATGATGCTGCAAAATGCCCCAAGGACGGGCGGCTTCCCTCCGTTGCTGCAAACGGAATGAGCAGGCGTACGCCTAGCCGCCTTGAGAGCTTTACCGCCTTTCGTGCGTTCCATAAATGTCCTCCTCAAGGGGAGGTAGGCAGACCTATCAGACCTAAGTCAGACCCTCCCAGATTAAGGCCACGTAATAAGGAGCATTTGTGAACGCACCCTTGAAACTCGCGGTGCCGCTGCTTGCGGCACTCGCAGTCGCCGCATGTAATGCCGGCGGCAGTTCGAATTTGCCGGGCTCGACCGCCCAAACGGTTTCTCAAGGTCATTCCGTCCCGTACTGGCAGTCCGAGAACCTCGCCCGGCGCGTCTGTCCCGAGGTACAGCCGGGATACGCGCAGTGCGACGCGCTGATCGTCAACCGCACCTGGCGGGCCCGGGCCCGCTTATCCCGGTTGGAAGCCGGCGGACTTCCAAAAACGCTATAAACTCCCCGTCGGCAAAGGCGCCGGCCAAGTCGTCGCGATCGTCGATGCGTACGACAATCCAAACGCCGCGACCGACATCGCGACCTACCGCACCGAGTACGGACTCGGAACGGCCAATTTCAAGAAGTACAATCAGAACGGACAACAGAGCAACTATCCGTCCGCGAACAAGAACTGGGGCCTGGAGGAAGATCTCGACATCGAGATGGTCTCCGCGTCGTGCCCGCTCTGCACGATCTACCTCGTCGAAGCGAATAGCAACAACACCAACGATCTCGAAACCGCCGAGGCGCAAGCCGTGACGCTCGGCGCGCACATCGTCAGCAACAGCTGGGGTTGCCCCGGCTCGGTCAACTGCGTCGACTCGTCGTACTTTGATAAGTCCGGCGTCGTCTTTCTCGCCTCTGCCGGCGACGGCGGTTACGGCGCGCAGGCACCCGCAGCGCTCGCCAGCGTCGTCTCGGTCGGCGGAACGCAAATGGCGCTCTCCGGTTCGACCTATACCGAAACCGTCTGGCGCGGCACCGGATCGGGATGCGCAACCGGCATCACGAAACCGTCGTGGCAGCACGATTCGGGTTGCTCGTCGCGCACGATGAACGACGTCTCGGCCGTCGCGTTCATGGTCTCCGAGTACGACAGCTACGGATACAGCGGATGGTTCACCGTCGGCGGAACGAGCGTTTCGTCACCGCTGATCGGCGGCGTCTTCGGTCTGGCCGCAAATGCGAAGACGCTCGACGCCGGAAAGAAGTTCTGGTCGCTCAAGAAGAAGGTCCGAAAGAAAGCGCTTTGGGACATCACGAGCGGCAGCAACGGAACCTGCGGCGGAAGCTATCTCTGCACGGGCGGTACCGGCTACGACGGACCGACCGGGTGGGGAACCCCCAAGGGCATCAAGGCGTTCTAGAGAGGAGCATTTGTGAACGCAACCTACAAACTCGCGATGCCGCTGCTCGCGGCACTCGCAATGACCGCCTGTAACGCGGGCGGTTCGTCCGGCGTGCCGGGTACATCCGGTACGTCCACCACGCAAACGCAATCGCGTTCGCAGCTTCCGCAGTGGCAGGCGCAGGGTCTTGCCAAGCCGGCGTGCCCGCAGGTAAGCGGCAAGGCGACGTGCTTGGCACTGATCGAGTCGAAGAGCGGAATCAGTCCCGACGTCGCCGGCTGGGCGCCCATCGATTTCCAGACGCGCTACCATCTGCCGTCGTCGACCAAAGGGGCGGGACAGATCGTCGCGATCGTCGACGCGTTCGATAATCCCAACGTCGCGAACGACCTCGCGGCGTACCGCTCGCAGTTCGGCCTGTCAACCGCGAACTTCAAGAAGTACAACCAAGAGGGACAACAGAGCAACTATCCCAGCGGCAGCGTGGGCTGGGGCGTGGAGATCGACCTCGACGTCGACATGGTCTCCGCCGGTTGCCCGAAGTGCACGATCTATCTCGTCGAAGCCAACAGCAACAATACCAGCGACCTCGAGGCGGCCGAAAACGAAGCGGTGACGCTCGGCGCGAAAATCATCTCGAACAGCTGGATTTGCTACGACTCGTCCTGCGGCACCAGCGAATCGTACTTCGACACGCCGGGTATCATGTATCTGGCGGCATCGGGCGATGCCGGTTACAACAATAACGGCCCGCCGATGTGGTTCCCGAGCGTCGTCGCCGTCGGCGGCACCGTGCTCTCAAAGAGCGGTTCCAGCTATAGCGAATCGGCGTGGGACGGTGCGGGTTCGGGCTGCTCGCCGGGTCAGACGAAGCCGGGTTGGCAGCACGATGCCGGCTGCACGAGCCGCACCGCTGCCGACGTTTCGGCAGTGGCGTGGGCAGTCGCCGAGTACGACACCTACGGGTACGGCGGCTGGTTCACAGTCGGCGGCACCAGCGCGGCATCGCCGATGATCGCCGGCGTCTACGGTCTGGCCGGCAATGCCGGCAAGCAGACCGCCGCTAAGAAGATCTGGAAACTCACCAAGAAGCACCACAAAAAGTGGCTGAATGACATCACGACCGGTGCCAACGGCTCGTGCAGCGGCAGCCAAAGCTACCTGTGCCATGGCGGCACCGGATACGATGGTCCGACCGGTTGGGGAACGCCCCACGGCGTCAAGGCGTTCTAATCCGGAAACGGTAATCGCCTAAGCGGGAAGAGGCGGCGCATCGCGCCGCCTCTTTTTTTCCACTCGTCTTATTGCTCGTCGGGTATGCGGCGGTCGGCCTTCTGCTGATGAAGGAAGAAACCGATGCCCTTCGGTGCGTGAATCGGCACGAAGGCGCGCGGCTTCGCATTGAAATCGAAGCAATCGGCGGCGGGCGAGGTCGCACGCGTGTCGGCCGCTGCGAGCTGCGGCAGCCCCCACAGATCCTCGGCGAATCGCAGCACGCTCGCCGTCTCGTATGGTACGTGGGAGACGTAATCTTTTTTCGCATACGGCGAGATCACGAGCAGCGGCACGCGAAACCCAAGACCGTCGTAGTCTTTGAACGGCGGCTTGACCGGATCGTAGAGGCCGCCCCAATCGTCCCACTGCACGAAGATCGCGGTCGAATTCCAGAACTTGCTCCTGCCGATGGTGTTGACGACCGCCGCCACCCACGACGGGCCGAAACCGCCGCCGCAGTTGGTGTGATCGGAGTTCGCGCAGATCGGCGTGATCCACGTGAAATCGGCGAGCTTTCCTTTGGGAACGTCGGTAAGAAATCGCGTCTGCGGATAGATGACGTCCTTGGACCAATCCGGCCCCTCGTAGATGTGCCGCACCGCCTGATAACTCGACCAGACCGCACCGAATCCGCTCGACGGCGTATCGTATTGGCTCGAGTAGAACTTCCACGAGAGACCGGCCGCATCGAGCTCGTCGCCGAGCGTCTGATAATCGAAGCACGGCACTTGCGTCGGACCGTAGGTGCGGTCCGAGTTCAGCGTGCTGACGAAATCGCTCGGGCCGGGCTGACAACCCCAGGGCCCGAACGGCAGATCGACGCTTGATTGCGCTTGCGCCGCAATGACGTATTGATGTGCGACGAAGCTCTCGTCGATCTGCGATTGGAACGTGCGGTCGGCCAGCACCCACTCGTGCGCCATGTCGAAATACGGCTTTGAATCGCGATGCGGAACGTAGACGTACTGCGGATGCTTGATGCCCGGCGGCCCGTCGGCGGTCCATTCCACGTCGAAGCCGTCCATCCGGCAGTGCGTGCCGGGAAGACCCCGCGCGCTGTCGCATGCCTGGAACATCGCTTTGGACGAATGATCGATCGTGTACTTGAAACGCAGCGAAACCGGCGCGAGCTCGACGGTCTTTCCCGCCGAATCCGTTCCCTTCGTCACCGTATAGGCACCGGGATAGCCGTAGAAGAGATTGTTGAAGCTGCGGTTCTCTTGCACGATGTAGACGACGTGCTCGATTCTTCCGGCGCCGTTGCCGGGAGCGGGCGATCCGCCCGAATGCGGCGGCGACCATCCGCCCGAACCGGGCGAGCAGGCAGCGAGTGCGACCGCGGAAACGATCGATGCCGCGGCCCAAGGCTTCTTCACCGGGAGCGCCTTCCGCGCGGGCCGAACCGTGCCTCCATGACCCGTTTGCATGCGACGCCAATCGTATGCGTCTTCGCTGCAGCAGCCATCTTGACGGGCTGCGGAGCACCGCCGCCGACGCCGGGGGCAGCGACGGCCCAGTCGTGGGTGACGCCGGCCGCGACCACCGGAAAAGCGACGCTCCTCTATGCCGGCGACCTGCGCGGCGACGTCGTCAACGTGTACGATTATAAGGGCGGAGCACTCGTCGGGACGCTCTCGGGATTCAACGAACCGATGGGCGGCTGCGTCGACCGGTACGGCGACGTCTTTATTACGAATTGGGGAAGCGCCGCGACGATGGAGTTTAAGAACGGCGGACAGAAACCGATTCATACGTATCGCACGCCCGCGCCGCAGGTCGGCTGCTCGGTCGATCGTGCCGGCGACCTTGCCGTCGTCGAGGAACCGCTTTCGTACGGCCCCGACGGAGTCTGCGTTTGGAAGGGCGGGAAAGGTCCGCGTGCGTGCTACCGCAACGATTACGACTGCAGCATCATGTCGTCGCCGGGTTACGACAATCAGAGCAATCTTTACGTCGAAGGCTATTATCCGTCGGGCGGCGCCGACGTCTGCGAGTTGCCGGCCGGCGGCAGTGCGCTGCGGACGGTTACGGTTTCGGGTGGAAGCCTGAACTTCCAGGGCGGCGTCATGTGGGACGGCAAGTATTTAACGCTCAGCGATCCGCACACCGGACCGTCGCACGTCACGACCTCGCTCTACCGCGTCACCGAGTCTCCGTCCGGCGACCTCACCATCGTCGGAACGACCGTCTTAAACGACACCTGCGCAGACGGGAACAGTTCGGTCGTGCCGTTTGTCGTCGGACCGAAGAATACGCCCGTGAACGACCGTGAGGGACGTACGATCGTGGGCCCCGACACCGAGTGCAATCAAGGCGTTATCGACTTCTGGCAAAACCCGAAGGGCGGAAACGAAGTTCATGCGTGGCCGGTACCGATCTTCGCACAGGGCGTGGTGGTCAGCCGCCCGTAGCGCTTCGGAGTCGAGGTTATTCAGCCGCCGGCCGGGAAGCCATAGTGAGCCCCGAAGTCTCTTCTCAAAGGGAGCTTCCTTGAACGTATCCTCAAGGCGTGCGGCCTTTCTTCTTGCGACGGTGACCGTAGCGGCCTGCAGCGCCGGTCAAAGCACTCTGCCGCCTGCAAGCACCCCATCGTCGAAAGCCGTCCGCGCCTGCAGCGGAGACCGCGTGCACCTCGCGCAGTGCGATCTGCTCGTCGAGCGAACGGGTGCGACGCCGCTGGTCGCGGGATGGACGGCGACCGACATTCAGGCGGCGTATCGGCTTCCGTCAACGGAAAAAGGCAATGGACAGATCGTGGCAATCGTCGATGCCTACGATAATCCGAAGGTCGCCTCGGACTTGGCCGCCTATCGAGCCTATTTCGGTTTTCCAAAAGCTCACTTCGCGAAGTACAACCAAGACGGGGAGAAAGGCCACTATCCGCAGCACGCCAAGGGATGGGGTCAGGAGATCGACCTCGACGTCGAGATGGTCTCCGCAGTCTGCCCGAGCTGCACGATCTATCTCATTGAGGCAACCAAGAACATTCCAACGGATTTGTACGCTGCCGAGCAGACCGCGGTGAAACTCGGTGCGACGATCGTCAGCAATAGCTGGGGAGGCGGAGGCGGATTTCCGTCGGGCGGTGCCTTCGACTCGCCCGGCGTGACCTACGTTGCGAGCGCCGGCGACAACGGCTACGGCGCGCAGGATCCGGCGGATTACGACGACGTCGTCGCCGTCGGCGGCACCGTGCTATCGAAGCAGAGCGGATCGTACGGCGAAACCGTCTGGGAGGATACCGGCGGCGGGTGTTCGTCGGAAAAGAAGCCGCTTTGGCAGTACGACCGACGCTGCAAGTTCCGCACCGGCAACGACGTTTCGGCCGTTGCTTCGAACGTTGCTTTCTACGACACGTACGGCCTCGACGGATGGTCGACGGCGGACGGCACGAGCGTTTCGGCACCGATCATCGCCGGCGTATTCGCGCTTGCCGGCGATGCCGCGAAGCAAACCGGCGGACGAAAAATTTGGCGGTTGCGCAAATCGCGCCGCCAGGATCTTCACTACATCTCGAGCGGCCAAATCGCGGGATGTCCGACGAGACTGCAGGGAACCTACCTTTGCACCGCCGGCACGAACCAACTCAGAACGTACTCCGCTCCCGCCGGCTGGGGTACGCCCAACGGTATCGGCGCCTTTTAGCCGCTATGTTCGGTAAGAGCGCAACGTCGCTCGTCGCGCTTACGGTGCTCGCGACCGCCCTCACGGCGTGCGGCCAAACCAGCCGCGTCTTTCCGAGCGCGCGCGTTGCTGCCCAAATGTGTCATCCTGAGCGGAGCGTCGCGAAGCGATGCGGAGTCGAAGGACGAGCCGCGACCAGTTCACCCATTACGCACGTCGTGTTCATCATTCAAGAGAACCGCTCGTTCAACAACTTGTTCAAGGGCTACCCGGGTGCGACGACGTCGAGCTACGGCTACGATGCCAGCGGCAATAAAGTGGCGCTGCATAAGACGAGCCTAGCGACGGGCTGGGATATCGACCACTTCTCCAGCGGGTTTTTCAGCGCGTGCGACGGCGAGAAAGGCTTGCCCGGCACTCACTGCAAGATGGACGGCTGGGATAACGAGCAAGCCGGCTTGGGTGCTCCAAAGCATTTCGCGTATTCGTGGGTGCCCAAGAATCAGATCGCGCAGTATTGGGACATCGCCAAGCAGTACGTTCTCGCCGACAAAACCTTTGCGTCGAACCTCGACGGCAGCTTCGTCGCGCATCAATACTCGATCGCGGCCTACGCGAGCCGGTCGGTCGACGGACCTAAGTCGGCGTGGGGGTGCGAGGGCGGAAAGCCCGACACGATCCCGACCCTGACGGCAAAGCGCAAGTACGGCAAGGCGATCGTCGTATGCTACGACAACCCGACGATCGGGACGAACGCCGATACCGCCGGCGTGACGTGGCGTTATTACACCGGCGCAATCAACGACGACGGCGGACTCTGGTCGGCCTATCAGGCGATTCGCCCCGTCTTCAAGGGTCCCGATTGGAGCGCCGACGTCATCAATCCGCCGTCGCAGTTCCTCACCGACATCGCCGGCGGCAACTTGGCAAGCATTACCTGGATCACGCCGACATACGCGAACTCCGATCATCCCGGTTTGAACGCGAGCGGAGGGCCGGCATGGGTCGCCTCGCTCGTCAACGCGATCGGCACGAGTCCTTTCTGGTCGTCGACGGCGGTCTTCATTATGTGGGACGATTGGGGCGGGTGGTTCGATCCGGTGAAGCCGGTCTTCGAAGATTACGACGGCCTCGGATTTCGGGTGCCGCTTATGATCGTTTCGCCGTACGCTCTCAAAGGCAACGTGACGCACAGGCAGTACGAAACCGCGAGCGTCTTGCGCTTTATCGAGGATAACTTCGGACTGCCGCAGATGGCCAAGAGCGACGCGCGCGCGCACGATTTCGCGACCGACCCCGCCGTCTTTAACTTCAACCAGTCGCCGAGGGCGTTTACGAAGATCGGCGGCTCGAGACCGGCATGGTATTGGATCCGGCAGGAACGCAACTCGAAGTTCCACGGAAAACCCGCAGCAATTATCGGCGATGATTAAACGTTTCGTGGGGCTCGCGCTGACGTGCGCGCTGGCGGCCTGTTCGCAAAACGGCGTAGCCCCGCCCGGAGTGCCTTCACGTGTCATCCTTCGACAGGCTCAGGATGACAATCGTGACATCGCCACAACCACCCCTATCAAGCACGTGGTCTTCATCATTCAGGAGAACCGCTCGTTCAACAACCTCTTCATGGGATTTCCCGGCGCGACGACGCAGAGCTACGGCTACGATACCAAGGGCGACAAGATTTCACTTCAGGCGGTCGACCTTCCGACCTCGTGGGATATCGAGCACTCATCGCGGGCCTTCTTTGCGGCCTGCGACGGGCAGGGAAAGTTGCCCGGAACGAGCTGCAAGATGGACGGCTGGGATAATGAGAAAATCGAGCCGCCGCAGGGTCCGCCGAATGCGCCGTACTCGTACGTTGCGCGCGATCAGATCGCGCCGTATTGGACGATGGCGCAGCAGTACGTGCTTTCCGATCAAGCCTTTGCTTCGAATCTCGACGCAAGCTTCGTCTCGCATCAATACGTCGTCGGCGCGTTCGCCGCACACACGGTGAACGGCCCCAATGGGGCGTGGGGCTGCGAAGGCGGCAAAACCGATACGGTTCCGGTGCTGACGAGAAAACGCACGATCGCCAAAAAGCAGATCGTCGCCTGTTTTGACTTCCCGACCATCGCAACGGAGGCCGATACGGCCGGCGTGAGCTGGCGCTTCTACGCGGGCGACATCAGCGGCGACGGCGGCATCTGGTCGTCATACCAGGCCGACAAGCGCGTTTTCAACGGACCGGACTGGAGCGCCGACGTCATCAATCCGCCGTCGCAGTTTTTGAGCGACGTCGCAAACGGCACGCTTGCGAATATTACGTGGATCACGCCGACGTACGGAAACTCCGACCATGCCGGATCGCAGGCGAGCGGAGGTCCGGCGTGGGTCGCCTCCCTCGTCGATTCTGTCGGCAAGAGCAAGTTCTGGAAATCGACGGCGATCTTCGTTCTGTGGGACGATTGGGGCGGATGGTTCGATCCGGTGGCGCCGATCTTTGAGGACTACGACGGCCTCGGCTTTCGCGTTCCGCTCATCATCCTCTCGCCCTACGCCGAGAAAGGCACGGTAACGCATACGCAATACGAAACCTCAAGCGCGCTGCGTTTCATCGAAGACGACTTCGGCTTAGCACCCATGGCCAAGAGCGACACCCGGGCAAACGATCCGGCGAACGATCCGGTAATCTTCAATTTCAAGCAGAAGCCGCGCAAGTTCAAAAACATCGCCGGTTCGAAACCGCAATGGTACTGGCGGCAAAGAGAAAACTCGCCGGAGAAAGCACCGGCGAGCATCCTGGGCGACTGACGCGGTGCGGATGCAGCGGTTTTTTGCCGTCGCGGCCGCACTGCTGCTCGCCGGCTGCACCCTTCGTCACACTTCGCCCTTCGACTTCGCCCCCAGCGATGCCACCCAGAGCCCTGTTGTCACCCTGAGCCTGTCGAAGGGTGACCAAGCCACGACCTCGCCCATCAAACACGTGGTCTTCATCATTCAGGAGAATCGCTCGTTCAACAATCTCTTCCTCGGCTTTCCGGGGGCGCAAACGGCACGCTTCGGTTACGACGAGAGCCATAACAAGATCGAAGTGCAGCCGCGCGATCTCGCAACGTCGTGGGACATGGGTCATTCGGGAGAGGCGTTCTTCGCGGCGTGCGACGGCGCGGGCAAGATTCCCGGAACGCAGTGCCGGATGGACGGCTGGAATCAAGAGCGTACGATCGGGGACGTTCCGCCGAACCCCGCATATTCGTACGTCCCGCAGAGTCAGATCGCGCCCTATTGGACGCTCGCGCACCGATACGTCTTATCCGACGAGACCTTCTCCTCGAATCTCGACGGCAGCTTTATCGCGCATCAATACTCGGTGGCAGCATATGCGAGCCACGCCTACGATTTTCCGAGCAGCGATTGGGGCTGTGAGGGCGGCCCCAGCGATACGGTCGCGACGATCGGCAGCGACCGTCAGATCGGGCCGCGTATCGTCGTCTGCTTCACGAATCCGACGATCGCGTCCGAGGCCGACTCGGCCGGCGTGAGCTGGCGGTTCTACGCCTCGGCGACGAATGGTGACGGCGGACTCTGGTCGTCGTATCAGGCGATTAAACCGATCTACGACGGGCGCGATTGGAACGCCGACGTCATCAGTCCGGCCACGCGTTTTCTCACCGACGTCGCCCACGGCAAGCTGGCGAACGTCACCTGGATCACCCCGACCTTCGAGACCTCCGACCATCCCGGAGCGGACGCCGTGCAAGGTCCGCCCTGGGTCGCCAGCCTCGTCGACGCAATCGGCACGAGTAAGTTCTGGAACTCGACGGCAATCTTCATCATATGGGATGATTGGGGCGGCATGTTCGATCCGGTCAAACCGATTCACAGAGATTACGACGGCCTGGGCTTCCGCGTGCCGCTGATCGTCGTCTCTCCGTACGCAAAGAAAGGCTCGGTGACGCACGTGCAATACGAAACGGCGAGCGTGTTACGCTTCATGGAAGATAACTTCGCTCTCGGCCGCCTCAACCGAGCCGACGCGCGCGCGAAGGATCCGGCCGGCGATCCGGCGGTTTTCGACTACGCGCAGGCGCCCCGCAAGTTCAAGAAAATCCCCGGCGCAAAGCCCGCCTACTACTGGCAGCAGCTCGAGCGCCACTCAACGATACGCGGCGTTCCGCCGACGGTTCTCGGCGATGATTAAACGATTCGCGGGCCTCGCCATCGTCGCGTTGGCGGCATGTTCGCAAAACGGCGTGACCCCGGCCGGAGCGCCTCAGCATGTCGCCCTGAGCCCTGTTGTCACCCTGAGCCCTGTTGTCACCCTGAGCCTGTCGAAGGGTGCCCCGACCACAACCTCGCCCATCAAACACGTGGTTTTCGTCATTCAAGAGAACCGCTCGTTCAATAATCTCTTTATGGGCTTTCCGGGAGCGACGACGGCAAAGTACGGTTACGACGAGTCGGGCAAGAAAATCAAGGTGCGTGCGCGCGATCTCGGCGCGCCGTTCGATCTCGGCCATGCCTCGGACGCGTTCTTCGCGGCGTGCGACGGCACCGGATCGCTTCCGGGCACCGCCTGCAAGATGGACGGCTGGAACAAGGAGGGTGCGTCCGGAAAATATCCGCCGAATCCGGCCTACTCGTACGTACCGAGGAGTGAGATCGCTTCGTATTGGGCGCTGGCGCACCAGTACGTCCTGGCCGATAACGCGTTTGCATCGAACCTCGACGGCAGCTTCATCGCGCATCAGTACGCGGTCGCCGCGTATGCAAGCCGCGGCCTCGACTTTCCTAACGGCCCGTGGGGCTGTCCGGGCGGCAGCGGCGACACGGTTTTCACGCTGAAGAACGACCGCACCGTCGGCCCGCCGATCCCGGCCTGTTTCGATAACCCGACGATCGCCTCGGAGGCCGACTCGGCGAAGGTGACGTGGCGCTTTTATGCGGGCGCCGTCAACGGCGACGGCGGCATTTGGTCGGCCTATCAAGCGGACAGCGCGATCTATTACGGGCCGGAGTGGAAGACCAACGTCGTCAATCCTCCGTCGAAGTTTCTCAAAGACGTCGCAAAGCATAAACTCGCAGATATTACCTGGATTACTCCGACGTTTGAAACCTCCGATCATCCGGGGTTCCAAACGGCGCAGGGCCCGCAGTGGATCGCCAGCATCGTCGATGCGATCGGCGCGAGCAAGCTCTGGAAGTCGACCGCGATCTTCATTATGTGGGACGACTGGGGAGGGATGTTCGACCCGGTCGCGCCGGTCTATAAGGATTACGACGGGCTCGGTTTCCGCATTCCGCTCATCATCGTCTCGCCCTACGCCAAAGATGGCAGCGTAACGCACCGCGAGTACGAAACGGCCAGCGTCCTGCGTTTCGTCGAAGACAACTTCGGGCTCGCGCCGCTGGCGCGCAGCGATTCGCGCGCCAACGACCCGGCAACCGATTCGGCGGTTTTTGATTATCAGCAGCGCGCCGCGCAAGTTCAAGAACATCGCCGGCTCGAAACCGGCCGACTATTGGATAGAGTTGGAAAAGAACTCGCTGCTGCAAGGCAAACCCGAGGCGATCGACGGTGACGATTAAACGATTCGCCCTGCTCGCCGCACTGCGCGCTCGCGGCCTGTTCGCAAAACGGTGTGGCGCCGAACGGACGTCTTCACACGTCCGCTCGGCGTGACGCGTTGGAGCGCGACCACCTCCGGAAGCCCCATCAAACACGTGGTCTTCATCGTTCAAGAGAACCGTTCGTTCAACAACCTCTTTATGGATTATCCCGGCGCGACGACGCAAGAGTACGGCTACGATACCAACGGGAACAAGATCGCGCTGCAGGGCTACCGCCTCGCCACGCTCTGGGATCTCGGCCACGCCGCCTCCGATTTCTTCGCCGCGTGCGACGGAACCGGTAAACTCCCGGAACGAATTGCAAGATGGACGGGTGGAATAACGAGCATGTCCCGTCCGCAAGCCGCCGCAAAACGCGCAATACTCGTACGTCCTGCAAAGCGACGTCAAACCGTACTGGGATATCGCCAAGCAGTACGCGCTCGCCGATAATATGTTCGCCTCGAATCTCGACGGAAGTTTCGTCGCGCATCAATACATCGTCGCGGCGTACTCGAGCAAGGCCGTCGATTTTCCGCTCACGATGTGGGGCTGCGAAGGCGGTAAGACCGATACGGTAACGACGCTCACGAAGCGGCGCGCGATCGGCCGATCCATCCGCGCCTGTTTCGACAATCCGACCATCGCTTCGGAGGCCGACGCGGCCGGCATCAGCTGGCGCTTCTATGCCGATCAGCTTCACGGCTTCGGCGGGTTTTGGTCGTCGTATCAGGCCGATAAGCAGATTTACAACGGCCCCGACTGGAGGGCCGACGTCATCTCGCCGCCGTCGCAGTTCCTCACCGATCTCGCCGGCGGCAACCTCGCGACGATCACCTGGATCGCGCCGCTCTGGCCCGAACTCCGATCATCCCGGCGATACGGCCAAGGGCGGCCCGGCATGGGTTGCCAGCCTGGTGAACGCAATCGGCGACGAGCTCGTTCTGGAACTCGACGGCGATCTTCATCATCTGGGACGACTGGGGCGGATTCTTCGACCCCGTGCAGCCGCCATACGAAGATTACGACGGACTGGGCTTCCGCGTTCCGCTCATCGTGGTCTCCCCGTACACCAAGCGCGATAAGGTAACGCACGTTCAATACGAAACGGCGAGCGTGCTTCGCTACATCGAAGACAACTTCGGCCTCGCGCAGCTCGCGCCGGCCGACACTCGCGCCGCCGACCCAGCCTGAACGACCCGAACGCCTTCGACTACTCGATGAAACCGCGGACCTTCAAGCCGATTGGCGGCGGCAAGCCGCTCTCCTATTGGCGGCAAATGGAACGCTCCGAGCCGCTGGGGCGGAGTCGCGCTGGAGCTGAGCGATGGTGATTAAGCGATTCATCCGCTGCCGCTCGCGCTGACATGCGCGCTCGCCAAACTGCTCTTCACAGCGGTGCTCGCACCTTCGACAGGCTGACGGGTTGAGAGCGCGCGGAGTGCGCGTTCGCCATCTGTCACGGTGAGCCGCGCGCGCAGCGCGCGTGTCGAACTACGGCGACGCCGATTACGCACGTGGTCTTCGTCCTCGAAGAGAACCGCTCGTTCAACGATCTCTTCCTCGGCTATCCCGGCGCAACGACCGCAAAGTACGGCTACAACGCCAAGGGCAAGAAGATCGGGCTCCGCGGACGCCATCTGGGAACGTCGTGGGACCTCGGGCACGGTTCGAGCGCCTTCTTTGCCGCCTGCGACGGAGCAGGGAAAGATTCGCGGAACCGACTGCAAGATGGACGGCTGGAACAAAGAGCGCGTACTCGGCAAGGCGCCGCAGAACGCCGCCTATTCGTACGTCTTCCGCGACGAGATCGCGCCGTACTGGGAGATCGCCAACCAATACGTGCTCTCCGACGATACCTTTGCCTCGAATCTCGACGGCAGCTTCGTCGCGCACCAGTATACGGTCGCCGCGTACTCGAGCTCGGCCGTCGACTTTCCAAGCTCGCTGTGGGGATGCGACGGAGGCAGCGGCGACACGATTGGAACGCTGACGCTGAAGCGTAAAAAGGGCCGACGATCGCGCCGTGTTTTGAGAACCCGACGATCGCGTCCGAGGCCGACGCCGCGGGCTTGAGCTGGCGATTCTATGCCGGCTCGATCGTCGGCGACGGCGGAATCTGGTCGTCGTACCAGGCCGATAAGGACATCGTCGAAGGGCCCGGATTGGAAGGCCGACGTCATCAATCCGCCCTCGAAGTTTCTCAGCGACGTCGCGGGCGGAAGGCTCGCCGCGATCACCTGGATCTCGCCCACGTTCGAAACCTCCGACCACCCGGGAATGGACGAAACGCAAGGCCCGGCCTGGGTTGCCAGCGTCGTCAACGCGATCGGCCAGAGCCAGTTCTGGGACTCCACGGCGATCTTCATTTCTGGGACGATTGGGGCGGATTCTTCGATCCGGTGGCGCCGCCGTACGCAGATTACGACGGCTTGGGTTTTCGCGTTCCGCTGCTGATCGTCTCGCCCTACGCGCAGCAGAACAGCGTCACTCACGTGCAGTACGAGACCGCGAGCATGCTGCGCTTCATGGAGGATAACTTCGGTCTCGGACAGCTCGCCGCTGCCGACGCGCGCGCGAACGATCCGGCGAATGATCCCGCGGTCTTCGACTTCTCGATGCAGCCGCGGGCGTTCCAAAAGATCGGCGGTTCGAAACCCGCCGCATATTGGAAGGAACTCGACCGCGATCCGCGCAGAGCCGCAGAACGTGCTCGGCGACGACTAAAAAAGAGGGCTCGGCGGTTGCCGGGCCCTCTCTGTTTCTATTCTACGCGATGTCGCTATGCGACGTTGCGGAGACTAGATGATTCCCTAAACCACGCTTCACTGAGCCGAAGCTGGGGAAGTAGTAGAAGTAGACGGTTTCAGTTTTGGTGAAGCGCGCGATGCCGTCTCGGATTCGGCAGTAGCGCGTGCCGGGGGTGATGTAGTCGTACGTCGGGTTACCCGGGCTCGGATACCAGTCCTGACCGGCGATTTACCGCGGGGCTTGAAGTTCAGCGGCAGGCCGGCGTGCAGGCCGCTACGATTGCGTGATGTTCGAGTTGGCTTCGAGATGTCGTACGTCGGCGGGCAGCTGTACGTGGTGCAGGCATACCAGTAGTCATACGGACCCGAGCCGTAGGTCAGCGGGAAACAGGCCGCATAAAGCGAACTGGGGCAGGGGACGCGGCTGATCCGGATGGATCGCGACCGCCTTGAGGGCCGGGTGCTTTATGATGCTTCTTGGCCATGGCCCGACGCGCCGGAACCGCCGGTGTTCGGGATTGCCGAGGCGCCGGTGCTGCTGCCGGCACCGCCGGAGCAAGCCGAAAGAACGAGGCTAGCTGCGAGCGCAGTGCTCGCGCAGAGAAGGGTGAAACGCACGTTTGAACTCCTTCAATAGCTAGGTGATAAAGCCGCGCTCCGAATAAACGGGGCACTGCTTGAAGGGGAGTGCGAGCCAAGGGTGCTCCCCTCCTGCCAAAAAGCGACTTTTAGTGCTTTTTTTTCAGCAACTTGTGCGCGAAGACGCCGGCCTCAACGTCGTCGCTCTGCGTCAGCCCTTTATTGAAGCTGTAGAGATAGGATACGTGGGCCGGTTTGTATGCGTAGACGTCCACCTGACCGTAGGCAATATCGCCGAGCGCCAGCTCGTTTCCCTTTTCGTTAAGGCTGCCGTAGAAGGAGTCGCCTTGCAGCGGGAACGGTCCGCCGATCACATGGCAGGCGGGATTGCAGCCCTTGTAGACCCATAGCGCGGGGGTCTCCCAATCGACCGAGATCATATTGCCGGCGTGATCGCGGATGAGGCCGCCGTAATAGGCGTTCTTCCATCCTTGCGCCACCTGACCCGAACCCTTACATCCTTTAAAAAACGTTAAGGTGGCGTGGCTGAATGAAGGATCGTCCTCCGAGGCGATCCAGCAATCGCCGGTCGTTTTCGAGAAGGCCACGCCGCCGCCATAGTAGCTGATGTGCGCGTTGTGCAGCACGCGCGTGCAGCCGTGCGCGAGCGTACAGACGGCAATGTTACCGGCCTTGTTGCTACCGCTCTCCTCGATGTTTCCGACGACGATCGTTCCCGTCGCGGCGTCGGCCGCGACCGCGTCGCTCGCCTGACCGTATGGATCTTTGAACTTGCCCATGATCGTCTTGCACGCGTGCGGTCCCTTGTAGACCGTGACCTCGGCGGGATAGCCGTTGGGCACGACGAGATCGCCGAGATTGTCGACGCTGAAACCGTTGACGAACGCGGCCGGAACCTTGCAGATCGGCTTTTTGTTGTGAGGATTCGGCGCGAGATAACCGAGCAGATCGGGGCCGTAGAACTGGGCGGCGTAGAGGCCGACGTGTTTCTTCTTCAGCGCCGCCTCGTCGGCGTAGACGAACGGCTGCGCGGGCACCGTGCGCATCAGAAACGGCTGCATCTGCTTTGGAACGACGCTTGCCGGCGTATCGGCGGATTGCGTTGCCGCCATCGGCGTCGTGACGATGCCGGCGCTGCAGCCGGCGAGAAATGCTAAAGCGAGCGCTGCATAAAGCGCTTGACAAACGGGGCGCATGACTTCGAGTCTCCTTGCAAATTGTAAGTTCCTAGTATGGAGGACTTACCTTGTCAATGCGGCTTCAGAGGGCTCGACTCCTTCAAAAGGCCGGCGGCGGCGCTCACGGCCGCCCCGACCGGCCGGCGCCGCCCGGCGACCCGGGCTCCCTCCGGCGGGATAGGCCCAGAGGGCGGTGCCGGGCTAAAAGTCCGTATCGACGGGTTCGTACGACGGCTTCTCGTGCAGGAAGTACGAGAGCGGATACTTCGAATGGATCGGCTTGAACGCGATCGGATGCTGCGAGTAGTTGAAGCAGTCGGCGATGCTCGTCGCACGGAGATCGGTTCGCCTGAGCGGCTGGAGCCCCCAATTCTCTTCGATGTATTTGAGAATGCTGCCGAACTCGTACTGCCTCTTGGAGATGTAGCCGCGTTTCGCATAGGGTGAAACGATAATCGCCGGCACGCGGAAGCCGAGGCCGCCATAGCCAAGTTGCGGCGGCTTGCGGTTATCGTAGAGACCGCCCCAATCGTCCCAAAGAATCACGATTGCCGTCGTTTTCCAATACGAGCTCTCGCCGATCGCGTTGACGACGCTCGAGACCCACGACGGTCCGGTGTCCGAACTACCGCCCGGATGATCGGAATCGTGCTGATCCGGAATTACCCAGGAGACGGCTTGCAGTTTTCCCTGGCCGATATCGTCGAAAATCTTCTGCTGGGGCCGCGCGATGTGCCCGTCGTTCCACTCCGGTCCCTCGCGAACGGCCTCGATCGCATCGAACGCGCTGAACCGCTTACCGTTGGCGCTGCAGCAGCTCGGCGGAACGTAGTAACGCCAAGTGACGCCCTTTGCGTCGAGCGAGTTGCGCAGCGTCCGATAGGTAAAACAGGGTTTCGGACCCGCTCCCGGCTTGAAGACGTTCTCTTTGGTAATGAGCGAGGTTCGCGTTCCCGGCGGCGCATCGCAGCCCCACGGAACCTGGCTGGGCAGATCGACGATCGCCTCGTCCGGACCGATGACGGTATCGCCGGCGATGAGCGCCTGATGTGCGGTAAAGCTGCTGCTGCCTTGCGTCGTGAACATGTGCTCGGCGAGCGTGTATTGCTCGGCCATGTCCCAATAGGGCTTGATCGCGTCGGGGTCGGTGTATTGGTAGGGATAGGTGCATTCGAGTTCTTCGTTGCCGAACTTCACCGTATCGAAACCGTCCATTCTGCCTCGATCGCGCGCGACGTCGTAGGACCTGTACGCGTGCGTGAGGTCGTGCGGCTCACCGTGCAGTTTCGTGACGAGTCCGCTCTTCCTCAGCGCGATCGTCGTCTCGCCGCCGATGCCGCAACCCGGGCTCGGTTCCGCTTTTCCCATCGTCGTGCCGTCGGCGCCGGGAAAGGTGGCAAAGAAGTTGTTGAAGGTGCGATTCTCTTGAATGATGAGGACGACGTGCCGAATCGGAGATCTGCGCGCGCTTCGTTCCTCGCCCTGCGACTCCGCATCGCTACGCGATGCTTCCCCCAGGATGACGCCATGGAAGGCCTTGCTCGGGGCTCCGCTCAGTACGCCGATCGCGTTACAACTGTAGAGCAGCGTGCAGAGCGCGATGGCGGCGGCGAACTCAGCCTTCCGCAATGCTGGTCACCGCCGTCACCAGCGAATCTTTCCCTTTCGTTGCGGTCCGAATCGCCATGCGAACGTAATCGAAAACCTCCGGGAAGCGGCGCGCGTAGCCGCCGATGAACCGCCGCGAGAAGAGACGCTTGGGCGAAAGATACTCGGCTTCGTAGAGCAAGAGCAGGTTGGCGAGCACGAAGTGGCGCATCGCGCTGCCGCGATTGATGTGCACGCGCCAGCGCTTCGAGATGTCGACGTTGGTAAAGACGTCGTTGCGCAGCGATCCCGAAAGGACCGCCGCACTCACCGAGACGATGCTGTCGTAGCGTTGCGGCATCCGCTCGCTGCGTTCGATCGTTCCGGTGCCGAAGTTGACGCTCCAATACTCCTGCGCCGGATTGTCGATGGTAAAGACCCAGCGCGTGTTGCGCAGCAACGGGCGCAGCAGTCGCGTCGCACGGAAGAACTTCTGGAAGTACTTTGAGAAATCGTCGAAGGCAATTTCCTTTGCGGCCTCCGAGGTATAGGTCTTTTGAAGCCGCTCGTCCACCTCTTGCGCGCGGCGTTCCGCCCATCCGACGACGTCGTCGACGACGTTATCGGTCAACTCGAATCCCGATTCCGACGACCACCGGCTGCCGACCGGCATGACGATCAGCGACGTTTCGGGCGCTCGGGACGCGTGGGCCTGGAAGTAGTCGCGCATCTCGGGCGCCGAGACCAGGAACCGGTTTTCGTCGATCACCTCGCGATGCAGGTGGCAGATTCCGCTCGCAAACGGAATCGCGTAGCGCGGACGAAGCTGCTGCGCCGCGGCGACGAAGGCTTCCATGTAGGTGCGCGCGTCGACCGGCAGCCGGTCGCCCGGGTCTTCGAACGTGTAACGGGTCGGATACGACCACGCCGGCGAGTGGCTGCGCAGCATGAAATCGGGCTTGGGATACTTTGCGCGGAAGCTGCGCCAGGTCGACGGCAGCGGCTTCGCGTCGTTGAGATCGACTAAAACCGTCCCGCCCGACTCGACGACCGCGACGCTGTCATCCTGAAAGCTGATCTGATAGCTGGTGAGATGGAAGTCGTCGCCGAGCCTCAGGCGCTCGCCGTGACGCAGTTCGACGATGCGCTCGAAGCCGATCTGTTCGAGTTGCTGCCGCAATCCGGAGATCGGAAACTTCGGCACGACCGCCGTCGTCGTCTTCGCAAATTTTTTGAGCGTCTTCGGATCGAAGTGGTCGAAGTGCCAATGCGTGATGTAGACGTAATCCGCACCGAAAATGTCGTCGCCGAAGATCGGCGGCGGACAATGCCACCACGACGACCAATAGGTCGGTTCGTTCAACCAGGGATCGATGACCAGCCGCTTGCCGCTTGCTTTTATGTCGAGGCAGGCGTGACTGACGATGCGGAACTCCATAGAAGTCCCTTCAATTTGAGAATTCCCTTGCGCCTGCGCGAAGGGCGGACTCGCGCGACGGCGAGTTTTGTCTGAGGCGGAACTAAAAGGTTGACACTCCACGCCGATATTATCTAATATGTAGATAATATGGCGAAAGGCGATTATCTCGGAGAGTTCGAGCATGTCATTCTGCTGAGCGTGTTGCGTCTCGGAGAGGGCGCATACGGGGCGGCAATCCGCGCGGAAATCGAGCGCGTCACCGATCGAGCTGCCACAATCGGCGCCGTGCACGCGACGCTCGAGCGTCTCGAACGAAAGGGACTGGTCTCGTCGTGGATCGGCGAACCGACGGCGGAACGGGGCGGAAAAGCCAAGCGTCATTTTAGGCTTGAAAGAGCCGGTTTGGTCGCGCTTAAAGAAGCTCGCAAAACGTTTGAACGGCTGCACGCGGGTGTCTCGCTACGCAAGGCGACCGCATGAGGCCGCCCGGCGTCGCCGAGGCGCTCCTCGCCGCCATAGCTCCGCCGAACGATTATGAAAGCATCGCGGGCGATCTGCAGGAGGAATACTCGCGCCGGGTGCGCTCGTACGATTCAAGCGCGGCAAATCGCTGGTATTGGTCGCAAGTAATGCTGTCGACACCTTCGCTGCTCTCCTATTCTAGAACGCGTCGATCGGCGCTGGGTGCGGTCGGCATTGGACTCACCGCGATTGCGATTCTCGTTGCCATGCTTCTGGCCACGGTACCGATCAACGCCTTCTTGCAAGCGATCTTCGGCAGCTTGGAGCGTTGTCCGGGCTGGTTGGCGTTTTGCGCGTATTGGTTCGACGCAGTCGTTTTCGGCGCCGTTCTCGCGCTGATCGTTCGCGGGGGCGCCGTACGTCTGGCATTTTGGGCCGCCATGCTTCTGGTTCTGGCTTTTGCGGTTCCGGCGTTGCTCGGTTTCCCGTCGTCTCAAGCTCCGCTTTCCGCGTGGATTCTGTTGGGCGGAGCCGTTCCGGCAATGTGTGCCGGCGCCGGCATTTACCAAGCGATAGTCCGACGAAACGTTCGGCATACGTGAAGCCCGTCGAATTTTGCGCGGTCTCGCTCGTTGCTTTGATGCTAGCGGTGCCGCTCTTGGGAACATCGCCCGAAACACCATCGGCCGAAGAGTTCTACGCGCGCGCCGTCGCGCACATGCGAGATCGTTCCGCGCCGGCCTTTGCAACGTACGATGCGTCCGTGAGCGGGCTGAACTGCAGCGTCAAAAGCGGTAGCATCACCTGTACGATCGGCAGAAGCAGTGCAGCGTCGCAAGCGCCGTTTACCATCGACCTTCGCCAAAGCGACGGACGCGTCGCTTTGCACCGCGATGGCGTGTCGGTCGTTGAAGGCGACTCAACCTTTCTCAATCCAACGTGGCCTGGTATAGACGCGCTCATTCGCCACGGTTTCACCGGACCGGCAAGCGCGCCGTCGCCATCGCCGCTTCCGATTCAACCGTCGTCCGCGCCGCCGGTGATCGCCGTCGTTTCCACGCTTTCGATCGCAAACTACGCCGTATACGATGCCGGCGCAGCGGCGTGCGCGAACGGCGAATCCGGCCATGCCGTTCGATTAGTGGCGCGTCACGATCCCTTGCGATACCCGCTGACCGGCGCAACCGTCGATTTGACCACCGGCGATTTATGCGCCGTACGATTTAACGCGAGGGTCAGCGCCGCGGCAGGCTTGATCGGCGCGACCGGCGGCGCGCAACTTGATCTCGAGAACGTCGCGGGCTACGATGTCGTCACCAACGAACGCTTCGACATCGACTTGCGCGCGATCGGCATCGCCGTGAAACACCTCAGCATCGAGGTATCGTACTCCCGCTTCGCCTTTCCCAAGACGATCGACCCGGAGATTTTCGCGACCCCGTCGCCAGCCCCAGAGCTCCTGAAAACGTAGCTCGTCGCGCGTCACCCTTCGAAACGAAGGTCAGCGTTGGCGTAGGGCGATCGCGCCGGTCGTGGTCTCGAGGCGAATGCGTCCGCTACCGTTACCGATCGTGCCGCCGCCTCGCGAGCCGACGAGGTGTTCGCGCGCTTGCGTGACCCCTGGAACGTCGCTGGAAAAATCGCCGACCGTGCTGACGCCTTCCACCGTGGCGTCGCTTCCCGGTGCGATCGTCAGCGTAACCGCCCCCGTCGTTGCCCGCAGTGCAATCGATCGATCGCCGTAGACGCGACCCGCATCGGCAGTGATCTGGCCGGCCTGGGTCTCGACGTCCAGGTTGCCGAGAACGCCGAAAATATCGACGGAGCCGGCATCGTTAGAAACGTGCAGCGAGGCCCCTTCGGGCACGGATATCCGATAGTCTACCCCGCCGCTACGGACGCCGCCGGCATAGTGGGTAGCGATGGAGACGCCGCCGGCATCGCGGCGAACGTCGATGGTGACATCGCGCAGCTCCTTGACGTCGTAACCGTATTTGGCGGCTTGAACGTCGACGACGCTCCGGCGCGAGCCCTGGACCTTGATACCTCCGGCGACGTTCTCTATTAAGACGGTCGGGGTGTCGCCGGTGGCGACGCTCTGGTGGACCTGCTCCCGAACCCGCTCGCCGAACGTGCCGCTGCATCCGCCAAGCACCGAAAAAATGGCACAGGCGGTCGCGGTTGCGCGAGCGAAGGCCTCGAGAGCCATAGTCGCGGGTCACTCCGCGTCGATGGAGAGCATTCCCTCCCTTACCCCGCTTCCAACCGCTGCTGCACGAGGGACGACCGCAATACGATGGCTGTACCGCCGGCTAGAGTCCTCTTTATCGCTTCCTTCCCGCACCGGGAGTGGGGCGTAGCGACCTTCACGGGGGACCTCGTGACGAACTATGCCGCGCTCAGCGGCTCGCGCACCGACGTCATCGCCGTAGCGAATCCCGACTTCCAGGAGACGCTCGCATACCGTTTGGTCGGAGCCATCGACCCGACGATTCCGCAATCGTACTACGACGCAGCCGCGCGCGCGAATCGCGATCCGTACGACGTCGTCAACATCCAGCACGAGTACCGGTCGTTCGGCGGCGACAACGGCGAGTGGTGCATCGGCTTCATGCGCGCGTTGCGCAAACCCGTCGTCCTCTCGCTGCATTCACTCGTGCCGAACCCTGGAACGGCGCATGCGACCCTCGTACGCGCGCTCTGCAGCGCCGCCGCGAAGGTCGTCGTCCTCGGCCGCGGCGCGCGTCGCCTCTTGACCGCGAACTATGGAATCGACCCGCTGAAGGTCAAGGTGATTCTTTACGATCTTCCCGAGATGCAGGCGGGACTTCGAATCGCGCGCACGCACGCCGTGCTCTTCAAGGCCGTTCGCAGTTGGAACGTGGTGCGGTCGCTGCCGCTCATGACCTCGGTGAGCCTTCCGACCTGCGCCGTTTAATAACGGTGGAGCCGCACCTGCGGTAGGAGCGCGTCGAAATCTTCGCGGCGGCAGAGATGCGCTGCCGGCGTCATCGCGGTCCCCGCGCCGGCGGCGGTGCCGAGCCGCAATCCTTCCGCCAAACCGCTCCCCTCGTTGAGCGCGATTGCCAGACCGGCGACCATTGAATCCCCCGAACCGACGGTGCTGCACGCGCGAACCGCCGGCGCAACGGCCTTCCAGCATCCTGCAACACCGACTGCGACTGCGCCCGCCGCGCCCTGCGAGATCACGACCTCTTCGGCGCCGAGCTCCTGCAGCCGCCGCGCCGCCGCGCGCGCGTCGTCATCGTTGTGAATCGCGCGGCCGAGCAGCTGCTCCGCCTCTTCGATATCGGGCTTGATAAGCGCCGGTCGCGCGCGCACGGCGTGTGCGAGCGCCGCGCCGGACGTGTCGACGATCGTTCGCACGCCGCGCTCGCGCAGCCACGTCACGAGATCGGCGTAGGTTTGCTCGGGGAGTCCGGGCGGTAAGCTTCCGCCGAGCACGACGACGCCGCCGCTGGGAACCTGCCGCAGCCGCAGCTGCAGATCGGCGACGCGCGCCGGTTCGACGCGAGCACCCGGCAGATAGATGCGGCTGCGCCGAGCGCTCGCGATTTCGTAGAGCATCACGTTGAGCCGCGTCATCTCCTCGACGTCGTCGAAGGCATGGAGCACGTGCTCGGCATCGAGAGACGAGCGGATCATCGCGCCGGTGACACCGCCCACGAAACCCAGCGCAATCGTCTCGCGCCCAAGACGGTGAATAACGCGACTCGCATTGAGACCCTTGCCGCCGGCGTCGAGCGAACCGAGCCGGCAACGGTTGATGCTGCCCAGCAGAAACGTGCCGATTTCCACCGCTTGATCGATGGCCGGATTCAGCGTCACCGTCATGATCGGACCGCTCATCTTTTTCTCCTAGTCGATTCGTTTACGGAAGCGCAGCACGGCTGCAGTAAAAACCGCGAGTCCGAGTGCGAGCAGCATGAGGATCTGCGGCCAGAGATAGTCGATGCCGATTCCCTTGATGATGATGCCCCGTACGATCGTGAGAAAATATCGCAACGGAATGAGGAACGAGATCCACTGCAGCGGGCGCGGCATCGCTTCGATCGGAAAGATGAAGCCGGAGAGCAGCATGCTCGGCATCAGCAGAAACTGGATCAGTTGCACCGCTTGAACGTAGGTCTTCGCGACGGTCGAGACGAGCGTCCCCAGCCCGAGCGTCGCGAAGAAAAAGACGAGCACCGTGAAATAGAGCAGCGTGACGCTGCCGAGTATCGGAACGCCGAACCAGAACACGGCGAGCACGAGAATCGTCGTCACGTTGATGTAGCCGATCGTCATCAGCGGAATCATCTTTCCGAGCATCAGCTCGCCCGACCGAATCGGACTGACGACCAGCTGCTCGAGCGTTCCGAGCTCGCGCTCGCGTACGATCGCGCTCATGCTCAAGAAGGTCAGCGTGAACTGCATGACCAACGCGAGGACGCCCGGAACGATAAAGACCTCTTGGCGAAGGCCGGGGTTGTACCAGGCCCGCGTCCGCACGTCGACGCCGATTCCGGGAATCGCTTCGCCCGCGAGCCGCAATTGCTCGATCAGCAGGTGCTGCGAAGTATTCGTTCCCACGGCCTGCGCGGCCGACAGTGCCGTCTGCGCGGCGGTTGCGTCGGAGGCATCGACCGCAACCATCACTTCGGGCCGCTTCTTTTCGTGCAGCAGCTTTGCGTAATCGGGAGGGATGACGATGCCCGCGAGGGCCTTGCCGCCGTCGATGTGCGCGACGACGTCGTGCATCGAGCGCGCGCGATACGCGATCGAAAAATAGGATGAGTTCACGAAGGCCCGCAAGAGGTCGCGGCTCTGCGCCGTCTGCGAGTTATCCCAGACGATCGTGGGCTGGTGGCGAACCTCGCTGGAGAGATAACCGTAGAGCACGACTTGAATGAGCGGCAGCAGCATCGTCGCGGCAACGGTCCGGTGGTCGCGAAAGAACTGGCGGTACTCCTTAACCGCGATCGTCCAAACCCGACGCCAGTTCATACCGCTGCGACCAGCGAAACGAACGCGTCGTCGAGCGACGGCGCCCCGCCTCGGATCTCGCTGGGGGTGCCGCTGGCGATAATCTTTCCGCCGTAAATCAGCGCGAGCCGGTTGCAATGCTCGGCCTCGTCCATGTAGTGCGTGGTGACCAGGACGGTCGTGCCTTCTTCGGCAAGGCCGACGATGAGGTCCCAAAACTCGCGGCGCGAGACGGGATCGACGCCCGAGGTCGGTTCGTCCAAAAAGAGTAGCTTCGGCGAGTGCAGGAGCGTGCAGGCAAAAGCAAGGCGTTTGCGCAGACCACCCGGCAGCGCGCCGGCGAGCTCCCGGCGCCGCTCGCGCAGGCCGACGCGTTCCATCCATTCGTCGACCGTCCGCTGCTGCGCCGCGCCGTAGATGTCGAACATGCCGGCATAGAAACGCAGATGCTCCTCGACGGTAAGATCGTTCCAGAGACTCGAGCCCTGCGACATGTAACCGATGCGCAGTTTCACCGCTTCGGGATCGCGTGTAACGTCGTAGCCGAGGACTTCGACGCTGCCCGAAGACGGTGCCATGACGCCGCAGAGAATTCGAATGGTCGTCGATTTGCCGGCACCGTTCGGGCCCAAGAACCCCCAAATTTCGCCCGCGCGAATTTGAAACGAGATCCCGTCGACCGCGATGAAATCACCAAAACGGCGCGTCAATCGGTCGACGGCAACCGTGACTGGGCGTCCGTTGCCGTTCACGCCGTTAGTCTCGCGACGAATGCGTCTTCGAGCGTCGGCGCGACCCGTTGCAGGACGGCGCCGTCGATGCGCGCCCCCGCAAGCGAAGCGCGCAGCTTTGGAATGGCGGCCTCGGCCGAATCGACCAGCGCGTGAAGCGTCTCGCCGAAGACCTCGACGCTGCGCACTGCGGGATCGCCGCGCAGCACGCGCCGCGCGCCGGCACGGTCGAGACATTCGACCTGCACGACCTCGGCGCCGAGCGTTGCTTTCAACTCCTGCGGCGTTCCGCATTGAACGAGCGCGCCGCGCATGATGAAGCCGACGCGCGTCGCGCGCTCGGCCTCGTCCATGTACGGCGTGCTGACGAACACCGTGGTGTTCGCACGATTGATGCCATGCAAAATTTTCCAAAACTCACGCCGCGATACGGGGTCGACCCCGGCCGTCGGTTCGTCGAGCAGAATCGTGGAGGGGCTATGAATCAGGGTGCAGGCAAGAGCGAGCTTTTGCTTCATTCCGCCCGAGAGCGCCTCGGCGATCCGGTCGCGAAACGGCGAAAGCGCGAACTCGTCGAGCAGCTGGCTCGAACGCTCGGCAAACTGCTCGCGCGCGACGCCGAATATGTCGCCGTAGAAGCGCAGGTTTTCGATGACTGAAAGATCCGGGTAGAGGCTGAACCGCTGCGGCATATAGCCGATCGCCGACTGAACGTCGGCCGGATGCAGCATCACGTCGGTCCCGTCGACGCGCAGCGAACCCGCGTCGATCTCCAGGGCCCCGCAAATCAAGCGGATGAGCGTCGTCTTTCCCGCACCGTCGGGGCCGACCAGCGCGAAGATCTCCCGCCGGTAGACGTCGAGCGTAAAGCGGTCGACCGCAACGGTCTTGCCGAAGCGGCGCGTCACCCGGCGCATCTCGATCGCAGCGCGGTTCATCGCGGTAGCTAAACGTGGATGATGGCGTCGGCGGGAAGACCGGGCTTGAGCGTTCCCGTCGTGTCGGTGAGCGCAACCTTCACGCGAAAGACGAGATACTCGATGCGCTCTTCTTTCGTCTGGACGTCCTCGGGGGTGAACTCGGCGGTGTTGCTGATTTCGGTGATCTTTCCGGTGAAGGTGCGTCCGGGCATACCGTCGATCGTGACGTCGGCCGGCATGCCGGTTTTGACGTTCGGCAAGTCGCTCTCGCTGACGTAGACGTAGACGTAGGGATGCTGCAAGTCGCCGATCGTCATCACGGCGGCTCCGGGCGCGACGAGGTCGCCGACTTCAAAGTTGTGCGAGATGACGAAGCCGTCGAACGGCGCGACGAGTCGCGTTTCGCGGACTTGGTCTTCGGCGAGGCCGAGCGCGGCGCGCGCCTGCGCGAGCCCCGCCTCTGCGGCCGTAACCTGCGCGCGGCGCTGTTCCACTAACCGCGCCTCGGCCTGCGCGTTCTGCAGCGCCTCGAGCGATTGCCGGTGCTGCTGCTGCGAGGCGACGACGTCGAGGCGGCGGACGGCGACCGTATGAACGTTGGCTTGCGCAACGGCCACCGCGTCGTGCGCCGCGGAGAGTTGCGCTGCCGCCGAACGATAGGCGGCCGATGCGTCGTCGAGCGACTGCTGCGGCTCGTCGCCGGTCGCCACGAGGCTTTTGGCGCGCGCGAGATCGACGCGCGCCTTATCGTATCCCGATTGCGCGGAAGCAAGCTGCGCCTGCGCTTGGCTCACGCCCAGCGATGCCGTCTGCGTCTCGATGCCGAGATTCTCGCCCGCCTGTCCGACGCGCGAACCGGCAATCGCCACGCCGGCGCCGGCGGTAGCGAGCGTGGTCGAATAACTTTCGCGCTGCAAATTGTAGGCGGCGCGTGCGACGGCAACCTGGGCGGCGGCCGCGTTCACGTTGGCTCGCGCTTGATCGAGATTGAGCCCGGGATCGACCTTCTCCAAAACGGCGACCGGCTGGCCTTTGACGACCCGATCGCCGTCCTGCACCCGCAGCGCCGTCAACCGCCCTTGGACCTTCGGCGCGACGTCGCTCTGCGTCGCTTCGATCGTGCCCGAGGCTTCGACGGCCGCGGCGCGCGGTAAGAACCGCACGACGCTGCGCGCGCCGACTGCGAGCGCGACGGCAAGCAGAACTGCCAGCGCGACGATGAGGCCCCGGGAGAGCTGAAGATGTGCGGGAATTCGAAGCCCGGCGTGATCGTGCGCCATGGCGCTAGGTTAGGACGGCCCTGGGAATTAGTCGGGAACACCGCGTTCATCACATCTTCTCGATGCTGCCTTAGGGTCGCGCCATGGGGAGCACGATTGCGGCAGCCGAGCTGGAGGACTGCTTGGTCGAGCGGCCGCTCATACGGCCGTTCCGCAGCATTACGAACGCCGACGTAGCGACGGTTGGCGGCAAAAACGCGTCGCTGGGCGAGATGTATCGCCACCTTACTTCGCTGCGCGCTCGCGTCCCCAACGGATTCGCCGTCACCGCCGGCGCCTATCGCGACGTTTTAACGTGGGGGACATGCTGGACGCCGCTGCACGCGGCGCTCGATGGGCTCGATCCGGGCGATCTCGCCGGTTTTGCCGCACGCGCGGCCCGCGCGCACGAGATCGTGATGGAGGCGCCGCTTCCCAGCGAACTGCGCGATCAGATTCTGGCCGCGTATGGGGAGCTTCGCGCGCAGTACGGCGACGACGTCAGCCTCGCCGTGCGCAGCTCGGCGACCGCCGAAGATCTGCCGACGGCGAGCTTCGCCGGGCAGCACGAGAGCTTTCTCAACGTCCGCGGCGAGGCGATGCTCCTCGACGCGTACCGCCGCTGCCTGGCCAGCCTCTTCACCGAACGCGCGATTCACTATCGTCTCGATCGGGGATTCGATCATTTCAAGGTGGCGCTCTCGGTCGGGATCATGAAGATGGTCCGCTCCGATCTCGCCTGCAGCGGGGTTGCCTTCACGCTCGACACCGAGACGGGCTTCCGCGACGTGGTGCTCGTCACGAGCGCCTTCGGTCTCGGCGAGAACGTCGTGCAAGGCAACGTCGATCCCGACGAGTTCTACGTGCACAAGCCGACCTACGAAGCGGGTTATCGCGCGGTCTTGCGCCGGCGGCTCGGAAGCAAGGCCCTGCGAATGATTTTCGCCGATGCGCAGCGCGCCGGTGCGACCACGCAAAACGTCGCCACCCTCGAATCCGACCAGCAAACGTTCTCGCTGCACGACGACGAAGTACTCGAGCTCGCCGGCACCTGCATCGAAGTCGAGCGTCACTACAGCGCGCTCGCCGGAACCCCGCTGCCGATGGACGTCGAGTGGGCGAAGGACGGGTGTGACGGATTGCTCTACGTGGTGCAGGCGCGCCCCGAGACGGCTGCGTCGCGCAAGAAGGCGGCGATCGTCGACGAGTACCGGCTCGAAACGACGGAGAAACCCGTCGTCACCGGCCGCGCGGTCGGCACGTCGGTTGCGGCCGGTCCGGTACGCGTCGTGCGCGATAGCGCAGACCTCGAACGCTTTCGAGCCGGCGAAGTGCTCGTCGCGCCGAGTACGACGCCCGATTGGGAGCCGATAATGAAGAGCGCCGCGGCGATCGTCACCGATCACGGCGGACGCACCTGTCACGCCGCGATCGTCGCGCGCGAACTCGGAATTCCGGCGGTCGTGGGAACCGGCAACGCAACGCAGCTGCTCGCATCGACCGGCGAGGCGACGATCTCGTGCGCGGCCGGCGAGGAGGGGCGCGTCTATGGCGGGCGCATTCCGTTTACGCGCACGCAAGTGGACGTCGGCACCCTTCCGGCAACGCCGGTAAAACTGATGCTCACGCTGGCCGATCCGGAGAGCGCTTTTTCGCGCAGCTTTCTGCCCAACGACGGCGTCGGACTCGTGCGCATCGAGTTCATCGCCTCGGACGAAATTCAGGCACACCCGATGGCGCTGCTGCATCCCGAGCGCGTCAAGGGCGCCGCAGCAAAAACGAAGTTGCGTGAGCTGGCTCGCAACGACGCGGGCGGCGCGGAATATTTCGTGCGCAAACTGGCCGAGGGCGTCGGCACGATTGCTGCGGCGTTCTACCCCAAGCCGGTGGTCGTGCGGATGTCCGACTTTAAATCGAACGAGTATGCGACGCTGATCGGCGGCGAAGCCTTCGAACCGGTCGAGTCCAACCCGATGCTCGGTCTGCGCGGTGCCTCGCGCTACACGCACCCGATGTATGCCGAGGCCTTTGCGCTCGAGTGCGCGGCGATGAAGCGCGTGCGCGAGAGCATGGGACTGCGCAACGTAATTCTCATGATTCCGTTCTGCCGGCGAACCGGCGAAGCGAAACGCGTCGTCGAGCGCATGGCCGAACTCGGGCTGCGCCGCGGCGAGCAGGGGCTGCAGATCTACGTCATGTGCGAAATTCCCAACAACGTCGTGCAGATCGACGAGTTTTCAAAATACTTCGACGGATTCTCGATCGGTTCCAACGACCTCACGCAGCTCGTGCTCGGCGTCGATCGCGACTCCGATCTCGTCGCACCCGACTTCGACGAGCGGGATCCGGGCGTACTGGAAATGCTGCGCCAAGCGGTTACGGGCGCGCACCGCAACGGCCGTTACGTCGGCATCTGCGGACAGGCGCCCTCGGATTATCCGGAGATGGCGGAGTTTCTCATCCGTTTGGGGATCGATTCGATCAGCCTTAATCCCGACAGCGTTATCGCGACGATACGGCGGCTGACGGCAACGTGACGGCGCAGCTCGACCGGTTCATCGCGCGATGCCGCGGCTTGGAGCCGATGCGCACGGCAGTCGTGCATCCCTGCGACGCCGTGGCGCTCGAAAGTGCGCTGGTCGCCGGCACCGCCGGACTGATCGATCCCGTCCTCGTCGGCAACGCGCGAAGCATCGCCGCGCTGGCGCGCGCGGAGAGGCTCAGGCTCGACGGCTGCACGATCGTCGACGCGACCGATGCCGCCGGCGCGGCTGCGCGCGCGGTCGAACTGGCACGCAGCGGCGAGGTGGCCGCCTTGATGAAGGGGAGCCTGCATTCCGACGTGCTGCTGCACGCAATCGCCGCACCGGACTCGGGTTTGCATGCGGACCGCCGGCTTTCGCACGTCTTCGTCCTCGATCTCCCCGGTCGTTCGGAGCCGCTGCTAATCACCGACGCCGTCGTCAACATGGCCCCGGATCTGGCCGAGAAGCGCGAGATCGTGCAGAATGCCGTCGATCTCGCTCGCACGCTGCACCTGCAAGAGATTCGCGTTGCGCTGCTCTCCGCCGTCGAGAGCGTGAACGCCAAGATCGGCTCGACGATCGACGCGGCCGCGCTCTGTAAGATGGCCGACCGCGGGCAGATCGAGGGCGCACTGATCGACGGTCCGCTCGCGCTCGACGACGCGCTCAGCGAAGCGGCGGCGCGCGAGAAGGGTATCATCTCCGCGGTCGCCGGCCGCGCCAACGTCCTCGTCGTGCCGGAGTTCGAGTCGGGCAACATGCTGGCAAAAGCCTTGATGCTTTTTGGTGGGGCGACGGCGGCCGGAATCGTTCTCGGCGCGCGCGTGCCGATCGCATTGACGAGCCGCGCCGATACGATCGCCGCCCACATTGCGTCGCTGGCGATCGCGCGGCTATTGAGTCTTAAACGTGCAGCACCGCTGCACCGCGCAGCTCGTCGTGCTTGAGCATCGTTAACGCGCGATTCGCCTCCTCTAGCCGCATTGCGACCGTAGAGGTCACGATCGGGATCTCGCCCGCGATGCGCAAAAACTCTTCGCCGTCGGCACGCGTATTCGCGGTGACGCTGCGAATCTCACGTTCGTAGAAGAGATCGCGCTCGTAGTCGAGCGGCGGAATCGGTGAGAGGTAGATTCCGGCAATCGCCAAGATGCCGCCGCGATCGAGCGCTTCCAATGCCGGCGGTACGAGATCGCCCGCAGGTGCGAAGAGAATCGCGGCATCGAGCCGTGCCGGCGGCCGATCTGCCGCTTCGCCGATCCAATCGGCGCCGAGTTCTTCGGCAAGCTCGCGATGCACGCCGCCGCGGCTCATCACGAAGACGCGGCACTCCCAATGTTTGAGCACCTGCAGCGCAAGATGCGCCGAACCGCCGAAGCCGTAGAGCCCGACGGTTGCGCCCGGAACGACGCCGGCGCGCTTTATCGCACGAAAGCCGATGATGCCGGCGCAGAGCAGCGGTGCGGCGTGCTCGTCGTCGATCTGCACCGGCAGCGCGTAGGCAAACGCCTCGCGGATGACGGCATACTCCGCGTAGCCGCCGTCGCGATCCCACCCGGTGAAGCGCGCGTTCGGGCAGAGATTCTCGCGTCCGCGGCGGCAATAGGCGCACGTACCGTCGGTCTCGCGCAGCCACGCGATACCGACGCGGTCGCCGCGAGCGAAGCGCGACGTACCGGCGCCCAGCGCCTCGACGATGCCGACGACTTCGTGTCCGGGAACGATCGTCGGGTGCTTCGGCGCAAGATCGCCTTCGGTAACGTGCAGATCGGTACGGCAGACGCCGCATGCGGTCACTCGCACGAGAATCTCGCCCTCGCCGGCTCGCGGCCGCGCCCGCTCGACCAGACGCAGCGGATTGCTCTCGATCGGCGCGGGCCGCGCTAGAACGATCGCGCGCATCGCACTCCTGCGCCGTTAGGGACGAACCGAAATGCGGTTCTCCACGTGACTGACGCCGGACAGCCCCCACGCCGCAGCGGCTGCGGTCTCGCGATCGAGCCACGTTCGAACGGCGCCCGTAAGCGTGACGGCGCCGCCGGATATCGAGACGGTAATGCCGCGCGCTTCCTCGTCTGCCGTGCGTTCCAATGCCTCATGAACTCTTCGCCGAACTTCGTCGGCAGTCAACGGAACTTCCGCCTCGATCGTGATAAGATTCGCAACCGACCGCACACCCTGCACGCGGCGCGCCTCGGCGGCCGCCCCTTCGGCTTGACGGTGCCAGCGTACTTCCCCGCAAAGCGTTACGCAACCGTCCTGCACCAGGAACGTTACCGCTCGCGGAACCGTCGGGTTGGAATCGAAACGGCGCTCGATCGCCAGCGCGATATCGGTATCGGTCGCCTCCTGCGTTGCGTCGGGCTCGACGACGAGCTGATCGGCGACGCCGCGAACGCCGCGCACGCGCTTGACCGCATCCTCGACGTTCCAGCGCTCGTCCAGGCTGGAAACCCTCCCTCGCAGGGTCACGACTCCCTCTCGCACGGTGACCGCAACTTCGCCGGCGGTGAGGCGCGGATCGAAGGCGATCGCCTCGATGACTCGTTCCTGCAGATCCAGGGCGTTTGCGTCCATGGCGCTACTCTACGGGGCTTCTGCGAAAGGCGTGGGAAGATACCATCACCGGTTCTTCACAGGATGGTTCTAGAGTCAAAATCATGAGCGTACCGATTCAAATAACGTTTCACGGCATCGATCCCTCCGATGCGATGAGCGACCTCATCGTGAGAGAGAGCGCCAAGCTCGAGGGAATCTTCAGCCGAATCGTCCGCTGTCACGTGACCGTCGAACGGGAGGAGCGGCATCTGCGTAACGGCGCACCGTTTCGCGTCCGCATCGACCTGACCGTTCCGGGCGCCGAAATCGCGGTCGACACCGCCCGAAGCCTCCGGATGCCCGCCGCCGACGAAGAACGCCCGATGCGGCGCAAGAGCGCCGAGATTGACGCAATACATAAAGACCCCGCGCTGACGATTCGCGACGCCTTCCGGCGGGCGCGCCGGCGGCTGCAAGACCGCGTTCGACGCCGCTCGGGGAGTTAAGGTGCGCCCAGCGCGATTTTGCGGATGTCGTTCGACCCCCAGTCGACGACGTAGAGAGCCTTTTCCGCCGGGTCGTACGTGAGATCTCCCGGCGTCGAGAAACGCACCGCGTTGCCGACGCCGTCGACGTTGCCCGCGCTCTTCGTCCCCGCCACCGTCGTGACGACGCCTTCGATATCGATTTTGCGCACCGCGTTATTCTGCGAATCGGCGACGTATACGTTGTCCGCGTCGTCGCATGCGACGCCGGTGGGGCGATCGAATCGCGCCGCCGATCCGCGGCCGTCGGTGAAACCCTCGTGCGTCGATCCGGCAATGGTGGAGACTCTTCCATCGGCGTCGATCGCACGAATCTCGTCGTTACCGGTATCGGCCACGTAGAGCCGGCTCGAGCGAGCGCAATACGCCAAGCCGTGCGGGTCGTTAAAGGTTGCCGACGCGCCGGTGCCGTCGGCGCTTCCGGTCGCGCCCGATCCGGCCAGCGTAGTCGCCATGCCGCGAACGTCGACCATGCGGATGCGATTGCGGCAGCCTTCCGCAACGTAGAGCGCTCCCGAGCGAGGATCGGCTGCGAGGCCGGCCGCTCCACCGTAATGCACGCCGCGCGGCGCGGCGTTCGCAAATCCCGAGGGACCGCCCGAAACGAATCTTGACGTGCCGGTTGCGGGATCGATCGCGACGATGCCGTTGAACTCGGGCACCGGCGCGCGCGTGGCGGCGTCGCACGAAACGCCGCCGACGAGGACGTAGACTCCGCGGTCGCCTTGATGAAACGTCATCGCGTTGGGCGACAGCGCGTAGGCGACGACGCCGGCTTCGCCGAGCTGATTGATCCGCCACACCGCGTCTTTATTCTCGACGTACGGTGCGAAGAAGGGCGCGGTTCCGGTACTGGCCGCATTCCAATCGCCCACGTAAATATCGCCGGTTACCGGATCCCGCACGATCCCGTGCAGATGCACGCCGTTCCCGGAACCGGCGAGCAGGTCGGCCTTTACGACGGTCGTCACCGTTCCCGGCGCGGCGATCGTTACCGCGAGCAACAACGACGCGAGCTTCATCGCTTCAGCGTACCGGATTCTCGGAGACGTTCTGCCAATCGAGCGACTCCGGCGGCCGTGACGGAGTCACCGGATGCGGTGCCGGCGGCGGATGTGAAACCGGTGCCGGCGGATGCGGTGGCATTGCGATCGGATGCGGCGGAGCCGCAATCGGATGCACCGGCGTGGAGACCGGCGGCTGATAAGGATGCGGTTCCACGCTGCGCGGCACCGGCACGTAACGGCGCGAGTTTTCGAACTGCTGCCAGATCTGTGAGGCCGGAGGCGTCTGCGGTTTGGCCGGAACGATGGCGTGCGATTGTTGGTGGAGCGTTTCGTGCACCTGCCGCTGCTGTGCGGGGAACTGCGTGCGGTGCGGCATGGCCGGCGATGCCGCGAAGTGCGAGCCGGCAAACTCGTGCGACCAATGCACCGGAACTTTGGGCGCCGTTCGCGCGAACCGCAAGTTCGCCGCGGTCGGCGTCAGCGGCAACGCGCCGTGCAGCACCGTGACGCTCTTTAAATGCGCGGCGTCGATCGGAACCGGCGCCGAAAAGTTTCCGGAACGAAATGCGGTGCCGGAGATGCCGCTTGCACCGTGCGCCATGTTGCGATAGGTCGTGCCGACGTGCGAACCATAAACGGCATGCGTTTTGATCGGCATCGCCGGATGGGTCAGGCGCGGCGGATTGGCGCTGATGCGATGCGGTGGAGGCGTATGTGGGTGCGAATGCCATGCGCCCCAGCCGGGATACCAGGGATAGAACGGCTCGTACGGCCAGAGCGGCACCCAGCCCCAATACTGAAAGCCGAGCGAGGGGCCCCAATAATCGCCGAAACCGAACCAGCCGACGACCGCGGGATACCAAACCGGTGCCAATCCCAATCCCGGCGGATACCAGCACCACCCGTTCGGCGCGCAGTCGAACCAGTAACCGTAATGAAACGGCGCCCATCCCCAAGGTTCGAGCGCGACCCACGTCCAGCCGAAGCCGTCCTCCCAAACCCACGAACCGTTGCGATACGGCGCCCAGCCCGCCGGAACGTACGGCGACCAAACCATGCCGTACGGCGCGACGTTGATCCAGTTTCCGTAGGCGTTGAGGTCGTCGTATCCGGCGATGTTCGAAGGCACGTAGCTATCGGTATCGAGTGCGCTGTCGACCATGCGGTCGCGGCTGGTACTGAACGCGTCGAGCGCGTCGTGCGGAATATCCGCGGTCTGGGTTACGCTCGGATTCGCCGCTTGACCCGAAGCGAGCAGCGCTCGCCCCGCAGCCAGCGGATAGCGCTGCTGCGGGGTGACGATCTCGGCCTGTCCGCTGCGCGCCGACGCGACCGTCGTCCCGGCAGAGGTGACGTCGACGCGGTACGCGCCCGTATCGACGGCTTGCAGCGAGACCGAGGGTGTATCGATCTCGCTAATGCCGTTCTCTTCGTGGGCGATTGAAAGAATGACGCTGCCGGCGGCAAGCTGCACCTCGCGTGTCGAGGCGTCGTTATTGGCCAGACGAATCTGCGTCTGCGGGGCGAGACGCAGCATCGTAAACCCGTCGAGCTGAATCTCCGCCTGGCCTCCGGCTTGCGTGGCGACGTAATCGCCTGGCAGGATCGGGGCATTGACCGTTCCCGCAAGCTCGGTTTGATCGTCCCCGCGCCGAATCACCACGCTGCCGCCGGCAATGACGCTCAGCCGCGCAACGCCGGTATTCTCGACTGCGCCCGCGGGAAGGGCTAAAAAGATTGCGCCGGCGACAAACGCAAGCGGAGAGAACCACTTCATAATCCGGATTCAGCCTCTCGGTTCGCTCCAAACGATCTGCGGCGCCGAGCGTCCGTGACTCTCGGGCGATTCGTCGGGGAAGCCGACGACGACGGCAAAGACCGGGGTCCATTCTTGCGGGATGCCGAGCTCGCGCCTCGTCTCGTCGAGAGCCAGCCACGGCCGCGCAAAGCCGATCGGGCAGGTTCCCAACCCTTCGGCGAATGCCGCCAGCATGAGATTTTCGGCCGCGAGGC
The DNA here is from genome assembly GCA_963792005.1 of Vulcanimicrobiota bacterium. Taxonomy (GTDB): domain Bacteria; phylum Vulcanimicrobiota; class Vulcanimicrobiia; order Vulcanimicrobiales; family Vulcanimicrobiaceae; genus Cybelea. The sequence continues at coordinate 1,863,713 of CAWBUG010000002.1, forward strand.
AGCAGTCTTCGGCCGCCTGGGAGCCGGCCGAGGTCGCGCAGAGGACGATGAGCGCCGGCGCGCCGTGGAAAATGTTGACGCCGCTGCCGAGCAACCGGCGAGCGTGCTCGGCGATCTCGCCCGGAAGCGTCACCAGATGCTCGCGGGCAAGTGCGGAGTAGGCCTTCAGCCGCTCCGCACCCTCGATCACCGCGAAGGCCCACGGCTGTACGTTCATGGCGCTCGGCGCGGCAACCGCGGCGTCGATCAGCTTTTCGATCGTCTCCCGTTCGACCGGCTCGCCGGTGTAGCGGCGGATCGCGCGTCGCTGATAGATGGCGTTGAGCACCTCGATCGCCTGCAGCGAGCCCATCATATTCGCACCACCCGATCTCATCGTATCGCGCTCCCTTCGCCGGCCCTCCGCACGCGCGGTGTCAGCAGGAGTTCGATTGCCGTAACCAGCCCTTCAAAAGCTTTGCGGCCGATTCGCTCGCCGAGCGCTTCGTGGAAGAGCCGCCCGGCGGCACTATCCTCGCTCGCATAATGCGCGCGAACGTAAATGCTTGCAAACGGCCCAAAACGCCGCGCCTCGATCTCGCCCGACATCGTCGGAAGCGCAAAGCCGCCGCGATGGCTCCAGGTAAACGCGACCGACAGCCGTCGCTTCGCCGATCCGTGCGCGTCGCCGGCAAGGGCATATACGGCATCGATCGGCCCGGTCGCACAGGACGTGGGCGGAAGTTCGACCGTAAAGACGGTCGCCTCACCGCCCGTGGTAGCGTCCATCAACGATTCGAGCGCCTCGTCCGAGCGAAGCCCCAGCCAGAAAGATGCCTCTAACGTGTAACGATTCATCTCCGTTCTCCCAAGCGATGCGGTCATTGTACGCAGCGAATGAGAAGCGATGCGGAACGGCTATTCACGAAGTCGACGATCCGTGAAGAACTTGGGAAGGCGGTATTCACGATGCTTTCCACCTTGAGCATTAGACTTACGTCATGAAAGCCACAGCTACCGAAATCGAACGTCTCCTCGAACGCAGCGGCATCGCGCCCCTCGGCGTCGGAGGAACGAACGCGGCCGAGGCCGCACGCGGCGGGCGCGAAGCGAATCTCTGCATCCTGCGTACCGATGGCCGCGACGTCGTCGTCTTTACCATCGGAAGCGCTCGGGCAGAGGGAACGCCGCCCCGCGATCTCACCGAGGCACTCGCGATCGTCCAGAGCCTGCGAACGCAGGCGGCAGTACCCGACGATGCGAGCTTCGAGCACATGCTCGGAGACCTGCTGGTCAAGGCGACGAAGGTGTACGAGGAGAGCGGCGCAACCAAGTTCGAACTCGCCTCGCTGCACTTGCATCCGACGTCGTATCACGTCGGGAAGGCGACCTTGATCCACGAGAAGCCGCTGCACCTCACCGCGCGGTTGGACCCGCATAGCCACGACAACCGGGCCGTCTTCGATCATCGCCACGGCGATTCGTTGAAGAACCCGAAGTAGATTCTATGCGCCTTTTTCGCGATCGCGCCGATGCCGGGCAACAACTTGCGCAACGGCTCAAAGAGTACGCCGGACGGCGCGACGTCATCGTTCTCGCGCTTCCGCGCGGCGGCGTTCCGATCGCATACGAGGTAGCCAAAGCGCTCGACGCCCCGCTCGACGTTTACCTCGTCCGCAAACTCGGCGTCCCCGGACACGAAGAGGTTGCGATGGGCGCGGTTGCAGCGGACGGAAGCTACGTCGTCGATAAGGGTATCGTCGGTGCGTGCGGCGTCTCGGTCAAGGATTTTCAAATCGAGCTGGTTCACGAGTTCGGCGAGCTCAAGCGGCGGGAGATCGCCTATCGCGACGACCGGCCCGAGCCCGATCCGACCGGAAAGACCGTCATTCTCGTCGACGACGGCCTGGCGACCGGATCCTCGATGTACTCTGCGGTCGCCGCCTTGCGTCAGCGCAAGCCGTCGGCCATTATCGTCGCGGTGCCGGTGGCGCCGCCGGACACGTGCCGGTCGCTCGAGCGCGTCGCCGACCGCGTCGTCTGTCCGAATCAACCCGAGTACTTTGGCGCCGTCGGTTACCACTACGCGGATTTCGAACAGCTGCGCGACGAGGACGTCCGGCGTTTACTCGAGCTAGCGCAGCGGAATGGACCATCGTGGAAAGTCGCCTAGCCGAAAACCTTGCAGAAGCGCTTATCCCGCTGCGCGGCGACCGCCGCGAGCACGATGCCCTTTTCGAAATGATCGGCGATGCGCCCGTGGTCTTGATCGGCGAGGCGACGCACGGAACGCACGAGTTCTACCGCATGCGCGCCGAGCTCACGAAACGGCTCATCAGCGAGAAAGGCTTCACCGCCGTCTGCATCGAGGGCGACTGGCCCGACGCCTATCGCGTCAATCGCTACGTTCGCGGTGCGAACGACGACGCCGAGGCGGTCGATGCGCTCGCCGGGTTCATTCGCTTTCCGACGTGGATGTGGCGCAACGCCGACGTCCTCGATTTCATCGGCTGGCTGCGCGAGTACAACGACTTCTGCCAGACGAGCGTGCGCCCGAAGGCCGGCTTCTACGGCCTCGATCTCTACAGCATGTACGCGTCGATCGACGCCGTGCTCGGCTATCTCGATCGCATCGATCCCGACATGGCCGCACTGGCACGCCGGCACTACGAATGTTTAGAAGTCTACGCCGAACATCCCGAACGCTACGGTATGGCGGCAGCTAACGGCTTGGAGCCGCGCTGCCGCAGCGAAGTAATCGCCGCACTGCTCGAGATTCAGCGAAAGGCGGCGCTGTACGCCCGGCTCGACGGCCGCGTTGCCGAGGACCAATACTTTTACGCCGAGCAGAACGCGCGCATCGTCGCCAATGCCGAACGCTATTACCGCGCGATGGTCGACTACTCCGCATCCACATGGAACCTGCGCGACGAGCACATGGCCGATACGCTCGATCGTCTACGCCGGCATCTCTCCCGTCAGCAAGGCTCGGCCAAGGTGGTAGTATGGGCGCATAACTCGCACGTCGGAAGCGCCGACGCCACGTCGATGTCGCTGCGCGGCGAGACGAATATCGGCGCGCTGACCCGCCGGCAGTACGGCAATAATTGCGTCGCTATCGGATTCTCCACCTACACCGGCACCGTTACGGCCGCCTCCGATTGGCACGAGCCGGAAGAGCGAAAGCGCGTGCTCCCCGGACGGCCCGACAGCTACGAACACTGCTTCCACGCTACCGGCGTGCCGCGCTTTTGGATTCCGCTACGCTCGCACCGTCCGCAACTCGACGGACTTCCGGCGCGAGCGCTCGAACGCGCCATCGGCGTGATCTATCGCCCGGATACCGAGTTGCAGAGCCACTATTTCAGCGCGCGGCTGATCGAACAGTTCGACGCCGTCTATCATTTCGACGTCACGCGTGCCGTGCAGCCGCTCGAGCGCAGCCGCCTGTGGGAGGAAGGCGAACTTCCCGAAGCCTACCCAACCGGAGAGTGAGCTCTAGAAGTTGCGCTCCATCACCTCGTCGAGCTCCGCGGCATGTAGAAGGTCGTTACCGATTTCCGGACGCGCCTCAACGGTCGCGGGTTGACCTGGCGTCACGCTCAGCCAGCATTTACCGGGGATAATGGCGCGATAGCAGATACGGAAGCGCATCCGGCTATAACGCTCCAGAAGCGGCCGCGACGGTGACCGATACGTAAGGCCAGACCTGCGCTCCGAGCTGCTCTTCCAACACGTGCGTCTGCGCCTGCATCACGCGAGCTTGCCACCACGAGGCCCCGGCCGCGATCGTTGAGATGAGCAGCGCGCAGACGGCGATTGCCAGATCGAAGCGGACTCCGCGCACGATTCGAGAAACGCTCTCTTCGTCTTTTGACATCTCCATCGTTCCATTCCGCAGTGGGCGCCGGGTCCATCCGGACCCGGCGCATATTGGAGGTAAACGATGAACGCGTTTGCGGGAACCGGCGCCGAGCGGTTCGCGCTCTTGCTCGGGCTCTCGCTCTTCTTCGGCTTTGCATTCGAAGAGTTTTACTCCGACGACCTGCCGCAGCGACCCGGCGGCGTTCGCACCTTTCCGCTGCTCGCGCTCGCCGGCGGCAGCCTCTATCTCATCGAGCCGCAATACGGTGCGGCGTTCATCGCCGGCCTCGTCGTCGTCGGCACGTGGATCTACGCCTACGTGCGCCGCCAAAGCAAGAACGAGGCGAGCGCGGTCGAGGGCGCATTGGTCGTGCCGGCCTGCAACCTGCTGGCATATTCGCTTGGCGCGATCGCGCTGACGCAGCCGCTCTGGCTCTGCGTCGCCGTCGCCGTCGCCGCGGTTTTGCTGCTCGGCGGACGCCGCACGCTGCACGATTGGGCGGCGCGCGTTTCGACGCAGGAGGTGGTGACCGCCGGGCAGTTCTTGATCTTGGTCGGCGTCGTCTTGCCGCTGCTTGCGGGACGGCCGCCGATTCCGTTCACCTCGATTACGCCGTTCGGCGTTTGGCTCGCCGTCGTCGCCGTCTCGTCGATCTCGTACGCCAGCTACCTATTGCAGCGTTACGTCTTCCCCAACGGGGGCACGCTCTTGTCTTCCGTGCTCGGCGGGCTCTACTCATCGACCGCGACGACCGCGGTGCTCGCGCGCCGTTCGCGCGACGAGGGCGCGAGCGCCGAGCTCCAGGCTGGAATCGTTGCAGCGACGGCGATGATGTACGTGCGCGTACTGGTCGTCTGCTCGATCTTCAATCTCGCGCTCGGGCGGCTGCTCGTGCTGCCGCTGCTCGGACTCGCTGCGATCGGCGGCGCGCTCGCCTATTGGCGTTTTCGTTCGGCAACGCACTCCGTCCGCACGACCGATTTTCCCAATCCGCTGCAACTTTGGACCGCGGTGATCTTTGCGCTGCTCTTCGTCGCCGTCTCCATGCTCGCGACCTTCGCGCAGAGTCATCTCGGCCGCTCGGGGGTATTTGCGCTCGCCGGCATCGTCGGGGTAACCGATATCGACCCGTTCGTCTTGAGTCTGGCGCAGGGCGGCGCAGCCGGCATCGGCTTAACGACGGCTGCGACGGCGATCGTGATCGCCACGTCGTCCAACAACGTGCTCAAAGCCGTGTACTCGGTGGCCTTCTCACGCGGACGCGCCGGAGCGATGCCGGCGGTTTTGCTCTGCGCGCTCGCCGCGCTCGGCATCGCCGGGGCGTTCCTTTTTGTACGCTAGGCGGCCTTTTTCCGCGAGGCGGCGGTTCGGACGACGAGTACGGGCACTTGCGACTCGCGCAAGATCACTTCGGCAACGCTGCCCATGAGAAAGTGCGAAAAGCCGCGTCTTCCGTGCGTACCCATGACGATCAGGTCGGCACCGAGCCGTTCGGTATATTTGAGCAGCTCGAACGCCGGTACGCCCGTGCGTATCTGCCCGGTTGCGGTGACGCCCTCTCGATGGGCCCGCTCGATCGCGTCGGTGACGAGCCTTCGCGCGGCGATCTCCATATCGCGAACGACGAGGTCCATCGCCGGACTCGGCGGCGAGGTTGCGGTGATTGCGATCGGATCCACGACGGAGCAGATGCCCAAGTCGGCCTTCTGCGCTTGGGCTAGCCCCAATGCGACCGAAAAGGCCTTTGCGGCAGCTTCCGAGCCGTCGAGCGCGACCACAATCTTGGTAAACATGTTGCAAGCCTACCCCCCGCTCTGGAATCCGTGGTGAATATTGGGAACCGGACCCTTCACAATCGCTTCACGGGAGCGTAACGGTTAGCGGCTATTCTAAATCCCGTGAGACACCCAGCCATTTCGGTCGCCCTGCTTGCTCTGTTCCTCGAATCCGCGTGCTCTGCAGGTGCGCCCGATCTCATTACCGCTCGCGTCTCCCGCGAGCCGATCGCACAGACGGTGACCGCATCGGGAACGTTGGCGGCGCAAGATACCGTGCTCGTGGGCTCGCAGGTCTCCGGTACGATTCAAACCCTTTACGTCGATTACAATAGCCCGGTTCATACGGGGCAGGTGCTGGCACGTCTCGATCCCAGTCTCTTTGCGGCCGCGCTCGATCAAGCGACGGGAACGCTCGAACAGCTTGAAGCAGAGCGAGCGGCGGCATCCTCGACGGTCTCGAGCTCGCTCTACAGCAGCTCCGCCGCCGTGGCGACGGCGCAGTCGCAGCGTAAACTCATCGTTGCAGCCGACGAGGACGTTCGCAAGACGCGCAGTGCTTTGGATCTCGCGTTGCTCACATTGCGGCGCGATCGTGCGCTGCTGCGCCCAGGTTACGTCGCGCAGAACGTCGTCGACGCCGACGTTACGAGCGCAGCGGCCGCGCACGATGCATACGTGACCGCGCAGACCGCAGCAAAGACGGTGCGCCTTTCGAGCACCGCAAGCAACTACCAGGCGGGAAGCTCCGCCGCCCAGGCGGCAGCCGCATCGGCTTCCGCCCGCGCGAGCGATGCCGCTGTCCGCGCCGCGGAAGCGGCCGTGCATCAGGCCCAGATCAATCTCGACCACGCAACGATCGTCTCGCCGGTTGACGGGACCGTGATCCAGCGCAACGTGTCGGTGGGTCAAACCGTTGCCGCCGCACTCCAAGCGCCGACGCTCTTCACCATCGCCAAAGATCTCACGAAGATGGAGCTCGACATTGCCGTCGGTGAACCCGACGTGGGTTCGGTTCGTGCCGGCCAGCGCGTGCAGTTCTCCGTTCTGGCATATCCGGGTAGGGTTTTTACCTCGACGATCAGCGAGGTTCGCCAGAATCCGACGATCATCAACAACGTCACGACCTACGACACGGTCGCCTATCCGAACAACGGCGGCGGCGCGCTTCGTCCGGGCATGACCGCGAACGTACAGATTACCGTCGCGAACTATCCAAATGCCACGATTCTACCGCTGGCCGCACTGCAGTGGCGTCCCAGTGCGGCGACTGCGGGCCATTACCGAATTCTAGCTCCATCGCATGGCGGAGAGGGCATTCCGGCCGCAGCGTCGGTTTGGGGCGCGACGGGTCCGGCGGCGAACGTCGCCGTCTCGGTCGGCTCGGAGGGGCGCTGCTACGTGCTCGAGGGGAAAACGCTGCGCGGTGTGAGCCTGAACGTGTTGGCACTCGACGGCACCCGCGTCGGCGTTAAGGTCGTCGAAGGCACGCTGACGCAAGGCGATCCCGTCGTCATCGATTCACAATGACCTCTACGGTTCAGACGCACGACTTGAGCCGCGTCTTTCAAACCGGAAAGACCTTCATTTCCGCAATAGACCACATCACGTTCACGCTGCAGCCGGGCGAGTTTACGGCGATCATGGGGCCTTCGGGTTCGGGGAAATCGACCTTCATGAACGTGATCGGCTGCCTCGACCGCGCGACGTCCGGAAGCTACCTTCTCGACGGTATCGACGTCGCGACGCTTTCGCCGGAGAGCCTTGCCGAGCTGCGTCGCACCAAGATCGGGTTTGTCTTTCAGCAATACAACTTGCTTCCTCGGACCAATGCGCTGGAGAACGTGGAGTTGCCGATGATGTACGCCTCGATCGCCCCGGCGCAGCGGCGCGCCCGCGCAGCGGCGGCGCTGCTCGACGTCGGTCTCGACGAGCAGCACCATCGCTCCAATCCGAACGAACTTTCGGGCGGCCAGCAGCAGCGCGTTGCCATTGCCCGCGCGCTCGTCAACAACCCGAGCTTGATTCTGGCCGACGAGCCGACCGGCGCGCTCGATTCGAAGACCTCGGCGGAAATCATGAAGCTCTTCCTGCGCCTCAACCGCGAGCGTAAGATGACGATCCTGATGGTAACGCACGAGCTGGACGTCGCGCGCTACTCCAACCGCATCGTTTCCTTCCACGACGGCCGGATCGTCGGCGACGAACCCATCGTGCGTGAGGCCTCCGCGATCTCATGAATCTGCGCTCTGCCATTGCCATCGCCTGGCGGGCGCTGCGGCTCAACCGCGAGCGCTCACTGCTCACGGTGCTTGGCATCATCATCGGCGTCGCCGCCGTCATCGTAACCGTCGCCATCGGCGCGGGCGCGCGGACGAGCATCGAAGCGACCATTAGTAGCCTAGGAAGCAACCTCGTCGTCATTCTTCCGGGAAGCATGACGAACGGCGGCGTCAACGTCGGTATCGGCGCGGCTTCGACGCTCACGGTCGGGGACGGACTCGCAATCGCACAGCAAGTGCGCCACGTTTCCGCCGTTACGCCGATCGTCGTGCTGCGAACGCAGGCGATCTCGCCGTACAGCAACTGGCAGACGTCGATTGCGGGCGTCTCGCCCGCCTGGCCGTTCGTGCGCAACTGGGCGATGCAGTCGGGCTCGTTCTTCAACGATACCGACGTTGCGACGAGCGCCAAGGTCTGCGTGATTGGAACCACCGTCGAGCGCGAGCTCTTTCCCAACGGCGAGCCGGCCATCGGGCAGATGATCGAGATCGACAACGTACCGTTTCGCGTCATCGGGGTCTTGGTCTCACACGGACACAGCGTCATGGGCAGCGACCAAGACGACGTCGTCGTAATTCCCTACTCGGCACTGCTTCAGCGGCTTTCCACCTCGGCAAACGGACCCAACGTGGTCGGCGGACTGGCCGTCTCCGTGGACGCGCCGGAGCACGTCACGCGAACCGTCGCCGCCATCTCGCAGCTGCTGCGAACGCGTCACCGAATCGTACCGCCGCAGACCGACGACTTTCAAGTGCGCAATCTTGCCGACATCGCGGCGGCGGCGAGCGCCGCGGGGTTGACCCTGCAGATTCTGCTTGCGTCGATCGCGACGGTCTCGCTCATCGTAGGCGGCATCGGCATCATGAACATCATGCTGGTTTCCGTGACGGAGCGCACCCGCGAGATCGGCCTTCGAATGGCCGTCGGCGCGCCGGCCCAGGCCATCCTCCTGCAGTTTCTCGTCGAGGCCGTCGTGCTTTCGCTGGTCGGCGGAGGAATCGGCATCGTCCTGGGCGTGATCGCTTCGGGAGTCGCCGCTCGCATCGGCCATTTTGCCTTCACCGTCTCGGTCCCGACCGTCATCCTGTCGCTGGTCTTCTCCGCGGGCATCGGCATCGGGTTCGGTTTCTATCCCGCGCGCAAGGCCGCGCACCTCAATCCGATCGCCGCGCTCCACGCCGAGTGAGGCGAATTGAGCAGAAGTCGGGAAGGTTCGCGCGCCCAGGGTTCACGGAGAATTCCCGCGGTTCGCGTAGCCTAGAATCATGTTTACACACCTCCTGGTCGCCCTCGACGGCTCGCCATGTGCCGAGCATGCCTTCGAGCTCGCCATGCGCCTTGCAAAGCTCGAAGGATCGAAACTCACCATCTGCTCGGTCGCCGATCCGGCGCCGGTTTACGGCAGTCTCCAGCCTCAAACGCTGATCGAGCACGCCCTCGAGGAAATTCACCGCGAGGCCGAGCACGTCGCCGCCGACGCCGCGGTGCGAGCGAAAGCGGCCGGCATCGCCGCCGAAGCGCGCGTCTTCGAAGGCGAACCCGTCCATCAAATCGTTTCGCATGCCGCCGAGGCGCCGATCGATGGGATCGTCATCGGCACCCACGGCCGCTCCGGCGTCGCCCGGCTCTTTATGGGCAGCGTGGCGGAAGGCGTGCTGCGTGAGGCAACGGTTCCCGTCGTCATCGCACGCGAACAGGCACGGCTCGCCTCGCTCGCGCCCGAGACGACCTTTATCACGCGCGTCTTGGCCCCCGTCGACGGGTCGGAGTATTCACTGCACGCGCTCGACGTCGCCGTCGAGCTCGCCGCGAGCGCCGGCGCCGAACTCGTCGTCGGTCACGTCGTCAATCTCGGCGAAGCCGCGATGCTGAGCGGCGGTGAAGCGCAACTGCTTCCCGGCTGCCTCGAAGTCGTCAGAGAGAATGGCCAACGCATCCTCGACGAAGCCTGCGAACGCGTCGGCGGCCGCGTCTCCGCCTGCACGCGCACCAAAGAGGGTGAACCGGTCGAAGCGATCGAGGAACTCGCCGAAGAGACCAAGCCGGAGTTCATCGTTATCGGCAGTCACGGCCGCTCGGGTTTGAGCCGCGCGATCATGGGCAGCGTCGCCGAAGGCGTGTTGCGCAAGTCGCCGGTTCCCGTGATCGTGGTCCCGGCAAAGAGCCTCCGAACCGAATCAGCAGCGTAGCGCGCGCCGTCGGGGAGAAGCGAATCACACCCCGATCAGCGGTTTGAGAAACCGTCTCATCGCGAGGACGGCGATGGCGCTGCCGACCGCCGCGTAGAAAGCGAGCGCTGCATGCGTACCCAGCGCCAAATACGTTCCGGCAGCAAGACCGAATATCACGGCAATTGCGATGCTCGTCAGCTGGCCGATTCCCCAGCGCATTTCGTCGACCGGCAATTCGGCACGACGAAGGGCCATCCCGATGAGTAACATCAGGCCGGCCAGCGTGTAGACGATCGCTAATGAAAAAATGCACATGCTGAGAAGGCGGGCGGGACTCTGGCCTAATTCGGCAATGCGCACGGTGCTTTCGAAAAAATATAGGGTCAGGATGAGCGCGCAGAGCATCGCAAAGTTCATGAGGATCATCGGTGCGTTAAGCACGAAGAACCAACTGAACGTCCGGTGATGAAGCCACCAGAGTACCGCAATAAAAATGAAGGCCGATATGAAGAACGTGGTGCTTTCCCACAGACCGAACAGATCCGTCGCGCTCTTCGGCAGAACGAGATTTAGACCGAGTTGCGCGAGGCAGAACCCGATGACGATGTCGGAGAATGCTTCGAGCCGATGGGTGGTATGCTGGGTACCGTTCATGGATGCCTGGCCGCGACACGCCGATTACGGCCGGCGGAGTTTGTAGCCGACGCCGTAGACCGTCAAGACGTACGCGGGATTGCGGTTGTCGGCTTCGATCTTTTTGCGCAGATTGTTGATATGCCGGTCGAGCGTTCGTTCGAAGATCGTTCCGGCGTCTTGTAAACGGTCGAGCATCACCGCGCGCGTAAAGACTTCGCCGGGGGCGCTCGCGAGCACCGAGAGGATGCGAAACTCCGTTGCGGTGAGGTTTGCCGGTCTTGCCCCGACCCGCACCTCATGCGAGGCAAGGTCGATTTCCAGATCGCCGACCCGTAAGAGATGCGAAGACACCGATTCGCCCGGCGCGTGCTCGTCGATCCGGCGCAGCAGCGCCCGAATGCGCGCCATCAGCTCTCGCGGGGAAAACGGCTTGGTCATATAGTCGTCGGCGCCGAGTTCCAAGCCAACGATGCGATCGGATTCCTCGGCGCGCGCGGTGAGCATGATTGCGGGGACCCGACGCCCGCTGGCCGACGTTTCGCGCAGTACGTCGAAGCCGGTTCCATCCGGCAATCCGACGTCGAGGATCATCACCTCAGGCTTCGATTCGCGCAGACGGGCGATCGCGTCGTGCACGGTCGTGCAGATCGTCGGCTCGAAACCGTCGCGCCGCAAATAGCTCTCGACGACCTCGGCGACCTTCGGCTCGTCCTCGACGACGAGAACGCGCTTGCCGTCCATCGTCGTCACCAGGTTCGCATTCCCGGCGCAAGATAACCGGGATGGCGTAGGAGTTCGCCAAGCGGACCGGCGTACGCGAGCACCGCTAACACGAACGCGAGCACGCCCCACCGGTAGAGGCGCTGCAGCGCCGGCGGCGTCGTCAAGCCGCCGTCGGCGGGTGTCGCAAACGCGACTTCGGGATACTGCGCCGGCTCGTTTGCGACCAGCGTGCCGATCGCAACGGCAACGAACGTCAGGATGCTCACGAAGAGAAAGAACCCGCCGGCCGCCGCGAGCAGCATGTATGGCTGCCACGCGTTGGCGGCCGCGGCACCCATATAGCCGACTTCCGCCGTTCGGCGCGGTGCGCCGAGCAGGCCCGCATAGTGCATCGAGAACGACATGATCAGCATGCCGAAGAACCACAGGCGCGTCTGAAAGAGCGCCCACTCCGGCTTCCAAAGCGCGCGCCCGGTCAGGCGCGGAATCATCCAATACGCCGCGCCCAAGAACGTGAGCGCGACCGGTCCGCCGACCGTCACGTGGAAGTGACCGACGATCCAAATCGTGTTGTGCACGACCGTGTCCATGCTATACGATGCATTGACCAGACCGCCGAAACCGCCAAGGATGAAGAGTATCATCCCCAGCGCCGCGCCGCTAAAAGTGGGGTCGTTCCAGGGCAGCGACTTCACGGTGCCGATAAACCCTCTGCGCCCCTGCTTGATCGCATACAGCTCGAACGACGCAAAGATCGCAAAGGCGGTAATGAACGACGGAATCGCGACGCCGTACGTCGTCACCGTGAAGACCATCTTCCAGAGCGAGGAGATCCCGGGTTCCATGAACTGGTGGTGGATGCCGACCGGCGTCGAGAGCAGGATCAGCATGACGAAAGTGAGGCGCGTGAGCGCGTCGCTGAAGACGTTTCCGCCATAGCGCGTCGGAATGATGTTATACCAAATGATGTACGCGCCCATGATCCAGAAGTAGACCAACGGATGGCCGAAGTACCAGAAGAACATGCGCGTCAGCATCACGTTGATTCCGGACGTCCAACCGAACGCCCAGGGGATCAAAAGACACATCTCGGCCACGACGCCGAGCGTCGCGACGATCCACATGACGAACGTTGCGGCGGCGCAGAAGACCACCAGCGGAACGGGCCGTCCGGGATTCGTCTTCCGGAAATAGTTCACGTTGGCGAAAATCTCGAAGGCGACCACCCACGTCCCGAGCACGAGCAGCGTCGCGCCGACGTAGAACCACGGACTCGCTTTGAGCGGCGCGTAGAACGTGTAAAGCACGGTTGCGTCGCCTTTGAGGATCGTTACCGCAGCCATCGCCGTGCCGAAAAGCATAAGCCCCCAGCCGAACCATCCGGCGGCCAGACTGCGCTCGCGCGGGATGGCGCGGTAGGTCACGAAGAGCGAGAGTCCGGTAATGAAGAACGTCGTGAAGACGAGGGCCATCAACACGCCGTGCATCGTGAGCACGCGATAGTAGTCGAACCATCCCGGCGCGCCGAAGGCGCCCGTGCGCGCGAATCCTTGAAAGACGCCGAAGATCGCGCCGAGCGCGATCGCGGCCGTCGCCGTGTAGAGATGCGCGATGACGACGCGGTTCTCGCCGCGCACGACGTCCGAACCGGTCACTTATCTTACCTCGATCTTGGCAAACATGTTCTGATGTCCAATTCCGCAGTATTCGTGACAAATCAAAAGATAATCGCCCGGACGCGAAAACGTATGCGTATCCTCATTGACCCAGCCGGGAACGACCATCATGTTGATGTCGGTGTTGGGAATGAAGAAACCGTGCACGACGTCGGCGCTCGTAACGTAGAACGTTACCGTGCTTCCGACGGGAATCTGCAGCCGCGGCGGATCGAACTCGAAGACGCGTGCGACATAGTAGGCTTCGTACGATCCGTCGGGCTCGCGGCGCAATCCGGGCTTGTCGAATGGGGGCGTCTGCGAAACCTTGGTCGGGTCGATCTGCTGCATGTCGCTGGGCGGATTGATGTTGTCGGCGAACGCGGCAAAGCCGATCAGCCCGAGAAAGAATACCAGCATGGCGAGCCCGAACGTCAGCCACCAGCGTTCGTATCGGTGAATCTGCATCTTACCAGCGCACTCGCAGCAGCGCGTACATCGCCAGCCAGAGAACTAAAAACGCTGCGCCCATGACGAAGACGAAGCGCAGCGTGCCGACGAGCGGTGCTTCCTCGTCCTTCACGAGCGCGCCCCACCCGACTTCGAACGCTCGTCATGCAGATAGGCCGTTTCGAGCTCGGCGCCGATCCGTTGGAGCAGTGCCTGCGCGGTCGCGGTGGCGATGCGCCCGCCGATTGCGGCATCGAACGCCGCACCGAAGGCGCCGCCCGGCGGGCGGTAGGAGCCTTGGAGTTCCAGCAGCGACGATTCGTAGTTCTCGTCGGCGCGTACGGTCAGCTCGCCGTCGAACTCCGGATATGGTCCCGATTTCGGTTTCCAATGCAGCCGCCAGGGCTGATCGAAGTGCATCGGATCCGTCGCTGCGTCGTATGTGACGACGACCTCCTTCACCAGCTCGGCGCCCGGAAGCGCCGCGGTAAGGGTTAGCGTTCCGGGCGAAGCGGTGCGAACACTGACGATGCGCGCCAGATAACCCTGTGCAAGATGGTAGGGGCAGCGCAGCACGCGCCGTTCCAGAAGCTCTGACATGGCCCAATCCTAGCCGTCAGGTGCGAAGAACTATCGAATCGCGCCTTCCCAACTACTTCACAATTGAACGCGCCCTCCGTCCTTCGGGCTCGCGCGCTACGCGCGCGGATGGAGGATGAGCGTTAGGGTTTCTTCATTTTGTAGCCGACGCCGTAGACGGTGAGAATGTACTCGGGATTGCGCGGATCTCTCTCGACCTTCTTGCGAAGATTATTGATGTGGCGATCGAGCGTCCGTTCGTAGATCTCGCCGTCGTCGCCGAGCTGGTCGAGCAGATGCGAGCGCGTAAAGACTTCCCCGGGGTTCGTGGCCAAGACGGTGATGATCTTGAACTCGGTCGCGGTCAAGTTCGCCGGCTCGCCCGAGACGTTCACCTCGTGAAAGTTGTGGTCGATCTCGAGCGCGCCGATGCGCGTTCGCCGATTATTCTGACCGGCGACGCGTTCTTCGGCCGTACGCCGCAAGAGCGCGCGAACGCGGGCGACCACTTCTCGCGGCGAGAACGGCTTGGCGACGTAATCGTCGGCACCGAGTTCCAGCCCGACGACCCGGTCCGCTTCGTCGGCGCGCGCGGTGAGCATGATCGTCGGAACCCGCGCGTTCGGTAACGAAACGGCACGCAGTACGTCGAGGCCGCTGCCGTCGGGCAGGGTGATGTCGAGAACGAGGATGTCGGGCGCAGCGCGCTGCAGCGCCGCCGTCGCCTCGGCGACGCTCCCGCAAACGTCGACGACCATTCCTTCGCGCTCGAGGTAGGTCTTGAGGACCTCGGCGATCTGCGGCTCGTCGTCGACCACCAAGACGCGCCGTCGTTCCATCAGAGGCCAGCCCTCCGCTGCAGCACGTCGCGAGCGCCGCGCAGCGCCTCGGCCACGGCCTCGAGCCGCTCCGGCGTTGCCGCGACGAGCCCGTCGACCATTCCTTCGACGTTCGCCAGTGCTACGGCCAGCAGATTGCCGAGCTCGTGACGAGCCGTCTCGCGACCCTCCATCATTCCTTGCTGCTAATCCGCGATTGGGCGCTTCCAGCCCTATCGAAACGGAGCCGCGACCGGCTCAGCGAAGACCCGGAGTTCATGGACGAGCCGCTCTTTTCGCTCCAGGATATCGCGGGAAGCCGGTTCCCGCTGCTCGAGCACGCTCCCGACGCAACGATCATCATCGACGGTGACGGAAACATCCAGCTGGTCAACGCTCAGACCGAGCGACTCTTCGGGTACTATCGCGAAGAGCTGATCGGGCGGCCGATCGAGACGCTCATTCCAGAGCGGTTCCACGCTCGCCACGTCGTCGAGCGGAGGGAGTACACATCCGAGCCCCGCGTCCGTCCGATGGGTGTGGGCCTCGAACTCTTCGGCCTGCGCAAGGACGGCTCCGAGTTCCCCGTCGAGATCAGCCTGAGTCCGATCGAGACGCGCGAGGGCACGTTCATTGCCGGCGCGATTCGCGACGTTACCGAGCGCAAGGCATTCGGACAGCGTCTGCAGACGCTCAACGCCGAACTCGAGAACGCGAGCCGTGCGAAGGACCAGTTCCTGGCGTCCATGAGCCACGAACTGCGAACGCCGCTTAACGCCATCCTGGGTTTTACCGGAACCCTGCTGATGAAACTGCCGGGACCGCTTACCGAGGAACAGGAGCGCCAGCTTCAGATCGTCCAGTGGAGCGCCCGCCATCTGCTCTCGCTGATCAACGACATTCTCGATTTGGCCAAGGTGCAATCGGGAAAGCGCGATCTTACCTTGGAGCGAGTTCCCGTCAAAGACGTCGTGAGGGACGTCGCGGCCTCGCTTGCATCGCTGGCGGAAGAGAAGGGTCTCGCGTTCTCAGACTTCGTCGCACCGCATGCCGAATTCGTCACGACCGACCGGCGCAGCTTCCGCCAAATCTTGCTGAACCTCACGCAGAATGCGATCAAATATACCGAACGCGGCTACGTCCGGATCGATGTGGACGCATTGAAACGGGACGAAGGAGCGGTGCTCGCCGTGCGGGTGATCGACAGCGGCATCGGGATCAAAGGCGAGGACCTCGAGCGCCTCTTTGAAGCCTTCGAGCAGCTCGATACGACGAGCGCGCGGCGATTCGAAGGTACGGGGCTCGGCCTTCATCTCTCGCGAACGCTCGCCCATCTTCTCGAGGGCGAACTCAGCGTGGCGAGCGAACCTGGCCGGGGCAGTACGTTCACGCTCATGCTGCCCCTTACGCACGACGAGACGTAGTGGCGCGAATTCTCGTCATCGACGATAACGGCGCAAACCTCGATTTGATGCTCTACCTTCTGCGCGCCTTCGGTCACACTGCCGATGGGTCCGCCGACGCCATCGCAGGACTCGAAAAGGCACGCAATGGCGATTTCGACCTGATCGCAACCGATATTCTCATGCCCGGCGTCGACGGCTACGAGTTCCTGCGCCGCCTAAGAAGCGAGGCGCGCTTCGCGGCGACGCCGGTTATCGCGGTCACCGCGCTGGCGATGGCCGGCGATCGCGAGCGAATCGCTGCGGCCGGTTTTAGCGGCTACATCACCAAGCCGATCGAGCCGCAGCGATTCGTCGCCGAACTTGAGTCGCATCTCACGCCGAGTAAGGGCGCCTGATGGCGACCGTACTCATTGCCGACGACGATCGCCATACACGCTTTCTCGTCAACACCATTCTGACGCACGTCGGCCACACGGTCATCGAGGCGGTGGACGGCGCCGAAGCACTCGCGCGCGCTCGGGCCGATGCGCCCGACCTGATTCTGCTCGATCTCTCGATGCCGGGAATGAGCGGGCCCGAGTTCCTTCGCGCCCTGCGCGCCGATCCGCGGACCGAACGAACGATCGTCGCTCTCTACACCGCAACCCCGATGAACGCCGCGCTGCGCGATTTCATGGAGATTTACGGCGTCAGCCACGTGGTGCCCAAGCCGGCCGAGCCCGCTGCGTTGATCGAGGCCATCGAACGAGCCCTCAGCGGGTAAACGGAGAAGCGATGAGAATAAATTCGCCGCTTCTTCACAACAATCTGCTAGACTGAAGCCCGTGCCTCGGCTGAGCGATAGAATAGCCGTCGATTGTTCCGTCGAGCAAACCTCACGAGGGATCGACCGTTTTCTCAATTCGTTCAAAGGCAGAGACGGAGTGGCGCGCCTCCGCCTGCGCGTTCCTACCGACGGACCGCCGCACGGGTTCGCGATCGACCGGGAGGTTCGGATCGAGGTGCGGCGGCCGACCGAAGCCGGCGAGGGGACGATCATCGTTTGGAAGCCCGAGGGAACCGTCGCGCTTCCGACGTTTGAGGGTACGCTCGTCGCGTGCAGCAACGGAGTGCCGGATCGCAGCTACATCGAGCTCGAGGGTTCCTATACGCCGCCGTTCGGCGTGGCGGGACAGATCTTCGACGCCGCGATCGGCAAACGCATCGCGCAAGCGACCGCGCGCGAGTTTCTCAAAGACCTCAAGGCCGCAATCGAAAAACCGTAAACTACGGCTACGGCGCGAGGAACAAGTGCTCGAACTTGTGGCTGCAGTTGCTCGGTCCCGCGAGGCAGCGTAGCGTGATTTTCGGCGGTTCGTTCGATTTCATCGGAAGATCCCACACGTTGAGATCTCCCGTGCCTGCATCGAGCGTATAGTAGCTGTAGCGATAGGTATCGGCGGCAAGCGCGCCGATCAACGTATTGACGTGCGCGTCGGGAAAGCGCCCTTGGGATGGAGGAAGAAACGGCTGTGGGAACTGCGCCGTCACCGTTACCGGTGGCGACGGCGGCGAGCCGGGCTTTGGCGACTGCAGTTGGCCGAAGTACTGCCCTAGCAGCAGCGAGGGCGCGTTCGACGCCGTTGGCGGCCATTCGCTGGAATCGACGAAGTCGGCTTGCGCGAGATCGAGGCCGAGCGACCCGGGCGGCTTCGCATAGGGAAAACTGATCTTGAAGAGCCGCGAGCGCGGCGGGACCGCTGTGTTGCTCGCGTAGACGTAGAGCGCAGCGTTGATATCGAACCGCCCTTGCACCAACGTGGTGTACCCGGCCGTCTTAGAACCAGGTGCACCGAAGATGATCGTTACCGCTGCGACGCTCGACTTCGAGATCGGCGTCCGCAGCTCGGTAATCTCCGGACCGAGATCGTTGAGCAGCCAAAGGTTTTCGTTCGGATCGTACTCGAGATCGACCAAGTCGGCGCCAGATGTGCCGACGTTCGTGATCGCGGGCGTGAGGGTAAGGCGCAGATACGCGCGCGAGGCGGCAAATGAAACGATCGGCTTGTGAAAGAACCGCAACTCCTCCGGGCTCGCGAGCGCGGCATTGCCGTATTGATCGAAGGCAATTTGCGGTGCAACTCCAAGCCCCGGCCACTCCGTTAGGGTTCGCAGCGGTTTCGAAGCCGCCGCCAGCGGCAGATGGTATTCGTACAAGGTGCCGTTGTGGTCGACGTAAAGTTTACTCGATGCGGGCGTCGCGGTCGGTGGCGGCGGTTGCTCGATGGCCAGCGGACTGGGACCGCTCGCGCCGCAGCCGGCAACCAATGCCGCGAAGCCGGCGACCGCCAAAATCGTGATGAAGATCGTCGAGGGCTTCATTCGTCGAGACTTCCGAAGACCGGCCCGAGCGACGTGCCGGACTTAGGATCGAAGAGGAAGAGCGAGAGGCGACTCGCTTTTTGGAACGGCAGTACGTTCTGCGAGTCG
Source organism: Vulcanimicrobiota bacterium (assembly GCA_963792005.1). Classification (GTDB taxonomy): domain Bacteria; phylum Vulcanimicrobiota; class Vulcanimicrobiia; order Vulcanimicrobiales; family Vulcanimicrobiaceae; genus Cybelea. The sequence continues at coordinate 1,882,522 of CAWBUG010000002.1, forward strand.
AACGAATCGATTTGCGCAGGCACGGCGGTGCCGACCGGTTTCGGCGTCCCGACGTAGCCGCCGAAATCGGAAACGCTCTTCCCCACGGTCACCGTGGCGAGGCTTCCCAATTTGGCGCTGCCGAGCTGCTTGAAGTTCGAACCGGTCGAAACCTTAAAGCTTCCGAAGCCGGCTTGACGCATCGAGGGCGACGCCTCGTAGAGGGAGAGTTGCGCGCTCCCGCTGCTCGCGGGCTCTTCAAACGCAAGGACCTCGTAGTGCGGATACGATCCCACCACGATCAAGGTGTAGCGCTTTCCCGCGGTCAGCGCAGCCGTCTTTAGTGGGCCGACCGAATAACCCAACGGGCTGCGGGCCGTCAGCGAGAGTGCGCCCGCCGTTACATTAGTGAACGGCGAGAACGTCCCGTAGACGAATGGGGAAACGACCGTCTGCGAGTTTACCTGCAGGTACGCGTTCGTGCCGATGTCTTGCGGGTAGCCGTTAATCAATGCTTCGAGCGAGGGCGCACCGTCGGCGTAGCGTACGCGCGCCGTCCCGGCTTGGGCCGGCATCGCGTTCGAGGACGAGCTGGAGTTGCATCCCGCTAACGCCAGCGCCAGTCCGAGAGCGAAGCATACGAGCGTGAAAAAGGAGTTCATCAATGTAGAATTCTGCCGTATTGCGGAGCTGTGAGAGGGTTTACGCGCGCCGCATCGCTGCGGCGCGCGTAAACGTTGCTTGCTGAGTGATTGTCTACTGGAGGCAGGGTTTGTGGTGAGTCGTTCCGTTGAGTGCTTTGAGGACCGCGTTGTGCATCGAAGTGTTAAACGGAGCGTATTCGATGCTCTTCAGGAAGCTCGTTGCCGACGAGGAGACGAGATACTTGATAAGGGTCTTCTTATCGGCGACGTGGATGCCGTTGTTATTGCCGTAGAACATCAGGTAGGTCGGGCCGACGATTGGGTACGTTCCCGACGGCGGATTATCGTAGAGGTTGGGTGGAAGGTAGAGCTGGCACCACGGCGCGCTGGAGCCGAGCGGGTTCCCATCGGCACCCCCGCCGTATTGGATGTGCGAGGCGGTGATTTTCTTGAGCGCGGCTGCGACAGCGGCCCTGTCTGTCGGACTTACGAAGATCGCCGTGTTGCCGGCGCCGCCGTTTTGCAGGAGCGCCTGACCAACCTTCGGATTAGCCGAGGCCGCCCATGCACCTTCGACATAGCCCGTGCCGAACGGCGTGGCCTGAATAGCCGCGAGCACGCCGGGGTTCCCGCTTTCGCCGATGAAGTCGCTGCCGCTGGACTGCATGCCGTTCGGTCCCGGCCACGCCTGGTTGACACCGAAGGTCCATGCGGCGGTGCGGCTCGGGGAGCCGTAGGGCGGCGCGTTGTACGGTGCGCCGAAGCTGACGTTACAGAGTGCGTTGTAGTCCGTCGTAAGTACGAAGGTCGTGCCGCTCTTATCGGAGCGGTAGTAGAAGGTGATCGGCTCGGACTTGCCGCCGGTCACCGATTTGCCGTTGTCGGCGGTGATCGCGCCGTCGTTCCAGTTTCCGATGGTTCCGTTGGCGATTGCGCAATAGGTCCAGGTGGAGAGTTTAATCGATCTGTTGACGGCCTTAAAATCCTTCGGCCGGAAGCCGTAAGCGATCGGTCCTCCGAACACCGGGAACTCGAAGGGCTGGCCCCAGGTTACGGATCCCGTCAGGCGGCCTTTGTAGTAGGTCGTGCCGGAAGTGCAGCACTCGGTCGATGCTATGGCCGCGTCGCTGCCGGCGAAGTCGGGCGGATCTTGGCGACCGCCGAGCCCCGTCGGATTCGCGCCGAGGGCGGCGCAGGGATCCGTCGTTGTGCCGTTGTTGGTTTCGAATGCCGCGCGGCCGAATCCGCTGCCCGTTAGGCAGTAGTAGATCGTTCCCGTGCCGCCGTAGTTGGCGAAGAGGGAACCAGCTGCGGGAGGCGGTTGCGGATCGGTATATGAGCCGACCGGTTGACTTCCGAAATTGTAGGCGTACGCCGCGAACGTCGAGCCGCCGGCGTGGAGGTCTTGCGGGCCGTTGTCGTCGTGGTGGATGCGGGAGTGCGACGCCGGCGTGTTCGGAATCGCAGATACGCCCGCACCACTTCCGGCAGTGCCGCCATTACAGGCGCTCAAAACGAGCGCCGGGATGGCTGCCAAGGCCAGGGTAGCGAGAGTCTTTTTCATGTAAGGGTATCCTCTTTGCTTTCGGTTGGAGTGCATCAACGGGGGTGAGCCGGACGAGCCTTGGCCCGCCCGGAGTCTTTAGTGATAACGAGGGCGATCGGCGCGTTCAGGCCGGTCGCCGAACCCGAAATAGTCAATGACGGCTTAACGTTTCCGTTGCCGGTTGATGGGAACGCATCGATCGCGTTGTTGAAGTCGTCCGCGACGAAGAGCGTCGCGTCGTAGAGAGCAATTGTCGGGAAGAACGGCACGAGCGGATTGCTCTGATTGACGCACGATGGATTCGACGTAAAGACGCCATCGAGCGTCAAGACCCGCAACGGGGTTTCGCTCGGCTGGCTCCCGCCCCCCGAGCCCGCCGCAAATACGTTCGTGCGTCCCTGGCACTCGGGATAGCTGCTCTTTGTGAACTCCTCGAGCGAATTGGCGATGAAGATTTCGGAGTTCGGGCTGAGCGCGACGTTCGTGGTTAATCCGGGCGTGAGTTCCGTTTTGGTGTTCCACGGTATCGTGCGCGACGGACTGACGGCCGGGTTATTATCGTCCGAGGCCGGGGTTACGAAGAGCCCGTAGACCGGGCCGAGCGTCGAGTGGAGTGCGCCGTTGACGTAGAAGTTGCCGGACGCGTCGAGCGTCAGACCGGTCGGACCGGCATAGCGAATCTGGGGCGATAGGAACCCCCACGCATTTGCCGGCGCCGCAGCGCCCGAGCTTCCCGGCGCATAGATCAGCACGGTGTCGTTGCCGCCGTTGCCGTCAACGCTCGTCGCGCCGTACGTCACTAAGTCGTCGGACGTGTCGAAGGCCATGTACTGCGGGAAGAGCGCCGTCTTCGTCGACTTGTCGGCGGTCAGCACTGCGGCCGGTTGCGAGTTGCCGCTCGCATTCGGCGAGTAGATCGCCACCTCGTTACCCGCATCCGGCTTGCCGCTGGACGGCGAGAAACCTTCTTGGTTGTCGAAGTAACCGACGTAGAGATTGTTATTCGAATCGATTGCGATGCTGCGCGCGTAGAGCTTCGAGTCGAGTTGAAGCGTGCGTACCGGCGCGGCATTGCCTTTCGCCGAACCGTCGTACTCGGTGACGGTCGCGCCCTGGCCATCGCTCGTCCCGAGATTGAGCGCGTAGATCATGCCGACCGGCGGCGGCGGCTGTTTGCCGCGTAAGGTAAAAGGCGCCTTCGCGCTTCCAGCGCTAGGTCCATCGATCGCTGCCTGAACCGTGACCGATCCGGCTTGTTCGTAGCCGTCGTACGTCATGGTAATGCCCGAAGTTGGCTTTTCGATCGTTAGCTGCGTTCCGGAATGGCCGGCCGCGTGCAGCAGGAAGGCATTGTTGGCGTCACCCTGGATAGAGAGCGCGACGGGGGAGGCAAATTTACTCGGCCCGATGATCTGCGCGCCGCTAGCGTCGTACGCCGTCAGCGTCACGTCCGATTTGACCGGCGTACCGCGTTGGCCGTGGTTTGGTAGGACGGCGAGCCCCAGCGACGCGATGACGCCGTTGAGAGTCAGCGATAACTTGTTGCTAATCTGCACGCCGCCGCCGTCGCCGGCGATTTTCGCCTGAACGGCGCCGACCGAAAGCACCGCACCGGTCGCGTTTGCCCCCTGATAGGTCGTCACCGAGAAGACATCGGTGCCGGGCGACCCCGACGCGGTCGCGGTGCAGACGGTCTCGCCGCTTTCGACTTTGCAGCCGCGCGCCTTTGCGACGGTGTTGATCGTGGTCGGATTGACGCCGGTGACGCCGCCACCGTCAACCGACGTCAGCGCAATCACCAACGACTTCGTGTTGACGGAAACATAACCGGGGCGAACTCCGCTCCGGCGCGTGCCTGACGGTACGGTCACGACGACCTTGACGTCGACGAGCGTCGTCGGCGGCGGCCCCGAGCCGCCGCCGGAGTTCACGACCGATCCGACGGGCAGTCCGCCGCCGCCGCCACACGCAGCCAACACACAAATCGCAACGATGGCAACGATGCGTTTCATGACCGTGTCAGCCGGAGTAAGCGCAGCGAACGCAGTCGCGAAGGGGCGAATCATGGATAAACCTTCGTGAGAAGGTCGGAGGTCGTGACGTCGGCCTGACCGTTGGGGCCTTTAATGAGCGGCAGCTGCGAGAGATTCTTGGGATAGGAAGCCTCAAAGGCCGGATAATCGACGCCGGCAGCATAGACCTCGTACGTTTGCTTCGGACAGATCGTCGGCGATTTTTGTCCCGATTGCGTCAGCGGCCCGATGTTATCGGGTAGCGCTAATCGTTGCGCGCCCGTCTTATGCGTAACGACGGTGTAAAAAGCATCGTTTTGATGCGAGGACTGCACGCAGGCCGGCTGGCCGCTGCCGCCGAGCGCGCGCACGACCACCAGCGCTTCGCTGGCGCCGGCAGGCACCGTAACGCCGATGGTTCCTCCGCCCTTGCGGTCGGGCGTGAACTGCGGCGTTGCAAACTGCGGCAGCGGCGTGAGATCGGTGAGCTGCGCTCCGGTTGCGAGAATGCCCGGCGGCGGTGTCGGCGTGCCGTTGGGCCCGGGACTCGGCGTCGGATTCTGCGGCGTATTGTACGACGGCGGCACCGCCGCGTAGAGATTGTATTTACCGATAGCCGGCGCGACGGCGAAATCGGTGAAGCCAAGCGAATACCCTTCCCACCCCAGCGCGATGACTTGCGGACCCTCGGCCGGATAGGCCGGCGGTCCGCCGTACCAAGACTCCTCGTTATCGCCGTAGATCGGAAGGTTGTAGGAAATGAAGAGCGGCGTTGTGCCGTTGCCTGGCCCCGAATCGGAGTTGCACGCGCAGAGTCCGTAACCGAAGGCACCGGTGCTCGATCGCTTCAATCCACCCGGGGCCGGCGGCACCCACTGCGTCTGGTTGAGCGTACCCCAGGTGATGTGGTTGGTGCCGAAATCCGAACCGGCCGACTGCACGACGTTGCCGGTCTCCGTGGAGGTCAGCACGTTGAAGCTGCTCGGGCCGATGACCATCGGGACGTTGTAGAGCGTGCCGGAGAGCCCGTTCTTTTGGCGCAGCGTTTCGACGGTGTTGAGCCCGTAGGCCACGCTCGCACCGGAGTTAAACGACATCGTCGCAACGCCCACGGCGAACTGCAGCTTGCTCGTCGCCGCCGGATCGAGCGACGTCACCGGCGGCTCCGACGCACCGCCGTTACCGCAGCCGACGATTACTGCGGCGGCAATTACCGTAACGAGCAACCCAAGGCCAAGTCTTACATTCATATCGTCACCTGGTAGTAGAGGCGAAACGAGATCGGCGGTTCGTTGGGATAGGTCAAGTACGGTTGGTTTCCATGAGCCGCGAGATCGGGCGGTGCGTAGGGCGCGGTGGAGTACGTGCAGGGTGCGTTGCCGCTGGCGAGTCCCGTACTCACCGGCGAGCCGTAGCAGCCGTTATAGACCGGCACGTTGTAGAGCTCGTTGAACAAGTTGACGATCTGCACGCCGAAGACCGATTGCGCGATGCCGCGCGATGGCGGCCGGTACTCGACGGTCAGATCGGCGTCCACGCGCGGCGTCGTGAGAAAACCGCCGGGCAAGCCGCGTTCGGCAATGCCGCGCGTCGCCGCGATGTTCGGTTTGGTACACGTGCCCGGATCGAGCGGATCGATGTAGCCGGACGTATCGGAGTAAATCGTGGCCAGCGCCGTGTTGGGAACGATCACCGGGATGCCGTTGCAGTACACGGCCGTGTAGTAGCCCGCGCCGTACGGATAGCCCGCATTGGCGTAGATCACCGGGTTGAAACGCCAGCCGTGCGCGTTCTTATAGTTGAACGCCGCGTTGAGTTGAAAGGGCGAGAGATCGGGAGAGCGATAGACGGTGCCCAGTGCCAGCGCCGCAGGCTGCAAGAACGTTCCGGGCGGTTCGTTGCCGAACTGGCTGATGTAGGTTGCCCCGACTTGCCACGAGAGTCCCAGCGGAACTTCCTTGTTGTAGAGCGCCTCGATGCCCGTGGCCTTTTGAATGCCCTGGTTCGAGTATTGCACGTCGCCGAAGACGGGCGAGCCGGTCTGGTAGTTAAAGCCGATGATCTGCGCGGTCTGCTCGATGACGTTGTAACCGCGCCGGTAGAACGGCGTGAGCTTGACCGCCGAGCCGTCGCGAAACTCGTGCGCCCACGAGAAGTCGATGTTGGTAAAGCTCGCGCCGACCAGCGGTGCCTCCAGCGTCGAGCTGCCGAAGCGGTAGTCGCGCGACAGCCAATAGAGCTGATCGGCGTAACTGCTGCACGTCCGATTGGCCAGCGGCCCGCAATACTGCGCGGGCGCACCCGTCGAGTTATCGTAGGACGGAATCTTGGCAAACGCCGCATAGGGAATGCGGCTGACGTCGGCGCCGATCAGACTGGGCAGCGGCATCGAGAGCGTATGACCGAAACCCACCCGAAACGTGTCGTGCTGGTCCGGAATGTACGTCGCGTCCAGATGCGGTTCGTAGAGGCGCTGATGCTCGGCCGCCGGAATCGTCGCCGGCGCGCCGGCTTGCGCGGGAATCAAGAAGTTGTAGCCGTCTAAGCGCAGTCCGGCCTCGGCCTTCCAGCGGTCGCTCATATCGACGGTGTCTTGCAGGTAGGCCCCGTACTGCTGCTGGCTGACCGTCTCGACGTCTTGTTCGAACGGAAAGCGCACGCCGCCGGGAAAAAAGGCGTTCAAGTACCCGCAGTTGGACGTCTTATTGACCTGCGCGCAAAAGGCCGGCGAGAAGAAATCTTGCTCCAATCCTTGCGCCGCCGCCGGGTTATTGTTGGGCAGCAGGCCGGTGTAGGTGTAGGGAATGGGCAGCGGCTGCAGCGGATGGGTGATCGGATAGGTGATGATGTAGGCCGGCGTCGTGAACGCCGTATACGACGTGAAGTCGTAACGGTCGCCAAACGGCTGAACGTATTCGTAAATGCCGCCGTAGCGCAACAGGTTCTTGGTGCCCAGCTGCGTGGTACCGTCGATCTGACCCGCCGTGCGCGAACCGCCGAACGGGTTGGCGAAGATACCCTGCGCCGGCATGATCTGCGACTGCTCGCTCCAGGTGCGCCAATAGCGCGTCGTCAGCAGCGTCGAGCCGCCTAAGTTGATCCCGTACTCGAACTTGTAGGCCAGAAACGGGCTCTTGCGCTGGTCGGCCTGCGACACGAACGCATAGGTGTTCGGTTGCCCCGGAAAGAGTGGGATCAGATTGTCGCAGGCATAGTTCTGCGTCGTGCTGTTGATGGGCCCTTGCGGCCCGACGATCGGATAGGGCGCGCACTTGCCTGCCGTCGTTCCGCCCGAGATATACGGGAGATACTGAAAGCCGCCGTAGTCGAGCGTCTGATCGATCGACTGATCTTGAATGAAGAACTGCAGCCGCTGGTTGTTGTTCTTCCCAAAACGATAGATCAGGTTGTCCACGAAGTCGTTCGAGCTCAAGAACTGCGGCGAATAATAGACCAAGTTCGGATCGATCGTGCTGCCCAAGGTCGAGGCGTTGGTTCCCAGCGTCCCCAGCGTGTTGGCCGCGGTGCCGGGAATGCCGTACTGAAAGGCCCGCCGGATGCCGATGAACCCCGCATAGTTGGAGAGCCGCTGTTTGGGGTCGGCCCAGCCCCACTCCAAGCCGAGCTGATGCAGGTAGGGAAAGAGGAGCGCCTCGGTGTCGACGTGCAGGTAGGTCGGGTAGGTGCCGTTCTTGGCGGTAAAGAGCACCAGGCCCGTGCCCGTATCGCCGTGCGTGGCGTCGCCTGCCCCGGGAATCAGCTGCACGCTGCCTACCCCGTTGAGCAGGTTGAAGTTGCCGATATTCTGCAGCGTGTTCTGCAGGTTGGCCGTGGGCGTCGTGTAGTCGATGCCCTCGAACTCGTAGGCCGCCTCAAAGGCAAAGCCGCCGCGAATCGAGACCGTGCCCGTCTTGTCGATGGTGACGCTCGGGATGCTGCGCAGCAGATCCTCCTCGCGCGCGTTGAACGACTTACCCATCACCGTGTCGATCTGCGACCCCGTCACCGTATAGGTGTCGATCGTCATCCCGTGCTGGAAGGCGTTGCCCGCGCTGCGCGCATGGGTGGTGGCGATGATCTTGAGCGTCTTGGAGAGCGTAACGTCCACGGCTTGCTGCGAGCCGTTGAGCACCACGATCGTGTTGGAGTAGGGCAAGTAGCCGGCGTGCGTTACCGAGATCGAGTACGTATCGGGCAGGACGCTCAGAAAACGGTAGTTGCCCTTGGCGTCGCTCACCGCTCGATAGGTGCCGCTGGGCGATTTGACCACAACCTGCGCCCCCGCGATGGGCACGTGCGTCTTGTCGTCGGTAACGCTGCCCGAAACGATCCCGCCCGTTTCGGCGAGCACGCGGGCGTTGGATGCGGCCACGCAACAAAATAGTACAAAGAAAACGCGCTTCTTGACCCGGAGCAGGCTCTCGATCAAATTCGGCTTCGACTCCCAGCAGCAATAAAGAGTCAGCGGTCCTTACCGAAGCTCTTCACAACAGATGCTAAGGTCTAGCGGCCTGGGGCTGCATCCCGGGAATGCGCGAATCGTTAAGGTACCGGCAATGCGACTTCACCGAAGCATAAGGAAATTCGCAGGACCTTAATGTTCGTCGTTCTTTTGCGCGTCGGCAAGTTGCCAGCGCGAGCGTAAGCCGAGGCGCCCGAGAATCGAACTGACGTGCCGCTCGACGGTGTGTTCGCTGATCTGCAGCGCCGCCGCGACCTCGCGATTGCGCGCGCCGCGGCGAATCAACTGCGCGACTTGCTCTTCACGGCCGGTCAGCGCCGAACCGCTCGGCCGTAGACGCTGCCGGCGTTCGCCGGCCGGCTCCTGCGCCACCAGCAGTCGCATCGCCTCGTTCGTCCAGCGCCGCAACCCCATCGCGCTGAATGCCCGTGCCGCGTCGCCGGCATTATCCACCCAATCGCCGCGTTCGCCCGATCGCAGCGAGAGGTGGGCCCGAGCCAGCAGCTGATGCGCGTGCAAGTATGCGCGCGCGGGCGCGATGACTGCCGCAAAGGCCTCGACCGCAAATCGCGCCTCTTCGATATCGCCGTATTGCGCGGCGATGGCGAAGAGCTCGACGGCGCTCGCGGCGCTCTCGGCCTGCAGGAGCGCGCGGCGTAAAGCGATCGCGACGGGCGTACCCGGTGCCGGCGTTCGTGAAGCGATGAGGGCGGCGACCGTCGCGGCGATCGCGGACTCGGGCCGATCGCAATGCAGCGCCGTCTCGAGCATCTGGGCCGAAGTCCATTCGGGCAATGCCGTGTCGTCTCCGAGCTCTACCGCCAACTGCGCGCCGGTCGCGGCAAGGAGCGCGAGCTCTTCCGGCGAGCGGGCGCACGTGCGACCGCGAGCGAGCAAATCTGCGGCTCGATCGAGATCGCCGGCGTCGAGCGCGAAACCCGCCGCCGCGGCGAGGACGCGCAATAGCCAGGTTGCAAAACCGTGCGTTCCGGCCAAAGCAATCGCGTCGTCGATCGAAGCGCACGCGAGGCTCACGTCGCCGAAGAGCAACGCATGATGCGCGAGCCGTTCGCGCGCCGCAACCGCAAGATGGAGGCGCCGTTGTGCGACGGCTCGCTCGTGCGCGGCTCGGAGGGAGTCGAACGCACCGGCCGCGTCGGCAGCCCAGGCGAGGACGACCCCGGCGACGATGTAATCTTCGGGACCCGGTTCGAGATTGGTCGCTCCGTAATATGCGGCGACGTCCGCGCCCGAACGGCACGCCAGCAGATCCGCGTCGACGAATCGTGCTAGACCGCGGTCGTCACCCGCCAGCGCGCAGAGTGCGGCCCGGTCGCGGGCCGGCGCCTTCGCAAGCGCGAGCGCCGCCGATGCCTCCGCGAGCCGGCACTGTAGGATTAGGCCTTCGATCTTCTGCTCATCGAAGATCATCAAAGCCTAATCTAGCAACCGATTCTTAAGCGGCTATTATCCTTTCCGCTACATCCGATAAGGATGCGTCAATGCGGCGGCGCGTCGCAAACGTCGTTGCACCAGCTCAATATCTTCGCGCGGATCTCATCGCGGATAATACGGGTCTGCGCCAAACGATACTCCCAGGTGCCCTGCACGCTTGCCGGGTCGGCAAAACTCCAATGAAGTCGGCGAGCCTGCCCCGGAAAGATCGGACACCGTTCTGCGCTCGTCTCGTCACAGACCGTAACGACGTACGAGTACAGCTTCCCCGATTTGAAGAGATCGAAGACCGCCTTCGTTTTCTTGGAAGATATATCTATTCCGAGCTCGTTCATGACCGCGATCGCCAGGGGATCGAGGTTCCCAGGTTCGAGACCGGCGCTCTCCGCCACGAAATCGTCTGGGCAAATCCTGTTGAGAAATGCCTCCGCCATTTGGCTTCGCGCGGCGTTATGCACGCATACGAAGAGCACGTTACGCTTCATTGCAGCTCGCTCCTTAAAGGCGTCGCTGGATGTGGCAGAAGCACCGGATCGTCCCCGCGCGCCTCGACCGGCGCTAACCAGCCGAAGAATAGCGTTGCGCTCGTAGCGCCAAGGAGCTGCGCCAGGATGAACGCCGGCCCATCCTGCGGGCGAATGCCCGCAAACGTATCGGAGAGCGAACGCGCGACCGTGACGGCCGGGTTTGCGAACGAAGTCGACGACGTGAACCAATAGGCGGCTGCGATGTAGGCCGCAACGGCAAAAGGAACCAGAATCGAACGCGATCGCACGCAGCCCCAGATCACCATCATGAGACCGAAGGTCGCAACGAACTCAGCGAACCACTCATTTGCTCCGCTACGGACATGGTGTGAGACAAAGAAAAGCGGCAACCCAAAAATCGCATTCGCTACGGCTACCCCTATTAATGCCCCGGAAAATTGCGCGATGCAGTAGGCGGGCAGCTCGCGCCACGGCAGGCCGCCGCGAATCGCATCGCCGAGCGATACCGCCGGATTGAAGTGAGCCCCCGAGATGGGCGCAAGTGCCGCGATGAGACAGAGGAGCACGCCGGCGGTCGCCAACGTATTGGCGAGCAGCGCGAGTGCAACGTTACCTCCGCTGAGACGCTCCGCCATGATGCCGGAGCCGATAATGCCGGCGAGTAAGAATCCCGTTCCCAACGCTTCAGTAATGCTACGCTTGAGGAGGGTCATCGCAACGCGGTCCGTTCTCGCGCTCCTGACTCTGCTCGCGAACGGTATACACGTCCCATCGCCGGCCGGATGGATCGATGGCCCGGCTCGGTTCGAAAAACGGCATCGAGCGCGCCCGCGAGCCGTTCGGACGCGTCGCCCGCCAACTGATAGTAGACCCAGGTTCCGCGGCGTTCGCACGTGACTAAGCCCGCGTCGCGCAGAATTCGCAGATGGTGTGAAACCGTCGGCTGATTCAATGGCAGCGCGCCGGTGAAGTCGCAGACGCAGACTTCGCGGTCGTTGGCAACCAGTGTCGCCAGAATCCTGAGCCGATGAGGGTCGGCGATAGCTTTGAGCAGGGCCGCAGCCGGCTCGAAATCGGCTCGAACGAGTCTCCCGGGAGGACCGCAGCGCTGCATCGACATGCATCGATGCTAGGTGCAGCATCGACATTTGTCAATACAGGCCGCCGCCGTTCCCGGCCCGCGGGGCGGCTCTGCTAGCGCATGCGGCGGTAGATCGGAGCGTCCTCGGCGATGCGGCGAAAGACGCCCTCATGCGGCGTGTGGCGCAAGCTCTCGGTCGTACCGAGGCAGAGAAAGCCCAACCGGATCAGACTGCTGAGAAAGAGGTTGTGCACGCGGAACTGCAGCGTTGGTTTGAAATGACGCAGAACGTCGCGGGCGAGAATAACGTGGAACTCGTTGAGCGAACCGTCGGTAACGAGATTGTGTTTTGCGAAGATGATGTGACGTTTGAGTTCGTCGTTAAACGATAGCGACGTCTCCGAGACGGTGCAGATCTCGGCCAGCGAACCGGTTAAGCCGGCGGAACGATGCGCGGACGCCGGATCCTCCGAGCGCTCGAACTCGAAGACGCCGGTGCGCGCGGTGGCGATCGCGAGCTCGCTCGCGTCGGTCGCATAGATCATCGTACGATCCAGCATGTCCTCCTCGCGCAACAGCGCCGCGAGGGAGTAGGCGTCTTCGCCGCACGCGCAGTTCGGCACCCAGATCCTCGTGAACGAGTAAGTGCGAAGCAGCGGGACGATCCGCTCGCGAACGGCTCGGAAAAAGAGGGCGTCGTTAAAGAGGCGGCCGTGTCCGCCCGACATCGCGAAGACGAAACGCGCCAACGCCTCGGGATCGTGAAGCAGCCGCTCCTGCAATCCCGAGATCGTCTGCACGTTTTCCGCACGCTGACGCTCCGCGACGCGCCGCTTTAGCGTCGATTGGGCATATTCGGTAAAGTCCTGTCCGCTGAAGCGCAATACGGCTTCGAGCAGCAGGCTCAACTCGAGATCGGCGAGCGCGTCGTTGCGCGCGGCCTCCACGACTGTGGTCGCTAGCGGTTCAACCATACGCGGAGCAGCGATATCAGCTGGTCGATGTCGACCGGCTTGGCGATATACTCCGAAGCTCCCGCCGCAATGCAGCTTTCGCGATCGCCGCGCATCGCCTTGGCCGTCAGCGCGATGATCGGCAACTCGGCAAAGCGCGGATTGGCACGGATTCGCCGGATCGTCTCGTACCCGTCGATCTCCGGCATCATGATGTCGATCAGTGCGATGTCGACGTTCGGCGTGGCGTCGAGCAGGGCGATTCCGTCCTGACCGCTCTCGGCGCTGAGCACCTCGATCGCCGACGCCTCGAGCGCGCTGCGCAACGCGAAGATGTTGCGTGCGTCGTCGTCGACGATCAGAACGCGGTTGCCGGCCAGCGACGGTCCGGGAAAGAGTGCGACGTCGACCGGAGGCCGCTTGCTCGCCGGCAGCCTCGCTTCGACCTGATTGAGGAAGAAACGCGCTTCGTCGAGGAGGCGTTCGGGCGCGAGCGCGTCTTTGACGATAACGGTCTCGCTCAAGGCCGCGAGACGCTGCTCCTCCTGTTTGGTAAGATCGCGCGCGGTGTAGACGATGATCGGAACCGCCGCGCCGCTGGGGATGCGCCGCATCTGCGCGATGAGCTCCTCGCCCGGAAGATCCGGAAGGCCCAAATCGACGACGATGCAGTCGTATCCCTGCTGCTCCATCGCCGCAATCGCCTCGGCGCCGGTGCGCACGGCGGTTACGGAGACTTCGCCGGCGTCGATCAAATTGATCATCGCGTTGAGCTGCGTGATGTCGTCTTCGACCAGCAGCAGATTCTTCGACCGTCCGCCGCCGTAGCCGAGCAGCGAGTCGAATGTTTGCGTGAGCGCCTCTTCGGTTACCGGCTTCTTGAGATGAGTGACGGCGCCGAAGTCGAGCGCGTGCTGCCATTGCTCGGCGCCGGAGATAACGTGCACCGGAATATCGGCGGTGGCGGCATCGTCCTTGAGCTTCTTGCAGCAGACTCCAACCGTCCGTATCGGGCAGACTGATGTCCAGCGTGATCGCATCGGGGCGGAAGCGCCGTGCGAGAGCGAGTCCCTGCGCGGCGGAGAGCGCGACGATACCTTTGAATCCGCGGTCGCGCGCAAGACCGAGCAGAATGCGCGCGAAGACGAGGTCGTCCTCGACGATGAGCAAGACGCGGTCGGTCGCTTCGATGCGCTCGCGGTCGTCGTCGATCTCGCGGTGAGGATGCTCTTCGGCAACCGTGCGCGGTACGGGACGGACGATTCGCTCCTGCACGCCGCCGCTCACCGCGACGGTACGTTGCACGACGGTCGTGCCGACGTTACGCTCCAGCGGATGGTAGAACGTGAACGTGCTCCCCTCGCCGACCGCGCTGTTGACCGCGATCTCGCCGCCGAGCAGCGCCGCGATTTCGCGGCTGATGGCCAAGCCCAGTCCCGTCCCGCCGAACTTTCGCGACGTTCCCATGTCGGCTTGCTGGAACGGTTCGAAGATGACGTTGAGCTTTTCTTCCGGGATTCCGATGCCGGTATCGGTCACGGCGAAGGCTACGGCCGGCCCGCTAATGCCGGTGACGCCATGGTTGCGCGCGAGCTTGATGTCGAGCGTGACGCTGCCCTCGTTGGTGAATTTGAAGGCGTTGGAGAGCAGATTCTTGAGGATCTGCTGCAAGCGGGTCGGATCGGTCAGCAGCGTCTTGGGCAGCTCTTCGTCGCAGCGGATGATGAAGTGCAGGTTTTTGTCTTGAGCGATCTGATCGAACGTTCGCTCGACTTCGTCTTGGATCTGAACGGCCGAGATCTCCTGAAGATCGATCGACGTCGTTCCCGATTCGATCTTCGAGAGGTCGAGGATGTCGTTGATGAGCCGTAAGCAGATCGGCGCCGCGAGCTGCGGATCGCGCGTGCGAACTCGACCTCCTTGGGCGACATCGTCCTCCCCGCGTTCTCGGAGAGCTGCTTGGAGAGAATCAGCAGGCTGTTGAGCGGCGTGCGCAGCTCGTGCGACATGTTGGCAAGAAACTGCGATTTGTACTTTGAGGTGAGCGCGAGCTGCTCGGCCTTGCTGTTCGAGCTCCTGACGCGCCTCGTCGATCTCGCGCGTGCGCCGTTCGACTTCGGCGTTGCGCTCTTGCAGGAGCCGCGCTTTTTCTTCCAACTCCTCGTTGGTGTGCTGCAGCTCCATCTGCTGGCTTTGCAGCTCGGTCGTGAGCGCCTGCGACTGCACGAGCAGTTCCTCCGTGCGCATCGATCGAGGCGATCGTATTGAGCGTTACGCCGATCGACTCGGTGAGCTGTTCGAAGAAGAGCAAGTGGGTCTCGCTGAAATGGCGCGTCGATGCGAGCTCCAATACGGCTTTGACGTCGCCCTCGAAGAGCACCGGCAGGACGATCAGCGAGACCGGACGCATCGAGCCCGAGCCCCGAGCCGATCGAGAGATAGTCCGACGGCACTTCGGTGAGCAGAATCCGCCGCTTCTCGACGAAGCATTGGCCGACCAGTCCTTCGCCGGGATGAAGCGTCCGCGCCGCAGCCTTGCGCTTGGAGATTGCGTAACTGGCGATGAGATGGAGCTGCGATTCGTCCACCGATCGGCTCGCTGACGACGTAGAGCGCTCCCGCCTGCGCGTCGACCAGCGGGGCGATCTCCGACATGATGAGCCGGCTGACGGTCTTGATGTCGCGCTGACCCTGGAGCATGCGATGTGAAGCGCGCCAAGTTGCGTCTTGAGCCAGTCTTGCTCGGTGTTCTTACGCGTCGTGTCGCGCAGGTTCTGAATCATCTCGTTGACGTTCTCGGTGAGCTGTCCGACCTCGCCGCGCGCTTCGACCTCGATCGCGCGCGAGAGATCGCCCTTGGTAACTGCCGTTGCGACCTCGCCGATCGCGCGAATTTGCGACGTCAGCTGCGCGGCGAGCTGGTTGACGCTGTCGGTAAGATCGCGCCAGAGCCCGGCGGCTCCGGGAACCTCGGCTTGACCGCCGAGACGCCCTTCGAAGCCAACCTCGCGTGCGACGGTCGTCACCTGATCGGCAAAGGTTGCCAGCGTATCGATCATGCCGTTGATCGTCTCGGCGAGCTGCGCGATTTCGCCCGCGGCCTGCAGCGTCAGCTTGCGCTTGAGATCGCCGTTGGCGACTCCCGTCACCACTTGCGCGATGCCGCGCACCTGCGACGTCAGGTTCGAGGCCATGAAGTTGACGGAGTCGGTGAGGTCCTTCCACGTCCCGCTGACGCCGGGGACGCGCGCCTGACCGCCGAGTTTTCCTTCGGAACCGACCTCGCGCGCGACGCGCGTTACCTCCGAAGCGAATGCGTTGAGCTGATCGACCATCGTATTGATCGTGTCTTTCAGCTCGAGGATCTCGCCCTTGACGTCGACGGTAATCTTTTTCGAGAGGTCGCCGTTCGCGACGGCGGTCGTCACCTTGGCGATGTTGCGCACCTGCGAGGTGAGGTTCGACGCCATCCGGTTGACGGAGTCGGTCAAGTCCTTCCACGTCCCGGCAACGCCGCGGACCTGCGCTTGGCCGCCGAGCCGGCCTTCCGAACCGACTTCGCGCGCGACGCGCGTCACCTCGGAAGCAAACGCGTTGAGCTGATCGACCATCGTGTTGATCGTGTCTTTGAGCTCGAGGATCTCGCCGCGAACGTCGACGGTGATCTTCTTCGACAGGTCGCCGTTGGCGACCGCGGTGGTAACTTCGGCGATGTTACGAACTTGCGAGGTGAGGTTCAACGCCATGAAGTTCACCGAATCGGTGAGGTCCTTCCACGTGCCGCTGACGCCTTTGACGATTGCCTGGCCGCCCAGACGTCCTTCGGAGCCGACTTCACGCGCGACGCGCGTTACCTCCGATGCAAACGCATTGAGCTGGTCGACCATCGTGTTGATCGTGTCTTTGAGCTCGAGAATTTCGCCTTTGACGTCGACGGTGATCTTGCGCGACAGGTCGCCGTTGGCGACGGCCGTCGTCACGTCGGCGATGTTGCGCACTTGCGAGGTGAGGTTCGAGGCCATGAAGTTGACCGAATCGGTGAGGTCTTTCCACGTCCCGCTGACGCCCACGACCTGCGCCTGTCCGCCGAGTTTGCCTTCCGAACCGACTTCGCGCGCGACGCGCGTCACCTCCGAGGCGAACGCGTTGAGCTGGTCGACCATCGTGTTGATCGTGCCTTTGAGCTCGAGAATCTCGCCGCGCACGTCAACGGTGATCTTCTTCGAGAGATCGCCCTTGGCGACGGCGGTCGTCACCTCCGCGATGTTGCGCACCTGATTGGTGAGGTTTCCGGCCATCGTAGTTGACCGAATCGGTAAGGTCTTTCCACGTGCCGCCGACGCCTTTGACGACGGCCTGACCGCCGAGCCGGCCTTCGGAGCCGACTTCGCGCGCGACGCGCGTCACCTCGGAAGCAAATGCGTTGAGCTGGTCGACCATCGTGTTGATCGTGTTCTTCAGCTCCAGGATCTCGCCGCGAACGGCGACGGTGATCTTCTTCGAGAGGTCGCCGTTGGCGACGGCGGTGGTGACGTCGGCGATGTTGCGCACTTGCGAGGTGAGGTTCGAGGCCATGAAGTTGACCGAGTCGGTGAGGTCTTTCCACGTCCCGCTGACGCCCACGACCTGCGCCTGGCCGCCCAGCTTCCCTTCGGAGCCGACTTCGCGCGCGACGCGCGTCACCTCCGAGGCGAACGCGTTGAGCTGATCGACCATCGTGTTGATCGTGTTCTTCAACTCCAAGATCTCGCCGCGAACGTCGACGGTAATCTTCTTCGAAAGATCGCCCTTCGCGACGGCGGTCGTCACATCGGCGATGTTACGAACTTGCGAGGTGAGGTTCGATGCCATGAAGTTGACGGAATCGGTAAGGTCTTTCCACGTGCCGCTGACGCCTTGCACCTCGGCCTGGCCGCCGAGCCGGCCCTCGGAACCGACCTCGCGCGCGACGCGCGTTACTTCCGAGGCGAACGCGTTGAGCTGGTCGACCATCGTGTTGATCGTGCCTTTGAGCTCGAGGATCTCGCCCTTGACGTCGACGGTGATCTTCTTCGAAAGATCGCCCTTCGCGACGGCCGTCGTGACTTCGGCGATGTTGCGGACCTGGGAGGTGAGGTTACCGGCCATGGTATTCACCGAATCGGTGAGGTCTTTCCACGTTCCGGCGACGCCCGTCACCTCCGCCTGGCCGCCGAGTTTTCCTTCGGAGCCGACCTCGCGTGCAACGCGCGTCACTTCCGACGCGAATGCGTTGAGCTGATCGACCATGGTGTTGATCGTATCTTTGAGCTCGAGAATCTCTCCCTTGACGTCAACCGTAATTTTCTTCGAAAGATCGCCCTTGGCGACGGCGGTCGTCACCTCGGCGATATTGCGCACCTGATTGGTAAGATTACCGCCCATCGTGTTGACGGAGTCGGTGAGATCTTTCCACGTCCCCGCCACGCCTTTGACGGTGGCTTGACCGCCGAGTTTGCCTTCGGATCCGACCTCACGCGCGACGCGCGTCACCTCCGATGCAAACGCGTTGAGCTGGTCGACCATCGTGTTGATCGTGCCTTTGAGTTCGAGAATCTCGCCGCGCGCTTCGACGGTAATCTTCTTCGAGAGGTCGCCGTTGGCAACCGCGGTGGTCACGTCGGCGATGTTGCGCACTTGGTTCGTCAGATTTCCGGCCATCGTGTTGACCGACTCGGTAAGATCTTTCCACGTTCCGGCGACGCCTTTGACCACGGCTTGACCGCCGAGCTTTCCTTCGGAGCCGACCTCGCGCGCGACGCGGAGCACCTCGGAGGCAAAGCCATTGAGCTGGTCGACCATCGCGTTGATCAACCGGCTCGAGCGCAGGAACTCGCCCTTGAGCGGCCGGCCGTCAATCTCGAGCGCCATACTTTGGGAGAGATCGCCGTTCGCAACGGCGCCCAGCACGCGGCCCGCTTCGGCCATGGGCTGGGTCAGGTCGGCGATCAACCGGTTCACCGAATCGACTAAACCCTGCCACGCCCCGCCTACAGAACCAAGCGAGGCGCGCTGCGCGATGCGTCCCTCACGACCGACGACGTGGCTCGCGCGCTCCAGTTCCTTGGCGAGGCTCGCGTTGAGCTCGATGCAATCGTTGAACGCCTCGGCGATCTCGGCGTCGATTCCCGAGAGGTCGTGGGGCAGACGTGCGCTGAAATCGCCTCGGCGAAAGGCGCGTAACGCGGCGAGTAGGCGGCGTTGGCCAAGCGTGTTTGACTCGCGCACACGAGTAACGGTCGGCATAAGTGACTCTCCTACAGGATAGCCCTTGGTTTGTTCCCATGGATTCTGGGTATCTAACCTACGAAAACATATTCAATAGGAGCTGCAAACTCACGTATGGTGCCCTCGCTTGACGCGTCGGCAACGCGGTTTGACCGCGTCCTGGACGTGCTCGTTCGGGCAGGGCGCGCGTTGACGCTCGCTCCCCAGCTGCGCGACGCGCTCGCACAGGTGGCGGAATCGATCGTTCGCGATGTCGGCGACTACTGCGAGATCGAGGTCGCCGCCCCGGAGAACTTCAGCATCGCCGCGGGAGACGTTCCGAGCGGCGTACCGGGCGACGTCATCGCCGAGCCCCTCACCAACGGCCGCGATGTTCTGGGCACGATCACCTGCCGAATCGCCGCGCCGAACACGTTCGACGAGGTCGCGCGCAAGGCGTTGAAAGTTATCGCCACGGAGCTCGGCGTCGTCATCGCCGGTCAAGTGCTGACGCGGCGCGAGCATCGCGTCGCCGACCGGCTGCAGCGCGCGCTGCTGCCGGAGCATCTTCCCGAGGTTCCGGGCGCGAAGTTTTATGCGGCATACCGTCCGGCGAGCGACGAAGCCGAGGTCGGAGGCGACTGGTTCGACGCCTTCCACTTGCCCGACCGGCGCCTCGCCGTCTCCATCGGCGACGTAGCGGGCCACGGACTCGAAGCCGCCGTGATCATGGGCGAGGTGCGTCAGGCGATCCGCACCGCCGCGGTCGATGCGCAGAGTCCGGCGACGGTGCTCGACTACGTCAACCGCATCATCGGTTTTCGAGAGCCGGTGGAGATCGTGACCGCCATCTTTGGCATCTACGATCCGGTCTCGAGTACGCTCACCTTTGCATCCGCCGGACATCCGCCGCCGCTCTTTGCGCTCGCCAACGGTTTGGTGCGGCGCCTGCCCTCCGGAAGTCTTCCGCTCGGGTGCGTCGAGTCGCTGGCAAGCCGCGATTGGACCGTGACGCTTCCGGCCGGCTCGCAAGCAATCTTTTACACCGACGGACTGATCGAGAACGAGCGCGACTTAATCGCCGGCGAGAAGCGGCTCGCCGATGCGGTGAAGGCCTTAACGCTGGAACGCAGCGTCGGGGGTGCGGATAACCGCGATCCCGCGTTGGCCGTCGAAGAACGAATCTTCAACGGCGTTTCAAATCGAGACGACGCGGCCGTGCTCGTTCTCTCGCGCGAGGCGCCCGTGTCGCGTTACGTCTTCTCGGCAATCGATACCGTCGCGCCGATCGCGCGCGCGATCATCGCCGACGAACTCGACTCGCTCGCCGTCGAAAGAGAACGGCGTTTCGGCGTGCTCGTCGCGATCGGCGAAGCGATCGCAAATGCCGTCGAGCACGCCTATCGCGGCGGCGAGCCGGGACTGATTCGCTTCGAAATGTCGCGCGAGGACGGCCTCTTCATCGTAACCGTCGAGGACTACGGGCGATGGAGACCGTTCGTGCGCCGCGAGGAGCGCGGCCGAGGCATCGAGTTGATGCACGCGTTCATGGACGGCGTGCAGATTCACTCGACGCACGAGTCGACGCGAATCGTGCTCAAGGTGCAGTTAGACGGCGCTTAGGGATCCCAACTCGAACGACCGGTCGGCGAGGAAGTCGGCGCCGGCGTGGCCTGCTGACCGGGCCCGGCGCCCTTAGCCACGACGAGCACGTCGTGCATTCCGGAGTGATAGTGGAAGGCACAGCCGATCAAGTAGACGCCGTCCTTGACCAGCGTCACGGTGACCTTCTTTCCATGCGCGATCGGTCCGCTCGCATAACCCGCCTCGAGCTTGCCGGCGCCTTTGGCCTTGATCGAGAGAACCGGGTCCTTCGGGAAGATCGCCGGCGGTTTGGAGATGACTTTTACCACGTCGAGCGTATGCGTGTTGCTCTTTGAAAGATTCTCGATGGTAATCTTCGTTTCGGGCGGAAAACCGAGCGCTTGCGAGCGGGTTTGCTGGGTGTAGCCGCCGAGCATCGCTTTCCATTTCTCGGATTTGATTTGTCCGAGCCCTTCGCCGGGAAGCGCTTCACCGATCGTATCCTTCGGCATCGTTGCGTACAGCGCCAGATCGCCTACCGGCGGCAGCATGACGGTGTCGCCGCCGACGGCGCTGCCGCCCGTCAGGCGTCCCGCGCAAGCGCTGATCGCAAGACCGGCAATCGCCAGCCCAATGGCAATAAATTTCCTCAACATGCGCCGACTCTAGCGCCGGCGCATGAAAAAAGTCTAAAGTACGCCCTTTAGACGTTCAGCCGAAGGCGCATACTCGTCTCGGTGGTGGCCCCGCTGACCGGGTCGGTGACGACGATCCTAACCGTGACGGTCTGCTGGCCGGGCATCGTCGTCAACGAAACAGCGAGTTGGAAGTTCCCCTTTGGACCGGCGCTGGTCGTGCCGCTAAACTGCCCGGTGGACGAGGGAGAGGCACCTGCGGTTACACGCACGCGGCCGTCTGCCACGGTATTTCCGGAGAGCGTGAAGTTTCGCCGGACGGCGCCGTTCTGCGCCGGCTGATAAATCGTCAGATGCATCTCCGGCGCGGCCGGACGCAGAACCGTAAAGGACCACGACCGATCGAACGTAACGCCTCCGGGACCTCGGCCGGCGACGCGTACGGTATGGCCTCCGAACGCCAGCGGCGCCGGGGGTTTATAGGAAAATCCGGTCGCGGATACGCCGCTCTGCATCGTCCTATTTGCCTCGTCGAGCCAGACGCGCACGCTGCCGGCATCGACTTCACGCGTAAACTCGGCCTTGATTACCACGAATCGGTCGCGCGTCTCGCTTCCTGGCGGCGGCTGCTGGGCGAGCAGCCGTACCGCGGGCGGCGGGTTGGGCGGAGGAGGCCGCGGCGCGGGTGGGCGCGGGTACGGCGGCGGCATCGGATGCGCCATCTCGATCGCGACGACGCTCGTGGACGCATCGTATCCGACGTTAGCACCGAGCGACTGAGCGATGAAGCGCAACGGAACGTAGGTCGTCGCTCCGACGATGAATGGAGCGACGTCAAGCGTCTGCGCCTGGCCGCTAACCGTTGCCTGCGTCGAACCGATGTGCAGCGAAACGGTCGTGCTTCCTTTCGTTGCGTTGATCGTACCGGCCGAATAGACGACGGCGGCACCGAGCCGCTCGAATATGCCTCGGAGCGGAACGAAGACGCGGCCGGTACGTTCGATTGGACCCGGGCTCAGATAGAGCGGCCGGCCGTTGACCGTAACCGTGACCTGCTGCGCGAGCGCCGCCGGCGAACTCGCGAAGGTCAGCGCGACGACGAGAAGAGCGGCGAGGCGGCGAGGCGACGTTGCGAGCATGAAAGCGATCCCCCTGTGAGGCGGAGATTTGAATTCGCGCCGACCGCTTCCCGCTTTACCGACCCGTCGTGAGGCGATGTTCTCGGGCTCGTTCTTCCGCCTCCGCTCGCAACTGCGCGAGCAGCACTATCCGGACGAGTTCGATACCTGGTGAGAGTAAGGCCCAGTAACGGCGAAACCGTCGCCGGCTCAGCGGATCGGTCGCCAGGGCGCGCGTTTGCGTGCGGGCAATCGACGTATGCTCGCCCTGCGGGTCGATACGAAGCGTGAACGCGATCTTCACGTACCCGGGGGTCTCGAATCGTTTGAAATCGGCCGCGCTCAAGCCCCGAAATACGGGATCGTTCTCCCACGGCTTCGTCACGGCGCCGAAGACGATCTCACGGCCGCTCTCTTCGCCGACGACCCCCCATCCAAAGTCACCCAGTCGTTCGAGCAGACCGCGGTGCATCTCGCGTTCCGCATGCCGGCCGCCTAAGAGTATCTGCCGAGCGCGAAAGAGCGCCTGCACGATCGGAGAGCGCTCGAGATCGGTGTCGCACATTGCGTCGAACGCAAGCGCGGCAGGCGCGTCGATCTTGGTCTCATGATCGAGGCAAACGTCGTACTGCGGCATCGCATCGTCGAGCAGTGAGCTTGCGCGCTTGGCACGTCCAAAGTGCGTCCACGCCGCTGCGACGTAGCTCAGGTACGCGGCTGCCGCCACGAGGCCGAATCCCGCGGCGACCCGTGCGGGTCTCTCACCCCACGCCGGCCGGCGCCGTACGTCGCAACGCGCCAAGCACTCGATGCGGCGAAGCCATTTATGGAAGTCCCGCTGGCCTGGGGCACCGACGTTCCCGATCAGCGTGGCGCGCACGGGAGCGATACCGATCATCGCGAGCATGCGCGTTACGCTCTTGATCATGTGAGCGCCGAAGTACGCCCGGTAAACGAGTGCCGGCATCCCCATGGTCACGACCAGGCGAGCGGATTTTCCGCGCAAGAGTTTCTTGGCGGAGCGGCCGCTGCCGTCGATCGCAAAGGCGGGGCGAAAGAGCTGCTCGATGAGTCCCTTCAGCAACGCCGGCATATCGCCGATCCAAAGCGGAAAGAAGCACGCCAGGTGATCGGCCCAGGCCACGTCGTGCTGCGCGGCTTGAATTGTGGCGGGCGCGGTGCCTTCGAAAAAGTCGTCGTAGGTGCGAAGCATCGGAAACTCCAATCGCGAGAGGTCAACGACGCGCGCTTCTGCGCCTGCAGCGGCGATTGCTTGCGCGTACCGGTGTGCAAGAACGCGATTGAGCCGCTCTTCCGACGGATCGGGATGACCGACGATGATGGTGACGTTCATTTTATTCCTCCAAAGCTGATCGACGGCATCCTAGCACGGCGTCGCGAAGGCCCGAGGAAGATCCGAAGAACGTGGGCCCAGCTAAGCAAGCGGGAAAAGGGGGCGCGACCTCTAAAGGGTCGGCTTTCCCAGACTTCTTATTTTGGCTTGGAGGTTTTGCGTGCTTCGCTTCAGCTCAAGATCGGCACTATTTACGCTTGCCGCCACCTTGGCGGTTGGAACGGCTGGGTGCTCCGGCGGCAGCCATTCCATCCTGCCCGGCGTCTCGCAGCAGACGCTGTCGACGTGGCGTCACGGCCATCAGGCGGGGCGGATGACGCGCATGGCGAGTCCTCCCGATTACATGCAGTTGGAATGGCTCTTGACCGACGGCACCATTCTCGCACAGAGCGGCTCGAATTGGAGTAACTTCTGGCTCCTTACTCCCGACTCCACCGGAAACTACGCCAACGGAACGTGGACGCAGGTCGGCTCGCTGCAATCGGGATACGGTCCCGACGCAGCCGCCGCCGACGTGCTCGCTAACGGCCTCTTCGTGATTACCGGCGGTGAGTACAACTCGCCGGGCAACGGATACGACCTGCAGCTCACGAATCTCGGGGCCGTCTACGATCCCGCAAAGAAGACGTTTACACCGCTCGGCCATCCCAAGAAGTGGGGCTGGATCGGCGACTCTCCGTCGACCGTTCTTCCCAACGGAGAGATGCTCGTCGGCGACAAGCTTACCGAGCAGGATGCCTATGTCAATCCGAAGACGCTCGCGTGGAAGGTCGTCAGCCACAAGGGCAAGTCCGACTTCAACGCTGAGGAGGGCTGGACGCTTCTGGCCAACGGTAAGATTCTTACTGCCGACGTGAAGAATGCGCCGAACTCCGAGCTCTACGATCCTTCGACGCACCATTGGTCGTCGGCCGGCTCGACGATCGTCGACCTCCACTCGCCGTCGCCGTACGGCTGCCTCTTGTACGGACCGGGCGACTGCTACTATCCGCCGGGTGAGATCGGCCCGTCGATCCTGCGCCCAGACGGAACCGTCTTCTACACCGGGTCGTATACGAGCGGCTACCGAGCCGGACACACCGCGGTCTACGACTCGAAGACGAATACCTGGACGAAGGGACCGGACTTCCCCAACGGCGATAACGCCGGCGACAACTTCGCGGTTCTCGAGCCGAGCGGAAACGTTCTGGTCTTCGGCGGTAGCGGCACCGCGTACGAATGGAACGGCTCGACGCTGACGACGGTCAACGGCGTTTACGAGAGCGGCTCGCCGCTGCTCTTGCCGACCGGACAGATCTTGCTTCTGAGCAACTCGGCAGTGCTCTACACGCCCACCGGTTCGCCCAAAGCGAGCTGGGCGCCGAAGATCAAGACCTGCCCGACGAGCATTAGCGCCGGTCAGACCTACAAGATCACCGGAACGCAATTCAACGGGCTCAGCCAAGCGGTGGCGTTCGGCGACGAGTACCAGAACGCAACGAACTACCCGCTCGTGCGGATCACGATGAACTCCGGAAGCAAGGTCTACTACGCGCGGACGCACGATCACAGCACGATGGGTGTCGCCACGGGCAGCAAGCTCGTGTCAACGAACTTCGACGTCCCGTCGAACATCGCGTCGGGCGGAGCCACGGTCCGGGTGGTTGCCAACGGTATCGCATCGAAGCCGGTCGACGTGACCGTTTCGGGAGGCCGGCGGCATTAGTTCGACGTGGCGCACGTCGTCACACATCGTGAGTTCAAGTTACTGCTGCGGGCGGAGAGCTTCCCTACGAAGCGCTCCGTCCTCGCTTTTAACGACGAGCTCGCCGCCATCGCAGCGAAGCTGCACGCCGATTATGAAGAGTTCGACGCGCTCGAATCGGGCCTGAGGCAGGTCCGCTTCTTCGATACCGCCGATCAGCTCTTCCGCAAGAACAGCATCATTCTACGCATCCGGCGCGATCAAAGCGCGGGATGGCCGGACGAGACCTGGGAGGTGACCTTCAAGCGGCGCTCTCCGGATTATCAGAAGGCGGCCGACTTCGACGTTACCTGCTCGCTCGGCATTAAGGAACGGCGGAAGTTCAAGGAAGAGATTCTTCGAGGCGATGAAATCGGCTCGGTTCGTCGCATTTTTTCGAACAACAACGTGCTCGAATCGCCGTTGCAGAACTTCAGCGCGCCGATCTCCCGAATCGCCGGCATCTTTCGCGGTTTGAACGACTTCGGCTTCGACCCGGAGGCAACGGTCGTACCAGTCAACGACGCTCGCGTCTTCGAAATCCAATCGAAGCTCGGCTTACTGAACTTCGGGAAGGACGTGACCGCGCACGTCGACCTCGCGGTCTGGGTGCGCCCGACGACCGACGCTTTTCACGTGGTGATCGGCGAGCTCGCCTTCGCCTACAAAGTGCTGGGAACGTCGGAAAAAGCACAAGCCGGCCACGAAGCGGCGGACCGATTTTTCAGAGAGGTACAAGAGCCGCTGCGCGACCGGCTCGCGCAAGGAACGACGAAAACCGCGCTTATCTACGGTGCCGCCGAGGTGTAAGCCCTATCCCGGCGGCGGTGGAGGCTGTCCCCCGGTAATCGCCGTTGCGTAGAAGTTTTCGCCTTGCCAGTAGCCGTGCGCGATGATCTGCCGGCCGACGGCAACGCGTCCAGTCGTCTGATTACTGAGTGCGGCCGCGTCGTCGATGACGACTTGACGGCCGGTGAGCTGCAGCGTCACCAGGTGACCTTTCACGCTCACGATCGTGCCGGCGAGAACTTCGTGTTTATAAGCGGTCGTCGGGCAGCTTCCGTTCGTCGTCCACACGTCGCCTTGCCAGCTGCCGCAAGCCGAATCGACGTACGGTGAAGCCGCTGGCGGCGGTGGCGCTCCTTGCGCAAGTGCGTTGGCACCGGCGGCAAGCATCCCGGCGGTCGCTATCAGGATCGTAATAAGAGCTTTCATAGCTCTCCTGATTTTCCCAAGGAGCTTTACTCTAAGCGCGACCGAGCGTTTGGCCGTGGGGCTACGCGGGCTTGACCTCGATCTTCTTCGGTGCGATCGGTCTTGCCGGTGCTAAAACGACCTTGAGCACGCCCTTTTCCATCGTCGCCGAGATGTTCTCGGCGTCGAGATCTTGCGGCAGCGTTACGCTGCGCGAAAACGACCCGCGCCGGATCTCGCGGCGATGGTACTTGACGTCCTTTTTCTCACTCTTTTCGACATGCTGCCCGCTGATCGTCACGGTGCCGCCGTCGACTTCAACGTTGATCTCACCGGTATCGTAGCCCGGCGTCGCCACCTCGAGGACGTACTTGCCGTCTTTCTCGTAGAGATCGAGCGGGGCAAACGCATTGCCATAGCGCGTCGCCGGTTGCCAATCGAAGAACGATTCGAACATTTGGTCGAGCAGATCGCTGCTGGTGCCGCCATCTCTCGTTTTCAGGAAAGCCATTAGTTCAGATTCCTCCTTAGTGTGTTTGAGTAACATCGATAATAGGCGCCGATTCTAGCGCGGCGCTCCAGAAAAACTAAAGATAGCGCGCGAACCATTCGCGTGCGAGCCGCGCGACCTCGGCAAGCGTGCCCGGCTCTTCGAAGAGGTGCGTCGCGCCCGGCACGATCTCGATCCGGTGCCGCACGGTCATTCGAGCAGCCGCCTCGCGGTTGAGATCGATGACGACGTCGTCGGCGCCGCCGACGATCAGCAGCGTCGGCGCTTGGACTCGCGGCAGATAGGATCCGGCGAGGTCGGGACGTCCTCCGCGCGATACGACGGCGCGCACTTCCCGGGGCAAGGTAGCCGCCGCGATGAGCGCCGCGGCCGCGCCCGTGCTCGTGCCGAAGTATCCGATCGGCAAGTCGCAGACCGTGGGATCCTCGCGAGCCCATTGCGTTGCCGCGACGAGACGCGTAGCCAACAATCCGATATCGAAGCGCAACGCAGCCGTCCGCCGGTCGATCGCCTCCTCTTCCGGCGTGAGCAAATCGAAGAGCAGCGTCGCAAGGTTCCCCTCGGCGAGCGCATCGGCAACGAAGGCATTACGCGGACTATGGCGGCTGCTGCCGCTGCCGTGTGCGAAGAGAACCAAACCAGTTGCCTTTGCGGGACGCCGCAGGAACGCCGTACCGGCGATGCCTTCGCCGATCGGCACGCTCAGTTCCGAAAGATCGATTGGCGGTGTTGTCACAACCCTACGATATCGAATACTTGTGAAGCGCTCGGGAAGCGAATTTCCTCGCCGATTCTCGATTCCCGGCTACGATTGAGGCATGGAAAAACGACCTCGACTGGTGACGGACGGTACGATTCCGGTATCGGTTCTGCGCCTCATTGAGATCGAGCCCGACGACTTCGACCGCCTGTACGGCGAGATCGCGACGTTCATGAGCGGCCCGGGACGGGCGTTGCCCGGCCTCACCGAAACGCAGCTCTTCGGCAGCGTCGACCATACCCGAATCGCGATCCTAGCGCAGTTCCGGTCGCGTCACGATTGGGTGCGAGCGCAGTGGGACTCGCATCTGGGCGAACTGCTCGAAGAGATCGTCACGAACTCATCGGCGGTTGACTTCAATCTTTACCGGGGCGACCGCTTCTCATCCGAACCGATGAAAAAAGGAATCGCGCACAACTGAAGGAGCGCTGAGAAGAGCACCAGACCCACGATGGAGCGGTCGACGAGCACGCCGGCGATGACGCTTCCGGTAAACCACGCCGCTCCAAAGAGCAGATCGTAGAGGCCGAAGCTCGTCGCGCGGCGGCGATGCGAGAGCACGCCTGCGATGAGGGCAAGCAGCAACGCGTCTTGCACCGCGATCCCCACGCCCCAGAGCGCGACACCGGCGCCGGCAACGGCCCCACTACCTAAGAAGGCGAGCGGCGTGGCGATCGACGTTAGGGCGATCGCAAAACCCACGACACGTTTTCCGGCGCGATCGAGCAGTCGCCCCAGAATCGGCGACGCGATCGCACCAACGGCCATAGCGAGCGCGAACCACATTGAGATCGCCGCCGCGCCGGCGATGTGGTCGCGCTGAAAGCGAAACGCGATCAAAGCAAAGTCGACGTATCCGGCCGCGACCAGCGCACCGCCGATCGCGTAACGGCGAAACGCGGGCCAATCGCGCACCGCCGGGCCGGTTTCGCCGGCATCGCTCGGCGCGAACTCGCGCCCGGCCGGCGTGGCGATCGCCAAAAACGCCAGCGTCAGTAGTGCCGGAACGATAAGGATGCCGAACCCAGCCGTATATCCGCCCCGTGCAATGGCTAATGCGACGACGAGTGGCCCGACGGTCGCGCCCGTCTGATCGAGAAACTCGTTGAGCCCGAAGGCGCGCCCGCTGCCCAGCGAGCGTCCCGCATGCGAGAGCATCGCCGCGGTGACGGGTTTGCGAATGCCGCGGCCCACGCGCTCGCCGATCAAGAGACCCGCGGCCGCCGGCCAGCTCCCAGCCAGCGCGAGCGCCGGAACGCAGAGCATGTTGATCGCATAACCGATCCAAACGTCGAGCCAGTAGAGGCCCGTACGGTCGGCAATCACACCCGCGACCGAACGTATCGCGTAGCCGGCAAGTTCGCCGCCACCCGCGACGGCTCCGACTACCGCGCCGCTCGCACCGAGGTGCCCAAGGAAGGCACCGGCGACGCCGCGTCCGCCTTCATACGTGAAGTCGGCGAACGCATTGACGATGCCGATAAGTAGAACGAAGCGCAGCGCACGGCGCTTTAAAGACTGAGATAGTGGTGCTCGACCCACTTTGCCCACGTGTTGGCGGGCGTCCCGTCATAGTCGGAGATCAGCACGCCGCAGCCGCCCCAGGTGTCCCACGTCCACGCTTCGTACCCGACGCCGTGCGCGTCGGCCCAGTTCATGAACGTGCTGATGTAGGCGCGCGAGCAATCCGATCCGTCGTAGGTCTCACCCGTCTCGCCGAAGATCATCGGCACGGCTTTCGTAATCGGCTGCATGCTCGAATTGAAGCACGCGGTATTATCGCAGAGATTCTTGCCGTAGACGTGGGCTTCGGCGATCAGCTGATTGCGCGGATCCTTCGGACGCGATTCCAGCCACGTCGAGCCGCCGTACTTCGATCCGTTTATTTTGCCGCACGCGTTGGCATAGTTGATGCACGGAATCGAGATCACGCCGTTATAGCCCGCCTTGCGCATGAGATTTACCGCCTGCTGCATCGCCGCGGTCCGATAGTAGGCGTTGCTCGGCCCGTAGGTTGCTTCGTCGTCGCAGCCCTTCTTCATGAAGCATTTCCACCCGACGGTCGTTTCGCCCCACGGCGCGAGAATGACGTTAGGATCGCCTTTGAAGGTCTGGGCCATGCTCGACCACATATCGGGCGAATGATCCTCGTCGGGCGCGGCCGGCTGGTAGGTGGCCTGGTACGATCCCGGTGCGCCCCACATTAACGATAGCTCGGCGTACATGCCGTGCTGGTGCAGCAGCTTGACGTAGTCGAGGATCGCGTTGACGTAATTCTTTCCGGCATACTGTTGGTTCATGCCGTTGATGTCGAGCCAGCAATCTTCGTTCAGCGGCACGCGCACGATGTTGACGTTCCACGTCGTCATCGCTTGAATCGACGCGGCGTCGTTCGGCCCGTCGAAGATGCCCCACCCTTGTACGCAGGCATACTCCGTGCCCGAGCGATTGACGCCATGCAAGTCGACGACGGTGTCGCTGCCGTCGACGAGATGGTTGCCCGAGACGCTGATTCCGGTCAGCGCCGCGCGATGCTCCGCCGCAGGCACCGCATGGGAGGGCAACGCATCGCGAACCCGATTCGCCGAGCAACCCGTTCCCACGAAAACCGCCAAGAGCGCCGCAAGCCAACGGTACGTCATGGCCGCTTGTTCTGCGCCCCGACCCGGTGTCATCCTAAAGCTAGGGAGCGATCTTTGCGTACAGCGCCATATCCGTCAGCTGCCCGTCTTTGATGCACGCGTTGCGCATGATCGCTTCGCGCGCGAATCCCGCTTTCTCCAGCACCCGGAAACTTGCGGCATTCCATACGATCGGCGTGGCGAAGAGCCGCATCAGCCCGAGATCGTCGAATGCGTAGCTGCATATTCGCTGCAGGGCCGACGTCGCGATTCCGCGTCCCCAATAGCCGGGTCCGAGCCAGTATCCGACCTCTGCTCCGCAACGCTCGATGTCGGAGCCGATAACGAGGCCGATGCCGCCGACGATCTTGCCGCCGAGATCGATACTGAAACTTACCCGTGGCGCTTCATGCTCGACCGAACGGATCCACCGCAGCGCGTCCTTGAGGGAGTACGGGTGCGGCATTCCGTCGCGCAGGTTGATCCAGACCTCGCGATGATTGGCGTTCGTGGTCAGCGATTCGGCATCGGCGGCCGCCGGTGCCCGCAGCGTTATCTCCCCATCGCATTGCAACATCATCCGCCGATTCTAACACGAACGCCGGTACGGTCAGGATGACTGCGGGGGAGCAACGAAGATCGGAACGATGGCGCAGAAGTATCGTTACGGTGAAATGACGTGGCCGGAGGTAAAAGCCGCGGCGGCGCGGCGGTGCGTCGCGATCGTGCCGATTGCGACGCTCGAGGATCACGGACTCCATCTGCCGATCGATACCGATCTGCTGCTCTGCTCGAGCGTCTGTGAGTTGGCCGCCTCGCGCGCGGCCGATCGCGTCGTGCTCGTTCCGCCAATCAATCACGGATATAGCCCGCATCACATGGACTTCCCGGGAGCCCTTACGATTGGCCCGCATACGCTCATCGACTACGGTCTCGACGTGTGCAAGAGCCTGGCGCATCATGGATTCAACCGCATCCTCATCGTCAACGGTCACGGGAGCAACGCGCCGTTCGTCGATATCATCGCGCGGCTCTGCGTCGTGCAGACCGGGGCACTCGCCGCCGCGGTCAGCTACTGGGCCGCTCCCGGCGTTCGGGAAGTAGCCGAATCGTTGCGCGAATCGGAGCCGGTCGGTGGAATGAATCACGCCTGTGAGTTCGAGACCTCGCTCTATCTCGCGCTTCGTCCCGATCTCGTCGACATGGAGCAAGCCGTCCACGAGCTATCGCATCGGCCGTCGAAGAGTTATTGGACCGACCTGATTGCGGGCGACGGCCCGCTCGCCATGATGGAATACTGGAGTCAGCTGAGCGAGAGCGGCGTGATGGGCGATCCCACGAAGGCAACCGCTGAAAAAGGACGCATGCTGCTCGATGCCGCCGCGAACGGCATCGTCGAGCTCGTCGACGAGCTCCTCGCGCGTGAAAGCCGGCCGCGCATCGATCGCCATTGATTCGGCGCCACTGGATCCCGCCGCTTGGGCTTGCGTTCGGACAGGTCAGTCACGGCCTGTCGTGGCTGCTTGCGCTTTGGATCGCGGTCGGTATCGGGGTCGGCGGTCTCTCGCTGCCCGAGATCGGATGGATCCATCTCGTTGCGCTCGGATGGCTGACGATGACGGCGCTCTCGATCTTGCTTCACGCCATTCCAAGTTTTCTCGACGTCGGCTGGCGTTTCGAAGGCGTCGCCCGCTACTCGCTCGCATTCTTCGGTGCGGCCGTCGCGGCGTTCGTCATCGCGTTCCTCGCAGCGCCCGTACTGCTCTGGATCGTAGCGATCGTCGTCGCGCTTTCGCTGACGGTCTATCTCGCCACGGCCGAGATCACGCTCGGCCGGGCAATGCGTTCCGGCGATCGCATCACCAAGGCCGTCGCCCGCGCTTTTGCGATCGCGCTCTTCTTACTCTTCGTCGCGGCCCTGCTCGGAGCGGCGAGTGCCTGGATCTTCTCCGAACTCCAACGGCCGGCGTGGCTCTTCGCGATTCCCGCGGCGCACGGGAGCATCGCCCTTTTCGGTTGGCTAACGCTCTTGATCTACGGCGTATCCGCGAGAACGCTTCGCCCCATCACCGGTAATCGTTCGCAACGTCCGATGCTTCACATCGTCACCGGAACCGCGACGTTAATCGGGGCGGTGCTCCTCGCGGCCGGAACGGCGGCACGAATACCGTTGCTTGCGTGGTTCGGCGGCGGTGCGATCGCGGCCGGCGCGATCGCGTACGCCGCCGACGTCGCATCGATACTCGCGGGGGCGACGGTGACCCATCGCGCGCCGCAGCTCTTTGTCGGCGCGGCAGTAGCGTGGTTGGGCGTCGCGCTCGTGCTCGGCGGCGGGATTCTCGCAGGAATGTCGTGGCAAGCCGCGTTCGGCTTCGCGATGCTCGCGGGATGGGCCGGACAGATGGTCAACGGACACATCTTCCACATCGGCGTACGGTTAATCGCAACGATCTACCGCGGCGACGACGACGAAACGCCGCCGGAAGACCTCCTCGACCGGCGTCTGCCCTGGTCGGCGTTTGTCGCAATGCAGCTTGCCGTCGCGTGCGTTGCGGCCGGCCTCATCTTCGAGAGCACCGCGCTGGCGGCGGCCGGAGCGGCGCTCGGAGTTCTGGGATGGCTCGCCATCGTAACGGCGCTTGCCGGTGCAAGGTTGAGAGCCGCACGCTTTTGATGGTGATTTGACCGCCGAGCTTACGAGGGCGTGGTAAACTCGCTCAGGCATGCTCCCGAGATCGCCGGCGTTACGCCTGCTTTGCTTCCTCGCCTCGGCAGCGACGGTCTTTTCGATGCTCGGTGCGCCCGCGAGCGCTTCCGTAGGCCAAACCTTTTCGTTCACCGCCGCCCGGGCGGCGCGTCCCTTGCCGCTCGACCCCACGCTGGCCAATCCCGGGTGGGTCGCCGGACTCGTGCCGACCGGAAACGGCGCGTGGGAGAACGTCACGACCCGCTCCCCGTCGCGTTTCGCCACGACCGTGTATCTGCTCTACGACGATAAGAATCTCTACGTCGCCTTCAAAGCCGATCAACCCGGCGTTCCGATCGTCGCGTCGCAGACCACCAACGACGCGGGATTCGGACTCGACGATTTCGTCGGCATCGGCGTCGATACGAGCGGAACCGGCAGCCAAGTCTACTATTTCGAAACGACGCCGCGCGGCGTGCGGTACGAGCAGGCAAACGAGAACACCCGGTTTCGTCCCCGCTGGAACGCCGCCGGAGCGATCGCTTCGGGATCGTGGAGCGCCGTGATGATCGTACCGCTCGACGTGCTGCGCGTACCGCGCGGCGGGAAGCAAACCTGGCGCGTGCAGTTCGTCCGCGGCATCGCCGCGCGCGGCGAACATCTCTCGTGGGTCTGGGATCCGATCATGCAGGATGCGCCGACCGGAGAGTGGCCGCTCTTCTCGCCCGATCCGCGCTTCTGGCCGGCGGCGCGGCTCGATCTTGCCGCTTCCGCCGCCGCGCGCCCAAAACCGCGCGCCGATATCTACGGGCTTGCGAGCATCGGCGAAGACCGCAATCTCGTGCAGCAGGCCAACGGAACCTTCCTACCAATGAAAACGCGCTGGTACGGCGGCGATCTCAGCTATCCGCTGACGCCGACGATTCGGTTCGTCGGCACGCTGAATCCCGATTTCTCCAACGTCGAAATAGACCAGCAGACCATCGCACCGCAAGAGTTCCAGCGCCAGCTCGTCGAGTACCGTCCGTTCTTCGCCCAAGGCGCCGCATACATCAACGCCGACTCGAGCGTTCGCGCGCCGGCCGGATCGAACACGCAGGCGCCGTATCTCGTGTTTTACTCGCCCTCGGTCGGACCGTTCGATAGCGGCGGTAAAGTCGAGGGCACCTTCGACGGAAGCGCCTTCGGCGCGCTGACGTTTCACGGCTACGACGCCACGACGAACAACACGTTCAGCGATTCGGCCTACGGGTTTCAGCACGCACTGCCCGGCGGCGCCTTCACCTACTGGAGCGACGGCGTCTTCGCCAACCACAGTATCGCCGGCTGGGATAATACGATCGAGAACGGCTTCGAGGTGCGCAACCTGCAAAACGGCATGATCTATTTCGGCGACTACTCGTTCGAGAACGGCTCCTGGGTTCCGCAGGGACATGCGAGTCTCGCTCAATTTTTCGTGGATCGGCACAAGGGAAACTTCGAAGTGAACGGCGGCTATCTCGACATCTCACCCAACTACGATCCGATCGACGGCTACACCGCCAACTCCGACATTCGCGGACCCCAGTTCTTCGCCGACTACGCCGGAGCGACGCCGGCGATAAAGAACTATACGATCTTTTTAACGGCGGATCGCTTCCTCGACGACTCGGGCGCCGTGCATCAGGCCGACTTTCAATATTTCGTCAGCGCGGTTTTCAAGAATCAATTTTCGCTCGACGGTGCAGGCGAGGCGGTCGGCCAACTGCGCTCGTATGCGATTCCGCAGGGACCCGGCTGCACCGGACCGATCGTATTCCAGTCGAGTTTTACCGGATATCCGTGCTATCTCGACGGCGTGACGCAGCCGTTCAACCTCTATCAGGTTCCGGTGGGTTATCGCGACGGAACGCCGACGCCGTTCGATGTGAACTATTCGTGGGGCCCGTTCGGCGACGACTACGTGCACCTCTTTACCATCGTGACGAGCCGCCCGCTCTGGCGTGGGCTCTCGTTAGGCTTGGAGTATGACGGAACGTACCAGCGCGCGTTTGCCGACGGTACGCTCGACTCGCAATGGCTGCGACGCATCTCGCTGGGCTACGACATCAGCAGCGAGAGCACCGCGAGCCTCGAGCTGCGCGACATCAATGGCTACGGCGGCTTCGCGACGCAGATCGGCAACAACCTCGCCGTCGCCTACCACCAGCGATTCGCCGCCGGCAACGAGCTCTACGTCAACTTCGGTAGCCCTGCCGCCGGCGCGACGCTGAACCGCCTGGTCGTCAAGTTCGTCTTTCATGCGGGAGCCGACGCCGGAACGTAGGCTTGGGTCGCGGAGCCGCTACTCGATCAGCCTGACTTCCCCGGTTCGCAGCAGATAGACGCCGCCGACGAGCAAGACGTGCCCCGACTTGACGCCTTGCGCGAGCGTGGGCGATTGCGTCTTGAGCGCTTCGACGGCCGCAACCGTGTTGGCATCGATCGCGTCCATCGTACTGCCGCGCTTCTTGACGACGCCTTCGATGCCGGGAGCGATGAGCCGCTCGATCGTCGACAGGTGCGACGGGAGCGGCTTGCCGCTTTCGACGGCCGAGTAGACTGCCTTAACGGCGCCGCAGTTCTGGTGACCGAGCACCATTACGAGCCTGGTTCCAAGATGCTCGATCGCGTACTCAAGCGACGCGATGACGAGATCGTCGGGATAGTTTCCTGCGACGCGCGCTACGAACAGATCGCCGATGCCGGAGACGAAGATGAGATTCGGGATGACCCGCGAGTCGGAACATCCGAGGATCGCCGCATAGGGCGCCTGCGTCTCCTTGAGAAGCTCGCGTTTCTCCTCGACGCGGTTCGAGACGGGAAAGTCGTTGTTTACGAACCGTTTGTTTCCGGCGATCAGCTGCCCGAGAAGACGCTGCGCCGAAGCGGGGGAGCTCGTCGAGCCCGAGGCGGGCGCTGCGGCCGATGCTCGTTCCGGAAGTCCCGCCCCGAGCGCCGCAGCGGAGCCCGCCAGAAACGCGGCGCGGTTGAGATCGAATCGTTCGTTGCTCATGTCAGTTCCTATTCGGCGTGAGAAAGATGCGGCCATGCGGATAGTCGAAGACGAAATCGAATCGCTTCAAGAAATCGAAGCCCAGCAACATGTCGTTATAGCTAAAGCTGGAATCGGCACAAACCTCTTGATCGGAGTAGGTGATGGGACCGATCGCCAAACTTTCGAGCGCCGAGCACCCTTGGGAATACTCCATGAGATGCTGCTTCTTGGCGAGATCGAAGCCCATGAAGACGATTCCCGGGTTGCCGGTATCGAGCATCGCGTTGACTGCAATCGACTTGTTGAGCGTCATCGGAATTGCCGGAATGCCGTCGGAGAGGTCGACTACCACCTGCAGGCCCTGCTGCGCGGAGAGATCGGTCGACGGATCGAGCACCGCGATCTTCGAATCGTATACTCTCAGCCGCACGATCGAGCCGGCAAAAAGGTCGTATCCGATCAAACCGTCTAAGCCCTCGGCATCGAGACCGAAGTACGTGCCGAGCGCGTTCGTGTGAAAATCCTGCGAATAGACGAGCGCATTATGGAGCGTCGCGCCGCCGATCGAAACCGTATCGACGCGACGAAGCCGCGACGGTACGGGACCGTACATCGTATCGAACTTCTCGATCGCCTTGAGCTCGGTCGCCTTTGCGCGAGCGGCGAATCGCTCGTCGAGAATGATGGCGTCGGCGCCGGTGTCCAGGATGAAGCGCCCTTTGACGCCGTTAACGGTTGCGTCCACGAGCATGCGTTCGTGCGTCACCGTGAACGGCATCGGTTGCGTCGACTCAAACGTCCACGAAGCGGTGGGCTCGGGCGGATGCAGGTCTTGTGCCGATACGGCAACGTTCGGCTCGAAGGTATCGTTCGAGGTGACGGACTTGTCGTCGTCTTCCGTGAACGAACCGATCATCTTCTTGCCCGGACGAACGTCGTCGTAGGAGCGAATATGGATCGTCGTCTGATACGACCCGTCCGGATCGATCGTCGCTTGCACGTACGCCCCGGTATCCGGATCGACGTAGCAATCGATCGGATCGCCGTTCTGCAGCGTTACCCGCACGACTTTCAACGTTTTTCCGTCGATCGTCTTGTCCGGACGCATCGTCCCGGGCAGCTCGGTCGTTCCTTCCATGCGCAGCACCGTCTGCGAGGCGAGATACTTTGCAAGATCGCCGTAGATCGGCGTGGGAAAGCCGTTGATGCCGGCGCGCCAAAAAATATTACCGGTGTATCCGTTGTGAATCGTCGTGTCGGCGCGGGTCAGCATCGTATGCGTCGCGTGGTACGCGACGCCCTGAGAGATGATGACGAAATTCTCGGTCCGCTTTCCCTTTTCGTCGATGACGTGGCCCGTGATGCGCATGCTGGTAAACGTACCGTCTCCTAGCTGCCAACCGACGTAGGCGCGATGCTTGGCCAGCAACGCCGCCGCCGTGGCGTCTTGGGCCGGGGCCTGCGCGCGCGTCGCCGGCGTCATCGCCGCGACGACGAGGAGCGCCAGCAGCATCGCGCCTCTACGCATCGGCGCCCCGCGAAAGAAGTTCGTTGGTCGCGTACGTACCGTCGAGCAGGTTGGATGTTTGTTCGATGCCGGTGACCGGCAGCGCCGACGGCTCGAGCAGTCCCACCTGGACGAGCAGCGAGGCTTGATCCCAATAGATGTGCTCGTGCGCGACTTTGCCGCCGTCGAACTTCACGACGACGACGACGGGAAGCGCGACCTTTCTATGCGTGGCCGCCACGCCGGGAAGCAGCGCATCGATGACGCAATCGTGGGTGAAGTGCATGACCAGCTCGTCGACGAGCTGTTCGTCGCCGACGGTTCGCGAGACCAGCGTCGTTGTCGTATCGGCCGGCCACTTCGTTACGAAGTGGTCGCGATAGAAGCGAAAGATCTCTTCGCGCCCGTTTCCGCCGGCCATCGTCGGCACGTGATACAGGTGCGGATCGCCGCTCATCGTTGCCATCGTCGCCGCGGCATCGTGCGCCTCGAACTCGGCGCGTACGTGCTCGTCGAAGACGGCCGCAAAAACAGCTCCCATCCCGAAGATGGTTTTCGACTGGCGGGACCAGGTTTCCGCTCGCCTGCTGCTACGATTCCGGCTGGTCGTATTGCAGCATGCCGCTCGGTAGCACCCGGACGCCCGGCGTTGGCTGGTGTTGGCGCGGCGCCCCGGCGTGCATGAGATGCAGAACCTCGACACCATGCAGCAGAACGAGCGCATCGGCGATCAGCCGCCGGTGGCAACGCCACCAGAGGCTCTCCGAGCACATGATCGCCGTCGGCCGATCGGCGCCTTCGGCGAGCAGTCCGTCGAGCGCGTCGCGAAAGGCCGGTGTCTGCATGTAGTCGGCATAGCCGCGAAAAGCCGGGTGTCGCAGGGATAGGTTCCGGCTCTCCGGCGTCGTCTTGCGAAAACCGCCGAGTTCCGGCCGCCACTCGTAGATCGCGCCGGAGAGATCGGGAACCCATTGCGTCATGCGCTCCGCCCAGACGTGCGGATGCGCCCGGCTCTTCGGCACGCTGCGCACGTCCACCACGCGCCGCACGCCCGCGCCGCGAATCAGCGACGCGAGCTCGACTTCACCGGCAGTTCCATGGCCAAAGGTGTGAATTCGCATGCGACGAGTCTGAGTTACGTGGGTGCTGGGAGTCAACCAAGAAAGCGCGAAGGGTCCGCGGCACCATGAAGCCGCGGCCGTTTGCACTCGAACGATATTTCGCGCGCTACGAGTTTAACGCGCGCTACCTGCTCTGTTCGAGCGACCCCGAGTCGATGCCCATCGGCGAGTTGCTCGCGCTCGAACCGGACGCCGAAGCGCGGCTGCGAGCGCTGCGCCTGAACTACACCGAGACGCCCGGAGGGGAAGCGCTTCGGCGTGCAATTGCTTCGCGCTACGCGCACGGCGATGCGGAGGCCGTGCTCGCACATAGCGGCTCGGAAGAAGCGATCTTCATCTTCTTCAACGCCGTTTTAGAGCGCGGCGATCACGTAATCGTTCAATTTCCCGCCTACCAATCGCACTATTCCCTCCCCGAAGTGCTCGGTTCGGAAGTGACCCGTTGGAATTCGAACCTCGACGGGGATGGTTCGCCCGACGTCGCGGAGCTGCAAGCAGCGATCCGCCCGCAGACGCGCGCAATCGTCTTGACGACGCCGAATAATCCGACCGGCTATGCGTTCGACCGCGCGCAGATGGATGCGATTGTCGCCGTTGCGCGGCGACACGGTCTCTGGCTCTTCAGCGACGAAGTCTATCGCGGAACCGAGCGCGAGACCGAGCGGATTCCGGCGGTCTGCGATCTGTACGAGCGGGGCGTCTCACTCGGCGGACTCTCGAAGGCGTACGGCCTCGCCGGCCTGCGCATCGGCTGGGTTGCCACCCAAGATGCCGCTCTGCGCGAACGCATGGCCTCCTTCAAAGATTATTTGAGCATCTGCAACTCCGGGCCGAGCGAGTTTCTCGCCGAGCTGGCGTTGCGGCATAGCGATCGACTCGCCGAACGCGTGCGCGAGCTCGTGGTGCGCAACCTGGACTCTCTCGACAAATTCTTCGCACGGCGAACGCAGCTCTTCGCATGGCGCCGGCCGCACGCCGGAACCACCGCCTTTCCGCGCTATTTAGGCGGCGGCGGCAGCGAGGCGTTCTGCCGCGAGCTCGTCGAGCGCGCGGGGATTCTGCTGCTGCCGAGCACGCTCTTCGACGCAGGCGACGCGCACGTGCGCTTCGGCTACGGCCGGGCGAACCTCCCCGAAGCGATCGCCGCCCTTGAATCGTTCCTGAGCGAAGGACGCAAAAGCAGCACGGCGTAAGCCCGCTTATGAACGTAGGAACGATCGCAAGCAGCGCGCTGATTTGCTCTCTCGCCCTCGCGAGCGGATGCGGCGGCGCGAACGTCCCGGCCGGAGCGAACGCGCTCGTTCCCGCCACCCCAAACGGCGTACGCCCACTGAAAACCTGGATCTCTCCCGAGGCGAAACGCGCGAAGGAGCTGCTCTACGTCGCCGATCCGACGCAGAGTCCCTCGTCCGGCGGTCATATCGACATCTTCGAGATGAAGGGCGTCAGCGCGAACTACGTCGGATCGATTCTCGATACCGAGGATCCCGACGGGATGACGACCGATCGGGAAGGCAATCTCTACGTCACCGACATGGGCGTTGCGACCGAGGGTGTCGCGATCGGCGACATCAAGGTTTATCCGAAGGGCTCGACGAGCTACTCGCGGCTGATCGTCCCGGCCGACTGGATTCCGTTCGACATTGCAGTCGGCGACGACGGGACGATGGACGTGGCCAATATCGCGCCGGTCGGCTATTTCAATCCGGGCTCGGTCTCGATCTATCCGCCCGGCGCAAGCCAGCCCTCACGCGTACTCACGCTGCCGAACTTTCAGGTCGATGGAATCACCCGTCACGCGAACACACCGACGATCTACATTTCGTATCAAACGAACTCTGGGAACGGAGCGATCGCCAAATTCAAACGCGCCCGAGGAAATGCGATCGTCCTCGGCGTCTCCTTTCCGGAGCCGTGGGGACTTTTGGAAGACGGCAACGGCAATCTGCTCGCCGCGGTCGGCAGCGGCACCATCGACGTCTACTCTGAGTCGACGAAGCAACGGGTTTCGCAGATTAGCGTTCCCAACGGTGCGATGTGGGAAGCCTTCAACCACAAGCGCACGCATCTCTTCGTTTCAAACTTCGAGCAAGTCGAGATTCTCAGCTAT
Source organism: Vulcanimicrobiota bacterium (assembly GCA_963792005.1). Classification (GTDB taxonomy): domain Bacteria; phylum Vulcanimicrobiota; class Vulcanimicrobiia; order Vulcanimicrobiales; family Vulcanimicrobiaceae; genus Cybelea. The sequence continues at coordinate 1,923,307 of CAWBUG010000002.1, forward strand.
CCGGCCGGGCACGTCATCGGGACGGTGAACCACGGCTGGAGCAAAGCGAACTACCCGACCGGAGTCGCCGTTTGGCCGCCGCCGCGGTAACCGGTCCGCAAGGTATCGCGCCGGGTTTGAACCGCGGCGCGCAATGGGCGGCCTGGAGCGTCGCGGCGATCGTCGCGATCGTTCATATTGCGGTCGCGCCGCAATACGGCATCTTTCGCAACGAGCTCTACTTCATCGTATGCGGACGCCACCCGGCCTTCGGCTACGTCGATCAGCCGCCGCTCGTCCCACTGCTCGCCGCGCTGACCCAATCGGCGGGCGTCAACGCATGGCTGCTGCGAGTACCGGCGATTCTCGCGGCGGTCTTTTTGGTGCCGCTCACCGTCTCTCTCGCGCAGCTGCTTGGCGCGACGACGCGCGGAGCGTGGCTCGCGGCGGTAGCCGCCGCGAGCGCAACGCTCGTCACGGCGATGAGCGCCACGCTCTCCACCACAACCTTCGAGCCGATCGCCTTCACCGCCATCGCCTATTTCGTCGCACGGGCAATACTCTCTGGAGAGCCGCGCGCTTTTTGGTGGGCCGGTGGTATTGCGGGCATCGCCTTCGAAGCGCGGTACGGCGTGCTCTTTTGGGGCGTGGGAATCGCCGCCGGTCTTCTGCTTGGGGGTCCGCGCGCTCCGTTGCGCTCGAAAGACTTTTGGACCGGCGTTCTCATCGCGGCGGTCCTCGCTCTGCCGAACGTCGCGTGGCAGATCGTCCACGGTCTACCGTTTCTCGAGCTCGTTCGCAACGACAACAGCGGCAACTTCACCGGTTCGCCGCTCGCGTTTACGATCGGTCAGATTCTTGCGGTAAACTTCTTACTCGCGCCGCTCTGGATCGCCGGAATCGTCGCACCGTTCGTTTCGGCTCGGCTCGCGCCGTTTCGGTTTATCGCTATCGCCTTCGTCTTCGTCGCGCTCGTCATTCTGGTCACCCACGGCAAGAGCTACTATCTCGCCGGCGCCTATCCGGCACTCTTCGCGTTGGGCGCGGCGGCCTGCACGCGCTTGCCTTGGATTCTCGTTGCGCTCTGGGCGATTCTCACCGCAGCCAACGGCGCGCTCGCACTTCCGCTCGTCTTGCCGGTTCTTCCGCCGGCCCGGCTCGAACGAATGCTCGACAACATGTCGTTCCGTCCGCCGCCGGTGGAAGCGGCCGGCATAGGCGCGCCGCTAATGCAGATGCTCTCCGATGAGTTCGGATGGCAAGAGCTCGCGCGCGACGTCGAGGCCGCGTATGCCGCGCTGCCGCCGGCCGATCGCGCGAAGGCCGCGATTCTCGCGTCGAACTACGGCGAAGCGGCGGCGATCGACGTGTACGGCACGAATCTTCCGCCCGCGTTGAGCGGAAATAATCAATACTATCTCTGGGGACCGCGCGGATACGACGGATCGGTCGTCCTCGCCGTCGACGGGAATCCCGCGACGCTCGCGCCGATCTGCAGCTCGGTCGAGATCGTCGCACGTTTCGGCACGTCGCCGTACGCAATGCCGTACGAGCGCAATCGCCCGATCGTTCTCTGCCGCGGCATGCATCCGCCGCTCCCCGCGCTGTGGCCGTCGTTCAAAGTCTACGGGATCGAGCGCCTCGGACGAGCTACGTTTCCGCCTTAACCAATCCGATGGCGTGCCCTTGCGGATCATAATGCGCAAGATTCCGATAGTTCGGCGGCGGGCTCCTTGGCACCGGAACTCTTCTCTCACCTCTTCGGCCTCGGCGATGCCGAGTTGGCGGCACTGGGCGTGCGACGCTACGTCGTCGACGCCACGCCCGGTTATCCCGATCGCATTGAGATGCGCGATCTCCAACGGGGCGAACGCGCGCTGCTGCTCAATTACGTCCATCAGTCCGCAAACTCGCCGTATCGTTCCAGTCACGCGATTTTCGTCGGCGAAGGAGCGACGCAGCGTTACGATCGCGTTAACGAGGTGCCGGAGGTCATGCTCGTTCGCCCGATGAGCTTGCGCGCATTCGACGCCGATCACATGATGGTCGAGGCCGATCTCGCCGAGGGAGCGCAAGTCGAACCGCTCGTCCGGCGATATTTGAGCGATCCTCGCGTCGCATACGTTCACGCTCACAACGCAAAGCGCGGGTGCTACGCCGGGTTCATCGAACGCGCCTAGGATGCGCATTCGGCAGCTCCAGTCGATTCTTACCGCCGTTCTGCTGCTCGGCACCGTGCCGGTGCCGGTCACGACGACGCCCCAGCCCGACAACGCCGGCCGGCAGTTCATGGTGCGCACGAGGCTGGGCAGCGGTTATGCGCGCTACTTCGGAACGCAGCGAGTTCCGGTGCGTCTAATCGTCTCGAATCCTTCCTCGTACTTCTATTTTACCGACTGGCGCCCCGACCCGCAGCCGAACTGTTCCGACTTCGACCGTTGGCGATACGGACTTGCCGGTGCGCCGCGATACGTCACCGGAACCGCAGCGGAGCTTGAGGCCCGCTACGTTCGCCGCCGCGTCGTCTATCTGATGGGCGCGGCCGACACGAATCCGCACGAAGACGATCTCGACGCAGCTGCGGCGGCGAGGCGCAGGGACCCTACCGCTTTGCGCGCGCAAAAAACTTCATCGCGTACGTCGCGCGCCGCCATCCCGACGGAACCGCGCAGGAATACGCCTTCGTGCGCGGCGTCCCGCACGACAACCGGCGCGTGTTTACCTCAACGTGCGGACTCGCCGCAATCTTCGGCGGAAGCGAGTCGAGTTGCGCGGCCGCGGGTAGCGTTCGCGCCGGAGCGCCGTAGCGAGCCTTACTGCTCGACGAGCTTCATCATCTCCGGAGCGTATCGTTCGCCGGCCGTGAGCGTGGCGAGTTCTTCGAGCCGCGCAAGCTGTCCGCCGGTAAGGCGAACGTCCAACGCGCGGACGTTCTCTTCGAGATAGCGGACGCGCTTGGTTCCGGGAATCGGCACGACGTCGTTTCCGCGGGAGAGGACCCAGGCAAGCGCGACCTGCGCCGGCGTCGCTTCACACTCGTGAGCCACCTCGCGGACCACGTCGACGATCTGCTCGTTTCTGCGCGCGTTATCGCCCGAGAAGCGCGGATGATTGCGCCGAGCATCGTCGTCTTCGAGGGCGTGCACTTTGACCGATCCGGTCAGGAAGCCGCGTCCGAGCGGACTGTAGGGGACGAAGCCGATGCCGAGCTCGCGTACCGTCGGCAGAACGTGCTTTTCGACGCGTCGCTCCCACAGCGAATACTCGCTCTGCAGCGCGCTGATCGGATGGACGGCGTTGGCGCGCCGCAGCGTCTCCGCGTTGACCTCGGAGAGCCCGAGGTGGCGTACCTTTCCCGCATCGACGAGCTCTTTCATCGCACCGACGCTCTCTTCGATCGGCACCGACGGATCGCGACGGTGCAAATAGTAGAGGTCGATCCGATCGATGCCCAGGCGCGCCAGCGACTCGTCGGCCACGCGCTTGGCATTTTCGGGCGTTCCGTTTACACCGCGCGCCGCACCGCCGATGCGAAATCCGAACTTCGTCGCGACGACGACGCTGTCCCGTCGTGTATGGGCCATACACCTCGGCAGTGTCGAGAAAGTTGATACCGACGTCGAGCGCGCGGTGTATCGTCGCAATCGCCTCCGATTCGTCGGCCTTGCCGTAGGCGAAGGACATTCCCATGCAGCCGAGCCCCATGGCCGAGACGGTTAAGCCTTGCGTTCCGAGTTTGCGCCGTTCCATAGGTGCTTCTTAACGCAGACACGCTGCGTGCGGTTGCGTCAGGCGCCGGCGACCGACTCCTCAGCCGCAGACCGGCTTCCCAGGAGAATGAAGACGACCGAGGCGATCACCGCGGCACCGCCGGCGAGTATCCGCCAGGTCACCGGTTCTTGCAGCACGAGCGCACCGAGGATCACCGCAACGACGGGATTGACGTAACCGTACGTCGCGACCGTCGCCGTCGGCAGCGTCCGCACGGCGTAGGCGAAGGCGCTATAGCCGGCCATCGCGCCGCCGCCGATGAGCCAGAGCATGCCCCAAAGCGATGCGGCGCTAACCTCGTTGACGTGCAGGTGCGACGTTTCGCCGAGCGCCAAGCCGACGAGCAGCGAGCCCACGCCGCCGAGCGCCATTTCGAGCGATGCGGTAAAGGGGTGGTGCGCGGTACTCCGCGCGTAGACGGAGCCCGCGGCCCACGCGAACGACGAGAACAGGATCAACGCCGCCATCACCACGTCGGCATGGAGAGAACTCTTGCCGACGAGAAAGACGATACCGACGCTTCCGAGCACGATTCCCGCAACGGCGAGCAGACTCGGCACCTTTCGCGCACGAATCGCGTCGAGCAGAACCATGAAGATCGGCGAACTCGCGATCAGCAACGCCGCCGTTCCCGACTCGACGCGAGTCTCGGCGAAGCAGAGCAGACCGTTTCCGACGACGAGCAACAGCACCGCCACGATCGCAATGCGTAACAACTGCGAGCGGTCGGGCCATGCCGGCTTCTCCTTCGCGAGCAGCCACTGCAGCGCCAGAAGCAATCCGCCGGCGACGACGTAACGGCAACCGGTCATAAGATACGGCGGAATCGTCGCAACGGCGACGCGGATGCCCAAATAGGTCGAACCCCATAAAAAATAGACCGCGACGAGCGCGATCCACGCAAGGGCGTTCTCCCGGCGCGTCACCCGCGCGCGAAGTCGAGGCTGAAACCGATCGTGCGCGTCCCTCCTAGGTACGCGTAACCGAGATACAGATCCGGCGCGATGCTGCGAATTTCGTCGCGAACGAAGCGCGCGACCGTCGACGTCTTCGAATAATCGAGCACGAGGCACGGTTTCCCGTCGAGCAGGCTGCGTCCCGTGTAGACTTGGGCGACGATCGCATCGATGTGAAACGGCGTAATGCGGTTGACGAGACGCCCGCGCGCGGCGTCGAACGTCTTTCCTTGCCAGCCGACGAGATTCGTCCATTGCGCGAACAGCTTGCTCAGCGGACTTCCCGGCGCGATGAGCGCGAGGCCGCGCGCCGGACCGTCGGGGATCGGTCCGGGCGGACTGGACGAATAGAGTTCGACGAGCTCGCGGCCGCTCATCGATAGCAGCCGCTCCTGGCCGCGTGACGCTGCAATCTCCATTCGAAGCGAGCCTTCGACGAAACGGGCGTCTTTCCGTCGGTACCGCCTAACGTTCGAGCGCTTCGAGCGTATCGACGTCGAAGAACGCGCCCTCCTCGGTGGTCTCGACCGCGCGAGCGCAAAGCTCCGGATCGTCGCGCAGCCGTCGCAGCGTGTCGCCGTGCGGAAGCGCGTCGATACGCGCTCGGGCGCGCGGAGATAACACGACGGGATGGCCGGGTTCGCAGCCGCGGACCGGATAGACGAAGTCGGCGCCGGCGGCCGCCTCCTCGAGCGTTTCGATTAACGCCGCGCCGGCGAGCGGCTTGTCGCCGAGCAGGACGGCGATCGTTTCGCCGTGCGGTATGGCGCGACTGCCCAAAGCCAAAGAATGCATCATGCCCAACTCCGGATCGTCGTTCCGCACGACGGTAAGACCAGGACGACCGTGCAGATAGGCCGCGACTTGCGCGCCTGCGACGACGACGGGATCCCACCGAGCCGCCGCGGATATCGCGTGATCGACGAGCGGCTTGCCGCGAAACACCATCAGGAGCTTCTGCCGCCCGATGCGCGACGAGCTTCCCGCAGCGAGAATTACCGCGCGCACGCCGTGCGATGGATCGCGCCGAACCCGGCGTGCAGCGGAGCGCCGCCGCCGCCGCGATGTACTGCCACGATCTCGGCGAGAATCGAGAGCGCGGTTTCCGCAATCGTGACGCCGCCAAGGTCGAGCCCGACCGGGCCGCGGATACGCGCGAGCGCCCTTTCGTCGAACCCTTCGTCGCGCAACGACGCCCGCCGCGCCTCCTGCGAACGGCGGCTTCCAAGCAATCCAATATAGGGCGCATTCGAGTTCAGCGCGCAGCGCAGCGCCGGAAGATCGAACTTCGGATCGTGTGAGAGAACGACGACCGGCGTGCGTTCGGAGAGAATCGCCGGAAGCGCGTCGTCGGGCCACGCGCGGACGATTTCCGATGCATCGGAAATTCGCTCTTTCGTTGCGTACGACAGCCGCGGGTCGACGACGACGACGTCGAAGTCGAGACGGCGCCCAAGCATCGCCAACTCGGCGGCGAGCGCCGTCGCGCCGACGATGACCAGCTTGGCTTTCGGCTCGAAGACGTGCTCGAATGCGACGGCCGTACCGTCGCCGCGATCGTACTCCAGATGCAAGCGCGCCCGGCGCGCACCCGACGCAATCGCTCGCGCTTCATCGGCGAACTCTGGCCCCGGACGCCAAACGACCAGCTGCATCACCGCGCCGCAAGCAGTTCCACCCATGAGGTCATCGTCGCCGGTCAGGTTGATATCGAGACGGCGCATTTGCCCGTCGCGAGAAGTCTTGCGGCACGCCTCGACGATTTCCGCTTCGTAACATCCGGCCCCGATGTTTCCAAGAACGTTCGCATCCTCGTCGACGGCGATCGTCGTGCCGACTGGAGCGGTCGCCGCTTCGCGCAGATCGACGAGCGTGGCCAGAGCGAAGCGCCGCCGTTCGTCGAGCCACCGCGCAGCGGTCGCGAAGACGTCACGCATCGGCAACCGCTCTCGAGCGGCGCCCGAGCTGCGCCAACGCATCGATCCGCTCCAGCGAGCTAAACGCACTCACGTACGGCAACGCCGCGCGCATTCCGCGGGCCGACGGGCGGTAGCCGGCACGCGCCGCATCGGGATTGAGCCATCCGATCGCCGCGCAGCGGCGTGCGATCGCCCGCATCGCGCGCTGCAGCCGCGAAATCTCGCCGGCGTCGAGTCCATCGCTAACGATAATCACGAAGGTCTGATCGCTCAGGCGCGAGCCATACCTGCGCAGAAACTCGTTCAAACTCGCGCCGATCCGCGTTCCACCGCCCCAGGCTCCGCCGAGATCGCGCAAGCGATAAGAGCGATCGCGACCGGCTTCGCGTAGCCCGCGGGTTACCTCATACAACTGCGTGCTGAAGAAAAAGACGTTCGCTCGTCGCGTGCGCTTGCTGAGCGCGTAGGCAAACTGCAGCGTTCGCGGTGCGTGCTCGCTCATCGAGCGGCTGCCGTCGACCAGCACGACGAAGCGCGGGTTACGCAGCGGGTGGCCGAGCGTTTTCGGTTCGAGCAGTTCGCCGCCGCTGCGCAGGCTCGCGCGCAACGTGCGCCGCAGGTCGAAACGTGCACCGCGTCGCTGCGGCTTCCAACGCCGCGATCGTCCCAATCGCAGACGCGCGATAAGCCGGCTCGCCTCGCGAAATGCCGCCTCGAGTCCGGCAGTCGGGATCGCGGGCGCGCTCGCCGCCGCGGGGTTCGGACTGTACCGCGCGAGTAGCGCTTGCCACGCTTCGCCGGTGCTCTCCGATTCGGGCTCTCGCTTGACCTCGGCGTTCTCCGGCGGCGCGACGCTTTCGTCGCGCACCGGCCGCGTGCGCCGCCTCGTACGGCTTCGGTAAGCCGAGCCGGGCGTGACGCCGGCAAAGAACGCATCGAAGACGCGGGTGAAGCGCTCGATCTCCTCAGGAGTGCTGCAGCAAATTGCGCGCAGCGCGGCCGCGACTCGGCGCCGTTCGCGCAAGCCGACGATTTCGACCGCTCTCACCGCTTCGTACGCCTCGCGCGGACCGATGTTGAACGCGTGAACGGAGCGCAGCCGTTCGCAGAACTCGACGATTTTTTCCGGAAGCGTTACGCTCATCTCACGTGTTTGCGAGCATCGGCTCGTACCGCGGACGCAGACTGCGCAGCAGTTCCCAATCCTCTTGCACCTTCAAGATGCACCCCGTCGTCGCTTCGAGCGTCGGCTCGTCGAGCGAATCGCGATGAAGCCGTACGAGCGCGAGCGCCCAATCGAGGCTCTCGGCCGTCCCCGGCACTCGCTCGAAAGGCTGAGCGCGCAGAAACTCCATGAAGCGCGCGATTTGACGCGCGAGACGTTCGTTGATGCCGGGAAGCCGCGCGCGGAGGATCTCGATCTCGCGTTCGAAGCTTGGATAACCGATCCAGAGATAGAGGCAGCGGCGGCGCAGCGCATCGGAGAGATCGCGCGTGCGATTTGAGGTGACGACGACGATCGGACGCGCTTTGGCGCGCAGCGTTCCGATCTCCGGAATCGTGACCTGAAACTCCCCGAGCAGCTCGAGCAGAAAGGCTTCGAAGGCCTCGTCGGCGCGATCGATCTCGTCGATCAATAAAACCGGGGGACGCTCTTCACCGATCGCCGCCAGCAGCGGGCGCGCGAGCAAGAACTCGCGCCCGAAGATCTCGGTTTCCCGCTCTTCGAGCGTCTCGCCGCGCTGCTCGGTCAGTCGAATGTGGAGCAGCTGCTTGGGATAGTTCCATTCGTACAGTGCGCTGGCCGAGTCGAGCCCTTCGTAGCATTGCAGCCTGATCAGCTTCGTTTCCAGCACGTCGGCGAGCACTTTCGCGCTCTCGGTCTTCCCCACGCCCGCCGGACCCTCAACCAGGAGCGGCTTCTCGAGCGCGAGCGCAAGTTCCAGCGACGTTGCGACGTCCTCGTCGGCAATGTAATCCCGCTGCGCGAACCGCTCGCGAATGCGTGCGGCGTTCACCCGGTCTCCGTGCCGCAGCACGAATGGGCGACGGCGTCGTTAGCCGACGCCAGCGGCTCTCGCGCGGCCGTGGTCGCGACGATTTCGGCCAGAATCGAGATGGCAACGTCGCTCGCGCGCCGTGCGCCGAGGTCGAGCCCGGCCGGATTACGCACGTTCGCCAAGCGCTGGGGTGCAACGCCGCGGCGCTCCGTCTCGCCAAAAACCTCGACGGCGCGTTTTCGACTCGCAAGCAGACCCGTGTAGACCGGTTCGTTTCCTTTAAGTAACGCTTCCAGAACGCTCTCGTCGTAGCGCCCTTGCGAGGCAACTACGGCGACGAGCCGAGCACGGTCGACGGGTTCCATACCCGCCAGGAAGTCGGGAAGCGCGTCGAGTGCCACCGCGTGCTCCTCCTCCGCTTCGTCGAGCTCGTGCAGCTCCGCCGGCTCGACCACGCGAATGACGCGATAGCCGTCGAGTACCGAGGCGAGACGCGCGAGATTTGCGGCGACGAGCGTGGCTCCGGCGACGAGAAGCGGCCGCGGCGGCAAATGCGGCTCGACGTACACGTCGACCGCGCCTTCCGAAGCGCAGGTGCCTTCGACGTGCACGACCCGAGCGTTACCGCTGCGGATCGCATCGAGCGCCTCTTCACGTACGATGTCGCGCGAGCACGAGCCGCCGACGAAGCCCTGCATGCGGCCGTCGGCGAGAACGATCGCGTGGTCCCCGAGATGCGAGCTGATCGGCCCTTCGCGTTTCACGACGGTTGCCAGGGCAAAGGGCGTGTGCGCCCGCTCGAGTTGGGCGGCGCGCTCGAAAAAGTCGCGCGCGGTCATTGCAATTAGCCCGCGCCGCCCAACGTCTTCTTCACGTTTTCGAACGTCGTTGCGATCACGCGCCGGGCTTGGCTGTCCACCGCGCGCCCGCCGATCGTCGCGATCGGTCCGCGCAACGAAGCCGTTCCCTCCCAGTTCAGAATCGTCGTGGCGCCGTTCAGCGCAGTGAGATCGGCGCCGGCGACCAAATCGACCACGCTGCCGAGCCCGCCGCCGCTGATCTTCATGTCCAGGTGATCGCCGCCGGCCCGCGGTTCGAGCACGATCTTAAAGGTGAATTTGCCGCGCACGGGACCGACCGCGATGCCGACGGTTGCGTTGAAGCTGTGCGCGTCGACGATCGTCGTCTCTTTGACGTCGGGCAGGCACGCGGCGATCTTCGCCGGATCGTTGATGAACGTCCAGACTGCGTCCTTACTCGCGGCGATCCGTTCCTGCCCGTTCCACTTTAGGTCCATTACGAAGCGGAGCGAATGGCGCGCCAGACTTTTTCTCGCGTCAGCGGCATGTCCACGTGGGTGACGCCGAGCGGCGCGAGCGCATCCATCACGGCATTGACGAAGGCTTGCGGCGACCCGACGTTGGGACTCTCACCGACACCCTTTGCGCCGATCGGGTGGTGCGGGCTCGGCGTTACCGTGCGATCGGTCTCCCAGTGCGGGGTTTCGAGTGCAGTCGGAACGAGATACTCGGTGAAGTTGGTGTTGAGGTTATTGCCGTCGCTGTCGTATTTGATCTCCTGCATGAACGCCATCGCGAACCCCTCGGTCAGCCCGCCGTGGATCTGTCCCTCGACGATCATCGGATTGATCACGACCCCGCAATCGTCGACGGCCAGGAAACGGCGCACTTTCACCGCACCGGTATCGCGATCGACCTCGACGACCGCAATATACGCGCCGTTGGGAAACGTGAGATTCGGCGGATCGTAATAGTACGTCGCTTCCAGACCGGGCTCGGTATCGGGCGGCGGGTTCGTGTACGCCGCGAACGCGACTTCCTTCATCGTCACGCTCTTGCCGGGAACGCCTTTGACGCCGAACTTATAATCTTTCCACTCAACGTCGTCTTCCGAAGCCTCCAGCAGGTGCGCGGCGATCTTCTTCGCCTTCTCGCGAATTCGCCGCGAGGCCAGCGCAAGCGCGGCTCCGGCTACCGGCGTGCTGCGGCTCGCATAGGTGCCCAGACCGTAGGGCGCCGTGTCGGTATCCCCTTCTTCGACGAGCAACTCTTGCGGATCGAGTCCGAGCTCTTCACCGACGATCTGCGCCCACGTCGTTTCGTGCCCCTGGCCCTGGTGCCGCGTTCCCGCGCGCACGATGCCCGATCCGGTCGGATGGATGCGGATCTCGGCGCTATCGAACATCTTGATTCCCAAGATGTCGAACTGCTTGCCGGGTCCGGCGCCGACGATTTCGGTGAAGGTAGATATGCCGATGCCCATGAGCTCGCCCCGTGCGCGTTTCTCGGCCTGCTCCTTGCGCAGCGCGTCGTAGCCGATCGTGTCGAGCGCTTTGCGCAGCGTCTGGGCGTAATCGCCGCTATCGTAGGTGAATCCGAGCGCGGACGGATACGGAAACTGCTCCTTCTTGATAAAGTTGCGTTCGCGCAGCTGCGCCGGATCGACCTCGAGCTTGCGCGCGAGAAGATCCATCCCGCGTTCGATCGCAAACGAGGCCTCGGTGACGCGGAACGAGCAGCGATAGGCGATTCCGCCCGGCGCTTTATTCGTAAAGTAGGCATCGACTTCGGCGAACGCCGTTGGAAAATCGTACGATCCGGTGACAATGCCGAACATGCCGGCGGGATATTTGCGCGGATCGGCGGCGGCGTCGAACGCACCGTGATCGGCCACGGTCGAGACTTTCAGCGCGGTCACTTTCCCTTCGCTGGTCGCTCCGATCTCGAGGTCCATGTGGTAGTCGCGCGCGAAGCCGGTCGTCGTAAGATTTTCGGTGCGCGATTCGACCCACTTCACCGGGATGCCGGTGAGCACCGACGCGACCGTCGCCACGACGTAACCCGGATAGACCGGAACCTTGTTGCCGAATCCGCCGCCGACGTCGGGCGAAATCACGTGAATCTTGTCTTCAGGAATGCCGGTCACGAGCGAAAAGGCCGTGCGATGCACGTGCGGCGCCTGCGACGTCATGTACACGGTCAGCCGGCCCGTGGCCTTATTCATGTCGGCGACGATGCCGCAGGGCTCGAGCGGCGCGGGATGGCACCGCGGCGAGAGGATGCGCTCCTTGACGCGAACCGGAGACGAGGCGAGTGCGCTCTCCGTCTTCGCCTTGTCGCCAACCTCCCAGTGATAGATATGATTCGTCTTCTGCTCGCGGTCGTCGCGCAAGACGATCTTATCCTCGCGCGCTTGAAACGGATCGGCGACCGGATCGAGCGGCTCGTACTCCACCTCGACCAGCTCCGCGCCGTCGGCCGCGATCTCGCGCGAGGTTGCGACGACGCCGGCGACCTCCTGATATTGGTAGAGCGCCTTGCCGAACGCGAGTACCATTTGTTTGTCCATGCCGTGAAAGGTCGGCAGCCATTCCAGCTTCGCCGCGTCGAGATCTTCGCCGGTGATTACGGCTGCGACGCCGGGCAGCGCTAGGGCCTTGCTCTTATCGATGCTCTTGATGCGCGCGTGCGGATAGGGACTGTGCACGAGCGCGAGATAGAGCATTCCGGGCAGCTTGATGTCGTCGAGATAGCGTCCGCGTCCGCGAATGAAGCGCGGATCCTCCTTGCGCTTCATCGAGATGCCGATGGCGTGGCGTTGTTGTCCGTTTTCGCTCGTGATCGACACGATCAAGCCCCCGCAGCGGCCGGCTCGGCTGCGATTTCGTTCGCCGCCTGCTGCACCGCCTTGACGATGTTCTGATAACCCGTGCAACGGCAGAGATTGCCGGCAATCCCTTCGCGAATCTCGCTCTCGCTCGGTCTGGGTTTGTGCTTGAGCATCACGTATGCGGTCATCAGCATGCCCGGCGTGCAGTAGCCGCACTGCAGGCCGTGCTGGTCCCAGAAGGCTTGCTGAAGCGGATGGAGTTTGCCGCCTCGTTCGAGTCCCTCGACGGTCGTGATCTCATGCCCGTCGGCCTGTACGGCGAACATGGTGCACGATTTCACCGCTCGATCGCCGTCGAGCGCGACCACGCAGCAGCCGCAGCTCGACGTATCGCAGCCGACGTGCGTGCCGGTAAGTCCGAGCTCTTCGCGTAAAAAATACGCCAGGAGCATCCGCGGTTCGACGTCGCGCTCGTACGGCGTACCGTTGACCTTGACGCTGACCTTCATTGCAAACCTCCCACTCCGAGTCGTTCCAGCGATCGCGCGATCGCGCGACCGACGAGCACGCCCGCCATCGACTTCTTATACTCGACCGAGCCGCGATTGTCGGCGCTCGGATCGGCGGTTTTTTCGGCCTCGCGCATCGCGTCCTCGACTAACTTCTTGCTCGGCTTGGCGCCTTTGAGCAGTTGCTCGGCTGCGGAGACGCGCAGCGCTTTAGGACCCACGGCGCCGATCGCGATCCCGGCACCGGCAATCGTTCCGTCTTCGGCGAGCACGATCTGCGCGGCGGCCGACACGGTCGCGAAATCGCCGACCTTGCGTTCGATCTTCTGAAACGAGCCCGACGTCCGCGCGCCCGGCGTCGGAAAGCGCAACTCAACGGCGATCTCGCCGGCACCCACCGCCGTCGTGTACGAATCGACCAAGAAATCGTCGATCGCGACCGTTCGGGTGCCGTCCTTCGAACGCACGACCAGCTCTGCCCGCGAGGCCAGCGCGGTAACCGGCCAGTCGCCGGCGGGGTCGTTGTGGCAGAGGCTGCCGACCACCGTGCCCATCTGCCGTACGACCGGATCGGCGACGACGGCCGACGTATCGGCGATGAGCCGGTAACGCTCGCCGATCAGCTTCGAGACCTCGAGGGCGAAGTCACGCGTCGTCGCCCCGATTGCAAGCATGCCGCCGGACTCCGCGAGGCCGTCGAGGCCCGGGATCGGATTGATGTCGATCAACAGGGCAGGCCGGGCGAACCGGAACCGCATCGCCGGAATCAGGCTCTGCCCGCCGGCGAGCACGCGCGCGTCGTCGCCGTAGGTCATCAACGCCGCGATCGCTTCGTCGACCGAGCGGACCGGCCGGTAGTCAAACTGGGCTGGAAACATTCGCGCCTCCAAACCGTGGCAAAAGAACTCTGCGTCGGTAGTGCTACGGTTCGACGGCGAGTGGTAGGAAAACTCCTGACGCTCGTCCGAGCCGCACTTGTGAAGGAAGTGTGAATTATCCACCTCGTACTTAGCTGCATGCGCAGAGTACTGATGCGCCACGCAGCAGTCGCCGCCGTCGTCATCGGCTGCGCCGGTGCCGTCGCCGCCAGCGCCGCGCTCAGCGTACTGCCCAATGCGTGGATCGTACGCGGATCGACCGGTTCGATCGTTCAAACCGGCACGTTCCCGCAGGGCGCGGCGTTATCGCCCGACGGAACGACGCTTGCAGTTGTGGAGTCGGGCTTCAACACGCCCGCGCTGGTGCTCTACGCGACGAACAAGCTCCACGTCGTCCGCCGCATCCCGCTCACCGGTGCGTTTGGACGTCCGGTCTGGTTTGGCCGATCGATTCTCGTCGCCGGGGCCAACGCCGACGCGGTGTTCGCGGTCGACTCGGCGAGCGGCCTCGTACGAAAGTTCCCGCTGCCGAAAGGTACCTACCCCGTCTCCATCGCCGCACGAGGCGGCCTCGTCGCCGTAGCGACGAACGGCGACGCCGCCGTTCGCATCGGGAGGGTGCAGGCGCTAAAAGGCGCGCGCCCCATCCGCGTCGGGCGACAGCTCGGCAACCTCGCGTTCTCACACGACGGTACGAAGCTCTTCGTTACCGTTCGCTCGGAGAGTTACGTCGCGATGGTGAGCGTCAAAGCCGGCACGGTGACGCGCATCGCAACCGATCTGCACCCGAGCGACGTGCTCGTCGCAGGGACGACGCTTTACGTAGCGCAGGCCGACGCCGACACGGTCGGGATCTACGATGCTGCGACGGGAGAACGCCGCCGGGACGTCTACGTCGGTGCGGTTCACGAGCACATCGGTTCCTCACCCAACGCGCTCTCCGCCGCCGGCGGCACTGTCTACGTCAGCCTCGGCGGCGCGAACGAGGTTGCGGTGCTGCGCGACGGCCGCGTCGCCGCTCGCTATTCGGCCGGGTGGTACCCGACCGCCGCGATCGCACTGCGCGACCGGCTCTTCATCGTCGACGGCAAAGGCGAGGGCACGAAACCGAATCCCCACTTCAACGTGATGAGCCGCAGCAACCGCGACTACATCGCGGCGATTCAGTTCGGCTCCATTCGCCGGATCGCGCTCGATGGGCCGGCACTGCTTCCCAATCCGCAAGGCGCGCAAGGCGCGCCCTCGCCGCCCGCGCAGACCATTCTGCATGCCGGCGGTCCGATCGAACACGTCTTCTTCATTCTCAAAGAGAACCGGACGTACGATCAAATTTTGGGCGACATGCCGCAGGGCAACGGCGATCCGCAGCTCGTCTACTTCGGCGAGAGAGTAACGCCGAATCAGCACGCGCTCGCCCGGCGATTCGGCCTCTTCGATAGCTTTTACGCCAGCGGCGAGGTCAGCGATCCCGGCCATAACTGGGCCGATGGCGCATTCGCCAACGATTACGTCGAGCGTATGTGGCCCTCCGTATACGGCGGACGCAACGACGACGACGAAACCCTGACCGGAAAGGGTGCCGGCGTTGCTTCGGGTGGCTACATCTGGGACGCTGCGCGGCGCGCCGGCGTGAGCTTCCGCGATTACGGTGAGATGGCGTTGATGCCCCCGATCGAAGGGCACGTTGCCGCGACCGCGCCGAGCTTGGGCGACCGCTTCGATCCGAAATACGTCGGCTGGAATCTCGACTACAGCGATATCGACCGCTATAAGGAATGGAAGCGCGAGTTCGATGCCTTCGTCGCCGCGGCGACCGTGCCGCAACTCGAGTACATGTGGCTGCCGGGCGACCACACCGCCTCGATTCGGCCCGGGAAGCTGACGCCGGCTGCGTACGTTGCGACCAACGATTACGCAGTAGGTCTGATCGTCGCGGCGATATCGCATTCGAAGATCTGGAGGTCGTCGGCAATTTTCATCACGGAGGACGACGCACAAGACGGGGCCGATCACGTCAGCGACCAGCGCACGACGCTCTACGTCGTTTCGCCGTACGCAACGGGCGGAACGATCCATCAACACTTTTCTACGGTAAGCGTGCTGCGCACGATGGAGATGCTGCTCGGAATGAAACCGCTCTCAGCGTACGATGCGACGGCCGCGCCCCTCTATACCGCCTTCACCGCAACGCCGAACCTTACGCCGTTCGATGCGATCGCGCCGAAGATCGATCTGACGACGCGCAATTCGAAGGCGGCCGCCGCCGCGTACGTGGGCCCCCTCTACGATCTGAGCCGACCCGACGCGCTGCTCCCGCAATCGATCGCCCGTCGCGCGCAATAGCGGTTCGATGGCCACGAAGACGCAGATCGAAAAAGCGATCTCCGAGCGCGAAGGCTTTCGCGTAGAACTCGAGTTATTCGAAGGCAAGCGTACGGCGCTGCCGCCGTACGATTATTCAGTTATGGCGCCGCAGCGCTGGAAGGTTTCGGATTGGAAGAACGAGCGGCTTGCGGCATATCGCTTACTCGTGAAGGGCGCGACGGTCTTCCGGGGCGATGGAACGCCGATCCCGCGAGATATGCAGCTCGGCAATTTGCGCGATACGTACTACGAAGCCGCCTATGGATCGGTGCGCCCGCCGGCGGATGAGGACGACAATAAAGTAATCGAGTTTACTCGCCGACGCTGATCGGCGTACCCTCGAACGCGGTGGAGAGCACGACCAGCGTAACGATATGCACCGCCGCGGGCTCGAGGTAGTTGAGCAGCTCTTCGAGATGCGTTACGTCGCGCACGATTGCCTGCGCGATAAACGAGAACTCGCCCGTGACGCGATGACAGGCCAGAATCTCGGGCCGTTCTTTCGCGACTTTAACGAATCGCGCGTCCGGACCGTTCGGCCGCGCGAGAATGAAAGCGGTGACGGGATAGCCGAGCTTCGCGGAAGAGAGCCGAACGCCGTACCCTTCGATTACGCCGTCCTCTTCGAGACGACGGATCCGTTCGGCGACGCTCGTCGCAGAGAGACCGATCGCCTTACCGATCTCCGCAAACGAGTCGCGACCGTTGTGCTGCAGCGCGCGGACGATCGAACAGTCGATTCGATCGAGAGCGTGAAAACGCGGGCTCTTTGCCAACGAATCCCTCCTCCTTCGAGGCAGCGGCCAGGTTTTTCATTGGAATCTTGCTGTCCTTCGCGAGGACGGCGCGATACGATACCGCCATGCCGCTCGACTGCATCGTCGCCACCTGCGAGTTCGTCTCGGAGCTCGACCCCGACGATCGCATCCTGGTGGAGGAGCTGCGCCGGCGCGGCCTGACGGTATCGATCGCCGTTTGGAACGACGCGCGCGTCGACTGGGCTTCGGCGCGCCTCTGCTTGGTTCGGTCAACTTGGGATTATCACCGCCGTTACGACGAGTTCGACGCTTGGGTGCAGCGCGCCGCGTCGCTGACCGTTGTAAAGAACGACCCGGCGCTGCTTCGATGGAACGCGCACAAGTCGTACCTGCTCGACCTCGAGCGCAGCGGGGTGCCGATCGTTCCGACGTTCTGGGTGCGCCGCGGCCAACGTCCACGGCTCCGCGAGATCTCACGAGAGAATAGCTGGCAGAGCCTCGTCCTGAAGCCGGCGCGCGGAGCGGCGGCACATGGCGTAACGCTGGTGCGAGGCGACGACGCATCGTTCGCGGCAGGGCAAATGCGTTTAGAGGAGCTCTCGGCCGGCGAGGACGTGCTGGTCCAGCCCTATCTCGAGGGCGTCGTCAGCTATGGCGAACGCGCGCTGATCGTCATTCGCGGGCGCTACTCGCATGCAGCGGTCAAAAAGCCCTTCGACCGAATTCTGGCCGTCAATAACGAGCCGTCGTCCTACGTCGAGGCGACGCGCGATGAGATCGCCGTCGCCATGCAGGCCGTGGCGGCGGTCCCCGGCGAGCCCCTTTACGCGCGCGTCGATCTGCTCAAGGACGATGCCGGACGCGTGCGGGTGAGCGAGTTGGAGCTAATCGAGCCGACGCTCTACTTTGCGCTGCACGAGCCCGCACGTCGCGAACTCGCCGGCGCGATCGAGCGCGAGCTGGAGCTGCTCGCAAATCCACGGCGCAACGGTGCGCTTCCCTTGGTTTCCTGCGAAGACCGCGCCGATTAGGCTCCGGATGACGCTGCCGGACATCGCGAAACGATGGTACGATGTCGGCATGCTGACGCGCATGCGAACGCTTGGCGCCCTGCTCGGTCTTTCCGTCCTTTCGGCGTGCGCCGCCGGCAGCGTTCCGGCATCGCATGCCGATCTGGCCTCGTCGCCGCTTCGCACGCGTGGGACCGTTCGCGCGGTCTGCCCCGACCGGCGCGAGCGCAACGCGGTCTATTGCTTGTCACTCGTCGAGACCGGCGCTCCGTCACAGAATCCGTACGGGTACTCGCCCAGCGACCTGCAGTCGGCCTATAACTTGCCGTCTACGACGAACGGCGCCGGACAGACCGTCGCGATCGTCGACGCGTACGACGACCCCGACGCCGAGTCCGACCTCTTGATCTATCGGAACAAGTTCGGGCTGCCGGTCTGCTCCGAGCTCAACCACTGCTTCAAGAGACTCAATCAGAGAGGGCAGAAGCATCCTTTGCCGCCGCCGAACTCCGATTGGTCGATTGAGATCTCGCTCGATCTCGACATGGTTTCCGCCGGCTGCCCGAACTGCAACATTCTCCTGATCGAAGCCGACAAAAACTCGTGGCGCGACGTCGGCGAATCGGTCAACGAAGCGGTGAAGCTCGGCGCGACGATCGTCAGCAACAGCTACGGCGGAATGGGACACGGCGCGAATCCGAAGGATTGGAACCATCCGGGCGTCATGATTCTCGCCAGCGGCGGCGACAGCGCTTATTACGGACATCACGATCTCCAGCCGGCGGGTTACCCGACGGTCGTTGCGGTCGGGGGAACGCATCTCGTGCAAGGCGGCAGCGGCCGCGGCTGGACCGAGACGGTCTGGAGCGGGACGGGGAGCGGCTGTTCCAAGTTCTCCAAACCGTCGTGGCAGACGGATTCGGGCTGCAAGTATCGCACGGCGAATGACGTCGCCGCGGTTGGCGATCCGGATACCGGCGTCGCCGTCTACGACAGCTATCAAGAGTCGGGATGGATGCAGATCGGCGGTACCAGCGTCGGTTCGCCGCTCAACGCGGCGGTCTTCGCTCTTGCCGGTAACGCCGCACAGCTCGACGCCGCGCAGTCGTTCTATCAAAAGAAGAATCGGCAATATTTGTACGACGTCACGAGCGGCGGGAACGGCTCCTGTTCTCCCGCGTATCTCTGCACCGGCGAGACCGGCTACGACGCGCCGACCGGGTGGGGAACGCCCAACGGCATCGGCGCTTACTGATTGACAAAGGAGATGGCTGTAATGTTCGTGAGAAAAGCAAAGGCATCGTACGCGTGCGCCGTCATCGCGCTCCTACTTGCCGGATGCTCGGGTGCCGCGTCCTCCGGAACGCCGGCAATGCCGGCGCTCTCCGCGCCGCTCGCGCAGGCCGCAAATCACAAGAAGCTGCTCTACGTAACCGATTATACGTCGAGCGTCGTCCTGATTTACCGTCAGGGTCATACTAGTGACGGACCCGCCGGCGAGATCAATACCGGCATCGATAATCCTGAAGGCGACGCCATCGACGCCGCGGGAACGCTCTACGTGGCCAACAACGGCAACAGCACGGTAACGGAGTATCCGGCGGGCGCGTCGAGCCCGAGCGTCACCTTGTCGACGGACATCTCGCACCCGCTCGACGTCTCCGTCGACTCCAACGGCATCGTCTACGTAACGGAGGGTTCCGCGGGGAAGATCCTCGAGTTCAAACCGGGGAGCACTTCGCCCGACGCAACCGTCACGATCACCCATCCGGTCAGCGTCGTCAATGCGAAAAACGACGACGCATACGTAACGTACAACCAAAATTCAACCGGCCGCGTGGCGCGCTGCAAGCCGCTCGCGACCACGTGCAAAGACCTGGGAATCTCCGTCCAGCTTGCGCAAGGCGTCGCGCTCGATCTCAAGGGCAATCTGCTCGTCGGCGATTACTTCGGCGCGGCAGTCGACGTTTATAAACACGGAGCGACGACACCCTTCCGCGTCATCTCGACACCGCTGGAGGAGCCGGCGAAACTCGCGCTCGACCGCAACGACGCCACGCTCTACATGGCCGATCCCGCCAACTTCGCCGTCGACCTCTACAATTACGCGACCGGCACGCAAGAGAGCACGTTCACCTTCGGCTCCGGTAACGAACTCGAAGGCGTGGCGCTCTCTCCCGGTCAGAAACCCGGACGCTAACCCTTAAACCGTAAACGAAGCGATCTCGTTCGCGTCCCGCAGGCTCGTCCACCAGGCGGTGCCGTCGTACGCGAGCGAGCGCGCTTCCTCGGGGAGCGAACGCATGCTCTCGAATCGCGGTTGCGCGCTCGTGATGTCGAACGTACCGAACGCCAAGTTCTCGAACTCCTCGTCGGCAGAGGTCATGTAGAAGCGTCCGCCCGGGCCGAAACCGAAACCGGCACAACGCGTCGGAAGAGCGATTTCGCGTTCGATCGTGCCGCCGTCGTTCATCACGAGAATTCGGCGAAAGCCCATCTGGCCGAGATAGATGGTCGATCCTTGCGTCGCGATATACGATCCCGTGAGGTCGGGACACGGCGTCTTGCTCGCAATGTCGAAGCCGCTATCGGGCAGCAAGCGGTAGAGATAGCGATCCTCTTCTTCGCCGTGGGCGATCACCGCGCGCAGCTCGTCGCCGTAGACCGCGATGCCGTATGGGCGGCCGGGCGCCGGGAATTCGGTGCGCACGCTCCAGCTCTGCGGGTCGATAACGTAGATGCGGTCGGTATCCCACGAGCCCATCCAAAGTAATCCGTCGCGATAGGCGAGCGGATGGGGCCGCGTGGCCGGCGATGGAAATCGTTTGAGTTGTTCGGTTGTCTGCATGACCGCAGTAAGGCGCGGGCAAGGGCGAAGGTTGCAGCGGGACCCTCGAACGTTTCGCCGAACCGCCGTTTATGCGCGTCTGGAGTATCGTTTTCGCAGTCGTTTTCGGCGCGATCGCCGCGTCGCCGGCGCCCCCATCGAAGAGCGCTTCTATGGCGCTGCTCGCGCGTGCGACCAATCCGAACCCGACGCTCAACTCCTATACCGCCACCGCGCAGCTCTCCGCACTGCTCCATGCCGTCATTCCGATTCATAGATCGTTGAGCGGGACCGTTTACTATCAACGGCCGACGCGCAAGATCGAGTTCCAGAACGTACCCGGTCCGTTAAGCCGGTTCAAAGATCTCGCTTCGACGACACCGACCTACGAACAGGCAATGCAGCAATATGCGATTACGCCGCTGGTCGATAACGGGACTGCATCGACCTACACGCTGGTGCCGAAAAATACCGGAAGCCGCGTAAAGAGCATCACCGTTACGATCAACGATCAAACGGCCTTGCTGACCAAGGCTCAATGGAACTACACCAACGGCGGCACGCTGACGTTCGGGCAAGCGTATGCGAACGTCGGAACGTACCGTCTGCCTTCGAAAGCCTCGATCGCGGCACGCTTTCCCGGCTATAGCGTCGACGGGACGCTGACGTTCTCGAACTATCAGCCCAACGCAACGGTCTCGCCCTCGGTCTTCGCATCGCCATAGCGCGGCGCCTTACCGGCGCGGTCGAAGCGTCAGAACGCTTGCCGCGCTCGCATCGACGGCCGCGCGGCTGAACGGTAAGGGCTGCAGCGTACCGGCAATCCAGGCGCCGGTAAGGTCGGTGTAGTGTCCGGAACCCGGCTCACCCGACTCACCGCTGGGAATCGAAATACCGCCCCGGTCCCAACGGCCCGCGTCCCAGACCGCACGAAATCCTTGTGCGACGCCCGGCTCTTGGAGATGAATCGTATACTCGTCGCCCGCACCCGGCAGCCAATCGCCGTCGAGAAAGCCGAAATGCATCGGCGCGAGCAGATGCTCGATGCGCGTCGCGCCGGCCTCGCGCCAGGTGCCGTTTTCGTCGCCGCTGAGCGACGCGAGCGTTGCGCGAATCTCGTCGCGAAGATCGCGCGGCACGCCGCGTTCGTTCCGCAAAGCGTTGAGCCGCTCGCCGAGCGGCACCCCATCGTCGAAGAGCGCCAAGCGCAGCGCGTGCTCTACGACCGCGCCGTGCGAGGCCGGCCGATACCGGCCGTCCCACGTGCGCAGAGGCGCGCGGGCGCCGGACCAGTCATTCGGTGCCGCGCCGGCGTGCGTGAGACGCGCGACATCGCGAGCGATCTCCAAGTCGATCGGCGAGAGCGTGTCGAGCTGCATCCGCGCGAAATAGCCCGCATCGTACTGCCGATGCGCGCGAAGCAAGGCCGCGATGCGATAGGCGCGATACGGCGGCTCGAACTCTGCGGAGAGCCGATAGGGATATGAAGGTCCGTACGTCTTGTTGTTTGCCGCAACGAGAATGGCGTCGCGTGCGGGTGCTCGCTGCGGCAGCCGGTCGAACGGAACCGGAGCGTAGCTCGCGCGCAGGTCGCCCGCCGCGTGGACGTAGCGCCCCCAGGCGGGATCGTCGGGAACCAGACCCGCAACGTGATAGGCGACGCTGCCGCCGCAGTCGGCGATGATGAAACTTTGCGGCGAACCGCGATAGCGCGAGAGAACGCGCAACGCCTCGGCCGCGTCGCGCGCACGATCGAGCGCCAGCGCCGTCGCGATCGTCGATTCTCGCTGCCGGTAGACCGGCCAGCGCACGAGCACCAGGGCAGACGGGTCGTTCTCGTCGGGAATCGCAAACTCGCGCGGCGTGCGATAGTACGCCGCCGTCACGGCGCGTGAAAAGCGCACGCCGAAACGTTCGAGCACCCACCGCCGCCGGTCGAGCCGGCCGGCTTTGAAGAGCGTCGCCGTCGCCATCTGCGCGTTCGCCGAGGCCCAAGCGACGCGCTCGTTGTGGCCGAGCACGACGCCGGGAATGCCCGGAATCGTCGCACCTGCGGCGTGAAAGTGCGGTGCTTGCAGATCGACGAGATACCAAATTCCCGGAACCGTCAAGTCGAGGTGCGGATCGTTCGCCAGCAGCGCGTCGCCGTCGGCGCTGCGCGACGCTCCGGCGGCCCAGGCGTTGCTGCCGATCGCCGGTCTTGCGCCGAGTGCCACTGCCGGCGCGCCGCACGAACTACTTCGAGGTTTCGCGCTCCCTCCGACGTGCACGCCGTCGACGCTCACGTCGTATCGAGAATCCGAGAGCGGCAAACGCTGCTCGAAACAGCGCGCTCCGAGTTCGCGCCAGGCCGCGTCGCGCGTAAAAACGTCGTGCCACGAACCGGCGAGCTCGAGCGACGCGACGATCGAGACGGCCAGCGAATCCTTCGGCGTCCATGGTGCGGGCCGGTAGAGCAGCATCCGAAACTCAACGGGCAACGGTTGGCTGACGGCGGCCGCATTCACGCCGTCGGTGAAAGCGGCGATCGCGGCCCGATCGCGCGCGCCGAGCGATTCGAGTTGCCGCCGCGCGACTGCCTCGATGTCGACCGCCCGCTGCACGCGATCGTAGGGAAGGGCTTTGGCGCCGAGCACTTCGGCGAGCCGCCCGTACGCGTAACGCCGGCTCAAGTCGAGTTGAAAGAGCCGGTCGGAACCCAGCACGTATCCCTCGGCGAAGAAGAGGTCGTGCTCGTTCGACGCGCGGATGTGCGGAATATCGCGCCGGTCGCGCACGATCGTCACCGGCGCGTACGGCCCGGTCGCAACGATCGTACCGCGCGTCGCCGACGCGACGTGGAGACCGGCCGCCACGTTGGCGATGTAGAGCGCCGCCGCAACAACGAAACAGACGAGTAATGCGAATGCGTGGCGCTTGAGGGCGCCCGCAACTGCCGCGACCGGAGTTGGATCGGCGCTCTGGGCGAGCCGCGGATCGGGACGCTCGAAAAAGCCCACGTCGTTACGCACTAATTCAGCGCACTACGACGCGGTTCCGTGACGGCACGCTACTGCGTTGCGATGCGGCCGACGCCCGAGTTTAGAAAGGACGTGAACCACATCGAGCGGCGCGGCCCGGGAGCGATCTCCAGCAACTCGCCCGATCCGCTGGGCGCGCGATAGAAGTGGAACTTCCCTGCGGTGGTAATGCGCCCAATGCCGAACCTGCCGGCAAAATCCGTAAACCAGAGCGCGCCGTCCGGCCCTGCGGCGATTCCGGAGGGGTTGGCGTACTTATAGTGCGTCGGAAACTCGGAGTACTCGCCGCGCGTCGTGAGCCTTCCGATGGCGTTGGCGCCTTCTTCCGCAAACCAGAGTGCCTTATCCGGCCCGGCGCAGATCCACGCCGGTCCCGATCCAACGGTAAAGGTCTTCGTCTTCCCTTTCGGCGTCAGCCGGATCACTTTGTTCGTCTCGCGGCTGCCCCCAACGAGGCTCTGCGTGATCCAAAAGTTGCCGTCCGGTCCGGCGACGATGCCTTGGAGACCCGCATTCTGAGCTGCGACGGTGAAGTGCGTGATGGTTCCGGTGGTCGTGATCCGGCCGACCGTGCCGTTCGATTGGGCGAACCAGAGCGCGCCGTCGGGTCCGCTCGTGATGCCCTGCGGAAACGAGGCGGAGGGATCGTTAAACAAGGTGACCGCGCCTGCCGTCGTGATGCGTCCGACGCCGTCGAACG
Source organism: Vulcanimicrobiota bacterium (assembly GCA_963792005.1). Classification (GTDB taxonomy): domain Bacteria; phylum Vulcanimicrobiota; class Vulcanimicrobiia; order Vulcanimicrobiales; family Vulcanimicrobiaceae; genus Cybelea. The sequence continues at coordinate 1,947,628 of CAWBUG010000002.1, forward strand.
TCGTGAACCAGAGATTCCGATCGGAGCCGACGGCGATTCCGTTCGAGACCTCGGTACCGGCCCGCGCCTCGAGCGTATACGTTCCCCGCGCGGTAATACGGCCGATTACGTCCATGCCGGGGTCGGTGAACCAGAGCGCGCCGTCGGGTCCTTGCGTGATTCCCGCCGGCGCCGGATCGCCGTACGTATCGGAAAAGAACTCGACGCGGCCACGCCTATCCGGAAGGATCGGGCTCGCATTCGTCGCTGGGATTTCGCGCGCCACGGTGCTTGCGTTCGGCGCAGAACAGGCGGCGATGCTCGCAACGAGCAGTGCACTCAAAAGGAACGGCATGGCACCCATGAATCTCCTCCTCGCTAGGCCACGCCCGCGCACGCCGAGCTGCGGCTTTCGTAGAAGCGGCGTTCCTCGGCGTTGCGTGACGCGGCGATGGCGGCCGCGAAATGTTCGCGCGCCACGGCATCGTTCCCGCGGCGCAGCTCGAACTCGCCGCGGGCGGCGTGGTAAAAGGGATACTCCTCGAGTCGCCCCCGCTCGGCGGCGTCGTCGATCGCACGCAATCCGCGCTCGGGACCGTCGCGTTGTCCGATGGCAATCGCGCGGTTGAGGGCGACGACGGGCGAGGGTGCGACCGTCATCAGCCGATCGTAGAGGGAAACGATCGCGCTCCAATCGGTTGCCTCGATCGACCGCGCGCGGGCGTGCTCCGCCGCGATCGCGGCTTCGGCGTGATAACGGCTCATCTGCGGTCCCGTCGCGGATCGCTCGAGCCAGGCCACGCCTTCGTCGATCATCGCGCGGTTCCACCGCGAACGGTCCTGACTATCGAGCGGCCGAAGGTTACCGGCCGGATCGAGCCGTTCCGGCAGGCGCGCCGCATCGAGATACATCAATGCGAGCAGCGCGAACGTCGCGGGGGTCGCCGCGAGCGGATGGCGCGCGAGCAAGTGCGTCAGCCGGATCGCTTCGTGACAGAGATCGGCGCGCACGACGGCGCGCGGCGATGCGCCGTGATAACCTTCGTTGAAGATCAAGTAGAGCGCGCGCTGAACCGCCGGCAGGCGTTCGCCGAAATCGTCCGCATCGGCGATATCGAAGAGCGCCCCCGATTCTTTGAGCGTGCGTTTCGCGCGCGAGAGCCGCTTTTCAACGGCCGCCTGCGAACTGACGAACGCGGCGGCGATCTCGCGCACGCCGAAGCCGCCGACGAGCGCGAGCACGAGCATGATCTGTGCCGCCTCCGGCAGAGTGCGATGACAGCACGAAAAGATCATGCGGAGCCGATCGTCGGGAAGGTCGGTCGATTCGAAGACTTCCTGCACGGCGTTGGCAAGCGTCCATTCCGTTTGGAGCAGCCGTCCGTATTCCGGTGCAAAAGTGCGCGCAGTGCGCTCGCGCCGTAAAACGTCGAGCGCGCGATTCCGGGCGGTCTTCATTAGCCAGGCGGACGGATTTTCGGGAATGCCGCGAAGCTTCCAGACCTCCAAAGCGCGGCAGAAGGCGTCTTGTACGACGTCTTCCGCCAGCTCGAGATTCTGCAGACCAAAGATGCGCGCGAGCGCGGCAACCATACGTCCCGCCTCGCGGCGGAAGAGATGGTCGCTCGGCTCCACGTTACATATCCATCTTCATGACCGGGCGAACTTCGACGACGCCTTGCCGTTCCAGGATAGGACAGCCTTGCGCGAGCTCCGCGGCTCGCGACAAGCTCTCCGCTTCGATCAGCGTGTAGCCGCCGACGAGGTCTTTGGCCTCGGCAAAGGGGCCGTCGGTCACCGTGCCGCGCTTGTCCCGCACGACTCGCCCGTCATCCTCGAGCGGCTGGCCGCCGTCCTTCAAGTTGCCGCTTGCGGTGAGCTCCTTGAACCAGTTCATCCACCTTTGCATGATCTGCTCGGACTCTTGCGCGGTCGTGCCCCGCTGGCCGCCGCGGTACAGATAGAGAAATTCCGCCATGTCGTTGCCTCCTCGTGCGTCGTGTAGATGCACCCTAGACGTTCGAGCGGCGCAATTCCGGACATTTTCCCGAAGCGGGGTGTTGGTTGTGTGCTAGGCGCCCGAGCGATGGCGATAGACGATACGCCCTTTGGTCAGGTCGTACGGGGACATCTCGAGATCGACCCGGTCGCCGGGAAGAATGCGAATGCGGTGCCGCCGCAAGCGGCCGGCAACGTGCGCGAGCACGACGTGGCCGTTGTCGAGCTCAACCGAGAAGGTCGCACTGGGGAAGACTTGCTTGACGTTTCCGGCAACTTCGAGCGCCGGCTCCTTGAGATCTTGAGGGGGATTCGCCTTCGGCGGGCGAGCGGCGGTTTTGTAGCGTCGGTTGCGTGCAGGTATTGAGAATACTCCTTTGTACGGCTGTTGCGATGCCTCAACATCTCACAAAAGCTCGCTCGGTGCAACCAAAACGCGCTTAAAATCGGGGGCCATTGCGAGAAAAGTCATAGGCGGTCGCCCGCCCGGCGTGCAACGATGTTGGGCCTTTTTGCGTTATAGCTGAATATGGAATTATCTACCGATTTCGCGTCCGCCGCGGTTGCGGCCCTAGCCATCACCCATTCGAACGGACGGGTAGCTTCCGAGCGGTCCGAACCGGTCTACGGCGGGTACTCCAACCCGCGCGGCGAGATTTTTCTCTTTGCTAAGGATCTGGTCTACCGGGTGAACTTTAAGACGCGCGTCTTGCAGCGGCGCCCGCCGCTGAACCCGGGTGCTCAAGCTCGTTACGACGCCACCGCGGCCGGCGAGCCCTTCGAGTACGGAAACCGAACGTTCCGCCGTTTGAGCCACGAGCAGATCGTCGAGATCTGCGGAGCGAATCAGTTTAAAGTCAGCGCGGGCTCACACTACTCCTAGTCTGCCTAGCGCCGCTTAAGGTTTAGCGGCGAGGGAGTCGCTTGCAAGCTGCAGCGTCGTCTGCGACTTGATCGTCTGATATTGATTCGTGCCTTCGCTGCGTTCGGTCGTATCCTCGGTCACCGAAGTCGGAAGCGTCCGGTTAATGTCGTAGCCTATCGTTTCCGTCACACTTCTCGTGTACGGCCGAGCCGTCGTACCGGTCACGGTTCGCGATTCTTCAACCTTCACGATACCGTTGACGTTCGAGGCAATCGTGAAGTCTGAAACGGTATCGTAATCGGGGTTCGCCTGGCGCACCTGCCAATGGTTTTTCGGATCGATCTGCGTCGGATCGATGAACCCAGGACCGAGCAGACGGACCAGCTCGACTTCCTCAGGATTTATTTTTGCATTCGGATCGCAGATGACGTTGGTGTTGCCGAACACTACGCACGTTGCAGGCGGGGACGACCGCTGCGCTTGCGCCTGCTCGCTGACGCTGATAACCAAACCTCGATCGGGTTGCTCTCGAATCACATCGACGGCGATCGTCCCTTTCTCCGCATTCCCGCCGCCGAAATCGCTCATGCCGGCGCCGGCGGTTCCCCCGCTCTCGGTCATGCCGGAGTTTTGCATTTGCAGATCGGTCGTCGTCCCCCACGTAAACGCGTAGACGAGATGACGAACCGGCTTCGCCGCCTGAGCGAACGCTTCAAGCGGAGCGACGAGCGCGACGATGAGCGCAGCCAAGCACGAGGCCACTCGCACGAGGCTCACCTTAGCGAAGCACTTGAGGATATCCTCGACCGCAGTGAATCGCTGCCCTGCGTCGAACGCGCGCGCCATAATGCGACCGCTTTATCGTCTTACGAGCATCGTTTTTGCCGCCGCGTTCTTGACGTCGTGCGGCGGCAACGCGATGAGCCCGCCGGCCGGAAACGCTCCGGCGTACTCCGCCGCGCGGCAAGGTTCGCCGGCCGGAGCATCGGCAAATGGCTACAAGCTGCTCTACGCTTTCAAAGGAACGCCCGACGGTGCCAGCCCGTTCGGCGGACTCGTTGCCGTCAACGGCGTGCTCTACGGAACGACCTTGAACGGGTCGAGCAACTATTGCTCGCAGAGCTGTTCGAACTACTGCTATCGCGGATGCGGAACCGTCTTTTCGATAACGACGTCCGGCAGCGAACACGTCATCTACGACTTTCGCGGGAACTTCAATAGCGCGCACGACGGTTCGTGGCCCTTCGCCGGCTTGACCCCGATGAACGGCTCGTTATACGGTACCGCGGCCAGCGCGGGCGCACACGGTGACGGCGCCGTCTATAGCGTCGATACGGCAGGAACGGAACACGTTGTCTACAGCTTTGCCGGCGGCAACGACGGAATTTCGCCCGAAGCCGGCGTCATCGCGTTCAAAAGCAAGCTCTATGGGACGACCGTCGCGGGCGGCGGCAAAGGATGCGGCGGCTCGGGGTGCGGCGCGGTCTACCGCGTGACCGCAAGCGGTAAAGAGTCGGCGCTTTACGGCTTGCGCGGCGGCGACGACGGTTACCGCGCCTTCGCACCGGTAGCTGCGCTCAAGGGACGATTCTACGGCGCAACGCTGCAAGGCGGCGGTACGGGATGCGGCGGCAGCGGCTGCGGCACCATCTTTGATGTAACGTCCCGCGGTAAGGAGCACGTGATCTATCGCTTCGCGGGAACCGCCGACGGCGCGTACCCCAACGGGCTTACCGCGGTCAACGGCGTGCTCTACGGAACGACGGAGGGCGGCGGAACGCGTAACTCCGGCACGTTCTTCTCGGTCACGACCGGCGGCACGTTAACGACCCTCTACAACTTCCAAGACATTCCCGACGGCAATCTCCCCGGAGCGACCTTGATCTTCCATAAAGGCAAGTTCTACGGCACGACCGTTGGTGGCGGCACCTCCGGAAACGGCACGGTCTTTTCGATCACGCCCTCGGGCGGCGAAAGAGTGCTCCATAGCTTTATCGGAGGCAGCGACGGAGCGGATCCGCAAGCGCCCGTCTATCTACTGAGCAAGATACTTTACGGGACGACCGCGGAGGGCGGCGGCACCGGTTGCGACGGCAACGGTTGCGGCACCGTCTTTAGAGTCAAGCCGTAGCAGGGGTGCCGATGGAGCCGCTCGATCTTCGAACGAAACCGCCGCGCGGCTGTCATGCGGAACTCGATGGCTTGATGCTCATGCCGCGCACGATCGACAAGCTGCGCGCGCAGCTTCCGGGTGGAGACCCGGGGATATACTTCATCAACGGACGCATTAAAGGCATCTCCGGATACTTGCTCGAGCGTCTGGGAGTCGGCGAAGCCGAGCTGCGCGACGCCATTGCCGCCGCGGCGCACGAAGACGACGTTGCCGCTTGGCTGCGCGAGCGCACCGATCCGGCACAGTATCCCGCGATCAATGCGACGCTGCGGCGTATCAAACCGAAGCACGCCGAAGACGAAGCCTATTTTCGCAGCGAGTACGCCGAAACGCTGGCGCAGCGCCCCGATCTGGAGTTTATCGTCGACATCGTCGACGCCGACGACGAGCGAATCTTCGGCTAAGCGTTCGGGCAGGCGCGGATGCGGTGCGGCCGCACGTCGGGATCCCAGAGACGCTTCGTCCAGCAGTCGCCGAGCAGCGAGCAGTAGCATAGGGAGAGATCGATCCGCTGCATGTCGGCGATCACGCGCCGTGCAAGGAACGTGCCGCGAACGCTTAGCAACTGGAGTTTCGCTCCGGCGGGAATAACGTCTCCGGCAACGATCGTACTGGCCGTCATCGACGACGCGCCGTGCTGACGCGACTTGGCCGCATCGGCCGTTGCTTCGCGCATCTCCGGAACGATCGCGAGCTGCAGTGCCGGATGCGTCGCGGGCGTCGCCGGAGGCGTGACGTCCTTCCCGTCGCGCGTCACGACCGAGCGGTAAATCAGCGCCGGGCCGATACCCGGATTGCTCACGTCGAGTTCGAAGCTATCCGGAGACGTCGTCGTGATGTAGTTCAAGTAAGGCCAGACCGTCGCACTGAACTGGCTTCGGATGACGTACGTCTGATAGGCCGACGCACCCGCCGCGATGCCGCTGATGAGCAGCGCCAGAAGGGCGATCATGAGGTCGAACCGGAATCGCTTCTCCACACCGTCGTCTTCTCGCTGCCGCCTCCATGTCATCCTGATGGGAGCACTACGAACCGATGCACTCGTTTCCGACGGAGAACTCACTCCTGCGCCGAACGAAGTTTGCATGAGAAAGAAGATCAAACGCTTTTCGACGCGGCGCCTTGCCCTCGGGGCCGTGCTTGCGTCCGTCGTCTTCCCGGCGATCGGCGCGCAAGCGGCGCCGACCGACGAGCTCAACCGCTTCGCCGGAACGTGGCATAGTGAAGGCACGTTCGTTGACAGCCCGTATCAGAAGGCCGGCAACGCCACGGCCGCGACGAGCTGCGCGTGGTCGCTCGACCACAACTTTATGATCTGCCAACAGAGCGTGACGGTGGGCGGCACGCCGGACAGCGATCTCGGCATCTATTCCTACGATCCGGTCGGGAACGTGTATCACTTCTATAACGTTCGCGCCAGCCGCAGCAGCTCGTCGACGATTCTGATCGACGGTAACACCATCACCTACCCGTTCTCGTTCACGGACAAAGACGGCAAGACCGTCACGATTCGGACGCTCAACGTTTGGCAGAGTGCCGACGCGTATACGTGGCGCACGGAGTATTCGATCGACGGCGGGAACACCTGGTCCCCAATCGGCTCCGGGAAGTCCGAACGCTCGCACTAACGCCGCCGCCGGTAGGAGGCGTCGCAGCCCGGGGTATAAGCGTGCCATGTACGTTGCGCTGCACGCGGCCGGTCGTTGGTTCGTTTGGACCGCGCTACTTTTTCTCGCGTACCAACTGCTCGAAGACCGCCCAGTGGCCGAGGAGCTCGTTGCCGGTGGCGTGATCGCGGCTCTCGCGGCGCTGGCAGTGAACCGCCTGCACCAGAGGTCCGAGACGACGTATGCGGCGCGCTGGAGCGACTTGGGCCGCCTGGCAAAGGTGCCGCTTCAGATCGTCTCCGACACGATCGCCGTGGGTACGGCGATCGCGCGCTCGCTCGCCGACCGGGACGCACTCAAAGGGAGCGTGGAGCAGATCCCGATGCAGTTCGGCGCGGAGAAGAGTTCGTACGATGCGACTCGACGCGCCTTTGTCGCCTACGGCATGTCGGTCGCTCCCAATACCGTCGTCTGCCTCATCGACCGCCGCGGCCTATTCGTGCATCGACTCGTCGGACGGATGCCGCCACCCTCCGATCTCCGTTGGCCGTTATGAATGGTTGGCTCTTTGCGGCAGATTCGATGATGGTCGTTTCAATCGTTGGGTTGCTTGGCGTTTTGCGCGGAAGCGCCGTGCGCCGGCTCGTCGCGCTGCAGCTCTTGACGTTTTTCGGCGCCCTCACGATCGTGCTGTACGCATTTGCGTTCGAGCGTCCCGACTTCGCAGACCTCGGCCTCGTACTAGCGCTGCTCGCCTTTGGGGGCGCTCTGGCCTTCGCGCACGTGGTCGAACGCTGGTTATGACGGCGCGTGAGTTCCTCGAGTACGCCTTGCTCGCGCTCATGCTGCTCAACGCGTCGCTTGCGGTCATCGGCGTCGTGCGCGCACGAGACGCCCTCGCCGCTCTGCACGCGTGCTCCTTCGCCGCCGTCGCCGTGACCGTTCCCTTCGTCCTGGCGACGCTGGCCAGTAAGGCCGGATCGGAGGCCACGGCAAAAGCGATCGTTCTGTTGGCAATGGTCTTGCTCAGCAGCCCGATTTCATCGCACGCGCTCGCGCGCGCCATCTTTGCTCGAAGCGAGCAATGAGCCTCGCCGAAGCGCTCGCGTTCATCGCCGTCGCTATTTGCGGCACGGGCGTTGCTTTAACGCGCGACGCTCTCCACGCGACGATCGTTTACAGCGCGTTTGGAACCGCGCTGGCGCTGACGTTCTTCGTGCTCCACGCACCGGACGTCTCACTCTCCGAACTGGCGGTCGGTACGGTGGCGGTGCCGCTCATCACGCTGATTGCAATCGCTAAGACGACCCGGCCGTCCGCATGAAAGAGCGCCTCCGCACCGGCGTATTCCTTGCCGCCGCCGCCGGGATGGCAGCGGTGATGCTCTACGGCCTCGCGGGTCTGCGCCCGTTCGGCTTCTACCCCGGGCCCTACGGTGACGTCCTCAATCAGGTTGCAGTCGCTCAACGCCACGTGCTCAACGTCGCCACGGCGATCAATTTCGACTACCGCGGCTTCGACACGCTGGTCGAAGAGTTCATCTTCTTTACCGCGGTCGCCGGTGTCGCGCTGCTTCTGCGCGAGCAGCTTGGGCCGCACGGCCGCGTCTCCGATGAGGCCGACGTCGCACGTGAGATTGCGCCTGAAAGCGACGGCATCGGTGCGATGTGCTACGGCTTCGTTCCGGTGACGTTCCTCTTTGGGTGCTACATGGCCGTTCACACCCAGGTCACTCCCGGCGGCGGATTCCAGGGCGGTGCGATCGCCGGCAGCGCCTTCGCGCTGGCGTACATGGGCCTCGGCTACTCGACGTATCGCCGCTTTCTGCCGCGCCACGTCGCGGAGATGTTCGAATCGCTCGGGGGAGGCGGTTTCGCTGTAATCGGAATCGCTACGCTGATCGCGACGGGCGTCTTTCTGGAGAACCTGCTTCCGTTGGGAACGAAGGGCAGCATTACGTCGTCGGGCACCATTCCGATCGTCAATCTCTGCGTCTTCGTCGAAATTGCCGCCGGCTCGATCGTCTGCCTCGAGTTCTTTTTCGAACAGACCCGCCGCGCGGAAAAGGCCGAAGAGTGACGCTCTACCTCCCATACGCGCTGGCGGCGTGGCTCTTCCTGATCGGCATGTTCGGCATCGTGCGCTCGCGCAACGTCATTCACGCCATTCTCTGCCTAGCGGTCAGCCAGTCGTCCACGTACGTGCTGCTCCTTGCGATCGGTTTCAAGCGAAATGCCGGCGCGCCGATCTTTTCGCCGGACGTCCCGGTCGGAACGCCCGCGGTCGACCCCGTGGTCCACGCACTCACGCTTACGGACATCGTCGTCGCAACGGTGGTCACCGCGCTCATTCTGACGATGGCGATTCAGGTTTACCGCAAGACCGGCACGCTCGACCCCGAAAAGCTGCGCCCGATGAGGGGGTAATGCTCGAGCGCCTCCTGCCGCTCTGCGTCGCCGCGCCGCTACTTTCGGCGGCGGTTTTGATGCCCCTGACGTCCGCGCTCCCGCGGCGCATCGCCGATGCGACGGCGACGCTCTGCGCGCTCTTCGTCGCCGCGCTGGCCGGCGCGATCGCGGTTGCGACGCTGCACGGACCGATGCACTATTGGTTCGGCGGCTGGATGCCTTCCCACGGCATCGCGGTCGGGATCGAATTCACCGCCGATCCCATCGGCGCCGGCATCGCCGCTTTTGCCGCGCTGCTCGTCACCTTGGCCTTCGCCTTTTCGTGGTGGTACTTCGACTCCGCAGGAACGCTCTATCACGTTCTGATGCTGCTTTTCCTCGCGGCGATGGAAGGCTTCGCGCTCACCGGCGATCTCTTCAACATGTTCGTCTTCTTTGAGTTGATGAGCGTCGCGGCGTTCGCACTCACCGGCTTCAAGATCGAGGAGAAAGAGTCGATCGAGGGCGCGATCAACTTTGCCGTCACCAATAGCATCGGCGCGTTTTTGGTGCTCTTCGGCATCGCGTTGCTCTACGGGCGAACCGGCGCTTTGAACATGGCGCAAATCGGAGCCGCCGTAGCGCACGGGCCACCCGACGGATTGTTGGTCGTCGCCTTCGCGCTGCTTCTTACCGGCTTTTGCGTCAAGGGCGCAGTCGTGCCGTTTCACTTTTGGCTCGACGACGCGCATGCCGTCGCACCGACGCCGCTATGCGTGCTCTTCTCCGGCATCATGGTGCAGCTGGCGCTCTACGCCATCGCTCGCATCTTCTGGGACATCTTCGCGGCGCCGTTTGCCGGCCACGAGGCGCCAATTCGTCTGTTGCTCGTCGTCATGGGAACCATCTCGGCTCTCTTGGGCGCAGTGCTCGCCTTCAATCAACGCCACATAAAGCGAATGCTCGCCTTTTCGACCATTAGTCACTCGGGTATCTTCATCTGCGGCTTGGCGACGTTTTCCGTACTCGGCATGGCTGCGGCGGCGATCTACGTCGTCGCGCACGGCTTGGTGAAGGCCGCGCTGTTCATGGGCTCGGGCATCTTGCTTCACCGGACCGGAAGCGTCGATACAGCAAGACTTCGTGGGCGCGGGCGTGCCTTCACGACGCTCTGCGTGCTGTTCATCTTGGGCGGCCTCGTGCTTGCCGGGTTGCCGCCGTTCGGTCTTTCGGCCGGAAAGGAGATGCTCGAATCGGCCGTCCGCCACGCCGGCATCGCCTGGCTGCCCGCAATCTTCGCCATAGCATCGGCGCTCGACGGCGGTGCGGTTTTGCGGGTCTCCGGCGCGGTCTTCTTTGGGTTGGGCCGCACGCCGCAAGCCGGTGAAGCGTCGACGAGCGAATCCGAACGCCGAGAGACGAACGACCACACTGGAAGGACGCCCGTCACGATGTTCGTTATTTCATTCGTTGCGCTCGCATTCTGCCTCGGCGCCGGCCTCTACGGGCCGTTCGCCGCCGGAGCGCAGCGTGCGGCTTCGATCTTGATGCACGGTGCGATTTTTCGGCCCGAGGCGTCGACGACGCTCGGCGGCTCGCTGCTGAACTTGGGCGTCGCAATCGGCGCCGTCGCGATCGCCGCCCTTGCGCTGTACGCGCCGCCTATCAAGCCGCTTTCGAAGCCAATCTTGGCGGTGCGCGCGATCCACACGGGTGTCTTTACCGACTACGTAGCGTGGATCGCGATCGGCGTCGCGGTCTACGGGGCGTTCCTCGTCCCGATTGCGGCGTTTAGCCAACGCTAAAGGCGCTCAATTTGAATCGTCCGTCTTCGATTCCGCTAACAGGTCGCTCGGTGCTGCCCTGGCGAGCGCTGCTGATCGTCGACTTCCAGGTCGGTTTCATGAACTCGCATACGGAGCCGCTTCGAGCCGGCATCGAGCGCCTGCAGGACGAGTTCGATCGCGTTATCGCGACCCGGTTCTATCATCGAAAGGGATCGTTGATCTGCCGTCTGCTCGATATCCGGGGTTTCGAGCGGGGCAGCCCCGAGACGCAGCTCGCCTTCGAGCCCAAAGCCGGAGCGAAAGTAATCGAAAAATCGACGTACTCTTGTGTGACGCCCGCGTTCGTAAAGCTGTTGAAGTCCTGGGCCGTTACGGAAGTCCACGTTTGCGGTTTGGACACGGACCAATGCGTTTTGATGAGCGCTGCCGCACTGCTCGAAAACGATATTACGCCGGTGGTTCGCGACGATCTCACGGCGAGTGCCGCCGGTCCCGACTACCATCTGCAAGGCCTGTTTCTTTTGCGGCGGCTTATTGGACGCGAGCAGGTTCGTTAACCGCTAGAGCACTCGAGCAAACGGGTACAGTAGGCGCATGCCCGAAAGCAGGTCCTCTCGCCCGAAGTCTGCGGGGGCCGGTGCGACCGTACAGTTAACGAGCCGCGAAGAACAGGAGGCGCAGAAACGCACCGGTTTGCGCGCGGCGGTCGTTTTCGAGTCCGTGCGGCGAGAAGGCGAGGTGGAGCTCAGCCGCGCTCCGCTTTCGCTCGCGTTCTCCGGCCTCGCTGCCGGACTCTCGATGGGATTCTCGCTCGTCATGTCCGGCCTGTTGCGCGCCTATCTGCCGGACGCTCCATGGCGCACGCTCGTCGAAAATCTCGGATACACGGTTGGTTTCATTATTCTGGTGCTCGGACGGCAGCAGCTCTTCACCGAGAACACCGTCACGGCAATCTTGCCGTTGCTCGACAACCGCCGAAAAGGCCAAACTCTGGTCAAAGTAATTCGGCTCTGGTTGATCGTCCTCTGTACGAACGTCGTTGGAACGGCGATCTTCGCAACGGTGATCGCCCATGCATCGATTTTTTCGCCCTCGGTGCATGCCGCGTTCTTACAGCTGGCGCAACGGACCGCCGCCCCGGCGTTTTGGGAAATTCTGTTGCGGGCGATCTTCGCCGGCTGGCTGATCGCACTGATGGTCTGGTTATTGCCGGTCGCCGACACGCAGAAGATTTGGGTGATCTTCATTACGACCTACGTCGTCGGCGTCGCGGGGTTCAGCCACGTCATCGCCGGGTCGGTCGACGTGCTCTACGGCGTCGCCGCGGGGGCGATTTCGCCGGCGGCCTATCTCGGCGGTTTTCTTCTTCCCGTCTTCATCGGCAACTCGATCGGCGGCATACTGCTCGTTTCTCTGCTCAACTACGGTCAAGTCGCACCCGAGTAGAGGGCCGGCGCCTCGATTATTTGTCTACAAGAATTCGCCAGACCACGCGAAGCTAACGCCGAAGATCGCTGCCGTGACGCGTTCCACCCAAGCGAAGATTTTGGCAATGTATGCGCTGTTGCTCGGCGCCAACGCAATCGGCTGGGCGCTGGCGTTCGTGTTCTTTTCGCCGCCGCACGCATTGCTTCTGGGTACGGCGCTGCTCGCCTACACGTTCGGTCTGCGCCACGCGGTCGACGCCGATCATATCTCGGCGATCGACAACGTCACGCGCAAGTTGATGCAGGAGGGAAAGCGGCCGATCGGCGTCGGTTTCTTCTTCTCGCTCGGTCACTCGACGGTCGTCATCGCGCTCACGCTGGCGATCGTGCTGGGCGCAGGGGCCGTTCGCGATCGTCTTCCGAGCTTCGAAGGAGTCGGCAACGTCGTGGGCACCGGCATCTCGGCGGCCTTTCTCTTCATCATCGCCGCAGTCAATGCGTTCGTGCTGGTCGATCTCGTGCGCAATTTGCGCAACGTCCGCTCGGGCGGAACGTACGCGGAGGCGAGCCTCAACGAGTCGCTCGAAAGACGCGGTCTGCTGGGCCGCCTCCTCAAGCCGGTTCTGCGGCTGGTTCGGTCCAGCCGCGACATGTACTTCGTCGGCCTGCTCTTCGGGTTGGGTTTCGATACCGCGACCGAAGTCGGATTACTCGGCATTGCGGCCATCGAGGCCGGAAAGGGTCTGCCGATTTGGACGATTCTGCTCTTTCCGGCGCTCTTCACCGCGGGCATGTCGTTGATCGACACGTCCGACGGGATCCTCATGCTGGGCGCGTACGGCTGGGCATTTCTCAATCCCGCACGCAAGCTCTACTATAACGTCGCCGTTACGTCGGCCTCGGTGCTGACCGCCGTTCTGGTGGGGGGCGTCGAACTCGGCGGCATCACCGGCGGCGGCATCCAGGTTGGCTGGCTCGGATTTGCGGTCGTTACGCTGTTTGCTTTGGGCTGGCTGCTAACGATGGGCTTCCACGCCGTTCGAACGGCAGAATCCCGTCGGCGCGCAGCCAGGCTTCCAGATGTCTGACGTACGCGCTTCCGAACGAGTCGGCCAACGCGCGCATGTACGAATCGTAGCGCGCCCTGTCGTTGGCGAGCACCAAGGACGCCACCGTTCGGTACTGCCGGCTCATGTAACCCGCCTGCAGGCGCAGTCCGCCGTGGACGGCCTCGAGTAGAATATCGCTCGCCGAGCGTGCCGCGTCGTCGCGCAGGCGCTGCTCGAACCACTCGTCGATCTCGAGCGGGAGCCGAAGCGACCGCACCGGCCCGAAACGCCCCGAGCCCTTAGGACGAGCCATCGCGCCGGCCTCCTACGTGCTCGTGCTGGTGGTCGTGGTCGGAGCCGTCGTGGGTATGCTCGTGCTCGTGCACCGTGCCGTCGTAGTGCGCGTGGACGTGCGAATGGTCGTGCGCGTGGCCCGGGAAAGCGTCGTCGTGCACGTGGACCGTGCCGTTCTTATGCCGGTGCGGTAAGCCCCGCTCCATGGTTCCAAACCTCCGTGGTGAGGTTCCATTATACTCGGACCGCCAAACTTTTTCGCTTGCCGTGTCGAAAATGGACTATCTCGCTCGACGCACCCGGTAGAAACGCCATCCCGTAAGGAGAGAATCATGAGATTCGTAGTCTTAGTCAAAGCGACCAACGAGAGCGAGGCGGGGGTGCTGCCGACGAGCGAGATGCTTGCCGAGATGGGTAAATTCAACGAGCAGCTCGCCAAAGACGGCGTCCTGCTCGCCGGCGACGGGCTGCACCCGACCTCGAAGGGAACGCGGCTGCGCTTCGACGGCGGCCGCACGACGGTGATCGACGGCCCTTTTACCGAAACGAAGGAGCTCGTCGCCGGCTTCTGGATCGTTCAGGGAAAATCGAAGGAAGAGGTCGTCGAGCGGTTCATGCATGCGCCCTTCAAGGGCGGCGAGGTAATCGAAATCCGGCCGTTCTACGAGACCGAAGACTTTGGCGAGAACCTGACCCCGGAGATCCGCGAGCGCCGAACGCACTTGGAAGCAGGTTACGGGCTCATAAATTGATCGCGAACGACCTCGACGGGACGATTGCCGCGATCTGGCGGATCGAGTCGCCGAAACTGATTGCGAGGCTCGCGCGAATGCTTCGCGACGTCGCCCAGTGGCCGAGTGAAGGCATTCCGCGCAATCCCGGTGCGTGGCTGATGACCGCCGCAAAGCGGCGCGCGATCGACGAGATCCGGCGCTCCGAAGTGCTGGCGCGCAAGACCGAACGGTACGGGCGCGAGATTGCCGCAGAATCAGAGGGCGATTTTGCTTCGGCCTATGAAGAGATCGACGACGACATGCTGCGGTTGATCTTCGTCGCCTGTCATCCGGCCGTTTCGAAAGAGGCGCACGTCGCACTGACGCTCAAGCTGGTCTGCGGCCTGACCACCGCCGAGATCGCGCGAGCTTTTCTCGTCCCTGAAGCAACGATCGCGCAACGCATCATCCGCGCGAAGCGCGCGCTCGCGCGAGCGCGCGTGCCCTTCGAAGTGCCCGGCGGCGCGGAGCGGTGCACGCGGCTGGCGTCGATTCTCGAGACCATCTATCTCGTCTTCAACGAAGGCTATGCGGCGACGGCGGGCGACGACGTCGTGCGGCCGGAACTCGTCGAAGACGCCCTGCGAGTGGGACGCATGCTCGCCGCACTTATGCCGAACGAGAGCGAGGTGCACGGTCTCGTCGCGCTGATGGAGATTCAAGCTTCGCGCATGCGCGCGCGCATTGGGCCCGACGGCGAACCGATTCTCCTGCTCGACCAAGACCGCAGCCGCTGGAATCGCTTGCTCATCCAACGCGGGTTCGATGCGCTGGCCCGAGCCGAGATGGCCGGCGATTGCCTCGGACCCTATGCGCTGCAAGCGGCAATCGCTGCCTGCCACGCGCGCGCTGCGAGTCCCCGCGAGACCGATTGGACGCGCATTGCCGCGCTCTACGGCGTGCTGGGTTCGCTCGCGCCCTCGCCCGTCGTCGAACTCAACCGTGCCGTTGCGATCGGCATGGCCTACGGACCGCGCGCCGGACTGGAAATCGCAGACGGCCTGCTGGACGCACCGGCGATGGGAAACTATCACCTGCTTCCCAGCGTGCGCGCCGATTTGCTGCAGAGGCTCGGGCGCGCCGGCGAGGCGCGTGCGGAGTTCGAACGTGCCGCCTCGCTGGCGCGAAATAATCGCGACCGGCGCCTTTTACTGGCCCGCGCAGAAACGTGCGGCCCTCGTGATACTCCGGAACATCGTGCGATCCGTTCGTAACTTCTTTTCGATTTTGGGGCCGGGAGTGATCACGGGCGCGTCGGACGACGATCCGTCCGGCATCGCAACATACGCCATGGCCGGTGCGAGCGCCGGCTACTCGATGCTGTGGGCGGTTTTTTTGACCACGCCGATGATGGCCGTCGTGCAAGGCATGTGCGCGCGCATTGGTATGGTTACCGGCGTGGGCCTTGCCGCGGCGATGCGACAACGACTGGCGCGCTGGATCGTACTTTCGCTTGGAGCCATCGTGATCGTCGCAAATACGATCAATGCGGGGGCCGATCTCGAAGGCATGAGCGCTTCGGCGCAGTTGCTCTTCCATCAATCGAACCTGCTCTGGATTACACTCTTCGGTGTCGTGTTGATCGTCATCCAGGTTTGGTTTTCGTACCGTGCGTTCGAGTCGGTCATCAAGTGGCTCACCCTCGCGCTCTTCGCCTACGTCGTCGCCGCGTTCGTCGTGCATCCCCCGTGGCCGCTGGTGCTGCGCCACCTCGTAGTGCCCGAGCTGCATTTCCACACGATTTGGCTCTCGACGCTCGTCGCCGTGCTCGGCACGACGATAACGCCTTACCTGTTCTATTGGCAAGCGGCGCTCGAGGTCGAAGAAGAGATCGAGATGGGGCGTACGACCGTCGCCCAGCGACGGGGCGCGACGCGCGAAGAGATCGCGGACATGCACTTGGACGTAAACTCCGGAATGGTGCTTTCGAATGCCGTCGCCTTCTTCATCATCGTCACGACGGCGTCGACGCTGGCCGCGCACGGCATCCACCAGATCACGACCGCCGCCGACGCGGTGCGCGCGCTCGAACCCCTAGCCGGGCGTTTTGCCGCGTGGCTTTTTGCCGCCGGCATGATCGGTACCGGATTGCTGGCGATTCCGGCGTTCACCGCTTCTTCCGCGTTTATCGTTTCGGAAGCGTTCGGGTTTCGAGAAGGGCTCGATAAGAAGCCCTCCAAGGCGCCGCAGTTTTACGCGGCGCTCGTTCTCGGCATGCTCGTCGCCATGGCCATCGGCCTTCTTCGCATCGATGCGGTTGCCGCGCTTTTTTGGTCGGCCGTCATCAACGGCGTCGTCGCCGTCCCACTGCTGGCCGCAATCGTCGTCATTGCGAGCGACCGGCATCTGATGGGCCGCTGGGTCAGCAGCGCCGCTGCGAAGGTTTGGGGGTGGGGCACCGTGGGCGCGATGGGTTTGGCGGCGATCGCCATGTTCGCATTTTGGGGCAAGACCTAAAGCTATCTGCGCGGCGCGCTCGCACGAAAATCGGAAAAGCCGTACGCGGCGTTCAAGCCGGTCGCCCCTTCGAGAAAGAAGCCGATTCCCGGATTACCGGAGGTGAAGGCGCCGCTATAATCGGTTACGGTGAAGACCTGCGTGCCGCCCTTGTAGACGGCGATCGTCGCATCGTTGTCGCCGGTGACCACCGCTTTGAGCACGTCGCCGTTCTTGCATCCGACGGCGCGGCCGTCGAGCTCGGTGAAATTGGCGAGCGGACCGTTCCAGCGAACCACCTGCACGTACGGATCGTCCCGATTGACGCTGCAGTTGATCTCGTATCCGGTGATGCTGTGCGGACGGATCGTCGTTCGCACGCGCAGCTCAACCTCTTCGTAGACGCCGCGCGAATTGGACTGGTGATGCACGGCGAGCGTCGCGCGCACGGTTTGGTTTCGTCCCCACTTTCCGCGCAGAATCGCAGTCGAGTCGGCGTACTCTTGCGGATAGTATGCGTTCCCGGGCATCGTTCCGAAGGCCACGCCGGGGGCGGTCTGCACGTTGGTCCAATCGAGCCCGGTGACTCCGCCGTTGAGCCAGCGGCCGCCCTCGGAGATGGGATTCTCGGTCAGCGGAAAGTGCGTGCGATAGCTACGCGTCGTGCTTTCGGCGATCTGCGGCAACGGCCGCGGAGCGCCCGTAGCCGGGGCTCCGTAGCCATCGCATGCAGTCAACAGACAGAGCGTTCCCGCGAGAGCGGCGCGGGTCATGAGCGGCGCTTTTTGGCGTCGGTCGCCGCGCAGTTCGGCACGGCGAGCGGCGGCCGCGCGATCGCGGTTGCGCAGAGTGTAAACGGTACGGTCGTCGAGCGAGCAGCTTCTGGCGATGCGGTCGTTGCCGCCGGCAAGATTGTCGCGAACATTGCCGTTCGAGCTTACCACGCCTCCCGATCGTTGAGGCCGCTTTGATAGTTTTTTCAACCGTCCGCTTTGGCGCACCACCTATAATGAGGATCGATGAGAACTTTCCTCGCGGCTATCACTCTGATGTCGCTCTGCGCGTGCAGCGGCGGGCAAGGCTCGTTGCCGAGCGTCGCCGAGGTGCAGCAGCGCTTCGTTAATGCCCTCGGCGGGCGGGCGGCGATTATGCGTCCCCGCTCGGTGACCATGCGCAGTACGTACGAAGTCTACGGGCCGCACGGAAAACGCGTATTCGTTGGGATCGTACTCTACCTGGGCGACTTCAAGCGGCTGGAGATCCAGACTCTCCCCGGCAAAGGCCGTTTTCGCTGGGGCTACGACGGCAAGGTCGGCTGGGCGATCGCGCCCAGCGGAAGGGTGAGCATCCTGCGCGGCCCCGATGCCGTCTCGCTTCGCCGCGACGCAGACATGTATTATTGGGCACACATTCCGCGATATTTTCGTACCATGGCCGTCGTCGGCATCGAGAACTTTGCCGGACATCGTTGCTACCATCTGCGCGGCACGACGCTTTGGGGCAACGAAAACAATCAATACTATGAGGTTGCAAGCGGCCTGCTCGCCGGATACCGCTTTCACCAATGGGTCTCCGGCGCGCCCGAGAAGCCGGAAACGCGGCAAGTTTTCGAGCGCTACCGCAGCTTCGGCGGGCTTGTCTTTCCAACGCGCGAGACCGACTTCAGCGATAACCGGCTCGTCGGTGTCGACCGTCTCGACTCGGTGACGTACGACGACGTCGACCCGCGTCTCTTCGTTCCCCCGGCGACGGTGCAAAAGCGGAGTTAAAATCGGCGGGCGTCGAACGCCTTCTCATGAACGATTGTCGCCGTTTCTTCGTCGTCTTTTTCAGCGCATTTTTCGGCGCGACCGGCTTCGCCGCTGCGCAGAATCCGCAACCCGATGCCGCCGCGATCGCACGGGTCGATACGGCCGTCACGACGGTCATGGCCGCGGCCAAGGTGCCTGGGATGAGCGTCGCCGTCGCCCGCGACGGTGAAACCGTCTACACGCACGCGTACGGCTATGCGAACCTGGCGGCGAAGACGCCCGCGACGGTCGAGACGCATTACGAGATCGGTTCTATCACCAAACAATTCACTGCGACGGCCATCCTGCAGCTCAAGGAGGCGGGAAAACTCTCGCTCGGCGACACGCTCGCGCGCTGGATTCCCGAATATCCGCACGCTGCGAAGGTAACCGTTCGCGAGCTGCTCCAACAGACGACCGGCATTCCCGACTACATCGACGTCAACCATTTCGAAAAGATCGCGGGGACGCAGAAGCCCTCATTCCCGGCGATTCTCGCGCTGATCCGTAACAAGCCGCTCGAGTTTACGCCCGGGAGCCGTTTCCGCTATAGCAACACGAACTACATTCTGCTCGGCGAGATCGTCGAGCGCGCTTCGGGCACCGCCTGGGAAGCCTACGTTCGCAAGAACCTTTTTGCACCGGCGAAGATGACGCAGAGCGGCTTCATAGACGACGAAACGAGCCTGCAGCCGATGGCGACCGGCTACGTCGTCGGCAAAAAAAGCGTGAAGGTCGCGCCGCCGCTGCGTTCCGGCTGGGCCTGGTCGGCGGGTGCCATCGTCTCGACCGTCGACGATATGCTGGCCTGGGACGCAGCGCTCTTCGGCGGACGGCTCATCAATCAAACGGATCTCGCGGCGATGTTCGCCGGCGGCAAAGAGGCCTTCGACAAGAACGCAACTTACGGGTTCGGATGGGTCGTCGATACGGCCGACGGCCACAAGCGCTACTGGCACAACGGAGGAACCTTCGGATTTTTGGCGGCGAACCTCGTCTTTCCGAAAGACCACATGGCGGTCGTCGTGCTGCAGAACGCGGATACGATCGCTACGCCGGAGTCGACCGCGCAGCGAGTTTTTGAGGCCTTCCAGCCGGGCGCGCTCGCTTCGGCATCCGGCGAGGATCCGGCAGTGACGGCGCGCGTTCGCGACTGGCTCAACCGGCTCGAAACCGGCAACATCGACCGTTCTCAGCTCGACGCAACGATGAACGCGAAACTAACGCCGCAGCTGGTTACCGCGGTCAAGCAGCAAATCAGCATCCTTGGGACGCCGCAACGACTCGTCTATCTCGGAAAAACAAACGCAAACGGAGTAACGGTTTACGATTACCGCGCGGTCTTTTCCGCGGTCTCGTTTACCCTGCGCTTCGGCGTCGACCGCGCCGGCAAGATCGCCGGGCTACGGCTGGCACCATAACCCGACGCGATGAAACATCCCCGCTCGCTCGCCCGTAGAGGGTCCATGAAGCTTTTAGCCGTTGCCGCCGGCGCATTCGCCGTTGCGGTGCTCGTTACTACCACTCCATCGCGCGCCGCCGCACCCGATGCCGCGGCTGCGCAGATCATCGCCGCATCCGGCAACGCCCTCGGCGTTTCCTCGCTGGCCTCGGTTAGCACGATCCGCGTCGAAGGCACGATTACCGCCGTCGGTCTGCAGGGAACCGGAACGCAGTGGATCGATCTGCGCGACGGGCGTTTCGCCGAGAGTGCGAACCTTCCGCCGCTCGTTCAAGCCGACGGTTACGACGGGCGCGTTGCATGGAATGCCGACGGGACCGGTCTCGTTTGGAATGCCGGCGGCGACAGCGAGCGCGCGACGGAGACCAACCAGGCCTATCTCGCCTCCTACGGGCTGTGGAAGCCGAACGCGGGCGGTGCGACGGTAGCGTCGCTTGGCACCAAAACGGCCGGCGGTACGAGTTACGATGCGCTCCGCATTACGCCGCCCGGCTCGCCGGTGCCGTTCGAGCTCTGGTTCGATCAAACAACCCACTTGCCGGCGCAAGCGCATTACGTTAACGGCTTCACGACGTCGACCGTCAGCTTTTCCGATTACCAGCGCGTCGATGGGCTCAACTTCGCGTACGGCGGCCATACGGAGTCGAGTGACGGGAACAACGCCGACACGAAAGTAACGCGCGTAACGTTCGACCCGCCGGGGGCCGCGGCGGCGCTCGACCGGCCGCAGACGGAACCGAACGATTTCTCGATTCAAAACGGCAAGACGTCGACGACCGTCCCGATCGCGCTCGGTGAGAACCACGTCTATCTGGACGTCAGGCTCAACGGCAAAGGCCCCTACCGCTTCATCTTCGACACCGGCGGATCGAACGTCGTCGATCCGGCAGTCGCGAAGGAGATCGGCGCGTTTGGTACCGGCTCGGCACAGGGCAGCGGCGTCGGTTCGCAGACCGAGGCGCTCAGCTTTGCGCGCATTGCATCGCTGCAAATCGGCGATGCCACGCTCAAGAACCAGCTCTTCGCCGTCGCGCCGACGCGAATGGGTTTCGGCGTCTCGGCCGGACGTCCGGTCGATGGATTGATCGGCTGGGAAGTGCTCGCGCGATTCGTCACGACGTTCGATTATGCCGACAAGCAGGTCGTCTTGAGCCTGCCGGGCACCGCAACGCCGCCGGCGAACGGACACGTCGTTCCGTTCGTGTTTTACGGCACGCAGCCGCAGATCGCGTGCACGATCGACAACGTCCCCGCCGAGTGCACGATCGACACCGGCGCGCGCGATACGATCACGTTCATGTCGCCCTTCATGGCCGAACATCCTCAGATCGTTCCGGCGAAGCTTACCGCGGTGGGCGTAAACGGGTTCGGCTTCGGCGGCCCGGCGATGGGGCGTCTCGGCCGCGTGCAGTCGATCGGTATTGGCGACCTTCAGCTGCCCGATCTCATCGGCGATTATACGACTCAGACGGCAGGAGCGCTGGCCGCGCCGTTCGTCGGCGCGAATATCGGCGGCAATTTACTGCGCCGCTTTACCGTGACGTTCGATTACTACAACGGCACGATGACGCTCGTTCCGAACGGCGACTTCAACGAAGCCGACGCGTACGAACGTTCCGGACTCTTCCTGATCCGGCGGGCCGGCAGCACGATCGTCGTCGACTCGCGCGCGGGAACTCCGGCCGCCGCTGCGGGCATCGTTCGTGGCGACGCGATCGTTTCAATCGACGGAACGCCGACGAGCGGAATGCTGCTCGCCGACGTTCGCGCGCTCTTCGCGCAGCCGGCCGGAACGGTCCTGACGCTGCAGCTCGCGGCCAAAGACGGAACGCAGCGCACGGTTAAGATCACACTGGAAGACTACGTCTAACGGCGAAAGCAGGGGCCATGAAGCGATTTTTGGCCCCCGTTCTTCTTCTTGCCCTCGCCGTCGCGCCGGTTGTGCCGGCGCCGGCGAGTCAGTCCGACGCGGCACTGCGATCCTCGCTCCAGCGAGATCTCGAGCGTTATTTGGCGGCCCGCTCGACGGCAGAGCACATCTCGGCGATCTCGCTGAGCATCAGTCTGCACGGCGCGCCGCAGAATATCAACCTCGCCGCGGGGCGCATGGCGTACGGCGGCGGCGCGCCGGTAACGCCGTCGAGTCTCTGGCAGATCGGCAGCAATACCAAAGCCTTCACGGCCGCGACGATCCTGCAGTTGGAGGCCGAGGGCAAGCTGACGATCGATCAAACCGTCGGCCACTGGCTGCCGCAGTATCCGGCGTGGAAGAGCGTTACGATCCGCCGTCTGCTCGACATGACCAGCGGCATTCCGACCTACGACGATACGGCGCAGATGCTCGGCGATTACGCGAAGAATCCGAAGCGCGACTTCACGATTCCGGAACTGATCGCCTACGTCTATCCGAGCAATCCGAAAGCTCCGCCGCCCACCAGGGGTTACTCGTATTCGAATACCAACTATCTCCTCAGCGAGCTGATTATCGAGCGTGCGAGTCACGCGTCGTACAAGAGCGAGCTCGAACGGCGCTTTCTTCGCTCGGACCTCGGTTTGAACGATAGCTACTACGAGTCGTTTCACTATCCGCCAAGCATCGTCTCCCGAATGCCGGCGGGATACTTCTTCAATCACGATCCGGACGACGCGCCCCTTGCGCCGCTGCTCGGAAAGGACATCCGCGACGACAGCGTCTCGTGGATGCAAGGCGCCGGCGGCATCGTTTCGACGCCGCAAGACGTCACCCGTTGGGCGCGCGCGCTCTACACCGGACCGATGCTCGCGCCTCAGCAGCGTGCCGAACTGCTCGGCCTCGTTTCAACCAAAACCGGCAAGGCGATTTCGAAGACCAGTCTGGAAGATCCGCGCGGGTTCGGTCTCGGCGTCGCGCAGATGACCGCCGCCGGACTCGGAACGTTCTGGTTCTACGAAGGGGAGAGTCTCGGTTACCGGATGGTGCACTGCTATTTGCCGCGCGAGGATGCGGTGATCGCGTTCGGACTCAACAGCCAGCCCGACGGCGCGCAAGATCACGTCAAGGATCTCGTACAGTCGATCTACGGTACGCTGCACGGAGCCGGAAGGTTATAGCGTCGTACCTTTCTGCCAATTTCGGCAGAAACGGCGCGAGGCGACGGTAGCCCGCGAGCGCGGCGGCAAAGACGCTCGCCTCACCCTTCCTGTTTGGAGGTCTGCAATCGATGCCGTTTCGTCTTCGTTATGCGGCGCTCGCCGCCGCCGCCGGACTGAGCGCGTGCTCCGGTACGTCCCCAACGCCGGCGGTTAACGCACCCGTTTCCTCAGCTCCTCTTCGAATCGCCGGTCACGCAATTCGCTTTGGCGATACCGTTCGTCACGATCCGTCACGCCGCGGCTGGCTCTCGCGGCCGGCATTGACGGGACCCGTTATTTACGCCGCATCCTACGACGGCGGGTTTATCAACATCTATCCGTTCAAAGGGAACGACCAAGCGCCGATCGGGCAGCTGACCAGTGGACTGGTGAGCCCGCAGGGCGTCTTCGTGGACAACGATCATCATCTCTGGGTCGCCAACACGAACGCGTTTAATGTGGTCGCATTCAAGCGCGGCGCGACGACGCCGTACCGCACGCTCAGCGATCCCGGCTACTATCCCATCTCAGTCGTGGAAGATGGCAACGGGACGGTCTACGCCGCCAATGCCGAAGGCACGTACGGACCGCCCGGCAACGTAACGTATTGGCTGAAGGGCAAAAAGAATCCGAGCGGGACGCTGACGTTCGGCAACTTCTTGATCGTCACGAACCTCGGGATCGACGCCGCAAATAACCTGTACGTCTCCTACATTCCGATGAGCGGTCCGCCCGCCGTCGTCGAGTTTCCGGCCGGCTCGCACGCCGGCCGGCAGCTCAATATTCAAGATGCGAACCTCGGCGACATCACCTTCGACTCCTCGAACAACTTGGTGATGGAGACGCTCTCGAACGAGCTTGGCGTTTGGACTCCGCCCTACGACAGCGGACCGAGCCGCATCATTCCGGCCTTCGGAAACGAGCCGACGCTCGACAAGAACGAAGGCAAAGTCTATATCGCGTATGCCAACTTCTCGAATCCGATGGTCGAAGGTTACAGCTATAAGACCGGCGTGCTCAAGGACACCATCACGCAGGGTTTTAACAGCACTGGGGTTCCGTACGGCGTCGCGCTCGACCCGCCGGCACCACGCTAGTCGCACTCTGTCCGGCGGCGAGGTACGGGCGCTAACACAAGGCATCGCCATCGCCGCGACGTAACCGTCCGGCGATGGCTCGGGCCGATCCGGCGCGTCCTCGGCCGAATTACCGGACGGGCGTCAGGGTGAGGACGTGCCTCTTCATTTTGGCACTTGCGCTTCCGGCAGTGCACCTAGCCGCCGCCGGCGTTTCGATGCCTCCCCCCTGCGCGAGCGTTCGCGTCTTAGCCGCGCCGGCGCGCTAAGAACATCGTTCCCGGCGTAATTAGCAGCGCGAGCACGCCCGTTACGAAGAAGGCGTCGGCATAGGCGAGCGCCGCCGCCTGTTCGGCAACGGAGGCGGCGAGCTGCGCGGGCGTTCCATGCTGCAAAAACGCTACGACCGGCAGCCGCGAGAGGGTCTCTTGCGCGGCAAGCACCGTCTGATGAAACTGCTCGCGCCGGTCGAGAAAGGCAACGATCGCCGCAGACGAGATCGAACCGCCGAGTTGAAAGAAGAGCACGATGAACGAGCTCGCTTTAGCGGCGGCCTCCGGCGCGACCGCGCGCATCGTCGCAACCAAGAGCGGCGAATAGACGAACGCCGCTCCGGTACCAATCACCAGCAGCGGTATGACGAACGTCATGAGCTCGCTGCCGGTGGTGACGCCGCGTCCGAGCGCGAGCGAACCGAATCCGGCGACCGCCAAACCGCCGCCGATCAGCCAACGCAGATCGAGGCCGGGAAGATTCGTGATCCGGCCGACGGGAATCGTGAGCAACAGCACCGGTAACGCACGCGCGCCGATCAAGAATCCCGCAAGCGTGCTGGTGAAGCCGAGGTTGTCGACCGTGAACTGCGGCAGCAAGAGCAGACTTGGAAAGATGACCGCTGCATACGCGCCGGCGATTGCGAGCGCCGCCGCGACGGCCGGCGAACCCAAGACGCGCAGATCCACGATCGGCTGCGGCACGCGCAGTTCCCACCAAACGAAAGTCGCCGTCGAGGCAATCGCAAGCAGCGTGCAGACGACGATCGCTTGACTCGAGAACCAGTCGTCGTGCTGTCCCTGATCGAGGACGTACTGCAGGCAGCTCACTGCGACGATCAGCAACGCAATTCCGGGGAGATCGACCGATGCGCGCTCGGAGCGCCCGTTGTCTCGCATGTAGCGCCAGAGAATTACGAAGGCAACGATTCCCGGAACGAGGTTGACGTCGAAGACCCACGGCCACGAGTAGTCGTCGACGAGAACTCCGCCGAGCGTCGGTCCGATCGACGGACCGAGAATCGTTCCCAGCGCGAAAATCGATTGGCTCAAGCCGATCTGCTTCAATGGGAAGGTGTCGCGCAGCACGACCTGCGCCGTCGCGAGCAAACCGCCGCCGAAAGCGCCTTGCACGATGCGAAAGAAAATCAGCGCGGGCAGCGATGTCGCCATGCCGCAGAGCATCGAAGCCGCGGTGAATCCGGCGATCGAGGCGAGGAAATAGTTTTTGCGACCGAAGCGCAGCTGCAGCCACGGAGTCAACGGAATGACCACGACGTTGGCAACGACGTAACCGGTGAGCACCCACGTCGCTTCGTCGACCGTCGCGCCGAGATTGCCTTGAATCGTTGGGAGCGCGACGTTGACGATGGTGAGATCGACCGTTTGCAGCAGCGCAGCCAGCATGACGCCGATAACGACGAGCGTGCGCCGCGTGCCGTACTCGACCAGTGACGGCGCTGCGGCGGCCGGCAGTCCAGGACTACGAACGATGGGGCGGGCGGGAATAGCGCCGACGGTGCGGGCTGGCCGCTCGGCAACCGACACGTTGGTCTCCGTGGTCTTGTGGTTGAGTAGCTTGCCACGAGCATACCGGCCGTGCGATGCTATGACTAGACTCTTAGTTATCCTATCACCAAATCTCGTACCTTCGGAGCATTTACGTGACGACCGCCACCGAAGAACGCCGCCACGAACTGAGCGACTTCCTGAGAACCCGGCGCGCCAAGATCGCGCCGTCCGACGTCGGTCTGCCCGATGGTCCGCGCCGGCGCACGCCCGGATTGCGGCGCGAAGAGGTCGCGCTGCTTTCGAACATCGGCACGACGTGGTATACGCGGCTCGAGCAGGGACTGCCGATCAACGTCTCGGCCGACGTGCTTGCGGCGATCTCGCGGGCGTTACGCTTAACGTCCGACGAGCGCCGCCATCTCTATATCCTCGCCGGACTTCCGCTCACCGTTGCGCCGCAGGACGCCGAGCACGTCAGCGAACTCGTATTGCGCGTGCTTGCCGCACTCGATCCGTCGCCGGCCTATATCCGCGGCCGCCGCTGGGACGTACTGGCGTGGAATCGCGCGGCCGACGCCGTGAACGACTTTTCGCTCGCGCGGGGAGCCGCGCGCAATCTCGTGTGGCGGCTCTTCTGCGATACGACGCTGCAATGCCGCTTAGGCGATCCGGGATGCACGCGCCGCCGCTGCGTCGCGCAGTTTCGCGCGGTCGCCGCAAAGTACCCGAGCGACCCCGGCTTCATCGAGCTGATCGACGACCTGAAAGCTCGCTCGCCGGAGTTTCGGCAGCTCTGGGCCGAGCACGACGTTTTGGGCTCGACCGAGGGCCTCAAGCATTTCATTCATCCCGAAGTCGGCGAGCTGATCCTCGATCATACGACGCTCGAACTTCCCGGCGACGGCGATATCCGCATGGTCGTACTGACGGCGGCGCCGGGCTCGCCGACCGAACGAAAGCTCCGAATGCTCGTGCCCTCGAGCGTCGCCGTCTCGCCCTGAGCCCGCCGGAGACGACGCGGTTGCAGCGCTTCGCGCGCGGCCGCGCAATGCGGGCGAATGCGACGCGCTCGAGCCACGCGTGCTGGGAGCGCGGGAGTGCGGTCGATCCGCTCGCGCTCATCGAGCAGTCGAATGCGGGCCGCATCGCCGGTTTGGTGCCGCTGAAGAATGCGCGGATGGCGGCGTCGCCGTTCGCATTTTTTCGCGGCTCCGCCATAGTTCAGGCGCGCGATCTGGCAACGACGCCCGCCTGCGGCGCGCTCGTGCAGCTCTGCGGGGACTGCCATCTGATGAACTTCGGCGGCTTCGCGACGCCGGAGCGAAACCTGATCTTCGACATCAACGATTTTGACGAGACGTTTCCCGGCCCGTGGGAGTGGGACGTCAAGCGTCTGGCGGTGAGCTTCGTCCTTGCGGCAAGGAACCGCGGCTTCTCCAAGGGCGTCGCGAGCGATGCGGCCCGCGCGGCGGTCGCTTCGTACCGCGAGCAAACGGCTCGGTACGCCACGGCATCGCTGCTCGACGTTTGGTACGCGCGGATCGTTTTCGCGGACCTCGGTGATTTCTTTCAGCGCAATATCTCGGTTTTCGGAGGCTTGACCGGTGCGGAAGCCTACGCGCGCAGCCGGACGTCCGAGCACGCCTTTCCAAAGCTCGCGACGATCGAAAACGGCCGGCTGCGTATCGTCGACGATCCGCCGCTGGTCTATCACTTCCACGAGCACGTCAAAGAGGCGAGCGCACTGATGCGCGAGTTTTTCGAGCGCTACCGGCGGACGCTGAGCTTTGACCGTCAGCAGCTGTTCGATCGTTTTTCGCTGGCCGATATCGCGATCAAAGTCGTCGGCGTAGGCAGCGTGGGTACTCGCTGCGCCATCGCCCTCTTCATCGCCGGTTCGGCCGAGCCGTTGTTTCTTCAAGTCAAAGAGGCGCGGCGGTCGGTTCTGGAATGGGCCGGCGGGACGAGCCGCTTCGCGCATCAGGGAGAGCGCGTCGTTTCTGGTCAGCGCTTGATGCAAGGCGCGAGCGACATCTTTCTGGGCTGGGCCGAGATTCCCGCAACGTCGGAGTACTACGTGCGCCAGCTCCGCGACATGAAGGTCTCGGCGGATATCGAGAAGTTTCGCGCCTCCACCTTGGTCGACTACGCCCGCGTTTGCGGCTGGGCGCTGGCGCGCGCGCACGCCAAAGCCGGCGATCCCGCAATCGTCGCCGGATACCTCGGCAAGTCGGACCGCTTCGACTCGGCGATCGCGCGTTACGCGCATGCGTACGCGGATCAGGTCGAGCGCGACTTCGCCGTCTTCAAAGCGGCGATCGCCGATGGCCGATTTTCGATCGACACAGGTGAATTCGGCGAACCGGATTTTATACCGTAGGGGAAGTTTCGCTAGCTAAAGATCGTTGAGATCAGCGCCATGATTCCGAGAACGGCAATGAGCGCGGCGAGAAATCCGGCGTTCGAGTGCGGAACGTGCGGATGCGCTTTTCGAAACTGCATCATCTGAATCAGAAAGAGTATCAACGCGACCAAGCCGAAGGCGATCATCGTGATGCCGATCGTCTGAGGCGCTATGTGCCGCACCTCGGCTCTGTTCGGCAAGGATTCAAAGAGCTTATCGATGGTGAATCCGAAACCGATCAGCGAGAGTGCCGTGCGAACCCACGAAAGCGCCGTTCGCTCGTAGGCCAAGCGCAAATTATCGATGTCGTTATCCATAGCCATCCGCTGCGTCGCGTAAACTGTTGCTTCCTGCGCTTGTTGACGGCTCCGCCCGCGTGATAGAGTACTGTGAAGCCATGCCTATTCACGAGATCGTACTGCCCGAGACGAAGCCCGAGACCGAGTGGGTGCGCGGACGTCCGCTGCAAAAGGTGAGTCCACAACGGACACACTCGCGGCTTCAAGGCGCGCTGACGATCGAGTTTACCCGCTGGGCAGCCGGGCGCGGTGAGGTGGGGCCGGAGTGGCGCTTTCGCGTCGCGCCGCCCGGCGAGATCCGCCGCCCGCTCGTTCCCGACGTCGCCTATGTTTCTAACGAGCGGCTGCGCCCGCTCAGCGACTCCGACGTGGAACTCCCTCCGCTCGCGCCCGACGTTGCCGTGGAAATTCTTTCGCCGGGCGACCGCCGCGTCGACCTCAATGATAAGATCGCCGTGTATCTGCGCGCCGGCTCGTCGCTGGTGATCGTCGTCGATCCAAAGCGGCGCATCGTCGAACTCCACGATCGCAACAACGTCGCGTCGGTCGACGAACAGGGAACGATCGAGCATCCCGCGCTGCCCGGGTTCTCGTATGCGGTCGGCGAGCTCTTCGCCGTCCTGCGCCGCAGTTAAGTATCATCCTGACCCTGTCGAAGGAAATGTCATCCTGAGCTTGTCGAAGGGTGACGCGCCACACCCTTTAGCTTCTCCGGATTGCGCACGACGTACATCGCGGCGATGCGCCCGCCGGCGACTTCGAAGGCTACCACCTCTTGAACGCCGCTTGCGTTGTGGGTAATCATTCCCGGCATGCCGTTGAGGGTGACGAGGTCGATCCGCACGATGTCGCGCCAGCCTTTCTCCCTTAAGCCGAAGAGCAGGCGCGATACGCGGTCGCGTCCGGCAACCGGCGCAATCGCTGCCGGAACCTTGCCGCCGCCGCTGGTGAAAACGACGTCCTCGGTAAGCAGCGCGAGTGCCCGATCGTCTTGCACGCGTTCCCGCTCGAGAACGGCATTCCAGCGGAGGTACGCGTCCTGGGCGACGTCTTCGGCTTCCTCGTATTCGCCGAGCATGCGATAGGCGTGACGCACCAGCACGGGGCGCAGCTCTTCGAATCGCTCGGCCCGCCGCGCGATCACGCGTATTGCGGGCTCTGCACGGCGATCGTTTCGCCGCCGACGCGGACGCGCACGCACGCGTGTCCGTGTCCGATCGCATACTTGAACGTGGGATACGACTGTGCTGCGACGATGGCATACGCGAGCGAGACGAGCCCGGCGCGTCCCCAGCGCCGCAGGATCTCGGCGCGGGCCTCTTCACCGCTGCCGTCGCGGGCAATCGTGCCGAGCGCCAGCTCGACGCCGAGCAGCGTCTCCTTATTGCACTTGGCGTAGTCGCGCTCGAGGATCGCGCGAATCGTCTCGGGCGTTACGCCTCCGGCCTCGGCCATCTTGACGCCGAGCTGTAAGCACGGACCACAATCGGCCGCCTTGCCCGCCGTCAATCCCGCACCATAATACGCATCGAGCGGAACTTTGCGATAGCCGCCAAGCTTCTGCAGCGCCTGCATCGGCATCACCGCGTCCACGCCGGCCTGGTCGACGATCTCGCGCATATAGCCCGTATCGTACCCCCAGCGCTCTCCGAACTTCTCCAACTGTCTCTTGACAAACCACTTGAGCATTTGATTTTTCCAACCTCCGCCTCCTAGACGGGAGCGCCTCGCAAAATGTGACATCGGGAGGCCAGCGAGAATAGGCCCGGATGGTTGCCGCGGCAATCCTCCTCGCTGTGCTCGCATCGCCGCTGCCGAGCGGGTCGCCGCTACCGAGCGCGTCGCCGGTGCCCAGCGCGTCGCCGCTGCCCAGCGCGTCGCCGCTGCCGGCCGCATCGGCGCTACCCCGTGCATCGCCGCGCGATCGTGGACTGCACGTGACGGCGGACTTCGCCGCAACATTTCTCGATCAAAACACGTCTGGGCCGGGACAAGTCGGGCCGGAGGCTGCCGAATTTTTGAAAGGTGGACCGCTGGCGCCGAATACGCCGTACGATACCTTTTCCGCCGCACCGTTGACGCCCGGCGTTGCCGGCATCGCGGAGGGTCTTATGACGTTGCGCGAGTCGACGAAAACGCTCGACATCGGCCTCGATACCGGGCTCGAATACGTCGGCGGCAGCATTACCAACGCGTCGTATTGGGGCGAGAATCTCATCCCGACGATCAATCCGCACATGGGATCGCAGGCGTTGCCCTATGCGCTAATGTTTCCTACCGCGCCGGGTCAAGACGACGGAAGCAACTTCCGTCTCTCGGTTCTCGCCGGGTCGCTCGCAACCGCCGACGGCAACCTCGCCGTGAGGTTCGGCTACTTCGATCTCGCCCAGACCGACCGATTCGTCTTCGCGCAGCCGTTGCTCACCAACGTCAATCCCGCAATCGGTTACGCTCCGCCGGAGACGCTCTCCAGCGGTCTTCCCGGCGCCGACGACTGGCAGCCGCTCTCGACGCAGCTTCCGCTCAACGGCGCGGACGTCGTCGCGAAAAAAGGAATCGCGACCTTCGAACTAACGAACGGAGCGCTTCCGTCGTTACCCGGTGAGACCGCGCGCACGACGATCGGCTCGTTGGTCTTCAATCACGGCGAAGGCACCGTCTACACGCTCGAAGCGCTGCACGCGACGACCTCGGGAATTACGTTCGGCACGAGCGCGGCGTTCGGCGCAGATTCGCGCTTCTATTTTACACCGCAGGGCGTAATCTCCGCGAGCGCGCTGAGCGGTCAGCAACAGACGATCGCCGGGGCGAGCGCGAACGTTCACGTTATGCCGCTCTGGAGTCTCGACGGCACCGTCGAGATTGCGCGTGCATGGTACGACGCGCAGAACGTCGCGATGCCGGCAAGCTCTCAGCCGGGCGGATACTACCACCTCGGGCTGCTCAAGACGTTCGGACGGGCCACGGCGTCGGTGGATGCGTACCGTATGGAACCGACTTACGCGACGATAGTGCTTCCTTACGGCGTTGCGGAGAATCAGTGGTCGGCGGCGTGGGCGTGGCCGGCGCCGTGGCTCGGGTCGAGTTACCAGCTCGTGGACAACACCGTCCTCGGCGTCAACCGTCAGGGCTATCGTCTGCGCTACTTCGTCGACAACGGACCGCTCGAGGTGCACCTGGAGTTTACCGATCTGCGGCAGATCGAGACCTCGACGACGCTGACCGCGCAGCAGATGGCGTTCGTCGGAGGATACTTCCCAACGCAGCAGCCGCGCAACGCGACGCTCGGGCGCCAAGAGCGCTATGGCGTTTGGATCGCGTGGCATCCGTCCTTCGGCGACGTTACGCTCGATTACATCGACGACCAGTTCTCGCGTCCGTATCGCATACCCACCGATAACGTCGCGCTCGACGTCCCGCAAACGGTGCTTACCTACTCGAAGCACCTCTCTCGTAGCGTCATTGGAGCGATTGGAGTCGGACGCTACCAAATGACCGGCAACTTCGCCGAGCCGGTCAGCTTCTACCAGCAGTTGTTCTTCGCCGGAGCCATCATCAAGGAGACGCCTCAGGCATCGATTCTCGCAACTTTTCGCCGTCGCGCCTTTGCCGGAATATCCACGTTTCCGCCGATGCCGTTATCTCCGGCCTTCACCGGCTCGCAGCTAATCGTCGAACAGCGCTACCAGATTTAGTTCGGCGCTTCCCGCTCGATCGTTAATCGGGCGAGCGCGTCGCGATCGGCAACGAGATCGATCGCAACGATGCGACCATCTCCCATGGTAAAGCGAAACGCCACTTGCGGTTCGCGTTCGTGCATCCACACCGCGCCCGGCTCGCCGTCGATCAGCACCGGCTGCGCGGCGTTCGCACGGCCGGCAAACGTTCGCGCGACGGCCTCCGCACCCACGATGCCGGTCTGCAGACGATCCGTCTGCCAATACTGGGCGCCGCCCATCGCCATCACCGCGGCATCTGCGCGCAGCGTCGCTTTAGGATCGAGCAGCGCGAGCAGCGCCGAAAAATTTCCGCTCCGAGACGCCGCTAAAAACGCGCGCACCAGTTCGTCGCGCCGCTGCCGCACGGCATCGTGACGGGCCGATGCGCCGCGCACGCGGCGTCGCGCGCGGCTTGCGAGCTGGCGCGCCGCCTCGGGCGTTCTTCCGACGATTTCGGCGATGCTGTCGAAGGGTACGTCGAACATATCGTGCAGCACGAAGGCAACGCGCTCGGCCGGAGGCAGGGCGTCGAGGAGGATCAGCAGCGCCGCGCCGATCGAATCGGCGAGCATCGCCTCCTCCTCCGGCCGTTCGCCGGGTGCGATAGCCGCGACGTCGCGACGCGGATCGTCCGGCGTGAACTGCTCGCGCCGCCCTTCGCGCCGCTTCAGCGCATCCAGACAGACGCGCGCGACGACCGTCGTGAGCCAGCCTTCGAGATTGGCAACGCTCCCAACGTCCGCGCGGCTGACGCGCAGCCAGCTCTCCTGAAGCGCGTCGTCGGATTCCGTTGCCGATCCGAGCATTCGTTGCGCGATGCGCTGCAAGCGAGGCCGCGCCGCCTCAAACCGCTCGGCAAGCCACTGCGCCTGCTCCACGAACTCACCTCCCGGCAACCCTTGTCACGTTTTACCGCGCTCGATCCGTCATAGCATTGGAAGGAGAATCAAACCTTGAAGAACGTCTCGCTCATCGTCTATTCGGCAACCGATATGGACGCGGCCAAGCGATTTTTTCGCGAGCTCAACGGCGGCGACCCCTACGCCGATACACCCCATTACGTCGGCTACAAGTGCGGTGACATGGAAATCGGACTCGTCCCGCGGGCGCCGCAAATGGGATCGGAAGCGCTCGCTTACTGGACCGTCGACGACATCGCGGAGAGCTTGAAAGCGCTCGTCGCCGCCGGCGGCACCGTGGTGCAAGATGTCAAAGACGTCGCCTACGGGTTGCTCGTCGCCAGCATTAAAGATCCCAACGGTTCGATCGTCGGCCTGCGCCAGTTTCCCAAGCGCGAAGCTTAGCCGCGCGTCACGGCGTTTTCGAGCTCCAAGAACTGCCGTCGATGAAATGAACGTAGGTAAGCCCGCATTCGACGCCGCGTGGAAGCGGATGCCCCTCGACCGGCTCGGCAGAGCTCAGCTCGCGATTGGCGATCATGACCGATTTGGTAAAATGCCCCCGGATCGTAAAGGTTCGATAACCACCGGCCGGGCCGGCGGCGGTGAAGCGTACGAGATCCGCGGGCACGTCGCCGGTAATCATAAACGAGACGCGAATCGTCTCGGGCGGCTCGACGCGCCGATCGATCGTCTCGGGCAGCACGGTGCACGAGGTCATGCGCGCGGGCATCGCTTCGTCGGCAGCCGCAACGGATGCGCTTAGCGATAACGTCGCTGCCGCGGCGAGCACGGCCGCAAAGCGAACGACGCTACGATACATATTTCAGCGAGGTCGCCATTCCAGCGGCGAGGTGGTAGAGGTTGTGACAGTGGTAGAACCACCAGCCGGGATTGTTGGCGTCGAAGGCTATCGTGACGGACGTTTTCGGCGTTACCAAGATCGTGTCGCGCATCGCGCCGGCGAAGCGCTTTCCGTTGACGGCAACTACCTGAAACGAATGCCCGTGCAGGTGCATCGGGTGGCTCATCATCGTCTTGTTCACCATCGTGATCTCCACCCGTTCGCCGCGCTTGACCGGCAGATATGGAAAATGGTTCGTGCGTGCGAGCGCGTCGGTCCAAACGACGTTATCGATCGACCACGAGTAGCGCGCCATGTCGCCGGTGAGCGCCATGGTCAAGCGGCGATCGAGCGAGCGCGGGGCCAGCGGACGCTCCGCCATGAGCTGCATCTCTAGCGCGAGCGTGTTGAGAGGTGCGGTGAAATCGCCCCGTGC
Organism: Vulcanimicrobiota bacterium; assembly: GCA_963792005.1. Lineage (GTDB taxonomy): Bacteria > Vulcanimicrobiota > Vulcanimicrobiia > Vulcanimicrobiales > Vulcanimicrobiaceae > Cybelea. The sequence continues at coordinate 1,982,227 of CAWBUG010000002.1, forward strand.
CGGATACTTCGGTATCCTCGCTCCGCGCGACGCGAGGACTATCGCGGCGCGCGCGCTATCGGCCTCGCGCACCGCGAAGATAGGATATACGCCCGGTCCCGGCGTCTCGACCCGAATATCGCAGCGTTGAGCGATCGCGATCGGAAAGCGCGTGCCGTGGACGGGCATGATCGGACGCCCGTCGACGGCAAACAACGTCCCTCGCAACTCACCTAAGTCGATCGTGAAGTTCGTCGAGGCGGCGCTGTTGATGATGCGCAACCGGACTCGCGCACGCGGCTCGACGCGGAAAACCTCCGGATTCTCGACCGGGCGCCGGTTGGCTAAGAACGCGTCGTAGTTCACGTCGTTCACGTCGAGCTTCATCGGTGCTTTCGTGGCAGCGCTTGCAACCGGTTTCGGCGCGCGCAGTTCTGCATAAATCGCCTCGGGCTCGCGAAAGCTGAAATCCGCAATTTCGGCGACGATCTCTTGCTCGTCGAGCGCCGCGTCGGCGGGGTCGGCGATGATCAACGGTCCCGAAAGCAGGCTCTGTTCCTGCAGCCCTTGATGCGAATGCATCCAGTACGTTCCCGACTCGACGAGCGGAAAGTCGTATTCGTACGACTTTCCCGGCGGCAGCGCCGGCTGCGATAATATCGGAACGCCATCCTGATGCGGCGGATCGATGACCCCGTGCCAGTGAATGAGCGTCGGCTTGCCGATGCGATTGACGAGCCGCACCCGAAAACGGCTTCCGAGGCTGGTTTCGACGCCGCGCGTGCCGTTGGGCTGGAGGAGGTCGAGCCGTTCGACGGTGCGTCCGAGCACTTCGACGGTCGAAGTGGTAACCACGAGCGTCGTGCGCGGCGCGGCCGCTGGCGCGCATTCCAGCCGGCCCGCGGTTGCGAGCGCCGCCCCTGCACCGCCCATCATAGCGAGAAAGCCCCGGCGTGTGGTTAGCATGACGTCGATCATTCGTGCAAGCGGCGCGAAGTTCTTGGCTTTTCGAGGTTGACCCATAATGGAAACGAATAGCGGTGCTTCATGGGCCAACCGGCCGGAACGGTAGCGTTTCTGTTCTCCGATATCGAGGGCAGCACGCAGCGATGGGAAAGCGATTTTAAGGCGATGTCGGCGGCGCTCAAACGCCACGATACGTTGATGCGCCAAGCGATCGAAGCGCACGGCGGCTACGCTTTCAAAGTGATGGGCGACGCGTTCTGCGCCGCTTTTTCGACCGCGCCCGAGGCACTTGCGGCGGCAGTGCGCGCGCAACGCGCGCTCGCGGGGGAAGACTTTTCCGCCGTGAACGGGTTGCGCGTGCGCATGGCCTTGCACGCCGGCGACGCGGAAGAACGGGAGGGCGACTACTTCGGACCGACCGTCAATCGCGTTGCGCGCCTGTTGGCGATCGGCCACGGCGGTCAAGTGCTCGTCTCGGGTACGGCCGCCGATCTGCTGCGCGACGCGCTCTCGTCCGAGTACGGACTGCGCGATCTCGGCCTGCACGGGCTCAAGGATCTTTCGCGTGCGGAGCGCGTCTTTCAGGTGCTCGCACCGGATCTCGACGACGTCTTTCCGGCGCTGCGATCGCTCGAGCGAGTGCCGAACAATCTTCCGGTGCAGCTTACGTCGTTCGTCGGCCGAGACGACGAGGTTGCCGAGGTCGGCACGCTGTTGCAGCGCGGTCCCTTGGTAACGCTCGCCGGTCCCGGCGGAATCGGCAAAACCCGTTGCGCGCTCCAAGCCGGCGGCGAACTGCTCGACGGATTCGCCGACGGCGTCTGGCTGATCGATCTCGCGCCGATCGCCGACGCGTCGCTGGTGACGGGAACGATCGCCCAGACGCTCGGCGTGCGCGAGGCGCCGCACCAAGCGCTGCTCGAAACGTTGAGCGAGTATCTCGCAACGCGACAGACGCTATTAATTCTCGATAATTGCGAACACCTCATCGACGAGGCGCGAAAAGTGACGGTTGAAATTCTGCACCGTTGTCCGCGGCTGCGCATGATCGCGACGAGCCGAGAGCCGTTCAACGTCGGCGGCGAGCAGCTGCTGCGGCTGCCGTCGCTCGATCTAACCGAATCGGTCGCGCTCTTTACCGAGCGCGCGCGATCGGTGGCGCCGCGCTTTGCGGCCGCCGGCGAAAATGTCGAGGCCGTCACCGCCATCGCAACGCGCTTGGACGGAATGCCCCTCGCGATCGAGCTAGCCGCCGCCCGGGTACGCGTGCTTTCGCCCGTTCAGATCGCTCAGCGCCTCGACGAACGCTTTCGCGTGCTGACCGGCGGCGACCGCAGCGCGCTTCCGCGCCGGCAGACCCTGCGAGCGACCATCGATTGGAGCTACGATCTGCTCGACGACCGCGAACGCGCGCTATTTCGCCGGTTATCGGTGTTCGCCGGCGATTTCAGCGTCGCCGCGGCAACCGAAGTCTGCAGCCTGCCCGGCGAGATCGACGAGTGGGACGTTCTCGATTCACTCACCGCACTCGTCGACAAATCGCTTGTGCTCGCCGAGACGCACGGCCAAGAACAACGGTATCGCCTGCCGCAGTCGATGCGCGAATATGGAATAGAGCGCTCGCGCGAGGGCAACGAGGAGCGCGACGTTGCCGAACGTCACGCCCGCTATTACGCACAGTTTGCAGCAAATCTTCGACCGCTCGTCGACGAGCTCGAGGACGAGCGCTGGAAGCTGCTCTGCGCGGAGGAGCTTGACAACATTCGCGCGGCCGTCGACTGGACGCTCGTTCGGCACAACGATCCGGCCATCGGCATCGGGCTGCTTACGCACTTGGAATGGCCGGAAATCCTCACGGCGCCGCAGGAAGCGTTGCGCTGGTACGAACGCGCCGCGCAAGAGAACGACGACATGCCGTCGGCGACCGCGCACGCGCGCATTCTGCGGCACTGCGTCTCGCTGCAGTGGTTGGCGGGGCGTCCGCTCGCGGACCGCAAAGCCATTGCGCGACGTGCGGTCGAGATTGCAAAATTGGGCGACGACCGCGACGAAATCGCTCGCGCGCTGGCCAACCTCGGCGCCTGCTATAATTTCGGCGATCAATTCGCCGAGGCCGAGACCGCGTTCGTCGAAGCCTACGCAGACGCCGAAAGCCTATCGCGCCCGGCCCGCAACGCCGTGCTGCGAAGCTGGGCGGTGAACGATTTTCAACGCGGCGACGTCGAGTCGGCTCGTCGTCGCTTCTCGGAAGTAGCTCGTTCCGAGCGTCCCGGCAGTGAGGCACACGCGAGCGCGTGGCTGAACCTGGCTGAGCTCGAATTTGCCGTCGGCAGCGTCGAGGCGGCGCGCGATGCGGCTCGACGCGCACGAGAAACGTACGCTTCGCTGGGCTCGAACTTGTTGATATTAGTGCTCTCGAATTTGGCGGCGTACGCCCTCGCCGCGGACGATCTCGACGACGCGCAAACGCAGCTGCGCGAGGCGCTGGAGATACGACGCGGATCGGGCCGGTGGCTGGTAACCGTTCTCGATCACCACGCGCTCCTGGCCGCGCTGCAAGGCGACCGCGAGCGCGCGGCAACGCTGCTCGGTTTCACCGATGCAAACTATCGAGCACGGGGCGAAGTACGCAAAAACACCGAGCGGCGCGGGCACGAGCGCCTCACCCGCTTACTGACCGAGAGCGTTGAAGACGACGAGCTCGAGCAATTAAGAAGAACCGGCGCGGCTTTGACGGAGGAACAGGCCCTGGCGACCGCCGCGGCGATACACCACACCATTGCGTAATCTTTGTCACCCTGAGCCTGTCGAAGGGCTGTCGAAGGGAAGGACGGTGCCCCCATGTCCGACGTTAAAACGGAAGTCGCTAAGCTAATTGAAGAACACCGGCATACGCTCGACGAGCTTCATCGAAAGCTCTCGGCGATGGCGGGAGTCGACAAAGAGCGACTATCGCGAGCGGTAGAAAAACTGAAGTCCGCGCATGTAGAGTTCGCCGACGACGCTCAGGAGTTCGTCGTTCACTAAACCGCTAGGCGCGCTCTCCACGAAGCAGCAACTCGAGCGCGGTTCCAATCGGAGCCCCCAAACCAACGCACGGATTCCATCCCGGCGCGCCTTTGTAGCGGTCGTTGCCGCCTGACGTCGCTTCGCGAAACGCACGCTTTGCGTTTGCGTTATAGAGCAACGGAGAGAAAAATCCGAGCGAATGACCGATCCGCTGCGCTAAGCGCGACGCCAGTGCAGCCCACATCGGTGCGACGGCGCTCGTTCCGCCCATCGCGAATGCCTTGCCGTTGAAGTAGACGCGATAGCCGGGAGTCGCCTGCGCAGCAACGTCGGGCACGCCGCGCCCGGGCGTCGCCTTATAGGCGCGCGCGACCGCTGCGGCGGCACCCTGCCAGGGTGGAACGTCGAAGAGAGCGCTGAATCCGCCGCCGCTCTGCGGCCAGACGCTTTCGGAATCGTCCTTGCCGATCTGCGTTCCTCCGCAGGCGTGCGCGAACGGACTCGACGCCGGCGCGAGCACGTGCGCCCTTCCCTCGCGATCGAGCTCGGCGCCGCCGTCCCCCGAAGCGCAGAACACGCTGACGCCCGCGAGTGCGGCAAACGCAAAGAGATCGTTGAGGATCGTCAACGCGGCCGGCGTCCAGAGATACTCCGGAAATCCGAAGCTGATCGAAATAATTGACGGATTGTTTTTGTAGTCGAAGAGCGAGTGACGAATGGCGTCGAGCACGCCGCGCTCGTCGTCCGGCGCCGCGTAGATAACGATCTGCGCACCGGGCGCGAGCGCGCCGACGATCTGCGTATCGATTGCGGACTCGAGATCTTTGGCGGTCTCAATGCCATGGTGAAGTTCCGCATCATCGATACGTCGAACGATCGGCTTCTTCGCAACGACGCCCTGGCTCTTCATGCAGGCTGCGAAGTCGTCGTTTCGGAACTCACCCCGCAGCTGGACGATCGCAATCGCCTGCGTCGAACCGTCGCCGTCGGGGAATGCGTAGCGAGCGACGATATCCTTCGCCGAAGGCGGGACGACGTGCGGCTGCATGCGTCCGATCGCGTGCGAACGCGGCCATTGATGGATGCCGAAAACGCCTTGTAGAATCGTCGCGATCTCGGGCGGTGCGTGCAGCGATTTCGAACGATGGCGGAAGCGCCGCTTGTCTTCCAGTTCGTAGATTCCGGCGGTCGCGCCAAAAGCTTTGACCAGCTGGTGCATCGAGCCGGTCAGTGCGGCGGCACGCCAGTGCGACGATACGACCTCGATATCGTACCGGCCGCAATACCGGCGCAACAGTTCGAGATCGTCGGGATCGGCGGCGGTCTGCGCTTCGAGCGCCGCGCGATCCGCATAGGCACGCTCTGCCGGCAAGGTCGCGCTCAACTCGATCGCGTGCCGCACGTCGAGCTCGCCGCCGCGCCGCGGACGCAGCCACGCCGTCACCCACGCATCGGCGGCCGAGAGATCGGCAACCTGCGTTGCGCCCGGCCACACGGTCCGGTGCGTCTGCGGAATCGGAACGCGGTTGGCGGCAAGCTCCGTCATCGCCACGACTTCCAACGCCCGCACCGGACTCCTCCGCCGAGCTGCGTTCGTCGGCGAAGCGACGCGCTAAGGCTTTCGAATAAGAAAAACGTGATAATACTGGGCGCGATGATCACCGAATGGGGAAGCTGCACGAATGGCTGCCGCGCCGCTTCCACATATCGCGCTCCTAGTGGCCTTGGCCGCTTACCACCTCGTAACGGTAGATCGGTTTATCTTGAGCAAGCACCCTTTTATAGTAAGCGAACGCCTGCGACGGTACGCCGCCGGTCGTCTGTAAGTCGATCGTCGATCAATGCGTCGTATCGCTCTTGCTCCGGCTGCTCGGGAAATCCCGGATACGCAGCGGCAAAACCCTTTGCCCAGCGTGCGATCGTCGCCATGGTGGCGCGATAGCGAATCCAGCGATGCGCGCTCCATCCCGCGGGATCCGTCCACCGGTCCGTTAATTTAGCCACCTGCTTCAATGACAAGCAAGGGGTTGCACGAAAAACCACAACCCCAACCAGTCGGAAGTTTGGCCCCGCGCCGCACCTCATCCTGAGCCGTGTCGTCGTGATTTCGTGCTATCCTGGGCGAAGCGACACTGAGCTTGTCGAAGTGGAGCGCAGTAAAAAGGCAGCACGCTAATTGCGATGCCTTCCGCAATCGGCCGTATCGCCCGTGGGCACGACCAACAACGCGTAGCAAAACCGGCACTCGAGAACTTCCGCCCCGTTGGGAAAATGGTCCGCCTTCACATAGTCATTGGGGTTAAACGGCGAGTCGAACTCAAAATCCATAAGACGCCAGGATAGCACATGCGTCAAGCTACTGCGCGGCAGGAAGCAGCGAGCGCGGCGTGATGCGAACGAACTTGCTCGCGCCGCCGTGCGCGACGCTCAGCGTGAACGGCACGTCGCCGCTAAGGTACGGACGAAGGTCCCCGAGTCCGTAGCCGGCGGCGACCCTCTTGCCGGCGAAGGCCGTGATGCGATCGCCCGCAACGATACCGACCGCAGCCGCCGGGCTGCCCGGCACCACTTTCGTAACGTCGAAAGCCGATGAATCGGTCTGATTCAAGCTCATGCCGGTGCGGTCGCTGCGAAACGGCACCCGCAAGTTACGGTTTGGAATAAACGTCACCGTCGCATCTTTATAATCGAAGACGACGGTGAAGCGCGAAAGAAACCCGGAACCGAGATTTCCCGCCACACCGCGCGTTGCGAAAGAACCCGCGTTCACTTGCGGAATGCTGACCGGCACGTCGCGAAACGTCTCTCCGGCGAGTGTAAACGATTTTGCCGCGAGCAGCCTTTGGGCAAAGCCTCCTCCGACCCCACCCGGAGCCTGATAGACGAGACCGCCGTTGGGGAAGAGATGGTTTGCTTTCACGAACGGGTCGTTGAGCACGATGCCGCCGGCGTTTCCGGTATCGAGTAAATAGTATCCGCTGACGCCGTCGACGGTTGCGAGGACAAACGCGTGGCGGCCGTCGGATTTAAACGGTACGGTGACGCCGCCGGCGGGCGCGGGCTGGTCGAACGTCGTGACGACGACGCGCCGATCGGCATAGCGCACTGCGATGCGGAAATTTGCCAAGTACTCAAAGCCGATCAAGCCTTCGGGCGCGATGCCCTTTCGTGGATGCAGGATCGCATAGAGTAACGGCGTGACCAGGAAGACTTGTTTCGACAGACGAGCGCCGCCAAAATCGACGGTCGAGACCGAAGCGAAGGAACTCATCTGTTCTTTCGTTCCCGCGCCGCCGGTGGCTATGCCGCCGGAAGCCTGCAAACCGAGACGCTTCACCGCGGCCGGTACCAAGAAGTTCGCGCCTCCCGAATCGAAGACCAGCGTTGCTTCTTTCCCGTCGAGCGAGACGGGAACGATGATATGCCCGATGGTGCCCATGACGTCGGTCGCGAATGGAATAGACGCCGGCGCCGCGAGCGTACCCCGCGACACGTACGGCGGACGCGCGAGCGCACTGGAATCGACCTCCGTATCGAACTTCACCAATGAAAGGGTGGTGGTCGTCGTCGTACTGGAGGCATCGACGTCGACCGAGTGCATCGCCAACGTGACGCCTTGAATCGTTTGAAAGTCGGAGTTGGTGGTCGTCTCTCGCCCTTGCGCGGTTTGCGCGACGGTCCTCACCAAACGATAGCTCGACGCATCGAAGTAGAGATCGGCCGGCGACCCGCCGCGTGGCTCAACGTGCAAAACGTAAACCGGGTTCCCGTCGAGGGTCGCTTTCTCTGCCGTGGCGATCGTCGAACGCTGATCGGCACGAAAGAACGCATTGCTGCTCAAATAGGCCTGGGTCACGGCGTCGGCGACGAACGACGGCAGGCTGACGATCGAGAGCACGCCGTTCGCTTCCGTCCACTCCGTTCCGTCGTAGCCTTGCTGGAACTTGGCCGGGCCAACAACCAGGCCTCCGCGCGTGTAGCCGTTGCGCAAATTCGTCACCGAGTCGAAGTTGCTTGGCGGTCCGCCGTTCTGCACGAACGTTCCGGATTGCGTAACCATGGCGAAGCCGTCGAGCTGCGCGCCACCGGCCGCTGCGTGGGCTTGCGTCAGGACGTTATCAATCTGCGCGGCGTCGAGCGGCGACGCGCTCTGAGCGGCGCCGGGCGCCGGCAACAATGCCGCGACCAGCAATGCAAAAAGTATAGCGGTTGTTCTCATGCAGCCTTACGTTGGTGAAGGACGAAGCGGTTTCCCTCGGGATCTCGCGCGAAGCACGTCCAACAGGGCGGAAACTCGTACACCTCGGTTGCCTGGGCGCCGGCGTCGAGAAGCCGTTGCCGCATCGCGCCGATATCGTCCACCTCAAATGCGGCTCCTAATGACGTTCCGGGCGTTATCCCGAGCTCTTCCCCGGTTCCGTCGAGCGCGAACGTGGCGTTGCCAAGATCGAATTCGATCCACTCGTCGTTAAACCACTCGCTCGGCCGCAACCCGAGAGTCTCGCCATAAAAGCGACGCGCTTGCGGCACGTCGCGCACGTAATAGACGACAAACGAGAGCTCTGTAACCATCGCTCGTGCTTCGAAGCCGTCTATGCCCGGTCATCCTTGTCATCCTGAGCCTGTCGAAGGATGACGCGTCAATGGCACTGCATCGTCACGACGCGGCAGCGCCGCCGAAACGAGTGCGATAATCGCTCGGCACGACGCCGAAGCGGCGGGTGAAGGCGCGGCGAAAGGTCTCGTCGTTGGCGTAGCCGACGTCGCGAGCCACTTTCTCGACGGCATCGTCGGCGTTGACGAGCAGCCAACGCGCTTCGTCCAGGCGCAGCTCCTCGACGAAGTCGGCCGGCGTTATTCCGAACGAGGATTTGAACTTGCGCGTAAAATGCCGCGGACTCATATTTGCGTGTTCGGCGATCGCCTCGACCGTGAGATCGTCGTCCAAATGGCCGTGGATCCACTGGGCGATATCGTCGAAGCGGTCCTTCGCTTGAACTTGCAGCAGCAGCGGCTGCGAGTATTGGAGCTGCCCGCCCGAGCGCCGGAGATAGACGACCATTTCGCGGGCCACCGCCATTGCAATGTCGCGACCGAGATCTTCTTCGACGAACGCGAGGCACAAATCGATGCCGGCCGTAATGCCCGCCGACGTGTAAAACTTGCCGTCCTTGATGAAGATGGCATCGGCATCGACGTTGACGCGGGGCCGGTGCTCCTGCAGATCGCGCGCGTAGCGCCAGTGGGTGGTCGCGCGGCGGCCGTCGAGCAGGCCGGATTCGGCGAGCGCAAACGTGCCGGTGCATACCGAAGCCACTCTGCGCGCTCGAGGCGCCGCCGAGCGCAGCCAGCGTGCCAGCGCGGCTCGAAGCTCTTGATGCTGGCGCAGCGCTCTGCCTCCGGGCAGAATAATCGTATCGAGCAATCCGGATCGCGAAATCGTTCTCTGCGCGTAGAACGCGATGCCCGATTCGGTGGCGATGGGCCCTTTCGTGGGAGCGAGCAGGACAACTTCATAGGCCGGCGACTTCCGAGCGAGGACGACGTTGGCGAGGCTAAAGGCGTCGGCCGGCCCCGCGATGTCCAGCGCCTGGACGCCGTCGTAGGCGATAATTCCAATGCGGCGAGCTTTCATGCCAGTCAGTTTATTCTGCGGCGACGATGGCCGCAATGGTCTGGAACCGACGATTCCGGCCATCGCTACCTTTCGGTCACCCGGCGCAGCGCGCGGAGTCGCGGCAGGAAGCGCGAACGAGGACCTCATGGCAGCATACGTTATCGTTAACGTCGACACCAAGCATCCGGAAGAGTACGAGCGTTACAAGGACATGGCGCAGAAGACGGTCGCGCAGTACGGCGGTCGCTACCTCGCGCGCGGCGGCCGGATGCAGATGCTGGAAGGCTCGTGGGAGCCGACGCGCATCGTCATCCTCGAGTTTCCCTCGTACGAAAAGGCGCACGAGTGGTGGCACTCGGCCGAGTATTCCCCGGCAAAAGCATTGCGCCAGCGGCTGAGCACGACCGACCTGCTCCTCATCGACGGTTACGACTCCTGACGTCAAACGTGCCGCACATGAACCGGCGCAGATTCATCGTTACGGGCATTTCCGCCGCGGCAATCGGTGCGGCGCTTGCGTCCGACGCGTGCTCGAGCGGCAGCGGCGGTATTCCGCTGGGGACGAGCGATGCAGAGGCACCGATGCTCAAATCGATCCCGGCAAGAGTTTCACCTACAGCTTTCCGGTACCGCCTGATCAGCCCAGCGGGCTGCACTGGTATCATCCGCACAAACACGGCTCGACCGACGTGCAGGTGAGCGGCGGGATGGCCGGCTTGCTGGTGGTACGCGGACCGATCGACGACGTGCCCGAGATCGCTGCCGCGCGCGAGATTTTCGTTGCGGTTCAAACGCTCAACGTCAACCCTGGCAAGAAGCATCCGGACATCTACGAGCGCGAATATCTGGCGTACAAGACGCCGGCGGACGGCGGCTATTGGTTCGCAACGCAGTACACGATGCTCACCGTCAACGGCGAGGACGCGTACTGGATTCGCAATGCCACGGAGAGTTCGGCACCCGAGGTCACGCCGCGCGGCGTTCCGGAGCACGTCGTAAACCCCGGAGAACTGCTTCGCCTGCGAATACTCAATGCTACAAACTCCCTTCCGTTACTGCTCGCGCTGCCTGCTTTTTCCGCGTGGCAAATCGGATTCGACGGCATCAATACGCTCGAGCCACTACATACCGACATGAGCGGAACCGGCATAACGAAGATCGCCCCCGAAAATCTTTTTACCGCGCCGATTCAACTTGCCACCCAAGGCGGCCGCGTCGAACTACTGGTTCGAGCGCCGCAAACGCCGGGAACGTACGCGTTGGCGTCGCTTGCAAGCGAACGCATTCGCCCGGCGCTGGGTGAGCGATTCGAAATCGTGCGCTTCACGGTCGCAGGCTCGCCGGTGAAGATGCAGCTCCCGGCAACGCTGCCCAAACCGACGACGTCCATCCGTTCCACCTGCACGAAAACTCGTTTCAGCTTTTCGCGATCAACGGCAAGCGGGTCGAGCCGGTCTCTATTCGCGATACGTTTGCCATTCCGCAGAAACTCGACGGCGTCAACGGTAGCTTGACGATCCGCGTGCGCTTCAAGCAGTGGTACGGCAAGACCGTCTTTCATCGCCACGCGTTGACGCACGAAGATACCGGAATGATGCAGAATATTTTGATGGAGTAGTTAACCCTCGAAAAGCGGATCCGCGTCGCCGAGTTGGTAGACTGAAAGCGCCGCTGCGAGCGCCAGCCACGGAATGAGCGTCGCGAAGGACGCAAGCAGCTTGCGGTCGAGACGCGCGGCGCGAGCCGCCGACGCCAGCGTCAACGCAGAGTAGAGCGTGGTGTGCGCGAAGCCGAGAATCGGGCTCCTGAGGCGAAAACGCACGAACCCATAGGTCGTGAAGAGCGCCCACGTTGCGGCCTGAAGGCGAAGGTACGCGGTACGATCGGGACTCGGCGGCGCGTTGAGCGCGTTGCGATTTCCCCAGAGCGTCAAAAGGTTGTTGATCGGCCACGCAACACCAAACACCCAGGCTGGCGGTGCGAACGCCGGCCGCGTGCTGCGCGCGTACTCTTCCTTTGCAGCGCCAGGCGAGCTCAACAGTTGCGAAACGACGTTCAGCGCCACGCCGGCCAAAAGCATGGTCGGCCAACCATAGCGAGGATTCTCCGAATCTGCCATACCCCGCTATACCCTCCAAGACCCCGCAATCAGCTGCGCGTAGCGCCGGCTCGATTCGGTCGGCGCGCGCTTGAGGCCGGGGTCGTGGTCGAGGTCGATGTGGTAGAGCCCAAAATCGCTGCCATCGTCGAAGGGCAAGCCCCACTCGCGATTTGAGGTGATGCTCCAGCAGATGTAGGCCTCCACCGGCGCGCCGCGTTCGATCGCCTTGCGCACCTCATTGACGTGTTCCGTTAAGTAATCCGGCCGTCCGACGTCGGCGGCCTTCACGACGCAACCGTTTTCGATGACGACGATCGGCTTGCCCGGAAACTCTTGCGCCGCTTCCAGTAGGATCATTCGCAAGGCGTCGGGCCAAACCGGCGCGTTCGAGTAATGAAAATCCGACGCCGCGGTCAGCCGATGAAGGTCGCGCGGCCAGAAGGACGGCACGCCCCAGTAGTAATCGAGCCCGACGTAATCCAGCGTGCCGACGCATTCGCGCGGGCAGAGAAAGTCTGGCAGCTTCCCCGCCATGCCGAGATTCCACCAGTTCGTTCCGAGCAGGGTGGTGAAGATCGCGAGACCTTTGCGCAACGTGAAGAGCCCGTGGAGAAACGTCGATCGCGTCGCGCCGAGCCGCTGTTCGCCCGCAACCGGGACGAACTCGACGCGTTCGGGATCGCCGAAGATGAGCTCCGCGACGCGCCGCGCAATCTCCGGCTCGAGCCCGGCGTAGCCGCCGGCGGCTGCGGTACACAGCCCCTCCACGCCCGGATGAATGCCGACCCGCAGCTTACCGCGTTTGCGAATCAGGGCGATCGAGCGATCCATGTCGGGCACGGCGCGCGTATCGTCGGCTTGCGCGTCCGCTTCGCGCCCTATGTGCGCGACGGTCTTGCGATTGAAGGCGTTGGGGACTTCGGGATGCCGGCGGCGCAGATCGCGAATCGCACGATCGACGATGTTGAGCAGCGTACGGCTGCCGAGCGCCATGGCAACGGCGAAGTATTGCGGCCGCCCGTGCAGCCGCGTGAGGGTAAACGCCTCGCGCGCATATTGACGCAGCGTCACGTCGTCGTCAAAGACCGCCTCGGCTTCACCGCGCCGCAGCAGTTCCACGGCCTTGGACATCGTTTTGGCGCAGACGATCGTCGCCGCGGGAAACGCGCCGCCGACGATGCTTGCCGGCAGCGTATCGGCGACTACCGCGACGCGCCCGCGCCAATCTTCTACGTCAGGCGGCAACGCGAACGAATTCGCGTGCAGCGCGGAGAGATGCGCGCAAAAATACGGCTCGGAGAAGAACGCGTGCTCCTGGCGTTCGAGGGTCATCGTCAGTTGCGCGATCGTGCAGTCGACGCGCCCGCCTTCGTTGAGCCACGACTGCGCGATGCGCGTCGCTTGGCGTTTGGCATCCTCCGGCGATTTCAAATGCGTCGCGTTGCGGTCGATCCAGCGCTGCAGCCAGCGCGGCAGCCCGAGGACGAGCGGATTCGCACCGACTCGGGCGTTCGGCCGGATGCGCCGGATCGCTTCGCGCGCCTTGGCGTGTGCGTAAAAGAGATTGGGGATGAGCGTCAGCACGTCGTCCATTTGCGCGTCGCCGCTGGCGTACGGCGGCTGTCCGGGCGGCATCGCGTAGGCGCGCATCCAAAAGCCTTTGATCCAGCCGTAGACCAGTTGATCGGGCTCGTTGAGCGTTACGTAATCATCGATAAGATCGCCCAGCCGCTGCGCCACCTCGGCCGCGAATCCGGCGACGCGATCGGGGAAGCCGGGATCGAGCGGCCCCGCGCCCTGGCCGGCGGCCTGCACGTGCAGCGGCCAGGCGTTGTGCACGAGCGTGACGACCGTCGACATCTTGGCATCGCGCATTGCCTGCAAAACGTCGCGATAATGCGCGAAGCATTCGTCGCTCCACACGCCCGGCGCCGGCTCCAATCGCGCCCAGGAGAGCGAGAGCCGAAAGACCGTACAGCCCAAGTCGCGCGCGAGCTCGATATCTTCGCGATAGCGATTCCAAAAATCGGTCGCGTTGCCGCGCGCGACCAGTCCGCGCACGCGCTCCCATACGTCGCGGATTTCGTCGTGACCGTCGTAGGCCTCGCATTGATGATCGGCCGTCGCAACGCCGAATCGTAACGCCGTTCGTTCCATAACGTCATGCTGCGCCTTCTGCACACCGCGCGCATTACCCGGCTCGGCCGATGGCGCCGGCTCGCCTTGACTTAGTGTGAAGTAGGATTCCCATGTCGCCGGGGGAACGCATGCGCCTCTGGAGCTCCGTTGAAGATCTCTCGCGACCGCATTCTCGTCCCCGTCCTCGTGGCCATTGCGTACGTGGTTGCAGCAAAGCTCGGCCTGGCGTTGGCATTTCAGACCAAACAGGTTACCGCGCTGTGGCCGCCGACGGGCATCGCACTTGCCGCACTGTTGCTGTGGGGCTATCGGGTCTGGCCCGGAATCTGGGCCGGCGCGTTCGTCAGCAACGCGTTCCTAGCCGAACCGCTATGGACGGCCGCCGCAATTGCGACCGGCAATACGCTCGCTCCGGCGTTCGGATGCTTCTTGCTGCGCCGGTACGGCTTCCGAAACTCACTCGATCGCGTGCGCGACGTTCTTCTTCTGGCGCTGCTCGGCTCGGCGATTGCGATGACGGTATCGGCGACGAACGGCGTCACCAACCTCGCGCTGGCGCGCATTGTACCGTGGAGCGCTTTTGGATCCGTTTGGTGGGTGTGGTGGACGGGCGATGCGATCGGCGTGCTCTTCGTTACCACGCTCATGTTGACGTGGATCGCCGACCGTCAAAAAGCGGAGCGCGCCGACGGCAGTCTGCTCGAACTCGCCGCGGCGACCGTAACGTTAGTACTTGCCGTTTCCATCTCATTTTTGACCGACTTCCCGCTGCGGTTCTCCATCTATCCGTTCCTGATCTGGATTGCCTTGCGGTTCACGCAGCGCGAAACGGCGACTGCCGTCGCGATCGTCTCCGGTATCGGGGTCTGGGCAACCGCGCATGGCCTCGGACCGTGGACCGTGGGAACGATCGACACGCGCCTGCTCCAACTCGACAGCTGGATGTCGGTACTCGCGATAACCGCTCTCGTGCTCTGCGCCGCTACGTGCGAAAGGCGGGCAGCACGCACCGAGCTGCAGACGATATTGCACGCGACGAAGCGATCGGCGGAGCGGCTTCAAGAGGCATTTCTGCCGGATAATCTTCCGCAGCGCTCGGGACTGCGCTGCGACGCGCTCTACACCGCGGCGGAACGCGAAGCGCTGATCGGCGGCGACTGGTACGACGCATTCGAACTGCCCGATGGAAGAATCGCTTTTGTCGTCGGCGACGTGACGGGTCACGGCCTCGACGCAGCAGTGGCAGCCTCACGCATTCGGCGCAGCATCTTCATCGCGGCATTCGAGTCGCCCGATCCGGGAGAGATCTTGCGCAAAGTCGAGCGCGCGCCGGGAGTCGACCTGCACGCGCTGACCACCGCGGTCGTTGCCATCGTCAGTTCCGACCTTGCGTCGATCAGCTATGCCAGCGCCGGTCATCCGCCGCCCATCGCGGCCGCTCCGGGCGCCACTCCATTCTTTCTGACGGGCAGCGGTCTTCCGCTCGGTCTTCATATGCCGCATTCGCGCGAAACGCACGTTAAAGTCTTGGAACCCGGCACGGCGATTCTGTTCTACACCGACGGACTCACGGAGTTCAATCGCGACCTCGCGGGCGGTGAGCGCGCGGCTTTAGACGCCGCAGCGCGCCTCGTTGAGAATCCGGCCTTGGAACGTCCCGCCGCGTACGTGCAGCGCGCGGTGATGGGCTACGAACGGTCCGCCGACGACGTCGTCGTCTTGGTGGTTCAGATCGCCGCGCCGCGCCTTATCCGCGTGCCGAGCTAAAAGCCGCTTGCTCTGCTTGGGCGCTCCCGCAGAGCTGCAGCGTCGCGGGCATCGCTCCCGATTGCAGCGAAAACGCAGAATGATGAGCACGTTTCAGGGCGGATGTGTCTGCGGTGCCGTCCGTTACGAATGTAGCGGCGAGCCGATTGCGACGTTCAACTGTCACTGCCGCGATTGCCAACATTTGTCGGGCGGCGCGTACGCGCCGGTACTGTATTTTGCGGCGAACGCGTTTCGCCCGCAGTTCGACGTCCACGTCGCCGACGCGCAGCCGTGGGACTCCATGGATCCGGCCATCCCGAAGTTCGATGGCTATCCGCCGATGTAGCGTATGGATTCCCCGGCGCTCGCGATTGACGACATCCCGCAGATCGCCTGGATTGCGACCAAGAACGGCCGGCTGCAGCAGCTCAATCGCGCCTGGCGTTCCTACGCGGGGCGCAAGCACTGGTGGTCGGCAGTACCGCGCGACGACCTCGAAATCGCGCAAGAAGCACTGCAGGGCGGCATCGCCGGTGGCTCGCCGTTCGCGCTCGAACTGCGATTGCGCGGAGCCGATGGAATCGAACGCTGGTTTCGCGTCTTCGTGTCGCCGATCGGCGGCAATGGCGAAGCGGGTTGGCTGGGCGTTTGCAGCGACATCGACGATTACAAGCGCCAAGGACAACTCTTTGCCTTCCTCGCGCAAGCCGGGGAAGAGCTGGCCGAGTCGCTCGATTTGCAGGCGACGCTCAGCCGCCTACTGCGCATCATCGTTCCCGATTTCGGCGACTGGGCAGCGATCGATCTCTTCGACGAAGACGATCGTTTAAAGACCGTCGCGGCGATTCACGCCGATCCCGAAAAGAGTCGCCTGGCCAAACGACTCGTCGGACGCTACACGCACGACCCGCGCTTCGAACCGGTCATCGCGGAGGCGCTGCGACGAGGCCGGCCGATGATCATCGGTGAGGTCAACGTCGAGCTCCTGAAAAAGGCCGCGGCGCCGAAGTTGTTTCCGGTGATTCGGGCAATGGCGCCGCGCTCGGGCGTGACGATTCCGCTGCGAGCGCGCGGGAGAACGATCGGATCGCTCGTTGCGTATTGGTCGGAGAGGCCGCGGCGATACAGCGACGCCGATTTACCGCTGTTCGAAGAGCTCACGAACCGCGCCGCCGTCTCGATCGACCACGCGCGCCTCTACGAGCGCGAACGCGAGATTGCCGCGGAGTTTCAACGCGCGGCGCTTCCCATCTCGCTGCCCGAGGTGCCCGGCTTGCGCTTCGACGGCATTTACGTGCCGGCCAGCGACCGCGAGCTGCTCGGCGGCGACTGGTACGATGCATTGCGGCTCAACGACGGCCGGATCGTCATTTCGATCGGCGACGTTTCGGGCAGCGGACTGCCGGCCGCGGTGATTATGGCGTCGATGCGCCAGGTCATTCGCGGCGTGGCGCAAGTTTATCCCGA
Organism: Vulcanimicrobiota bacterium; assembly: GCA_963792005.1. Taxonomy (GTDB): domain Bacteria; phylum Vulcanimicrobiota; class Vulcanimicrobiia; order Vulcanimicrobiales; family Vulcanimicrobiaceae; genus Cybelea. The sequence goes on from CAWBUG010000002.1 coordinate 1,999,254, forward strand.
TGCGATCGCCATGCTCGACGCCGCTGACCGCACGCTGAAGACGGAGTATCCCGACACGTTCGTCACGGCGTTCGTCGGTGTGCTCGATCCCGTTGCGCGAACGCTGACCTACGCGTCGGCCGGTCACCCCTCGCCGCTGTTGCGCGATGATGCGGGCAACGTAACGCCGCTGGGCACCAGCGGGCCGCCGGTTGGGCTGCGCGAGCGCGGGGAAACGGCGGCGATCACACTGCTGCCGCGCTCGGGACTTTTGGTCTTCTACAGCGACGGTCTGATCGAATCGGACCGCAACGTGATTCGTGGTCTCGAGCGGCTCACCGCGGCTGTCGCGCGTCCTGAAATTGCGAACAGCCCCTTGCCAGCCGAGGCCATCTACCACGCGGTGCTCAAACGCGGCAGCAGCGACGACGTCGTCGTGCTGACGCTTCGGATCGAACCGCCGGGGGACGTTACGCACGACGGGCACCGTCACACGAGCATGTTACGATGGGCGTTTCACAGCGACGACGCCGGCCTGGCGCACGCGGCGCGCCACGCGTTCGTAAAACTTCTGCGCGATGCGGACGTGCGCGAGAAACAACTCGCCGGCGCCGAACACGTCTTTGGCGAACTGCTGGGCAATGTCGTTCGCTACGCACCCGGTCCCATCGAAATCGTCTTCGATTGGAACCACGGCGCGGCGCCGGTGCTCCACGTGCTCGACCGGGGGCCCGGCTTTACGTTTGCTCCGAAGCTGCCGCTCGACGTTCTCAGCGAACGCGGCCGCGGACTCTATATCGTGTGGTCGCTCGCAGAAGATTTTAACGTCACTCCGCGACACGACGGCGGTGCGCACGCTCGCGCGGTGCTCGGTATTATCTAGCGCCTATCTGCGCCATGGATGACTTTGCGAAACGAGTGCCAATACTCGACCGCATGAAAGCTGCATCCTACTCCGTTCTATTAGTTCTACTTCCGCTTCTCGCCGGCTGTTCGAACTCTTCGCCGATGCAGTCGGCGATACCGCAGGCTAGATCTTCCGTTCAAGCAGGCGTAGCACACAGTCATTTTGGCGCTGGTGCGTTGAGCACGCTTTTCAATCTCGACTATTCCAACGGTTCGATTACCATTTTTTCCATCAAAAACGGCAAAGCTACGGCCACTAAGACGTTTTCGCCGGGACACGGACGCGCGCAAGGCCTTGCCTCGGATGCGTCCGGACGGATTTACACGACCGTCACCCACCCGAAGGCCAAGAAATGCACCGCATGTGCCGACGTCTTTACCAACGCAGGCACGATGGTGAAGCGGCTCAAGTCGCCGATGCTCCAAGGTGGGTCGGGTGCGCCGGACCTGACCGACGTCTCCGTCGACGCGAGCGACAACGTTTACGTGAGCGACTTCGGTCAAAAGGCGGTCTATTTCTTTCCCAAAGGAAAGATGACGAAGAACCCGACGGTGGTGGTGCAAAACTCGAATAACGCCGCGTCGGTCTTGTCGACTCCCGATGGGAAGGTCGTCTTTATTTCGGGTGGCTGCGGGTTTGCTAGCGTGGCGCCATTTACGCGCACCGGCAGTGGAAAGTATACGCAAGGCCCGTGCTTCGGCATCGGTACCATTGCGCTGATCGGTGGGGCCGACGACGATCGAGAAGACATCATCACGCCGGTTGACGGGGCCCCAGGGCTCGTGTCCGTTTCGTCGCCGAACGGCGGATCGTCGTTCACCGTTCCCGACCCGCTCGGCTCGATCAGCGGCATCGCGCTGAATAGCGACGCTTCGATCGCGTACGTGGCGAACGCACATAAGGAGGTCGTCTATGCCTTCGCACGTCCTGCGAAGGGCTGGCTCTCGAAGGCACAGCCCAACTTGTTAGCGACCTATAAGGGGTTCAAGAACCTCGACATCATCGCGGTCCCTCAGTAAAAGGATCGGTGGTGCCATCGCGGCCCGCGGCCTTGACCGAGCGATTAGCAGAGCGTTAAACGGCGCAGCGGCGAACTAGGGGCGAATGCAGCGAATCAAAGTTGAGCACCATAGCGCGACTGGCGTATTTTGGTTATTTGGCTGGCTCTTTACGATCGGGTTCGTTCACCTGTCGTTTTGGGGCGGGATCCTGGCGATTATCGTGTGGCCCTACGACTTGGGGCGATTCTTCAATCCCGTAAAATAAGCCGAGGTCGCCCGGGTCACCCCTCGACAGGCTCGTGGTCAGATGACACGTAGAGTCTTTAGGATGATGCCGGGGGCAGCGACGTTAGGAAGGCGTCGATGGCTGCGAAGAGCGCGTCGGGCCGATCGAGCATAATGAAGTGGCGCGAGTTGTCGATAATCACGACTTTCGCGCTGCGATCGCCGGTGAAAAGGCTCGCATAGTACGTTTGCTTTTGCTGCGGCGTCGTCATCGGGGTGTAGGGATTGTTCGGATCCAGCGTCGAGTCGAAAGGGCCGATCTCGAGAAGCGGCACCGTGATTTTCGATAAGTTCGGGCGCAGGTCCGCCGCTATCATCTCGTTCATGTATTCCGCGGTTGCGGCAACGTCTGCGCCCTTCGAAAAAGCCAGCGCCGTTTGGATGTTCTCCGGCATCGTCATAAAGGCGAGCTGCGCGCTCTCCCCTTGTTCGAACTCGGCCGGCGTTTCGCTTTTTATTCGACCGCTGATCTGCGCGGCCGCTCCCGCGCGTGCCGCCGGCGTCATTTTGTCCATTCCGGCAAACACCGGAAGGCCGTCGATGGCGATCGCGCCGCCGATCAAGTCGCTGTGCTCCTCGGCGAGGCGAATGGCTAAGAAGCCGCCCAGGCTGTGCCCGATGAGTACCGGCTTGTTTGCGCCGGCGAGGAATGCCGCGATGTCTTTATCGACCGTATCGAACATCGGCGGCGCAACCGGTGGACGGCCGCCGAAACCCGGCAGCGTCAACACGTAGATCGTGTGCGTCGCCCGATACTTTGCGACGGTCGTGTACCAGACCGATCCCGAATCGGTGAGACCGGGAATCAACACCAACGCAGGCGAGCCGCTTCCGTATTTGTCGACGTGCACCGATCCCGCCTCGAACGATGCGGTCGGCGTCGCTGCCAGTGTTGCAAGCGGCAGCGTAAAGAGAGCAACGATAGCTATCGCTTTATTGAACATGCGCGGTGCGTTCGCAGCGTTTTTACTCGTCACCCTTCGACACCGCTCAGGGTGACAGGGATAACGGCGGGTCCCCCTCCGGCACGCGCCGCTCCGCGCCGCTGCTCAAGGGTGAAAGTGCAGACAAAAGTCGGACGCCCGGTTGAGCAGGGAGCTGGCAAGCGGTGCATAAAGGCAGCGGTTCCGAATTACGATGTCGTTCACAAGGAGTTGGAAGTTGAAACAACGGTTGGCGGTGCTAAGCGCCGCGCTGGCATTTCTTTGCGTCGCGCTGCCGGTCGCGGCGGCGAACGCCGCCGCCGCAGATCAGGACGCACTTTCCGCTTCGGGGGCGCAGCGCATTGCCGTCGACGCGTACGTCTACGGCTACTCGCTGATGACCAGTGACGTTACGAAGGCGGCTTTTACGAACGTCACCGCGCCGGAGCCCGCGACGTTGCAAGCGCCGATCAACCAGTTTGTCAATCTTCCGAAGTATCCCCCGGCCAGCTATCGCGGCGTCACCGCGCCGAATGCCGACACGCTCTATTCCGCAGCGTTTCTCGACGTGTCGAAAGAGCCGATCGTCTTTTCGTATCCCAATATGCACCGGCGCTACTTCCTCTTCCCGATTTACTCGGAATGGACGGAAGTGCTCAAAGCGCCGGGTGCGCGAACGCTCGGGTCGGCCGCGCAGAAGGTGCTGATTTCGGGACCGAACTGGCACGGAACCGTTCCGGCGGGAATCACGCAGCGCGTTGCCTCACCGACCGGAAACCTCTTCATCATCGGACGCGTGTACGCGCAGGCGACGGCGGCCGACTACGCGGCGGTGCACGCATTGCAGAAGAACTTCACGCTCGTTCCGCTCAGCTCGTTCGGCAAGTCCTACACGCCGCCGGCGGCAAGCGTTAATCCGAACGCGCCAAGCGTAAAAGAGAAGGTTCGCGCGATCATCGCGGCCATGAGCGCGCAATCGTACTTTAACGCCATGGCCACGTCGATGGCCGTCAATCGCCCGGTGATGCCGCAAGATCGAGCGATCGTCGCCGAGATGGCCAAGATCGGCATCGTTCCCGGCAAACCGTTTTCAATGAGCTCGCTGCCGCCGGCCGTGCGGCAAGCGATCGATGCGGCGCCGAAGGCCGCTTTCGCGAAGATCGCCGCGCTGCAGAGCAAAACGCCGGCGCTCGTGAACGGATGGAACGTGAAGGGTGGTCACGGTGGGAAGTACGGAGCAAACTATCTCCAGCGAGCGATGATCTCCGCGTACGGTTGGGGCGCGAACCAGCCGGAGGACGCGGTCTATCCGAACACGCAACTCGATTCGACGGGCGCACCGCTCGTAGGGACCAACGTCTACCGCCTACGTTTTGCAAAGGGACAGCTTCCGCCGGTCAAGGGCTTTTGGTCGATCACCATGTACGACAACGAGTACTTCTTCTATCCTAACCCGCTCAATAAGCTGACCGAAAGCATGCGCGACAATCCGAAGGCCAACGCCGATGGATCGATCGATCTCTATTTCTCGCACGCGCAACCCGCACACGTCGCCCAGAGCAACTGGCTCCCCGCGCCGGAGGGCAAGTTTATTCTGATGATGCGCATGTATTGGCCAACGGAGACGCCGCCGTCGATCCTCGACGGAACGTGGTCGCCGCCGGCGGTGATCAAACAGAAGTAACGCGCTAGGGCGTCAGCTCAAACACGGTGCCTTTCTGTTTGGCGCCGCCGGCCGCGGTCGTGCCGTAGAGTTTGCTATGGACGGCGAGCAAACTCGAGCGCGGTTCGGCGCCCTCCTTCATCGCGAACGTGTGTAACACTTGGAACGTGCCGTCCGGCTTTACCTCAAAAATCGTTCCCTGATTCTTCGATCCGTATCTCGGAGCCGTTCCATAAAGCGAACCGTTCAGCGCTGCGAGGCCCGAGTTGGGCGATCCACCGTCGTTGTGGTTCAGGCTATAAACGATTTTTTCGCTGCCGTCTTTTTTGACTTCGAAGATCGTGCCGCAGCAGCCTGTCCCCCCTCCCCGCGTCGTGCCGTAGAGCGCGCCGTTCACCGCGATGAGCTTACTCTCTGGATTGAAGCCGTCGTCACTGCCGGCGCCCCCGGCGAAGCTATAGAGCACGCGTTCTTTGCCGTTGGGCGAAATTTCAAAAACGGTGCCGGCGTTATGCGCGCCGCCTTGGTAGGTGGTGCCGTACAAGTGGCTATCGAAGAGCTCGAGGCCGGCCAAGGGATTCTCGCCGTCGGCGCCGCCGGCGAAGCTGTGCAGCACGTGCTCTTTACCATCGGGAGTCACCGAAAAGACCGTTCCCCTGTCGAGGGCACCGCCGCGATCGGTCGTGCCGTACAAGACACCGAAGACGTTGATGAGCTCGCCGTGCGGATTGGCGCCGTTGCCTCCGTTGAAGTTAAAAATAACACGAAACGTTCCGTCAGGCTTGATTTCATAAACGGTACCGTGGTTCGACGATCCGCCGTCCAGCGTAGTACCGTAGAACACATGCCCGAGATAAATGAGGCCACCCACCGGCATGCCGGCGTCGCCGTACGCGCTCGAAAAGCTGTACAGCACTTTTTCGGTACCGTCGTGCCGAACTTCGAAGACCGTTCCAATGTTGTACTTGCCGCCGGAATAGGTCGTTCCATAGAAAGCGCCGTCGTGTTCGACGAGCCGATCCTCCGGCTTCACCCCGTCGCCGAGGCCTTTGAAGCTGTAGATAAGGCGATAGGCGGAAGCTGCACCGCGCGCGTGTGCGTTTCGCGCTGCACCTGCGTGAGGAGTGAACGCGGCTTGGCGCGCGCAACCGGCGAGCATCGCACCGGCTAAAATAAGTGCAAACGGGGCGTAGCGCAAAGCGGCCTCCTTTTAGTAGCGTCTCCGGCGCGGTACTCTCCACCCACGTTTTTCGACAGGCGCTTGAGGCTGCCTCGGAAGCGCCCGCCATACTTGCCGGCCTGAGGGACGAAGCAGCACCGGGGCGAAAGCCGGCGGTGTGTTGCACGAACGATTTTGGGGGATCTGGCGACTCGTCTCGTCGGAGTGGGACGTTCCCAAATCTCGTCGGGAGCGAGCAGGTGCGCCGCTATTCGTTCGACGGAAGTCAACTCTCGTCGGAAGCGCATGCCCCGTGGGGGCGCGTCCGACTTGTCTGGGAGCGAGTACCATGAAGCTGGTGATTCGTGCGCTAGTCGTTGGCGCGACTCTGATCGGGCCGCTGGCGGCGGCGCCGCCGGACCACGCTGCGGCCGTGCAAAATCTGATCGCTGCGCGCGTGCGCTACGTCTTCGTGATCTATCAGGAAAACCGCTCGTTCGATCACTACTTCGGCACGTTTCCCGGAGCAAACGGCATTTACTCTGCAGACGCGCAAGCGCACGGCTTTCGGCAGTATAATCCGGTCGCAAAACGAGAGACGCAGGCGTTTCGAATTGTCGAACCCGACGTTGGCGTTTTGAGCAATGCGCGAACGCTCTTCGACGCGGCGATCAACAACGGCGCGATGGACGGATTCGTCGCGCAAGAGGCGGCCACGGCACAGAAGCTTCCGTCGGAAGTGCAAAAGCGGCTCGGCATGACCGATCCTTCCGAAGCGGCGTCGGTCGGTGACGAATCGATGGCGCACGTCGATTGCGATACGATCCCCTATCTTTGGACGTACGCGAGCCGGTTTGCCCTGTACGATGACTTCTTCCAAGGTGCGCGCGCGCCGTCGACACCGAGCAACGTGGAGATCATCGCGGCGCAAAACGGCGAGACGGAGTACAAACGCTACGGCGCCGCCGGACCGCCGTACACCGCGCAGCCGCCCGGCGTGCCGGGCCGCAGCGTTCCGATTTGGGTGGACCTCGATCCCGCATGGGGACCGTACAATACCGAAGACTTCAGCACGCAGAAGCAAGTCGACCAAACCTACGCCAACGTGTTGCTGAATCTCGAAGGCGCCGAGGCCGGCAAGTTGACGAAGTATACCCAAGACATCGCCGATGACATCGGATTCTTGCGCGGAAAAGGTCAATCGCGGGTCAACTGGACGTGGTACGAGCAAGGCTATAACAATCCGGCCGATCCCGGCCGCGTCACGCTGGTGACGCACCATCTGGCGCCGCATTACTTCGGCTACGTCGCCAACAATCCGGCGATGGACGAGCACGTCGCCGATATCACGCGGTTCGCGTCGGACGTCGAGCAGGGAACGCTCGGCGACGGCGGCCTCTTCTATCTCAAAGGCGGCTTCGGCAGCAATCTCCGCCTCAAACCCGCGCACGCGGCGCCCAACACGTTCATCGGCGACGACGATCATCCGGGCGAGGCCGATTCGCAGCTCGCCGAAGCCGACATCGCCGACTTCGTCAACACGATTGCGCGCAGCAAGTATTGGAGTCAATCGGCGATCGTCATTACCTGGGACGATCCGGGCGGCTTCTGGGATCACGTGCCGCCGCCGAGCTGGCTCGTCTGCCCCGACGGCAATCCCTGCGGCAACGGCCAGCGCGTGCCGTTGCTGCTGATCTCACCCTACGCGCGAACTGCGGTGGTAGACGAGTACAACGATCAGGCGTCGGTCGTCAAGTTCGTCGAGCATCTCTTCAATCGCACGCCCCTCGCGCAACTGCCCGATGAGGCGCGCTACATGCCGTTCGGCCCACGCGACGGAAGCGATAAGAATGGCGACTTATCCGGCGGCTTCGATCCGGATCGGCTGAGCGGCAAGACGCCGCCCATCCCGGCGGCGCAAGCGGAGATTGCCGACGACGTCGTGCGCACGATTCCAAGTCCGTGGTCGTGCAAATCGATCGGCGTACGGCCGGTGCCGCCGCCGCAGGGAGTATCCGACACGCCGCCGGCTGGATTCAATCCGCGGGTGTTGATAGTGCCGTTACCGACCCCGAAGTAACGTCGTTCTGACGCGGGAGGTTACATCGCGTGCGTGTTGAGACATGCGGCATACTGCGTCGGTGTGAGGTGCACGTGGCCGCACCAATACCAACGCCACTTCGCCGGTGCGGGCGTGGCGGTCGTGCTGGCAGAGTTGTAGTAGTGGAAGAACTGGCGGCGCGTACTCTCGTTCTTCGCCATTCGCGCTTGTAAACGCAGCAGGTTCGCGGCATCGAACGACGCGAGGCCGTAGGCTTCGTCGAACGAGTAGAGCTTGCTCCACGCCGGCGAGGGCGCTCCGAGTGGCAGCACGTAGGTCGTCGTGTCGGCGATCGTCGGGCCCGACGAATTGATGTCGGCCAGCACGAACGCCGGATTGTTTCCCTGGCTCGGCGTGATCGACGGGACGATCATCGCGCCGAGCATGCCGATTCCGGTCGGTGCGATTTCGAACGTGGCGTGATGGATGTGGCCGATGACGAAGGCACTCGGCGCAATCCCTTTCGCGGCAAAGATCGCGAGCAGCCGGCGCGTGTAACGCATGTTGTAGAGCGGCACCGGTCTATCGGCGTTGAGCGACGCGTACTCGTCGATGCCGAACGGAATGTGCGTGAGCAGCAGCGGATGGATGCCGTTCAAGTGTCCGGCGAGCCAATCGAGCTCCGCAGCACCCGGATCGCTTCCGGGCTTGCCGCACGAATTCTCGTAGAGCGCCGACCAAAAGACGCTGTTCAGCACCACGGCCGGCATCCGCGGCCGTGACGGAAACGTCGCGGTATAGTATCCGCCGTTTGAGAAATCGCGTACGAAGCCCGGTGCGGCGCCGTTTCGGTTAACCAGCTCCTTCCATGCCGTGGCCATATGCGCGAGAAACGCACTCTTGGGCGTGCTCTTGTAGTTGCCGCAGTATCCGTCGTTGTTGCCCAGCGTGATGAGGAACTGCGCGCCGGGATACATTCGATCGAACTCCAACGCGAGAAAGGCCATGGTTTTGTCGACGAACGCTTCGTAGGTCGCCTCGGGCGCGCCGGGTTCGAGCTGAAAGAACGTGTCGCGAAAATGATGCGCGAGCGAGTCGCCGCCGATCAATATGACCGGCGGATTTGGTGCGACGGCGCGCATCGCGGCGAGCGCCGATTCGAGCAGCGCGATGTTGGTGTCCTGAAAGTACGGCGCGATCGGTTTGTGCGAGCGCTCCAGGATCGCGCGCCACTTCGCGGCCGGAGCGCGCACCAGATCGTTGACCAGCGACGGTTCGTCGTACGGATTGAAGTGCCAGTCGCTCGTGAAGAGCCACGTTTGCCGCGCGGCCGGCGGCGCTGTGGGCGGCGGGACGACGGTTGACGACGAAGCGCACCCGGCGATTAACGCCAGCGACGCAGCGCGAAGGAACGCGGCGAGGCCCTTCATCAATGGGCTGCCAGGAGCCCGTTGCCGGCATCGATCGGATTCGCGAGGCCGCGCCGCGATGATTCAAACATGGCGTTTTCCTCCTGTGCCGCGGTCTTCAGCATGATGGAACCGGCGTCCCGGGAACGTCCAGCTCATGATTCGCGAGGTGGGACTGGCGATCGGAAGCATGTGGCTGGCGTTCGTCCTCTTTTGGGCATTCGAAGCGACGCGAGCCAAACGCCGCGCACGCGGCTCCGCACTGCCCAACCTAATTCGAGTTCTCGTGCTCGTCGCGATCGCGCTCGCACTGCGCGTTGCGCTCGGCTCGCATCTCGTGCCGCACGCGGCGCGGCCGCTGGTCACCAGTCCTGCGTTTCAGATTACCGGCGCAGTCGTCTGCGCCGTGGGAATCGGCATTGCGGTTTGGGCGCGGGTCTACTTGGGACGCAACTGGGGCATGCCGATGTCCTTGCGCGAAGGCCACGAGCTGATCACCACCGGTCCCTACGCATTCGTGCGCCATCCGATCTACGCCGGCATTCTGCTCGGACTGATCGGAACGGCGGCGGTCGAAGCGCGCTGGTGGATCGCGTTCCTCGTCGTCTTCTTCGCCTACTTCATCTACGCGGCCAAGGTGGAAGAACGCACAATGCGCGAGCAGTTTCCGGACGAATATCCGGCGTACGCGCGCCGCACGAAGATGATCGTTCCATTTGTCCTTTGAAGCCAGCGGCGAACGGCCAAATTCCGCTCGATTCGCCGTAGCGCAGCCCTCGCGCACGTGCTAGCGTGGATGCAACGATCGCTCGATAGGGAGACCAGCCCGTGCGTCGTCGCGTCACCGTCGCTGTTTGCTTCATCGCGCTCGCGGCAGCCGGCTGCGGTCAGTCTGTGAGCCCATATGCCGCGCAAGGAACGGCAGCGCTTCGCCGACATGACGGAGCCCACTATACCGAGGTCGTGCTGCATAAGTTCAAAAGCAGCCCCGACGCGGCGAGCCCCGAGGCCGGGGTGATTCTTAGCCCCGACGGGACGCTCTATGGAACGACGATCGCCGGCGGAAAGCACCAGAACTGCTTTGGTGGTTACCACGGCGGTTGCGGAACCGTCTTTGCAATAGACTCCAGTGGCAGCGAACATCTGATCTACAGTTTCCACGGCAAGCCCGATGCAAGCGAACCGTTTGCCGGACTCCTTCGGCGCAAGGGCGTCCTTTACGGCACGACCGCAAGTGGTGGAAGTTACAAGCCGTGCTACGTCTACGGCGGCAACGGATGTGGGACGATCTTCAAGATCGAGCGCGACGGAACCGAGAGCGTCCTTTATAATTTCAAAGGCAACTTCGGCAGCGGCCCGATGGACGGCCAGGGACCAATGGGTGGTCTCATTGCCGACCCCGCCGGAAATCTTTACGGCACCACGCCGTTTGGCGGCGCGTACGATCACGGGACGATCTTCGAGCTCTCCAAGCATGGTACCGAGAGCGTCCTCTATTCCTTTACCGGATACGCCGACGGCGGGCGGCCCTATTCGGGCGTGATCAGGGATGCGTCGGGCAACTTGTACGGCGTGGCGAATTTCGGCGGCAACGGCGCGTGCACCGGAGGATGCGGAACGATTTTCGAGCTCGGCGCGAGCGGCTCGCTTACCGTCCTCTACAGCTTCACCGGCGGAGCAGACGGCGGCAATCCGATCGGCGGAATGGCGATGAACGGTTCGGGCGATCTCTACGGCACGGCGCAAAACTACGGCGATCTCAAATGCAACAAACGCGGCGGCAATCCCGGCTGCGGAACCGTCTTTCGTTTAAACGCGGCGCGTAAGCTCAAAGTGCTGCACGAGTTCGCGGGAAGTCCCGACGGCGCGGTGCCGTCGGAGAATCTCACCATCGATACAAGAGGGAATCTTTACGGCACCACCTCGTTTGGCGGCGACAGCAGTTGCAACGGCGGCTACAGCTGCGGCACGGTCTTCGAAGCCGATTCGAAAGGCCACGAATCGGTGCTACATACCTTTGCCGGCGGATCGAGCGACGGCGAAGTCCCATACGGTCCCGTGTGGCGCGACTCAGCTGGGAATCTCTACGGTACGACGGTGAGCGGCGGAACCGGCCCGTGCAATCGCGGCTGCGGGGTCGTATTTAAGCTCAGTCCCGGGTCGTAAGCGTCCAGCGGCGAAAGAGTATCCGCTTATGACTGCGGATCCTCTGTCGTCCTTCAAAGAGCTTCAGCGCGAAATCTGGTCGTCGTTTGCACCGATGGCGACCTTCACCACGCCGGTCGCGGCGCATCTAGTCCGATTCGCCGGCGTCGCACCGGGCGAAGACGTTCTCGACGTGGGAGCCGGAACGGGCGTCGCGGCAATTACCGCCGCGCGCGCCGGTGCGCGCGCGAGCGCGGTCGACCTGACGCCGGCATTACTCGAAATCGCCAGGGAAAATGCGCGCGTTGCCGGCGTTCCCGACGTTCGATGGGACGAGGGCGACGCAGAAGCGCTTCCCTACCCCGATGCGTCCTTCGACGTGGTGATCAGTCAGTTCGGACACATGTTCGGTCCGCGCCCGGAACGCGTCGTGGCGGAGATGCGCCGCGTGCTGCGGCCGTCGGGACGCGTCGCATTTGCAACGTGGCCGCCCGATACGCTCATCGGCCAGAGCTTTCAGTTTATCGGGCGTAACTCGCCGCCGCTGCCTCCGGGCGTCTCCCCGCCGGTGCTCTGGGGCGAGCGCACCGTCATTGCGCAACGGCTGGCGGAACGTTTCGGCGAGCTCGCGTTCGACCGCGGCACGATGATCGTTCCGGCATTGAGTGTGCCGCACTATCGCTCGCTCGTCGAGCGTTCCGTCGGTCCGATGCAAAAGCTGGTGGCCGCATTTGCCGACGATCCAGAACGGCTCGAGGCCCTGCGCCAAGGATTCGATGCGATCTGCGAGCCGTACTACGCCGATAATTTCGTATCGCACGAGTACGTCCTGACTCGCGCTATAGTCCGGTGATCCGCCGGGAAAATGCAAAATCGCGCAGCTACGTGCGGAAGCTGCGCGATTTCGATTTGGTTACCTAGCTAGCGAGGGTTCGGTGCGTTACCTTGCTAAGATCATGATTGCGGCGCATATACAGAAGATGCCGAGCGCTATGTCCAGAAGGTCGATGGGTCGTCGTTTGATTGATCGTATCATGGTTCTACCTATTAAAACGTCAATCGTAACGCTGCGGTTCCACCGTATGGCCAAAGCGTAACCTAGGTCATTAACGCGGAGTGAAAAGCCCCGATAAGGTTTTGGTCAAGCGCCCGTAGAGCGGAACGAGCAGCGTGCCTGCCAGCACGTAGACGAGGACCACCGGCAGCACCATCTTCGTGGCATTGTTCGCTTGCGCCAGCAGCAGCGCGGGAACGGGAAAGCGTGCCGCCAGCATCGCGGCGAGCGTTATGCGCGTGTCGCGCCCCGGGCCGCCGAAGAGATGCGCGACGATCACGGCGATCGCAACGAATCCCACAACCAGCCCAATCGAAGCGATGTGAAACTTCAGAATGGTCGGCACCGCAACGATCAGCACCAAGATCACCAGCACGATCAGCGCGACATTCGCCGCGATACCGACCGGCTTTACCACGGCATCGGCAAGCGCGGGCCAGTACCGGCGAACCATCAAGCCGAGGAACATCGGCACGGCAAAGAAGATGAGGCTTCGTTCCAAGACCGGCCACCAGTTGAGGTTTAACTTCGTAGCGACCAGACCAAGACTCTGCACAATCGTGACGGTGAGCGGAATCGTCACCACCGAGATGATGAAGGCTTCGGCCTGCCACGCAAGACCGACGTCGAAGTTTCCCATCTTGCGCAGCCGCAGCGTCGCGGGCGGAGCGGGCGGCGCGATCGACATCAGCGCGAGGCCCACCCAGATCGCGCGCGGCAAGATTCCGGCCGCACCGAGCCCAACTGCAATCGCCGGCATCACCACGAAGGTGGCGAGAAAGTAGCGCAAGCCCAAGCCCCAACGCGTCAGAAGCGCGCGCAGCTGCGGGCCGCCGGTTTCGACGCCGATATGAAAGGTTACCAGCGGCTGCGCGATCAGCACCGTAACACCGATCGCGGCGATTAGCTTTTGCGCCATATCGTGGTCTCCGTTGCTCTGGGAAATATCCTTCCGTGGCGGCGCGCACCTGCGCGCGAGAGGTCCTCGGCGCTATTTGCTGGTAGTTGCTCGCGAAATCGATTGGGAGGTTTTGGCGTGATAATAGCGCGCAGAGCATTGAGCGCACCGGTCATCCGCGTGGTTGGGGGCCTGCTCGGCGCCGCGGCGGTGCTGGGATGCGCGGCGCTCATGGGGTGGGGCACGATCTGGAACGCGTGGGTCTTTGCGATCGTCGCGCTCGCGCTGATCTACGCGATCTCGATGCTCGTCTCGGGAACGGCCAATCCGTTTCAACTCGCCGTCGGCGCCGACGGATTGCTGAGCGTCTCGAAGTTTCAATTCCTCGCGTGGAACGTCACGGTGCTCTGCTGCTACGTGTGGCTGGCGGCCATTTCATACTATAACCATCCCAATTGGTGGTACGCGCTCACTATGCCCCACAACGTGCTCTACGTAATGGGATTCAGCCTCATCACCCTTGCGACGGCAAAAGGTATTACGATCTCCTATCTCAACGGCGGACGCATCAGCAAGCCGCCGATGCACGATAGCGGAGGGCGTCTCGCCTATTTATGTGCGAGCGACGATGGCGTAACCCCCGATCTCGTCAAGATTCAGATGCTGGCATGGACCGTCGTCGCAATCGCGATCTTCGTCGCGCGCGTCATTCGTTCGGCCTCTCCCGCCGACCCCACCCACGCGATAGCGCAGATTCCCGACATCGATCAGGCGCTGATGGTGCTGATGGGACTCGGTCAGGCCGCCTATCTCGGGAATAAGCTGACGTCGAGCGACGTCCCGGTCATAGCCGCGATCGCACCAGCGACCCTGCCGCGCGCGGCCGGCGGCACGGTTTCGGTGAGCGGTTCGAATCTCGCCGGACAGCTCACACTCATGATCGACAACCTTCCCGTCGGAACCGTAAGCGTCGCGCCGCGCAGCGCATCGATCCGTGTGCCGGTTCCGCCTGCTGCGCTCGCCGGCGCCGGAATCGACGCCGGCGCTCACACCGTATCGTGCAACGTCGACGGCGTGCAATCGTCGAACGCGGTGCCGCTGACCGTCACCGCGTAGACGCTAGGAATTTCGCTTGTTGACGGTCGCGTAGGCGATGCGTTTCGCTTCGTCCTCCGATTTGCCACGAGCCTCTTCGCTTTCCTTGATATGCTCGACTTGGCGGTGTTCTTTCGGAGAGTATCGGTGCTTTCCAGGCATATCCGCAGCGTACCCAAGGAGGGCGCGGGTTACGCGCCCTCTGCCGCTTTGCGGATCTCGTTGATGTCGAGCTTCTTCATCTCGAGCAACGCCTTCATCGCACGATCGCGCTTCTCCGGATCGTCGTGACCGACGTATTCGCTCAGTCCTTTCGGTACGATGTTCCAAGCGAAGCCGAACTTATCGCGCAGCCAACCGCATTGCAAGATCTGGCCGCCGTCGGCGAGACGGTCCCAGACGTTGTCGAGTTCCTCTTGCGTTTCGCAGGTGACGAAGAAGGCGACGCCACCGCGCGGCGGCACGTCTGATTCCTCGCTCTCGCCCACAGCGCCGCCGTTGAGCGCCATGAACTCTTGGCCCTCGAGCGTGAACTCGATCATCATCGGCTTGCCTTTCGGGCCCGGCCCGGCGTCGCCGTACGGGATGACCTTATCG
The DNA here is from genome assembly GCA_963792005.1 of Vulcanimicrobiota bacterium. Taxonomy (GTDB): domain Bacteria; phylum Vulcanimicrobiota; class Vulcanimicrobiia; order Vulcanimicrobiales; family Vulcanimicrobiaceae; genus Cybelea. Next base: position 2,014,410 of record CAWBUG010000002.1, read on the forward strand.
ATCTTCGCATCTTTGAAGATCGAGACGTAGAAGTCGATCGCCTCTTGCGCCTCGCCGCTGAACCACAGCAGCGGGGTTATTTTCTGTTCGGTGCGTACCATCACGTCGTTGCTTTCCTTTCTTATCCTCGTTACGCGGGCTGAACGAGGCCGATCATGTGCCCTTGCGGATCCGCGAAGTGCGCGGCCTGTCCGCGGCCGTTGGGAAGATCCATCGGTCCGTTGACGGTCTTACCACCGAGCCGCTCCACGTTCTGCAACGACGCGACGATATCGTCGACGCAGACGTAGAACGTGACGTGACCGGCGTAATCCCTGCCAGGGCAGGAACCGATGCCGCCGGTGAGGCCGGCGTTTTCGACCACCGCATAATGGTCGCCAGTATTTGGTTCGGTTGCGACATTCCAGCCGAAGGCTCGGCCGTAGAATTCGCGCAACTGCGCCGCGTTCGAACCGATGATCTCGAAGTGAACTACCGGATTTGCCATTTTTGACTCCTCATTTCTCAACGATCGGGCGAGGTACCCGGAGCATACCCCATTTACTTGTAAAAAGCAAGTATACTTGTCTTAACAAATGGTACCGGCTATAATGGAGTTGTGAGCGAGAAGAGCTACGGGCAGTTTTGCGGCTTTGCCCGCGCCCTGGAAATTATCGGCGATCGCTGGGCTATGATGATCCTGCGCGATCTATTGGTCGGTCCCAAGCGCTTCAGCGATCTCCACGGCGGCCTGCCGAAGATTCCCACCAATGTGCTGACCGCCCGGCTCAAGCAGCTCGAGGCGGCCGGCGTCGTCGAACGGCGCGCGATGCCGCGTCCGCCCGGCGGCGTCGCGTACGAGCTGACGCAGCGCGGGCGCGAGCTGGAAGACTCCGTCGTCGCAATCGGGCGCTGGGGCGCCAAGCTGCTCGACGCGCCGCGCGCCGGCGAGATCGTCACGATCGATTCACTGGCGATGGCGCTGCGCACCACCTTCCGCCCCGAAGCGGCCGGCGATCTGCGCGCGCGCTACGAGCTGCACGTCGGCGATATCGTCGTGCACGCGATCGTGGACGGACCTCGTATCGCCGTCGGGCGTGGTCCAGTCGAAAAGCCAGATTTGATTCTCGAGTCGAGCTCGGCGCTCAAAGATCTGATGTCAGGCACGTTGACGCCCCGGGAAGCCCTAGCAAGCGGCGCAATGCGTATCACCGGAAGCCGGCGGCTCTTCGACCGCTTCGCCCAGGTCTTCCGAATTTAACTCTAGAGGCGCTTGAGGAGCGACTCGTCGTCCAGACGCGCGAGTTCCGGCGGAACGCGATTGCGTACGCGCGCCGCAATGCTCGCGGCAATCTCGGCGCGACGGTCCTCGCTCAGTGCGTCCCGACGCTCGATGAAGCGCTCGATCAACGCGCGTTCTTCGCCGTTGAGATACGCGGTTGCGACGTATTGGGGCTGCTCTCGCTCGCGTGCGAACGAACTCGGCGCGGCGAGGCGCTCGTCGCGGACGACGATGGTGCCGGCGGCGAGATCGCCGACACGCTTGTTCTCGGGCGAAATTAGCGCGCTAATCGCGGCGATGATATAGTAGCCGAAGATCCATTCGCCGATGCGGATGAGATTGCGAATCAGCGAGGCGCCGAAGTCGATCGGATAGCCGCCATCGCGCACCACGCGCAACCCGAGCAGTTTTTTACCGGGGGTCTGTCCGTTCCACACCGCTTCGAAGACGATGAAGTAACCAAAAAGCACCATGAAGACGATGACGATTAGGATCGCGACCGCAATGCTCATGGCGAGCTTGTCGGCGACCGGCGGCGCACCGCGCGCGATGGCTCGAGATCCGGCCAGCAAAATTCCGCCGAAGATCGCAACGAGCGTCACGATCTGGATCGCCTGATCGATCATGAGCGCGAGAAAACGGCTCCCCAAACCGGCGAGCTCGTAGTGAAATGCGATGCTCTCGGGCGTGCGAACCTCAAGCGTCCGGTCCATAACGTTCGATTCGTAGGTTCGACGGCGCCGGCTCGCCAACTTTTCCATCGTTGAATCAGAGCACGTTCGTCTCTCGCCGCTCGCCGGCGTGGCAGGAACTCGAGCGACTCCTGCGGCGCGGGGTTCGCCGCTTACGACCCGATGAGATCGAGAGCCTCGGCAAGCTCTACCGGACAACGACGAGCGATCTCGCCTACGCGCAAGGGCGCGGTTACGACTCCACCCTGCTCGAATATCTGAATCGCACCGTCGCTCGCTCGCACGCGCTCGTCTATGCCGGCACGTCGGAGAGCGGCCTGCGACGCATCGCGGATTTCTACGGGCGCACCTTTCCGCAAGAGTTCCGCCGCTCGTTGCCCTATTTTGCGATCTGCACCGCGCTCACCGTGGCCTGCGCCGTCGTCGCGTACGTCCTGGTTCGCAGCCATCCCAACGACGCGTACGCGCTGCTGCCGAACTTCCTGGTCTCGGAGAATATCCGCAAGAGCCTTCACGACTCGAACTTCGCCGTCGAAGCGAGCTTCGCGCCGGCGATGTCGGCCGCGATCATCGCCAATAACGTCAAGGTGGCGATCATTGCCTTCGCCGGCTGCATCACGCTCGGTGCGGCGACGATTTGGATCATCGCCACTAACGGCGTGATGCTCGGCGGCATGGGCGCGCTCTTCACCAACGCCGGGTTCGGCCGCGATTTCTGGGCGACGATCGCACCGCACGGCGTCATCGAGCTGACGGCGATTCAAATTGCGGGCGCCGCCGGGCTGCTCGTCGCGGCGGCGATGATCTATCCGGGACGCATGCGCCGGCGCGACCTCATCGTTGCCAACGCTCGCCGCGCCGGCACGCTGATCGTCGGGGTCGCCTCGATGCTCGTCGTCGCGGGAACGATCGAGGCCTTCGTCTCGCCGCGGCGGCTGCCCGAATCGGTACGGATCGCCGTCGGCTTAGCCACCGCCATCGTCTTGCTCTACTACTTCGCCTTCGCGGGAAAAAAGAAGCAGGCGTAAAGCGTGCCGCTCGTACCGCGCCTCTTCGTCAAGACCGGCATCCTCTATCTGGTTCTGGCCTTCATACTGGGCGCCGTGCTCCTCGGGCTCGAAGCCGCGGGACGCTCGGCCCCATTCGTCATCGGCATCGAGCACTCGCACATGGCCTTTGTGGGCTGGCTGGTCAATACGGTGATCGGTGTCGCACTCTGGCTGCTCCCGCTCAATCGCCGTGCGTTTCCGCAATCGCAGGGACGCTATCCCGAATCGCTCGCAGTCGGGGCCTTTGTTGCACTCAACGTTGGATTACCGATTCGGCTCATTGCCGAGCCGCTCCATGCATCGCACGGGACGCCGGCAACATCGGCGCTGCTCGTTCTGTCGGCAGTCCTGCAAGTCGGCGCGATCGTCGCGACCGCCTGGATCGTCTGGCAGCGGGTCTACCCGCCGGTTCGTTCTTGAGCGTTATCGGCTATTTGAGCGTTTCCACGAAAGCGGCAACGTCGGCGACGTCGTTCGCACTCAGCGGCGAAGGGTAGAGCGCCGGCATCGGCGGCACGGGCTTCTTGATCCAAGCCTGCGTTTGCGCCCAGTCTTTGCGAGCGCTCTCGTTCTTGAGCGAGGGCCCTACGCCGCCGCCCTGGCCTTGCGCGCCGTGGCAGACCGCGCAGTTTTGCGCGAAGAGTTGGCGGCCGTGCGCGACGCGAGCCGGCGATACCGCCGGAATCGGGTTCGCGCTTGCCGTCGAAGCCGTGGCGATTGCCGGCGCGACGCCGTAACCAAAGGCAGCAACGATCGCCATCGTTTCCAGCATCAGCCCCGAGGCCCATCCGACCCCGCGCACGTAGCGTTGGCCTGCGTACGTTGCGAGGATCGCCAGCACGACGAAGGCGAGATGGTTGATGGTATGCACCCACGGAACGTTGTCGACGATCGCGTAGAGCGACGGCGCCATCAAGAGCATCGCAGCGATCGGGGCGAGCACCGCGACCCAGAGCCATCGCGGCGACTCCGCTTCGCCGCCGCGGCGGTCGTAGAGCGCGAGTCCGGCAATCGCGCCGAGCAGCATCAAGACCGCGTGATCGAGGTGATGTTCGTGAACCGAGACGTTGCGTTCGCCGGTGACGATCGGCATGAATGAAAGGACGATCGCCACGAGCGTCGCGGCGAAAAAGAGCAGCCGGCGAAGCGTCATGCTAACGCTCGCGTCTTCGCGGCCCGCGCGAGCCGCAGCGCTTCGAACAGCGCGACGATGACGCCGGCGATCAGCAGCGCACCGCCGATCGACGCCCACGCGGCGATCGAAGGCCCGGGCACCGGTTGCACGGCGTAGCGCCGGGGAACCGAGTCGGCTCCGGCGACGTACCAGCCCAGCAGCAGCAGCGCGCCCCCGCCAAAGATTCCAATTCCGGCGATCCAGCGCGTCAATAACGAGCTGGCGGTACCCGCGCCCGCCTCGAGCGACGCGAAGATCCAGCCGAAGACGAAGAGCGTCACGCCCTCAAGTAGATAGGTATGGAAGTGCGCCGGCACCCAGAGCGTGTTGTGCAGCGAGAAGTTGATCGGAACGGTCGCGTCGATGAGCGCGCCGACTCCGCCGACCAGCCAGCCGACTAGACCGGCGTACAAGAACATCGAGCCCATCGTCCAGCGCATCTTCGACCGATAGACGAGCAGGGCGCCGCCGAAGATCGTCACGACCGCCGGTGGAAACGCGGCAAGATACGAAGCGACTTCGCCGAGATACTGAAAGCCCCGCGGCTGCACGAAGTCCATGTAGAGATGGTGGAAGTAGGCCGTCGCCACGAAAAGCAGCGTTCCCCACCACGCGATTGCGAGCACCGGCGACGTGTGCCACTCTCGATTCGCATAGCGCGGCAGCGCGACGTACACGAAGGCAATCGCCATGTAGATCGTCAGATTCGCAAAGGTATGACCGAACTCGTAGGTGAGATTCTTCGCCCAGAGCGGATCGAGCGCGACCGACGGATCGATCCAGTGAACGATCAGGGCGATGCCGACGAGCATGCCGCCCGTAGCGGCGAAGAGGCCGTCGACCGCGGTGACGAGCGCCGCGAAGGCCTGCGGCGGAGGCTCGGGCTTTCCCGATGCGGCAAAGCGGTCGTGATGGAAGACGAGATCCCAACCGAGCGCTCCGCGCAATCCGCCATAGGCGGAGAGCACGCAGCCCAAGAGCTGCGTGCAATAGATCGTCCAGCCGAGCATCACCAGCGCGACGCCGACGAGAAACAGGCCGGTCGCCCAGCTCGGCCAGGTTGCACCGACGAAGGGCAGTGGATAGAGAAACGTCCACGCCGCCGCAAAATGGCCGGCAATCACGCTCACGATCACGCAGACGACGCCGAGCACGATCGACGCATAGGCCGACCACGCCAGGCCGCGATCCATGCGGCGTTCGCGGTCCATGATCGCCCACAGGCCGCCCATCCCGCAGAGCGCGAGCGCCACGATCATGCCGGCGCCGTGGAGCGTCATGAGCGAATAGAAGAGCCCCGCGTCGTACGCAATCCAGTTCGCCTGCTCGATGCGCAGCATCAGGCCGACCAGCGCCATGAGGCTGAAGACGGCGATTCCGGTCACAAGATAGGCCCACATCACTGTGCCCGACGTCCGCTCGCCGGTCATCGTACGTCGAACCCCGCTTCCATCGATGCGTGCGCGATGCCGCAATACTCAAGACATCGCACCGTGTAGCGGCCCGTCGCGCGTAACCGTAACGGCAACTCGTTGACGTAGTCCGGCATCGCCTGTACTTGCGCGATCAGCCGCCCGTGCGGATCGTAAATTCCAAATCCATGATTGACGTCTTTGGAGGTCACGTCGAAGACGATCGGCGTATCGGCCGGCACGCTTTGCGGCAGATCGAAACTGTATTGCGTCGCCGTTACCGTATAATGCCGGCCGCTCAGCGTTGCGGGCTTTCCGTAGGGGAATGCCGGCAGCGAGATTACCAGCGCCGCGGCCGCGGCCGCCGCGAGCACCCAGAGCCACCCACGGCGCAGCCGGTATCCGGCGAGCGTCACCGTCCCTTGCGGCTCCGGCGGTGCAGTCGTGCTCGCCGCAATTGCCAGCATCACCGCAACGATTGCCGCCGCTGCCGCCAAGAAACCGACCAAGACCGGCGCCATCTACGTAACTATATCGCCTGATGGCGGCGTTTTACAACAGACCGCGGCGCTTTACGCGCAGATACTCGTCGATCAGCGCCGTGCTCAGCTTCTGCGCCGGAACGTCGATCACAATAACGCCGGCGCGTTCCAGCATGGCCTTGGCCAGACGCCGCTCGTTCGCGAGCCCGAGCGCAACCTCTGCGCGGAAGGCGGCGGCGACGCTGCGCGGCTCTTGCGCGAGCGCGCCGCTTACCGCCGCGTCGTTCATAAAAACGCAGAGGAGCAGATGATGGCGCGCGACCGAGCCGACCTCGGCCATCACCGTCGCTTGGGAGATGGGATCGATGACGTCGGTGAGAAAGACGATCAGCGAGCGCTTGTGCAAGTGATGGCGCAGATAGGCGAAGGCGCGCGTGTAGTTCGACTCTTCGAAGCGGGGTTCGAGCGCGTAGAGCGCGTCGGTCAGGCGCGCAATTGACGAGCGGGTCGAGCGCGGCGCGCTCGCCGCGAGGATTTCGCGTGCGAAGGCGACGAGGCCGACGCGGTCGCTGGCGAGTCCGGCAATCGTCGCAAGGGAGAGCGCGGCGGTCACCGCGTAGTCGAGCTTACGTCCCCTGTCGATGCGCGGCGTCATCAGGCGTCCGCAGTCGAGCAGCAGCATCAGGTTTTGGCTGCGTTCGATCTCGTGCTGCGCGACCATCAGCTTGCCGCGGCGCGCGGTCGCTTTCCAGTCGATGCTGCGAAACGCATCGCCGTCGCTCCACTCGCGCAGCGATTCGAACTCGGTCCCCGCGCCGCGCAGCTTCATGCGTCGAAGCCCGGCCTCGATGGTGCGATTGCGCAAGTGCAGCCTTCCGTAACGCTCGACGGCGGAAAGATCGGGGAAGACGCGGATCGACTGTGGCGCGGCGATACGAAGGCGGCGCCGAATCAATCCGAGTGAGTTTTCGTACCAAAGGTAGAGCGTCCCGAGCTCGTCCGCACCACGGTAGCGCGGCATCTCGAAACGCGCCACCGTCGTCAGACTCTGCGCCGGGACGACGGCGACCAGCTCGTCGGTTTCGAAATGCAGCGTACGCGCCGGAGATTCGATAATTGCCAGCCGCAGCGCGCGCCGCGATCGGTTCTCGATGCGGTAGCCGATCTCTGCTCGCACGCCGAGAGCGAAATGCTGCGGCGGCATCCGCGTGACGCGCAGCGAATACGCCGGCGGACCCGCGGCGGCGTCGGCAATCGTCGCCGCTGCAAGCGCGACGGCGAGCGCGATCGCGAACGTGACGAAGAGTGGAACGCCGGGCGAGAGCGCGAGCAGCAGTGCGATCGCCGCAAGCGTCCAGAGAAATCGTGCCGTAACCCATGCCGGCAGCCAGATCGGCATCGGAGTCGTCCGTTTAGCCGCGGGGAACCGGCACCATCGCGAGCACGTCGCGCAGGACGTCGTGCGCGGAGACGCCTTCGATCTCCGCGTCGGGTGCGACGATGAGCCGATGCGGAATGACGAAAGCGGCGACGTCTTTTACGTCGTCCGGCGTTGCGAAGTCCCGGCCGGCAATTGCGGCGCCCGCCTGCGCGGCGGTCAGCAGCTGGATTCCCGCACGCGGCGAAGCGCCGAGCGTGAGGCGCCGGTGCGAACGCGTTGCGGCGACGACGCGATACGTGTACTCGCGCAGACCCTCCGAGAGATGCACGTCCCGCACCGCCCGTTGCGCTTCGACGATCTCTGCGGCATTGGTGACCGGTTCGACGCGCGACGCTTCCAAATCGCGCGCGTCGAAACCCGCGGCGGTGCGCGCCAGCAGCTCGAGTTCCTGTGCTTCTTGCGGATACGACGATTCGACCTTGATCATGAAGCGGTCGAGCTGCGCCTCGGGGAGCGGATAGGTGCCTTCGTATTCGATGGGATTCTGCGTCGCCGCAAGCAAGAACGGCTGCGGCAACGGATACGGAACGCCGTCGATCGTCACGCGCCCTTCTTCCATCGCTTCGAGCAGCGCGGATTGCGTCTTGGGCGGCGTGCGATTTATTTCGTCCGCCAACACGACGTTAGCGACGATCGGACCGGTTCGGGTAGTAAACTGCGCCGTCTGCGGATTGAAGACGGTGGTTCCAACGACGTCCGACGGCATCAAATCGGGCGTGAAGGCGATGCGCCGGAACTCGACGCCGAGCAACAGCGCGAGGGCGCGCACCGCCAGCGTCTTTCCGGTGCCGGGAACGCCCTCGACGAGCACGTGGCTGCGGGCAAGCAGCGCGATCGTCAAGCCGAGCGTCAAGCGATCCGCGCCGACGAGGACTCGATCCATTGCGGACGCGATGCGCCCGGCGACTTCTTGCACCGAAGTACTCACGCGTGCTCCTTTCGCAAGCGATAATCGTCCATGGCCTGGGCCAGCACCTGGTGGTCGCTCGGACGACGGCGCGAACGGCGCATCAGCTCGGCCACCGCCGTGATGTAGTGCGACGAGTCGCGCTCGTCGGGCGGCTCGGGAAGATACGGCGGCGCAAACGGTACGTTGGCGCCGATCAGCGCGACGACTGCGACCGCAAGGACGATCCAGACCGCCTCATGCACCGGCGTTGGAAGCACGCCCCACATGGTCGGGCTCTCGCTGTAACCGTGGGCGAACTCGTCGAAGGCAACCGCGCCGTGACCGGCGATGACGTTGTAGGCGAAGCGAAGATTTTCCGCGTTGCGCAGCTGCGCGTTGCCGAAGAGCTTGGGCGCCGTAACGGCGATTACTTCGCCGCGACCGTAGGCATACCAAACGGCGACCATGCCGTTCCGGTTGGCGAGCAGCGGGATGCCCCGCGGCTCTTTGAAGGGAAAGGTCCAATCGATCGAACCGCGCACGCTCGAAACTCCGGCGGTGTAGCCGTTGCGCGCCAGAACGATCGCCTCGTCAACGCCGCGCGTTTGCAGCGAGGTCCCCACGCCGGGCGTTACGTCGAGAGGGCCGGCGAACTCGGCGTCGATCGCCACGAACCGCCCTCCGTGCACGATGAAACTGCGCAGCGTCTCCACATCGCGCCGGTCGAGCGGCTTCGCGGAGGGATCGTCTTCGTAACCGGTGAGCACAAGCGTCTTGATCGACGATCCGATTGCCGGCAGCTCGCGTTCGAATCGCCGTACCGGCACGCCGCCGGCGGCGAGCACGGCGTAGAGCGCACCGTAGCCGTTGGGGCCGGTATCGTACGTCGAGTAGACCGATGGGCGCTCGTTGCGTGCAATCGCGATGCGTTCGTAGGCGAGCAGTACGAGCACGATCGCACATGCTGCAAGAACGACGAGATCGAGCCGGCGCACGTTCACGCGTGCGCGCCGCTCAGGCTGTCGAAGGCAGCGCGCGCCCGTTCCCACTGCGATTCGTCGATGGCGCGTTCGGCGTAGGCGCGCTGCACGAACGGCTCGGCAATCGCATCGAACGGCGCGACGAGGGCGGTGCGATGCACGCGCAAACGGCGGCGAAGATCGCCCACCGTCGCGCTCGACGCGGCGTCGACGGCACCCTGGCGATCGAGCAACGCAACGGTAGCGGCAAAGAGCAGCAGCGCCGCCGCGCCGTAATCGCCGCGACTCGCCGCGGCGCACGCTCGTTTGTAGAGCGAGCGCGGCGAGGGCGGTTCGGCCAGCGGTGCGCTCTGCGCGCGCGATGCGGAACGCTCCAGCTGCACGGCCGCCACTACGCGAATGACGACGTAGAGAAAGAGCAATCCGATCAAGACCAGCAGTATGTCGCCGATGTCGGCGGCCGTCCCGCGGCCGACGTGCGCGCGTCCGAAGAGCACCTGCCAGAAGCGGTGCCAGCGCTCGGCGATCCAATCCCACGCGCGCATCCACCACGCTTCGCCGGCGACTGGGGGGGAGGGCGGATTTGCGATACGGTAGCGTCCGGGAACCGAGAGCTCTCGCAGCGCGAGCGCCTGCAAGTCGGGCGGCGCCGCCGGCTTTGATACGGAGCGCGGTCCGGCATCGAGATGGGCGATGGTGTGCGAGCTATTGGCCTCGAGCCAACGGCCGATCAACGCTTCGCGCGACGGCGCCGCGAGCGCGACGGTGAGCGCGGCCGCAACGATCACGTCGGCTCGGCGGCGTTCAGGCGCTCGAGGCTGGCTTCGAGATCGTATCCCTCGCGGCGAATGCGCACGTCGAAGTAGTAGATCGCAAAAACGATCACCACAAACGGATTGATGACGGCGGTTGGAAGGGTCTGGACGACGGCCTGAAGCACCGCCATATGGACCATCGCCGCAAATATTCCCACGATGCTGAACATCGTCGAAGCGCCGAAGGTAATTGCTCCGACGGCAACCGCGAAGAGCAGCGACCGCCAGAACTCGCTGCGGTTGAGCACGCGCGCAAATCCGAGTTGCAGGCCGGCGATCACGTCGCGCTCTTCGATGACCACCGCGTACATGGCAAATGCGAGCGCCACCAGCAACGGTGCGAGCAGCATCACCGCCAAGACGAATATGGCAAAAAATGCGATCATTGCGACGGCGAATCCGAGGGCCGGAGCCATGGCCACCAACGCCATCGTGACAAAGACGAAGGCGAGCGCGACGATGACGACGGCCAGATACCATCCCAAGAGCACGGCGAACTCGATCGCCATCAGAGCGAGAATCAACGGCCATCGCCGCAGCACCACGTCGAAGCAGGCACGAAACTCGACCGGACGATCGCGATAGAGTCGTGCAACGCCGACCGCGACAGCATTCATAACGAACGGCGCAATCAAGTATGCCAGCAGGATGACGAGCAGCGACATCGCGATCGCAGACGGCGAGTCGAGAATCGTCGGAATGTGCTCGCCGCGCGCGCTCTCCGGATTGACCAAGACGCGCAGCATCGCCTCATACTCGGGCTGCTCGGTCACCGCAAGGACGTACTGCAAGATCGCAAACGGGACGACGAGCACCATCACGATCGCGGTGAACGGAACGAAGTTTCGGATATAGAGCGTCACGGCGCGGTCGAAGATCTCGCCGAATCCCAGGGGTCTCAGCTCCATTTCATCGGGTTCTTGCTCGCTTACGCGGGCACCCCCGCGGCTCCGTCTAGGCGCGTCCACGCGCCGATCTGCAACGGTAAGAAGAGATGGCCGCCGGCGGCGAGTGTTTCGCGCTCCAGGCGTTCGGCAAACGAATCCGCGTCGAGCCGTTCCGCACCGGCGGCACGCTCGGTGCGACTCGACGGCAATAGCTCGCGCAGCGCCGACTCGAAGAACGCGTAGCCGAGCGAACCGGGGCCATGGACGACGCGCAGTTCGCTGCTCACGCCCGGCAGCGGCAAACCCGCTTCGGTGAAAAGATTCACCAGCCGCAATCCCATATCGACGTGAACGCCGGCATCGCGCATTGCGTCGATCGACCAACTGGCGAATCGGCGATAGAGCGGCACGTGGGGCCAGTCTGAAGTTTGCGACCAGCGGATCGAATCGTAATGCCACTCCTGGAAGACGATTCGACCGCCCTCGTGAACGAGGCGCGCCGCGGCGCGAATCGCTTCGGCGGGCTCGCGGTCGCGCATGAGATAGAATCGCCCGATCACCGCGTCGACGGGCTCGTCGAGGTGAAGATCGCGCAGCGCTCCGGCGCGGAACTCGATGCGCTCGAAGCCCTCGGTCTCGGCACGCCGGCAGGCGCGGTCGACGTTGCGCAGATCGGCGTCAATTCCGACGACGGTGCCGTCGCGGCCCACGCGTTCGGCCACCAGCAGCGCGAGGTCGGCAAGATGCGGCCCGATGACCAGGACGCGCATTCCGCGGGTGATGCCCGCGCACGCGAGCAGCTCCTCGGTGAGCGATTGTGCGAAGGCCGCCTCGACGGCGATTGGGGCTCGGCGTTCGGTTCTCATGGCACCATTCTCGCTTTCCACCGAACCGAAGACCACGAAGATACTCACATTTTCGTCCCGAACTATGGCTCGTACCGTGGCCGAGCCGCTCGGAGAGTTACTGCGCTCGCTTCGTTCCGCCGCTCTGCTCTCGCAAGAGGCACTCGCCGAGCGCTCGGGGCTCTCTACGCGCACCGTCAGCGACATCGAAACGGGCTCCGCGCGCACCCCCCGGCTGATCACGGTTATGCTGCTCGCCGAGGCCATGGGGCTCGGCGAGGCAGACCGGGCGCGCCTCAAGGACGCCGCCCGCAAACCGGCCACGCGGCCGGCGGGAACTGCGGCGATCCCGCCGGGTCTCGCGCTGCAAGCGACCGCGCTCGTGGGACGCGATGGCGATGCCACGCACGTCGGCGAGCTGCTTCTTCGCAACGACGTCAGGCTCGTCACGCTCGTCGGCCCGGCGGGCGTCGGCAAGACGAGCCTCGCGACGCGCGTCGCGGTCGATCGTGCCGGCGCCTTCGAGCACGGCGCGGCCGTTGCGGAACTCGCGCCGGTTACCGAGCCGTCGCACGTGCCCTCCGTGGTCGCGCGCGCCCTCGGGATCAAGGAGTCGGTCGATGCGCCGGCCGGCGAAGCGGTCGTCGCGTACTTGCGCGATCGCGCCGTGCTGCTCGTACTCGAGAACCTCGAGCACCTCAGCCCCGCGGCAGCGTGGATCGGAACGCTGCTCGCACAATCGCGGCGGCTGACGATCCTCGCGACGAGCCGCGAACCGATACGCCTCAAGGCGGAGCGCGTCTTCACCGTCCGGCCGCTCGACAAAGCCTCCGCGATGCGACTCTTCGTCGAACGCGCGCAGATGGTGAAGCCCGACTTTACGCTCGATGCATCGAACGCGAGCGCGGTCGATACGATCGTCGGTCATCTCGACGGCTTGCCGCTGGCGATCGAGCTCGCGGCGCCGCGGCTCTTGCTGTTGCCGCCGAAGGCGCTGGCCGCGCGACTGGAGCGGCGTCTTCCGCTGCTCGGTGACGGCGCAAGCGATCGTCCCGCGCGCCAGCAGACCATGCACGGTGCCATCGCGTGGAGCTACGATCTCCTCTCCGATTCCGAACAACGGCTCTTTCGGCGCTTAGGCGTTTTGCACGGCGGCGGCACGCTCGAGGCGGCTGCGGCGATCGCCGGCTCCGACGCCGCCGACCAGCGTTCAATTCTTTTCCGGCTTGCGCCGCTCGTCGAAAAGAACATGCTCTGGATGGCCGAGGATTCCGAAGCCGAGCCGCGCGTTTCGATGCTCGAAATGCTGCGCGAGTTCGCGCACGAACGGCTCGCCGAAAGCGGCGAGCTTGCCGAGACTCAGCGCCGGCACGCCGAATATATGGTCGAGTTTACCGCGGGAGCCGAGCGTCATCTCACGAGCTCCTCTCAAGCGCAACGGTTGGCACGTCTCGAACGCGAACACGCCAACATTTCCGCCGCGCTCGATTGGGCCGCTACCAACGCCGAAGTAGCAATAGGGTTCCGTCTCGTGAGCGAGCTCTGGCGATTCTGGTGGCTCAACGGCTTTCTCAGCGAGGGCGTCGGCTGGATTCGGCGGTTCGTGGCGCTGCGAAACGCCGCGCCCGAAGAAGTTCCCGGCGTGCTCTACGGCAAGGTGCTGCGCGGGCAGGTCGTGCTGCTCTCCGCACTGGGGAGTTTCGACGAAGCGCGCGTCACCTGTGAGGAAGCGATCGCGCTGCAGCGCCGGCTCGGTGACGAATCGGGTCTCGCCGCCTCGCTCACGTCGCTCGGTGTCATCTACCAATTTGGCGGCGAGTACGATCGCTCGGAGGAAGCGCACGCCGAGGGCCTGGCGATTCGCCGGCGCATCGGTGACGAGTCCGGCGTCGCGACCTCGCTCTCCAATTTGTCATCGGTCGCGTATGGCAAGAACGATCTCGCGCGCGCCGCATCGTTCGGCGAGGAGAGCATTGCCATCTACCGGCGGCTCGGGCACGAATCGGGGCTAGCCCATGCCCTCACCAAGATCGGACTCGTCGCCGCGGCACAAGGCGAGTACGATCGCGCGGAGGAGCTCTTCAACGAGTGCCTGCGCATTCAGCGCTCCGTCGGCAATACCGGAAGCACGCTCTACTCGGTGGTGAATCTGGGCGCCGTCGCGCACAAGCGCGGCAACTACGAGCTCGCGATGGAGCGCTACCACGAAGCGCTCTCTCTGCTGGAAGCAACGCCGAATCGCGCAGCGCTGGCGAAAACGCTGGAAGATATCGCCGCGACGAGCGCAGCGCTCGGCGATCCTCTCACCGGGGCGAGATTGCTCGGCGCCGCCGACGCGCTTCGCCGCACGATCCGTTCGCCGCTCTTCCCCGCCGAGCGTGCGGAATACGAAGCGATGGTGGCGTCGATGCGAGAAACCGTCGGGGACGATGCCTTCGACGTGCAGTGGCGTATCGGATCGAGCATTACGCTCGAGCGTGCGCTCGAAGAAGCGCGCGAAACGCGAGTGCCGACTGCGGCGGACCGCAATCGGCACTTAGGTGCGTCTCACGTTTGAGATTGTCGTCTAGCGGTAGCTTCCGCTCGGGTAGGTTGCGACTCCGTAGGCTGAGAACTTGCCGGGGACGCCGAAGGTGACGAGCTTCTTGCCGCGCGGGAAGTTGTACTCTTCGACTTGTCCGTAGAAGCGGTCGGCGACGAAGAGCCGCGTGCCCTTGGCGTTCGTCGTGACGAACTCCGGCGTGCCGCCGGTGACGAGTTTCTTGATTGTCCCAGGATTCGGAATGGTCTCGTCAACGCCGGGAAGGTACTGATCCACGGCGAGGAATTCGAACGGGTTGCTGCCGCTGCTGTTGGCGATCGCGATGCCGCCGGTTTGACCGTACACGTAGCTGGTCAGCTGCGTGCAGACTTCGTTGTAACCGCCCGGGAAGCAAGAGAGAAGTCCGCCTACGGCGCTGTCGTTGCTGCCTTTGAACTGCGACTCGAGCGCGTAGACCGACGTTCCGTTCTTGACGGTCGGGTTGATCAGCGCGATGCCGGTGATCTGCATGTTCGACACGGGAACGTTCCAGGTATAGATCGGATTGGCCGTGCCTGCCTGGTACTCGACGATCGTGTTGACGCCGCCGCTGTACTCGCCGTTCATCGCGACGTACACGTTGCCGAATCCGTCGACCTTTACGTCGACCGGGCCGTTCATGGCGTTGCTGATCGTGAACTCCGGCGTACTCGAATTCTTGGCGTATTCGCTCACGGTGTTCGAACCGAGGTTGGCGACCCAGAGGTTGCCGGACGCGTCGGTCGCGATGCCGTTCGGAACGTCGACGCCGTTGACGATCGTGTACTCGGCCGGAGGATTGTTCGTTTTGCTGCCCGCGCTGAAGGCGTAGATCGTGCTGTTCGTTGCGTCGGCGACGAAGAGTTTCTGTCCGCCGCTGTCGGGATTGACGCGCTGGGCGGCCGAACCTTTGGCATTAGCGGCGGCCGGCACGTCGAAGTGCGCCGAGCTGGGCGAAACGGGAGCGGTGGGAAGCGAGGACGATGCGCCGCTGCATCCGGCAAGCGGCTGGGCGAGGATGGCTGCGATCGCGACGCCCATGATGGTGCGCAGCGAGGGGTTGAGATTGCTCATTGGAAGCGCCTTTCGTTGTGAGAGAAGTGGGGTATCTCGACCCTACCGCTCTCGACGGCGCTAAACCACGAAGTTTCTAGACATTTGCCTGCCACAGGGGAACGCGAATGCCGTTCGCGCGATTGACGACGAAGGCCAAGAGCGTCAGCGCAAAAACGGCGCCCATAAGGAAGACGAAATCGATGGGCCGCGGCAGGATGCCGAGCGCGACGATCAGCGTCGTCGCGCCCGCGGGCGGATGCTCGGCCCGCAAGAGCATCATAAACAGCGCGGTGAGCGCCAGCGCGATCGCCGCCGCGAGCACGCGATGGGTGCCCACGTCGGAGCTCAGCGGCACGCCGAGTAATCCGGTCGCGGCGAGCCCGGCGTAGCCCGACACGGCACCGATGAAATGACCGAGCAGCACCTGCCGCGGCCACGAGAACCGGTCGAGCGGATTGGTGAAGAGCATGATCGCGGTCGGACCGAGCGACGGAAAGATGAACGGCCTCGCCGTCGCGGCGGCGGCGAGCCCGACCAGCATCATCGTAACGAAACACCAGAAGGCGGTCCGAAGCATGACTTCCAACACTGCGCCAACCAATGAACCGTTTCCGCCCGAGCCGCCCCGCGTCCAGCTCCCGCGCCCACTTCATCAGGGCGACGCTTGGCGCATCGACGTTATTCGCAGCCGGCGCGCCGGCGCGCGCGCTCGGCGCCCCGGCGTCCGATATCCGGCTGGCACCGGTACGCATCGATCCGGGCCGAGTGATCCGCACGATCGTCGGCCTGCGCCCGTATCGCGCGGCGGGTTTCGTGCTGCGCGCGCAGCCGTTCGGCGATCGAGTGCTGGTGCACAACTACGGCCACGGCGGAGGCGGCTTCAGCCTTTCGTCGGGCTGCGCGGCGCTGGCGGCGGATTTGATTGCCGATCGTTCGCCCGCGAATGCGGCGGTCTTAGGCTGCGGCGTCATTGGGTTGACGACGGCGCGCGTGCTTCAGGAGCGCGGCTGGCAAGTCACCATCTACGCCGCCGACCTGCCGCCGCAAACCACGTCCAACGTCGCGGAAGCACAGTGGACGCCCACTGCGGTCTTCGCTCGGAATCAAGTGACGCCGGCATTCATGGATACGTATCGCAAAGCCGCGCGCATCGCCAACCGGAGCTTTCAACTCATGGTCGGCCCGACGTACGGCGTGCGCTGGATCGACAACTACGTGCTCAAACACGACGCGCAGCCGGGCGGCGAACTCGACACGGCGGAAGCGACCGGCATCGCCGATCTCTTCGCCGACATCGAAAGCGTCGATCCCGCCTCGGTACCGTTCGCCGGCTTTTCAAATATCCGCCGCTTCGCCTCGATGCTGATGGAGCCGAATACCTTTCTACCGGCGGTGCAGCGAGATTTTCTCTTACAAGGCGGACGCATCGCCGTCCGCAACTTCCATACGTCGTCGGACGTTGCGCGGCTGCACGAGCGCGTGGTATTTAACTGCACCGGCTTGGGCTCGCGCGCGCTCTTCGGCGACACGATGCTCGAGCCGGTCCGCGGGCAGCTCACGATTCTCGAGCCGCAGCCGGACGTGGACTACTGCTATCTCGTGACGACGCCGCTGCTCTACATGTTTCCGCGCAGCGACGGGATTCTGTTGGGGGGCACCTTCGAGCGGGGCAACTGGTCGACCGCCGTCGATCGGGCCACACAAGACCGCATCCTCGCCGAGCACGCCGCGGTCTTCAAGTCCGGCCGCGGCCGCTCATAGTGTAGACGGCCAAGCATCAGAAGGTGAAAAGCAAACTCCTGGGCCGGCAACCGGCTGGTCGCGCGTACGCCGTCGTTTTTGATATAGACGATGACGTGCTCGAGCAGCTGGGGCGATTCGTCGAGAACGAGGGCTTCGAAGGCGCAAGATTCTGCGGCGTGGGAGGCTTTAGCCGCGCTACGGTCGCCTATTACGACATGGCGCAAAAGCAATATTTGCCCATCGAGGTTAGCGAACAGGTCGAAGTCCTTTCATTTATCGGAAATGCGGCGCAGTATACCGGTAAGCCGCGTCTTCACGTGCACTGCGTCGTGGGTCATCGCGACGGACACACGACGGGCGGTCACCTGCTCCACGGCGTCGTGCGACCAACCCTCGAGCTTATGGTCGACGAAATTGCCGTCGGTCTGCAGCGAACAGACCGGCCCGAGATCGGGATTCCCCTACTCGATCTCTGAGGGTCGCAGAGAATCTTCCTCAATTCTTCCGACGGCGGCCCTATCGTAAGAAGGCTATGACTCCTTCAGTAGCTTCGTCCCCGCCGGCCGTCGATGCGACGGCAACGATGAACGCTTTCGTAATGCGTGGACTCGAAAAAACCGCGTTCGCCGAGAAGCCCATACCGGTTCCGGGGCCGAACGACGCTATTATTCAGACGACGCACGCCTTGATCTGCACGTCCGATTCCCACACCGTTCGCGGAGCGATCGGCCCGCGCGATGATTTGACTCTCGGGCACGAAGCCGTCGGCATCGTTCACGCCGTTGGCTCGGAACTACGCCGCTTCAAGCCGGGCGATCGGGTGGTGGTCGGCGCCATCACTCCGGACTGGGGATCCGAGGCGGCACAAAACGGCTATCCGTCGCAATCGGGCAGCGCCCTGGGCGGCTGGAAGTTTGCCAATATCAAGGACGGCGTCTTTGCCGAATATTTCCATGTGAACGACGCCGATGCCAATATGGCGCGGATACCGGATTCCGTCACGTCCGAAGCAGCCGTGTACTGTGCCGACATGTTGTCGACCGGGTTCGTTGGAGCCGAGCATGGCGCAATTCCGATCGGTGGGACGGTTGCGGTCTTCGCGCTGGGGCCGGTGGGCCTTATGGCGGTCGCCGGCGCGCGTCTGCGCGGCGCGGGTTACGTGATCGGTGTCGAGACCGATCCGCATCGCGCGGAACTCGGTCGACTCTACGGAGCCGACGAGATCGTCGATTTTCGCTTGGGCGACACGGTCGAGCGCATCATGCAATCAACGAACGGCGAAGGCGTCGACACCGCAATCGAAGCGCTTGGCGCTCAAGAGAGTTTCGAGCAGTGCGTTGCCGTCACCAAGCCCGGCGGCACGATATCCAATGTGGGCTACCACGGTGCCGGCGAATACGTCTCAGTTCCTCGCCTCGCGTGGGGCGTCGGCATGGCCGACAAGACGATCCGCACCGGACTCTGCCCGGGCGGCCGCCTGCGTATGGAGCGGCTGCTTCGCATTCTCGAGCGCGGCAGAGTCGATCCCACCAAAATGACGACGCATACGTTTCATTTCAGCGAAATGCCGCGCGCATTCGAAATCATGGACAAGAAGCTCGACGACGTCATCAAGCCGCTGATCCTTTTCCCTTAAAGCGCCAGCGGCAACCTGGCACGAAGGGCTCTGCTCGCCGCTGGGCGGCACGCATCCGGCACGCGCACCTGCTACCGTCTTCCCAACAACGTTTTGCCTTGGGGAGAAAGCCCGATGTTTGGAGTTCGACCGGCCGCCGCCGTTGCCGCCCTAGCGCTGAGTGCCTGCGCGCCCCAGGCGCAGAGCGCTTTTACCCCAGTTCACAACGCGACCGCAATTTCCAACGCAACCGTTTCGTGGATGCGCGCTGCGGCGCATAGCGAGACTCTCCTCTACGTCTCCGATGCCGGCGGCGTTACGGTCTATGCCGACAGCGGCGGAAATACGTTTACGCTCGCCGGCGAGCTGTTCGGATTCCAGACGCCGGCAGGGGAGTGCACGGACTCGCGCGGCGACGTTTTCATCGCCGACGAAAACGCGCGCGCCATCGATGAGTACGCGCACGGCGCGATCACCCCGAAAGCCGTGATTGCCGACGATCTTGGCCAGCCGCTGAGCTGTGCGATCGACCGGAAGACCGGGCGGCTCGCGGTAACGAACTTTAGCGGTACGAGCGGCGTCGAGCCCGGCAACGTGGCGATCTACCCATCGCTTTCGAGCAAACCCGTCGAATACACCAATCCAACGTTGTACGTACCGCTATTCTGCGCGTTCGACCGTAAAGGCGACCTTTACGTCGACGCATACGACAGCGGTTACCACGGCGTGCTGAGCGAACTACCCAACGGCTCCGGCAATTTTACGATCCTTTCGCTCAGCGGCGGTACGCTGAACATCCCTTCCGGCTTGCTCGTGAACGGCTCGCAGCTTCTGCTGGGAGAATACGACGATACCAGTAGCCGCATCTATCAAGTCACCGTCCGGCACAACTTGGCGACGGTCGTCGGAACGGTGCCGCTGAGCAAGACCCACCAGGTAGCGCAATTCTCGCTCTTGAGCTCGGGCTCGTCGACCGCCGTTCTCGCCCCGGACAACGAGTTTTCCAACGTCGAGATCTATTCGTTTCCCGGCGGCGCCGCTTTGGGCGCAATCACCGACCATATATCGCAACCGGTCGGAACGGCGCTCAGCGAGTGACGCAATCGTGCCGTTAGGGCGTGAAGAGCGGGTCTTTCTCGTGCGGATGTGGCAGGAGCGCCAAGCGCCGGTCGATGCATGGAGAGGTTCGGTGCAAGAGATCGGCACCGAGCGCAAGCTTTACGTGACGGATGCGCGCGAGGTGGCCGATTTCATCGCCGTTCGGCTCGCTGACGCGACGGAGTCGGAACCGGCGGAGATTGAGCGATTCGCCGATTGATCGGCAGCGAAAGTAACTCGGCGCGACCGGCGCCGTCTTCGATGGCATCGGCGAAACGCTGCAGCTCGCTGCGAGCCCGTTGCGCAGCGTACGACGCGTCATCCGCAGCACCCGCCGCATCGAGGCCTTGCGCGATCGCCCACCAGATGTAATGCGGCCAAAGCGCTCCGGAAAAGCTCGAGTCTGCAAGCGCTAAGAGTTCCCGAGCGGTTCTTTCGGCGTCGGCGAACCGGCCGGCTGCGGCGTACGCGAGGGTGACGTCGGCCAGATCGTCGGCGAAGTCGCCGGCGTCCTGAAGGGGCCGGCGCATTGCTATGCCGGTTTCCATGTGGCCGATGGCCGCATCCAGCTCGCCGAGGGCCCGTTCCGCGTTTCCGAGATTGGCCAGCGCCGCCGCTTCGAATACCGGAAAGGCGATTTCCTTAGCCGAGACGAGCGCGGTTTGGGCGAGCTCCTTCGCTTTTTCGGGATTGCCGAGCTGGAGGTTGACGAAACTGGCGTTGACGTAGTTGGCAACGATCGTACGTTTTTCGTGAACGATTTCGAAGAGCGCGTTCGAACGTTCGATCGATTGCAAGGCGTCGCGCATGCGTCCCAGACGCATGAGCAGAATCGTTTGGTTCGTGTAGGTGTGGGCGAGCCCGCGCTTGTGACCGATCGCCTCGTACGCTTTCAACGCACGGTCGAATTCGCGCAGCGCCGTCGGATAATCCGCGAGCCAGGCCGCAGTGACGGCGAGCCGTCCGCGGGAAGCCGCTTCGCCTTCTCGGTCGTTGATCGCAACCTGCAGCTCTAAACCGCGCCGCGTCAGCTCGAAGCACTCCCGGTACTGCTGCTTCAGCAGGGCGGCGGTTGCCGCTACTGCCAGGGCACGGGCCTCCACCGACCGGTCCGCGACCGTCGAGGCACGCTGCCGCATCGTTTCGAGATAGTGGTGCGACGCCGCCAAATCTCCCGTGTTTGAAGTGAAATCGACCAGCAGGTAAAGGCAGTCTAGCTGTCCGCGCAGATCGCCGAGGCGTTCGTACGCTTCAAGCGCGGTGCGTGCCGGTTCCAGGCCATCGGCGGGACGGCTGCAGAGTCCGGCGTGCGTCGCCGCTTGAGTGAGCGCCTCGGCGCGCGCGGCATCGCTGTTTAACGAATCGGCGATCTGCTGCATCTTGCCGATGTGCGCGGCCTCGTCGTCGGACTCACCGAGGCTGCGCGCCAGCAAAACGCGCCGGCGCACCGCATCGAACTGCAGATGCACGTCGTCGCCGGCAAGCCGCTCGAGCGCCTCGATATCCCCACGCTGGCCAGCACGATCGCCGCGTCGTTCAAACGCACGCTCCCGGACGTCGAGCGCACTACGCCGGGCATCGTCGGTCGGCGACGTTGCCAGAGCGCGACCGGCGAGATCGACGGCGTCGCCATAGGCATAGATCGAAGCCGCGGCTGCCGCTGCTTTGAGATACCAGCCGGACGCGCGCGCCAGGTCCCCGGCGAGTTCGTAGTGGCGCGCGATCTCTCGGGGCAGGGCGAGATCGTTCTCTTCGCGCGTGCTTTCGAGGAAACGAGCGATGCGCGAGTGCCGTTGCGCGCGGAAACCGGGTTCGATGTTGTCGTAAATCGCCTCGGCGATCAGATGATGGCCAAACACGTAATCGTTTGCGGCGCGAGTGCCGGCCTCACGCAGCAGGCGCCGGTCGAGCAGGTCGTCGATTCCTCGAGCGACGGCCGCGGCAGGGAGGTTCGAAACTTCGCGCACGAGCGAAACCGTGAATCCGGTGCCCGCCACGGCGGCGATCTCGGCGACGCTGCGCGCTTCGTCACCGAGCGCTGCAACGCGCGACACGATCAGACCGGCGACGGACGTTGGGACTTCCGGAGCATCCGAGCCGTTTTCGAGGGCCGTCACGATCGCCTCATTGAGAAAGAGCGCGTTGCCTTCGCTCTGTTGATACAGGTGCCGAACGAGCGTCTGTCCGGCGTCGTGCAGGCCGTCGACCGACGCAACCAGGTCGGCTACGTCGCTCTCGGCAAGCCGCTCGACGCCGATCTCGTCGACCTGCGCAAAAACCGATAACGAGCGCTGCAGCGCGCGAAGTGGGTGATCGGCGGGCGTATCTTCGTCGCGACACGTTACGATGACGAGCAACGGCGCTTTTCCCATGTCGCGCACGATCGCGCCCAAGGCTTCGGTCGTCGCCGATCCGGCCCAGTGAAGATCCTCGAGTACGACGAGGAGGGGTCTCGGTGAGACGAGCCCCTTCAGCGCGTGAATCAGTGCGTCGTGGACTCGCGCGGTCTGGGCTTCAGCCGTTCGCTCGGAAAGCTCCTCGGCACGTTCTCGATCGTCGCGCAGTTCCGGGAGAAGGCGCGAAAGCACCGCACGACGCGCAGAAGCCATCGGGCGATTCTCGAGCAGCGGCAGAACCGAGCGCAGTGCTTCGACGATCGCTTGATACGGCATCGACTCCGGCGCCGCCGTCGTCCCGACGATGACGCGGCCGCCCTCCGATTGGACGATTCGAGAGAGCTCGGCCATCAGACGCGTCTTGCCGGCGCCGGCCTCGCCGCTCACCAGCGCGAACGTTCCTTTCCCCCTCGCGGCGCGCGCCCACGCCGACCGCAGCTTTGCGATCTCTCGGCTCCGTCCGACAAAGGGCAAGACTATTACCGAGCGCGCGCGCCCATCTTCAACGGTGTGCGATGCAACGACGCTGCCGGGAAGTGCCTTGCTGTTGACGATCGCATGCCGCAGCGCAACCGTTTCGGCCATCGGTGCGACCGCGAGATCGTCGCGCAGCCGTTTGGCAAAGCGTTCGTATTCCGCGAGTGCGCCGGCCGTATCGCCCGACTCGTAGCGCAGCCCCACCAGGGTACGCAGCGTATCTTCGCGCCAAGGATCGGCGGCGAGAATGCGTTTCGCAGCGCCGATCGCCGCTTGAAAATCGCGATTTGCTTGGTAACGCCCAACGAGCTCGTTCAAAACCCCGAGAAAGCGCGTACGCAATCGCTCGCGTTCGGCGACGACCCAATCCTCGTACACGTCTTCAAGCAGATCGCCGCCATAGAGCTCGACGGCCTGGACTTGGGTTTGCGCTTCGGACGCCAGACGCTCGAACTCCAGAACGTCCACTCGCGCGCCGGCCGCTTCGTTCCAGCGCACCGTTTCGGCATCTCCGATCAGCCAGGCGCCGCTCGAAAGCGCCGGCAGCGCCTTATTCGCTAGATACAGGTAACGCCGAAGCTCGGCCAAGGCGGTGGTTTCGTCTTGCTCGGGGAAAACGAGGTACGCGAGCGCTTCGCGAGAGACCGGCTGTCCTCGCTTGAGAACCACGTAAGCAAGCAGCGTCAGCGTGGTCGAGCGTTTTGCGAACTTGATCGACGCCCCGTCGTCGCGGACGTCCGGCTGCCCCAGTAGCCGAATTTCGAGCACCGTTTTCGATTTCTCGCATCCGGTGCGGTTCCCGCCCCAACGCTACAACGGTTTGCCGTCGTCGCTCGAGCCGAGAACGAACGGCCGCAGTAGACGAAAGCGTCCACGCGATACCTGCCGAACGCACTCTGGAGTGGACCGGCGCCGCGTATCGATCGTTCTGGTCGCGCTCGCGCTGCTGGCGGCGGGTCGTCGAGCGCAGGCCGATCCCAATGCGACGGCGTCGCCGAGTGCGACGCCGTCTCCGGCTCCAACGTCTACCGATCCGTGCCGGGATGGAGGTTTGTTGGCGACCGCCAACCGGCCGACGGTGGGCTATAGCGCCTGCGCGGTCGCGAAGAGAGCGGCCGTATTCGAACTCGGCTATCAAAACAAAGTCAACGGCGCGCCGGCCGGCGGATCGGTTCAGAGCCAAGTGCCGCAGAACTTTTTGCGCCTCGGCGTGGGGACGCGATTCGAGCTCGACGTCGTCGGACCGAACTACGTTGCTACGCGTACGTATCAACCGGGCGAACCCAGTGTCGTGACGCACGGCGTCACCGATTCCGGGCTCGGTTTCAAGTACGAACTGCCGCCTACGGGCAAATGGATCGTTGGCTTCGACGGCCTCTACACGGGACCGAACGGGTCGCCGTTTCTCACGACCGGCAGCGCCACGTTCACCGGAAATCTCGACGCCGCGTACTCCTTGGGAAAATCGGCGGGAATAGGAACGACGATTGCGCTCGCGTCGACCGGAGCGTTCGAAGACGGGCAACGCACGCAATACGGGCTCGTCGAGCCGTCGATCGTTTTAACGAAGCAGTTCCCTCAATACTATCAATTCTATGCGGAGTACGTTTACGTGTCGAAAGTAGCGCCGAACGCGGGCGGCCGCGCCTTCACCGACTTCGGCGTGCAGAAACTGCTCGGCGCAAACACCGAGATCGACATCGAGTACGGATACGCCTTCACCGGCGACCCGGCGTTGCGCTTCGACTACATCGGCTCAGGACTCGTCTTGCAGTTCTGGTGAGGGCTTGCGGACCCAGACGCTGGTGAGCATCCAGCACTGCGTCCAGTAATTCGGATCGCCAAGCAGCTCGTAGACGGCGTCGAGCGTTTTGACATCGACGAACCCTCCTGCTACGCGCTCGCGAACGATCTCGAAGAAGAGCTGAAAATAAACCGCATCGCGAGTCGTTCCCCTGATGTTGGGGACGATCGTCGCCGCTTCAGGGTGTCCGAAGCCGAGCGACTCGACCATTGCCGGCACTTTTCGGCCGATAAACCACTCGACGCCCTGCGACGCGCCCCACGCGATGATGCCCTTCCAGGCATTCGCCCACACCGCGGGTTCGCAGGTCTGCCCGGCTTGAGCACCGCCGCCATTTTCGCGAGCACCGCGGGCGCAGACTCGGCGACTTGATGCAGCACCGCGCGGCACATGACGAGATCGAAAGGGCCCGTCGGCAGTTCGTCGCTCCGTACGTCCGTTTTGCAAATCGTAAGATTCGGCGCCTCGACGAGCTCGATCAGCTTCGTATCGATGTCGACGGAGGTGACGCTGCCGGAATCGCCCGCCTGACGGCAGAGCCATTCGGTGATGCTGCCGTTGCCGGCACCGAGCTCGAGGCAGCGCCAGCCTTCGCGCAAACCCAGCGCAAGCAGCGACTGCCGCGTGTGCGGATCGAGAATTTTCGACATCAAATCGAGCCGTTCGTATTCGGCCGCAGTAGCGTTGTCGAAAATATACCGTTGCATCACGTGACCGGTTCGGTTTCGCACTTTGGAATCCGCGCGTGCGGCGGCGGCACGTAGGGGTCGCGCGGAGTGTAGAAGTCGCGCAGCGGCCGCCGGCCGTCGACGCTCACGTCGTAGGTCGGTTCGCTGCCGCACCAGCTGCGAAAATCGAAGTGCTCGCCTTGGCGCTCGAGCTTCGTCACCGTCAGCTTCCCGGAGACGAACGGCGCGTCGCCGGCGATCTGCTTCGCCGGACCGCCGCGAATCAGAAATGCCGAGCCCCCCGTGCCCTGCAGCAAGAGCGTGCCGACGCCGTGCTTGTCGATGACGATTCCGCTGGCTTCGTCGACGCCGATCCCAAGCACGACGGCGGGATGCCGGCGAACCTTTCCGTCGGCGATTTGACGTGCCATGAAGACCGCCGTTCTGCCAAAACGATTGCGCGTCACGAAATGCATGTCGGCAATCGCGTCGTGCAGCGGCGCGAAGTGCAGAAAGTTGTAGGTGAAGCTGATGAGCCGCTCGTAGGGGTGGTGCACGGAATTGCGGGTGTTTGCGTCGCGATCCACGTCGTAGCGCGCGTCGAAAACAAACTTGCTGAGAATGGCTTCGCCCGCGCTCGTGCCGCCCACGACGCCGCCCGCGTCGTAGACCCGCTGAACGGCGAATTGAATCGGCGTGTTCTTCCAGACGACGTAATCGGCTTGATCGCCGCCGGCGAAGAAGACCGCCGAAGAGCGCTGCACTATTGCGGCCGCCTTGCGTAACGTCTCTGGCGGCGAGCAGACCGGCAGGAGCAGCGTGCGAACCGAGTGATAGGGCGCGAGACGATCGATGTAGCGGTCGTAGTCGTTGTTGCCCGTCGCCCGCAGCACCACCAAATCGCCGCCGCGGCGAACGTGCGATCCGACGATCGTGTCGTGAATCCAAACGAACTCGCCGTTGACGTCCGTGCCGCCTCCGCCGAGTACCAAACCCGGTCCGTGCAGTTCGCTGCGGCGCGGCTTCTGCGCGCCGACGGGTCGGTAAAAAATCGGCTTGCAACGAGCCGGCACCCGCTCATTCGCTACGGCTGACTCGGTTCTGTTGGCGAGCAAGGAACCGCCGCAGCCGCAAAGCAACGCAAGCGCGACAATCGCGAGGGAGCGGAGCGCCATCGCCTTCACCTCGCCCCCGGCGCCAGCCGACTCCTGCCCGATACTCCTGCGAACGAGGCAATGGCCAGGGCAGCAATTGCGCCGCGCTGAAGTTTGGGGTCATGCGTCGTTATTTGATTGCGGCCGCGCTTCTGGCGTCTGCCGCGTGCTCCGGCGGTCAGCCGCTCACGATGCCGGCGGCAAGAATGCTTCCCGGTTCGGCGATGGATCCTTCCGCCGGTTGGCCGGCAGCGGCCACAAAGAACCCGATCCTCTTCATTGCCGATCTTCAGAAGAGCGTCGTTCGGCTTTACGATCCGAATACACCCAATGCCAAACCCGAAGGCTCGATTACCGACGGCATCGACGAACCGACCGGAATCGCGGTCGATGCCAAGGGCGCGCTCTACGTCAATAACGTCGCCTCGGGGCATGCCGATATCGCCATCTACGCGCCCGGTCAAAGCAAACCGCGATCGACGATCAAGACGCCCGGATACTACGGTATCGCGATCGATTCCAAAGGCGACATTTTTGCAACGAGCTCCGCAGGAAGCGTGTACGGCTATAAGCCCGGTGCGAAGAAGCCCTTCGTGACCATCGGCGGCTTTGTCAATCCCGCCGGTATTGCGATCGACAGCAAGAATAACGTCTGGGTTGCGGACGCCGGCTTAAGCCGGGTTTACATGATTCCAGCGGGGACGAAGCAACCGAAAAACGCCGGGCTAACCGGCCTCAACGATCCAAACGGTCTTTGCTTCGGCAGCGGCGACGTGCTCTACGTCGGAAACTACGGAACCGTGGCCTCCTTCGTCACCGTCTACCACGCCGGCACCAAGAAGCCGTTTGAAAAGATTACCAAGGGCGTCATTGCAGCGACGCTCAACGGCATCACCTCGGCGAACCTTTTCTTTCAGTCGAACGAGTCGTATAACGTCGTCGGTTACAAAAAAGGCTCGCTAAAACCGTTCTCTACGATTACCGGCATTACCGACCCGTCCGGAATCGCCTCGTCGCCGCTGGTCAAGAAGTAAGGGTGTCGGCTCAGCCCGACGTCGTCGTCGTCGGAGCGGGCGCTGCGGGGTTAGCCGCAGCTCGACGTCTCGCGAAAGAATCGCGACGCGTCGTCGTGCTGGAGGCTCGCGATCGCGTCGGCGGCCGAGTTTGGCCATTCGAAGGAACGCCGGGAGCGTGGGCCGACCTCGGTGCCGAGTTCATTCACGGTGAGGCACGATTGACGTACGCATTGTTACGCGAGGCGGGTCTTTCGTCGGATCCGGTCGACGGCGAGCGGTGGGACCGCGCGCAGAGCGGTACGCTGCAGCGCGAAGAAAACTCGTTTGGGCCGGACACGTCGCTCTTCGATGCGTTGCAAAGCTTGCCCGACGACGTCAGCGTGGCCGATTTTTTTCAGCGCTACTCCCGCGACTCCGAGGCGCAATCGCGCGTCGAGTCGGCGCTCGCCTTCATTGAAGGATTCGACGCGGCCGATCCTCGGATCGCGAGCGCGCGAGCCATCGCGGCAGAGTGGAGCTCCGGCGTCGACGAGCGCTCGATGCGACCGCACGACACGTACCGGCCGCTCTTCGATTTCCTCTACGACGCCTCCCTGAAGCGCGGCGTCGACGTTCGCTTATCCGCCGTCGTCGAACGCATTTCGTGGAGTAACGAGGGAGCCGTAGTCGAGGCGCACGATCGGCGCGGAGCGCGGCAAGTCTTGCGCGCACGCGCCTGCATCGTCACGGTTTCCTCTGGAGTGCTGCGGCATACCGGCGATGCGACGGCAATGGCATTCGATCCGCCCCTGCCCGACGTCAAACGGCGAGCGTTGGAAAAAATCGAGATGGGCGACGCGGTCAAAGTTGCGCTCTGGTTCCGGTCGCGCTTTTGGGAGCGGCTCGACGGCGGGCGCTATCGCGACGCGGCGTTTTTTCGCGCTACCGGCGAGCCGTTCTCGGTCTATTGGAGCGGAATTCCGCAACGGAGTACCACCGTCTTCGCTTGGAGCGGCGGCCCGAAGGCAACCGCGCTGCAGCATCTTTCCGAGGATGCGCTCGTCGATCGCGCGTTGCGGGGTTTCGGCGCGATCTTCGATCGGGAAGGGCTCGCGCGCGATGAGTTCGTTACCGGCGCGGTGCACGATTGGCGCGCCGATCCCTTTGCCCGCGGTGCCTATAGCTATCTTGCGGTCGGCGCCGGCGATGCGCGGGCCGTCCTCGGCGCGCCGCTCGCAGGCACGCTCTTCTTCGCGGGTGAAGCGACGGCGCTGCATGGAGAGGGCGGAACGGTGAATGGGGCTCTGGAATCCGGCGAGCGCGCCGCCTCGGAAATAGATAACTGTGAATGAGGCGCCGATCGCCGCGCTTGGAACGTGGTCGATCTTCTACACGATGCTCGGTTCCTCGGCGGCGGCACTCACCGGATTGATGTTCGTCGTCATCGGCATGGTCATGGGAAGCTCGCGGCAGCGCCGCTCGCAGACCGGCATCTCCGTCTTTAGCACGCCAACCGTCGTGCACTTCGGCGCGACGCTTTCCACCGCGGTCGTTGCGCTCGTGCCCTGGCACTCGGTTGCTGCGCCGTCGCTGCTCTTCGCGCTCGCCGGCCTGCTCGGAATCGCCTACATGCTGCGGCTGATGTATAGAACGCGAAACTTGGTCGATTACCGAGCCGACCTCGACGACTGGGCTTGGTACAACATCTTGCCGTTCGTGGCGTACGGGGCGCTTGCCGCCGGAGGCTTTTGGGCGCTTGCGGCGATGCAGCCCGCGCTATTCCTCGTCGCCGGCGGCGCGGTGCTCTTGACCTTCATCGGAATTCGCAACGCCTGGGACATCGTCACCTATCTCGCCGTTAGGGAGGTTGAGTAGCGGTCGGAAGCCCCCCAGCCCGAGCAAGCGGATTTTGCGAGCGCGCGCATCAAGGGTTTTGCCGTGTCCAGAATGGAACGGCCGCTCGCTTTGGCCGCCTGCGCAATCCTTGCGATTCTATTCGCGGCGTGCGGCGGCGAAAATCGTGCGCCGGAGTTCGTGCTCAACGACGACCGTGGCGCGCCTTGGTCGCTCGACGCGCAAGATCGCAGCGTCGTTCTCCTCTTCGGTTACACGCATTGCAGCGATACCTGCCCGCTGATGCTCGCCAAGCTTTCGCAGGCCATCGACGAATCGAGCGCGCGCAAACGGTACGTCGAAGTGGCCTTCGTTACCGTCGATCCCCGGCGCGACACGCCCGCCGTGCTTCACGCCTATCTCAAGCACTACGGTGAGAATTTTCGTGGGCTTAACGGGAACGACCGCGCAGATCGCCGACGTCGAACGCTCTTACCACGTATGGGCGCAGAAGCTTCCGGATAAGCGCGGCAGCGCCGCGTATGACGAAGCGCATACCAGTACGATGTTCTTCATCGACCGCGATAAGCGCATCGTCGGCCTCCACGACGCGACCGATTCCGTCGGCGATCTCGCCGACGGCCTGCCCTAACGGCCGCTTCCGGGCGTTCCTTCTTGCGCGGCGAAGACGTAGATCGATCCGCGGATCGTCGCACTGCCGTTCATCTTGTTGCCGTTCATCGTACCCCTGAACGTAATCTGCCGGATGATCAGGGTGACGTGCGATTCGGTTACGCCGCCCGATACCGGAATGTTATGGGCGTTCGCAAACGGACTGCCCGGCCGAGTCGAGATGTCGGTGTACGTGCCGCTGATGACTCCCTTGCTGAAGTTCAGGTGCAACTGTCCGACGTAGGGCGTTTGCGACGAATGTAAGGGGTGAAATCCGATGACGTAGGGCACGTTGCGAACGTTGCCCTGCACGGCGACGGCATCGGCGTGCTCCGGGAATAGCAACGGCGCAGCCATCAGCGCTGCGACGAGTAAGAGCCGTCTACTCATTATGGTTTCCTTTTCTCGGCGAGCGCCTTCGCAACTTTCAGCGGAATCGCGCCGCCGGGGATCACGAGATTGAGCGTCTCCGCTCCGATGTCGAAGAGCGTCTCGGGCTTGAGCAAGTTCGACATTACGGCCATCGCCGCCGAAGGCTGCGTCTGAAGCTCGCCGGTGATGGCGTCCACCGCGACCTCGGCCGATTTGCCCCTCGTGGTCCAATCGAACTTGAAGTTGAACGTCGGGCGAAGATAGAGATCGATGCACGCAACCTCCACTTGTTCTTCATGGATCTGGTCGGCGTCGGCGGGGCGAATGTCCTCGCCCAGCAGCGCTCGAATCACCGCCGACGCACGGACCGCCGGCGTCACGATCTTGGCTCCCTCCGGTGCGAAGGCTTCGAGATCGACCGAGACCGCGCGGCCCTTGAGATACGGTACGGCGTTCGCCGGCTGATTGCTGAGCCCGTCGAGCCAAAGCTCTCGCTGCTCGTCGCGCTCGCAATGTTCCACGACCGGCACGTCGATGGCGCCGTTTGCGACCTTAAAATCGTTTCCGCCGATGGCGACCGTGACG
The DNA here is from genome assembly GCA_963792005.1 of Vulcanimicrobiota bacterium. GTDB lineage: Bacteria > Vulcanimicrobiota > Vulcanimicrobiia > Vulcanimicrobiales > Vulcanimicrobiaceae > Cybelea. Next base: position 2,045,365 of record CAWBUG010000002.1, read on the forward strand.
GCATGCGGCGTCTTGACCGGAATTTTATACGATTCGCTCCGGTCGTAGACAAAGCGAAGATGCGCCTTGGCGTGCCAGAGCGGGAGATACCAGAGCCCTTGATCGGAGACGGCGATGTCGTCGTCTTTCGGCCGGGCGAAGAGCCGGGAGAGGGTTCCGAAAGCGGAGACCTTATGCGCGCTGGCGCGACCGCGCGCTTCTTCCGGCGTGATGAGCGGCTCAAAATAGAACGCGCCCTGTTCGGCAATCAGGATTTCCATGCGGCACGGCTCCAAAGACGCATGAGAGCTCTATTATGCCGGACGGCGTCGCAAGCCACCTGCAGGGGCACCGCCTTGGTATGCCGATGGAAGGATCGATATGTTAGCGCAGAGTGCCCTCCTGGCCGCGTTGCTCGCCGCGGCCCAACCCGCGCAAACCACGACCGGAGTTCCGCTCGACGCGCCGTGGAAGGTGACGATCTACGAGCTCGCGCGTTCGAAGTTTCACCATCCGGCATGGGGCTGGCAACACTCCGAGCGGAACTACCGCATTGCGCTGGAGCTCGCACAAGGTGACGGCCTGCACGTCGACACCGACGTGCTCTTTGCGGCGGCCTTCCTCCACGATATGTCCGCCTTCATGCCCTGTAAGAACACCAAACTCGAACACGGTGAGTGCGCCGCGCAGCAGAGCGGCGCGATTCTGAGCGCCGCCGGATTTCCTATGGCGAAGTTCGCAGCGGTTCAGGCGGCCGAACGCGGGCACATGTATTACAGCAACCCCGGGACGCAGCCCGAAGCGATCGTCTTGCACGACGCCGACTCGCTCGACTTTTTAGGCGACATCGGCGCCGCGCGGATGATCTCCCTCACCGGGGAGAATGCCGAAAGCTTTGCCCGTGCCGTCAAAACGCTTCGGGCCTTCCTGAGTGACATTCCGCCGCATCTGATCACCAAAACCGCGCAGGCAATGGGAGCGCAGCGTAGCGCGGAGCTCCGGCGCTTCCTCGACGCGCTCGATGCGGAGACATTTGACGGCCGGGCGATGTAATGGAGCTGCTCTGCCTCGACGCAGGCTCGTCGTCGCTCAAGTACGCGGCCTATCGCGCTGCCGATAACCGGCTCGAGCGTACGGCCGCCGGAGCCGAGCCGGCGACCGGCGACGCGGCGGCCGCCCTCGATCGGGCGTTGGCGAAAGTTCGGCCGCATGCGGGCGACGTCAGTGCCGTCGGTCATCGGATCGTCTTCGGCGGGCTTCATTATACGGAGCCGGTACGTGCCGGCGATGCGGTCTTGCGCGATCTCGAGCGGCTGGTGCCGGTCGAGCCGCTGCATTTGCGCTGCGAGCTCGATCTCGTCTATGCGGCGATGCGCCGGCTTCCCGATGCGGCGCACGTCCTTTGTTTCGACACGGCCTTTCATCGTCAGTCGCCGCCGATCGCAAAGCGGCTTCCCCTGCCGGAGCAGATCGATCCGCTCCTCCAGCGTTACGGGTTTCACGGGCTTTCGTACGAGTACGTCGCGTCGGAGCTCGACGCGGATGCGCGGCTGGCCGTCGTGGCACATCTCGGATCGGGCGCGAGTCTCTGCGCGCTGCAAGAGCGGCGACCGATCGATACGACCATGGGCTTTAGCGCGCTCGGCGGCCTGATGATGGGAACGCGTCCGGGCGATCTCGACCCCGGAATCATCCTACGGCTACTGGAGGCCGACGGATATGACGCACCGCGCCTCTCCGATTTGCTCTATTGCAAGTCGGGGCTGCTCGGCGTATCGGGCACGACTTCCGACATGCAAGAACTGATCGCCGCGGCACCGTCCGACGTTCGGGCCGCCGCGGCGATCGAGCTCTTCGTCTATCAACTGGTCAAGCAGCTCGGTGCGATGATCGCGGTGCTCGGCGGCATGACCACGCTGGTCTTCACCGGCGGAATCGGCGAGCACGCGCCGCCGATCCGCGCCGCGGTCTGCGAACGCTTCGGCTATCTCGGCGTACGCCTCGGCGCAGCGGCGAACGCGCGCAACGAGCGCACGATCTCAACGCCCGAGAGCCGCGTTACCGTTTTGGTCATTCCGACCGATGAGAACCTGACGATCGCGCGCCACACGCTGCGCCTGCTCGGTCACGCGTCCGTAAAGGCCTGACCCAAACTTCCTGCGGCCGCCGGCGCCGGCGCGACCGGGTCGCTGAAATCGGGCGTCCAGTGCCAGTTCCGAATCTCCGGCATATCTTGCAGATGCTCGCGAATGTAGTCGTGGTGTTCGTTCAGCTTTAGGTTGAAGGCGTCGATGACGTCGGAAACCGTCGAGCGAAGCCGGGCGATGTAGTGGAGCGCATCGATCGCCAGGTGGTAGCGGCTCATTTTGTTGAGCACGACCATGTCGAAGGGCGTCGTCGTCGTGCCGCGATCGAGGAAGCCGCGCACGTGGAAGCGCTCTTCGTTCGCGCGTCCGTGCACCATGGGATGGATCACCCAAGGGTAGCCGTGGAAAGCGAATATTACCGGAACCTCTTTGGTGAAGAGCGCCTCGAACGAGATGTCGTCCATTCCGTGTGGATGCACGTCCGGCGCCATCAGCACGCCGAGGTCGACGACGTTGACGAGCCGGATCTTGATTCCGGGCACGTGCTTTCGCAGAAGCCACGCCGCGGCACAGGTTTCGAGCGTGGGAACGTCGCCGGCGCAGGCCAAGACCACGTCGGGCTCCGACTCGCCGTCGTTCGTCGCGAAGTTCCAGATGGATGCGCCGCGCGAGCAGTGGTCGCGCGCGCCCTCCATATCGAGCCACTGGAGCTCGACCTGTTTGCCGCAGGTGACGACGTTCACGTAGTTTCGGCTGCGCAGACAGTGATCCATGACGCTCAACAGGCAGTTGCCGTCGGGCGGATAGTAGATGCGGATCACTTCACTGCGGCGCGCCAGCGCGTTGTCGACGAACCCCGGCGCCTGATGGCTGAACCCGTTGTGGTCGTTTCGCCACGCGTGGCTGGTCAAGAAGACGTTAAGCGACGCAATCGGCTCGCGCCAGGAATGCTGCTTCGATTCTTCCAGCCACTTCGCGTGCTGGGTGAGCATCGAGTCGACGACTTGAGCGAACGCCTCGTAGGAAGCCCAGAGGCCGTGACGCCCGGTGAGTACGTATCCCTCCAGCCACCCCTCGCAGCAGTGCTCGCTCAGAACCTCCATCACACGTCCGTCCGGACCGATGCGGTCGTCGATCGAGATGGTCGTCTCCATGCTGCAACGCGTCGTCGCTTCGAAGACGGCGTTGAGGCGATTCGAGTTCGTCTCGTCGGGACAGAAGAGCCGAAAGTTCTTCGGATTGCGCTTGAAGACGTCGCGCAAAAACTCTCCGAACGGCCGCGGCGCCTCGGCGACGACCGAGCCGGGTGCGGGCACGTCGAGCGCGTAGCCGGCAAAATCCGGCAAATCGAGCGCGACGAGCGCGCGGCCGCCGTTCACCGCCGGATTGGCGCCCATTCGCCGCTGCGCGCGTGGCGCTAGCGCTTGGAGTTCGGCGACGAAACGGCCGTCCGCATCGAAGAGCTCCTCCGGCTTGTAGCCGCGCATCCACGATTCGAGCAGCTTGAGATGCTCCGGATTGCTGCGGACGTTGGAGAGCGGCACTTGATGCGCGCGAAAGGTTCCCTCGATGGGAAGACCGTCGACCTCTTTCGGGCCGGTCCACCCTTTTGGCGTACGCAGGACGATCATCGGCCAGATGGGGCGGCCGCTCATGCCGCTCGTGCGCGCCTGCTGCTGAATGGAGCGAATCTGGTCGTAGCAGCGATCGAGCGTCCGCGCGAAGAGCTGGTGTACCGCCGCACGATCGTCGCCTTCCACGAAATACGGCTCGTAACCGTGGCCGCAATAGAGCGATCGCAGTGCGTCGTCGCGCTCGCGTGCCTGCACGGTCGGTCCGGAGATCTTGTAACCGTTCAGATGCAGGATCGGCAACACGGCGCCGTCGCGCACCGGGTTCAAAAAGTCGACGCCTTTCCAGCTCCCCTCGAGCGGGCATGTCTCGGCCTCTCCGTCGCCGACGACGCACGCTACGATCAAATCGGGATTGTCGAACGCCGCGCCGAACGCGTGCAGGAGCGAGTAACCGAGCTCACCCCCTTCGTGAATCGAGTTCGGTACGTGCGGACCGCAGTGGCTCGAGACGCCTCCCGGTGTCGAGAACTGACGAAAGAATAGGCGCATCCCATCGGCATCTTGCGTGATTTCATGGTGCACCTCGGAGTAGGTGCCCTCGAGGTACGAGTGCGCGTTGAGCGACGGGCCGCCGTGTCCCGGACCCGAGATATAGATCACGCTTGCGTCGCGTTCGTTAATCAGGCGGTTCAAATGCACGTAGATGAAGTTCTGGCCGGCCGACGTACCCCAATGACCGAGCAGGCGCGGCTTGATGCAATCGGGCGTCAGCGGATCGCGCAGCAGCGGATTCTTGTAGAGATAGATCTGACCGACGCAGAGATAGTTGGCGGCCATCCAGTAGCGGTCCATGCGATCGAGCATCTCCGCCGAGAGTGGACCCTCCGGCGTTGGAGCTGAAACTCGCTCGCGAGCGTCGGCAACCGCGCTCGAGAGCGCAGCGTCGAACGTAAAAGCATCGCTCGATCCGGATCTTGCTTCGGTCGTCATCGATCGTACCTCGAATGCATCGCGCTCAAAGCGAGGAGTTCCTCGGTGGCCCTGAAAACCTTATCGCGTATGTGCAGAGGCTGTATCGGTGATATTTTCGGCGTCGAGAAGTTCTTTTCCACGCAGCTTTCGCGGGGGCGCTTCATCGCGACCTCGGTAGCGGCGGCAGGATTCGCCGCTGCGAGCGCCCGGCCGGCGTACGCGGCAGCCGGCGACGACGCCGACGGGACGGCGACCGTCTTTTCCGGCGGAACGATTCTGGCGATGGACGACACGTACTCCTCAGCGAAAGCAGTGGCCATCGCAAACGGAACCATCCTCGCAATCGGCGAGGTGGACGACGTCATGCGCGCTGCCGGCAGCGGTGCGCGAAAGGTAAACCTCGACGGCCGAACGCTGATGCCCGGATTGATCGATCCGCATCAGCATCCGATACCCGGCGGCATTATGCTCACACAGATGACGAACGTCGGATCCGACACGTACAAAACGAAAGCCGACGTTCTTGCGGCGCTCAAGACGAAGGCTTCCGGCATGCCCGCAGGTCAGTGGATCTACGCCGATCTCTACGACAACTTGCTGCAGGGCGGCGATCTGACGATCGAGGAGCTCGACGGCGTCTCGACCGCGCATCCCATCTTCGTCTACTACGTCAGCATGCACACAGCCACGGGGAACTCGCTCGCCTTCAAACTTGCGGGCGTGACCGCCTCGACCGGCGACCTCCCCGGAGGGGGCCATTTCGGGAAAGGTTCCGCCGGTAACCTCAACGGCATGATCTACGAGCCCCCGGCGTTACAGAAGTTCATCGGCGGCCTACCGAAGCTCTCGCTCGAACTCGTCGGTGACGCGGTGAAGAAGTTTCTCTATCAGAGCGCCGCACTGGGAATCACGATGGTCCACGAAGCGGGCGCGTACGCGCCGACACCCGGCGCGCTCGAGGGCTACAAGGCGGTGATGGCGAGCTCGCCCGTGCGGTACAGCGCGAGCCCCGCGGTGGAGTTCATCGGTGCGGCGATGGAGTTTATCAAGCCATATGGCCAACCGGGAGCCAGGGCACTAGAGATTCCCGGAACGCTGCTCTCACTGTACGCAATCAAGATCGTCTCCGACGGTTCGCCGCAGCAGGAGACGGCGTTCCAGCTTGAGCCGTATCTCAATAGCACGAGTACGGGACTGCCCAACTACACGGCGGCCGAGCTCAACGCGCTGGTATTGAAGGTCAAAGAGGCGGGTTGGCCAGTCTCCATTCATTGCAACGGCGACGCGTCGCTCGAACGAGCGCTCGATGCGATCGCGGCGGCCTACGGCGCGAGCCCGCCGCCGACCGGAATCAATCGCATCGAGCACTGCACGCTCGCGAGTCCGAACCAGATTGCGCGCATGAAAGCGATGGGCGTGCAGCCGAGTCACTTGATGAACAACCTCTATTACTACGGCGCCGCCTATCGCGACACGATCTTCGGGCCCGAACGCGCCAACCGGTTCAATCCCGCCGGCAGTTACTTAGCGGCTGGAATACCGTTTTCGATTCATAGCGACTGTCCGTGTTCGCCGGTCGCTCCGCTTCGGGAGATCGGAACGGCGGTTACGCGCATTTGTTCTACCGACGGCTCGGTGGTCGGCGAGAACGAACGCGTACCGCTGGAGGCGGCCTTACGCGGCATGACGACGGTTGCCGCCGCGCAGTGCGGACTCGACGACAAGACCGGCTCGCTGACGCCGGGGAAGTATGCGGATCTCGCAATCCTCGAGAGCAACCCGTTGACCACCGACCCCGCTAAGCTCGGCGACATCCGCATCTCAGAGACGTGGGTCGGCGGTCAAAAAGTCGTAATTCCAGTTTCTTAGACGTAGCCAAAGACCATGTCCCGGCCGAGCTGCGTTTGGCAACCCAGACGCGGCTTCTCGCCGGCAGATTGGCGATCGCGTCGAGCGATTGGTGAGCGAACGAAAATGCCGTTTGCACTTCGGTTTGAATCGGTCCGCCGCTACCGATAGCGAACGTTTGCCGGCGGCGTAAATAAGTCCGGGTTCGGCGGGAGGCCGGTTTCGTAGATATCGTAGCGCAGCACCATCGCCAAACTTCCCTGCTGAAAGTAGCGGACGAAAGCCGGAATATTGGAACCGGACTTTTCCAAAATTTCGACCGCACTCGCTCCGTCTTCCACGCGATAAACATCGAAGGTGTCGTTGCCGATTTTCTCGGACCTCGTGGGTTTCGGAGCGTTTTGCGCGATGAAATCGGCTTCGCAGCCAAACTCCAGGCCGATCAACTTTCCGGAGAGATCGGCGGCCCCAATGACGGGCGCCTTCGCAAAGTACGTCGGCCCCGGGTCGACGGCGTGCCTTCCCGTGCCGTCGTAGAGGTTGGCCATCCAAATATTCGGTTCCGCGACCACGGCGACGAGATGGATGCCGTTAGCCGTGTCGACCGCTTCCTCGAGCCGCATCTTGTCGCTTCCGAGCCGGTAGTATACTTTCGGTTGAGCGTTGAACGACGCCGGCGCAATGCCGGGCGTCACGTTTGTCACCACGATGTGAACGAGCGTGGAAGGCGCGCACGGCGCGGCTCCGGCTGGCGCAGCAGAAGCGAGAGCAACAAAGCAAAGAACTACGCCGAGCAGATAGCGCAAGAGAATCATAGGGGCACCTCCGGAACCGGACGAACCGAGAGCTCCGTGATCTTTCGCGCACCGCTCGAGACGCCTATCGGCATGTTGCAATTTGCCATTGACGAGCAGGGCGTTCTGTTCGAAATCCTGCTGCCGAACCGGCGGCATGCCGGCCTCTCGCCGATGCAGCTTCCGCCGGCCGCCCAGCGCGGGATGCGCGACGTTCGCGCTCAATTGGGCGAGTATTTCTCGCGAAAGCGGCGCCGGTTCGACCTGCCGATGCGGCCCCGGGGTTCGCGCTTCGAGCAGGACGTGTGGCAAAAGCTCCTGGATGTCCCGTACGGAGCGACCACCTCGTACGGCGCGATCGCGGCGCAGCTCGGACTCAAGAACGGCGCGCGCGCCGTTGGTCGTGCCAACGGTGCGAATCCAATTCCGATCGTAATCCCGTGCCATCGGGTGATCGGTACCGGCGGTCGGTTGACGGGCTATGGCGGCGGATTGCCGCTCAAGCGCACGCTGCTCGAGTTGGAAGGCGCTCTCGGGCCGCCTGAGACGCGCCTCTTTTAGGTCGTCTTATTCGCCCGGCGGCCGGTAGTTGACGTGATGCTCGATCGCGCGGTCGACCTCGTCGACGGGGATCAGTGGAATGGTCGAGCTCTGCACCATTCCCGAGGCGCGAACGGCAAATCCAACAGAAAGCACCGCTTCGGAATTCGGGAGATCGATGATAATCACGGCGTCGCTTCCGCCGAAAGCAAAATAAAAGCTCTCGACTTTTCCTCCGAGAGAACCGATAAGGTCTTCGACGGCCCGGCGGCGCGCCGTCGCGCTGCTTTTCAATAGCCCCTTCGTACCCTCGGCGGTGTAGGTGGCCTGAACCAGAAACTTCGGCATTGGTCGCCTCCTTTTAGTGCGCTTTACGATCTTCGGTGGGCAGTCCGGCATCGACCCAGGCGCGGTAGCCGCCGTCGAATGCGACGACCCGCAGCTCCTCCGCTGTTATCTCGCTCGCGTTTGCATTAGTCTCCGTACGGATGAGGGGACGGGTATATCCGATCGAAGTTTCGGATCGGGTACCGGTTCGCCATAACGAGAACGCACCGGTAACAGCCCAGCCCAGATGTCGAGCGACAGGTCTTCTTCGGTATCCTTCGGCGGACCAGTGCGAATCTTCGCGGACGCTTCTTCGATCGGAACTTTTACGACGATCGTCGCGGACAGCTCGCCGTCGTTCGGCAATCGCGCCTCGCCCCAGCGACCCGGACAGACATGCTCGGCGATTGCTTCGAATGCCGCTTCGCGCTCCTCAGGCGAACGAACGATCTCAGCGATGCCGAGGGCAAGCGCCGAACGGTAGTTCATCGAGGAGTGGAAGAGCGAGCGGGCGACGACGATGTCGTCCACGATCGTCGCGGTGACGCAGAGCCGCGCGCCGTCGGCGTTCTTGAGCCACCGCGCGAGCACCGAGCCGTGCAAGTAGAGCGCTCGATCGATCCGCGCGTGAATCGTCGGAAGGACGATCGGCTGACCTGCGCCGGCGACGAATCCGACGTGACAGATCCGCGCCTCGTCAAAAATCGCGGCGATCGTCGTTAAATCATACGCCGCGCGTTCGGCGAGACGGTTGACGGTGGTCCGAGCAGTACGCATGCCTGTAAGCCTCGTATCGGTTCCTTTTCGCGAACCGGAAAAGCGCTCCTATACCTGCTTTGTAACCTCACGAGCGTTTGATCGCACCGTGTCCCGGGTAGATCATGCTCATCACCGCACCCTACGTTGAGTATGTCTTGCGCGATGGACGGTATGCGCTGCGTATCGGTCGAGTTTTCATTGCCCAAAGCACCTTCTTAGTCCTTACCGCGATCATCGTCGGGCTCGGCGGAGGCTTCGGTGCTGTCTTATTCCGCCTGCTGATTGCGGTCGAGACGCAACTTGCTTTCGGCATCATCGGCGCTCGGCTCGGCGTTTATCTCGGGCCGGTCGCGGTCGTGCTGCAGCTCGCAATCGGCGGCATTATCGCGGCGGGGATAGCGTCACGTTTCGCTCCGGAAGCCAAGGGACACGGCGTTCCGGAAGTGATGGAAGCGGTGGCGCTCCGCGGAGGACAAATGCGCCCACGCATCATCGCGATCAAAGCCTTTGCGTCGGCAACGTCGATCGGCTTTGGTGGGAGCTGCGGGCGCGAAGGCCCAATAGTGCAGATCGGGTCGGCGATCGGATCGCTCATCGGCACGATCGCGCGGGCTCCCGTGCCGATCGTCCGTACGCTCGTGGCCTGCGGAGCGGCTGCGGGCATTTCGGCGACCTTCAATGCTCCAATCGGCGGCGTCTTTTTTGCAGCCGAAGTGATTCTCGGTGAGTTCGCGCCGCGCTCGTTCGCCGCCATCGTCGTTTCGGCCGTCGTCGCGGCGGTCGTCGGTCGGGCGTTCCTTGGAAATCATCCATCGTTCAGCGCATCCGCATTCGTGTTGATTTCGCCGGCGGAACTCGGCTTTTACGCGGTGCTCGGGCTCATCGCCGCGACGTGGGCTGCCGCTTTCGTGCGTCTTCTGTACTTCTTCGAAGATTTCTTCGAGGCACGGCGCATACCGGCGTGGATTAAGGGCGGCATTGGATTCGGCATGGTTGGGATCGTCGGCATCTGGTTTCCACAAATCTTCGGTGTCGGTTACGGCCCGGTGCAGCAGGTTTTGAACGAGCATGTCGGTTCCCGTCACGCGCTCGCCTTGGCGATTTTGAAACCGGTGGCCACATCGTTAACCTTAGGATCTGGCGGTTCCGGCGGCGTTTTCGCGCCGTCTCTTTTTACCGGCGCCTTTCTCGGTGACTGGTTCGGAGGGATCGTACACCATATCGCTCCCGCCTGGACCGCGCCGGCTGCCGCGTACGGTCTGGTTGGAATGGCGGCGGTCTTCGCAGCGGCGGCAGAGGCACCGATCACCGCAATCATGATCGTTTTCGAAATGTCCGACGATTACACGATCATTCTTCCGCTCATGGTTTGTGTCGTTATTGCAACCTTACTGGGCCGCCGATTGCTGGGCTCGACGATCTACGAGCAAAAGCTCGCTCGTCGCGGTATCGACTGGCAGCGCATTCGGCGGCCGCGTTTTCTGAGTCGCGTGAACGTCGCGACGATCGAACGCGCGCCGCCGGTAATAGCCCGTCCCGACGAGTCGATCTCCGAGGTAGCGCATCGGCTGACCGAAAGCGACGAGCTCGTTGTACCGCTCTGCGACCAAGGACGCTTCATCGGCATCCTTCGTTCGCCCGATCTCGCTCAAGCCGTCAGTTCCGGCCGTGGCTTGCAAACCGTTGCCACGATCTCACATCCGCTCGCCGAACATTTGACGCCGCAGGACACCGTCGAGCGTGCCGCAACGCTGATGGCGGAGGACGATATGCCGCTTCTACCGGTGCTCGACGTAAAGACGAAGCGGCTTTTGGGAATCGTGACTCGCCGAGACGTGCTGCGCGTCTATCGCAGCATCAAGGACGCATAGCCTTCCTCGTGAAGCCTCCAGCGAAAGCTACGACTCCTTTGCCCAGACGGCCTTGATCGCGTCGAGCGTCGGCCGCGGTGCCCGCGTGTCCGGCGATCGCTTTGGGAATGGATCGCCGGTGCCGTTCTTCTTGTCCTCGTTCAGACCGAACCACGCCTGATCGTCGTAGCAGCCGGGAAAATCGGCATTCGCGATAATTTTGTTGCCCTCGAATCCGCCGATATGCTGGAACGGCCAGCCCGACTTCCACCACTCGTCGTTCCATTCGAAGTAGAAGCCGCCGCTCGTAACGCCGCCCTGACTCGCCCGATGATCGTAGATTTCCGTGGCGTTTTTCGTCGCGTAATTGACGAGAAAGTCCATGCGGGGATTGCCCGATTTGGGAAGGTCTTTAATATTCTCCCACGGGCGCGGCGGCGGAAGACCGTAATACGGCGGAGTTTTCGTGCCGTCGGGATAGTTCGAGCAACTTCCGGTTGGATTGTTGTACGTGGCGGTCGACGCCGGGTAGTAGCCCGCGCTGGCGCCATACTCCGCCATGATTTCCGGCTTCTGCGTGCTCGAGGCAATCTCGGACCAAATCTTGCCCATCGTCCGGCCGCGATAGACGTCCAGACCCCACGCGTCGACTTTGAAGCCGGCCTTCTCGCCGGCGACGACCGTCTTGAGTCCGTCGTCGACCATGGTCGTCGTGGTGATCTTCTCCGCGTTGGTTTTCTTATAGGCTTTGTCGATGCTGTCGCCGATTTCGTTGAGACCCTTCCACCAATCGGGCTGAACGATGAACGTCTCGCTATTGATCTCGGAACCGATCGAAACGCCCATGACCGCGGGATAGCTTGCGTACTGCGTCGCCATCAAACCGTACACGGCCTTGAGCGCGTTGAGATACCGCGGCTCGAGGACGTTCACGCCTCCGAAGAAGATGCTCAAGATGACGTAAACCGGATGGTTGCCGCCATTCCAAGCTTTATCCAGGAACTTGTCGATCTTGCCCGTTTCATAGGGCCGGAGCTTGTTATATCCGCCGATCACGTCTTCATACGGCTTAAAGCTGTCCAGCGAGACATTATAGACCTTAACCGCATTGATGCCGGCGTCGCGCATGGCGTCGAGATCCGGCGACCAGACCGGCTCGTTGGCATTGTCCAGCGGGTTGGGATCGGCGTAGGCGTCGATTTGGTTGTTTCCATAGTCGACGCCCTTGATGAAGAACGGAATACCGTCGAGAAGAATCGTCCGGCCGCTGACCGTGAACGCGCTGGTCTTTGCGTCGCGTTTCGCTCGGTAACTCTGCTGCATCGCCGCGGGCACGCCCATCTGCCCCGGCGACCCGCCACACCCGGCGAGCATGGCGATAGCTAAAGAAACGCCTATAAAACGGCCGACTCGTACGCTACGCTGCACGTTGCCTCCCTGCTAACGGAAAAACTCACGTCTTTGTTACGCGGTGGTTGCTTTTCGATAGAGCCGCCACTCTTCCTAGCGTAACAGGCAGTTGTGGGCTCTCCTGCAGGCGCACGGGACGCTCCCCCGTAGCTCTAGCAAAACGCCGTTAGAAAGGATGACCCGTGCAAGTACGAACGCTCGCCGTTTCCTTCTCACTCATGCTCGCGCCGGCTCTCGCATCAGCCGCGCCGGCCGCGCCGCCGGCACCGATTCTGAAGCTCGCAAACTCGGTCGTTCAAGGCACGAGCGCCGACAACGCCTCGGCCTTTGCCGGACTATTCACCGACGACGCGGTCGTCGTCGACGAGAACGCGCCCTTCGTCTGGCGTGGATCCGGTGCGGGCGTCGCATGGTGGCACGTCGTCGATACCGTCACGCGCAAGGCAAAGCTCACCAACGTGAAGGCGACGAACCTTCGCATCGGCGAGTTCAAACAGTCGGCGACCGACGCATACATGGTACAGGCGATGACGGTTGGCGGCGTTGCCGCGGGCGGCAAGCCATTCGCCGAACCGGGCACGATGACGTACACGTTTCATAAAGCCGGCGGAACGTGGCTGATCTCGACGATGGTCTGGACGACGAAACCTTAAGCTTTACATCCTCCCGCGTTCCGATGGAACCGGAATGCGCCCGAACTAAAGTCTCGCTAGGCGGGCACCGCGAGATCGAATCGATCGAGGTCCATGACTTTCTCCCACGCGGCCACGAAGTCGCGCACGAAGTGATCGGCCTCGACGGCGTACACCTCGGCAAGCGCGCGGAGTTGCGAGTTCGAGCCGAAGATCAGGTCGCAGTTCGTCCCGGTCCACTTCACCTCGCTGGTGCGCCGGTCGCGGCCTTCGTAGACGTGCGGGCCGGACGGCTGCCACTTCGTCGTCATGTCGAGCAGGTTTACGAAGAAGTCGTTCGACAGCGTACCGGGCCGCTTCGTAAGCACGCCGTGCTTGGAACCACCGGCATTCACACCCAGGACGCGTAGGCCGCCGACGAGGGCGGTCATCTCCGGAGCGGTCAGCGTAAGCAATACCGAACGGTCGATCAACAACTGCTCGGGCGAACGCGAGTGGACGTCGCCGAGATAGTTGCGGAAACCGTCGGCGGCCGGTTCCAACACCGCGAAGGAGTGTACGTCGGTATCTTCCTGCGTCGCATCGGTGCGGCCCGGCGCAAAGCTCACCGTAATCTCGCGGCCCGCATCCCGTGCGGCTTTTTCGATTGCCGCGCAACCGCCCAAGACGATCGCGTCGGCCAGCGAGACCTTCTTACCGCCCGACAGCGTGGCGTTGAAATCCGCCCGCACTTTTTCGAGCGCTTGCAGCACCGGCGCGAGTTCCGCGGGTTCGTTGACGGTCCAATCTTTCTGCGGCGCAAGCGCAATGCGCGCGCCGTTCGCACCGCCGCGCTTGTCGGTGCCGCGGAAGGTAGACGCCGACGCCCACGCGGTCTTCACTAACTGCGAGACCGTAAGCCCCGATGCAAGAATGCGGCCCTTCAGCGCGGCGACGTCCCGTTCGTCGAGCAGCGCATGATCGACCGCGGGCACGGGATCTTGCCAGATCTGCGGTTCCGCCGGAACTTCGGGCCCGAGATAGCGCGAGACGGGACCCATATCGCGGTGCGTGAGCTTGTACCATGCCTTGGCAAAGGCGTCGGCAAAGTCTTGAGGGTTCTCATAGAAGCGCCTCGATATCGGCCCATAGATCGGATCGACTTTCAACGAAAGGTCGGTCGTAAGCATTGTCGGCGCGTGCCGCTTCGACGCATCGTGCGCGTCGGGAACCGTGCCGGCCGCGACCCCGTTCTTCGGTTTCCACTGAAATGCGCCGGCCGGGCTCTTCGTCAGCTCCCACTCGTACTTGAAAAGATTATCGAAGTAGAGATTGCTCCAGCGCGTCGGCGTTTGCGTCCAAGCACCCTCGAGGCCGCTCGTAATCGTCGCGTCACCGCTTCCGCTGCCGAAGCTATTTCGCCAACCGAGGTTCTGCTCTTCGATGCCGGCGCCGGCCGGTCCAAGGCCGACGTACTGCGCCGGATCGGCAGCGCCGTGCGTTTTGCCGAAGGTGTGTCCGCCGGCGATCAGCGCGACCGTCTCCTCGTCGTTCATCGCCATGCGGGCGAACGTCTCGCGAATGTCTATTGCCGCAGCGAGCGGATCGGGCTTTCCGTTCGGGCCCTCCGGATTCACGTAAATCAAACCCATTTGCACCGCCGCGAGCGGATTTTGAAGATCGCGTTCGCCGCTGTAGCGCTCGTCGGCCAGCCAGTTGTTTTCCGGACCCCAATACGTCAGGTCGTCGGGCTCCCACGCGTCCACGCGGCCGCCCGCGAATCCGAAGGTCTTGAATCCCATCGATTCCAACGCGCAGTTTCCGGCTAGAATCATCAGATCGGCCCACGAGATCTTTCGCCCGTACTTCTGCTTGATCGGCCAGAGTAAGTGACGCGCTTTATCGAGGTTCGCATTGTCCGGCCAACTGTTGAGCGGCTCGAAACGCTGCTGGCCCGAGCCGGCGCCGCCGCGGCCGTCGCCGATGCGGTACGTACCCGCGCTGTGCCAAGCCATACGGATGAAGAGCGGGCCGTAGTGACCGTAGTCGGCCGGCCACCACTCCTGCGAGCTCGTCATCAACGCGAAGAGATCGGCCTTGACCGCCCTCAGGTCGAGCGCGTTGAACTCGCGGACGTAGTCGAAGTCCGGTTCCATCGGGCTAGAGAGAGCAGACGGCCGGTGGAGCACCGAGAGATCCAACAGCTCCGGAAACCAATCGACGTTCACACGCGGCCGGAGCGGCACGTGTTTTACAGGACAGCCTCTATCGGCGTCAGACAGCTCGGCAAGGGTGTTTTCCATCTCGCGCTATTTCTCCGATCCCATGGAAGGTTGGCGATTGGTGAAAGTGAATATCACTCTCACAATGGGCAGAATACCGCCGCAAGCTGCCGCCGTCAATAGGGGCGCACCGCACTCGCTCGGCCCCTTGCCGAAGAACTATCGGCTCATCTACAAAATCGTCGAAGAGAGCGGCTTTGGCCGGCACCTCACGCCCGCGGAGATTTACGGGAAGGCGGTCAAACGTCAGCCCGGCATCGGCTTCTCAACCGTCTATCGCGGCCTTCGCCGTCTGCGCGATCTCGGTTTGGTCTCCGAGCTCAACGTACCGGGCGCCGAAGCGGCAACCTACGAACCCTCCGGCCCGGGGCACGCTCACTTCCGGTGCGCCGCTTGTGGCGAAATCGAGGATGTGAACTATGCCGTTCCGTCGCGTACGCTCAAGGCGCTCGCAGAGCAGCACGGCTTTACCATCGAGGGTGAACGCGTCACGTTCGAAGGCCGCTGCGCCGCTTGCGCGGCCCCCTAAGCTAGGGTCTCCCCGTCCGGCGCGGCTCTTCGAGCCACGCATCCATGCCGCCGGTGAGATTCACCGCTCGATCGTAGCCCATGCCGTTGAGCCAGCGCGTGACGTACGCACTGCGAGCGCCGACGTGACAAATTACGACGATGTCGCGATTCGCGGGCAGTTCGGCAAGCCGCTCGCCGACTTCGCGCATGGGAATGTTGGTCGATCCGGCGATCTTGCCGTCGACCATCTCCTCGGGCTCTCGAACGTCGAGCAAGAACGGTGCGTCATCGCTTTGCAGACGCCGCGCAAGCTCTTCGGCCGAGATCGCCCGTGCTACCGGTCGGGCGGCCACGATGAGGGCAAGGGCTTTGCGCGCACGATAAACGCCGCGTGTAGAACGCCGGCAGCATCGTACTTTCCTCGGACGTCGAACGGCTCGCCGACGACGAGAACTCCGCTGCGTTCGCGCGCGAGCGCGCCGGCGGCGTCGACTCGAACGATTTTTCCGCTGCGCGTCCGTAAGGTGAGCAGCGAACCGCTGACGGCCACGAGCTTCCCGGTAAGCTCGTTCGGAACGCCGCGCATCGCGTGGAAGGCAACGCCCCGCGTCCCCGCTTTTGCGGCCGTGCCGCCCATTCCAAAGATGTCGAGCTGCTGATAGCTCGCTACGTAGACTTTGCCGTTCGCTACGACGGGAACGAGGTTTGCGTTTCCATTCGACGCGGTCCACGACCCCGCAGTGCCTTCGTAGAGCATTTGGAGCGCCGAGCTCCCGTGCTGCGGTTCCGCCTTGAACGCAAAGAGCGTGATGTTTCCGGGAACGTACTGCGGGCGTGCGACGGCCCAAATAATCGCTCCCTGGCGCGTTCCGTGCGATGAGACGCTGGTGAAGAAACCGGGATCTTGACCGTTGGGCAGCCCCGGCGAGGATCCGGCGGAAACGAGCTTCACCGACGGCGACGCTTGGACTTTCCAAACCGTCACGGTATTACCGCCGCTGGCAACGATGTGCGGCACCGATTTCTTACCCGCGGCGAAATACGACTGGCCGCACCAGCATCCGCCGATATACTTCTCGTCGAGATCGTTGTTATGGCTCGGATTGTATCCACCCAAGTCGTTCTGATCGAGCAGAAACATCGTCCCGTCTTTGCCGGCGGCGGCGGCGAGCGGCGTTGCCGACGAGCCGGACGACGGCAGCAACAACGCGCCGCCCGATCCGAAGTCGGCGTCGGCTTCGTCGAGATAGCCGACGTCTGACGGCGTGAAGATGCTGAGCAGCTGCGTTAGGTCCGAGCTCACCTTGACGACGCTCTCTTGAACGTTGGTGACGCCGTTGTAGGTCGTCCCCGACGGATCGGAGTTGCCGGTGACGAAATAGACGTTCCCCGACGGATCGGCCGCGACGCCGTATCCAGACATCCAGATTGCCGACAAGAAGAAACTATTGGGCGACTTCGCGAGCCGGTCGTTTAGCCGGTTCGACGAAAGCGGCGTCAGCGATCCGGTCTGCCAGGCGAGTAACCAGCCCCGCGAGTTCGACGCATCGAAATCGCAAAAGCTGCCGAATCCGGCATAGACGTTGCCGTTTGCTTCGAGCAGCGCAGGGCGCTGGCGCTGGTAGGTGGCGTTGAACTTAAAATTCTTCCCGTTGGTCAATTTGTGCGAAGCGGCCACGACGACGGGCGGCACCGCATCGGTCAAATCGGAGAGATTGAGCTCGTGGATCCTATAGGTGGGCATGCCGCTTTCGAGCGTATAAGCGACGACGTACATGACGTTGGCGGCGAGGTCGATCACCGGCGTTCCCGTGATGCCGACGTTTGGGCCGTTATTGTTGCAACCGAGCGGCGTTGCAACCGGCGTGCCCAAACTCTGATCGAACAGCACCGTTCCGCTCGAGGCGTCGATCGCATAGATTGTATTGCTCTCCGTCGCGACGTAGACCACGTCGTGCTTGCCGGCGGACGTACCGCGGGTCGTCGTTTCGTCCGGTACGACCAGCGGCTGCGCGTCGACTTGGTCGTCGAGCGTCACGCTATGCAGCAAGCCGAACGCGCCGCTTTTAACCTTCTTGGCGGTCAACGCGGACTCGCTGTCGTTCCAGCCGGTTCGTAAATTGTCGTAATGATACGTGGTGACGGCGAACTTATGCTTCGGTGCAAGACTGATCGCCGCGGCCTGCGGCACGAGAGCATCCTTGAGCAGAGCGGTCGGACCACCGCCCAGCGGATAGGCGTAGAACGCCACGCCCGAGCCGGCGCCGTTGCGGCCCGCGTTCGGCGCGGCGATCCGTCCACCGTGAATCCAAACCTGAACGGTATTCGCAGCACCCTTGAGAACGGTCTCGCCGACGAACGCGGCGCGCCGGGCGCTCACCGCATAGCGAAGAATCGTGGTCGGAGTCGAGCCGCCCCCGGGGCTCGCCGCTGCCAGGTATTGGCCGTCCCATTGAATCGACCCAACCCGTGCTGGGCGCCTGCCGTTCCATGCCAGACGCGTGAATCGCGTCGCGCCCTTCGCAAGCTCGAAGAGGTGAACCGTAACCTTGATCGGCCGCGCGGACGAGCCGCCGGCGGCCGCGCCAAGCGCGCGTGTAAAGCCTTCGACGAAGAGGTTTCCGTCGTCGTCGTACGCGCACGACCAATAGCCGGCATTGAGACCTTCCGCCGCGTATACCTTAGGAGCGCCCTTGCCCTCGGGATAGACCGCGACGCCCAAGTGCGAGTAGCTCCCGCCTGAAACGGCAAGGCCTCCGCTCGACGGATCGACCGAGCAGAGTTGGAACGCTCCGCCCAGCGAATCGTGCAAAACTGCGGACGGCCGCGTTCCGCCGTGGGGATACTCCAGTACTTCGTTGCCTTCGGGGATGAAGACGTCGCCATTTTTGTTCGAGCAGAGACCGTTGGCCCGCACGTTGAGAAGCCGCCCTTCCGGCGCTCCCTTCGGATAGGAATAGACGTAAACGCTGCCGTCGGCCGCGTGCGATACGTAAATAAGGTCTTGCGCGTTGGCGTTCGATACCATCGATGAACCGCCGGCCGATCGATCCGCGCCGTTTGGCGAGCTCAGCCGGTCGGGAACGACCGAGTTTTCCTGCGTCTGCGACCCGCAGCCGGCCACAAAGACCAGACTCGCGCAAATTCCGTATGCGCCACGCATCGATCTCAAGTATCTTCTCATACGCCCGCTCCTTGCTCGCTGCGGAATTCAACGCGGCGGCGAGCGCACCCTAGCCCGTTGCCCGTCTCCGTCGGTTCGTGAGCGCTTCAAAGCGGGTAGGACCAATTCCATGGCTGAGGTATTCGGAAACGGCGGCGACGCGATTCTTATAAGCGGCGAATACGAGTGCTCGGAGTGCGGACACCGGCTGCATCTGACGAAAGACCAGACGTTCCCACCCGATCATCATCCGGAGAAACCATGGACGCTCTACCTCAAGGACTAGCGCCCGCGACGAATCAGAGCGAGCCGGACTGCTTGGTCATGCCGCCATCGATAACGTATGATGCGCCGGTAATGTACGCACCGGAGGCTCCGGCAAGGTAGGTTACGAGCGCCGCGACCTCCGCAGGTTGGGCCATACGGCCCAAGGGGATCTCGGAGAGCAACGTTTTGTAAGCGGTTGGATCGGCTTTAACGTTTTTGTCCATCGGGGTATCGACCGCTCCGGGACAAACGTTGTTCACGGTGATGCCGTGAGGGGCCAGCTCGACCGCGATCGTGCGCATGAGCATTCGCACCGCGCCTTTCGCGGCGCAGTACGCCGCGTTCGTCGGCATCGCCAACTCCTCGTGCACCGACGAGATGTTGACGATGCGGCCACCGCGGTTCTGGCGAATCATCCGCCGCGCGGCGGCTTGCGAACAGAGCCACGTCCCGACGAGATTCACCGCAACGATGCGCTCCATCACCTCGAGCGGCATGTCGACGAACGCGCGTTTCTCCTCGATCCCCGCATTGTTGACCATGATGTCAAGGCCGCCGAACTTCCGTACCGCGCAGTCGACGAGTCTTTCGACGTCATCGGGTTTGGTGACGTCACCGCGCTTCGCTGCGGCGCTTCCGCCGGTAGCGGTGATGGCCTCCGCGAGATCGCCCGCATCGTCGCCTTGTCCGACGTAATCGACGACCACCGCAGCGCCCGCGCGCGCGAGCTCGATCGCGATCGCTTTTCCGATACCGGTATCGCCGCCGGTAACGATGGCGGTCTTTCCCGAGAGTTCCATACCTTCGAGAAATCGTACCCCGGCGAGGCCGGGCGCCAATCATGGGTATTATTGATGCATGAAACGGTCGAAGGAACCTCAAGTCGTCGTCATTACCGGCGCCTCGGGCGGGATTGGTCGTGCCACCGCGCGCGAGTTCGCCAAACGCGGTGCGACGCTGGCGTTGCTGGCACGAGGCGAGGAAGGGCTCGACGCCGCGGTCAGTGAGGCACGAGGCCTCGGCTCGCGCGTGATTGGCATTCCGGCCGACGTCGCCGACTACGACGCAGTCGAGCGTGCGGCGGTGCGAGTCGAAGAGGAGCTCGGACCGATCGACGTTTGGATCAACGTCGCATTTACCAACGTCTTCTCGGAGTTCTGGGACGTCACTCCGGAGGAGTGGCGGCGCCTTACCGACGTTACCTATCTCGGCTACGTTTGGGGAACCAAAGCGGCCCTCGCGCGAATGCGCCAGCGCAACCGCGGATCGATCGTTCAGGTCGGTTCCGCGCTCTGCTATCGCAGCATCCCCTTGCAGTCGCCTTACTGCGGCGCGAAGAGCGCCATCCGCGGCTTTACCGACTCGCTGCGCTGCGAGCTCGCGCACCACGGCAGCAAGATCCGGCTGACCATGGTGCACATGCCGGCCGTCAATACGCCGCAGTTCACGTGGAATAGAGTAAAGAGCGGGTTGCGCCATCCGCAGCCGCTTCCGCCGATCTTTCAGCCTGAAGTCGCGGGCCGGGCGGTCTACTGGGCGGCGCAGCGCAAACCGCGCGAGATGTTCGTCGGTTTTTCCACCGCCCTTGCGGTCTTGGTACAGAAGTTACTGCCGCAGCTTGGCGACTACTATCTGGCGAGAACGGGATACGCGTCGCAGCAGACCGACGTTCCCATCGGCCCCGATCGCCCGGACAACCTCTACCATCCGGCCGACAACGTAGAAGACTTCGGCGCGCACGGTGAGTTCGACGATCAAGCGAAACCGTCGAGCTGGGAGACGGAGTTCGTGATGAAGCGAGAATGGATCGTCGGCGGACTTGCCGTCGCCGGTGCGGGTGCGGCGGCCGCGTACTTGCTCAAGAACGGTCGTAACTGAGGTGGGGCTCTGGTACGTCTGGGGAGATTACGTTCACACGAAGCCCGATCGCATCGGCAATGCGCGGGAGGTCGAGGGTCACGAAACGGCGGCTCGGCGCGCCGCGGAGAGTCTAGGATTCGACTTTAGCGACCGTTTGCGTAACGGTTTTGAGCCGTGGACGGCGGCCTTCGCCTCGGAAGGCGAAGGGCACGATCAAGACTTCGAGTTCGCGAGCTATCCCACGGTACGCGGCTGGAAGCGCCTATCCTGACGAAGCCCAGAGCCGCGCAAACGCGTCGCGATTCGCCGCCAGCAGGCCGTCGAGGTCGCCCTTCCAGAGCGACCCTTCCAAATGCATGGACGAAAGGATCTCCACGATCCACGAGCCCGCGTATCCGGTTCGGCGAATAGCGCCGATCAGCGACGCCAGCGGTATCTCGCCGTCGCCGAGCGTATAGCGGTCGGCCGTTGACCGCGGCGTTCTCCAATCGCTGAGCTGTACGATGAGAATGCGCTGCCCGCACTGTGCGATTAACTGCTCGACGTTGCGGCTCTGCCAAACGTTCCACGCGTCGATGCAGATTCCGACGTTCGGATGGTTCGCGCGTTCGACGAGTTCCAAGCCGTCCTCGAGCGTCCAGACCGCGGTGTCGGTGTTGACGTTGACCGGGTTCAGCGGCTCGAGCGCGATTTTCATACGACGCTCGGCGGCAAAATCGCCGAGTTCTTTGAGCGCCTCGGCGACGCGATCGCGCGCCTTTCGCACGTTGCCTTCCGGAGCGATCCCGGTGATGACGATGAACGGCGTATCGTCCGGCAAGTAGGGCGCCGTCATGGCGATCGCGTCCTTCATTGCCTCGACGCGGTCGCCGGGATCCTGCGGCTTGTTCGCCATCGAATCGACGAAGACCGAGTGCACGTTCATTTGAACCGAAGCGGGAGTGAGCCCGTCGAGCAGCTCGAGATATTGGCCGTAATCCTTATGCGGCAGCTTGAACTCGCAGATCTCGATGGCGTCGGCGCCGTGCGCGCGGTAGCGTTCCACGTCGCGCTTGAAGGACCACGGCCAGGTGGTAAACTCGCTGAATCCAAACCGATAGCTCGTCATTGACCCTCCTTCGCAAACTCTACGATACAAAAACCTTGACGCCCGACGTGCACCGTCAGGCCGCCGGCGCCGTGCTCCGCAGCCAACCGCTCGATCCACTCACCCGCTACGCTATCGTAGACGCGCAGGCTGGGGTTTTCGGGCAAGCATGCCGGCGCAACCGACACCGAGGTCGCGATGCCGCGCTCCGATACGTTGCCGACGAATACGGTCACCAGGCCTGCCCGCCGCAGCGCAACGCAGACGGCTTCGTCGCCGCGCAGCGTCACGTCGGCGGTAACGTCCGCGTCGAAGTACCAATCCGCCTCGATCGCCCGCTGCTCGGAAGCGAGAAAGGTCGTCACGCGCTCCATCCGCACGGAGAACCAGGAGATCTCGCACCCGCGCACCATGACGTTGCGCGCCGCCAGCCACGACCACGCCGGCGGCAATCGGCGATGGAGCGTCGGCGGCTCTGCCGTAACGTCGAGCGCCGCCGCACCCTCGATCGCCGCCCAAAGATACTTCGGCGCAAACCACGGCGATAGCATCATGCCGCCGTTGGTGAGGGTTTCGCCGTGCAGCCATTCGCAGAACTGACCCGGCACCGTATTGTAACGCAACGGGTCTCTCGCGTAGTGCCGAAACGTCGCGGTGAGCGCCTCCACCATCAGCTCGGCGTTGAACGCGGCCGCCGCCGTCGCGAGCCAAAAGGTCGGAGCGGCCCAGACGCCGCCGAGCAACCCGGCGCCTTCCCCGGGCGAGTAATCGATCGCATTGCGCGGTGCCGTGTGAAGGCCGGCGTCGCTCCAGAACTCGGGCCGGCTGAGCGTTTCGACGATCTTCGCCGCGACCTCGCCCTCGGCGACTCCGAACAGGAGCGGAAAGACGAGATCGCTCAAGACCTCGGTGCGCCGGAAACCCTCCTCGTCGATCGCCAAATAGTACAGGTTGCGCGACCGGTCGAGCAGATGCGCGTTGATCGCGGCGCGTAGCTCCTCGGCCTGACGCGCGAAGGTTTCGGCCGATCCGGCGTCTGCCAGCGTCGTTGCGATCGACGCCGCCGCTCGCAGCGCGGCGTAACATTCGCAATTGAGCTCGGTCGTCGCGCCGGAAAGGCGCCGGCCTCGCAAGGCGTTGCGCCAACCGACGATTCCATGCGCGCCCGTGCCGGGCGCGTGACACCATACCAGACCGTTCGCCCCTCGTTTCGAAACGATGCAGCGAGCCGCACGCAATACGTTGTGATAGACTGACTCGAGGAAGCTGCGGTCGCCGCTCACGCAGAAATGATGCCAGACCGCCCAGAGGAGCAACGGGGTGTTGTCGTTCACGTCGAGACCGTCGGTCTCGGTATTCCCGCTGCACGAATCGTACCACTCGACTGCCATACCGGCCTCGGTCAGATGGTCGAGAAACCAGCGCAGCGATTCGGCGGCAAACCACGGAACGACGTAGCCGGCGCCGAGGGCAAACCACGCGGTGTCGCGTCCGACGCTGTGGGTCGTTTGCGCTGGGTCGTTAACGATGCACCAACCCTGCGGAGCGAGCAGAAGCGAACGCGCAATGTTGGCTTTCGCCCATTGAACGCCGGCATTGACCTCGGGTTCGGGCGTCATTACGGCGGCGCGGCCGATCGTGCTGCAATAGTACTTCTGCGTGCGAGTCAACGCTTCGTCACAATCCGGCAGCGAGTTCAAATTCGCGCGTGCGGTCGCTTCTCCATTGATGGAAAAGGTGAGAACGATCGTAAAGCCGGCGGTATGACCCGGTTCGATCGAATGCTCGAAACGGAAAATCCCGACGCGGTCGTTCGTGATTTCGTGGCCGACCGGCGTTTTCGTAGCGGCAGCGATTCGAACGAACTCGGGCCGCTCGCCGGCGTGCATGACGAATGCGTTGATTTCGTCGTCGAAGCGCGCGGCGACGCTTTCGCCGGTGGGCCGCGCAAGTCGAACCGCCGCATCGGTTCTCAGCTCGGCGGTCTCGTCGCCCGCATTTCTCAGCAGTACGTCGTAATAGAGCGCCGGCGGGTCGACGGCGCGGAGGTTGCCGTCGCGCGGTAGAGTACTCAGCAGAAATATTCGCTCGCGCGACGAGATCTGCAGCGAATGCTCGACCGTGTGCTCCTGCCGCTCGAACGCTATGAGGAAATGACCGGTGCGCGCCTGCAGCTCGATGCCGGAGCGCCGGTCCCAATGGCGGACGAGCACGCTGCCGAACGCGTCGGCACCCGCTTCGCAGGAGTAGAGCTTCTCCAAGGCGCCGGTCGCCTTGATAACGGCGACCGCCTTGGGTGCGCCCAACGTGCTGCCGGCCGGCAATCCGCCGTCGCGAACTCGGTATTGCGTCACCGGCCTCGGCGTAGCGTCGCGAGTGCCCCTACGGAAGCCGCGACGACGGCAACCGCGGCGAGGACGGCGTAGCCGCTCCGCACGACGCGCATACTTCGCGCGCGCGGATCCTCCACGAATCGGCGCTCCGGCAGTCTATCGTCCCGGCTGACGCCGCGATCGGCAATCGCCATACGCATCACCTCCGCCGGATGAAGCGCCTGCCGGTTCGTCGTCTGCAGGATCTGCTCGCGGCACGAGAACCCGTCGGCAACCACGATCGTCTCCGGCTTTGCCTCGCGTACGCCGGGAAGCAGAACGCGCTCGCCGCACGCGACCGACATGTCGTAATGGCTGGCTTCGAATCCAAACCCGCCGGCCATGCCGCAGCAGCCGCTCTGAAGTTGCCGGAACTCCATTCCCATCTTCCCAAAGAGGTGCGTTTCCGCCAGCGGCTGCAAGATCGACTTTTTGTGGCAGTGTTCGTGAACGATAGCGGTGCGATCGAGCTGCGGCGGACGATAGTTGCGAGCCTTTTTGTCCAAAAACGCCTCAAGCATGAAGCTTTGGTCGGCAAGCCGCAGCGCGTCGAGATCGTGCCCAAGCAGCTCTTGCATCTCGTCTTTGAAGACCGACAAACAGCTGGGCTCCAATCCGACGACGCAGACGCCTTCGCGCACGAGCGAGCGCAAGTCATCGAGCAACAGCGTCAGTTGGCGCTTCGCGCTGTCGAGCAGTCCGTAGTCGTAGAGAGGGCGGCCGCAACAAATTTGCCGCTTTGGCACGATCACCTGGTAGCCGGCGTCCTCGAGCACTTCGACCGCCGCTCGCGCGGTCTGCGGATGAAAGTAGTTGTTCCAGGTATCGGGCCACAGGATGACCCGCTCTTTTCCGGCGTTGCGGGGAGCGCGGCGCGTGAACCAGTCGCGAAACGTTTGCTCGGCAAACATCGGTATGCGCCGCTGCGGTGCGATCCCGGCGATCCGTTTTAGCAGCGTGCTGAAGGGCGGGGCCTGCGTGAAGAAGTTCGCGACGCTCGGCATCAGCGCAGCTGCCTTTGCCCAGAGGAACATATAGCCGAAGAGCCACATGTGCATCGGGCGAAGTTTCCCTTTGAAGTGATGGTACAGGAATTCGGCTTTGTACGTGGCCATGTCGACGTTGACCGGGCACTCGTGTTTGCAGCCTTTGCAAGCCAGGCAAAAATCGAGCGACTCTTTGACGGCATCGCTCTTCCAGCCGTCTTGAATCGGACTGCCCTCGAGCATCTCGAAGAGCAGGCGCGCTCGGCCGCGCGTCGAGTAACGCTCTTCTTTCGAAACCATGTAGCTGGGACACATCGTGCCCTTGTCGTGCTTACGGCAGACCCCCGCGCCGACGCAACGGTTTGCCGCGTAGGCGAAGCTGTTCTTATCCTTTTGGAACGTGAACTTGGTCTTGGGCTCCCAGGGCTCGTAGTCGACGCCCCAACGCAAGTCCTCGTCGATCCGCTTGGGCCGAACGACCTTACCGGGATTCATTTTGTTATCGGGATCGAAGGCGGTCTTGAACTCCCAAAACGCGTGGACCAGTTCCTCGCCGTACATGATTGAGAGCAACTCGCCCCGAGACTGTCCGTCGCCGTGCTCGCCCGAGATCGAGCCGCGATACTTCACGACGATGTGCGCCATCTCGTGGACGAACCGGCGGTACTTCTCGATGCCCTCCTTGGTGAAGAGATCGAAGTTGATGCGGCAATGAACGCAGGCCTGGCCGAAGTGCCCGTAGATCGCCGCATAGTAGCCGTACTCTTGCATCTTCTGCTGGAACTCGCGCAGGTAACGGCCCAAGTGCTCGGGTGCGACCGCAGCATCTTCCCACCCGGGATAGAATTCGGGCTGATTCGGAATCTTGGAGGTGACGCCGAGACCGGACTCTCGGATCTCGAAGATCTCGTGCATCAAAGCTTCGTCTGAAATCGTTTTTGCGTCGCGCAATTGGGGGCAGCGGCGGCGAACGTCGGTTACCAGTGCTTGGGCCTTCTCGCACCCGGCTGCCGTCGTCTCGCCGCCAAACTGCACGACGAGCCACGCATGGCCGCCGCCGAAGAGCTCGCGCTGCTCGTGCGGATTCTTCCCCTTCTCGTGCATGTTTTGAAAAAGGGTTTCGTCCATGCCCTCCAGCGCGTGGGGGACGTGTTCGTTTACGAGCGGCACTTGATCTGCCGCCGAGGCGATGTCATCGAAGGCCAGAACCGCAAGCGCCGTCTTCGGTGGATTCGGGACGAGCCGCACGAGCAGTTCTAGTACGTGAACGATCGTGCCCTCGCTGCCGACCAGCGCTCGCGCGACGTTGAAGCCGTTCTCGGGTAAGAGCTGATTGAGGTTGTAGCCGGAGACGCGCCGCGGAATCTGCGGAAAACGCTCGCGAATGAGGCCGGCGTAGCGATCCGCGATTTCTTTGAGCTTGGCATAGATTTCGCTCTTCCGGCCGCCCTCGACGACGATCGCTTCGATCTCTTGCAGCGAGGTGGCGCCGACGCGAAGCCGCGTCGCGTCGTGCAGAAGCACCTCGACCTCGAAGACGTTCTCGTCCATCCGGCCGGCGAACTGCGCGGGAATTCCGCAGGAGTTGTTCCCGAACATTCCGCCGATCGCGCACCGATTGTGCGTCGACGGCGCGGGACCAAACGTCAGTCCGTGGCGCTGCGCGAGCGCGCGCAAATCGTCCAGCACGACACCCGGTTCCACGCGCGCCGTTTTCGCGGCGACGTCGATCTCGAGTATCCGGTTCATGTACTTGCTGTAATCGAAGATGACCGCGTGGTTGCAGCTCGCACCGGTGAGGCTCGTTCCGCCCCCGCGCGGCGTGACCGGCACGCCGCGCCGGTGGCAGACCGCCATGGCGGCCTGCGCGTCTGCCGCATCCATCGGGAGGACCACGGCGATCGGCACTTGCCGGTAGTTGGCCGCGTCGGTTGAGTACATGGCGCGATACGCGTCGCCGAAGTGCACTTCGCCGCGCACGGCCGCGCGCAAATCGTCCTCGAGCGATCCCGCAGGGGCTTGCAGCACCTTGATCATCGCGCGTACTCGGCGGCGTCGGCGGATTTGAAGACGAGCCCGATTCCAGACCGGGTAAGATCGGGCGCGAGGGCGCCGTCCCGCGGCGACTCCGCGCCCTCGAAGAAACGGCGCTCGATGCGCACGTGGTCGTAAAAGTACTCCGCGTGCCGAAGCCGTTTCGCCGCCGCGGCCGCATGCAGCGTCACGTACGGAGCGCAGTGGCTCGAAAGCGGCACGTTGCGCGCGTCGCAGATCGCGTCGACGGCCATGAAGCCGCTGATGCCGCCGCAACGCGTCACGTCCGCTTGCAGCACGTCGGCAGCCGCCGACGAGAGGATGCGGTCGAAGTCGTCGAGCGCATAGCCGTACTCTCCGTTGCTGACCTCCATCGGAGGCGGCGCCGAGCCCCGGACGCGGGCGTTTCCGGCCAAGTCGCGATGGTCGACCGGCTCCTCGAACCATACCACGTCGCTCTGCGCGAACTGCGCCGCGAATTCGAGCGCCTCTTTAACGGCGTACGCGCCGTTGGCATCGACAAAAAGCTGAGTCTCTTTACCGATCGCTCGGCGCGCCGCTGCGACGCGCTCCGGATCGCAGGCGGGCTCGCGTCCGACCTTCATCTTTACGCGGGGGATGGCGTACTCCTCAACCCAGTGCGCCATGTGGCGCGCCAGCTCTTTGAGTTCGTACGACGTAAAACCGCCGCTGCCGTAGAGCGGCACCATATCGCGGGCTTGGCCGAGCAGCGCGCAGACCGGCGTGTCGAGCAGCTTTCCCTTGAGATCCCAAAGCGCGACGTCGAGCGCCGAGACGGCCATGGCGGCGATTCCACAACGTCCGTTGTTGCGAATTTTTCCCCAGAGCTTTGCGGTGCAAGCAGCGGTTTGCATAACGTCGCTTCCCACGAGGGTCTCCGCCAGCATGCCGTTGATCACCGTCGCGGCAGCCGCATCCGCATAGGTATAACCGATACCGGTGCGACTGCCCGCATCGACCTCGACGTAGACCATCGTCGTCGCGTCCCAGGACAGCGTGCCGTCCGATTCGCGCTGCTCGGCCGGAAACGTATAGGCGCGCGCGCGTACTGCTTCGGCGCGCACGTCCGCGCGGCTCGGCGTCGCCACGATCATCCAGCTATTGCTGCCTTTAGGCCTTGCCCGGAAGTATGCCGCTGAGCATCTGTTTGACCGACTCTTTGATCACGCCCGCGGCTTCCGGATCTTTCGGCAGCGACCTCAAGAAGTGCATCGCTTGCTCGCGGCTGATGTGCGGCGGCAGCGTCGCGACGTTTTCGTTGGCCAGTGCTTCGAAGACGACGGGACGGTCCGCGTTCAATGCGCGCTCCCAGGATTCGTCGATTTTATCGGGGCGGTCGACGCGTATGCCCAGAAATCCAAGTGACTCACCGAATGCGGCGTAGGGGAAATCGGGCAACGGCTGCGTCTGCATGTTGCGCGGCGATCCGCCGAGGATGCGCTCCTCCCACGTTACCTGATTCAGATCGGTATTGTTGAGTACGAAGAAAATAAGCCGCGGATCGCTCCAGCGTTTCCAATATCGGTAGACGGTGATCAGTTCGTTGATGCCGTTCATCTGCATCGCCCCGTCTCCCGCGAATGCGATGACCGGACGATCGGGGAACGCGAACTTGGCGGCGATGGCATACGGCACCGCCGAGCCCATGGTGGCGAGGCTTCCCGAGAGCGACATCTTGTTTCCACGCCGCATGGTGAGAAATCGCGCCATCCAGTTGGTCGGCGTGCCGGCGTCGCCGGTCAAGATGGCGTTGGCCGGAAGGCGTTCGTCGAGCGAAGAAAAGTAGCGCATCGGATTGACCGGCTCGGCAGCAATCTGGGCGCGCCGCGCCTCAATCGCCCGCCACTCGCTCTTGTTCTTTGCGACCTTCTCCCGCCACGCAACGTCGCTCTTGCGCTCGAGGTGCGGCAGCAACGCACGCAAGGTCGCCGCGGCGTCCCCCGCGAGATTCACTTCGACGGGATACCGCAACCCGAGATTACGCGGATCGAGATCGATTTGCACCGCGCGCGCATCGCCTTCTTTGGGAAGAAACTCGGCGTAGGGGAAGTTCGTGCCGACCATAAGCAGCGCGTCGCACTCGGCCATGATATCCGAGCTCGGACGGGTCCCGAGCAGACCGATCGTTCCGGTCACCCAAGGCAAATCGTCGGGCAGCACGTCCTTTCCAAGTAGGGCTTTCGCACAACACGCCTGGAGCGTATCGGCAACCTCGATCAGCTCGTCC
Source organism: Vulcanimicrobiota bacterium (assembly GCA_963792005.1). GTDB lineage: Bacteria > Vulcanimicrobiota > Vulcanimicrobiia > Vulcanimicrobiales > Vulcanimicrobiaceae > Cybelea. Next base: position 2,074,925 of record CAWBUG010000002.1, read on the forward strand.
GCCGCATGCTTGGCGCCGGCTCCGGCGAGAATTGCTACCTTCTCGGCCCCGTTGAGCAATTCGGCGGCGCGGCGAAGATCGGCCTCCTGCGGGACGACGACCGGACGAGCGTACCCGACGCCGCTGTGAAGCGTATTATGTTTTGCGGGCGGAGGGGTGTAGCGCTCTTCCTGAAGATCTTTTGGGAAGATGACGGCGGCGACGCCGCGCATACCAATTGCGGTTCGAAACGCGCGGTCGACGACGTGACGCGTGGCCGCGGTGCTCGTGATCGTCGCTTCATATTCGCTAACGTCGCGAAAGAGCGTCTGCAGGTCGACCTCTTGCTGGTAGGACCCGCCCAGCGCCGTCGTGGCGGCTTGACCGACGATGGCAACGACCGGCGCGTGATCGTTCTTTGCGTCGTAGAGTCCGTTGAGCAGATGAATCGCACCCGGGCCGGAGGTCGCGATGCAGACGCCGACTTCTCCAGTAAACTTTGCGTGCGCGCAGGCCATGAACGCGGCCATCTCTTCGTGCCGAACCTGAACGAACTCGATTCGGTCGCTAAATGCTTCAAGCGCGCCAATCAAGCCATTGATGCCGTCGCCGGGGTAGCCGTAAATGCGTCGCACGCCCCAGTCGACCAGCCGCTGCAACAGGAAGCCGCTTGCAGTTACTTGTGTCATTTCATCTCCTCTACATGGCTTGATACCCGTGCTGCAGCGGTGCGACACAAGCAAGAGTGCGGGGCCGGCTAGGCTACAGAGAAAAGCCCGCCCGACCGTTTACGCCCGAGCCGTATGAGACGGCGTCGACGGGATTTCCGCGAGAGACTCCATCGCGAACGACGTAACCGCACCGTAGACGAGGCGCGGCACGATATCCTCGATCCATTGCGCGAGGCTCCACTTGGACCAGTCGGTAGCGCCGGCTCGCGTCGCCGTCCCTTCACCGACGACGAGCGTTGAAACCGCGAGGGCCACAGCGGCAAGCGGCCAGGGTACGCGCGCCGCCGAACGCAGCAATCCGTAGAGTGCCCCCGTGACGACGCCGTCGGCATATCCCAAAAGCGCGCCCGATGCGGTGCTGCGGTTCTCGCCCAACACGAGGCCCATGCTTTCGGCGATACGCGCGGCGGTGCGCGCGGGAACGTCGCTGCTCGCCCGTCCGCGCACCGCCATGTCGAGGTAGGTTACGACGTCCAACGCCGTCGTGCCGGCAGCTCCTGCCATCAAGCCGCGGCGTACCGCGGTCTGAAGCCCCGGCCACCGCGTGCCTCGTGAAGCCATGCCTCTATCTACCACACACGGCGCTACGTCAAGCCAGAGTCCAACGGAGACGCGCTTCATAGGTATAGGCGCGTGGAAGCGCGGGTACACCAGCTTGCATGAGTGACACGCAGACGCTGCCGCCACAACACCAGTCGCACCAGCCGGGGCGTCAGGATGAAATGCGGCCGCAGCCGCAGACCGAATCGAAAAGCGAAGGCTCGAATCGATTGAAAGATCGGGTCGTTTTGATTACGGGCGGCGACAGCGGGATCGGTCGAGCCGTCGCCGCGCTCGCCGCCAAGGAAGGCGCCGACGTCGCCGTTTCTTATCTCGACGAGGACGACGACGCAGACGAAACCCGCCGGCTGGTCGAAGAGAAGGGCCGCCGCTGCGAGTTACTCAAGGGCGATATCGGCCAAGAGCACGTGGCCCGGGAAATCGTCAAGAAAACCGCCGAGCGCTTTGGGCGCCTCGACGTGCTCGTTAACGGCGCCGGCGAGCAGCATCCTGCGCTGCGCCCCGAGGATATCTCGGCACAGCAGATGGAGAAGACGTTTCGCACCAACGTCTTCGCGCAGTTCTTTACGGTGCAGGAATCGCTCAAGTATCTCGAGGCGGGATCGGCAATCGTCAACATCGCCTCGGTAACGGCGTACGAAGGCAACCCAAAACTGATCGATTATTCCGCGACCAAGGGTGCGCTGGTCTCGTTCACGCGAGCGCTCTCCAATGCCATCGTCGATCGGGGAATTCGCGTGAACGCCGTCGCGCCCGGACCGATTTGGACTCCGCTGATCGTCGCGACGTTCCGGCCCGAAGACGTTACAAGCTTCGGATCCGATACGCCGATGAAACGCCCCGGGCAGCCCCACGAAGTGGCGGCCGCCGTCATCTTCTTGGCGTCGGACGACGCTTCGTATATTTCCGGACAGACGATCCACGTCAACGGCGGCAGCGTAGTCAACGGCTAGCGCAGCGACGCGTATTGAGAAAGGACGAAATCGATGCCTCGAAAGAAGAAAAGCACCCGCAAGAAGAGCTCGACCGCCCGCAAGAAAAGCACCGGCCGCAAGAAGACGACCGGCCACAAAAAGACCACCGGTCGTAAAAAAACCGGTGGGTCCCGCAAGAAATCCGGCCGCAAATACGGTGCGACCGCAAGCAAAAAAGTGAAGCGGACGATGCACGAAATGAAGCGCGGGAAATTGAAATCCGGCCGCTCGGGGAAGCGCGTAAAGAGCCGCAAGCAGGCGATCGCGATTGGCCTGAGCGAGGCACGGCGCGCCGGCGGCAAAGTGCCCAAGCGTAAGAAAGGTTCTTGAATTGCAAATAAATTTGGGAACCTCGCTGAAGAACGATCGTAAAGCCTTTGGCGCACTTCTCGATCGGGCGAAGCGATGCGAGCCCGGCGACGCACGGCTGGAGAGTCTCGCCGTCGAAATAGAGAACGCACTCACGCCCAAAACGGCTCGGCGATAAATCGGCGAGTTCTCGCGCTCAATCTGCGCGCGGGCGGCAATGCCGGGACCATTCCGCCCGCCGTGCGGCGTATTTCGTATCTCGATGCCGAAGTCGCAGTGCTCTCGGAGTACCGCGAAACTCGTGCAGGCGGCTTGGTACGCGACGAACTCCGGCGGATCGGTCTCGACCACCAGGCCTGGACCCCCGCGACGCGCGGCAACGGCGTTTTGATCGCTGCCGCCGCGCCTTTCGATGCGTTGCCGAACCCTTTTGGGCTTGCCGAGGACGAGTATCCGAACGCCGTCTTACGAGCGCGTTTCCGCGACTTCTGTCTGTACGGAGTCTACCTGCCCGGGCAGGACCGAAAGCGACCGCATCTGCGCTGCCTCATCGCGGCGGCGAAGCGTCACAACGAAGCGGGCGAGAGCGCGATGTGCATCGGAGACTTCAACGCGGGGCGAAACGAGACGGACATCGAGATCAACGTGCGTTCGGGCCGGCTTCTCGATGCGTTCAGCACGGCGGATCTCTATCACGAACTCGAGCAGCAGTGGACCGAAGCCTGGGCACACTTTCACCCGGGACGGTATGAGTTCAGCTGGTATCCTTTTCGCCGCGACCCAAGCTGTCGCAGCCGGTCGGGGTGGCGGATCGACAAGGCCTTCGTATCGCCGGCGCTCTTAGCGATGGTAACCGCGGCGGAGTACGATCACGTCTTCCGCCTCGACGGCCTCTCCGACCACTCCGCTCTGCTCGTCGATCTGAAGGAAGAGACCTTCTAGACGTACTGCCAAACGCAGCCGCTTCCCGAGTTCCGATCGCCGAAGTGATGGCAAGGCGCAAAGCGCGTGCCCGCCTCCACCTCGTTTTTTACGTCCGGGTGTCCGACGCATTGCACCGTCCCGTTCTGCGGGACCGTTTCACCGGGCTTATAGGTCTGGGCCATCGATGGATACCTCCTTCTGCGTGGTTTCCCCGGGCACGCTCGATGATAACGCGTCTGCAGTTATGGTGTTAGACGGGGCGCAGGACGCGGAATGAACGTTGGTATGAGCGATGATGCTTCAATCTGGCCGCTCCTACGGCAAATCACCGGTCCGGATAAGCTCGGGTGCGGCTCGGCAGCCGAGTCCCCACAGACGCGCCGGTGGCGCGCTCGCACGCAGGACGCAAAGGTCGTTAAGAGCGTCTGCCCCTACTGTGCGGTCGGCTGCGGACAGAACGTATTCGTCAAGGCTGGTGAGATCGTTCAAATCGAAGGAGATCCCGAGAGTCCCATTTCGCGAGGGCGTCTCTGCCCCAAGGGTTCGGCGACGCGCGCGCTCGTGCAAAGCCCTTTGCGCGAATACTCGGTGAAGTACCGTCGCCCGTACGGCGACCAATGGGAGACGATTCCGCTCGAGCGCGCGATGGACATGATCGCCGACCGCGTCCTGGCTACTCGCCGCGAAACGTGGGAAGCGAAAGACGAAGAGGGCCGCACGATCAATCGCTGTTACGGCATCGCGAGTCTTGGCGGCGCGACGCTCGACAACGAAGAGAATTACTTGATGAAAAAGCTCTACACGGCGCTCGGCGTCGTGCAGGTAGAGAATCAAGCGCGTATATGACATAGCTCGACGGTTCCCAGTTTGGGAACCTCATTTGGACGGGGCGGCGCGACGACGTTTCAGCAAGATCTGCAGAACTCGGACTGCATCTTGATCATGGGCTCCAACATGGCCGAGAATCATCCCGTCGGCTTCCAATGGGTTATGGAGGCGCGCGAGCGCGGGGCGACGATCGTCCACGTCGATCCGCGTTTTACGAGAACCAGTGCGATGGCGACGATGCACGTTCCGATTCGTCCCGGCACCGATATCGCTTTCCTCGGCGGCATCATCCGCTATATTCTGGAAAACGATCGCGCATTCAAAGAGTACGTCGTAAACTATACCAACGCGCCGGTTTTGCTGCGCAGCGACTTCCGCGATACCGAGGATCTCGACGGTTTCTTCTCCGGATGGCAAGCCGACAAGAACGGTTACGTCTTTCATAGCTGGATGTACGAGGGCATGGATTTACACGGTGCCTCCGGCCAGCGCGAAAGCGAGGAAGGCCTGGAACGGCAAGAGAGCCGGCAGTCCGACACGATGGACGCGTTGCGAGCCGGCGAGCCGCCGGCCACGGACAGGACCTTACAGCATCCGCGTTGCGTCTATCAGGTGCTCAAGCGCCACTACCAGCGCTACACGCCCGACGTGGTGGCGCGAATCTGCGGCATCGAGCCGCAACGCGTCATCGACGTTGCCGAAGCGCTCTGCGCGAACAGCGGGCCGGAGCGGACCTCGTCCATTGCCTATTCCGTCGCCTGGACGCAGCATACGTTTGGCGTTCAAATGATTCGGGCGGCGGCAATCGTTCAGCTCCTCCTCGGCAACATCGGCCGGCCGGGCGGCGGCATCCTCGCACTGCGCGGACACGCATCGATTCAAGGCTCGACCGACATTCCGACGCTATTCGACTTGCTTCCCGGCTACATCCCGATGCCGCATGCAAAAGCCCACAGTAACTTGAGCCACTTCGTCGCTTCCGAAGGCGCGAAGACCGGCTTCTGGGGCAATCTCGACAAGTACATGGTGAGCCTGCTCAAAGCGTGGTTCGGTGAGAACGCCACGGCCGCCAACGAGTATCTCTTCGATCTGCTCCCGCGCATCAGCGGCGATCATTCGACCTATCGCAGTATCATGGCGATGCTCGACGGAAAGGTGAAAGGCTTCTTTATCTGCGGCGAAAACCCGGCGGTCGGTTCGGCCAATGCGGGCCTGCACCGCCGGGCGCTCGCAAACTTGGAGTGGCTGGTCGTTCGCGACTTCAGCGAAACGGAAAGCGCGTCGTTCTGGTACGATTCTCCGGAGGTTCAGAGCGGGGAGTTCTCTCCGGGCCTCATCGGTACGGAAGTATTCTGGATGCCGGCCGCCGCCCATACGGAGAAAGACGGCTCCTTCACCAACACGCAGCGTCTGCTGCAATGGCATCACAAGGCGGTCGAGCCTTCCGGCGAAGCGCGATCGGAACTGTGGTTCTACTATCACCTCGGGAAGCGCATCAAAGAGAGGCTCGCTGCTCGCGAGGAACCCAATCCCGGCCCGATCCGGGCATTGACCTGGCAGTATCCCGAAAAGGGAACGTTACGCGAACCCGACGCCCACGCCGTCCTGCGCGAAATCAACGGCTGCGACGCCGAAGGCAAAGCGTTGTCCGCCTACACGGATCTCAAAGCCGACGGCTCTACGGCGTGCGGGTGTTGGATCTACTGCGGATGCTTTCGGGACGAACGAAATCAGACCGCGAACCGCACGCCCCACGGCGAGCAGACCTGGGTCGCTCCAAACTGGGGCTGGGCGTGGCCCGCAAACCGGCGGCTGCTCTACAATCGCGCTTCCGCCGATCCCGACGGGAAGCCGTGGAGCGAACGCAAGCGGTACGTGTGGTGGGACGACGCCAAGGGGCAATGGATCGGACACGACACGCCGGATTTCGAGAAAACGAAACGGCCGGATTACACTCCGCCCGATGGTGCGCGGCGCGAGGCGGCACTGAGCGGCCGCCATCCGTTCATCATGCAAGACGACGGCCTCGGCTGGATCTTCACGCCGAACGGAATCGTCGACGGGCCGCTGCCGACCTACTACGAGCCGCAAGAGTCTCCTGTGGGCAATCTACTGTACGGACAACAAGCCAACCCGTGCCGGCAACAGTTTCCGCGAGCGTTCAACGAGTATAATCCCTCGCCGAGCGACGAGCACCACGATCTCTTCCCGTTCGTGCTCTATACCTATCGTCTGACCGAGCACCACACGGCGGGCGGCATGTCGCGAACCGTCGCCCAGCTCTCCGAGCTGCAGCCCGAGTTTTTCTGTGAAGTCTCGCCGGAGCTCGCGCAGATGCGCGGTCTCCAACACGGCGAATGGGCGATGATCTTTACGCTGCGCGCCGTCGTCGAGGCGCGCGTCATGATCACCCGCCGCGCACCGGTGCTGCGCGTCAGCGGCCGCGTCGTTCATTCGATCGGCCTGCCGTATCATTGGGGGAGCAGAGGCATCGTGACCGGCGATAGTGCGAACGACCTGCTCCACATCGCACTCGATCCGAACGTGCACATCCAGGAGACGAAGGGACTCACCTGCGACATCCGGCCGGGCCGGCGGCCTCGCGGGGAAGCGCTGCACCGGTTCTTGCGAGAGCTTCGAGAGAAGGCTGCCGAATGAGCGAACGGCGCGGTTTCTTTACGGACACCACGCTTTGCATCGGCTGCAAAGCGTGCGAGGTGGCATGTAAAGAGTGGAACGAACTTCCACAAGACGGTTATACGTTCACCGGAATGTCGTACGACAACACGGCCGAGCTGAGCGGCGGTACCTGGCGTCACGTCGCCTTCGTCGAGCAATTCGACGACGCTCGGAGCCGCTGGCTCATGGAATCGGACGTCTGTAAGCATTGCACTCACGCGGGCTGTTTAGACGTCTGCCCGACCGGCGCGATCGTCCGCACGGAGTTCGGCACCGTCGTCATTCAGGACGACGTTTGCAACGGCTGCGGCTACTGTGTGGTCGCGTGTCCTTTCGGCGTAATCAGCGAGCGCGTCGAGGCGAGTCCCGAGCAACGCGAAGTGCGCGGCCGAGGAACGATGGGCAAGTGCACGCTCTGCTACGACCGGCTCAAAGCCGGCGAGCAGCCGGCATGTGCGAAAGCCTGTCCGACGGAATCGATCCAGTACGGCGAGCTCGACGAGCTGCGAGACCGCGCGCAGCAGCGTCTGGAACGCGTGCGAGACGCATCGGCGGGCGCGCGCCTCTATCTCGAAGACGAAAACGACGGCATCGGCGGCGGCGGTTCGATTTTCTTGCTGCTCGACCGGCCGGAAGTCTACGGTCTGCCGCCAAATCCCGTCGTCCCGACGAAGCGTCTCCCTGAAATGTGGCGCGCGGCCGGCGTCGCGGCGACCTTACTGCTGGGCGCCGTCGCGATCGTGAGCCTCGGTTGAAGAACGGCAAGCTCGGATATTACGGAAGGCCGATCGTCAAACCGCCGGTTTGGACGGCCCTGATTCCTGTTTATTTTTGGTCCGGCGGATGGTCGGGCGCCTCCGCGGCGCTCGGCCTTGCCGCGCGCCTTTCAAAAAACGACCGGCTAGCTCGTACATTGACGCTGAGCGCGGCGGCGGGCAGCATCGTGAGCGGTGCTTGCCTCATCGCCGATCTCAAAAAGCCGCAGCGCTTCTTGAACATGTTGCGCGTCTTCAAGCCAACCTCACCGATGAGCGTCGGCGTCTACCTTTTCTCCCTCTTTGGAGGCGCCGCGACGAGCGCCGCCGCGGGCGAGCTCACCGGTATCGGCCCACGGATAGCACACCTCGCGGAAGGCGTTGCGGGGCTTACTGGGCCGATGATGTCCGTCTACACGTCGGTCTTGATCGGCGATACCGTCGTGCCGGCTTGGCACCACGCGCGCAAGGCGCTGCCGATCATTTTCGCCGCGACGTCCGCATCGACGGCAGGGGCCTTGGCGATGCTGCTGTGCGAAACGCGCGATGCAAAACCGGCGCGGCGGCTGGCATTGCTCGGGGCCGCGGCGATGCCGCTGGCGCTGGAGCGACTGCGCGGCGAACTCGGTCCGTTTCAATTCGAAGCGTACGAGACGCCGAACGCTGCAAAGCTCTCGCATCTGGCCCGCATGCTCAACGTTACCGGCTTTGCCTTCGGCCTCTTCGCATCGCGACACCGTAAGGCCGCAAAAATCGCCGGGGCGTTGCTCTTAGCGGCCGGATTAGCGGAGCGGTTCGCGATTTACCAGGCCGGGAAGGCATCGGCCCAAGATCCGAAGTTTACGATCGGAGAATAAGAGCTAAGATGACCAGTTCGACCGCCGCGTCGGCTAAATAGACCGGCGAAATACGCCGGCGGCAGGCGTGGACGATATCGATGCCGGCGAACGCCAATGCCGAGCTGCCCGAGAGCACGAGTGAGGCCGGCTGCACCTCGTCCGAAAGGCTTCCCGACCAAAGCGACGCGCCGATCGAGATCGCAAGCAATCCGACCATCTGCACCAACCATCGATCGCGCTTTCTGCCGGTTATTGCTTCGAACAGCCGCATCGACACGAGCGGCGAGGCTCCGGTGACGCAATAATAGAGCGCTTGTATTTTCAAAAGGCGCCCGCGGTTCATTTAATGCCGTTTCTTTTCGAACGCTTTATGCGCGCGCGCGATCAGCTTGTAGGCGTCCTTGCGGGAGCACTGGCCGTCGAACGCGATTTTATTCCCCTCTTCTTCCGAGTACTCGATGAGAAAACGCTCGATGCCTCGGAGAGTCTCTTTCGGTATGTCGTCGATTTCGTCGAACTCGTCCGTCTTCAGCGCGACACCTTTTTGGCGGCGCGGACAAGCCACCAGCCGGTTATTCACCACGCCGTTCTTTTTGAGCAGAATACCGCCGATAATGCGAACGTCCATCAGGCAACCGGGAAAGGTGGGCACATCGTTGAGCACGAGTACGTCGATGGGATCCCCGTCATCCCCCAGCGTCTGCGGAATGAAGCCGTAGTCGTAAGGCCACATCAGACCTTCTGCGAGCGTCGCCTTCAGCCGCATCGTCCCATACTCCGGCTCGAATGCGAACTTATGCCGAATCCCCGCGGGAGTCTCGATCACGGCAAAGATGAGGTCTTTTGCTTTCGGCACTACGGTTGGAATCATATCGTAGTTCGTGGCGTTTACAGCCGTACTCATGGTTGCCATCTACCCAATACGGCGACCGGCTCAACGGCGCAATGTGGGTACATACCACCGTTGCCGCTCGCCCAACGAAAAGGAGAAGATCGTGCGCGCAGTTGTATGGAAAGGCCCCTTTAAAGTCAGCGTCGAGGAAGTTGAAGACCCGCGCATCGAGGCACCGGGTGATGCCTTGGTTCGTTTGACCACCGCCGGAATATGCGGAAGCGACTTGCATATGTACGAGGGTCGCGCGCCGATGGAACCGGGACAGGTCGTCGGCCACGAAAATCTCGGCGACGTGGAGGAAGTCGGTGCCGGCGTGGTCAGCATTCGACCGGGCGACCGCGTCGTATTGCCGTTCAATATCGCTTGCGGCTTCTGCTTCAACTGCGTGCGCGGCTACACCAACGCCTGTTTGACGACGAATCCGCAAGGGCACGGCGGCGGCTACGGTTATTCGGGTATGGGTCCGTACAAAGGCGGCCAGGCCGAAATGCTCCGCGTGCCGTTCGCCGACTTCAACGCGCTCGAACTTCCCGGCAAGCCGGGTGACGAATTCGAAGACGACTTCCTGTTACTCTCCGACGTCTTTCCGACGGGTTATCACTCTACCGAGCAGGCCCACGTGCGTCCGGGCGACACCGTGGCGATCTGGGGTGCCGGCCCGATCGGTCTGTTGGCCGGTCTCAGCGCTCGAATCCGCGGGGCATCGGAAATTTACATTGTCGACTGCGTAGGCGATCGTCTGCAAAAGGTCTCCGAGTTGGGCGCAACGCCCATCGACTTTCGCAAAGGCGATCCCGTGAAGCAGATCTTCGATCTGCGCGAACCGCATCGGCGTAACGTTCAAGAGTTGCGCCAAGGTTCGGGAAGAAAGATGCCCGGCGTCATGTGCGGGATCGACGCGGTCGGCTACGAAGCCTGGGCGAACGACGCCCCCGGCGAGAAGCAAGAGCCGACGCAGGTAATCGAGGATCTCATCCGCGTCACGAATCCAACGGGACACCTCGCGCTCATCGGCGTCTATTTTCCGGAAGATCCGGGCGGTGTCGATCGGGAAGCGAAAAAGGGACGCTTCACGTTATCGCTTGGGTCCACATGGGAGAAAGGGCTGTCGGTTGAGATGGGTCAGGCTCCCGTGAAACGGTATAACGTCTATCTGCGCGATCTCATCCTCGCCGGCGTGGCCAAGCCGAGCTTCTTCGTCAGTCATCGGCTGCCGCTCGATGCGGCCCCGGAGGCGTACGAGAAATTCGATAAACGCACCGAAGGCTACCGCAAGGTTCTGCTCAAGCCCAACGGTCTCGCGGCATAAACGATGCACCGCGGCAAGCACGTGGAAGCTAAACGAATAGCAACGTGACGGCGACGGTGATTCCGACGATTGCGCAAAAGGTCAGCGCCGCCGCCGGCAGCGTCCAGGCCGAGGCCAATATCCCGACACCGACGACGGGTAAGGCCAGCGCCGCATAGAGCATGACGAAGTACGTCGAGCTCACCTCGCCGCGTTGCCGATCCGTCTCTTCGTTGATCGCGGCAAGGCCGGAGCCCATCGCAAGGCCTTGTCCGGCACCTTCGATTGCCGCCGCGAGAAACGTCAACGCGAGCGATTTGAAGAGGACGGCGAGCGCCAGAACGACGGTACCGGCGATGAGTGCGGCGCAGGCTACGGTCAGTGCCCGCCGCTTTGGAACGAGGCCGACGCTAATCTGGCCGAGCGCGGTCAACGCAAAGAGGACGAATACGATTGCACCGGTGAGCACCGGCTGCGGCCTGCCCAACACTTTGCTCAGAAACGATGGAACGATCGCGCTAAAGAGTCCCGAAACGGCGAAGGCACACATACCGGCGATCGCCGCGGTAAGGAACGTCCGCCGGATTTTCTGTGGAACGCGTAGGCGCGTCAGCCGCAACCGCAAACGACGCGACGGCCGTTCGATCGTTTCCGGTACGCGCAAGAGCGCGCTCGCAGCGACGGCGACGAGTCCAAGGTCGACGGCGTATGGCAGCCGCAGCGGTGAGACCGCGTAGGTCCCCAGCGCTCCGCTCAGCATCGTCCCCAACCCGAGACCGATGCTGTTCGCCGCGACCGCGAACTTCGCACCGTACGACCGGCGATTACCGGGAGCGAGTTCGATAAGTGCTGCAGTCGCCGTTCCGGTGAAGACGCCCGCCGAAAGCCCGGAGAGTATGCGACCGGCCATCAGTTCGGCCATCGAACCGGCGAACAAGAAGACCGCAGCGCTGGCGCCGGAGAGCGCGACCCCGGCGTAGAGGACGTTGCGCCTTCCGATCTCGTCGGAAAGGCGGCCGAAGACGAGCAGACCGGCGATCACCGCAAACGCGTAAACGGCAAAGATGACCGGAATCCAGACGGGCGCGATGGCGAAGCGGTGCTCGTACGTCGGGTACAGCGGGGTCGGCAGCGTCGTGCCGAGCATGGTTATGACGAAGGCCGTCGCAGCGAAGAAGAACGCCCAGGGCATGGGTGGGCTGTACCCCAAAAGAGTTCGAGAACGCTTGTCAAACTAGCCTGGCCGCTAGAGAAGGAGCTCGTTCGCGCAATGCCTGTTCTCGATCGCAGATCTTTCACTGGCTTGAGCCTCGCGCTGCTGAGCGCGTGCTCGAACGGCAGCTCGACGCCGAGCGCGTCGCCGCAAGTCGTCCGAGTCGTATCGCAATACGCCGAGGCTCGGGTCGTTCCCAATCTCGTACGTCCGCAATGGATGCGACCGCCGCCAAAGGGCACGAAAGCCCATTTGGCCGTCGCGGAGTTCGGCACGTCGGCTATTCTCTGGTTCAAAGAGAACGACAAGAAGAACGCACCGCCAAAAACGTGTGAACCGGCCTCGTCGACCAACGGTATCCGCATCGACCGGCAGGGTAACCTTTGGGTACCCGACGGAAAGGCGGATACGACGACCGAATACGCGCCGAAGTGCGGCGCGCCGAAGCTGACCATTCCCGATCCGGACGGCGAGCCCGCAGATGTCGGATTCGACCGGAGCGGACGCGTGTACGTTCTGAATATCAACAATGTCAGCGGAGCGCCGGTCGTGCACGTCTACGATGCGACGGGCACCGAACTGCGGACGTTGAGCGATCCGTCATTTTCGGTTCTGTTCGGCGTCAACAGCGACAATAAGGGCGACGTCTTCGTCTCGAACCTGACGAGCGGAAACGTCGGCAACGTCGTCAAGTTCAAGAACGGCAAAATGCCCGGAAAGCAGCTGCCAGGGGTGCGTCTTGGTTTGCCGGGCGTTCCGGTCTTCGATTCGGCCGACAACTTGATCATCAGCGACTGGCGAAACATGACGATCGACGTCTTCGCACCGCCCTATACGGGAGCGCCGGCCACCTCCCACTTGGCGGGGGCGTCCATCTGGTGTCCGCTCGACCATGCCGAGCGTCATATCTATTGCGGCGATGCCGGTCACGGCGCTATCGACGTCTACGCATACCCCGGCGGAGCCTATCTCTACAGCTTCACAGCGGGTCTCTCCGCAAACGAGCTCGTCACCGGCGTCGCACCCGATCCACCGGCGCCGTACTAGCACGACCTTGCCTCGCATGGCCGGGGCGAGCGTTGGGTACGCTGGTATCCATCGGAGGGTGTGTGGGCTACCTATTTTCGCTGGCCAGAGAGACGTTTTCGGAGTTCCAGCGCCACAAGTCGCAATGGCTCGCGGCGGCCATCGCCTACTTCACGACGTTCGCGATTGCGCCGCTGATCATCGTTATCGTCGAGATAGCGGGCCTGTTGCTCGGCAGGCATCAAGTCGTTCTGCATCAGTTCTACGGTTATATGTCGTCGACGGCGGGCCCCTCGGCGGCTCGCGGCATCGAGGCAATCGTGACCGCAACCTTTTCGCAGCGAAAGGCCGGCATAATATCGCAGATTGCCGGTTGGACGATCTTCGTCCTCGCCGCGGTCGGGTTATTTTCGGCATTGCAAGAGGCGCTCAACACGGTGTGGGATGTCGCTCCGGTGAAACGAACGCTGCTCGAAACGCTCAAAGAGCGCTTGGTCTCGTTTGGAACGGTACTGGGAATCGCGTTTCTGCTGCTCGTTTCACTTGGGCTCAACTCGCTCTTGGTCGTCGCGAGCGGCGCGCTGACCCACGTCTTCGTGGGGCTTCCGTCGTTGCTGAAGGTGCTCGATTTCACTCTGTCGTTGGTGATGGTTACCGCGCTCTTCGCCTTGATGTTCGTCTTTCTGCCGGATCGCCGGATTGCTTGGGGTGACGTATGGGCCGGTGCCTTCGTTTCGGCAGTGCTCTTCGTGGTAGGACAGTTCTTGCTGGCCTGGTATCTCGGCCGGCCCGGCCTATCGTCGGGCTACGGCACGTTCGGCGGCATCATCGTCTTTCTCATCTGGGTCTATTACTCGGCGCAGATCATGCTGCTTGGCGCGGAGTTCACGCACGTCTACGCGCGCCGCCACGGCTCGCTGCAATCGCCCGAGAGTAACTAGCGACCCGGCCTTCGGCGCGTTAGAAGTCTCCCCGCGATGGGGCATAGTATGAACAACTATCACCGTCGTCAATGAGAGAGTCGTTCATGAAGCCATCGAATCGAAAGAACAATGCGTCAATGTGGGCCGGCGCCGCACTCGGCTTGTGCATGGCGTTTCAAGCGCCGGCACTCGCACAATCAACCGGCGATCAGCAGCAGGCAAATACCGCCGATCAGCAGTTCGTAACGCAAGCGATCGACGGCGGAAATGAGGAGATCCAGCAGGCGCGCGCACAGCTCGCTCACACGTCAAATCCAAGCGTTCGAATATTCGCCCAGACGATGGTGCGCGATCATTCGCAAGCCAACGCCGAAATTGTCGCGGTTGCACGCACGATGGGCCTGAAATATCCGAACACCCCGCCGCCTGCAAACCAGCTTCCGCGTGCTCTCCCCGACGCAACGTATATGCAAAACGAGGTCCGAGACCACCAGCAGACTATCGCGCTCTTTAAGGGCGAGGAGACCAATGGGTCCAGGCAGATGGCCACGGTTGCCGGTCACATCAGACCGATCCTGGATAATCACCTCGCAATGGCTCAGCAGTTCGTGAGAACGGGTCGAGTTTCTCCGGAACCGTCGCCGTCGCCCGGAACTTAGCATCGGATTTCGACGCACCTCGACGCCCTATGCAGGCGGCGATGCGGCGCTCGAAATGGCCTCGTCGACGGCCTGGACCACTGCGGCTTTGCCCTGCTCTAGGACATCGGAGGCGGCGCTCCTTGCATGCTCCGTCATGCGTTCGCCGAGCCGGCCGACCCGCTCTCGTTCGATCTCACTCACTGGCAAACAGAGCCCGATCAAGAATCCGGCGGCGACCGAGCCGATGGCAAGGCCCAGGGGATTATCCTTTGCTGCGGAGCGCAGCGAGCCTAGGCTTTGCGTCTTTGTAGCTGCGGATGTGACGGCCTTCACTGCGGAGACGACATCGGAAACCTTACCTTTGATCGCTTCGACGCGATCGTTCACTGCGTCTCGCGTCCGGGCCGGCACGTCGGTCTTATATGCCAGCGCCTCCACCGTGTTGGCCATTCGGGCTTGCGTTTCGGCGATCTCTTGCTCAATGAGGTCGGGATCTCGATTCACGGGAAAGTCCTTTCAGCGGCCGCGCGCGATTCCCGAGCGCACGGTACGAACGTCATCTTTTATAGTCCTGATGGTTTGGTGAGGAATCGCACTCACGTCTCTCATCGCGCTCCGTCCGAACGCGATTGACGCGGCGGCAATCGCCCCATACAGCACCGATACGATCGCGGCCGCTGCCCAAAGCGGCAGCGCGACCGCAATTGCGACGATCAACAGAGCCGTTACCGCGCCGAACGTACCGACGCCAAAAAGCGCCGCAACGCCAAACGCGACAGCCGGCCGCATCGCCCCCTTGAGAGCCGAGAGAACTTCGGCTCGAACCAACTCGATTTCTTGCCGGACCAGCAAGGACGTCTCGTTCGCGAGGTTCTGTATTATTTCGGTAATAGAGCGATCGGCAAGGGGGTTCTGCTCTTTCACTCGGCGCCGCCCTCGGTCATCTGGCGGCGCGCGGCTGTCGACTTGAGAAGCCGGGATACAAAGATACCCGCTGCGAGCCCGGCCCCGGCCAGCACCCAGGGCTGACTTCGGCTCAGCGACTCGGCATCGGCGAGCATCCGGTCGAAGGGCGTCTGTTCCATGTACGTACCGACGCCGTCGATGACCGCCGCGCCGCGCTCCGCAAAGTCGGCCGCCGCCGCGGCGTTCGGATCGTCGCGCAGCTGCTGCGCGACGGTACGCAGCGTTTGAGCGGTCGTTCGAACGCGGCTACCGTATTGCGAAGATCGCTGTTCGATTTGATTGGTAAGGTAACGTGAAAGATCGTTGCTCTGCATGTAGGCCCGATGATACCCGTTCTTCAGAACCGTCAAGCGACTCGTTTCGCCGGTATTTCGATCGAGAGGTCTTGCGGAGTCGCCCGTCCGGCGGCTTGCGGAGCCGCCGGCCGAGCATGACATCGCGCTACCGCAAAGAACGACGCCGTATGAAGCGTTGGGTTGCTTTTGTTACGCTGACCGTCGGAATGCTGCTTCCCGCCGCCGCGCAGGCGCGGCCGTGGACGATGGCGGACGCCATCGCCGTCGAGGGGATCGGAGACGTGCAGCTTTCGCCGGACGGCAAGCTCGCGCTCGTCGCCGTATTTCAGCCGAATCTTGCCAAGAACGAAGTCGGCGAACGATACTGGAGGGTGCGGATCGCCGACGGGCACCAGTCGCCCGTGGCGACGCAGCTCTCGCAGCCGCGATGGGCGCCGAGCGGAGCTCGCATCGCGTGGCTCAGTCCCAACAAGCGGGGTGTGCCGCAGATCGTGACGACCGACGCGCGCGGCGAAAACGTGCGCGTGCTCACGCGCGGCTCACGCTCGGTCGTCGCGTTTTCATGGTCGCACGATAGCCGCAGCATCGCCGCCATCGAAACGCCGCCCGCGGGCGGCCATCTGCCGCGTATGCGCCAAATGACGTTGGAGAACGACTATCGCGCTACGGCGCCGCCGAAGCGCGACGTGTGGATCGTGGACGCGCAGACCGGGGAACAACGTCGTCTCACCCAAGACGCGTGGTCGTACGGCGGGCCCGAAACGGATCACGATCCCTCATGGTCGCCGAACGATGCGCGGATCGCCGTTATCCGTCAGCCGACGCCGGTCTACGGCGATTTCGAGCACCAGCAGTACGTGACCGTTACGCTCGCCGGCGGGGAGATTCACCAAATTCTCGACGGACCGTTCTTCGTTTATCCGGGCTCGGTGCCGCCGACGTTCTCGCCTTCCGGTGATGAGATCGCCTATCCAAAGTCTTGGGACGGTAAACTCGCGTCGCGTAACGACCTTTTTATCGGCGATCGCGACGTGACCGCCCCGCTCGACCGCGATCTCTGGTCGTGCGGCGGCGGCGCCGCGCAGTGGTCGGCGCAGATGCTCGTCGTGGAGTTACTCGACGGCGTTTCAACGCGGCTCTTTCGCGTCGATCCCAGCGGCGGAATGCCGCAGGCGCTCACGCCGGATAGCGGCAGCGCCGGATCGTTTTCGATTGCCGCCGGCGGTCGCATTGCCTACGAATGGAGCACACCCGACGCGCCGTCAGAGCTCTACGTCCTCGACCCGGGGCAGCAGCCTCGGCGCATCACGCACTTGGCCAGTCTGGACGCGCTGCCTCTCGCAACGACGCGCATCGTGCAGTGGACGTCGGGCGGTCGGACGCTCCACGGGCAACTGACCGTGCCGGCCGCGGCGAACCTCGCCAACGTACCGCTCATCGTCGAGCCGCATGGCGGCCCGCAATGCGCGGACGACTCCGAGTTCAACTCGCTGGCGCAACTGCTCGCCTCGGAGGGATACGCCTACTTCCGTCCCGATCCGCGCGGAAGCGACGGCTACGGCGACTGGTCGTACAAAGCCATCGTCGGCGACTGGGGCGAAGGTCCGATGGCCGACGACATGGCCGGAGTCGATGCCGTCCTCGCAAGCGGTGTCGGCGGGCCGTCGAACCTATTTATTGAGGGCGGCTCGTACGGAGGCTATCTTACGAGCTGGATCGTCACGCACACCAATCGCTTCAAAGCTGCAGTCGCGCAAGTTCCCGTAACGAATTTGTCGCTCGAGTACACGCTCACCGAAAGTCCCAACATTCTGCGCCGCTTCTTCGGCGACAAGCCGGCAGCCAATCCGGCATTGCTCGCACGCGAATCGCCGATCACGTATGCCGCCGACATGCATACGCCGTTGTTGTTGATCATCGGATTAAAAGATACGCGCGCTCCGTACGTCGGAGCGATCGAGTTCTACAAGACGATCGCCGAGAACGGCGGTCCGGTGCAGTTGGTTGCGGATGCGGACTCGGGTCACGGGCCCAACGACCCCGCGGGCGAAGCCCTCTGGTGGAAGACCACGCTCTCCTGGTTCGCCCAGCACGGCGGCCTTCCGACGGCACCCTAAGCGATAGCCAAAAGAGCGACGATTACGAGCTATCGCAACCAGCCCGTATTCACATGACCGACCTCCGGCATCGTTACGGAGTCGGTTGGACCGACGGTTCGCGCCTCGAATAGAGCTACGTCGGCGTTTGCTTCCCTTATTCTCCACGGTACGCGAGGCGCACGGCCCCGTAGGATAATACCGCCATGAAGCGTTTGGTGATGCGTCTCGCTGCGGTAGCGGCGTGGAGTGCGTTGAGTTGCGGGCCGCTCTGGGGGAATGCGTCGACCGAGCACTCCGCTAATGCCGGCACGTTCGGCCGGCTCGAGGACATCGCGTCGAACGACGGCACCCATTGGGGCGGAGTGCGAACCGTGCGAACGTTACACATCTCGCTCGTCGCGAGGTGGGGGCTATGGCATCCCGATGGTCCGGGGACGACCGGGTTGCCGGTCGAGGCTTTCGGCGAGGTGGGACGGCCGCTGCAGGTCCCCGGGCCGCTCATCGAAGCGCCGCTCGGCACGCGCGTCGTCATCTCGATCCGCAACGAACTGGCGCACGATCTCACCGTGAGAAGCTCCACTCCGAGTTTAGAACTTCGTCAGACCCTGTTGCACATGGCGCCTGGAACGACGGGACGCACGACCTTCGTTCTCGACCGGCCGGGCGCATTTGGTTACTACGGCTCTGACTCCGGCGAGAGTCTCGACGCGCGAATGTTCAGCGACGCCGAACTCTCCGGCGCGATCGTCGTCGAGCGTCCGCACGCCCCTGCGATCGATCACGTTTTCGTGCTGAGCGTCTACGCGCCCGTTCGGGAGCGCAACGGCGATCCCAACTTTCTCTACGTCCTCGAAACGATCAATGGGCACGCATTCCCGGCGACCGAGCACTTGTCATATCGGCGCGGGCAGCGCGTGCGGTGGGCGGTCGTCAACATGAGCGCCATGACGCACCCGATGCACTTGCACGGGTTTTACTTTCGGCTCGACGGCCCCGGGGCGTACGATGAAGTAACGCACGCATTTCACCCCGGCGACTCGGCCGAGCTGTCGTGGGTCGCAGACCGCGCGGGAAGCTGGATGTATCACTGTCACATCAGCGACCACATCACTCGACATCCGCCCCTAGCGGATATGCGCGCCGGAAAAGCCGCCCCCGACCTCTCCCTTTCGGGCGATCTCTCCCAGGCGGTTGCTCAACGTTTTCATCTCGCCGATCAGCCGATGGGCGGCATGGTAGTGCCCATCACCGTTCGGCAGGGCCCCCAGGATCGTGCCGCCACCGACGCAACGACCCCACGACGCCTCGCGCTCACGATCGACGCACACGACGAGACTTCGCCTCCGTATCCCGGACTAACGAAGGATACCGTGACGCTGATCGACGGCGCAGTTCGTACGCAATCGAGCGGCAATGCGGCACCGTTGATCGTCTTGAAGCGGCGAGAGCCGGTTGCAATCACCGTCGTCAATCATACACGCGAGCAGACGAGCATCCACTGGCACGGCGTCGCGCTCCAAAACAGCTACTACGACGGCAGCGCCGGCATGGCGATGGGGACGAGCGAACGTGGAATGTCCCCCCCGATCGAACCGAACTCATCGTTCGTCGCGCGCTTCGCGCCGCCGGACGCGGGTACGTTCATGTACCACGCGCACATGGATGACGGCTGGCAGCTCGCCAGCGGCGTCGACGGCCCCTTGCTCGTGCTTGCGCCGGACGAACGGTTCGATCCGGAAACCGATCACGTCGTCATGATCTCCGAATCGTACGAACGGGCGGGCAGCCCATTCGTTGCGATCAACGGCTCGCTCACGCCCGCCCCGTTGTCGGCAGTTGCCGGAGTGCCGCAACGACTACGGCTTGCCGTGCTCACTCTTAGCGGTCAGGACCTCGTCGTTTCACTCTCCGACGGATCGCGCGTGATCGAGTGGACGCCGATCGCAAAAGACGGCCGCAATCTGCCCCCGGATCTGCGGCAGCAACGGATCGCAACGCAGGCGCTCACGATCGGTGAGACGCGCGACTTTCGCTTTACCCCGCGAAACGCCGGTTCGCTGACGTTAAACGTCTACGATCTCGATCACGACGGCCTTCTCGTTGGAACGCAAGTAATCGAGGTGCGCTCGGACACGGCGTCTTTGAAGCTCCATGCGAAAGGGCGAGCGCTCGAGGCGCCCGCCCTTCCTTTCAGATCCCCTTGAGTTTTGCGATTCAGTATGCGCCAATGCCGTCAGGGCTTCCCCATCCGGCCGGACCGCTGTACTTCTTGTAGCCGCCGTCTTTCTTTGACAGACCCGCCTGGCAGAGATAATCACTGCAGTTGCCGTCGCTGCCGGACGTGATTGGATGCAGATCGGCCTTGCGTTGTGTCTTGCTCAGGTCCCAGAACGTTTTGCCGCCCTCCTGGAGGCTGCCCGGATGGCCCGCGAGCGCGACGATGCCGGCGGTGAACGGTGCCGCAACGCTCGTCCCGCAGACGTCGATCCATCCGCCGTACTCGCCGATGTACTCGGCGACGCCGGGCTCACAGCCGGCCTCAGCCGAGATGTCGGAGATCGTCTTGCCGTTGCAGTCGGGATCGTGTTGCCATTTCGGCTTGGGCGTGGTGGTCGCACAGCCCGCGCCGGCGCCGTCCCATGCGCTTTCGCTGTAGGTCGAGCCGCTCTGCGCTAACTGCGTGCCGCCGACCGCGAGCACGTTTTTCAGGGCCGCCGGCCACTCGATCTGCGGATATCCGGAGTCGCCGGAGGAGGCGATATACGCCACCTTCGGCGCACTGAAGTAGTTCGGGAAGTTCGGATCGCCGCAGTTCTCGCCGTAGTTAAAGCTGCTGCAGCCCCAGCTGTTGCTAATAATCTTCGCACCGAGCTTGACCGCCGTTTTTTCGGCGTTCTCCAGTCCGCAGATCACGCCGCCGCAGTTCCCCCCTTCGATGAGATCGATCGTGCACTCGGGGCAGCTGGCGGCAACCATTTCGATGTCGAGGTCGGTCTCGATACACCATCCGAAATCGCCGCAGCTCTCGGGATAGTTGGATTGCTGTCCGTCCTCGTTGTATTTTGCGAACGGCGCCGTTCCCAGTCCGAACGTGCTGCGGTAGGTCGCCAAGTCCGAAGCGGCGTCGGGCAAGTCGCCAAGCTCGATGAGCGCGACGACGCTTCCCGATCCTTTGCCCAACGATCCGGAAAGGTTATAACGAGTCTGCAAGTCGACGGGCCGCCAGCCGCAACTGCCGTCCGACGGAGAGCAATCGGGCTTGATGCCCTTGGTCACGACTAAGACGTCGCACTGCGCGCCGCCCGCAAGCACTTTGCAGGCATGCCGGGCTTCGTGTTTAGCTTCCCACTCCGGGACGAAATGCCCGGCGGGGGAGGGCCCGGTTTGCGACATCGTACCGGACGCTGGAACGTTCGACGAGCCGGCCGCGTTACAACCGGCCAACGCCAGCGCCACGAACAAGGAAAAGAGCTTCATAGATCGGTTCACACATGCTCCTTATGTAAGTCGGTCTGGGACTGCCTTACTTATGAAGCAGCGTAGGAGTCGCCTCTTATTTCAAGCTGACGGTGACGCCGACGGGCTGCTCGAGCTGCTGGCCGATCGTTTTGGTCGACGAACCTCCATCCGGATAATGAAAGTAGAGAACGTGCGCGGCGCAATCGTTGCCGGCGATCACCCGCCCTCCTTGAATCCAGAACTGAAGGACGTCGCACGAGTTCGAGAGCGGCGTGGTATGCACGAGCGTCCCGGTGCTTCCGCTGAAAGAAAACTCGTAGATCTTCGACGGACCGTAAATCGAGACTTGATCGCCGACGGCGAGATGCTTTCCGTCCCATTGGATCGCGCCCGGTAAAACGATGTTTTGGTCGAGCGTCACCCCTTTAAACGCGTGTTTTCCCCCCGGCAGCTCGGCGATCTCGAAACCGACGTGCATGTCGGTGCCGTCGACGAACAAGTTGCCGTGGCCGTCGTAGCCGATGAAGTAGACCCGAAAAACGTTTGGCGTCGTATATTCCTGCGGTTTGCCGCGCGCGTGATGATAAATGGAAATGCCGCCCGAACCATACGATGGGGGGTCGTGCAGCACGGCCAGGTTGCCGCCCTTCGGATCGATCGCACAACCGTGCACGAACCCCGGCTCGGCGTACGTTTTAGTCGGCTGCGTTCCACCGTGGGCGTACTCCACGAGTTGGTTATGACCGCCGTCGGCGATGAAGACGTTTCCGGCGGCGTCGACGCACTCATAATGGACCGCCTGAAAGCCCGTCAGCACGCCCTCCAGCCGACCGCGCGGGTAGGAGTAGACGTTGACGTCGTCCGTGCTGAGATCGGAAACGTAGAGCAGATCCTTCTTCTTGGCGTCCGGGGTCATCCACGAACCTCGGCGGTCCGTATGCGCCGAAGCCGCGGGCGATAGCTGCGATCCC
Source organism: Vulcanimicrobiota bacterium (assembly GCA_963792005.1). GTDB lineage: Bacteria > Vulcanimicrobiota > Vulcanimicrobiia > Vulcanimicrobiales > Vulcanimicrobiaceae > Cybelea. The sequence continues at coordinate 2,097,281 of CAWBUG010000002.1, forward strand.
GGCAGGGCGGCACCTCCGGTACCGCAACCGGCCAGTAACCCGATGGCCGAAGCCACTCCCAATGCCGAGAGCGACGATTTCACGATATCCATTCGCGAGTCTCCCGTTTAACCGAGTGCGTCTGACGTGTGAAGATGATGGTACGGGACTTGGCGGCGCGGCGCATGGGTAGACTGCCCATACCATGGCCCCAGCTGCCAGCGCGAACGAATGCCCAGTTTCGCAAAGATCGACTCGCAATGATGGTGCACCGTGCGTTCGCTGATTCCCAGGCGTGCGGCGATCGCCCGATTCGCCGCGCCGCCGGCGGCGAGGCGCGCCACCTCGACTTCTCGAGGCGTGAGCGTGGTCGCCAATTTTCGCTGAACTGGCGCGCCGTTCCAAACGGTCCGCATAGCGTCCGCACGGCTCCCACAGGCAGCACGAACTTTACGCGCCTCGGTCGCGAGCCCGGCGATATCGAGGGCCGATGCCTGCAGCAAAGGGCGCCCGGCTCGCCCGAACTCCGCGGCAGCCTGCCGCGCGAGAGTTGCGGCCCGCCGCAACGTTCCGCGACGTCCGGCGATGCAGGCCTCAAACAGGCAATGATAGGCGCCGGGTAAGGTTGCGCCTGCCGGCACGCAATGCTCCGCCATCAGCACGGCTATGCGAGGAAGCTGCGCCGCAGGTCCCAGCCGCGCGGCCCGAATCGCGAGCGCGACGCTATTGTCGAGCAGTTGCAGCGACTCGAGATCGCGGCCGAGCAGCGCGTCGTGCTCGTCGCGTTGACCGCGGTGCTCGTAGAGCGCACAAAACGATTCCACGAGCGGCCCGAGCAGCCAGCGATCGGAACGCGCAAAGGCGAGGTCGAGCAAACTGGGATCGCTGCTGCGACTCAGCAGCGCCTCATCGTCGAGCAGCATTCCAAGTGGAATGCCGACGATTGCGGCGTTCAGTCTGGTCGTCGAGTCGCCTCCGCGCATTGCATGAAACTCGTAAAGCAGCTCTGCCGATTGCTGCAGTTTGCCGGCGGCAAGGAACGACGCCGCCAAAGCGACGAGCGCGTAAGGCTCGACGTCGGCACGCCCGCGCGCGTGCCGCAGCCCTTCCTCCAGGCATGCCATTGCCAAAACGATGCTCCCGTCTTGCATGGCTGCGGTGCCGTAATTGACCAACACGTGCGCGCTCAACGCCGACTTGCCGTATTTCCGCGCGGCGGCCAAGGCTTGCCCGAACAAGTCGAAGGCGCGATCGATCGCTCTGGCCTTGATGCTCGTGATCGCACACGCTTGAAGGTAGAGCGCGACGATTTCGTCATCGCAAGGGTCGATTGCGCCGGCAATTTCTTCGAGCGCACGACGAGCTTGCGTAAATCCGTTGCCGACGGCCAGGTGCATTGCAACGCTAATTCGCGCGCGAACCCATTCGCGATCGCCGCTGCTTGCCATCACGTGCTCGCGGCGAGCCTCTCGAGCGCGGCGACTCCGTCGTCCGCGATTCCTTTGAGCTGCTCGTAGTCGGCGTACTGTGCCGGCGTCGGACGCGCGTACACGCCGTCGAGTGAGTTTAATAGAAAGCCGAGTTGCGATCGAACGAGGTCGGGGACCATCGTGTCGGCCTCGCTGGAGTGAACGTTCAACTGCACCAGCGTGCCGATCTCTGCGTCGACTGCGGCGCGCTTTTGCGGCGAGAGGGAGGCGCGCGCGGAAATCGCTCTCGCGATCGCGCGGTCGAGAGCGTCAATCGTCTGCACGATCTGCCGACCCAACGCCAGGCGGGCTTCGAGATCGCCGGATGCCGGATGCACGCGCGGATCGAGCTTGACGGCGAGCGGCGCTTCGAGGCGTTGCGCTCCGTACTGCAGCACGACCGTGTACGCGCCGGGCAGTATCGTTGGCCCTTCACCGGAGTCCGGCCAATCGTCGGTCCCGACCGTTCGCCAACCAGGCGGATCGAAAGCCGGAGGATACCGCAGATCCCATAGAAACGCGTTCGTGCCGGGCTTGACCGCCGTCAGCTCTTCGTCGTCGCGCCGGCGCGCCTGCTCGGCGTCGAGCCGGTCGATTTCTGCAGGCGTCAGCTCGACGGGGTGTGCACCTTTGAGATGCAGCGCGAAGGCTCGCACCGTCGTGCCCTTGTCGTCGAGGAACGAGAGCGTCATCGGCGTCCGGCCGTCGTACGTCTCCGGCACGTTGAAAAAGATCGTCGCACCGTATTCTGGATTCGTTCCCGTATCGGGCGCGTCGGAGTTACCGTACGACTTTGTCAGCCAGGACGTCTCCGGCGCGAAGAGCCGCACTGGACTCGCCACGTACGGCGATTGCGAAGCGAGTTGCTCGAGTAAGGCAAGGTTATCGAGAATCCAGAAGCCGCGCCCGTGCGTCGCCGCAACGAGCTCGCCCTCTCGTGAATCGATGGCGAGATCGCGCACTTGGACGCCGGGAAGGTTGAGCGTGAGCGGCTGCCAGCTCGCGCCGCCATCGAGGCTGGCGTAGACGGTGCTGCGCGTCGACGCAAAGAGCAGGCGCGGCCGGCGCGGGTCCTGCCGTATGGTAAAGACGTATTGATTCTCCGGTAGACCGTTTTCGATCGGCGTCCAGTGCGCGCCGTAATCGGTCGTTTCGAACACGTACGGACGATAGTCGTCCCACATGTACCGCGAAGCCGTTAAATAGGCCGCGCCCTTGTCGACGTGCGACGGTTCGATCGAGCTGATCTGCGCCCACTGCGGAAGCTGGGGCGGCGTCACGAGCGACCAGTGCGCCCCGTGATCGGTCGTCACGTGCACCAAACCGTCGGCCGATCCGGCCCAGAGCACGTCTGCGTCCAGCGGCGAAGCGGCGAGCGATGCGATATCGGGAAACGTTTCGGCGCCGGTAATGTCGTACGAGATGGGACCCCCACTCGCGCCTTCCGTGCTCGCGTCGTTGCGCGTGAGATCCGGACTAATGATCTTCCACGTCTGTCCGTCGTCGGTGCTGGAAAAGACCACCTGCGCCGCGAGCAGCAGCTCGCGCGGATCGGCGGGCGAGAAAAAGACGGGATGCGTCCAGCCGAAGCGATATCGTTGCGCCCGCGTCGGAAACCCCGAGAGGTAACGCGGCCAGGGGCTGACGTTTTGCTCTTCTCCGTTCAGGCGATCCATTGCCATGAACGCGCTGTAGTAGCCGCTCCCAAACGTAAGGTTCGGTTGCCCCGGCTTCGGCGCGACGAACGTGCTCTCACCGGCGGCGACCGGGTACCACGCTCCCAACCCGATATTGCCCCCCAGCGCGGCACTCGGTCCTTCGAAGGCGCCCTGATCTTGCTGAGCGCCGTAGACGTGGAATGGGAACTGTTCGTCGAGCGCGACGTGATAGAACTGTCCCGTCGGCTGATTGTTCGTCGTGCTCCAGTGGTCGCCGCCGTCGACCGATACCTGTGCGCCGCAGTCGCTGCCCTGCAGTAAAATGCTGGTGTTTTGCGGGTCGATCCAAACGATGTGATTGTCGCAGCCCGGAGAGGCCGTATCCCACGTTTTTCCACCGTTGGTCGTCTTATAGAGGCCGTCGACCTGCGGCGCGTACGCCACCCGCGGGTTGCGCGGATCGGCGAAGATCGCGGTGTAATAGAAGGCTCGCTGGCGCAGTTTCATCTCGTTGTTTACGTGCTGCCAGGTCGTTCCGCCGTTGTCTGAGCGGAAGACGCCGCCGTCGTGCGCCTGTACGATCGCATAAACGACGCGCGGATCGCGCGTGGAGAGCGAAACGCCGATCTTACCGAGCAGTCCCGTGGCGAATCCGGGACGCCCGGAGATTTTCGTCCAATGCTCCCCCGCGTCCGTACTCTTGTAGAGGCCGCTGCCGGGACCGCCGCTGATCAGCGCCCACGGATACCGTTGCGCCTGCCACATTGCCGCATAGAGTACTCGGGGATTGCTGGGATCGATCGCGAGATCGACGCCGCCCGTTTTGTCGTCGACGAAGAGCACTCGGCGCCACGTCTTGCCGCCGTCCTCACTCTTGAAAACGCCGCGCTCCGGGTTGGGCGCAAAAACGTGCCCCATCGATGCCGCATACACGACGTCGGGATTACGCGGATCGACGACGAGGCTCATCGTCGTGCGCGTCTGCCGCAGGCCTGCGTACGACCACGTCTTTCCGGCGTTTGTCGATCGGTAGATGCCGTCACCGGTATTCATATCCTGGCGAATATCGGCCTCACCGGTTCCGGCGTAGATGACGTTCGGGTTCGACGGCGCGACGGCGATGGCACCGATCGAATTGGCAATCCCGGGAACCTTTCCGTCGGTGAGATTCTCCCAGTCTTGTCCGTAGTCGGTGCTGCGCCAGACACCGCCTTGGACGCTGCCCATATAGAAGACGCCGGGTCGATCGGCCGCGCCCGAAACGGCCACGACGCGCCCGCCGATATACGGACCGATGCTGCGCCAATGCAGCGCCTTCATCGGTGACTGCGCTGACGGCGCGGCGCCGGCTCGGAGCGGTGCGATCGAAAGAAAGGCCGCGAGTGCGAACCAACAGCCGAGTCTCATCTTCAACTTCTGATCCGTTAGAATTCTCCGCCCAAATCGACGGAGACGGTAATCGCGGAAACTCTCCCGTTGTCGATGACGAAGGTCATCGTTTCCGGGTTGTCGACCGGTTTCTCCGGATGCGCGACGCTTGTGCCCGCAACGGTGGCGGTGTACCGCACGACCAGCCGCGCGGTTTGAGCTTTCGGTTTGCCGCCATACGTCGTCAGCAGCTCCTTGTAGGTGCTTCCGATACGCACGCCGCGCCCGGTGCTGACGCCCGATAAGTCGGCATCGGGGACGACGACACCGGGCGACGGCGCCTTGAATACCGAAATGCTGCACTGATCGGTGCTCGCGACGGCCAGCGCGATGGCGTGGACTCGATCGTACGTCACCAGCTGCCAGATGCCGCCGCCGATCGCAACGCCGGCTCTGCCGCAGTGCATCGAGCTCATCGTTCTCCCAGGCAGAAAATCCGGCCGGCCATGTGGAGTTCCTTCGCCGCCGCGAAAGCCACGCCCTCACGCGCAACCGCCTCCGGCGTGACGAAGTTTACGGTTTCAAATATTCGGTAAGAAAATCCGCGCCGGCCTGATCGTCTTGGAGCCAGGAGCTCCACCGCAGAAAGCCGTGGATCTCGTTGGGGATGACGATTTGGCGGTACGGCACGTGCGCGAGCTGCAAACGCTGTACGAGATCGACCATTTGCTGGAACTGCACGTTGCGGTCGTCATCGCCTTGGATCAACAGCACCGGCGAACGCCACGTCGACACGTACGCGTCGGGCGACGAAAGCCACGCTTCTCGCATGAATGCCTCGACGTTGTCGTGCTGATACCGCTTCACGGACGTAATGAAGGCGGCGTCCCACATCGAGAGATCGTGCACGCCGTGCGTGTCCACGCCCACTTTGAAGATGTCGGAGTTCTTGGCCAGTGCCATTGCGGTGAGATATCCGCCGTAGGAGCCGCCGTAAATGCCGATCCGCTTGGGGTCGACGTGCGAATCGGCTTGCAGGAAGCGCGCTGCGGCCAAGACGTCGCGATATTCGACGCCGCCCATCCCCCCGGTGTGCTCGGGATACTGAAAATCGTGACCGTAACCGATGCCGAGCCGGTAGTTGACGGAGAGCACGACGAAGCCGCGGCTCGCGAGGTATTGATTCGTTCCGTAGCCGTAGTCGTAGTAATCGAAGTAGTGCCACCCCAGCAGCATCTGACGGCTCGGGCCGCCGTGGACGAAGACGACTGCCGGCTTTTTTGCCGGGCCGCCCGGGGCGTCGAAAAGCGTGCCTTGGATATCCCAACCGTCGGACGAGCGAAAGTGCACGAGCTTGGGAACGACGAGGCTCGCCGTCGGGAAGTCGGCGGGAATCCGGTCGGGGTTGAGCTTGCGATCGTTGTAGGCGATGGTGAACGGCTCGCGAGGTCCGGCGTTCACGTAGGCCACGCCCGCCGCGAGCGCCGCGGGCCACCACTGACTATCGGCACCGCCGGTTATTTGCGCGGACGCGCCGCCGCCGGCGGCCACGCGAAAAATGTGCCGGCGCGCGATATCGTCCGGAGCCGATCCGGTGTTGGCGGTGTAGTAGAGCGTTTCGCGATCCGGCGATATGGCCGTATCTTCGACCATGAAGTTGCCGTGCGCGAGCGCGTGAACCGCGCCGCCGGTCGCGGAGATCGTGTAGAGATTGGGCCAGTTGCTCTTCTCCGACACGAAGACGAGCCGGTCGCCGGCAAGCCAGTTGAGCTGTGGCCCGTTGATGCCCGGCAGCGAGTCACGCAGACCATCTCCGCTGCTCCAGACGACGCGGCCGTTGCCGCGTGCCGCACCTGCCACGAAAATCGCCCACGGAGCAGGCTGCTGTCGAAGAAGGTCGACGGGCGGCCCGCCATCGCCGGGCGTTCGGACGAACGCGATTCGCGTGCCGTCGGGGGACCAGCGCGGCGACGAGTCGTGCGAGGTTGACGGCGCAAGATATTCGATGGGCGTCGCCTCATTGCGATAGACACCGATGAACGAGTGACTCCCGCGATCGGAAGTGAAGGCGAGAGACTTGCCGTCGGGCGAGTATTGGAGTTCGCCGTCGCGTCCGCGATCGAAAAATAGACGGGTGGCCGGCTTGCCGCCGTCGATCGGAGCGCTCCAGGTTGCCGCGTCGGGATCGTGCACGAAGGCAACCGTCGACGAGTCGGGCGAGATTGCCGGCACGTCGCCGTCGCCAAGCACCTTCGGATCGCCGCCCGCGGTCGGTATGGCCATCACTGCGACGTGCGGCTCCCGTGGGCTGTTGTCGGGATCGGGCCACGGATGCGTCGTCCAGTTCGCATCGTGCGAGCCGCCGCGCACGTAAACGACATATTTACGATCGTTGGAGACGACCAGATTGGTGAGCTCCTGTCCGTCGTCCCCGTCTGAATGCCACAGTTCGCGCGGCCGAAAATCGGGCGCCTCGGCGTACCATAAACTCCGCGTTCCCTTTTCGTCGAGTACGTAGGCGATGCTCTGTCCGCCGGCGTCGCCCACGAGTGCCAGCGGCATAGGAAAGCTCAATACTTGTGCTAGCGAAAAAAGCGCGCCGATCAGCAGATGCATGCCGGCGACTTCGATGCGGCGGGGCGGCTACCCCGCGGCACGTCGGCAACGAATCGATGCGTCGCTAACGGTGCCGGCGCGGCACGTAACTGCGCTTGGTGAGCGGGAGACGCGCCTTCCGCGGGGAAGGTCGGCCGTGAGATGAGCAAACGCGGGTGATCGTTCATCTGGTCGACGGAACTTACGAACTCTTTCGTCATTTTTATGGGCTGCGTCGTTTTAACAGCGGAAAAGACTCGCCGTTCGGGGCGGTCGTCGGAGTCCTCAGCACCGTGCTGCAAATGCTCGCAGACGGCGCCGCGTACGTTGGCGTTGCTACCGACCACGTCATCGAGTCCTTTCGCAACGAGATTTGGAGCGGCTACAAGACCGGAGAGGGGATCGATCCCGTTCTCCGCGCGCAGTTCGAGCCGCTCGAGGAAGCGCTGCGCGCAATGGGAATTCCTGTTTGGGCGATGATCGAGCTCGAGGCCGACGACGCGCTGGCCTCAGCGGCGGTAATCGCTTCTCGTGACATTCGCGTGCAGAAAATTTGTATCTGGACGCCGGATAAGGACCTCTCCCAATGCGTGCGCGGTAATCGCATCGTGCAGGTTGACCGCAAGAGCAAGGTCGTCCGAGATGCCGACGGGGTCCGCGCGAAGTTCGGCGTGAGCCCCGAACGCATACCCGACTATCTTGCGCTCGTGGGCGACTCCGCCGACGGCTACCCCGGCATCGCCGGCATCGGACCGAAGGGTGCTGCTGCGCTTATTGGCCGATACGGCCCAATCGAGCGTTTTCCCGCGCAAGAACTCGGCGAGCGTCAGCCGCTCGCATTGTTGTTTAAAGAACTCGCAACACTCCGAACCGACGCGGAACTCTTCGCGAACGCCGACGAGTTACAATGGCGCGGACCTACCGATGCGTTTGCCGGCCTCTGCAAGCGGCTCGACGCGCCCGCCTTGCTCGAGCGCGCGACCAAAGCCGCGCCGCTACCGAAGGTGCGACAGTGCGCTTTGACGCAAAGCCGAAAGGGGACGCCCCAGATCCGGTAGACGTGGTGATGGCGTTCCCGGCGGGACCGCTCGTTGGAACGCAGCGTCGCGTCTCTCTTGAGGAAACGCTCTTACGCGACGTTCCGCTTCCGGTTCAAATGGTCTGTCCGCACGATGCGCGTTATCTAACGCTGCGCTAGCCGCCTTAGAGAGCGTAACGCCGGCCGCAGCGCCGGTATTCAGGGGCCGAACCGGCAGGTGACCCCTGGTGCCAAGTCGCAATATCGCGGCCTCGGCTTTTGCCGGTTCAGTCCTAATCCCGGCCTCATCGAGGCACTTTCATGAAAAGCAGAGGAGCAATAGGAATGAGAATTTTTAGTTCGGCTCGATACGCCGTAAGCGTGCTTGCCGCCGCCGCGTTTCTAGCGGCCTGTAACGGCGGCAGTCAGTCGCAGTCGGCTGGTTACGCGCCGTCGGGAACCGCACCGATGGGCGGCGCACACGTTCTCGATAAACACTCGGGCTTTCCCGCGAGTACTGCGCTGAAGCCGGTGGGTGCGCTTCACCCCGATCACCACAAGTCGTGGGTCTCACCGGATGCGAAGAACAAGCCCCGGCTGCTCTTCGTCTCCGACGACGACACGAACGACGTCTACATCTTCACGATGCCCGGGATGGCACTCAAAGGAACCCTCACGGGCTTCTCCGAGCCGCAGGGCATGTGCACGGACGGCAGCGGCAACGTCTGGATAACGAATACCGAGACTTCGCAAGTGTTCCAGTATTCGCGCACCGGCACGTCGTTGAAGTCGGTCAGCACCCCCGGCTACTATCCCGTCGGCTGTGCGGTCAACAAGTCAAATGGCGACCTGGCCGTATCGAACCTTATTAGCACGAGCGGCTACGGTGGCAACGTCGAAGTGTTCGCCAACGGCTCCGGTACGGGTACGCCGCTCGTCAACTCAAGTCAGCTGGAATACTTCTTCCCGGCATACGATAAGAGCGGCAACCTCTACGTCGACGGATTCAGCACTGCCGGCTCGTACATTCTGTCGGAGTGTGCATCGGGAAGCAACAGTTGCAGCACGCTCAGCGTATCGGGCGGCTCGATCTCCTTCCCCGGCGGACTCAACTGGGATCGAGTCAATAACAATCTCATCGCCGGCGATCAGGAATGCAACGGTCAAGCGGCTTCGTGTCAATACGCGATGACGATATCGGGCTCCACCGCCACGATTACGGGCTCGACACCGCTCAACGACTACAGCGGCGGCGGGTGTGACGTGGATCAAGGCACGCTCGCTCCGATGAGCAAGTACTTCGCTGGACCCTGCATCTCGCAGTCTTCGGGCGCGAGCAGCGCCGCGGCACGCTGGTCGTATCCGGCCGGCGGCAATCCCACAAACTACAGTACCGCCGCGGAGTACCCGATCGGCTCGGCCATCAGCAATAAATAGGCCGTTTCCAGGACGGCGATCACCGTAGATCGCAGAAGAAGGCGCGCCAGCCAACGGCTCGCGCGCCTTCTCAGCGATTCGCCGGATTATTTCTTCGCCGCGACCACACCGAGCGGCAGGTCGAAATTACCCGTAAAGACCGCAACGGGCGAGCCGCCGGCCGGATATTTGAACACCTCGCCGTTGTTGTTCCCCGCGTCGCCGCAGTAGACCAGGTTCTTCACGATCCAGGTCTGCGCGCAGTCGCTCGAACCCGTGAACTGTATGGTGTTCTTCAACGTCGCGGTCGTTCCACTCACCGTGTACCGATACATCGCGTTGGCGTCCTGATCGAACACCGTGAGGTAGGTACCGTCCCATTGCACGGATCCGGGGAACTCCACCGTGTTGCTCGTGTTGATCGTTATAAATTTACTCTTACCCTTCGGGAGCTCGACGAGCGCGAAACCCGAGCGGTCTCGGGTAAAGCCATCGGCGAAGAGATTTCCCTGGTCGTCATAGCCGTTGAAAAACTCTTCATCTAACGGCGTGGTGTAAACGGTGCCCGAGCCGCTCGCATTCTTGAAGATCACGACTTGGCCGCCACTCTCACCCGTCGACCCGCCATACAAGATCCCGACGGCAAGGTCGCCGCTGGTGTTCATAGCGCAACTGGATGCGAAACTGTACGCGACCGAGAGCGTCTTGATCGGCGTTTGGGGTACCTTATACTCCGTGATCTGCGTGGGGCCCCCGACGTTCCAAAAGAACTTCTTCCCGTAGCCGTGGAGGACGTTCGTGCACCCTTGACCACCGTCACCATAGATCGAACCGATCTGCTGAACGCTCTTGGGGTAGTCGAAAATGCTGGCGTACGTTTCGTAGTAGTTGAAGACGTACTCAAACTTCTTCTTCGCATGATGATCGGGAACCAACGTCGCAAACCGGGGCATGGGGCTCAGACGCGCTGCGGTTACGGGTCGGCCGTTCACAAAGAGCGTTTTGCCGACGTACGTGGCGGTAAGCCCAGCGGTCGACGGCGAGACCGTCGAGCCCCCTGCGCACGCCGAGCACATTGCGAGTGCAACGAGAGTACCGGCGCACTTTACGGTACCAGTGGAATTCATTCGTTACTCCTTTTTGAGTAGACAGGATCGATCTGCTTCTTTAGCCGGCTCCAAAGGCGCGAGGGCAAATCAGATTCATCAACTCGCATCCGGGCGCCTGCGCAGTACAAGCGTGCCACCGGCACCTTTGCATGCTCATCGGATCGCAAGCGCGCTGCCGGAGCGATGGCGCACCCGAACGGGCTCGACGTGTTTTGCTGCCTGGCTGACGAACCACATGCAGAGCAGCGTCAGAAGCGCGGCATCGTCGAGCGCACCGAGCACCGGAATGTCGCCAAAGAGGTCGGCCGGAGAGATGATGAGCAACCCGATCGCCGCGGCGGCCAGCTTCAGCGAAATGGGCACCCGTGCGTCGCGTAGCAACGGCAGGGTTCGAAAGATGGCCGTCTTGGCGGCAAAGAGCAAACGTAGGAGTCTCATTTTGCGTATTACTCCGTACGGACCGGAGTGTTGCAAACGCCCGGTCTTCCGCGTTTGCGGCGCGCAGTTAGGTTCGCGGCCGCGCGAGGTAGCGAAATTGTCCCGGCACCCACGCACACGTGCTGCCGTCGTTCATGACGAACGATTCGCAGCCGTCGACCTCGGGGTTAAACTCCGCATTCAGCCGTTTCGTCGCCGGCCAATTCACGGCAGGCTCCTGACGCGCGGCGGCACGCGCTTTACCATTCGAGAACTGCGGCGACTTCGTGAGCAGATTGAGCGCGCTTGCGAGCCTCCTGGCGTCATCCATGAAGACGCCGTTCGCGCCGCGAGCGCGCTCCTCCGTTCTACGCTAATCCGCAGTTCGTTCGAGGGCCGCTCGCTGCAGGCGTTCTGCCGTCGCGCGGAATGCTTCTTGCATCACCCGTTCGTCGGTCGCATTTGCGGCGGTACGTAGTTCCGCACTCACGACGAGCAGGTCGACCGCGCGCGGTTCCTGTCGCCAGTTGGGATGCGGCGGATGCAGCAGTCGCGCAATCGCCTCTGCCGTGAGGCCGCGGTCGAACCCGTGCAGGTAGGTAACCGGAAGCCACTCACCATCGTTCTCCCGAACTTTTCCGAGACCAACTTGAACTTCGTAGAGTAGCCAGGCGCGATCGATAATCGACCGAGCCACGTCGTAATAGAATGCGATACCCGGCGGTATCGGCTGAGGGTTGAGCGCAACGCGATCGAGGAGGTCGTTCATGGCGTCGTTCCTTTCACTAGAGAATCTGTCGTTCAACGGATCGGCACGCTGACGGCGGCGCCGAGGGGTACGTTCTGGCCGCCGGAGGCGATCTTGATCGCTGGGCCGCCCGCCTGGTCGACGGACCCGAAACCGGAAATCACGCCGGCGCCCGTCGCAGTCGAAATAGAGGTATTTTTGGCCATAACCGTACTCCTCGCGTTCTCAGCATAGAGGAGTGACGTGCCGCCCGCGTGCGGACCCCCGCCGCACGGAGCCGGCCCGAGTTAGATGACTCCCACCACGGCCAGCCAGAGAAATGCGAGCGAAACCATCGTTACCTGCATGTCCGCGATAATGAGTTTCCGTCCGTGTCGTTCGTAGAAACGCTTCACGCCTTCATATTGGGATACGAGCGGCGTCCCTGCGGCCAATGCGAAGGCGGCGCCGTTGACGCAAAATATGACCAGCGCGAGATAAAGCCCGGAATACGCAGAGCGTAGCCCTGGAAGCGCCACCGCGACCACGATCCCGTAAGCCAATGCGAGTCCGAGGCCGACGACGGCCGAGAAATAGGTCTCTTTGATGGTCATGAGCCCCAGACCATCGGTAGCCATGGCCACCAGCAGAGAGCCGATAAGCAGCGAGGCCGGCAGCAGAAAATAGAGCACGGGATCGAGCCGTCCGAGGCCGTTCGCCTGAAGCAGCGGCAACAGCGCGAACCACGAGAGAAATACGGTGCGGTATTCGATCGTCGAGGCGAGGCTGAAATGAACGCGCTGAACGAGATCGCCACTCGTGCTCGCATGCGGCAGATACGAAATCAGAAACGCGCTGCCGACCCAGTACAGGTACGACACGAGGAACATAACGACGACCGTGTCGAGAGAAATCTCCGGGCGACCCGGCCGGTCGTGTGCCAGCGTTACGACCAGCACGACACCGGTGAATGCGAAACCGGCGAGGGTACCCACGATCGTCACATGGAGCTGCGAAACCGCGTCCAACATCCAAGGGTACTCGCGGCGCCGTATCGAGCCGCGACGCCCGACGGCAAGGACCGTCACCAAGCCGATCGCCGAAGCGACCAGAAAACCCAGGGGCGCCCACATTGCTGCGCCACCTTCATGGATTGCGGCCGCGCAGTCCTTTTCACTCTGGCCCAAATCCGTCCCCGGTCTGTCCCAAAAGGTCCGGTGGTCGGCCGTTCCCGCCATGGTGCAAATGCCCGAAGCGTCGTACGCTTTACATGCCGCAACTAAAACCGCAGTGTGGTGTGTGCGGACCCCCATTCCTCACTGCAATCTTTGGAGAACCATAATGAAAACTCTCAAACTTGCCGTCGGACTCGCCTCGATCGCTACGTTTTTTCTCACCCTTACCCCCGTCGCTTACGCCGAGACCATATCGCTTCGTCCCAGCACCGGCAACGCGACGCAAATGCTGGCGGCTTCCGTACAGCGGCCGTCATGTGCAACTCCGCACACGGACGCGGCCCTCGCAGGAACGCCGTTCTTCGAGATGCCGCAGCTTGCTGAGGAGATGGGGAACAGAGGCAGCAGCGTTGTTGAGATCGACCTCCTGCCTAGCGGCGCACTCAACCACTACGCGCTCGAGCAATCCAGCGGCAACTTCGCCTTAGACGATTCAGCGCTTCGGACGGCCCGCATGACCAAATACCAGCCGGAGACTCGCGATTGCGTCACAATCGCGGGCTCGTACTTGCTGGTAGTGGACTTCTAGAGCCGTAGGGTCCTATAGTGGACTTGGGACGGATGGGAACAAAGCGTATTGTCGCTAAAAGTAAGCAGCAGAACGGTGACGCGGTGCGCGATCGTTGGATCGCGCGCCGCGAGTTCTCGCCTGGGACGCGGGTTCTGTTTCTGCTTCTCGACGGGTTTGAAGCGTTCGATTTAGCCGGACCCCTTCAGGTGTTTTACGAAGCGCATGAGGTCGGGGCGCCCTACCGGCTCTCATTCGTCGCGCACGAATCCGAGGCCGCAGCAGCGCAATCGCTCAGTATCTTTCGTATCGAACCGCTTCCCGACGACGTCGGACCGAACGACATCGTCATCGTACCGGGTGGAACGCCGATTCGGCTTGACGTGTTGCAAGGCAACCGCCGGCTGCAACCGGCGATCGCCTGGATTCGCGCCGCCTACGATGCGGGGGCCCGCGTTGCGTCGATCTGCGTCGCGGCGTTTTTCCTCGGAGCCGCGGGACTGCTGGATGGGCGCAACGTCACGACGCATTGGCGGCGCGTCGACGAGCTGCTTCGCGCATTCCCAAAAGCGAACGTACAGGAAAACCGGCTGTACGCGTTCGATGGGCGCATCGCGACAAGTGCTGGAATCGCAGCGGGAGTCGATCTCGCCCTGGCGATTGTGGAACGCGACTGTGGACCGCGCGTGGCCGCCGCGGTAGCCAGGGAAATGGTGCTGAGCGTACGGCGTCCGGGCTCGCAGGAACAGTTGAGCGCATTTCTCGCCGGTCGCGATCACACGTTTGCCGAGGTGCACGCCGTTCAAGATTGGCTGGTCGAGCATCCGGGCGAACCGTACACGCTGGAGTCGCTGGCCGACATCGCCGGCGTAAGCGCGCGAACCTTGACGCGCCATTTTCGCTCCGCGACTCGCCGCACGGTGAAGGAGTATGCTAACGCACTACGCCTGGAATACGCGAGCATGCTGCTGCGCGACGGCACCCTTACGATCGACGATGTGGCGTCGCGTTGCGGCCTCGCCGACGGCCGCCATCTGCGCAGGCTCTGGCGCGAAGCCTATGGTTCGGCGCCGTCGGAAGGCCGCGGCGCTTCGGTACTCTAACGTCGGCTCAGGGCGCAGGTTGGTATGCTCCGGATCGGCGCAATCAGCGGACTCGCCAAACTCCATCGCCAACGGCGATGTGATGCGTTCCACCGCGCAGCGTTAAGCCGGAAAGAATCCTCAACCCTATTCGAAATGACGCAGGGCAGCTACCGCATGGATTCGAATTTTGCGGCAGTCGACCCGTCCAAGGTCGGCTTTCGAATTAAGGGGAGCTTCGCAAAAATGGAAAAAGCGGCGCCTAAAGCCACCGTTAACCGTCGTGACGTTCTCGTTGGAGCGTCGACTCTGGCCGCCACGCTTGGATTACCCGGCGTCGCCGAGGCGTCCCCATCCGTAATCCCTGAAGAACGGCAAACCGTGCGAATAGGAGCGCCAGGTGAACCGCCCTACAACATCGTTTTCATTATCGTAGATCAGCAGACGCATCGACTTCTCGGCGGCCCCAAGTATACGCTGCCGGGTACCAGCAGAATTGCGCGCAACGGCGTTACGTTTGCCAATCATTACATCGCCTCGGCACAATGCTCGCCGTCGCGCGCAACGTTCCTTACAGGCCGGCCTCCGCAGTACCATCACGTCATCGATCAAATGCAGTTCGACTTCGTTCCAACGCTCAACCCGAGCATCCCGAACATGGGTTCCATCCTCAAAGAGCTCGGATACAAGACCGCATACTTCGGCAAGTTCGAAATGGACAAGAGCATCCTGAGCCCCGAACCGAGCGTAAACTATAGCCGCGCTGCCCAGCCTTATGGCTTCGACGTTTTCGGCGCGGGCGGCGATATCGGCAGTTCTCCGCTGAGCGGTTTTGAAAACGATTCTTTTATCGCCGGCGAGAGCGTTCGCTGGCTGCGTAATGCGGCGTTGCAATCGCGTAAGCATAGTGAGCCGTTTTTCATGGTTGCGGCCTTCGTCAATCCGCACGATATCATGTATGGAGACGCCAACGTTCCCGGCGAGCCGCCGGTGCAGAAACCCGTGACGCCGTCGGCGACGCCGCCGCCGCCGCCGAACTCCATCTACGAACGGAAATGGCCGCTGACGTTGCCGGCGAGCCTCGCGGAGTCGTTGAGCGATCCCGGGATGCCCGAGGCGCTCTCGGAATATAAGAGAGGTTGGGACGGCTGGTCCGGTACGATCCCGACGCATCGCACCGACATGTGGACGATTTTCTACAACTATTACTTGAACACGATTCAAGACAACGAGCGCAGCGTCAAACAGCTCGTCGACGTCTTCGACGAAATGGATTTGTGGCGCGACACCGTCGTAGTTTTTACGGCCGATCACGGCGAGATGGGCGGTTCCCATGGTGGATTAAAAGGGAAAGGACCGTTTATTTACGAGCAAAACGCCCACGTGCCGATGTTTATCGCGCATCCTACCGGTGCGACCGGCGCAACTTGCTTGGCACTCACGAGCCACTTGGATTTGGTGCCGACATTCGTTGGGCTTACCGGTTTGCCCGAAGAGAAGCGGGCATCGGCGGTCAGGGGGCTGCCGGGCCGCGACTTTTCAAAGTTGCTGACGAATCCGAGCAGGGCAAAGGTCCACGAGATTCGTCAAGGGGTGCTCTATAACTACATGGGACTTGGCACGGTCGATGCCGAGTACCTCAAGGCGGTAATGGATTCCCAAATGCTGAACACCACGCCGCAGCCTTCCATTTCCCAGTCGAATTTGACGAAGCGCGGACTCGTTTCGTTCGCATTCGACGGACGGTACAAGTTCGGCCGTTACTACGCACCGACCGCCTTCAACACGCCAACGACGCTCGAGGAAATCTTCAAGAACAACGACGTGCAGCTCTTCGACATGGATAACGACCCGCATGAAATGCATAACCTGGCGCTAGAACCGGAGAAAAACCGGGGGACGATTCTCCGCATGAACCGACTGCTCAACGACCTCGTCGCGGCGGAAGTGGGTGCGAATGACGGTGCATTTCTTAAACCGCTTCTCGAGGGACGCACGTTGAGTCCGGGTTGAACGTGAAAACGGTCACGCGAGATTACGGCGCGATCTTGACGATTCCGTCGCCGGAGACTTGGCGCCGTAGAACGACGTCAACCTTTAGGCGTGGGCGTCGGTTCCGGCATGGTCTCGAACTGCTTGTAAAACGCATCGGTGCTCATTGGCCTGCCCAGAAAGGCGCGCACCTCGGCGTCGGGTTCGTACGTGCGCGCCGGCTCCAAGATCGTTTGGCGATATCGTAAACCGACGGCCGGATTTTCCAGCCCGCCGTTCTGAAATGCCGTAAACATGTCTTGCGCGTAGACCAGCGCCCACAAGTAACTGTAGTAACCGGCATCGTAGCCGAAGAGATGACCGAACGCCGCCTGCGGATGCGTTCCCGGAACCATTGCGAGCGGAGTGTACTCCGAAGAGATCTGACCCCACACGGCCGTCGTATCGACCTTCGGCCCACTCGAGTGATACGTCATGTCGACCATGCCGAGCTTGATTTGGCCGGTCGTGAGGTATGCCTCGTCCACGTAACGCGCCGCAATCATTTTCGCGATCAGGTCGTCGGGCAGCGGTGAGCCGGTCGTCACGTTAGAACTGACTTCCTTGAGAATCGACGGCTGCCACATAAAGTTTTCCAACATCTGCGATGGCGCCTCGACGAAATCCTGACGGAATCCGCTGCTGAGCGTTTCGTATGGAGCGGTTCCGAGCAGCGCCGCCAGGTTGTGCCCGAACTCGTGGAAGAACGTGATGACGTCTTCATGCGAAAGCAACGCGGGCGAACCCGGAGCGGGGCGCGGCCAGTTGCCCAAGATAGCCGTGACCGGCGGACGGTACGTTCCGTCGGGCAGCCTGCGCGCGGGCAGCAGCGGCCAGTTCGCAAAGTGCGAAAACTTTCCCCGGCCGCGGATAGAGATCGAAGTACGTCGTGCCGATGAACCTGCCGCTCTTGGTGTCGAAGACGTTGTAGCTAATGACGTCCGGCGCCCATGCCTTGGGATCGGGAACTTTCACGAACGTCACACCAAGAATCTTGTGATACAAGTTCATGATGCGGTCGACGACGACGTCTACCGGAAAGTATTGCCGTATTTCCTCGTTGTCAACCGAATACTTCGTTTTGACCAGCTGATTGTTGTAATACGTGACGTCCCACGGTTCAATGCTGGCGTTCGCGTCGCCGGTGTCCTGGGCTTTGAGCTGCGCCAATCCGGCGAGATCCCGCTTCGCTTGCGGCAAAAGCTTGGCATCCAGCGAACGTTCGAACGTCAGCACACGTTCCGGTGTTTTCGCCATACGATCGGCTAACCGATACGCGGCCCACGAGTCGTATCCGAGCAACCGCGCCAATTTGTATCGAACGCGAATAGCGCTTTCGAGCACCGCAACGTTGGCCACCGCCCGATTATTGTAGACGACGAAGTACGCCTTACGGGCGGCGGCATCGCGCTCGTTTTGCAAAAACGGGATGACCGTGCTTTCGTCGACCTTAACGGTATACGTGCCGTCTGCATTATGCCTCATCGTCAATACGAAATCCGGCGGCAGACTCTGCGCTTGCTCGCTCATGATCTTCAGCGTGGAGGCATCGTTGTTGAGCGTTTCCTGCCACTTGCTGCCCAGCGCAGTCAGCTCGTTGGAGAGTGCGACGAACGATCTACGCTTCTCTGCCGGCAGCCCGGCGCCTGACTGGCGCGCACTGACGAGATAGTACTCCAAAAGCTTCTTGTCGGCATCGGTGCGTGCGGTGCCGCTGCGCTGGACATCCAACAACGCACGATAGACGTCCGGCCGCGCGCCGAACGCCGCGAAGTAATCGCTCTGAGCGATGTTGCAGCTATCCGAAGCGTTACGCACGGGCTTGTCGATAGCCATATTGAAGAGGAAGCTCTGAGCGACCAGGCGGTCGTTCAAATCGGATTCCCCGTTCTCGAGCGGAAGCAGCGTGTTCTGGAAGGTTCGCTCGCCGCGCACGGCCATGATCCGCTTGACGGCATTGTCAAACGTCGCGATCTGTGCGGTGCACGTTGATTTGATCTGCTCGGGCGTGAGGTTCCAGTCGATCTGGGTCAGACGAGCCGGTTGAAGCGGCACGGCGTCCGCGGCCTCGATGGGCAGCGGAACCATCAGCGCCGTCAGCAGCGCGCAAACAAAACGAACGACTCTCTGCATATAGGGACGATCATTCACCACGCCGTATCGAAGCCACTTGTCCGAAAAGCGCACTGCGCCAAGCTTTGAGCGTTTTTTGATGGACGCGGCGAGTGAAATATGCGATCGCCAACGCTTTTCGCTCCGGCACCGTCCCTGCCGGTCCCGAGGAAAACCGGCTGATTTTGCAGAGTCCGTACCACAATGTTGCCACGGCGCACACTCGGGGAGGAGGCTCCGTTACCCACCATGTTTCTGCTTTATCGTCTGCGGCATCAGGCGTCGATCGCCTCGCCGAAAGCGTCGAGGACGCGCTTGCGATGGCGCGCGATGCGATCGAGCTTTCGATCGCGGTAAGTCGCGACGAAGGGACCGAGGTTCCGCCGCCAGACGCGGGCGCGCCCCGCCTCGAGGCGGTTGCTGTGAATCCGCACGCCGCGTAGCCGGGCAACCCGGAGCAGCTCGCTTTAGCTTTTGCATTGAGCAGCCTTCATCTACGACAAACTCGACTTCTCGACGCGCGCTGAACTCAGCGCACGTCGTGCGGCAAGCCCAAAACTAATTGTGCGTCGCGTCACGAAAGCAGGCGGCTGCAGTCTTGGCGCGTAGCAGCCCGGTGAAGGGAGATGAGCGTTGATGATTTCGAGAAAGCGATTCGTCGCTGCCGCGGCCCTCGGCGCGTCGGCGGTGACGCTGGACGGCTGGCCGCAAGCGGCTAAGGCCACAGCCCGGGCTCTTCACGTCCCGGTGCTGCTGCCGGGCCAGTACGATCGAGCAGCCATGCTCGCGACCATACAAAAGCAAAGCGAGAACAAGCAAGTCTTTCAATCCGTGAACGCATTAGTCATCGAGAACTTGGCGAGCCTATACGTTCACATGCAGAACTCGCTCAATGCGTTCGAGTTTTCGTTTGGCATGGGCCGCGGCAGCCTCGCCACGCTGGCGGTTCTGACCGGAGCGTCGATCGCCTTCGCGCTCAACGACGAGGTTTGGAAGCGCTATGGGTTCGGCGCTGCGTTCAAGCTCGCGCCGACAAACATCTATTATCCCGCAAAGAGTCTACGCGAGAGGGGATCGCCCAACGATCCAGAGAGCATCTATCAAGACTGGAGCGCCGAAGCCGTGATGCATCGCGGCGGCGCTTTCATGGTCTGCCATAACGCGATGGCCGGCATCGCGCAGTCTCTCGCCGGCCAGACGGGCCAGACGGCGCAAAGCGTGCTCGATGATTTCACCGCGAACGTCCTGCCGGGCTTTCAAATTGTGCCGGCAGGGGTTGCCGCTACGCAGCTTGCACTCGAGCACGGCTGGCAACTGTATCCGGTTCTATAAGGCCGTAACGATTGGCGTCCTAATTCTCGATTCGCACCGGCCACTGCCGAAAATACATCCTACTTGCTGATTGCGGCGCCGCTAGGGACAGAAATGCCTAGGATCGGCTTTAGTCGGCGGCTTCCCCGCGGAAACCTGTAGAAGTTGACCTCGGCGAGGCTAACGTCGGGAGCGATGACGGTGTGCTTCTTAATCCAGAAGCCGGCCAGATCTTCCGATCCTTTCATCAGTTGCGGCGAGGGTACCTCAATCCGATGGGAGAACCGTGATCCGAACCCCGATAAGCTTTTTTCGAGTATCGCAACTTCGTGCAACATTTCTCGCTGTCGGACATGCGTGCTGAGCCCAGTCAATCTGAGAATGCGCGACGCTTGGGGTCTATGAAGCTGACCTGTGCGTGCCTCTTCGTGCTTCTCACGGCAGCATCTGGGGCCGCGTCGTCGGTACCGTTCGACGATCTCGACGGCGCTATTGTCGTGTCCGCGTCGATCGATGGCAAGGGTCCCTTCCACATGATCCTCGACTCTGGTGCTAGCACGACGGTCATCACGCCCGAGCTCGCCGTGCAGATCGGAGTTACGAGCGGCGAAGCGGTTACCACTCACGGCATGGGAAACGACGCGGTACGCACTCGAGCTACGGTACTCGGCTCGGTTGCGATCGGCGGAGCTCGCGCGGACCAAGTGTCCGCGGTGATCGTTCCGCTTCCGCCCGGCTTGACATACCAAGGCGACTACGGAACGATCTACGGGCTAGTTGGCTATTCATTCCTTTCGCATTTTGCGACAACGTTTGATTTCACCCGGCACGTCGCTTCATTTGCACGACCGTCCACGTTCGTTGCGCCCGCCGATAGTGCCGGCGTCCCGATCGAGGTGTCATCCCACGTTCCTATCGTTCAAGCATCGGTCGATGGCGTGCCGGGAAAATTCGAAATCGACAGCGGGAATGACGGCACCCTCATCCTTGCGCCGGACTTTGTTGCCGAGCACGACGTTGCAGCGTATTACGTGCACGTGTTTCCCGAGGAGTACGAGGGCGTCGGCGGTACGCAGCATTCCACGCTCGTTCGCCTCAAGAGTTTTAGCGTCGCCGGCATCGCCCTTCACGATGCCGTTACCGCTCTCTCAGAAGCAAAGGCCGGCGTGCTACGCGGCAGCGATCTGGCCGGAAATATCGGTTATGATATTATACGGCGCTTTACGCTTACACTCGATTATGTGAGCGGCCGCGCCTATTTTGAGCCGAACGCGACCTTAACGGACGAAAAGCCCTATCTCGTAACTGGAATCGTCTCGGAGCGCAGGGCCGACGGCACTTTCTCCGTGCGTTCAATTATCCGCGGAACTCCCGCGGCGCGAGCGGGTATCGAAAGCGGAGCTATCATTCTGAGCGTTGACGGGATGTCCGTCACGCACATGGATAACGGCCAGTATGCGCGTCTTCTTCGAGGCAGCGGCGGCCGAGCCGTCACCTTAGAACTGCGCTCGGGTCCCATCCAGCGCGAGGTGACCCTCACGCCGGCGATCGAGTTGTAACGTCCTCCGTTTTGGACGGTTCCCTATCCACGGCATGTTCCGCACGGGTTGCGCGCGGGATGACAAGCGAAAAGGCTCGTCTCTCCCACCGAGAATGAAACTACCGCAACTCCACAATTACCAATGACTTCATGACGGGACCTATCCCTCTGTAACTTCTTTTAAGAAGCAGCAAAAAGAAGCGCGATCTGCATCGCGCTCCTCCCTGAAGCTTGCTACGGCTTTAAGGTTTGCTACGCGTGAGCTAGCTCGCGATGGGGAACCGTGCGGCCTTCTTCGAGATCGAGCAGGTCCACCCACGACACGACGTCGGTGCGGCTCGGAGCGATCTTGCTGCGCAGCTCCTCAAAGTGCTTCAACGATTCTCCGGTCGGGGCCGCGGAGAGGAACTTCTTGTTGAACGCCTCGATATTGCGAGGGTCTTTCTTCGCAACGAACGTCTTCGCGTAAGCTTCGATCTCGTAATCGCTCTTCGCATTGTTCACGATCTCGAGGAGCGCCTTCGGATCCATGCCGAGGTACTCGAAGAGACTCCGATCCATCGGGCAATCGTACTTATATTCGCCAATGGTACCGCGCGTTGCGGCCTTTGCCTTGTCAATCGCGCGAGCAAGCTGCACGATGCCTAGCATCATTTCGCTGGAACTACGAGGCGTGGTTTTTGTTAGATCCTTCATTAATTTCAACTTTCAACTAATTCTATTTCCTACTTTGCCTAACCGCAAGCGACCAACTAAGGTTGCCGATTTTATTATCGACGACAATGCAGGTGATCTGAAATCCTTCGCGGTGCTGCATCTCACGGGTACGGCGACGCTTTTGTGGCAAAAATACCAACAAATAACCTCTGGGCGCGTTTTTACCGAACGAAGCGCTGTCAAGTCGTTACCGGCTTTTTTCAGCCGATGGCGAATAGAGCTTTGTCGCGTTTCTCGCCGCTCCCATGTCGTCGCCGGCAGAGGTGCGGTCGGTGCCGGCATCGCGCTCGCGCCTCCGGCGATGCCGGTTTACGCGCTACCCCCCAGTGACAGGCCGAACTCGATATGGACTCCCGCTTATTGGGCGTACGGACGGCACGGCTATCACTGGGTATCGGGAACATGCGTTGTCGCGCCTGCAGCGGGACAGCTCTGGACCCCGGGCTACTGGGGCTATAGGTCGAACGCGTACTACTGGCACCGGGGGTACTGGGACCGATCGGTAGGATTCTACGGGGGCATCAACTATGGGTACAGATACTTCGGAACGGGCTACGTCGGTGGTAGATGGCACGGCAACGACCTTCCGCGATACGCATGCATCACTTTGGAGGACCTGAAGTGCTGGCGTTCGAGCAAACGCCGCTACCTGCGCCAAGCGGCGGCGAGGCGCTGATTCGTCTCAATGCGGCCGGCGTGGGTCCCTGGGACGCGCTCGTCAGAATGGTACGACGAATGCGAGGGAACCGTCGAGTCTATTGTGCCCGCGCTTTAAACTATAACTGCAATTGGAGAGATCAATGGACGAAGCACAAGTCGAGCAGAAAAGCTACCAGATCCCACCGCACGAGGGGTTTACCGTCGCTCACTTTCTCACAGTAGCCGATCTCAAGCGATCCGCCGAATTCTACAAAACGGTCTTCGGAGGAGAAATTGTGAGCATGGGCGATGGAAACGCACCGCCGTACATCAAGATCGCAAACACGTGGCTCATAATCAACGTTGGGGGCGGTCCGACACCTGACAAACCGACGGTGACGCTCCGACCCCCTCCTGACCCCAATGAGATCAGTAGCTTCATGAATATCCGCGTTGCGGATATTCAAGCGTGCTACGAATTATGGAAAAGTCGAGGAGCCGAGTTCATCACGGAGCCAAAGGACAAGTACGGCGAGATTCGCTGCTACATCCGTGATCCTGACGGTTATATCATCGAGGTTGGGCAAAGCAAGCCGGGTTTCAGGTACGGTTAAAGCTCGGCCCGGTCGGCTACTGGCGTGATCGATGAGAAGGTTGCGATAGTTACCGGTGCTTCGCACGGTATCGGCGCGGGCCTAGTGGCCGCATACAGCGATGCGGGCTTCAAGGTGATCGCCAGCTCGCTTTCAATTGAGCACAACACAGACCCGAATGTGCTGAGCGTCGCCGGCGACATCAGCGACCCTAAGACCGCCGACCTCATTATGAGCGAGGGCGTTGATCGATTCGGACGGCTTGACACACTGGTCAATAATGCAGGAGCCTACATTTCGAAACCATTCACACAATACACCGTGGCGGACTATGATTTGATGCTTTCGACGAACCTCGGCGGCTTTTTCCACATCACGCAGCGCGCGCTGAGGCGGATGGAGAGGCAAGGTTGGGGTCATATCGTCAACATCACGGCGACGGTAGCCGAACAACCTGTCAAAGGTGTTCCGGCGGCGTTAGCATCGTTGGCTAAAGGCGGCTTGAACTCAGTGACAAAGGCACTCGCGATCGAGTATGCCTCGTGTGGCATCCGGGTGAATGCGGTCTCACCGATAATCATCAGGACGCATCCGGAGGCATCGTACGCCGGACTCGAATCGCAGATTCCGCTCGGGCGAATTGGAGAGATCCAGGATGTCGTCTCTGCCGTGATTTATCTGGAAAACGCTCCATACGTAACTGGGGAAATTTCCCATGTAGATGGTGGTCAAAGCGCAGGCCACTGGTAAGTCTGCATCGTCCCGCGGTCGCTACGACATGGTCGTCAAAAGGTAAGCCCTACACCCGAGCTATGCTAAGGATAAGTACATTTTGGGAAAGAACATCTGCATGCCGAACGTCCGTCATTCGACGGCCCGAGTAGGCCAGGTCCCGGCCGCTCCCGTCGAATACCCGATAATCCTTTCCTGCGGGGGTTTTTGCTTTTTTTGCGACCCCTCTGGCCCCTTCTAAGCCTAACGAGTCTTGCGTAATCCCACCGCCGCAGGCCGTCAGTATATGCGTGGAGCTACTACCTTTTGGCTCTAAGCCGTCGGCTTGACGCGGTTGCGATCCAGACCAGCCTCAGGAGCGATTCCACGATCGAGGTGCGAGAAGTCATGCCCGTCGTGCGAGGCCGGTGACGATGAGCTCCATCAGCGATTGCAGGAGCGGCTCGAGATCGTGATCAGCAAATTGTTCGAGCAACAGCGGATGAAAGAACTTTACGAGCGCCGACTGGATGATGCCGGCGGTCTTTTCTGAATCGACCTTCGCGAACTCGCCCGAACGTTTTCCATCGTCGATAATCCGAACCAGCAGCGCATTCATGTGGCGATAGTATTCTTCGATCGACCGCCGCCCGTTCGTCTCCGCCATCGAAAGCAGTTCGTGCACGCGTTTTGTCCGAAGCAGTTCGCGCTTTTTTATGCGATAAAGCTCGATCGCGAGCGCCATCAAGCGATTCCTTGCAGACCCTGCCCGCGCGACGACGGCACTTCCAGCCGCAATGATCTTTTCGAGCCACAGCGACGCGACCGCATCGGCCAAATCCGCCTTATTTCGAAAGAACCGGTAAACGTTCGCATGCGACATCGCGCAGTCGCTCGCGATATCGACGATCGTCGCCTTCGCATAGCCATATCGCTTAAAATGACGCTCGGCCACATCGACGATAAGAGCGCGCGTTTTGCGAGCCTCGGGGGTCATGGTATCTGACAAAATTGCATTCGGTGTCATATTGTCGATCTTTGTTAGTCTTCGTTGATTCGGCCGGCCGGACCTGATAAGTTACAGATCATGTAAATTGTAACACACGCAAAGGAAATCAGACAATGCGAGTTTTTGTCACCGGTGCAACGGGTTTTATCGGCTCGGCTGTCGTAGCCGACTTGCAGGAGACGGGACACGAGGTTCTGGCCCTCGCCCATTCGGACTCAGGAGCCGCCGCGCTTGCGAACGCCGGCATCGACGTGCTTCGCGGATCGCTCGAGGACCTCGAGAGCCTCCGCCGCGGCGCGAGCGCCAGCGACGGGGTCGTCCATACTGCCTTCATTCACGACTTTGCCAACTTTCTGCACTCCTGCGAGACGGACAAACGCGCTATCGAAGCAATGGGCGAGGTTCTTGCCGGTTCGAGTGGTCCGCTCGTCGTTAGCGCGGGAACTCTGGCAATACGACCTGGTCAAATCGCAACGGAAGACGATGCGCACGCCCCGGTCACTTCTCAGTTGCCGCGCGTCTCTGAGGACGCGGCACTTGCGACGGCTTCGAAGGGCGTGCGGGCGTCGGTGGTACGTCTTTCGATCGTGCACGGCGACGGCGATCGTGGGTTCATTCCCGCCCTCATCGCCATTGCCCGCGAGCGCGGCGTCGCTGGGTATATCGGCGACGGCAGCAATCGCTGGGGTGCGGTAGAGCGGGTTGACGCAGCGCGTCTTTTCCGGCTTGCACTTGAAAAGGCACCGGCCGGCTCGCGCTGGCACGCCGTCGCCGACGAAGGCGTTCCCGCGCGGGACATCGCGGCGGCGATTGGGCGTGGTTTGAACGTTCCGGTGGTCTCGATAGAACCGGAGCGCGCTCAAGAACACTTCGGCTGGCTCGCGCCATTCTTCTCAATGGACGGCCCGGCGTCGAGTGCAATTACGCGCGAACATCTGGGCTGGAATCCTACAGGACGTGGACTGGTCGACGATCTTAACCATGGCAATTATTTCGCGACGGCCACACGCGCTTAGAGCAGGAAACAGAACGGTCCGATGGTAGCGCCAAGGAAATCGACCCCGCGTCCTTCGACAAGCTCAGGATGACAAGGTCCCGGCCGCTCCCGTCGAATACCAGATAGCTCTTTCCTGTACGGGTTTTCGCATTTTGCGGCCAACGGACTTGGTGGGCGGGCGGTGAACCCGGTTGGCCCTATCGGAGGCCCACGATGAAGATTCCGCTCCCGGCTCCTCGTATTGCCCCGCGCTGCGCGCTGCTGCTCGCATCGATGGTGTTCGCGGCACCGGCCGGCGCGCTTGCGGCCGACAAAGCTAGCGGAAGGGTCAGTTTCAAGACTTACTCGACCACGGTCAAATACGGGTGGCTCGTTCGTGGTCCAGACGAAATCGATCCGAACAAGACCGTTCTTCGCATTTACTTGTCGAGCATCGACATCGGCGCCAAGATCAGGGCCTGTGACACTTTGTCTTGCGCAGACGGCGCGCTAGACGATGGAGCCATGATCGATTTCGGCGATGCAACGCATCTTGGCTACGCACTTAGGCTTAACGACGAACTGGTCCAATATTCCGGCGGTACCAACGCGCAGGCATTCACACTTTCGACGAAACAGCCCAACCATCTCGCAGGCAAGCTGCATGTCGACGATAATGCCGTTGGCGGAGGAAGGATCGACGCGGAATTTGACCTGACACTGACGCGTACGTTCAAGACTATTCTTTAGGCCGTCAAACGCGCCAATCGCCTTGACGAACCGAGTGAGCGATATAATTCCACACCACCGACGACAGCAAAGAAGGCCCGCCGGTACGACCGTTTCGTGGCAACACGTTCGATATCGTATCCCGTGTTGCAAGAACGACCACTGCCACTATCGATTCGTAACTCTGCCGCCCGTCAGCCGATGTGCTTCACGTTCTTTACCGCGATTATCTCCGCCGTACGTCGCTGCGAAGCCCTGTCGCCAACTCGGGTATCGGAGCGTCCAGCCGAGTTCTCGTTTTGCCTTTGCGTTCGAAACGCCGCGCGACTCGGTCGACATAACGACGAGAGCTCCACCTGCCAGGAGACTCAGTTCTTCTGCACCGAGAACCCGGCCACGACCGGGCCGTATGTGGTGGGAGGACTGTCCAGGTTTACGATCTTGAGCGTGGTGGTGGGCGCGGCGGCGGTAAAGCTCCAAGACTTCTTCGCATATTTACCATGGCGAGGATCGTTGCCACCGGAAGTGTCCCATGTGAACGTCATAGACTGGCCCGCGGCGGTGACTTTCATACTCTTTACGGTCGGTCCACCGTCACCGTTGCCCGACAACAGGAACGTCACCTTATATTTCGCGCCGGCGGTCGTGGCGAAACGCTTATGCGCAATCGTGCCGCCGGCGCCGGCGTCAAGGTCGACGCTACATAGACCGCCGACGCTCCAATAGGTCGAACTTACGAGCTTGACGCTGCCATTGGCGACGTGCCAGGATGGGGCAAATTTTTGACCCTTGGTGTAGAGCGTGTAGCTGAGCGGTTGCGTAGCTTTTGAAAAGTCGCCATCCACAAGAAGGCCCGAGCCTCCAGGTTCGGCCGGACACTTGGCTGCCGGGGAGCGCGAGTCTCCTTGTGCGATCTGCGTAGGCGCGAGTGCGGTTTGTGCGCCGAAGCCCGCGCATCCGGCAAGAATGGCGGCGCCGAGCATGGCAAGACAGCGAGTCACCATATGATTTCCTTCCTTCTCTATCGGATCGCCGGTTCCATCAGGAGTTCCGGGTATCGCAAACTCTACGAACTTTCTTTTCGGCGAAACGACCCGGTACGGCCAACACCTTCAGTGAACGCCGGGCGCAAATTCGGCGGAGCCTCATTTTGTACCTTTGCTGACCGCCGCGCCAAACGGATCGTTGAATCCGCCGATCGCTTTCTTTGGTCCACCCCCGGCGGGGTATTTCCAGAACATAACGTTTTCGTTGCCCAGGTTGGGCCCAATGAAGGTGTCGCCTTGGATGAAAAACTGAAAGATGCCCGTCGTACCGGTAAGCGGAGTCTCGCCGACGACCGTGCCAGCGGAGTGTGCGATCTTGACGTGATAGATCGCCGGGACGCTCGTACCTACAATGCCGCCTCCGTCTCCAACGGCTAAGTACGTGTGGTGCCACTGAATGTTGGTTGGCTGGGCGATGCTCTGATTGAACGCGATTGGGATTAGCGCGCCGGCGCCCTTGCGAAGCTCGGCCAACCGGTACCCAAGCAAAGCGTCGGTGTCCCTTGAGCGTGTGCATATACGCCGACACTTCCGGCGCCGGCGCTCAAGGTCTGGGCGTTGGTTCTCTGCGGCCCGCGCCAAAGCCCTCGCAGAAGGCTGTTCCGCGCACGTTCTCTTCCTGATCGTTAGATAAAACGAGCGCAAGAAGGGAGGTCGCCGGCGCAGTCAAGGACCTTATCGCTAGAAGCACATCGGCAAACTAGCAACTATAATCGGCGCCCCGACCGCCGAGCAGTTGACGGTCGATGAGCTACCCGTGGCTCAGTGCGGTTCCACCGTAAGGCGCACCAGTTCTTTGGCTAGAAACTGCAGCGCATCTGGCGGCGGGGTGATCGCCTTTTCTTGGCGACAGAGCTTCAGCACCGTGTTTCGCGATTCTCGCATGTTCATTACAGTCTCGCGCTGCGCAGATTTGACTGCGGCTTGCTTCATGCGCGTCCAGACGCGCTCTATTGAGTTCATGGCGGCCCTTTTTCTCGTGGAAACTGTAGTGGTGCGGTTCCCCGGCCTCTTGGCTAGGAGTAAACGGTCTCGCGGCGCGGAACGGGTCGACCTTCGTCTAGGTCGAGCAGGTCCGGCCAAGACCGGACGTCGGTCCGGTTCGGAGCGATCTTGCTGCGCAGCTCCTCGAAATGCTTTAACGAGTCTCCGGTCGGCACTGCGGAGAGCCACTTCTTGTTGAAGGCTTCGATATTGCGAGGATCTTTCTTAGCGACGAATGTCTTCGCGTAAGCTTCGATCTCAGAATCGTTCTTCGCTTCCTTAACGACGTTTAGGAAAGCCTTCGGATCCATCTCGAGGTACTCGAAGAGGCCTTGGTCCATCGGGCAGTCATAATTGTATTCGCCGACGCGACCATGCGCTACAGCTTTTGCTTTGTCGGTCGTCCGTGCGAGTTGCACGACGCCGAGCATCGTTTCTTTGACGCTACGCGGGGCGGTCTTTGTTAGGTCCATCATATTAAATAGTCACTTCCATTTAGTTTCTTTTCCTATTCGATGCGAACCTAATAAGCCGAATAAAGTTGCACTATTCGATTTAATCGATTGCCGGCAGGTGCATTGAATTCTGTAGCAGTGCGCAGCTTACAGTCGCAAAGCGGCGCTTTCGCAGCAAAATGCCAACGGATCGCTCCGAAGCTCGCCTTTCTCCGAACGCATGCTTGGATGAAGCGCTCGCTTGGCGCAGGATTATGCGTTGCCTTCTTCAGCCGCGTTGTTGGGGGAAAGACGTGAAGCAACTTCTCGATAAAGATGTCGCATCGCATCGTTGAGCAAGGCAGAGATTCGGAACAAGCCGTCACCCGAGAGACGCAGCGCCATCCACGGCGTTCCTTGATGTCGCTGTACCAGTAGATAAGTTTGGTTACCAACGGCATAGATTGCAAACTGATCCGACTCGGCAATTTGTTCCAGGCCTTCGAAGTCCGACTGGTCGATCTGTTCAGTGAAATACACGGTTTCCTTCCGTTTTCTATGCGATCACTGCGGCATCGCAATCGCAGCACAGGCTACATACTTTGTCATATCGGCGCTGCTCTCATGGACGTCGATGACGTACTGGCCTTTGAGCAGGTCGACAAGGGTGATACCCGATATCGTGGTTGTGCTGCTCCCGTGGACGATGTTGGTCAGAGCATATTTGGGTACTGGGTTTAGCTTCGCGCAGCTGCCCGTGTGTATATGGACCGGCTGTGAGCCGTTTTGGCCGCCGGTCATTTTGACGACGATCTTGACGCCGCTCGAAACCTGCTCGAACGTCGCCGTGCCGGTTTCGCCCGGCCGATTCTGAGCGTACATTTTTACCGTCAGGGTGGTCGGATAAGCGCCGGCCGTTGCGCAGGCGATCGCCGCGATTGCTGCTCCGGCGAATACAGAGCGTAGCGCGTGCATAGTAGCGTCCTCTACGGACAGGGCCCCGAACGCACGGGGCGCCTTTGGTTTTCTATTGTGAGTGCGTTAAGACTTAGTATCTCGAGCCGACCCTAAAGCGGCCGGCCATACAGATGTCCGTGATCTGCTGACGGCTTAGCCGACGGAAGGTCCTGTTGGCATACCCAAAATCCTCACCGGCTTCAGCTGCATCGTAGCGCGCTTGGGCACCGTAATTCAGCGGCGGCCCTTCCTTCAAGATTTGATTCTTGAAGTTAACGCGATAGGCGAGGTCTTTCGCAAACAATACGACCTCGCCACGTCGGTTCGCATAGCCTCCGTAAACCGGTTCGGAGCGCTCCAAACACGGGCCCTTGACAGCGCCGCTAATAGCAAGTGTGGCGACCGGCAAAAGGGTATTTGTCATAGCGACCTTTAGACCGCTTAAAATGCCGAAAAGGTTGCAAGGGCAAGACTTCGTTATACCCGCGCGGGCCTTATAGCGTTCCAGGTTGCGGTCTTTCCAGCAAACGTGCAAATGGTGCAGCACCCGCAGCTATATGCAGATATCGGTGCCGCACCGGTGTTTTACGAGCGCAATCGCCGTTCGTGCGCGAGGACGATGCTGCGAGCCGGCCGTCGCTTCCCTTCGGTAGGCGATCGCGATCCCCAAAGAAGGAGGGCCGGGGCTTAAAACTGCTATTGAATCACAGCATGAACGAATCGGGACCGAACGAGGATCTACGCGATGCACGGGAATGGTACTTCGAACAACACGCGTTTCCACTTTTCAGCCACATTGACTTTCGCGTCAGCGATGCGCAGGCGGTACGCCCCTTTTACGACGCACTGATGGCGCTGTTCGGCACCGAGCCGACAACCGTACGCGTTGCACGATACGGATATACTCGGCGCTACGGGTCAGTTCGTGCGGATTTCTTCAATGTGTTCGAAGATCCACAGGCACGCCCTACGGCAACGCGCATCGCATTTTCGGCCCCAAGTAGAAACTTCGTGGACGAAGTATCGCACGTCGTTCGCGAACACGGCGCCCGCGAGGTTGAAGGCCCCGCGTATTTCGAGCAACATCACCCAACGTTCTACGCGGTCTTCTTCGAAGATCCACTGGGAAACCGCCTCGAAGTGTGCCACCACCGGATGGATAAGTAGACGGGGACCCGACATCCGTTAAAAACGAAAGCGGGCGAATCGGCTCTTGTAGCGCCAACGGGAATCGAATCTGACGGCGACGATCCCGATTGATCCCGCGTGGTGTCGGAAAGTATTGTCAAGAAACGCCTTCTTGCTTCTTACATCCCGGGGAATCCCGGCCAGGGCCTTCCAATTTTTAGGCATCCGTGCCACGTGGGTGCCACGCCTACAAGGCCTATGCTTGGACTCGCCCGCCATCGAGTTGGCCGATAACCCACTCCATAGATTTAAGTAGCGTGTTCAGCGCATCTGGCTTAACCAGCTCACGCCAATTAATGCTGGGTCGCTTATCGGTCTTTTCTTCCGGAATCTTGAAGTCCGTACCCGAGTTCAGACGGCGCCAAAGCTCCTTGCGTTTCTCATCGTCCGTAAAGGGCGCATGAGTCACGAGGTACTGGAATTCTATCTCCGCGCGACCATAGCTCCATAACGTCATGACGACAGCGTCACCGGTTTGATAGATCGACGGGTCCCCGCCCTTCTTGAACGTTATCTGTATCGAGCCATCCGACTTTCCCCGTCCAAAGAAGATCGCGAGCTTTGGCTGAGATTGTGCCCAAATCAGGATGTCCTTGAAGACAGAGACCGGTTCCGGGCCTTGGCGCGACGCAAGATCGTCAAAGAAGCGGTCAATAGTCCAAAGTTCCCCCCGGGAGGTAGTTGCCGCACGGCGATCCGCCTGGATAACAGAAGGATTTAAGACACGCGGGACGAGCGTCCTCAATCCGCCCCCGGTATACTGTGGCACCTCGACGGCATATGCCTCCGACTTTTCCATTTGCCGGTTGAGGAATTCGACTAGACGCTGCGTGTCGGGACCAAACTTATCGCTCAGAAAAACGAGACGGAGGCGTTCTTCCTTTAGGTTTCGATCAACTTTGTCCCAGATCGCGCCAAGATCTCCGTCGGTCTCGATCCCGAGCTTTCCCAGTTCATCATTTGGCAAAAGCCCCGCTGACGCGCAGCGTTGCTCGAATGCTTGGCGAAGTTTTGAAACGTGCCAAAAGGCGCACGCGTTTGCCGCGTATTCCAACAGCTGCCCGACCACTTCTCGCCTAGCCCGCGTATCGGTGCTCCGCTTCACTTCGACCAGCGTGGGGATGCCGTCCTGATCGATGAAGAGGTGATCTAACGAAAAGTAATCCGCGGCGCCTTCAGAAATCGCGATCCCAGCCTCCGCCGTGATCAACACGAATCTGCGTGGGTCGCTGGGGTTCATCTGATCGCCGGCAAGGAGAGCGGGGTGTTTTGTCAGGAAGTCCTGAAGGTCAACTTCTTTGGTAAACAATGTCTCCTTTAGTTCAATGAGGTCGCCGTCGCCCGATGCGGCGTACATGATCGCTGCCATCTTACGCTAGCTCCGGCTGGGCCCAAACGTCGTCAAGGGTCTTCGCCTCTAGCAAGCGCTCCCGCGTTGTGTACCGCGAGTTCTGAAGCTGCTTAACACGACCACCGGGAACAAGTTTGATCGGGCCAATCTCTGCCGCTGGCTCTTCGAACAGCAGCCGATATTTCGCTGGGTCCGTCGCGGGCACGATTTCCTTTACTTTGGCGATGTGCGTAATCGCTGAGATGGGGGCAACGCGATACGCCGCTATGTATTTAATCTGCGGAATCATACTGCCGTGTATCCTTATCGAGCGCCACTCGTCCTCACCAAGGAACACCTGCTGAAAGCCTTCCTCACGAGCTGGAACGACAATCGTGTCAATGTCGCTGACTGCTAGCGTGCCGCTTGCGATCCCAGCGCTTGTCCCGCCCGACAGATCCGCTCGCACATCTCTTAAGAAAGGCTCAAAGAGGTACTGGCGCTCACCAGACTCACTCTCGAAGCGCTGGATTTCTAATACCTCTACTGGGAATTTCAGCTTTTGCGTTAGCACGGCTTCGAGCACGTTGGATGCGTCGTCAATGATGACCAGCGCCGCGAATGGCTTCTGGATCAAGAGCTCAAGTAGATGATCGACACTATTCAGGCTCCGGTTCTTTACGTAGCTTTCGCACGCTGCCCAAGCTCTTGTGTCGCCTTTCACCGCGTCAAAAAGGACCCGTTTGACGCCCCATTTGTCGTCGTCGAATGAAAGGGAAAACTGTAAGACTTGGACGGCTATGTGACGGAAAGGATCGTGCGCGCTCAGCTCTATCTCTACAAAGTAAAGAGCTGCTTCGCGACCAGAAAGATCGAGAAGGTAGCCGTCGGGGATGTTACGGCCCACCTTCTTCTTGACGTTGAGATAGATGCGAGCCGTCCCAAAAAGGTCGCTAGCAATTTCACCGATCGCTGCCTCAAGATCCGCCTCGTTTTCGTAAGGAACTCTTTTTGATAGCGAGCCGGCCCGCCACATCATTGACACGAGCTTATCTCCTCAAATCGTTCCGAAAAGGCTGCTCGGGCGCAGGCCCGGCGGTAGCACTACACTCATTACTGATACCGCAGAGCTTTTGCGCAATCGTCACAAAGTTCGATCGATCGCGGTAAGTGTGTGGCCCGGTTCGGAATCCGCGCCAAAGCGTTTTGCCCAGCACCCGGGGTCTCGTCATGCCGGCCGCACCTATCGCAGTTCACGCTTTCGCCGCCGCCGCCGTACCGCTCGATCGCGCCGCGGCTCTGCAGTTCATAGTTGGACTGAATTTCTTCGTCCGTCAATTTCCTCACAAGCTTCGCCCCTGGCACGCGTCGCTATGCCACGGGGAACGCGCGCGGTTCAGCATTGCCTAGCAACCGTCGCTGGATGGAAGTGACGAGCTCGCTCCCAAGGCCGAAGATCCATAAGATGTCTCCAAGCTGTTTGGCGGCCATTTCGACGGCACCGTCTTCCAGCTCATCGAGCGAAACCTCGACGCCGCCATTCTCTACCTCCTGTTCATTTCCCGGATGAGAGCCGAAAAACGCGGTCGGATTAAGTTTCGGATCATCGGGTCGAATTCTTCGATTTAATAGGCGGCCAACGCGAAAGCTCACGAAGACGCGTTCGCTGGGGTCGGCAACGATACGGCGCGCGACATTTCGGGCCAGCAAGAAAAAGAGCGTTACCTGTTCGATTAGGTCGACGAAGCCTACGGTCTGGTCGGCCTGCTTCAGCTTGCCGTCGTGCCCGAAGTCATCTCTAATAATGCGCTCGATCCGATACAGACCGCTCGTGTGCAGTCGGGCCGCCTCCCAGCGAGCCCACTCCCCGTGGCGGTACGCGAAGCTCGCTCCATCGGCGAAGTTCTCGATCGTAGAGTTGGATATATCATACGGAATAGCATCGGGAACGTTGCTACGGACGCGATATGTCGCTTCAAGCTCGCGTAACATCGAGCGCACCTGCTCTCTCGGAATTAAAGCTGTGTCGTAGGTCGTGGGGCGGATCAGCAAATCGAAGTAGCCTGCGATACCCGGCATGATGATCTGGTTGAAGAACGTCTCGGAATCCCTGTCGACATCGACGTCGAACATAGCTTCGTCAGATGCTCTCGCCCGCACCGGTATAGCGCCTTTGGTTACAAAGGAACGGACCTGCTTTGCAAGGTCAGCATAGGTTTTATAACGCAGCTGGTCCCAACCAACCACGTCCGCTCCGATACCCCCGACGTCGGCAGCGTTGACTGCAACGAACCCTGGATGATCCTCGCCGAGCGCAATGCCAAGCTCTAACATGACATTGGGGTTATTTCCGGAGATGTCAAACATGCAAGCATCCGCTTCAGCCATCATGTCGCGAATTTTATACAACACGTGGTCGTTCGTCAGGCGCTCATCCGCGAACAATAGAGTCACATCGGTGCCCGTCAACTCCGCTAAGAGCGCTTCGCGGTATCCACCTTCATTGAACGCGTACGGGTAGGCGACGAAGAGTTTCACGGTCTGAAATCCGGGTGGCAGCTACGGTCGTACCCCATCCTAAATCCGGCGTTGGGCGCGCTCATATGCGACATCATGGGGACCTACCGAGAGGATCCGTACGGCGTGTTCTGCGACGTTCACGACGAACACGATGCGCCAAGTGCTGCTGCCGAACTTGAGGCCCGCGGCACGAGCGTTCTTCAACTTGCCACGCTTCGTTGGGAACTGCAGCGGATTGCGTTTCAGCGCCTCAACCAGTTCGCGAAGGGTCGGACGGAACCGCGTATCGTCGAGGCCGTAACCACGGACGTCGCGCGCAGCGCTCGTCCCAATCTCGACGGACCATGGCTTCGTAACGCGCGCCTTCGCGGCGGCTCGCCGCCCCTTAGGCACGGATGGTGATCTCGATCGCCTCTGGAGAGACGCCGAAAGATGCAGCGAGCCGCCGCTTCGCTTCTGCGATCGACAGCGCCCCCGCGTCAGGCGCAGGCGATTCTTCTTTCTTCATCTCCGCAAGATCGGCAGTTTCGTCCACGAGCTCAGGGTCGACGGTTTCGAGCGTCGCGGATTGCCCTATCGCCGCGCGGCCGATGCTTTTTAGGGAAACGCTCCATTCGATCCGGCTGGGAGCACCACGTCGCCCCATAACGAACTTTCCGCAACCGAGGTCCTCGAATTGTCGCGCAAGCTCAATTGCCTTGCGGCGGTCTACGCCGGCCTTTTGCTCTAGCCGTGCGATTGAGGTCTGAGCAGCATCATTTTGGCGCTCGGCTGCCCACTGAAAGAAGCGCCTGGCCCCGGGGTCTTCCTCAAACAACTCCTTTAAGGCATCACTCGTCCGGCGGTCCATAGCCTGGGTCTCCATGTTATTCATTATGGCTGTGATTATACCAGATTATTAACCTAAAGTCAAGTTTTTATAACTTTAGACTGAATTGTCTGCTTTTCTGGACATTTTTTGCCCTGGCTGGTACAATGGGAACGTGGCTCCCCGGTATAACGTGGAGGCTCTCAACGAGGCGCTTCGGATCAATCTCCTCGTCTTGAGGGCCCAAAAGGGTCTTTCGCAGGCAGCCCTCGCGCGGCGGACGGGCGTGTCACGCGCAATTATTTCCGAGCTTGAACAGGGCCGGGGTGACGCCAGGCTCACCACGCTTGCGCGCCTTGCGCGCGCACTTGATTCCGCCGTCAGCGACCTGCTGGAGCCCTGGCGGCCCCAGCGGGCCACGGAGGAGGAGCTTTCTCGGCGCGCACGCGATGACGACTTCGTTGACGCGGGCGCTTTTCTCGACGCGCTAGATGAAGCTGATTCAGTCCCCCGCTATAGCCGACGCGGCCGACGCGCGGCCAAATCTACTAGACCGAAGCGCGCAGCCTAATTCACCGGGCGCCCACCGCGCCTTACACCGGCGAAACGATCTGATAGCAAACGAGGTGGATGTCGTCGATCCCGAGCTCCGGAGCCGCTTCAGCGGCCGGCGCTGTGAGACCGCGAGTCGAAGCGAATTCTATGAGTGAACGGACCTTCGCGGTATCGGCCTGCCCGGGGTCATCGAGAATCGTTCTGAGAGATCGCTGTACGTCGATCGGCCATGGAACCGTAAGCGTTTCCGCTGCTGCGAACGCCTCTTCCGAGCCGTCACGTTGAAGTAGGGCGACGGCGATTCGCTGCGATTTTGGCAACCGCGTCTGCCTTGCACGCGGGTCGCGGTCGGCGCTATACCGCGCGAGTAGTTCGGCACGGACTCGGTCCCAGCCATCGATCGCCGCGTCGCGCAATCCGTCGGGATAATGGCGCGGCGTTGCCGGTGAGCACTTCGCGTCTCGAAGAGCACGCAGCCGGTCATCGGCGATGGCATCAGGTACGGTGTAAGCGACGAGCTCACTTCGCCCGCGTCTCTTCGTGCCGAGCCGGGCAAGATAAACGATGCGCGTTGGGCCTTCCCCCGAAAACCCAGAGCCTGCGCCCCACGGAAGCCGCTCGTACTGCTCACGCGCCTCGTGCAGGAGCGCGCGGCGTAACTCTTCGCGGAAGACCTCGCCAAGGTAGGCATCATCCTCATCGAGGGCGTCGATGACGCTCGAATCTTCCTCGTAGAGTTTGCGTATCGCCTTTTCGTCATCCGCAAAGGCATGCTCAATCTCGGCGAGCCCGGGCAAAATTGCACCGGCACCGACCGCGGCATTCGCGTGTGCGATCTTTCGAAGAAGGCGATGCTCGAGTCCGAGCAGTCGGTCGAGCTCGGCGTCGGGGAAGAAGCAGGCGATCTCAATCGTTGTGTGCGGCGATCCGATTCTGTCGATACGGCCATTCCGTTGCGCGATGCGCATCGGATTCCACGGCAGATCGTAGTTCACCACGCGGCCGCACTGCTGCAGGTTTTGCCCCTCAGATAGTACATCGGTCGAAACAAGAAGATCGAAGCGATCCTCGGCAGATTCATCGTCGGGGCGCATCGAGTGCGGTGCAAAGCCGGCGGCAAGAGCGACGCGTTCGTCGGCCGAAAGAGTTCGCGTTCCAAACGCCATTCGGTCGCGGAGATACGAAAGGTCCGGGTTCCTCTCGATCTCGCGCTCCAAATGGGACTGAATATAGTCAAGCGTGTCAGCAAAGGTTGTAAAGATAAGCGTCTTGCGCGAGTTTCCGGCGCAGCGACCGGCCGCGGCGAGAATCTCAACGAGCGCATCGAGCTTCGGGTCGTCATCGGGCTTGATGGCGGCGCTTTCAGCAACCAAGGAATCCAGCAATGCAGAATCGGCATCTAGGTCGCGCCGAAGTCGCTCGACGTCGAACTGATCGGCCGGTGCAAAGGTATCGCTCTTCGCAAGATCTTCGTCTGGAAGCGAATCGGGGTCCAGCGCAAATGGGTCGAACGCATCGATCGGGACCATGCCGCGCTCGTTGATAAAGAAGCTTAGGCTACGCGTCGCCTCGGCAATTTTGCGAGCGGTGACGCGGAACGCGTCAATCGACGATTCGAATCGCTTGAGCATTTGACTGCGTAGCAGCCCCGCCAATACCTCCTGTCGCTTCTCCTCGACAGCAAATGTGCTGGGATCGAGCGCATACGATGGTGCGCGGTAGCGGGCCAAAGTTAGACCGGTCTCGATAGCGTGAGCCGCACGCTCGAATAGACCGGGTTGCAATGCGTCAAGGTCGTACCCAACCCGCTGCAATTGCGGGGTCGGAAAGACGATCGGAATGGGGCCGTCTGGCCCTTCAATCGTCGCATCTGGAAACTCGCGACGTATAAAGGCGCGCGGCCTACGCACGGCGATCGCATCGAGAAGCGGGAAGAGCAGCGATGGATCCAAGTCTTCAATCGGGGTTCGCTCGGCTCGCGCGAAGAGCTCACTAAGGCTCGCGATGCCGGCGCGAGCGAAATGCGCATCATTGCGAGCAAAGAGCAACACTTCGTGATAAAGATCGCGGATCGAGTTATTTACGGGGGTGGCTGTCAAGAGCAAAAGGTGCGCCTCCGGGGACCGCTGCATCAACCGCCGCATGGCGCGGTAGTAGCCGGTGTCCGGGCTACGCAACATATGAGCCTCGTCGGCGACGACGAGCCGATAATAGCGTGGCGGGACCTTTAGGGAGTCTCTTTCGCCCTCACCTACGTTCATATCACTCGCGAGCTCCGCGTAGCTTATGACGTTCAGCGCCAAGCCGTGTTTAACCCTAAACCGATCCCACATCGAGCGCAACGCCGCCGGGCAAACAACGAGCACATGCTCGCCGCGATCTCGCGCGTAGTGCTCGATGACGCCGCCGGCCACATAGGTCTTTCCCAAGCCGACGCCGTCAGCGATTAGCGCGCCGCCCCATTCGTCGAGTATGCGTTCCGCGCGCAACGAGCCCAAGCGTTGGAATTCCGCGAGGCGCAGGCTCGTCAGAATCCGCGCGGCTTCGCCTTCTGCCTCCGTCTCCGCACCGTAATATTCGTACAGCATTCGCAGATAAATGCGGTATGGCTCATACTCGGCGAAGCGTGCGTCATATATGGCTGCCAGATCGAAGGATTCCGCTCCAGCCCACAGATCCTCGAACCACTCGGAAACCTTGCGAACCTTGTCGGGATCGAAGTGACCGAGGTCCAGCTCATAGTTGGAGAGTAGCCCAGCACGTGTGAAGTTCGCGCTGCCCGCGATTACCGCCGCATCCTGCCCAAAAACGAACGCTTTGCCGTGCAAGAAGCGCTCGCGGTAGATGCGCACCTCCGTTGTCGGGCGTGCAAGAAAGTCCAACAGCCGCCGGAGCTCGGTGTCCGTCGAGCGTGCAAACGGCAGCAGGTCGCGCCCCGCAGCAAGACCAGACTCGAGAGCGCCGATGCGCTGCGATGGCGCACCGTCGTCGCGTGCAAGGCGATCGACAGTCTCAAAGGACTCCGGCTCTGCACCGAGCAGAATCCTAACGCCAGGCGCCGCTTCGAGCGCGTCGGCAATAGCGGAGAAACCGCCGGCGTTAAAGTAACCCGTCGCAATTGCAACTGCGTGGCGATCGTCATAGAGGGCGAACGCGCCGATCGCTTCGGCGACCGTGATCGACCGGTTATCTGCGAACGTGTATCGAGCGCCCATCGCCGCCGTACGTGCAGCCCCCGTTCCTTTTTCTGCTCCCACTACCTTTGTCATGAAGCTCTGCTCCCAAGGTCCGGGGGATGATCAGGATCGATCCAAGCAAACCGAAATGCACTGATGGAGTTTGAAACGTCGATCGGCGTCATTTCGAGCAACGACTCGCCGGTCAGCAGCAGCACGTAGCGCTTTGTGATTTCCTCGATAGCTTCGATGGCCACGTTGAGATCATCAAACGTCGCGCTGCTTGCGCCGCGCTTGTCGTCATGGGCGACGACGCGATCTCCGTGTTCCAGGATCTTGTTTGTAGCCGTCTGTAGCCGCCTGATGTCAGCGACGACGAGAGCCGCATCGAGCTGCTCACCCGTTGAATCAGCGAACTGAGCGAAGGTTGAGTCCGCGAGTGCGTGTGCCATGTGTTGAGGGTATCGGTAGCCACTCGTCAAAGGTTCCTCGTATAGCCGACGAGTCCACGTGCGTGTGATAAATGATGAATTCGCGGCCAGATCCTCAAGCAGTCTCGCGAGAGAAACGGAGTCCTTATCTGGTCGTACCTGGCGTCGGACCGCCATCACCGCGTAATCGGCGTAGACGTTGCGAAAATAATCAAGAACCGGGATTCCCGGTCGGAGTCTAGGATTCGCTCTGACGATTTCTTCGTAGACTCGGTTCCAGCGCCGGTGATCCAGCAGGCGCATCACTGCTGTGCGAATGCGAACGATCTCGCGGCGCCACTTTTCAATCTTCTGATTCACAGTTTGACCGGCGTTTCGGCTTCGGCGGTTTGGTCATGCAGCACGCTCCGCCAGCCGCCTGAAGTGGCGGCGAACCGCATTGCGGCGTTCAGGCGGAACTGCGCCCAGGGTAAAGTCTTCGAAAATTACTTCGAGGTCAGATTTGCCGAACCCATACATCACCGCAACAATCGCGTCAAGCTCCGCGATTGCGTCGTCGCGCATGGCTTCGTCCATTAATGATCCAGTTGCCACACCGCAGGCTTTGGCGAATGGCGTGAACCGACTGTCAATACATGCAAGCCGAGCAGCGAGTTCGACGGCACGGTCGGCGAGGACGTCACCACGCTCGACACGGGGGACTGGCAGGGCATTGAGGATGAAAAAGTTGACGTTCCTCTCGATGCGCCGGCGTCCCGCCCAGTCAAAAGGCAATGAACACATTATGCCTAGTCGGAGCGCCGCGTCCCGTGGCGCACCGCCTATGCAGACCAGCGTAGGCGCCTTGTTGTGAGCGAAGCGATTAGGCGGCACGAGGCATGTAATAACGGTTCGGTCGTTCATACGGTTTGTGACGTCGCGAAACAGAATAGTACATTGGTTTGGTGGTAGCGTCGCCGGGTCGCTCAGAATCGCCGAAGGCGTACCAGCCCAGACTTCGGAGCGCGCTCGTTTGCGTTGGAGCACCTCGAGGCCCGCTCTCGGATTGCAAACGAACTCCGTCTCGCCGATCTCCGGTTCCCAAAGGTAGATGTTGCGCCCAGCATAAACTGGCCATCCCTCGACACCGCGGCCCCGAGCTCTGAGCAGGCCATTCTTTCGATCGATCGTCGCGTCGAGTGGTCGCCAGGGCCGAAAGGTAACACCGCCAAGTTCTGCGGAGAATGGTTGGCCTGTGCGCATCATTTTAGTGTAAAGAGCTTGCTCGCGTTCGCTCTCAAAAAGCGGCACCTCGAGGCCTTCAGAGAAGCGTTCGAGTTCCAGATATTGCCAGTGCATGCGGACGTCGGGCAACGCCGACCAGCGTTTTTCATCGGCAGCAGGCCCGGCTTGCTCGATTACCCCTCTACCATCTTTTCGCACGCTCAAGGCCACGATGGCGTACTGCGGATGAGCGTCGGGAAAGATCCAACCGCCGCGATTCACCGCAAAATCCGCGACGACATTCGCCTGCGGAAAGATCGACTGGCGGTACGGAGTCGATCCATTTCCTGCAAGCAACGTCCGGGGATACACCATGCCAATCGCGCCTTTTGCGTTTGAGATCCGGATCGCCAGCTCTGCGAAGGCACGATATAGGTCAGGATCGCTGCCCCGCATGAAGGCAAAATTGCTGCGCATGAGTTCTCGGACCCGGGCTTTGTCGTCTAGTTCGCGTTTGTAAACAGACTCGACCTCGGGGTGCCGTTTCACGTAGGCGTTGATCTCAGGGTTTTGATCACGTTGGTGCATGGACTTGATGCCTGCTATGTATCGGGCAAAGAATCCAAGTCTTTCGACTGTTACCTCTTCCCACGGCGGGTTACCGAGTACGACGTCAAACCCGGGGTCGTCGCCAGAAAAAACCTCAGGGAATGCCAGTTCCCAGTGAAGGGCGTGATGCAACTCTGCAATTGACGCCGCTTCGCTTATAAGGTGTTCCAGCTGCACTTTTTGCGTTTTGGTGCTACCGGCGATGCGACGCTCGATGCTCCCCAAACTCTTGCCACTGATGATTTCGCCCATCAGGCTCTCTTCGAGTTCTCCGCGGGCCTCCTGAGCGAAGGCTCGAGCGGCATAAGCATCGTATGCGCGACGAAGCGGTGCAAGCTTGTCCTCTAGCTCCCGCTGCAAGCGGTCCGACTCCTCGACGTCGGCCAGAGAGAGATCGCCACGGTTTGCGATTGCCCTTGCTGGAGCGAGCGCATCGTCGAGCAACCGGCGTATCCCCGGCCAAAACATCTTCGGTTGCGCTCCGGTGCCGACGCCTCCGAAACGTTCGTCGAGCTCCGTGCCGACGACGCCAAGTAGACTATCACCGTGCTGTAGGTTATGCCCTAGGTACGAAAGCGGCAGTACGGGAACGAACGCGTGGAGCCAGAGGCTGAGCTTGGCAAGCTCGACCGCCATCGCAGCCAGATCTACGCCGTAGATGCAGTGCTTGAGCACGATTCGGCGCAGAAGCAAAAAATCGCCAACGCGTTCGCCCGCATCTTCGATACCAAAGCGCTTGCCGATTGCCGTAACATGCTCGCGCGCATCGGCAAGAGCTTTGGCGGCGATGCCCGGATTGTCTCGTAGAAAAGAATTCATTCGATCCGCGACCGCATCGAGCGCATCCACAAGAAACGGTCCCGAGCCCATCGCCGGGTCGACCACTCGAAACTCCAGCATCGCTGCGAACTGCGACTGCGGCGGCAGTGAGGCGACCCGGTGTAGGTGCGCCTCGAGCGCTGGCCGCAAAGCTTCATCGATGAGCCGCCTTACTACAAATGGCGGCGTAAAATACGTGCCTGATACCTTGCGCCCGCCTTGAGGCGTGATCAAATAGGGCTCGCCCTTGCGGACGGCGACGGCGTCA
Organism: Vulcanimicrobiota bacterium; assembly: GCA_963792005.1. Classification (GTDB taxonomy): domain Bacteria; phylum Vulcanimicrobiota; class Vulcanimicrobiia; order Vulcanimicrobiales; family Vulcanimicrobiaceae; genus Cybelea. Next base: position 2,140,558 of record CAWBUG010000002.1, read on the forward strand.
CCTGCCTTCGCGGCCACATACTCGTCGTCGCCTAGCGCCAGATCGCGGTCGGCGAAGCGCACGTCGTACGCAAGCAGCCCTTCGTAAAGCGTGCCCAGGTAGCGGATTCCAAGGTCGGAAAAATCAATTTTTCCGCTTTCGCCATCGCGATCGTCGAACGTTAGTCGAAGCAGGATCGGCGCGATATCCACGTTCGGGAGCTCTGTGTCGCGCAATACGCGGCCGCCGAGCATACCGGCAGTAAATAGTCCGCCGTTATACGCAGGGACATTCCACTCTTCACGACCGTTTGCCACACCGTCGAAAATGAACCCAAGTCGCTGCCAATACTCCGTCGCGCGACGATCCCACGCGCGCCCACTGGTTTCGACGCGGCGTAGCTGAAACAACAGTTCAGTAAGCGATGCTCGCCTATACTCGGCGTTACCGACTGGCAGGAGATTGCGATCCTCGGCGTACAGCACGAAAAGCAGCCGGTAAAGCAGCAGCAGCGTAGCATCGAAAAGCGCTTGCGGGTCCTTTCGATACTGTGGCGGCGTCGCTCGGTGGATAGCCGTGACTAACGCAGCGACCACGAAATCGTAGACGCGGCTTGTGAAGCGCTGGCGCAATGCGACGGCGTACCGTCGGGATTCAGCAGCCAGCTCGTCAAAGGAGCCGCTTGGCGAAAGCTCATTCGCGCCAGCCAACAGGGCAACGAGCGGACGCCGACGCTCCGCAAGCAGATCGAGGTCGAGCTCCACATAGGTCGCCGGCGTCGACAGATCCTCGCCGGCAGTTTGGTCCACAACGTAGGTGCGAACGACCCGACCCATCACGATCACCGCTCGCAGGGCGTGGTGCTCGCGGGCGAGCGCAAGAAGGTCGGCCGCTGCGGTTCGGCCCGTCTTCGGATCCATCCGATCGATTGCGACGTCTCCGGCGAGCGAAGTAGCGTAAACGACGATCCGCCCGTCCTGCTCATGTACGAATGTGCCGGGACGCAGCACTTTCGCATAACCAAGAGCACGGAGGAGCTCGACCCCGCCCTTGCCCGAGACTCCATCGCTCGCTTTGGCCAGTCGCCGCCATCGCGCCTCATCGTTTCGCTCGAAACTAACCAGCGTGCAGTGTGTCGAGACCAGGCCGCGATTGCGAAACCCGGGTTCGTCACCGCTTCCCTGGGCGCGGTCGAGCAGATCGAGAATCGTCGGCGTCGCGAATCTGCGAGGCGCGGCTAGTCCGATCCGCAGTACGGTTGCCAGTGCGTCGGTTGGGAGTTCTGTTACCGGTACGCTTTCCTCGTGGGTTGCGCTCGGCCCGCAAACCAGACTTCCAGCTTCGCCCCCATCCCAGAAGATGAGCACAGGATTGGCGCGCAAGGCACGCCGCTTCGCCCAGGCCTGCCGCATCACACCCACCGTCGGGCGTCTCTCCGTAAGAAGCTCCTGCACCTCGAGCCCGAGCGGTCCCGGTTCTCGGCCGAGCCAGAGTTTCCCCAAGCTCGCTTGGCCGACCGCCTCCTCAGCGGCAGAGTGCACCGGGCCGAGCCTATCGGCGATTGCCATAGCCGTTCAACTTCGTCGCGGGTGACCGCAACCCGCCGACCGCAAGTCGGTCGATTTGAGCTCGCTCCGAATCATCTCGAACTGCGGAGGCGGAGACGTGAAGCGCGGGCTGAGCGGGCCGGCAGGCCCGCGACCCCGCCCGAGCCTGGTTGGACGGACGACGCCACAGGCGTTGTACGTACAACCACCGGCTTGCGTTTTGAAAACCCTTCGATCGATGTCAACCTCAAGCTACGGAAAATACACGTTCGCGCAGAGCGAGTAACATGTCGGCGCAAAGCCGGAGCACCGCCATGCAACGTCATCGCACGCGGGAGTACCATACGGCTGCTACGCCTTCAGATTATCGCTGGATCACGATCGGATAGCGCGCGACAACGGCAACGCACCGCGCCGCTAACGCAAAAGCTACGAGAATGCATCGCAAAGTGCGACGGGCTAGCAGCGATGCAACATCTCGATAGCATCGCAAATGCACGGAGCCGGAGTCATTGCGACATGCGGCCGCGTCCAGGGTTTGCGCGAAAGCGCCGCGCGAAGCGAAGCCCTGGAGGCGGCTGCTACAATGACACTAGCCGGCTCCGTGCATCTCCATTTCGTTTGCGGTATAATTGGTGTGCCGAACCACGTTTGCTTTCATACGCATTATTATGCGGGCGAAACCGCTTCGAAGTTCGCAGTCCGAAGCGGTTCGCATTTTTGGGAGGCCGTCATGAACGAAGATGGACGTTTACGCGATGCGCGGGACGTGCTGACCGTGCGCGACGTTCAGCACATCCTCGGCATCGGGCGCAACGCGACCTACGAACTAATCGCCTCTGGGCGGCTCCCGTCGGTGCGGGTTACGCCGCGCCGAATCATCGTGACCCGGGCATCGCTCGAAGCATTACTCAGGTTGCCGTCGAATCGTCCGGCCGACCAGCCATGAAAGGGCACCTCACGCGCAGGAGCGCGACCGGAACGTGGTACTTGCGCGTCGAGTTGCCGCGCGCCATCGGCAAGCGCAGGCAGCGTCGCGAGACCGTTCGCGGGACGAAAGCCGAAGCTCAGCGTCGACTGCGTGAGTTGCTGCGCGAGGTCGAAGCCGGCGGCTACGCTGGGAACGACCGACTGACGGTCGCCGGACTCGCGCAACGATGGCTCGCGACCAAAGAGCACCGCGTCGCTGCCAAGACTTATGCGTTCTACGCAGCGCACGTCCGGCTCTACCTCTTGCCGGCGATCGGATCGTTGCGCCTAGAGGCGTTGCGGCCGGCGCACATCGAGGCAGCGATGGCGGCGTGGGCACGCGGCAGTCGCAACGACCGGGAAGAGGGCATGCTGTCGGCGCGCACGGTCGCGCATGTATTCAATACGCTCCGCACCATCCTGCGCTGGGGCGTCAAAATGGGGTTCCTCGTGCGCAACATCGCCGAAGCCGTTGATCGGCCGCGCTTCGATCGCAAGGAGATGCGCGTGCTCGATCCCGTTGGCGTGGCACAACTGTTGCGGGCAGCCCAGGGCACCGAGCTCGCCGCGGTCGTCGCCGTAGCGATCGGAACAGGGTTGCGCCGCGGGGAGCTGCTCGCGCTGCGGTGGTCGGATGTCAACCTTTACGGGCGCCGGCTGACGGTGCATCGATCGCTCGAAACCGTCAAAGGCATCACCCGAACGAAACCGCCAAAGACGGCACGCAGCGCTCGTACGATCGCACTGCCGCCGTTCGTCGCCGAGATTCTGCGCGTACAGCGTCAGCAGCAAGACGAACTGAGACCTTCAGCCGCCCGGGACGACGCGGAGCGTTGCGTCTTCACCCGCGCCGATGGATCGGCATGGGAACCCGGAGCGTTTTCTCTCGCGTTCGCCCGATTCGTGAAGCGAGCGAAACTCCCGCACGTTCGGTTCCACGACTTGCGCCACTCATTCAGTACGCTCGCGCTGGCGTCAGGCGTCGACTTGGAGACCGTGTCGCGTGCGCTTGGGCACGAATCGACGGCGATCACGTCGCGCATTTACTTGCACGCAATCGAGGCACTGCAGGAAGATGCCGCGGCACGCATCGATGCCTTGCTAGGGAACGCCGTGACAAGCGCTCTTGCGAACCCTGTTGGCAGTGTCGCCCTTCGACAGGCTCAGGGTGACACTGAGGGACCTCGCAAAGTTAAGGTGTTGCCCGATGTTGGCAAGTCCGTGCCACGGCCGTGCCACGTTGCGCCGCCGGCGCTCAAAAAAGCCCGGCAAATGAAGCTTTTCTTTATAGCGCCAACGGGAATCGAACCCGCGTCCTTCGACAAGCTCAGAATGACAGGGTCCGGGCCGCTCCCGTGGCATACCGGAGCCCACAGAATCCGCCGAGGCCAAACGCTGGATTACGGCACTATAAGGCGACCGTGCTATCTGTCACCGCACACGTGTTATCAGAACAGCTGCTGAGCTAGGAGCTGTCGCATCAACTCGCGATCGAGCTCCCTCAAGAGCGCATGCATGCTTTGGCTGCTCTCTTCTTCGGCACGCATTTGGTCCGTTAGGCGACTTATGATGCGCTCCGGGTCGTTGTCGCGCAGATAGAGCCGAGCGCAAATATGAAGCACATCTTTGGCAAAATATAGCACGCCTCCTGGCACAGCCACGTACTGAGGCGCATCCGTGTCGGTGGTTCGAAAGGAGCACAGGCCCCAAGATAGCGTCGTCGCGAGCGACTCGCGCCCCCCGAGGATGCCGAAGCTGCCGCTGTGGTCGGCCCCAACGAAGCCGCTGACCTGTTCGATTCGCTCGTGCCGCTCCTGCGAGCTCAAGTCGATCGCGAATGTTCTCACGAGGCCATTCTTCCGCGCATGTAACACGCGGACTCGGAAACGTCATCGTACTTGCCGGCCACGATGTCTTGACAGTCGATAAGCGTTTCATCCAAGGTCACTGTTACGCCCTTTATGCCGGTTAGGCGCGCCGTGGCGCGGAATGGCTGCGTGAGATATCGCTGCAGCTTGCGTGCCCGCGTTACGATCCTGCGATCTTTTTCGGCGAGCTCTTCCATGCCGAGCATCGAGATGATGTCACGCAGTTCTCGATAGCGCGCCAGGTGCTCGCGCACCGCTTCCGCAATCGCGTAGTGCCGGTCGCCAAGCGTTTGACGATCCATCAAGCGACTGGTCGATGCGAGCGGATCGACCGCCGGATAGATGCCCTCCGATGCTTGAGAGCGCGAGAGGATTACCGACGTATCGAAATGCCCGAGGAGCGCTGCGACGGCCGGATCGGTGATATCGTCCGCCGGAACGTAGACGGTCTGCACCGACGTGATCGCACCTCGCGATGACGATAAGATACGTTCCTCGACTTCTGCGACTTCGCTCTGAAGCGTAGGCTGATACCCAACGGTTGCCGGCATGCGCCCGAGCAGCCCTGAAATTTCGCTGCCGGCCTGAACGAAGCGGAACATATTGTCGACGACGAAGAGCACTTCTTTGTGGAGCGTATCGCGCAGGTATTCCGCGTAAGTCAAGGCGGTAAAGATGACTCGAAACCGCACACCGGGCGATTCGTCCATTTGTCCGTAAACCATCAGCGTGCTCGGCATCAAGCCGGCATCCGTCATCTCTCGCCAGAGATCATGACCCTCGCGAATGCGCTCGCCGACGCCGGCGAAAACGGAGACTCCGCGGTGCAGCGCAACGACGGAGTTCATGAATTCGTTCATGAGCACCGTCTTGCCGACGCCGGCTCCGCCGAAGAGCCCAGTCTTCCCACCGCGTGCGAACGGAGAGAGCAGGTCGATGACCTTAATTCCGGTCTCGAGGATCTCGTTGGAAGCGCGCGTCTCGCTCAGCGGCGTGGGTAGGGCGTAGATTGGGCGCGTATTCGTTGCGTCGAGCTCCGCACCGCCGTCGAGTGGCCGGCCGAAGAGATCGACGACCCGCCCGAGCACCGAGTCCCCAACGGGTACGCGCAGCGTCGCACCGCTATCGTAAACGGCGACTCCGCGTCGCAGTCCGGCAGCCGAGTGCAGGGCGATCGCCCGGGCGCACTCGCGGTCTAAGTGTTGGTGAACCTCGAGAACCGTACCTGATTCGGTTCGGAGCGCGCGACGGATCGGCGGAAGGCGTCTGCACTCGACGTCCACTACGTCTCCGTTGACGGCGCTAATTCGACCGATCGGCTCGGGCCGTGCTCCCATCCTAGCGTCATATCACAGGGACGTCCAACGGGTATCCAGACCGCTTCCCAGGCTCTTCACATTGCCTTCCCAACCATGCGAACCCGATTCGGTACGCTCGTAAGTGCCGTGGACCGTCGCCATTTGCAAGCCGCCGTCGAACGCGAAGTGGAACGCAAGAAGCGCGCCGAGAGGAGCGCGGCAAGCGTGCTTGCCCGCACGGCCTATCTTGGGACGTTGGGCCTCATGCTAGTCCTTCCGATGGTCGCCGGCGCCTATCTTGGAAACTGGCTCGACGGACACGCTAAGGGTTTTTCCTTTTCCTGGACGATTTCGCTGATTGTCGTCGGGGTCTTCATCGGAGGCATGAACGTCTTCTTGTTCGTGCGTCAGACGTGGGCGTAACGCCGAACGCGATCTGGTTCCACGCCGGGCCAATCGAAATCGGGCAGACCGTGGTGACCACCTGGGCGATCATCGCGATGCTCGGCCTTGGCTCGGCGCTCGCGGCGCGGCACCTTGGCCTTTCTCCAGGGCGGTTACAGACCGTCGTCGAGGGGATCGTCGAAGTGATGCGCGGCGCAATCGCCGGCGTATTGCCGGACCACGTAGATCTCGTATTTCCTTTCATCGCAACGCTCTGGACCTTCTTGGTCGTCGCGAACCTCGCGGGCGTCGTGCCCGGCATATCTTCACCCACGGCCGACCTCTCGACGACAACCGCTCTCGCTGTCCTTACCTTCCTCTTCGTTCATTGGGCGGGGACTAAAAGCGTCGGCTTGCGGCGTTACCTCGCGCACTACGTACAGCCCAACCCGATTATGTTGCCGTTCGAGCTCATCAGCGAGGTCTCACGCACCATTACGCTCGCCGTTCGTCTCTTTGGAAATATCATGAGCCTCGAACTCGCTGCGTTGATCGTGCTTGGAATCGCCGGCTTCCTAGTTCCGGTCCCACTGCTCCTCCTGCACATCGTCGAGGCGCTCATTCAGGCCTACATCTTCGGTATGCTCGCACTCGTCTATGTCGCCAGCGCGGTCCAGACGCAACGCGAGCGCCTTGCGAAAGGAACGACATGAATCAAATAGGATCTTTCGTCACGATTTCAACCGTCATAGCGGCGATTGCAATTGCCGTCGGCGTAGTAGGTCCCGCCTTTGCGATGGGCCGCTCGATTGCCAGCGCGCTGGATGCATTGGCCCGCCAACCCGAAGCCGAGAACGCCATTACGCGAACGCTCTTTATCGGCCTGGCGATGATCGAGTCATTGGCGATCTACACGCTGGTAATCGTTCTCATCATCCTCTTCCGCAACCCACTGCTCATTTATATTTCAGGAAAATAGGAAGCGATGGGCTTTAGCTGGAGCACGTTTCTCATACAGATCCTGAATTTCGTCGTTCTGGTCTGGATATTGACGCGCTTTCTCTACCAGCCGGTTACGCGTGCAATCGTAGCCCGCCAAAAGGCGATCCGAGATGAGTTACGACGAGCAGATGAGGTGAAAAAGCAGAGTGAGGCCCTGTCGCGTCAATATGAGAGTAGGCTGGCCGACTGGGGGCGAGAGAAGGCGCAGCTCAAAGCAGCGTTTGATAAAGAACTGAGCGACGAACGGGCGACGCGCGAGACGGAGCTGCGCGCGTCCTTGCAGCGCGAGCGCGAGCAAGCCGAAGCCGCCGCACACGCGCGCGAGCAAGAGACGGCGCGCCGCTTGCAGCGCCAGGCCGTCCAAGATGCTGCGCAGTTCTGCGCGCGGTTGCTCTCGCGGGTTGCGTCGCCGGAGTTGGAAAGCAGGCTCGTCGACGCCGCGATCGCCGATATGCAGTCGCTCTCCGGCGATCACCGCGCATCGCTTTCGCGGGCCTTCGACGGCCGCACGGAAGTGGTCGTAACTACGCGATATCCCCTTGACGAAGTGCACCGCGCCACGCTCACGAACGTGCTGGCGAGGTGCCTTGGCCGCGCGCCACAGCCGCGGTTCGAGCAAAGCGACGCTCTCGTCGCCGGTTTGCGCGTCGATCTCGGGACGATGACGCTCGAAGGCAGCCTCGCCGGCGAACTGCGGTGGTTCACCCAAGTGACCGGCACATGATCGCAGCGGAACTCCAGAATTATCGGTTTCGGCTTCGCCTGCACGAACAAGGCGAGGTGCTCTCGGTCGGCGACGGCATCGCCTGGATCGCGGGATTGCCTTCCGCCGCGCTCGCGCAGCTGGTTACCTTCGACGATGGCGGCAAGAGCCGCGGCATGCTGTTTAACCTGTCGGAGCAGCAAATCGGTGCGATTGTGCTAGACCAAAGCGATCGAATCGCCTCCGGGATGCGAGTCACGCTTGCGGAATCTTCGCTGACGATACCTGTCGGCGACGAACTGCTCGGTCGCGTCGTTGACCCACTCTGCCGCCCACTCGACGGTTTGGAGCAGCCGCAACTGCACGACACTCGCCTGATCGACGTGCGTTCCCCTTCGATCGCCGACCGAGACGACGTCCACGACCCGCTCTACACGGGCGATATCGTCGTCGACACGATGCTACCCATCGGCAGAGGTCAAAGGCAGCTGCTCATCGGCGATCGCGGGCTCGGAAAAACGTCGCTAGCGCTCGATGCGGTGGTAAATCAACGCGATGCCGACGTTCTCTGCGTTTACGTGCTCATCGGTCAGCGTCGTTCAGAAGTGACCGCCGTGATCGAGACGCTTCGCACGACCGGCGCCCTTGGGCGCAGTGTCGTCGTCGTCGCCGAAGCGAGCGCGGCGGCAGGGCTGCAATACATTGCTCCGTACGCCGGATGCGCAATCGCGGAGTACTGGATGCACGCGGGACGCGACACGCTCGTCATCTACGACGACCTGACGCGCCACGCCGAAGCGTACCGATCGCTCTCGCTGCTATTACGGCGGCCGCCCGGACGTGAAGCCTATCCGGGAGACGTCTTTTTCCTGCATTCGAGGTTGCTCGAACGAGCGACGGTTCTCTCGCCGGCGCTCGGCGGAGGGTCGCTCACCGCGCTGCCGATCATCGACACGCAGGAGGGCGAGATTGCGGCCTACATTCCAACCAACCTCATCTCGATTACCGACGGGCAAACATATTTCAGCCCGGATCTCTTTGCATCAGGTTTTTTCCCGGCCATCGACCTGACAAAGTCGGTTTCCCGCGTTGGCGGCCGGGCGCAAGCTGCGGCGGTGCGCGAAGAAGCGGGTCGCATGCGTTTGGAGTACCTGCAATTTCTCGAGCTAGAAAGGTTCGCGCGCCTCGGTACGCGCCTCGAGCCGACAACTGCAGCGCATATTCGGCGCGGGCGCCTGTTACGCGAGATGCTCAGACAGGAGCGCCTTGCGCCACGCGCGATCGTCGTCCAGCTTGGATCGATGATGGCATTTAACGACGGTCTTTTCGACTCGTTTCAGCCCGAAACGATAGGTGAGGCTTTGAATCAACTCAGCGCCGGAATCAAGACCAGCGCCCTCACGTTGGAAACACCTCGCGACGTCTGGAGCTCCCGCCTGCCCAGCTGGCTTGGGAGCACACCATGAGCAAGCGCCGCAATCTCCAAGCGCACGTCGAAATGCTCGGCGACTTGCGCGACGTGCTCGAGTCGATGAAGAATCTTGCACTGGTCGAGATCGGAAAGCTCTCCCGTACCGAACCGGCTCGTCGCCGAATGTTGAATGACCTCACCCTGGTCGCAACCTTAACCGCGCCCTATCATCCGCCTCTCGTTCAACCTCCGCCTGCTCAGCTCTATCTCTGCGTCGGGTCGGAGCGCGGCTTTTGCGGTGACTTCAATGCAGATATCGCCCAGCTCTGGATCGATGTGAGTAAGAACGTCCCTCGCGCGCGGGCAATCGTCGTCGGGAGCGCACTGGCCGAGAAGATGCGTGGCTTACCGCGAATTGTTGCGAAGCTCGACGGTCCAACAATCGTCGAAGACATCGACCGTACCCTCATCGACTTGATTAGGTCCATCGCTTCACTCGAAGAGCGCGGTGAACCCCTCGGCCTTGTGTCCGTTGCCAACGGAATCGAGGGCCTCCGAAGGACGGCGCTCCTGCCTTTCGAGCCCCCGCGAGGAGCCTTGCGAGCCGCAGTTCCCGAGCTCAACCTTCCCGCAGAAACATTCGTGCGCGAATTCGTAGACCACTATCTCGACGCTGCACTTCACAGCATCTTCGCGACTTCGCTGCTAAGCGAAAATCGAGCTCGCCTGGCACACATGACCGTCGCAATCGACCGGCTTGACGAAAACGTCAGCACCTTCGCTCGTCGGATCCATCGCCTGCGTCAAGAAGAGATTACCCGCGAGGTGGAAATCATTCTCTTGAGCACGGAAGCCGCCCGATAACGGCTATAGCCACCGAAACGATCGCTCTACGAGCGATCGTGCATCATCGATCGTAAGATCGCCGTGTGCGATGACGATCTTGTCGAAGTTCCACGACAGAAGCTTGCGCAACGACTCCTCGCCCAAGCGTCGCCGACGTTTGCCGACGAACGAGAAGCGCAGATCACTTGGCGAGCCGCCGCCCAATACGCCGCCGAGGCGCTTCAGCGCGTTGAGGAACGGACGACCGCGCTCAAAGCCATAATTTTGGATGAAGTCTCCCATGATCAGCGTGCGCGACGGTTTATGAAAGAACTCAATCTCAGAAAGCACGATACTGCCTCGAAAAAGCAGCTGATCCATGTCGGCGCTCCAGGCAGCCGGCGGCGCCTCGCCCAGCGCAGAGGCTTTCCAAACCCGCGCACGCGGGAAGAACCCAGCCCATTGTTTCAGGCGCCAATCGTGCAACGGCGTGGGCGATACGAGGTGGGAAACGGGGCCGATATCCTCAAGCGGCGCGGCTTCGAGTCGGGTCGCGGCGACTGGTGAGTTTATCCAGAGCGAGTCGTCGCTGAGTTTGACGACGATCATCCGCGTGGGAAAAGAAATCCCCCAAAAGCGTACCGCTGGACCATCGGCAATCCAGACGTCGTTCGCAAAGCGCCGCAGGGCGTCCACCTCGTCAATATTTGGGCGGCGGTCGGTCAGCCCTTCGCCCCTGTCTCGTTCGTCGCATGCTTCGGCCGAGCGCCAGCCGGCTTATTTGGGCGCTGGCAAAAGCAACATCAGGAGCTTTCGTGCATCGCGAGCTTTTCTCGCGAAAGCGCCGGGTAAGGACGAGGCCATCCTAGCTCATCTCTCCGTCTTTCGGCCAAAGGTCGGGAGAACAACGGAGGCAAATTCATCGAACATGGTCCGCGCGTTGGCGATGCCGGCTGCGTAATGACGACAGGCGTCAGACCACACGTGTCGTAGCGGTGCGTTGAGGAGGTGACCCAGGATGCAACTGTCGCTCAAGGGCATGGCCATCGCTAGCGGACTCTTGTGGGGTTGTGGGATTCTTGTGGCGGGACTGCTCAATCTTGCCAACGCAAACTATGCAGAGGCCTTTCTCCAGGTCATGAGCTCGCTCTATCCGGGATTTCATGCGTCGCACACCTTCGGTGACGTCATCGTCGGCACGCTCTATGGGGTACTGGACGGAGGCTTAGCGGGCCTCATCTTCGCATGGCTGTACAATAGCTTCGCACGGTAACCTCGTCCCGCTACGCAGTGTTGACGACTAAACCGCGAACGGCACGTCGGACGGCATGCGCGTTCTGATTTCGGGCGCCGGCGTGGCTGGCCCAACGCTCGCATACTGGCTCGCCCGATACGGCTTTGAGCCGACGATCGTCGAGCGCGCTCCGATGCTCCGCACCGGCGGATACGTCATCGACTTCGGCGGCCCGGGGTGGGACGTCGCCAACAAGATGGGGATCTTACCGGAGATCGCGCGCCGCGGTTACATCGTCCGGGAGCTGCGCATCGTCGATTCGCGGGGACGTCGTATCGCCGGCGCGAGCATAACCGGTTTCCTGCGTGTCACCGGCGGGAGGTACGTCACGGTGCAACGCGGCGAGCTCGCCGCAGCACTCTACGGCGCGGTAACGATTTGACTTTCGGAAGTCCGGGCGATCGGCGAATACCTGGAATTCGTTCAAGGTATCGGACTTAGGCTTGGATGCTTCGGCGAAAATCCGTTGGACGAATTCGCATGAAAAACGCTTCTAGCATATGAGTTTTTATAGCGCCAACGGGAATCGAACCCGCGTCCTTCGACAAGCTCAGGATGACAGAGTCCCGGCCGCTCCCGTCGAATACCCGATAGTCCTTTCCTGTACGGGTTTTAGCGTTTTCGAGTCCCGGTTGGTCCCTTCGAATCCCGGCTAGTTTTGCGTAATCCGTTTGACCGCCGTTAGAGCGGTAAACGATTGCTTTGGAGGCGCTATTGGCTGGCGGCAGGGCTTTGTCGCTGCTAATGGCCGCCCGAGCTTTGAGCTGTTACGCGCAACGCGCCGGCCCACGCCGGCGAGGGGACATAGGAGCCCGGACTGGGTGCGCGAGCACGGCGGTACGCTGCCCGCACGGGACCCGAATATGATGGGGTCGAGGTCAGGAACCGACCCATAGAAGGAGCTACAGTATGTTACAACCCACCCGTCCCCCACAACGAACGTTGGTGCTCGGTATGATCGCCATCGGGATGGCCGTAGCTGTTTCCAGCCTCGGCGTCGTCCGTGCGGAACATTTCAATCCGGACACGACGAAGATCTTCAAGTGCAACAGTGGCAAGGCATGCCTCACGGGAAGTTCCAGCGGGAACGGTGCGTGGGGCGTTTACGGACTCGGGAAAACCACCGATGGTGTCCACGGCGTCACGAATTCAACGAGCGGAAATTCCGCCGTTGCGGGCATCGCTAACGCAACCTCGGGCAGCGCCAACGGTGTGTACGGCGCAGCCTTCAACGGTCCGGGCGTCTACGGCACGTCCTCAAAGAGCGGAAGTTCCGGGGTCTACGGTAACTTCAGCGGCCCGGGCTATGGGGTGTTTGCCGTCTCCAGCGACACGAGCGGTGCGTACCCAGCTCTTGTTGCGCAAGGCACCAACTTTTACACCTATCTGTTTTATGCCCACAACACCGCAAGCGGCCAGTTCTGCACCATCGATAGCGTGGCTTTCATGGAATGCACCGGGGGCTTTTTCGGCGGTAATGTCAGCATCCGGCAGCGTAGCAGCGGCGGTCGCCACGTCGTTGCCTATGTGTCGGAGTCGGCGACGCCGACGATCGAAGATCTCGGGGCGGCGCGGCTCCATGGCGGCATCGCGAACGTGGAACTTCCTGCCGATTTTGCTTCCGTGATGAACCGCGGCACCGCCTACTACGTCTTTCTCACCCCGATGGGCGACACGCGTGGTCTGTACGTAAGCATGCAGACGCCCGCGGGTTTCCAAGTCCGCGAAAACGAGCATGGGCGCTCCCACGCCGCGTTTGAGTATCGCATCATTGCCGTTCCCAAAGGCAAGGGCAACGTCCGCCTCCCCCTCGCTCCCCCGGTCAAGCATTTCCCGATCGCGCAGCTGCATTAGCGTCTCCGCAATGTTCTTAACGAATGCCGCGCGGCGGCGCAGCTTTCTCGCCGCCTATTGGCCGGCTAACAGGCTAACGGTTGAACGTGATGGAGGAAGCGCTCCAAACACGCAGCCTTTCCTCGATCGTCGGCAAGTGCCGACGAGAGGGACTATCCGGCCGGCGGCACGCCGCTTAAGTCGATCACCGGCCTCAACGAAACCGTCGCCGGAGTCATTAGCAACAAAGTAACCCGGCCGGGGGTCACGATTGCGCGGAGCCACCCAAGCGCTCAGCTTGGATTGAGCCCGATGTGGTTTTGTCTCCGTTGTAAGCCCTATTAATGATGTAAGGTATGTACGCTGCGGCGCAGCTAATCCACAAGGACTCCCTTTGAAAGCCGCACGGTTACTTCGGGATTACTTGATTGCTTTAACTGCACACGGACGGGGACCGTCATCGAACCGTTGAAGAACAACCTTAAACTGATCTGCAAAGTTTGGGAAATGTGAATGACAAACGCGATTTTTATTGCAGTCGGCGATTAAGTCGTTAAGCGCCCGTTGGGCGCCATCCGGCGACCCAGGCAGAGGCTGAAACCCCGGCGGTGCGACATCGGACATGACAGCGCTTTCAACCGAAGTAGGGTGCCGCCGCGTAAAAACAAACGAGAAAAACGTTCCGTCAGAGCTTCCGTAGAGATCGAGCTTCTTCACGTGTAACGCGGATCTCAGGTCGTCCAGGTCATCGACCGCGTTGCCGTGGCGCTGGATTGGCTTTGCCCGCGGCAGCCGGCGGTCGCAACCGTCAGGGCTACGACCAGAATGCCGGCGAGCGCGCGCGCGGGCGACCACGAAGGCGAACGCGGCATGTAAAGACCCTTTTATTCGTCGCTGGCGGAGCAGCGGCGTTCGAGCGTGGCGCGCGCGGCGGAGTCGCCCTTCGTTGCGGCAACCATCAGCGCAACGTCTGGATCGCTGAACGGAGGAGCGTACTTGGCGAGCCCGATCATCGTTTCGTCGCTCTTCGCCGCGCCGGAGTGCCATTGCGAAATACCTACGTCTTCTCCGCCCCCCGAACCACCGTTCCACCGATGGCGGCGCCTTTACGCTATAGACGGCTGCGATCATCTCGCGTCCGCGCGATTTCATCGGCGCGCGCATCTGGGCGGAGAGTTTCTTCGCGCCAGGGTATACGGGAAGGTCATTCGGCGGACTGGTGAGCGCGGCGAGGGCCGGAACCGCCGCGAGCGTTGCGACCAGTGCGGTTGACGTCAATACTGCGTACTTGTTCATACGCCGAATTCTACGCAGCTGCCGTGCGCGGCGTACTAGAGCCGAACGAGCTCCACGCGACGGTTTAGCGCTTTGCCGGCCTCGGTCGAGTTCGATGCCACCGGACGGCTGAGCCCGTAGCCCGCTGCCTGCAGCCGCCCAGCCGCAATGCCATATCGCGCGACGAGATCGTGCACTACCGCAGAGGCGCGGCGCCGGCTCAGCGCGAGATTGTAGGCGACACCGCCGTCGGAATCGGTATGACCTTCCACGCGCATGCGCCACGCGTGGTGCGTGCGAAGCACGAGCGCGATTTGCGCGACCGCCGATTCGGAGCGCGTCTGGATCCGTGCGCTGTTCACGTCGAAATGTATGCCGTAAATACGGGCCCGGCCGCCGCCCTCGAGTTGTTTGGCGAGGGCTTCGTTCACGTCGAGCTCGATGGAAGCACGTGCGTTCTCGTTTTGCTCTCCGGTCGCCGTCAGCACGTAGAGATGCCGCGTTGGTGTAGCGCTCGCCGGGACGTGCACGGCCACGTCTATCCGGGCAGTCGTCCCCAAAGTTACGTTCTGCGGGTTCACGGTCGCGCGCCAGCCGGGAGAACTTTCTCCCGCAATCACGAGCTTTACCGCTTCGGGTGAACCCGTGCCTTCGCGATCTACCGTGAAGGTGAAGCGCTCGTCGCGATTGTTCCCGTAGCCGACGTTGCGGTGTACCGATGAGAGTAAGACGAGCTGCGAAGCGACTTGCGCGTTACACGGCAGATCCGCACCCGGCGGCACGTCGTAGGCCAGGCGAGCGAGACTAACGGCCTGCGGTATGTTTGCGCGGAGGTCGTCGACGTCGAAACCGTCGTAGACGATAAGGCCCTTGCCGTAGCGCGAGTATGCCCTCACCCACCCGCTCGACCCGGCCGCGTTCTTAGCGAACATCAAGCCGCACCAGTGCGGGTCTTCGGTCTTCATGACGTCGGCGTCGCCGAGCTGCTGCAGGTAGTTTTTCAAGTACGCCGCCGTGTCGACGAAGTGTGCGCGATCGCTCGAGTCGCTCGCTCCCAATAGCGAGGAATCCGCAACGTAGAGCACGCTTCCGCGTGCGGCACGCGCGCCCGACGCGGCAGTCTTGAACGGATAAGGGATAAAGTCGTAGTTCGATTGCGAACAGGTGTCGGCGTCGCGTATGACGAGCACGTGACCGCTTGC
Source organism: Vulcanimicrobiota bacterium (assembly GCA_963792005.1). GTDB lineage: Bacteria > Vulcanimicrobiota > Vulcanimicrobiia > Vulcanimicrobiales > Vulcanimicrobiaceae > Cybelea. The sequence goes on from CAWBUG010000002.1 coordinate 2,156,148, forward strand.
GACGAAGTTTAGCAGCGCGCGCTGCTGCCATTCCTGCGTATCTATGCCGGCGGCGCAGCTCGCCGCTAGGACCGCGACGCGCGCCGTAGTCAGGTCGTTGGACTTCATCAGCGGCAGCATAACCGTCGTGTATCGGTAACCCGGGACGAGCGTCGAATACGTCGCGACGTTGAGCGGATAGCGCGACAGTACCGTCACGGCCGGCCCGCGGCCGGAAGGCGGCGGATCGCACTCGGGGGCTTGCGCGATGCGGCGAGCGATGACGTAGCTCGGCGAGACGTAACCGACGAGGAGCGAACCGCCGCCCACCACCCAAAGCGAGCCTTGCCCGTTGAATTGAGCTTGCGCGCCGGCGATGAATCCACGCCAGAGGTCGACGCCGCCCAGCGTACACGTAGCTACGGTGAGCGCGCGCTCACGCTGGACCGAGGCCAACGCAAACGATCCGGTCGGTGCGATGCCTTCGGGTATGCTTCCCCTCGCTTTTGCGAACACCGTGTCGGAATCGTTGGGGTCCTGAGCGGGCGCCCAACGCCCGGAGAAGCTCGCGTCTGGCACCGTCAGATCGCCGAGTGCGGTCAACGACTCTAGCGTTATCGTGCCGTTGCCGGTTCTCATCAGGCGCACTCGCAACCAGCGCGCCGCAACCGCCCCGTCGAGCGAGCCGCTCGTCGCGCCTCCATTCGCAGCGCTCAACGTAATCGTCCCGATATCTTTGAACGCCTGCGGTTCTGTTGCCGCCGCTATCTGCAGCTGCGCCGTGGTGCCGGAAGTCAGATTCGCGGTCGCGGCGATCTCACGAATGTTTGCCACGGCCGGTAACTCGAAGACGAGCTCGGGCGTAACGGTGACCGGACCGGCGATAGTATACGCTTGGCCCATGGCGAGCGATTGCGCCGCCGACGTCGTTACACCCGGCGTCCAACTGCGAACGAACGTCCCGCGCTCAAAGCGCAGAAGATTTGGAATCAGCGTGGCTTGAGGCGACGGCGACGCGGCCGGTTGCGACGACGCTGCCGGTGCTTCCGATGGCGCCACGGTCGCGGTTGCCGGCGTAGGAGTGCTTGCCGCAATCTGCGGGGCTCGGCCCGAACAAGCCGCTGCAGCAATCTCGAGCAACGCGACCATCGTAATAATTCTGTGCATCGAACGAGGCCGGCATTATGGGTGGAACACGGGGATGAAGGAAATGATCGTTCCCCCATGATTCTGGATCACGATGACTCCGCCCGGACACGTATATTTTACGCCACCCGACGCGCTCATGCGGCTGCATGATTTGGGGGCGTTGGTTCCATACCACCGGTCGACGGCTTCCACGGAATCGCTCGTCGTCTGCTGGTACGGAACGCCTTGGGCAAGCGCGTTCGGCGGGATAACGCCCATTCCGGGCGCCGGTGCGCCGCGTGGATAGAGCAAGAGGGTTCCGTCGTGGCCGGCCGCGACGGCCAAAAGTAAGGCGGCAAGTGTGAGATGCTTCATCATGTCGCTTACCATAGCGCATGGCCGTGCGCGCGGCGTGCAGCGTACCGCGCACGCGCGCGGCACGCCGGTGCGCTACGCTTTGCACCATCGTGCAGCAGTTATCGCAACCTCGCCGCAGACACACAGGAGCCTGGGTGCTCGCGCTTTTCGCCCTCGTCGAACTCGGCGTGATCGCCACGCTGATCGCGTTCAGAGCCAACGCGTGTTCCGCTATCGGCTTTCCGATCGGCGCCGCGACGATGCGCCTCAACGGCGGCGGCAACGATGAAGCGGGTGGCTCCGGTCCGCCGCCCACGCCGGCTTCGCGGGCTTCTGCAGCGATCCAGCCGGCGACGTCGACCGGCGCGTCCGCCGCCAATGCCGGCGACGTCAAAACCGCAGGCGACACGAATCAGGTTCCCGATCCAAACTGCGTCGCGAAGGCGGCCGCCGACGTTCTCACGTCGAGCCCCGCTCCTGCCGCCTCGGCGTCGTGCGCCCCGATGAGCCCACCGCCGGCACTCAAGGGCGCCGAGCAGCAAATCCAAAGCGGGTCCGTCACCGCCTCCTCGCCGCCTTCACCGTAGATCGGATTACAAAACTCGCCGTCAGCCGGCGACACGGCGTGGTTCTCGCCTGGTATAAATCGCACGTGTCGGGAGCCTGGGAGAACCCAGCAAGTCCCGACAATTATATTCTGAACGACGCCAACGGCGTTAAGATAGGTGCGGCCCGGTTAGGGGGTATCCATGTCTCCGCGGATGACGAACGAAACGAGCGTTCCACCACCGTGCTTCTGAATGAAGATGCGGCCGCCGGGACACGAATATATCACGGCTTTCACGGCTCCCTGCACGATCTTCCGGCTGCACGATTTGGGGGCGTTCGCTCTGTACCATTGGTCGACGGTTTGCACGGAGTCGCTGGTCGTCTGTTGGTACTCGGTGCCATGGGCGAGCTCGCTTGCCGGAACGTTGGGGAACGCGGGCGCCGGCACACCGTGAGGATACAGCGGTAAGGTACCGTCCATCGCGGTCGCGGCGGCAAGGACCATGGTGGCGATGAGGGTGTTTATCATGTCGCCAGCATAGTGCACCATCGTGCGCGCTGCGTGCCGCGATTACTGCGGCGGCGCGCACATTTGCGAGAACGGCTCGCCTTCGGGGGGGCACTTTGACCGATCGAGTTGGCCGATTGCCGGCGTCGAAGCTTAAGCTCGGTCTCGCCGGAATCGATGTCGTGCTCGGAAGGTAACGCTTTTGTAGCGCCAACGGAATCGAACCTCTTCTCATTCAGAAACTGGGGAAACTAAGGCAACGGGCGAGCACGAATCCGCTGCTGCGCGTCTTCCAATCGCTTCGGTTTCGTCTGTTTCTCCTATTACTCGTCACCCATCGGTCACCCAGAAGGACCGCCCATTGCCGCGCAACCCACCTGCGGTCCCCAGGGAAATTCAGGCGTCTGTTCCGCCGCCCAAAGGGGGAAAATAGCAAATCGCGGGTTAAGAAGTTCGACCCATTTAGTTGCACTGGATGGCATCGCTCGTTGCAGTATGTTCGGCGAATTAACACCCGGCGCGATCGAAGCGCTACTTCACGAAGAGATCGTAGGCCGGATCGGCTACGTTGATCGTCGCGGTCTCCCGACCATCGTTCCGATCACGTATGCGTACGATGGGCGAGCGATCTACGGATACAGCATGCTGGGAGCAAAAATCGAGAACATGGCAGCCAACCCCAGGGTATGCCTCGAGATCGACTGCGTTGACAACGCCGCGGAGTGGCGCTCGGTGCTTGTTCGCGGAACCTTCGAGCTGCTCGACGGCAGCTTTGCCGTAGAAGCCGTCGAGCGCATCTCCGAACGCCTACGAACGGTTGCCGCCGCCACGGCCGCCCCCGCAATGGCCTGGCGAACGTTCGTTACCCGCTCGGGCGGGGACGGCATCGCGTATCGCATCCACGTTACGGAGAAGTACGGACGCTACTCGACCGCCGATTAAAATTTTGGCCGCCGTAAACCATGGCGGTGACGTCTTCACAAATACTTCTTCCCGTTGCCGTAGACTTTGGCGTTGAGGAACTCGAAAGGATAATACCGATATGGGCACGCTGAGAGAACATGTTGACGTGAAATGTCCTCGCTACTATCTAATTCATCACGCGGAACGCTACTTTACCGTCCACCGCTCCGGCCAGACACCAGGGACATTCAGCTTAGCAGTCGACACGTCCAAAGTCGGCTTTCCCGGAAAGGTACAAGCACGCCACGACGTGCGGATGCGATACGAAATCTCAAAAGACGCCAACGGTCAGCCAATAATCGCGCTGACTTGGGATCCGGACGACCGTTTCGTTCCGAGGTTTACCGGTGCGCTATCCGGCGAATTGTTGGAGGACGGAAAAGCACGCTTGACTCTCGAGGGTACATACGATGCGCCTTTGGGACCGGTAGGAGCCGTGTTCGATGCAGTTCTGGGCCACCGGATCGCCGCGGCGACGGCCGACGCCTTTCTGCAAGACGTCAAACGATTCATCGAGTCGGACTATCAGGTCGCGGCGGCGACGTCGCTTGCCGACTCTCCGAAAGACTAAATGAGAGGACGAAGCCTTAGTCTATTTGATCCTGACAGGGCAAAGACTAGCCGACGGGTACGGCTAAGAGACCCCTCATGAAGGCTTCGCGGGCGTTGATGGTGGCGATCTGCACTGGCGCCGTCACGACACTTTCTCTCGCCGGGCCGAGCGATCGGCTCGCCCTTGCTGAATCGAACGGTGGCGCATCGCTCTGGCCTTCGCCGCGTCTCGTGGCCGGGAGCGCTCGCTCTTCGTGTGGACAATGGCAATGCCATTTGTTGCTTATCTAGCGTCACTTATCTTCGATCTCCCCGTGGGCGTGAATCCGACGGCCTCTAGCGTACTGACCTACATCGCTAATGGAGCGATTCTTCTTACGCCGTTTGCGATCGGCTACGCGCTCTTGAGCCGGTCGCGATTTTCGCCGATGACCGCCGCAGCCGGTACGATGGCCTAGTGCTTACGCGGGCGCGCTCCCGTCAAGACCGTTGCGGCTTCCAGAACGTCGCGCGTCGTGCTCCTCGCGATGCCGGTGCCGCCGCCGTGCTAAAACGTACGACGATAGCCTTGACCGCGACGCTGGTCTCACTTGCGGGATGCAGCAACTCGCCGGACACGCATCCGGCTGTGCACGTCAACGCAACGGCGGTGGACGCTGCGGTGGCGCCCTATATCGGAACGCAGACACCCGGACTCTCGGTCGCGGTCGGGTATCACGGCCGCGTGATCTTCGCAAAAGGCTATGGAAAGGCCGACCTTGCAAGCGGAGTCCCGATGACGGCGCAGACTCGAGTCGGGATCGGATCGGTGCTGAAGCAAATGACGTCGGGAGCCATCCTGACGCTCGCCCGGGATAAGCGCCTCTCGATCGACGACAAAGTGAACGTCCTGCTCCCGCGCTACGTCTACGGTAATCGCATGACGCTGCGGCAACTCAGCACGATGAGCAGCGGTCTGCAGGGCGCGTCGACGGAGCCAACCGGTGACGTGATCTTTGGAATCGTCGGCGCGCAAACCGGCAACAGCACCGTCGCGCAGGTGTATGCGAACCTCAACGCGCATCCGCCGGTGCGCCCTGCCGGCACGAAGTGGGATTACGCGAACATCGGCTATTGGCTGCTCGGCCGCACGATCCAGGCCGCCACCAAGCGCACCTATGCCCAAGCGATGCAGGCGCGCGTGTTCGGACCGCTCGGAATGAAGACCGCGTACATTCGCGGCTCGCGGCCGGACACGAACCTCGCGACCGGCTACTCGCGTTTTGCCGACGGCACGTTCCACAAGTGTCCGGAGCTGAATTTTGCCACGTCGGATGCGGCCGGTATGGGTGCCATGACCGCAAGCGACGTGATCGTTTGGGATGAGGGCGTGCGCGCACAGCGCCTCGTTCGAGGCTCGCTCGCCAAGGCGATGTTCGCCCCCACCGGTTTGGCTCTTCCGAAAAACGCCGGCCTTCCGGGAGACGGTTACGCGATGGGCTGGTTCACTCGCAACGACCCAGTGTTCGCTCGCGGCGTCTACGACCACGACGGCAATACGAACCTCTACGCCAGCGAGAACGTATTATTCCCCGATGGGAGCGACGTGGTCTTGTTGGGCAACGCGCAGTACAACCGGTACGCGATCGATCGGCACACGATCGCGTACAAAGTGCACAACGCCATCGTCGGCCTCGCGCCGGTCAAAGTCTTCACGATCACCGCAAACGAAGACATCAAACACTGTCAGAACGAATGAACCGCGGTTTCCACCATGTGAATCGCTGACGCTCTGATTGTAGAACAGAACCCTAACGATCTATAAGCACTGGAGCGTTAAATAAACGGGGCGCAAGCGATTGGCAAATCGCGAGCCGGATGGACAACTAAGGTTCATATGGCCGCCGCAGATGCTCGAACTGCCATAACATTCTCCCTTTCGCCAGGGCAGGCGCACGATGCGCCCGAGGGGCGTGAGTTACTTTTCCAGATCCCTCTCTCGCTTGAGCCGATCGCTCTCATTATGGAGCGCGCCTACGCCGGCGATCCGACGCGACAACTCGCCATTGACGTCGGCTACGTCCCCGTGGTTCCACCGAAAGAGAACTGCCTTGACCCCTGGGGGGTATGGTCGTGCTCTCTAAAAGCGCCGCAACGAGACACCCACGCCTCGCTCTTGGCAAAAGCTGGCGTGCCGATCGAAGTGGTCAGTCAGCGACTCGGTCATAGCTGCATCGGCGTCACCGTCGATCGCTACGTGACGGTCTATCGGGAGCGTGATGCGGCGGCCGCCGCAGCGTTCGCGCGATTGGTCGCGTGACAAAAACGAAAAGCCGACGTGACAATTCCGTGACAAGTCGGCTTTTCTAGACCGGTAAAAGCGCCGGAATCCCTCGTGAGATATGCGATTTTGTTCTTAGCGCCAACGGGAATCGAACCCGTGTATCGGGGTCCCGGCCGCTCCCGTCGAATACCCGAGAGTCCTTTCTTGTACGGGTTTTCGCGTTTTTGAGTCCCGGTTAGTCCCCACGAATCCCGGCGAGTTTTGCGGAATCCGTTAGATGACCGTTAGAGGAGCAGGCGCTCCGTTCTTCGCTCGATTCAGGTTGCTACGGTGCGTTCAGTGAAAAAGCCGGCGCGATTCGCGGCCATAATTCGGTTATCGGACTTGGTAGAGTTTTGCGCGGGTGGCGTCGCGATCCTATTGCCGGGCCGTGCGATAAGCAGAGGTAAGATTGAGCAATAGAGCAAGGAAAGAAACGAAGCCGATAATCGCAGCGAGTTGAACAAGCCTGAACTCTGCGCGCATCAGCCCCCATACCCCGAGAATCACCGCCGCCTCGTAACCCGCGACGGTCGCCCACGTCAGCGGCGCGAGGAGAACCGCACCCGGGCGCGTTTCGTCGTCTTCACCCCGCACGTTCGTCAGTAATACTCGTATGCCGATGTGATGAACGTGCGCGACCACCGCGTTTCCGATCCAGCCAAGCAGGGCGAGATAGATCGCGGCAGCGGCCCATGGCTGCCCGCTCGCGGCGCCGAGCGCAAGCAATGACGCTGTGATGGCGGCGAGGACCGCGCATGCCATGAGGACCTGAGGCGGCCGATGTGCGACCGTTGCATGCGACAGTACGAGGCCGAGATCGCCGGCGAATACCATCGCGCCGATAACGAGTAACGCGCAACCGGCTACGGTGAGTGAACTCAGTGCGAGCGCGGCGCCTACGGCAGCGACGATCGCGCCGGCGAGAATCGCGCTGCTCGAAAGAATGTGCATCCAGATGCGGCGGGAACGGGCTCCGGCGATCGGACCCATCGTGCGAGCCGAAATGCCGATGACCAGCAGTGACAGCCATCCGCCGATGCCGAGCAGCGCGTGCGATTTCGGAAGAGCGAGCAGTGCGGTGGAGGGCGCTAGCCCTCCGAGCGCGCTCGCGAACAGTAGGCCTAACGCTGCGGTGATCAATAGAAGCGCGAGCGTCGTTGTGAACGCGCGCGCGATGGCACGCAAGGAACTTTCGCGCGCGACGGCTTTGCTTAATGGCTCGATGGCGGCAATGGCGTAAACGACGAGACCTAACAGCGCGAGCCACGCACCCGCCTGCAGTGTCACCAAATTCGAGGCGAGAAATCCGCCGGTGAGTACGAACGCGCCGGCCGCAAGAAATAGCGTAGCGATTCGCGCGACACTGCCAAGGCGCCATTGCACGTCGAGAAACGTTGGCATGGCGTGGACGAGCACACTGAGCGCGATCAAGGTAATCCAACCGAGCGCGACGAGGTGTACCCACGCCAACGCTGGGAATGATGGTCCAGGCGAGTTCGTGCCCGCCGCGGCAAAAAGAACGATCCAGGAAAAGCCAAACGCCGCAATGCCGAGCGCCATCGGGAGTGGCGCAATCCAGCCTTTCATAATTCCAAGGCTCCGACTAAATATCCGGTCGCAACGGCGGCGGGAAGACGCGGTGCCACGCGATCGACGCGAAAGCGGCAATCCCCATTACTTGCAGGAGTGCCGCGAGATAGAGCAACGCCGACCCGGCCGGACCCGGCTGCCGACTGAACCACGGTTCGCTGAGAAGTCGCAGCGCTAGACCGACGTTTAGTGCATAGAAAGAGAACCGCGCGCGACGTTCGGGATAGCGCCCCTGCGTCTCCGCGAACCTGGCACGGTTGACAGGAAGCAGCCAGTATGCAACGCCGATGACCGTATTCACAAGCCACCCGACAAAACCGGCGTGGCCGTGCTCTACTTCAATCATATACGGCGCCGGCCGGCCTGCTGCTTCTAACGAAAGCAGCACCGCTCCAGCGACAAAGGTCAATAGAAGATAGGCGATTCCAGTCTTAATGAAGAGTCGTGAGACATACGGCATTACAACGTCTTCAGTCCGCTGCGAGCATAGACATCCTACGGTTGCATTGTCCTTCAGCGGCCTGCATGGCTGGGAGCTGCGCACACCGCCCGACACCACGCTCCTATTCGGGCACCGATCGCGTTAGGGAGCACGTGGATGCGCGCGTGACCCTCTTCGTGCGGTCCTTGCATTGCTGCGGAGGCGGGGAACTTCCAGTGAAGCGGCTCCATTACTGAATCCGTTCCCCTAGATAAGATGCGTCCCGGTCGCGCGATGCGATACGAAAGGAAAGGACGAGGTAAACCGCGCGTCGCCCGAGGCGAGCAAATAGATTCTCCTCATGGATTTAGTGGTACGTGAGGAGTGTTTGTGTCCATCAGCTGCGGTTCGCATTTTCCGCTGGAAGCGGCGCGAGTTGTCTCGCTATGCGATCGGCGAAGACATCAGGATCACTTCGCGGTTGCCGCATCAGCCATCTCGCGGAGCACGGTGCGGAGTTCGACAACATGATCTAGGAGTTGCAGAAGCGAGGCCGGCTCGAAATCTGCCATAAGAGCTTTCGCAACTTGCGACGTGTCTAGCGGCGCGCGAGCGCCGCTGCGACCGAGCAGATGAGTTTCATGGAATCCCTCCGAGTCGATTCTTAGCGAAGCGGCGCGCTCCCAAGGCTCCGCTCCTCCTTGGTATCCGCCCAAGATATCGATCGTAACAACCGAAGCATTTATCATAATTCAAGAATCCTTTATCGGTGAACTAGTCACGGGGTAATCGTTCATCAGAACCGTCCACGGGTGGCTCTCCATCCGACTTGAGGCACGGGGCCGCCTCTCTCGAGCTCTTCGCGGTTGAACTCGCTAACCGCGTCCGTTTCCGTCTCAAGAACCGCTTTGAGCTCCTCGAGTAAGAGGCGACCAGTACCTTGCGCCGTTTCGTGGTCGAATACGGCGCCGAATTCAGGGGTGAGCCCCTCGAATGGCGGCTGGTAGCGACCGGACAGGACAAGCTGCGTGTCCGCACCTTGCGACCTCACGGCGAAGGTTCTGTTAAAGCTCGGGACCGTCTCTCCCACCGGAAACCAGCGGAACTCGAGGCGATCTTCTTCAGCAGGGCTGCTCGGATAACGTTTCAGTTCAACGGTAACCTGACGTTCTAGAGCCAATGTACCCGGCATTCCGACTTCTCTCAGGGGGACGAACAGATGAAGAATCCGCCCGCGCTTGTTAAAATACCGCTCAATGCCGTCGAGGACGATGGACGGCGAGCTCGCTACAGTGATGTGCTGGTCGATGTCGTAGCCTTGATGGCTTACATCTTGCGATAACCGGTCTACGCTTCGCCGTTCCATCTCGCGCTCTCCCGTAACAAATCGTTTGTTCGTCATCGGCATATGACTTCCGATCCTCGACTTATGGAGGCGATGTTGATGCTGAGCCGCCCTTCTAATGCAATGTCATCAACGATCGGAATCGATTCGCGATTCTTTCGACCCGTTTCTGGATGGGGCAACATCCCTGAACCCTGAGGTGCCGCCGAGCGGCCCACGCCCAAAAGCGCGCAGCCAGGGCCGCGTAATCTCGATGGGCGCGTACGCCCATCCTTTTAAACTTTCGCCGGTCGTCGAGTCAATCGTCGAAAAGAGGTGTCTGAAAAACCATCCGACTTTTGCGGCCCAGGATCCATGTTTCTTCACCAACTCATCCTACTATCCTTAAGCGGCAGGCCGAACTGACCTAGGTCATCTCGCGTCGCGCTAGCCGACTCTTATACTAAAAAACGTTGTCGTTCGGAATGAGCACACAAATAGCGAGGGGCGTAGATACTCCGGAAAAGGCCATCGAAGCGGAGTCCGGTCAGAGCGCGCGTGGCCCAGACAGTAGATTGGTACGACCTATGGCTCATTCAGACGTTTCCGGCAAGCGACGCGCTATCACTGTTGGATTGAAAATGAGTGATCGGGTTCTGAGGTTGTCGATGACCCCAATCATTGCCGAGCGGCAGCCTTGCCGGTACGGTAGGTAGAGGAACGTCCCTGTGCCATATGTGATTACAGAGCCCTGCATCGGCGTCAAAGACAAGTCGTGCGTCGACGTTTGTCCGGTCGATTGCATCCACGGAAACGAGGAGGACCCGCAGCTCTACATCGATCCGCAAGTGTGCATCGACTGCGGCGCCTGTGTCTCGGCGTGCCCCGTGGAGGCAATCTATGCTGACAACGACGTGCCGGAGAAATGGCAAGAATACACTGAGATCAACGCTGCGTACTTTCGAGAAACGGCCGCTTCGGTAAAGCGCCGTGCCTAAAGAAGCGGCGGTGATTGACATGGAGCGGATCGAGCCGGTCAGAATCGATCATCCAAAGGTATCGGGCGGTCGCGTCTCTGCCGACGTAACCTTGTGGCGCACGGCGGAGGGCTTCGAGTGCTACACTTCCTTCGGCGGACGAATCTATCACGGCGTTTCCGCGGACGGCCAGTGGCTGGTTCTCGATTACTATCCGACTATCGCAAGCGGTACGAGGCCGAGTGTAGCCGTGTGGAACAAGCAATTCTATGTGTTCTATCACGACGAAGACGCGCCGCTTCATCGGTCAACGCGACTCGCCCATGGAACCGATCGGCACACACTCTTATCGGAGGAGCTCGACATTTCAGGTGTCGCACGGAACGTTAAGATTGCGAACTTCTCGGTCATCAGACTGAACGAGCGCTGGATACTCTTCTTCGAACTCACGCGTGCCGGCACGGCCGAGATCGGCTACGCCGATGCGAAAGAACTGCCGGGCCCGTGGATTATGCGCAACACCCTGGCTTCACCGATCGGGCAGCCTATAGAGAATTCTGTGCCTATGAGCCCGGCCGCCGTCGTCGTGGGTGGCAGCATTTTCCTCTTTTATTCTGCCGTCGGGTCACACGTCTCGCAAATCTGCTGCGCAAGACTCGCCGGCGAACCCCTGACGGTGGAGGATCAGGCGTTTGTCACCCCGGCGAGTCAATTTGCAACACGCGCGAGCGTAACCTGCGCTTTTCAATGGGGTCCGTATATCTATGCGTACATTCATGCGGAGCAAGAAACGTGGCGCGCGATTTGTCGGATGCGGACATTGGCGTGACGCTTGCTCCGCGGCAAACCGATGCGCCGGTCATGCGAGCGGATCAGCTCAGCTCGGATCGACATGTCCTCCTCGACGTTCGCCTCAGGGCGGGAGACCGAAAAGCCACCCGGGCCGCACTTCGATCGCCGCAGGAGATTCTGTTAAGCGACGGCATTCCCGGGATTGCGCGGGATTCACGGATAGCCGTTTACGGCGACTCTGAGTCGCTCGTAAGCGCCGTCGTCTTGCATCTTCGCCGGAACGGCTACGTCAACGCGGCAATCCTTCAGGGCGGGTTCGAAGCCTGGCGTGACTTTGGAATGCCGCTCGAACGCATCAGTGAAGCGGCGGCTGCGTCAGTTACAGCCGGTTCTCGGCCGTATTAAACCACAATGTTGGCGCTCCGCTTCGTAACGACCCTTGCCGACACGCCGGGGACCGGAGAGCGGCCCATCGCTTGCAGGCGGGAAAACATGTGAACGGCTCGGTAGCTTGGGGTAGGGGGATTTATGCCAGGGTTGCTCGTGCTCAAGGTGTTCATAGGGGCCGCCACCGGCGCAATCGCGGCGAGGGGTTGGGGCCGTACTGCGCGATGTTACCGAAAGATTCGAGGAAATGAAAAGGCTGCGCGAACGACTCCGAGAATTAGGCGTCGCCTTCCAGCATGCGCCACTCCTGGCATTAAACACGCTCAAGCGTCGCCGCTAGCGAGCAGGGTCCCGCGGGTCGATTGCGGCGTTAGGTAGCTTTTGAGGCCAAGATTGCTACGCTGGGCCTAAAGGGTTCTTTCAATCCGAACCCTGGAAATCCGACAACCGAGACGGTTACCGCGACCATAAAGGTCAAACCCGGCCAATATCTTTCAATACATTGACGCGTCCTGCTCAAAGTGCCGAGTTGTCCTACTTAATTTCCCGGCGAAGATCATTGTGCTGAAGAAGAAGTGAGCCTCACCCGCTTAGTAGACCGGCGCGATCGTTAGAAAGTCGGCTTCTAGGGGTCTGTCCGACATGAGAGTGCACAAAATTGCCCATCGAGCCATTCGCGATGGAACGGATGGTGGGATCTATGTGAAAATCGGACTACGACAAGGCATTTCTACCTGCTCAACCTGCCATAAGCACGTGGAGCCGTTTGAGATCCCATGCGTGTCACATGAACGCGAGGGATGGACCGCGTTTAGCCGCGAAACGCCAGGATCCGTGAAAAGCGTTGTGCTCCGAAAGCAATCCCTGTCGGCTTGTTAAACCCTTCACGGTTGGTGCGTCGGCGCAAACTTCCTCGCCTCCGACTACATGATCTTCGGCACAGCTATGCGTCGCTCGCCTTCGCGGCCGGCGCCCCACTGAAAGTCGTATCCGAATCCCTAGGCCACGCGAGCATTGGGATTCCCGCCGCGATCTACGCCCATCTTCTCGACGACTCAAAGCGTCAAAAAATCCAACCAACTTGACGCCTACCTGGGTAAAGCGGTAAAGCGATGGGCGGCCTGCGTGCGCTACCGTCTCGCGAACCACCCGAAGCCGCCTAAACGGGCAGCGGCACGAATGTGTGCGGTTTGTGTATTTTGGCGACCACGATTTGGCTTTAACCGTCGACAGCAGGGGCTTTTTTCGCATTGTGGCGGGAGCGTGTAGGAGGTTCTCCTAACGTCCCCGCCACTACCCTATGAGTCTCGAAAGTCCCTGATAGTACTGGCAATTTCGCGCATAGCGGCCGCAAGGCCAATAGAGACCGAGGCCGCTTTTGGCCGATTCTGTGTAGTGATCGGTGTAGTGAGCCGCCCTCCCGTCAGGGGCAAATCGTTTCCAGTGGCATCGAGGTCGCGGCGTCAGAGCGTGCCGCCCCGATCGACCGCTAGAGGCTCGGCAGATCGCTACTTAACTAGCTTCTCGACGCACCTCGATGCGCCCAACCGTCTCGCGCCCGCGCCCGGTGTAGTAATCGCCTTTCAGTTCTATCGTACCGTCTTCAAAAGCGACATCGAACCAGATCGTGCCGCGGTGCGCCTGCATCGAACCTACCGCGTCGCTGGCGGGTGTATTCCAATATTCGTAAGTCAGTCGCGGAGCAGCGGTATCTTCGACGCTAATGCCGGTTACCATGTTGAACGAGCCTGACTTAGGGAACCTACCGCGAATCGAGATGCGCGTCCATGTTTGCGAAATAACAAGCGTACACGGGTGCCTCTCGCCTCCCTCGTGGCTTGTCCAGAGATGACCTTTATAAATGCCGTTGAGATCGGGAATCCTAACGATCCCGAACTTATGAAAAATCGACCACCGCCACAAATAGCGTGTGAAGATCCCTCGAATGAGCAAGTAGATCGGCATCGGCGATGGCAACGCGGCCCACCACGGGATTTGCACGTGGAGCTTATCTACGATGAGGTAGATCAGGTAAGCGAGAGTAACCGCAATCACCGCGAAGTAGTACGCCAGAACTTCGCGCTCGTTCGAGTCCGTTGCGTAGGGATAGAAGCGACTATTCATTCGCCCCAGTTGTTCCATGCAGCAATTCCCGCATTACAGAACCTCTTCGCATCGGCCGGTTTCCAGAGATCGGGAAGGTCGCGGCACAGATAGAAAAGTTCATTTTGGCAAACGAGCTTCTCCCACCCTTCGTCGGTGAGACTATGAATCCACTGAAGAATGGCGAGCGCGGTGTCGTCGAGGTCCTTCCTAAACGCTGAGTCCGGAGCGTTGTAGATCAAGCACGACACAAAATATGATGGCGCGGCTCCGGCAGTTACCAAGTCGTTAGCAATGCAGTGGTTCCGCAAGTTCTTGAAGATGCGGACCGCCGGCTTAAATCTCTCCGAGGTGTTTTTGTTCTTAACGACGCCATTGTCGTAATGCTGTATTGGATAGTTGACGACCTGGCGACCCGTGTCGCGTGTAAAGAAAGTGATACCTTCCTTCGGTTCAGGGAGGCGCGGTAAGCTGCTCTTTCGATAATCACGGTAGTGGACACAGGGGACGACATCGGCATCAAGACGACCAGACTTACCCGTGACTTGAATGCACTTGTTACGCAACGTAATGAGACTCGAACCGTAATAGTCCCCGAGCGCCTTTTCTACGGCGTCCCGGAAGCCTATGAACGAGTACTCGGAGTCGCCGGGGAACCGCCGCTCGAACTCCGCGTTCTGGGCGTCCGTGAGCTCGGCGACGTCTTTGTAGAAAAAGTTAGTCGCCTCAACGACGACATCAACATCCATGTCGCCAAAGATGTTGGTTGAGTTACGATACGAACCCTGAAGGTAGACCTCGTACTTGTATTCCTTCAGGGGCTTCGCTCCGTCGATTGCAGCCTTAACCGAGTTGTAGGTATCGGTAGCGGCCTTCACCGCGCCGACGTTCGCCCACGTCGCCAGTTGCTTTTCGGGAATGGGCATGGTTGAGAACTCCCTCGCGCTCCGCGCCGGTCAGATCGGCAAGAATGACTTCATGACAGAGCGGAGTGCCATATGGTTGGCATAGTTGAGATCAACGCGACCGCCGAAAATCGCCACTTAGGTCGCCCCAGACTAACAAAACGTGGCTTCGTGGCGGGTACCGCGGACCTAGCATTCCGGGATACGCTACGGGACTAGACCGGCCATCGTCGCTGCCTGAACAACGTCCGGATCGTCGCGATGCAAGCGAAGCGGGCCGACGAGCGGCGACCCTAACTGATACCGCCCCTGAAAAAGAACAAATACTTCACCTTTCCAGCGCGAGATCGTTCGGATACCAGCAAACTGGTGACCTCCAAACGCGTCCCGCATAAGAAATCTCGAGATAGCCCGTGTAATCTCTAAGTGTGGACCTTGAGCCGTAATAACCGAGCGGTCTAATTGGGAAACTTCGCACGCGGCCATTGCAGCGGCAACGGCGGGCGCCTTGGAGAGCTGGGTTCGCACGGACACGTCGTCGAGATCGCACAGTACGATAGGGCTCACGAGCTGGACGAACACCTTGGCGCTGTCGTAGAGCGATGCGGGCATCGCGGGAGGGCGCCTTGCGATCTCCCGATCGCGTTCGGCCTGCTCAAGCGCAAGGCGCTGCTCGTCAGCATCCATCTCCTCATCGGGTGCCTCCGACTGCTCGACGTAGGTCGCGTCAACGTGAGGCTTCCACGGAAGAGCGACCTCAAGAATGCACGTAGTTGCCGAATCGCCCCCATAGAGCACGGCCAGCTTCCGCTGGGGGTCGTCGAAGCGGCCGGAACCGTCTTGGTATTCGAGAGATACATCAAGCGGTGACGCCTGGTATCCTACGCGCCAAAACTCCGAAAGGCGGTAGTACACGTAGGAGGGTTACTCGCTGGCGTGATTATTTACGGCACTCAGGACGTCGGCGTATCGACCTTCGCGTAGTGCGTCGACCGGCATGGCGAAATCGAGGACGGGATTCGCACCGCGGAACCACTGCTCAGCATTGGTCGCGGTTAGCCCGAAATCAATCAGTGCATAATACGCCATTGCAGCGTGACGCAGACGATCGAGACGATCGGCAGAGGGCCGGTTACGCCCTAGCGACCACCGTGTAATCGTTTTGAGGTCCGGTGTGTTGGTTAGGCGCGCGAGGGTTGGTCGGCCTAGCGCATGGGCCAGCTCTTTGACCAATGCAGCGTCTTCTGTGTGATAGACGCGGTCGTGGACCTTTTCAAGAACTTTTGCGACTTGCGGTCGCGCTGCTACCGGCATCCCTTGTCCCTTCGGCGGGCGTCACTGGGAGCCCCTATAGATGCCCCCTACTATGCCCCCGCCCTTGCTCCAGAATACCCTGCCGTGGGCGCTCCGTCAAGGCGACCGCAGCGGATCGCGCTCTCGACTTAAAGCGGCAAACACCGCCGCGCCGCAAACACTCGAAAATAACGCGGAATCGACCAAGTGGCGAAAAGCCTTGTCTAATACCGTTGCTTTGCGATCTTGACGTCCCGCCAAAACCCGTCGAAAAACCGCCTGATTCCCACTATCCGTGCACATCGGAGCCACAGGCTGGCATTGCTGGCAAGCGAGCTCCTCGCCAGCGCGCGAACTCCGCAGCGGCCATCAAGACGCGGGAAGGCTATTTATGGGCTGCGAAACCCTAGAGGGGCCAGCCTGCTTGCATGGATGATGAGACGTCCAGGTGGCTTCTTGCGCTCGTTAAGCATATGGTACCGTACTCGCTTCAAATTGGTGGGTGACTTGGACTTTTTCCATGGAGGGCGCAACACCCGACTGTCCGCCACCTCTATGTCGTCGGTGGCGGGAGCGTTCGCGGGCCGCGGGATGGTCGACTCCGTCCTCTTGGTCTGTTGCCGTGGGTAGCATTCAAGAGCGGCTTCGTGCGCACGACAGCAGCGCTAAGAGAAACTTTCCAAAGCGCTTGGTCGGCGAAATGCGTATGAGTGAGGAGTACTTCCGCGATATCCTAGCCGAGTTGCGCGAGTTCGGGGCTTTGCGGCGGCCGCCTCGAATTTGCCCCCATCTTGCCATGCTCGCGATGGTGTTTACGGCACGGTACGACTACAAAGAGTCGTTTTGGAAGCCATTTCAGGACAACCTTGGCGTTGACGAACTGGACCAACATGCGTGGGGCGAGTTCTTTAGGGAGATGCTCGACAAGCTTAAGCTTTTTTCGCCGCCCAAGCATTGGATGGTCAACGTCTTTCCCGTGCTCTATCACGCCATAATTCCCGAATCCAGCAAAGCGGACTTTGGAACCATGGTCCGATCTCTCACCGACTCGATTGACATCAGAGACCTCGATGACGACGGTTTACTTGCCGCAGTGAGGTCTTTTGATCTGCCGGCACCTCTTCGGGCATTCATAGATTCGCGTGAGTCCGCGCCCGTCGCTTGCGATCTCATCAGGCAGGTCGCCGAGGACTACCGTCAGCTACCGCTCGCTGAGCGAGCGCAAATAGATACAATAACGATTCGCGGCGCTTTGCTAGCTTCAGTCCTGGATGCTCCCATTGCGGAACGCCGGAAGTTTACGTTACGCCATCGCCTTCTTGTCTGGCGCTGGGATCTCGGAAGTGGCGAGATTGGGGCGCACCTCACTGGCGGCGCTACGTTCGACGACTTACCGTTGCGCCTGCGCCTGGGCGACAGAACCTACGATCTGGAGTGCTATGCGGATTACGACGGCCGTTGGTCACTAACATCGCGGCTGATTCCAATCCCGATGTCCGACGGAGGTGGGTCTGGAGTCCTAGAGTTTGCGTCAGGTGCTTCCGAAACTGTTCGGCTCGCGATGACGGATGGGCCGCCACCATTGTTTTTCCGGGCTTCAGGCAGTGTGGGCATATTGGTTAGTGCCTCGATGATCAAAGCTGGCGTCTACGCTATTGAAGCTGGCCACTACGCTATTGCGTCCGATTCTGATGTCAGGGTGACGAGCGCAGTCGAAGAAATCGGGCCCCCCGAGATCATTCCGCGGCCTCACGTGCCTGGTGTCCGTGCAGCAGCAATCTACGAACTGAACGAGGGAGATACGGTTTGGATCGCCGATCGCTCATACGCAATTCGTGGGCAGGATGCGGCCGGCAGCAACGATTTCGAAAATGAGCATGTGGTCAGTGCTTGGGACTAGCGGCGACGGGATCCCTCTCTATCCAGAAGTGCCGCGAGTTCGATTTGAGTCGCCGCAGGCTGGAAGCAGCTATCGAATCGTAGAGCGGTCGTCCAATCGGATTGTTGCTTCGGGCGCGTTCTTGAATAAGGAGAGCGTGAGGCCCGACTTGGAGCCAGGGTTTGTTTACCAAGCTACAGTTCTACTTGACGGGCGCACGAGCGGCGCAAGCGCGGTAGACTTTGCGATTCTTCCAATTCAACTCTTAGGCGTAACCCATTTCGGTGCAAGCGAAGGTCTAGTTGGCAGCGGAGCAGTTACCGTCGGGACTGAAACTGTTCAGCTATCGGACACGCCGGTATTGGTCGCACCCCATGTGCTGTTTGCGGCGGAACCGCTCACCTATCAGTATGGAGCTCGCTCGTATCGGGTTAAGTTCGTCGGGCCTCAGCCGATTATGTGGCGAGTCCGTGGTCGAGAGGTTTGCGCAGGCGCACCTCCTCTGCGACTCGGCCGATGCAGCTCGGGGAAAGGACATCGAATTCCGCGGAACCCCAGGCGCGACGGTAACGCTTTCTTGGGGGGTTGGCGGCGGAACACTCTCAGAGATTATAGGAAGCGAAGGAGTGCTGAGGCTCGCGCTTTCTCGCCTTATGCCCGCAATCACCGGCGATCGCCTAGCCGTAATGATCGGTGGCCTGGATAATCGCGTGCCGTGCTTTACAGTCGTTGGTGCACCGATAGGCCATCATATAAGCGTCGGATTGGAATCGAGTCTGACTCCCGGGGTTGCCATCGGAGGTCAGGTTGCCCTCGATCGATCGGTCGATAGCCTGCAAGTCATCGTCGAAAGGTCTCGTCAACCTTGGATACCACAAGAGCGTATTGATCTACAAGGTTTTGCACGATCGTGGGAACTGCATTGCGCGCTGGCAGCCGCCGAATATGAGCTGACTCTGCTCGCTAATCTTGATGGCAAAGGCGTGTCGGTGCTTGACGCTGAGGGAAAGGTCTGGTCCCGAACGGTAGGACATGCCTACGCCAGTAGAGATCCGTTCGATTCTCTCATGTACGATGCTTTGTGCGCACATGAAGACGCGATTGAGCGGATAGGCCGCCATCCTGCCTCGCGCATCCGGGCAATTGAGCGGTCCGTCAGCGTCTTAGCGCTCACGCCGTCTGCATATGAGCTGCCGATACGCCTTATCTATAGTAGTGTTGGCGAACACATGAGAGTGGGCGAACTTAGTGCTCTCAGCAGTCTACCGGCGGGGGATGGCGATGGGATTGAAAGACTAGCTGCTGTTTCCGGTTTGCCAATCGCCGCGGCTCCATCGTTGCGCACAATACAGATTGGATCGCTGCCGCTTAGCAAGGGTGTTACCGACATTTTCGAGATGGATTTCTTAAACTGGCTCTTAGACGTAGCGAAGAGCGCTGAGTCAACTCGCCAGGCCGCCGGCGTCGTCAATACCTTCGCGGACGACCCTTTGGGGGACGATCTCAGGCGTGCCTACGCGAGCTTCCTCAGGCTGACCGTTGCAACTGACCTCATGTCAACGCTCGAGCGGCTCGAAGACGAAATCGAGCGGCCAGTTATCGCGCGCGCTCGACTTGAAGCATCTGACATAATCGTAAAATCCGGCCTGCCACTAAATGCGCTCCTCCGCTTGGAGCCGGTGGGATCTCTGTTCGCAAAGTGGGTGAGCGCGCTGTGGGTTTTTGCGTTCGTCTCGCGTCTCGCGCCTGCTATGCCTCCAAACGCGTTTGTACCGAAGGGCGCAGCGCTGATTTCTCGATGGCTTTACGATCGTGCTTTGGGCCATTTGGCGCGTTCAGCGCTCGCGCGGGCTCAGGCACTCTGCGCAAATGCGCTAGAGGGAGCAAACGCTAAGACATGTTAGGCCCCAATGCGCTTACTCAAGAGCTGCTTCACTCATACCTCCGATACCTATTTTCGGCCCATCCCATCGGCATACATAACCCAGATCTCGAGGCCTCCCTGCGGACACGCCTCCGTGATGAACGCCCTTTGGTAAAGGGCCCTATCCTCGAACTCGACCCAGCAAGCAAACCGGGCGCGACGGTTGCAGCTCTCATAACAGAAAAAGTCCTATGCAGCGACATCGGATACCTAAAAGCCGGCCAGAACAACCTCTCATCGCGGACGCTCTACACACATCAGGTAGCCGCTATCCGTGCAAGTGTCGCGGGGAACAGCGTCGTTGTAGCCTCTGGAACAGGTTCGGGAAAAACGGAGGCTTGGCTCTATCCGGTTGTCAACGAAATGCTAGCAAACCCCGGATCGGGCTTGCGCGCAATAATTCTGTATCCGATGAATGCGCTTGCGGACGACCAGCGCCGCATCCGTATGCGGGGCTTACTGGGCGATACCCAGCTAACATACGGTGAGTATACGGGCAACACTCCCCGCGACGAGAGTGATCGCAACGCAAGAATAGACCCTGGCGCACCTTCGAACGAACTCCAAACCCGAAGGAGGCTGCGCGAAACACCCCCCAACATCTTGATCACTAACCCGAGCATGCTCGAGTATTTGTTACTTCGGCCAGAAGATAATGCGCTCTTTAGAGGTGCAAACCTTCAGTTTCTCGTCCTCGACGAGGCACATACCTATCGCGGCGCATATGGTATCGAACTGGGCCATTTGATTCGGCGACTGAAGGCCCGGCTGGGCGTTGCGTCTGTTCGGTCGTTCGTGCTAAGTGCTACGATCGACCCGGATCTTGCCTCAATAGCACGTTTCGCCGGTGACCTTACCGGCGAAACTCTTGATGAGTCTTGTATCTTCTTTGGCGAGCATGAACCAGCGCCTTCGGTGCAAGATGTCGTTCATAGACCGCTGGAAGCCTACATTGGCTTTACTGCTGACGCGATCGCGAATATCTTAAATGATCCAGCCACGATTACTGATGTTCCGGGCATTGAACTCTTAGGCGAAGACCGAGTTCTCAAAGCGGCTGAGGGCGCTAGCGGATCTCGAGTGTTATGGGATCTGCTCCACGCTGACGGGAATGTAATCGCGCTGCGGGAACTGCTGCAAGAAGGCCCTCGCCCCATCGCCGACCTTGCGCGCATCGTCTTCGGGCCTCACGCTGCCGACATCGATCACGGGATCGCTAGACTGATTGACGCCGCTGCTTCGGCCAGAGAAACGGACGAGAGCGCCTCCCTGCTGCCCGCGCGGTATCACGTTTTTCTGCGGGGACTTGACGGACTACGGATATGCTTCAATCCCGAACACGGCTGTTCGGGAGGCGGCGCGCATATGATAGGCCAGTACTATCTGGACAATCGCGACACTTGCGATTGCGGCTATCCGTTGTGGGAGTTACTCGTCTGTGGCGATTGTGCTGCGTGGTACGTAAGAGATCACGGGGACGGTGCTGCAAAGCTCGATGCGGAGCTTTCGGGTGCGGAAAGAACGCTTCACATCGTAGACTTGGACGACGAAGAAGAGCCTTCAGAGACCCCCCTAAAGCGTTGCCTGTTGTGCCGTGCCGCATCCGGCTGCGACTGCCCCGAAGAGGCGCGTAGAGTGGTGATCCCAACGAAGCATCGCAAAACGTGCTTGAACTGCGGGAGCGACAACGTCATGGGAGTTATGACCGGGACCATGGCGCCTACTCAAGTCCTTGCCGAAGTCTTAGCCGGCGCCCAGGACCCGGATCCAAAATACACGGGGCGCGGAAGCGGAAAGAAGTTGCTTACGTTTTCGGACAGTCGGCGCGGAGCCGCGCAGTTCGCAGCTCAGCTCGATAGGGCGCACAAGCAACACGTGCAACGGGCCGCGATATACCAGGCCTTACGTTCTGGTCCAGCAGTCGTTGGCCTTGATGAGCTCGCGGCTAGGGTAGCGAAGGTTCTTGAAAAGCACGCCTTCTACGATATCAGCGCAAACAACGTTTTCAACGCGAAGGCGCTCGTTTTCGAGGAGTTCACGGCGTCGTACGCAAGTCGGCGCCGCCTGGAGGCCTTAGGCGTTGGTGCCAGCCATCTGCTTTTTAGCGGCGACCCCCACAAGGACTGATCGATCTCGTCGGATCAGAGAGCGACGCGAAGGCCTTGGTGCAAACGCTACTGGAGATCATTCAGTACGACTCGGCCGTAGCCAAGCCAGAATTTATGGGTCCGTTGCGAGGCTATGCGGGTGCGCGCCCTGACGTCTTTTACGCGCTCAGCGTGGGACCGAAGCGCTGGATCGCCCCGGAAGCACCAATCCATCAGCGCCAGCGAAGTCGCCAATTCAACCTCGCCGCAAGGCTCGTCGGTCTCGAAAGAGCTGACTCGCTCCTGAAGGCCGTTTGGGACTACGCCGTCAGCGACGGCGTGCTGGTCGGTGAGGACGGTCGTCGTCAACTCTCGTCCGATCGCCTAGCGTTCTCCGTGCCAGCACAGTGGTACCAATGCAGTTCATGCCGCCGCGTGACTCCGTACGCACTTTCTGACGGTCGCGGATGCGCCACGCGGAACTGCGCGGGGCCGTGAACGCGACGAGCGAGGCTGTACATTCGGACGATCATTTCACGCGGAACGTCATTGATCCGATCGAGTATTTTCAAATCAGAGAGCATACGGCGCAATTAAACGTTCATGAAGCCAGGCACATTGGCAATCGAGTTCCGAGACGGGAAAGTTAATATCCTGAGCTGCAGTACTACGTTCGAGCTCGGAGTTGACATCGGCACCCTCCAAAGTGTGTTTATGCGTAACGTGCCCCCAAGCGTCGCCAACTATCGTCAGCGCGCGGGCCGAGCCGGCCGCAGCCGTCAAGGGGCAGCCTACCTACTAACATACTGCGGACCAACACCGCATGATCGCGTCTTCTTTGAGAATCCGGGCGACATCATTACTGGAGAACTCGCCGTCCCCGCATTTAATCTGTCAAATCAGCAGCTCGTCGCACGGCACATCAACTCGCTCCTCCTTTCATCGCTGTGGAGATTCATCGGCAGCCGGCTGGGCGCCAGAAACACCGTCGAAGACTTTTTGCTCGCTGAAGATGCTTGGGACATAGTTGCGGAATGGCGCGACAAGGAGGACCCGACCCTAGCTGGTGAGCTCAGGCACTACGCACAAGCGATGAATCCCTCTTTCGACGTTAGCGAGCTCAAGAGTGCCTTCTGTGGCAAGCTCGCAGAGGAACGATCGTTGGTCCAGGACAGGCTGGATCTGCTCATAGCGATGATACCCTGCTTTCAGGAGCGGCGTTGAGGAACGTTACTAACGAAATGCAGCGCCTTCGCGAGCGCCGTCTGATTGAGCATTTCAGCGCGCGTGCGCTTCTGCCGAGCTATGCTTTCCCGATATACGTTGTGGAGCTTCAAACGCCGGACAACAAGGTGTCGTTGCAGCGTGACCTGCGAATCGCGATTAGTGAGTATGCACCGGGAAGTCAGGTTGTCGCCAACAAGCACATATTTGAGAGCGTGGCCGTCATTTTAAAGGGGCCAACGGCTGGAGCAAAGACACCCTATCTTGACGTGTGGTACTGCGACTCGTGCCAGGCCGCATACAGCGTTGATCAAGAAACCTGCAAGTGTGGCTCGGCAGTTACTCTTAAACACGCGCACTTCATGATTCCTGATGGGTTCATGACGGACATGACTAAAGGCTCAGCGGAAATCATTAGTCGAGCGCATTCCAAGGCGGCAAAGTCGTCGCAACACGTTCTTGCCTCTGGGAACGCAACCGAATCCGTAACTATTGGGCCGGTCCGTGCAACGAAATATGAGAATGCACGTTTCCTATTTTTGAACCACGGATCGCCGGGGGAGCAGTTCCGAATTTGCCTAAGTTGCGGCAGTCGGGTTACCGGAAAGTCTCAAGGAAGCCACAAGACACCCTATGGTCGGAAGTGCAGTGGCCAGATTTTAAGGTGCATGCTGGGCCACGTGCTGATCGGCGAAGCGCTCGCTCTGCAGATCGACGATGCTGACGGACTTGAGGTTCCGAATGACCAGGTCTTTCACCAAACGTTGTCCTACGCTCTCGCCGAGGGTGTGAGTAAGGCCCTTTCGATCGAGCGACGAGATCTTGGGGTGAGCGTACGTCACGTGAACCGTGGCGGCCGAATGCGCTGGGAGATCATGATTTTGGACAACGTGCCCGGTGGGGCTGGGTATGTTGCGCAGATCATGCGGCCGGGTGGGCTTGAGAAGTCCCTTGGAGAGGCGCTCAAGATCGCATCCTGCGGAAACTGTCCGGAAGAGTCGACATGTTACGCGTGCCTGAGGTCGATGGGAAACCAGGCACTCCACGATAGGATGCGGCGAGGACCGGCAATGCGTTTCATTCGCGCCGTTTGTGATCGTATAAGTGGCGCGTCCGGAGCGTTCGGCGTTGACGTTGACCGCTGGTTCCGGGGCCCTGATGTCCAGGAGGCTCTCATCGTCGTTCCAACGATAACTGACGTTATCGCCCACCGGATCTTGGAACTGGGCACTCGTTGCGACGTAACGGTTGTGCTGGATAAGGCTTTCAATCCCCGTCGCGCAGCTTGGATCGATGCCTGGCGCACCCTGTGGTCTTCGCGTGTACGCCTGCTGAAGGGGGTTGCCGAGAAAGCCAGTGTGGGCGTGAAACGGGGCGATGACTGGCAGATTATTTTCAATGTTGCAGCGTCGGATATTGCACACGGGACAATCCAAGAGGGCCGACTCGTCGGCGGCGGCGAGGCCGCGGCTTTACGATCAGAGCTTCTCAAGGATGCGAGCCCTCTCCGGGAAGGTGCGGCGCTGCCGGCCCATATGATCCCCCTTTCAGCGGGCAGGAAGACCAGCGAGAAGGAGCTCTTTGGACACCTCTTCGCTGGCGTCGTTGACAAGATCGAGATCGAAGACCCATACCTCTTTGAAGATCGTCACGAACATCGCTTGGCCGCGTGGCTCGACTTGCCTAAGACCCAAGCGCGCTTCTTGATTGCGACCACCCAGCCGGAGGACTTGGAGCGCAAACGCCAGCAGCAAGCGATGTTTGCAAGAATAAAAGCACGGTACGGCCAGAAGCACGTCATTCATGTAGCCTACCGAAATAAGCGCGATATGCACGATCGGAACGTGATAGTCACAGGTGAACAACGCGCACGGATTTCGTTGCCGAAGGGCCTTGACTTTATTGATAAAGATGGCGTGGTCGACAAAGATACGAGTGTCACGATAGTCAACGTCTAACGAGACAGAGAACGCGCGAAGCCAACAAAGGCACGTGCTACGTACAAATTACATAGCGAGCCTGCAAAGCACGCCGAGCGTCTCCTGTTTCACGGCGCCGCACGCCTGGCACAGCGGCGTGCTGTAGATCAATCGAAGTCGGCAACGACGGGACAGTGGTCACTGAGTTTCCAGCCATCCTCAATGATGCTCACTCTTTTGAACCGCTTCGCCATTGGACTGTTAACATAAAGGTGGTCGATTCGATAGGCGCCCCGAGAGTTACGGAACGTCTTCCCGTGATCAAGATTACATGGCAACGAATTCTCATCGCAGCCGTTGCTCAAACAAAATGTGTCCCAAAATCCTAGGTCATGAAGGCGCCGAAACGGCGGCGTCCAATCGCGGCCCGGACCTTGGTCCAGAGAAGCGTTGAAGTCGCCCGTTATCACAGTTGGAACGTGGGATGCAGCTGTGCTAACCATCGCGATGCTGTCTATCAAACGCAGTAATGCCTTCGGGTAATACTCCTTAACTTGAGGATACGACCTTATTCCGAAGATGAGCCTGCCCTCGTATTCGATTCCGAGAGCTTGGCCGTGGGCTGTCTCTGGGAGAGGACAGAGCGTGACGCCTTTTGGCGCCACAATGACGACGTCGTCTCGGTTTGCCGCCGGCTTGATGTACCGCCGTGAACTATAGCCGAAGAGCTCATTTGGTAAGCGCGTCTCTTGAAGAACAGCGATGTCCGCGCGGAGAAGACCGACGAAGCACCACTTCTCTTCAGCACGCCCGAGCCCGCCCATGTTCCAGCTTACTATTCTCACTGCTGTTGTCTTCAAGACAGCGCTTACCGCATTCCTTGAATGGGAGAGGCAGCGTGCGAGTAAAGGGCAAAGTGGCTGTGCGCGGGCCAAACGATCGGTGCGCGGCGTCAAGAACAGGATCGTGGGGCGAGAAAACGGTGATCGCCGAGGCGCTCCAGCGAGCATAGAGCTAGTTCGTGAAGCGTTACAGGATTTTAGAACACATGGATAGCGTTTTCTTCCCAGGGTTTGACGAATTTGGGCTCGACGTTGAGGAACTCAGTCTCTGGAGATATTTCTTGCGGCTGCAGTGTCTCTCTAAAAAAAACGCAGGAAGAGTTCGCATATGTGCTGCGAGAGAGTGATGGCAGTCGAGATCAGCGTCCGCGCTCTTTCGATCCTCGCCAACGATTTCATCGTTAAAACGCATCCTCGCCTCCGCGAGTCACGCGCCTTTACCACGACGGCGGCTTATCAAAGGCGGAGCAGCGGAACGACCTTAGCCACGATATCGCCATTTACGGCTGGACCCCAATAGCGGGAGTCCCAGCTCCGATCATTTGGGGCGTAAAGCCACACCTCGCCCTCCGTCAATCGATAGACACCTCTGGGCCACGGCGCCAACCGCCGACCAGAGCGGTCGCGCAAAGCAGGTTGGCTATGATGCAGCAAGTGGCCGTTGACGACCACGCCGGCGGCGGTGACGTCAACCCCGTCCCCGCCGATCGCCGTGACGGATTTTAGGAGCAGCTCCGTGTCGTCCGCGCAAGGTCCGGCACCAAGATAGCCGCGCTGCCGGCCCATTTCTGCTGCGGGAGCGGGAGCGCAGGCGGCGACGAGCATGCCGCGTTTCACGCCGTTGGGCTGCAACGGTAACAGCAAGTAGATGCCGATCGGCATACTACCGGTGAAATTGATCCGTAAGTTGGCGCGCTGAAGTGCGACGACCGCGAAAGCAATGACAGCAACAACCCCGATGAGCTTGACCGCGCGGCTCAGCGTTTCGGCCGCTAAGGTGACGATCGCGATTGCCGCGGTGAAGATGACCGCGATGGCGAGCGCGAGGGTCGCCGTGAGAACGGGCTGGCCCATTGCAGCTCAGAAGACAACGACGTGCGAGACATTCGACACGAGAATCGGCGAGCGCGCCGGTGTGACTCGTTTGCGATGCGTGCCGCGTACTTCGTGCCGCGTGATCGCCACGCGCACGAGGAGAGGTGAATGCATCGCGTCGCGCTTCGCAGCGACGCGCGAGCTCTGAGCGTAGCCGTCACGAATTGCAGCGGCGGCGACCACGCGCGCGATGTAGCGCGCTCCAGCGTTTAGGCGCCCGGTGTTGTACATGCCGATCGCATGCCGCAGCGCGACCTGACCATCGCCATATCGACGGGCAGCGAAGGCGTAGTCGCCGCTAAGGATCCTCGCGCCGACGCTCAGATTGATGCACGGATCGAAGATCGTGTGCGCGGTCACGCCGAAGCCGGCGAAGTTCATGCTGTCGATTTGAGCGATCCCGATGTCAAGCAAGTGCCCCGCGTCCAGCAGCCGGCGCGCCAGACGTTCCGCAGTCGCGCGGTCGCGCGGGTAGTACGAACGCCTCGTCGTATTGTCGCCGATCGCGAGCGGATCGCCCCCGCTTTCCACTTGTACGATCGCCGCCATGGTTGATGGCGCGACGGCCGGGGCGCAATGCCGAATGAGCGCTGCCAGCGCAAGCACGTGGAGTGTCATCGTGCACCCGCCTCGCCGTACGGTGCGGTCAACACGATGTCGCGATCGACAAGCACGTTGAAAAGATAACCTGGCGGCACTTCAAGGGTCGGCGGGATTTCCAATTGCCGCTGCGTGAGCTGGATGCTCGTGTTGCCGATCTGCTGTCCGACGGCGCCGGCAATCGTTTGCCCAACGCTCGGCGCCGCGTACAGGCTCGATGACTGCTGTGGCTGACTCAACTGCGCCCCCGCGCCGATGATGCTGAGCAGCAGTGCGGACGTGAAGACCTTATTGAGGTGCTCGTCGACGTTGGCGCCAAAACCGGCGTACCCAGCCTCGTCGGTCCCAGGCATGCCGAGGAGGTCGACACTCGAGCCGTCGGGATAGAGCAGCCTCGTCCACGCAACAAGAACGCGGCGTTGGCCCTGTACGATCCGGTTATCGTAGGTGCCGACGAGTCTCGTGCCGCGCGGAATAAGGAGATAGCGCCCGGTGACGCTGTCGAAGACGTCGTTGCGCACTTGCGCGACGATCGTGCCGGGAAGATCCGCGTTGATCCCGGTTAGCAGGACGGCTGGTATGACGCTACCGGCGTGAAGTTCGTAGGGCGACGGATCGTCTTGGCGTGCCGCGAAGATTCGATCGCGCGAAGCGCTTGCAGCCGAGGTAAGAAAGGCATCGCGCTCATCTTGACTTTCAGACGCTCGCGGTTGCGATGCGTTTCCTGCGATTCCGGAGGCAGCACCTGGCGAGGGCAGAGAACCGGGCGCCGGCTGCGTCGCACCGGCAAGCTCCGGCGTTCCGTTCTCGTTGAGCCGCACCATGACCGGCGCTGCTTGCGCCGCATCGAGTAGCGCCCGGCGGCGCTCTTCCCGCTCGTGCGCCAGCTGCGCTGCTTGCATCTGCGTAGCGGAGATTGGCGCGAGTGCCGGCACGTGCACGGAGTTCTCAGCCTGTTTGAGCAGCGGTGGAACCTGTGCGGGGGCCGGAAGCGTGGGAAGCCGCAGCGCTGAGGGCTGGGCATCAGGAATGGCGTTCCACCACGGCGTCTGCTGCTCGGAAGCTTTCGTCAGGTTTGCTGCGGAGTTGAGATTCGAAGCGCGGCGGTGTCCCGCCGTCGATATGCCGTAGACGATCAGGCCGACGAGTCCGGCGAGCAGCAGCGCTGCAATGAACCCGGCTTTCGCACTGATCTTGATGACCCCGAGAACTGGGCCCCGCCAAGCTTTTTCGACGAGCTCGACCGGCGAAGATACGTGTTTTGGATCCATGGTTAGCTCCCGCGCGTCACGAGCGCGCGGCGCTGGTGCTTGCCGCTGCCCTCGACGAGCGCGATGCCCGCCGGCACGCCGTCGACGACGTAGTAGAGGCCGGTGAAACGGTAGTTCACGAGCGTATCGCCGCCGTCGCTGCCGATCGCGAAGAGCACCGGAACCTCGCGCATGCCCTGCGGCATTTGCAGATACGTGTGCGTGCCGTCGTTGAAGACGCGCACCGGCTGCAAGTCGCGGTCGCCGCTCATGCGGTAGTTGAAATCGAGCTTGTCGATCGCCGTATCAGGCAGCGGTGCGTCGGACGCGTACACCGCGCCCAACCGCGGCAGCGGCAAAGGCTTGCTGCGGGTCTTGCGGATAGAGAAAGCCGATCCGCGGCATCGGGAAGTTGTAACTTGACACGAGCGTCAGGTAGTACGTCCGCCGGTTCGTCGTCACGATGAGGTTCGTGCGCAGGCCGGCTTCGGTCGGCTTGACGAGCACGTGCGGCGTGGCGCCATCGCCGCCGCCGCTCGACGCCGGCGCAATGAGCCAGCGCACCGAGTCGCCGACCGCGACGTTGATAATCGTCTCGCCGGGTTCGAGCACGAGGTCACAGACGAAGAGCGGCTTGCAGCGCAACGTCGGCGGCGTGCGCTCCCCAAACGGATAGCGCAGCACGCCGTCGGGTCCGGCGATCGGCCCGGCATGGGCAACCGCCGGGACGAGCGCACAGGTAAGAAGAGCGAAGATCCTGATCTGTCGCAGCATTGGTCATTCCTCACAAAAAGCGATGAAGGGTTACAAGTGTTGGGTCCAGCTGATGCCGGTCACGTAGAGCCCGAGCGGGTTGCTCAGGACGCCGCGTTCATCCGTTGGCGGATCAAACGCGACGGTGACGCTGGCAAGCCAGTGCGTCGTGGCGAGCGCGCGGCCTTGCAGGTCGCGTCCGTCCTCGCTCCATTGGATTTGGTAGGTTTGGTTGCTGATCGGCAGCACCGCGTCAACGCTGACCGCAACGGTGCGGTTTTGGCTGAAGGGCGAATGCTGCCGGTAGTAGTCGTTGAGAAAGAGCGTCGCGGTCGCCGCGGTCATGGCGTAGGAGCGTGAGAGCGCGGCCTTCTGCGCGAGCGGGTCGGAGCTGACCGAGCGCACGTCGACGATCCAGGCCGCGAGTTGCGCCTTGATCACGCGGACATCGGCCGGCGCGGCGCGATCGGCGCGGGCAACTGCGACGGCGTCGCCGAGCTTGTCAACCTCGACGACGTACGGCACGACTTTGCTTTGCGCGCCTTGCCAGACCACGCCGATCGCCAGCGCAAGCGCCACGGCGAGTGCTCCGAAGGCGGCCCATCGCCAACTGCGAGCGCGTGCGATGTAGTCGCCGTAGCGTTCGTTCCACTCGCGACGTGCCGAGAGATAGGGGGTTTCTAGTGCCGCCGCATCGGCGGCGTGTTCGCTTGTTTTCATATGTTCACTCACTCATTCAGGATGTTTGAAGCGAATCTCGACGTTGCCGTCGGCCGAGTCGTCGGGCACGGGCGGCTGTCGAAAGAGCATCGGATTGATGCCGCGCGGCGCGCCGGTTGGATCGCTGCGCACGTCACTCTCTTCGGCTTGGGTAACCTCGCGAGCGTCGTCGGCGGCAACGGCCGCGTCGCTCGCGCGCGTTGCGGCGACTTCTTCTTCCGTGACCTCGGACTCAGTCGAATCGTCGGATTCGCTGACCGCGTCAGCGGCGTCCGCGATTTCGTCGTCGCGATCCGAGGTCGCGCTGCTCGCAAACGTGTCCGAATCACGCGCGTACGCGTCGGGATCATACGTGCTTCCGACGTAGCCGGAACGCCCGTTGCCGGGCCCGCCGGTATCGAGGAGGCGCGCGCTCTCGACATCGCCGACGTCGCCGGCCGCACGAACGGTTTCAGAGCTGCCGCCGGCAAGCGTTGTCGCACCGGCGGCCAGCGCGCCGACACCGCTGCCGACGATCACGCCGCCGACCGCAACGGCGCCGGCGGTGCTCACGAAGCTTCCCAGGGTCATCCGCGGCGCGCCGTTCATGAGGGAAGCCGCGAGACTGGGAATCTGCCAGGCGAGAAAACCGAAGACCAGCGCCGCGCCCACCACCTCGATGTAGGTCTCCGGCGGTGCGATGCCGTTAGCGAACAGTGACCCCCACTGCTGTCCGAGGTCGAACCCCAGCCCGACGATCAGCTCCAGCATGAAAAGCTTGATGCCGATACTGACCGCGTAGCCGACGTACTTCTCTCCGAACACCAGCGTCCAGCGGCTGCCGGTAAAACCGAGCATGAAAACCCCAGCACCGATGACGATATACGACTCGATCAGCGTGATGAGCAGCTGGCCCGCGATGATCGCAAAGGCCAGCACGACGCCGAGCGCGCAGATCATCGAGGTAAGAACGATCTCGATCATAGGCAAGAGATTGCCAAGCGTCATGCCCTGATTTTCCGAGGCGCTCTCGAGCATCGCGTTGGCGATGTCCGTCCCGCAGTTGAAGACCGAGCTCGGATCGCTGGGCGTCAACTGCACCTGCCCGCTAATCGCGCTGCCGGCTTGGCTGAAGCTGGAGATAATGTCGCCGATCCAGACCGGTCCGTACTGCGGCTGCAACACGATAAAGAAGAACCCGACGCCCAGGATCTTCAGCAGCAGCGACGCGACGAAGTCCGGCAGACTGTCCTTCTGCAAGACGTACGTGATCGCCGACCACGCGATTTCGATCGCGACCAGCGCAAAGAACAGGCCCTTGCGCATAGTGCAGGGCGGTCGTCATCCAGGGTTGGGTCGTGGTGCTGAACTGATGCGCCAGGCCCGTGAGGATGCCGCCCTGGCCCGCGCCCGGTACGCAGACCGGCTGCCGAGTCCGCCAGCGCTGCTGTCGGCAGGAGCGCAAGAAAAAAGAGCAGCGATGCTGCTCTCGTGATCCGTCGCATTACAACGCTACTCGCTGGACTTGTAGTTTTGCTGGCTGTCCAGCCACGCGCGCAGCGTTGCGAACTTCACCAGATCGTTCTGCTGCTGCGTCGCGAGGTAGTCGAACTCGCCTTGGAGCTTGCGCCATCTGCAGCTGGCGGAGTTTTTCGAGCTGCTGCACCTCCTGGATGCTGATCATGTTACCGACCTGCAGCGCCTGCATTTGGCCGACCGAGCCGTTGGAGAGTCCTTGAAGCTGGCTGAAGAGTGCATCTTCGCTCTGGAACTGCGTGCTCTGCAACCCCGCTGACTGCAGCGCGCCTTGCATGCCGCCCAGCGCGTTGCTCCCCCATTGCGTGTAGGCTTGCGTGTAGTTCGTCGGCACCTCGTAGCCGGGATACATGTGCGTGAACTCGGTGCTCAGGTTCGCGTCGCCGTAGCTGATGCTCTGCCCGACCTTCGCGATCTGGGTGAGTGCCTGCAGATCGCCTTGGATTTGTCCCCAGATGCCGTTGGGAAAGTTGCGCAAGCTCTGCACCTGGTAGTCGATTTGCTGAAGCTGGTTGGCGATCTGGGTCGCTTGATCGGTGACGATCTGCAGCGTGTGCAGCTCGGTCAGCGTGTTCTTGACGTAGTTCGCCGCGTCATAGACGGCCACTTGCGCTTGGGCCGGCTGTGCGGGCACGCAGAGAAGCGCCGCCATCAGCGCGACGGCGCGGAAGAGATTTCGTTTCATGGTGGTCTCCTTAAAGAGAAGGTGAGGTGAGCGTTGAAGCGGGTGGTGACAACTCGGCCCACTGCGCGGCCGCATCGCGCAGCCCACGCCGGTACAGCCACTCGGCCGGCCACGTAGCGGGAAAGCGATCGCGCAGGCTGCGCACCGCGGCGAGGTCATCGCGGCCGGCCGCACCGAGAAAGCTGACCGCAATCGGCCCGAGCCCCAGTTCGAAGAGCCGTTTGCCCAGCGGACTGCTGTAGTAGTACTGGCGCTTGGGAACGGCGCGCGCGATCAGCTCGATCTGGCGCGACGACAGCCCCAGCGCTTTGTAGGCGCCGGCGGCGTGTTCGGTCTGCGCCTCGCTGTTGGGTAAGAAGATCTTCGTTAGGCACGACTCGATGATGACGTCGCGAATCGGCGACTCGGTGATGTCGCTGATCGACTGCGTTTCGAGGATCGCCGCGCCGTTGCTCTTGCGCAAGGTCTTGAGCCACTCGCGGATCTTCTCGCGAAAGAGCGGATGCGAGAGCGCCAGCCACGCTTCGCCGAGCGCAACGATTGCCGGGCGCCCGCGCGCCAATCGCCGCTGCACCCGATGAAAGAGGTAGAGCAAGACCGGCACGAGGTTCTTCTCGCCCATCATCGCGACGTGGTCGAGCTCGAAGACTTGGAAGAGGTTCTCGTCGAGCTCGTCGCGTTCGGCGTCGAGCAAGCGCCCGAGCGGGCCCGCGAGCGTGTACGGCGTGAGCGCGTCGCGCAAGAGCTGGTCCTGCACGGTGTTGACGAGATCGGTGAGCGTGCGGCTCTGCGCACTGGCGAGCAGCTCGAGCGCGCGATGCAATGCGCGCCGGTGCACGGGCGTAACCGTGACGCCTTGCAGCGTCACGAGCGTCTCCAGCCACTCCTGCGCCCACAGCCGCTCGGCGGGCGCGTCGATCTGCGCGAGCGGCGTGAACGCCGGGCCGCGTATCGGCGCCGATCTCGTAGTACGATCCGCCGCTCGCGGCACAGAGCACATAGAGCGAGTAGCCCTTGTCAAACGCGAAGACGTGCGCGTCGGGATAGCGGAAATGCTGCGCGAGCAGGAACGCCAGCAACGTCGATTTACCGCTGCCGGTCGGTCCGACGACCAGCGTATGGCCGACGTCGCCGACGTGGAGGTTCAAACGAAACGGCGTTGCGCCCGTGGTCGCCGCGTACGCGAGCGGCGGGCTGTGCGGCGGATAGAACGGGCACGGCTGCTGCGCGAGTCCAGGCCAGATGGTCGTGAGCGGCAGCAGATCGGCGAGGTTGAGCGTGTGCAGCAGCGGCCGGCGGATATTCGGAACGCCGTGGCCGGGCAACGTCCCCAAGAACGCCTCGACGGCGTTGACGTCTTCGATGCGCGCACCAAAACCGGCGTGGTGGATCGCTTTGAGCACGTCGCGCGCCGCGGCATCGACGAGCTCGGCGTTCTCATCCATCAGCACGACGACGCTCGTGTAGTAGCCGAACTTCACCGCACCGCTCGACGCATCGGCCAGCGCGGCAACGGCATCGGTCGCCATCGCGTCGGCGTCGGCATCGACGTGCGTCGCCGCCGTGCCGGTCTGTTCGCGCACGAGGTTGCGCAGGCTCTTGCGTTTCTGCCACCAGCGCGCGCGATAGCGGTTGATTCGCTGCTGCGCGGCCGGCGCGTCGAGCAGAATGAAGCGGGTCGACCACCGGTAGCACAGCGGCAGGCGGTTGAGGAAGTCGAGGATGCCGGGATAGCTCTCGGCCGGAAAGCCGGTGATCGCGATCGGGCGAATGTGGCGGCAGCCGATGCGCGGGCGCAAGCCCCCGAAGAAGTCCTGCGAGCCGAAGACCGCGTCGAGGTACATCGGAATCGGCGGCAGGTTGACCGGATGGTCCTCGCCGGTGAGACAGACCATCAGGTGGCGGAGCAGCTCGTCGTGGATGTGCCCGCGCCCGAAGGGATCCTCGATCCGGCGGCCGCGCAGGCGCACGAGCCGCAGCGCTGCTGACAGGTTATCCTCGATTTCCACAAGGGCGCCCGCGAAGGTTTCCAGCGCTCGGGAGGCCATGCCGGCGTGCTCCCGCGGGCGGTCGCCTTCGACGAAGAAGGTCGCGATGGCGTGCTGCGCGTCGATCGGCGGAAGGTAGGTGACGGAGAGCACGTAGCGGCTCTCGTAGTGCGCGCCTTCGGCCTCGTAGGCCGCCCGCCGCTCCGCGTCGATGAGTAAGCGTCGTACGATCGGGAAACGCCCCGGCCTACCGGATAGCCGCGCGCCTCGGTACGCAGCGCGTCGACGTGGACCATCCATCCGCTGCCGCGGCGCGCGAACGCCGCGTTGACGCGCGCCGAGAGCGCGGAGAGCTCCGGCACGCTGGCCGAATCGAGATCTTCGCCACGATACGTCCATGCCGCCGTGAGACTGCCGTCTTTGTTGAGCACGACGCCGTCGTCGACGACCGCGGCATAGTTGAGGAGATCCGGCAGACCCTTTGCCGTGGAGCGAAACTCGCGCAAGTTTAGCACGGCATCCCCTCCCGCACGGTTGAAAGGCGCGATGTCGCGCGCGATTGTGCCGAATAATAGCCACGGTAACGCGTGTGGCGCAGATAGACGCGGGTGAACTGCGGATCGGACTTCGCCGCGCGTTGCAAGGCCGCGAGGCTCAAGCCCCAAAAGACGACGCCTACGACGGTGAAGAGCAACCGTGCAAGGCTCATCACGAGCACCGCCGCGAGAATCCCTGAGATGAGCACAAGCTCGCGCTCAGCGCCCATCAGCAGGATCGGCCGAATCAGCGACAGGTGAATCGGAATCGTGCGCGGTCGATCGGTCATATCACCGCTCCCGTCAGGCCCAGCGCCGTCAAGAAGTTGTTGCCGAGCACGAGAAACGCGATCGCGACGACGAGCAAGAGCGCGCGCCGCACGAGATGCCCCAGTTCCTCGCCGAAGACCAGCGCCGCGCCGGCGGCGAAGAGCGCGAGCACGGATACCGCGGTGGCAACCGGTCCGGTCAGGTCGTTTTGCAGCGTCTGCAAGGGCGTATCCCACGGCAGACCGCCGCCGGTGCTCGCGAGCACCGGCTGTAGCATGGCGATCGCGAAGAGCGGAAATAACGACGCCGCGGTTCTCACCGCGGCGGGCATGCGAATCATAACGTAATCCTCTCTTGGTTTAGTAAGTCATAGGGCGATTAAATGGCGGTGCATCTGCGGTGTCTCGTCGACAGTTGCGGGGTCGATCGCTTCGAGCACGTAGCCGGAGGCGGACGCCCCGTGGACACGGGCGATCTCGGTGATCTTTCGGCCAGTCGGCGTGCGCACAATGACGACGATGAGGTCAACCGCTTCCGCAATCAGCGCCGGCTGCGGCGGCACGTTGGCTTCCTGGACCAGCTGCTCGAGCCGAATGAGGCCAGCGCGGGCGTCATTGGCGTGCACGGTCGCAATGCCGCCGGGGTGGCCCGGTGTTCCAGGCTTTGAGCATCGCCAGCGCTTCGGCACCGCGCACCTCGCCGACGATGATGCGGTCGGGCCGCAGGCGCAGCGCGGTGCGCACCAGGCGCGTCATGTCGACCGTTTCGGTCGTGCGCAGCGCAATGTGATTGGGCACGCTGCAGCGCAGCTCGCGCGTCTCTTCGATCATCAGGACGCGTTGTGTCGAGCCGATCGCGGTACTCAGCTCGTGGAGCAGCCCGTTGGCCAGCGTTGTCTTGCCGCTCTGCGTGCCGCCCACGACCAAGATGTTCTGGCGCGTGCGGATCGCGTGGCGCAGGACAGCCGCGTGGCCGCGCGCCGGCGGGCGATCGATGCTCGCAAGCGTCGGTGGCACGACGCCGTCGAGAATGCCGTCACGCACGTAGTCGTCGAGACCGTAGACCAGTGCCGCGGCCTTGCGAATGCAGAACGCCGGCGCGAGCACCACCGGCGGAAGCAATCCGCACACGCGGCTGCCGTCGAGAGCGAGTTCCCCTTCGAGCACCGGACGTTCCGGCGTAATGACGTAGCCGAGCGTCGCGGCGACGGTGCCGAGCAGGTTCTCGGCTTGTGCGGCGGAGATCTGCGTCCCGGTATCGCGCATGCCGATGCCGAGCTCGTCGATCCACAAGCGTCCGTCGGGATTGAGCATTACTTCGATCACGCGCGGGTCGGCCAGCGCATCGAGCACAGCCGCGCCGAGCTCGCGGCGCAGCTTCTCCTGCAGACGCACGTGCAGTTGATCGTTCAGCGATAATTGCTCAGGCACGGCTCACGTCCGGCGCCGGAATCGATGCACGATGCGTGAACGTGCGATCGCGAAAGTAAAGGGGCTGCACGCCATAAATGGGCGCACGTCCGGATGCGAAGACGAGGAGATTCCCCGCTGTAATGATTTCGCCCGTATCGGCCTTTTGCGGCCCGGGAAGGCGCATGACTTCGTCGGGCGTCAGCAGCGGGCGCTGCGTGTCGTGTTCGGTAGTCATCGTATGCGGCAGCAGCGCACTCATGCGGCTGCCGGAGTAGTTCCGAACGGTATGCCGGACGGTCATCGTGCCGCACATCTTTGAGAGCAGCTCGGCCGTCGCGACGTCGTTCGGTGCCGATGCAACGCGGATTGCACAGTTCGCAACGAGCGTCTTGCTCTTGCTGCCCCAGGCCGTTTCGAGCTGGCTAAGGTCCTGGGCTATGAGATACAGCTTAAGCCCATATCCCCGCCCAAGCCCAAGCGCGGTCGCCACAATGTCGAGTGCACCAATCTCAGCAACTTCTTCCAGCATAATCAGGACGCGCGGCTCCTTGACGTGATCGTGGGTGTCCATTAAGGCGAGCATGATCTGCGTGAGGAGCAGCCGCGTCAGGGCACGCAAGCGTTTTTTGTGCGCCGGCTGCACGACGAGGTATAGGCTCAGATGACCATCGCGCAGCTCCGAAATATCGAAGTCGCTGGACGCAATGTTCGCCCCAATGACCGGGTCACTGTAGACCGTTAAAAAGCTCTGCGCTTCGGCGACGATGTTTGCTTTGACACGCGGCTCCATCGCGAGCATTTGCGTTGCGATCTGCGCGACGAGTGGATGAGTCGCGGTTGGCTCGCCCTCTGCATCGAGCCACCGGCGCGAATGCAACGGATCGTGTGGGTAATCGCGCAGATGCTCAAAGAACTTGTCAACGTCGTCAAAGCGCGGGTCGGCAAGCGTCGAGGCCACACCGGGAAGCGAGTCGTTGCGTGGATCGCCGTCGTGCTTGACGTGAAGACTCAGGCCGAGCAGCAGCCGCTTGGCCATCTCGACCCAGAAGCGGTTGTCTCCCCGTACGGGCTTCTCGCCCTCGTCGGCGACCAGCTCGACGATGTTCTGGACGTCCTGGATTTCGTACGGCGTCCCGACGCGGATGCGGTCGAACGGGTTCAGCCGTACGCTCGAACCGTCGGTCGCCGTCGGCTCGAACTTGTAGACGCGCTGGCCGAGCCCGCCATGCTCCGTGCTCGCAGCGCGCCATCCCGCCGTCTTTGCCCAGATCTCGCCTTTGAGGTCGTGAACGACGGCAGAGCGTTGCCACGAAAGCAGCGTCGGGATAACCAAGCCGACGGTCTTGCCTGACCCCGTCGGCATGAAGGCGAGGCAGTGCGTCGGGCTCCCGTCGCGCAGGTACTTCGTCCGCTTCGATGCCGGGTCACGCCACGCGCCAACGTAGACGCCGCGATCGCGGCCGATAAGACCGGTAGCTCGAACTTCATCCGGTGACGCCCAGTGGGCCGAACCATGGAGATCAGTGCGGCGTTGGAGCCGTCGAACGCGCCGCACAGCCATCGCAGCGG
This sequence comes from Vulcanimicrobiota bacterium, assembly GCA_963792005.1. Classification (GTDB taxonomy): domain Bacteria; phylum Vulcanimicrobiota; class Vulcanimicrobiia; order Vulcanimicrobiales; family Vulcanimicrobiaceae; genus Cybelea. The sequence continues at coordinate 2,194,549 of CAWBUG010000002.1, forward strand.
CCCCAGCGACGCCGAGGGCGTTGCCGAGCAACACGATCTCATACGCACGAACGAACACCTGATGGATCCCGACCCCGAAACGCGCGGGATGATCGAACTTGATCGCCCATGCGAGCAGCTCGAACGGCGAGTAGATGTGCTCGAAGAGCGGCCGGCCGAGCGAGGGTTGATAACCGAACGTGCGCGCGACGTCTTGCGTCGCGGCCCAGCAGGATGCGGCCCCAAGCCAAATCAGCAGGCCGATCGACGGGAAGATGATGCCCATCGGATCCCGCTCGCGTCGCGGTAGAGTGTACAGGTATGGATTAGATGACTTCATCAGCTTTCACACAGAAACGCATGAGTACAAAAAGAAAAAGCCCCGAGGACGATCGTGCCTCAGAGGCTTTTCACCCGCATTATTATGCGGGTGAAAGTCGTGTGTACGCTTACACACCAATTATCGCTGCCGCATCGTCGGCCGTCAAGCCGTTCGACATCGAATCAGTAGGCGGCCCGACCCGGAGCTGCCGCACGGCGCAGGAACCGCCGGCGCAGAGGCTCCGCGTCAACGCCGAGCGTAGCGAGCCGAAGGGAAGCGTTTACGCGGAGTGGCGCCGGTGGTAGCCTCGACGTCGGCAGCGCCGGAACGGAGGGCCGCTCATCAGCGACGCAACCAGCGTCGCGGCTGCGCGAGATAATAGCTGCACCTGCTCAGCGAGTCCAACCGAGAGAAACGATCGTCACGTTCGGAGCAGCACGCTCTGGCGATGATGCCCTGATATTTATCGACAAGTCTGCGGTCAGTTACAAGTTCCATGAAAGCTCCCGTTGCGTAAGTCCCTTGGTTCGACGGTTGCATAGCCCTCGAAGAGGACTGATGCAACTCCCCTATCGCCGGGGCGACTTTGAAACGAGTAGCTCTGCGGCCCTCGCCCTCACTCGCTCTGCTCGCGTTTCCAATGGGATAAACTCGCGAGCGGAAGGGTGGATACATTTTGCAACTTCAGAGGTGACCAATCGAACGCGCTGGTAAGCATCTGCCCCGAAGGCTACAATGCCGGACGGCTGAATGATCCGAATCTGTTCCCCTAAAAACCGTGAGCACTCTGATTCGAACTGTCTGGGCGCGTTCATTTTGCCGACCGACGGGCCGTCTTTCAAACCCATTAGTGCATTTGTGAAGAATGCTCGGTCGGGATCGAGCCCGGCTCCGCGGAGCAATGGGACCACGATATCTCGCCACCAAAATCCACCCTCGCCACCCTTTGTCCGCAATCGCTTGAAGGCATTGGCACCAGCGTAGTTGTGCGCCACGAACATTACGGGTGTTTCAGGAAATAACGTCGGTGCCGGGGCGAAATGCTCAAGACCGCACCAGAGCCCACAACCACCAGGGAAGAAGGCCGTTCCTACGATGAACGGCGGTTCGATTCGATGAATGTGCGGCGGATAGCTGACTACTATCTCGCCCATGCGGGAGCGAAGGTCAGCGAGCACGTTGGCCGTCAGGCGCACGATAGCACCCGCATCGTGCAGGGCATGCTGTAGAATGGAATCTTTAGTGCCGAGCTTCTTAGGTTCGTCGCAACGGAAACGAACCATGCGGCTCTTACGACAATCATCACGTTAAACTCCACAAGGAGAGAAGTGACAGGACGCTCCATGCCCTCGAAGCGGACTGCCTTTCCAGGCCGCCCTTGAAGTTCCGTTGCCGGAGCTTGCCATCGGCCGACCAGCGCGAAGCCCTCTGCTGAGTGGGGCCTAGTCGGTCTCTCGCGAAGGGCGATCGCATGAGCGGTGGGAGTATCGGTGACCCGTTGGGGGTGGCCGCGAGAATCCTCTATCGGCAGGCTTACACGCACAGCGTTGCGGTCATTTTCGCCTATTCGGAAAACCCGAGCGAGGACGAACCGCCCGTCGTCCACGGCGGCTCGGGCGCGTTAATCGACTTCGAAGGAACGGTCTGCGTCATTACCTGCGACCACGTCCTCCGCGGCTACGAGATTCTCAAGAGCAACGAGCCGCGGTATCGGTTTCAAATAGGGCAGCAGCATCTCGAACTCGACCATGTAAGAGACCGGGACGAAGTGCTTGATCTCGCGAGCATTGATGTGACGGGCCTCGACCTGGAAGCGTTGGGGAATCGTTCGGATGGCGCGGCACAAGCGTTGCGGCCAACTCGATGGCCAAACCCGCCAGTTAGACCGGGGGAGATTGTCGTCGTTTGCGGCTTCCCCGCGGATACGCGTGAACTGGACGCTGCTGATCGAACGATTGTCTCTGTTGCATTTCCGTTCGTTGATCATGTCATGGAGGTCGACGACGACTGCTTCCGCATCACGTTCGACCGTAGCGCGTGGGTCAGCACGGAGGATGACAGCGCGGCCCCCGAATGGGTTGCGCGAACTGATCTTGGAGGGATGAGCGGAAGCCCAGTATTCGCGCGGCGAGACCTTGGCGGTGTAGCGGTTCTCGAATTCGTGGGGACTCTAGTCTCCGTCGCTCCCTTCGTCCCCAGCGAGGGAGTTTTGATTCGTTCGAGCCGAAGGTTGACGCCCGATGGGCGCATTAGTAGAGACGCTGTATGCCCGACCCCATAGTCGCTCAACAGGCGGCGGTTAGGCCCGCCCATTTTGCGGATGACCTTAAGCCTTGGGCACCAGTTGCAACACGAACTTACTCCGGTTCAGAATCAACCCCGCGGTCGCGATAGTATATCTCGCAGAGCAGCATGGCCTCGCATTAGCGAAGTCGTGCAGAGGCGGAGGGGCCGCACCCTGTTCGGGCGCACCTTGCGTCTATGTCCGGATTCGTCAGGTTAGACGGGCCCGATCCCTATGAGCTCTTCGGCGCGCAGTTCCGGCGCTCGCGCTTTGCGCTGCAGACTGCTTACGACGAAGCGTTCGCGGCGTGGGATCGTCGAAGTGAGCTTCTTAAGGAGCACGAGTGGTCAAGTGGCTACGGTGGGATGGAGATACCGTGGCTAAGCGCGACCGGCACCGAAACACGAGAACTGCCGCAAGCTACGCTCGATCGGATGTGGGATGAAGCGCTCGCGGAGAACGTGCAGGCTGATAGCCAGGCTTCGATCGTGCTGTTGGTAGCTGATGACGCATTGCAACGCCTCGCGCGCGGTGTCCTTGGCGATGAGAAGCGGGCCGAGGGTTACGGTCTCGCCTACGGCGCTCCTTATAAGGGCTTGGTGAAGTTCACGAGACTGCTACGCGCGGGCACAAACGCGATTCGGCACGTATCGGAGTGGGATGACCTTCCCTGGCGCGATTTCTATCCGTGGCCCGTGGGCGGAAATGTATATCCACCCTTGGATGATTGCAAGCAGTTCGAGCGCGAAGCTCGCGCTGCTCGCGACGAGTGCGTTGACCGCCAAGAATGGCAAGTGGCGGATGCTCGATTGAGAGCCACCGTCAGAATGCGTCGCGCGATGGAAAGCATCGACATCTTTCAAAGGGTGTTTGGCATCGGGGTCAACGCGCTCATTCGCGACCCGGTTTCATTCCATATAATCACCGCTGTGGATGGCAGGCTCGGACAGGGCACGTCGTATGCGCGCTTTGAAGCAGCGATGCTTATTGCGGCGCGCGAGATCGCCGCGCAGATGGGCCCTGAGGCCGAAGCGAAACTGGAGGAACAGCTAGCCGAACCCGACCCCGATGATTAGCGCCGATCGCCAGTTCTTCCAACGCTTCCTAATCCCACTCGTAAACGTTACTCTTGGCCGTACCTTCGTCGCGCACGCCGAAGCCGACTACAGACTCTCCGTGGTCGAGTTGCAAGATGATCAGAAGCGGAACTGGGAAAGCGATCCTTGCTTCAAGTGCCTTATCGGCAGTTACGGCTTCATGCTCAAGAAAGCGCACACCGCGATCCTCCTGGAGGATAACGAAGGAGGGGATGCACTTGCACATGACGACGCCGCCAACGCGCTCGGCTCTCTCGTTGGACTTATCGATGTGAGGCTGCCATATGTGTTATGGACGCCTTTTGGGGAGAAGCGAATGCAGGGCTGGCCAGCGAGTGACTTCAAGATCGTGCCGCTGGGGAACCAGAAGATTCCGCGCGAGATGGACACCTATGCAACGTTGGGCGTCGACGATTCGACGTTCGGGCGATATTGGGCTGAAATCTTTGACATGAGCGAAGCTGGTCGGAGACTCCGCAGAGCGCTGGCTCGTCATAGACACGCGAGAGTCGCCATGTATCGGGAAGACGCCATTATGAATGCGTTCATTGGGCTCGAAGCATTGTTTCTGGATCCGGTAAATGACATCGGCAAAATCCCCAAACGCGTGGGTAAGAGGGCGACGCGTTATATCCTCGATCCGGACTCATCTCCATCGTTGGCGAGCCTTGTGGGTCTCTCTGAGCGAATCGAGGAACTATACAAAGCTCGTCACGCAATCGTCCATGGTGCCGATCCGACAAATCTTTCAACCGAGGAGGCAGCGATCGGCTCGATGCGCTTGCTTGCCAGCGCGATCTGCATTGCTTTGGAGGGGGGACTTACTCGACTGAGCGATTTGCGTAGCCTAGCGCAACGCTTTGAAGAGGATCGGCAAAAGGCCGCGCGGGCGGAAAAGCACGCGGCCCGCCACCGCAAGGAGAGCGAAACGTCAGACGGCTGACTAGCTCGCTAAAGCGTTACGTCCTTGTGCCACACGAAGGGTCCAAGACGTTGCACGAGCTATCCATTTTGGCTGTAGTTCTCGACCCACCAGTTACCCGCGACTTTTTGTGAGCGTGGCGCTGCGAAACCAACTAGGCTCGAAGCGCTCCGCTATCGCCTAACACTTTACTCCTTTTGACAAAAAGAGGTGCTCAAGATACAAGGAGTGCTTCGGTGCACGCGGAAGCTGCGCGGAAACGGTACAATGATCTCAACCGCGAGCTAATTCGGTCACCATTGCGGATTTTGGAAGTCAAGGCGGCGGTGCACGCGGTACCGTCGAAGCGCCTCGGCTATGCCGATCTCCGAAGATTTTAAACCGATGGCGAGCAAGTCTGCATTCGTCCTTCCAACGGGGCGTCTTGAGCTTCCTGCGGACGAACGCGTCTCGATCCATTTGCTCGAAGCGGTACTCCAATGCAATCATTACCTCGATCGCGTCCTCGCGGCGGTCAGTGGTGTGCGGCACGCCAGCAACGAAGTATACGCTTCCGATCTCACGACGCTCTACTTCGGCGCGCGGGTACACGGCGTCACGGCTGCTGGCTGCCTTCTTGTAGCGCACGGTCTCGGACGTGAAGCGGTCCACATGGAGCGCTCGCAGTATGAGTTCTTCCTGAAGATACTCTACTACGAGCACAAACGCTCGAAAGCTGTGGATTTCGTCAACGGCATCCCGAAAAGCGCCAAGGAGTTCGCGGATCGCGCCGGATTAGCATGGAGCTACACGGCCCAAGAACTCCGGGAGATAGAGTCGCTGCCGGATGCCAAGCTGGATTTCGTCTCGATGCGCACCACGCTGCTTCGCGATCCACGGTTCGCGGGGCAATTAAACAACAATCCAATCATTAAAGGGTTTCTCGAAAATGCGATCGCAAGCTTCCGCGATCACTGGCTCTACGGAAGCAGCGTGCTGCACGCCTCAAACCTCGACATGCCGAACGTGATCGTCGAGAAGGACGGCGCCCTTATGATTAACGTGGACAGCCGCAACAAGCATCCGAACCGCGCCATCGCGGATTTCGGGCAGCGAGCGTTCGTGACGGCGGTCTTCGTGTCGGTGCACTTCGGTCTCGAAGTCGGCCATGAAGCGGTTGCGCTAGCAGAGCGACTACAAGAGACTGTGGCGCCTCACCTGAGCGAGCCCGGCTCCATGCGAAGCATCCATGACGAGTAACCTCATGCCGGGCGGTATACGAGTACCTCGAACGGATTCAGGTTGCATCTGTATCGTAAACAGAGTTAATGTGCTCCTCGCGGCGGCAGTGTCGTCTCGTTTTGCGCGACCGGGGACGTACTTCCCGATCTTTGGTTTTCCCGACATCGAGCACAGAAGTCGGCCTGAAGCAAGACTAGGGGATGACGACTATATTGCCAATGTGGCCGGCAGCTCGGAAGCGACGTTTATTGCTAACTCGGTGGCCAGATTACACGACGTCCGCCGAGTGATTCTTGCGGGGCTATCCCCAGTGCAGGTGAGTTACCTCCACCTCCCTCGCGAAGCGGAGGTCATCAGCATCGAGGACGTTGACGATGTTCGGTTGCGCCTCGGTGGGGAGCGCGTGCTGCAGTGCCGGCGGGAAGACGTGCTCTTAGGTCTATTTCGTTCGGGCCGCGATGGCCTTGCGTTGGAGTTCGTAGGCGATGCTGAGCCTTTGACAGCGGTAGATGTCGATCGGGCCGGCTTGGTTCTGATCGAAACGCTGCACGACACCGTTGCAACGGTCGCTGGTGTCAACTACGCAGTCGCCGCAGACGCTGCTTTAGTGCTTGTAGCTCCTCCGGGCGACGGGGAGCTGGTAGAAACTCGTAACATCCTTGAGCGGCGCAAGGCTGACCGCTCGGTGGAGATTCTGGGCGACGTGCTACCGCGGGTCGCGGAGCGAATAGCGGGTGTTTCGATCTCGTCGCGCTCGTACGCGACGTATTTCACCGAAGGTTTACCATACTCGGCGGTAGTGGGAGACAGGGTACAGCAAAGCTACGTCAACCTGCGCCTAAGAACGGAGCACTTTTTAGTCAACAACCTGGCCCCTGAAGTCCCTCTCTTGCCGTCCGCACTAGTGTTTTCTCTTGACAGCAGGTTTCATGTGCTCGGTGAAGGGCGCTGGGTAGCGGAATGTCTTCGTCTGCGCCATTACGTCGTTCGAGAGGTGGTAGGAGCGGCGGCGACGATAACAGCGTTGGATTACCAAGTCCAGCATTTCCCTTATGGTATTTTGCACATCGCGAGCCATGCCGGGCTGTCGGGTGGGTACGCTGTTTCGCTGCGCTTTACTGATCGCGACGGCCACTCTCACGTCGTTGAATATGATGAGGCAGCGAGTATTTCACGAGAACCCGGAACAGAGTTGTTCCAGGTGGTACGAAAGGCAATCTTTCGAAAATTCGATGGCCTGGTGTGGCGGAGTTCGGAGCTGAGGGCGCGTGGTCTTCCGCACTATGTCTTCGACGACATGCATGTAGCGTTATGGGAAGAAGAGTACGTTGGCCGAGAGGTCGTGTCGCGGGCCCCAATTAGTTCCGTGCCGCTGGCGGATTCCATCGAGTGCGCAGACGGCTTTCATCAGTCCATGTTTCAGACACTAGCGTCGCACAGCTCGCCCATCGTATTCAACAATGCATGTGGCTCCTGGTGGAACGTCGCGGATTTTTTTCTCTCTTGCGGTGCTCGCGCCTACGTCGGTACGCTTTGGGCGATCGACGAGTCGGCAGCTGTTGCCGGCGCGAAGGCACTCTACAGGAGAGCGGTTAACGCGCCGCTAATTGCTGCGGTCCAGAAGGCGAACAAACGGATCGCCCACACTGCCGATCGAGCTGTTTACGCGTTCTGGGGACTTCATTCGGGTAACATCCCACGGGCCCAGGACGAGGCCGAAGGATTGAACGAAGTGCTTAATGCCGCCACGGGCGAAATGTTCCGGTACACCTCTGCGATCGCAAACGCAAAAAGCCCCGAAGTACGGGAGAACGCTATCCGTGCCGTCGAACGCATACACAACGATATAAGGGACAACTATCGCGTGAGGAACATGGCGGAGCTCGACACGGAATTTCAAGCGCGCTTCGACGCGGCAATCGCGCAGTCGCAGTGGCTTGGCTCGTGATCGCACCTCGGCTGTCTTGGCCGGACGCAATTTGATGCCGCTAACGCATTTGGCGTTTTTAAAAAGTTGGGCCTACCCGATCGTGATCATCGAAGAAGAGAGCCCTTTGCCGGGCGGTCTCGCAAACGGGCTTTGAAAAGCACGATCCATCGAACCGCTTACAAAATGGGGCATGCGGTTTGCGAGGAACGCGCCGCCAAAGAAGTAAGAAACGTACTGAAGCCACACCGTCCTAAGCGCTCCTTCTGCTGTCGAGCAGTCTTGACGACCTCCTGAGTCTTGCTGGTTTCGCCAAGCCTCGGAAAGATCCGCGTGATGCTGTTGACGTGAGGATTGAGGTTCATGTCGGGGAGTAGCGCCCTGGTCGCGCGATATTCAGCCGGGATTACTCAAAGGTACCGCGCATTTCGAGGGGCGCCCTCCGTCGTCCCAAAATCGCACTACAGAGACACGATTCGATCGATACCCCAGTCAGCGTCGCGTTTGCTTGGCCATGTGTCGTCGGCTTCCGCGCGTTAGCGGGCTCTAACCCCCGCTGGCGCTTCGACATAATGCGGGGCGGCTGCGGTCCTTTTTCGCCGTCAGCCCACGGATTGGCCCACATTCGGCCCACGGATGTTACCGGACCTCAATGAACGTTGTCCCTAAGCGTCCTGGCCATCTTGCGGGGTTGCAGCAACGATGCTCTGGCGCAGTTCTCGGTCCGGGCCGCATGAGCGCATAGATTCTTGACAATCAGGTCGGCCAAGCTCGCGCACTCTTTCGGTTTGCCACCGCAGCATGACGGCACTGGGAGGCCGCCGGAGAAGGCTAGATGCATTTGGGTTCGCTTAGACGGCCGCCAGCGTCTAGGCATTTCTGGCAGCCTCACCCGATGCTTGAGTATCGAGAATGGGATGTTATCGCTAGTTTGCCAGACTTCGGATCTGGCGGACTCACTTGCCAATCCTTGCGGAGACGTCGAACCAGATGATAAGCCGTTAGGGCGGAGAACCACTTCTTAACGCATACAGTTCCTTCTGCGGAGCTAGCCAGCCAGATTCCTAGGAGATCCAACATCAATGGACGGGTCGAAAACCAACGCGGCATTCCGACTGAAGATAATGGTCACGCCAATCGCCGAAGCACTCGGACCTCCGACCTCGCCAGTTGAGGAGCAGCTTGGACCGAAGGATGCGTTAAGGGGCGTTTGGCTGGGGCAGGGTGTCGCATTTCGACTCGAAGTCTGCGAGATCGTTTCCGACAGCGAACCCAACATACGGATGATACGAGGCGTTTGGCACAAGCGGCGGGGAAGACGGGCAGTACCGCTCATCGTTTTTTGGCAAGGTCCAAACCACGTCTTGATGACAGAGCCGATTGGCGAGCCGTCGTCCGTCGCGGTCGCTCAGGTCGACTCTACGGCGGCCCTTGCCATCATCAAGCGTGCTTTATCCGCACCGCAACGCGAAGCCGTTCAAGTCATCTTTGCGTTGCTCGAGCGGACGCAAGGTAGCGGGGGCGTTGCCGGTTTTCGTAATCGCAACCTCCTGTCCACACATTACCTTGTCGACGGCTTTCGCCGCGATCACGAACGAGAATGGATCGCGCTCGACAATCTGGGCGCCCAACTGCGGACGGAGCGCGGTGGCCGACTACTCCGTGCCTTAGGTTTCGCACCAACGAGTCATCCCTCAACCTTCGAGCTACTGGACGGTGGCAGTTGCCGAGTACACGCTTTGGTCTTGCCGGAAGGCACGTCGTTTGATCGATCGGTAGCGGGGCCGGGCGATGCGCCGGCCACTCGATTGCTGCTTGAGGCTCCAACAGAAACGCGGAAAAAGCCATCGTAGTTTCGGGCGGTATCCTTCGACTCTACTTTGCTCAAAGTGGCAAAGGCCTCAATGATCTCGCGACCGCCGGCACGTACATCGAACTAGACCTAGATATTCTTGCGGCCGAGTGGAGCCCTTTGCTGCCCCTATTATTTGGCGCTGATTCACACACGCAAAGTGGGCTCTTCGATCAGGTTGCGGTGGCTTCAGACCGGTACGCGATCGGTCTTCGCGAGCGATTTCGGGAGCGCGTGTACGAGGATGTGGTGCGGGCCTCATCAAAGCGCTTTACGAGGCCCCAGGCGGAAAGAAGGCCGATGCGGACGTGCTTTTTAACGCAACTCTTCGCTTACTGTATCGATTGCTGTTCGTCCTCTATGCTGAGGACCGAAATCTTCTACCTCTCGGTAATCCAGAATACCGCAGAGTCTCGCTCACGGAAACTCTTTTCCGCATCGACGCCATGAGGCGGGATGCCAAGCCATTTGACAGGCGGCAGACCACCTTATGGGATGACTTGTTCAGCATTTTCGGCGCAATCCGGTTGGGGAATATCGAATGGAATGTTCCGGCTTACAACGGCGGCCTTTTTGAGCCAGAGCTCGCAGACCATAAGGACGCGGCCTTTCTGCATTCAATCAAAGTTCCAAACGCGGGCCTAGCGCCGCTTCTACTCTCACTTGCGTTTGACGTCGTGGATGGACGTTCCGGAAAGGTAGACTTCAGCGACCTCGGAGTCCGCCACCTAGGTACACTTTACGAGGGCTTGTTATCCTATAGCGTTCACATCGCCGAGGAAGATCTAATCGTCGACGCCGACGGAATGTATATTCCAGCAAAGAAGCACGACAAGCCAGTCGTGCTAACCGGCGAGCCCTACCTTTCGTCGCCAAAGGGCGGACGTAAGACATCAGGATCGTATTACACTCCTTCCTTTGTCGTGCGTCGCATTATTGACAATGCTCTGAATCCGACTCTAGAGAAACATCTCGAACGAGTCGCCACTTATCCCATAGGCGAACAGTGGAATGCAATGCTCGACTTTCGGATCGTCGATCCAGCGATGGGCTCGGGCACTTCCTGGTGGACGCACTGGATGCTACCGCAGATCGGCTGGCTCGTTTTTGAGCGATAATCCTCGCTTATCCGTGGAGCCAATCGAACAGGCCAGGGACCAGATTACAGCGATCGGTAAGGAATACGGAATCGAAAGCTTGGGCGAAGGAATAGGTGATTTCGAGCTCCTTCGACGCAACGTGATGCGAAGTTGTATCTATGGTGTGGATCTGAACCCGATGGCTGTGGAGCTCGCGAAACTCGGCCTGTGGCTGCATGCGTTCGTGCCCGGATTGCCGCTCTCATATCTCGGACACAACCTTAAGCACGGTAACGCGCTGATTGGTGTGGTCGGCTACGAGATTGAGGGCCAAATGGGTGATAAGCTCTTTGGCGGCGCTGTTAAAACCGCGCTAGCTCGGGCCTTAGAACACGCTAAGACACTCGCGCGCATCAGCGACCTTTCCGTAACTGACGTGAAAGCTTCGGAAAAAGGCTCAGGAGCTACTAGACGAAACCACCGAACCGATTCGGGGAGCACTGGACGCCTACGCGTGTCGCGTCTTCGCAATAGATGCGTCACGGGTAGAGAAGCAAGAGCGAGGGCGCGGCCGAGCGGCGCTGGAGTCTTCGACAGGTCTTCAGCAAGTACTGGAAGGAACGCTCTCGGGTCCTGAAAAGAAGCAGATTAGGGCCGCTCGAAGAGTTTCAAGAAGTCTCTCCGCATTACATTGGCAGATATCGTTTCCGGAGGTATTTCAAAGAGAGGATCCTGGTTTCGACGTCGTCCTGGGTAACCCACCTTGGGAGGAGGTTACCACTGAGGAGCTAGGCTTTTTTGCACCGTTTATTCCGGGGATCAAAGAGATCAATTCGCAAGCGGAACGTGCGAAGTTGATTGCGGCGTTCGTTCGACGCCGACCCGATGTCTTGGAACATTTTGAGCAGGAAGTGGCACGAACGAAGGCCCTTCGGGAGCTGTTGCGTTCTAGTTACGAACTTACACGCAGCGGCGATCCAGACTTATATAGAGCGTTTGCAGAACGCGCTTTGCACCTTTGTCGGGGCGAAGGCGCGATCGGAATGATCTATCCGCACTCGTTGGTCACCTCTGATGGGACCGGCCCATATAGGGGAGCGGCGTTCCCAAAGCACCGCGTTATCGTGGATTTTGCCATAAATGCAAATGGCTGGGTCTTCGCAGATGTTCATCCGCAATACATGGTCGTGGCCCTAACGAGAAGCCGGGGCGATGAGATCGTTAGCACCGGTGGACCCGTTAGTAACCTTCGGGCTTGGGAAGCGGTGGTCGATAACCGCATCGATTGGACGCTCGACGAGTTACGCGCGATGTCTGATGGCCTCGAACTTCCGTTAATGGCAAGTTCAGTGTATGCCGAGTTATACAAAAAGATCCTTGCTAATGGCCAGCCATTTCGGGAAGCGGTCGACGGTACGAACTTTCGGCCTTGGACAGAATTTCATGGAACGAATGATCGCAAGGCCGGAATCCTGAAGGAGGATGGCAAGGGGTGGCCGGTCTACAAGGGCGACAACTATGACTTGTGGGTGCCAGAGCAAGGTGAGCCGCCGTTCACGGTAGACCCAAAACAAGGCCTCGCGGAGTTGCAGAGAAGGCGGCTTCGCTCCGAGGTTTGGCGCGGATTCTCGCCAGCGGCGCTCCATGATAAAAACACCTTGCCACCAAATCAATGCCATGTTCTTTTTCGCGACATAACAAATCGCCTGAATAACCGCACAGTGATCGCATGCCTCGTCCCGCCCCGAAGATTTGCGATAAATTCGACCCCCGTGCTCCTATGCATAAATGGCGGCTATCGCGAGCTTGCACTACGTCTTGGAATAATGTGTTCAATCGTATTTGACTGGACAGCAAGACGCAGGGTCGAGCGACATCTTAACTATTACATTCTAAATGCATTACCCGTTCCACGGGTTGGTCTGTCAGATGCCCGGGCTCGCCGAGTTGCTCAGATAGCCGCCGGCCTAGCGGCGCAAGATACGCGATTCGCAGATTTTGCAAATGATTGCGGAGTGCCAATCATGCCTCGAGATGAGATGTTAGAAGAGCGTCTTGCAGAATTGGACGCACTCGTTTCGGCACTCTTCGGATTAAATGAACAGGAGTTAAACACCGTGTTCTCCGATTTTAGTGAAGCTGCCGTTTCGCTGAGAGGCGTGCCGCGACACGTCGCTACCTATCGCAGCATACATCGTGCGTAGGTTAGCGCAAATGCCGAGCTCGCTTTCTCGGAAGACTTTTGCGGACAATCAGCGCGTTACAATAGCCGACGCGATCCGTGCATCTGCGGAGTATCGAAAACACCAGTACCCACTCGACATAGCTACAGGGTACTTCAACCTCGGTGGCTTCATGAGCATCGCCGACGTCTTGGAATCCGCACCCGCCGTCCGCATTCTGATCGGAGCTGAGCCGGAGGCGGAAACCATTCCGGACACGCTGGAGGTTGATCGCGACAACCCTAAACGGGCGGTGGAGCGCGTGGAGTTGGCGATTGTCGCCAGCCGAGACGAAGTCCCGTTCGAAGAAGTGGCCGCGACTGCGGTTCAGCGTCTCGAGAACTTCTTACGTCGCCCGACCACGCAGGTTCGGATCTACCGAAAGCGCTTTTTGCACGGTAAAGCATTTATCTTCAGCGACGAGGAAGCCGTCATCGCCGGAAGCGCGAACTTTACCAGGGCGGGTCTGAACCACAACCTAGAGCTTGACCTCGGTCAGTATAACCCTGACGACGTTAGACGCGTCTGCGAATGGTACAATGACCTTTGGCAAGATGCCGAACTCTATGAACTCGCCGACATCTTCAAAGCGCGACTTCTTGAGTACGAGCCGCACCTCATTTATCTTCGCATGCTCTTTGCGCAATACAGCGCAGAAATACTGATCGACGACGATGCCGGCGCCGCGTTTGGCTCAATGCAGTTGGCCGAATTTCAAAAAATTGGAGGTCAACGGGCTCTTCGCATCTTGGACGAATGGAACGGAGCCATTCTGGCAGATGGGGTCGGCTTGGGCAAGACCATCATTGCCGGGGACATCATCCGCACGTTTGCCGTCGAACGGGGGCTTCGTGTTCTCATCGCGTCTCCTGCATCTCTTCGCGAATGTGGCGGCGCTTTCGCCTCTCAAAATCTACCGGGCGACGTCTCTGAGCTATGCTCAGTTGGCGGTAGAGCCCCAAATTACAGGCGGCACCGGCGTGTCTCTGCCGCTACCGCCGAAGCAGTATCGCCTGATCGTTGCTGACGAGGCTCATGCTTTACGAAACCCAGACATCGGCGCTTATAAAGCGATGCTCGCTTTATTCGCAAAGTCGCCCGACGCCAAACTTTACTTCTTACAGCGACGCCAGTCAACAACAGCCTCTGGGATCTCTATCACGAGGTCATGCTATTTGCGAAGACTGACAACGCCTTCGAACGTGTGGGAGTTGCCAATCTACGCGCCCAGGTCAAACATGCGACCGGGCTTGATCCGGACGTCTCGACCCCTCACATATGTTCGCGGTGCTTAACCCGATTTCTGTCGGAGAACCCGGCAGTTCATCAAGACGCACTTTCCAAATGCCAGGATTGGCGACAAGGTTATCGTATTTCCGAAGGTCGTCGCCCACGCGGAAACGTATGATTTGGACGCCGTGATCCCGGGTCTATTTGAAGATGTCACGGAGGCGATTGAACACAGACTTCACATGGCCAGATATCGGACGCAAGCATACGCTCTGGAACCGAACCCTGTACAGCCCGTGAGGAGTTGATGGCTGGTCTACTGCGCTCGCAAATGCTAAAACGTTTCGAGTCGTTTGCGTACGCTTTCCGCAAACGCTGGAAAGGATGATAGCAGCACACGAGCAATGCTCGGTTCTGATCGAAACCGAAGGGCGGGTCCCGATGAGCGCCCTGAGCGCCGAAACCATGCAGGACGCTGACGAAATCGATGCGCTAATCGAGGACGGTGGCGTGGGCCTGGCGGAGGACTTCGACTTGGTGGCATTGTGCAAGGACCTCCGCCAGGATGTTACTACTCTCCGAGAGCTGCTCGTTAAAATCGCACATCTCGGATCGCAGGATGACCCTAAGCTGGTCAAGTTGCTCGACATCCTACGTAAGGCCGCGGCGAACCCGAACCCCGACAAGCGCAAGACCCTCGTGTTTACATCGTTCGTAGATACGGTCCGTTATATCAAGGATTTCCTGGAGGACATAGCTTCGAAGGAGCCGGTCCTGGCGGATATGATTCGCCGGAGCGCTTACGTCCTAGGCAACCAAGAAACTGAGTTGACACGAGGGCGGCGTTGGCTTTAGGCTTCGCGCCGAAGTCGATGCGCCTCGACGATGAAGATGTGGAAGATAGATACGATCTGTTAGTCACAACGGACGTGCTAGCGGAAGGCCAAAACCTACAGCAGTGCGGTCGCGTCGGAACTTTGATCTGCCCTGGAATCCAATGCGAATCGTTCAACGAAATGGTCGCGTCGACCGGATCGGCTCGCCTCACGATATCGTGGAAATGCACTGCTTCATGCCTGATAGGCAACTAGATGAAGCTCTGCGTCTCGAAGAACGCTTGCAACGAAAGATTGCCCACGCGAATGCAGGAATCGGTGTAGAAGGAACTGTCATTCCGGGGATGGCGACTCGTGAGCAAATCTTTAGTGACATGGACGAAATGGCCGCGGAGAAATCGGATCAAATTCGTCGGATTGCAGCCGGCGATTCCGAAGTGCTGGCAAGCCTCGATCGCGACGACGCGTATTCGGGTGAGCAGTTTAGGGAAGAACTCCGTGCGGCTCTCCTAAGCGAGGCTGGCCGTGACCTAGAAAAGTTGCCGTGGGGCATCGGTTCTGGCCATCACGAAAATGTAGGCCACGTAGTGTATTTCTCCGAAGGCCGGTCGAAGGCACTTCTTTCGAGCCGTCAACCTCGATGAGTCCGGTGGCGCGATCGATGGCGACCTTCTGAACTCACTGCAGCGCGCTCGTTGCGGCTTTAACGCTCAACGAGATTATCCGGAGACCCTCCGTCCGAAAGTGTACGCGGCTTGGGAGCGCGCGCGTCTTAGCATCTTTGCGACACTTCAAGAACTTCGCGATCCCGCGATGCGAGAGATCACGTTACCGAAGGCTCAGCGCGATGCAATCGACATGCTTCAACGATCTACCCACGGCTTCGCCGCCGAGACGATTGAAGTTCTTGCGAGCCTATGGCCGAGGGACGTCGAGAGAACGCTGCGGCAAATATTGAGCGATGCGTCGAGACCGGATGGTCAGAAGGTGGAATCGATAATTAACTTCGTGGCGGCACGTGGTCTGAGGGCGCAGCCTAGGGAAGAGGTGCCGGACGTGCGCGAAAGTGACGTCAAACTCATTTGCTACCAAGTTGTCGTTCCTGGCGATAAAGCATAAAGGTGCCGAGAGCCGAGTCGCTCCAGTGACGAATAGTAGCCATTCGAATTGAGTTCGGTTGCGATGCAATCCACAGTATTCGCAGATCCGCGACGGCCGCGTTTGCGACAACGAGGTCACCGTAGTCGTGCGGGTACGTCACAAGGCGTCCTTCGCTAGGCTTGGTGCGCGGTTCGCGCGTGCACCATCCCTCGGGGCGGTTTGCGGATCGAACCTGATGTGACGTGGGCCTAGGAGCCACGGATTGCTTGGATTCCCGCCTCGGTTCGCCGCAGGGGAGGAGTAGCGTGGTGGGCGGTCGAGGATTAGCTTCTATGGCATTGTGGATGGTACGAGCAGGGCCTAGAGGATGCATGGACCAGTTCGCCTTAGCGAGTGAGGTCGTGGTGTTGGGGTGGGACAACCTGCCCAATCTATCGTCCCTATCGCGCGCTGAGGTGGAATCGATGGTTAGGTCGAAGCATCCTCAGGCAAAAGCGCAAGCGATATCGACTTGGGTGTCTCAGATATGGGCTTTCGCGCACGGTATCGTGGAGGGTGACTCTGTCGTACTACCGCTAAAGGGACGGTCAGCAGTTGCTATTGGAAAGGTCGTTGGCTGTTACGCCCATAAGCCTAACAACCCAGAAGGCGCAAAGCACGTGCGAGCGGTTCAATGGCTTGCGACGGATATAGTGCGTGCTGGACTTGACGCCGACTTGAGAGGGTTCCTCTTGTACGTTCTCAGCAGTGTGTAAGATCAGCAGAAACGACGCAGAAAACGTTTGCTTTTCCTTGCTGGCCAATCCAAAGCATAAAAGGGTAATCCTTATACCGACACCTCGAATCGGCGTCCGGCCGTCACGATTCCTCACTGGTCCATAAAACGCTATTGGATTATAACCCCAGATTAACGATAAGTGAGGTTATCGCTACCAAAGGTTCAGAATGTGTATCGAGCGGCGGTCACTGGGTTTATGGCGCCGTTCTGCGCTTAGTCGCAGTGCCTATCGCTCGTGTGATCGCCCAAGCAAATTAGGTAGAGCATCACGCAGGGCGTGATAAATAACGCCGGGTTTGTGCCACGCAAACGGCATTGGAGCGCGTCGGCAGGGGCTGCTACAGCGATGGAGCAATTTCGCAGGACCTCAGCGCAGCTTCGGATCCTCAGGCGCGCTTGTCCATACCCTGCTGGTTTTGACGGAGTTCTGCTTCTTGAACGCGTCAGTAACTTGCGTACACGGGACGACCGCCCTTGTTGATTCCGACGCGACGACCCGGGGCGCAGCGGAAACTCCAATGTTCGACCGAAAAGCACCGCCATGACAGACGCGGACCTCAAGCAATATGTGAGTGAGTGGGTTGAGGTGCAATTGACGTCAGGCCGAACGTTTATCGGCCAGCTAGTGACGAGCGACCCGCACGTGCCTCTTACTGCGCCCTATGCGATCAAGTCGCCGCCGGCGGGTTCCAATGAAGGCCCCTCATTCACAGAAATACCGAATGCTTCCATGGTCCTGACCGCGCGGGTTTTGCAGGGGCCGCCTGAGATGATCGACTGACAGCGTCTGTTGCTGTTCGCGTTTCGAGCGGATCGAGGCTCGCGAACGACCACTTCCCGAAGGTGACTCGAACTTTCACGGCCGATTAAGCGGAAGGCAGCCGGCAAAGTCGCTCGAGTGCGCGAGCGGTCTCAGCAGCCGCAAATTGGCCCCAATTGGCCCACGTACCGCTGGCTACCGGCGACAACTGCCGACAACACGAATAGCGGCATCATCCTTAGAAGCGCCGATTTTAGTCGTTGTCAGTTGTCTCTGGTTGGTCTGCGG
>CAWBUG010000003.1:0-92500 GCA_963792005.1 Vulcanimicrobiota bacterium
GCGCGTCGGATCGGATCGAGCAGCCCTACGTCGCCGGGCAATGCGCCGGGCTTGTGCTCGGTGGCACGAGACGTGGTGCGCCGGTTTCGAATCGCGCCGACCGTTTCATGGTGCAGACCGCAGCGCCTACCGATCTCGCGATCGGAGAGCTCGGGGTACCGTTGTAACAGATGCGCGGCGTACGCGTTGCGATCGCGCCGCGTTAGCGGCCTGCCGTGCTGGATATTGAGCGAGAACGCGATCCGAAAAAGATCGGTGTTCTGGTCCGGGTAGAAGACCTTGGCCGCGATTGACTCGTACCCGAGGCGACGGGCCGCCTCATGGCGGTGGAAGCCATCGATGAGAACGTTTGCGCCATTAACATGCGCGACCATGATCGGCGGCCAGCTTCGGACGTCTCCATGAGCGCGAGCACGTGCTCTTCGCTCAAGCCGTCGGAGCGTCGCTCAAGAGAATCGTCCACCTCGATCGCGCCGAGCGGCAGGGGTGTGACGGGAAAATTCATCGTTCCCGCCTCCACCTGTTCTCGAACCGGCTCGAAGAGCGAATCGACCTCGGGCCCAAAGACCCGGCGCAGGCGTTCGACCTGCGCCCGTGAAGGCCGCAGCCGACCCCCTTCGAGCAGCGATAACGTCGATAGACCAATCCCCAGCCGCCGGGCCGCCTCCGATTGACTCAAGCGGTTCTGCAGCCGCCAGAGCTTGATTCGCAGCATAAACACCCACTTTCCACCTGCCACGGGTATATGTAAAGGTTCCCATCCAGGCCTATTTAAATATTATCTTATGGGGAGACTCGAGCTCGAGCAAACAAGGACCGAGGGTACTTGAAAAAGGTCAGCGACGAGAAGGCCGCGCTGATAGCCGAAGCCGCCCGGCACGGATTCGCCGTGACCGGAAAGCAGATCGATCGCTGGCGCCTCGATCGTCTTCTACCGACGCCCGGAAAGACGAGCGCTGGACGGGGGCGCGGTGTACAGCGCCCGACGCCGGAGGGCAGCGTTGCGCAACTGGTGCGCCTCTGCCAGCTATTAGCCCAAGATCGCTCGCTGCATCGAGCGGCGTTCCGGCTATGGATTGAGGACTACGCCGTGCCCCTGGATCGATTGCGCACCTCGCTCGCGCACCTAGTGCCTGATGCGCGAACCGTCTTCGGTGCGTCCGGCGAGCGTCTCCAGGAAAAGGTCCAATCGTACACGGAGGGCATGTCCCGTCGGCATCGCGCCAAGCCGCATGTCAAGAAGATGGCCGACGATGGACGCCTCGCCGTGATGCTTGAGGGTCTTATCGGTCTCGGCCTAGGTCAAAACATGTCGGTGGAAGAGCAACGGCAGGTCGGCGCCGCATATGAGGAGTTTTCCGGTCTTCATCGCGCGCGCACTGACCATTGGGAAGGAGGTGCGCCGTGGTTAACGAGCGACTCGACACCGGAGATCGCGATGGCGGCCTCAGTGTTCGAACGCGTCGGCCCAGCTCTTGCGCGATCGGCGCCTGACGAAGATTTTGTTAAGGCGAAAGAGGCGTTTCAGAGTCAACTTAAGCTGCGGCGCTGCGCCGAAATGCTGCAACAGCTGCACGGCCCGAACGTCTTCGGCTTTGCTGCGCTCACGGAGTTGCCAATCGGGGTTCCGGTGACTCACGCGGATCCAGCGGGCTTTCTTGCCATGGTCGCACTCGTTAAGGCGCGCCCGGAAATCTTAGACAACGCGATCCAGATCGGGAAGACACTTGATGCGCACCTCGACGCGCTGCGCCAACAAGTCGAAGATCTAAAGAAGCAATAGCACTAAAGGTGCCCCCGATCCGTTGTAGCGGATCGGAGGCGTCGCACCCGGAGGATATAGCTCCAAATGCACCACGACTCTACCACACGGCCCAGCGCCGTGCCCATCCGCAGCGGCACCGTCATGCTCAGCGGCTACGGAATCAAGGTCGCCGTCGATCGGCGGCACCTAGCCGTCAGCGACGGGATCGGTAGACAGCGCCGCGCCGGGCGCTTCGCCAAGGCGACGAGCCGGATCAAACGCCTGGTCGTCCTCGCGCAGACCGGCTATGTGACGCTAGAAGCCATGCGCTGGCTGCACGACGCGAAGGCGTCGTTCATCCAACTGGACCACGACGGCACGATCTTGACCGCTTCGATCGGCGGCTTGGACGATGCACGCCTTCGCCGTGCGCAGGCGCTGCTTCCGCATACCGAGCATCGCCTTGCAATCGCGCGCGAGCTGCTCGAAGCCAAGCTCAAAGGGCAGCTGGCCGTGCTCGATTCCTTCGGGCTGCACGGTGCGGATGCCGTGCGCGAGGCGCTCGCGCTGCTCGATCGCGCCGACCGCATCGAGCGCGTGCTGAATGCCGAGGCGAAGGGCGCGGAAGCGTACTGGGATGCATGGGCCGGAGTGCCGGTGCAGTTTGCACGGCGCGATCGCGTGCCCGAGCATTGGCGCACGTTCGGAATGCGGCGCTCGCCCTTGACGCTCGGACCGCGCAATGCTGCAAATCCATGCAACGCGATCCTCAACTACCTGTACCGACTCGCAGAGATTGAGACGCGAATCGCTTTGACAATTCGCGGCCTGGATGTTGGGTTAGGCATCTGGCACTCAGACGAAGCAAACCGTCAAAGCCTCGCAGCCGACGTGATGGAGCCGGTGCGGCCGCACGTCGATGCCTTCGTGCTGAACCTTGCACGTACGCGGACATTCTCAGCCAAGGACTTTGCCGAGACGCGCGAGGGTGCGTGCCGCCTCGCATCGTCGCTCGCACAAGAACTCACACCGACCATGGCGACCTGGGCGAAGCTCGTCGTACCGTACGCCGAGGCCGTTGCGCGGCACGTAGCACGCCTGGCGAAGAGCGGCCTGGGCGTGACGGCGCCGATCGGCCCGAAGCCCTCGGCCGATCGTGCCCGGGTATCCGTGCGGCTGCGGCCGATCACGGCGCCCGTTGCGCCGAGGGCCGCGCGCTCCGTGCCGATCAGCACGGCCGCCAACGCCTGCCGCAGCTGCGGCGCCAGGGTCGTAATCCGCAAACGATTATTCTGCGATCAATGCCTGCCCGATCGGCGGGACGAGGCGCAGCGTGCAGCGACCCCAGCCTTCCGAGCCGCGGGGCCAGCGAAAATCGCCACCATGCGCGCAGCGGGCCACGACCCAACCGCGACGCCCGAGGCCCAGCGCCGCCGTGCCGCGGCCGCCTCGCATCAGCGCAAAGCCGCGGCCGCATGGCGTGATGACGGAAGCCTGGACGACGTGGACTTCCGGCGCGATATTCTGCCGAAGCTGCAGGGCGTGCCGGTCCGCGCGATCGCCGAGGCCATGGGCGCGACGATCTCGCATGGCTCGAAGGTGCGATGCGGCCATACGGTGCCGCATAGGCGGCATTGGCAAACTTTACGGAGGCTTAGCCGTCAAGCTAACGCGTGAGGAGTAGGTGCGGGCCGCACGTCCGAATGGACTGAAAGAGCTACGCCATTCGGAGTGGGCTCTTCCGGCGTGTTTTGGACCGGACGGCGCTATGAGGAGTGAGTCTATGATCCGAGCCTCCGTGCAACGATCGACAAATCGGGCATTTTTAAGGTCGTTCCTGGTCATTCTCGTTGCCCAGGCAATCACTATTTTTATCGCATGGTGGTCGCTCGATTACAACGTAAAAGCGTGGCTTAATATGAGAACCACATCGCTAACGAGGATTTCACAGCAAGCATCCGCCGTTGGCGACTGGACGCAAATCGATAAGATACCAAGAGATCGTGATTCTCAGCTGGGAGATGCTTATCAAGATCGGCTATACAAACTGTCTAACCGATACTTCGTCGGCAAAGAGGGCTCGATTTTTTTGACGTTCGTTGAACGCGGCGAAGAGTACGATATTTACTCTGGAACCGACATCCCTGTGCAAGACGCAGGCGAGGCAAACCAATGGCTTCGAGAGGCTTACAAAACGCGCCGGACAACGTATAGTCTGAAGCTGCCCGGGTTCCGTGGACACTTTCCACTTTGTGGAGAAGGGTCCACCAATGGCCAAGAAACATCCTCGTGCCTATCCCTTGGAGTTCCGGGCTAAGGTCGTCGAGCTGGCGCGCACGGGCCGCCGCCCAGAAGATCTCGCAGTGGAGTTTGAACTCTCCAATCAGACGATCCGCAACTGGATCAAACAGGCCGATCTCGATGCCGGGAAGCGAACGGACGGCCTGACGAGCGAAGAGCGCGCAGAGCTCTTCATGTTGCGTAAGAAAGTGAAGCAGCTCACGATCGAGCGCGAAATCTTGTCAAAAGCGGCGGCCTGGTTCGCTCGGGAGACCGAGACACTGCCGAAGAGATCTTCCGACTCGTGAAGAGCAATCAGGCCAAATACCGTATTTCCACGATGTGCCGTACGCTCGGGGTCTCCACCAGCGGGTACTATGCGTGGCTCCTTCGTGTGCCGTCCGCGCGCAAACAAAGCGACATTGTGCTGGGCGATCACATCGAAGCCATCCACCGACGCTCGCGCAATACGTACGGACGTCCGCGAATCAAGGCCGAACTCAAAGACGACGGGATATCGATCAGCAATGATCGACTGGCGCGATTGATGAATGAGCGGCAGCTCCAAGGCGCTAGCCGCCGCAAGGGCATTCGCACAACGGTGCGCGATCGTGACGCGCGGCCGGCTCCTGACCTCGTCGATCGCAAGTTCGTCGCCGATGCGCCCAACAATGGGGTAGCTGATATAACCTACGTTCCGACCTACGCGGGCTTCCTGTTTTTGGCCATCGTTCTTGACGCATTTAGTCGGCGGATCGTCGGCTGGGCGACGAGCTCGAACATGCGCACCCAGCTGGTTCTCGACGCCCTCGACATGGCGATCTGGCGGCGCAAGCCCGTCGATGTTGTTCACCACTCAGACCAAGGAACGCAATATACTTCGATCGCCTTCGGATCGCGGTGCCGCGAGGCGAACATTCGCCCGTCGATGGGCTCGGTCGGAGACTGCTACGATAACGCGATGTGCGAAAGCTTCAATGCGACCCTCGAGTGTGAGTTACTCGACAAGCATCGGTTTCGCACGCATAGGGAGGCCGAACTGGCGATCTTCGACTTCATCGAGGGCTGGTATAACCTGCATCGTCGCCACTCCGCGCTGGGCTATCGATCGCCGGCGGCCTTCGAGCGGGAAACCGCCGCATGACTTTCCAATCTCAAACCGTCCACGGAAACCGGGCAACTTCACGATGAGAAGGGTTCTTATGCTAAATTCGTTCTCGCTAGGCTCCATTTGCCTAACCCTCAGTCTAGGCGCTTGTAGCGCGCAGGCAGTCACGCTCCAGCCAGCAGCAGGGGCGCCCTACAGCAGGGAGGCCACTAAATCAGGCGAGTTATTGTACGCCGCTTCGACAGCGAGCGATAATGTGCTCGTCTTTTCGTATCCGCAAGGCACGCTTGTCCAAACGTTAACCGGCTTCAAGGATCCGCCGTCTTTCATTTGTTCCGACCAAAGCGGTAACGTTTTCGTCCCAACGATTAACGTTTCAGGTCCTCCGACTAATATTTACGAATTTGCGCACGGCGGAACGCAGCCAATCGAGACATTGATCGATCCCGGTCCAGGCGTAGGGCAGTCCTGTTCGGTCGACCGAACGACCGGAAATCTTGCCGTAGCCAACTACGGCAATGTGGCTATTTACCAACGCGCGCAAGGTACCCCTACGATATACGAAGCGTCCGATGTCGCCGCGTTGGATTGTGTATACGATGCCTCCGGTAATCTCTTTATCGACGGCAACTCTTCCCAGAACAAGATCGCCGAACTGCCTGCCGGCGCCCATAGTTTTTCTGATATTTCTTTAAGTCAGCCACTTCTTACCGGTCCGTTGCAATGGTCGAATAAGCGCCTCCTGATAGAGGAGCCGTCAATAACGACGAAGGGTCCCTACGAAATCTTTCCGGTCCGCGTTTCGGGATCTGAAGGCGCTGTAGGCACCCCCGTCGTCTTACGCGGGAAGAACAAGCATCGCGGCAATCAGTTCGTAGAATTCGTACTTTCGGGAAATACCATGGTCATGCCGGGCGGACCCGGCGATGCGTTGATAAATTTCTGGCATTATCCCAAGGGCGGGAAGCCGTACAAGATTATCAACTTGAAGCCGCACGACCAGCATTTCTCCGGTATGACGATTAGCAGGTGAGAATGCTTCCCTTATTCGATTTGGACTGATCACTCGAGCGGAAGCGAGGTAAGCTAAGATGCCTTACTCCGGACCCGGTATATTTAACGTTCTTGATAATTGGGGCGGCCTCGGCGGCCCAATGGTCCCTGGGCCGCGGTAGACCACGTGGTGGAGATAAAGACGGCCTACTTACTCACCGTCGGGAATCGGTACATTTTGTTCCGAAGCGCAATATTCCGCCCTCCACCTTTGGCGAATTTATGCGATTGCTAAAGACACATCGTTTGCTTGGACAACCATAAGGTCGCATCGTCGCCTCTAAGACTTTCGGGCTTGCGAAACCGATGATGCGGCAAGCGCTCCGATCATATGATCAATCTTTACCGCAAGATTCCTGAGCATCGTTTGGTCTTCGTCGATGCGGAAGGTCAGCTCCGGGAAGGCCTCTCCGGGTGCTTTACTCCGAAGAACCACTGACCACGCTACGTGACCGAGGTGATCGATCGTTCCATCAAGAGCTACGTTGGCTTCCAGGGTTTCAAACTGAATCTTTCCTTTCAGCGTTTCATGCATTCGCTTGATGTGACTGCTGAGTTCCGCGAATTCCGCGAGTCGAGCATCGAAGTCAAAACACGCCTTAAACCCAGGTGCAGCAGCGTCAGCTCGAAATGCGTGCCACTCTTGTCCAACGGAGCTTCTCAAGTGCGTCACGCTTAATCGCAACGTCGATTCATGGCCAATGAAGAAGCTATACGCGCCGTCAAGTTCCTCGTTCACCCACACCTGATATGCGTGAGATGCATCGCGGGCCTTCCATTTCACCCACCCCGCCCACGCCGCTCGCGCAGCTGCGCCGCCGGCACCGATCGCGTAGCGCCTTGGGGGCTTAGCCGGCCGCGCTGCCGATCGGCTAAGCCTCACGGCCTGCCAAACCGCGGAGGGGGGCGGCATTTCAGCGGCTTTGTCTCCTATCCCATCGTCACGGTGCCTTCTTCGAGCGGCTGCCTCATCACCTCAATCGCACTGCGGGTAAACTCCGGAAGCTCGTCGAGAAAGAGCACGCCGTGATGCGCGAGGGAAATCTCGCCCGGCTTGACGAGTGCGCCGCCGCCGACGAGTGCCGTCTGACTGATCGTGTGATGCGGGAAGCGAAAGGGCCGCGCGCGTACGATGCCCGTGCTTCCAACGAGCAGTCCGGCGACGCTGTAGATCTTCGTCACTTCGAGCGCCTCGTGCAGCGACATCGCCGGAAGAATCGACGGCAGGCGGCGTGCGAGCATCGTCTTGCCGCATCCGGGCGGTCCCACCAACAGCAGGTTATGGCCGCCTGCAGCGGCGATCTCGAACGCGCGCTTTGGGCCGATCTGTCCTCTAACGTCGCAGAGGTCGCCGTAGACGAGTTCGTCCGCCGGCTCGACTTCCGCAGCCGCGGTGCGTCGCCGCCATTTGGCGCCGTGACCGGCTAAGATCGCGACGGCGCCGCGCAAAGAATCGACCGCGTAGAGCTCGATGCCGGCAACGAGGGCCGCTTCGTCGGCATTGGGCGCCGGAACGATGAGCTTGCTGAATCCGGCCTTGCGCGCGCCGAGGACCATCGGCAGGATGCCGCTGACCGGCTGCAGTTTTCCGTCGAGTGCCAGCTCGCCGAGCGCGATGAACTCGTGCAGCGCCGCGCGTTCGACTTGCTCGTCGATTCCGATCAGCGCCAGCGCGATCGCCAGATCGAAGGCCGGTCCGGCTTTGCGAACGTCGGCCGGAGAGAGATTTACCAGAAGCCGGCCGGCCGGATAAGCGAATCCCGAGTTGAGGATCGCTGCCCGCACGCGTTCGCGAGCTTCGCCCAACGCACGATCGGGGAGTCCGATAATCGCAAAATGCGGCGACCCCGCCGCGCTGTCGGCTTCGACGCGCACGACGTAGCCCTCGATGCCGAGCATCGCTGCGGAGAAGGCGACGGAGAGCATCCGCGTACCTCTGCGCGTTCGTGACGCGTTGTCTAGGGGTAGGACAGGCTCCGCGATGCCCGTCAAGAATGACCGCGTTGATGGATGTAATCAATGCCGCAGACATAAGCGCGTTCGCGGAGACTGGTACGATGATCGTGATCTTGATCAGCGTCGTCGCTGCGGTCGTCCAGTTGCGGCATATTCGAGCGGGTAACGAACTTCAGGCTTTGCTTTCGCTCGTGCGCGATTTCCGCGACCGCGAGCTGCAAGCCGCGCTGAGCTACGTCCAGGAACGGCTGCCGCAACGTTTGGAGGAGGCCTCTTACCGGTCGCAGCTCGAGACGATCGGCTTCGTCGATCCGGCCATACATCCCGAGATGATCGTCTGCAACTGGTTCAACGAGATGGGTACGTTGGTCAAGCGCGGCCTCGTCTCGGAAGACCCCTTTATGGACCTTTTCGGGCGCTTAATCGTCCACTGCTGGAGGCAGGTATCTCCGGCGATTGCCATCATGCGACGGACGCGTGGTGAAGCGCAGTACCATGACTTCGAGTACTTGGCTTTGCGGGCCCAAGGATGGCTCGAACGGCATCCGTCGGGCGCGTTTCCGCGCGCGCATACGCGCACTGCCCTGAACGACCGCTGGCGCGACGCGGACCGGCGCGACGCCGCCAAAGGCTAGGCGAGCCGTCGGTTCTCCACAGATTGCACAAGATTAATGTCACAGGCTGTGGACAGCCCGGAAGAGGCTCGGCACTTTCGGTCGCCCAAACCACCGCAGCTATGCCGCACTCGCCGAAGGAGACCGATTTGAAAAGAGCGCTCGCTCGCATTGCCACGATTTTTGTCGCGTGCGCCGCGCTTGCGGCCTGTGCGCACTCGACGTCGCAGTCCCAGTCGACTGCCGCTGCCACCGGCTCTGTGCCCGCCGGGAGCAAAACGATCGGCATCTCGATCCAGAACCGCGAGGCGCAGTTCTATCAGGATATGGAGTCCGGGATGCGCGACGAGGCTTCGAAATATGGCTATACGCTGCTCGTGGTCGACGCGAGCCGCGACAACGCCAAGCAGCAGAGTCAGGTCGAAGATTTCATCTCGAAGCGCGTCGACGCGATCGTCTTGACGCCGTACGACTCGCAAGCAATCGGTAGCGCCATCGTCGAGGCGAACAACGCCAAGATCCCGGTCTTTACCGCGGATATTGCCAGCACGAGCCGCCAAGGACGCGTCGTCGCGCATATAGCCAGCGATAACGTGCAAGGAGGATTCCAAGCCGGGACGCTGATTTGCCGGGCGGTCGGATCGCACGGTAGCGTCGCGATCATCGACGAACCCGAAGTAACGAGCGTGCAAGACCGCGTCAGGGGCTTCAAGGAAGCGCTGGCGCAGCACTGCCCCGGCGTGACGATCGTCGCCGACGTCGACTCGGGCGGAACCCGCGACAAGGCGAGCAGCGACACCGGAGATATTTTGCAGGCGCATCGCGACCTCAAAGGGATCTTCGGCATCAACGACGATTCGGCGCTCGGGGCGCTCGCCGCTGTGAGAGCCGCCGGTCTGAACGGAAAGGTTGCGATCGTCGGTTACGATGCAACCCCCGAAGCGCGCGCGGCGATCGCTCGCGGCGACATGTACGGCGACGCCATTCAGTATCCGGCGAAGATCGGTGCGACGACGATCGACGTGATTCACGCATACTTCGCCGGCAAGACGCCGCCGCCGGTCGTGAAGATCGACGTCGGCAGCTTCACTCGCGCAAACGCTGCATCGACTCCCTGAGCACGTGACGCCGCTGCTCGAGATGCGCGGCATCGGGAAGAGCTTTCCCGGCGTACGCGCGCTCTCCGACGTTTCGCTCGAGCTTTCGGCCGGTGAAGTTCTCGTGCTGGTCGGGGAAAACGGAGCCGGTAAATCGACGCTGATGAAGATTCTTGCCGGTGCGCTGACCGCGGACGAAGGCGAGATCTACGTCGACGGCGAGCGAGTTCGCATCGAGTCGCCGCAACAAGCGCAGCACTTGGGCATCGGCATGATCTATCAGGAGTTCACGCTGGTGCCGCAGTTGACGGTTCCCGCAAACATCGGCCTGGGCTCCGAACCGACGCGGGCCGGACTGATTGACTTCGCGGCGCTGCGCGCGCGCGCGCAACGCGTCTTGAACGAACTCGGCATCGAACTGCCGTTGGACCTGCCGGTTTCGCGCCTCTCGGTGGGGCAGCAGCAGCTCGTCGAAATCGCTAAGGCCCTCGCGACGTCGGCGCGGATCCTCGTCATGGACGAGCCGACCGCGGCGCTCTCGGATCGTGAGATCGAGCGGCTCTTCGAGATCATCCGCCGGCTGCGCGCATCCGGCGCCGGGATCGTCTACATTTCGCATCGGATGGAGGAGCTGCCCCGTATCGCCGATCGCGTGATCGTGCTGCGCGACGGCAAGGTCGTCGCATCGCGCGACGCGCGCGAGTTTTCACCCGACGATATCGTTGCGGCGATGGTCGGACGCCGGCTCACCGCACATTTTCCGGAGTTGCCGGAGCCGCTGCGCGATGCTCCGGTTCGACTCGACGTGCGCGGTCTGCGGCGCGCCGGCATCGTCCACGACGTGAGTTTTTCACTGCGCGCGGGCGAGATCGTCGGGCTTGCGGGCCTAATCGGCGCGGGGCGGACGGAGATACTGCGCGCGATCGCCGGAGCGGATTCCCGGGACGCCGGCGAGGTGCTCGTCGACGGTGAGGCGCTCGGCAGCGGGCGCATCGATGAAGCGATTGCCGCAGGCGTTGCCTTCATCACGGAAGACCGCAAGGCGCAAGGATTGGTGCTCGGTATGACCGTTCGCGAGAACGTCACGCTGGCACACCTGCGGAATTTCGTCGACCGGGATCTGCTCGTCAATATCGTTCGCGAGCGCGCGGCGACCGTTCGCATGATCGACGAGCTGCAGATTCGCACGCCCGGCACCGAGCAGTTGGCGCGCAACCTCTCCGGCGGGACGCAGCAGAAAGTCGTGCTCGCGAAATGGCTGCTCGGGACGGCCCGCGTCTTTCTCTTCGACGAACCGACCCGGGGAATCGACGTCGGCGCGAAGAGCGAAATCTACAAGCTCATGATCGAACTCGCCGCCCGGGGCGCGGCAATCGTCATGGTCTCGAGCGATCTACCGGAGGTTCTGGGAATGTCGCATCGGATTCTCGTGGTGCGCGGCGGCCGCATCGCCGCCGAGTTTTCGCGGTCCGATGCCACGCCCGATCGCGTCATCGGCGTTGCAACGGGTGCGGCGGCGTGAGCGACCGCGCACGCGTGGCCTATTGGCTCCGAATCGCGGGCGCGATCGCGTTCTTTCTCGTGCTCGTCGCGATCGTCGACGTCGCCTCGCGCGGTTCGTTTCTGGAACCCAGCAACATCGTGCGCGTCTTGCGCCAGATCACCTATAACTGCATTCTCGGCGTGGGCCAAACCTTCGTCATCATCACCGCCGGCATCGATCTTTCGGTCGGTTCGCTGGTCGCCTTAACCGGCGTCGTCGCGGCGCTCTTTGCAAACTGGGTGCATTTGAGCGGTTTTCCGCTCATCGCCGCGACGCTGCTCGTCGCCGTGGCCGTCGGCTGCATCGCCGGCTGGATCAACGCGCTGCCGGTCGTCAAGCTCAACCTCCCGCCGTTCATCACCACGCTCGCCATGCTCGAAATGGCCCTCGGCGGCGCGTTCATTCTCTCGCACGGACGCCCCGTGGCGCTGCAGAGCGCGGACTTTCAGAACACCGGCATCGGTTCGTTCCTCGGCGGCCTCACCGCGGCGCTC
Source organism: Vulcanimicrobiota bacterium (assembly GCA_963792005.1). Taxonomy (GTDB): domain Bacteria; phylum Vulcanimicrobiota; class Vulcanimicrobiia; order Vulcanimicrobiales; family Vulcanimicrobiaceae; genus Cybelea. Next base: position 11,890 of record CAWBUG010000003.1, read on the forward strand.
CACCTGCCCAATATTCCGATCCCAGTCATCTGGATGCTCGCCGTCATCGTCCTGGCTTCCGTCCTCTTGACGCGGACGCGCTTCGGCCGGTACGTCTTCGCCATTGGGGGCAACGAAGAGGCGGCGCGCCTTGCCGGCATCAACGTCGTACGCGTCAAGACGGCGGTCTACATGATCAGCGGCGCCTGCGCGGCGATCGTCGGTTTTCTCTACATGGCGCTCTTCTCGTCGGGCTCACCGCAGACCGGCACCGGCGACGAACTGCTCGAATCGATCGCCGCGGTCGTCGTCGGCGGAACGAGTCTCATGGGCGGTCGCGGAAGCGTGATCGGCACCTTCTTCGGCGCGCTGCTGATCGGCGTGCTCTATAACGCGATGAATCTGCTTAACGTCGATTCGTATCTGCAGAAGGTCTTACTCGGTGCCGTGATTCTGCTTGCGGTCGTGCTCGACGAGCTGCGCAAACGTTACCTGTCTCGCTGAGCGTCGCGCCGCCAACCCCCTAGAACGGAAAGTCGGCTTGGGTTAATCCGGTGTTCGTTTTGAGATCGCTGACCGTTTCGTCGAGGACGATCTGCGAGCCGGCGTACATGATCTGACGGATCGGCCAGTGCGTCTCCTTCGAGAGGTAGAGGATTTGCTCGGTGACGCCGCCGTTGGCAGAAGGATCGTTCAGCTTTAGGTCCAGCCGATCGGTCGGAACGCCGCCGATCTTTCCGCCGTCCGTTTGCGTGAGCTTCCCCGGGATCGTCGCGTAGTTGTCGACTATGCGTTGCAGCAACCCCTCGGGAATCGTCACGCCGCGCAGCGAGACCGCGCGCGGGTCGTCGATCGAGACCTTCCGATGGAATCCGGAGAGAATGCCGCCCTGATGTCCGCTGATCTGGTCCGTTCCGATCCAGACGCCGCCCGAGCCCTTACTGTCGCCGTCCAGAATGAGCGTCTTGGCGTAGTGGGGTTTCATGAACTGATACTGGTAGACGCGGTCCTGCGTCTGCGTGCCCTTGGCTTCGTGCACGTGAAGGACGCACGTGTAATCGTTCGTAGCCGCGAAAACCTTATCGAAATCCGCGATCGCCGGAGCGGAGTTGGCGGCACGAAGGGCTCCCGCCGGCCACAACGCCATTACGACGAGCGCAATTGCGGACGCGCGCGAAAAAGAACGACTAAAGTTCACGAATCTCACCTCGAATTCAAACGGGCTGCGAACTGGACTGCACGCTCTCATCGATCAGGAGCGTACCGTGCTTCCCTTCGACGCCGATGAGCACATCGCATTTTGCGTCGGCGGCGATCTCTTCGATGGTGCGACCGAGGGGCGCGCCGCTGTATTTGCCTTCGCGAAACGAACCCAGGATGATGAGTGCGGCCTTCTCCCGCTTGGCGATATCGAGAACCGCCTGTTTGGTCGAGCGTGCCTTGACGATCTCCGTGCGAATCGCCACGTTGTTGCGGTTCGCAATCGTTTCCGCCGCCCCCAGCGAATCGAGCGCCGACCGCTCCTCCGAGGGCATCTCGGCATCGGGCGGCAGCGTATACGGAACCTCAATGACGTAGAGTGCGAGCAGCTCGGAGCGCTCGCCGCGCGCGAGCTTTACCGCCAGCGCCATCATGTGCGAGGAATCGATCTCCGGTGAGAAGGCCACGACGAGACTGCCGACCATGCGCTCGAGCTCGCTCTCGGCCTGCTCCGCGATTCGTTCGACGTAGGAAGACGGCGGATGAAGCATCCACCAAAGCGTCGCTCCCACCATGCCGGCGACCATGAGCGCGATGACCGCTCCCGCCGCGGTAACGTGAATCTCGGTGCCAGGTTGCATCACGTCATCCTCGCGCTCGCAGGATCAACGAGACCCGATGCAGGCCCAGCGCGATCATCGCGCCGCCCAGCGCCAGTCCCGGAACGATCGCGAGACCCGCACTTGCGACTTGGAGCATTCTCGCAAGAATCACGATCCCGCAACCGATCATCGCGACTGCAAGCAGTCCTCTGAAATAGAGCACGCGTTACGTTTGCTCTGCGGAACGCCGCGCGTCGCTCGCCTTGACGTTTGCAAGATACTGGTCCATCAGCTCGAGTTCGCCGGCACGGCGAAGGATATTCGCTTGATCGGCGCGCCAGTTGCGCGGCTGCGAGCGCAGGAGGGGTAATCGACGGTAGCGCCGGTAGACGAGGTACAGAATGAGTCCCAGCAGCAGCCAGCTCGGGCCGAAGATTCGGCCCAGCGCGTGCGTGCGCAGCGTGAAGAGCAGGATCGAAAAAATCCCGGCGAAGCCGATCAGGGCAATGATCGGAAGCTCGACGCGTTCCCCGCGAAAGCGCATCGCGACGTTCAACGGAATCTTGAATTTGCGTGGGCTCAACGGATCGGTGAGCCGCAGCGCGATCAAACCGAGGAAGACGAACGAGTAGCTGGTCGCCGCACCGAAGGCGTACAGATCGGCCAGGAACTCGAGGCCGTTCTCACCGTGGAAGAATCGCGCGTAGAGCGAGGCGAGCGCCGGGTAGAGGCTCGGCGCCGCGGCAAAGCCCAACTCGATCAAGGCGATCGTCGAGAAGAAGACGATTGAGATCACCGGCGTCCGGAACCTCGCGTGCACGCGCTGAAAGAGCGAGGGCAGCAGGTTGCTGGTGCTCATCGCGTAGGCGATGCGCGAGCTGCCGAAAACGCCGGAGTTTGAAGAGATCAGGAGCAGTACCGCGCCCAGCACCGGAACGTAGAGCGCCGCCAGGGCGCCGTAGTAGGGCACCTGCGCGGCCAGCAGTGCGACGGCCTTTCCCTGATTGTCGGCGTTGTGCGGAAAGATCTGCCAGAACTGCATCGGATGCCCGGAGGCGTCGAGGATCGGATGCCACGGGTGCAGGCCGAGCGCGAGATTCGAATAGGCGAGTGCGAAGATCAGAATCGTCAGGATCAGGGCGACGGAGGTTCGCGGGATAATCGAGGCGGGACGCTGCGTCTCCTGTGCCGCTTGCGAGATCGACTCGAGACCGACGAAGGAGACGATCGCAAGCGACGTGCCGAGCATCAGCTCGTACGGCGACGGCCAGTTAAAGTGCATCGCGTGAACCAGCAGCTGCGGCCGGAAGGCGAAGAGGAAACCGAGACAGAGGATCAGCGTTTCGCTGATGACGTCCAGCGCGGAAACGAAGCCGTTGAAAGCCGTGCTTTCACGAACGCCGACGACGTTGAGCAGACAGAGTCCGAGGACGAGCCCGAGGACGGCAATGAAGTGCAACCACGGGTGAACGGAGTTGACCAGAGCCGGTAAGAGTTGGCTGGTGTAGTCGACCGAACTCCAAGCGAAGAGCGTCACGTCGATGGTAAAGTCGAGCAGCACCGCCCAGCCGGCGATGAAGCCGAAAATGTCGCCCAGTCCTCGCATCACGAAGTATTGACCGCCGCCGGCCACCGGATACGTTGCCGCCAGTTCCGTGTAGGCTAGACCGATGCAGACGTAGACCACGCCGGCAAAGAGGAAGGCGACGTTGGAGGCGCCGGCCGCCCACGCGAGCACCAGGCCGAGGCCGACGAAGATATCGGCGCCGACATCGGAATAGCCCCATGCGAACGATCCCCAGGGCGTAACGGTTCGCCGCAGCTCCGGCTCCGCGCCGGCTCGTTTCGTCGCCATCAGAACGCGTTTTGGTGCAGCGTCAGCCGAGGGCCGTCCAGCGTGACGACGTCGAACCGGAGTTTCGCCGCGGGGGCGACGAACTGCGCGTAATCCGCGGCGATACGCCGAAGCGTGGCGCGTTTACGAGCGTCCACGGCGCGCATCGCCGATCCGAACGTTCTCGAGTCACGGCGCTTCACTTCGACGATGACGAGCGTCGGACCGTCCAAGCAGACCGCGTCGATCTCGCCGCCGGGAACCCGCACGTTGCGCGCCAGAATCCGATAGCCGTGGGAGCGTAAAAAACTGCTCGCAAGGTCCTCGCCCTGCCGGCCTTTCGCGCTATTATTCTGCAACGCTTTCGAAGGCTTCCAGCGTATCTAGTCCCAGTGCGAGCTGCGCGTCGCGAACGCGTGCCCAGTTGGAGCGGTGGTGCGCGCTCGGCCCGTGCCGGCGCAGCGCCTCGAGGTGGTGCGGCGTCGAGTAACCCTTATGCAGCGCGAAGCCGTAACGCGAATCCTCTCGGTCCAGCTCCACCATCAGTGCGTCGCGATGAACCTTTGCGAGAATCGAGGCGGCGGCGACGAGCGCGCAGCGCGCGTCGCCGTGGATCAGCGGCTCCTGCGGACCGGCGAACGAGCGAATGCGGACGGCGTCGGTGATCAGATACTCCGGCGCGGCAGCCAGCGCGGCGATGGCGCGTTCCATGGCGAGAATGCTCGCCCAGTAAATGTTGAGGCGATCGATCTCCGCGACGCACGCGCTGCCCACCGCCCAGGCCGTGACGCGGGTTTTGAGCGTTTCGGCGATTGCCACCCGCATCTCCGGACGAACCAGTTTGGAGTCGTTCAATCCTCTGATCATCAGCGGCTGCGTGGCGACGACGCACGCGGCGACCACGGGTCCGGCGAGCGGTCCGCGGCCGACCTCGTCGATGCCGCCCACGAGCGTAAAGCCGCGCTCGCGCGCGGCGTGCTCGAACCGGTGCAGGCGGTGCAGGCGCCGCCGCTCGCGTTCGTACGAGGTCTTGGCTTTACGCTGCTTCGGGGTCATCGGGAGCCTCCAATGAAATTCGGCCGAACGCGCCCTCGTTAAATGCACGGATGTATGATTGCGCCGCGTTGTGATAATCGATCTCGCCGCGACGGCGCACGAATCCGCGCCGCGCCGCGAACGCGGCAAGATCGGGAACCGTCGTCTTCTCGTCGCGCGCGAGGAGCCACTGATGGAAGGCCGCTGCGACCTCGGATGGGTCGTAGAGGTCGCGCGGCACCGCGCCGCAGAGCGCAAGCTTCCATTGCGCGTCGCGCGTCCCGAGCTTCGGGGGAAGAACGCCGGGGGTGTCCATGAGCTCGACGCCGGGCGACAGGCGAAACCATTGCGTACGTCGCGTGATCCCGGCCCGGTCTTCGGTCTTTGCGGCCGCTCGGCGAAGCAATCCGTTGACGACCGACGACTTCCCCGAGTTCGGGACGCCGACGACCATCGCCCGGGAAATGCCGCGGCGACCGGCAGGGCTAGTCGTCGCAATTGCCGCCGCGATGCGTGCGACGCTGCGCTGCGAGCGGCCGTCGACCGCGACGGCATTCGTACCCCGTGCGCCCAAATCGCGCAGCCATCGTTTTGTCGTTACGGGATCGGCCAAATCCTGACGGTTGAGGGCGACGACCCGCGCGCGGCGCGCACCCAGCTCGTCGAGCAGGGGATTGCGCCCGCTGCGGACGATCCGGGCGTCGACCACTTCGACGACGATGTCGATCGAATGCAAGTATTCGCGGATGCGGCGTGACGCCTTCGCCATATGACCCGGATACCACGCGATCTGCCGCTCCAACTAATCGCTCCTAGTTCCCGCGCGATCTCATGCGAGAGTCACAAGCCGCCGAGCATCCGCGGCGGCCAGATTCCGGCGACCGCGCGGCCGACGAGCAATCCATCGTCAACGGGTCCGAAGACGCGAGAGTCCTCGCTCTGCGCACGGTTATCACCCAAGACGTAGACGGATTGGGGCGGAACCGTGATCTCGCCGAACGACCGGCCGTCTGCGTGCTGGACGTAGGGTTCTTCGAGCTTGACGCCGTTGACGTAGACGATGCCGCGGTCGATTCGAACGCGGTCGCCCGGAGTGCCGATCACGCGTTTGATGAAGATCGCGCGCTCCTCCGCTTCGTGGCGAAAAGCGACGATGTCGCCGCGCCGCGGGGCACCGAGCCGGTACGCGAAGGTATTGATCACGACATACTCGCCCGAGCGGATATGGGGTTCCATCGAGAGGCCCGAGACTTGGGGCAAGCGGACGAAGAACGCCGCGATGAGCGCTGCGAGCACCGCGAGCTGAAGGGCGAGGTTCGCAACCGGTCGCCAGCGGACGAAGCGGACCACGTTGCTCCGACTTCGCTTCGTTCGCCAGAGAACCCCTACAGAATCTTGGCCTGCGACGGCGGCCAGAAGATCAGAAATGCGCGGCCGGTAAAGCCGCCGGGGCTACCGGCGCGCGGACCGCTTATAAAGCGTCCCGAATCTTGGGCAAATCCCCAGATGTGCGAATCCTCGGAGTCGTTGCGATTGTCGCCCAGCATGATATAGCAGTGCGGCGGAATCCGATTCGGCGCGCTCCATCTTGAGGCCGGCGGTACGTTTGCGTCGGTCGAGTCGAGGCGCTGCCAACCGGCACCGTAGCTGAGATAGATCCCATAGTTTCGAATCTCGAGATTATATGAGGGGCGCTCCGCAACGTACGGCTCGACCAGCGCGCGACCGTTGAGATAGACGGTACCCCCCGCTATGCGCAGCGTGTCGCCGGGGCGTCCGATGACGCGCTTGATGAAGTCGTCGGGCGTCGGAACGGGCGGAGGAAAGACGACGATGTCGCCTTCGTGCGGGGGATGAAAGCGATACTCAAACTTGTCCACGAGGAGCACGTCGTGGATTTGGAGCGTCGGCAGCATCGAACCCGATGGAATGTAGTAGGTGCGGGCGACGAACGTGATGAGAACCCACGCCGCAATTCCCGCGATGATGAACGGATCGAGAAACTCGCGCGCGATTGCCGTGCTGCGGCCGGACGAGCCGGCGACGACGGGGCGCAGAGAGAGGATCACGCGCGCCACGGCGATGACGGCGACGATTGCCAAGAGCTCGTAGGGAGTCACTCGCCTGCTATTTCTCCAAAGCGCGAAGCCGGTTGAGCGGCCACAGAATCAAGAAGGCTCGCCCGACAAACGCCCCGCGTGGAACGAATCCCCAGACGTGCGAGTCGTCGGAGTAATTACGATTGTCACCGAGCACGAAGTAGAATCCTTTCGGAATTCGGTCCGGGGCCTGCCAGAACGCGCGCGGCGGAACGTTTGCGGCACGCCGGTCGAGCGGGCTGCCGTCGACGTAGATGCCGTACTTGCGGATCGCGAGGTCGTACGCGGGCGGCTGGTTTTCATACGGCTCGCGTAACGCCGTTCCGTCTCGGTAGACGACTCCGTTGAGGATCGCGATACTCTCGCCCGGCGTTCCGATCACCCGCTTGACGAAATCGCTTCCGCGCGGATCGAGCGGCGGCGTGAAGACGGCGATGTCGCCATCCCCCGGCGGCCGTAACCGGTAGGCTACTTCGTCGACCAGCAGGACGTCGCCGACCTGCAACGTCGGAACCATCGACACCGACGGAATGTAGAAGGTTCGGGTCCGAAACGTGATCGAGAAGAGCGCGATCAGCGCCGCGACGATCAAAACGTCGGCGCAGACCCGTAGAACGGTCTTCGGCCGGAGCGCGACGGGCACGGCCGAAAGTGCGACTCGCGCGATCCCCAAAACGACGATGAGGCCTACGAGCTGCAGTGGTGTCGCGGGTCAGGTCCCTTTGACTTTCTTTTCCTTGATACGCGCGGCCTTACCGACCTTTTCGCTCAGGTAGTAGAGCCTGCTGCGCGAAACGACGCCGCGCTTACCGACTTCGATGCGCTCGACGCGCGGACTCTGGAGGAGAAACGTCTTCTCGACGCCGACGCCGTGCGCGATCCGCCGAACCGTTATCGACTCGCCCGCGCCGCCGCCCTTGCGGACGGTGACGACGCCTTCGAACATCTGCGTGCGCTCCTTGCCTCCCTCGAGGACCTTTGAGTAGACCTTGACGGTATCGCCGGCACGGAACTGCGGGATATCGTCCTTGAGTTGTTCGCGGTTGAGTACGTCAATCACGTTCATGGTTCTCTTATCCTGGTCGTAGCGGTTCTTGTACTGGTCATCCTGAGCGAGCGCAGCAGGGCGGAGGGCGGAGCGCGCAAGGAATAGCCGGGCGCGGAGCCCGGCAGAGTCACCGTATGCTATCACGGGTCTTCCGGACCCTGCAAGGCGGGATCGTCGAGCAGATCGCGCCGGCGCGCCGCCGTCCGCAGACGGGACTGCTCGCGCCGCCACTGCGCGATCTTGGCGTGATCCCCCGACAGAAGCACGGGCGGCACGTCGACGCCGCGAAAGGTCGCCGGCCGCGTGAAGCTGGGATAGTCGAGCAGGCCCCCGGCGAAGGATTCGCTCTCGAGCGATTCGGCTGCCAACGCTCCGGCGATAAGGCGCACGGTCGCGTCCATGAAGGCCAGCGCCGGAATCTCCCCGCCCGTGAGGACGAAATCTCCGAGCGAACGTTCCTCGACGGGATAGAGCCGCGAGAGGCGATCGTCGATGCCCTCGTAATGGCCGCAGACGATGACCAGCCGGTCGAGCTGCGCCCAGCGCTCCGCGACGTCGTGCGTGAAGCGCTCGCCGCTGGGCGACGGCACGGCGATTACCCGCCGTTCGCTCGCCGTGGCTTCGCTCAGAATTCGGTCGAGCACCCGGGCGATCGGCTCGATCCGCAGCACCATACCGGCGCCGCCCCCAAACGGCGCGTCGTCGGCGCGCTCGCCCGCCTCGAGTTCGTCGAGCAGATGGTGGTAGCGCACCGCAGCGGTTCCTCTCTCCACGGCGCGGCCGACGATCGAGAGGCCGACGAAGGGCGCGAAGAGTTCGGGAAAGAGCGTGACGACGTCGATCGTGAACATGGAGGGTGCGTGTTTCGGGACCAACCTCGATTTGCTTGCGCGCTGCAGGCGCTCGATCGCCGGGAGTTCGAGCGCGCGCAGAGCGCGCTCGACGAGCTCCTCGCATCGCAAGCGCTCGCCGCGGACGAGCGCGCGTTTCTTCTCAACAAACGCGGCGTTGCACGAATCGGTCTGAAGCTGCGCGACCTCGCGCGCGCAGATTTTGCCGCCGCGCTCGAGCTGCGCGCCGCGTACGCTCCCGCGTTGACCAACCTCGGGAATCTATCGCTCGAAGAGGGCGATCTCGACTCGGCGATCGCCCGTTACGAGAGCGCCATCCGATCGGACGGAGAGTACGCGATCGCCCATTTCAACCTCGGCGTCGCGTACAAGCGTGCGGGCCGAATCCGCGAGGGGGTGCGCGCGCTACGCCAAGCGCAGCGGCTCGAGCAACGCGCTAACGCTGCGAGTGGTTGGAGGTGGGTTCGGTGGCGGTGATCTCTTCGAGGTATTCGAAGAGCTGCGGCAACGTGATCTTCTCGAGCGCGGTACGCTCGTGAATCGCATCCCGGTCTTCGCCTTCGTCGCGGATGTAGCAGCGGGTTTCGACTCCCTCGCCGTCGCCGCTGATGAACGAGACGGCAAAGCCGCGTCCGGGCATCTCGTCGTAGATGCGCATCGTCTGCGGATTGAGTATCTCAATCGAATGTTGCTGGCTGTTCGCGTCGAAGAAGAGAATCTTGAGATGCTCGAAGTTCGTGACTTCGATGAGCCCAACGACGAAGACGTTCTTGGTCGAAAAGAACTCGTGCCCGCGCTTGCTACGGCTCGAGACTTCGTAAAAGACGCGGTGCGCAACGAACCGGTTGAGGATTTTCCGCAGCGTCGCGAGCGAGGCAAGCGTCTCGGTGCGGTTGCCGCGCGTATAAATGATCTTCACTGGCGGGCCCTGATGCTTGCACGGCTACGCAGGTAAGCCCTTCCATCCGATGTTCTCGGTACCGGATATCCTCGTACTCGGCGTTCTCGGTCTCTTGCTTTTCGGCCCCGACCGCCTACCGAAGGTCATGCGGCAGGCCGGACGCTTCATGCGCGAGGTTCAAAACACGTCGCAGTCGTTCGTGGCCGAGATGGAGCGGGCGGCCGACGCACACGAGCCGCCTATGCCGGTGCCCTGGCGCGACTCGGGGCCGTACGACACCCCGTCGCCGGAAAGCGCTGCGCCGGAGAATCAGCCGGAACTGCCGCTCGGCAAACCGCCCGATCCCGGCGTCTAGATATTGAGGTTTTGGCGGATTTCGTTGATCCGCTGCGCCACGACCGAGCGAACCTGGGCGTGAAGCCGCTGCTTTTGCTCGTCGGGAAGGCGGCGGTAGACGAGGTACCCTGCCGCGGAGAGCAGTCCGCCGAGCACGCCGACCAATAGAACCTTGCCGGCCTCTCCGGCATCGTTGGCGTCAGGCGAGGGGCGCTCGCCGAAGCCGCTTTGGAACCCGTTACCGGTATTCGAGGCGCCCGACCAGGGCTGTTCCGGGGGCGTCGTGCGGAAACTCTCAGACATCGTGAACTCTCCTTCGGTCTGACAAGGGTCTTACCCGTCCGGCGGTCTTGCTTCGCGGTGCGCGAACCCGCTTGAGCCGAACGTTTTTGGGGAAGCGGCGGGCGATCTGCTCGACCGCCAACTCGGCGGTTGCGACGATTGCCTGAACGCTCTCGCGGTCGCCGTCATCGGACGTCCACGCGAGCTCGAGCTCTCCGGGGTCTTGCCTCGCCGTGATATTGGCCTTCGCGTAGGCGCTCAAACCCAGGCGCGCCGACTGCAAAACGGCAGAGACCGCAGCGCAGACGATGTCCTTACCGTGGCGTTCGTAATCGGCGTGGCCGCGGGCCAAAAAGCCCGTGACGCAATCGCGCTCGTTCCGGTAGAAAATTACCTCGAGCATCGTCGCCGCCGCCCCTTAGGGGAGCGTAATCTTGGTGATCTTGACTTCCGCGTACGGTTGACGGTGGCCGTTGAGCTTGCGAACGCGTTTCTTGGGCTTGTAGCGAAAGACCAGAATCTTTCGGTCCTTCGCCTGCCGCAGCACCTTGCCCGAGACGCTGGCACCGTCGAGGACCGGAGTGCCGACCTTTACGGCGTCGCCGCTTCCGGCGAGAACCACCCGATCGAAGGTGACCTCGGACCCCACCTCGTTTGCGACCAGGTCGCAGCGAATGACGTCGCCCTCGGCGACCTTATATTGCTTGCCGCCCGACTCAATGATCGCGTACATAACCCCGGTACGATAGCAAATCTTGACGCCGGCCTCAAGCCATGGTAAAACAGAGTAGTCTATGAAACAGATTACTCTAACAAATCAAAGCTACTTTCCTGAGGAGTTCTGCTCCGGACGGCTCTTTGCGGTCTGGGGCCTCTTCGGTGCCGGATCCGCGATGGTTTGGCCCCTCGCCGGGGACGATCTCATAGCGCAGGCCGCGGTTTGGATCGTCTGCGCCGCTGCGGCACTCGCGTTGCTGCTCGCGCTGGAGATCTGACCCGTGGAACGGATCGATGCTGCCCGCGCGCGCGACCATATCGAGATGGTGGAGCGAATCTTAGCCGAGGCGCAGCCGCGCCTCTGTTCCGGCGGCGAGTATTTCGTCGTTTGGGGAATCGCCTCCGCATACGTCACCGTTTCTTTCCACCTCGCCGCAATAGGCGCGTTACCGGCCGGGCTTCTGTGGTCGGCGCCGCTCGTTCTCGCCGCCGCAGTGCTCTTTTCCATCGTTCGCGGCTGGACCACGCGGCCGGCGGTCGCGCGCACGTCGCTGGTGCAACGCGAATACTTCAACGTTCTCTGGCTGACGGTCGGGCTTGCGTTCATCACGAACATCGCGGTCTACCGCATCTTCACGGGACTTGCATCTGCCGCGATCTGGAGTATCGCGCAGGCCATCGTCTTGCTTTTCATCGGAATGCACGGCAATCGCCGCGCACAAATCGCCGGCGTTCTCGTCGTCGTCTCGCTGATCGCCGCGAACTTCGCGGCGCCGGGAATGGCCGCGTACATTCTCGCCGCGGGCATGCTCGCCGGCTACACCGGCTTCGGCGTCGCCGAGCTGCTCGCTCGCGATTAAGAAGGCCGCCCGCGCGTGGACGAACTGCTGCTCTCGAAGGTACGCCTCGGTGTCGTTGCCGAGCTGTTGAACTTCGACTGGGTTGCATTCTCGGAGCTCGCGCGTTCGCTCGACGTCAGCAACGGTAATCTCGGCGCACACATGAGTAAGCTCGTCGACGCCGGTTACGTCGAGGAGGAGAAGAGCTTCGTCAATCGCCGCCCGCTCACGCGTTATCGCCTGACGCGCCGCGGACGCGACGCATTTGCCGCGCACGTCGGCCAACTGCAAGCTTTGTTAAAGGAAGCCACATAGCAATGGAGGATACCGTCCTTGCCTTCGACGGCGTCACGAAGTCGTACGGTGAGATTCGCGCGCTCGACTCGTTGACGCTGCGCGTGCGGCGCGACGAGATCGTTGCGCTGCTCGGCCCCAACGGCGCCGGTAAAACGACGGCGCTGGAAATCGCGCTCGGCTTGCGCGCCGCCGACTCCGGGACTGCCACGCTCTTCGGAGGCTCGCCGCGCGCGGTCGACGTTCGCCGCCGGCTCGGGGTTACGCCGCAGGAGAGCGGCTTTCCGGACATGCTGCGCGTCGACGAGATCGTCGCCTTCGTCTGCGCTCACTATCCGAATCCGGCGCGTGCCGATGAGGCGCTGGAGCGCTTCGGGCTCGAGCCGCTCGCAAAACGGCGCGCCGGAACGCTCTCGGGCGGAGAGTCGCGCCGCCTCGCCCTCGCCTTGGCCTTCGCCGGGAATCCGGAGCTGGCGGTACTCGACGAACCGACGACCGGACTCGACGTCGAATCGCGTCGCCGGCTCTGGCAAGTCGTACGCGATTTGGGTTCGCGCAGGTCGATTCTCTTTACGACCCACTATCTCGAGGAGGCACAGGAGCTGGCGACGCGGATCGTCGTCATCGATTGCGGGCGGCTGCTCTTCGACGGTGCGCCGCACGCGCTGCGCGAGCGCGTCGGCGGACGGCGACTGACCTACGTCGGAAGCGAGGGTCTCGTCTCCGTTTCGACTAACGATGCCGACGCCTACGTCCGCGCGATGATCGCAAACGGCGTCGCATTCTCGGAACTCGAGATCGTGCGTCCGTCGTTGGAGGAAGCGTTTCTTTCGCTTACCGGGGGTGCACGATGACGTCGTTCCAGCTGCTGCGCGCTCATACGAGGATCGGCTTCCTCGATCTCGTTCGCTGGCCGGGATACGTCGTACCGACCGTCGTTTTTCCCGCGATGTTCTTTGCGCTCTTCGATCTGCCGTTCGCGCGCCGCAGCGCCGAGATCGCGAACTTCACGACGCTGGCCTTTATCGTATTTGCGATCGTCGGCGTCACGCTCTATCAGTTCGGGGTCGGCATCGCGCAAGAGCGCGGGCGGCCGTGGGAGCGCTATCTTCGCACGCTGGGAGTCTCGGCATCGGTCCGTTTCGCCGCGCGCATCCTCACGGCCGTGCTCTTTGGCATCCTCACCGCTCTCGTCGTTGCCCTCGTCGCACGCGTCTTCACCCCGATCGATCTCGCGCCCGCGCAGTGGCTCCGCGTGCTGGTCTACGCGCTCTTCGGGGGCGTGCCGTTCGTTCTGATCGGCATCTCCATCGGCTACTGGACCTCGGCGCGCGCCGCCGTGCCGATCGCGACCGCCGCCAATCTGCTGCTTGCCTACGCCGGCGGCCTCTGGATGCCGCCCGACGAGCTTCCGAGCTTCGTCGCGAAGATCTCTCCGTATCTGCCGACCCGCCAGTTCGCCGACCTGCTCTGGAGCGTCAGCGGCAACGGCGACGCCGTTCGCGCGCTGGCCGGCCTCGCGTTTTACACGATCGTCTTCGCCGCCATCGCCGCGATCGGCTATCGGCGCGACGAACGCAAGCGCTACGCCTAACGCAGTTGGCCCGCGAGTTCGTGCGCGGCGCGAAGACCCTCTTCGAATGCGCGCACGGCGTTGAGTTCGATCGCCTCGCGAGCGCCGCCGACGACGCGATAGGGAACGCCGAGCGCGCGGATCGGTTCGAGGAGTGCCGCGTTTCGTTCCTGACCGGCCGCGATCACGACCGTATCCGCAGGAATCGTCCGCGACGAACCGCCGGCGGTTCGCACGCGAATCCCGCCCGGCACGATCGCTTCGTACGCGACGTTCGGCAGCATTTCGACGCCGGCCGAACGCAGCGCGCGGACCACGGCCCAGCGCGTCGTTTTGCCGATCCCTTCACCGATGGTCGGTCCGCGGCGCATCAGCGCAACGCGCTTGCGTCCGGTCACCAGCAGCGCCCCATCCGCCGGTGCGGCCAATCCCTGTTCGTAAAGGAAGCGCGTCGTCTCGTCGACGTTGGCCTCTCCGAAACTCAGGAAATGCGCGATGTCGGCGCCGATTCCGCCCGCGCCGACGATGGCAACGCGTTCGCCGACCGCGCAACCGTTCGATAGTACGTCGGCATACGAAACGACGTGCGGAAGCGTGCTTCCTTCGAGCGCGACTCGCCGCGGCAGCACGCCCGACGCAAGGATAACGGCGTCGAACGCGCGCAGTGCGCTCGCGTCGCGAAGCCGGCGATCGAAATGCACCACCACGCCGAGTCGAGCGAGTTCGTTGGTGAAGTACCGAATCGTCTCGCCGAAGTCACGCTTGCCGGGGATGCGCCGCGCCATCCGAAACTGGCCGCCGAGCTCGCCTTGCGCTTCAAAGAGTTCGACGCGATGGCCGAGCGCGGCGAGGGCGCGCGCGCTCTCCATTCCGGCCGGGCCGCCGCCGATCACGGCAAACCGGCGCGGCCGCTCCGGCGCGCTGCCGGGTTCGGGGAACTCGAGCTCGCGGCCGGCGCGAGGATTGACCATGCACGAGACGGGCGCATCGAGCAGCGAGAGATCGATGCAGGCTTGATTGCAGGCGATGCAGGTGTCGACGAGCTGCGATTCGTTGCGCGCCGCCTTGGCGACGATCCGAGCGTCGGCGAGAAACGGACGCGCCATCGAGATGAAGTCGACGCTGCGCGCGGCGAGTACGGCTTGCGCGGCGGCGAGCGAGTTGATGCGATTGCTGGCGATCACCGGGACTGCGCCGACTGCATGCTTGACCGCCGCCGCGTACCGCACCCAGACGCCGCTGGGAACGAGATGCTGCACCGTTGGAATCGACGACTCGTGCCAGCCGATGCCGACGTTGAGCGCGTCTACGCCGTCGGCGGCGAGCGTTCGCGCGAAATCGAGCGTTTCGCCCTCCGTCGTCGAGCCGGGCATCAGGTCGGCGCCCGAAATGCGAAAGATGATCGGAAAATCGGCGCCGGCGCTCGCGCGAATCGCGCGCAAGACCTCCCGTGGCAGACGCATACGGCGCGCGAGGTCTCCGCCCCAGGCGTCGTCGCGGCGATTGGTGAGCGGCGAGAGGAACTCGTTGAGCAGATACCCCTCGGAAGCCATCACTTCGACGGCGTCAAAGCCGAGGTCGCGCGCGCGTGCCGCGCCGCGGGCAAAATCGCCGATCGTCTCGTGAATCTCTTCATCGGTCAGCGCGTGCGGCGGGTCGGGCGAGAAGCGCGAGGGAGTTGCCGACGGTGCGACGGGCTGCAACCCGAACGACGCGTACAGCGCGTAACGCCCGGCATGAAAGAGCTGCAGCGCAATTCGTCCGCCCGCCTCGTGCACCGCGGCTGCGGCACGTCGCAACGGCGGCGCGCCATGCGGGTCGTTGATGAAGCTGTAGTTGCGCCCGCCCGCGCCGGCCCGGCTGACCGACGAGCCGCCCGTGACGATCAAGCCGGCGCCGCCGCGCGCGCGCTCGGCGTAGAACGCGGCGAGCGCCGCGCCGTCGCCTTCGATGCCTAGATGCATCGAGCCCATCACGATGCGATTGCGAAGTTGCAGCGAGCCGATCGAACCCGCCGCAAGCGCGTGCTCGAACACGAGTGCGTTACGTGAGCGAGAGCGGCGGCGACGTGTCGGAGTAAAACGGCGGCGCGATCACGCTCAAGCCGCCGTCGACGCAGATCGTCTGTCCGGTGATGTACTCCGACTCGGGCGCGAGCAGGAAGGCGATCGTGTCGGCCACCTCTTGCGTCGTGCCCATTCGCCCTTTGGGTATCTTCGCCAGTACCGAATCCATCGGCGCCATCCCCGGCACTTTTTCGTAGAAATAGGCGCAGGATTCGGTATCGATCAACCCGCCGTTGACGGCATTGACGTTGATCCCCAACGGCGCGAACTCGACGGCCATATAGCGCACGAACGCTTCGATCGCCGCTTTATTCGAACCGAGATTCGCGTAGGTCGGATAAGCGCGGATGCTCCCGTAGCTCGAAAGCACCGCAATTCTCCCGCCGCCCTTCATCAGCTTGACGGCGCGCTGCGCCCCGAGAACGAAGGCCCGCACGTTCAAAGCGAACGAGCGGTCGAGATTGTGCGCCTTCAGCTCGAGAATCTTCTTGAACGAGCTCGCGGCCGCGTTCGAGACGAAATGATCGAGCCGGCCGAACTCGGCCTCGACCGCGTCGAAGAGCGAGTCGATCTCTTCGGCCGTCTCCATGTTGGCCTGTACCGCAATCGCGCGCGAGCCCAGCGCTTGGATCTCGCGCACCGTCTGCGCGGCGAGGTCGGCGTTGCGAACGTAGTTGACGACGACGTGAGCGCCCTCACGCGCGAGGGTCAGCGCGAGCGTT
Organism: Vulcanimicrobiota bacterium; assembly: GCA_963792005.1. Taxonomy (GTDB): domain Bacteria; phylum Vulcanimicrobiota; class Vulcanimicrobiia; order Vulcanimicrobiales; family Vulcanimicrobiaceae; genus Cybelea. Next base: position 28,268 of record CAWBUG010000003.1, read on the forward strand.
CGGCCGATTCCGCGCGAGCTGCCGGTGATGAGCGCAATCTCATTTTGAAATCGGCCGCTCATGCGCCGGCTCCGCTGCTTCCGAGAAGCTCGCGCGCGATAACGGTTTTTTGAATCTCGTTCGTTCCCTCTTCAAAGCGCTGGGCGCGAGCGTCGCGATAGACGCGTTCGATCGCGTTGGGCTGCCAAAACCCAATACCGCCGTGAATTTGCAGTGCCTTGTCGGTGACGCGCGTGAGCATGTCGACGGCCTGGAGCTTCGCCATCGAGGAGAGCATCGCCGCGTTGGGAGCGCCGCTCTCCCATTGACGCGCGGCGTGAAGTACGAGCTGGCGCGCAGCTTCAATGTCGGTCGCGTTCTCGGCGATCATGAACCGAATCGCTTGACGCGCCTGCAGTTTCTTCCCGAACGTCTCGCGTCTACCGGCATAAGACATCGCCAGCTCGTGCGCGCGCCGCGCCAAACCGATGCAGCTCATCGCAACGGAGATGCGGCTTGGCGTCAGGAAGCCGCCGAGGGCAATTCCCAGGCCTTGCCCTTCGTCGCCGAGTCGATTTGCGACCGGAACCGGCGTGCGATCGAAGTGCAGGCGGGCGTGATCGGTTCCGCGCACGCCCATCGATTCGTCCATCTCGACGACCGTCGCACCGGGCGCGTGCCGGTCGACGAGCAGCGCGAGGGTTCCGTCAGCGCCTCGCGTGCCGGCGAGTCGCGCGAAGAGCAGCCAGTAATCGCAGATCGTCCCGAATGTGATGAGATGCTTCTCCCCGCTCAAATAATAGGTATCGCCCTCCCGCACGACGCTGCAGCGAAGATCGGCTCCGGTGCCGGCCGTCGGCTCCGTCAGCGTAAAGGCGACCTTGAGCTCGCCGCGCAGCGATGGAATGACGAACTGCCGCCGCTGCTCCGGCGTTGCGAACCGGTCCATCGCTCGCCACGTACCGTTGACGACGTGGACGATCATGCGAATCGACGCATGCGACATGGAAAAGAGCTCGATCAGCTCGAGAAAACGCGTGAACGGAACTCCACGTCCCCCGTACGATTCGGGCGCCGCGAGCGAGAGATATCCGCGCGAGCGCAAATCTTCCCAAAGCTCGGGCGGAACGCGGCGGTCGCGCTCGATACGCTCCGCCCAGGTCTCCGCCGGACCGGCAACGTACGCCGCGATTTCCTCCTTCAACGCGGCGAATGCGGCGTCGTCCAAGCCTGTGCGGTCGAGTTGTTTCACGATATCGCTTCCTTTAGGCGCTGCTGCGGCCGCATTTCTTGAGCGCGCTCGCGCAAGACGTACTTCTGAATCTTGCCCGAAGGCGTTTTCGGGAGTTCGTCGGCGATTTCGAGGCGCTCCGGCCAGTAGTGCTTGGCAACTTGACAAGCGTCGAGGTAATGCTGCATCCGCGCGAAGTCCAGCGTGGCGCCGCGCCGCAACACGACGAACGCGCAGGCGCGCTCGCCAAGACGTGCGTCGGGCATCGCGACGATAGCGATCTCGGCGATTGCCGGGTGGTCGCCCAGCAGTTGCTCGACTTCGGCAACCGGAATCTTCTCGCCGCCGCGATTGATGACGTCGCGGACGCGCCCGGTTATGCGGATGTAGCCCGATTCATCGATGACGCCGAGATCGCCGGTGCGAAACCATCCGTCGGGCGTATACGCAGCCGCGGTCCAGTCCGGATGGTCGGCGTATCCCTCGAACATCGTCGGCGAGAAAACTTCAAAGTGACCCTCGGCGCCCGCCGGTAACGTACGACCGTTCGAATCGGTAATGCGCAGTCGGATCGCGCGCAGTGCGCGGCCGTCGGTTCCCCAAACCTTTGCGGCTTCGTCGCCGGGGGCCGAGAGCGAGCCGAGGCACGATTCGGTGGTGCCCCAAGCACCGCAGACTGCCGTACCGAGAATGCGCGTCGCGCGCTCGGCGAGCCCGCGCGGTACCGCGGCTCCCGTCGCAACGAAGATGCGTAACGCTGCGGGCGGCCGGGCACCCTCGTCGACGGCTTCGACCAGATCGGCCAAGAACGGCGTCGCGGCCTGCACGAAGGTTCCGTCCCAGTCGTTGAGCGCGCGAAGCGCACGTGACGCATTCCACGTCGGTTGCAGGATCTGCGCAACGCCCATGACGATTGCGAGCCACATGCCGTAGAGGAAGCCGGTCTGATGAGCCAGCGGTGAGGGGACGAAGATTCGGTCCTCGGCATCGAGCCCTAAGTGCTCGACTTCCATCGCGGCGGCGCGCATCAGCACGTCGTTGCGATGGAGAACTCCCTTCGGCTCGCCGGAGGTTCCCGAAGTAAAGAGCAGTTGCGCGAGCGCGTTGGGTCGTACGTGCCGGGCGTCGAGTACTGCCGCGTCGACGTCGACGGCTCTGAGCGCCTCTTCCAACCGAATCCAGTTCACCGAACCGTTCCCGTTATCGGCGGCCGGCAGCGGATGGGCTCGGCGTCCGCTCGCCGAGACGATGACGTGCTCGAGCCGCAACGGAAGATCGCCGCTAACGATTGAGGCCTCGCTGAGCAGCGATGCAATTTCGCCCGCAGGATGGCGGTTGCGCGCTTCGTCGGGAACGAAGAGAACGCGCGCTCGCGAACGGCGCAAGCAGAAGGCGATTTCGCGTTCCCGGAAGATCGGCATCAGCGGGCAACAGATCGCTCCGATGCGCAGCGTGGCCAGCGATACGGTAACGAACTCGACGCAGTTGGGGAGTTGATAGGCGACGCACTCGCCGGGGCGCACGCCGAGCTCGAGCAGCAGCGCCGCGGTGCGTTCGACTCGATCGCTGAGCTCTTCCCACGTGAGCCGGATATCGGAGCCGTCGCGCGTCTCGACGACAGCGAGCTCGAATGGCCGTTCCAAAGCGTGGCGGCGAAGCAGCTCGTCGAGGGTTAGCTGCGCCGCGCGATCGGGTTTGAGCATCGGGCGGTTCGGCTTCGGCGCCGAGGCGAGTCCGTTCCCGCGCGCTTTGCTGATCGACATCGGCACGCCGATACTGCGCATCGCATCGAGAAAGCGCGGGTAGGAGATGCGGTAGGCGTTGGGATAGGTGAGCGTGCTCAGTCCTTCGGCACGCGAGGCGGCAACGGCGAGCGACATAAGGATCCGGTGGTCGTTAAAAGAGGAGAGCCGCGCTCCGAAGAGTTTTGAGACGCCGTGCGCGACCAGCCGATCGTCGTGCAGCTCGAGGTCTCCGCCCATTCGGTTGAGTTGAAGCATCGCGGCGACGCGATCCGATTCCTTGAGCCGGACGTGCGCGATGTTCTCCAGCACCGTCTCGCCTTTGGCGAACGTGCCGAGCGTCGACAGAATCGGCAGCATATCCGGGATGTCGCGGCAATCGACGCGCACGCCGCGCAGCTCGACGCCGTCGTGTTTTACGCGAACGGCGCCCTCCGTCGCGTCGTAGGTCATCGGCAATCCCATCTCGCGCACGATTTCCATGAAGGCGCCCTCGGGGTGATCGGGCAGCTCTCCGGGGAGTTGCTGCAGGCCGCGAAAGAGCACGTCGGAGGGATGGATCGCGGTAACCGCAAGGCCGAATGCCGCCGATCCTATGTCGGGAGGAAGCTCCACGGTTGCCGGGCGCGCCTGCTGACCGGGTTCGACTTCGAACCTCCGCCAGTCGGGCGCCATTCGTACGTGTAAATCGAACGCACGCATCATCGCGACGGTAAGCGCGATGTACGGGCGCTCGTTGAGTTCGCCTTGGACCTCGATGACGGTCGGTTCCGTGCCGAACGGAGCGAGCAGCAATAGGCCGGATATCCACTGCGACAGCGTCCCCGGGATGACGATCGTCCCGCCGCGCGGCTTTCGCGGCGCTACCGCGATCGGCGGACAGCCGTTTGCCGACTCGAACTGCACGCCCATTGCGGCGAGTGCTTCCAGCAGCGGACCGACGGGACGACGCCGGAAGTATTTCTGCGCCGTGAGCGTGATCGGTGCGTCGGCGAGCGAGGCGAGTCCGATCATGAAGTAAAGCGTGGAACCGGAACTGCCGACGGAAACGACCTTGCGCTTGACGTGGTATGGTCCGCCGGTAACGATGAGGCTCTCTCCATCGACGGCGATTTTCGTACCGAGCGCGCGCAGCACGTCCATAGTGTACTCGACGTGCCGTGCATCGGAGAGGCCGAGAATCCGGCTCGTTCCCGGCGCAAGCGAAGCGAGGATCAACGCGCGGTGAGCGTGATACTTGGAGTTCGGGACCAGCACCTCGCCGGTCAGCGGCCCGCTCGTGCCTTTCACGAGGAGATTCATCGGCGTCGCACCTCGGTAGAAACCGGAGCGAACCTTCCTACTGTAGTCGAAGCTGCCCTGCTCGTCGTCATCGTGAGAGAATCAGCGACGCGTTCTGTCCGCCGAAGCCGAACGCGTTGACTTGGAAGGACGAATACGATTCGGGACGCGGCTCGCGCAACACCAGGTCGAAACGCGTCTGCGAATCGACGCGCTCCGTACCCAGCGTGGGCGGGATCAAGCCTTCGTGCATTCCGGTTATGCCGGCGATCGCCGACATCACGCCGGCGCTCGCCATGCTGTGCCCGAGGTGCCCTTTGATCGACGTCACGACGGCAGGCCGCTCGGTGTACACGGCGTCGATTGCCTTCGATTCGGCCGCATCGCCGACGACGGTGCCGGTAGCGTGCGCGTAGACGACGCGCGAGCTCGTCCCCGCTTCGCCGGCCCCTTCGATGGCGCGGCGCATCGCGCGCACCTCGTAGAATGCGGAGGGTTCCGGCGAAGTAATGTGATGTGCGTCGGCGACGCAGGCGTATCCCCGAACGCGGGCAAGAATGCGGGCGCCGCGAGCCCGCGCACGGTCGTGCCGCTCGAGAATCAAAATACCCGCGCCGTCACCCATCACGAAGCCGTCTCGATCGACGTCAAACGGGCGCGATGCCTTGTCCGGATCGGGATTGCGCGAAAGGGCGCCGGCGCGAACGAGACTCTCGTAAACGATCGGACTGAGCAGCGTCTCGCTTCCGCCGGCAATCGCCACCTCGATTTCGCCGCGCTCGATCATTCCGGCGGCGAGACCGATCGCGTCGAGCGACGACGCGCAGGCCGTGCTGATCGCAAGCTGCGGACCGTGGAGGCCCCAATGCATCGCGATCCGTGCGCTCGCCATGTTCGGAATTACCAACGCCATGAGTTTCGGGGTAACGGTTCGCGCCGCTTCGAGAAAGCGCGTCTGCGATTCGGCGACGAACGGAAAGCCGCCCATCGTGTTACCGAGAATTACCGCGGTAGAATCGCTCGGCGGATGGAGCGCCGCGTGCGCCAGCGCCTCCTGCGTCGCCACCATAGCGAACTGGGTGAAGCGATCCGTATTTCGCAGCGCACCGCGCGGCAGCGTGGTCGCCTCGAGAAAGTCGTCGCCCACGGCGGCCCAGAAGGCGTTGCCGGTGAGGCGCTCGCCGCCGTCCATCGGCGCGATCGCGCGCGTTCCTTCGAGTAAGTGCCGCCAAAACGATTCGGCGGTGCTGCCGATCGGTGAAACGATCCCTAGTCCCGTAACGGCAACGTGCTCCATCGGCATCTCATTCATGCAGCGCCTCGCTGGCGGCCTGCCGTACGAAGCAGGATGAAGCCTTTACGAGGCGTCGAAGCGGGCCGAATGGAGCGAGGCGTCAACGTGCCGCAGTCGTACCGCCTGGTCCGTCGCGACGCGCGGGCCGAGCGAACGGTCGTGCGGCTCCGAGGCGGTGCGACGTTTGGCGGCGACGAGGTGGCAATCTGCGCCGGTCCGTGCGGCGTCGAATCGGCCGAGCAACTCGAAGCGGCCGCGAGCGCGGTCGCCGCGGCGGGTGCGAACGTACTGCGAGGCGGTGCGTTCAAGCCCCGTACGTCGCCGTATTCGTTTCAAGGTCTCGGTGAAGAGGCGCTCAAGCTGCTGCGCGATGCCGGCGATCGCCACGGTCTCGGCGTCGTTACCGAAGTCCTGGATCCGCGCGACGTCGAGCTCGTAATGCGCTACGCGGACATGCTGCAGATCGGCGCGCGCAACATGCAGAACTTTCCGCTCTTGCGCGAGGTCGGCGCCGCGCGCGTACCCGTGCTGCTCAAGCGCGGGCTCTCGGCGACGGTGCAAGAGTGGCTGCTCGCCGCCGAATATATCTTGCTCGGCGGTAACGAAGGCGTCGTACTCTGCGAACGCGGCGTACGATCTTTCGACGTGGCGACGCGCAACGTGCTCGATATTTCGGTCGTGCCGTTACTCGAGGAGATGACGCACCTTCCCGTTATCGTCGATCCGTCACACGCCGTCGGGATTGCGCGTCTCGTTCCGGCAATCGCCGTTGCGAGTCTAGCCGCCGGCGCGCACGGACTCTTGATCGAGGTTCATCCCGATCCCGCCAACGCGCTCTCCGACGGCGCGCAATCGCTCGACTGCGCGCAGTTCGAGCGGCTGATGCACCGTTTGGCGGCGGTTGCGGAGTTCTCGGGACGGCGGCTGCCCAAACGTTACCGGGTGGTGAGCGCCAATAACGCTTCGAGTCCCGATTCCGCGGTTCGATCGAGCAAGAGCGGGGTCAAGCTGGCGTAACCGGCGTGCACCGCTCCGATATCGGTGCCGAGCGTCTCGCGGTCCGTTTCGAGCGGCGACTCCCACGCGCGATAGTACCGTATCGCGCCGTCGTGCTCCTGACCGACGATCCGTCCGCAGATCCGTTTTCGCCCGAGGCGCGTCACGGCGATTCCGGCAATCGCTTCGAGCGGCGTATTCGGCACGTTCAGGTTCCAGTAAAAGACCCCGCCGAAGAGCTGCTCGTAGGCCTGCGCGACGCATCGCCGCACGATTTCGGCGGCACTCTCCCAATAGCGGCGGCCGGCTGGATCGTCGTGATTCGAAACGAGTGAGACCGCGAGAGCGGGTATGCCGAGCAGCGAAGCCTCCAAGGCGCCCGCGACGGTACCCGAATAGTTCACGTCGTCGGCGAGATTCGGTCCGTGGTTGATCCCGCTGACGACCAATTCGGGGCGTGCGGCCAGCTCGGTCGAACCGAGAAGTACGCAATCCGCCGGCGTGCCGGAGCACGCGTAGGAAAGAACCGGGGCATCGTGGCGCCGCTCGATCGTAATCGCTTCGTCCGACGTGATCGCGTGCGAAACGCCGCTGCGATTTCCCGAGGGCGCTACGACGACGAGCGAGTGATCGGCCGCGAGCGCGTCGACGAGCGCGCCGATCCCCGGCGAATCGATTCCGTCGTCGTTGGTGATAAGGATGCGCAACGATTTCGCGAGCTTACGCTGCGCCGGGTACGAAGCGCAGCGCGAGCCCGTCGATGCAGTAACGCAGATGCGTCGGCGCGGGGCCGTCGTCGAAGATGTGTCCGAGATGCCCGCCGCAGCGACGGCAGTGCACTTCCGTGCGCCGCTCGACGAGCGCGTAATCGGCCTGGGTGCGCGTCGCGTTCGGCAGCACGTCCCAGAACGACGGCCAGCCGTCGCCGCTGTCGTACTTCCACTTCGACGAGAAGAGCGCGAGCCCGCAGCCGGCACACCGATAGGTGCCCGGGCGCGTCTCCTTGATGAGGAGACTCGAGAACGCCGGCTCCGTCCCGCCCTCGCGCAGGATCTCGTACCGATCCGGACCCAGAATTGCTTGCCACTGCGCGTCGCTGTGGCGCACCTCGTACGATTCGGCCGCGCCCGAGCGGCGTACCGCCAGCCCGAAGAGCGCGAGCCCTGCCAGCGATGCGGCGAACTCGGCCCGCTTCATCGCGTCAGGTTCGGCACGATGTGACACGCGCCGCCGTTCTTTTCGAAGTAATGCTGGTGATACTCTTCGGCGCGCCAGAAGCGCGGCGCCGGAAGAATCTGCGTGACGATCGAACGCGCATGATTCTGTTGCTCGCGGTCGCGGGAGGCGACCGCAAGCCGTTGCTGCTCTTCCCCGTGGGTGAAGATTGCCGAGCGATATTGATCGCCGACGTCGGGTCCCTGACGATTGAGTTGCGTTGGATCGTGAATCTGCCAAAACACGTTGAGCAGATCGTCGTACGTCACGCGCTGCGGATCGAAGGTGACTTCAACGGCTTCGGCGTGACCGGTGGCGTGACTGCAGACTTGGCGGTACGTTGGGTTTTCGATACTGCCGCCGGTGTAGCCCGAAACGGCGTCGAGCACGCCGGGAACCCGCCGGAAGGCGTCTTCAACCCCCCAGAAGCAGCCGGCTGCAAAGGTTGCGGTTTGCGTCGTCATACGTCTTTAGAACGCTGCAGCGCCGGGGCCGGATTCATCTTCAGAACTGGGCCATGAAGGCATCGATCTCGGCTTGCGGGGTCCCCGCGGCGAGCAGGCGCGCCGCGAGCCGCTCGCGGCGCTCCGGCGGCGTCACGAACATAAACGGTGCGGCTTGCCCGGCGGTCGCCGCGACGGTGCACCACTTTGCACCGGCGGGGACGAGCGTCGTCTGATAGGGCATCAGCGTCACCGACGTATCGCCGGCCGTGACCTGGAGTGGCGCATCGAGCGACATCAGAATCAGCGGACGGTCCTGCGCCGCCATGGTCGCGGGCTCGCTGCCGGCGACGATTCGCTCGACGACGAAGTGCGCGTCGGCGATGAGCGCGGTGCGCTCGAGCCCTTCGAAATGGTACGAGATCTGCGCGAGCGTGCCGGTCGTCGTCGCGCGGTAATCGAGGACGTCCGCGGCCTTTTGCACGTGAAGCTCGCGCGGTTTGCCGTCGAGCCCGACCCGATTGTAGTCGAACATGCGATAGGTCAAATCGGAGGCCTGCTGCGTTTCGAATACGGTCAGTCCCGGTCCGATTGCGTGAACCATGCCGTGCGGAATGTAGACCGTGTCGCCTTTTTTCAGCGGAACGTGACGCAGGATCTCGCCCAGCGTTCCGTCGGCAACGCGCCGTTCGTATTCGGCGCGCGACGTGTCGCGCGTCCAGCCGTACACGATCTCGGCATTCGGTTGAGCGTCGAGGACGTACCAGCACTCCGTCTTGCCGAAGGGTTGATGCTCGACGCGCTGCGCGTAGGCATCGTTGGGATGCACCTGAACGGAGAGCCAGTCGTGTGCGGTGATGATCTTCGTGAGCACCGGAAAGATTTTCGTCGGGTCGAGGTCGCCGAGAAGTTCGCTCCCGAGCTTGACGCGCAGATCGGCGACGCTGGAACCGGCCAGCACGCCGTTGACGACCCGATCGGTATCCCAGCACTCCCACGACTCGCCCAAGCGCGTCTGCGGGTCGCCGTGCTTGCCGTAAACGCGAACCAACTCGTCGCCTCCCCACACTTGCGTCGTGAGTCTCGGATCGAGGACGTAGGGATAAATTGCAGCGGGTTCCACTCGACGCCTACGATACGAGGCGTTCGTACGGAATTCCGGCCATGCGGCGCGAAGGGGAAGCCCGTGCACGACCTTTACGTCGGAGTCGGTTCGAACCTCGGGGACCGGCAGGGCAACATTCTCGCAGCGCTGCAACGCCTGCGCGCTCGCGCCCAGATCTCCTCGGTCTCCGGGTTTTACGAGTCGCCGGCCGCCGGCGGAGCCGACGGACCGGCGTATCTCAACGTCGCCGCGGCGCTGCGCTCCGAGCTCGATCTCGAAGCCTTCAGGCGCTTTGCCCGTGACGTCGAGCTCGCGGTCGGACGTTCTCGTTCGAGCGCCAAGCTGGAGCCGCGGCCCATCGACGTCGATCTGCTCTTCTACGACGGCGCCGTCGTGCAGCCGCATCTCGAGGCGCGCCCCTACAATCTCGCACCGCTCGCGGAAATCGCGCCCCATCTCGTTACGACGCCGGTCAACGGCGGCGTGCGGCGGCGCGAACGCGGACTTCGCTTCGACACCGATCGGCAATCGGAGGCGCCGGAAGTTCGGCTTGCGCTCAATCGCGCGGGAGTCTCGCGCGTTCGCCGCGTCGTCCACTTGGAAGTCGACGGGAGCGCGCGGGTCTATAACGGCGAGTTCACGATGGTCGCGGATTTGGCGGCCGACCGATCCGGCGTGCACATGTCACGCTTCGCGGAAATCTTGGAAGAGGCGACTCTCGACGTCCTCGCACGCGATGCGAGACCGGCACGAATCGAACGGCTCGTGGAAGCGATCGCGCGCGAAATCGTGCGCAGTCAGCGGGCCGTGCGAGCCGACGTGCGGTTGCGCGCGGAGTTCGGCCTAGAACGGTGGACGCCCGTGAGCGGCAAGCGCGGTGAGGAGACCTACGCGCTCGTTGCAATCGCTCATGCCGACGCCGCGGGGACGCGCCGCGTCGTCGGCGTGGAAGCGGAAGGGATGACGGCCTGTCCTTGCGCGCAAGCGATGATGCGCGAACACGCGCTCGCCGAACTGCTCGAGGCAGGATTCAGCGAGACCGACGCCGCCCGCGCGCTCGATGCCCTTCCCGTGGCGACGCATAACCAGCGCGGACGAGGGGCGATCCTGCTCGGCGTCGACGAAGCACATTCGCAGGCGATCCGCGCCGAAGATCTCGTCGAGATCGTCGAGAACTCGATGTCCAGCGAAACCTACGATCTCCTGAAGCGCCCCGACGAGTTCTTCGTCGTCAACAAGGCGCACCATAATCCGCGTTTCGTGGAAGACGTCGTTCGCGGCATCCTGGCACGCGCGCTCGACATGTATGCCGACCTCGGTGACGAGACGTTCGTTTTTGCCAGTCACTTCAACGAAGAATCGATCCACAAGCACGACGCCTTCGCCGAAGGCTTCGGGCTCTTCGGCGAGCTGCGCGCGGAGTTGCGCACCGGGCTCTCCGCGGACCGCACCGATCTCGCCGCGTGGCTTCGAACCCGCCCTTCGGCCGTTTTGGTTTAGGAGATGAGCGTCGAGCCTTCGAGCGCGGCGATCCGGGCGCGCAGCGACGGGTGCGAGGCGAAGAAGAATTCGTACCAAGACGGCGGATCCTCGTCGGCGAGGTTCTGATCGCGCAAACGGCGGAAGGCCGATGCGCCTGCCGCCGGGTCGCGCGTTGCGGCGATCGCGAAACGATCGGCCGCCCACTCGCGCGAGCGAGAGTACGCGAAGAGCAGCGGGCGCAGCAGTTGGGTCGTCACGAGCATGATCGCGTAGATCCGCGCCACGAGCAGCGGATGGCCACGCAGCTCCTCGCGCTCCGGCTTCGACGCACCCGCGTTCGCGACGAAGAACAGCGCCGAAGCGAGCACCTCGCCGAGCGCGATGATGCGCCACGTATCCCGGTTGATGTAGTGACCGAGCTCGTGCGCGACGACGAACTCGGTCTCGCTCTCCGGAAAGTTTTCCATCAGGGTATCGCCGAGCACGATGCGATGGGTAGCGCCGATGCCGGTCACGAAGGCGTTTGCTTTGCGCGTCTGGCGGCTCATGTCCATTCGCAGGATGGCGGCATTTCCAACGCCGAAGCGGCTCGCGAGCTTGCGCAGGCGCTCTTCGAGCGAGTCCGTCACCGGCTCGAATTTGTTGAAGAGCGGAAGGACGTAGAGCGGTACGATAACGTTGGCCGCGACGAAGAGCGGCAGCGTACCGACGCTCGCGAGCCACGGCCAGCGGCGCGGCGCGCGGCGCACGGCCTCGCCCAGCAGCGTTGCGAGAAACGCGCTGAGTGCCGCACCGAGCAGCGCGCTCTTCGCGTACTCGCCGAGCCATTCGCGGCGAGCCTGCTCGCTCAAGCCGAACCGCCGCTCGAGGGTGTATTCCTGGACGAACGATAGCGGAAGGTCCGCGACCGACGAGACGAGCGAAATGGGGGCGAAGAAGAGTGCCGGCCGCAGCCACGCGGGAGCGGCCATCGTCGCACGATCGAGCGCTCGCGCGAGCGGTCCGTATGCAAAGGCGAGGAACGCGATCGTTCCTCGCATCGTCTCGACGACTTCGAGCCTTCGGCGAATCGCACCGTATGCGACGGCGTCGCGCGTTCGGGGCGGCGACGGCCGGCGCCACTCGCGCGCCGCTTGAACTGCACGCAGCGCCGCATAACCGGCGGCGAGTCCGCTGCCCGCGCCGAGAAGCACTTTGCGGACGTTCATGGCCGGCGTTCGCGCTCTGCTATCGCCCGTACGCGGCGCGCAACTCGTCCTTGGCCGCTTCCAGAACTTTGAGCTGCTTCTTCGAGAGATTCTTGCCGGCTCGATTGATATAAAACGTCAGCATCGACATCGCCGAACGGTATGGCGAGGTCTTGCGGCGCCGGCTTCGATCGGCCGAACGCTTCAACGAGCGCGCGATCGCTTGGGGATCGGAGAGCGTAAATACGTCCCGCTCGAGATCGAGCGCGTTGCTCTTCTCCGTGACGTCTTTCGACCAATACGTGCTTGCCATGGGGTTTCATTCTACCCGTAACCTCGCTCTAGACGAGCGAGATCGTCTCTTTCGGCTTTGGGTGCGATTCGATCGCGGCGAGCAGACGTTCGCTTAAGATATCGCAGATGGGGTCGTCGAGCTCTTCGATCCTTCCTTCGTCGGCGAGCCGCGCCTTTTCGGGATCGATCGGAATCCGAGCGAGCACCGGTGCTCGTGCGAGTTCGGCGACCCGCTGCGCGTACGACGGCCCGAATATCTCGTAGCGTCTGCCCGTGTCGGGTGCCTCGAAGTACGACATGTTCTCGACGACTCCGAGGATCGGCTTCTTGAGCTGATGGACGAGATTGGCGGCTTTGCGCACGACCATCGTCGCGAGCGCTTGCGGCATCGTCACCAGGACGACGCCGTCGATCGAAAGCGACTGCAAGACCGTCAGCGGCGCGTCCGACGTACCCGGCGGCAGATCGACGAGCAAGTAATCGAGATCGCTCCAGGTTACTTGCTCGTAGAACTGCCGGATGACGCCGGCAACGATCGGTCCCCGCCAAATCATCGCCGTGTCCTCGTTCTCGGAGAGGAGATTCGAGCTCACGATCTCGATTGCGCTTCTCGAAATCGCCGGCGCGATCAGGGGCTGCGGCTGTCCTTGCGGCGTTTTTTTCACCGGATCGGCCGTAATCGAAAGCGGCTCGCGCAGGCCGAAGAGTTTGGGAATGGACGGCCCGGTGATGTCGGCATCGAGAATTCCGACGCGAAAGTGGCGCCGGCGCATTCCGATCGCGAGCAGCGCCGTGACCAGCGACTTTCCGACGCCGCCCTTTCCGGACATGATCGGCACCAGGTGCGCGATGCGTGCGCGCCCCGCGAAACTCCCCGGCGCCCGCCGTGCCGGCTGCCGGTCCTCGTCGCGAATTGCTGGAACGCGGCCGGTGCGGCGCGCTTGCTCGAGCGCCGCGACGATCGGTTCGACCGGCAACCCGTGCGCGCCCGCGCCCTGCTCCACCGTTTCGTACTTGCTGACGCCGCAACCGCTGCATCCCAGTCCGAAGGCATTCATGACCTCCGCGGCAATGGGAAGCTGCGCGACGAGCTCCTTGATGTTCGTCCGTGCGGAAATCTCGATCTCTGCGGCGGGCATGGCTTCTCCGTTGAACCTTCGAATCGCGCGTCGGTATGCACCTTATCGAACGCGCTCGCAGCGTCCTCGCGGGCGGCTGCGACTCGCCGGTGCGCTCGGGCTGGGGCGTTTTCGGACCGATGTTCGTCCAATCGGCCGGCCGGGGTGCGTACGCGTTCGACGAAGGCGGGCGCCGGTTCGTCGATTACGTCATGGCCTACGGGCCGCTGCTGTTCGGTCACACCCATCCGGCACTGACGACAGGCTTGGATGCGCTAGCGAGCGGCGGATTCGTTTGGGGCAGCACGCACGCCGAGGAAATCCGGCTTGCCGAACGGATTCGCGGTTACCTTCCTTCGATGGAACGCATGCGCTTCGTGACCAGCGGTACCGAAGCGATGATGAGCGCGATCCGCGTCGCGCGTGCGTTCACCAATCGCTCGCGCGTTTTGAAGTTTGCCGGCAACTACCACGGGCACTTCGACCTGGCGCTGCTCGATGCCGGGGCTTCGGCCGGCGCGGGCCGCAGCGGAATACCCGACGGAACGCGCCGCGACGTCTCGGTCGCCCGCTATAACGATCTCGCCTCGGTCGACGAGCGAGCGGCGCCGATTGCCGGTGACTTAGCCGCGATCGTCGTCGAACCGATCTGCGCCAACATGGGCTTCGTGCCGCCGGCCGACGGTTTTCTGCAAGGATTGCGGGAGCGCGCGCACCGCTGGGGCGCGCTGCTGATTTTTGACGAGGTGATTACTTGGCTGCGCTTCGGTTTGCGCGGTGCGCAGGGGCGCACCGCCGTTACGCCCGATCTCACGGCGCTCGGAAAGATCATGGGCGGCGGCGCGCCGATCGCCGCCTTCGGCGGACGGGACGAGATTCTCTCGGTCCTCGCGCCGGACGGCGAGACCTTTACCGGCGGTACGCACGGCGGCAATCCGTTCTGCGTGGCAATGGCGCATCGCGTTCTCGATCTGCTCGAAACGCATCCGGAATACTACGCGTCGATGGATCGGCGCGCGCAGCAGCTTGCGGAGGGAATTCGAGCGACCTTGGCGCGAATGCGTCTGCCGTACGCCGTCGTCGCGCAAGAATCCATCGTCGACTTTAAGTTCCGCGCCGGGCTACCGAACCAAAACTTCGACGACGCGCGTCGCGCCGACCGGCGTGCTTATTCGGCGTACTATCACGCTATGCTCGAACGGGGCATTCTGCTGCCGCCCTCGCAAAACGAGGTGATGTTCGTATCGACCGCACACTCCGAGCGGGACGTAACGGAGACGCTCGATGCCGTCGCGGGATCGCTCGAGGCCGTCTACCCTTTGCTGCCCGGCACCTCGCACGACTCGAAGGCGAAGTCGTAGAAGCCGACGCCGTCGCCCTTGGGCGAGAGCTGGAGCGTCTTGGTTCCGAAGCGCTCGTTCGCAATGAGATCGTACGCCCGCGGCGCGTTCACGGTGACGTAGGAGGCCCCGCGTGCGTCGTAACGCAGATCTCTTCCCGCGTCGCCCTTGGCAACCGGATGACCGTCCTGCGTGACGTCGACGCGCGTCGAGTTGCCGTTCTCCGGCTTCATCACCGCCACGAGTTGGATGGCGTGATAGCGTAGGGTCAGCGAACCGTCGCTCTCCGCCGAGACGGCGGCTTGGGGCGTAATGCGCCAGTACCCCTGAAGGTAGACGAGACCGTCCTTCGGATCGGTCGTATTGCCGGCGTAGTTTGCGTTTTGGCCGGGATCGCCGGCGGCGGGGTCGGCCACGCCCTGATGGCCGACGAGAATCTCCGCCGTCTTCGGATAACAGACCGCGCCGGGTTTGTCGTAACTGTCCTGCGGCAACAGAGCCATGACCGGCGGAAGGACGAGTTTGGGATTGCCGGCTCGCAGCAGCGCTTGGATGCGCGACTCGGTCTGCTGGTATGCGCCTTCGCCCAAAACGCTCTCCACGAGCTCGCCATTTTGGTTATACAGGTACTCGTGCGGCCAGATCGAGTTGTCGTAGCGCTTCCAGACCGCGAACTTGCTGTCGAGCACGACCGGCCAGGTTACGTCGAGCCGTTTGGTCGCGGCCAGCACGTTCGCTCGTTCGCCGGAGAACGCGAACTCCGGCGAATGAACGCCGATAATGACGAATCCCTTGTCGTGATAGCGGCGGTACCACTCCCGCAGATAGGGAAGCGTGCGCAGGCAGTTGATGCACGTGTACTCCCAAAAGTCGACCAGGACCACTTTGCCGCGAAGCTGTTCGGGAGTAAGCGGATCGCTATTGATCCATCCCACGTTTCCGTCGAAGCTCAACATCTGGTTCGACGATGCGGGGGTCGCGGACCGCGGAAGGCAGAGAACCGCGAAGCAGGCCGCCGCGGCGGCCGCCCAGACCCGCGCAAAGTGCCTCATGGTCCGGTAACGCTTTTCTCGCGACGCGCGTGACGCCTTCGGGAATCGAGGGTGGGGCCCGCCCGCGTTCGAGCGGGCCCGGGAGCACGAAGGAGTTAGACCTCGAGTTGGAGTCCGACGTAGAGATTCAGCGGATGACGATCGCACGCCGTCATGGTGCGCAGGCCTTCATTCTGATTCTCGCGCGCGCTTTTAGGCGGTGCTTCGCGCCGTCTGGCTGCCGGAGCCCTCGACGCGGGGCGAGCTCGGCTACTCGCGCGTCGCGACCGGATAGACCGCCGGACTACGCAAGCCCTTGGCGTCGACGCTGCGCACCCCCAGCACGTAGTCGTCCTTCGAAACTGGAACGGTCGCTTGCGTGACGTCTCCCACGTCGCGAGCGTACTCCCACTGCGGCGCGT
Organism: Vulcanimicrobiota bacterium; assembly: GCA_963792005.1. GTDB lineage: Bacteria > Vulcanimicrobiota > Vulcanimicrobiia > Vulcanimicrobiales > Vulcanimicrobiaceae > Cybelea. Next base: position 44,428 of record CAWBUG010000003.1, read on the forward strand.
CGGTCGTGCGCCAGAGAATCTCGTAGGAAACGGCGCCGTCCGCCGGCTTCCAGCGAAGCGTCGAATCGTAACCGAGCCGGTGCAGGACCATCTGCGCGCCGGTGGGCGCGGAGGGCCCGAGTGCGAGCGTTGCGAGCGCGGCGACGTTCGCTCGTGTGACGCGCGCAAGATACTGCGCGTCGATGAACGCGGAAAGATCGCCGTACTGCACGCCGTTCTCTACGCGGACGTCCTGATGCTGGTGGGTGAAGTTCTCGTGGGCCTCAACGAACCGTATCGCCGCTGCGTATCCCGCGTCTTGGAACGACTCTTGGTCGCCGCCGCGGAGAAAACGATCGGCCCGGAAGATCTGCCGAACCTGGAAATCCGGTACGTAAACGGGGACGAGCTCGGCGATGAAGCGCGAGAGCTCGCGCGAGGGCGAATCGTTCTCCGAGCCGACCAAATTGACGTGCGCGACGTCGGCACCCGAGGGTATTGCTTGACTGAATACGCGAACCACGTTCGGTTCCGACGCCCCGTCGCCGCCGACCGAGTTTCCGATGATATCGTCGTTGAGAACCGCCAGCACGGGCGCATGTGCGGCGGCGAGCTCGCGCGCGTAGTGATTGGACCCCCAGAGTCCGAGCTCTTCGCCGTCGAAGCACGCGAAGACGATCGTTCCGGCGAACTGCGTCGCGGCCATCACCCGCGCAGCTTCTAAAACGGCGGCAACGCTCGACCCGTTGTCGTCCGCGCCGGGTGCGATACCGGCTCCGTCGGTACAGTGGCCGTCGCAATCGTCGAAATGGCTCGACATGACGTAGATCCGTCCGGGGGCCGTTCCGTGCAGCGTTGCGATGACGCTCGATTCGAGAACCGCGCGCGGCGTTCGCGCCGTCTTTGCCTGCAGATAGGTGTCCAGCTTGACGCTCATGCGTCCGTTCGCCGTCGCCGCGACAGCGGCGAACTCGCGCGCAATCCAATCGCGCGCCCCGAAGACGCCGTGCGACGGGGAGGAACTGCGTTCCGAGAAATCGTTGCGCGTTCCGAATGCGACGAGCCGTTCGTCGGAGTCTTTGAGCCGATCCGCCGAAACGGCGCCGACCATCGCGGCAATGGGCGGGTAGGGCGTGAGAGACGGCAGCGAAGCGCCGGCGCCCGAGGCACCGAGGAGCAGCGCGCCGCCGAGCGCGAGCATCTTCATGCGCCCAACTTGCACGCGGACGGTCGGAGCTCCTGACCTCCGCGCAGAACGAGAGGCGCATGCAGGCGTCGGTCTACGTACTCGCGTGCCGGGACGGGTCGCTCTATACCGGCGCCACGACCGACCTCGCGCGGCGTTTGGCGGCGCACGCCGGCCGCAAAGGCGCGAAATATACTCGCGGCCGCTTGCCGGTAACGCTGGTCGCGTGGTGGCACCCGCCGACGTTCGCCGACGCAAAATCGCACGAGGCGCGCTTCAAGCGGCTATCCCGGGCGGCGAAGATCGCGACGCTGCAAAGCGGCAGAGCGTACGGCTGCCGCGTCTTTTTGGAGGCTCCGTAGCGGCTATTGGTAGGAGCGCGCCGCGACGGCATAGGTCGCGCGCGTGACGGCGTGGATCGCCGCATAGGCTGCGGCGTAGTCGTAAGCATCGGCGGTCATGATCGCCAGAATGAAGGGCGAGTCCCCAAAGGGCTCGACGATTGCGATGTCGTTGCGCGTGCCGTCCAGCTCGCCGGTCTTGTTCGCGACGGCCGTTCCGCGCGGCAACGCGGCTGGAATCCCGTCCCGGTCGGTTTGACCGAGCATCGTCGCTACCATCGCGCGGCAGTGCCGCGACGAAACGACCGTTGCGTACCCCTCTCGCGCGCCGCGCTCGATGAGATAGAGCAGACGGCCCATATCGGCAGGAGTCGAGACGTTGTCGTTATGGTGCGCTATGGCGGCATAGTCCATGAACTTGCGCGCGAGGTGCGTTCGGTGCAGCCCCGCACGCCGCCCGACCGCATTAATCGTTGCGACGCCGAAATGGCCGATCAAGAGATTTGCCGCCGTGTTGTCGCTCAGTTGAATCATCGGAACGATCAGCTTGCGTACCGTGAAGCGTTGGCCGTCGGAGGCCTGGCTCATGAAGTCGGAACCGCCGATGAGGTCGCCGTTATGGTACGTGACCGGAGCGGAGAGCGCGCCGGGCCGCGCTTCGTCGACTGCATACGCCGTCGTCATAATCAGGACTTTGATAATCGAAGCGGTCGGAAAGCGGTGCGACGCGTCGTAGGTAACGATCGGCGCACCCGGTGCGAGCGTCCGCGCGTAGACGCCGATCCGCCCCGGCATCGCGTCGGCGATCCGCCGAACCTTCGCGCCGATCGTCGCCGCGCGGGCGGTCGCCGCCTGCGACGCAACCGCCGCCGCCCCGGCCGCACTCAGAAACGCGCCGCGCTTCACGATCCGGTCCCCTGATAGTGCCGAAGGCCGAAGAGCCAAAAGGCGTACGCCGCGCCGAGCCACGCCACGCCGATAGCCGGCGTCAACAGACCGACCGACGGGTTGAGATGGAGTCCGACGTCCGCCTTCTGCAAAAAATACGTCGCGGGAAAGTAGTTCATGAATGCAAAGGGCAAGACGAAGGCGAGAACGACTTGGACGCCTCGAGTGTAGATGCTGATCGGATAGCGGGTGAAGTCCTGTTCGAGCGACATTACCACCCAGCGGAGCGTGTCGACGCGAATGAACCAGAACGAACAAGTCGCCACGGCCAGGGATATACCCAAATCGATGAGGGCCCCTCCCGCGACCACGAGCGGTACGAACAAGACGAAGACCCAATCGACCCGCACGTTCGCCGCCACCGTCGCCGCGGCGAGAGTGGCAACGGCGAGAAGCAAGCCGTCGGGCACGATCTGCTGCGGCACCGTGAGCACTTGAAAGAGCGTGTCGAGCGGACGGACCAAGAAGCGGTCGAAGCGGCCCTCGCGAACGTAATCGGGAACGCTCACGACGGTGAAGAAGAGCGTGTTGTGCAGTTCGTGTCCGGTCATCCAGAGCGCGTAAAGAAAGAACATCTCGCGGAAGTTCCAGCCGTTCATTGACGGAAACTGACGCATCGTCACGTAGAGCGCGCCGAGTGCGACGCCGTGGTAGACGATCGTAAAGACGAACCACATGACGAAGTTCGCCCGGTACTCGAGCAGCGTGAGGAGGTTGATTCGCCAATATTCGAGATATGCGCGCAGCAACGCTAAGGCGTTTCGGTGCCGCCCGCACACTACCCGCGCGTGAGCCCTTCCGGCTGGATCTCACCGTCGACGCGCTGCGCCGCCTGGCGAGCAACGTCGTCGACGTGGTCGGACCGGACGGTACGTTCTATCGTGCCTTGCAGGACGGCGCCGGCACGGAGCTCGTCGCGGTGCGCGCGCGCGACGCGACGACGATCGAGGTTCGCGCAACCGGCCGCGGCGCGGAGCGGTGGAACCCCACGGTCGCGCGCATGCTTGGAACGGAGACCGACTTGCGCGACTGGTATGCGCGCAGCCGGCAAATCGACTGGTTGGCTCCGCTCGCGAAGGCGTTGCGCGGGCTCAAGCCCCCGCGCTATGCCACGCTCTGGGAGGCGTGCGCGCACGCGATTCTCTTTCAGCAGATCTCCATTCACGCTGCAGCGGCGATCATGCGCCGTGCGGTCGAACTGCTCGGGGAGAGCGTCAGCGCCGGAGGGATCCGATGCTTTGCCTTCCCTTCGCCGCAGCGATGGCTCGCGGCCGGCGAATCGCGACTGCGCGGCGTCGGTATCTCGAGCAACAAGATCGCCCATCTGCGCAGCGCGGCGGAGGCCGTCGCCTCGCGAAATCTCGACGAGGCAGAACTCGAGGGCATGCCGACGGTGCAAGCGGCGCAGCGGCTCTCTGCGATTCGCGGGATCGGCGCCTGGAGCGCTTCCGTCATCCTGCTGCGCGGGCTGGGCCGCCTCGATACCTTCCCGCTGCGAGACTCGGGAGTGGCGCGGACGCTGACGCTGCTCGCCGGCCGCGCGCACGTCGATCAAACGGAGCTGTTGGGACGGCTCGGGCCGGTTCAGGGAATGCTCTATTACCATCTGCTGCTCGGCCGGCTGCGCAACTTCACGCCGCGCTGAACGGTCGCACGGTCTGTGACTCAAATCTCCGTTCCCTCTCCTACCTTTACCGCCGTGCGTTCCGGCGAGCGCGCGCATGCCGACCACGGCTGGCTCGACACGTACTATTCGTTCAGCTTCGCCGATTATTTCGACCCGCGAAACGTCAGCTGGGGGGCTCTGCGCGTCTTCAACGACGACCGGATCGCGCCGGCGTCGGGTTTTCCGCCGCATCCGCATCGCGATATGGAGATCGTGACCTACGTGCTCTCGGGCGAGCTCGCACATCGCGACAGCATGGGCAATCACGGCATCGTCGGCCCCGGCGGCATCCAATTCATGAGCGCCGGCACCGGCGTTCGGCACAGCGAGTACAACAACAGCGCGACGCAGCCGTTACATCTGGTTCAAATGTGGGTCGTTCCGGGACGCACCGGCACGCCGCCGTCGTACGGCGAGATGGCCTTCGAGATCGACGATCGCCGCGACCGCTGGTTGACGCTCGTGAGCGGCGCAGCCGAGGTCGCCGCGCCGATCCGCATCACGCAGGACGCGACGCTGCGCGTCGCCCGCCTCGAAGGCTCGGCGCTCGCGCTCGATCTCGCGCCGCAGCGCTACGGCTTTCTGTTCCTCGCCGACGGCAACGTGCGCGCGAATGGAGAGCAGCTGCGCGCGGGGGATTCGGTACGTTTCCGCGACGTGCCGCGCCTCGAGGTCGATGGTGAGGGCGAACTCGTCTTCTGGGACCTCCCCGGCATTTCACCCTGAGCGAGCGTAGCGAGTGGAAGGGCTAGCCGCCCTGGACGACCACGCGGTTCGACGCCGCTTGCCAAACCACGGCCGACCCTGCGGCGAAGAGCACGAGCCAGGCAATCTGCGTTGCGATGCTCGCGATCCACTGCGACGGCGGAATGACGCCGACGTAGATGAGCAGCGGCGTCGAGTAGATCGCGGCGAAGGGAAGCGCGAAGACCACTCGGCCGAGAACGCCCGGGAAGAGCGTCAGCGGAATGATCTGTCCGGAGAGCAGATCGGAGACCCAGCGCACGATCAGTTGAGCGGCGAAGGTTTCCAGAGTCCAGAACGCCACACAATTCATCAGGAAGTTCAGGAAGAAGTTTACACCGTATCCGATTGCGAAGGCGAGGAGAAACGCCGCGAACGTCGCCGGTGACGGCACGTCGATGTGGACCAGCAGAAGCGCGCAGAGCAGCGAAGGGACGACCAGCAGCGCGTGCAGCAGCGTTTGGCCGAAACCGTCGCTGAAGAAGTAGAGCGGCACGCTGATCGGCTTCATCAAATCGGTTGCGATCGTGCCCTCGCGCAGCTTTTCACGAATCATGCGCGTCGCGTCGACCTCGAGAATGAGCGACATCAGCATTGCCACGGTGGCGTAGGTGATCATGCTGTGCAGCGGCAGATTCGTCGGGGCGGCGTTCTGCGCGTAGAGCGCCGTCCAGAGCGCGCGCAAGATGTAGACCCGAAGCACGAGCGAGCCGACCTCGGTGACGACCTCCATCCGATAGGTCGCCTCGCGGGAGAACGCCTTTTTAGCGAACTCGACGTACGGTGCGAGATTCAACCGGGATTAGCCGCCCTTTTGCCGGCGAATCGCCTGTTGGCGGCGCTGCTCCATCTCTTCGAGCTCCAGCATCATGACGTCGACGACCTTGTCCACCTCGGTGGCTTGGGTCGGCGGCGGCTCCTCGCCGGAGCGGAACTTACCTCGCGCGGAGCCGAGCGGCGGTTTGACGTTTCGATGTTCTTCCAGGGCGGCGTCTTGCGCGTGGATCTTGCGAAGAAACTTCGCATAGGTCTGCGCCGCGCGGGCGCGGACGTCGTCGCCCGGTTCGAGGTTGAACACGTCGGCATAGAAATCGACTTTCGCGTGGACCTCCGCCGCTTTCTCGGGCGGCACGATCGCCGCGGGATCTCCGTACGCGAGGTGCATTATCGGAACGCTCGCGGCGGCCGGTACGCGCGCTTTGACGTGGACGATCGCGCCGAGCGCGACGCCGCTCCCGTCGCCCAGGGTCGCACCGTTAAATATTTTCGCGCCGCCGGCGACGAAGCAGCCGTCGCCGATCGTTGCTCCCACGACGTAGGCGTGCGGCCCGACGATACACCGGTCGCCGATCGAGAGGGGATACTGCAAGGCGCTTCCGCCGCTCGCCTTGAGCACCGCGTTCTCCATGACGACCGTCTGCGCGCCGATCGTGATCGGGGCTCCTTCGGCGGTGACGACGGCTCCGTGCAGTATCGCGCAATCGGCGCCGATGGTGACGTCGCCGGCGATCGTCGCGCTGGGCGCGACGTACGCGCTCGCATGAATCTTCGGTTTCTTGGTGCCGCTCGATAGAATCATGACGCACCCTCCTCCGACCGCCGGCCGTATCCTTCAACGTAGATACGCCGGATGATCGATTCCAGATCCGGTTCTTCCAAGCTGACGTCTTCGACGCGATAACGTTCGCTCGCTTGCCGCACGAGCAGGTCGGCCCGCTGCACGTTGCGGTCGAAGCGAAATCGCGCGCTCGAGTCCTCGACGCCGGCGAGCTCCGCGCCGTCGAGATGCGGCTGCGCGATGGGTTCGCTGAATCGTACGACGAGCGTGCGAAAGCGGCCGTACTCGCTCTTGATGCGCTCGATGTCGCCGTCGTAGATCAGCGTACCGCGATCGATCAGTACGATGCGCTTGCAGAGCCGCTCGACGTCGGCCAGGTCGTGCGTCGTCAATACGATCGTCGCTCCTCGCTCGGCGTTGATGCGCGCGATGAACTCGCGGATCGCCTCCTTCGCAACGACGTCGAGCCCGATCGTGGGCTCGTCGAGATAGACGATCTTCGGGTCGTGCAACAAGGCGGCCGCGAAGTCGCCGCGCATTCTCTGACCGAGGGAGAGCTGGCGCACCGGCGTGCGCAGAAAGCCGGTCATGTCGAGAATCTCGACGAACTCGTCGAGATTGCGCCGGTACTGCTCGCGCGGAATCCCGTAGATCGCGCGCAAGAGTTCGAAGGATTCGACAAGCGGCAGATCCCAGTAGAGCTGACTGCGCTGACCGAAGATCACGCCGATGTTGCGCGCGTTCTCCCGGCGCTGCTTCCATGGGACCAGGCCGGCAACGCGAACCTCTCCCGACGTCGGCACGAGGATACCGGTGAGCATCTTGATCGTGGTCGACTTACCGGCGCCGTTCGGGCCGATGTAGCCGACCAGTTCGCCCGGCTCGAGCGCAAAGGTGACGTTGTCGACGGCGACGCGCTCCTCGTAGCCGGCGGAGAAAAACGAGCGCAGCGCCCCGAGGGCTCCCTCCGAGCGCTTGCGGCTGCGAAAAACTTTGCGCAAATCGCGCGTAGCTACGATCGGCAGGACACCTGCGTTCGGCATTGCGTACTCTTTCTCCGGTGATCGTAACGCTCTCCAACGAGTACGGATCGGGAGCTCTCGCCGTCGCGCAGCGGGTCGCGGCAGAGCTTGGCTACGAATACGTCGACGAGCAGCTCCCCGTGGTCGTGGCCAAGCGGCTGCGCCTGCGGCGGGAGGCTGGTGAGGAGAACGAAGACGTAAAGCGTTCGCTCGGAGAACGCTTCTTGACCGTCCTCGAACGCGCGACGCCCGAGCTCGCTGCGGCCTCGGGCGAGTCGTTCGACGAAGCGCGCCTCGGCGCCGTGCAGGACGCCGTTCGCGAGTATGCCGCGCGCGACAACATCGTGATCGTCGGGCGGGGGGCCTCGGCGATCTTGGGAGCCCGTCGCGATGTGCTGCGCGTCTTCGTTCGTGCACCCAGGGAATGGCGCGTCGCGCGCCTCGCCGAGACGACCGGCGCGCGCCGTGAGGCCGCGGAGGCGGAAGCCGATCGCATCGATCGTGCGCGCGCCGCGCATCTGCGCGACTGGTACGGTCTGACGTTCGGCGATCCGCAGAACTACGATCTCTGCATCGATGCGTCGCGGTTCGATCCGGCAGGCTGCGCGGCCGTCATCGTCGCCGCAGTGCGGGCGCGCGGGAATTGACCCCGCGTGCGTCGATCCTGACGGCGCTGCGCTATCGCGACTTCCGCCTCCTTTGGATCGGCCTCCTCGTTTCGAACCTAGGAACGTGGATGCAGTTTACCGCGATGGGATTCTTCGTCGCGCGAATGGCCGGGACGCCGCATCGTGCGGCGTTCGATCTCGGCATCATCGGGGCGGCGCGCGCGGTTCCGGTCTTGCTCTTCTCGCCGCTCGCCGGTGTCGCGGCCGATCGTTTGCCGCGCCGGCGGGTGCTCTTCGTCACGAATACGACGATGGCGTTGGCGGCATTTCTGCTCGCACTCCTCGCGACCGTGCATCGGCTCGAGATGCTGGGCCTCGTCACGCTCTCCGCGTTGAGCGCTGCGGCGATGGCCTTCGATTCTCCGACGCGCCAGAGCTGGGTGCCGATGCTCGTCGATCGCGAGTACGTCGGCAACGCCGTCGGGCTCAACTCGGTGGCGTTCAACGCGCCCGCGGTGATCGGTCCCGCGCTCGCCGGAGCGCTCATCGTCTGGATCGGCGTGGCCGGAGCGTTTTATTTCAACGCCGCGGCGACGCTCGCGGTCGTGGTTGCCGCGATCATGATGCGGCCGTCTCCTCCATCGCAGCGTTCGGGCGAACCCGCATTACAGGCGATGCGGTACGGGATTGCCTTCGTCGCCCGTCATCCCGTACTGCGCTGGATCCTGCTCGCGCAACTCATCTCGGCGCTGCTCGCGCGCCCGTACAGTCTGCTGGTGCCGGCGCTTGCGGTCAATCTATTGCACGCGGGCGCGCACGGGCTCGGCTGGGCGGTCTCCGCAATCGGCATCGGCGGTTTCGGCGGTGCGCTGGTCACCGCGTACTTCGCGCAGCGCGAGCGTCGCGCGATGCTCTGGTTTCAGGCGGGAATCCTGATGTCGGCCGGTGTGGCCGCACTCGGCTTCGTTCCAACGCTCGCGCTCGCGTTGCCGGTGCTCTTTGCCGTCGGCGTCGGAACGCTCGCGTCGCTGGGGGCGACGAATACGCTGATCCAGATGCTCTCTCCCGACGACGTTCGCGGGCGCGCGCTCTCGATTTACACGATGATTGCAATCGGCGTCGTGCCGCTCGGTGCGCTCTTCGACGGCGCGCTCGCGACGGCGATCGGTCTGCGTGCGACGTTCGTTCTCGGCGGCGGGCTCTGCGTCGCGCTCTTCCTCGGAATCTGGGCGTTTCGCCCCATCGTACGAACGGTGTAAAAAAGCGAGTCGCGAACGACGCGACTCGCTTAAATAACTCCGCCGGTACTACACCGAGCGGAGTTTTGGATCGCGAGTTAGCTCGAGGCCTTCTTTCGTCGGACGCGCTTGCGCGCTGCCTTTCGGACGGCCTTCTTGCGTACCGCTTTTCGGGCGACTTTCCGGCGGACGGCCTTACGGGCTACTTTCCGGCGGACGGCCTTGCGCGCAACCTTGCGGCGTGCCTTTTTGCGTACGGCTTTACGAGCTACTTTACGACGGACCACCTTGCGGGCCACCTTGCGGCGAACGCGCTTGCGGACCGCTTTTCGAACCAACGCGCCGACAACCGCCTTTTTCGCGGCCGCTTTGCGCGCTCTCTTTCGAACTGCCATCGTTAGTACGAATCATCCTTTCTCCGGTCGGCAACCGACCAGGGGTGTTGCCTACCTTATACAGTATTACGAGCTTCAATGCAAGTTTTTGCCGATGACGGCGCGTGCATCGACGTGTGCGTCGACGGTCGCGCGGACGCAAATGCAGTCGTTCTGATCCACGGATTTCCGTTAACGCGCGCGATCTGGGAAGCGCAAACCGAAGCACTCGCACGGAACTCTCGCGTGATTCGCGCCGACTTGCGCGGCGCCGGTACGTCTGCCGCACCCGACGGTCCGTACCTGATGGAACGTCTCGCCGCCGACGTTGCGGCGGTGCTCGATGCGCTCGCCGTTGCGCGCGTCGCACTCGTCGGGCATTCGATGGGCGGATACGTCGCGCTGGCCTTCGCGCGCATGTTCACCGAGCGCGTGTCGCGGCTCGCATTGGTCGCAAGCCGCTTGCGTGCGGACACGCCGGACGAGGCGAGCGCGCGGCGAAACCTCGCCGATCGCGTCGAGCGCGAGGGGAGCGCCGAACCGGCGATCGACGCATATCTGCCGAGGTTGTTTGCGCCGCAGACCTTTGCGCGGCGCGCCGGCGTCGTCGAACGCGCCTATACCATCGCTCGTACGAACTCCGCGGTAGGAATCGCCGGCTCGTTACGCGGCATGGCGCTGCGTTCCCCGGCCGGCGACATCGCAGAAGATCTGGACGTGCCGGTACTATTCGTCGCCGGCGGGCGAGACGGCGTCGTCGAAATCGACGAAGCGCGCTCGATCGTCGCAACGTTTCCGCGTGCGCGTCTGGCCGTTTGCAACGAAAGCGGTCACGTACCGATGCTGGAGGAGCCGGAACGCGTTAGCGCCGCGCTTGCGGCGTGGCTTATCGAATAGCCGGCGTCTTCGAACGCCGGCGCACGAGGTTGTAGAGCAGAAGGCCGCCGACGACGAACGCGGCGATCACGGCGGCGATCAGAACGATCTTCACGAGATGCCAGAGCATGACCAGCAGCACGATCGCGATCGTGATGGCGGCCGTCACCTTCAAGAAGAGCGCGAGCAGCGGATTGAACCTCGGCCTGGTCACGTTTTTCATGGTACCTCTTCGTTACCGGCTCGGCGAGCGGGAAGTTTCAGAGCGCTTGCAGCTTGTCGAGCGCGAGGTAGCCGGCGGCGATCGAGCCGCCTGCATCGATGCGTCCGTCGCCCAGCATCCGGCGGAAGAGCGACAGCGGCGCCAGCTCGACCTGGAGATGCTCGGTGGGGTCGAGGTTCGGCGCCCCGGCGAGACGGGCGCCGGAGGCAATATAGACGTAGGCGCGCGCGTTCGAACGAACCGGCTCGTGAAGAAACTCGCCGGTCAACTCGCAGCGCTCCGCCTCGTAGCCCGTCTCTTCCGCTAGTTCGCGCAGCGCGCAATCGCGCGGCTCTTCGTCCTCCTCCAGCAAACCCGCCGGAAGCTCGAGGTGGACCGCATCGGATCCATACCGGTACTGCCGGACCAGGACCACGCGCTCGTCTGCCGTCAAGGCTACGACGACGGCGTACCCGCGCGACTCGCGGACGTAGTAATTCGGTACGATCGTTCCGTTGGGAAGCTCGACTTCGTCCATTCGCAGACGCATGTAGGGCGAATCGATGACGTAACGCGATGCGCGCAGGCGCCATACCGGTTTTTCCATAGCGAACCATCCTCTGGCGAGGCGTTTGAACCTCCTCTCGCCGAAAGCCCGAGCCGATGGAACGTCTCCTCGTCGTCGGCGGTGGAACCATGGGATCGGGCATCGGCTTCGTCGGTGCCCGTAGCGGCTACGCGGTCGAGATCGTCGAGCCGCAGGCTGCGGCGCGCGAACGCGGCAGCGCCCTGCTCGAGCGCGAAGCGGAACGCAGCGGAGATTCCGAAGTTACCCGGCGCATCGCCTGGCTCGACGCGATTCCGAGCTCGAGCGACGCGACGATCGCGATCGAAGCCGTCCCCGAGCGCTTCGACCTCAAGCGCGACGTTTTCAACGCGCTCGGGGCGGCGTTATCCGCGGAGGCGTTGATTGCGACAAACACCTCGTCGCTCTCCGTCGGCGAGCTCGCCGCAATCGTGCCGAATCCGCAGCGCGTCGTCGGTCTCCATTTCTTTAATCCGCCGGGGCGTATGGAGCTGCTCGAAGTCGTCTGCGCGGCACAGACGAGCGATGCGACGCTCGACCGCGCCTATGCGGTCGCGCAGACGATGGGCAAGACCGCCGTGCTCGCCGCCGACACGCCGGGATTCATCGTCAATCGCATCGCGCGCCCGTACTATCTCCAGGCGCTGCGAGCGCTCGAGCGCGGACTCGCGACGATCGAGGAGCTCGACGCGCTCGCGCGGGGTGCGGGTTTTCGCATGGGGCCGTTCGAGCTGATGGACCTGATCGGGCTCGACGTCAATCTGGCGACGAGCGAATCGATTTACGAGCGCACCGAAGCCGAGCGTTTTGCGCCGGTCGATCTGCAGCGCGGGATGGTCGCTCGCGGATTGCTTGGACGAAAGAGCGGTCGTGGATTCTACGTCTATCGCGATGGTAAAACCGAACGCTTCGATCCCGTTGTCGTGCAACCACCGGGCGATCGAAACGTGCAGGAGTTCGTTGCGATCGTCGGCTTCGGCGGCCGGGCAGATGAGTTTACGGAGCGGATCGAGAGCCGCTACACGCGGGTTGCGCGCATTGTGAACGACGACTTTTTGGACGAGATCTCACCCGACGCAACCATCGTGATCGATGCCGGTGAGGCGAACGCGGATCGCGGCGAGGTGTTGGCGGCGCTCGATTCGCTGCTCGGCGCGGAGACCGTCTTCTTCGCGGATGCCTATGGAACCGATCTCGCCGCTTGCGCGCGCCGGATGAGTCATCCCGAACGGCTGGTGGGATACGGTATTCTCGGCAGTGTCGAAGCGCAGCGTATCGTCGAGATCGTCGACGCCGAAGCGGTCTCCGACGATGCGCTCGAGCTGGCACAAGAGTTCTTCGCCGAACTCGGAAAAGGCGCGATTTTGGTCGAGGACTCGCCGGGCCTCTTTCTCGGACGAACGATCGGTTCGATCGTCAACGAGGCGGTCGCCGCGGTGAGCGAAGAGGTTGCTTCGGCCGAGGACGTGGACACGGCGATGCAGCTGGGCGCGAACTATCCGATCGGACCGATCGAATGGGGGCGCGAGATCGGCGGCGCGCGCGTGAGTCGAATCCTCAAGCGCCTGGCCGCCGCCGAGGGCGAGGAGTTCGCGCCGCATCGCGCCCTGTGGACGCTCGACCTCCCCGACGAGCCGCCGAGCGAAGAGGCGCCGCAATGAGCCGCGACGTTTGGGTGATCGATGCGGTACGCACGCCGATCGGGCGCTACGGCGGTTCTCTCGCGGGCGTTCGTCCCGACGACTTGGCGGCGCTCGTACTTCGCGCGCTCGTCGATCGCACGGGCGTATCGCCTGCGGCGATCGACGACGTCTATCTCGGCGCGGCGAATCAAAGCGGCGAAGATAATCGCAACGTCGCACGAATGGCGGCGCTGCTCGCGCAGTTTCCGGTCGAGGTTCCGGGAGCAACCGTCAACCGTCTCTGCGGTTCGAGCCTGCAGGCAATCAACTCGGCCGCACAGGCAATTGCCTGCGGAGAGGGCGATGTGATGATTGCCGGCGGCGTTGAGTCGATGACCCGCGCGCCGTACGTTCTTCCCAAGAGCGACGCCGCGTTTGGGCGTAAACAGCAGCTCTTCGATACGGTGCTGGGCTGGCGAATGGTCAATCCGGCGATTCCGGCGCAGTGGACGATTTCATTGGGCGAAACCGCCGAGAAGGTTGCGGAGCGTTACGGAATCACGCGTGAAGAACAAGACCGATACGCCTTCGAGTCGCAGATGAAGTGTAAGGCGGCGATGGAGCGCGGCGTCTTCGGTCCGGAAATCGTCGCGGTTACCATTGCCGATGAGTCCGGCGGGCAACGGCTCGTCGATTGCGACGAGCATCCGCGTCCCCAGACCACGATCGAAGGGCTCGGGAAACTCAAGCCCGCCTTCAAGAGCGGTGGAACGGTAACGGCCGGCAACTCGTCGGGAATCAATGACGGTGCGTCCGCGCTGCTTCTTTGCGAAGCGCAGGCGGCTCGGGCGATGGGACTCGCACCGATAGCACGATTCGTCGGCTGTGCTTCGGCCGGCGTCGCGCCGGACGTCATGGGATTGGGGCCGATTCCCGCGACGCGCAAAGCGCTCGATCGCGCCGGCATCGCCACCGCGGAACTCGACGTCGTCGAAATCAACGAAGCCTTCGCTTCGCAAGCCATTGCCTGTATGCGCGACCTGCAGTTCGATCGCGAACGAATCAATCCCAACGGCGGCGCGATCGCGCTCGGTCACCCCTTGGGTGCGAGCGGCGCGCGCATCGCGACCACCTTGCTGCACGAGCTGCGGCGGCGCAAGGGCCGCTACGGTTTGGCGACGATGTGCATCGGAGTCGGTCAGGGGATCGCAACGGTATTCGAGCGAGTGGAGTTGAAGCCAGCAACATGACCACGACCTCGACGATGACCAAGACGCAGCTCCTCATCGGCTCGCAGTGGCGCGATGCCGGCGACGGCAGCCGCTACGAAGATTTCAATCCGGCAACGGGTCGGAAAATTTCCGACGTCGCCGATGCGACGCGCGACGACGTGGACGCGGCGGTTGCCGCCGCACGCCAAGCCTTCGATGGCGGACGCTGGCCGACGATGGCGGCCTCTCGCCGCGCGAAGATCATTTATAAACTCGCGCAGCTGATCGCCGAGCGCGCCGCCGAAATCGCGTTGCTCGAGGTGCGCGACAACGGCAAAACGATCGCGACGGCCAAGGGCGAGATGGGCGCGATCGTGGATTGCTTTGAGTTCTACGCAGGCGCCACGACGAAGAACTACGGCGAAACGCTTCCGCCGCCGATTCCGACGTATCTTGCATCTACGGTGCGCGAGCCGGTGGGCGTCGTCGGCGCGATCGTGCCGTGGAACTTTCCGCTGCTGCTCGCGTCGTGGAAGGTCGCACCCGCACTCGCTACGGGCTGCACGATTATTTTGAAGCCTTCATCGGTTACGCCGCTCAGCGCCATCGAGCTGGGAAGATTGGCGCTCGAAGCGGGCGTGCCCGAGGGCGTGCTCAACGTATTGACCGGATCGACGCGGCCGATCGGCGCGTGGATGGTCGAGCATCCGGGAATCGACAAGATCGCATTTACCGGTTCGACCGAGACGGGCAAGAGCGTCGCGGCCAGCGCCGCCAAGACGCTCAAGCGCGTCACGCTCGAGCTGGGCGGCAAATCGCCCGCGGTGGTCTTTGACGATGCCGACATCGAGGCGGCTGTCGCCGGCGCGCTCTACGGCGTTTACTACAATGCAGGTCAGTGCTGCGAAGCGCGATCGCGAATTCTCGTTCAGAACGGCATCTACGATCGCTTCGTCGGCCTCTTTACCGAGAAGGCGAAACAGTTGCGGCTCGGCGATCCGGAAGACCCGGCGACGCAGATCGGCGCGATCACGCTGCGCGACCAGCACCAAAAGATCCGCGATTACTGCGACATCGGCGTCGCAGAAGGGGCGAAAGTGCTCTTGGGAGGGACGCCGCCGGAACTCGGCGATCCGTTCGCCGACGGAATGTTCTGGAGCCCGACCGCATTTGAGGCGCAGAATACGCACCGCATCGCACGCGAAGAGATTTTCGGTCCGGTGGCGACGTTCGTTCGTTTTGCGGACGAAGCCGAAGCGATCGCGCTTGCCAATGCGAGCGAGTACGGTCTCGCGGCGAGCGTCTGGTCGACCAACCTTGGTCGAGCGAACCGCGTCGCGCGTGCAATACGCAGCGGATCGGTGGCGATCAACACGCCGTACGCCGTCTTTCCGGGCGTACCGTTCGGCGGTTACAAGCAATCGGGGTACGGCCGCGAGCTCGGAATGGAGACGATGCGTCTCTATACCGAGACCAAGAGCGTGCTCACCTACATCGGCGAGAAACCGATGAACCCATTCGGGGTATAGACGGTAGAATTATGGACGAACCGCTCAAGATCGGCGGAGAGTACAGCACCACGTACGGGACGCTCTGGAAAGACGGAACGTACTTCCCGCGCGGGACCGAAGTGACGGTCGTCGGTCTGCATCTCGATCAGGGATTCTGCGTGCGTTTCCCGGCATCGGACGACGGCGAACCGCTCGAAACGTGGGAGGATTGGAGCGAGGTCGATTTCTTGGCGGAGTCGGGTTCGGTCGATCCGCCGAGCCGTCCGTTGTCGACCGCGGTCCTCGCCGAAGCCCGCGACGTGCTCTCGGACGCCGAAGATGGCTGTCATCTCCATCTCCACGACGACGACAGCTAAAAAGCGCTCTGGTCCTCAATCGCGGCTGCTACGTTCCTAACGGAATAATGCTGCTCTGCCAGATCTCCCAGCTGGCGCACTCCGACGACTTGAAGTGGGCCGAGATCGTCGCCACCCAGCAGTAGGTCTTGCTCGGTTTGAGATCTTTAAAACGAACGTAGCCCTGCTGGCCCGTATTCTTGGTCTCGAACGGCGTGCCCGGGCGCGCACTTGCCGTATTCTTCGGCGTTGAAATTTCGACCGGAATCTTCGGCGCCGGCGTGCCGTTGACCGAGACGAAAACTTTCGCCGTGGTTATCGAGGGGTTCGGCAACGGTGAACCGGGCGAGACCGTTGGACTCGGCGAGCTGGAACCGCCGCTGCTGCAGGCCGCGATTACGAGTGCGGCGACGGCGAGCGCGAAGAGCAGGCTTTTGGGCATGGGCGGGTCGCTTCGACGCTCCGGCGCGTGCCCCCGTTTCAGAACGTCGCGCAGAGATGAAAGTATCGTTGTGATTTCGCGTCGAGCGCCGCGTAGTATTCGCGAAAGAGCGCCGCGGCGGCGGTCCCGGGCCAGTGCGCGGGCAGCAGCTCGCTGGGAAGTCCCGGATCGACGTAGACGAACTTGCGATAATCGTGAACGAGCCAGAGCCGCTCGACGAGCGCCGCCTCGTCGCTCAGATCGCTGCGTTCGCGCTCTCGCCGTAGGCGCGGTTCGTAACGAGCGATGAACGTCCGGTACGCCGCGGCGATCTGTTCGACGTTCCAGCATCGCTCGAGCAGCTCGCGATCGCTGCGCGGTCCACGGTATTCGCTGGTAAAGAGATTGACCGCCTCGAGGGTCTTGGTCGCGGCCGCGGCCTCGCGGGCAGCTGCCAGCGTGTCGGAGGGAGAGATCCAGGCCGTCGGCGAGAGCTGCGCCCATCCCAGCGCGTTGAGTTCCTTGCGCAACCGCTCGCGGCGTTTACGGTGGGCCTCTCCGATCGCATAGGTCAGCAAGCGCCAGCGCCCGTCCCACTCGATGACCGGTCCGTAGATGCGCGGGCTGAGCTCTTCGATCCGGCGCCGCCCGCGCTCGGTCACGCGATAGAATGCCCGGTTTTTCTCTCGGCGAGCAACCAGCCATCCCTGACGGGCCATTCTCGAGACCGCCTGGCGCACGGCCGCGGCCGAAACGCCGAACGAGGCCATTAAGCGTATCAGCGCGCCGATCCAAAGCGACCCGTCGGCGGAGCGACGATGGACCATATCCCCGTAGAGCGTGAAGATGAAGGAGTTCGGGCGCGCGACTTGCCGTTCCGTTACTTGACACCTCCCTTGATGCGGCCTAGTATGACAATATTCCCGACGACCGACAAAAATCCGTTATACGCTGGAAGGCAGGTAATGAGCCGCATTTCGACCTTTGACGACTGGATCACGATGCTCGACGAGTGGAGGCAAGACGTTGGTCTCGACCGCGAGCTCGTCGATCGCTTCATGCCCGGCTACCAATTCGAGGCGAAGTACGGCGAGCTGCCGATCAACGAGATCTACTTCGGGGACTTCAAGGGCGAGCGCCGCTGGGATCGCGTTCGAGAGATTCCCGACCAGCGCATGCGCGACGCGGTGCTCAACATGGTCGTCTATCAAGGCGACACGGAGTTCGCGTCAAACGAGCAGCAGCGATTTCTCGTCAACAACGCTCCCAGCGAGTACGACTTGGCCGCTCTCGTCCGGATCATGGTCGAAGAGACCCGCCACGGATACCAGATGTGCCATCTCATGGTCGAGCACTTCGGCAGCGAAGGGAAGATCGAGGCGCAGAAGATGCTCGAACGTCGCGCCTTCGGAAAGAAGAACCGGCTGCTCAACGCCTTCAACGACGACGTCACCCACTGGCTCGACTTTTTCGCGTATACGAACTTCATGGATCGCGACGGCAAGTTTCAGCTGACCATGCTCTCCCACTCGAGTTTTGCGCCGCTCGCCGCGTCGATGGGTCCGATGCTGCGCGAAGAGTCGTTCCACATGGGGACCGGCATCACCGGACTGCGCCGCATCGCGAAGGCCGGCGTCATTCCGGTCGAGATGCAGCAGAAATATTACAACAAGTGGTTTTCGGGGTCGCTCGACCTCTTCGGAACCGACCACTCCGGCTCGGCGCAGTGGGCCTACACGTGGGGCATCAAGGGACGCGTCGACGAGGACAAGGTTCAGGAGGGCCCGGACAAAGAGCATCTCAACGAACGGGCCCGCACGCAGTTCTACGACGAGGCGCTCGCGACGGTCGCGCGAGTAAACGAAGTCAATCCGAGCGAAACGAAGCTGTACCTTCCGGATATGCGCTTCAACCGGAAGATCGGCGACTACTCGGGAAAGCATTACGGCGTCGACGGCCGGGTTCTAACCGATGCGCAATGGGAGGCTTACGCGCCTACCGTACTTCCCACCGCGGCCGACGAAGCGAAACTCAAAGAGTACTTTAAGGATCCTAACTGGATCGCACCCAAAGGAAACCTTTCATGAGCACGACGATCGATGGAGCAGCCCGGCAGACCCCCTTCGGACGCGAGACGCGTACGTTCGACGGCAAGCGCGTCATCAACTATTGGAAGGACGGTCACGTTGCGTTCGTCGAGATGGACGATCCGCCGGCGAACACCTACACCCACGAGATGATGCGGCAGCTCGACGAAGCGATTTTGGACGCGCGCTTCGATTCCGACGTCGAGGTGATCGTGCTCACCGGAAAAGGCGAGAAATTCTTTTCTGCCGGCGCAAACATCGGCATGCTCAATCAGGTAACCCCCGAGTTCAAGTACATGTTCTGCCTGCACGCCAACGAGACGCTGCAACGGTTGGAGCAAACGCCGAAACTGGTGATCGCCGCGCTCAACGGTCACTGCGTGGGTGGCGGACTCGAGATCGCGATGGCCGCCGACCTGCGGATCGCCCGCAAGGATGCGGGAAAGATCGGTCTTCCGGAGGTCGCGCTGGGAGTGCTTCCCGGTACCGGTGGAACGCAGCGGCTGGCGCGTCTCGTCGGCAAGTCGCGCGCGATCGAGATGATGACGACCGGAAAAACGGTCAGCTACGAACAGGCGCTCGAGTGGGGCATGCTCAACGATCTCTTCGAAGGCAGCGCGCAAGAGTTTCGCGAGCAGATCGCCGATTACGCCAAGCAGTTCTGTTCGCCGAACAAGGCGCCGATGGCGGTCGGACACATCAAGCGCAGCGTGCAGACCGGCGCCGAGCTTCCGCTGCAAGACGCGCTCGCGCTCGAGCGCGAGCTGCAGTCGCTGCTCTTCAAGAGCGAGGACGCGAAAGAGGGGCTCGCCGCGTACAACGAAAAGCGCGTCGCCCGCTTCAAGAACAAGTAGGCTCGCTAGTCCAGCGTAATCACGATCTTCCCATTGACCGAGCCGCTCTTGAGTTGCTCGAGCGCATCGACGACTTCGGCGAGCGGTCGTTCCTCGGCAATCGTCACGCGCATCCGCTCCTGCTCGACGAGTTCGAGCAGCGTCCGCAATCCGGCGTGCGAGGATTGCGACGTCTCGAACATGACGAGGTTTCGACCGGCGATGTTGCGTTTCGCAAACCACTCCTCGTCGACCGCGCCGATCGTGGAAACGATCGCGCCGCCGGGGCGGATCAGGCCGGCCGTCGTCTCGATCGCCTCGGCGTCGTCGACGAGATCGAGTACCGCATCGACGCCTTTAGGATGTGCGGCTTTCACGGCCGCGGCGACGTCATCGCGATCGTACGCGACGAACTCGTCGACGCCGAACGAACGCGCCGCGGCCTCGTTTGAAGACCGGGCGGTGCCGATGACTAGCACGCCGCGATCGTGAGCGATCTGCACGGCGAAGCCGCCCACGCCACCCGTTGCACCAAGAACCAGCAGGGTCGTTCCTTTTGCCACGTGCAAGGCTTCGACGGCGGCGAGCGCCGTCAAGCCGGCGGTCGGCAGCGCTGCGGCGTCGGCATCACCGATGCCGTCGGGGATCTTGGCGACCGGTTGCGGTGGATCGTCTTCCGGAACGAGGGTGTACTGCGCGTAGGCCCCGTGTTCGCGGGCGATTCCGAAGATGCGCTCGCCCTCGCGGTACTTTGTGACGCGGCTTCCAGTCGCGCTGACGACGCCGGCAAAATCCTGTCCGAGAACGAACGGAAAACGGCGCTCGTCGCGGTCGCGTAGTTTCCAGTCGATTGGATTGACGCCCGCAGCGATGACGCGAACGAGGATTTCGTTCGGGCCCGGCTGCGGCGTGGCGATCTCTCGCAGCGATCCGCTCTCACCGCGATGCTCGACGACGATGGCTTGCATGCCGCTCGCTCCTTCCCAGGTGCCGCTGCGATTGGCGGCATATAGCCTGCGGAATGAAAAGCTCCTGCGAACGGTGCGCTCGGTCGTTGGCGGACCGCGCAGAGCGGCGCATCTGCTCGTACGAATGCACGTTCTGTGCCCAATGTGCCGATGCCATGAACGGGCGATGTCCGAACTGCAATGGTGTGCTGGCCGCGCCGGCGGAGATTGCGTAAGATGGTCACTGCATTCATTCTCATGAACGTCGAGCGTCCGCGCTTGCGCACGATCGCCGACGATCTGCTCGCCATCGCGCGGGTCAAGCAGCACGAAGAGCTCAACGATCTCGTTACCGAGCGCGTCGCCGCACTCGAAGGCATTCTCAGTACGGAAACGCTCATCGCCTTCCGATCCTTCGCGAGGAAGGATCTCGGCCTGCTCTGGGACGCTGGGAGTTAGCGCGAGATCGCTACGGCATCTCGACGCGATAGAGCGGCGTGGCGTCGATCCAAACGCGCTGCGGTTCCTTCCCGGCATAGGAATCGAAGCGAACGATCGAACTTCCGAGCGCGAAGCTCCCGTTGGGCAGCGGTTTGAGCTCGTCGGTTCCGTCGAAGGTCAGATGATTCTTGACGATGAGGACGCGCGTCACGCCCGGCTCGCCGAAGAACGTATTTTCGTAACGTCCGGTCAGCGCGTCCCACGACGGCGGATGCGAGAAGCTGCGCGGTCCGCGATAGCGTTCGTTAGGATACCACTGCGAGCCGAAGGTCATCTCGGCAACGGCTCGATTGGAATCACGCGCAAAGGCGAGTAGGAAGAGCGCGTACTTCGGATCGTCGGCCCAGAAGAGATCGGGGCCGCGAGGATAGAGCGCAATCGTCTTCGCACCATCGATCAGCTGCACGCGATCGCCCTGGCTCACGACGCGCAGCGCAGTGCCGTTTGTTGCGGTATAGGTGCCGTCGTAATCGCTCGCACGCGCGACGTGCAGCGGATCGGCGGCCGGGGGCGGCGTCGGGAGCGGCTGTCCGAGACTCTGCGCCCGCAGCACGCTCATCGCGTACTTTACGATCGCGCACGGGTGGAGCGGTGCTTCGACGAGATTGGCAAAGGCAATAACGCCGAAGCCGCGCGTCAGGTTCATCTGCATGCAGGCGGTGTAGCCGGAGATACCGCCGGTATGGCCGACGAGATGATCGCCGCCTTCGTCGAAGGTCGATAATCCGTAGCCGTAGCTTCGATAGAACTCCGGCCACTCGGCGAGTTCGCCACTCGGGGAGCCCGCGGGCTTTCCGTTGTGCAGGGTATCGGATTGCGTCATCGCCGTGAAGGTTGCCGGCGCGATGAGCGGCGTTCCGCCGGCAGTGCGGCCGCCGTTGAGATAGAAGCGCATATACCGTGCCATATCCTCCGGCGTCGAGAGCACCGAGCCGGCGGGGTCGACGAATTCGAGCGGCGGGGAAGCGACCAGCGGGGGGTTCGGCGGAGCGGGACGATCGTTATCGCGAAACTGGTAGCCGATCGCGCCGCCGGCCATCGCCTCGGGCGTAAAGACCGCGGAACTATTCGTCATGCCGATCGGACCGAAGACCCGCGCCGTAACCGCATCGGCCCAGGGCCGATTGTCGAGCCGGGCGAGAATTGCACCCGCCGTCGCGTAGCCGTCGTTCGAGTACGACCACGACGTTCCGGGTGCGAAGAGCGTCTTGGCGTGACGCAGCGCCAGAATGTCGTACTTGTATCCGATTTCGGCCGCATAGTCGTCGGGAATGCCGGCGGTGTGCGAGAGCAGCTCGTGGAGAAGAATCGGCTTGCCGCCGCTGTCGATTGAAAACCACGGCAGATACTGCGGCACCGGCGCGTTCAAGTCGAGCCGGCCGGCGTCGTGCAGCTCGAGTAGCGCGAGCGCGGTCATCGATTTGGTAATCGAGCCGATTGCGAAACGCGTTTGCGGCGTCACCGGCAGACTTGCATCGCGATTCGCGTAACCGAGCGTGATAACGCGCAGCGTCCGCGTGCGATCGGTAATCGCCACCGAGAGTCCCGGCGTACCCTGCCGGCGCATCGCTTCGGGCGCGAAGGCCGCGATCGCGTCGAGCGCGGCCTCGATGGTGGGCTCGTTCGCCGGACGCGCCGGACGCGGAGAGAGGCTCAGGGAGCAGACGACGGCAACGCACGCCGCGCGCGTTCCAAAGGAAGCTAACCGCATGGCCGCTGATACTCACCTGCAACGGCCGACTCCTAGCGAGGGTTAAGCTCGATTACCATGGCACGAATCTACGATAATCTCGCCGACACCTTCGGCAACACGCCGCTGGTGAAGCTGCCGCGACTGGCCCACGGCCTTCCCGGCACGGTACTCGTGAAGATGGAGTCGTTCAATCCGGCCGGTTCCGTGAAGGATCGGATCGGCGTCGCAATGATCGAAGCGGCCGAGCGCGACGGACGGCTGCACCCGGGAATGACCATCCTCGAGCCGACGAGCGGAAATACCGGAATCGCACTGGCCTTCGTCGCGGCCGCGAAGGGATACCCGTTGATTTTGGTGATGCCCGATACGATGACGATCGAGCGGAGGAACCTGCTCAAAGCGTACGGAGCGCAAGTCGTGCTCACGCCGGGCGCTGAGGGGATGCCGGGCGCGCTGCGTCGTGCAAACGAAATCCTCGCCGGCGCCGCCGAGAGGTTCTTTATGCCACAACAGTTCGAGAATCCGGCGAATCCGGAAATTCACCGTCGCACCACCGCCGAAGAGATCTGGCGCGACACCGACGGCGCCGTGGACGCGGTCGTCTCGGCCGTTGGTACCGGCGGTACGATCACCGGCGTCGGCGAGGTGCTCAAGGAACGCAAACCCGGCGTGATCATGGTCGCCGTCGAGCCGGATGCGTCGCCGGTTCTCTCCGGCGGCAAGCCGGGACCGCATAAGATTCAGGGCACGGGCGCCGGCTTCGTGCCGAAGGTGCTCAACACGGCCATCTACGACGAAGTGATTCGCGTTACCGATGCCGATGCAATCGCCACCGCTCGCCGGTTGGCTCGCGAAGAAGGAATGCTCGCCGGTATTTCGACCGGCGCGAACGTCTGGGCGGCACTTGCCGTCGCGGCGCGTCCGGAGTTTCGCGACAAGACGATCGTCACGATCGGCTGCGATACGGGCGAACGTTACTTAAGCAATCCGGTCTTCGCCGAACAAGAAGCGACGATCGTCGAACCAGCGCTCGTTTGAGTATCGTCGTCGAGGTACGGCGCGGCGCGCTCGTCGAGTCGGTGCACCGCGTCGCCGCCTGTGCGGTCGATGCGGCGGGCGTTACGATATATGCCGCGGGCGACGTCGACGCGCCCGTCTATCTGCGATCGGCGGCGAAGCCGTTTATCGCGGCCGCGGCGATCGAGGCCGGCGCGCGTGAGGCGTTCGGGCTCGACGGGCGTGAGGTTGCGGTTATGTCAGCCTCGCACGTCGGCGAGCCGATGCACGTGCGGGCGGTGCGCTCGATACTGCAGAAGATCGGCATGGATGAATCGGCACTCCAATGCGGGGTGCATCTGCCGTATGACGAGGCCGCCGCGCGCGCACTGCTGCGTGCGGGCGAAGACCCGAGCGTGCTGCATAATAACTGCTCGGGCAAGCACGCCGGGATACTCGCCCTCTGCAAAATCATCGGCGCAGACCCTGCGACGTATTTGGAGGCGAGTAACCCGGCGCAACGGCGCATCCTGGAATTTTGCGCCCGCATGTCGGACGACGATCCTGCGCTCTGGCCGCTCGCCGTCGACGGCTGCGGCATTCCCGTCTATGCGACCAGCCTGCGCAAGGCGGCGCGATCGTTCGCGCGGCTCGCGTCGCTGCGTGGAGTCGAAGAACGCGACGCGGCGGCGCTTCGCGTCGTGCGCGATGCGATGGTGGGGCATCCCGAATACGTGGCCGGAACGGGGCAGTTCGATACCGCGCTCATGATCGCCGGACGCGGCGCGATTGCCGCAAAGGCGGGCGCGGAGGGAGTCCACGCCGTCGCGGCGATCGCGCAAGGGTACGGGTACGCTTCGAAGGTCGTCGACGGCGGTTCTCGCGCCCGCAGCCCTTCGACGGTCGCGCTCCTCTCGAAGATCGGGGTTCTCGACGAGCGGCAGGTTGCGGAACTGGAGCGCTTTGCACGGCCCGCAGTGTATAATCGGGCCGGAAAGCCGGTGGGAGAGATTCGAGCGATTGTCTGAGTATCTGCGCCGTCTCGAAGAGCGCGTGTTGGTCTTCGACGGCGCCATGGGCACGCAGCTCATGGCGCTCGAGCTCTCCGCCGATGATTTCGGCGGAGCCGCCTACAGCGGATGCAACGAGGGGTTGGTGCTGACGCGTCCCGACGTCGTCCGTGCGATCCACGAATCCTATCTTGCGGCCGGCGCCGACGTCGTCGAGACCGACACGTTTACCGGATCGAGGCTCAAACTCGACGAGTACGGGCTCGGCGAACGCACCCGTGAAATAAACACGCGCGCGGCGGAGATCGCGCGCGACGCCTGCGACGCATTTGCAACGCCCGCGCTTCCGCGCTTCGTCGCCGGGTCGATGGGACCGACTGGGATGCTGATCTCTTCCTCCGATCCCTTGCTCTCGAACGTTACGTTCGAGCAGTTACGCGACATCTACGGCGAGCAGGCGCGAGCGCTCGTCGAAGGCGGCGTCGATTTGTTATTGCTGGAGACGATGCAGGATCTGCTCGAGCTCAAGGCGGCCATCGCGGGAATCCGCCGCGAGTTCGCGCGCGGCATGCGCCGCGTACCGATTCAGGCACAGCCGACGCTGATTACCGAGGGCCGCATGCTGCTCGGCACCGACATTCGGGCGATCCGCGCCGTGCTCGACGCGCTCGAAATCGAGGTCGTCGGTCTGAACTGCTCGACCGGACCGGCGCAGATGCGCGATTCGATTCGGTATCTCTGCGAGCGATCGCGTGCCTTCGTCAGCGTCATCCCTAATGCGGGCCTCCCGCTGATGGGGCCGCAGGGAGAGACGATCTATCCGGAGGGGCCCGAAGAACTCGCGCGCGAGCTCGCGGCATTCGTTCGCGATTTCGGCGTCGACGCCGTCGGCGGATGCTGCGGAACCACGCCGGCGCACGTCGCGGCGTTGCGCGCCGAGATCGACGCGACAACGCGCAAGCCGCGCCGCGTTTTTCCGGCGCCCGGAGAGGAGGTTGCCTCGGCGATAACCTCCGTGGCCCTCGAACAGCAGCCGGCGCCGCTCATCGTGGGCGAGCGTATCAACGCCCAGGGGTCGAGGAAGATCAAACGCTTCTTGCTGGAGGAACGCTACGACGACATCGCGCTCGTCGCGCGGGAACAAGTAGAAGGCGGCGCGCACGTGCTCGACATCTGCTGCGCGCTGACCGAGCGCCCCGACGAAGACGCGCAGATGCGCGAGGTCGTGCGGCGGCTCGCCCAATCGATCGAAGCGCCGCTCGCGATCGATTCCACGGAACCCAAAGTTCTCGAAGCCGCGCTGCAAAACTATCCCGGACGCGCGATTCTTAACTCGGTTCATCTCGAAGCGGGACGCGCGAAGATCGACGCCGTGTTGCCGCTCGCGCGGGAGCACGGTGCCGCGGTCGTCGCGCTGACGATCGACGAGAGCGGGATGGCGAAGAGCGCGCAGCGCAAGGCCGAGGTCGCGCGGCGCATCTACGATATCGCCGTCGGCGAGTACGGATTGCCGCCCGGAGCCCTGATCTTCGACGCGCTCACCTTCACGCTTGCGACCGGCGAGGCCGAGTTCGCGCCGTCGGCCGTCGAGACGATCGAGGGAATTCGCGCGATTAAACGCGAGTTGCCCGGCGTCCTCACCTCGTTGGGAGTTTCGAACGTCTCGTTCGGCCTCAAGGCGAACACTCGCGCGGCACTCAACTCGGTCTTTCTGCACCATTGCGTGCAAGCCGGACTCGACTGCGCGCTCGTCCATCCCAAGGAGATCGTCCCGTACTTTGAAATCGACTCCGCGATCCGCGAGCTCTGCGACGACCTCGTCTTCAACCGCCGCGCCGATGCGCTGACGCGCCTCATCGAGCACTTTGAAGCGCGTGTGCCCGCCGGGTCACCCTTCGACGGGGCTCAGGGCACGGGTCAGAATGAGAAGGGGGCGGACGACCGGGTGCTGCCGATTGAAGAACGCATCCACCGGGCAATCCTCCATCGGCGTAAGGATGGGATCGAGGCGAAGATCGACGAGGCTTTACAGCGCTACACGGCGGTAGAGGTTCTCAACGAGATACTTCTTCCTGCCATGAAAGACGTCGGCGACCGGTTCGGGCGCGGGGAGCTGATTCTGCCGTTCGTGCTGCAATGCGCCGAAGTGATGAAGAAGGCCGTCGCGCATCTCGAGCAGTTCCTCGAGCGGCGCGAGGGAACGACGAAAGGCACCGTGGTGCTTGCGACCGTCTTCGGCGACGTGCACGACATCGGTAAAAATCTCGTGCACACGATTCTCGCCAACAACGGTTACACGGTCCACGATCTCGGAAAGCAAGTACCGGTCAACGTGATTTTGGAGAAAGCGGTCGAAGTGCGCGCCGACGCGATCGGGCTCTCCGCGCTGCTCGTTTCGACCAGCAAGCAGATGCCGATCTGTCTCGAGGAGCAAGATGCGCGCGGTCTGGGTTTTCCCGTCATCGTCGGCGGCGCGGCGATCAACCGCGACTTTGGACGCCGTATCGCGCTGCTCGACGAGGGGCGCCGCTTCTTCGAGCCGGGATTATTCTACGCTCGCGATGCGTTCGAGGGATTGGAGCTCATGGACGCGCTGACGAGCGATCCGCACCGGCGCGAACAGCTCGTCGAACGGACGAAACGCGAAGCATTCGAGCATCGGCAGCGGCGGCGGGAGGCTACGGCGCCGAGTACCGCAGCGATTCGTTCGGCGGTTAAGGAACGCCAGGCCGACGTCCCGGTGCCGCCGTTCTGGGGCATTCGCGTTCTTGACGCCGGCGACATCGATCTGCGCGAACTCTGGCCGTGCTTCGACCTGCGCAGTCTCTATCGTCTTTCGTGGGGCGGCGCGAATACCAAAGGAAGCGCCTTCGAACGCCTCGTCGCCGAAGAGTTCGCCCCACGGCTGGCGCGCTATCAAGAGGAATCGCTCGAGGGCCGGCTCTTAGCGCCGCGCGTAGTCTACGGGTACTTTCCCGCCGCGGGCGCCGGCAACGACGTCATTCTCTACGACCCGGCCGACTCGCGCAGCGAGATCGCGCGGCTGACCTTCCCGCGACAGGCCGGCGGCGAACACTTGAGCCTTGCCGACTACTTGCGCGAGCCCAACGACGGCGCGTCGAGCGACGTCGTCGCGCTGCAGGTCGTCACCGTGGGCTCGCACGCCGCGCGGCGTAGCGCGGAACTGCAGGCGGCGGGTGAGTACGGCGAATCGTACTTCCTCCACGGGTTCTCGGTGCAAGCCGCGGAGGCGCTGGCCGAGTATACGCATCGTCGCATTCGCCGAGAGCTCGGCCTCGACGCGGCGCGCGGAAAGCGCTACTCCTGGGGATATGGTGCCTGTCCCGACCTCGAACAGCACGGCGTCGTCTTTCGCCTGCTCGACGCAACGTCGGCAATCGGCGTGACCCTAACGCAAGCCTTTCAAATCGTTCCCGAACAATCGACCGCGGCGATCGTCATGCACCATCCGCAGGCGACGTACTTCAACGCGGCGGCTACCCGGGAGCTCGCCGCCTCCTAATAGCAACTCGGCCTTGGCAGGCCGCGGCCCGTTGTGGGCGTACCGTCTCCACGAATGACCGTCCACAACATCCTCTTCGTTGGTTTGCTCGTCGTTGCGGTGATGGTCGTCATCGCGCTCGGTCAAGCGTTGTTGCGCGCCCTTCCGCTCGGCGCCACGCCGCTCAACTCCGCCATCGCGGTCGCCATCGGCTTCATCGCAAACTTCTTCGATACCCTCGGTATCGGCTCGTTCGCTACGACGACGTCGCTCTATAAGTTTCTGCGCTTCGTGCCGGACGAACGGATACCCGGGACGCTCAACGTCGGCCACACGCTGCCGACGATCCTCGAAGCCGCGATCTTCATCGGCATTATCGCGGTCGAACCGTGGACGCTGATCTCGCTGATTCTTGCGGCGGTCGTTGGAGCCTGGCTTGGCGCAGGACTCGTTGCGCGGCTGCCGCGCCGCTACGTGCAGATCGGAATGGGCACCGCGCTCGCCGTTGCGGCGGCGCTCTTCATCATGATGAATCTCAAGGGAAGCCAGTTCGGTCTGACCGGAAATGCGCTCGGGCTCGCCGGGCTTCGCCTCTGGATCGGTATCGTCGTAAGCTTTTGCCTGGGCGCGCTCATGACGATCGGCATCGGCTTCTACGCGCCGTGCATGATCATGGTGAGCCTGCTCGGCATGAACCCGGTCGCGGCGTTTCCGATCATGATGGGTTCCTGCGCCTTTCTGATGCCGTTTGCGAGCCTGCGCTTCATCCGTTTCAATGCGTTTTCAATGCTTGCCGCGCTTGGGCTGACCATCGGAGGAATACCCGGCGTGTGGATCGCCGCGCATATGGTCTACCATCTGCCGATTTCGGCGGTACGCTGGCTCGTCGTCATCGTCGTGATCTACGCCGCCGTAACGATGCTGCGGTCGGCATCGCGTGCAGCTCCGTCCGCGCTGCCCGGCCCGCCGGCCGCGGCTCCGGAATCGTTGGGCTAAGCTTAGACCGCGACTTCGATGCGGTTGTAGACGAAACGGCCGCCGACCATCGTGCCGACGACGCGGTAATCCTTGTCCCAAAAGGAGAGATCGGCCCGCGCGCCGCGAGCGATGCGTCCCATCTCGCCGTCGTGCCGAATGAGGCGGGCGGGCGCGTGGGTCGCTGCAACGATGGCTTGCGCGAACGGAATCTGCGCGTACGACATGTAATTGCGCAACGCCTCATCGATGCGCAGCGCGCTTCCGGCGATCGTTCCGTCCTCGGCTCGCATGACGCCGCCCTCGATGTGATAGCCGGGATCGGCCGCGGGCATGTGGTCGGTAACGAGGACGACGCGATCGCCAAGCGTGCGGTGGAGAATGTCGATCATCACGGGAGAGACGTGAAAGCCGTCGCAAATTACCTGTACGAGCGTTCGCCGATCCTGAATGAAGGCCGCCAGGATGGACGGATCGCGGTGGTCCAGGGGCGGCATTCCGTTGAACGCGTGGGTGAGCGAACGAAAACCAAGGCCGATGGCGAGCATTCCTTCGCGATATCGGGCGCTCGTATGTCCGGCCGAACAGACGACGCCGTTCTCTAAGAAGACGCGCAGCGCGTCGGCCGCACCCTCGATCTCGGGCGCCATCGTTACGAGCAGACAGGCGCCCTTGCAGGCGTCGACCATCTCTTGCGCGTGCGCGGCACTGGCGGAGAGCAGCCATTCGTGACGATGGATTCGACGAAACTTCGGGTTCAAAAACGGTCCTTCGAAATGGATTCCCAAGCAGCGCGCACCCGCCGGCGGCTCCTCTTCGAGTTGATTCGCCGCTTCGACGAGTTCGGATGCGGCGTGCAGCATCGACTCCCATGGCGCCGTCATGACGCTGGCGACGAAACCCGTCGCGCCGTCGGCCGCATAGTTCGCGCCGGCGATACCGAGGGCGTTGCCCTGGTCTCGGTTGAAAAGAAACTCGCCCGCACCGTTGGTATGCAGATCGATTAAGCCGGGCGCGATGCTGCTGCCCGGCGGAAGGGGAAAGTCCGAGGGGCCGTCCGCCGCAAGAACGCCGGCGATGCGCCCGTTCTCGACGCCGAGACGCCCGAACGTTGAGGTGCCGTCGCCGACGGCGATGAAGGCTGGCCCTAAAAGCGTCGCCGGCACGTTGCGAATCTAACTCCGTATCAACGCCAGCGCTTCGTCGCGATGGCGCTCCATCAGCGCTTTCGTATCGCCCTCGACGTTGAGCCGCAGCAGCGGCTCGGTGTTCGATGGGCGGACGTTCATCCACCAGTCCGGATAGGAAATCGTTACCCCGTCGAGGTGGTCGATCTGCGCGTCCGGATAGTGCGCTTCAATTTCGCGCAGCTTCGCTTCGGCGTCGTTCACCTTGCTGTTGATCTCACCCGAGCGAAAGCGCGTATCGATTGGGGCGATCACTTCGCTGACCGGCTTCTTTGCTTCGCTGAAGAGCTCGAGGCATTGCAAGAGGGCGATCATTCCGGAGTCGGCGTACCAGTTGTCGCGAAAATAGAAATGCCCGCTATGTTCTCCGCCGAAGACGATGTCCTGTTCGCGCATCACCGCCTTGATGATCGAATGGCCGACCTTCGATCGAACCGGTATGCCGCCGGCCTTCGCGATGAGCTCCGGAACGCTGCGGCTGCAGATGAGATTGTAGAGGATTTTGGCGCCGGGATGTTTTTTGAGCGTGTTGAGTGCGACGAGTGCGGTCACCGTACTCCCGTCGATCAGGCCGGCTTTCTCGTCGACGAGGAACATCCGGTCGGCGTCGCCGTCGAACGCGACGCCAAGGTCGCATTGGTGCTTACGAACCTCGCCTTGCAGGTCGATCATGTTCTCCGGTTCGATCGGGCTAGCCGGGTGATTGGGGAAGCTGCCGTCCAGTTCGAAATAGATCGGGATCACCTCGCACGGCAGGCTCTTGAAGACGTGCGGTATCGTCTCGCCCGCCATCCCGTTCCCGGCATCGACGGCGATCCGGAGCGGCGCGATCTTTGAGCGGTCGACGAACGAGAGGCAGTGTTGCGCAAAATCGTCGAGAACGTTACGATGGGTAATGGTCCCCCGCTCGGCGCTCTTGGGAGGCAGCTCTCCCGAAAGCAGCCGGTCCCGTATTGTCGCCAGGCCCGTGTCCAGCGAGATTGCTTGGGCCTGCGAGCGGGTGAATTTCATTCCATTGTATTGGGCCGGATTATGCGAAGCCGTGATCATGACGCCGCCGTCGAACTCGAACTTTCCAACCGCAAAATAGAGCGCGTCGGTGGAGACCATACCGATATTGACGACGTCGGCGCCTGCGTCCGCGGCGCCGCGTGCAAATGCGTCGCAGAGTTGCTCTCCCGACGGGCGCATGTCGCGTCCGACCGCCACCGTCGCGCGCGCGTTGCCGGCGTGCGGTTCCGATGCGAGCAGCGATATGAACGTTCGTCCGATCGCGTAGGCAACCTCGTCGCTGAGCTCGGACGGATAAACCCCGCGGACGTCGTAGGATTTGAAAATCGTGGGGTCTACTCGCACAGCTTGCGGTTCTTCGACCGCGCCTCGATGACGCCTTTGTGAAGAACGAGCCGCTCGCAAATCTCACCGCGACGCTTCTGCTGACGGCATTCCTGGTCGTGACGCTCGGCTTCGCGATCGAGGGCACCTTCGAGACGCGCGCCCAGATCGCCAACACCTTTGCTCGGGAGGCGCAAATCGAGCAGGCCCAGCTCGATCTCGAGGAACTGCTTCGCCTGCAGATCGACGAGGAGAATTCGCTCCGAGGCTACGTCCTCACGCGGGATCCGTTCTACATCGCTCAATACCGCCAAGCCGCCGCCGGGTACGATAGCAAAGAGTCCACGATTCGAAAAATTCTCCGCGAAGAGCATCTGACGGATCCGCTACAGTTGCTCGGCGCGTACGGCTACTTGCAATTGCGGTGGCGCGACGAGGTGGCGCGCCCGTTGCTGCGTAACCCGCGGCGGCTCGTCGAGTTCGACAAGCGGAACAAACTCTTTTCGGATTATGAAACGCGCACCGCGGCGGCAATTCGGGAGGCGCTCGCCGGCACCGACGGTTCGCTCGTACGGAGCACGCAGCTCCAGCTCGACCGTTCCTCGTACATGCGCGCCTTTTGGGTGCTCGTTTTCGGCCTGCTGGCGATTCTGTTCAACGTCTTCCGTTCGCGTCTCAACCGAGAGCTCGAGCACGAGCGCACGATCATTGAAATCTTACAGCAAGCTTTCCGCAGTGAATCCGTTCCGCTGCCGCACTGTGAGGTCGGCAGCGCCTATCTGTCGGCGACGAGCCATCTCGCCGTCGGCGGAGACGTCTTCGACGTCTTCCGGCTCTCGGCAAACCGCGCGCTGGTCCTGATCGCCGACGTGAGCGGCAAGGGCGTCGATGCGGCCGTCCTCACGGCCTTCATCAAGTTCATGATTCGTGCCATCGCCTTGCGGCAGAGCGAGCCGGCGGCAATTCTCGCCGAATTCAACGGCGCGTTTTCGAAGGCCGTCGGCAATCCCTATCTCTTTGTCTCGATGTTCGTCGGGGTGCTCGACACGACGACCTTCCGGCTCGAGTACGGCAGCGCGGGCCACGACTGCGCGTATCTGCGCAGCCGTTCGGGTGTCGAGCCGCTGGCGGTTACCGGACCGGTCTTGGGCGTGATGGAGGAACCGTTCTACTCGCGGACGATCGACCTGGATCCGGGCGACACGCTCGTTCTCGCGACCGACGGTCTCACCGAGGTGCGTAACCGCGACGGCAAACCGCTCAACGGTACCGGCGCGATGGAGCTCATCGCGCGCGCTGCGCCCCACGCGCAGCAGCTTGCCGACGAGCTCGTCAGTCAGGTGCGCGCTCGCGGCGGAAGCCGCGTACACGACGATCTGGCGATTCTGGCGATTCGGATGATGGACATGGAGCCGATCCATGCATAGGTTCGGAGTCGCGCTGCTCGTCGTTTGGCTCGCGGCAACCGAAGTTGCCTTCGCCGATTGCAAAGTTCATCGCGGAGATCACGTCGTTCTCTACAGCACCGCAGACGATCCCTCGGTGCTGATCTGGGACTCTCGCGCGCGACTGCGTGCCTACCACGCCGCGTCCTTCGACGAGGCGCAAGCCATCCTGCCGCACGCCGTTTTGGTCGCTCCGGGCACGCGAGCGATCGTGATCTCGTGCGTCGCCGGATACGTCGAGTCGCCGCTCTTTAGCGGCCCCGACGACGCGGTGGGAATTACGGTTTCGAGCGGCCCGCAGCGCGGGATCACGCGTTGGGTGCTCGGTTCCGACGTACGGTCGGTACCGCCCGTTCACCGGTAGCCTCGTTCGCGGTGCGCGCGAAGATGCGCAAAC
The DNA here is from genome assembly GCA_963792005.1 of Vulcanimicrobiota bacterium. GTDB lineage: Bacteria > Vulcanimicrobiota > Vulcanimicrobiia > Vulcanimicrobiales > Vulcanimicrobiaceae > Cybelea. Next base: position 77,764 of record CAWBUG010000003.1, read on the forward strand.
GGCCGTCGCCGAGCCGAATCGACTCCATCGCGATGCCGTAGACACGTTCGAGCAGCGGATCGCCGAGCAATGCATCCGGCTCGTCGAGTGCGAGCAGCTTTCCGTCGCCAAGCAGTCCGATGCGGTCGGCGTAGGCTGCAGCTTCGTTGAGGTCGTGCAGCGCGCAGACGACGCTCTTGCCCTTTCGCGCCAAGCCTCGCAGCAATTCGAGAATCTCATGAGAGATTCGAACGTCGAGATGGCTCGTCGGTTCGTCGAGCAGAAGAATCCCCGTCTCTTGCGCCAGCCCGAGCGCGATCCAAATGCGTTGCCGCTCGCCCGAGCTCAACGTCGAGAATAGGCGTTGCGCGAAGCGCTCCATGCCGACGGCTTCGAGTGCCCGCGTGACTGCGACCGCATCGTTGCCGTGCGACTGCCACTCCCACCAGCGGTGGTGCGGGAATCGGCCGATCTCGACCACGTCGTGAACGCTCAGTGCGTCGAGCAGCAACTCGTCGCCGGTGACGAAGGCGACGCGGCGAGCGCGCTCGAGCGGCCTCAGCTCACCGACCGGCCGTCCGTCGAGAAGAATCGCGCCGCCGCCGAGCGGGTGAAGACCGGCAATGGCGCGCAGCAGCGTCGTCTTACCGGCACCGTTCGGACCGAGAATCGCGACGAACTCGCCCGAACCGATATGCGCGACCACGTCCGTCAGCCACGGACGTCCGCCGACACAGAGCAGCACGTCGTGCAGATCGATCACGTGCGTGCACTTCGTTCTGCGTTTGTCGCGGGGCGAAGGTAGAGATAGAGAAATGCCGGCACGCCGACAAAGGCGAGCAGCACGCCGATCGGGAGTTCGGCGGGCGCGACGATGCGCCGGCAGACTGCATCCGAGAGCATGCAGAGTGCCGCGCCGATCGCGACGCAGGCCGGCAGGAGCGCGCGCGCATCGGATCCGACGATGCGCCGCGCGACGTGCGGCACGATCAAACCGATGAAGCCCACCAATCCCGCCAGCACGACGCTGCTCGCGGCAAGCAGCGACGAGCCGGCGAGAATCACCCACTGCGCTCGCTCGACGTCGAGTCCGACGGTGCGTGCGCGCAAGTCGCCGACGCGCAGCGCGTTTAAGGCCGGACCCGAGGCAAACGTCAATACGAGGCCCAACCCGACGTAGGGAGCGACCACGCCGAGATCGTGCCAGCCGCGACCCGCCATCGAGCCGGCGAGCCAGGCCAGGATCGTTCCGGCGTAGCCGCTTGAGTCGGCGCGCACGATGGCAAGCGTTACGATCGCGGCAAAGAGCGCCGAGAGTGAGACGCCTGCAAGGATAAGGCGGTTGGGATCGATTCCGCCGCCTCGGCGCGCGAGCGCCGCGACGAGCAGCGCCGCTCCGAGTCCGGCCAGAAATCCGACGATCGGCAGCGCGCCGATCGCCGCGCCGGCGAGTACGGCAAGCGCAATCGCCGCGGCTGCCGCGGCACTGACGCCGGTGAGGTAGGGATCGGCGAGCGGATTGCGCAGCATTCCTTGTAGCATCGCGCCGCAGAGCGCGAGCGAAGCACCGACCGTCGCCGCGATGCAGACGCGCGGCAGACGCAGCTGCCAGACGATGGCATTGATCGTGCCGGAGTGATGCGGGTGGAGCAGCTCGCCGGCAATTTGTACCATGGAGAGCGGCGTCCCGCCGACGAGCAGGCTGGCCGAGCCGGCCGCGGGCACGAGCAGCGCGAGCGCAATCGCGCGCAGCGGCTTCACCGGCTTCGCATCTCGAGGGTAAACGATCGCCCGGGCATCGGATAGCCGGCATAGAGTGCGTAGCGGTCGTTTCCGAGATTGTAGCCGCGCAACGCAAGAATCGCATGCGCGCCCACCCGGTAACCGACGTACCCGTTTATCACGGTAAACGTCGCGGGCTGATAGACGGCGTAAGCGGCGGGCAAGTACGGATCGAAACTCTCTTGCGGGCCCTGCGTCTGCGCCGTGACGTTGAAGCCGTCGAAACGGCTCCGCGCCGGCGCCGTATAGCGCAGTCCGACGTTCACCGCGAAGACCGGGCCGCGGCCGGGTAGACGCGTGTCGCTCTCGAGATCTTGCGCGCGGTAGAGATTCGTGATTCCGAGCGTCGCGACGTATCCATGCGTGGCGGGCGTTGCCGCTTGAAACGTCAGTCCGGCAATCGACGCGCGACCGACGTTCTCGGGAATGTAGGCGGGCGGCGGCGAGACGATCAGGTTTGAGCCGCTCATCACAAACCAGCCGAGACTCAGACCGCCGGCAATCGCCGGCGCGACGATCGTCGCATCGCCGACGCGGGTTCGCTCCGGAACGAGATTCGGATTCGAATACCCGGGATAGTAGAGTTCGTCGGCGGTCGGAGCGCGAAACGCCGTTGCGGCGTTTACCTTGAGCTGCAGGGCGTTGCCGAACGGTACGTTGCCGCCAAGCGAAGGCGAGTACGCGCCACCCAGACCTCCGTCACGTTCGGCGCGCAAACCCGCATAAAGCTGCTGGCCGCGCCCTCCAAACCATTGCGACTGCACGTAGGCCGCGGTCTGCGCGTAGTTGTCGAAGACCGGCGCGTCGTCCGCGGCGAGGGGCGAGCCGCCCCCGGTTCCTTGATCGACGCGAGCGGCGCCGCGCATCAAATCGACGCCGTAGACGAGTCGTTGGCGATCGTCGCCGGTAACGTTGCGCAGGCTTGCCATCCAGTGCTGGTCGTAGAGCGCTTGCGCGTACGGCGGGTTCGAGCTCGTTCCGGGCGGCGGCGTCGGATACGCGTTGGGACACGTGTAGTCGACCGGTGTGTTGCACGTGTAGGCGAGATTCTGCGAAGAGTCGCCGAGATCGAGCGAAGTCGTCGAGCGTGCGCCTTTGTGGTCAAGGTTCAGGCGGAGGTCGCGATTGATATTGGCTTGCTCGCTCGTCAGCGATACGTATCCGAGCTGACCCGGAGCCCCATTGCTTGCGTCGGCGAGATCTCCGCTCACCGTGACCCGAACCTGCCCGATCGCATGGCTGTAGCGCGCGGTGACGTTCGTCAGGCCCGCCTGGGCGTTTTGACGGTTTGGGGCATTCTCGACGGAATAGTCGTTTGCGGCATACGTGCGCTGGAACGTCAGATAGGGCGTTTGAAACAGGTACGTTTGTTCGTCGAACGATCCGGTGGCAATCGTTCCCGCGCTCGTCGCCGTCGGCGACGCGGTGATGATGTTGATGACGCCGCCGATCGATCCCGAGCCGTAGAGCGTCGAGCCGCCGCCTTCCACGATCTCGATTCGGTCGACGCCGCTGACCGAGAACTGCTCGAGATTGATGTCGTCAATCTGCCCTCCGGCCATCGGTAGGCCGTCGACGAGTACCAAGATCTGGTCCGACGAGCTGCCGCGCATGCCGACCGTTGCCGCGGCGCCGAAGGCGCCGTAACGGATCAGATTGACGCCGGGAACCAATTCGATCGCGTCGGCGACGGTGCGGTCGCCGTCGCGGGCGATTTGAGCCGACGTTACCACGTAGGTCGTGCGAGCGGTGCGTGCGGCCGACTCGAGGCCGCGATCGCTCGTTACGACCCGTGCGATCTGTGGCGGGGCGCTCGGCGACGGCGAGGGTGACGGGGTGGCGACGGCGACGGCGACCGCCGCGACGAGCGTTGGGAGCATCGCAATCCTTTCCTTGGCGCGAGGCGGATTATGCACAAGCGTTTGCGGCGATATCCTGACTCGCGGATCGGCACCGGTGCTCGAATCTTCCCATCACAGTGGTTCGAGCGGCTCCCCGCATACAGTGGCGCGACCGTGCCGGCCTCACACCGGCTTCCCGCGCAAACGTACGAGCGGCATTGCGCAAAGGGCGGCGCGCTCCTTCTTGCGTACTCGGTCGGAGTGCGTGCGTTTTGGTCGCTCTTGCTCGCGTGCTGCGTACCGGCGCTCCTCGCCGGGTGCGCCGCGCATTCGGCAACGTCGCAGTTGCACGCGTCGCCGGCTTCGGCCGTACGGCTGGTAACGCTCGTACCATCCTTTGCCGACGACGCGTATGCCGTCGGTGCCGGATCGCAGCTCGTCGCGGTCTCTTCCTATACCGACGTGCCGCGGGCAAAGGGGCTTCCGCGCGTCGCGGATGCAACGAGCGTCGACGACGAAGCGATCGTCGCGCTGCGTCCCACGCTGGTCGTCGGAATTCCCGCGCAGGCGCGACTGACCGACCCGCTGCGGCGGATGGGTATTCGCGTGGTGCTTCTCGCCGACGATTCGTTTGCTTCGATATTCGAGAACTTGCGCCGCATCGGTGCGCTCACCGGACACTCGCGCGAAGCGGAGGCGACGATCGCGCGGTTACGACGCGAGACCGCGCGCGTGCGCGCGCGAACGGCGGCGTACGCCCGTCATCCGAGCGTCTTCATCGTGCTCGGCAGCGGGCCGATCTGGACGGCCGGCTCCGCGTCGTACATCTCCACGCTGATCGCACTGGCCGGAGGTGCGAACGCGGCGAGCGACTTGCGCGCCGCCTACGGCGTCTACAGTGCGGAGGCGCTCGTGCGGCGTCAGCCCGACGTGCTCGTCGCCGATGCCGCCGTCCACCTCGATGCCGCGCTCGATCGCGAACCGTGGCGGAGTTTGAACGCCGTCCGGCTCCACCGGGTCTATGACGTCGACCCCAAGATCATCGAGCGCCCGGGGCCGGGGTACAACGAAGGATTACGATGGCTCGTAGAGCGCCTCGCTCCGCTGGCGATCGCGACGCGGTGAACGAGGGCGCCCTCGTCGTCGCCGTGGTGACGCGAGAACTGCGCGATTCCCTCGAGGCCGAGCTTGCGGAGTTCGAAGCACTCGCGCAGGCCGCCGGTGCGCGCGTGCTCGAGCGCATCGTGCAGCATCGCGAGAGCGTCGATCCCGCCACGCTGGTCGGCAGCGGAAAAGCACGTGAAATTGCCGATCGCGCCGCGGACCTCGGAGCTGGACTGATCCTCGTGCTCAACGATTTGCGCCCGCGCCAACGCAAGAATCTCGAGAAGATCGTTCCCTTGCCGATCGTCGATCGCACGATGCTGATTCTCGACGTTTTCGCCCGCCACGCGCGCAGCCGTGAAGGAAAGCTCCAGGTCGAGCTGGCCCAGCTGCGGTATCGCCAATCGAACCTTATCGGCGTCGGGGCCGATCTCTCGCGTTTGGGCGGAGGCATCGGAACGCGCGGGCCCGGCGAGACGAAGCTGGAAGTCGACCGGCGCCGGATCGGTGAACGCATCACCGTTCTCAATCGGTTGCTCGCCGGCGTTCGCCGCCAACGCGCCGTACGACGCAGCTCGGCGCGACGCGAGCCGCTGGTCGCACTCGTCGGGTACACGAACGTCGGAAAATCTTCGCTGCTCAATGCGCTTGCGCGCAGCGATGCGTACGTGGCGGACCGTCCTTTTGCGACGCTCGATCCCACGATACGGCGCGCCTACCTGGCGCCGGGCAAGTACGTTCGAATCGCGGACACGGTCGGCTTCATTACCGACCTGCCGAAGGATCTCGTGAACGCGTTTCGTGCGACGTTAGAGGAGCTGCGCGATGCCGACTTCTTACTGCACGTGCTCGATGCAAGCAATCCGCAATGGCCGCGCCAGCGCCGAGCCGTCGAGGCGATCCTGCACGATCTCGAACTCGATCGTGCGCCGAAGATCTACGTCTTCAACAAGTGCGATCTGACGCCGGCCGAACTCCCCGACGAATCGGGCGCGTTTTTCGTCAGCGCGCGCACGGGAGCAGGCCTCGATGCGCTGCGCGCCGCACTGAGCGATTGCCTCGAATGATCGTCCGAATCGCAAGCGCCGTTGCGGCGCTGCTTATGGCAACGGCCTGTGCCCGCGACGCGGACGACGCGTTCGTTTCGTCGGTCCAGCGTCTTCGTCCGGCGGTCGTACTGTTGTCGATGCGCGTGCCGCCGGAACATAAGAAGGACCGATACGACGACGCGTACGCAACGGGTTTCGTCGTCGCCTCCGGCAGTTGGGGAAGCGACATACTGACGGTGCAACACGCGATCGAGGGCGCGTGGAACCTCCGGCTGACGATTGGGAACCGATCGCACGCGCCGGCGCGGGTCGTTGCCGCAAACGAAGATCTCGATCTTGCTCTGGTGCGAACTCCGCGCCATCCGCTCCCGACCATTGCGCTGGGATCTTCGGCCCATCTGCAAGGCGAAGTCGGGCGCGAAGTCGGTCTGCTCGGCTATCCCATTCCCGACGAGTTCGACGACGAGGGCTTAGGGCTGGCGACCTCGCTCAATACCGGTCGACTCTCCTCCATTCGCAAGGACGCGCTCGAAGTGACGCTCTCGATCGTTCCCGGCGAGAGCGGCGCTCCGGTCTTCATTGCGACGACCGGCGAAGTCGTCGGCGTCGCCGAATCGCGCTTCGATGAGGAGCGGAGCATCGGTTTTGCCGTGCCCGTCGACGACGTCAAACGGTTTCTGCATCGGTACGATCGCATTCACGGCTTCTGAGAGCCTGCGGTTCAGTGCTTGATGAACACGATAGATTCTGCCGCGGGATACTAAACAATAGCCTCGACAGTTCCGGTTTTGGCCTTGCATTCGAGGTAACGCGTCAACCGCATCATGCGGTAACGATCACTGGGGGATAGGAGACGAAGCCGCAAAGACGAGACACCCCCAAAGCCGCCCAGCGGCCCGGCCGATCGGCAGCAGCGCCGGCTAAGCCCAGCTAAGTCCTACGCGATCGTTGCCGGCGGTGCAGCTGCGGGCGGCGGGCGGGGTGGACCTCTGTGCGCGAACCTCGCCGCTTTGCCGCGATAGGATCGTCAGCACCGCTTGTCTTTTTCGGCATTTTTACGGTCACAATTAATAGTTCATGAAGCTAAAGTAGCGACGCAGGAAAATCGCTAATGAAGGATCAATGCCGAAAACCTCACCATGCGCCGCCGCGCATACTCCCGATCCCGTTAAGTAGATTGCTCCCAATTCTCGTCGTGCATTATCAAAGAGCTGTACACCCCAAGCCACTGGGAACGTATTCGTTATTCTCGGCAATCGCTGCTACGAAGCAAGTTACACATATGACTATTACGCAAGGCTCCAACTACTGCTGCCATACCGCTCTTGTCAAGTGTTCCGATTGTAGCCCGGTCTGCATAGGATGAGTTGATCCCCCGCGGCCTCACAGCTACGACCGTGGCGATCCAGGGATTGGTTCTCAAAACATCAATCTGCGATATGCTCGCTAGGTCCGTACTTCCCAGTATCGTATCTAGCGCTGATGGGCGACTGGTAGCGGCTAAGGATAGCAAAAGCGTAGCCGTCATGAGAGTGAGCCGCATGACTATCAATCGCACTTACAAACAACCCGTGTCGGTAGCATGTTTCAAGCTTCCTCGCTTAGCTGAGCCCGGCACGCCGATCGGCTGCCGCGGCTTTTAGCACTTCGCACCCCAGTCAGTTCGCAGCGAGGACAGTATATTCTGCGCTTCGGTTAGGCGTGCTCCAGACAGCTTAGCCCAGTATACAGCGACCGCGTTGAAGCCAGGCTCACCAACTACCACCATACCTGAGTCAGCGCTTTCGATTTTCCACGCCTCCCTGCCATTAAGACATATGTGTGTGTATTTGTGTAAGTCGTAAGCGCCACCTCCGGCAACTATCTGTAAGAACGACTCCTTATCGTTCAGCTCATACAGGTCGTATTCGACCGTCTCCCAGTTAACCTTAGATTGCTGCACGCGGACGCTTGTTGGAACCGTTAGATGGAGTTGTCCATAGTTTAGCGATAGGGTTGTCGAGGCGGCGAGCAAAAGCGCTGGTAGCATGGCTTTGTCTTTCGCGATAACTTATCGAGGAAGTGAACGTTTACCCTGAGCGCTTCTCGCCCGGGCGAATCCATCCGCGAACGCTATCGTTGCGCTCTGAGATTCTCGGCTGCCCCGCGGCGATAACGTCTACTACGTCATTTTCGACGACAACGAGATAATGCCTGAGATCCCAATCCGGGTTAATGTGCGGATTGCGCGCCTTGAAGTCTCGGAGTAGCGGGGACTCCTGCCCGCCGCGCACCTTTGACCCGTGCGAGACGCTCGCGCCCATCGCCTCGGCAATTGCCCGCACCGGCACGCCTCGCAGCTTTGGCAGTATGTCGCGGCCGAAATCGACACCATCGAGCGATCCGTCATCGCACCACGCGGCGACGGCTTTGCGCTGTTGTGAAGCCGTGGCGGCGCGTCGGCGCTGGGCTTCGGGCGTTGCGGTCGGATCATGGCCGGCTGCGCGCATGCTGGCGATTTTCGCCGGCCGTGCCGCCCGGAAGCTGGGCGCGCCGTAGCTCGCAGCGCCTCCTCGCGCCGATCGGGCAGGCATTGATCGCAGAATAAGCGCTTGCGGACCGCGAGCTTAGCCCCGCAGCTGCGGCAGGCGTTGGCCGCCGTGCTGATCTCAACAAGTCGGCAACGCGGCCTCGTATTGCAGTCCAAACCTCACGGTGGCCTGGCAATACCGTCGTGTCTCACGCTGGATATTTAAACTCTCCGTGTGGGGCGACGTGAATCGTCGAGCGATCGCCGATCCATTGCAGCGGCGGAATCTCGAAGAAGCGCGCGAGGATGTTGAGCCGGCCGGCATAGCCCGAGCGTAGGTTCGCAAATCGCGTCCAGGCCTCGTCGCGGTCGTTGAGCGCGTAACCCGCGGCCTCCAACCGGTCGCAGGCGTGATCGAACTCGGCTCGCTCGATTCCCGGCGTCTCGTCCGGCGTTTCGACGCGAAAGTAACCGCTGAGATCGCGAGTCGCATGGCGCCCGACGTTATAGAAGATGCGAGCTTGGCCGTCGCGCGTCTCTTGCAGCGTCGTCATCATCAGCGTCGCGGCGTCGAGGAGCGTTCCGAGCGTACCGACCCAGGATTGGTCGTCGTGACTGGAGCGAAAGAACGCGAGCACCGGGTACGCCAAGTGGCTCTCCATGACCGCGGCGGCCCAGCGCTGCGCGTCGATCATGAGCGGCGAGAGATCGTCGTGCGTTCGCGAGTAACCGGCGATGGCGAGCAAGTTGACGCCGCTCGGCGGCGTGCCGGCGCGCGCGGCGACGGTCACGACGAACGTTTCGCGCTGTTGAAACGAGCCGAAGACCGCGAACAAGAACGCGGTCATAATCGAAAGAAACGAGAGTCCCGCGAGCGCGGCGAGAACCGAGACGAGCCGCGGAAGCGCGCTTCGCCCGACGACGTCGCCGAAACCGATCGTCAGAAGTGACGTGCCGGCGAAGTAGAGCATCGTTCCGAACGACCCGTGTGACGGTGCGATGCCGCCGCGCATTCCCCAAAGCACCAGCGCGAATCCGAAGATCATCAATCCGACCCAAAGGCCGATGAGCGAAATCATCATGAACGGCGCGAAGACCGCGAAGAAATCCTCGCGGCGGTCGGCATCGGAGTAGAAACGCCAAGCGATCCGCGGCCAAAGCTGCCACATCGTTCGCCAGAAGTAAAAGCTGAGGCGGTAGCGTCGCCCGGTCGCGCGCGGCATGACGACCGCCTGAAAGACGTCGGCGAGGCTCGCCGCGATGACGACGATACCGATTGCGATGCTTGCGACGTTCAATATCATGCTAAAGCAACAGCTTCGGCGAGACGGGGCGGCAAGCCGCCTGGAGTCGAATGGCCCGCTGCGATGGCGGTGATCTTCATCACGGGTCCGGTGAGTTCGGGAAAGAGCGCGTTCGGCGTTCGCCTCGCCCGTGAAAGCGGCTGCCCCGTCACGTACTTGGCGACGGCGGCCGGCGCTCCCGAGGACGTCGAATGGCGCGCCCGCCTCGTGCGCCACGTGCGCGATCGCCCCGCCGCGTGGCGGACGGTCGAGACCGCGGCCATGAGCCACGAAGCGCAGCTCGCACTCTTTCGCGAGGCCGCGCCGGGAACGTGCCTCATCGTCGACGCACTCGGCACCTGGCTTTCGGCGCGAATCGCAGCACGAATCGATCTGCTCGAAATCGATTACGTGGTGCTCGAATCGCAGCTCGACGCGGAGGCGACGCAGTTCGTCGACGCGATGCTCGACTCGCCGGCCAACGTTATTGCGGTAAGCGAACAGATCGGGTGGGACGTCGTGCCGGTCGCCGCTTCGGCGCGGCTCTTCCGCGATGCGATGGGCCGAATGACGCAACGGCTGGCACGGCGCGCGGACCGGCTCTATCTCGTCGTGGCCGGGTATGCGCTCGACTTACGCGAGCTGGGCGAATCGATCGAGGTCTCCTCCGATCTCTGAAGCGCTCGTCCTCGTCACGTTTCTCGCGGCCATCGTCGTTCTGACGCTGATTGCGAAACGCTTTCGCGTTCCCTATCCGATCGCGTTCGTCATCGGCGGCATGGTCCTCGGCTTCAGCCGCCACTTGCCGCGCCCGCATATCGATCCCGACGTCGTCATGCTGCTCGTTATTCCACCGCTGCTCTACGGAGCCGCCTGGTCGACGGACTGGCTCGAGTTCAAGCGGGCCGCAATGCCGATTACGCTGCACGCGGTGGGATTGGTGATCTTCACCATGGCCGTCGTGGCGGTCGTCGTCCACTATACCGTTCCGGAGTTCACCTGGCCGCTGGCGTTCACGCTCGGTGCAATCGTCTCGCCTCCCGATGCCGTCGCGTCGGAGGCAATCTTCGAGCGCCTGGCGATCCCGCGACGCGTTGCCGCGATCGTTGGGGGCGAGTGCCTGATGAACGACGCTACGGCGCTCGTGCTCTATCGGTTTGCGCTCGCGGCGGCGATCAGCGGCGTATTCTCCTTCGCGCGGGCGAGCATCTCATTCGTGATCGTCGCCGTCGGCGGCGCACTCGTCGGTGCCGCGGTCGCATTCGCGCTCGAGGCGGTGCTTCGCTACATTGCGCGGCGGGGCTTCGCCGACGCGCTAATCTCGAGCGTCGTCTTCTTGCTGGCGCCGTTTGCCGCGTATCTTCCGGCCGAAGAGCTCCACGTTTCCGGCGTGCTCGCCGCGGTAACGGCAGGGATGCTGCTGAGCTGGCGTTCGGGAGCCTTCATTGACTCCGACTCGCGCGTGCTCGGGGCATCGGTCTGGCGGTTACTGATCTTCGTGCTCAATGCGTACGCATTTTTACTCATCGGGCTGCAGTTGCCGTCGATCGTCGAAGCGCTCGAGCCGCACGTTCGCGACTACGCGCTGTACGGTTTGCTCTTGAGCGTCACCGTCATCGTCGTGCGCATCGCCTGGATTTTTCCGGCGAGCTACTTACCGTACGTTTTCAGCAAGCGGATGCGCGAGAGCAATCCGGCCCCGCAATGGGAGCGCGTCACCGTCTTGTCGTGGGCCGGCATGCGCGGCATCGTGTCGCTGGCGGTTGCCCTTTCTCTTCCCTACACGTTGGGCGCCAATCCGTTTCCGCAACGCAGCCTGGCCATTTTCTTTACCTTCTGCGTAATTTTCGTGACGCTCGTGTTTCAAGGGCTCACGCTGGGGCCGTTGATCGAGTGGCTCGGCGTCACTGAGACCAGCCGAAGCCAGCGCCGTGAAACGGCCCTGCGTATTCGCGCGCTCGAGGCGGGCATCGCGCGGCTGCGCGAAGAGGAGGCGCAGCGAACGGCGCCGTTCGAGCACGAGATTGCGGGGCGAGTGCTCGAGGAGTATCAGCAGCGCATCGACGTCTTGCGCGGCAAAGCCGAAAGAGACGAGACCGACGTCGTGCGCGAGACTCGCGTCGATCGTGCCCTGCAGAAGGAGGCACTCGCCGCCGAGCGCCGCGCGATAAGCGAGATGCGCCGAGCGGGCGAGATTCCCGACGACATCTATCGCTCGATCGAGTACGACCTCGATCTTGCGTCGCTGCGGTTGAGCTAGGGCGTCGTGCTGGGGGCCGGGCTCGCCGCCGGCGACGCCGCCGAGGCTGACGGGGCGGGCGCGCTCGCGCCGGGTGGTGCCGGCGATGCGGTCGGCGCCGGTTGCGGCGTCGGTGTCGAGGGCGGTGCGAGCGTCGGTTGTCCGGCCGGAGCCGTTAGCGGGACGAGCCGGATGTAGCCGATGGAGACGGTGCTGTCTTTGGCAATCGTCGTCTCGGCGGTCGCCGTCGTGTATCCGGCCGCGCGGGCCGTCACCGTCTGATCGCCGGCAACCGCGCGCAAGTTGAAACCGCCGCCGACGTCGGCGCGGGTCGTGTAGAGCGAGCCGACCGAGACGAGTGCGGCGGCAATCGGCCGGTTGGTCATTGCGTCCAGAACCCTTCCGACGACGTGCCCGAAGTCTTGAACGCCCACGACGTTTGGCGGGGGCGAACATGAATCGCCCAAAGCGAAGAGTAAGAGCGTGCCCAGAACGGCGTAGCGCATCATCGCGTTCTTTACGTCGGCACGATAAAGTTCCCCGCATTCCAGCGCGCGTCGCGATGACGCCAAGGCGGGGGACGGTCTCCCGGACCCGTCCCCCGCGGAGCGCTCCAACGCGCGACGGGCCGGCGGCGCGATCGCGATAAACTCTTCGTGCGCCCTCGCATCGTAGCAACCGGGGCGTTCGAAAACGTTCAGCGGGGCGGATTTGGCCAGAGGTCGTTCCTGGCGGCTTCCGCGATGTCCCGATGCCAGCTGATCGCCAAGAAGCGCTCGCGGTCCTCCGGCTCGAGCTCCTGCGCGGTGGCGTCCGTGATGTGCCGCGCCCGTTTGAGCATTCGCGCCGTCAACGTGAGATCGCCGAGAAGTCTGAAGACCTGCGCCGCCGCCCAGTAACAATACTCCGGCCACTCCGTGCTGCGAGCGAACGTCTCTTCGTGTTCCAGCATACGCCGCGCGTATTCGCGCGCGCGCTCGAGGTCGCCGAGTGCGGCATGCCAGATCGCCAGATCGGCGAGCGTCTTGGCCGACCAGATCTCCGACTGCGAGCGTGCCCGTACCTCAAGTGAAGCCTCGGCGTGGAGGATGGCGCCGGTATAATGACCGGTTGCGCCTTCGGCAAAGGCAAGGTTCTCGAGAATCGATGCCTCGATCAAAGTGAAACCGAGCTCGCGTGACGGCTCCAAGGCATCCTGCGCGGCCCGTTGCGCGCGTTCCAGGTCGCGTTCGCAGGCGCTGACCAGCGCGAGGTTACCGAGTCCGGTAAGCCGCCCGCGTGCGTCGCCGACGCGTTCGAAGAGTGCGACGGCCTTCTCCGTGGCTGCGCGCGCCCGATCGAAAAATCCGACGCGCGTCTCGAGCACCGCCTGATTGAGCAGCTCACCGGCGGTCGCGCTGACGTTGCCGTGCTCGGAAAAAATCGCCGTGGACGCCGCAATGTGCCGTCGCGCTTCGGCGGAGCTGCCGCCGACGGAAGCCAAGACGATGCCGAGCCGGCTGTGCGCGACCGCTTCGCCGAAGCGGTCTCCGGACGCGGTGGAGAGTTCCAGTAAGCGCGTGGCGAGTTCGATGCAGCGCGGCATGTCGCGGCGCTGGTATGCCACGGTCCACGCACTTCGCAGCGCTTCGCGCTCCAGGACGGGATCGCTCGCCTCGGTCGCGGCTCGGCTCGCTTCCTCGAGCAATGCTTCTGCCTCGGTGAGATGGCCGCGATGCGCTTCGATGTTTGCCAAACAGCTGAGCGCCTGCGCCGCGGCGGCGCCGTCGTGCGCTTCGCGCCCGAGCGTGAGCGCGGTTTGCGCCGCGGCGTATGACTGCTTCAGCTGACCGAGCGCGTAGGCGAGTCGCGCTTCGGCGATACCGAGTGCGACTTTCCATGCCGAGTCGCCGTCTTGCGCGCGTGCGCGCAACTCGGCAATTGCCTTTTCGTGAGCGACGGCGTCGTTCGTGCTTAACGCGAACTCGACGCGGCGCATCAGTGCCGCCCGCTTCAGGTCCGGATCGTCCAGTTCGGCGATCGCTCGTTCGGCCTGCGCAATCGCTGCGTGCCAAGCGTCGCGGTCGCCGCGACGGCCTTCGATCGTCACTCGCTCGAGCAAGAGTTCCGCGCGTTGGTGCGGCGCCTGCGTAAGCGCGATCGCGCGATCGCATTGCTGGCCGGCCTCGGCGAGTGCGCCGAGCGCCATCGAACGGCGAGCCGCCGCCCAATAGCAGCGCGCCGCGTTCGCCGCGTCGCCGGCGAGCTCGTAGTGCGACGCGATGGCCGATGCAAGTTCCGAGAAACGGTCGGGGTAGAGCTCTTCGAGCACGCGAGCGATGCGGTGCTGGCGGATCGCCGCGCGTTGGGGAGGTGCGGCGCGCATCACGGCATCGTACAGAACGTGATGTGCGAACGCGTATTCGAAGAGCCCGCGTCCGCTCGTTTCACGCACGATGCGGCGATCGATCAGCTCGTCGAGCGCTTCGCGCAGCGTCGCGTCGTCCCAACCGCTGACTTCGCGGATGGCATCGCGCGAGAACGCGACGCCGATCCCGGCCGCGATCTCCGCTGCGGAACGCGCGTCGGGTGAAAGCTGCTCGATGCGGCGTGCGACCAGCGCCGAGAGCGTCTCCGGCTCAAAGGCTCGTCCGCCCTTTCGATAATCTTCCACGAGTTGCGTCACGAAGAGCGGATTGCCGGCCGACGTCGCGAGCAGCGTCGCCGGCGGAATTCCGCGGATCTCGTGAATCGCGCCGGTGAGTTGTTCGAGATCACCGATCGATAACGGCGAGAGCGAGAGGCTGGGTGCGCTGCCGGCTGCGCGGGCCTCCTGCCGCAGCCGATGGAGCGGATGAGGACGCGGCGTTTCGTCGTCACGATAGGTCACGACGAACATCACGCGGACGCCGGAGATTCGCCGTAAGAGGAACTGCAAGAGCGAGATCGTCGCGGCGCCGGCCCATTGGATG
>CAWBUG010000003.1:95000-177064 GCA_963792005.1 Vulcanimicrobiota bacterium
TGAGTGAATGGAGTGGATGGATGGATGAGATGGATGGATGGATGGATGGATGGAGTGGATGGATGGATGGATGGATGGATGTGATGGATGGATGGATGGATGGATGGATGGATGGATGGATGGATGGATGGATGGATGGATGGATGGATGGATGGATGGATGGATGAATGATGGATGGATGGATGGATGGATGGATGGATGGATGGATAGATGGATGGATGGATGGATGGATGGATGGATGGATGGATGGATGGATGGATGGATGGATGGATGGATGGATGGATGGATGGATGGATGGATGGATGGATGACGTAGAGATCCCGGCGCCGCTCGCGTTCGGGAAGAATCCATTCGTCGTAGAGCGACGCGAGCAGATCGCCGCGGTATAGGGCGAGTGCCTCCTCGACATGCTCCGGGTCGGCGATGAGCCGATCGAACGCTTCGACGTCCAGCCAAAGGCGAAGGTCGGACCTGACCGCGACGCTATCGGTCGTTACCAACAGCGCGCCCCCGGGGATCGACGGCGGCATGACGCGGCCCAGATCGTAGAGGTTCATGCGCAGCTTGCTCCGCGCCGATTCCTCTTCTTCGTCGGGCCACATGACGTACGCTAAGAAGTCGCGAGCCACGGGCGCGTCGCGATTCATCAGCAAGTAAGCGAGGATGGGCAGCGTCTTTCGCGGCGTCGCAAGACGAAACGGCTCGCCGTCTGCCTCTACGCCGACGTGACCGAAAAGTCGAATGCGAATCTCGGGTTGCCTATCACCGACCGAACATCCCTGAGGCGCAGGGATGCGTTTCGCCATGGCAGAGGGCTTCGTCGGCGTCGAGGTCTTCCTTGCTCCCCAGCCGCCAAGCCGTCCGTTCTGTAGCCAGGTATGGGGCTGCGCTTGTGAAAACTTTCACAAGCCATGACCCCCTATGCTCCGGTCGCAATCTACCTCTGCGTCGCGTTCGCGGCCGCGCTCCTCTTCACGGTCGTTCCCGGGCTGCTGGCGCGGGCGCGACCGAATCCGCATAAGCGCGAGGCGTACGAGTGCGGCGTCGAACCGACCTCGCCGGTCGCCGGACGGTTTCCCGTTCGCTTCTATCTAATTGCGATGCTCTTCGTCGTCTTCGACGTCGAGGCGGCCTCGTTCTACCCATGGGCCGTCAAAATGCACGCACTGCGCGTCTTCGGTCTGCTCGAGATGGTCATCTTCATCGTCGTGCTGGCGATCGGTTATGCGTACGTCTGGAAGAAGGGCGGCTTCGTTTGGCGATGAGGTGCTGGTCGTGAGCGTCGGTCCGGGTCAGTTCATGCTCGCGCGCCTCGACGACGTCGCACGCTGGGCGCAGAGCTCGTCGGTCTGGCCGTTGACGATGGGTTTGGCCTGTTGCGCGATCGAGATGATGAGCGTTACCGCTCCCGAGTACGACATCGCCCGGCTTGGTTCGGAAGTCTTCCGCAGCTCGCCGCGGCAAGCCGATCTGATGATCGTCTCGGGACGCGTCGCGCAGAAGATGGGTCCGGTCGTCAAACGGCTCTACGATCAAATGGCCGATCCCAAGTGGGTCATCTCGATGGGTGCCTGCGCGAGCTCGGGCGGCATCTTCGACAACTACGCCGTGATACAAGGCGTCGACACGATTATTCCGGTCGACGTGTACGTTCCCGGCTGTCCGCCGACGCCCGACGGTCTGCTCTATGCAGTCAACCTGATTCAGCAGCAGATCCGCGAGGGCGGACGCGGCGGGATCTTAGCGCGAGCCTAACGTTCCACTTGTACGACTTGTAGCTTCGAGGGTGCATCCTGCCTAGTACGCAAACTCCACCGATCGCCGGTGCGGCGATCGATCCGACGAGCCTGCGCCCGGCGATCGACGACGCGGCGATCGAACGCGTCGCGCCGTCGCAGCTTCACGCGCGGCTCGAAGCGCTCAAGGCCGAGGGATATTCGATGCTCCTCGATCTCGGCGCGGTCGACTATTTGGAGCGGGCTCCACGCTTTGACGTCGTCTATCACTTGCTCAAGCTTCCGCGCAAGAGTGCCGGCGTCAAGGAGATCGGAAAGCCCGCGCGGCTGCGCGTGCTCTGCGGAGTCGACGACGGCCAACGATTGCCGTCGGCGGTCGACCTCTGGAAATCCGCGGACTGGGCGGAGCGCGAGGTCTTCGACCTCTTCGGGCTCGTGTTTGAAGGGCATCCCGATCTGCGGCGGATTCAGATGCCGCACGATTGGGAGGGTTATCCGCTGCGAAAGGATTATCCGATGCGCGGTCCGGCGCGCGAGCGCGCGCCCCGTCCCAGCTTTGCGAATAAGAGCAACGTCGTTGCGGGAACCCCGCCCTCAGGGCGTACGCTTGAAGCGTTGCAAGAAGAAGTGAAGCGGGCGCGCGGTTCGTGACGATCTCCGCTACGCCGCTCTCGCCCGACGTCGTCAGCCGCGAGGGCAACACGATGGTGCTCTCGATGGGTCCGCAGCACCCGTCGACCCACGGCGTGCTGCAGATCGTCCTCGAAATCGAGAGCGAGAACGTCGTCAAGGCCGATCCCGAGATCGGTTACCTTCACACCGGCATCGAGAAGACTGCCGAGGGACTCTTCTGGACGCAAGTGCAGACCGTCGTCGAGCGCATGGATTATCTCGCGCCCTCTTCGAACGCGCTCTGCTACGCGCTCGCCGTCGAGCAGCTGCTGGGTATCACCGATCGCATCCCGCCGCGCGCTCAGATCGTCCGCGTCCTCACCGCCGAACTTACCCGCATCGCCTCCCATTGCGTCTGGCTCGGTACGCACGGCATCGATCTCGGGGCAATCTCGGCCTTCTTTTACTGCTTCGACCTGCGCGAAAATATCCTCGACCTGCAAGAGGCCTCGGGCGGCGCGCGGATGCATCCGAACTATATCCGGGTCGGCGGCCTCAACGGCGACCTGCCGCAGGGATATCTCGCGAAGCTCGACGCGCTGATCGAGAAGTTTCCCGGGCGAATGCGCGAGTTGCGCGGTCTGCTGCAGGCCAACCCCATCTTTCAAGACCGGACCATCGACGTCGGTTACCTCGCGCCGGAAGCGGCGATCGAATGGAACGTGACCGGGCCGGCGCTGCGTGCAAGCGGCGTGGCCTACGACGTGCGCAAAGCCTTTCCGTACACCGGATACGACACCTACGATTTTGACGTGCCGACGCGCGAAGAGGGCGACGCCTACGCGCGTTTTCTCGTGCGGCTCGACGAGATGGAGCAGTCGATGCGCATCATCGAGCAGACGCGCAAACGGCTCGACGTCGCGGGGCCGGTGATGATCGACGACCCGAAGGTCGCGCTCCCTCCGAAAGAGACGATTGCGCTCTCGATGGAGGCGTTGATCCATCACTTCAAGCTCATCAGCGAAGGCTTTCGCGTGCCCCCGGGCGACGTCTATCAATCCGTCGAGTCGCCGCGCGGCGAGCTCGGCTACTACGTCGTCAGCAACGGCGAGAACCGTCCCTGGCGCATTCGCACGCGTCCGCCGAGCCTGTACAATCTGCAGGCGCTCAAAGGCATCGCTCCCGGCAACCTCATCGCCGACCTCGTCGTCATGATCGGCTCTTTGGATCCGGTCTTTGGAGAGGTCGACCGATGAACGAGTTTCGTTATGCCGGTGTCACCCTGAGCACTACGCGCAAAAGGCAGGAGCCGAAGGGCGCACAAGGTGCTGCTGAGGAGGCTCGGACCGACGAGCGGAGCCATGGATGGCGAGAGCGAGGAGGCCGTGCAGCAGGAGCGCAGCCGGGACGGCGAAGCGACGAACGGCTCCGAAGCGGCACGTTGCGCGCCCTTCGACTCCAGCGCTCCGCGCCTACGCTCAGGACGACGCCGGCGTGACGGAACGAGAGAAGAGTTTTCCGGCGTTGCTGGGGCGGCTGCGGCCCGAGTGCGATACGATTATCGCGCAGTACGAGCAACGGCGCTCGGCGCTCTTGCCGATCGTGCATTTATTTCAGCAGCACGAAGGTTTCGTGAGCCGGGAGGCGATGAACGCGGCGGCCGGGATGCTCGACATCACGCCGGCCGAGGTCGAGGGTGCGGTTTCGTTTTACACGCTGTTCTATCGCAGGCCGGTCGGAAAGTATATGCTGCAGGTCTGCCGCGGTTTGGCGTGCTCCATCAACGGCGCGGAAGATATCATGGCGTATTTCCGCGAGAGACTTGGGGTCGGGCATCTGCAGACGACGCCGGACGGACTCTTTTCGTACGAAGAGGTGGAGTGTCTCGCTGCGTGCGATCGCGCGACGTGCATGCAGGTCAATCTCGAGTTCGTCTACGACCTGACGCCGCAGAAGATCGACGAGCTGCTCGACGCGATGCGTAGCGGGAAGTACGCCGTCGCGCCGATGGCCCAGACCGAGACCCCGAGCGATACTTGGGCGATTCCGCAAGACGCGCAGATCTCCGACGGCAAGAAGTCGCGCGGCGCAGAGGGCGTTTCGCGGCCAAACAACGCGGGCGGCGTCGGCGACCCGAGCGGCATCATCATGCTCGACAACATCATCAATCGCAACGTCTACCGCTTCACGGGAACGACCGAGCGCGCCGTCGTCGATTCTCGAACCGTCGTCGAGGTCGTCGAAGAAGATGAGGGCGCGCGTGCCGGTCACTAAAGTTCTGACCGAGGGGATCGGCGAGGTCAACATGCTTGGCATCGACGTGTACCGGCAGCGTGGCGGCTACAAGCAATGGGAGCGCGCCGTGCGCGAGCTCCAGCCGGTCGACGTGCTGAACCTCGCGGAGAAATCGGGTCTTCGAGGGCGCGGCGGTGCCGGTTTTCCAACGGGTCGCAAATGGTCGTTTCTTCCGACCGACAAGCACGTGCGTTATCTGGTTTGCAACTCCGACGAGGCCGAGCCCGGCACGTTCAAGGACCACATGCTGCTCGACAACGTGCCGCATTTGATTCTGGAAGGAATGCTGATCGGTGCCTACGGCATCGCGTCGCATCACGCGTTCATCTACATTCGAGGCGAGTTCAAACGCGGATACGAGATCTTCACCGCCGCGCTGGAAGAGGCGCGGCGCGCGGGATACGTGGGCAAGAATCTCTTCGGAACCGGTTACGATCTCGAGGTCACCGTGCATCGGGGCGCCGGTGCGTACATCTGCGGCGAAGAGACCGGACTGCTCAACTCGCTCGAAGGCAAACGCGGCGAGCCGCGCCTCAAGCCGCCGTTTCCGGCGATCGAGGGTCTCTACGGCATGCCGACGGTCGTCAACAACGTCGAGACGCTCGCCTATCTCGTACCGATCCTGGAACGTGGGGCCGAATGGTTCGCCGCCGTCGGAACCGAGCGCAGCAAAGGCTACAAGATCGTCTCCGTCTCGGGACACGTTCGCAATCCCGGTAACTACGAGATTCCGCTGGGCACGACGGTCCGCGAAATCATCGAACTGGCCGGCGGTCTGCGTCCGGGGAGAAAACTCATGGCCGTGCAACCCGGCGGTGGTTCGTCGGCCTGCATCTTCGAGGAGCATCTCGATTGGCCGTACGACTACGAAAGCATGGCGAAGGCCGGCTCGATGCTCGGCTCGGGCGCGTTCGTCGTCTTTGACGACACAACGGACTTCGTGAAGGCGGCGCATAATCTCGTGCGCTTCTTCGCGCACGAATCGTGCGGGCAGTGCACGCCGTGCCGCGAGGGCGGAAGCTGGCTGGAGCGCGTGCTCGAGCGGCTCGTGCATCACCGCGGCGTTCCCGGCGATTACGAAATGCTCGCGCGCGTCTCGGGCACGATCACCGGCTTGAATCTCTGCGCGCTCGGCGATTCGATCGAACCGTTCCTCAAATCGGTCATGCAGCGCTTTCCCGACGCCTTTCAATCGCGCGTCGTCGCACCGGAGGCGCAGCCCGCATGAGCGCGCCGCTGCTCGCCTCGGGTACCGAGATGGTGACGGTTACCTTCGACGGCGTGCCCGTAACGGTACCGAAGGGCACGCTGTTGGTCGAGGCCGCCAAACTCGTGCGTCAGCAGATTCCGATCTACTGCTACCACACGAAGCTGGGGCCGGCCGGGCTCTGCCGCATCTGCATGGTCGAGATCGAGGGCATGCCCAAGCTGCAAATCGCTTGCAATACCACCGCGACCGACGGGATGGTCGTGCGCACGCAGGGCGATCGCGTCGACGCCGCGCGCGCAATGGTCCTGGAGCTCTTCTTGGTCAATCATCCGCTGGATTGTCCCATCTGCGATAAGGGCGGCGAGTGCGAGCTGCAGGATTACTCGATGGCGTACGCGCGCGGAACCTCCGACGTCGCCGATCCCAAGCTCTCCAAACCAAAGGCGGTCGACCTCGGACCGACGATCGTGCTCGACGAAGAGCGTTGCATCGTCTGCCAGCGTTGCGTACGCTTCGACGACATCATCGCCGGCGAACGCCAGCTCGTCGTCAAGGACCGCGGCGCGAACGACATCATCGCGACGGCGACGGGAGAACCCTACCGCCATAACTTTACCGGCAACGTCACCGAACTCTGTCCGGTCGGCGCGCTGACGTCGAAGACCTATCGCTTCAAGTCGCGACCGTGGGATCTGCAGCGCACGCAGACGACCTGCACGCAGTGTTCCGTCGGGTGCCAGCAGTTCGCGGACGTCCGGCACGGAACGCTGCTGCGAACGATGTCCGTCGAGGAGGATGCGATCTCGGACGGTTGGCTCTGCGATCGCGGGCGGTACAATATCGGATTCTACGAATCTCCCGAGCGGCTTACGCAGCCGCTCTATCGCCGCAACGGCGGTTTCGTGCAGATCGGCTGGGACGACGCCTTCATCCTTTGGGCGAAAGCGATTCGCGAAGCGATCGCGACGCGCGGTCCCACAAGCGTCGGTGCGATCGGCGGCGGGCGCCTGACGAATGAAGAGGCTTTCGTTCTGCAAGACGTCTTTCGCTCGGCCGGAGTGATGAATCTCGATTGGCGTGCGGGCTCCCAACGGCAGGCGACGCCGGGAAAGCAAGGCGCGCCGCTCGACCGCATCGACCGCGCGCGGGCAATCGTCATCGTCGGGCGACCGCTCGAGGAGCGCGCGCCCGTTTTGTCGCTGCGCGTGCGCAAGGCCTCGCTGCGCGGCGCGAAGGTCGTCGTCGCAGCGAATGCGTCGGAGGCCCGCAGAGCGATCGGCGACGCGACGAACGTCGCGGTGATTTGGGACGGAGTCGACCTCGCTGCGGGGCGCAGCTACGCGCAGGCATTCGCCGATCTCGATGGCGTCGCAACCTACATCGCAAGCGAACAGGCCAACGCACGCGGTGCGGAAGTGATGGGAATGCTTCCCGGAAGCGGCCCGGGCTTTCTCACCGTCGATCGCGGACGCGGCAGCTTCGCAATGTTCGACGCGGCGCGTTGCGGAGAGCTCGATGTCCTCTCGCTCTTCGGCGTCAACCCGGCGCGCAACGCCCTCGATTCGGCGGCGGCGGCGCAAGGGCTCGACGCCGTGCCGTTCTTAGTGGTAAGCGATCTCTTCATGACCGAGACGGCGCAGCGCGCGACCCTCGTCTTACCCGCGAAGGGTGCATTCGAGAAAGAGGGTACGACGCTCGCGCTCGGCGCCGACCTGCTCCCGGTCAACGCTTCGCTGAAGGCGCCGGAGTCCGTGCGCTCCGACTTCGAGATGCTGCTCGGACTCGCCGATCAGCTCGGCGTCTCGGTGCTGCCGGAGCGAGAGCTGCATCACGTTATCGTCGCGCACGTTGCCAAGGCGTCGCCGGATTTCACGCTCGGCGACGAACGTTTTGACGCTCGAGACGTCACCGGTGTCACCGCGAGCAGCGAGCGTGGCGAGCGCGTCGAAGGGGCGAAAATTTGCTCGGGCGGCGGCACGTGGGCGCACGATCCGACCCTTGCGGCGATGGGCTCGTAACGCAATGCCGTGGTGGATCGTCGTCCTGGTCAAATCGGCGATACTGCTCTTCGTCGTCGTTACGACGTTCGCGTACGCGATGCTCGTTGAGCGAAAGATCCTCGGCTGGATGCAGTTGCGGCCGGGGCCGAACCGCGTCGGACCGTGGGGCATGCTGCAGCCCGCAGCCGACGCCGCAAAGCTGATGCTCAAGGAAGATCTGACTCCGGAGACCGCCGATCCGCTCCTCTATAAGCTCGCGCCGTTCATCTCGCTCGTCACGGCGTTTTCGGTCTATGCGATCATTCCGTTCGGCGCGTCGCCCTCCGGGGCGGCGTGGTCGATCGGCAACGTCAACGCGGGCATTCTCTTCATTCTCGCGATCACGTCGCTCGGCGTCTACGGGATTTGTTTGGGCGGCTGGGCCTCGGGTTCGAAGTATCCGCTCTTGGGCAGCGTCCGCTCGACCGCGCAGATGATCAGCTACGAGCTTGCGATGTCGCTCTCGCTCGTCGGCGTGCTGATCATCGCCGGCACGACTTCGCTCGACGGGATCGTCAACGCGCAGCTTCGCTGGTGGTTCGTCGTCCCGCAGTTCGTCGGCTGCATCATCTACGTCATCACCGCCGTCGCCGAGACGAATCGCACGCCGTTCGATCTCGTCGAAGCCGAGACGGAGCTCGTCGGCGGATTCCATACCGAGTACTCCGGCCTGCGCTTCGGCCTATTCTTCATCGCCGAGTACGTCAACATGTTGACGATCTCGTGCATCGCCACGCTGCTCTTTTTCGGCGGCTGGAACGCGCCCTTCGGGCTGACCGTAATCCCCGGCATCGTCTGGTTCGTCCTCAAGGTCGCATGCTTTATGTTCTTTTACATGTGGATCCGGGCGACGCTTCCGCGTCTGCGGTACGACCGGCTGATGGCCTTCGGCTGGAAGGTGCTGCTGCCGATAGCGACGCTCAATCTGGTCGTGACGGCGATCGTCGTCGCGTACCGAGGATGACCGGCGGAATGTCCTCGCGCAAGCATCTGCTCAACGTCGGCGCGATCCTCAAGGGATTGGCGATCACCTTCGGCTTCATGTTCCGGCGGCGCCCGACGGTTCAATATCCGTCGGTCAAGAAGCAGCACGCGCCACGCTTTCACGGCCTGCACGAGCTGCGCCGCTACGCCGACGGCAAGGAGCGCTGCATCGGCTGCGAGCTCTGCTCGAGCGTCTGTCCGGCCAACGCGATTACCGTCATCGGAGCGGAGAACTCGCCGGACGGACGGCTCTCGCCCGGCGAACGGTACGCCGCGCGCTACGAAATCGACGAGCTGCGCTGCATCTTTTGCGGAATGTGCGAAGAGGCGTGCCCGACCGACGCGATCGTCCTCACGCCGCGCTTCGAAATGTCCGATTACCGTCGCGGCTCGTTCATCTACGACAAGGAGCGTTTGATCGTTCCGGTCGATGCCGGCGCCGGAACCGCACCCGACGACCGCCCCGGCGGAATTCCGGGCGACTTGGGACGCGTCGCGGAGATCAAGTCGACGACCGACATCGAACGCGGCTATTTGGCGACGTGGCGCGGAGAGGTGCTGCTCACGCAGCGCAAGGGCCTCACGCTGCTCAAGCCTCCCCGCGTCGCCCCCAGCGTGTCGACGGGGGAGACGGCTGAGGGCAACTCCGCGGAGGCTAACCCGGCCGAATGATCGACCCTTCGACTCCGTGCGCACCGCGCACTCCGCTCAGGATGACACCGGCGTGATCGAATTTTGGATACTGGCCATCGTGCTGATCGCCAGCGCCGTTTGGACGGTTACGGCATCGAAGCCCGTCTACAGCGTCGTCGCGCTCTTGCTGAACTTCGCGGTGCTGGCCGTTACCTACGTCACGCTCTCGGCCGAGTTTTTGGCGGTCATTCAAATCATCGTCTATTCCGGCGCGATTCTGGTGCTGTTCGTCTTCGTCATCGCACTGCTGAGCAGCGGCGTGGCGCCGTTCGCGATGGGACCGAACCGGCTGCCGAAGATTTGGGCACCGGCCGCAATCGTCGTCGCCGTTTCGTTCGGCTTTTTAGTCTACGCGGTCGGGCAGGCCGCGATGATTGCGCCGCGTCTGCCGAAGGGTCCGGTCGGCACCGCCAACGCGTTCGGCAGCGTGGGCGATTTTGGAACCGCACTCTTCACCGTGCAGTTGCTCCCCTTCGAAGTCACCGCGCTGATTCTCATGGTCGCGGTGATCGGCGTGATCACGCTCGGAGGCGAGCAAATGAAGGACGCCGATGCTCGCCGCAACGAGGCGAAGACGCAGCGGGCGATGCGCGAGGCGATCCTGCGGGAGGGGAGCGATTGATGGCGGTACCGTTGATGAACTACGTTGCCCTCGCCGCGGTCATGTTCTTCATCGGCGTCGTGGGCGTCATCGTTCGGCGCAACCCGCTCGTAATGCTGATGAGCATCGAACTCATGTTCAATGCCGCCAATCTGCTCTTCATCGCGTTTGCACGTGCCTGGCTGCAGAACGTCGGCCACATCTTCGCATTTCTCGTGATCACGGTCGCCGCCGCCGAAGCCGCGATCGGCTTGGCGATCATCGTAACCACGTTCCGCCCGGAGAAGTACGTGGACGTCGACGACGTGCGGGCGCTTCGCGGATGATCCATCACGCGCTCGGCGCGAGCGGATCGTATCCGCTGCTCGTCGCGTTGTGGCTGCTGCCGCTCGCAGGCGCGGTGATTTGCTGGGCCTTCGGGCCGCAGCTCCGAACGTCGGCAGGCTGGCTGGCTGCCGGCGTCGTCGCCGCGTCGTTCGTCTTGGCCGCGGTCTCCTGGGGCGCCGGCACGCAACAGCTCGGCGGCGCGCTCGGCGCGCATCAGGCGCTTCTCGCGTGGATGCCGGGCTTCGATTTTGGATTGCTGCTCGATCCGCTCTCGCTGATCTGGACGTTCATCATCACCGGCGTCGGCTTCCTGATCGTCTTCTATTCGATCGGCTACATGGAAGGCGATCGCGCCTACGCGCGCTTCTTTGCCTACATGAGTTTCTTCGTCTTTGCGATGCTGACGCTGGTCCTCTCCGACAACTTCGTCGGATTGCTGGTCGGTTGGGGACTCGTCGGTCTGGCGTCGTACTTCCTCATCGGATTCTGGTTCGAGCGCCCCTCCGCCGTCGCCGCGGCTCGCAAAGCGTTCGTCATCAACGTCGTCGGCGACGCCGGCATGATGTTCGCGATCTTTTTGATCGTCGCCAACGTTCACTCGATCGGCTTCGGCGATGCCTTTGCAGCGGCCGGTTCGTGGAGCGCGCCGCTGATCTTTGCGATTTGCGCGGCGCTCTTCGTCGCCGCCGCGGCCAAGTCGGCTCAGGTGCCGCTGCACACGTGGTTACCCGACGCGATGGAGGGCCCGACGCCCGTTTCGGCGCTGATTCACGCGGCAACGATGGTGACCGCGGGCGTCTATCTGGTCGCGCGCTGCGCGCCGCTGTGGAGCCGAAATCCGGAGGCGCAGCTGCTGGTAGGGACGGTCGGCGGTATAACGGCGCTCGCGGGTGCGATCCTCGGCACGGCGCAGTGGGATATCAAACGCATCCTCGCCTATTCGACGATGTCGCAGATCGGATATATGATCATGGGCGTCGGCGTCGGCGCGTACGAAGGCGGCGTCGCGCACTTCTTTACCCACGCGTTCTTCAAGGCGCAGCTCTTTCTCGCTTCGGGGCTGGTGATTCACGCGCTGGCCAACGAGCAGGACGTGCGGCAGATGGGCGGCCTGTGGAAGAAGATGCCGTTCGCGTTCTGGGCGATGCTGACCGGAGTGCTTTCGATCTGCGGCGTTCCCGGTTTTAGCGGATTCTTCTCAAAGGACCAAGTGATCTACGGCACGCTAACGCACGGTCATCCGTGGCTTTATGCCGTCGGCGTCTTGACCGCCGGAATCACCGCCTACTACATGTTCAGGCTGCTCTTCATCGCGTTCTTCGGCGAGTATCGCGGTAACCTCGATACCTCGCACCTGCATCTGCCGGGCTGGGTGATGAACGTGCCGGTCGGGATCTTGGTGATTCCCAGCGTCGCGATCGGCGGCGCGCTGATGTTCGGCGGAGAGAACTCGCCGTGGGCACGTTACTTCGCCCCGCTCTTGGGTCCGCAGACCGGTACCGGCGCGACGTTGCCGTCGCCCGCCATCTCCGAAGGGACGACCTCCGCGCTCGTCTTCGCACTCGTCATCGTCGGCTTCGCCGTGGCTTGGTATCGCTACGCGCGCTCCGACTCGCAGCGCGATGCGGCCGAACGTCTGCGCGGGGAAGCCGAGCGCATGCCGGCGCTTCTACGCAATCGCTTTTACGTCGACGAGATCATCGACCTCTTCGTGGTAAAGCCCACGGAGCGGCTTGGCCTGTTCTTCGGACGCGTGATCGACCCGCACGTACTTGACGGCGCGGTACGCGAGCTCGTCTATTGGGCGGGTTGGTCGGGCGCGGTCGTTCGTTCGTTTCAAACGGGGCTGGTCCGCGCCTACGCGCTGATTCTCTTCGTCGGTGCCGCCTGCTTCATCGTCTACTACGCTTTCGCCGCAGGCGCGACGGGGCACTGATGGCGCTCGTTCCAATCGTGATTCTCTTACCGATCGTTGCGGGCGCGTTGCTCTACGTGTTGCCGCGCGACGATCGCGCGCTCTCGCGGGCGATCGGAACCGGCGTAGCGATTGCGACGCTTGCGTTACTGTTCGTCGCGGGAACCCACGAATGGAGCGTGCACTGGCTCTCCCGTCCGTTTACCGCGGCGTTCCATTTCGGTGCCACGCCGTTTTCATTCTGGCTCGGCATGCTGCTCGCGCTCTGCACCGCTTGCGCTATCCCAACGACGCGCGTGGCCCGCGTCCGCGATTTCGTCGCGCTGCTGCTCATGCTCGAAGGGACGATGCTCGGGCTCTTCCTCGCGCGCGATCTTCTCGTCTTCGCGCTCTTCTGGGACTTGATGCTCATTCCGGTCTTCTTCGCGCTGCTCGGCTGGGGCGAGCATCCGGCGACGGCTTGGCGCTACTTCATCTACAACTTTGCCGGCGGGCTAACGCTGCTGCTGGCCACTGCCGCCTTCGGCGTAATCTACGGATCGACCGACGTGATCGGGCGGAGCGCAACACCCCTTATCGGCGCGTGGGCGCCGTGGATTTTCGCGGGCTTCACCTTCGCGTTCTTGGTGAAGACGCCGGTCTGGCCGCTCCACACGTGGATGCCGCCCACCTATAGCGGATTACCCGCGCCGATGGTCGCGGTCGTCTCTGCGGTTCAGTCTAAGGCCGGACTCTACGGCCTCATCGCCATCGTCCTGACGCTGCTGCCCGATTATCTGCGGGCTTACGCCCAGCCGCTGATCGTGCTCGCCGCGATCTCGCTGCTCTACGGCGCGGCAATCGCGCTGGTTCAGAACGACGCCAAGCGCATCGTCGCGTACTCGTCGCTCTCGCATCTGGGACTCATCGTTATCGCGATTGCATCCCGCAACCCGCTGGCCCTCAAGGGGGCACTCGTCTATATCGTGGCGCACGGCCTCTTCTCGGCGGCGCTATTCCTGCTGCTCGGTTATCTCGAAGAGCGCGAAGAGACGCGTTCGCTGCTGCGGCTCGGCGGATTGGGATGGAAGAATCCGCGGCTGGCCGGCGCGCTCTGCATCGCCGCGCTTGCCGCGCTCGGTCTGCCCGGTCTCGCCGGCTTCGCGGGCGAGCTGGTGATCCTCATCGGCGTCTATCAGGCCGGTTACGTTTGGGCGGTCATCGTCGCCCTCATCGCCATCGTGATCGCGTCGGCCTACATGATTCGCCTCTACCAAGATCTCATGAATGGACCCGAAGTCGACGACGTCCCGGTCCGCCCCGATCTTACGTGGCGCGAAGGTCTCGCCGTCGCGCCGCTTCTTGCCGCATTGATCGCGTTAGGCATCGATCCGGCACCGCTGCTGCGCCTATGAAAGTGCCCTTCAGCTCGGCCGACTGGCACGCGATCGGACCGGTAAGCGCGGTCGCGCTCGCCGCGCTCGTCGTCCTCGTCGCCGACCTTTTCTCGGGGAATCGGGCTCGGCGGTACGTCTCCATCGTCATCGCGCTGGCCGGCATTCTCGTCGGCGCGATGCTCGCGGCGCGACAGTACGGACATAACTACGACGCGTTCTTCGGCGGCTTCATGACCGGTGGCTTCGCGACGGTCTTTCAAGAGGTCGTGCTGATCGCTGCCGCGGGTTCGGTGATACTCTACGGCGCGATTGGTCCCGCGCAGCGCGTCGCCGGTATGACGGCGATCATGCTCTGGAGCGCGTGCGGCGCGATGCTTATGGCCGGCGCCGCCAATCTGCTGATGATCTTTCTCGGTCTCGAGCTGCTCTCACTCGGGCTCTACGCGCTCTGCGGCGCCGTCGATCGAAAGACGGCGCGCGAGTCGGCGTTAAAGTATCTGATTCTCAGCTCGACCGCTACCGGGTTCCTGCTGTTCGGATTTGCGCTGCTCTTCGGCGCGACCGGAAGCGTGCGGCTCTCCGATTTCGTCAATCCGGCCCTCGCCACAAATCCGCTCTTCTGGATCGGCGCGGGAATGTTTTTGATTGGGATCGTCTTTAAGCTGAGTCTGGTCCCGTTCCATACCTGGACGCCCGACGTTTTCCAAGGCGCGCCGCTGCCGGTGACCGCGTTCATGAGCGTCGCTACCAAAGCCGGAACGCTCGCGGTCTTCGCGCGGTTTATCTACGCCGCGCTCCCCGCGGGAGTCTCCGACCGCCTTTTGCTTCCAGTCTGGATCGTTGCCGGGATCTCGATGATCGCCGGTAACGTCGGCATGCTCGCGCAGCACGATCTCAAACGATTGTTGGGTTACTCCGGTGTCGCGCAGATCGGGTACATTCTCGTAGCGCTCGCGGGGGGAACGCCGCTCGGGCTGCGATATGCAATCTATTATCTCGCGGCCTATGCGTTGATGAATTTGGGCGCGTTTGCAGTTGCCGCCGCGATTTCCGGCGACGAGGAAGAGGGTGCGGATATCGCGAGTTATCGCGGCCTCGGATACCGCCGCCCGTGGCTCGCCGCCGCGATGACGATATTCTTGCTTGCGTTGGCCGGTCTGCCGCCGACCGCCGGCTTTCTCGGAAAGATTCTGATTCTGTCGAGCAGCGTCTCCGGCGGATACGTCTGGCTTGCGGCGTTGCTGATCGTCGGAACGGCGATCTCCCTCTACGCCTATGCGAAGTTCATTCGCGCGATGTACGAGCGCGAACGCGGCGAGTTCCCGGAGTTTCGTCCCTTCGTACCGCTTGCGTGGGCCAGCGCGGCAATCTGCGCGATCCTCGTGATCGTGATGGCCTTCTACCCGGTCACGCCGAGCAACGTTCTCCCGCTCGTACGGTAACGGGCCGGCGCCCGTCACGGGGCGCTTGGGCGGTGCGCTATAGTAGGATTGAGGTACCTGACATGATTCGACGGATCCTTTGCGCGCTTGCCTTGGCCGGTTTGCTTCCAGCAGCGGTGCTCGTGTCGACGGCCGCGGCGCCGGCCCAGGAATCGATCATCACGCCGGAGGCCCATCAGTGGGCCGATCAGCAAGCCGCGATTACCTACGCGCGCGAGCTGATCGCCGCCGGACAGATGGACCGCGCGGTCCAGGAGATCGCGCAGTTCGTGGCATCGCATCCGGGCGCGGACGAAGCGGGGCGCTTTTTGGGCGATCTCTATTACCGTCAGGGAAAGTTCGACCAGGCCGAAGCCGTCTATCGCGACATTTTGGCACGCCATCCGCACGACAAGGAGACCCACAATCGTCTCGGCGTCGTCTATGCAACCCAGAACAGTATTGACGCCGCCATCGTCGAGTTTCAGGACGCGCTGCCCGGCACCGACTCGATCCGCGATCTCGTCTTTCTCCATCTGCGCAAAGGCGATCTCCCGCAATACGAATCGGAGATGGAGCGCGCCGCTCGCGACAATCCGAACGACGCGAACATCCAAGAGGAGCTGGGCGAGGTCTTCGAGACGCTCCATCAGCCCAACTCGGCAATTCTTTATCTGCGCCGTGCGCTCGATAGCGACAGCCGGTCGATCGCGGCGCTCAATCGGCTCGGTATGGCCTATCTCGATCTCCACGAGTACGCCACGGCGGAGCAGTACCTCGACGACTGCCTCAACATCGATCCGGTGAACTATGCCTGCATCGATAATCTCGGCGTAGCGCGAATTCAGGCCGGACTCGCGGACCAAGCGCACGAGTCGTTCAAGAGAGCCTACGGGTTAGAGCCCGAGCGGCCCGAGGCGATCGTGAACTTCGGTTACCTCGAAGATATGCACGGCGATTGGAAGCGCGCCGTCGCGTACTACGTGCAGGCCATTTCGGTCAACCCCTACGTTTCCGAGTCGTACGTAAACCTCGGAATCGACTACGAGCACAACGGCCTCTATTCGCTGGCGCTCTCCGCACTGATCAAAGGCGTCGCGGCCGCGCCGTACGACGGCCGCGTCCGGTATCTGCTCGCGCGCGCCTACGCCGCGCAAGGGCAGCGTGCGCTCGCGCTCGCGCAGCTCAAGGCTGCCGAAACGTCGTTCGATCCGGACGTCGCCCAGATTGCCAAAGAAGAGTCGGCGAGACTGCTGCAATCCCCGGCCGCGTCACCGCAGTAGTAAATTAGCTACGTCCTGGCGATGCAGTCCATTTCGATGCGGGCGCCTCGCGGAAGGGCGGCGACGGCAACGGTCGAGCGCGCCGGCTTAGTCGCTCCGAAGTACCGTTCGTAGACGTTGTTGACTGCCGGAAAGTCGGTCATGTCGATCAGAAAGATCGTCGTCTTCACCACATCGGCATAATGGCAGCCGGCGGCGCAGAGCACCGCACCGAGATTTTCGATCACGCGTTCGGCTTGCGCGGCCACGTCGCCGTCGACCATCTCACCGTTCTGCGGGTCGAGCGCGATCTGACCGCTGCAGTAGAGCTCGCTGCCGCACTGGATCGCTTGGCTATACGGACCGATTGGTTGCGGCGCGTGCGGCGTCGCGATGGCCTCGGGCTTCACCGTGCCAGCTCCGTTTCGCGCGTCATCATTCCCTTAAAAGTCATCGGCGGCTCGTCGATGCCGAAGTTCTTCTGGTAGAGCTCGTCGACGCGCGCAAGCTCGTCCGCCGTTAGCGGCGGCGCGTCCGAGGCTGCGGCGAACTCGGCGAGCTGTTCGTCGTCGTAAATGTTCGGCAGCACGGTCATGACGCGCGGCTCGCGCAAAAGCCAGGCGATCGCGGCCTGGCCGAGCGTCCGATCGGGCCGCTCGAGAAACCGCAACTGCCGCACTTTCTCGACTCCGTTGATCAGCCATTCGCGCGGACGATGGCGCCGGTGATCGTTCTTGGGGAAGGTCGTCTCGGCGGTATAGTGTCCTTCGAGCAGTCCGCTGGAATGCGGTACGCGGATCATGTAACCGGTGTCGGCGCGGACGTCGTCGGCGGCGCGAATCTGCTCGTTTCCGGGATACTGCTCGAGCATGTTCCAGATGATCTGCAAGGTCGCGACGTTGCGCACGCGCACGGCGTCGACACCCTCGTAGAGCCAACCGATAGCCGGTCCGAGCGCGACCCCGTACATGCGGATCTTTCCCTCGCGCTTGAACGACTCGAGCAGCTCCCAAAGCGCGTCGTCTTCGATTTGCGCCATTCGCGCGTTATGCATCTGGTAGATGTCGACGTAATCCGTTCGCAGGCGCCGCAGCGACGCCTCGAGCGCTGCGCGAACGAAGGGCGGCGAAAAATCGTGCGGCAGCTCCGATTGGCCGCGCCGCGCCGTTGCCGTGTCGCCCATGAAATCGTAACCGAACTTCGTCGCATAGACGACGCGATCGCGGCGGTCCGCGAAGGCTTTCGCGAGCTGTTCTTCGCTGCGGCCGTTGCCATAGGTATCCGCGGCGTCGTAGAGCGTGATGCCGAGATCGTACGCGGTACGCAGCAGGGCGACGGCTTCGTCATCGCTCTTCTCGCCCCACCAGCCGGTCGAGGTGGTCCAAAGGCCGAAGCCGACCTCGCTGACCGTTACATCGCTTGCCGGATACGTGCGGTATTTCATTCGCGGGCCTTCGCCGCCCGGGTCGCCAACTCCCAAGCGCATGGAGACGACGGAGTCGCTGCGCGACGCTTTCGAGCGCGTCGGCGCGTGGATCGAGCGCTATTTCGAACATCCCGAGGCCTACCGCGTTTTGCCGCAGGTGCGTCCCGGGGACGTCGTCGCGGCGCTGCCGGCGCGAGCGCCCGAGCTGGGGGAAAGCTTCGAGACGATTTTCACCGACTTCGAACGGATCGTCGTTCCCGCGACGACGCACTGGAATCATCCGCGATTCTTTGCCTATTTCGCGACGAGCGCCGCTCCTGCGGCGATTGCGGCCGAGGCCCTAGCCGCCACGCTCGACGTCAAGGCGATGCTCTGGCGCACGTCGCCTGCGGCAACCGAACTCGAGGAAGTGACGATGCGCTGGCTCGGGCGGTTGCTCGGTCTGCCGCCTGAGTGGACCGGCATCATCTACGACACCGCGTCCGTCGCCGGCTTCACAGCGCTCGCCGCTGCGCGCGAGTCGCTCGGTCTGCACGTTCGCGAGGACGGGATGGCCGGACGAAATCTGCCGGCGCCGCGCATCTACATCACGTCCGAAACGCACTCACACGTCGAGAAGGCGGCCATCGCGCTGGGCGTCGGAACGCGTAACGTCGTGCGAGTTGCCTGCGACGGCGCGTTTCGCATGCGGCCCGACGCACTGCGCCGCGCGATCGAAGCGGACCGAAACGCGGGAATGGTACCGATGGCCATCGTCGCAACGGTCGGAACGACGTCAACGACGTCGGTCGATCCGGTTGCGGAGATTGCCGCGGTCGCACGCGAATACAACGTTTGGCTTCACGTCGATGCGGCGTATGCCGGAATCGCCGCGATGATCCCCGAGTTTCGCGAGCTCTTCGACGGCGTGGAGCTGGCCGATTCCGTGGTCGTCAATCCGCACAAGTGGATGTTCGTCCCGATGGATTGCTCGGTACTCTTCGTGAAAGACGAATCGATCGTGCGGCGCGCCTTCAGCATCGTGCCGGAGTTCGTGCTCTCCACCCCCGAGGCCGGAGCCGTCAACTACATGGAGTACGGCCTGCAGCTCGGACGGCGATTTCGCGCGCTCAAGCTCTGGTTCGTGCTGCGCCACTTCGGCGCCGAAGGGATCCGGGATCGGTTGCGCGGCCATATTCGGCTCGCTCAGGAGTTTGCCGGTTGGCTGCACGCGGAGCCGCACTGGGAGGTTCTCGCGCCGCATCCGCTCTCGGTCGTCTGTTTCCGCTACGCACCGGGGAGCCTCGACGAAACGGCGCTCGACGCGCTCAATGCCTCCATCGTCGACAGGGTCAACGCGTCGGGCGAAGCGTTCATCTCGCAGACGAAGATCGGCGAAAAGTACGCAATTCGGCTCGCGATCGGCAACCTGCGCACGCAGCGCGGCGACGTCGAGTGCGCATGGGCGATTCTCAAGCGCGCCGCAAAAGAACGAAACCGATCATGACGCTCTGGCTTTCGACGCTGCCGCCGCTCGTCGCGCTCCTCGTCAAACTCGCGCTGTCGAATGTCGTCGCTCTCGCGATAACGTTCGCCGTGCGCGGTTAGTATCGACGAAATTCGGGCATCCCGGCGCGAGGTGATCTAGGCGCCCAAATTTGCGGCACGGACCGCACGCGCAGCCGCGCGGCCGAGAACGTTAGCGTAGGTCGGAAACGAAAGCTGGATCTTCGCGAGCTCGTCGACGCGTAGGCTGGCCGTCATCGCGATTGCAGCCATTTGCGCGACCTCGACCGCCCGCTCGCCGACGATGTGACACCCTAGCAGGCACATCGTCGATCGATCGATCACGAGCTTGCAGAAGCCCCGCGTGCGGCCGTCGATGATCGGTCGCGTGGTCTCGGCGTACGAGGCCGAGGAGACGAGTACGTCGTGCGTGCCGCGTGCCTGCTCTTCCGTGAGGCCTACTTTCGCGTATTCGGGGTCGGTAAAGCTGCCGATCGCCTCGACGCCGGCGGGGACCGTCAGCTTGGACTTCCCGGCCGCGTTGTTCCCAGCGATAAATCCGTCGCGAACCGCTTGCGGAACGAGCATCGATTCTCCAAGTATGTCGCCTGCAGCATAGATGTGGCCGGCAGAGGTACGGAGCGCATCGTCGACCGCGATAAATCCGCGGGAGTTCGTCTGAACGCCGGCGGCTGTTAAATTCAATCCCTTTGTGTCGGCAATCCAGCCGATCGCACAGGCGGCGAGCTCCGCCTCGATCGCCACGACCCTCTCCCCCTCGCGCACGAGCATCCGGATGCCGCCGGGTATCGACTCAAAGTGCGAGATTGCGCCAAAATGCTCGCGCACGTCGATTCCATCGTTGCGAAACGCGCGTGCGACCTCACGCGAGACGTCGGCATCCTCGGTGGGGATGATTCGCGATCCGGTTTGGCAGAGCGTTATTTGCGTACCGAATGCGTTGAAAATCGATGCAACCTGCGCACCGGTCGCGCCGGCGCCGATGACGATCAGCGACTTGGGAACTTTTTTTAAGCCGAAGGCATCGGCCGGCGTTACGGTGAGCTCCGCGCCCGGAACGCTCAACGCCCGGCTCGTTCCACCCGTACAGATGACGACGTTCGCGGCACGAAGCTGCGGTGCCCGTTGGCTTTCAATCGTGTAAGCATCCCGAAAACGCGCGGCTCCGACGTGTTCGAAGAGCGCAACACCGGCTTCGGTGGTTTGCTCGAGCAGGGTAGAATGTGCGCGCGCTTCGGAGACTACCTGTCCGGCACGTTCTAGCAAGCGCACGTAATCGATCGAGGGCGATGCGACCGCGATTCCGTATTGCGGCAGCTGACGCGCCTCGCGCGCGAGCCGGGCGGCGTGCGCCAGAGTGCGCACCGGAATAGGCCCCTCATTTGCGGCCATACCGCCGAACGCGTCGCGCGTAATCAACGCGGTTTTCGCGCCGAGGCCGGCGGCGCGAAGCGCCGCGGCAGTTCCCGCCGGTCCAGCACCGATCACCACGACGTCGAACGTCTGCACCGCGCTCACCGGGAGGGCGGCTCGCTGCGCCCGATGAGATAGCTCAGACCGATCGTAAAGGAACGGCGGTACGCGGTTCCAGTTGGTCTGCCGACGTCTTCGATGGGATTCACGTAGTCCACCGATGCGCTATTGGCGCCGTACGTGCCTTGAAGCTGGAAGCTTCGCGTCAATAGCTGTGCCGTATTGAGCGTTAAGTAGAGAGTGTTGGAAGAGAATCCATATTGAACGACGGCGGCAACGAGCGTTCCGCCCGGCGAGCGCCAGAACGTGACCGCCTGCGGAGAGAAGTTCCAAATACGCGTCGATGCACCCGAACTCGTCGACGGAACGTTGTCGAGTGGAAAGGAAAGATTCTCGCCGATCGATCGCGCGTTATTGAGTGCGATATTGAGCAGAGGATTGATCTCGTACGACGGCGCGGTTGCCGTCAATCCTGGAGAGCCGGTCGGTGCCTGATACGTCGCGAGAAGGCCGCCAAGGATTCCGCGCCGTGGATCGGCATAAACGAGCTGCTTGTAGCGGAACTCCATGTCGGCCGTGCCGGCAATCGTTCCGTTTTGCGAGCTGTTGATCTGCGAGAAGGACGGCAGAACGACGGTCACCTGCGAACTCGGCGTCACGCCGATATTAAGAAGAGCACCCGGATATCCAAAGGAGTGGCTCGACTCCATTAAAGTTCGAGTGCCCCCTTTCGAGGTGTACGAGAAGGTCATCGGCACGTTCGTCCCGGCGTACGTGGCCTGAACGCTGGCCTGTCCGCGGACA
Organism: Vulcanimicrobiota bacterium; assembly: GCA_963792005.1. Taxonomy (GTDB): domain Bacteria; phylum Vulcanimicrobiota; class Vulcanimicrobiia; order Vulcanimicrobiales; family Vulcanimicrobiaceae; genus Cybelea. The sequence goes on from CAWBUG010000003.1 coordinate 116,681, forward strand.
AACACGCACGGCGATGCCGACAGATACTTCTTAAGAAGCTCTTGAGCCCCGCCACATGGATCGATGAGTGCCGGACGCGGTGTGTCGATTGCCGCCGGCGCAGGCGAAGCGGCTCCCTCCGGTCGCGGGCCGCACGAGAGAGCAGCGAGCAAGGTGCACGACATCCAGATTTCAGATGACATTCACAATTCGTGGTGTTCGCGCGGTGCGTGAACCGGCACCTGCGCTTCGAAGGTCGCGCGAACTATTAAACGAACGTCACTTGGCCGTTATCGAAAGGAGGTCTTTGTATGGCCAATCAGGAGCCCGAGTGGTCGAAGCCACAGGCGATGGCCATCCCTAAAGACGGATACCTCAAGCTCGAACAAGGAAACTACGGCCCGGTCTTTCCGAAGACCCCCGCTTGTTACGGTTTCACCATCATCGCAAAGTTGAAACCCGGACGAGAAGAGGCGATGCGTGCCTATGCCGATACTCTCGAAAAGACGCTGCCCACCGCCCCGAACATCTTGGCGCCGCTCAAACTTCACTACCTAAAGTGGGTACTGTTCGACATCGGCGCGGATACGTATTTCATGTACCAGGGCATCTTCGACACCGACTTTGACAAATATACCGACGACGCGGTAGCGCTCTTTACCAAATTGGGACTGAACACGGCATTCGAGAACCTCGAAGGCTTTCCCGAAGACTGGAAGACGAACGTACCGGCGTTCATCAAGTTCGTTCGCGATCACCATCGTCCCAGTTTTCTGGAGTACGCCGAGTACCCGTACGTCAGCGCCGACGAGATCAAAAAGGCGCTTCGCGTGAAGGATGCATTGGCCAAGATGCTCGACCAGATGCAATGATGCGAGGCTTGGTGTGGGAGATTTACCAATGAGTACGACTCCGGTTACCGGCAGAACCTACAACCAGCTTCACGTGGCGAGAAAATACGTTCCGGGGCGGCGCCGGTTCAGCGTCTATTGGACGTGGAGCTATCCGTGGGAGGCCAACCGCGACGTCACCGAGCTCGACAATCGCTTTTCGACGATGACCGAGGTGCGGCGGGTAGCGTGGCCCGCCTACGAAACCGAAGCCTATTCGGAGCGCACGTTCTTGCAGGGGATCGAAGGCACGCTCGAACTGTTTCATCTCTCGTTAGTAAACTTTCAAGCCGTTGTCGGTGAGACGACGGACCATCCGGTCGCCGTTTACCAGCGCGTGGACCAGGCCGGGCAAAGACTGCCGATCGACGATCGCATACTCGCCGATACGGACACCTTGATGGTTTTCGGTCTCGACCACATGGTGACGGACCAAGGCGCCTCGGCCGATGAGATCGCGGCGATCGAGCGGTTCTTGCAACGTGAGGGGACCTGCCTCATTCTCGGACCTCACCACGACGTGGGCGCCTCGGAAGATCTCAAAGAGCGCGATCAAGAGTACCATCACCATGGCGATGCGCTCGTTCCTCGCCAGCAGCGATTCGGAAAATACACGCGATCGTTGATGAAAGGGCTCGGCGTCCCGGTCGAAAACCGCTGGGGGCTTCGTCCCGCGACTCTGCCCGGCACCACGCAGACCGTGCCGCTGTCGACGGCGAGCGATCTCGACGACCGAGGCTGGCTTTCCGGAGTCGAGACGTTCGTCTTTCATATGCATTTACCGCATTATGCGGTAACGACCGACGACCCGAACGCGATTCGGGTTCTCGCCCGGCAGCCCATCGACATGTCGAGACCGCATCCGTTCAGCGCGGCCGGTAATCGCGAACTCAACATGTTCTTGTGGATGCCGCCGTCCGGAAAGCGCGCCGGCGACATTTTGCTCGCGGACTCGACGATCTTCACGACCTTGTTCGGCGGCGATGAGAGTCTCGTGCAGTTCTGGAAAAACCTGGCGACGAAGTAGGAACTGGCGCGAGTGCTCGAGCTCGACGACATTCAAAGCGGGGTCTTGCGCCCGCGACCGACGCCATTTGAGGCGACATACGTTGCCCTACGCATCGACGACCGTGCCGCCGGAAGGACGTTGATGCGGCGGCTAAGTGCCGTCGTTTCGTCGGCGGCGAATCCGGAGAGTCCAGGGCGGGATACCTGGATTAGCGCGGCGCTGAGTTTCCAGGGATTGACGGCGCTCGGGGTTCCACGAGAATCGCTAGATACGTTCTCGCCACAGTTCCGGCAGGGCATGGCCGCGCGTGCGACGTTGCTTGGCGATGTCGGAGAGAGCGGGCCCGAGTGCTGGGAGAAGCCGCTCGGTTCGGCCGACGTTCACGTTGTTTTGACGGTTATCTCCAAAGACGCGGTAAATCTCGAATCCGCACTCACGCGCGCTCGTGCCGCTTTCGAGGGTTTCCCGGGTATCGAGCCGATTTGGCGGCAAGATTGTCACGTTCTTCCCGACGAAACCGAGCCGTTTGGGTTCAAGGACGGGATCAGCCATCCCGCGATTGAAGGCAGTGGAGTCCCCGGTACCAACCCGCACGAAGTGCCGCTGAAGGCCGGTGAGTTCGTGCTCGGTTATCCCGACGAGATCACCGAGTCGCCAATGATCCCGCAGCCGAGCGCTCTCGGCCGCAACGGCAGTTACGTTGCGTTCCGCAAGTTGCACCAACGCGTGGCGGCGTTCCGCCGCTACGTCAAAGCAAACGCCGCGACGTCCGATGACGAGGAGTTCGTCGCTGCAAAGATGATGGGTCGCTGGAGAAGCGGCGCTCCGCTGGCGCTCTCTCCGAGCGCAGACAACCCTGCCGTTGGAGGCGATTCCAGGCAAAACAATGCATTTGGCTACGACGACGATCCCATCGGCTACCAGACGCCGTTGGGGGCGCATATTCGCCGAATGAATCCGCGGGATTCGCAGATCGCGGGCGTCATGCGGATTCATCGTATGATCCGTCGTGGAACCGCCTACGGTCCGAAACTTCCGGAGGGCGTTTTGGATGACGACGGGGTCGATCGCGGGCTGATGTTCGCCTTCGTCGGCGCGAATCTCGGCCGTCAGTTCGAGTTCGTACAAACGGAGTGGATGAACAACAGTGCGTTCTTTGGCGGAACGACCGAGCGCGATCCGATCTCTGGAGCTGCGGACGGCAATGGGAGTTTCTCACTACCGCGCCGCCCGCTCAAACGGCAACTTGCCGGCTTACCCCGATTCGTGATCACGCGCGGCGGTGAATATTGTTTTCTCCCCGGTTTGAGCGCGTTGCGATGGCTCGCCGAGCTGAAAACGTAGAGCTACGTCGTGCGCCCCCAGGCTTGCGACTCGATCGAAAGCCGCGACGTATCGTGCATATCCTAATACGAACCGCCAAACCGCGCTTGCGGCGGCTCACGACGGCGTCGGAGACGCCGAAGGCTTGGGCGGCCCACTGATCGGGATCAAATCCATCGTCACCGTATCGAGGCGATACGAACCTTCGCCGACGTAGCTATTCGGCTGTGCGCAGACGACGCTGTTTTGCGGACCGTACACGACGACGAGTCCCTGCGTACCGCACTGCGTTTGCGTGAGCTGATACGACTGTAAGAACGTCGCGCCCGGCGTTCCCGGTTGAACTTCATACGAGTTGTACGTGACGTCGTCGTCCTCGTCGACGATGGCACCATAGACCGCGGCCGAGCTGAGTCCGATCGCCCAGGCTCCCCAGAATCCGCCGCCCCAATAATATGGCGCGGGAGCCCATACCATACCACCGTTCCAGCCGTAGTATCCGCCGCCGCCGAAGGTCGGATTATTGATGATCGTGTTGCCGTTGCCGATGTTGTTGCCCCCTCCGGGACGGTTTGCGCCGCCGGGACGGTTGCCGGGGCTGCCCGGTCTCCCTGCGCCACCGACTCCGCCGACACCGCCAACTCCGCCGACACCGCCGACACCGCCAACTCCGCCGACTCCACCGGGTCCGCCAGGTCCGCCAGGTCCGCCAGGTCGCCCAGGTCCACCGACTCCGCCGACGCCACCGACTCCGCCCGGGCGTTGTGCGACGCCGGGGCGCTGTAAAGCTCCGCCTCCCCCGATGCCGCCACCTCGCGAGAAGTCCGAGCCGCCGAGGTTAAATCCGCCGCCGCCGCGGCCGCCGCTGCTGCGCATGCCTCCACCGCTGCTGCGCATGCCTCCACCGCTGCTGCGCATGCCTCCACCGCTGCTGCGCATGCCTCCGCCGCCGCCACGCATGCCGCCGCCCCGACCGCCACCGCCTCGACCACCGCGTGCGTCTACCGGTAGGCAGAGCTGCGCCGCGAAAATAAGCGAAAGAACGAGTGCGAGATATCTCATTGCTTTATCACCTCATCAATTCGTCCGCGAAGATTTATCGAGGTCCCATTTTTTGTCGAGAGTGCTAACAGGATGCTATGCGCGGGCAGCTTGGCAGACGAACGCGAGAGCGGCTGCGCCGAGTCGGTATAGTTCAAATAAATCGTACCGCGGGTGAGGTTGAGCGCGTTGCTTTCGCCCTCTTGGACCAAGGCGGCCGACGTCGGAAGACAGACGATGATTTTGCCTTGATACGAGCACGCCGATCGGGTGACGACGATGGTCCCGTCGCCGTTGTCGGATGTTAGAAAGAGCGAGCCCGAGAACACCTTGATTTCGACGTCGCTATACGTATTGATCGTGCCGCCTTTGTGCTGGATCTGGATCGTACCCGTGGCGCCGGCCGCTGCCGTCGCCAGCGCGCAGCAAAGCGCGGTAACGGTCGCCATTCGAAAGGGCCCCGATGAGAAGAACATACATCAACCTCCGTGGCTACTCGGTGTAGACATTGATTTTACCGGCTTTTACCGCGGACTTGAGCGCGGCATGGTCGCGCTCTGCAAGATCTGCGTAAGCGTCCGCAAAATCGGCAATCGCTTCGTCAAACTGCTCGCTCTTTCCGAGATAACCGGCGAGAATTTGCGCGCTTCCGGACTTGGCATGAGCGCGTGCGAGGTTCCAGCCGCAAGCGCGCGCGTACGCTTCAAACAATCCTTCGTCAAACGTCTCGACGTTTGGGGCGATTTTTGCGTCCCGCAGCTGACGGACGTAGAACTCACCGTTGGGACCGGTCGTCCATCCCAGAAAAATATCCGACGCCGCTTGCATCAGCCGCTGTCCGACGACGACGCGCTGGCCGTGATGCGGGTAGATGCTCTTTGCCGTGTAGGGCTCCAGAACCGATGCGTGGGCCTGTTTGAACTGCAGGAAGAGCGGCTCGTTCGCGGGCGACATGAGCAGGGCGATCCAGCAGCGCGTTCCGACGCTGCCGATGCCGACGACTTTGATCGCGGCGTCGACGAACGTATAACGGTCGAATAGAATGCGACGATCGTGCGGAAGGCTCTCGCGGTATTCCTTCAAGATCGCCTCGACCTGCAGCGCGAACTCCGGCGTTCGCGCGATCTCCGGATGAAAAATCAACGGGGGGCTATCGTGGATGCGAATCTCGCCGTGAACGACTTCGGCGAGCTTGGGGTAATCGACGTCGGCGCCGCGTCGAGCTGTGATCTTTTCGACGCGCCGTTCGATTCGCGCTCGATCGCCGGCGGGAACCAAATCGAGAAGATCCTCGAATCGGAGCTTTGCGTACCAGACGGCCAACGGATCGAAACCGGCGAACTCGCGAATCGTCCGTCGATAGACGCTTACGCACGTGAGGGTGACGTCGCGCGCAACGCGCTTCGATAGACCGTTCTCGCGAACGGCGAGCACGAAGGAAGCGGCGAGACGCTTGACGTCCCATTCCCACGGCGCCGGTAACGTTTCGTCGAAGTCGTTGATGTCGAAGACCATGTTGCGCTCCGGCGTTGCAAAGCCGCCGAAGTTTTTGAGATGGCAATCGCCGCAGGCCTGAACGTTGACGCCGGTGGCCGGCGTATGCGAGAGATCGGCGGCCATCACCGCGGCAGCTCCCCGGTAAAACGTGAATGGAGAGGCGAGCATTCGACCGTAGCGGATCGGAACGAGTTCGGGGAGCCGATCGCCGTCGCCCTTTTGCAAGATGCCGAGCGGGTCGCGCCTCGCCGGAAGCTTGAGTCCGGCATGTGAAGCACGCGGCGCGCGCTTGCGAAGCTCCTTGCCGGCGGCGTCGAGGTCGCGCGGGGAAGGGTGCGACTCGGGCGAGCTTTGCCCGCCCGAGCCGATTGAAGATCCGGGCCTGGTATGCGAGGTCACGTTAGCCCCCGAGAGAGCGCTGACCCACGACTCGGCCGACCGCCGGAGTGGAATCCGCTCCACGTCCCCAGATTCCGTTGAAGCTGTTGTTGTCCCCGTTGAACCAGAACGAGAACCAGCCGGATTTGCCGCCGCCGCTCCAGGTGGCGCGCACCTTGTCCTTCGTTCGGAACTTGCCCTGAAGTTTGATGGGACCGCTCATGCAGACGACCGACGGGCCCGATTGCGTGCACTTCATCTCTCCGACGAACATCGTCGGACCGCCGGCTCCGGCAACGTTCCACGTTCCCTTTGCCGTAATCGGCGAGGGCGGCAGGACCTTATTGCCCACGAACGAGCCGTTTGAAGCCCGTCCGTTATAGCCCCAGGTGCCGTTGAAGCTGTGTCCGTTGGGACTCACGTAAATAGTGAGCCACCCGGCGCCGCCGGGTCCGTGCCACTTTCCGTTGATCTGCGTGTCGGTAACGAACTCGCCCGTGAAGCCGTTGCCGGTCGAGCCGGTGCCGACCAGGCCGTTTCCGGATTGCTTGAGGGTGACGTGCGTGGTCGTGCCGCCGTTGAGGCCGTTCTGCTCGACGGTCCAGGTTCCAGTCAGGTTCGGCGGACTCGCCAGAGCCACGGTGAACGAAGTGGCCGCGAACGCCAAACCTCCGAGCAGTGATAAAGCAAAACGATGCATTGACGTAACTATTCTCCCTTCTTTCCGGCTTACCGTATCAGCGCGGTGGGCGCTGCGTATCCAGAAGTTGGGAAGATGCTGGGAAGGCCGGCGACGTTGGTAAGAGGAGCTACTTCAGTATGTTGATCGTGCGCGCGGCGACGATGGCGATCGTCACCAACGAGACGCTGCTCTGAAGTATGACGAGTATTTTCGCCCGCGCGGTCAACGGCATTGCCTCGGTCGGGCTGAACGCCGTCGAGGTGGTAAAGGCCAAGAACAGATAATCGATCATTCCGGGTTTCCAGCCAGGGCGTACGTGCTCGCTATCGTCCATCGCCGGAAAGTCGAAGTCGGGGTACTTCACGGATCCGCTCTGCCGCGCGTCGGCGCCACCGCAATCGACGAGCCAGTAAATCAGCGTGAAGATCAAAATGTTCCCCGACCAAATGCCGATGGACGTGTAGAATAAGGGCACCGGCTGAAGTTTGCTGGGATTTTCGACGAGATTGTAGGCCGCGATCAGCAGATTGAGGGTGTTCAAGAAGAACGCCGTCGTGACGACGCTCACGTCGACGAGGCGCTCGATCCGCCGCCAAACCGCGCTTCCATGCGTAAACGAGACGAAAAGGCTCGGCGCGATCATGACCGCCGCGACGAGATACCCGACCCAGTCGGGAAGGAGCTGGTAACGTTCGGGCAGCACCGCGATAAGCGCGATAATTGCGATAACGATCGACAGCATTCCCAAACGCGGAGCGATACGCCCGGCCGTCATAAACCCGGGCTTTCTGCGCCGCGGGCTCGAAAACTCTCTTCGTTTTGCCTCGAGAGCGGCAGTCGTGGTACGATAGCGTACGTGACGACCTCGAGTATTGGCCGCCTGGGAATTTGCATTTGGGCCGCGGTGCTTGCCGGTTGCGGCGGGACGCTTCCGACGTTCCCAACCTCGGCCGTAAGCGTAAACGGAGGCGGACTGCGAAGCGCGCCAAAAGCGAAGGCGCAAGCGCTGCTCTACGTATCGGACCTCGGTGCCAACGCCGTCGATGTTTTTACCTATCCACAAGGCGGATAAAGCCGGCGACGTCTTCGTGGTCGACGAAGCGGGCCCCGTCGACGTCTACGCGCATGGCGGTACCGCACCCATCAGAAAGCTGAGCGACGCCGGCACACCCTATGGCTGTTCGGTCGATCCGGTGACCGGAAATCTTGCGCTGACGCAGCTCTCGGGTTCCGACGATGTGCTTGCAGTCTACGCGAAAGCGAAGGGCAAGCCGAAGATCTATCGCGACAGCTACGTCGATGTAACGTGGTTCTGCGGCTACGACGGTAAGGGGAATCTCTTCGCCGACGCATGGGACCATTTCGGTAACGTGATGCTCGTCGAACTCCCGAAGGGTGGCAAGAGCTTGAAGAACTTCAAGCTAGGCGAAACGTTCGAGAATCCGGGCGGCGCCATGTGGGACGGCAGCGACGTCGCGATTTCGAACCGCGGCGCCGGCGCAATCTACCGAACGAGCGAGACGGGACACCTCGAACGTACGGTAAAGCTCAAAAACGGTCCCGATATCGAGCAGTTTTGGATCGACGGTTCGACGCTCGTCGGACCGAACGAAGAGAGTCCGGGCACGGTCGGATTTTGGCACTATCCGGCGGGCGGCGCGCCGTTCAAGACGCTGAAAGGCTTCTACACGCCGTTCGGCGCCACGGCGAGCGTCGCTCGCTAATGCAGCAGACCCGAGACCACGTTAACGACCAGTGCGAGGATTGCCGTGTTGTATGCAAATGAGATCAATCCATGCGAGAGCACAAAACGGCGAATCCGCTTCGAGGTGACTTGCACGTCGGAAACTTGGAACGTCATTCCGATCACGAACGAAAAGTAGGCGAGATCGATATAGTCCGGTTCGGAATTACCGGGGAACGCTAAACCTCGGTCGCTCTCTTTGTCACGGTCGGTATCGCGGTAGTACATGTGGGCGTAGTGAAACGAAAAGACCGTGTGAATCAAGAGCCAACCCAGAGCGACGGCGCCGAATCCAACGCCTTCGACGGTGGCGAGGTGCAGCGGGACCTTGTCCGCCGGTCCGCGCCCCAGAATCGCGAAGGCGGCGATGAACCCGAAGGCCACCGCCATCAGCGTCAGCACGAAGACCGCATCCCGTCCCGGGTCTTCCGTAGCGGCATAGATCCTCGCCTGAGAGGCGCCGGTCTGAAAAATCGTTCGCCAGTACCAGATCATCATCGCGATGACGCCGGCGTCGTAACAGCCGACGAAGCGGACCTCCCTCGGTATCCAATGGGGAGCGAAGAAGACCAATCCCAAGGCAACGAGACCGCAGGTTACGATGAATACGGCGATGGGCCTGAGCGCTCTGCTTCTGATCACCGGTCGTTGCAGACTTAATAGAGCCGCAGATACTGTTCGCGTTCCCACGGATGCACGGCGCGCCGGTAGCGCTCGTACTCTTCGAGCTTCGCGTCGCGAAACGCGTGGTAGAGATGATCGCCGAGCGCGGCGCGGACGACCGGATCGTCGTCGAGTTCGGCGATTGCCTGACGCAGCGATTTCGGCAGCGTGCGGATTCCGCGCTCGCGCCGTTCCTTTTCCGAAAGCTGGTACGTCGATCCGACGAGCGCGGGGCCGGGCAGCATCGCGTGCGTCACACCATCCGATGCTGCGCCGACGAGCACCGCCAGCGCGAGATAGGGGTTGCAGGCGGGGTCGGGGCTTCGCATCTCGACGCGCGCGGGTTGCTGCCCGGGAGGCACGCGCACCAGCGCGTTCGCGCTGCGCTGCGACCAGACGGCGTAGATGGGAGCATCCCAGGCCGCGACGAGGCGCTTATACGAGTTGACCGTCGGATTGCAGATTGCCGTCGTCGCGGCCGCGTGCGCGAGCAATCCGCCGACGACATAGAGCGCCGTCTCCTCGTCGCTCGCCTCGGAAAGCATAAAATCGGCGTGAAGGCCGCTTCCGGCGCGATCGGCCAGCGGCTTCGGCATGAAGGTGGCCTCCAACCCGTAGTCGGCGGCGACGTGCTTGGCAATCGTGCGCAGCGTGAGCGCGTGATCGGCGGCCGCGAGCGGATCGTCGTGGGCGACGTCGATCTCGTGCTGCCCGGCGCCGTGCTCGTGGTGCGCCGACGTGACGGGAACGCCCATCGCGCGAAGCGCCGCCACGATCGCGTTGCGCGCCTCCTCGCCCCGGTCGTTCGCCGAAAAATCGAAGTAGGAGCCGACGTCCGAAGTCGCCGTCGCCGTCGAAGCGCCGTCGCTGCGCTCGAAGAGATAGAACTCGATCTCCAGCGCGATCTTCGCCCCCGCCAGTGCCGGAGCGCTTTCGATCGCGCGGCGCAGCGTCGTGCGCGGACACCCTTCGAAGGGCGAACCATCGGGCATGGCGATGTCGCAGATCAAACGCGCCTCGCAGGCGTCGCCTGCGGCGCGCCAGGGATAGACCGCAAAGGTCGAAGGATCCGGGCGCAGCAGCATGTCGAGCTCCTCGCCGCGGACGAAGCCGTCGATCGAGCCGCCGTCGAAGGTGACGCGCCCGTCGAGCGCGGCATCGAGTTCGTCGATCGGTATCGAGACGTTCTTGCTCACACCGAAGATATCGGCGAAGACCAGGCGAACGAAACGCACGTCGCGCTCGCGCGCGATCCGCACGACCTCGCGTTTGCCCGAGGGCCGGCGCCACTCAGTTCGCGTTGTGGAGTTCATCAATTGCTACCGCCAGACGGAGAGTGAGTTGATCGTGTGCGCTATCGAGCGAGCGCGCCGAGATCTCGCCGATCTGGCGCAGCCGGTAGAAGACGGTGTGGCGGTGCACGTTGAGCTCGGCCGCCGCCGTTTTCACGTTTTGTCCGGCATCGAAGTAGATTTTGAGCGTACGCTCGAGCTCTGTTTGATGCGTCTCGTCGTAAGCGCGCAAAGGCGCGAGCGTCTCCGCCGCAAAAGCGCGCAGCCGCTCCACGTTTGCACCTTCGTAGATGATCCGGTACGCGCCCAGCTCTTCGTAAACTGCAACGCGTCCGTTACCGTAGATGCGCCGTCCGATTGCGAGCGCCGCCTCCGCCCTCTCCGCGCTTGCTCGAAGTTGGAGCGGTGTCTCGAGCGTGCCGACTCCGCCGGAGATTCGAAGCGGCGGCGTTCGCCGGGCGGCGGTCTTCGGCAGCAGGCTCGCCGCCGTCTTCGCGTTGCTGGCTTCCAGCGCGCGCCCGGCCGGCACGAAGAGCAGCAGTACGGCACCGCGCTCCACGACGCCAAGCTCGCCTGCGGCGCTTCGAAAAGACTGGGTTGCCAGCACGCGCAAGGCGGCGGCGTCGTCGCACTCGAGCGCGATCGCAAGATATTGCGATGCAAGCACCATGCCGTGCGCTGCAGCTCCGTCGCGAATTGCGTTGGCGTCGTGAAACGTGCCGGCGAGCAGCGACTCCCAAAAGCCCTCCTGGCGTTTGCGCAACACCGCGCCGTTGCGCGAGAGCTCGACGCCGATTGCCGCCGCGGTCAAACGTAAGAGTAAGTCGGCATCGGCGCGCCCGCCGAAGAGCGAGAGCCAGCCGAGGCCGGCCTCTCCGACCGATACGCGCGCCGCTCGGCCGGGCTCGCCTGATTCGACGACGCCGCGCGCGCTCGATGGTATCTCTCCCGCGCCCGCCGTTGCAAGCTCGTGCCACTGTGCGTCCTCGAGCAGAACGCGGCCGCCGGCGAGCTTGGCCAAATGCGCGGCAAGCGCTTTCGGCCCGCCGCCCGTTGCGGCAATGCGCGACAGGGCCTCGCCGAACTCGACGATCTCTTCCGGCCTCACGTGACCGCGGGCCGTCCGCGATGCCGGCGAACGCGCGGCAGTTTCTTGGCAACGTCGTCGGGCATGATCGCGTCGATGGCGTCGTCGACCGTGACGATTCCGAGCATCTTTCCGGCATCGTCGACGACCGGAACGGCGAGGAGATCGTACTTCGCGATCGTCGAGGCGACGTCGACGGCCGGCATGTCCGCACCGACGGTGACCAGATCGGTCTCCATAATGCGGTCGATGAACGCCGTCGGCAGCGCGAGCAAGAGCGCTCGCAGCGAGAGCGCACCGAGCAGACGATCTTCTTTATCGAGCACGTACAGGTAATAGATGAACTCGGATACGGGAGCGATCTCCCGGATTTTACGAATCGTCGCCTCGGTCGTGCGATGCGGATAGATCCAGACGTAATCGGTGGTCATCATGCCGCCGGCCGTGTCCTCGGCGTACTTGACGAGTTCGCGCAGTTCGCCGGCGGTGTAGGCGTTCATCTCGGCGAGCAGCTCCGTCTGCTGCTCTTCGGGAAGCTCCGCAAGAAGATCCGCCGCGTCGTCGGCGTCCATCTCTTCGATGATATCGGCCGCGCGCTCCGTACCCATCTCGTCGATGAGGTTCTTGCGCGTCTCCGCGTCGAGATGTTCGAACGCGTCGGCTGCGGTTTCGTCGTCGAGCTGGCCGACGACGGCGAGCGCTTCGCGCGACGAGAGATCGCCGATGATCTCCGCAAGCTCCGAGGGGTGGAGGCGCGCGAGCCGGTTTTGTTTGACCGAGAGCCGCACCTGAGAGGGATTTACGTCTCGAATCGGCGCGACGGAGTCCCAAGCGATCATCGAGCGCGGAATGCTCTGGATTCGCGAAAACCAGCCTCTGCCGATGGAACGCAAGCCGAGCCGGCGCAGCAATCCTGCGAGTCCGACGTCGGCCGCCACGACGCGCAACCGCCCGCCGGTGTTCGCGACCTCGATATCGTTGATTCGTACGACCTTACGGCCGTCGACATCGACGATCTGTTTGTCGAGCAGATCTGCGACGAGATAGAGCTCCTCGTGCTCGGGCGGCACCGTCTCTTTCGGAGCGATCGTCAGGGCAACGCACCCGTTGCGGTCGACGTCGGAAACGGTCTCGATCGGCGCGAACCGCAAGCCCTGCGTCGTCTTGATGACGAGGCCGTCGACCTGGGGAAAGACCGCATCCGGCTTGCCGACGAGGAAATCGGCGACCTTTCCGATCGGAAGGTCGTCGATCGTCGCGCGCCGGCCAACCAGGTCGGAGATGAAACCTTCGGTGAACGCCATCCTATCGGCTCGTACTATTCTTTAGGCCGCGAGCGGAGCCCGCCGCATCCATGCCCCGTCGCGAAGCTTCCACTGGGTCAACAGGGCCCGCACCGTCCACGCGGCGATCCATCCGAGGGCGACGCTGTAGAGACCGAGGTGCAGCCGTTCGATGCCGATCCAGACCAGCGGGATGACCAAGGCGCTGCAAAAGATCCCCACCGTCATCGAGAAGCGCGTATCGCCCGAGGCGCGAATCGGCGCGAGCGCCAGCATCGCCCAGCCTTTGAGCGGCATCGTCACCATGTGCAGCGCGAGCGGCAGCGCGGCGATGGTTGCAATCGCCGCATCCAGGGTGAAAATGTACGCAAGCGGCCACGCCAAGATTGCGACGACGGCGCCGGTCAAGGTCGTGACGACGAGTGAAATGCGCAGCGCGCGCTCGAAGAACCAGTGCGCGCCGGCCGGATCGCGCGCTCCCAATCGCTGGCCGATGACGACTTGCGCAGCGCTCTGCAACGGGCTCGGCACGATGAAGGTCAGATCCGAGACGACGTTGAGCGCGCGAAACGCCGCCACGGCGATCGCTCCGAGCGGCGCTAGCATCGCGACGATGAAGATGTCCGGAGCGGTGACTCCCAGCAAGAAGATCGCTTCGGGCATCCCGAGCAGCGCGCATTGGCGCGCGATTCGCCACGAGATCGCCGGGGCGGCAGAGTCAAAGGGTCGCGCGAAGATGCGATAGGTTGGCCGGCGGGCCACGTAGACGATTGCATAGACCGCGGCGATGCTTTCCGATATCAGCGACGAAACGCCGGCGCCCTCAATTCCGAACGGGTGGCGCGTCCACCAGCCAAGCCCCAGCATCATGAGAAGCGGAATGTGAATTGCGTTGACGACGAGCAGCACCAGCACGCCGATTTGGCGATTTCCCGCCGCGCCCAAACCGACGATGAGCGTACCCGAGAGAACCATCGGAATGAGCGCCAGACAGCGTAAAACGAGATATGCTGCGCTTGCGTGAGCGCTCGGCAGCGCGCCCACGAGAGCGTGGATCGCACTGCCGGAGCAAACTACGCTCGCTGCAAAGGCAACGGCGCCAAGGAGCAGCGGTACCGCGGCGCCCGCTCGCACCGTTCGCGCGAACCCGTCCACATCGCCCGCACCGATGCGCTGCGCGGCGACGATTGCGGTGCCGCTGATGAAACCGTATGCGGAGAACGCGATCGCGATAAAGATGGTATTCGCGGCAGTCGCACCCGCCAGGGCGACGGCGCCCATGCTCCCGATTGCAATGGTATCGACCGTGCCGAGCAGCTGATCGCCGAGCATTTGAACCGCGACGGGAAGCGAAAGGCGCCGGAATGCGGCGCCAATTCGGGTGTGGTCGACGATCATGTCCATTCGACTGCGCTTCCCTTCGCCGAGCTCGGTGTCGCTCCGCTCAGGATGACGGTGACGAAACGGACACGAGCGTCCGGAAGAACTCGTCGATTTCGTCTTCGGTCGTGTAGAAGTGCGGTCCGACGCGGATTCCGCATCCCGGCCGGTAATCGACGAAGACGCGCCGCTCGATCAAGCGCCGATGGGCTTGCTCGGCGCCGTCAAAGTCGATGCCGATCCAGCCCGTGCGGCGTTCGGGTTGCAGGGGCGAGTTGACGCGCAGACCGCGTTCGAGCGCCATCGCCGCGATCATTTCCGTAAGGTGCACGTTGCGCTCGCGAATGCGCGATACTCCGATCTCGGCAACGATCCGGTGGCCCGGCTGGGCCGCCATGTATCCGGGGATGGTCGGCGTGCCGTTGCCGAATCGATACATCGACGATGCGTGCACGATCGGTGCGGCTTCGAAGGCAAAGGGCCGCGCGTGCGCCATCCATCCGGTAACCGCGGGGCGAAAGCGCTCGAGCAGTGAGGGCTTTAAATAGATCCAGCCGCATCCCGGACCGCCGCAGAGCCACTTGTGCGATCCGCCGGTGACGAGATCGAGATCCCACTCGACGACGTCGTAGGGATAAACGCCCGTCGTTTGATAGGAGTCGACGCAGAGCAGCGCGCCGACGCTGCGGCAGTGTGCTTGAATCGCGCGAACGTCGGCGATCGCACCCGATACGTAGTAGGCGTGGGAGAGCACCGCGATCGCGGTCCTCTCTGTGATCGCGGCGACGATACGCTCCGTCGGAATCGTTCGTCCGTCGTCGGAACCGACGATTCGGGCCACGGCGCCGAAGCGTTCCCATTCCCGCCAAACGTAGGTGAGCGAGGGAAACTGCAGCGCCTCGTACACCACTTCGTTACGCGTGCCGCGGAAGTCGATGCACGTTGCGATCGCCGCTTGAAGCACCGAGACGTTCGGTCCCAAAAAGCACGTACCCGAGGGCGCTCCGACGATCGTGCCGATGCCGTCCGCAACCTCGGCGATGCGCGGCAGCCAGCGCTCCCAGGCCTCCGGTCCGTCGGCCGCCCATTCGTCCCAGTACGTTTCGAGGGCCTGGCGCGCGCCCAGCGGCGCCGCACCCATCGAATGGCTGACGAGATAGGTGGAGTTCGCGAGGATCGGAAAGAGCTCGCGCCGCTGCAGAAGATCGTTTGCGATCGTCGCTTCGCTCATGCGTAGGTTCCCTCGCCGAGATAGGTGCGCACTTCCCACAGTTCGGGGAAGAAACGGTGCGCTAGCGTTCCTTCGAGATAGCGAACGCCCGAAGAGCCTCCCGTGCCCTGCTTGTGACCGATCATTCGCTCGACCATGCGAACGTGACGTCCGCGCCATAACAGGAAGCGCTCGTCGAACTCGATGAGATCTTCGAGCAGAAGGTACAGGTCGTAGTACGCCGCCTCATCGGTGTAGATGCGGCGGAAGCTTTCGATGAGCTCGGCGCTGGAATCGACGGAGAACCCGCGGCGGCGCAGCAGCGCCTTAACGCGATCGTAGAGTGAGGGTTCCTGCGAACGCCGTTCGAGGCGCGCGCGCTGCGCGTCGCTCAGCTCGATCCATTTCATCAGCTCCGAGCGGCGGACGCCGCAGGCATACTCCAGCTCGCGGAACTGCACGGATTGAAAACCGCTCGCCGGATTGAGGTTGTCGCGAAACTGGTTGAACTCTTGCGGGGTCATCGTTTCGAGAATGTCGACCTGCTGCTCGAGCAGCCGCTGGATTGCATGAATCCGGCGAAAGTGCTTCGCGACCCGAAGCAGATCGTCGCGGTCGAGCGCGCCCATCGTCGCGTCGACCTCGTGCAAGAGCTGCTTGAACCAGAGCTCGTAAACCTGGTGAATGATGATGAAGAGCATCTCATCGTGGTGAGGCGGCCGCGAAAGCGGCTGCTGCAGTCCGAGGAGCTCCTCGACCTTCAGATAGGAACCGTATGAGAGCGGCACCGCCGGAGCTTACGGGGGGTATCGAGGTTCTCCTCGAATGCGCTGCCGGTGACGCGTTTAACCTTCGCGCTGCTTGCCTCCGCGGCTCTCCTAACAGCCTGCGCGGGCGGACATCGCGGCGCCGCCGCCGGGGCCTCTCCCGCGGCAACGAATCCCATATCGTTTCCGCTCATCGACGGCTCCCAAATTCTCTCTTCACGAGAGTGGCGGACGACGGTGCACGCCCGACCGGGCATGGCCGATAGCGCCGTGCTTTCGCAAGGCGCCGGGACCTACGACGGTCACGACGTCGTCGCCGGAACCCAAGCCTACATGACGGCGCTCGAATCGTGGCTCGGCGACTTGAACGCGCATCCGCCGGCCGGCTACGCGCCGGCCATCGCTGGGAACGGCGTCGAGGCCGTGCGCACGCACACGCGCGCGCTCGGCGTCGATTTCGTTGCATTCGAAGGAACCGCGTCGGGCAGACGTCACGGTATCGTCGTCATGGTGGTCGATCCTCAGACGTTGGACGAAAAAGCCGGCCCGATGCTCGGATTGATCGGGAGATTCAAAAACATGCCGAGTATGCTGCGCGATCCGATCGACGCGCAAGCCAAGAAGCAGACCGGATTCTCCCTAACCGAGGCGACGAATCCGGACACGCCGATCGGCGCCGCGGTCGCGGCCCTCGATCAGTTACGCGATTTCGGCGGCCGGGGCATCGTGTTGATCGACGCCGTCAAAGAATAAGCATCTTTTAACAGCCTAGTGGATAACGGAAGCTCCGGCGTGCGTCAAATCGGCAGCTGGACGATTCTCAACTTTCTCTGGCTTCCGCTGACGTTCCAAGACACGGCGTTGATGACGATTGCCATTCCCGCGGCAACCGTATCGCTCGCGCCCGGCAATCACGTCTGGATTCTGTCCCTTTTGGCCAGTATATCGGCGCTCGCCGCAATGGTCGTGCCTCCGTTGGGAGGATGGTTATCCGATGCGCTGCGCCGCCGCGGCGGTTCGCGCCGGACGTTTGTTGCCGTCGGTATCGCCATCGACGTCGTTGCGCTCGCCGGGCTTGCGTATGCCCACTCGATCTTGCTCTTCGCATTTTGGTTGATCGTTTCCACGGCGGGGGCGAATCTCGCGCTCTGCGCCTACCAGGCGCTCTTGCCGGAATCGGTGCCGCGGCGAAACTGGGGCGCGGTCTCCGGCGTTCGCGGCGCGACGACGCTCGCCGGAACCGTGCTAGGATTCGGCATTGCCGGCGCGATGCCGAATCCCAGCGTTACCTTTCTCGTTGCGGCCGGTATCATGGCGATCGGCGCGCTCTCGCTTTTGTGGATGAGCGACGGAGTCTACGACGGCGAAGAGCACGCGCACGTCCGCGACTGGCACGATTTCTTCGTCGTTTTCGCCGCGCGAACGCTGGTCTTTTTCGGACTCGTCATGCTGCAGACGTTCGTGCTCTTTTTCTTCCGCGACGTTCAGCGAGTCGGAAATCCGTCGGCGGGAACTGCGCTCTACGCCTTCGCAACGGTCGGCGGCGCCGTCGCCTCGAGCATCTATCTCGGCCTGCTCTCCGATCGAATGTCTCGTAAGATCGTCACGGCGCTTGCCGGAGGCTGCATGGCCTTCGCGACGATCGGATTCGCGCTCGCGCCGAAACTCGAATGGATGCTTCCGTTCGCGGTGATCTTCGGTATCGGCTTCGGCGGCGTCATATCGAGTGGTTGGGCGCTGGCAATGGATGCGATCCCAAAACTGCGCGACGTCGCGCGCGACCTCGGGCTCTGGGGGATCGCTACGCTCCTACCCAACGTCGTGGCTCCGTTGATCGGCGGCTGGCTGATCGGACTCTTTCATGGCACGCGCGCCGGGTATCAAGCGGTCTTCGGGCTCGCTGGGTTCAGTTTCGCCTTAGCGTCGCTTGCGGTGCTGCGCGTCGGCCGGCATCCGATATCGTCGCTCTGGGCGGTGCCGCTGCGCGCTGCGGCGGTCATTACGAATTACGCCTGGGATCATCTCGCCTATCGCGTCCGCCATTGGGGCAGACTTCCCCGCCGGCGCGGCCCGACGCTGATGGTCGCAAACCATCAGCACGATTTCGAGTCGCCCGCAATCGTTTCGACCACGACGCTCGAGAACGGTCCTTGGAGACATCCGATTTTCACCGCAAGCTCGCGGCGAATGTACGAACCGGGATTTCTCGCCGAACGCCTGCCTTGGATGCAGTTTCTGCTGCGCCGCGTCAATGCCGGACAGCTCTTCATTTCGCTGGGGATGCTGCCGCTCGAAAACGAACTGAGTTCGCGCGCGCTTACCGCCTTCGCATGGGAGGTGCAGGAACGCCACGGTCCGCTCGAGCTCTCGGAGATCTTCGACGAGCGCGTCGCTTCCCGATTTCCGCCCGGTACCAAAAGTTCGGATCTTTTTCGGCGCGATCTCTTCACCGAGGCGCATCGCGTCGTAAAGGTCACCAGCGTGCGCGAGCCCTACCGGCGCGAGATCCTCGACGCGACGCGCGCGTATCTCGACGGCGACCTCGCCCGCATGGAAAACATCGTTCGCCGCGGCGGCACGTTCTATCTGACGCCGGAGGGCCATTACACGACCGACGGCCGGATGATGCCGATGCGCGGGGTCATCGAACGCCTCGCACCGCTCGCCGCAATCTACTGCATCGGGGTCAGTTACGATCCATTCGTCTCAAAGAGGCTCTCAATGCTCTATCGCGTCGAACCGCTCGGCGACGGCCCCGAGCCGCGCTTGGAACGCATGCGACGCGTGCTCGCCGCAATCCGTCCGGTAACGACGACGCAACTGCTCGGCGCCTGGCTCGACAGAAGAACGGAAAGTTTTACGCTCGACGACGCGGTTGCCGCAGTCGAGTCGTCGCTGGCGGCGCTGCCGCGCGCGCTTTTCGTCGATCCGGAGCTGCGCGAGAACGCGCGGGCATTAGTCCGCGCCGCGTTACCGCTGATGGTGGAATGGCAGATTCTCGAACGCGAAGGCAGGCGTTACCGCCTGACGGCGCGGCGGCGTCATCCGCAGTTCCCGTTCGTCGAAGATATCATCGCCTATCACAAGCGATTCTTGGAAGAGACGCTGGAGAACGCGGCGTACGCCGTTGCGCCGGAGAGCGAGCGAGTTCGAATTCGGCGAGACGATATCGTACCGACCGCGAACCGGCCCCTTTGATGCGGCCGTCCGCGCCGACGACGCGATGGGCGGACACGAAGAGATCGATCTTCGCTTGCGCCATCGCCGCGGCGACGCCGCGGTGCGCGAGCGGCTTTCCGATTGCGCGCGCCACGTCGGCGTAAGAGACGAACTCGCCGAATGCGAGCGACGCGACCGCTCGCCACGCCGCAACTTGAAAAGCCGTTCCTTCCAGCGCCAGCGGCAGGTCGAAGCGGCGCAGCCGATATGAGAAGTAGGCTTCGACCTGCGAGCACGCTTCGGCGAGCAATGCGTCGCTCGGTTTGCTGCTTCGAACGCGTGCCGGGGCGACGAAATCGCTCGAAATTATTGCTGCGCCGTTGCCTATAATCAACAAATCGCGCCGCAACGGCGTCGAAATACGGCAGCGGATAGGTGCCGGGAGGGCCCCCATGCGAAGTCTCCCCAGCCCCGCGGGAACGACCGTAGCGTCCGTCACGTTATTGTTTGGGAGGTCTCTGTGAACCGCGCACTCGCTCAAGCTCTGCCAATATTAGCCGTCGTCGTGCTCGCTGCATGCTCGAACGGCGCGACGAACCAGTCGCTGCTTCCGCAGAATGCATCCGCCCTTGCTCGGTCGTCGGCGTTGCCTGAAGACGCACTGACCGGACCGGGAAGCGGCGAGGTACCCTTCGTCGGCGCGAATCCGGTTCGCCGTCTCTGCGCACCGCCGAACAATCCCGACGTGATGGAATGTCTCGCGTTCGTGCGAACCGACGTCGTTCCCACCCTGCAAATGAACCCGCAGATCGGCGGCGACAGCGAAAAGTGTCCTTTTAGCGAGGGCTACTGTCCGATCGATATTCAGAATGCGTACCTGCTCCCATCGCTCAAGGCCGGCGGCGGCAAGACCGTCGCGATCGTGGATGCCTACGGGTACCATCATGCGGCTTCGGACCTCGCCGAGTTCCGAAAGACGATGGGGCTGAAACCGTGCACCACGGGGACGGGCTGTCTGCGCATCCTCAATCAAGAGGGCCACACTTCTCCGCTGCCCGGAGAGCCGCCGCCGAGCGACGACTGGAAGGGCGAGGAATCGCTCGATCTCGACATGGTCTCCGCGACCTGTCCGAACTGCAAGATCATCCTGATTCAAACGAATAACAACTACACCAACAATCTCTACGCGGGCGTGAAGACGGCCGGAAGTCTCGGGGCAAAGTATATAGGCGCGTCATGGGGATCGGGCCCTGAAGGTTCGGCAAACTCGATCTTCCATCAACCCGGCGTGGTGATCGCGGTAGCGGCCGGCGATGCCGGCGGCGGCGGCCGGTACGGCGGCGGTCCGATACAGCCGTGCACCTATGAGTACGTCGTCTGCGTCGGCGGAACGCATCTCGTGCGTGCGCACAACCCGCGCGGCTGGAGCGAGGGCGTGTGGAACGATTTAAACTTCGACTATTGCTACGGTCCATGCGGCGCCACGGGGAGTGCGTGCAGCACGAAGATCTCCAAGCCGCCGTGGCAGACCGACGTTGGCTGCCGTATGCGCTCGGCCGCCGATACCTCGGCGACCGCATCGCTGCGAACGCCGGTGATCGTCTATAACTCCGAAGAGGGGGGCGGTTGCCCCGCGAATTGCTTCTTCCTCTTTGGAGGAACGAGCGCCTCGACGCAAATCATCATCGGCGTCTACGCGCTGGCCGGTAACGCGGCCAGCCAGCAAGGCGCCACCTACTTGTGGAAACACCACAAGGGTCACGTCTACGATGTAACTACCGGAAGCAACGTCGATCCCGGCGTCGGCTCGACCTGTGCCTCTTCCGTGCATTACATCTGTTACGCGCGCGTCGGGTTCGACGGTCCAACCGGATTGGGCTCGCCCAAAGGAGTCGCCGCATTCTAAGATTCGCCGCACTCGTCGCGATCGTCGCGATGGCGGGCTGCTCCGGCAGCTCGCTCGAGCAGACCTCGTTACCCGACGTACCCCAGACGGCCGCGCCGGCGACGCATGCCTCGCAGGACGATGCGCCGGATACGTCGCCCGATGCGTCGGATGCGCCGGACGACTCGTCGTCCGGTGATGCGGACGCGGCGCCGGTCTCAGGTACGCACGCACCGAGCACGGCTCCATCGAAGCGAGCGTCAAATGCATCCGCCTCCGTGCGCTATGCCTGCCGGCAGTCCGCTCCAGCCGGTTATCGTGCCTGCGACGCAATGCTTGAGGGAACGACCCTCGCCGTGCGCGATGCCGGCAACTGTAACCGGACCGCTCCCTACTGTGCGTCGGATCTTCAGGCGGCATACGGTATAACGCAAGTCGCGCGCAGCGCGGGCAGAGCCACCGTCGCAATCGTCGACGCGTACGGCTATCCCGATGCCGCCGGCGATCTCGCGGTCTATCGCCGGAGTATGGGGTTGCCGGTCTGCACGCCGTCGAGTGGATGCCTCAAAATCGTCAACCAGCACGGGCGCGCGAATCCATTGCCGAAAGCGAACGGCGATGCCGGCGACGACTGGCGCGCAGAAGAAGCGCTCGATCTCGACGTGATCTCGGCAATCTGTCCGAACTGCAAGATTCTGCTCGTTCAGGCGAACGGCAACAAGAGTTCCGATCTCGCGGCCGCCGTAAATGCCGCCGCCGCCCTCGGAGCTGTCGCAATATCGAACGCCTACGGCGGCAAGGAAGAGCGCGCGGACGATCCGGCCTATCGCCATCCCGGCCGCGCGATCGTTGCAAGCGTCGGCGAGGGTGCCGGTGCGCGGGTGCCTTGCGCGTATGCGGCGGTCGTCTGCGTCGGCGGAACGTCGCTGGCCGCGACGCCGTCGGTGCGTGGATGGAGCGAGCACATTTGGCACGGCGCCGCGAGCGGGTGCAGTGCACTCGTCACCAAGCCGTCGTGGCAGCATCAAACGAGTTGTAAGACGCGGGCCGTCCCCGACGTCGCTGCAGTGGCAGATCCGGCCACCGGCGTCGCGGTCTACGAGTCGGCCGGCGGCGGCTGGCTGCAGATGGGTGGCACCGGCGTCGGCTCGTCGATCGTCGCCGCACTCTTTGCGCTCGGTCCCGGGGCGGCCCGAACGAACGGGCCGCAATGGATCTGGCGTCACGGCGTCTCGGGCTCATACCATCATCTCGGTGCGGGGAAACTCGGTTACGACGGAGCAAGCGGTTGGGGTACACCCAACGGTGCCGGAGGTTTTTAAATATGCAATTTCGTGCAACTCTCTTAGCCGTGCTGGCGATTGCAAGCTTCGTGGGGGCTGCGCCAAGCGATAACGCGGTGATCGTCAACTCAGGTTCGACGAACTCGTACGGATACCGGATCGATGTCTCGACGGACGGCACGGCGACGGTCACGCTGCAGCAACGCGGCGGAGCGGCGAGTACGCCCAGGCCTTTTACCGTGCCCGCCGCGACGGCGACCAAGTTCTTCGCCGATCTCGCCGCGGCGCGTAAAGGGAACGCGGCGACGGTGCCGTGCATGAAGAGCGCGTCGTTCGGCAGCACGATCAAAGTGACGTGGCAGGGATGGACCTCGCCCGACTTGACTTGCCCGCCGAAGGATTCGTTAGGCGAGGCGCTCGTCAGCGACGTGGAGGCGATCCGCAAAGCCTCCGGCGTTTCCGAGATGCTGCCCCTGCACCACGCCTCGCCTTAACGCGCAAGCGCGCCTTGTACGGCTTGAGTTAAATCGACGCTGCCGCCGGGACGCGCGCTGCCGTATTCGATTTTTGCCAGGCCCCGTCGGCGCGCAACGAGCTCGGCCTCGCGTTGGATGCGTGCGACGATGGATTGATAGAGCGCGCGTCGCGTTGCCGTCAGCGCTTTCAGTTGGTCAGCGGTCTCGTGTTGCGAAGCGGTCGCCGCTTCGCCAAGCCGAACGAACCGGCGGCTGAGGTCGTCTCCGGCGTTCCGGAATCCCGTGACGACGCCGTCCGCGTCGGCTCCGACGCGATAGGTGCTACCGAACGACGCGGATGCTTGCGCAAAGCTTCGTGAACCGGTCGACTGCATTGCCGAACTGCGTACGCGCTCGCGTACGGCAAAGTTCGCGCCCGCGGCCTGGCGAAGCCGCGCCGCCATCGCCGCATTCTTCCGATCGGCGTCGGTCTGCAGCTGTCGCCGATAGGCCGCGAGTATTGCGGCGTCGCGCGCCTGAAGCGCCGCGACCGCGCTGCGCTCCTGCGCATCGAGAGCCGCGAGCTTCGCGTGGAGTACCGCTTTCGTCGCCTCGCTCAGATAGGGATCGGCGAGCTTGAGGCGCACGCTCAGTCGCGTACCGCCGTTCTTGCGCGCGAGGTCGAAGGCCAGGGTCGATTCTTTTTCGCGGAGCTGCTGGGCGCGCGCGGCATAGGCGCGGTCGCTGCGTTGCGCGAGCGCGCTCGTGTAGTTCGCCTCGTTGGCATCGGTCTCGCGCTGAAGCTCGCCGGCATAGCGCGCCACCTCGCGATCGCCGCTCTGCGCAGAAGCGAGTACTGCGGCGAGCGCGGTGCGTTCGCGAGTTCGATCCGCCTGTGCGTCGCGCGCGCCGATCCGCCGAACCCGGGCTTGCGCGGCCGTCGCCTCGCGGCGCGCTGCGTTCGCGGCCCGGCGAGCGTGCGCGCCAACGTCGGTGAGGCCCGATACCTTCTGCGTGCTCTGCAGCGCCGCAATCTCGCGATCGTACGAGAGCAGCACCGAGTGCAAGGGATCGTTCGCGACGAGCCGCGGAAGATCGACGAAGCCGATCGGCCCGCGCGACGTCGCGGCGACGAGAATGACGCCAAAGAACGCGGCGAGCGGACGCAGACGCGTCATGGAAACCTCCGTAGATAGGAGAAGGTGACGCCGTTGGTGCCGGAGATCGGCGTATAGGTCGTCAGCGGGTTGAGGTTGAGCACGCCGAAGGCAATCGGCTGCGGCTGCTGCTGCAGCGCAAAGAGCGTCGGGCCCGTTGAGGTGTACGCCGTCAGGCGCAAGCTGTTACCGACGCTGGGATGCGCCTCGAGTGCGATGCTCTGGGTGCGCGGATAGCCGAAGCTTTGAGCGAAGATCGCGTTGACGTTCTTACCAAACGCCTTGACCGCGTTGACGCCGAGGCCCGTTTGAATGTCGCTCGTGATCTGTACTTCGGTAAAGCCGAGCGAGCCGCCCAGGGATGCTGAAAGCGGTTCCAAGAGCGTACGGGTGAATGCGGTATTGAGCTGCCCCAGCGCGAGGCCTTGCGCGGCCGAGCCGGCCGAGAACGTTCCGCCGCCACCCCCTTGTACGCCGCGCACGGCACCGAACTGCTGCGCGCCGACGAGCAGACCGAGGATCTGTTCGCGGTCGTACGACGGCTCCGATGCAAGTGCGAGGTTCAGGTTCGTCACCGGACCGGTAACGTGAAGCCGTACCGCAGTCGCGGGATTCGCCACGAAGGTCGTCGCGACGGCATCGATGTCGGGAATGACGCCGCTGCCCGGGTCGAACCGCACCTCGGCCCGTTCGATCGAGAAGTTCCGGTAGAAGCTTAGCGATCCGCCGGTCGAGCGAAAGCTCCCCGCAAGCGTCGGCGCGTCAAGCGTTCCGCCGAGCGTAGCGGCTCCGGTCGTTCCGACATCGACGTTGGCGCTCTGTACGCGGACGTTCGATCCTACCGCCAGCCGGACGTTATGAAAGGCGACGTTCGGGAGCGAGGGCCGTGCGTTGGGGCCACCGCGCTGGTTGAGCAGCGAGTTGAGCGGAATCCGCGCGTTGGCGACCGAGATATCGCCGGTAACTTGCGGAAGACCGGTTCCATTTCGGGTGAACGCAACCGCGCCGTCGAGCGTGCCTTGAAAGTATGCCGGAAGATCGAGACGCGCGTTTTGGGCGCGAGCTTGCGCCGCGAACGTCGCATCGGCCGGATGCCGCAAATCGGTTAGGGCCGCGGCGGCCGCGACCGTAACGGTGCCGCCGCCGACGAAGGCATGCGATTGTAAATTTGCGCGCGTGCCGTTCAGCGATAGGTCGCCCGAGATGCCGGTAATCGGCGTTTTCTCGGCCTGACCGTCAAACGTGCCATCACGCAGCGCCAGCGAACCACGGAGTTTCGGCGCGTCCGCCGTGCCGCTCACGTTGACGCGTCCGTCGATGCGCCCGCTCAGCTGCGTTCCCTTCGGCAGCAGATTGACGAAGTTCGAGAGTTCGATGTCGTCGGCGGTCATCGACGCGGCGAGGGGAGCGCCGGCCACGGCAATTTTCGAGCCCGTCAGCGCAATCGGAACGTGGGCCGCAAGAAGCGCTCGGCCGCGCGTGAAATCGATCTCGCCCTCGCTGACGTCGACCGCGCGCCGGTCGGCCTCGATGTTCGCCTTCACGCGCGGCAGCTCGAGGCCGCGGTAGCGCAGCGTTTGCACGCTGACGGTATCGTGTAACTCCGGATGCTCGCGCGTGCCTTCGATCCGTAGCGTGGAGTCGAGGCTTCCGTGCACGGTAACCCGTTTCTCGCCCGCGCGAGCGAGAAACTCGCCGACGTCCGGGCTCGTGCTGTGCAGCGTGAGCGCGAGCGGATCGCCGGAACGCAGGCCAAACGTTCCCGATCCCGCCGTCGTTAAATACGGAAGATCGAGCACTGCCGAGCTGATCGTGCCGCGACCGTGCGAGGCGGTTGCGCTGATTTCAAATCGTTCCACCGCGACGCTGCCGGCCGTTCCGCCGAAAACCGCCGCGTGCAGTCGCATCGCAAGGTCGGGGTAGGTCCCGGCGACGTCGGTTTGCGCGTCGAGCCTGCCGGTAATCGGAACGCCGAGGCCGAGCATCGGCAGCCACGAGCCGAGATCGAGATTGCTCACGGCGGCGTGAAGATCGACGCGTTTGGAGTTCGGCGCGATACTGCCGTTGAGAGCGAGTTCCCCCGAGGGACCGCCGAGTCGCAGCGCGGTCAAGATGGTGTTGCCGGAACTGCTCCAGTGCGCGTTGACGCTTCCCAGTGCCATGCGCCGCACGCGCGCGCCGGAAAAGGCCGCATCGCCGCTCGTATCCACGATCTGCCGTCCGGCAACGTCGGCCCGCAGCGCGAGGGATCCCGTACCGGCGAACATGTCGCCTTGATCGAAGAAATCGTTGAAGTCGGCAAGGTCGAGATGCGGGGCATCGACCGAAACGTCGGCAGCGCCGGCACGCGTCGCAGTTGCGCTCAGAGCGATGGCTGAGTCCCCAACGATGACGTGCCCGGCGCTCAAGGTGACGGTCGACAATCCGCCGTCCACGCCGCTGCGAAAATCGCGGAAGCTCAATCCGTTGACCGAGCCCTCGGGTGCGTCAATCGTTCCGGTCACGGCGGGCGCGGCGCCGGAGCCGCCGATGTGTACGGCGGCGTCGATGCTCCCCTGCACCAGATTTGCGCTGCGCGGTTGAACCGTTGCGACGAGCGCCCTCACGTCCGATGAATGAACCTGCGCCGTGAGATCGTACCGCGGTGCCGGCGCGCTGCCTGGACGGATGCCGCCGACCTTGCCCGCGACGCCGACAAAGAGCGGGCCGAGCGCGACTTCGGCGTCGTGCACGTCGAGCGCGCTGCGGTCAAAGATCAGCCCCGCACTGCCGTTGACGTTGAAGTTGCGAAAGCGGCCGCCGGCAACCACGACCGTCCCCGCGATTCGCGGCGCTCGCGGCGTTCCGGCAACGGTCGCCCCGAAGCCGGCAACGCTGCCGACGCCTCCGAAGAGCGCGCCGTTCAACGTTCCGTTTGCCAACGTGACTCGGCCGCGCGCGCGTCCGTCGCCCCACGCTGCGGCGAGTCGGGCATTGCCGCTCGCCTGAATTTCACCGCGTGCTCGCTCGCCGAAGACCTGCGCGTCGAGCCGCGCACGGATGGCCGGCAGTACGAAGTTCCGCGCGTCGACGATTCCGAGCGCGCTGCGGCGCGGACCGTCGAGTGCGATGCGTGCGTAGAGCGAGCCGGACTTCCCTTGGATCTCGAGCGGGCCGATCGATCCCGTTCCCTGACCGTCGACGTCAAAGAGTGCAGCGAGCCGCTCCTCGGCGCTGCGTCCCCAAAGCACGCCGCGTCCGCCGATCCTTCGCGGGTCTTCCGCAGTGGCCAGCACCTCGGCGCGCAGCGGCACCGCCGGCAAGAGGCGATTGACATAGGGAGCGGTGCCGGGCGGCGCAAGGGCTCTGACGAGCATCTCGACGGCATCGGGCTCTTTATCGAACGCGACCCGTCCCCGTGTCGCGAGGCGTACGCCGCCGTACGCGGCGTTGAGGTTCAAGACATCGGCTTCGCGGCGGTTCACGGCAACGACTCCGTGTAGATCGCGCAGCGTCGTGGAGGCATAGCCGAGCTGCGGCGAACGCAGCGCGATCCACGTCACGGGCTTCGCGACGGCTCCTTGCACGAGCATCGTAAAACCGAGCCTTCCGCGGATCGGCAAGTGTCGTGCTTGTGGCAATGCGGTGCGGAGCTGCGCCAAGTTGCCGCTCCCGCGCGCGCGCAGGCGCAGCCGCGGATCGCGTAATCCGTAGAGTCCGCCCGAGATTTGCAGCGGCATGCCGGCGATACGCGCGGCGAGGCCGTTCGTGAGAAGTCCATCGTCGTAGGCGTCGACCCGGCCGTGCACGTTCTCGATATCGTTTGAGAGGCCGGCGATTGCGATGCGCACATCCTGCAGCCATGCCGTGGCCGAGAGATGTGCCTGAAGCTTGTTGCCGGCGCCGATGCCGAACCCGCGCACGTCCACGTTGCGTAGCGTCCCATCGCGCAGCCGCATGGCTCGAGTGTTTGTGAGGAAATCGACGGCCGCGGCGATCGGCAGCGCGCGTGCAGTCCACTCCTGATCGAAATCTCCGCGCGCGCGATCGATCGTACCGTGTCCGGCGATCGCATAGAGCCGATCCGTCGTTTCGCCGTAACGCATCGTGGCGACGTAGGCGGACCGGCCGGCCGTCGCAAACGTGCCGTCGACGTTCAGATCGCGTACGTAGAGCCGGCGTTGACCCGGCGCAGCGGCGAGACTCTCGTCCACGACGTCGATCGATCCGTCGCGTATCCGGGCGTGAAAGTTCAACGGCGGTCCGGCGTTGGGCGCCGTCTTCGATATATTTGGTATCGGAACGTTGTAACTGCCGTCGCGGTGCCGGATCACGGTGAGCACCGGTGCATTGACCTCGACGTCTTGCAATCCGAAGCGACGCATACCGCCGGGAAGCAGATCGCGCAGATCGTAGGCGAGATCGAGGCGCGTAATTGCGGCGATCGGCTCGCCGCTCCACGAGGTAACGCGAACGCCGCTCAGCTCGGCACGACGTACGGTGAACGTGGAGCGATCGAACGAAACGCGCACGTGCCCGAATGCTTCGAGCGCCGCAACGACGCCGAAACGCGCCAACGCTTGCCGCTGCCACCAAGCAACCGCAACGATGCAGAGCAGAGCAATTGCAACAGCGCTCCAAATCCGGCGCCGCGTCGCGCGCTTCATCTCCTGGTTCTTCCCACAGCGAAGCGTACCCACGCTTCGAAGGAAAGCGGCCGCTAGCTGCTTTCGATTCTGTACCGAGCGCCGGCAAGGGCGGCGTTTGCGGGTCGCGGAAGACGCAAAGCGTGCAAGCGAACCGGCTCGTGCGAGGGGTGTTGCCTTTCCTATGCGCGGCGTGGAGTGCGGGGTGCGCGGGCGGCGGTCTCGCGCCGTCCGCGGGCATGCCCGGCGGCGCGCCGCCAAACCGGTACGTCAAGCACGTCGTGATCGTCATTCAAGAGAATCGCAGCTTCGACGATCTCTTTAGCGGATTTCCCGGAGCAGACGCTCCTCGCTTCGGCTATGCCGGCAAAAAGCGCATCGCGTTACATCCGACGACACTCGAAAATCCCGGCAACATTGAAAACAACTGGCGCGATTCCATCAGCAGCTGGAATCACGGCAAGATGAACGGGTTCGAGCACGAGCACTTTTACGGCGGGCCGCCCGACTTCGCGTACGCATACGTGCCGCGCCGCGAATCGGCACCGTATTGGACGATGGCCAAACGGTACGTACTCGCCGATCGTATGTTTCCCACGGAGTTCGGTCCGAGTTTCACCGCGCACTTGAGCCTCATTGCCGGAAATACGACGATCGATCGAGGGCCGATCGCCGAAGTCGATGCGCCCGATACGCTCAAATGGGGCTGCGAAGCGCCTCCGGGCGCCCGGAGTTATACGCTCGACGCTCGACGCGTCGAACGATTCAACGGACCGTTTCCGTGTTTCGGCCGTTTTCCCACGCTCGCCGACCGGCTCGATGCCGCCGGCGTCTCGTGGAAGTACTACGCGTCACCGCTGAGCCGCATTGGCGGCAAGGTTTGGTCGGAGTTCTCGGCCGTCCGTGCGGTGCGTTACGGCCCGGATTGGAAGAACGTCGTCTCGCCGCAGACGCGCGTCCTCACCGACGTTTCGGGCGGCGCCCTTCCAGACGTCTCGTGGGTTACGCCGGACTGGGTCGATTCCGATCACACGGGGAGCGGGTACGACCGTGGGCCGTCGTGGGTTGCCGCGGTCGTCAACGCCATCGGAGAGAGCCCGTACTGGGATTCGACGGCGATCTTCGTGCTTTGGGACGATTGGGGCGGCTGGTACGACGACGCGCCTCCGCCGCAACTCGACTTTCGCGGCCTCGGCATCCGCGTTCCCTGCATCGTCATATCGCCGTACGCCAAGCACGGCTACGTCGCGCACGCGCAGTACGAGTACGGCAGCATTCTGAAGACCGTCGAAGAGCTCTTCGCGCTGCCGCCTATCGGTCCGCCGTCCCGCGGATTCACCGACACGCGCGCGAGCGACATGTTCGACGCGTTCGATTTTACGCAGCAGCCGCGTGCTTTTACACCCATTGCGGCTCGCTATCCGGAATCGACGTTCCTCCGGGAGCGGCCGTCCTTCGTTCCTCCCGACAACGACTAGCGAACCCTGCAACCGAGAAAGGTAAGAACCGACGTGAAGAAGATCGCGCTCGAAGAGGCGCTCACCGCTCCCGGGCTGGAGAAGTATCTCGAAAGAACGCTCGCGCTCGTTCCGGACGCCGGCAAGAAAGCCGCGCTCACCGATCTCCTCGAAGATCGTTCGAATCGCCGCATCGCCTCAATGGATGCGGGGGGCGTCGATCTCTTCGTGCTCTCGCATACCAGCCCCGGCGTGCAGGTCGAGACGGATCCCGCGACCGCCATCCGGCTGGCGCGAACCGCGAACGATTACCTGCACGATCAGGTGCGCCTGCACCCCGACCGTTATCGTGCCTTCGCGCATCTCGCGCTTCAGGACGTCGGCGAAGCGTGCAAGGAGCTCGAGCGCTGCGTGAACGAGCTCGGCTTCGCCGGCGCGCTCATCAACGGCAACACCAACGGAATCTACCTGGACGATACGCGCTACTATCCACTCTGGGAACGGGTGCTCGCACTCGGCGTGCCCGTCTACCTTCACCCCGCCGATCCGTACGTGCAGCCGCACGTCGTCGAGGGATACCCGGACATGCAAGGCGCGGTTTGGGGCTGGAGCCTCGACAACTCGACGCACTTCTTACGGCTGATTCTCAGCGGGCTTTTCGATCGCTATCCGGCGCTCACGTTCATCCTAGGGCACATGGGCGAAACGCTTCCGTACTTCGCCTGGCGCATCGACAAGCGTCTGCACGACACCGAGAGCGCTCGAAAAATCCAGAAGAAACCCTCGGAGTATTTTCGTTCGAACCTGCTCGTCACCACGACGGGTTGTTGCCAGGACTCCGCCCTGCTCTGTGCGATCGCCGAGATGGGCGAGGATCGCGTGCTCTTTTCGGTCGATTATCCGTACGAGGACACGAAGGAAGCCGCCGATTGGATCGATCGCGCGCCGCTCACGGACGAGCAGCGCGAAAAGATCTGCCATCTCAACGCCGAACGCGCGCTTCGCCTTTAGGGCAGTTTGGTTCGCTAGTTCATCAGCTTTCGGATGAAGTACGTCATCTCGAGCGCGCTGGTAAAAGCGCGCTCCCGCAGGTTCGCACCCGACGCGTGGCCGCCCTCGATCACTTCGTAGAAGAGATACGGATCGTGCATCGCCTCGAGCTTCGCCGCGAACTTGCGCGCGTGCTGCGGCCCGACGCGATCGTCCTTCGTGGTGGTCCAGATCAGCGGCTCGGGATAACGCACGCCGGGTTTTAGATTGTTGTAGGGCGAGATCTTGGCCAAAAAGGCTCGCTGCGCGGGATTCGATACGCTGCCGTACTCGCCGGTCCACGATTCACCCGCCTCGATCTGCTCGTAACGCAGCATGTCGAGCAGCGGAACTTGGATGTCGACGGCGTGCCAAAGCTCGGGATGCTGCGTGAACTCGACACCCATGAGCAACCCGCCGTTCGATCCGCCTTCGATGCCGAGCCGGCGAGGACTGGTTACTTTCGTTGCGATGAGGTTTTTGGCGACCGCGGCAAAATCGTCGTACACCCGCTGACGATGGACGGTGAGACCGGCGTCGTGCCATGCCGGCCCGAACTCGCCCCCGCCGCGAATGTTCGCCAATACGTAGACGCCGCCGCGCTCGAGCCACAGCTTGCCGACGATGCCGCTATAGTTGGGCGTCATCGAGACGTCGAAACCGCCGTAGGCATAGAGCAGGGTCGGGTTTGCACCATCGAGCTTCATGTTCTTGGGGTGCACGATGAAATAGGGAACTTGCGTGCCGTCTTTCGACGTCGCCTCGCGCTGCTCGACCACGTCGTTCGAGGCGTCGAATCGCGCCGGTGACGTCTTGACGACGCGTAGCGCGCCCGTCGCGGCATCGAGCCGCCAGAGCGACGGCGGCGTGAGAAAGCTCGTCGTGGTAATATAGGCCGACTCCCCCTGCTGATCGGCGTCGTCGATGGCAACGGTAGAGTTGTCCGGAAGATCGAGACGATGCTTGGTCCAGCCGTCGCCGGCCGCGGGCGTGTAAATCCATCCGCGGCCGCGGACGTTTTCGTAGGTCGTCACGACGAGCTGCGAACGCGTCTGCGCGACGGAGTCGAGCATTTCGCGTTGGCCGGGCGCATAGACCAGCGCCGGCTTGAGATTTGCGGGATCGTCATCTGCCGCCGCGAGCTCGACCGCGACGAGTGCCCCTTGCGGGAGAGTGGAACCGCCGGCCTTCCAATCCTCCTGCAGCGTGAAGAGGAGCCGGCCCGCGACGAGCGCCGTCGGCTGTGACTGCAGCG
Organism: Vulcanimicrobiota bacterium; assembly: GCA_963792005.1. GTDB lineage: Bacteria > Vulcanimicrobiota > Vulcanimicrobiia > Vulcanimicrobiales > Vulcanimicrobiaceae > Cybelea. The sequence continues at coordinate 149,211 of CAWBUG010000003.1, forward strand.
GAACGCCGAGCCTCTGCACTCCGCGCGCCGTTACCAGATAGTACTCGGACTTGAAGGTCGATAACGGCCGCGCGATGATCGTCGCCGTATCCCCCGTGCCGTCGTGGAAGACGAGCGGCGTTACGCCGTAACCGCCATCCGATTTCGCGCCGCGAAAGACCTCGACGGCCGCGTCGAGCGGCTGGCCGCGGCGCAGACGCTTCACGACGTACGGATACCCCGAGGTCGTCAGCTCGCCGGGAGACCACGCGCGCGCTACCAGCAGCGAGTCCGCGCTCTCCCATGCCGTACTCTGCTTGGCCTTCGGTAAGGAGAAGCCGTCCGCGACGAACTGCTTGGCGTCGGTATCGTATTCGCGCGCCGTGATGGCGTCTTCGCCACCGTCGGAAAGATAGACGAGGCAGCGCGTCTGCTGCGGCCAGGCGCAATCGAAGCCCTTCCAGACCCAGTTCGCACGTCGCCTTGCGGCGAGGGCGTCCAAGTCGAGAACGGTGGTCCAATTCGGTTCGGCGGCGGCAAAATCGGCGGGCGTGGTGCGCCGCCAGATGCCGCGTACGTGCGCGGCGTCCTGCCAGAAATTGTACACGCCGTGCGCGACGAACTGCGGCGCGGGAATCCGGTCCTTCGCCTCGACGATTTTGAGCGCGTCCGCATAGAGACCCGGAAAGTTCGGGTCCTTCTTGAGCACGTTGAGCGTGCGGGCGTTCTGGGCTTGCACCCATGCCATCGCGCGCGCGCCGTGCACGTTTTCCAGCCACAAGAACGGATCGCCGGATGGGGCTGTGACACCGAGGAACGCAATGCACGCAAGGAAGGCAACGGTACGTCTCATGCACGAAACTTCCGGCAGGAACGAGCCACGCCTTCCGTAGGAAAGAGTGCGCAGCCGTCTAAGGCATCTCGCTCGCACAGGAGGACGCCCTTGACTACACCGTCACGCTTTCGCGTCATCGCATTTGCCGTCGGCTTGGTGCTGGCATTCGGCGCCGCGCGGGCGAGCGCGCCCGCGGCACTGGACGTGGTGGTCGGCGATAAAAACGTCGTCAAGAACTCGCCGTTGAGCAGCTGTAACTCCAAAGCCAGCGCCGCATTGGGTTCGGTTCTCGGCAAGGTGGCCGAAATCGGCGACACCGGCGAGTGGGAGGGGCTCGGTGCTACCGATGCATCGGGCAACTCGTTCGCGGCCGCAGCGATTCACTGTTATCCGCTCGACGACGTCAACGGGTATCTCGTGACCTTTACGTGTGCGTCGCAGTCGCCCCCGGCGACCGAGGCGGCCAGCGCGATCTGTTCCAAACTCTCCGCGGCATTTGGAGGTCAACCGTGAGCGCGCCGCTTCGGCGAGCCGCTCTCACCGCGTTCGCGTCGATCGTGGCCACGATTTGGTGCGGCTCGAGTGCACCCGCTTCCGTCGATATCTCGGTGGGAGTTCGGCACGTGAGTCCCGACGGATCGCTGGCCGATTGCGGTGCCAAGGCTAAGTCGTCGCTCGACGCTTTTTTGCAAGGCGCGGCCGAGTCGAGTCCGGGAGGCGGCGACTGGATGGCGCAGGCGCAAAACGGTTTGGCCGGCACGCCGACCGCGACGGCCGTCGTGCGCTGCTACGCGCTGCCCAAGGGCTACGTGGTGACGTTTACCTGTGCCGTACAGCTGCCCGATAATCCGTACGGAGCGAACGATCTCTGCTTGGACATCGCGCACAAGTTCTACGGAGGTGCCGTCAAAACGCTCGCCGCGATGCCGACGCCGACGCCCGTGCCGACCGGCTGCGCGACGACGAACCTGGTCGGTACGTGGATCTCGGATAACGATGCGAAAAAGACCTTTACGATGGATCTCGACGGCGACGTCACCGACAGCGACGGCGTCTCGGGCAACTGGGGGCTCAAGGGAAACACCGTGACGTTCACCTATTACGGCACCCATACGCTCACGCTCTCGGCCGACGGCAAACACCTCACCGGCGGCGGTTATAGCCTCACGCGAAAGTGCTGATCGAGACGCCGCGCCTGCGGTTGCGGCGTTATACGAAAGACGAAGTCGGGCTCGTTCACCGGGTCATGAGCGATCCGCTCGTGATGCGGTACTATCCCGAAACGTACGGACTCGAGCGCTGTCAAACGGTGCTCGATTCCATTCTCGCCTCATACGAGAAACGCGGATACTCCCTCTTCGCGGTCGAGCGAAAAAGCGACGGCGCGTACGTCGGCCACGTTGGTCTGCTGCACTGGGACGACGTCGACGCACGCGAGGACGTCGAAGTCGCGTACATGCTTCTGCCGAGTTTTTGGAAGATGGGCTACGCAACGGAGGCGGCGCGCGCCTGCCGGGATTGGGCCTTCACGAAGCTCGATCCCGATCGCGTCGTTTCGTTCATCGACGTCAACAACGCGCCGTCAATTGCGGTCGCAGAACGCAACGGCATGACGCGGCTGCGGCGTCTCGAAACCAATCGCCTCGGCCGGCCGATCTACGTGTATGGAATCGCGCGAACGCAGTGGCAGAGCGTTAGTGACAGGTGCTGAGAGGGGGTGCGCCGCGTGCGCACCCCTGCATGTTGAGCTCAGAGCGCGTTGGCCAAGGCCCAGCCCGTTGGAGCCGATCGACGATAACGTTGCACTCGTTGCTGCCCGAATCGCTGCTCGATGCCGAAGATTCGGATGCGGCCCAGCCTGCCGTTTGGTTCGCTTGCTAGCTCGGTAGCGGCGTCATTGACGCCATCGGCGACATCGATGGCATTGGCGACATCGAGGGCATCGCGGAAGGTACGGTCGGCGCGGTCGGCATTGCCGGTGCGGTGGGGGCCGTAGGCATGGTCGGCGCGCTCGGCATTGCGGTGGGTGCCATCGGACTTGGGGGAGGCGACGGCATCGTCTGTGCCAGCGTCGCCGGCTCTGCGGCGGCGAGTGCTGCGGTCGCGCTGGCGACGGCAACAAACGCGATGGCTGCAGCGAATCGAGGGAGTGCGAATCTGCGCATGGCACGTCCTTTCGTGGAGCGCGAGTTACGCTTTTACGCTAGAGCAAACGGATATCGAGTTCCGGGCCGTTACGTCCTTCAACGCGCCGTTTGGGGAGGGGGAGGGTCGTGGCGTGAGTGCGCCGGCCGACGCGGTGAGGAAGCGATCGATTCGGTATCGTAGCTGCGCGTGGCCGATGCTCCCGACGAGATCGCAATACAGGTATCCGTCGGGGTCGACGAAGAGCGTGGCCGGAAACGTGAGGTCGGCGTTATTGCGAGCGCCGACCTCGAGCACCTTGACGAAAGTGCCATCGGCGTCCATCGCAATCGGAAACGTGATGCCGTAGCGTTTGCGGAAGGCGCGGACCGTATCGTCCGGCTCGGCACTGTCGATCCCGATTATGGCAAGGCCGCGCGACGCGTAATCGGTCGCCGCCTGAACCATGAACGGCATCTCACGGTTGCACGGACCGCACCACGTCGCGAAGATATGCAGCAAAACGGCCTGGCCCCGGTACTTGACCAGGTCGAAGTCCGGGCCATCCAGCACGCGCATCTTCAACCCGAGTGGGCGGTCATATGGCAGCGCGGCGCTCTGTTCGCACTCGTTCCACGGGTTGGACGACGGCGAGGGCGACGGCGAAAGTAAGCGCACCGGCGATGCGCTCTTCGCGAACGTGATTCCTAGCAAATCGAGAAACAGCCGGCGTTCCACGCACTTCCACACTTAGCACGCCGAATAAAGACTCCTTGCACCCACGAGGATTCCGCCGTTTCGGCAACAGCTTTGAAGCGGTGCGAGGAACGCCGAGCCATCCGCAAGTACTACCGGCTTAATCACGGCACACTGCAAAGGTGGTTACGCGTGCACGGGCGTTCTGAGCGGCGGATTCTCCCCAGCATACTCGTCCTCGCGTTCTTTTGCGCCACGTCCCCGTCAATCGCCACCGCGGGCACGACTGGGACCATCCGCGGCCACGTGGTTGATCGAGCGACAAAAGCGCCGCTTGCCGGCGTCACCGTTACCGTTACGGCGCCGTCGGGAGCGTCGACCGCAGTGACCGACGCGCATGGCGACTTTCTCTTTATTTCCCTGAGCCCGGACACGTACGTACTCGCCGCGAAGCGCGGCGGCTACGATCCTGCGTCGGTCAACGGCATCACCGTTTCGGCCGACAATGTCGCGGTCGCAAACGTCGAAATGAACGCAACGCTCAAGACGATCGTGCGCACCGTGAGCCGAACTGCCGGAAACCTCGTTCGCCCCGGTGACACGCAAGACGTCTACTCGGTCAATCCGGCTCAGAGCGCGTCCGCATCGACGATCGGCGGCGCATCGTCGTTGAATCAGGCGTACGGCGCGCTCGCGGCGCTGCCGGGCGTCGACTACCAGCAAGGTCAACAGGGGTGGGCCCAAATGTACCTGGTGCGCGGCTCCGGCGACGTCTCCGAAGAGATGGACGGCGTGCCGATCACCGGGTCGTTCTTTTCGGTGCTTGGTCAACAGCAGTTGCAACTCTATGCCGGCGGGTCGCCGGCCTCGGCCGACGCGACCGGCACGTCCGGATACATCAATCAAGTGATCAAGACCGGAACGATTCCGGGATACGCGACGGCTGAGGCGAGCGTGGGCACGCCGGCGTTTTATCACAAGGCCGCGTTCGAAGCGGGCGGTGCGACGCCCGATCGAGCGTTCTCCTACTACGTAGGCGTCATGGGCTTCGGTCAAGACAACCGATTCGTCGATCAATACGACGGCGCATCGGATATCGCGGGTTTCTGGACGCCGATCGTGCTGCCCACCGGGAACAACGGAACGGTCTTCGACGGCAGCGGAAAGGCCTATTTCACGAGCGGCATCACGCCCCAGCAAGTGACGGTCTTCGATCGCGAAGGCATCGTGAATTTGCATTTTGCCATTCCACATAGGAACGGCTCGTATCGAGACGACGTGCAGTTTCTCGCGATGTCGGGGTATCTGCCGGCATACAATCCGACCTCGGTCAACGATCTCGGTGGAGCGGCGCTCTTGACCAAAGAGATCGGTTACTATCCGGTTTTTCCCGACGATTACGTCTACAACGATGCCTTGATGGCGCCGGCCGGGCCGTCCACCGTCCTTTCGAAGTACTTTACGCCCAATACGCCGACGAATCGCGCCTGGCAAGCACCGCTGCCGCCGGCCTATCGCGACAACAGCGACAACGAAGTATCGCTCGACAAGCTGCAGTATCAGCACAGCTTCGACGATCGGTCGTTTCTGCGCATCTATGGATATGCCAACTACTCCTATCTCGGCTACACCGGTGCCGATAGTGCGAATCTTCCGTACGGACCGACTCCCGCCGAGTACATCACCTTTACGCACACGTACGGCCTCACCGGACGCTACGAGAATCAGCTCTCGTCGGAGCATTTGATGACGGCGACGGCAAGCGTGTCTCGGACGGAGAACAGTTTACTCGACAACGAGGCCATGGCGGGCTTCATCTCCGACAATTTCGTCGATGCGAAAGGGAACTGCTATAACTACGTTACCGGCGCATACGATAGCTGCTACGATTCGGGCGCCTCGTGCAACTCCGGTTACTACTACGGCTCCGATTTCGCCAGCAACGCCGGCTGCTCGTACAACGTCGTAACGCAGTTCGGCAGCACGCCGCAACTGGGGCCTAACGGATGTACCCTCAACGCCTCGGGTCGGTGCTCGAACGTACCGCTGCCGCCCGGCAGTCCTGCGGCCCGTCACGGCGCACGCTGGGCGATGACCGAAACCGGGCTCACCGGCAACACCAATAACGTTACCGAAACCGACTACGGCTACTCGATTGCCGATCAATATCGCCCCAGCGATCGCCTTGTGGCAAATATCGGCCTGCGCTTGGACCAGTTCGACTTTTCACTCCCCCCGGCGACGACGACGGCGGCGCGCAACTTCTGGTTTGCGGCGTTTAACCGCGAGTATTGCACGGCTCCGGGCGGCGCCTTCACCTACAAAAACCCGTCGCTGATAAACCCGGTGACGGGAGCCTGGCCGGCCTGTCCGACAGGTTTTTCGTCGCCGAACCTGCAGAACGTCATGCCCGGACACGTCGGCTACGACGAGCTGCAACCGCGCCTCGGAATGACGTACACGTTCAATCCTGACACTGTGATAAGACTCTCGTATGGCCGATATGCCAGCAGTCCCGGGACCAACTTGGAGGTCTATGCGCGGCAACAAGATCTTCCCGACTTCTTGTCGCAGTTCTTGCCCTTTGGTTTCAATACGCCGTACCACCCGGTACGTCCTCAAGTGGCGAACAGCTACGACCTGTCGTTTGAGAAGCATCTGCACGGCAGCGACTTTGCATTCCGCGTTACGCCCTTCTATCGGGAAGACTTCGACGAGATCGAGTTCGTGCCCATCGGTTACAATGGCGACACGACGGGCGTCAACGGCGGATTGATCAAGGCGTACGGCGTCGAGGCCGCCCTTACGAAAGGCGACTTCTCCAACGACGGCCTCTCCTTCGAGCTTTCGTATACCTACACGAACAGCCGGAGCCGGTACGACGATATCACGCCCGGCGTCAACTTTATCGACACGCTCAACTCCTTTATCCAACAATATAACTCGTACACGCGTAGCTGCACGTCGGGAAATCGGACGCTCTGCGGCGCGTTCGGATCGACCAATGCGCACCCGACTCTTCCCAGCAATGAGGCGCCGAAGACGACGGTTCTCAATCCGTACTATTCGGCGAGCGCGCAGCCCCTGCTCGAGCCGGATGCATGGTATCCGACGTACGCGGAACTGGCAGCGCCGTTTACCGGCTCGACCGGGCAAGTGACTCCGAACGTGTTCAATCTGGTACTGGGCTACAAGCACGGCAGATTTCACGCGACGCCGACGGTCGTCTACGGCTATGGAAAAACGTACGGCTCACCGCTGAGCTGGCCCGGATACGTTCCGCAAGATTGCCTACCCGTTCGCGGGAGCGCAGGGGCGGTCAATCCGCAGACCTGTACGCCGCCGCCCAATACTGTCGCCTACCTATTTACCCCCGATCTCTACACCGGAGCCTTCGATTCGGTTACGAGCTTCAAAGAGCCGGGGCGCCTAACGGTCAATCTCTCGGCCGGCTACGATATTTCGCCGGCGCTAACGATCTCCGTTACGGCGACGGGACTGGTCGATCGGTGCTTCCAGCACGGCTACCCGTGGGACGATTCGAACGTGTGCATCTTCGATACGCTCGCGTATTCGATCGCACCGGTTGGGAACTTCGTTCCGCTCGCGTCGGCACCGGCGCAGCTCCGTTATCCGTACAACTATCAGTACAATCCGTTGGTGAACGGTTTTACCGGCACGAAAGTACCGACGAACGTCTTCGTTACCGCGCAGATCAAAATCTGATGTCCGATCGGGATCGTGTGGGCCGGCGACGGGATGCCGAGCTTCGCATGTTCGCCGACATTCCGCGGCGAGATTTTCTCGACGGTATCGCTCTCGGTGTCGGAGCGGTCGTTACCGGAAGCCTCTTCGGATGCGCGGCGAGCGGCACCGCGGCCGAGGCGCAGAATTCGTCCGGTTATTATCCGCCCGATCTGGCCGGAATGCGCGGCGATCATCCCGGATCGTTTGCGACGGCCCACCAGCTTCGCGATGGAGATTTCTGGAATAATTCGCGGCCTGCGCACGACACCGGCGAAACGTACGATCTCGTGATCGTGGGAGCCGGGATCAGCGGTCTTGCAGCCGCGCACTTTTATCTGCAGCACGAGCCGTCGGCTCGAATCCTAATTCTCGACAATCACGACGACTTCGGCGGGCACGCCAAACGCAATGAGTTCCACGTCGACGGGCACATGCTGCTCGCCAACGGCGGGACGTATGCAATCGAGTCGCCGTTTCCGTACAGCCGGGCCGCACGCGGCCTGATAGACGAGCTCGGTATCGATCCGCCGGGGTTTGCCGAGAAATACGATCGATGGCAATATTACGAAGGACTCGGCGAGGCGGTGTTCTTCGATCGTGAAACGTTTGGAACGGACGCGCTCGTTACGGGATATCCCGGGCGCTACAGCGGTGATCCGCGCGACCCCAAAGCGTGGGAGAGCTTTGCCTCTCGCACGCCGCTGTCGCCGATCGCTCGAAAGGACCTTCTGCGGGTCGAAACGGGCGCCGTCGACTACATGCCCGGCCTGACCGACGCCGCCAAGAAAGACCGGCTGTCGCGTATGAGCTATAAGGCGTTCTTGCGCGACGTCGTCGCGGTGACGCCCGAACTGATTCCGTTCTATCAAACGCGCACGTGGGGGCTGTTCGGCACGGGCATCGACGCGGTGAGCGCGCTCGATTGCTGGGGACTCGGTCTTCCCGGATTTGCGGGAATGCGTCTGCGTCCGGGAACCTATCCGCGTATGGGTTTTACCGCGAAAGGCAGTGCACTTCCCAATCAGCCGGCCTACGACTTTCACTTTCCCGACGGTAATGCATCCATCGCGCGGATGCTCGTGCGCAGAATGATTCCCGGCGCCCTTTCCGGGTCGACGCCTCAGGATATCGTGACGGCGCGCGCCGATTACCGGCGGCTTGACGATCCGCAATCCGCGGTGCGTATTCGCTTGAGCAGCACGGTCGTTAGCGTGCGGCACCTGGGCGACTCCGCGAGCGCGGATCGCGTGCAGACGTGGTATGCGAGCGCGGGTAAGGTGTTTGCGCTCACCTCGAAATACGTCGTGATGGCGTCGTGGAATATGATGATCCCCTATATCATCCCCGAGCTGCCGGAGGAGCAAAAAACGGCACTGCGTTACGGCGCGAAGGTTCCGCTGATGTACACCGTGGTGGCGGTTCGCAACTGGCGCGTCTTCAAGGAGCTCGGCGTTGCGGCGATTTCAACGCCGGCGATGTTCCACAACTCGATCCGTCTGGACAATCCGGTCGATATCGGATCGTACCGGTCGCCGAAATCGCCCGACGAGCCGATTCTGCTGCGTCTCGAGCGAACGCCCTGCTATCCGGGGCTATCGGAACGCGATCAGCACCGGGCCGGCCGTGCGGAGCTCCTGACCGAGTCGTTCCAAACGTACGAGCGCAGCATTCGCGATCAGCTCCAGCGCGTGCTGGTTGCCGGCGGTTTCCGAAGCGAGCGCGACATCGCCGCGATAACGGTCAACCGATGGGCACACGGCTACGCCTACGAATATAATCCGCTCTGGGACCCCGACTCGTTCTTCAACGGCGGGGTCACGCCGTGCGAGAGAGCGCGCCGGCGGTTTGGCCGCATCGCCATCGCAAACTCCGACGCGGCCGCGGCGGCATACAGCGATCAGGCAATCGACCAAGCCTATCGCGCGGTTCGGGACCTGCTCGCGCCGTGAGTTATTGAGCCCACGAGGTCCGGCCCGGAGGTCCATTTAGCGACTGTACGAGCCAACTGTCACAGTGTCGCTGTCGCGATGTGGCTTCACTCCGCCAAAATCGGTCTATCGGAGGAAGAAATACCATGTCGAAGGCTCTGACGAGAGACCTATCCGCAGGCGGTGTCACGGTCGAGGTGCTCAACGGGACGATACGGCGGGAGGGGCAGCTCGTCGACGTCACCCGTCAGCAGCGCGCGATCGTCATGGCGCTCGCGCTGCACCGAAGGGGACTTACCGCCGAGCAACTCTTCGATCTCCTGTACGGCGACCGCGGATCCTCTCGCGCCAACGCTGCCGTGCGAGTACACATTTACCGTCTGCGCCGGCGACTTGGTGAGGATTTCATTGCCACGTGCGGCTCGCTCTACGCCCTCGGCAATGCGATCGCCGTCTCCCTGCCTGACGAGCTTTACATGAAGCGAAGTAGGCATAACCTTCCCGGTCTTACGCTAGGCGAGATCGAGTCGCTCTGCGGCTATGCCCGTACGCTGCGATCGCCGTTGCCGCCGGGGCTTGAGTATTACGACTGGTACCTTACTGCCGTTGCCTGGTACCGGCAGAGCGGTCGAGACTTGGCACTCGCCATTGCTCGGGAGCTCGCTGCGCGTGGACGTGATGTAGAAGCGATCGAGATTGCCGCCGAACTCACCCGCGAAGATTCGTGCGACGAGGAAGCGTGGGAGGAAGTCATTCGCAACCACCTTTCACAGGGCCGGCGTCCGGCGGCCGTGCGCGGCTATCGGTCACTCTGCGAAGCTTTGAAAAAAGACTTGGGATTGCAGCCCTCTCGCCATCTCGAGAGGCTCCTCATTTAGCGTACGAGGGCGCATTCTCGTTTAACTCGAACCTCGTCGGCGCTATGGCGTCTCTCAATGTGCACGCATCGCGTTGACGCATCCCGATGAAATAGCGTTCGGATCGCTCTTGCGGGAGCTCCGGCACGCCCAGCAGCTCTCTCAAGAAGAGCTCGCGGAACGTGCCAAGATGAGCGCTGCCGCCATCAGCGCTCTGGAGCGCGGCAGTCGCCGAGCGCCGTATCGAAGCAGCGTCGATCTGCTTGCCGACGGTTTGGGAATCGGTCAAGAGGCGCGAGCGCGGCTCCACGCAGTTGCCGAGCGGCGCCGCAAAGGCCGTGCTCGTCCGGCGCCGAGCCGTCCCGACAATTTGCCCTTTCAGATTTCCAGCTTCGTGGGCCGTGAAAAGGAGCTCAACGATCTTCAAGCGCTGATTGGGCGATCCAGGCTGCTCACCGTCGTCGGAGCGGGCGGCATGGGAAAGACTCGGCTCGCGCTGCAACTCGGTCAAAGCCTCTTCGAGCGATACGTCGACGGCGTCTGGTTTGTCGACCTCACCAGCGTACGCAAGCCGGAGTTCATTCCAAACGTGGTGGCGGCGCAACTCGACCTTCGCGAGCGTCCAAACGAATCGATCGAAAAGACGATTACCGGAGAGCTCGCGAGTAAGAACCTCATGCTCATCCTCGACAATGCCGAGCATCTTCTCGCCGGCGTAACCAGGATCGCAAAAGCGATACTCACGCAGTCTCCGAAGGTCACGATCGCCGTAACGAGTCGCGAACCGCTGCACGTGCAGGGGGAACAGATCTATCGGCTTGGAGCACTCGCCGAGCCGCCCGACACTGCCGACGTCGAGTCGCTTTCGCAGCACGATAGCACTCGTCTGTTTTTGGATCGCGCCCGGGATGCCAATCCGTCGATTCAGTTCGACGAATCGGAGCGCGGCGTCATCGTCTCGCTCTGCAAAAGGCTCGAGGGCATGCCGTTGGCGATCGAGCTCGCCTGCGCGCGGCTCTCCACCCTGACGTTGACACAGCTCGAGAGCCGCTTGAAATCTATCCTGACGCTTGCCAGCAAGGATGTAACGGAGGCTCGACACAGGCGAACGATCCGCAATACCATTGCATGGAGCTTCGATTTGCTCTCTCCGAGCGAACAAGCCGCGATGATGCTCTTGTCGGTTTTTCAGGGTGGGTGGACGGCCGACGCTATTCGAACAATCGCCGCCGACGAAGGTATCGAAGATATTGACGACGCCGTCGACTCGCTCACCGACAAATCTTTGCTGCAAGTCGACGACAGCGCCACCGACGAACGCTGGAAACTTCTCGACGCCGTACGAGAGTTCGCCGGCGAGAAGCTCGAGGCGGCCGGCAGATTGGAAAATGCCGAGCGCCATCACGCCGCGTACTACGCTCGTCTCATCGCGGCCGCCGGTGACCGGGACGCGTCGCCCGCCTTTGCCTTGTTGGATCGGGACGCACCGAATATTCGCCGCATGCTGGATTGGAGCATCGCACGCGATACGCCGGTTGCGACGAAGCTCGTTCTAAGTCTAGCACCCTATTGGCGAGCTCGAGGCGCTTTGACCGAGGCGAACTCGTGGATTTCGCGGATTCTCAAATGCGATATCGACGACGATGCTCGCGCGCGGCTGCTGAACGTCGCGGCGAGCTTCGCGACGATCAGGGACGAGCTGCGCAAGTCGTTGGAGCTCTCGCGTAAGTCGCTCGCCATCTACGAGCGCTCGGGAGACGCCGCCGGCACTGCCGAGTCGCTCTTTCGCATCGCGGAGGTCGAACATCGCCAGGGAAACCTCGACGCTGCGGAAGCAGGTTATCGCAACTCGTTGGAAGGACTTCGCGAATCCGGCAACGCTCGGGGCGAAGTGCTCTGCATCGGCAACCTCGGGATGATCGCGCGTCAGCGCGGCAACCTACAGCAAGCGTCGGCGTTGCTGCAAGAAGCGATCGATCGTGCCGACGAATTGAACGAACGGCGGATCGGCCGAGAGTTTGCGATTGCGATGGGTTGGTTGCACCTCGACCTGGACGAGATCGATGAAGCGCGGCTGCTCTTCGAGCGGGCGTTCGCAGAGAATCAAGCGGATCGAAATCCCATCGTGGTTTGCTCCGCACGCCACGGGCTCGCAACGGTCTCGTTGAAGTCACGGCGTCTCGACGACGCGTTGGACGAATTCCTCGCGACGCTGCAATCCGCACGCGAACTTCACCTCAACCACTATGTGGCGCGCGCGCTCCATGGAATCGCGGCCATACTTGCCGTGAAGGGTGATTTACAGACGGCCGGCCGTTTTTTGGGCCTTGCCGATCGCCTTTTTGAGGAAAGCGGACGCCGGCTTCGCGATAGCATCGCCTACGAAATTGCCGCCGGGGAGCTTTCGGCGAAGATGCCTGAAGCGGAGCGCGCGGCCTTGGTTGCTCAGGGCTCGAGCATGCGTGTCGAGGACGCACTGGCAAGGCTTCACAGCGCAAAGTAACGGGGAGGCTGGTTGCTACACAAAGCGAAGCAACCGCTCAACTCACCCCCCCTTCTTGAAGGAGCGCAGAATGCACCAACGTTCGCACGTGAGACCTATCTCGATTCTATTCGTGGCGTTCGTCGCGACCGTGTTCTTCCTGGCCGGCGCTTCGACGGGTGGCCAGCGACCGGCACTAGCCCAAACCTCACCCCCACCATCGGGCAGTCCTAGTCCCGACGGCGATCCGGTGGGCTTTGACCTGTATGGCTCCGGCACGACAGCAGTATCGGCTTCGGGCAGCGGCATGTGCCTTACCAGCACGGGCGGCCCATCATGTAAAAGCGTCGAGGTGCATTACTTGACCAACCCGACCCCCACATGCCCTTCAGATCCGCTCCCGGACAACGTGGCGTGCAGTGCGGGCACCCTTCGCGCTCTGCCGTCATGCCCGCCAAGTGGTGCACGCTGCCTGTTGTTTTCCAACGTGCAGGTGACTGCCTACAGCCAGGATGACGACGGCGTCGTGCATACCGAACCCACCACCAGCGCACAGGTGATGCTCATCTTGAAATAAGATCGCGGGCGGTTTAAAAGCCTCATGACGTATCAGGCCGCGCCTAGATTGTAGCCCAATTGTAACTGCCGCATCATAACGTCCATGTCGCGCTCGATTTCGAGCGCGACATTACTTTTTGCGACGTAAAGGAACGTGTGATGTGCAACGATGGAGGAGGTACCATGCCCGGTAAATCGGCAGCCGCCGGCGCGGCAGAGTAGCGTGCATCGGTAGTCCCTCGTTTTCGAGGCTGAGCCTCAATTCCACATGTCCCTCGGTGGTGCTCACGAGCTAGCCCATAACGGGTCCACGAGAGCCAAAATCTGGCTTAATCGCGTTGCGACCGGATTTTAGCGCCGATATCTGACGCTCTGCGCAAAGAGGGACGCGCCCTCACGGCGGTGCGGCATCGCAAAATAGAAGGTCAGTGGTCCGCTAGCGTGCAAGAGCTAGCCTGATTATCTAGCCTGGGGGCAGCCGCTTCCGTCTAGCGAGGGTTATATCGATGACGGCCATCCCACCCGAAACTCCGCCTGAACAGCAGGTAGCGAAGGCGAATGCGAACATAGCCTTAGACGGCGGCGATGACGGTACCGGCACACCGGTTCCGACATTCGCCGTCGCCATTATTGGCTTATTGCTGTTCCTCAGCGTTCCGCTGTTGCTCTATGTTTTAATCACGCTTTGGCCTGACCACGCTTCGGGTTCGAATTCCAATCAGTGGTCGACGGACGTGTTTATGTTCGGCGGTCATCTAAATGTCCAGCCGGAGCCACGCTTTATTTTCTTGCTTGTCGTCGCATCCGCTATTGGATCTTTTGTCGCGGTCGCCACGTCGTTTACAACGTACCTTGGCAATCAAAAACTTTATACCCGATGGATCTGGTGGTACATTCTGAGGTTGCCGGTCGGTATCGCTTTGGCGGTCCTTTTTTACGTGGCAGTGCGAGGCGGCTTCTTTACGTCCAATGCTTCGCAAGCCGACGTTAATCCATTTGGCGTCGCGGCGCTTGGCGGTCTAGTGGGAATGTTTTCCAAGCAAGCTGCTGACAAGTTGCAAGACGTGTTCGCGCAGCTCTTCAACAGCTCACGAGATAGCGCAAGGGGCGACAAACTGTCGTAATGTTCGACGCCAGCGTCGTGGAGGTATTCATCGCGTCGACTGCGGATTTGGTGGATGCGCGCGATGCAGTCGAACGGGTCTTGCGCGACTGGAACTCCCGAAATGCCAAGGAGCGCCAGATTATCCTCAAATCGCTTCGCTGGGAAAAGGATGCAACGCCTCAGCTGGACCAGCAGGGCGGCCAAGACGTCATCAATACTCAGTTGCTCGAGGACGCCGATTTGCTCGTCGGAATATTTGGGAAGCGGCTGGGGTCCCCAACGAAGACAAACGTTTCCGGCACCGTCGAAGAAATAACGCGGTTTCGGGACGCCAAGAAGCCCGTGTTGCTCTATTTTTCCGATGAGTCGGCGTTATCCAATAGCGATCCGGCGGAGCTGCAGCGTGTTAAAGACTTTCGTAGCTCGATGGCAGTCGAAAGCTTGTACCAGACTTTCTCGAGCACGACGAATCTCGAGCAGTTGTTTCGGAGTCATCTGGATAGCGTGCTGCAAGATTTCAAAGCTTTATTGATCCCCGCGTCGAAGGCGCTCGCGTATGGCTACTTCAAAGGCTTTCTCGAACGGGTGTACGAGTTCGTCCGCGGCGACCAAATTTTACTTCCAGATCTCGCTCTGGCGCTTCATTTAGAATCATCGCGAATCCGAATCGCGCAACCAGCCTCGTTGAGCGAAGCGACGGATGAAGCGGCTCGCAATCTAAAAGATCGCTGCGGCGAGGTGAGCATATTAAGCTTAGCCGGGGGCAGGCGTGCCTTTCGCGTTTATGTGCCGAAGAGTTTTGCCAAGCGCCTGCAAGCGGCAAAGAAGCGCAACAAGAAAGAGATGGCGATCAAATCGCTCGATGTGGTAGATTTCCCGACGCCGTTAATCGCACTGCACGACTTTGTAGCTCAAGTGGAACAGCGACTGCTTGGGAAATCGAGCGAAGGGCTGGGATACTGGAAGAAGGCGCAGGAACTACAATACGTTCAGTTCTTTTCACAACTGGACGACTGCATTAAGGATAGCGGCCTGGGGCGCGGAAACCGAACGATCGAGCGTTTCGACTACCACAACAGTCCAGACTTCGAACTACCGGAGTAGGTCGCGACCCGACAGCCGCCCCTGTCGGGCGCAACGATGTTCTTATTCTCGGTTCCGAGACGTCCGCAGTCTTACACTCGTCTCTGCACTTGATGCGCAGCACTGGAGTAAGCCCCGCGGGTGCGTTCGTACCCTTTCGAGTCGGCGGAAAGCGCATTAAACGGGTTCTTCAAGTAATAAGATCAGACGGCGGGCGGGGGGCACTTACCGCAGCGGATGTATCGGCTGGATCAGCTCCTCTTTAGAAACGCATTCTCAAGGTCAGTGACGCGACGAAGAAGCAGTTCCGGCGCGATCACACTCCAGGCGCAATCACTCTTGAGCACCTCGTAGGCCCAAATTGGTGCAGATGCCAAATCGAAGACCTCATTCCCATGAACGCCATCGTGCGCCGACCACCTCTGGCTCGAAACGCGCAAGATCTGACGCCCATCCCCAAGATAAAAACCGTGAGTCAGGTGGGCATCTCGACGTCGAATCGCAACTTCAAAGGTCCAATCTGTCCCATCTTGAGTGGCAGAGGCTGGGAACGGATCAGCTTTAAGCTCTATTCCCGGACCCGGAGACAACGCACGTAACAGGAATAGCGTGGCAAAGAACGCCATATTTGGCGCCGAGGCACACTCCAATGACGTCCAGGTCGTATCGTCCAAGGCTTCTTCAAATGAACTACGCGCTGCATTATATTTGTAAAAGATCGCATCAAGTTTGACCGGCATTGATGAAGGCGCGTAATTCGAGAAGGTTTGGTAATACAGCGTTAGGGCGAAGTGTGTGAGATCGTGCCTTAGCCATAGCGCTCTTAGTACTGTTACGATCTCGCCGTTAAGTCTATCCCACTGAATTTCTTCCAGAGGGCTTAGCTCCACAAAGACGTTTATTAAGGGCAGTGGGGTTGCCAGCAGTTTCGAATACTCGGCCTGCTCTTCGTCGGACAGGAATGAAGCGGTTGGGACGTGGCTTGGGATTGACTTACCTCGAGGAGTTCTCTCGCGAAAAAACTTTCGGTACTCAGTGTAGCAGCATGCAGAGGATGATTCCACACTCAGCGATAGGTAGGCGCGATAAGCGGACTATCGAGCATGATCACGTTGCGTTTGATAGAATACTTGCGCTGACGTGGCGAGAAATTTTCGCAGCATAGGGTGTCGGTGCCGAGATCATCGCGAGCGAGAACGTATACAAGAGGCGGATCGAGCAGGTTGATATGAGTCGGCTGATTGTGTTCAGGGCTGGAGCCTGATACGTGGAGTAAATCGTGATGGTAGTGGAGGCGTCCATTGCAACGTCCGTTGGTCGTAGCCAGCCTCTTCCGCTCTCGATCGCTACCAGACGCTCTGGCTAGGCCGAGCTGTGAGCGGAATACTCAGAAAAAGATCGTACCATAGGTCGTGTTCGCGGCTCGGAAACAGATCGCCTACAGATCGATACACTACATCGTTGCGGCGAAGGGAACGCTCACTGCGATCGGTTGCAGGCATAGAAAGGGCTGAGATCTCTCTGCGTTACCAGGGTCTCCTGCGACCAAGCATGCCGCTTGCGCCTTCATCCGATTACTTAAACGAAAATTAAGCGTTGTAGGCGCGCGAGCAAGTTCAATCACTGCACCGTGAGCGGGATCGTCTCTTTTGTCATTGTGCAACGTCAAGCGCATATAGCCAGCCAGTTTTTGCATCGGCGAATAGCAAACGCGGCGTTGAACAACGAATTGTTCCCTAATCTCTGTGCTTAAAAGGCCAAACAGGCTGTATAGTTCTTGCACTCTGGAGGCCTTCGGCACAAATTGCACGCTTTCAACGGTGGCCTGGTGTAGCGCGAACCACAGTGCAATCTCCGGCTGAGTCGTCACGTCTAGGTATCGGGAGCCTGTGGAGTAGTGTTGCGCGAGGGCCTCAATCCATATCGCTAACAGGGTCGGGTCCACGGTTTCACTTGTCACTTCAGGTAAACCCTCGCCATGGCTTCCATGTAACTAAGCCACACGTGCCGACGATACACACCACCGGCACGTAATGCACTGGGGAGCATGTGTTTGAAGTGTGCGGTTTGGCCACGAAACACCCGAACGAAACCGGGCTTCGGTTGCGACAATTTATCGAGTCGCTCAAGGAGTTCATCGTACGAGGCCACCGGCTTGCCCATAGTTCGGCGCCTTCTCATGTGACGTTGCGAAAAAGGATTGGCGCGTTTACATCGGGTTCCGTGAGCAATCGTGTGATGAGTGTATCTGCCGTTTCGCGGCGGAGCCATTTAGAAAAGGCAGGCGGTCCATCTAACCCGCCAAACTGCCACCCGCCAATGGCTTCCCATCGCGGTAACGCGAGCTCTGACACAGGTGGCTGAGCTTGCCGGCGGGTTCCCTATGGGCCACCGACTTGTAGGACGCCGGTACATACACCATCGTTGTATCTGCGGCTGCATGTGGTGTTACGGCGGCTGAGGCGAGCAAAACTCGATGCAATGGCCGGATCCTTCCCTTCGCATGACGCATTAGAAAACGAGAACGACGGGCTCGCGCTAAAGAGAACCTTCGCCGACTCCCCCGATAATCCGCGGAAGCCTCGCCGCAAGCCCGGGTTTTTTCGGCATTTTTCATCGCACCGTCTTTGCTCGACCTAAGGGCCCCGGCCAGTGGCCGAACCTGGGAAGGCTGGTGCTGTATTATTCTAGGACCAGTCGTGTCGCATTCGGTTCAAAGGACCAAAAATTAAAGACGTGGAGGCGCGTCATTCCGCCGGCGCCGGAATGCACCGATAGAGTTAATGATGCTTGGATAACATTTTAATGGGTATTAAAGTAATGGGGGCGCCACCAGGTATTGCGAGAGGTGGCTGGTATCTAACGTACCGGCCCCTACTTCGGCCATAAGCTTTGGAAATGGTTTCAGTAGAAGAGAACGCCATGGCCGCAAAAAAGGCGCTTTCGCGTACCGGCGGAGTTAGAAAAAATGTGCCAGGCATAGCAATTTGCCAGACGATGTGCGATTCTTCGATAACGAAAAACATCGCTAAGCGCCTTCAAAGCAGGCCCCTTTCAGATCCCGAGCTAGTCGCGAGGGAGATACGCGAGGCGGTTCGAGTGGGATGATGTCAAAGTGACGCTTACGACAAATATGTAAATAAAGGCCAGTACGATATCCGCAAAGCACAGCGCGATCAGCCACAGGCGCGTCAGCATCATTTTCTAGAGCGAACGCCGTTGATTTCGTGGAAGGCAATAAGATACGGTGTTCGACGTCAAGGACTCGCATAGGTCGGATCAAAGAATCGACCCGACTTGAGAACGCCGTAAGCCAAGGTCAACAGCTTGCGCATGACAGCGGTGATGATAGTCATGTTGGGGAAACGACCGGCCCGTCGAAAGACGAAGAAAGGATCTCGTTAAGAAAATGGCAACGGCAAGTATTTCAATCGGTGCAAACACAGGAGAAGGCGCCCGCCAGTATGTCGCGGCCGCGCTCGACGTTCTGGACGAACTGGGGATTCGCTATGAGCTCACGGCGATGGCGACGAATGTGGAAGGCGACGTCAAAACGATTTGCGACGCACTCGCCGCGATCCATAAACGTTGCCATGAGCTGGGCGCGCCGCGGGTCGAAAGCTTACTGAAAATCGACGATCGCATCGACGTCGAACAGACGCTCAAATCGAAGGTACGCCACGTGATCGAAGCGCGACGACCTCCCCAGCAAAGGATGGAGTAAGATCCTGCGACCGACCGATATGGAACCGAAACCAAACGAACTCGAGAGTTTCCTGGACGATGAAGAACGAGCGGTGCTCGACGATGCGGACGTCCCGGAGGAGGTAAAAACGGAAATTCGCGAACGTTCGGAGCGATTACGGGAGCGAGATTCTCGAAGCGGAGCGCGCTGAGGATGCCGGCAACGAGCCCGGCCGCGGTCGGACCGAATAGGGATTCGCTCTTCACGGGTAGTTCGCTGCTCCTTCACAGGGTCCGTAGATTAAAAAGGACTACGTGAATGTACTCGAGCGAAACGCTTAGCCAGCTCCGCGCTAAGGTGGTAATCCGGATTAGTCAAGCACGAGAAGTGTCGTCGTCATACCGCAACGCCGTTAGTAGCTTGTTCATTGCCGAGGCTCCCAATTGCAGCGCGCTTCCATGCCAATCCCTCGCGCCGAAGCAACAAGAAGAGCACCCCAGCGGCGACAACGGAACCGCATGCATCGTTCGGCTGAAGGTGGCAAAGCCGACGGCGGCGAGAGTTGGGAGAACCACGAGCGCAAAGGCATAGAATGCAGTTCCCACCCGCGTAGCGGTTGCCATTAAACCCAAGGCAACGAGTCCTGCAGAAATGGTTCCTAAAAACATTGTTGCGCGGCTCGTGGATTCAGCAACAGTCTGGACACGTGCACCTTGAAGTGTGAAGTGTTCCGTTGTTACGAATGACACGGCAGCCGAGCTCGCCTGGATCATCAAAAGGAACGTTGCGTTCAAGCTGGTCGGTAATCATACAGGTTCCGTCCGCCGAACGAGCGCAAAATACAAGTGCCGCATCCCGACCTCCTCGCCATTTACGTCGTACCAGTAATATCGGTTGATCGGATAATAGCCTGGTACGAAACCCGGATAACTGATAAATCCAGCGCGCGGATCGCATGCGTCGATCCGAATCGGATAGCCGGTGTAGAATTCTGCAGCCGATGCCGAGCTCAAAGCAATTGAAACCAAAGCGCCAAGACCCCAAGCGTGGTTGCTGTGATTCGATTCATACGCATGTTCAGGCCTCCTGAAATGGTGAACCGCTTGACCCGATGCCAATGACGATCTTATCAATGTTCGCAGCGAATAGAAGCGGGCCGATGGATTCGGCCCGCTTTAGTTCTGGCGATTGATCAAGCGGATTTGACTTCTATTTTTTTGGGTAACCCTGCAGCCGTTTCTGCCCGGGATCGGCTCGTTGATGCTTCAGGCCCCCCTGCCCATCGTTCCCGTCTATATCGACGGAACGTTCGCTGCATTACCGGCGTCGCGGCGCATCCCGCGGCGTCGTCGTTTGACGGTACGCTTCGGTGCTCCGCTCGATCCGTATCGCTGGATGGCGCTGACGGAACGGGAGAATGCCGCAGAGTCTATCGCCGCCGGCATCAAAGCCGCGCTGAGCGAACTTGCTCCCGGGTAGAGGGAAGCCACCGCGGGCAACGCGTTGCCCAAACACCGGGCTTCTTCGAGGCGCTGGATCCAAACTGCCGTACGGCTGTCGTAGTAGTCATACTCTGCGGCTAGATTCATTGACGACGGAAGCACCGATCGGCGCCCCTAGCTGCGAAGTAAGCTAGTGCGCTTTCCGAAACTGATTGCGACGGCCGTACTTTGTATCGCGGACTCGCGCGACGTGAACGGATGCTTCGGGAGCCATTTTGTGCGCCGCGTCAATCGCTTGTTGCTGCGTTCTCGTGGTCTTTAATGCCTTGTTCGCATTGCCCCACGTGGCTGTGTAGCCGCCGGCACCGGCGGGTTCAACATAGACTGCACTGCTGTTTCTTCTTGCCATTTTTTTCTCCATTGGAAAGCGAATAGCGCTATGGGCTGCGCGCGGGTAGAGGATCTTCGAGAACGTCGTCGCGCATCGGGACTGTAACGGAGAAGCGATCGCCTCGGTACAGGTTGAATTCAAGCGTTTCGGAGTTTGCCGCGATTTCTTCCAATAGCTCGCCCAGCCGTGCGTCCCATTGCGCCCGAACCCAATCCTGGTGCGAGCGGAACTGCGCGAGTATCACGATTCGCGTCCGGTCGGTGCTGCCGAAGAGCTGGGCGTCGACGATCCCCGGCAACTCGCCGCCGGGGGCATCCAAAAAAGTGGCGATCTCGCCATACAACCGTTCGAAATCTTCCGATGCAACCTCGACCAGCCGCAACGCGAAGACGGGTGTGCCGGGCTCGGGCGACTGCACGGGTGCCGCCATATGCTCGAGGCCCGCCTTCTCACGTATGATGACGACGGGACACGGAGCCGAACGCAACACCGCTTCTGCAACGCTGCCCATGAAGAGACGCCGAAAGCCGGTGCGCCCATGCGTCCCCATGACGATGGTATCAGCGTTGATCTTTGTAGTGTGACTCACGATGCTCGCTGCCGGTTCGCCTAGCTCGACTTGCCCTTTCGCCTCCAGCCCGAGGCTTGTCGCCTTGCCAACGGCCGCGTTCACGATTCGCTCCGCTTCGGCTTTGGCCGTGACCAAACGCTCTTCTTGGAGGGGTTCGGCTGGGTTACGCCCGAGGACAGCAACGGGGTCGACAAGCGAGTAGATATCGATCTTCGCCGCTTGGGACTTAGCGAGTCCGAGAGCATATCCAAAAGCATGCTCGGCGCAGGGCGATCCATCCAACGGAACGACGATCGTCTTCACGTGCGCCGTCTCAGCACCTGACCAGTGCTATCTGCCAACTGCCGTCGATTCTGATCCGGACGACGTACCCGTCGACGGTGCGCTCGTAAAGCTCGAAACCGGCCTTGAGCGCTTCGCCTACCGAGCGGAAAATGAGAATGCCACATGCCATCAGCAACACCTCCTGCCTTTATGTTTTACGCGAGCCTTTTGAAATTGAGAAGAATTTCAGCTTCTTTGATGTTCACAAGTCCTTCCACGCACGTTCTCAAAGGCGGGTTAAAGTTCGATGGTGAGGCCATCGTGTGCAATGACGGCTCGGAGGCGAGGACCGGCAAATTCATTGACGCACCGCTGCGCCTCAGCCGGCTTCTTCCCATCGTCCCTTGTCGACGATAATCACTCGCTGCAGTGCGGGCTGCTGGACTGCACGATCGAATATGCGGCGACTCTCGGCAACCAAACCATGGTAAGCTTTACCGGAAGTGAGGATTTCGTAGACCACTGCGTTATTCGAAATACCGGGGGAGCGACCGGGTGCACTGGACTGCTGATCGGGAGCGCGTCGACGGTACACATCAGCAATACGCACATCGCGGATTTCGATTACGGAATCACGATCCAAGGCGGTGGAGTGAACCTACACCACGCACTCTTCTCCAACATAAGCTGTCAAAGCATGGTCACTTCCTTGCTCATTCAGCCCACGTCCAGTACCGGCAAAATCTATGAGCTATTTTTCGTCAACTGCGTCTTCGCGAGATCTGGAGGCTCCACTTCCGCTACACCGGGGATTCTCATTGACACGAGCAGTGGCGTTAGCACGGACGTTTCGGACATTTGCTTCGCGAACTGCATGAGCCATGACTGGGCGGCCCGGCATGCAGATTAACGGAGGGCAGGACATCGTTGTCACTGGCGGACGGTACGGCCAGGACGCAACGGACAACAGCATGACGACAAGCGGCGCGATCGCGGTGACCGGCCCCGCCGTACGCGTGTTGGTTGTCGGTGCCGACTGCTCCGGAAAATTCCAAGCTGAAATTCGCAGCCGCCGGCACAGAATCAACAGCCGTACGGGATCTCGGTAACGGGCGCTGTCGTTGATATGCAAGTGCGATGCTGCGACTTGACTAACACCAAGACGGGCGCCGTTTATGCGGTCGCTGGGAGTGACCTGCGCGTGACGGATTGCGACGGTTACAACGATCAAGGAACGATCCTGCAAAGCAGCACACCGCCCCCAGCCAATCCGATCACCAACAAGAGCCCTTGGACGAACGTCTCGCAGGGCTGGTTCGGACCAATCGCGTTCTATATCACAGGGGCCGGCAATGTCTCGATCGGGAACACCACGACGCAGGTAAACACTCACCTGACCGACGGTGGGTATGAGCTTGCACCCGGCGAGGAGGCTATCATCGCGAGCCCAGGAAACGCTACGCACTTCCTGGCGATTGGGAAATGAGGTCGCTCAGCGCGTCGGCGTGCCCGTGAAAGCGGTGTGAAGGGACAGGCGGCGCTGGCCAGGCACGACGGCAGGGGCATCACAGCAATAGTCGGCGGCGCAATCGAAGGCGCCGCCGACTTCGTTCGGCCCGTGTCGGATCACCCGCTGCGCGAGGACGCGTCAGTTTGAACAATGGCGGTGCTCGACACCATCCGCGTGCCACCAGAGCTTCGAACGAGGTCTCCATTGCGATGCCTTTCGCTTGGCTGCGGCTGAGCAAAAGCGACCCGCTCATCGGTTCGGGAGACCGCGCCATGAGGTTGTACACACAACCACCGGCTTGCGTTTTAAAAAACCTTCGACCGAAGCAACGCGCCGACAACGACTGGCATGAAAAGTATAGCGGGAAAGTTGCACTCGTGATATACTTGGCCTAAGAGAACATACCCGACTTACGCCCGCATAATAATGCGGATGTAACTCAAAGGTCCCGATGCGACATCGTTCGCGCGGGGCTTTTTCTTTTCCCGAGGTGACGTCATGATCTCCAAGTCGGTGCCTGCGCGCTCCCGTACCCGCAGCTTCGGAACGGTATCGACTACATCACCGAGCATGCCCACGAGCGCGCTTGCCAACAAGCTGGGCGCTCCTTCGGAGACGGCATCGAATACGCGAGTGCACCGAAAAAGGCAGCCTGGGTGCAGCTGCGCGGGGTGACGTCGGTCGAGACGGCTGCCGTCGAGATGGAAGCAGTCGCGGTGCTCTCACGACGGTGCAAGGATCCAGTGTATCATCTCATCGTCGCCTATGCGAATGGCGAGCGCCCGACACGCGAACAGGTCGTCAGCGACGCCGAACGGCTGCTCAAAGCGATCGGCATGGAGCGCAACCAGTACGTGCTGGCGGCGCATCAGGATACCGACAACTACCACGCCCACGTCATCGCCAATCGCATCGGCCCGGACGGCAAAGCGAACGACCTGTGGCAGGAGCGGATCAAGCGCGAGCGCACCTGCGCGGAGATCGCGGTCGAGCGCGGATGGGAGATCGTTGTCGGGCACCATAACCGCGACATCGTGCAGCGTGCGCGGCATCTGTATGCGCCGCCGCCGGATCCCGAGCGACGTCTGAGTGATGGAGCGTATCGGCGGCTGCGCGAGGGAGGCGAGCTGCCGTGGCATGAGAGTGCGCGCCGGTACGTGCTCGATGCCGTCGATCGCGCGAAGGACTGGAAGGACCTGCATGCGCGCCTCGCTGCTCACGGAGTCGTCGCGAATGTGGTTCGCCGCGGCGAGCGGATACGGGGTCTGGCATTCGCTGAGGGGCTCGACCGCAGCGCGCCGGGATGCGCGGCGTCACGCATCGATACGCACTGCGCATTGCCGGCGCTCGAGCGGCGCTTTGGGCCATTCGCGCCGTCGCACGAGGTCGCGAAGGAGACGATCGATGCAACGCGATGGGCGCAAAACGCACGGGCGACGATCCTCGCGGCAGTCGACGGCGCCCACTCATGGGGCGAACTCGCGCAGCGGCTCGATCGCGACGGCATCGTCGTCAAGCTGATCGCGCGGGGCACCCGCGTGCAAGGACTCGCGTTCGCACAGGGGCGCCATCCGGGCGCACCGGGCTGCGGCGCGTCGCGCATCCATCCGCGCTGCAAGAGAGCAGCACTCGAGCAGCGCTTCGGCGCGTGCCCGTTTACGCCGGAGCAACCGCCAAAGCGTAGCCGCAGCAGCATTCGTGATCGGGCCGAGCGGGAGGCAAACACTGATCCGCGTTGGGCGCTGCGCGACGCGCAACGCATTGTCGACCACGCCAGGATGCGCTCGGAGTACGCCCAGTTTCGCGACAATTTCTTCGGCGAGCGCTATGGGGCAGCGGCAACGCGCCGTGAGGCAGCGCGGGAGCGCGAGCAAATGCAGCGCCGGTGCGAGGCCAAGCGGCGCCGCGAAGCGCGCCTGCTCTTGCGCGCAGTGGCGCGGCTGGCCGCGCGCGGCGCGATCGCCCGTCAACTCGCGTACTGGTCGGTCGATGCGATTATCAACCGCCGGCGCACGCGCGAGTATGACGCCGGGCGAGTGCGCTGGGAGGCGACGAAGATCGTGCTGGCGTCCGAACGCAAGCTGGTGCGCGAGGAGAAGCCGATCGACTATCGTTCGTTCGTGGCGCAGCGAGCTCGCGCCCGGGATCTGGCAGGGCTGCGAGTTTTGAACCAGCTCGAGGCTCCAGCGCCTAATCGGCACGAGCGGACCGCGGAGGCACAATCTCAGCCCGTAACCCTCGAGGAGGTGCGCGAGCGTTTGCACGTCATTCGCGCAGAAGTAGAGGCCCGCTATGAGCGCGCTCGGACCGAGCGCCAACTTCTGACCCGCGTCGAGCGGCCGCCGACGATCGAGCAGGCGCTCGCGTTGGCGCAGAAAGAGATCCAAGCAAAGATCGGCGAGGCAACGCAGTTCACGCACGCCGAGCGTGTGCAGCTCGCGCGGCTGGCGAAGGAGCAGCAATCCTGGAACCCATTCGCGCGCAACGTAGCCAAGAAAGAAGCCCTGAAACTGCATACCGAGCAACGGGCTCGCTATGAAGAGGAGCTCAACAAAGCCACGCGCGATTTTGAACGTGGCGACGCCCAGCGAATCGAACAACGCATTCGCAGCGATGAGCGGATTTACCGCGATTACGTCAGTACGTCGCTCGGTTTCGAAGCCCAGATGCGCCAAGCGCGGACCGCCCTGCGTGACGAGATTCCTAGGGTCGAGACGCGGCTAAAGGTCTTGGAGCGCGCCGGCGTTGCGCAACTCGACTGCGATGGACCAGCCTGGGACGCTCGCCCTGACCAGCTCGCCGCGGCAGTCGATCGCGGCTACCGGACGGTACCGGATGTCTTGCGGCGGGACGTCGAGTTCGCGATCCGCAAAGAGCAGCACGCTCTCAGTCGTACGCACTCGATGTCGATGGTCGGTGGAATTCTGACGGTACTGCGCGCTACTTCGCGCAGCGCAGTTGACACCAACGCCGGTGCGCGCGACAATTGGTGTGTCAGCCTGTGCGCGAGATAAGCACGCATTATAATGCGTGCTTATCTATTTCCCGAGGCGTAGCTCTGCGCCGGCGCTGACAGGAAGGGCCGTGCCGTGAGAAGCGCCGATACAGAACTCGATTGGGAGACCGCTCCGGATTCGTTGACGGTGAGAGAGGCGGCGGCGCTTCTCCGCATTCCGAGGAACGCAGCGTACGAAGCCGTTCGACTCGGACTGTTGCCGGCCGTGAACTTGGGCAAGCGGCGAATGCGCATTTCTAAGAGTGCGCTGAGGAAGGTTTTCGAGGCAGCATCGGAGCAAACAGCACCGACCGCCGCCTTCAACCACCTTCCAGGAGGCGTAAAATAAGATGGAAGGTCATCTGTACCAGCGCGGCAAGTCCAAGGTCTGGTATTTGCTGTACGACGCACCGCCGAACGGCGGAAAGCGCAACCTGCGCAGCGTCCGCATCGGCAAGATGCCGAAAGCCGAGGCGGACGCCAAGAAACGTGAGATCCTTTCCGCCATCGACAAGGGAACCGCACGCCAGGAAGCGACGGTTCGACGACTCTCGAGGCATTCCTCAACTCATGGATGGAAGCGACGCGCGACCGATTGGCGGCACGGACGGCGGAGCGGTACGCGTCGATTGTCAAGCTGCACATCATTCCCGTTGTGGGCCACCTAAAGCTCTCGAGGCTGACACCGGAGCAGGTCCGCAAAATCTACAAGGCCATCAAGGACAAGGGACTGTCCAATCAGACCTGCCTGCACGTGCATCGCGCACTTCATACGGCGCTGCAGTATGGCGTGCGAGAGGAGCGTCGTTCTCTCGCGAGAACGTGCTACGCATTTGCGTAATAAAGGTCGTCTCACAATGGAACACGTCAGTGGATCGAGCCTCTCGTGGAGAGACTGCCCCGGAGATTCTTACGGTCAGAGAAGCGGCAGCGTTGCTACGGGTAACGCCCAGCGCCGTGTACGCCGCAATAAAGCTCGGGTTGTTGCCGGCTGCGAACTTCGGTAAGCGCATCGACTTCGAGCGTAAACGCCTCATGGTCTCGGATCCCTTGAAGAAACTAAGATCCTCGGCCTGCGTTTCAAGGCGCCAAGTCGGGCAAGATTCGCGTTCTTCCGTTAGCCGACGTCGCCATTCCGATTCTACGTTCGCATCGTGCGAGGCAAGACGCTCAGCAGCGGCGACTCGGCTCGTGCTACGATGATAACGACCTGGTCTTCTGTAACCCCGATGGAACGGCGTGGCCGCCGGAGACGTTCACCAAGCAGTTCGCCCAGATCACGCGATCAATCGGCATGAAGGGCTTTCGCTTCCACGATCTACGCCACGCGTTCGCAACGCTGACACTCAAAAATGGAACGTCGGTAAACGAAGTATCCCAGCTACTCGGGCATTCGTCACCGGTCATCACGCTCTCGACCTATGCGCACGTAATCGAGGGAGTTGCGCGCGAGGCGGTCAACGTGTTGGCCAACAACTTGATCAGGCGTCCGACAGGGACGGACGGCGCGTGAGCAAAGGGTGAGCAAATGGCTCTGCTGAACGATCTCCGTTAGCAAGCCCATTTGCGGAAACCGCAATAACAATCGACGTTAGCGGGCAC